>NZ_JAERRB010000001.1 GCF_016735595.1 Chryseolinea lacunae
TTGCCTTTAAAAATCTCCCTATAGATTCAATGATGATCTCAGCATCGGCTCCGACCTTAACAAGATCAATGTCCGATTCAGTCACCGAAGTATTGACCTGAAAACTTCCGTATTGTTCAAGGATCAGGATCGGCATCCCAGGATTGGCCATGCTACCTGCATCTGAATTCTTTTGTACGACCACGCCGGTAAAGGGTGCTCTAAGATCCGAATAGGCGAGCATGGCGTCTGCCTCATTCTGCATTTGACGAGCTGCCTCCGCTTTTGCCTTTACCGAGTTGTAATTGAGGGTTATGTTTTCCAACTCCTTTTGCGAAGCACTTTGTTGCTTGAAGAGTTCGGTATAGCGCTCATAGTCCTTTTGTGCATCGCGCAGCGCCGCTTCAGTTTCCGAAACTATGGCGCGCGCCTGCGCGCGTTTGGCAAGAATGTCGTCATTGCTGATGGTAACCAGCAGCTGTCCCTTTTTCACTTCATCGCCAGGTTTTACTTTGATGTCCGTTATGAAACCCATCATACGTGTACTGATCATGGCCGTTTCACCGGACACAACCTGCCCGCTACTCTGAACGGAGTGGACGGACTGTTTTCCTGCCGTGGTCACGGTCACGGTTACGGGCCTATCCTTTTTCCCATCGTCTTCCCGCTGATCATGCGAACAGGAAGAAAGAATGACAAGAGATACAAAGGCAAGGTTAACAGTGTGAATATATCGTTTCATGGTAATCGTTTATTTTACGGATGTCGTGGTCAAGAAAAGCCGGTACGCGGCGGTTGTATTGTATTGATAAATAGCCTGCGCGAGCAGCAATTTTTGTTGTGCGAAAAGGGATTGTGACTGTAATACATCATTCGTTGTCACCAGCCCTTGCTGAAATCGGTTTTGAACAATGCGAAGGGCCTCCGCCGATTGACTGGCGGCAATTTCCTGTCGCTGTATCGCGAATAGAGCGTCCTGCAATTGGCGTGCAGCCTTGTTCAGCTCCAGTTGAGCCTGCTCCTTTTGCAGGGCGAGTTGCTCCACCGTCTTATCCCGTTCGATGCGTTGCTCCGAAATTTTATTGCGGGTAGTTGTGCCATTAAATAGTGTCCATGATAGCTGTGCGCCCACCAAATAAGAATTAGACCCAAAACCGAAAGCCTCACGGTCGTTGATCATATACTCGCCAAAAGCATTTAGTTTCGGCAGGTACGCCATCTTACCGGAACTGATCATTTTTTCGTGAGCGGTCACTGCAGACTGCATGGCTCTGAAATCGGCGCGATCGACAGGTATCTCTGCCGGCGTGTTGTCGATCGGTGTTATGCGGGCAATGGAGTCAACCTGATAAATGACACCTGCTTTAGCGCCCATCAACAGCCCCAGGTAGTCAGAAGCATTTTGAATATTGCTTATTGCTTCGGCCAGCTTGTTTTCGGCAGACTTTACCTGAACCTCAACCTGCAGGACATCTGACTTTTGCAAATAGCCTTTTTCGAAGCGATTAGTAGTGGCTGTATAAATTGCATTAATGGTTTGAACGGCATCCTTCAAAACACTTTTGGCCTGATGTGCCAGTTGCAACTGTGCATAAGCTCTTTGCACTTCGAAAGACACGTACTCTTTAGTGCGTTTTGTTTTAAACGCATAGGCCAGTTGTTGCTCCTGCGCGGCCTGGCGCATCGCCCACATATCCAGGTTCAGGATGGGTTGAAGCCATTCTGCCTTCGTCACAAAATTTTGTGTAGCCGATGGTTCGTTTAGCAAAGACGGATTAAAGTCATTCTGGGTAATGGCCTGTTGCTGGAGTTTAAACCCAAAAGCATTTAACGGGTTGTTGCTGCTCATGCCAGTATAGCTGAGTTTGATTTGCGGTAGAAATACCGCGTTGGTTTGTCCATACTTGGCTTCCGCCGCGGCTTCATCGAGCGTTGCCAGATGTATCTCCTTGTTGTTTTTGAGTGTGGCCTCCAATGCCTGATCCAGGGACAGCGGCGCGACCTGACCTTGGACTGACAGGGCGCATAGAATGCTCCAGACCAGTGTCCCCAATACTACTTTGTTCATGTGTCATAGAATTTGATACAAAAGTAGCGGGAGGGCAAGCCCCGGACTGTGACTTGGGTCACGTTCAGATTTTTTTTACTATTTTTTACAGGTGCCTGAGAAGATGAATCCGCCCTACCCTGCTATTTACCAAGGTAATGCTTCAATATTTTGCTCCTGGATGTTTGCCGAAGACGGCGAATACCTTTTTCCTTGATCTGTCTCACGCGTTCCCTGGTAAGACTGTACATATATCCTATTTCTTCGAGGGACATGACGGGACGATCGTTGAGGCCATAATAATGGGAAATAACATCGGACTCTCTTTGCGTCAATGTAGATAGAGAGCGCTGCACATCACGGCGCAGGGAATTATCGATCAGCGTCGAGTCGGGAGTATCCTCCGAATCATCTGCCAATATATCAAGCAGACTATTTTCCTCGCCCTGTACAAACGGGGCATTGATCGAAGTTTGACGTGCTCCCATTTGCACGGTGTCTCTAACCTCTTCCGGGGCCAGTTCCAGAGCCTCGGCCAGTTCCTCCGCAGAAGGGTCGCGCTGGAATTTTTGTTCCAGGGTGGAGAATGTCCGGTTAAGTTTGTTAAGGGAACCTATCCTATTTAAAGGAATTCTAACAACCCTGGACTGTTCGGCAACAGCCTGCATGACGGATTGCCTGATCCACCAGACCGCGTAGGAAATGAATTTGAAGCCGCGGGTTTCATCAAATCGCATCGCGGCTTTCACCAATCCGATATTGCCTTCGTTGATCAGATCTCCCAAAGACAAACCGAGATTTTGATATTGTTTAGCTACCGAGACCACAAACCTGAGATTGGCCTTTACCATCTTTTCAAGAGCGGCCTGGTCACCGGCCTTGATACGTTGTGTCAGCTTCACCTCTTCATCGGCCGTAATAAGATCAACTCTTCCGATCTCCTGTAAATATTTGTCCAACGATTGAGTCTCACGATTCGTGATCTGCTTGGTAATTTTAAGTTGCCTCATGTTGTTTTTCTGATTTTTTTAATGGACCCTGTGACAGAAACTGAGTACTGTTCGTTTTTCGGGTGCCCTTAAGGTCTTTGAAGTTTCTGGAACATACCGATGGCGATATCCATATTTTGTCCGGCTTTTTCAGACATACCCTCCATCTTTGCCTGATAGAGGGTCTTACTCATGACAATGATGAAGCGCTGAATGATATGGCCGTTTATGTTCCTGGACTTCAGCCGCTGAATGGAGCGATCAATTACATTTTCAATCTCGTTCTCATCCGAAGCCAATTTGATCTGGTTGAGAATGGTCTGTCTGAAATGGAGCATAGCGTTTAAAAATATTGTACGAAGCCATTTCGGCTACCGAAACCAACTCCTCCTTGCGATAGGAGCCGCTATCCAGCCCTTCCTTCAGTTCTACGAAAGCCGTTCAGAGTTGACTCCACGTCCGAAAACGTGTGTACTGCTGTTCGAATAATTCTGAACATGAGAACAGGCGCTGGCGTGGTATGTGAGTCACCTGTTTTCCTTCAGGCGTGCTTTCATGGCCTCATAATCCTTTCCCTTCTAAGAGGGCAATTTAGGACCCATAGAAATATATAATATTGAAAATGCTCAAGCATCTTGTTGACTTAAATCAATACTTATATTGATTTGATTGACGAAAATTGACACCTTTATCCCATACCAGTGCACAACGATGCCTAGAAATTTCCTAACCGAAAACGCGCGACTCAAAACGGACCAACTCTTTGAAAGCCTTACAAAAGCGGAACAGGAGTTCCTGACGGGAGCCGGCGTAACTCATCACTACAAGAAGGGAGAGATTATTTTCAGAGAAGGAGGCATTCCAACAGGAATATTCTATGTAAAGGCAGGAAGGGTAAAAAAGTACCGGACTACCGCTAAGGGAGGGGAGCAAATATTCTATTTATGTGGCAAAGGAGAATTGATAGGCTATCATGCACTCTTGAGCGAAGAGTTCTATCCAGACTCGGCTGCCACCACTGAGGACGCCCAAATCACCTTTGTGGCTAAGGATGATTTCTTAAAGGTACTACGTAATTCAACGGTACTCTCAAACACTTTATTAAAAGCCCTTGCCCATGAGTTCAGCGTATACATCAATAGCATCACAAATCTTGCCACCAAGTCAGTACGAGAAAGACTTGCAATCAATTTATTAATGCTCGACGAAAATTTTAAAGCCCCCACCCGATCGGATGGGCCGGGTGAAATAAAACTTTCACGAACTGATCTTGCCAATATGGTTGGAACAGCGAAGGAGACATTGGTCAGACTGTTACAGGATTTCGGACAAGCCGGCCTCATTGAAAAACATGACAAAATAATCAAAATTATTGATCGACCAGGAATGGCAAAAGAAGCCAATCTGATGGGATTGAACTTGAAGAAATCTCAACCATAACGAATGCTAAATTGAATATTGCTTGCATGGCAAATTTGTTTACTCCAAACATTTGGAGCACCGACCGGAAAAACAATCATTAATAATGCATTGCAGCAAACTCGCATCACCGGCATACCCACCTTCCTCGCTTAAACCGAAACGCCAGTTAAAATTACTGGGCTCCGGCCATAATAGCATCAATCGTACGTTGATCTTTTACGGTAAGGTTTGACCTATCCAGCGCGGCGCCTGTATCCCACCAAAATGGGACCATGCCATTTGTCCTTGCCTGCTTAGTTACAAGCGTTATCCAGTAATCCACAGCGTTGTTATGTGTTACCAGATCCTTAGGCTCGTTTTTCTGACCATCTCTTCGGTATGCACCGTATTCGCCAATCAAGACAGGAATACCTTTATCTACAAACGCCTCCTTCACGAGCTTGAATTGGTTAAGTTGCGCAGCTTCGTTTCCCCAATCCCAGGCTTCTAAAAAATTACGATCCGGCTCTATGGAGGACTGATAGTCTTTACCCCAGTAGTAGGCCATTTTACCCCAGCTCACGTCTTCCGCAAGAAAGCAAAACTGTGACGGCGAATAGTTATGCACTTCCACCATCAAGCGATTAGCCACCGGGTCCTGAGGAAGTTTGCTCATCAGTTGAGGTGTCAATGTCATGGATGTCGAAGGTCCCTGCAGAACAAGAACACGGTAGCTGTTCCTTCCACCTGTCGACCGAACAGCGTTAATAAACGTCTGGTGATACGATGCTAAAACTTCTGTCTTCTCCGCATTATCAGCAGCCGGTTCATTGGCACTGGCAAACATGAGATGCTCATCAAAGTCGCGCATGGTGGTAGCGATTTGCTCCCATAATGCTTTTTGCTTAGCATTGACAGAATCCTGCTTTACTTTACTAATGTTATTCTCCAGCCAACCACCATCCCAATGGATATTCAGTAAAACGTACACATCATTGTTCACACAATAGCCAATCACTTCTTTAACCCTGTTGAGCCATGCCTGATTAATACGCGCGGTTTTCGTGTCGTCCAGGTGATGCCAATCCCACGCACAAGGAATACGAATGGCGTTAAAGCCATTCGCCTTCACAAACTTCACATAGTCTTCTGTGATTTGAGGATTACCCCAACCGGTTTCACCACCAGACGCCTCCATCGTATTCCCTATATTCCAACCCAGTTTCATTTTCGCTGCAAGTTCAACAGCGTTGCTACCCATGCCTGTTGCATCGGGTGCTTTAGGCGATGTATTGTAAGATGGATATATCGTAGGCTTCTGAGAAATCGAAAGGCGTCGGGCCTGACCATTGTTCGAGTTGATTGTCAAAACACTGGAGCGTAAACTACCCGTGGAATTTCTATTTACAGTGATTTTAATCGTAGTGCTGCCGCTGTTACCGGACGTTTGGCTCAATTCCAACCAAGTATCAGCAGCATTCGTAATGGTCCAGCGATCGTTGGTGGCGATAGAGAATTCCGATGTATCACCCTCCGCATCAAGCGCAAGCTCCAGTGGCGTTACCGTAAGTTCAGGTGTTACATCATCTTTCTTACAGGATATAAAAAATACAATTGTGATAAAAAATACCAGAAATTGAAATCGACAGCTAATCTTCATTTTTGTTGTTTTTTTATTATAAACGTTTCTTGTTATTGAAAGAAACCTGCAGGTTTCTTTCGGTTCTCGATCATATCAATTTTCCTATTTGATTTTTACAACTCTGATATTGTCGACAGCTGCCTTTAAGCTGGTGGCTGAATTTGAGCTGGCTATGTTCATGGTCTGAATGGCAAAACCACAGCTTTCAGTATTCCCCAAAAGATCTTTTAGGTCAGTTGGAGGAATTGTACCTCCCCATCCCTTTCTGAAAAGGGAAAACGGAAGTGTTATTGTTTGCCATCCTTCGGTTTTAAACTTGAAGGTTTTTCCCGTTGCATCTTTCCACGGCTCATAAGTGATCTTGTAGTCATTGTTTTCACTTGAAACGAAAAGTGAATTACCATTCCATGCGGCAGGCACATTGATCTCAAACTTAACAGCCCACAAGTCAAGAGCATCAGCTTCATTTGCAGCTGGAATCCATTTCACTTTGTCAAGAATGATAATGCGTCCACCGTTCCAAGCTTGCCAATCCCAGGGAGGAACGATGTCGTTTTGGAGGACTGCATATTTACCCTTGTTGCCTGGAAAGTCAGCACTATTATCCGACACCGTTGCGCCAGAACCACCCCAGCCTATAGGACTTATGTCATCAAAGTTGCATAACGCTCCAGTGGTGGCATCATTAACATTGAAAATTGTTTTGAACTTTCCGCCAGGTGTTGCTACCATGAACGGCCCACTTTTCGTCAAATTTGGCACAACAAATTTCAGAGTACTTCCATCCGGTGAGGCTTCAAAATCTGAAATCAATGTTCCTCCAAACTTTAAACTGTCTATTGACACAAAATTGTAGCCTTGAACGTAAACGGTAGATCCCTCACTCGGATTTTCACACGAAATATTGGTAACCAAAGGAGGGCCTATAATTCCTATATGGAAAGCAACAGTTCCCAGTGGTGTAGTGTAGTTGATCATATTGGCAAGTGTTATATCCGCGTTTGAAAAATCGGAGGGCACCTGCACGATCGCGCTCGAGTCGGTATACACGACACTGGATAAATCAGCTTCAACACCTTGAAATGTAATTTGTGTAGCACCTTTAAGGTTATATCCAACTATATTTATTTGTTGATCGGGAAAGATTGCATCAACAATTGCGTCATCGGGGGAAGCTGCATTATTCCTTATGTGAGAAACAATCGGTGCACCAGTGACATTAATTTCGAAGGAAGCCATGCCGGTGCTGTTGGCGACCGTAATTACATTCAGCTTATCTTTAGGAACGGATGGAAATGGTATGGACGGAACTTGTATAACTATACTCTGATCGGTGGAGTACGTAGAATTGATCGTAGCAGGAATGCCACCAAAAAGCACTTGAGAAACGTCACTTAAATTGCTTCCCATGACAACAACCCACTGCCCTGCTTGTATGGTTTGTACTACGGTGTCATCAGGCGATGCAGCATAATTTCGGATCTCGGTTATAACAGGCACACTTACTTCGTCTTCATCTTTGCAAGCAGACAACACGAAGGCTGCCGTCACGCCACAAAGCAAAGCGTTATATATATAGGTCAATAATATTTTTTTCATATATACTTTAACTATTTAAATGAATAAGGAACAGGAGGTTCTGCCAATTTTGGATTTGCCGTTACCTCAGAAGGAGGCAACGGAAACCTGAATGTACCAGCAGATGCATCGGTAATATCTCCAAAGGGATTGCCTTGCGTTGCTGTATGCGTGTCTGCGTTATAGGTGAATGTGACACGTCTCTCTTTTTGATCGTTCAGGAAATCAATAGCCTTTTTGCTATTATAGTAATAAAGCCTTACAAGGTCATACCAGAAATGGCCTTCCGCTGCAAGCTCAATTCTTCTTTCCTTAAACAACATATCAGCCGTAAGTTTGTCCGTTGCATTGTTTAGTGTATCTAGACCAGCTCTCCTACGAACTTTGTTAAAGTACTTAATCGCTTCCATATCTACTGTTTCGGTATCGTTGCCCATAATAGCTTCGGCATAAAGAAGGTATACATCGGCAAGCCTTAACAAAGCATTATGTTCTGGAGACGAAGTGTGCGTCATCGTTGGTGAACTGTTGTCAGCCCTGGTACCAACAATGTGTTTCTTTAAACCGGCATCACCCGCGTAGGTAAAACCACCCCCGGCAGCATTTAGCTCAGGGTAGTTATCACCCCTGTACATAAATGTTGCTTTGCGTCTTATGTTATCTCCTTCCGAATATTGAAGATACATATCGTATGTTGGGCTGATACTAAACCATCCAGCAGTTCCGCTCGCCGATATCTCCTGCCCTCCCGACGAGTAAAGCTGTAGCATGTTTCCGCTTAACCAGTCCGAAGTACTGGGATGCCATTGAAGGGAAAATAATGATTCCTGGTTGTCGTTGTACTGCGTCTTGAAAAGATTCGAATAGCCAGAAGGATCGATTACGAGCTTGCCCTGACCATCGAACGAAAAACCCAACAGCATTAAACCGCTGCCGTTACATACATTACCTGCATGTAGTTTGGCAAGATCGAGGAGTGCCTGATCACGCTGTCCAATACCCGGTGATTTAAGCGCTGCCCACGTCAAATATACTTTTGCCAGCATACCTTGTGCTGACCAGGTGGTAGCCCTTCCTTTATCTGCTGCGGGAAGATTCCTCGCTGCAAAATTCAGATCGTTTACAATAAATTGATATACGTCATTGACTTCATTTCTCGGTACCAGCGGTGACGTAACCAGCAAGGTATTATCTTCAATGATTGGCACATCTTTCCACAATACGGCCAGATTGAAATAGGCATACGCACGAATAAACCTTGCTTCGGCGAGCGCTGCGTTTTTTATGGCATCGGAAATCGTGCTGGGCGATTTTTGTGTAATACCATTAATCGTGGCATTGCAATGCGCAATTACCTTGTACATCCCTTTCCAGGTGGCGGTGAGGCCGCCGTTTGCGTCCGTCACTGAGAATGTGTTGAACTGAACCGCATCGCCGTTATAGCCCAGCACCATGTTTCCGCTCAACACATCGCCCACCGGCAGATAAGCCGCATACGTCCACTCGCCCCAAGGGCCTCCCGAGTATAATGCTGCCGTTGCCAGTCTTAGTTCGTCAGGAGTCAGATAAAAGTTATCGGCATTTAATTCTGACAGTGAGGGACGATCCAGAAAATCATCGCTGCATCCTGTCACTAACAGTATTGCAAAAAGTGAAGTGTATAATATTGTACTGAATGATTTCATAGTCATACATTTTTGATTCATGGTAAAATTGCTGGCGTTCTTCTTACTTAGTCAATTGAAGATTTGCCCCTATTGTAAAGACGCGCGGTTGTGGATAGTAACCGTTATCATACCCTGCACTCAGCGCATTCCATGAACCGATTTCAGGATCGATACCACTATACTTCTTTATCAGAAATGCATTGGATACATTGACATATACCCGTAGAGAACTGATGTGCGCTTTTTGCAGCAGTTTCTCTGATAAAGTATACCCTAAGGCAATAGTCTTGCAGCGAACGAAAGATCCGTCCTCCAGGTAGCGATCGGATGCTCTGTCATTGCCATTCGTGTTGTCATTTCTCAGGCCTGGTATTTTAGTGTCAGGATTTACAACGTATACATTGCTGGGGTCTGAAGCAGAACCGGACGGATCGACAAGGGCAAGCTTCGCATAGTTCTTCAAGGGCTTGAAATAACCGTAGCTGGTGCCGGGCGACTCACCCTCAATGCGCAGTTGATTATATACCTTGTTACCAAGGTTGGCGGTGAAGAATATATTCAAATCAAAATTCTTATAGGTAAATGAATTGTTCAGACCGAGTTGAGCCTTTGGAATTGGAGAGCCGAGATAAGTCTGGTCGGCTGTAGTAATGATACCATCACCATTCAGGTCCTTAAACTTCAGGTCGCCATACCAGATACTTCCCGATGCCACCCCAACCGGATACATCTCACCCGCACTGTTAACAGGCCGGGCATGGGGCTTGATTCCGTTCTGTTCATCACCGAAAAATTCGGTCGGTGATGCAAAAACGCCTTCTACCTGGTAACCATAGAATTCACCAACAGACCTTCCCTCAACGGTTTTACTATTCGACACCATTAATGAAGCTCCGTCCGTATTAAGCTTAATGATCTTGTTGATATTGCGCGATACTGTTAAGTCCGTTCTCCATGAAAATTTGCTCGTCTTAACATTGGTGGAACTGATTCTGAAATCGAATCCTTTGTTGTTCATCGTCCCCACGTTTACATAGGGCGCTTCCAATGATCCAGGAGACCAGTCTGCAGCGCTGCCGCTATACATCGGCAGAGGAACCTTAAGCAGCAGGTCATCGGTGCGCCGGTTATAAAAATCGACAGAGAAATCGATACGCCAATTGAAGAGCGTTCCATCAAGACCAATTGAAGTATTCTTTGTTTTTTCCCACTTCAGACTCGGGTTACCCATAGTACGCGTTAGTTGTGCTATACCGGTTAAACCGGTAGGCACTGTCATAAATGAAGATGTATAGGAGTAATCAGGTATACCCTGGTTATTGGTTAAACCATAGGACAATCGTAGTTTCAATTCATTTACTTGTCTTACAGTCGTCAGGAATTCATTTTTGATTTTCCAGGCCAGGGCTCCGGAATACGTATTCACCCAACGATTTCCCGCTATGAATTTTGATGAACCATCGGCACGTGCATTGATGGTAAGCAAGTATTTGTCATTGTATCCAACATTCAATCGCCCGAAATATGACTCAAGCGCGCTGTGACCTTTGCTGCCGCTGTTTTTTGCTGTGGCAGGATCACCACTGCTAATCACTTGTACATTTTCGGATGGAAACGTTTCGCGGCTCGCGCTTACGTTTTCCGATTTGTTCAGTTGAGCTTCATGTCCAATCATTAAGTTTGCATTGAACTTGCCGTTGAACTCATGGGCATACGTTGCATAGTTTCTTAGTGTCGTGTAAGAGGTCTGTCCGAAATAGTAGAAACCGGTATTGTTATTGACGGACGATCTACCCATCGCTAATTTTGGATTGAACCGGTCTTCCGTAGCCGTGGAAAAGGTTCCGTTCACTTCATTTCGAAGCGTCAGGCCTGGCAGGAAGGTGATCTCTGCATATATATTCCCCAACACTTGGTTACGGTTAATCTCATCTTTATTCATCAACGCAACGGCGTACGGATTTACGGTCGGGTTAACCCAACCATTAGGATTCACATTGCCTCCCCAGCTACCATCCGGATTTGTTACAGGTACATCAGGCGTTTGTCGGAGTGCTTCTCTCACGACACTGGATACGGTAGTATTTACCTTCTCCTGAATATTTGCCAATTGAAGGCTGGTACCGATTTTTAACCAACTGGTCGTTTTGTTATCCAGGTTGAGTCGTACGGACATCCTTTTAAACCCGGAGCCGAGCGCAATTCCGTCCTGTTTGAAATGAGACACGGAGAACAGGTATTGGGTTCTATCATCACCTCCACTCACAGTGACGGTGTGATTGGTCATCGGGGCATTTCTGAACAACTCATGCTGCCAGTTGGTACCCTTCCCTAAGTATTGCGGGTTGGCAAACGCGGGCCGGGCATCAAATCCCCAACCCGGAGCGTTATTTCTTTCATTAATGAACGTAGCAAACTCCTGGAGATCCATGGTAGGAAGTTCTCTCGGAATTTGCTGAAAACCTGTGTTGAAATCGTAGGAGATGCGGGGTGTTGCCACCTTCCCTCTTTTTGTGGTTATAATGATGACACCATTCGTGGCTTGTGATCCATATATAGCTGTGGCAGACGCGTCTTTTAACACATCGATAGATTCAATTTCCCAGGGATTTATACCGGCCAGCGGATTAATGCTCTGGTTGACTGCCCCTGCCTGTGGCACACCCGCCGTTCCCCCGACAATAACGCCATCGATTACATACAAGGGGGAGTTATTCGATTGTAAAGAAGATATACCACGAATTTGTATAGAGACACCTCCACCGGGCTGCCCGGAGACTTGCTGTACAACCATGCCGGGTATCTTTCCCTGCAGGGCCTGATCGAAGGTAACGGGATTCAACTTTGTGAGATCTTCACCGGATACCGAAGATATGGCTCCCGTAACATCTTTTCGTTTCGTTTCCCCATAGCCAATAACAACTATTTCATCAAGTGACTTTACATCTTCAAATAATGTAATATCGAGCCTGGTCTGTTGGGTGATCAGAATTTCTTCACGCTTGTAGCCGATAAATGTGAATACGAGCGTTTCATCAGGGTTTGCATTAACAGAAAACGTCCCGTCAGCGTCCGTTACCGTGCCAATGGCAGTACCTTTTACAACTATACTGACGCCTGGCATGGTGTTTCCAGATACGTCTTTTACGGCTCCTGTTATAGATCGCTGCTGCGCCGTGGACTGAAGGCACCCTAGCATCAGGATCAATACAGAAATACCTAAACATCTGTAGAGTTTCTTTTTCATATGATTTAGTTTAGAGGTTAACGTTTACCGACTTGACCCGGAAACGAGCCTATCGGACCAGTTGGGTCCGCATCGCTAACGATTTCTGAGTCGCTGTCCTGTAATCGTTTGCGGTAAATTTACGGTGGGATGCCCGCTATGGACGGTATTGATTCGTCTTGGACACGGGGATATAGAGTCTAAGCGGGTATTCGAAAGTCTCGAAAGTGGGTATTATTTGATGGGTGCAATTCGTATTCTTAGGGAGCTACGGCATTCGCAACTCGCTTTACACCATAGAAATGATCAGTATAAAGATGGAAATGATCAACACATACATGGTCATTTCAATAAAAAGCAGCATTCTTAGTTTTCGCTTCAAACCGGAATATTTTGTTCAGCAAAAATAGCCAGACGCCATTCCGGCGAGCGTAACAAATCATCCTAAAGGTGGGCAACAAATGTCCAATGTAAGGGCTCCAGGCTAACTTCTTCGCTTGCCACTGGCGTAAGCAGACGGCAATACGTGATACATGTCCTTGAAATGACGAGCGAAATATTTGGGGTTATTGAAGCCAACGCGATAGGCTATTTCCGAAACAGACAGCTGGCTTTTCTCCAGAAGTTGCGCGGCATGTTGCAAACGAATGGTGCGAATAAGTTCTAAGGGGGATTTGTTGGTAAGTTCCTGCACCTTCCTGAAAAACTGAGCCCGGCTCACGCCCAGTTCGCGACTTAAATCCATCACCGTCAGTTCACTGTCGGATACGTTGTTTTCAATTGCCTGGACCACGCGATGAATAAATTGTTCGTCGAGCGAGGTAACCTGGATTTCACTTGCCTTGATTCCGTTCTTCCTGGCAAACAATGCATGCAGATTTTTCCGGGCTGAGATCAGATTCCGGATCCGCGACTCCAACATCGCGAAACTGAAGGGCTTTGGGATATAGTCATCGGCCCCTACTTCAAACCCTTCCAGCCGCTGCTCCTCACCCGAGCGGGCAGTAAGCAGGATCACGGGTATATGCGATACACGCTGATCGGATTTAATTTTTTTGCAAAGCTCAATTCCATTCATGCCCGGCATCATCACATCGGTTACGATAAGGTCCGGGTATTGCAAAATCGCCATTTTCCAGCCGTCCTCTCCATTCGCAGCTTCAACAACAGCATACCATGTTTTAAGATTATCCCTCAAATAGAGACGAAAGTCTTCGTTATCTTCTATCAACAGGACCAATGGCTTATCTCCTGACTCCAGTATATCGTCTTTTGGAGCATCGATCGCTGCATTTACGGGCACACGTATTGTTTCATAAACAGCGTGAACCAATTTCCTCAGCGGCAACACCACGATAAAGCAACTTCCTTTCCCCACTTCACTTTCCACCCGGATCGTGCCCCCATGGATGCGCACAAATTCCTTTGTGATGGCCAGGCCGATGCCACTCCCCTGGTTCGCAAGAGAGTTGGGTAAGTCGTCTTGAAAGAATCGTTCGAAGATCTGCTCGTGTTTCTCGGCAGGAATACCGATTCCCGAGTCCTTCACAGTGATCTCTACAATACTGTTTTCGGACGCATCGTTAACCTCTACAACTACTGCAATCACGCCGGCGTCCATGGTAAACTTGAAGGCATTCGAAAGGAGATTAAACAAGATCTTTTCGACTTTGTCGTGATCGAAGACGGCGTCAAGGGAAGAGGTGTTTGATTCGAATGTGAGTCGGATACTTTTTTTCTCAGAGAGATCAGCAAAGGAAGAAACCGTTTCACGAACAAACCGGATGATATCACCCTCTGACGGATGAAAGCGAATATCACGAACCTCCATTTTTCTGAAATCGAGAAGTTGATTGACGAGATTCAACAATCTCTTGGCATTTTTCTGAATGAGATCAATATTTCTCCGCTGTGCCGGGTCAACGACCTGTTCGCTGAGTTTTTCCAGTGGAGAAATAATCAGCGAAAGTGGAGTTCTGAATTCATGACTCACATTGGTAAAGAACTTGGTTTTTATTCTATCTAATTCACGCGACTGCATGGCCTCTTCCTGTTGTTGCTTAATGGCCAACTTCATTCGCTCACGTTGCTGAATAAGATTACGCGCTATGGCCAGAAACAACAGCAGAATGAGCAGGTAAACGACAATAGCCTTTGTGGATTTCCAGAGCGGTGGAAGCACTTCAATGGGAAGTGAAATGCCTTCCTCATTCCAGAGCCCGTCATTGTTTGAGGCCATAACCCGAAACACATACTTACCTGCATCCAGGTTGGTAAAGGTAACTCTCCGATTGCTTGCGTCTGCTACCAGCCAATTCTGGTTAAATCCTTCCAGTTTGTATTTATACCTGTTTTTGGAGGGCTGTATAAAGTTGAGCGCGGCAAATTCTATCGAAAAAACATTGTCACTTGCCCTCAACACGATGGTAGGATTGGTCGTGATAGAAGACGACAACACGAAGTGTTCACCATCCGGACTTCCCGGCCGGATGCTTCGGTTGAACAATTGAAAATCGGTCAGGACAAGCCGTGGTATCGTTTTGTTATGCCCAATGTCTTCTGGTCTGAAAATATTGAATCCATTAACTCCGCCAAAGACAAGCTCTCCACTTCTCGTCCGGATGGAGGCATCTTCATTGAACCGCTGCCCTTGCAGACCGTCGAGTTCGGAGTAGTTGGCGAACTCAAGCTGGATGCGACCGTTTTTAGACACTACCGTAGCACACGACAGTCCGCTCGGTGTTCCCAGCCACAACCTGCCGGCTGCATCCTCTTGCATAGACATGATGGCATTATGAGGCAATCCATCTTTCTCGCTAAAGCTAACAAACCGATTGGCCTCCTTCTGCCATAGACTAAGTCCCCCCTGCGTTCCTATCCAGATCCTCCCCTTGGAATCTTCCAATATACCTCGAATCGCATCGCTTCGAAGGGATGCAGGATTATTGCGCTCTGATCCTAAATGCATGATACTTCCGGAATCCTTCATGAGCACATCAATGCCGACGGAGGTTCCAAACCAAATGTTGCCCTTTGAATCCTCAAAGATCGTTGAGATGTATGGCGAGTAAAGGGCTTTTTGCCCGGGGTGATAGAAGCGGGCAAAGGTGCTGTTTTTTCTGTTAAAGAGGTTAAGACCCCCATCAAGCGTGCCAACCCACAGCCGGTGTTCTGAATCTTCAAAAACTTCCCACACACTTTTACCGGAAAGGCTTGTGGAGTCATCGGCATGGTGTTGGTACCGGGTAAATGTCTTGCCATCATAACAATCTAATCCACCAAAGAAAGTTCCTATCCAAAGCTTGTTCTCGTGATCCAGACACAAACTAACAACAACATCGCTACTCAGGCTATGAGGGTTATTTGGATCGTGTTTGTAGCTGGTAAAGCGTCCGCTATGCCTGTCAAAATAGATCAACCCGTCACCGTTTGTCCCAAGCCACAGGTTACCTTTCTTATCTTCAACAAAACGATTGATATCTTCAAAAGGCAAAGCATACGGTTTTGAGTGTCGACTATAAGTCGGGAAACGCATCATGCTTTCGTGAAAGAAGTTCACACCTGTTTTATAGGTGCCCACCCAGATTATACCATCTTCATCTTTAAACATAACGGCTGTCGAATTCTCGCTCAGCGTTTCGTTCGTTTCTGAATCATGCAAAATGTTTTCTGTTGCAAAATTCTTTTTGTTGAGAATATCGATGCCCTCGCTGCCATAAGAAATCCAAATATTGCCTTTATTATCCTGAACGAGGCCAGTTATCAAGTCGTCTCTTAGTGCTACAGGTTTGGATTTTTTTTCAAAGTGGCTTACGCTACGTTGCGCTGCGTTATAATAAAACACCCCTTCATCTGTATTGGACCGATAACACCAGATATCTCCATCTTTGTCGATCATCAATTTACATTGAAGATACTGACCTTTACCGGATGACTCCAATGGAGAAAAAGAGATTCGATCAACTACGATAAGTTTCCCTTTTTCGAACAAAATATGCTCTGCAACTCCATTGGAATGCGCTATCCAGTAACTTCCATCAGGGTGAGGCACAACCGAAGTGACGTTGTTGGTCATGATGGTGGCCGTATCGTCATCAAGATGCCGGAACGATCGCGTAGTTTTTTTTTCCTCATTGTAAAGCACCAGCCCATTATCCGTTAAGAGAAACCAGTAGTTACCTGCTTTGTCATGAACGATACTTATGAGGGAGCGCGGGTTTGCAATTGAATATCTCCTGAGGAATCGAAAATCCGTTGAGAACGTTTCGGTCGCAGGATTATAAAAGCAAAGTCCAACGGATGTCTGGACGCCAAGCATTCCACCGGGTGCTTCGTATAGCTGCACCACATCATCGTTAAAAAGAGAAGTAGAGTCGGATGGATCGTTTCGGTATACTTTTAGCGAATAACCGTCGAAACGGTTGAGACCAGACTCAGTTCCTATCCACAGAAAACCGGCCCTGTCCTTATAGAATGTTTTTACATAGTTGTGTGACAAGCCCTTCCGATCATCGATGCGGACAAAGCGATTTTCTTGTCCAAATGATTTAATAGCCGGGTGAATCACCAGAAATATAGAGGCAAGCAACACTGCCCCAAAAAAAACACGCTCTCTCACGACTTCACTTGAATGGTTGGTTAAATCAAAATAAATGTAAATTGATATACGGCGACGGCCTTACATCAATATTTGAACGGAACTCCCCTATCGATATAGCTACCCTACCAGGGAACGACCAAAGAGCCAGATCGCTGGTCCAAAACCGATTCGATACATCAAAATCGGAGGCGAACAAGGCTATCGTATCCAAACACTTTCCTGGGTAGTACCTGGATTTTTTTGGCTCTAAGTAAAGATACAACTTAATGTCATTCAACCCTGAGGATCCCGAACGGAACAGAATTCCAATCGAGCAAGAAATCCATTTTGAATTTGCCGCATCCCAACGGGTAAGCGCCTCCAGCATCTGTGCGACAGTAAATATCGCCTGATGTTTTATGACTTATGATTCCGGTTACAAAACCGCCACCCCCCAGCGCTACGTTGCCCCAGGTATAGGTTTCCGTTTGAGACCGTCCTGCCAGCGGAGAAACTAAGAAAAGTAAAGTAAATTGATTCCGCACTCATGTGGGGGTTCCAAAAATCCCGGATTAGGTCATGAAAAGTCTACCACAAGGCAAACAGCAGTTTTTACACCGATTGCAAAAATATATTCTGACGAAATACCAGTACTATAAACAACAGACAGCAGCATACCGAATTCAATGTCAGAGTCTGGCCCAAGTCCTGTCAGCTTGGCAATGCTGAATGTAGCACCCGCACAGCACGGAGAGCCCGTCACGGTTGGCGCATTTACAGCACAACAAGACCTTAAAAGTGTGAAGCAGTATAAACATCTCGCTGTATCCGGTGAGCATGATCGCTCATACCGTCTTAGGTCACAACCAAAGACAACGCCCAACTCAGAAATTTCAAAAGATATCGATTATTCGCCCGTAAAAAATGGCTATATTCGATAGCCCACCCAATCGTCCATAGCTATGCAAAAAGGATCTATCGAACTTTTACCTGTGATCGAAGAAATCGCCAAGATTGGATGTTATGAGACTGATATGGAAACTGGTACTTGGATCGGATCTGAAAACTTCATAGAACTCTTCGGGCTAGAGAAGAAACCAAGATATAGTGTCGAAGAATTTCAAGCCCTCGTCCATCCCGACGATTTTCAATGGGTGATGGAATATTTTTCCGACTGTCTTAAAAAGAAAATTGATTTCAATTGCCAATATCGCTGCATTAAAAGCAATGGCGAAATTATTTATGTCAATAGTAGAAGTAAAATCTATTACAAGCCTGATGGCTCCCCTGAGAGAGTGATCGGCGTAAAACAGGACATTACTGCAAGCAAACAAAATGAAATAAGGCTTCACCAACTTAACGAAAACAACAAAAGAAAAAATGAAGTCCTCAGCATGGTGGCTCACGACCTGAATGCTCCACTGAATAGGTTAAGCGGGCTGGCCAAAATATTCCAAGATGTTCTTGACACTAGTTATAGCGAACTGATCGACCTGCACGAACAGATGTGTGTGTCGGCCAAAACGATTATTGCGGAATTGATTGAAATAGCCGAATTGGAAGATGAGTCTTACACATTAAAAAAAGAACGCCAAGACATTAACAAAGTCATTCTTCAATCGATTAATATATTTAAGGCAATCGCAGAAGAAAAAAAAGTAGGTATCGTAACGGATTTCACTCCCCAGTGCGAAGCAATGTTCTGTGCATCCAAAATCGCCAGAGTAATCAACAATCTTCTTTCAAATGCAATTAAATTCTCTCCGGAAAATAAGAGTGTCCATATAACGACTCGTAAAAATGAAAAATCGGCATTCATCATCATAAGAGACCAGGGAATTGGAATAAGTCGCGAGCACCTTCCCTTTGTTTTTGAGAAGTTCTCAAAAAAACTTCGCAGACCGGGTACGAAGGGAGAACAATCTACCGGTCTGGGTCTAAGCATTGTCAAACAGATTATCGATTTACACAATGGTGAAATACAAGTGACCAGCCAGGAGAATGACGGTACCACAATAGCAATTCAGCTTCCATTTTCTGGAGACGGGGAATAGAAACATTTTGCCCCATTTTGAATCATTTATGTCAATATGCAGTGAAGTATATCAGCAACATCAAGAAGATCGTCAATATCTGCTTGAAAAATGGATGGCTCGACAGAGGACCCATTCATCGGCTACAAGTTGAACAAACGAGAAGGTTCCGGGAAATTCTAACGCAAGAAGAGTCTTGGCTGATTTAGGTTTTGGAGCTGCCGCGGCTTTTCAAACCGGCTCCGACTTAGACTCGGATTTTGGAAAGTGTGTTTTGTGGGTGGGCGGAGTACCGAGACGCTGATTTAGCTTTTCGAAGTACAGTTGATTACTTTCCGAATGGTGTCGTTAACTCTGATAGGTGTCCCACGAACTTCCATTGTTGGTACTCTTAACCACAAACTCGTGACTCTTGCGCAATGTATCCGCACGAGACGAAGTTCCTATTCGTTCAATCTTCGAAAAGTAATTTCTGTCTGAGATCATACCCTCGGTCTTGAAGACGAAAGGTTTTCGTCTCAACCGGCACCCATTTTCTAGCCCCATAAGGCTGGACTTTTAAACAAAGCATTTTCGGACTTTTAAACAAAGTCGAGGGCTTTGAGAGCTTCTACTTTTGTCTCAACAAAAACGAATTAACATCATGAGACAAAACAATTATCAGGGAGCGATGCAGAAACCGGTGGTTTCTGGGTTTAACGCCAAGTCAACAACAAATGAAGTAATTAACGGCATCGACCTTACAGGAAAAATCGCCATCGTCACCGGAGGTAATACCGGCATCGGGCTGGAAACGACGCGAACATTGGCAGCCGCTGGCGCCACGGTAATCGTGCCTGCAAGGGACATTGAAAAAGCAAAGCGTAATCTCAATGGCATTGCCAATGTAGAATTGGATGCAATGGATTTAATGAATCCTGATTCCATTGATGCCTTTGCTAAAAAGTTCATCGCTTCGGGCAGACCACTTCACTTACTCATTAATAATGCTGGCATTATGTGGGTTCCGCTACGCAAAGATATCCGTGGCATTGAATCGCAGTTAGCAACAAACTACCTGGCTCAGTTTCAACTTACAGCCAGATTATGGCCTGCACTTACAAAAGCAAATGGTGCGCGAGTTGTAAATGTTTCTTCGCATGGTCATCAGTTTGCACCGTTCAACTTTGATGATCCGAATTTTACAAACCGGGAATACGAAACATTACAAGGATATGGTCAATCCAAAACAGCTGTTAACTTGTTTTCGATGGAGTTGGACAGTCGTGCACAATCATCCAACGTAAGCGCCTACAGCGTACATCCAGGCTCTATCGCAGGAACCGAGTTAGGAAGAGAAGCATCATTGGAATTATTTCAGAAAATGGGATTCCTCGATGCAGATGGAAACCTCTTGCCAGAAGTCGCTGCCTCGTTAAAAACTATTCCCCAAGGTGCCGCCACCACCGTGTGGTGTGCCACGACTCCAAAGCTTAACACGATTGGAGGTGTTTATTGCGAGGATGGTGAAGTTGCTGAATTAGCTTCTGATACCATGATGTCTGCCGGAGTAAAATCATATTCATTAGACGAAGCCAGTGCCAAGCGCTTGTGGACATTGAGTGAAGAACTCACCGGCATCACATTCAAAATTTAATCACCTTCTTGACGACACTACTATGACAGGTTTTAAAAATAAAGTTGCTTTGATAACAGGCGGCAATAGTGGAATAGGATATGCAACAGCCAAAGCTTTGCGTGAAGCTGGAGCCGACGTGATCATCACAGGTCGAAGAAAGGAAGCCATTGAAAAAGCTGCCCATGAATTAAACGTAAATGGTTTAGTGGCAGATCAGTCCATATTGCCGGACATTGAAAAGCTGGCAGCAGAAGTTGCGCAGCAATTTGGTAAAGTGGATATATTACTGATCAATGCAGGTATTACAAAATTCGCAACCATCGAGTTTATGACGGAAAGCATGTTTGATGAAATCATGGATGTCAATTTCAAAGGCGCCTATTTTACATTGAGTAAACTCATTCCTTTATTGAATGACAACGCTTCGGTTATACTATTATCCTCCACGTCTGCCACCATTTCTCCACCAAGTGCATCGGTATATGCAGCAAGCAAGGCAGCATTGAATGCCGTAATGAAAATTGCTGCCCTTGAGTTAGCTTCGCGAAAAATTCGTGTAAATTCCGTCAGCCCTGGCCCTGTGGCTACGGAGATTATGAATAAAATTGGCCTGGATAAAAGTGTAGAGGAACAAATGATTGGCAGCATTCCGTTAGCGCGGTTCGGAAAAGCCAGTGAAGTGGCAGACCTGATCACATTTTTATCAGGAGAAAATGCCTCATTTATTACGGGTTCTAATTTTCTCATTGACGGAGGCCAATCCGTGTAACATAAGACTGCTGGGACCGGAATGAGCAGATAAGAATTGACTATTCACTTGCAGACATTGTTTGCTGAACATTAACTGAAAGACAAAATGGAATTTAAAGCAAAGTATATAACCGATGACATTAAACTTTCCTGGTATGAGGATAAGTTCTTTAAATCGGACATCATGTTCGATCATCACATGCTGGTCTGGTTTATCTCGGGGGAAACTAAAATCGTACAAGCCGATGCCTCGTACATTTTTAAAAAGGGAGACATCTTCCTGATTCCCAGAAACCAGTTGGCCACGATTATCAATTATCCGAAAGATGGTAGCCCCCATAAGACTGTTGTCATGCACCTCTCTACAAACAGGTTACGCGAATTCTATGCGAACCTGAATGTGAAACCAAAAGTATCAGAACAGCGAATTCTTCATTACAACAATCATCCGCTATTGGAAAGCTGCCTCTCATCTCTCATTCCTTACTTTGATATGAAAGAGCTGCCAAAGGAAATTGCTTCTTTGAAGATCACCGAGGCCATTAGCATTCTGAGAACCATCGATAAACGAATTGATAATGTGCTGGCGAATTTTGAAGAGCCTGGAAAAATTGATCTGGTTACGTACATGGAGAAAAACTTCATGTTCAACCTGCCTTTGGAAAAATTCAGTTATCTCACAGGAAGAAGTTTGACCACGTTCAAACGGGATTTCAGTAAGGCATTCAATACCACTCCTCAGCGATGGCTTACGCAAAAACGTTTGGAACTGGCACATTACCAGTTTGTAGAGAAGAAAAAGAAGCCAATCGAAGTATGTTACGAGGTGGGCTTTGAAAACCTCTCGCATTTTTCGCATGCATTCAAAAAGCAGTTCGGGTATGCACCCTCTGCACTGGTCGGCTAAAAGTTGAATAATCCCGAAGCCTACCATGCGCAGGGAATTCTAATGGTAAAGGTTGTCATGACATAAGGTTCGCTGCTGATCTCCATGGTACCCTCCAGTATTTCCAATGCTTTTCTAACCATAAATAGTCCAAGGCCATTGCCAATCGACCTTTCCGAACCGCGATAAAACATGTTTGATATTTGATCGATGGCCGATGGCGGGATGCCGGTCCCGTTGTCTACGACATTTACAACAAGGTGTTGATCATCGACGGCCAGTATACATTTGGCAAAAGCGTTGGCTTCACTTCTGAAAACAATGCTGTTCTCCATAAGATTGGTAATAATGCATTGCAGCAAACTCGCATCACCGGCAATGACCGACCCGACTTTATTTTCGAATTCAATATTTACAACGCCGTTGGTGTTCAGTCCCTCAATGGAGCTTTTGATTTCACGAATCAGGTCATCAACGTGAATATTTGCCAACGTACGCTGTGCGCGAAAAAGCGAACTCGTTTGATCCAGCCTTTTGAGAAGTCTCAGCATACGCGTTGAAGTCTTCTCAATACCTGCAAAGTACAGCGTCAATTCGTCTACGTCCTGTTGCGCCTTACCCAGGTGAGCCAAGCCGAGTATGGTGGCGATAGGCCCTCTGAGATCGTGACTGGATCGATAAAGAAATGTTTCAAGCCCTTTGTCTGTTTCAATAAGCTTCTTAATGGTGAGGGTTAACTCAGCCGTTCTGCTTTCAACCTGTTTTTCAAGGTTTGAATTGACCCGGCACAATTCTTCATTTGTAGAATTTACTTCTTCATAAGCCTGCTCCAGCTTAATATTCTTATCCTTGATTTCTTTCTTTTGCATCTCCACCAAATTGGTGCGTGCTTCAACGAGCCGTTCGAGTTTTATCTTTTGTTTGAGTAGCATTTTTGTACGGAAGTGAATAATAAATACGGTGAGTATAATAAGAACTATAGCGGCTCCGATTTTTGTCTCTAATCGTTCGTACCACCTGGGGATAATTATAATTTGGATGCTGGCTGCGTTTTCATCCCACTGTCCACTTCTGTTCAAAACACTTACTTTCAATGTATAATCACTTGCCGGCAGATCGGTATAGGTAGCCGTGCGACTAGCGTTCGCGTCGTTCCACGCTTTATCGAACCCTTCCAGATAGTATCGATACTTGTTTTCTTTAGGGAAGTTGAATTCAAGACATGAAAATTCAAGCGAGAAAACGTTTTGGTCTGCCTGCAGGGTTATTGATTCCGTTTGCGATATACCTTTGGTGAGAAGCCCGGTCTTGTCGTTGACTTTGACAGGTATATTAAAAAGACTTAGTTGTGTAAACACGACCCGTGCTTTGGTAGTGTCGTCCGTTATTTTCTCAGGACGAAAAATATTTAACCCATTGGTGCCGCCCATATAGAATGTACCGTCTGAGCTTTTCAGCCGGGCTCCTTCGTTAAATTCAGTTCCCTGCAATCCATCGGTTATCGTGTAGCTATACCCTACTGATGTTGACGGATCAAATTTGTGCATGCCATCACCGGAGGTAAACCATATATTGTGTGAATCCTCTTCGAGTATACTTGTGATCTTTTTTCCTTTGAAGCTATCATCGATTTGTTTGAAGTCAGACTTTTCAGGATCGAATAAAATCAATCCCTTATTACCAGTAGCTATCAAAAGCTTTCCGTCAGCGTTTATCTGGAAGTCTATGATTTCGTTGGTTGGTATACTTGTAGAGTCTTCCGGTATATTTAAAAATGGTTTGAATATCTTTGTTCGAGGATCGTAGCGGTAGATCCCATCCAATCGCGTTCCTATCCAAATGTTTCCTTTTCTGTCTTCCTTCAGACAATAAACCGGAGGGGTGGGTTTCGAGCCTCGGACAAGAAGAGGTTTAAATTCTTTTTTATCCCGGAAGAATTCATCCAGTGCTGCTAACTGGCCCGCATATATTCTATGGTGGCTATCTTGTAAAAGTGACCAGACGTGGTTCGTGCTTATGCTTGTTTTTTTGCCGGGTACATGCATATAGTGAGAGAAGCGTTCTGTTTTGGTATCAAGGTAATTAAGCCCCCCTCCAAATGTACCTGCGTATATGTTGTTCTTTTCATCTACCAGCAATGATTTTACTACGTTGGAGCGTATGCTGTTTTTATTGGTTGACGAATGCCGGTACGATGTGAATGATTTTGATTCCGGATCGAATTTATATAGCCCGGAGCCATCTGTTCCAATCCATATTTTTTGATGTTGATCTTCTGCAATTGCCAGAACTGAATTTTTTCCAATACTTTCCATAGCAAGGTCGAAGTATCGGTAGTGCTCGAAGCGCCTGCTGCCTCCATAGACAACTTGTATACCACCGCCATATAGGCCTAGCCAATATGTATTTTGCTCGTCCACAAATATGTTTACTATATTTCCATTGTGAAGGACCCTGTTTTGACTACCAAGAATCTGTCTGAATGTTCCGTTATCATCCCGTTTATATATCCCCGCACCATCGGTGCCAATAAGAAGTTTTCCATCTTTGTCTATGGCCAATGAGCTAATAATATCAGTGCCAAAAAATGGTTCGCCAGGGTCGTATGTGAAGCGATCGAATGTCGTGTCATTTTCGTCATCTAAGCGAAGTACTCCGTTGCCGTTCGTACCAAAGTATATAGCTCCTGTATGGTCTTGAACCATACAGATGATGGCATCATCAGGAGGCAAACCCCCTCTGGTTTCACTAGGGTATATAGTACGTTCTATACCTGTTGAACCCATAATGCAAATGCCATTGCGGGTAGAGGCCCAGATTTTTCCATTTCTATCTTCGAATAGTGCACCGATGGTAGAAAGTCCGGTACTGTCGCTTCGATGATCATATTTTGTTATGCTAAAGGTTTCAATATCTATTTTATAAATTTCACCAAACGCGCTGACCCAAAGTTGACGATGGTTGTCCTCCAAAAGATGAAGTATTGTATTGTGAGTGGCGCTCTTGTGAGACGGTTCTATCAGAAATCTTCTGAATGTTTCCGTTTTGCTATCATAAAGATTTAGACCATCGTATGTACCCACCCACAGCCTTTTCTTACTATCAAGAAACATGTTTTGAATGGCATTGTTGCTAATACTGGAAGAGTCATCATCAGAATGATTGAACTTGACAAATGAATACCCGTCAAATCGGTTAAGACCATTGCCGGTAGCAATCCACATGAAGCCCTCACTATCTTTGATTACGCACGCGATACTGTTTTGCGAAAGTCCGTTTTCCGTGGTTAAGCTATAGTTATAGGCGATAATGGGTGTAGCCAATTTCTCCTGGCTATATGCGTAGTGGGGTGATATAAACACAATCGATGACAGCAGTACAAGTAATGGGAGTGTAGAAATCTGTGGAGGCATTTACTAATTTATAACAAATTCCTCTACCCCGTATCTCTGTTAAAAGTCATTCGCAATGCGGCAGTCCAAATTTTATTCTCGCTTCGGGAGAAATCCTTGACACGCTATCGATACCGAATTTGCAGAAAACAACGGGGAATCTACATCGCACAAAGACTCAAAAAAACTAAAGTTAGGGGGATCCCTTGCCTGCGGCTTTATAGTGGTCTATACTGATAGCTTGTTACACGTTCCAACAAACTGGCGATTGGACTTCGTTTTAAAGGACAGGGAACGTGTATAGATTTAGGTTCTTATATATTCCTATACATCTATTTTTATACCTCTGAGAAAATTGGTTAGCCTACAGGTTGGGACACTGGAAAGATTGACCTGCGCACATTATTTTCTGATGTACAGTATTTCTTAAATTCTCTTAAGGCGCCGCGAGTAATAGCCAATATCGTTTACTAGTAGTTTACTAATGAAATAAAAAGCCTCGAATCAGAGTATATTCAAGGCTTTCCGAGGCCTCACGCGGACTCGAACCGCTGTAGAATCCGCCAGCTGACGGAAGAGCTCTGCCTCAATGACTATAAACAAAAAAAGTCATCCGCATTAGCAGATGACTTTTTCCGAGGTCTCGAGCGGATTCGAACCGCTGTAGAAGCTTTTGCAGAGCTCTGCCTAGCCACTCGGCCACGAGACCATTTTGCCGCTCGGGGCGCCCGGGTCGTTACCCGCCGCGTTTTCCCAAACTGTGTGCAAAACTAAAAAAAACGGGGGTGATTGCAACGGGGGTAGTAAAAAAGAAAGGTGACTAATTCAGTCACCTTTCCCTTCATTCTATCAGAAAATCCTTATTCGGCTTTCGCGTCGCCGCTGCCGCCCGACATTTTCTCTTTCAGGGCACTCAACGCTTCCAGGTCGCCCAACGTCGATTTCTCAGACTGTTGGTTGATGCTCTGGATGGTGTTGCCTTTTGCAGGGGCAGGCTTCTTCTTCGCCACGCCGCCAGCTACCGGCTTCTCTTCTTCGGCCGACCAGATTGCCTTGTGCGAAAGCACAATTCTTCTGTCGTCTTTCGAGAATTCCAGCACCTTAAAGTCGAGCGATTCGCCCACTTCGGTTTTCGAATTGTCTTCTTTGGCGAGGTTTTTCGCAGCGCAGAAGCCTTCAATACCGTAGGGGAGTTCCAACACGGCTCCTTTGTCGTTCTTGCTGATGATGGTACACTTGTGTACGGAACCAATTGTGAAGATGGTTTCGAAAGTGTCCCAAGGGTTTTCTTCCATGTGTTTGTGGCTCAGGGCCAGTCTGCGGTTTGACGCATCCAGTTCCAGCACTTGCACTTCCATGGTTTCGCCCACTTTCACAAACTCCGAAGGGTGTTTGATCTTCTTGGTCCAGCTCAGGTCAGACACGTGCACAAGGCCGTCGATGCCTTCTTCCAGTTCGATAAACAAACCGAAGTTGGTCAGGTTGCGAACAATGCCTTTGTGTTTGGTGCCTACAGCATATTTGCTGAGCACGTCCTGGCGTGTCCAAGGATCTTCGGTCAGTTGTTTGATGCCGAGCGACATCTTGCGCTCGTCGCGGTCCAGTGTCAGCACAACAGCTTCCACTTCGTCGCCAACCTTCATGAAGTCCTGAGGATTGCGCAGGTGTTGCGACCAGCTCATTTCGCTCACGTGAATCAAACCTTCCACACCGGGTTGCAGTTCGAGGAACGCTCCGTAGTCGGCCACGTTCACGATCTTGCCTTTCACTTTCGATCCTACCTGGATCTCTGTAGGCAGAGCATCCCAAGGATGAGGCGTGAGTTGCTTCATGCCCAGCGAAATTCTCTTCTTGTCGCCATCGAAATCGAGCACCACAACCTTAACCGTTTGGTCAAGCTTGAGCACTTCTTCAGGATGGTTAATACGTCCCCAGCTAATGTCTGTGATGTGGAGCAATCCGTCAACACCACCCAAGTCGATAAATACACCGAAGTTGGTCATGTTCTTGATCACACCTTCCAACACCTGACCTTTTTCGAGGTTGGTGAGGATCACTGCTTTTTGCTGCTCGAGATCTTTCTCGATCAGGACTTTATGCGATACTACCACGTTGTCGTTGGTGTAGTTGATTTTCACAACTTTCACTTCAATCGACTTGTTCACATAGATATCGAAATCGCGGATAGGCTTCACGTCAATTTGTGAACCGGGCAAGAATGCTTCGATTCCAAACACGTCAACGATCAGACCACCTTTGGTTCTGCGTTTCACAAAACCTTCAATCACTTCGTCCTTGTC
The DNA here is from genome assembly GCF_016735595.1 of Chryseolinea lacunae. GTDB lineage: Bacteria > Bacteroidota > Bacteroidia > Cytophagales > Cyclobacteriaceae > Chryseolinea > Chryseolinea lacunae. The sequence continues at coordinate 28,088 of NZ_JAERRB010000001.1, forward strand.
AAGTGCAGTTTGCACATATTCCCAGCCCTTCACGAGTTTCGCTTTTCTGCGGCTCAACACAAGCTGGCCCATAGCGTCTTCGCGTTCTTCGATGAACAGATCAACTGCATCACCGATTTTCAGGTTGGTCATTTCCTTGAATTCAGCCAACGGCACAAGACCGTCCGACTTGAAACCGATATTGAGGATCACATCACGGTCGTTGATGCCTACCACAACACCTTTCACTACTTCGCCACTGTTCACCGACGTCACTGTGCCGGAGTACATTTGCTCCATTTCGGCACGCTTGTCTTTCGAGTAGCCTTCGCCAAAACCTTTCGAATCGAAAGCATCAAAATCAAATTCACCGGGAATTTGTTTTTCATACTTCGCTTTCTTCAGTTCAGAAACGGGGATGGCTTCTGTGGAGATTTCTTCTTTTTGAAGCGATTTGATTTCAGCCAAAGGATCTTCTTCGTCGATGTCGATCTTTTCGCCTTTAGCCTTCTTCGCAAGACCCTTAGCGTCGGGCGATTCCACCACTTTTCTAGGTCTTTCGCCTGGTTTTGAAATTTTTGCCATACTTGATTGTTTGCCCTTCCATACATGCTGCAGCCGGGCCCGCTGCACCACTTTAGTTTTACGTTACTGGCGCCCGTTTCCCGACAGGTCGGGAGGATGCACACAGCCCAGCTCGTTCGAGCGGGGTCGCAAAGGTAATAAGAATCAGCGAAATTTCAGCGTCAGCATCTTGAATATGTGGGCTTTAACACAACTTTTTTGCGGCCTTCCGCCAGTTTCCAACTGGCGGAACCGCGCTATCCACTGCAAGTCCGCCCCTCGCCCACCCCACCGCACTTCGGGCTTTCCGTTGCTATCGCTGGCCGGGGGCTCCAATGAAAGCTTCCCCAAAAGCAAAAAGTCCCCGTTTCCAGAGACTTTCGGCCATTGTGTGGGTAATGGTAATGTGGGGTTTGGTCTTAAGGAATGTCTTCCTGCTGAAGAGTGCCCATGGCATAGTTAATGAGCAGCCGCTGAAACATGAGGGTGAATTTAGCATTCTGAAAATCGCCCTGGGCTTTCACATAGGCCTGGTTGGCCGTGGTGAACTGCACAATGTTCGAAATGCCCAGGTCATAGCGCTCTTTCTCCATGTTGTATGACATCTCGGCGGCCCGAAGCTGCGCGCCCGACGACTCGTAGTTTGTCTTGGCATCGCTAAAGTTTTGATAGGCCCGCAGCACATCCGACTTCACGGTCACTTCTGCGTTTTTATGACGCACTTTCGCATTTTCATAGCTCACTTTTTGAAGCGCCGTCTGAGAGCGATAAAGGAAGCCGTTAAAGATGGGAATGGTCACATTCAAACCATAGCTCAACATGGTGTTGTCCTGTCTGAACTGTTCGTTAAACGAGCGGTTGTCTTCGCCATGGATGTAGTTGTAGCGTGAGCCATACGACGCCCCCGCATAGATGCTGGGATAGTAGTTTCCTTTCTGCGCCGAATAGCCATAGTGCGCGGCGCGTTCGGCAAACTCAGCCTGCTTCAGGTCACTTCTCCGGCCCATCGCCGTGCTATACATTTGGTCCAGGGCAGTGCTGTCGGCCACCAGGCTGTTAATGTCCCACTCCACGTTCTCCACTTCAAAGTAGAGCGATGGGTCAATCTGCAGGGTCAACGCCAGGGTGGCCAGGTCGTTTTTCAATTTGTTGCGCGAGCGCACCAGCAACAGCTCGGCGTTCTTCAGTTGATATTCCTGGTTAAACACGTCGGCTTCGGCCTTGCTGCCCAGGTCGGCTTGCGCCTTAATCTGGTCGCGTTGGGTGGTCTGGGTCTGCACATTTTCAAGGTCGATCTTGATCAGCTCCTGATCCAGCAAACACGTCAGGTATTGATTCGACACGTCGCGAATAACGTCCTGGTTCGAACGGTTCACCTGGTGCAGCTGGGCTTCGTTTGCGCTGTTGGCTTGTTTAAACTGGTTCACCACGCGAAAGCCGTTAAACACCGGAATGCTGGCGCTCACCGAGCCGTTCACGAAGTCAATCACCCCGTTCACCACCTCGCCTTTGTTTTGGTTAAAGGAGTTACCATCGTTTCTGTAGGCACTTCCGTTGCCCTGCACGCTGGGGCCAAGCTGCAACATCATGGCCGTTTTGTTCACCTGTGTGTAGTCCAGCTGATTTTTCTGTTGCTTCAGGGTCACGTTGTTCTCCAACCCAATCTTCACGGCTTCTTTGAACGACAATTTTGCAACCTTCGGTTGCTCTTGTGCCCGGGCCATATTGAAGATGGCACCGGCCATCACAAACGATAATACAATTTTCTTCATGCGTCTATTTAAACATTAACCGTTACACGTTCATCCGCCACAATCGCACCGTCGCCTACGCGCACAATGCGTTTGCCATAGCGGGCATTCTCTTCCGAGTGCGTCACCTGAATGATGGTGATGCCTTCGTCGTTCAGCTTTTTGAAGATCTCCATAATTTGTTTGCCCTGGTCCGAATGGAGATTTCCGGTGGGTTCGTCGGCCAGCAACAGTTTGGGTTGGCCCACAATGGCGCGGGCAATGCCCACCAGTTGTTGTTGACCACCGCTCAGTTGTTCGGGAAACAAATCTTTTTTGGCCACCATGTTAAAGCGGTCCAGCAGTTCGGCCACCATGCTTTTGCGTTGGGCGCCGCCCACACCTTTGTAGAGCAGGGGGGTTTCTATGTTTTCATACACCGTCAGTTCATCAATGAGGTGGTAGGCCTGGAAAATGAAACCGATGTAGTTTTTGTGCATGTCAGACTTTTGCTTCTCTTTCATCTTGTGCACGGGCTCGTCAAAGAAGTAATATTCTCCGGCCGAGGGTTCGTCCAGCATGCCGATAATGTTCATCAGCGTAGACTTGCCCGCGCCGCTGGGGCCCATAATGGTCACAAATTCGCCCTGTTCAACCGTGAGGTTAACGCCTTTGAGCACGAACGTCCGCTGAAACCGGGAGTCCACATACTTGTCAATGTCCTGTAGTTTAATCATGAAGTTGGGGTTTGTTATAAACATCGAATTCACCCCTCGGGCAGGCAGAAGCCAACAATAATGCCAAGGGGTTTTGTAGCCTCAGACGTGCAAAAAAGGCGCTTCCTGCGCGTTCACACGTCCGCTTGTGCAAAATGGTGTCCTTTTTCGGACAAGGCAACTTTGTCTGTGGTTTATTTGAACCCGCGGGCCATTGTCCCGGGACGCACCGTTCAAAACGGCCTTTTATGCTCCTTTCTCCTCCGTTTTTCCAAGGCTGGTCTTCCGACGATCTTACGACCATCTTTCGACGGTGTACGACGGTCGTTCCACTACCCTCCCGTTCCCGGGAAGCAGGGCTGAATGTTCAAAAAATGATGGGATAAAGAATCACGTCCACCCGGCGGTTCATCTGCATGCCCTGGTAGGAAGTGTTGCTGTAGACCGGGTTGTCGAGGCCCCAGTCTTTGATGGTGATCTTTCGTTCGGGAATGGCTTTTTGCAACAGGATCTGCTGCACGGCCTCGCTCCGCATCTTCGACAGCCATTCGTTATATTCCTTGCCGCCAATGGGGTCGGTGTGGCTAATCAACTGGATGTCGTATTTGTCCAGCATGTTGGGAATGGAGTCGAGCCAGGCATAGAGTTCGTCAATCTGGTTGTCGTCTACATAATAGCTGCCGCCACCAAAAAAAATGCTTTTGCGTATTTCGTCCTGCTGCTGCTGCGCCAGAAGCCTGCCCGAGTGCACGCATATCAACACGATGAGGAGAAGCCGCGATACCATACACTAAATTTAAGCAAGCACCACAACAAATGAAACGCCGCCGCCCGCGATTCTTGCCGGTTGTCAAAAAACGCAAGCTAAACGTTGCCGCGTTGTCGCCCTGCCCCTGCTATCAGAAGTCGCTGCGTTTGGGTTTGTTCTGCAAGATCAGTTCAATCTTGTTCATCACCTCGGGTGTCAGTTTTTCGCGGGCGTCCAGGGCTTTAAAGTTTTCCTGCAACTGCGATGTCTTCGAGGCGCCCATAATCACGGAGCTCACGTGTTCGTTCTTCAAACACCACGCAATGGCCAGCACGGGCATAGACACGCCCAGCTCTTTCGAAAAAGCGGTCAGCTTGCGGGCGCGCTCCAGGTTGGCCTGGGCCAGGGTGCGGTCTTTCAGCCACTCCAGGCCTTCAATGCCCAGGCGGGTTTCTTTCACAAAGCCTTCGTTGTATTTGCCCGACAGCACACCGCTGGCCAGCGGCGACCACACGGTGGTGCCCAGGCCCAGCACGGTGTAGAGGTGGTGATATTCCTCCTCCACCTTGATGCGCTCCAGCATGTTGTATTGCGGCTGCTCCATGGTGGGCCCAATCAGCGAATACTGCCGGGCCACGGTGTGGGCTTCCATAATTTCGGGCGCGCTCCACTCGCTGGTTCCCCAATATAAAATCTTGCCTTGCTGAATGAGGTTGTGCATGGTCCACACGGTTTCCTCCACAGGCGTTTGTTTGTCGGGACGATGGCAGAAAAACAAATCGAGATAGTCCAGCTGCATGCGTTGCAGCGATTGCTCGCAGGCCTCCACCACGTGCTTGCGGCTCAGCCCTTTTTGTGTAGGGCGCAGGTTGTCGCCCCCCAAACCAAAAAACACTTTGCTCGACACCACATAGCTGTCGCGTCGCCAGTTTTTCTTTTTCAAAATCTCCCCCATCACAATTTCGCTTTGCCCCCGCGAATAGATTTCGGCATTGTCAAAGAAGTTCACGCCGTTGTCATAGGCCACCGTCATCAGGTCGTCGGCCGTGGTGTCGCCCACTTGCTTGCCAAAGGTTAGCCATGAACCGAAGGAGAGGATGCTGAGTTGGAGGCCTGACTTGCCCAGTCGTTTGTATTCCATGATGGTTTGTTTTTGGATATGGGAAATTGGTGGTTGTTGGGATGTGGGGCAAGGGTTATGTCATAAATATTGTTCTTTTTGAAATTGATTGGCGCGGCGTTGTGTGTGATAGACGAGGGTTACTTGTTGGTTTTTTTGCGCATTTCATAGCCCGCTCAAGGGCCGCGGGGGCCCCGCATATTGCCATCAGGGCTAGATCCGATCCGCACATGCCACTGCCAGGCCAAAGATAGGATCAGGCCCTGATGGCAATATGCTGAGAGGGGGTGTGGGCATGCGGTGTGAGCGGTGCGGGAGTGGGTGTGAAGTGTGGGTATTGTAAAATATAAAACTTTCAAAAGCAACGCCCCAGCCACCCACGTCACATCCTCACTCAAGTCAAACGCAGTTTTAGGTGGTCTACCTGATTGGGTGTGTGGTGTAGCGTCTCCGATCGGGAGCGGGTTGAGTTGACTCACACACCACACTCCCAATTACGCACTCACACTCACACACTCCCCACACAACATGCCCACACCTCTCTCAGCATATTGCCATCAGGGCCTAAGCCTGTCTTTGGCCTGGTCATGGCATGTGCGGGCAGGGTTAAGCCCTGATGGCAATATGCGGGGCCCCGCGGCCCTTGAGCGGGCTATGAAATGCGCAAAAAAACCAACAAGAAAAACCCTTCTATTCCACCGAAAAAACTCATCCCTCCAACAGCAAAAGCAAATCATCCAACGTATTCGCTTCCCGAGCACCCTTATCCTTCCGCCAGCGATATATCCGCGGAAACCTCAACGCAATCCCCGACTTGTGTCGCGAAGACTTCGCAATCCCTTCAAACGCAATCTCAAACACCAACTCCGCTTTAACACTCCGCACAGGCCCAAAGCGCTCAAGCGTATTCGCCTTCACCCATCGGTCCACTTCACGAATCTCTTCATCGGTCAACCCGCTATAGGCCTTGGTGAATGGCACCAGCTGATCTCCCTGCCACACTGCAAAAGTATAGTCCGTAAAAAGGTTAGCGCGGCGACCATGCCCGTTCATGGCATAGATCATCACAGCATCTACCGTGAACGGATCAATCTTCCACTTCCACCAGTCTCCACGCCGTCGGCCGTCGCGATACACCGAGTTTTTCCGCTTCAGCATAATGCCCTCACTCAAAAACTCGCGCGAGCGCATCCGCTCGCGCCGCAGGTCTTCCCATGTTTCAAACGCCACCACCGGCGACAGTTGAAACACCGGATGATTTTTGGAGGCAAGTGTTTCCAGCAATGCTCGTCTTTCCGTGAGTGGCCACTCGCGAATATCTTTCCCCTCCCACTCCAACACATCATAGGTCACAAACGCCACGGGCACTTCGTTCAGAATTTTTGGAGTAATTGTTTTTCGGCCGATGCGCGTTTGCAGTTGATTAAACGAAAGCGGCATGCCGTTTTTGAACGGCAGTATTTCACCATCCAGCACAGTGCCATCGGGCAACAAGTCTATGAAGGCCGCATACTCCGGATATTTGTCGGTCACCAGTTCTTCGCCGCGCGACCACACAAACAGTTCGCGTTGGCGCACAATGATCTGGCCGCGAATGCCGTCCCACTTTCGTTCGGCCTGCCAGTCGGCGGGGTCGCCCAGGGCTTCTGCGGTGTCGTCGAGGGCGTAGGCGAGATAGAAGGGATAGGGGCGCGAAATGTCCTGGGTGTCTTCGGCCAGCACCAGGTCTTCGAACGTGCTGGTTTCGGGCAGCCAGTTGCCCATGAGGCGGTGGGCCACTACATTCTCTTTCACGTGTGCATATTTCGCCAGCGCCTTCACCATCAGCGACTGCGACACGCCAACGCGAAAGCTACCGGTAATCAGTTTGTTGAACACAAAGCGGTCCACCACGTCAAGCCGTTGCCAGGCCCACACAATCTTTTCTTTCTTCGCTGCAATGTCGAGGGGTTCGAGGCTTTTTATAAAATTTATCCAGTAGGTCAGCGTCTCGTCCGACTGTTCTTCTGGTGCAGGCAGCACCAGCGAAATGGTTTCGGCGAGGTCGCCCACTACGCTATACGATTCGTCAAACAACCAGGCGGGCAGGCCTGCACGTTCGGCGGCCCATTCGCGCAGCAGGGTGGCGCTCACGGTGCGGCGGGGGCGGCGGTGCGAAAGAATGGCCATGGTCCAGATGCGGTCTTGCGGGGCGGCCTTTTCGAAATACGAAACCAGCGCCTTTATCTTGTCGAGCGTTTTGGTGGTTTGATCCAGTTCGGTGAAGAGTTGGGCAAAGCGTTTCATTCTTCTGCGGTTTTGTCTTCCACACCTGCCGATGCTTCGGCCACTTCGCCCAGCTCGCCTTCATATTGTGTTTTCACTTCGCGGGCCACTTTGCCATTTCCGTTCAGCCACTGCGCAAAAATTTCGGAATAGCCGTGCGTCACAAACACATGCTCGGCGCCGGTTTCGTTCACGGCCTGGTTCAGCTCGCGCCAGTCGCAATGGTCAGACAACACAAAGCCGCGGTCGGCTCCTCTTCTGCGCCGTGCACCACGCAAGCCCATCCACCCCGACGCAATGCCCAGCGAGTAGGGCTCGAACTTGCGCAGCCACGCCGACCCTATTGCCGACGGCGGACACACCACCAGGGCGCCTTCAAAATCTTTTCGTTTCATGTCGGGCGTCACGCGTGTGGTGGGTGGAAGTGCCAACCCTTGTGCACGCAAAATGGCCGTCACGTTTTCGATGGCGCCATGCACCAGAATTTTTCCGATGCCCGCATCAACGTTCTTCAAAATGCGCTGACTTTTCCCCAACGAATAGCCCGCCACAATCGAGACCTTGCCTTCTTCCTGGTTCTTGCGCCACCATGCATTCATATCGTCAAACACCTCTTGCTGAGGCTTCCAGTTGTAGATGGGCAAACCGAATGTAGACTCGGTAATGAACGTGTGGCACTTCACCGGCTCAAACGGTTCGGAGATGTTGTCGTGCTGAAGTTTATAGTCGCCCGTGAACACCCACACTTCGCCGCGATGCTCCACGCGAATTTGTGCCGAGCCGGGAATGTGGCCCGCGGGGTGAAACGAAAACTGCACGCCGTGAATGAGAATTTTTTCACCAAACGAAACCTGCTGCACATTGTCGGTGAGGCTTAGCCGGTATTTAATGACGGGCGCTGCCGCCGCGGTGCACAGATAGTGTTCATGTCCAAACCGCGCGTGGTCGGCATGACCGTGTGTGATCAATGCCTTCTTCACCGGCTGCCACGGATCGAGATATACGTCGGCGGCGGGGCAGTAAATTCCTTTGGCCGTAAAATCAAGCAATCCCATGGGCAATCGTTTTAGTCATGTCTCTTCACTAAACACAACCGATCCGCAAAAGGATACGACCGATTCAAAAATAAATTCAGTAGGTGAGCCACGTCACCTTCGTGGCCTTTCCGGTTTCCACCACCGAAATAATGATGAGGTTGTTATAGGCTGAGTCGTCAAACTCTGCAAACTGCTCCTTGCCAATCAACCGGTTGGCCATGCGCGGCACGGTGTTGGAGTGGCCACACACCACCAGGGTGCCGCCGACATGTTTCTTCACCAGGTTGTCTATCTCGTCGGCCTTCTTCGGATCGTAGAGCTGCACCGCCACGTTCTTTGCTTTGGCCAGGGGCATCACGGTGTTTTGCGTGCGCTTGAAGGGCGTGGCATAGACACCATCAATGTCGCTGTGTTGCAGCACCTCGGCCAGGTGGGCGGCGCGCGCCGTGCCTTCCGGTTTCAGTTCGGGGTCGTCAGAACCGTCGGCCACTTTTTCGGCGTGGCGCACCAGAATCACCGTGGTGATTTTTTGTTGGGCCATGGCCACCGGCGACAGGGCCAGTGCGCACAACAGCATGATCATATTTTTCAGCATGCCTCGCTAAGGGTTATGTTTTTGTTGGATGGCTTTTGGAATGTTGCACGGGGTGGTGCGGCGTGTATCGGCCAGGTGGAAAATTTTCCAGCCGTCTTTTCCTTTGTGCAATTGAAACGCATCCACACCACAGTGGCTAAAGGTGTTGCCGAGATAGAAGGCATAGTCGCACCACACCTGTGCAAGGTCTCCATCCAGCTGCACCTTCTCATCCCATATTTCTTCATACCAGGTTTGCGGATGAGGTGTGCCAATGGCGTTGAGGAATGGCTGAACAGACGCTTCGCGTTGCAGCACGGGTGCGCCGGCTTTGTCGCGCTTCACGGTGGCCAACGTCACGCTGCTGGCAAACGTGGCGTGGGCCATGGCACTGTCTCCTTTTTGCATGGCGGTGAAGAGCTGCGCAATCACGTCGCCCGGAGTGGGCCCGGCGGGTGTCTGTTGAGCGTTCACGCCCAGGGTGCCGAGCAACAGGCTGGCGACGAAGAGGGTGTGTTTTGTCATACGGGTTTGGGGTTCATTAGCGGTTCGGGTCGCCGTGGCCGCGAGGCCCGAAGCAAGGGTTGTGGCCCCTGCACCTTTTGGCACCGGCATGCTAAATATGGAGAATAGTTTATTAATTTTAGACTCGACATTTTCCGAATCATGATTCCAAACGTCCGCTGTTCGTTCTTTTTTGCCTTGTTCCTGTCCATGTCAGCCTTTGGTCAGAAAATCGACAGCCTTGAGGCTGTGCTCGACACGGCCAAAAACGATCATAAAGTTAAGACGCTCAACGAATTGTTCCGGGCCAACCTGCGCACCGATCCCGTCAAGGCCCTGGGCTACACCCGCGAGGCCCTGAACCTGGCCACCGAAATCGGCGACAAAAAAGGGATGGCCGCGTCCTACAACAACCTCGGCATCATCTACCGCAACCAGGGCGCGCTCGACAAGGCGCTTGACTACTACATCACCTCCCTCAAAATCTACGAAGCGCTCAACAACCAGGAGGGCATTGCCTCCACCAAAAACAACATCTCCACCATCTATTCCATCAAGAAAGACTATGGCCAGGCCATGAAATACCTGGAAGAATCATACGATCTTTTTGTGACCCTGAAAGACGAACGCAGAATCATCGGCTCCATGAACAACCTGGGCAATCTCAACATCGAGATCCAGCTCTACGAAAAGGCCATGAAGTATTTCTCGCAGGCGTCGCAGCTCAGCGAAAAGCTCGGCATCAAGTTCGCCGATCCGCTCAGCAACATGGGCAACATCTATTTCAAGCAGAGCAACTTTCCACGCGCCATCGAATTCTACGAGAAGGCACTGGCCATTGAACGCGAAAACGACAACCGGTTGGGCATGCTCAGCATCCTCACCAACCTGGGCATCACCTACGCCAAAGCCAAACAGCCCGCACCCGCACAACGCTATCTCGACGAGGCCACCACCCTGTGCGAACAACTGCAAGCCTATTCGTTTTTGCCATCCCTCTATAAAGCTCAAGCCGAAAACGCCTCCACCCAAAACAACTGGAAGGTAGCCTACGACATGATGCTGAAATATGACGATGCCCGCGAGAAAATCTATGGCGAAGAAAGCTCGCGCAACATCGCGCAAATGGAAATGGTGATCGACTTTCAGGAGAAGGAAAAGGAATACGACATGCAGCGTCAGCAGTCAGAAATCACCAAGCTTGAGCTTCACAACACGCGCCTGTTTGTGTTGCTCATCATCCTGGCCATTCTCGGCATTCTGGGCGCGCTCAATTTCTTCTACGTAAAGAAAAAAGCCCGTCGCAAAAAGTAATTCACCAGGCCTGGCCGTTTCCCGGGTTGGATGAGGATGCGCGTGCTGCCGGTTTTCGGAGGCTTCACATCACCATCACAACAACCATCGTCGCGATAGTGGCCAGATCCTGTGGGCGGCGAACATTAACACGGGTTAAATCGATTGCAGACAAACGGCAGAAAGAAGCGTTCGTTCACTAATAATTAATGCGAATTTCTTTCACGAATTCACCTCAACATATACCTTTGTCGAGTAAACAATCTACTCACATGTTTCATCAATTCATCGGAGACGGCGCCAACATTTTCATCGCCATCGTAGCGGTTCTCGTAGGATTTGCCACAGCCCTCGGCTATGTCGACTTTATTAAGACTAAAAAGGCCGGCAAGAAGGATTAATATACACTGCAAGCAATACCAATAAAAAAGCCTTGGCAGTTCACATGTCAAGGCTTTTTTGTTAAGAGCGGTGTTTATCCTGTGCAGCAGGCTTTAATAGGGCGATTTGTAACGACTTTGCCATGCTTCCCACTTTTCGGTTTTGTAGTGGCCTTCGCCAATAAACTGGGCCATCATGTGAAACTCCGGAGCCTTGCGGTAGCCGGGCAACGGTTGCAGCATGTTAAACTCTTCGTCCAGAAAAACCACCGTGGGGTAGCTCAGCTGATTGTTGAGCAGCGCCGCCGCCAGCTGATGATAGCCATTCTGGCCGCTGGGCACAAACTTGAAGGTGTTGCCCTTAAACACAATGTCTTCGTGTTGCTCGGCATTAAATTTCACGGCATAAAACTTCTCGTTCAGCAACTTGGCCACCTGCGGATCGCTGAACGTGTTCTTGTCCATCACCTTGCACCAGCCGCACCAGTCGGTATATACATCAATAAAGATCGGCCGCTTTTCGGCTTTCGACTTCTTCAACGCTTCCTCAAACGACATCCACTTCACGGGATTTTCTTCCGGCGTTCTCAACGTCATGGCCGTGATGAGCAACACGCCGAGGGCTGCGGGAATCATTACCAGTAGTTTCTTCATGGTTTTATGTTTTTACCTGACTATCCTGATTTTAAACAAATCTACGGAGAAAAGAGGTTCGCCGCGTTTGTCTTAATCTTTTCCACCCACGGGTTCGTAACCTCCCCGACCAGCGGCAGTATTTAGTGTACGAATCGCCAATGCTTCATGTTCACAACCGAACAACATATTGCCCCAAAGCCCCCGAAAAACATCATAAAGCACGTTTTCGCGCTTGGCACACCATTGGCAAAGCCTTCCCGCGTGAAGCAACGATTTACCTATAAAGAACTTTCCATCCTGTTGGGCATTGTGGTGGCCATCATCATCGCCATCACCTGGTTTGCCACCCGACCCGAGCTCACCGCGTCGCTCACACAGAGGATGCCCCTTCCGCAAGGTCTTGCGCTTCGCGAATCCGTATTAAAAATTATTGTACAGGTGTTATTTTGACCGCTTGCGCGGCGCATCCTTCAGATCGAAGTAGTAGGTGTTGAGGTTAAACACCAGCGAGAACCGGTTGCGCGACACATTGTTAAGCTCCTCGCCCAGCGGAATGGAGTAGCCATAGAACAGGTTGGCAAACCCCAGAATAGACAGCCCTATTTTCGGCGTCGCCACCCAGGCATTGTGCACGCCCCCTTCGCCGCTGTGATCCATAAAATACGTAACGTCTGCTGCCACGCCAACTAGCCCGGCCGTGAACTCGTAGCCCACCTTCGGGCCAATCAATGCATTGTTGTCTTTAATGAAGAGGTCCACCGTGCAATAGGGACCTTTAGACACCAGCGTGAGCGGGTGTTTGTAGATGGAATGCCATTGTATGCCGATCTCTGCAAAGGCCCGGTCCTGAAAGCCGGCGCCAAGCTTGGGTATGAAGAGCGGCTTTGTCCAGTAGCGAACGAAAGGCCTGTTGCTGGTGGTGTCGTTGGTTTGCGCGAAGAGACCGGTAGCCCCTAAGAGACAGATGCCACACAAAAATCCCCGCCAAATTCTACTCCCTGTACGCATAGTAGTGCAATATAACCTCAATTGCCCGCTTAATGGCTTCATTGATGGGGAAAAATTCGCGTGTCAACTCAAAATCAATCGCATGCAGTTGCATGTAGAATTGATTCATCACCGGCACCGGCTCCCCTGCCGCCACGTTGGCTTCGGCCTTCAGGAAATTTTCGGTTTGTTCTGTTTTAATGATCTGACAAGTCACCAGTTCGCGTGTGCCATATTTGTTGGTGCGCGCCGAGTAGCCAAACAACCGGCAGATGAGACCGCGGTGTTTATACTCGCTGCAAAGACCGGCGCCGGCCTGGGTTGGATTCAGGATGTGGCATAGGGCAGCATCCGACCCGTTGATTTTGTCGAGCCACTCAAACGCCAGGTTGTTGGTGTAGAGATAGTGAGCAAAGGGAAGAAACTCCAGAATGGTGGCTTCAATGTCGGGCTTGAAACAGCATTTGCCACAGCCCCACCCGCAGTGCAATGCCGTGGCGGTTTGAAAGGACGCAATCTCCTGGTCCAGTTTTTCAAAAACCTCTTCTACGGCCCGCACTTTTTCTAGCAACATGGGGCAAAATTAACACAAAGGGTCGGTTCTTTTTTGTTGCTTATTGATTTTCGGGCTTGCGCATAAACTTGTCGAGCGCCTTTCGGGCGGTGAAGCGCACCTTGTTTTTTACCACCGAGGTCCAGCCCAGAAACAAACCCGACGTCCCCAAGGCCTGCCGCGACCAGCGCCAGAAATCGAACGTGTCGTGGTGTCTGAAAATTTTGCCGTCCTTAAATTCGAACGCGGCATGAATGCGGTTGTGCACCTTGCGGCCTGTGCGTGAAAAAGTATACCACGCGTCCCATTGGCAACCGCCGCGTGTGCCGTCAGCCGTCACGTTGCTAAAGGTCACTTCAAGATCTTTCGACGAGGTAAGCAACATTTCCCACATCGCCTTCACTTCCTTGCTGGAAAGCCCCTCAAACACAGGGTCCGAAAACGTAGCCTCCGGATGATAGAGCTCCTGCATGGTCACATAGTCCTTGTTGCGAAAGGCGGTGTAGAATTGGCTAATCAGGTTTTCGTGTGGGTGCATGGCGTGGCGAATGATGCCACAAGATAACGAAATCACGCCGACCATTTTCACACCCCGAAACACAAAAGCCCTCCCCTACTACACCACTGTAAAATACGCTAAGGTCGATGATACGTCACGATGTCTATGTTCACCCCGTTGGGATCGGTAATGGCAAAGTGGCGATCGCCCCACGGCTCGTCGCGCAGCGCAATGGCAATGGGAACACCCAGCGATTTTATGCGCGCATATTCCTTGTCCACCTGCTCGACCTCAATGGTCAGGTAAACTCCGGCGCCGGCAAACGCCGGTTGAAAGAGCGGTTGCTGCGAGGCGTGGTCTGGCAACAGAAAGCTGATCTCGGCCGTGTGTCCCGGCGTGTGCAGCAGGAGGTAGAATTCATTTTCGAAGGTCACACCAAAGTTCAGCACGCGGGTGTAGAATGTTTTCGATGCCTCGAGTTTGGGGGTCACAATTCCGGCGTTCAGTTTCATGGCAATGGGGTTTGATTGACTGCGGGCCGAGAAGGTCACCAGCAGGCTCGCCAGTCCAACCAGCAGGCCAATGATGAGCACGATTCGTTTCATAGTGGTCATGTCTGTTTTATTATTCAACACCCATCTGGATCATGGTCACATTTGCCGCGGGTGCATGCAAATCGGAGTTGATGTAGATTTCGCGGGTCGCGCCGTTGGGCTTCAGCTTGTTGTCGTGCATAAATTGGATGAGGCGGCCATAGGCATCGGGCAACGTTTGCCAGTTTCCTTCGTGCACCGTAACGGCGCTTTTGAAAGGCTCTGTGCGTTTGATATGGAAAACGCCGTCATAGTCAGCAGGAGCTTCCGAGATGGGCAAGGCCACCTCGAGGGTGAAAGGTTTGTCGGGCTCTCCGGTGAAACCAAAGTAGTGCCAGTGGATGGGACCGGTGATGAACAGCTTTTGTTTCACTGCTTCCTGGAAGAGCTCCTGCCCAACCGGAATGAACCGGCCAAGTTCGTTGAGGTGGGTTTCTGTTTTGAAGAACAGGAAGGTGGTGGGGGATATTTCTTTGAGTTGCATGATGGTTTTTTTTATAAAGGAAGGTGGGTGGGGTGACAGCCCTATGTCATCAGGAAAAAAAACTTTTTGTTTTTTTTGATTGAGCGGGTTGTGAGATAGAAAGTGGTTTTTCTTTTTGTTCGGTCGCATTTCATAGCTCCGCTCATGGCCGCGGGGGCCTCGCATGTTCCCATCAGGGCTAGATCCGATCCGCACATGCCATTGCCAGGCCAAAGATAGGATCAGGCCCTGATGGGAACATGCTGGAAGGGCGGTGTGGGTGGGTGGCCTGGGTGTGGGGTGTGAGGGTGTGGGGGGAGATTTTCGGCTTGATGCTTGGGTGGATGTTTGGTGGGAAGTTTTATTTTTAGGAATACGTGGAAAATCGGCCGTTGAGAATTCTGGGGGTGGTGATGAGGGGTTGGCCGGGGTAACTTGGACAAAACTCACGTTGACGAGTGACTGTTATGAATAGGGATCTTGACCTTCTTATCGCGAAATTAGAGGAAGAGCAGGCCAGTCTTGAGCGGCTGATAAAGGATGCTGTTGTTTGTGAAGAGTATTTGAGTGCCCACTACCACCGTGAGGCTCTTGAGCGCGTAGGCCGGCAACTTCACACATTAAGGGTTTTGGATGATCCCCTCTTTGACAGAAAGCAAATGCTGAAAGCTTTCATCCGCAGCAGCGGGAAACTGATCTCGCCTGGGGGCAACAACGTTGTTAGCGAGTATTTTAAAAACAAAATCCTGGAACATCACCGGGAACTAAAACACCTGGATGACCAAGGGAAACCAAACCGACCTGACAGTGAAATCGTGGATCAACATCTGCAACGCTTGATGCAGCGACTCCTAAAAGGTGTTCGGATTGTTCTTAAAGAAGGCGTATCGATAAACATTAGAAGATACAAAGCAGGTCTGAAGATGACCATACCTGGCCTGAGTGCTCTTCTGAAAGAAGACATCATTGCCAAGGACGACTTACCTTGCCTTGCGGGACTGGGATTCACAATCACAAAACGAGGTGATCAGTTAACGCTTGTTATCTCGATGGCCGACAGAGCCGCATTGTTGCAGCGCGCAAAAGCAATTCTCGCCATTGTCGCTTTAGACATCTTCAGTTCCAAGGATTTTAGAGGACAGAGTTACATTGAGGTTTTTTAGTAGCACCGTACAGACAAAAAAGCTAGCGCACCATATCGATCACATACACTCACCACACACTCACTCTCACACTTCCCACACCGGCACCCACACCATCTTCCAGCATATCCCCATCAGGCCTGATACGATCTTTGGCCTGGCAATGGCATGTGCGGATCGTATCTAGCCCTGATGGGGATATGCGAGGCCCAGCGGCCATGAGCGAAGCTATGAAATGCACAAAAAAAACACGCAAAACACCAACCTATCTCACCAAACCTTCAAACAGAATTCCTTCTTCGAACAGAAGCCCCCTCTACCCCCTCTCAAAATCCTCCACCTCCAACGCCTTCAACCCCTTCAAAAGCAACAACGAAACATCCCCAGGCTTCCCTGCCCCAATAACCCGATCGTTCACCTGAACAATCGGAACAATCCGCTTCGTTGTGCTGGTGAGAAACGCCTCCTTCGCACCATAAACATCCTCCAAAGAAACATCCCCTTCGCGCACACGCCATGGCTTACCATCGAGACTAAGAATATTCTTACGCGTAATCCCCCGAAGAACATTCCCCACGGGCGTTACCACCGTATTGTCATGCTTCACAATAAAAAAATTACACCGCGGAAATTCCGAAACTTTGCCATCGCGATGATAGAGCACATCCGCTGCCTGCTGCTGCATAATTTTCTCAATGAGCCAGATGCCCATCGAGTAGTTAATGGTCTTCACTGCTGGAATGTCCCGAACAAAATCGTGTGTAATAATTTTGACTCCTTGCTCCACCTGTGCCGGTGTGGGCAACGTGAGCGCTTGCTGTGTGAGCACAAGGTTTGGTTCAAACGGCTGGTAGCCATCGGGTGAGTAGCCGCCCGTAAGAATCATTTTTATGCCCGACGATGGCACATTGTTTTTGGCGATCAGCTCATGGATGATGGCGGTGAGCGCAGCCCGATCGCAGGGAACTTCCAGCCGCATCACCGCGGCCGATGCATAAAAGCGATCGAGGTAGTCGGAAAGAAAGTATGGATGCCCGTCCTGAATTTTGAAGAAGTCGAAGATACCGTAACCGCGCTGGATGGCGAGATCACTCACGTGGAGAACGGCCTTTTCGGCAGGCACAATTTCGCCACGAACAAAGATGTAGGGTGCTAGTGATGACATGACCGCAGAAAGTTCGTGCAAACCTCGCGAATAAAACAATCCTTTGATCGGGAAACTTCAGCACACCAACAATGGCTTTTGTCTGCTTTATAGTATTTCACCAAAGGAATCTGACACAACCCTAAAACTAAATACGCCCAGCCTCCATCCCATAGCTGAAACCGACATAGGAAAAACTGAATGCGAATGAATGATGATCCTTCCAATAAAAAAGATCGTCAGACGTTCTAGGTACCTTGATTGTTTAGGGGAGTTTTGGAGGGGGCGCCCCTCGTGATCCCAAACTTCGGAGACGCCGAAGCAAAAAAAATCCCGATCAACGTTTGTCGATCGGGATGCTGGTGGGCCTGCAGGGATTACTCGTACGCGCATAGCATGCCGCACGGCCCCTCGTGATCCCATGGCATTGGAGTAGCTTTGACAAAAAAAATCCCGATCAACGTTTGTCGATCGGGATGCTGGTGGGCCTGCAGGGATTCAAACCCCGAACCTTCTCATCCGTAGTGAGATGCTCTATTCAGTTAAGCTACAGGCCCAAGTAAGGGACATTTGCGTGTGTGGGTGTGAAAATTGGAGTGCAAATGTAAAGAATTATTTCACTCAACAAAATAAAACGGTTTTGCTCTGCCAACAAAAAAGCTATTTTTGAGCCTTTATTTACTGAAAAACTTATTCATGATTAAAAAATTAGCGTGTATCGTCATTCTTTCGGGAATTTCCTTTGCGGCCATCAGCCAGGTCAACACCGCGACCAAAAAGACGGCCCGTCCGGATATACCCGGCGCCTTTGTTCTGGAACTGGGTTTGAATCGCGGTCTAAGCGCTCCTGGCGACTTCAGCCTTGGTCTTTGGGGCTCGCGCACGCTCAATGTATATTATCAGTATGAGTTCCGCATTCTGAAATCGAAGTTCAGCTTTGTGCCCGGCGTGGGCTTTAGCATGGAGCGCTATAAATTCAAGAATAGTTATGTGCTGGACTATGCCAACGCGACGGCCCCTGAGCCTTCTATGATTGCGCCTGCCAACGCAGGCTATCCGTCCATCAAGAACTCGAAGCTCATCACCAACTACTTCGAAATCCCTGCAGAAATCCGGTTCACGCTCAATCCCGACGACCCTGCACGCAGCTTTAAAATCGGCGTGGGTGGACGCATTGGTTATTTGTTTGACTCTTTCACAAAGATCAAATACAGCGAAAATGGCGAAACCAAGAAGATCAAAGACAAGCAGGATTTTAACCTCACCAAAATTCGCTATGGCCTCACGGGTCGCATAGGCTTTGGCAACTTCAGCTTGTTTGGCTATTATAATCTGACACCGTTGTTCGAGAAAGGCAAAGGCTTGAAAGACAGCGGCACGTTCAACGACTTCAATACGATGACAATAGGCATATCGCTCGCCAGCTTCTAAGAGCGAGCCTTCAATTTCCTACCGAGAAAAGTCTTAAGAATTACAAGAATAAAAGGAAACCGGAACAGAAGATCAGATCTTCTGTTCTGCGTTCTTTTTAGCAGGTACGTCCTTTTTAGTGTACGTAGGGCAGGTGTACTGGCTGCATGCAGAGATGAAAGCTGCTAAAAGCACGAAGGCTACAATCTTTTTCATTTTAATGGCTTTGGTAAAACAAAAATAGAATTCTTCCTAAACAAAACAAATCCGCTACCCTAGAATTCAGGCCTCCTGGCGACCGTTTCACTGGATCAGGAGGTTGCAGCCGCGCACATCGCTGTTGTCCATCCGTCCCAGAATTTCGAACGAACCGTCGGGGTATACTTTGCCGAGGTCTTCTGTTTCGATGAATGCCACGCTGTGTATGTTTGCCAGGTCGATGACATTAATGCCGCAGGTTTCGTGAAGTAACCCCTTTTGAAGCGGATCGGTGAGGTCGCGCCCCACCACTTTCAGGGCTGGCGGGCACCAAAACGTGTTTCCGCCCCGCGTGTAGCCCTGCGACAACAGCTCGGTCATGCCGTATTCGGAATAGATTTTATCGACACCAAACGCCCTGGTGAGCCGGGTGTGCAGCTCGGCCCGGGTCATTTCCTTTTTCCGTCCTTTCATGCCCCCGGTTTCAAAAATCAGGAACGGGCTCAGGTCGCGGGGAAACTGTTCGGCCAAATCGAGCAGCGCAAACGATACTCCCCAAAGAATGGTCTTTCGTCCATTGCTTCGCAGGGTGTCGAGGTCGCGCAGCATTTTGTCTACGTCGTGTAGGTAGAATGCCGACCACGGCGACGCGCTCTGGCGGATGAAGTGGTCCATCATGGCAATGAGCGACGAGCCCTTGCGTTCGAGATAAGACGGCAACAGCGCCAGGAAATTATAGTCGGTGAGCGGCCCGAAGAACGATTCGAAACACCGCTGTGCATGCGCGAGATAGAAGTTCAGATCATGAACATCATGCCGGCTGGTGGCACTGCCCGTGGTGCCGCTGCTGGTGAATATCGCTTCGGGAGACCACTCCCCCGTTTGAAGCAATTGCGATTTAAAGAACGCGATGGGCAGAAACGGTATGGCCTCGAGCGTGGTCACCCGGTTGATGTCGATCGCCAGGTGGGTGATAAACGATCTGTAGATTGGGTTATGAACCGCTTGGAAACGAAACAGTTGCAACGCAATATCCGCGAACGATTCGTCGTTTAGCGTATATAATTTTGATTCAAAACTTTTAAAAGTCTCCAAGCGTTACTTAACTTGACCGGGTCAAATGTACAGATGAAAGCAATAAAAGGGGCATTATTATTTGGGTTTTCGGCGTTGATCGCGGGCGCTTGTTTCAGTCCGCCAGATCTGCCTATCGCTCCTCAGATCACCTACGAGGGAGACATTTATTTCGTGAAGGGTCAGGGCGTGCAGGATTCGCTGGTGGTAAC
Source organism: Chryseolinea lacunae (assembly GCF_016735595.1). Taxonomy (GTDB): domain Bacteria; phylum Bacteroidota; class Bacteroidia; order Cytophagales; family Cyclobacteriaceae; genus Chryseolinea; species Chryseolinea lacunae. The sequence continues at coordinate 47,909 of NZ_JAERRB010000001.1, forward strand.
GATCAATTTCAAGGATGGCGACGGCGACCTCGGTCTTTCGTCGTCGGCGATCGGAAGTCCATACAACGACATCAATCTCTATCTCGCCAACAACGGCGACACCATTGCACTGGGCAAGAACGCGCTCTACGACAACCTTCCTCCCCTGGTGGAAGTGCCCAACGGTGCCACCGGAAAATTAGTGAGCGTGCGCACGCCGAAAGATCCGGCCTATGCCTACCTGCCCAAGTTTAACCCGGCCGCCAACTGCCCGTTCGAAAACTTCACCTACGACACACTCTATGTGAACGAACCCGACCGCGCCATTTTCGACAACAAAAACTATAAAGTGATCGATACGCTAACCAGCGCCGACCCACGCTTCCCCCGCATCTTCCTGCTGCTCGACACATTCTACTATCGCCAAAACCCCAACTATGCAAACATCGAAGTGGCCTTCTATGTGCGCGTAGACAACACCGGCGACGAGAACACCGACTATCAGATCTACGACTGGCGCAAGGAGTTTTGCAGCATCTCATTCAACCAACGCTTCCCTGAGCTGTCGTCAAAGAACGGACCGCTGGAAGGCAAGCTCACCTATGCCATGGTCAGCGCGGGCATCTCGTCTATCTTTGCGGGCAAAGCCCTCAAACTTAAGATACGCATTCGCGACCGCGGCCTCCACACCAGCAACATCATCGACACGGGCGACTTCACGCTCACAGACATCAGTCGATAAAAAAATATTCGTCAACAAAAAAGAGCCCCGACAGGTCGGGGCTCTTTCATTTTATAGCGTTTCAGTTTATCTCCGCGCGTGCAGACAGCTATCAATACAGCGAAGGGAACTTCCCAGGATCCACTTCCGTCATCATGGCGTATACTTTTTCAAGCACCTCCTCGGGGTTGGGCTTCGAAAAGTAGTCGCCGTCTGACGCATAGGCCGGGCGATGTTCTTTAGCTGTGATGGTTACCGGCTTTGAGTCGAGGTATTGATAGGCATCCTGTTCTTCCAACACTTTCTGCATCATGAATGCGGTGGCGCCACCGGGCACATCTTCGTCGGCAAACACAATGCGGTTTGTTTTCTTCACCGACTCCACTATGGCGTGGTGCAGATCGAAGGGCAAGAGCGTTTGCACGTCAATCACTTCGCATTGCACACCAAAGCGTTCGAGCTCTTCGGCAGCTTCCATCACCACGCGGCACATAGAGCCGTAGGTAACAATGGTGACGTCGCTTCCTTCGCGCAGAATTTCAGGCACGCCCAGGGGCACGGTGAACTCGCCGATGTTGTCGGGCAATTTTTCTTTGAGACGGTAGCCGTTCAGGCATTCAATGATCACCGAAGGATCGTCGGAACGCAACATGGTGTTATAGAATCCGGCAGCCTGCGTCATGTTGCGCGGGGTGATGATGTACATGCCCCGCAGTGTGCTGAGCAGCATGGCAATTTGCGAGCCCGCATGCCACACGCCTTCCAGACGGTGACCACGTGTGCGCACAATGAGCGGTGCTTTCTGGCCACCTTTGGTTCTGTAATACAAACACGCCAGGTCGTCTGACAGGGTTGGCAGGGCGTAGATAAAATAATCGAGGTATTGAATTTCGGCAATGGGTTTCAGTCCGCGCAAGGCGGTGCCGATGCCCTGGCCAATGATGGTGCATTCGCGGATGCCGGTGTCGGTCACGCGCAGCTCGCCGTGTTTGGCTTGCAGACCGGCAAAGCCCTGGTTCACGTCGCCGATGCGGCCCACGTCTTCGCCAAAGGCGAGCACGCGCGGGTCGCGTGTGAGGGCAGCGTCGAAGCAGGCTTGCAATATTTCGCGTCCGTCGATGAACGACGACGATTCGGTGTATGTGGGATCTACCCGTTTCACTTTCAACGCCGACTCTTCCGACACACTGTTGATGTGCGACGAGTAGCGATCGTGATTGTCGGCTTCCGAGTTCTTGAGCCATTGCACCAGTTCTTCTTTGGCCGCCAGGTTTTCGCGGTGTATGAGCCGCAGCGTTTGCTTGGCGGCGCGCATGGTTTCGAGTCGTGTGGGGTTGATGGCCTTGGCCAGATCTTCGAGCACGCGGGCAATTTCTTCGCCGTGGTGGGTGCTTTGTTGTGCTGCACGCTCCAGCATTTCGGTCACCACGCGCTGGTCTTTCCGCACGTCGTCCATAAACGCTTTCCAGGCGCGTTCTTTGGCTTGCTTGGCCGACTGTCGTGCTTCGCGTTCGATGTCGTCTATTTCTTCGGGAAGAATCATCACATCCGAGATGATCCACTCACGCATCTTGCGGATGCAGTCGTGGTCGGCTTCCCAGGCGAGTCGTTCTTTTGTTTTATAGCGTTCGTGCGATCCGGAGGTAGAGTGACCTTGTGGTTGTGTCATTTCATAAACATGAAACAACACGGGCACGTGTTCTTCGCGGCAGATTTTTTCTGCTTTCTGATAGGCTTCCATCAGGGCCGCATAGTCCCAACCTTTCACGGTAATGATCTCGAAACCTTTTTCGGTTTCGGTGCGCTGCAACCCTGCGAGGGCTTTGGAGATGCTGGCTTTGGTGGTGTGATATTCCTGTGGCACCGAGATGCCATATTCATCGTCCCACACCGAAATGAGCATGGGCACTTGCAACACGCCGGCGGCGTTCACGGCTTCGAAGAACATGCCTTCGGAAGTAGACGCGTTGCCGATGGTGCCAAAGGCAATTTCGTTTCCGTGATCAGAGAGTGTTGTGAATTCGCGAAGGCCTTCGTTCTGCCGAAACAGTTTTGAGGCATAGGCCATGCCCAGCAAGCGTGGCATCTGCCCTGCCGTGGGTGATATGTCGGCGCTGCTGTTTTTGTTTTCAACCAGATTTTTCAGCTTGCCTTCGTCGTCCAGAAAGCGCGTGGCATAGTGGCCATTCATGAGCCGCCCGGCAGAGGCAGGATCGGCCACCACATCGGTGTGCGCATAAAGTTGTGCGAAGTATTGTTGCACGGTCAGTTCGCCAATGGCAAACATGAACGTTTGGTCGCGGTAGTAGCCCGCGCGAAAATCGCCCTGGCGAAAAACTTTTGCCATCGCAATTTGCGCCAGCTCCTTGCCGTCGCCGAAGATGCCGAACTTGGCTTTGCCCATGAACACTTCTCTGCGCCCGATGATGCTTGCCTCACGACTCTCGACGGCCAGACGATAGTCTGCCAGAATTTCCTTCACCCTGGCCTGCGAGAATTTTACCTTTGCTTCTTTGATTGCGCTCAAATTTCTAGGGGTTGAAAGATAAAACAGTAGTTAAAATCAAAAATAGGCATTACCGTTTAGAATCAAAAACCAAAAGTTCTGTGGTAAACCACCCAGTCGCCGCCGGGCACATGCGCATCGCCTTCGCCTGCCGTAGCGAAGGTATAGATCCCGATTTTTCCTTCGGTCAAGGTGAGGGTTGAAAAAATATATCCGGCATCAAGTTCCATTTCGTGTATGATTTGTTTCGTCTGCAGATCCGCAATGGCAAAGAGCTCCACCACCAGCAGATCGTTGGGGTTGTCGGTTTTCACTGCATAGGGATAGTCGATCAGCGAATACAAGGCATAGCCCTTCACCACTGCTGTACGAATGTATTGGAGGTGTTCTGCATACACGTTATAGTTCTCCATGCCGCGTCGCAATGAACCATAGAATGCAAACAGGTCGGTTTCGGTCATGGTAATCGAAGTGGTTACTAAAAAAACGATCGCTCGTTCAAGCTTTGGCAACGCTTGTTGCTATATTTGCAGCCGTTAAAAAACGGTGTTATTATGATAATAGGTGTTCCCAAAGAAATCAAAAATAATGAAAACCGCGTAGCCCTCACGCCTGCGGGCACACAGGAGCTGGTGAAGCGCGGCCACACGGTGCACGTGCAAGCCACGGCCGGTGTTGGCAGCGGGTTCAGCGACGAGGAGTATGCTGCCGCGGGTGCAAAGCTCATTGCGGATGCTGCCGGTGTTTTTGCAGTGGCCGAAATGATCATGAAAGTGAAAGAGCCTGTTGAACAGGAATACAATCTCATTCGCAAAGATCAGCTGGTGTTCACCTATTTTCACTTTGCATCCTACGAGCCCCTGGCCAAAGCCATGATTGCGAGCGGTGCTGTGTGCCTTGCCTACGAAACCGTGGAGCGCATCGACGGAAGCCTTCCGTTGCTGGTGCCCATGTCTGAAGTGGCCGGTCGCATGGCCATTCAGGAAGGCGCAAAATATCTGGAGAAGCCCTTGAAAGGTCGTGGCATTTTGCTGGGCGGCGTGCCCGGTGTGAAGCCTGCCAAGGTGTTGATTCTCGGCGGTGGTGTGGTGGGCACAAACGCCGCCAAGATTGCCGCGGGCATGGGCGCCGACGTCACCATCATGGACCTCAACCTGAACCGTCTTCGCTACCTCGACGATGTGATGCCCAAGAACGTGCACACCATCGTGTCGAATGAATATACTATTCGTGAAATGATAAAAGATTGCGACCTCATCATCGGCGGTGTGCTGGTGCCCGGTGCAAAAGCACCCAAGCTCATCACACGCGACATGCTGAAGTCGATGCGTCCCGGCACCGTGCTGGTAGACGTGGCCGTAGATCAGGGCGGATGTATTGAAACGTGTCGCCCCACAACACACGAAGACCCCACGTTCATCATCGACGACGTGGTGCACTATTGTGTGGCCAACATGCCCGGCGCTGTTCCCTATACGTCAACCTTGGCGTTGACAAACGCCACTCTCCCCTATGCCATCCGCCTGGCCAACCAGGGCTGGAAAAAAGCATCGCAGGAAAACATGGAGCTGCGCAACGGCCTGAATGTGATCCAGGGCGAAGTGGTATACAAAGCCGTGGCCGATGCATTCTCCCTCCCCTATGTGGACGTGAAGAAATTCCTGCAATAACCGTTTCTATTCTATTTTTTTTGTTTTGATAAAGAAGGCTGTCTGCTCCGGTGGATGGCCTTCTTCTTTTTCAGCACCTTTTGTGTTATCGGCAATCCGCATTACCTTCATTGAGCAACGGAACCTTCACCCGAAAAAATCAAAATCTTTTGGCGAAAAGTAAATCCCGTACAAAAGGTAAATTTCATCCTATACTTTCGGTTGTGGTCTTTGTAGTGTTGTGAACCAAACCACACAAACCCTAAACGCTCTTCAACCCTATGGCTCCTACCTATTCGCTCAACGACCTGATTCTTTACTTTCTGAAACTTGGCACCTGGGGCTTTGGTGGTCCGGTGGCCCTGGTGGGTTATATGCACCGCGATCTTGTTGAAGACAAAAAGTGGTTTAGCGAAGAGGACTATAAAGAAGGGCTGGCCCTTTCACAACTTGCGCCCGGTCCGCTGGCCGCACAGCTCTCCATCTATCTCGGCTATGTGCACTATCGCTTGCTCGGTGCCACGCTTGTGGGTGTAGCGTTTGTGCTTCCGTCGTTCTTCATGGTGCTTGGCATTGGCTATGCCTATGTGTTGTATGGTGGCCTGCCGTGGATGCAGGCGATCTTCTATGGTGTGGGCGCGGCGGTGATTGGCATCATTGCTATGGGAAGTTATAAGCTCACCACCAAGAGCCTGGGAAAAGACAAATTGCTGTGGGCCATTTTCATTGTGCTGGCCGTGACTACGTTTGTCACAGAAGAAGAAATTCTGTGGGTGATCTTGTTGGGAGGACTGGCCGTTTGGTTTGCCAAGTCGCCACCAAAGTGGCTTAGCTCCGGAGTGAACGGCATTGTGCCTACCATCTTTCTTCAGCTTCAGCCCCTTGCCACGGAGTCAAAACTCTGGGAGATCGCGTGGTTCTTCACCAAGGCAGGCGCGTTTGTGTTTGGTAGCGGACTGGCCATTGTTCCATTCTTGTATGGCGGCGTGGTGAAAGAATATGCCTGGCTGAACGAACAACAATTTCTCGACGCGGTGGCCGTGGCCATGATCACGCCAGGGCCGGTGGTGATCACGGTGGGTTTCATTGGCTATCTGGTGGCCGGTGTTCCCGGCGCGTGTGTGGCTGCACTGGCTACTTTCTTGCCGTGCTATTTGTTCACCGTCATACCGGCGCCCTATTTCAAGAAGTATGGAAAACACCCGGCCATCAAAGCGTTTGTGGATGGCGTGACGGCCGCAGCCATCGGCGCCATAGCCGGTGCCGTGCTGGTGTTGGGAAAGCGCACGCTGGTAGATGTACCAACAATGCTAATCGCCCTTTGCACCGTGGCCATTCTCTTCAAGTTCAAAAAACTTCAGGAGCCCTATGTCATCCTGGTTGCCGCAGCCATCGGCATCCTGCTGAAACTTGTACTCTTCTAAACCGCTAAACAGTCTTGAAGCAAGTGCGCTGAAAATAGTATGACACTGTTGCCCGCAGCAGTAAGTATCCGAAAACCAAAACACCACGCTTATGAAAATGGTCGGAATTTTATGTCTCTGTATTTTCGCATCCGCCGCAGCACGTGCACAGACAAAGACCATCGTCTTTGTGTGCGAGCATGGTTCGGCCAAGAGTGTGATTGCCGCAACCTATTTTAACAAACTGGCGAAAGCCAAAAACATTCCATGGCAGGCCGTGGCCCGGGGCACCAACCCCGATGCCACCCTTTCGCCAAAGACCAAAACGCTGCTCGCCGCCGACAATCTTTTAGACAGCACCTTTGTTCCCTCCAAACTTTCACAGCAGGATGTGGACGCAGCACAACACGTTATTCTCTTCTACAGCTTTCCCCCAACGCTTCACGGCGATGGCAAAACTCTCAGCTGGCAACACGTGCGCGCCGCGAACGACGACTTCCAAATCTTGCGCGACAACATTCTCCTGAAACTCACACCCCTGCTCGATTCACTCTCAAAACACTAACCTTTTACCACTATGAAGAGGAATGATTTTCTAAAGACTTCGGCTATCCTTTCGGGTGCAACCCTTCTGCCCCAGAATGCCGTCTTTGCCCAAAGCCTGCAACAAACGGGACTCGATACATTAACCGACAAAGATGGCAACTTCGCCTTGCAGCCCCTGCCCTACAGCGAAACGTTTCTGGAACCTTCCATGGATCAGGAAACGCTTCACCTGCACTACACGTTTCACCATGGCGATGCCGTGAAAGCGGCCAACAAAGATCTGTCCATGATCAAAAAAGCGCTTGACGAAAACAGCCTCGACACGGTTGATTACTGGACAAAAAAACTATCGTTCCACCTGTCGTCGCACATCCTCCACACGATTTTCTGGACCAACCTCACCAATAAAAAAAGCGATCCATCGGGAGCCTTGCTGAAACAAATCGAAAAAGACTTTGGCACCTACGACAAACTTAAAGTGCTGATCGGCAAGACTGCGAAAGGCGTGGACGGCAACGGCTGGGGCATTCTGGGATATCAACCCTACACACAAAAGCTCACGGTGCTCCAATGCGAAAACCATGAAAAGCTGACGCAGTGGGGTGTTATTCCCATCCTCGTTATTGATGTATGGGAACATTCTTACTATCTGAAATACAGAAACCGCAGAGCCGAATTTGTCGACAATCTTTTTCCGATCATAAACTGGGACAATGCTGCCGCACGATTCAACCTGGCGCTGAAGCTCGTTTAATACACAACTTTTTTCTCTCAGTTTTCTATTCGTAGGCTGGCATTTCTGCCAGCACCTGCGTGGTGTTGTTTGTCCAGTCGGTAACGCAGCAGATGTGTTGAAGGCCGTTGGTGATGACCACGTATTGTGCGCGAAGGGTGTGGTTATAGACCGACGCCTGGCGAATGGTGTTTTGGCTGAGGGTGAGGTCGGGCGCCTTGCATTCAATGACCATCCAGGGATTGCCCTGGCGGTTGAACACCACAATGTCGGAACGCTTTTGCAGCTTGTTAAACTGCAGGCCACCCTCCACCTTGATGAGCGAACGCGGATAGCGCAGGTTCTGGATGAGGTAGTTCAGGAAATGCTGGCGCACCCATTCTTCGGGTGTGAGCATCAGGTATTTTTTCCGGATGATGTCGAGGATCAACACTTTACCTTCTTCCTGCTTGAGGACGTATTCGAAAGACGGAAGGTTGAGCTGGACCATGGGCACAAAGAAACCAAATTTTTATGCGCCAACCCATGCCGGCTGCGGCGCAGGATTTATTTTTTATCCCCGTGTGTTTTCCACCACTGGATTTCCTGCTTATTTATTACTTTAGACCATGAAGACGAAACAAGATATTGTAGAGAATTGGTTGCCGCGCTACACCGGGCAACCGCTGAGTCACTTTGGAGAGTACATCTTGCTGACCAATTTCGATAACTATGTGACCATGTTTGCCGAATGGCACAACGTTCCCGTGAACGGCCGGGACCGCGCCATGCGCAGCGCCACCGCCGAAGGCATCACCATCATCAACTTCGGCATGGGCAGCCCCAACGCCGCCACCATTATGGACTGCCTTAGCGCCATCAAACCCAAGGCCGCGTTGTTTCTGGGCAAGTGCGGTGGCCTGAAGAAAAACGACATCGGCGACCTTGTGCTTCCCATTGCCGCCATCCGGGGCGAAGGAACATCCAACGACTATTTTCCACCCGAGGTGCCTGCTCTGCCTGCGTTTGCCCTGCAGAAAGCCATCTCCACCACCATACGCGATCACAAACAAGACTATTGGACGGGCACCGTCTACACCACCAACCGCCGCGTGTGGGAATGGGACGAAGAGTTTAAAGCCTACCTGCGCAAAATCCGCGCGCTGGCCATCGACATGGAAACGGCCACTATTTTCTCAACGGCCTTCTCCAACAAAATTCCCACGGGTGCCCTACTGCTCATCTCCGATCAACCCATGGTGCCCGAAGGCGTGAAGACCGAAGCCAGCGACACCGTGGTCACCAGAAACTATGTGGAGCAACACCTCAAGATCGGCATCGACTCGCTGAAGCAGCTCATCAACAACGGCATGACGGTGAAACACCTTCGCTATTAGCTCACGCGCGGGCCGCCTGAATTTCTTTTGATTTCACGGTCACCAGAATGAGGAAACCTGCAACAAAAAACACGGCCAGGGCCAGCGCACTGTAGCGCATGCTGCCCGTGAGCTGGTCTACCAGGCCATACGAAAACGTTCCAAACACAATGGAGAGGTTGTAGGTAACGTCATAGAAGCTGAAGTAGGACGCGTGGTCTTGTGTGCTCTGCGGAATGAGCTTGGAGTAGGTGGCGCGCGAAAGCGATTGAATGCCGCCCATCACCATGCCCACCACAAAGGCCAGCGCAAAGAATTGATATTCGGTAGCGATGAAGTAGGCCGAGATGCATATACCAACCCAGATCACAATCATGATGAGCAACGCATTGCGATTGCCCGTGGTGCGCGACACGCGGGCAAACAGGTAGGCACCCACCGCCCCTACCAGTTGAATGATCACCACCGTGGCAATGAGGCTGTCGTCTTTTAGTTTCAACACGTCGGTGCCAAACAGGGTGGCCAGATACATCACCGACTGCACGCCCATGTTGTAGAAGAAGAATGCAAACAGATAACGTTTCAATTCCGGTTGCTGGTCGAGGCTTTGCCACACGGTGCGGATTTCTTCGTAGCCTTTTGTCCAGATGTTTCCGGTAGGCTTTCGGTTGTAGGGGTTGTCGGGCAACAGCCGGAAGGGTATTTGTGAAAATCCGATCCACCACAAGCCCACCAGAATGAACGATGTTTTTGTCGCCAGCAAACTCGCTTCGCCAGCCGTGCCGGGAAAGCCCAGCGCTTGCGCATTCATGATGAGGAGCAGGCAGATGATCATGAGCAGCACGCTGCCGTAGTAGCCCATAGAATAGCCGCGGGCGCTGGTCACATCATAGCGGTCTTCGGTCACGATCTCCGGCAGAAAGGCATCGTAGAACACCAGGCTGCCCGAATAGCCGATGCTCGCCACTATGGAACAGAAGATGCCCCACCCCAGCAAGCTCACATCGTTGAAAAAATAAAGGCCAATGCAGCCGAGACTTCCCAACCACACAAAAAATTTCATAAACACTTTCTTGTTTCCCGTATAGTCTGCCGCACCCGACAGCAACGGCAGGATGAGCGCCACCACCAGAAACGAAAACGACAGCGCGTAAGAATACAACACCGAGTTCTGCAACGTGAACCCCAGAAAGGTCACCATATCACTGCCGTTGTTCACGGCCACGGCCTTGTAGTAGATGGGAAAGATGGCGGTGGCAATGACCAGCGAATAGACCGAGTTGGCCCAGTCATACATATACCAGGCGCGGATGGTTTTCGGATTGTTCAGGGAAGGTGCTGTGGTTCCGTTCATATACAAAAATCCCCTTCCGGTTTGGTTCAGGATGGGGACGTGGCGCGCGAGGTGGGTGGGGACTCGCCGAAACCAAATTTATAACTTTTGCCGGTCTGTGCCAAAAAGCAAAACCCCGGCGTGGCAGGCCGGGGCTTTTCAAAATAAACGCTAAAACAATGAACACTATGGATTGCCTTTCAAGGCCGAGGAGATGACCTTACCTTTTTCGTTGTCGTTCTTGAAGTCCAGTCCGAGGAAGGCCGCCAACGTGCGGGCCACCTGGGATTGATAGAGCTGGCTTTCGCCTTTCATTTCGCCCAGCGCCGGGGTGTCGGGGCCCAGCACGGCCAGCCAGATCTGATCGGCTTCGGCCACTTTGATGCCGTGGTCTTTCCAGGTTTGCGCGGTGGGGCCGCGACCGTGGTCAACGGTGATGATGAGGGTGGTCTTGCCTTTGTATTGGTCGTCGCTTTGCAGGTAGGCCCACAGTTCGCCAATGAAGCGATCGGTGGCGTGCGCGGCGTTGAGGTAGGCTGCATATTCGCCGCCGTGGGCGAAGTCGTCGGTTTCGTCGAAGGCAAAGAACATGACGCGGGGTTTGGCGCGCTTCAGGTATTCAAAGCCATAATAGAAGGTAAAGGCATCGAGGCGCACATCGCCCAACGGGTTGGGTATAGCCGTGATGAGCTGGTTCATCATCTTCTCGCGATCGTTCAGCTTGTCGCCTTTAATCTCTGTGGCGCCGGTAGACACAAACACGCCGCTGCGCTTGTCGTTGATGATGTAGGGAAACACATCCCACGACGTGAAGGCGGCCACTTTGTTTTTGAAGCCCGATTGTTTGTTCACAAACTCCAGCACGGTGGTGTTGGCGTTGTAGTTCTTGTCGTTTGAATTCACATGCTCGTCGTCGGGCTTGCCGGTAAGAATTTCGTTATAGCCCGGATAGGAAAACCACATCTGGTTGGTCACGTTCACCTTGCTTCCCAGGGTGCGGTTGCCATACAACTGGCCTTGTGTGCCAATGGTGTTCCACACAAACGGGAACAACGTTTTGCGACGGTCGGCCGCATTGTCTTTCCAGTATTTTTCTTTCACATGATCGTCTTTCAGGTGTTGCTGCTGCTTCATGTAGGACGAGTCGGCACCGCCAAACATCTCCTGCCAGCGAAAGCCGTCGAGGGTGATGAGGACAACGTTTTCGGTTTTCGGTTTCGACTGGCCGTAGCACAGCGCCGTTGTCAACATAAAAATCACTATCCAGGTTTTCATCTTTTTTGATTGCTTGTAAAAGTGTAACAGGAAGATAAAAAAAGTGTAGCCCTTTTTTGGGCTACACTTCAAGATTATAAGGCCAACTATTGAATGATCCAGAGCTTTCCGTTCAGATCGTCTTCGCCGCTAAACTGGCGGTCCAGGGCTTGCTTGTAGCTCGTGGGGTTGGCAGCTGCCTCGGCCACAGGATATTGCCAGCGCACAGCAATCTTGTTGCCATTGCCCGAGCCTGCGCCTTGCGAGAAGGCCGGCACGCCCGTGCGGCGTTGATTGAAGAACGCTTCCCAGTTCGAGTTCTGCCAGAAGGCAATGTATTTCTGATTCAGAATTTGCGTGAGGCCATCGGGGCCGCCTTTGTATTTCACGTCGGGCTGCGCCAGGTATGTGGTGAGTGATACGGTGATGGTGCCATACACTTGCGTGGCCAGGTTGTTGGCTACTGTGATGGCGCTGCCTTCGCTGATGCCAAAGAAGTTCATCGACGCGTTGATGCCTTTCAGATACCACGCTTCGGCGTCGCCACCGGCCCAGCCGCGGTTGATGCCTTCGGCAATGTTGAAACACAATTCAGGATAGCCGATGATGATAGACGGCTCTGCTTTCGAACCGTTGAAGTCGGCATAGTAGCGCAAGGCGTTGATGAACGAATACTTACCACCTTGTGCGTTGTTGCCCAGGTCGCCCATGCTCAGGCCTGCTTCGGCACCGGCATACGCGTCAAAGCTGTCGAACGTTTTGCCGGCAGCCAGCAGTGCGGGTGCAGGCGTGGCGGCAATGAACGTGCGCGGATCTTTCAGCTTCGTGGTGAGGTCGAGAAATGCCGAGCCCACATTTTCGCGTTGTGCATCGCGGCCCTGGCTGGTGGGGTTTTTTGGATACGGATTGTAGGTCGAGTTGTAGACATACTGCAGGTTGTCGGCGAGCTTCTCCATGAGCGGATACTTCGCAGGGTCGTTCACAATGGCAGCAAATTTTTGTTTGATGTTCAGGTCGCCATCGGCTTCCTTCTTGCTGAGGCTGATGAGCACACGGAGGGTGAACGAGTTCACCACACGTTGCCACGAGGCCAGGCTGTTGCCGTAGTAGAAATCACCTGTGATGCCGGTGCAATAGGCGCCCACGCAACCGGCGTTGTTGGTGGCAATGATGGCCGACAGGTCGCTGTTGGCTTCGTCGAGCCACTTAAGAATCTGTATGTAGATTTCTTTTTGCGTGTCATACTTCGGAGTCGTTTTGTCCGAGCGTTGCAGCGCTTCAGACAACGGCAGGTCACCCATCTTTTGCGACATCAGGTTGAAGTAGTAGGCCTTCAGAAACTTGCTCAAGGCCGCATAGGGATTGCGATCAATCGACGCGCCCTTTTTGGCTTCCAGTTCCATCTGCACCAGGTTCGACAGCGTGCCCACATACTCGAAGTTGTTTTCGGTTTTGGTGAACGGTGTCTGATCATAGTTGTTGGTGCCGTAATAGTCGTAGGTGCTCAGATAAAACTGGGCAGCACTCTGCGATCCCTGCTTGCCGCTCCAGGCGTTCTGATTGTTCATGTGTTCCAGCACGCCGGTGAGCAACAGCGATGGTGGCACCGACTCGGGCAGGTTGGGGTTCTTCACCAGGTCGTCGTAGTTCTGGCAGCCCACCAGCGAGGCAACGGTCAGGGCTACGGTAAATATCTTTTGAAAAGGTCTCATGTGCGAATTAGAAAGTTAAGTTAATGTTTACACCATAGCTGCGCAGCGTGGGCGACGCCAGAATCTGCGACGATGTGTTGGTGCCTATGAATTGATCCCAGTCAATGTCCTTGCGCTTGGCAAAGTAGAACAGGTTGCGACCCACCAGCGACACGCTGGCCGAGTGAAACACAGTGTTCTTCAACACGGTGGCAGGCAAGGTATAGGTAATCGTAACCTGGCGCAGCTTGGTGAACGTTTTGCTGATCAGCGTGCGTTCGTCAAACTTGGTTTCGGTGCCAAGGTAATCCTGCAACGAATAGGGCGATGTGTTGGGCACCAGCTTCAGTTCGCTGTAGTTTGTGATCTGACCGGTCACGGGGTCAACTTCCGGAGCAGGCGAGTTGGCTGCCAGCATCACACCGTCGCCAATGTAGGTTGGTGTAGGGCTCACGTTGTGATTGTTTTCTTTGTTGGCTTCCCACTCGGCCAGACGGGCTGCGCCGTAGGCACCTTCCACTGTAGAGATCTCGCGACCACCCTGCAACAATTTCTTATACACATAGTCAACACCAACGCCACCCACGCGACCATCGAACTGGAAGTTGAGGGCGAAGTTTTTGTAGCTCACGGTGTTCACCACGCTCCACACCCAATCGGGGTTGAAGTGACCAAGGTTTTGCGCCACCAGGTTGTCCTTATAGGGATCGCCGTTGTTTTTGTGAATGATTTCACCGTTCGCATCGCGGTAGAACTTGTAGCCATAGTTGCCGTCAACACGGTCGCCGATTTTATACTCGATGCGCGCATCGGCACCGGGAATGTAGGCTCCGTTCAGCGAGGTAGCGCCGTCGTAGAATTCTTTGTAACGCTCCACATAGGTAGACCAGTTGGCAAGCACATTCCACGTGAGGCCGCTGGCGTTTTTCACGGGCGTGCCGCTGAGGGTAATCTCCCAGCCTTTCTTCTCTGTCTTGATGCCGTTGATGCGTCCGCCTTCGTTGCCCGATGCTTCAGACCACTGCGACGTTACGATGCCCGGGCCGTTAATGGCGTTGAAGTAGGTCAGGTCAAAGCCAATGCGGTTGTCGAGGAATTTCATGCTGGCACCAATTTCCTTAGAAGAGTTGGCGCTGGCTTTCAATGTTGTTGAGGCAAGCACCTTAGTGTAGTCTGCTGCGGGCAGGTTGTGTGCGCGATAGAGCGAGTAGGTGTTGCTGTTGTAGAGCGGACCGTTATACGACGTGCTGTAGGTGTCGCCATATTCCAACGGATTGCTATAGCCAGCCGCCTGCCATGCGGGGCCGCTGTTGGCGTCGGTGAAGGCGCTCTTCACGTTGGCATAGGATGCGCGCAGTTTGAACAACGAGATCACTTCGGGCATCGGAATGTATTCGTTCAGGCTTGTGCTCACACTCACCGAAGGATAGAACCCGGTGTTGTGGCCGGAATAGAACGTCGAGAATTTATCAAGACGACCGGTGGTAGACAGGGTTGCATAGTGACGGAACGAAAGATCGAGCGAGTAGTAGCCGCTGGCCACTTGCATGGGTGCTGTGTAGTTATAAGACTTCACCAGGTTCAGCGAGTTACCAAAGTTGTATACACCAGGCACGCTCAAATAGTCGGTGGTGTTATAGGACGAGTTGTATTGATACGTTCTCAGGTTGCCGCCCACCAGACCGGTGATGTTGAACGCGGGTGTGATGTCCTTATCAACGCTGATCATGATGTCGGTGTTGTTTTCAAACAGGCTGCGCTTGTCTTCGCGATAGTCGCCTTGTTTCTGGTCGCGACCATAGGCCGAAGCCGAATACGGGAACTTCTCCGAACGCATCAGGTCCCACGATGTCACTTGCGTGCGCACGGCCACCTTGGCCCAATCGGTGAGATCATACTTCAGGGCCATAAAACCATAGAGGTCGGTCTTGTGGTGACCACGCAGCCACTCGTTGGCAAAGAACCAGGGGTTGTTGTAGCGGATGTATTCAAAGTTGCGTTGCTGAATACCTTCCTTGCCGGGCTGCCAGTAGTTTTTCAAATCGTTGATGTCCCAGTCTGCACCGGCCCAGATGTCGATGTTGTAGATGATACTGTTGGGGCCATAGGCCACATCGGGAAAGTTGTCGGTGTATTGTTTGTTGTAGTTGAGGTTGGTCTCAAAACGCAGGCGGGGTGTGAAGTTGTAGCCCAGCGACACGTTAAAGTTTGTGATGTTGAGCTGCGTGTTGGGCACAATGCCGCGTTGATAGGTTTGCGTTGCCGACACCCGGAAGTCAGACTTCTCGGTCGAACCAGCGATGGCGATGTTGTTGGTAGACAGGATGCCGGTCTGGAGAAAACGTTGCAGGTTGTTCTTGCCGCGTGCCGTCCAGGGAGTGGCCGTGCGCACACCGGTGTTCGGATCCATGGGGCTGTCGTATTGAGAAATGAGCTGGCCATTGAAGCGGGGTCCCCACACGTCATAGTCGTTTTGGTTGTAGCCGTTCTTCTGTCCGAAGTCGTCATCGCCAAAGCGGTAGGTGTTGTATTCGCCGGGGCCGTATTCGTTTTGCACATCGGGTATGGTAAGGAAGCCTTTGCTGGCCATGGTGCTCGAGTTGAACTCAATGGCAATGCCGCGGTTGTCTTTTGTACCGCGTTTGGTGGTGATGAGGATGGCGCCATTGCGTCCGCGCGAGCCATAGAGGGCGGCGGCGTTGGGTCCTTTCAATACAGTGTAGGTATCGATGTCGTCGGGGCTGATGTTCCAGGAGTCGCTCACCACGGGCACGCCGTCAATAACAATGAGCACATCTGTTTCACCACGCAACACCAGCTGCGGGCGTCCCATCATTTCGGAAGAGGCACCAACGGTGAGACCGGCCACTTTGCCGGCCAGCGAGTTGAGGGCGTTGGGTTCGCGTGCCTTCACCAGGTCGGCACCCTGCACCTTTTGTTGCGAGTAGCCGATCTTGGCGGCGTCTTTCTCAACACCAAGGGCGGTCACCACCACTTCGCTGAGTTGGGTGGCATCGCTGGCCAACGTCACGTCTACTGCCGTGCGCCCGGCCAACGGAACTTCTTGTGCAACATAGCCCACAAACGAAAACAACAGGGTTGCGTCGCCCGAGGGAACGTTGATGGCATAGCGGCCTTGTGCGTCGGAGATCGTGCCTTGTGAGGTTCCTTTCACAAGAATGTTTACACCGGGCAACGGCGAATTGTCTTCGCCGGAAATGATCTGACCGGTTACCGATGTCTGTGCATAGGCACAAACAGCGAACAGCCATGTCGCGGCGAAAAGCCACGCACGACGGGAGGATGTTGCTAAAGAAATGATTTTCCTTAGTAAAGGTTGGTTCATACAGTAAAGTGGTTAAGGTTGCTGCGCGGTGGCCACCGTTTGGCGGGGCTCATCCGGCAGTCAAAGATTGGGGTTTGCCTTCACGTGGTGTTTAGAAGAATGTTATCTGTCGTTTACCATTGGACATGGAAATGAACCGTTTGTGAATGCACGACCGCGAGATGTTGAATGGTAGTCACCTTTGTTTTTTTTTGTGATGGTGGTGACGGGTTCGGAGGTTACCGGAAGGTTAAGGATGGATATTGTGGGGTAACATGGATGGCACGGGAAGAGGTTGGCTTTTGATGGAATTCTTTTGGTGAGGCGTGTGTATTGTGGAGTGAAACCGGTTATATTTCTGTATGCCCAAATTGCATTTTAATAGTGTTCGGTCCGCCGATCTGCCGTTGCACTACGGGCAGGTGCCGCCATGGCTGGCGCAGCGGATGAGCGCGTTGGGCGGGGCGATTGTGGAATCGATTGTATTGGAATATGGGAAGTCGGCCGTGCTGAGCCGGTTAAGCGATCCGTTTTGGTTTCAGGCCTTTGGCTGTGTGCTGGGCATGGATTGGCATTCGTCGGGGATCACCACGTCGGTGATGGGCGCGTTGAAGAAGGCCGTGAACCCGATGTTTAAAGACCTGGGCATTTACGTGTGTGGTGGCAAGGGACGGCATTCGCGGCAGACACCGCTGGAGCTGATGCAGCTTTCGGAAAGAACTGGGTTGAATGGTGATGCGCTGGTCAGGTCCAGCAAGCTCACCGCCAAAGTAGACAACACCGCCATTCAGGATGGCTTCCAGATTTACCTACACACCTTTGTAGTGACCGACACCGGCGAGTGGACCGTGGTGCAACAAGGCATGAACGACGCCAGCGGCATGGCGCGGCGCTATCACTGGCACTCGGAGCAGGTGAAGTCGTTTGTCGAAAATCCGCACACCTTCATCTATGGAAAAAATCAGGGTGAGATTCTGAACCTCGCCGACACCGGCGCCGCACACGCCAAAACCTCGATGCTGGAAATTGTGAAAGAGAAACCCGCCATCATGCTGCCGGAAATTCAGCGCCTCGTTATGCCCAGGCACCACGACGTGCAGTCGAAAGATGTTGACCTGAAACGACTGGGTGCTGTGTTGACCCTCGCGCAGGAACGTGCCCTGCCCGACTTCGAATCGTTGTTGTTGCTGGAGGGCGTGGGGCCGCGCACCATTCAATCGCTGGCGTTGGTGAGCGAAGTCATTCACGGAGCACCGTCGCGCTTCACCGATCCCGCGCGGTTCTCGTTTGCGCACGGTGGCAAAGACGGTCACCCGTTTCCCGTGCCCACAAAAGTATATGACGAGACCATCGAGATATTAAAGACTTCGGTAGAGAAAGCAAAGATCGGCGATCAGGATAAACAAGCGGCCATCAAAAGCCTGACGCTGGTGGCACAACGCATGGAGAAAAATTTCGAACCCGAAGAAGAAGCCTTCGCCAAAGTGATTGCCCAGGAACGGGCGGAGTCCTACAAGTATGGCGGCCGCACTGTGTTTGGAAAAGCAAAGCCGCCTTCTGATAATCAATTGAATCTGTTCTAACCACGTCGTTGACTGTTGGGTCGCGTATTTGTAGCGATGTCAGCATTCAACAAATCAGTTCTATCAAATCCATCTCAACCACGAAGGTGCGATAACGCAAAGAAAAAACACAGAGCCCTTTGCGTTATCGAATGCACCCTCGGGCTATCTGAACTGCCGGTGGTTAACCTCCACAACCCATTCTTTCGCTCCCCGCTTCTCCCCTTGCTTCACAACCTTCATAACCGCCGCGTTCTTTTTTTGTGTTAACGTTTCAATTTCCTGTTCGCACTTCTGTTCATCAAAAAGATGGTGTATCGAAGCTTTGGAAACCTCATCATAAAAATCGTAGTTGATTTGTTGGATCAGGCGCGCCTGCACCTCGTCGAGGTTATACAGGCCTTGCACTTCCGCCGTGATGCACGCGACGGAAAATTTTCTGTCTTCCCATTGCTGAACAGCAAAACAAAGTCCCATCGTTGCAAACGTGCAGAGGATCCAGACGGCATCTCTCAAATGTGTTTGTAAGTTCACCGGTCAATCTGTTTTAAAGTTTGGATATGCTGTGGCACTCGCTCACATCCAAGAGACAGGTGAAAGATGTCTTGCCACTATCGGCGGCCCGAAAAATTTATGCGGTAGGAAATACTGGCCTCCCATCCCACCCAATGTTGCAGGGCCTGGTAGTCGAGGCGACGGGGATTGATGATGATCACTTTGGTGACAACGGTTTCGGGCTGACGGTCATACGACCCGCTCACGCCTCTGGACGGCAACGCCACCACACCCGACTTTTCATAGTGGCCGATGGTCACATCCTGGTAGTCGAACGTTGTGGTGAGCCGATTAAAGGTGGGGCCTGCGCGCAGGTTCAGGTTGCGACCGATGGTGTATTGCACCATCCATTTCATTTGCCAGTGCGCGGCGGTGATGCGAACATTTTCTTCTACAAAGCGACCATAGAAGTTAGACGTGGTCCTGGTGGTTTCGGTCATCGGCGAAAACGAGATGACGGGGTTCACCGAAAAATTTCTTTTGATGTGCAGCGACGAACCCACACCATAGGAACCCTTATACTTGCTGTCGCTCATCCATGCCGCACCCAGCACCGCATAGAACGGACGCATGCCCGCCTGAAATTCGGCACCCACCGAATAGTCGTTCAACACAAAACCTCCACTGGCAAACCAGCCAAGCTTGTTGCGCCGTGTAATCTTGTTGATGTAGCGGGCCGGCACATTGCGCAGCGTGGCCGCATTAAAATATACCTGAAGGTTTTGCAGATCGGTTTCCAGTTGGTCACGGTCCAGCGTAGCGGTAGAATAGTCGGTACTGTTGTCGCCGGTCCATCGGTGAAGAAACGCTTCGTCGGTGGTTGATTCAGGCTCGGGGGCACTGGGCATGATGCTGTTGTTGGCAGGCTTCAGCACCTTCTCCACAAAAGGTTGTGAAGGCATGGCCAACACCGGCGTGAGTGTTTTGATGACGACATATTTTCCCTGCACCTTGAACGACAAGTTCACGAGCTTGCCCAACAGCACCAGCACTTCTTCGATGGAGCGGTTGTGGACCGACAACGTGACGCGATGGTCCATCGCGATTTTGTCGGTGCTATAAATAAAGTGAAGACCCGACACGCGCTCCAGTTCGTGCACGACCTGCTGAAACGTTTGGCCATGAAAGGAAAAGGAATAGCCATGCGGCGAAAATTTTTCCACCGACTGGGACTGGACGACTTGCGGCATCCAGAAGAGCATTGCCGTAACGATCAGATTACGGGCAACCTTCGCCTTCCAATGTAAAAATTGTTCCACTGCTTGCTACGGAAAGGTTAAGCGATTCCGCCACTAAAGTTAAAAGATTTTCGGCAGAATCATTCTCGAAAGTTGCCGTGAGCCGGCAATTTGTGATGTTGGTGTCCGACACTTTTATAGTGCAGGGATAGGCCTTTTCCAGGTCGCGAATCACATCGCGAAGCGGGGCATCGTTAAAGACAAAGCGGTGTGTAGCATAGCCCCATTCGTTTGCATTGACCGAATCGGTGGTTTCGATGTTGCCCGATTTTTCGGCCCGTCCGGTAGCACCAGCTTCCAGGTAAGTGCTGTCGGTGTCGGTATAGACCAACACCTTGCCTTCCATCACCGACACCACAAGTGCGCCGTCTTTCAGCACCACGTTGAAGGCCGTGCCAATCACTTTGATGTTGCCCACGGCGGTGTGGATGATGAAGGGATTCTTGCGGTCGCGTGTCACTTTAAAAAACGCTTCGCCTTCCAGCAAGTTCACTTCACGATGATGACTGTTAAATTCATTGGAGTAGGAAAGCCTGCTGTTCCGGAACACGGTGGCGATAGATTGATCGGGCAGGTTCACGTGTTGCAGGTTTTCGGCGGTGGCAATGTAGGTGGCATTTTCGTCGCCGGGGGTTGTGCGCAGCACGGCATACAGCACCACGCCCGAAACCACCAGGGCCAGCACAGTGGCCGCCACGCGAAACGCCTGCCGGTTCAGGCGCGCCCAACGCGAGGGCACAGACACCGGCAAGGCCTGCTCTTCTTTCAACTGCGGCGCCACGTCCAGCCAGGCAGCTTTGGCGTTGACACGCCGCACCGGTTGCTGCGGGTGCACATCGCGCCAGGTGTCTTGCAACTCCACAAACCTCGACTGGTGACGCAGGTCCTTCAAGGCATCCTGCAACGCCATGGCTTCCTCCGGCGACGCCTCTCCGCAGAGGTAGCGCACCATGAGTTCGTCCGTTATGTCAATGTCATTTCCCTTCTTCACTCGACTCTGATTTTCATTGTTAAACAAAATTATCCTTCAACTTCGATCGCAATATCTTTAACGCCTTGCTCACCTGATTCTCGATGGTGTTCACCGACAGGTTCAGCCGCGCCGCAATGGCGGCATACTTCATCTCTTCATAGCGACTCATCACAAAGATGATGCGGCACTGCTCGGGCAACGCGGCGATGGCGGCCTTCACGCGTTCTTCCAGTTCGTCGGGAAACACGTCGGGCTGTTGCACCTCGTGCAGCATCTGGAGGGCACCTTGTTCCTGGTGCTTCCACTTGATGGCGCGATGTTCGAGCTGGTTGATGCACTGATGATAGACGGACCTGAACAAATACGACCGCATGGAATGATGGATGTCGAGGTCGGCACGTTTCTCCCACACTTTCACAAACAGGGCCTGCACCACATCCTCTGCTTCGTCCATGTCTTTCAGCATGGTGCAGGCATATTGACACAGTCCCTCATAGCAGGCGTGAAACACCTGCTGAAAAGCGCCCTGGTCGCCTCCACGAATAGCCCTGACAATATCCTGATCGGGCACGGTTGCCATCATCATGTGTTAAAGAGAAACCAAATTAGCGTTTTTTACCTTTACCCTTTGTGTAGAGACAGGCAAAATGGCCGATACCACCATAGGGCATACGGATTTTTTTGAATACGCCCGTCCCAACCCTGCTTGGGCCCAGGCGCCAGCCAAACGCCATTTTTGTTGACTTGCCCTGTAACCAATTTCTCAACCCCACGGTTTAGGGGATATGGATCAACTCAGCATGTTTGGTGAAGGTGGCAAAAGCGAAGGCTTGCCGCAAGATGTATTGGCCTACACCCCTGCCCTCTTCAACGCGCACGAAAGTTCAACGTTTCTCGGCGCGCTCATTGCCGACACGCCCTGGGAACAGCGCGTGGTGAAGATGTATGGCAAAGAGATGCTCACGCCGCGACTCACGGCCTGGTATGGCGACGAAAATAAAAACTATGCTTACACGGGCAACCGCTTCCATCCGTTGCCGTGGACGCCTGCGTTACTGGCCATCAAAGAGCGAATTGAGCCGCTGTCGGGTGTGCGCTTCAACAGCGTGTTGTTAAACTATTACCGCGACGGCAACGACTCTGTGGCCTGGCACGCCGACGATGAAACGGAGTTGGGCAAACAGCCCGTGATCGCCTCGGTGAGCTTTGGACAAATGCGCCGGTTCGACATTCGTCACAAGATTAATCATGACCGGAAATATTCCGTGCGCCTGGAAAATGGATCGCTGTTGTTGATGAAGGGCGATCTGCAACAACATTGGGAACACCGCGTGGCAAAGTCCACCACGCCCATGAAGGCGCGCGTGAACCTCACGTTCCGGATCATTCAGTAAACCTCACACACAACGCTTCCGCTGTTGGTGACTTTACATGATAACCACCAGCGCAGCGCCCAGAAAATTTCCTTTTTTAAACGTGACGCCATCGGTGTAGCCGTTCACGCCGGCACCTTCCTGTGCGATGTAGTGCACGCTGATTTTAAAATTGCGTTGGTTAAGATACCAGTTCACACCGGCGTCGTAGAGACGATCGCGACCTGTGAATTGGCCGGCGGCATCGCCACTGTAGTCGGTGATCATGAAGCAGGGCTCCAGAAAATATTTGTCTGCCACAATGAGGTTGTAGCCAGCGCGAATGTGGCCGGTTTGCGCGTGCGTAGACGTTCCTTCTTTGGTTCTGTCGAGCCAGGCCCACTCGCCATCGAGGTTCAGGTTCTTAAAGTTCAGCAACACGTCGAAGCCGTTGATGTGGCTGTTTGAAAAAATGTCGGTGCCACCTTGCTGCGAGCTGAAGCCCGCAATGGTGATGCCGTTGCGCTTGTTGAAAAAGTTGTTGGTCTCGTAGTTGATGGAATACGTTTTCTTTTCGGGGTCGCCAAAGGTGAGGGCGATGCGTTCCACCATGAGCGGCGACCAGTTCTTGCCCGAGCTTTCCGGAAAGTTTTTGGTGTCGGCTGCCGTGGTCATGTTGTTAAAAATGCCGGCATTGTAGGTCAATGAAAAATTACCCTTTGTTTTTGTACCACCCACGTTCAGCCCTGCGGCGCGGCCGTAGTTCTTTCCGTCCATGTGCTGGCGAATGTAGGTTTGGGATACGGATTTGTCGAGGGAGTTCACGTTGATGTCGCCCGTGATACATTCGCGGCTGATCTGGGGTTGAAGATAACCCACCGTAATAAACGCCATTTCGTTGTTGGTGACGCGCGTGGTCACGAAGGCATCCAGAATGCCGAGTGTGCCGGTGTTGGTGGCACCCCGCACAGAGCTGAGTTTGTCTTTGCCAAGATTGTCTAACTGCACCGTGAGCACATAGCTGACACGCTTGTAGGGCTTGCCCTTAAATCCGAAGCGCGCGCGACGCAACATAAAGCTCATGCGGTCTTGTGCAGCTTCCAGTGGACCATTGGCCGCGAACTGGGCTTTTTCACCAGAGGAGTAGGCGCCCCAAAACTGAACGCTCGCTGTGGGCTGAACAAATTTGAAAAGGCTGTCGGGCTTAATCCAATAGTTTTCCTGTGCCATGGCCGTTGTGGCCAGTAGCATGAGTACAAATCCTGGTAATCGTTTCACGTATTGGTAGATGGTGATTATACTGTTTCGAATTCAGACGCTTCAATGGCTTCGTTGCTCTTTGTGTCTGTGGCGGGCAAGCCGCGTTTGAGGCGCTCGTTTTCTTTTTCGAGTTCCACCTGGCGACGACGCATCTGTTCAGAAGTTGCCTGCAACTCTTCCTGATTCTGACGCAGTTCTTCTTCCTGCGCTTTCATCTCTTCAGACATTTGCTGGCTTTGTTCCAACAGGCGTTTGGTGCGCTCGTTGATCTGCACCGTAGCCACCGTGCTGGCAATGCTTTGTGCTATTTTTTCGATGAAGGCAATTTCGTGATCGCGGAACACTTTGAACGACGCCATCTCCAGCACACCATAAACCGATTCGTTATAGAGCAACGGCACAATGAGCAAGGTGCGGGGCACGGCTTCGCCAAGTCCCGACGTGATGGTCACATATTCCTGTGGCACTTCGCGGAGGTGCAGGGTGCCGCGTTCCAGCACACACTGTCCAACCAGGCCTTCGCCGATGCCGACGCGTTTTTTCAAAAACTTCTTCCGGTCATAGGCATACGCTGCCGTCAGCTCCAGCCACTGATCTTCGGGACCATTGCCTTCTTCGAGAATGAAGAGTGCAGCCTGGTTCACACCCAGATACTTCACCAGTTCTTTGATGATTTCGTGTGCCAGCTCTTTGGTGTCGCTGTTGTTGCGGCGAAGCACATCGCCCAAGGAGGCCATACCTTCGTTTGCCCAATCGCGAATGCTTTTTTCGTCGGCTGCTTTTTTCAGGTTGTCGCGCATTTCCAACAGCTCGTTGCCGAGAATGTCTTCTTTGCTCAGCGGGGTGAACTCCTGTGTGAGGTTGCCTACGCCAATTTCTTTGGCAAAGTTTGTATACGAAGCGAGACCGGAAACCACGGCGTTGAGCGACTGTGTCATGGAGCCTATTTCATCTTTACGATCCACGGTCACTTCGTCCACTTTGCGACCTTCGGCCAATTGTTCGAGCTTGTCTTTGATTTGCAGAATGGCATTGGTCAACGCCTTGCTGAAGTAAATCGATACCGTGAGGCCCACGGCAAGAATGATTACCGCCAGGGCGATAATAAAGAATATCATCTGACCGATTTGTGAATTGAGATCGGCTTGTTTGTCTGCCACGGCTTTGTCGATGGCATCTGTATAGAATCCCGTAGACACGATCCAGCCCAGTGGCTTGTAGAGTCGTGAATATGAAATTTTGTTATCCACTTCTTCTGTGCCGGGCTTCTTCATCACATACTCCACAAACGCATCGCCGTTGGCATTGGAAAGTTCGGCGCGCACCTGGTAGATGTTGCGTCCTTTTCCCTTTTCAACATTGTGTTTCGGGTCGTCCAACACTTTGCCTTTCTGATCTTTCTTCTCCGCATGCATAAGCATGGTTGGGAAAGGAACTTTGTTGTCGGTCACCCAGAAGTAGCCTTCGCCTTTGTCAAAGCGAATGGCCGAAAGTTCTTTCAGCGTGCGTTCCATCAGCGCAGGGCTCATGGTCATCTTCGCCTGTGTAGAGTCGGCGTGGGCGTTATAGCGGTCGATGGAATCCTGCAGGTGTTTGTGTTGCACTTCAATCATGCCATAGGCAATGTCGGTGATGTGCTTGAGGTAGAGTTTCAGTTTACCAAGCTCTTCATCGTGATAGGACGCGATGTCGGTGTTGGCCTTGCTTCTGATCTTGTAGATGGCCACGGTGCTGATAAACACGGTTGGAACCAGCAAGGCCAGGCTAATGAGGAGGGTGATTTTTTGTCTAAGCTTCATAGTGGGGGGAGTCTAACTACGTCATTCAGTGTGTAAAGGTCTATACAGATGGGATGGTGCCCGTATCCCGATTATTAAAAGGGAGGATTGGGTTAGTGAAAGGCCTGTGGGCCGAGCGAGTGGCAATGTGGCAACTGGATTTCATCATCTCTTATTATGAAACCCACAAGCTAATTACCGTTCGTATGAAAAGCTGGTGCGTCGCCTCTGCGGCGCTGTTTATCCACGCTGTTCTCTATACTGAAGATAGTCACCTCTGCACCATAACCAAAAGCAAACACCCGTATTTTTAAGCGCCCAGCAATGCTTTTCAAGCTATCCCATACCATTGCTGTCAATACAATTGAAGCCCTCTAAACGAACAAAGAGAGTTTGTTCATTGGGCGTACATGAATGACGAAGGTGCCACTTCAACGGATTGCAATCAACCTAAAACGAAGCGAGCCATAGATGTTTCCATGGCTCGCGTTCTTTTTTTGTGTTATCGCTTCTCACTTCTTCAACAGCTCGAACAACGCCGCTTCTTCTTTGGGAGCCGTGGCATAGAACGATGTGGCGGGAGTCTTCAACGACTTGTCGTAGAAGTCGAAGAAGACCGTGTCGTCAGGATAAAGAAACGTGGTGCGCAGCAAGGGCACGTTGGCCATCTTCTTCATGATCTCGCCTTCGTCGGGAAGACTGGCTGCGAGGGTGATGATGGTGGCAATCTGATCGACCTCCGTAATTTCCCGGATGCTTTGGGGTGGTGTTTCATCGGAGGCATCCGACATCTTTGCGTAATACTCAACGATCACCTTGTCGCAGGGGCGAAGTTTGAACGTTTCGGTGTAGTGTTTGTTCATTTTTTTTGTGTCCGTTAAAGGCGCCTGCGGCGTGTGGCAGGCCGTTAGCATCAACCACGCGATGCCCGCCGCCAGGATGGATTTTTGTTTCGTCATGGCAGCAAAAGTAGCCAGGTTTTCAATATTCCCGAAGTCCAATTTTTCGGGCCGACCCGAATACACCTACCGCCAAAAAAGGGAGGAAAAAAGCACGGTCCGGGACACGGTTTTCATGTCGTCCTGAATTGGGATGGGCAGTAAAAAAAAGGTTTCTCCCCACGGATTTGTTTCACGCACAATATGTTATTGCTCTAGTATTTTTATTGTAATTTTAGACTCCAAAACGAAATTGGTCAAATAATTAGATGAGTGTGATAGTCATTTCCAAAGACGAACTGATACGGGTGGAGGTCCTCAAAGCCTCCCGGAATCTGTTTCAGCGCTTTGGTCTTTTCAAGACCACGATGGAAGACATCGCCAAGGCCGTTGGGAAAGGAAAAAGCACGCTCTACTACTACTACGAAAGCAAAGACGAGATCTTCGACGCCGTGATCCGCGAAGACATGCAGGAAGTGTTCAGCCAGGTAAAAGCCGCCGTCGAAAAGGCAGGCACGGCCGAAGAAAAGCTGCGCATGTTCACCACCAGCAAGATCAGGGCCATCAACCAAAAGGCCAACCTCTACAGCATCGTCTTCGGCGAGATCTCCGAAAACCCCCAGCTTGTTAAAGCCCTCAAGAAAAACTACGAAGCCCAGGAGCTGCAACTGCTCCGCGACATTCTGCTGTTTGGCATCGCCAACGACGAATTCAAGCGCATTGGCGACGACGACCTCGACGACCTGAGCCACATCATGCTCAGCGCCACCCGTGGCATCGAAATGGGCCTGCTCGAAGATTGCCGCATCAAAAAAATGGGCGACCGTCTCGAAGTGATCCTTGACCTCATCTGTCACGGCATCAAGCAACCTCACTGAGTCGCTCCACTCCTTTCTACATTTCTATTGCCGAATGAACGCTCAGGAAATGAGCGCCCGATAGCGATCCACAAACCCCGAGAAGGTTTTGTTTTTTGCATACAACACACTGAACACCGCGATGCCCAACGCCGCGATGGCAATGCCTGCAAACACATCCAGGATGTAGTGGTGTCCTGAATAAACCGCGGCAAGCCAGATGCCCACCGTGATAATGCCAAACACAAATGTCATGTATCCCATCCTGCTTTTCCAGGCATAATAAAACACCACCAACGGATAGGCCGAATGCAGCGAAGGCATGGCCGCAAACACATTGGAACCCTTTGTGTATAGTGATTGAAAAATGGTGATGTTGAAAAAATGATCGAAGCGAACAAGACCGGCCGTGTTGCCGCGGGTGCCCGACAAAAATTCAAATCCGTGTTCCTTCACATACCAAGGCGGTGCCGCCGGATAGGAATAATACACCACAAAGCCCAACAAGTTTGTTAACAGGAACGTGAGCGCAAACTTCAGAAACTGTGCTTTGTCGGTAAAGAACAAATAGGTACCAAACGCCAGAGGCACCGGAATCCAGCAGAGATAAAACAATCCCGACACCACGTCGCCCGCGGCAAAGCTGTGTTTGTCCCAATACTCGTTTGGTGTGAGCACCGTGTTGCCTTCTTTAATACCAAACAGTTTTGCTTCGGCATGATAGAGGCCTTCGATGTGCACATCGTTGAAACGATAGTTTGGAAACGCCTTCATGTAGTCGAAGATGATCCAGAACACAATGAAGACGGAAAAGCCGAGTATGAATTTACGGGTTGGTACCGACGCTATATAGAGCGCGCTAAACACAAGAACCAACACCAATTGATCGGCCTTGAAGCCGAGCAAAAGAAACGAAGTCAACAAATACGTTGCTGAGATAATGCCGGCGGTCATCGCGTGCCGCCAGAATGCTCCGCGGGTCACTGCTTCCACCGGGTAGTCCAGGTTATTTTTCAAAATCCGATCCGAATATTTTATCCCACAAGGCAGAGCTCACACCATAGCCCTTGTTGGGGTCGCCATAGTGATGCTGCATGTGGTGTTGCTTTAATTTTTTCCAGAATGCGCTTTTAAACGTAGCGTGGTGCATGGCATAATGCGATATGTCATAAAAAAGATAGCCCGCAATGAACGCCGCGAAAAACGCGGGCACCCATAAGGCCGGCATTAACCACGCAAACAAAAAGTAAAATCCGGTAGACAGCGGAATGCTCACCGACGGGGGCAGCACCAGCCGCATGGCGTCGTTGGGATAGTCGTGGTGCACGCCGTGGAAAATGAAATGCAACCGGCTTCCCCACTTCGACTTGGGTTCGAAATGAAAGATGAAACGGTGCATGATGTATTCGGTGAGGGTCCAGAACAACAGGCCACCGCCTGCGCTGGCAATGAACGTGAGCACATCGTTGTGCAACACAAAAACGGCGCGGTACATAAAGTACAGGATCACGGGGATAAAAATGAACAGGGGCACGCTGAAATGTACTTTTGAAAGCGGTTCCAACAGATCGCTTTTGAACATACGCGTCGATTCCTTTGCGTTGGATACATAACTCTTCTTCATGACCTCTAGATTAAGGTTTAAAGGTTTGAATAATTTCTTTTCCGGTGCTGGGGTCAACACCCTTCACCTGAGCGCAAACCACATTGGGAAACCAGAAAGTTCCACCTTCGATTTGCAAAAATACACGACTTACCTCGATTTGTTTACCATTGACGGTTGCCAAAATGTGATAGCGGTTGTCGCGGGCCGAACGCGTGAGGTAGAACGGGAGCTTCTTGTAGGACACAAACCGCAACTCGAACGTGTTGTTCTCCAGCTTTTTGGTCTTCAGTCCATAGGCATAGTGCTGTTGAATATACGAAAGATCTTCTTTCTGGCCCTGCTCGCCATAGCGCAACCAATAGACCGACACCGGGTCCTCTTCGTCGGGCTCACCCTCGCTGAGGTTCACGGCATACATGATGGTGTTGGTGTTGGGTGTGCGCTGAACATAGAACAGCGTGTTGGCATCGCTGGGCGGTGTCGGGAAATGACTGCCCACCGTACACTCGCAGGTTTCCGCTTTGGGTACCTCCGAAACCGGTGCGCCTGCCAGGGTGATCAGCAAACTAATCAGAAAATTCATGGTCCACTCCTTCGCTTAAGATCCTTTCTCGTCCAATGCCTTGCGGGCTTCCTGAAGCCGCTTGAATGCCGTGATGTTGGTGAGCACTGCCATGATCGTTAACGGTATGGTGAAGATCGATATGGTCTCGAATACCTGGAATGGAATGCCCGGCACAAACAGCTTGTAGTCACCTCCGATGTAGTAGGACGTGATGCCACAGGCTATGGCCGACAAGCCCACCAGCACCACGCGCTCGGGGCGTTGCATCAGGCCGCCTTTCACCTCCACGCCAAGCCCTTCGGCCCGCGCCCGGATGTAACTCACCATCATCGACCCGATGAGGGCGATGAATGCAAACAGCGAACTGAGAAAATAATGATGGCCGATCAGGTAATAGCAGATGCCGAGAAACATGATCAGTTCACTGTAACGGTCCAGCACAGAATCATAGAGCGCACCAAAGGTCGAGCTCATGTTGCCGAGGCGGGCCACCTGGCCGTCGAGCATGTCGAACAAGCCGGCAAACAGAATGAGCGCTCCGGCCCATCCCACATATTCCAGCTCGCCGCGGTTGCCTTCTTCGGCACCCGCCACAAAGACGGCCGCCACACCCACGTTCAACACCAACCCCACCGTGGTGACGGCGTTTGGTGTGAAGCCGATGCGCACGAGAAACTTCACAAAGGGATTGATCACTTTGTAAATCAATTGTTGCAACACGATGCGAAGCGGTGGCTTCTGCATGCCTTGTATGGAACCGGGGGTAGTTGTACTCATAATCCTAGAAATCAAATTTAAATCTTGCACGAATGCCCCACTGCGACACGTTCGGGTGGTCGAGGTAAGTCAATCGCTTCACCATATCAACACGGATCAGCTTGAAAATGTTGGCTACACCCACGCTGGCCTCGATGTAGGGTTCTTTTGAAAGGGAAAACGTTGTGGTCTCGCCTTCAGGGTTCATCGGGAACACGAACGTGGTCGGGTTATACTGCGGATTGTTTTCATTGCGTATGCCCCCATACAACACCTTCAGTGTGGCCACTTCGCGCCACTTCAGTTTTTTCAGTAACGGAATTTTATTAAAAATAAATCCATTGAAGTAATGATCAAAATTCACGCTGACATACTGGTCGCTCACAAACTCGAGGAAGTTCATGAGGTTATAGGATTGCAGCTGATAGGAATACGTTTGGTTGGCGCGGTGTATGGCCAGCAGCGGAAAGGGAACCTTGCCAAAGATGTAACCGGTTTCTGCCACCACATCGGTGTAGCCAAACTGCGACAGGTAAAAACGTTTGAACACGTTCACCGCCACCGATTGATAGTTGTATTCACTATTGAACAATCCCTTCACACCCGCAATGGTACGTATCGTGAAAATAGGATACTTGTTGGGAATGGGAATGCGATATGCTTTGCCTTGATAGAATTGCTCGCCCGGCGCCCAACGCAATTCCAATGAAAGTTCGGTGGTCGTGACTTGCGGAACGGTGATGGTTGCATCCTGATTGTTGACCTGATAATACAATCCTCCCGCCGGCGCCTGACGCCAGTTCTTGAAGCCCAGGCGATACGAGAAGTGACTGTCGTACTCATGCACGTAGTCGATGTTGTAGATGTCGTTATAGAGCCACTTGTCGTTCACCCCGCGCTTGAACGACAGGAGGAAGTTGTCTTCCTGCACAAACTGAAGTTCCTGGCCCGGAATTTTGGTGTCGCGCTGGTAGCTGAGCCGCAGCGTGTGCGTAGGAAATTGCCAGATGGATTTGCCGGTGAACGAATAGGTAGCACTGAGAAAATATTTCCACTTCTCGTCCTTGAAGCCATAGGCACCATAGGTTTCAAAATACAGCCGCTCGTTAAACTTGGGCGTGGTGCGACCGCCCACACGGAGTCTGAATCCTTCCACGGGGTTGAAGCTATAGAAGGTGTTGACAGGACCAATCTCCCACCAGCCAAAGCTTTTGTAGCCGGCCAGCAACAACGTGGCAATGTCCATGGTGCGCTTAAACGACGGCACCTTCTGAAGACTGTCGATATTCTGATATACTTTCGATTCGGCCACCGACAGTGAGTCGTGGCGGTTTGAAAGCCAGAAGTCATCTTTGTGTTTTTCCGAATCCTCCAGCGAGGTCTTGCTGTCGCCTTCGTAGAATTTTGGTTCGCGTGGCGAATTCACGGTGAAGTCTTTGTAGGACACCACACGTTCGCCATACAATCCTCCTCCCCCTCTGGAAAGTCCGAAGTCAGCACGCATGCGGCTCTTCACCATCTGATAGCGACCGTCCTTGGTTTGTTCAAAGTCCTGATCGATATACAACTCGCGCACCCAGTTCAGGTTTATGTTTTTGTTCACCGACATCTCCACCTTCTGCACGGCAAAGTTGCTATCGAGTGTCACAAACAATTTTCCCTGGAACAAAAAGTCGGCAGAGTTACGAGGCACAAACACCAGCTCGGCGAGGTTGGGTGTTTGATTCTTCAGTGTGTCGGTGATGTAGAATTTATAGAAGGTCGGTGCGCCATCGGCGATAGGGCTAAGAAACTGATTGGTCAACAACTGGATGTTGTTGTCGTAGATATCAATGTCGTTATACAGGTAGTTGAGGTATGTACTCAACCCCTGGTTGTCGATGTAGTCGTCGAAGCTCACCTTCTGGTGGGCCTTGGTCACATCAATTTTCTTTTCGGGTGTGCGACGGTAGTAGCGGTCGCTCAGGGTTTCCTGCAGATAGATGGGCAAGAGTGCCTTGCCGGGAATGGACGTGGTGTCTACGTTTTCAAAGAGCCACTTGTATTTTTTGAAGAGCTTGCGTTCTCTGAATTTGTCGGACATGTTGCTGAGCGACATCTGGAGCTTTTCGTATTCTTCATATTCGGCATAGTCGAAATGCTCCATGCGGTTCTGACGTTTGTGCGAAATCATTTCGCGCACAAGGTCCACCGCGGGGTTGTCTTTGTTCCGGTAGCGTTCTTTCACTTTGCCCGACGTGACCACCACTTCTTCCAGCACTTTGGCATCGGGCGATAGTTTCACGTTGAGCTCCTGCGTTTCGCCGGGCTTGATTTTTTTCACCAGGGTCTTATAGCCGAGGAATGAAAAATGGAGGTTTACATTTTCGAGGTTCGGGGTGTGGATAACATACTTGCCCTCGATGTCGGTGACACTTCCCACGGTGGTGCCTTCATAGAAAACGTTCACGAACGGCAATGCCTCTTTCGTTTCCGCGTCGGTCACCACGCCACGCACAGTGGTGCTCTGACCATATCCGGCACCATACCCCCATAACAACCCTACGACCAGAACGATTCTATACATAACGAACGCTTGCCTGCTATTTAAATACATATCTTTTTTGCAATTGGTAGTTATACGTAACCCCGAGGAAAATCGCTACAACCACTTTTGCAATTCCATAATTTATGTGTCCGTATTTTGTGACGGTCACCAGGAGTATAAATCCGAGGAGAACATACCCAGCCCAAACGATTGCATAGCGCAGGGCCTGGTGTTTCATAGACGCCTGCGTGGAAAGGAACACCCAATGCCGCCCGATGATGAAACTGGTAACTGCCCCGGCAATGTTCCCGACTACACTGGCCACACCATACCAGATGTAGAACAATTCAACGCACACAATGGTGCAGAGAAAGTCAACAAAGGATGCGATCAGCGACGCTGCTTGTGATTTCAGGAACGTAAGCATGGCGTTGTTGTCAGAGTATGGATAGTTTCACCGCCACCTGCAGCAGAACGTTGGTGTAGATGCCGGCCAACACATCGTCGGCCATCACGCCCCAGCCACGCGGGAGCTTTTCCATCGTCCGGATATACGCCGGCTTGGCGATATCAAAAAAGCGAAACAGTACAAACGCGGCCAGCCCGATCCCGAAGCTTACGGGAAGGAACAACACACTGATGCACATGCCCGCCACTTCATCGATCACCACATAGTGGCTGTCGATGCCCCAGTATTGCTCAACCGCCGTAGCGGACCAAACGCCAATCGCTGTGATGCCCAACGTGATGATAAGCACAGCCACAGGGTTAATGCCCGGGGCAAACGCATACCACGCCACTGCGCAAACCGCGGCGGCCACTGTGCCGCTGCCCTTGCGTATGTAGCCGATGCCTAAGACCGTAGCAATAACCTTGTGTGCTGTCATCTTTCCTGTTTACAATGATTCAACCAAATCCTGGTAGTAGTCCAATCCCAGGTGGGTGATCAGATCTTCGCCCATGATGTGGCGCAATGTGTTTTGCAATTTGATAAGCTGCTTAAAGATGTCGTGTTCCGGACGCAGGCCGGGTGCGGTCTGCGGCGATTTGAAGTAGAACGACAACCATTCCTGGATGCCACTCATGTTGGCGCGTTTCGCGAGGTCGAAGAACAACGCGAGGTCCAGCACGATGGGGGCAGCCAAGATCGAGTCACGGCACAGGAAGTTGATTTTGATTTGCATGGGATAACCCAACCATCCGAAGATGTCGATGTTGTCCCAGCTCTCCTTGTTGTCGCCGTGGGGAGGATAGTAGTTGATGCGGATCTTGTGATAGAGATCGCCATAGAGTTCGGGGCTCAGTTCGGGCTGAAGAATGTCTTCAAGCACGCCCAGCTTCGACACTTCTTTTGTTTTGAAGTTGTCGGGATCGTCGAGCACAAGGCCGTCGCGGTTTCCGAGAATGTT
Organism: Chryseolinea lacunae; assembly: GCF_016735595.1. Taxonomy (GTDB): domain Bacteria; phylum Bacteroidota; class Bacteroidia; order Cytophagales; family Cyclobacteriaceae; genus Chryseolinea; species Chryseolinea lacunae. Next base: position 81,780 of record NZ_JAERRB010000001.1, read on the forward strand.
TGTGGAGAACCATCCGCGTATGCCCAGCGAGCGTGCGTGCAGGCCAGGTGCCAGAATGGTTTTCATCAGTGTTTGTCCGGTCTTGAAATCTTTGCCGCCGATGGGCACGCCGAGTTCTTTGGCCAGGTCTACCAATGCCGTGATGTCGCAGCTCAGGTTGGGTGCACCGTTTGCAAACGGCACGCCTTTCTTGATGGCTGCATAGGCATAGATCATGCTGGGCGAAATGAGCGGATCGTTGTTGCGCAAGCCGTCTTCGAAGCTGTAGATGTTTTGGTGCACGTCTGCTTCTTCGATGTACTTTTCGGTAGAGCCACACCACACCATCACGAGGCGTGAGCAGTCATTTTCTTTTTTAAAGTTTTCGATGTCTTCCATCACGGCGAGGGCGAGGTCGTATTTGGTCGCCGCTTCTTTCACGTGTTTGCCATCGAGGTTGCGCACATAGTCCTTGTCGAACACAGCCTTCATCGGCTTGATTTTTTCCAGTTCACTCTGGATGGGTTGGAGCAAGCCCAGTTCCAATACTTTCGCATTCACCGCGGCTTCATAGACGTTGTCGCTATACACGTCCCATCCGCCAAACACGATGTCGTTCAGGCTGGCCAGGGGCACAAAGTCTTTGATTTTGGGGTAGCGGTTTTCGGTGCGTTTTCCCAGGCGGATGTTTCCGGTTTGGGTGAGCGATCCAACGGGTTGAGCCAGTCCTTTCTTCACGGCTTCCACGCCGGCAATCATGGTTGTGGCCACGGCACCGAGACCAGGTATGAGTATACCTAGTTTTCCATTTGCCTCTTCAATTTGTTCTTTCATACTACGGGGTTGGGGTTGTTAAAAAAATCAATTCAGTGGCTTCTATGGCTTCAGCCATGTGTTGTCTTTATACCATTGAATGGTTTCCGCCAGGCCGCTGGCCAGATCGTAGCGGGGCGTGAACCCCAGGTCGCGGTGTATGCTGTCGATGCTGACAGACCAACTGGCGGCGGTGAGCTCGGCCAGCTTGTCCTGGTTTAACGCAGGCATTTGTCCCTGCATTTTTCCAACCGTTTCCTGAACAAAGGCCAAGGCCCGCACCATGCTCATGGGTATGTGAACCTTCAATGTTTTTCTGCGCAGTATCGCTTTGGTCAGATTCGCTAGTTCATAGCGATCGTAGCTATGACCATCGGCCACGTTGTAGGCACCGTGCGTGATGGGACTGAACAGCGCATCGACGGCCACCTGTGCCAGGTCTTTCACGTAGATGAAGCTCAGCGTTTGTGCCTGTTTGCCAATGTAGGGCTCGATGCCCTGGGCAATGGTCTTCAATACTATAAAAATGTCGCGGTCGCGCGGGCCATACACGGCCGTGGGACGCAACACAATGGTGGGCAATGCGGTGAGCGCCAGCAAATAGGTTTCGGCCAGCAACTTGCTTCTGCCATAGCGTGTGACCGGGCGCGGGGCATCGGTTTCGCTAATGGGATGGCCGTTGTGTGCCGGCCCCATGGCGGCGAGGCTGCTGATGAACACAAATTTCTTCAGGGGAATCTGCGACTGTGTTAGCGTCATCCCCAGGTTGCGTGTGTAGTCGGCGTTGATTTGATTATACGACGCTTCGGTCAGCGCTTTGGTGGCGCCGGCGGCGTGAATGATGTACTGATATTGTTTTGCTTCCAGGTCGGCACGCACGGCGTGCAGGTTCGAATAGTCGGCCGTGGTGAACTGGATGGGCAGGTGTTTCAGGTGATCGATGTTGCTTGACGCGCGCACCGCGGCGAAGACCTCAAGGTCTTTACGCAACGCTGCTTCGATGAGGTGATACCCCACAAAGCCGCTCGCCCCGGTGATGAGTACGCGTTCTTTCATAATGCTTTTTCAAAAATGCGATAGCGTTTGTAGGGCACGCCCTTGATGTGCTGGAGTGCCGTGTTCATCAGGTCGTTGTTTTCCAGAATCCAGGACGCTTCCGCACGCTTGTATTTCTTGCGGCGATAGGCTTCGATGATGAGCGCATAGAAACACGCTTCGATGCCCAGCTTGCGATAGCCGTCCAGCACGCCCAGGGCCAACACGCGGATGCCGTTGATTTTCTTCAATCCAAAAAGCAATTTGAACAAACCAAACGGCAACAGTCTTCCTTTGCGGATGGTGATGAGCAATTGGTTGATGTCGGGAATGGCCAGCGAGAAGCCGATCACTTTTCCGTCTTTCTCGGCCACCATACAAAAGTCGGTGTCGAGAATCATCTTCATGTCTTTGGCGAGGTAGTCGAATTCCTTGTCGGTCATAGGCACAAAACCAAGGTTGCGGTCCCACGCCGAGTTGTATACTTCGCGTATCTTCACCACTTCTTCGTCGAAGTTCTTTTTGTTGACGGTGCGCAGTGTGATGCCTTTGTTTTTCAACCGGGCAATCAACGCTTCCTTCAGGCGCACAGATTTGTCGTCGTAGCCGTCTTCGCCAAAGCGATAGGCCACGAGGTCCACTTTCTTGCGAAACCCGGCCTGGTCCACCAGCGACTCGTAGTATTCCTTGTTGTAGGTCATCATGGCAAACGGCGGCGAGTCGTAGCCTGCAATGAGGAGACCACACGTTTCGTTTGTCGAGAAGTTTACGGGACCGATAATGGTTTTCACCTTTTGTTCGCGCAGCCATTTTTCAGCTTCCTGAAACAGGAGCGCGTTGATCTCGCCATCGTTCACTGCATCATAAAAACCAAAGAAGCCATCTTCGGCTTCGTTGAATTTGTTGTGATTGTTGTTGAGGATGGCGGCGATGCGGCCCACGATTTTGTCTTTATCGTAGGCCAGAAAGAGCTGAAGCTTGGAGTGCTCGTGAAAAGGATGTTTGCCCGGCGTTAAGAGATCGCGCTGTGCAATGAACAACTCCGGCACGTAGCAGGGATCATCTTTGTATAACTCATGAGGAAAATCTATAAAAGCCGCCAACTGCGGTTTTGAATTTACGGGCACTACTCGCTTCATCGTATACGTTCTTTAATTTTCAGCACGCCCACTTGCCGGAACGTGAGGGCCAGTTTTTCGATGGCTTCTTCAATCTGGCTAAAGGTGTGTGTGGCCATCAGCGAAAAGCGGAGCAGCGAGGCTTGCGAGGGCACGGCGGGCGATACCACCGGGTTCACAAAGATTCCCTGTTGCTGCAGCAGGCTGGTGACCATAAAGGTTTTTTCATTGTCGCGAACATAGATGGGGATGATGGGGCTTTCGGTTTCGCCCACATCAAATCCTTCTCCTCTCAGCAAGCTCAGGGCATAGCGGGTATTGTTCCACAATTGCTCCATGTGCTGGGGTTCGGTTTCCAGAATATCGAGGGCTGCAATGACGCTGGCCGCCGAGGCGGGTGTCATGCTGGCGCTGAAGATGAGTGAGCGGGCCTGATGCTTCAGGTAGTCTATGGTGTCGGCATCGCTGGCCACAAAGCCTCCGAGCGACGCCAGCGATTTGCTGAACGTGCCGGTGATGATGTCCACCTTGTCGTCGAGGTTGAAGTGTGAGGCTGTGCCGGCACCTTTGTGGCCGATCACGCCGAGACTGTGGGCATCGTCCACCACGATGGTGGCGCCGTATTGGCCGGCGAGGGCTACAATTTCGGGCAGCTTGGCAATGTCGCCTTCCATGCTGAAAATGCCGTCGACGGCAATGATCTTGATCGACTCTTCGGGCAGCGTGCTGAGACGGCGCGCGAGGTCGTTCATGTCGTTGTGCGCATATTTGATGACACGCGAAAACGACAGGCGCGTGCCGTCGTAGATAGACGCGTGGTCGTATTCGTCGAGGATCAGGTAGTCGTTGCGACCGGTGAGGCTTGACATCACGCCCAGGTTCACCTGGAAGCCTGTGCTGAATATGAGGGCAGCAGGTTTGCGTGTGAAGGCCGCAATGCGGTTTTCCAGTTCGATGTGGATGTCGAGGGTTCCGTTCAGAAAACGCGAACCTGCGCAGCCCGTACCATACTTCTCGATGGCCTTTTGAGATGCCTCCTTAATGCGCGGATGGTTGGTCAACCCCAAATAGGAATTGGAACCAAACATGAGTACGCGCTTTCCATCGATGATCACCTCGGTGTCCTGAGCTGACGAGATGGGCCGAAAATAAGGATAGATGCCCTTCTCTCGGGCCTCCTTGGCCGCTGTGAAATGGGCGATCCGGGCTTGTAAAAGTTTGTTCATGCAGGGTAGAAATCAAGTGTTATCTGAACCTTATAAGTCCGAATTCCGTTTCGTCTGGATACTTAGACGTCGGAAATCGGATTTTATTCTAAAGTATATTTCGAACGATTTCGTTTTCTGGTCCAAAAGTAGAACAAGTTTTTAACTTTGATCTAACGAAAAGATAAAAAAAATATAATTACCAGCCCAGTACGGGAGGCATTTTCAAACACTTGTTTAAATCTGTGTTTGTATCGTTTGCGCTATTCTTTATCTTCAGTTTACACGCTTTCTTTTCCCTTATTTCATACTGTTTCAAACGGGTGAGTCTCTCTCTTTCCGGAACAAATTTGTGGTCATTCGGCCAGTCCGGAACCACCGTGATTCATCCATCACAATCCGCTATTTAATCACTTCTTTTCCAGACCAGCCGGGCAAGGCCAATGCCGTGGCAGCATCCCATGCTTTCCGACGGTTGCCCTGAGCATCGGTGAGCCATATTTCTGTGGCCGTGGCCGGTACCCGGAACGCACGGGTGGATTGCGACAGATAGCCGGAACCATAATATAATTCCCTTCGCTGCTTCTTGCCGTCGGGTAAGGTCACCTCGGCCCAGACATCGCCGGGGCGCGGTTTTATCCAGACGCCTGATCCAGATTGTTCGAATACTTTCACGCTGTCGCGGGTGGCTGTGGCCATCCACAGCGTGGTGCCAGCGGCCCCGGGCAGCGACACCAGACTCTTGGCGTCGTTGTTCACAAAGAAGCCGCTACGGGCCACGGGCAGCGCTGTGAAGTTGCCTGTGCCATCGCCCAGCAGGGTCACGCCTATGCCGGCGTCATAAAGCCCCGAGAGCGGGTCGGTTGCGTAGGCGTTGCCGATGGCCAACAGGTCGAGGTTGCCGTCGCGGTTGACGTCGGTGGCCTGCATGCCGTTGAGCGGCGAGAACTGGACTGTGATGGGGAGTGGTCGTGTCGTGAATTTTCCACCGCCCTGGTTTTCCATATAGATTGAAGCGAAGGTAGTGGCTCGATAGATGAGGGCGCCGTCAAGTTGTTCTTTGGTGAGTATGGCTTGCAGGGGTGCGTTGCCATAGATGTTGTAGCGAACCAGTTTTCGCTTCAGGCTCACGATCTGGTCGGTGAGGGTTTCGCGCGGGTGCGTCAAAAATTCTTTGCCTTGCACATAGCGTGTGATGAGGGGATCGAACGAGCCGTTGCCATCGAAGTCTTTCGCGTAGATGCTAACGGGTTCGGTGGGCGATGCCTGGAAGAGGGAATTGAGACCCAGGTTTCCACACACATAGTCAGTGTCGCCGTCGTTGTCGAAATCGCCTCCCACAATGCTGCTCCACCAGCCCACGCCGTCGGCAAAGGCGGGTGAGAAAGATTTGCCTCCATTGTTTTTGAAGAACGAAACCGGCATCCACTCTCCCACCAAAGCCAGGTCGGTCCAGCCATCGTTATCAAAATCGGTCCATAGGGAGGCTGTCACCATGCCTACACGCCGCAAGGCCGGCAACAACGATGACGTCACGTCGGTGAATTTTCCCTTGCCTTCATTTTGCAACACCATGCTTTGGGGTGCTTCGGGATAGCGCAAGGGCGAGATTCTTCCACCCACAAAAAGATCGACGTCGCCATCGTGGTCGAAGTCGCATGCCGTCACCGTGCTGCCGCTGCTGTTTTCTTTTGGCAACGCCGTGGTGTCCTGCACGAGTTTGTTTCCGGTGTTGCGATAGAAGCGGTCCTGATAGGCATTGGCGGCGAGGCCAAATTCGGAGCTTCCGCTCACGCAATACAAGTCGAGATCGTTGTCCTGGTCGGCATCGAAGAGCAACATGCTCATGTCTTCCGACGTCTTTGGCGATAGGGAGTCGCGTTTGAAGGTTCCGTTTTTCTGCTGATAGAACAACAGCGTGGCGTGTTGTGCGGGGCCGCAAAGCACCACGTCTTCCAGTCCGTCGCCATTTACATCGCCCACCGAAATGCCCGGGCCAGCCTGTGAATATTTCTGCGGCAGCGTGGCCGTGGATTTGAAGTCGATGTAGTCAGGTTCGCTGTGTTTGTATTGGAGCTTCGCGGTTGCCGAAGCGTTAACAAAAAACGGTTGGGATACTGTTTTTTTCTGATCGGCCACGTCTCCGGCGTTCTTGTGGTCCAAAGCGATTACCTGATTGGCTTTCACATTCGTCAGAATCTGCGATTTGCCATCGGGCCAAACAACACTCAACGTGTCCACGGTGTTCAGCGTGTCCAATCCAAAGTGAAGATAGGACTCGACAGACGATTGATAGCCGCGCTGCACCTGATACTCACGGTACTGCTTCTTTCCCCTTGACGTGATCTCTACTTTTGTGCCCAGGCCATTGGCGTTGCCCGTCGGGCCTTTGAATGCTACGCGCAGGTAGTTTCCTTTGCCGTCGCCCATTTCCACGGTGTTGTTGCGATAGAGAAAGGCTTCGTCGTTGATGTTGTTGATGACGAGGTCGAGGTCCCCGTCGTTGTCGAGGTCGGCATAGGCGGCGCCGTTGCCATAGGCTTCCTGCACCATGCCCCATTCGGCCGATTTGTTGGTGAAGCGAAGGTCGCCGTTGTTCCGGAACAGCAGGTCGGGTTTCTTCACCCCTTCGATCTCGTTGACGGCCGTGAGCAATTTTTTGAGCCGCGTGGCGTCGGTGCCGAACATGGACGACTCTTTGCTGTAGGCCACAAAGTCGAGGTTGGTGATGTCTTTGCGATAGCCGTTGGTGATGAGCACATCCTGCCAGCCGTCGTTGTCGAGGTCGGCCATGAGCGCGCTCCAGCTCCAGTCAGTGGCATAGATGCCCGACAAGTAGCCGATGTCACTAAAGGTGCCGTTGCCGTTGTTGAGCTGCAGCACGTTGCGCACATACTGCGGGCTGTATTTCATCTGGATGTTTTTGTGGAAGCGATCGTAGGCGATGGTGGGGAACATGGTTTTCTGGCGCAGGTTGTCTTCGGGCATCATGTCTACCACCACAATGTCGTTGAGGCCGTCGTTGTTGATATCGCCAATGTCCGCGCCCATGCCATTGTATTCCTGGTGGCGCAGGCGATCCATTTCGTTTACAAATGCCCCCTGGCCCGTGTTGATGAACACGTGGTCGTTCGAGAGAAAGTCGTTGGCTACATACACATCGGGAAAGCCGTCGCGGTTAAGGTCGTTCACCACAATGCCCAGCCCCCACCCTTCCGTGAGAATGCCCGCCTCTGCCGACACGTCTTTGAACTGTGGCAGGCCATTCGTCACGCCTTCGTTTCTAAAAAATTTGTCCACGCTTTTGCCGGTGCCGTCTTTGCGTTGTCCGATGGGTGAGTTGCGCGAATAGTTTTCCAGGGCGTTGGTCAACAGGTACATGTCAAGGTCGCCATCGCGGTCGTAGTCCAGGAAGGCGGCTTGGGTGGAATAGCTCTGGTCGGCCAGGCCCACGCGGGCGGCCACTTCTTCAAACTGCGGCACGCCGTTGGCGTTGTTGCCCTTGTTGTGAAAGAGCAGGTTGGGCGATGTCTCGTTGTCGTGCGGGTTCACGGTGCAGACGTAAATGTCCAACCGTCCATCCTGATCAATATCCACCACCGACACACCGGTGCACCAGAGTTTTGTTTCCACGTTGGCGGCTTGTGTGATGTCGTCGAAGGCTAGCGATCCTTTATTCAAATACAATTTGCTGGTCACCATGTTGCCCGCCATGAAAATATCGGTGAGGCCGTCGTTGTTAAAATCGCCTGTGCCCACGCCCCCACCGTTGTACATATATTCGAACGACAAGACGTTGAGGGTGTCGCTTTCGGTGAGCAGGTTGTTGAACGTGATGCCGGTGTGGCCTGACGACAATAGCTCGAAGCGCGTGGGCGTGGTGTTGCAACTCCAGAGGAGTGCGAATAGCACTGCACAGGGTACAAAGTGTTTCATGAAGGGCCGTTGCAAAATAGTATTCGTAAAATAAATAAACCAGGGCAATGCAGCATTGCCCTGGTTCAAAAGTTTTTAGCAATTCTTGTACTCACCTCACATCAATATCCGGCATTTTGGTCGGCTTGCTTGATGTTGGGGTTGGTATTCAGTTCATCCTAAGGTATAGGCAGGATTTCGTATTGTTGGGTTCGAAATACGAAATCGGCTCGGGGTTCAGCTTATACATCACTGAATATTTCTTCCCGCTCACTTTTTGAGACACGCCCTTGAACATGCTCGAGTTGCCCAAATCAAAGCAAACCTCTCAAAAAACTAAGCCTTAAAAAGATCACTCCATTTTTTCACCGTCGCATTGTTCACCAGCGGCTTGGCCCACATGCCAATGCTGAAGACGTAGCCGAGCGTAATGAACATTACCAGCATCGCCATCTGCAGCCCCACGCCTTCCGCAAGGCCGCCAATGATCAACGGCACCACGGCGCCGCCGGCGATGCCGGTGCACAGAATGCCCGACAATGTGCCGTGGTGATTGGGTACCGAATTCATGCCCAACGAAAAAACCACCGACCACATGATCGACAAAAAGAAACCCGTGGCCGGAAACGTTATCAACGCCATCTCTACACTGCCAAACAGCGATGCTGCCAGCGCCACCATGGCGCCCGTTGCAAACACCATCAGCAACTTGCGGCTGTCGAAAAGTTTGAGCAAGGCCAGGCCCAGAAAGCAGCCCACCGTGATGAGGCCCCAAAAATAGGATATGATGCTGGCGCCCGTAGTGGCGGGGTCAACGTTGTGATAGATCTGCAGAAACTTCGAGGTCCAGTTGGCGATGCCTTGCTCGGTGCCGACGTAGGCGAAGATGCCGATAAAGTATAGGCGCACCGTGCGGTTGCGCAACAGTTCGCGAAGGGCTACGCCGGTGTCCATTTTCTCATCGTCTTTTAATTCCACTTTTGGAAAACGGACGAAGAAGATCACAGCGATCATGGCGAGGCACGTCACGGCAAACACCCAATAGAGGGACACCCATTTCAGCTCGGGGGTTACGATAGCATTGAAGAGTACGATGATGCCAGTGGCCTCACCGTGGTGGATGTTGCCCACCAGGGCGCTGTAGAGCCATGGACTGAGGAAGGACGCGGCACCAAAGAAAAAATTTGCCAGCACGGAGTTGAATGCAAAATGAGCTTCGCCGCCCGCATGCCGCAGCAGCGGATTGATAACCACCTGCAACATAGCCATGCCAATGCCAATGGAGAACAGCGAAAGCAGCGCGATTTCGAACGTGGGAAGCAACGCAAACAACAACGCCGCCACACAGGCCAGCGCAAACCCAAAGATGAGCACGCTCTTCTCCGAATATTTTTCGATGAGCACGCCCGCCGGAACGGACATGACGCCATAGGCCACAAAAAACGAAAACGGCAGAAAGCCGGCGAGGCCAATGCTCAGGTGAAAGCTGTCGATGATGTCGGGCACCAGCGGCCCCAGGATGTTGGTGAGAAAAGAAATGACGGAGAAAATGAGAAAGATGAGGAGGACAATGAATGTATTCTGCTTCATAGGTTTTGTAACTCCGGGCGTCCTAACCGGAAAAGTCGGGGCCGGAAATCAGGTTCACGATAAAGGTGCAAGCACGAGTGTTTACATCCTTCACCTTTAACGTCTAAGATACCTCAAAACGCGGCAATCGCAATCATTGATAATATAATATTCATGGCAACGTAAAGCTTTGGCAAGGGGAAAGACCGTTCTTCGCGCCGGGTTGCAAAAAAAACAACGCACAGGAAAGCGCAGGATGGTTTCCCCGAAAGGATTATTTAATTGCAAGACGGTGCCGTTCCATGGCAAAAGCAAAAAGCCAAAAACCATGACATCGATTGCGCATCGTTCGGTGGTGAACATTTTTCTGAAGACGTGTGCCCTTTTGGACGCGCGCACCGTGATTCAGAAATATTTTCGCTTCTCGCGCGCGCTTTTGCTTGAAGTGAGCGGGAAAGTTCCGATTTTAGAGGTGCTCCAACCGACATTGCCTCTTCCGGTTGAGACGCTTCATTGCCCAGATATCGTTCCACCAAATGGATGCTTGTTATGATCAAGATTATTTTACTCAGCGACTTTGCAGAAGAATATTACAAAAATCTGCTGCGGGGCATCACGCGATATTCGAAAGATCATGGCCCCTGGACGTTTTGCCGCATGCCCCAATACTATCGCGAAACCATTGGCATTGATGGCATTCTGGAATGGGCGCACGAATGGGGCGCCGACGGCATCATCGGACAATTTTATAACAGCGAAGAAGTAACGGAATTCACCAAGGCCAACATCCCGGTGATTGCCCAGGACTTTAAAGAACGGTTCACCAACATCCCCAACATCACCGGAGCCTATCACGAAACGGGACGGTTAGGCGCCGACTATTTCCTGAAAAAAGGATTCAAGAATTTTGCCTTCTATGGCTTCAACAACATTGTGTGGTCGCGCGAGCGCGCCCAGGGTTTTGAAGAACGTGTGAAGGAAGCGGGCTATGACGTGCACTATTATGAACACAAAGAATTGCGCACCCGCGACCTGTGGTACTACAAACCCTCCGAGCTGAGCCGCTGGCTGCAATCCCTACCCAAACCCATCGCGCTGATGACGTGCGACGACAACCAGGGCCATCACATCACCGAAGCTGCCGGCCACGCCGGCATCCGCCTTCCCGACGAAGTGGCCGTGCTGGGTGTAGACAACGACGAGATGCTGTGCAACCTCTCCGACCCTCCCCTATCGAGCATCAACCTCGACGCCGAAAAGTGTGGCTACGAAGCCGCCCGCATGATGGAGAAAATGATTACGCAAAAAAACTTTGTCGCCCGCGACATTGTAGTTAAACCCACCCACATCATCACCCGCCACTCTACCGACATCTTTGCCAGCAACGACAAATACATCGTGAACGCATTGAAATACATCCACGAAAATCTCGATAAAAATCTGAAGGTAGACCAGGTATTGCGCGAGGTGCCGTTGTCAAGACGGTCGCTGGAGAAACGGTTCATTCAAACCACGGGCTACCCGGTGTATGAATACATCTACAACCAGCGCATCGAAAAATTCACACAGAAACTTCTGGAAACCGATCTCACCATTTTCGAAATCGCCCTCGACCTCGGCCTGACCGACAGCAAAAACATTGCGCGTCAGTTCAAACAAATCAAAGGGTTGACACCGGTAGAGTATCGCAAGAAATATATGGTATCCAAACAGGACGCCTAGGCGGTTACGGCGCGCTGAATTTTTTTGATGGCCTCGGCAAACTGCTCCATATCCTGGTGCGTGCCAAGCATGGCATGCTGCAAAATCCACACGGCTTCTTCGTAGCACGCCCGCTCCGCCACCTCGCAATGCACGTTGGTGTAGTCTACTTCTTCGGGGATGGCATAGCACATGAAATTCTTTTTCTGGAACACAGGCTGTTCATAGATGGGCTTGGGATAGCCCATAAATGCCGGCACACCTTCGGCCGCGAGTGTTTCGGCAAATTCTTTTTTCGATAGCCCGTTGAATTTTGTTTTGTCGTAGCGGAAAATATAGAGGTGATAGGTGTGCGTTGTTTCGCCGTGGCCCGTGGTGAGCGGCGATATGCCTTCGATGGGGGCCAGCAGTTCGCTCAGGTATTTGCCGTTGGCTTCCCGTTGTTGTGTTTGCGCATCCAGGCGTTCGAGTTGTTTTGAGAGCAGGGTGGCCTGCAGTTGCGTGATGCGATAGTTGCAGCCGAGGTAGTGGTGTTCATACCATTGCCCGCCTTTCACACGCCCCACGTTGCGGAGAGAGTTCATCCGGTCATAGAGTTGTTCATCGTCCGTCACAATGAGGCCACCTTCTCCCGCATTCAGATTCTTGGAAGATTGAAAGCTGAAGCATCCGGCGTGGCCGATCGAGCCCAGCTTCTTTCCCTTGTATGCGCCGCCGTGGGCATGCGCAGCATCTTCGATGACACGAAGGCCGTGTTTTTCGGCAATGGCCATGATGCCGTCCATGTTGCAGGCCAGGCCCGCAAAGTGCACGGGGATGATGGCCTTGGTACGCGCTGTAATGGCGGCTTCAATTTTTTCGGGGTCAAGATTATAAGTGTCGGGTTCGATATCCACAAAAACGGGAACACAGTTGGCTTCAATCACGATCGATGCCGTGGCAATGAACGTGTAGGGCGGCACAATCACTTCGTCGCCGGGCCGCACGCCCATGGCCATCAACGCGAGGCGAAGGGCCACCGATCCGTTGGCGCAAGTCATGGCATATTTACTGCCACAGTAGGCGGCAAAGTCTTTTTCAAATTTTTCCACGAGGCCACTACAGTCGGGGTTTCCCCACTGACCGCTGCGGGCAACTTCTGTCACGGCCTCCACATCGCCTTCGTCAAAAATGGGCCATTGAAATTTGGTGGTCACGGTTTTTGTTCCGCCGTGCAGGGCCAGGGTGTTGTTCATGTTCGTTTGTGTTTCCATCCTAAAGGTGAGCGTAACAAAGTTCAAGGGTCCGCAAAGAAGATTGCGGGAGGCAACGCGTGGGCTCCACGTTCTGTTCCACGCACGTGGCGAAATAGTCGATCTCGTCGTAGAAGCCTTCGCCGGCATCGCCCGCGGTTATTTTTTCGATGCCTTCGTCTGTAACGATATCGATGTGTTCCGGGCGCAGGCTGGCATATTGCACACTGGCGTTTTCGAAGCGCGCCATGTAGCCGGCCTGAAACGGAAATGCGGAATGAAATAGGTTGCCGCCTTCAATTTTTGCATGGGCTTCGGGGTAGTGCCAGTGCGCCACCACATAGTCGTGCATGCTCAGTGTGCCGGGATAGGCCTGTGCGTTAATTTTTTCAGGTTCGCCCAGGGCGTAAAAAAGAAAGTCGATGTCGTGGATCACCAGGTCGAACAAGGCGCCACCCGACGATCCGAAGTGTTGTTGTTTTTCTTTCCATTGTCCCCATGCGGGCAGGCCGGTGAAGCGTGTCAGCGAAATAAATTTCAGTGCACCAAAGGTTTTGTTGTCGATCCAGCTTTTCAGTTTCACATAGGGCGGCATGAAGCGCACCACGTGGCCCACCATGAGCTTCACGTTTTTTTCTTTTGCCTTCTGCATCATGGCGCGTGCTTCGTCGGGCACAAGACTCATCGGTTTTTCGATGAACACATGGCGACCGTGCTCCATCGCTTCCATGGCCAGGGTGAAGTGCAGGTCGGTGTGCACACAAAGTTGCACGATGTCGATGGTTTCGTTGCGCAGACATTCCTGTAGCGACGTGTAGCGTTTCACCTGTCGAAGGTCGTCGAGGTTCACATCGCCGGTCGAGAAATTTCCGGTTTGTGCATTGAGACGTTCGTCAATATCATTCGGGTGACGCGTCACAATGGCTTGCAGCTTCAGGCGTTTGTTGCGCAGAACGTTGGCGGCATGTGTGATGCCCATAAATCCGAATCCAACAATGGCGACGTGTATCATGGTTGTGTTGTTGCTTTCACCCAATCTACAGGAAAAGAAACATATTTTATAGTCTTGCCCGGCTTCACATCGTCGCGGTGATAGCTGTACACCACGTGAATGATTCCATCGGCGCCCACAATCACGGAAGGATAGTGGCTGGAGGTTGCGTCTTTTGTGCGTGTATCGTTCTCGATGTTGCGTTTCCATTTCCACGTTGCGCCTTCGTCGTCAGAGATGGCGACGGCGAGGTTGAAGCGTTCCACTTCCGTGTCATTAAACACCATGAGCCATTCGCCGTTGGGAAGTGTCACCATGTCGAAGCCTGCGCCGGGGTTGGGAAGGATGTCGTCTTTGGCGATGCTCCAGGTCAGGCCGCGGTCGTGCGACTCGGTGCGTTGCATGCGCAGGGGTGGCGGTCCGTTGTCGCGGAGGTAGGCCACCAGTGTGCTGTCTTTTTTGATGGCGATGGTCGGCTGAATGCCCACGCCGCCCAGGATGGGGTTGCTGTATTGCCAATGCGCGCCGTCGTCGTCAGATAGGGCAAAGAGCGAACCGTCAAAGCCGTCCGAATACAGCGGCAGGATCAAACGATTGCCTACGTAGACTGCTTTGTTTTTTGTTTGCCAGCCCAGTCGTCGTGTCAACGGGTAGCCCAGCTTGGCAGAGGTGTCGTGGGCGTCGTCGGTTATTCGTCCGCTTCGCAGCATGTTGGCGCCGCGCGAAAGGCTGTCCATTTTCCGGCGGTAGGCTTTCCAGTCGCTCATCAGCAGAGCTTTGGCGCTGTCGGCTGTTTGAGGCAGCACCGACGTTTTCAAATAGGCTTCATATTGCAGCAACTGATCGTCTACCTGCCGCACAAACTTGTCGTTTGGTTGAATGCCCCGCTCCGTTTTGTCGCCGGCTTTCACCAGCAACACGTTGTGGCCCGTCCACTCGGGCGCGCCCGGCTGATCATATTTTTCGCTGCACTGATATAACAACAAAGACGTTTCCCATTGGTTGGCCAGCACGGCATACCACATGAGCCAAAGCTTGTGTTGACGGTCCATGAACAGAATGGGGTTGATGTCGGGGAAGCCATCCACATCGGCCATGGTGAACACGGGCGACCATGTGGTATCTCCTTTTACGAGGCGCGACCCCACGATGCGCACGTCGTCGGCCCACCGCTCGCCCGAACCTTGAAACCACGCCGAAAGCAAATCGCCGTTGGGCAACTCCACCACGGTGGAGCCATGCACGTGTTGATCCTGGAAGGGAAAAATAATAGCCGACTGCAAGGTGTCGGTAGGTTGCGTGGTATGTCGCGATGGTTTGCAGGCTGATGCTGCCAGCACGCACAACAGGATGACTAAGGTTCTCGGGTGTATCATGGGGTTACTTCACTTCTTTTTGGTTTAGGGCCAGTGTTTTTTTCACTGCAGCCACGTCGTCGGTTTGAATGAGATCGATGCCCAGGTGCAGGGCGCGCTCATAGGCCTGGGGGGTGTCGTTCTCGTCGAGCAGATCGGAGAACACGCGGACGCCGGCGGCATGGCAGCGACTCACGAGGTCGGCATTCAGGGCGCGAAAGTCTACATCGAACGCATAGGGTTTCAGGCTGGCAATCACCTCCGCTTCACGCGCAACGCCCGGGTGACCCGGCATGAGGCGCGCGTGACTAGATTCTCCGCGAACCGCTTGTAATGTTTTTTCGTCGCCATAGAAAACGGCGGAGTCCAGCAGGTTGTAGCGCTGAAGGGTGTTCACCACTTCGCGTGCGTTGATGTCTTTGCTGTCGACATACAGCCGGCTATAGTGCGACGATGTTTTGTTGTGACGGCTAACCAATTCGCACAGGGCTTCAAATGTCGGCACTTTTTCTTTGGCAAATTTTTTATCGAACCACTTTCCCGCGGAAAGATTTTGAATGTCGTGCAAGGTCACGGTGTTCACGGCCGCGTCTTTTCCGGTGGTGCGTTTTAGTGATCTGTCGTGAAGACACACTTGTGCACCGTCGGCCGTGGTGCGCACGTCTACTTCGAGGAAGTCGGCTTTCATTGCCATGGCGACCTCAAAGGCTGCGAGTGTATTTTCGGGGGCCTGTCTTGATGCGCCGCGGTGTGCGGACACCAGCGGCGGGCGTGCCACATGTTTCACGCTCACCACATACGAAAGCAAGGTCATGCCCGCAAATGCAATGGCCAGCATTTTCTGATCGCGTAACGTCTTTAGCACTTTCATACGCGCATCATTGCTCCCAACCGTTTTCCGCCAACGCCTTCATCACTTTTTCGGGTTCGTCGGTTTGAATGATGCTGGCGCCGTGTTCCAATAATTTCTTTAAGGCACGTTTTTCTTTTCCCTTCCGGATGTCGTCGTCGGGCTGGCCCAACGCATTGATCCACGCACGCGCATAACTTTCTTTGATGAGCTGTATCGTTTCGGGCGAATAGAACGATTCGTCGATGTGCACCACGGGCGGATCGAACAGCACGATGGCCGAGTCGGTCTCTGTGTAGCGATGCGCACGTGGCATGATCATGAAGTCGGGATCGGCTTTGTGAATGGCCGAAAGTATGGCATAGTCGCTGTCGAAGAAAAATACGATGTCTTTTGTTTCGGTTTTCCGGATCACTTTCAGAATGCTCTCGATGCGATCGGTTTTCAAATCGAGGTCTACCAGAATTTTTCCTTCGGCCACACCCAGCGCTTCTTCGAGCGACGGAATTTTGAGCGCTGTGCGTTTGCCTTTGTCGATGATGACAAACTTTTGCAGCTCGCTCCACGTCAATTCTTCCGGGTCGCCTTTTCCGTTGGTGGTGCGGTCCATGGTTTTGTCGTGCATGAGAAACGGCACACCGTCTTTCGACACCTTCACGTCAATCTCCACAATGTCGACGCCCAGATCGATGGCGGCCTGAATGGCCTTGAGCGAATTTTCAGGGTAGCGATGATGCTCTGCACGATGTGCCGCCACCAACACGCGACCTGCCGGATCGAGCAACACGCGGCGTATGGCATCCACGTGTTGCTTCTGCGTCCACCCGGCAATGGGAAGAAGTAAACAAAAAAGAAAAACTATGAGACGCTGGCGCATGGGGTGTTACTTTACAAATACTTCGTCGTTGTCGGCCACATACATGCGGGTGCTCTCGGTGTATTCGCCGCCGTTGGGATCTTTGTATTTCAGATCAAGATAAAACGCACGGTAGCCCTTAGGGGGGAACGCCTGCTTCGAGGTGACCAGGTCCGTTTTCTTTTTCAGACCCAGGCTTTTGCCCGTCCATTTCTCGTCGCGGAAATCGGTGTCGGTCGATTCGGTGGTCCACAGGATGGCGTCGACCAGCTGATCGGCCGATGCTTTCACGCTGAGGGTGATGCCTTTTTTGTTGTAGGTCAGCTGTGGTGCGCACAAGGGATACGGTGCATGCATCAGGGTTTCGCCAAAGAAAGCGCTGAGTGCAGTAAGGGCTTGTTTCTTGTCGCCCAGGTCGTGGCCCACGTTGGGCACATAGTGCACGAAGTTCTGACCGGGTATGCTGTCGATATAATGTTTGATGGCGTCTACCGTCCAGTATTCGTCGTTGGTGCCCATGAAGAGCATTTTGGGCATGGTTAATTTTTTGCGATACGAATAGGGATCAACCATCGTGGTGATGGCTTCGCCTTTTTCGGAGCGTGAGTTTTGGGGGATACCCAGCTTCACATAGTCTTCGATCTGCACGCTATAGGCTTTCCACATCGTGATCTGGTATTCCAGGTTCACCGGCATATTCAGGATGTCGATCACCATCGGCGCGATGGCCGCCACACGCGCATCGTTTGCACCTGTGAGCCACGTGGTCCAGCCACGCTTGGAGGCACCCGACACCACGAAGCGGTTCACGTCGTGTTTCAATGTTTCTTTCGCGAAGGCCTGCACGGCGTCCATGGCGCGCACGGCGCTTTTCACCATGGGGAACAGCAAGGGCCAGGAGTAGTCGCCGTCTTCTTTGAAGTTGTGAAGCGTGAACGAGATCAGCGCATCTTCGGTGAGGTCGCCATAGAGGGGTTGGTTGGGCGTTTGACGCAGCACCGCCACGATGGCTTTGTTTTTCTGCGCCACACCGGCCATCGTCTTGTGAAATTCGTCGCCCTGGCTTGACCAGTTGGGCACACCTTTTTTGTTGCTGCCGCCGGTGATGAACAACATTGCGCCGTCGTATTTATTTTCGGCAGGCACAAGAATCGTTAACTGGTGCGTCCACACATATTCGTGCCATTGCTGCGAGATGAGCAACAGGCTGTAGGCTTTCACATCGCCTATGGTATAGCTGTCTTTTACTTCCCATCGAAAAATCTTGTCGCCGTTGTTCAGGTAACCTTGCAACGCGTTGGTGGGCGTGAGTTGCGCCACGGCCGCACCACTGCAGGCCATCAACAGCACGATACAAACCAGAGATGATAATGTCTTTTTCATGTTTCTTTATGCTTTAACGTTTGTTCATTTTTTTATTTTCCGGTCTTCGTCCAGCCACTTCAACACTTCGGCAATATAGATTTCGCCGGTCATTTCTCCGAGGCTTGTGCGGCTCACGTAGTCGTAGCGTGCAAAGCTGTTGAAGTCCACTTTGGTGAGGATGTAGCCAAAGGCGTCGTTGGTGAGGCCGAAGAGAAACGGATGGTCGGTGTGCATATTCCGTTTGATGTAGAAGCCGATGTTGGGCAAAGCTTCGCCGGGTATGGTGAGCACGCTGGCGGTTCCGATTTGCAGGTAGTTGAGCCGTGTGGTGATGCTGTTGTTTTTCAGCGGTGGCATGTTGAGCGGTGAGTGTTCCAGGATGTAGCGCATCATTTCCGACTCTACGGGAAACGACACGTTGCGTGATGCACACCGCAGCACGGGATCGTTTTGCACGCTGGCCGTTCCTACAATGCGCAGGGCTTCGTCGGCCAGCAGGGTGCCAATGCGGGTGCATTCTTCCCAGGTGTTGGCCTCTTTGCCATCGGGCAGCCGCACGTCGGCCGTGACCATGCCGCCTTGTGCGCCGTTCATAAACAACGCCACACCGCCGACACGCGCCTCGATGCTGGCACAGAGCGGCCCGCACAAATCAGGACTGAGAATGCCTTGCCCCGACCCGATCACTTCGGGGTGCACGGCATAGTTCACCAGTGTGACGATGACTTTGTCTTTATTCTTCCCCGACACGCCCACGGCCTGGATAACACCACAGCGCGGGTCGTAGAGTTTGTCGGCGTAATAGTTATAGGCAATTTTTCCTTTTGCTTCGCCCACGGCAATTTTCAACACCGCCGGTTCCAGCTTCGCCACGGCGTCGTTCACCGCCTCGGCGATGAGCGTCACGCAACGATCGAGGTATTTCAAATCGGCATGCGATGTTCCCGTTTCATCCGGAAATCCGTAGGCATCGGGTGCGCTGTGGGTGTGGGTGGCGCCAATCAGAATGTTTTCCGGCGGAATGCCTTTGATGAGCGCGCGCGACCGGTCGCCCAGCACCGACGACCACCCCAGGTTATCGACACTGACAATGGCGACGCGTGTTCCTCCTTTTTCCAACACCATGGCCCGCACAAACAGATCGCCTTTCTTCAGGGTAGACGGCTTTGGTGTTCCGATGCCGCCCGACACCGGCAACAGCGGATCGGGTGTGATAATGCGAACCGCGGCGGCCGCCTTGAGGGCCTGACCCACAGCCGACGACGCGAACATGGCGGCGGCGCAGAAGAGAAGGAGCTTTAGGTTCATGGTGCGAAGGGTCATGGTCTGGTGGCGTGTGTTAAAAATAGCAGCATACCCGGGTGGTTCATTCGTATATCGCGTAAATGAAACGTGAAAACGCGTCAGTAAAAAAATAGCGGAGGGACGCTCCGCTATTTTCCTTTTTTATAACCCAACTATGAAATTCTAATTCCAGGGCTTGCCTGTGCCTTGCAACAGCCAAGGTTTGGACCATGCGCTGTTTTTGGCATCGGCTTGTGAGTAGCCGGTGATTTCCAGTTTGTCGATGGCCGACATGGTGTTGCTTTCGTTCAACAACAGTTCTTCCTTCACATAATAGAATCGTACGGGGAGCACATCGCGTTTTGCTGCGGGGCCGGCCTTCAGGTCGGGAAGTCCGGTGCGTCTGTAGTCAAACCACGCTTCCGTTGCTGCCGTCCAGCTGGCAATCCATTTCTGCTCGATGATTTGTTCTAACGTGCCGTTGTAGGCTACGTCAGCACCAGCCATGTAGTCGCCGAGGTCGTCGGAAACACCCCATGTTTCGAAAGAGGCTTCGATGGCAGCGTTGTAGTGTTCTTCGGCATCGCCGGCAGCCCAGCCCTTCAAGGCAGCTTCCGCCAGGATGAAATGAACTTCTGCAGCCGATACCAGGCGTGCTTTCAACAGATCGCCTGCTGGTTCTTTATACATTTCGTTCAGAAACGATACGTGCGGATTGTTTGACGTCTGACCGGGTGTAGGGTTCAGATTGTAGGCCGAAGGCAAGGCCGAAAAACTGGTGGGCAATCCAACATACTCAGGATCGGTATCGATCTGTGTGGTCCCTACCTTGTCGGGCGACAAGTGACGCACTTTTTTGCCATTGACTTCAACAATCTCGTCTGTGCCCGCAGGAAACGCAGCACTCACTTCCAATGGAATCTCAACTTTCTGTGCCCACACACCCAGGCGTGGGTCGTTAATTTCCTGCAGTCTTTCCACCAGTGTGGCGGCCATTTTTATTCTCTTGTAGTTGCTTTCGCTGGGATCGAACGCTGTGCTGGCGGGCCATGATGTATCGGGGCTGTTGCCTGTGAAAGGCATCGCAGCATCTTCGTCGGCCGAAGTGATGAGGGGATATTGCGAAGGATTGGCCACGATCTTTTCGATGCCTGCCTTGGCAACGGCGGCTTTCTTCACCGAGATGCGCATGTAGTAGCGCAGCAGCAATGAGTTCGCGAGCTTTCTCCATGCCGCGGGATCACCCTCGTAGAGAACATCCACGTTGCCGTCGATTCCAACATAGTCACCTTTGTTCTTCGACAACAATGTGTTGGCGGCTTCCAGGTCAGCGATAATCGCGTCATAAATAAATTCCTGTGTATCGAACTGAGGTTGCAAATTCTCCATGCCTTCGTCGCCCTTGATGGCTCCGGTATAGGGTGCATCGCCCCAGAGGTCGGTAATCAATCCAAACAACATGGCCTTCATAACCAGTGACGCCCCCTGATGAAATTCATATCCCAATTCGGTTGCTCTGTCGTAGACAAGCTTGTTATTCACAAGGATCTTATAATATGGTCTCCAATCCTGACTTCCACCCCAATCGTAATCGTTGTGTTCGCTGGACCATGCGTCCTTTTGCGTGTGTTGCACCACGCCGGCAATGTTCATATAACCAAGGTTCACAAATGCTTTTGCTGTTTCCGTAACTACTGTTGGAAACACAAGGTTTGGATTCACAACGCTTGGCTGAACACCATTTGTATTCACGTTCAATTCCGTCAGATCTTTACAAGACAGTAAGAAAAGCGGAAGGACCAAAACGAGTACTCTAAATTTTTTATTCATACTAGTTTATAATTTAGGAGTATTAAAAAGTTAAGTTAAGCTTGAACCCCACAGGGATTGTCCAAGGTGTCACGTTATAGCGTTCGATACCTTGTTTGAACTGCGTACCTGCGCGAACGCTGGACTCCTGCTGGAAAGCCGTTTCAGGATCAACACCGATTTTCGCCTTTGTCCAAAGCATGATGTTTCTGCTATACAGGGAAATACTTGCGTTTTGCAATCCCAGGCGTTTTACCAACGTGGTAGGAATGGCATAGCCAAGGGAAATTTCTCTCAGCTTGATGAACGATGCATCAAATGTAGCGGCCTTCATGAAATCCCAGGGATAGTTGTCGCCATAAGGAATGATCTTGGTATCGGGACCGCCTAAGTTTTCGGTATATCCGGTGATGTTTCCATCGCCATCATATTGTGCAATAACACCAGGGTTGAAAACGCCGTAGGGATAGGTGCTTCCGCCATACTCAAAGGGGAATCCACCATACTCAGCCGTAGGGCCACCTACAATGTTGAAGTGATCCTGAACTCTAACCAGGTCGTTATCCACCAAATAATTGCGCAGTGCATCGCCCGAAAGATTTCCGGGATTGATAAGCATGTCGAGGAAGCGTTGTGATTTCAAATCCGACTCGCTGTAGCGATAGGTTTGCGACACAAATTGTCCACCACTTCTCCAGTCGAAGGAAAGGTTCAGCGAGAAGCGTTTGTAGCTTAGCGACGTCTGCATACCCACAATAAAATCTGGATTGAAGTTTCCGATCTTGTTTTTCGAATTGGCCGAGCTCACATTTTGCCAGGAACCGTTTTCATCCAGAATAGGATATCCATAGTAGGGCGATTCTTTGTCTGTCACGGTCACCAGTTCCGCATCATACAAATCGCCGATCTTGTCGCCGACATAGGTACGGGCGCCACCTTTGGCATCTTCCCAAAATGTAAAAACATCCTGACCTTCGGCGAGGTCCTCTATGATCGAAACGTTCTTCGAAAAATTGGCATTCACATCCAGACGGAGATCGCCCTTTTCAATGACCGTTCCACCCAGCGCCAGCTCTATGCCTTTACTTACTACCAAGCCTGCGTTAAATTTCATGGCATCAAACCCTGATGATGGGGTCACCGAGTTAGCCAATATTTGGTTTCGGTTCTGCAGATAATAATACGTAGCACCGAAACGAATACGATTGGCAAACATATTCAGGTCGAACCCGTATTCGTAAGACGTTGCCTTCTCCGGTTTCAGATCCGGAATAAAAATTGTTCCTGACTTCGTCAGCCGGGTGATGTCGCCCCACGCTTCAGCGGGGTCCAGAATGTTTATCAGTTGATATGGATCGGCGTCGTTACCGGCTTGTGCCACTCCACCTCTCAATTTTAGCAAGCTGATGCTATTGGGCATTTTAAACATTTCGTTCAACAAAACACTAAGCGACGCAGAAGGATAAAAATAAGATCTGTTTTCTTTCGGCAAAGAACTTGCCCGGTCGTTACGTCCGGTGATATCTAAGAATATCATGTCCTTATATCCCAAGTTCAAGAGACCGTAGAAGCTGTAGATCGCCTTCTCGCTGCGGAAGTTTCCATACTGAAGATTCGATGGCGCGATGTTCGATAGTGTGTAGAGCCCTGGAATGGTCAACCCAGTGCCATTCCTGGTCTGCGCGCTGACAGTGCTGAATTTATACGTACGGGCATTTCCACCAATTGATGCTGTGACGCTCAATGCCCCTAACTCCTTCTTGTAGGTTGCCAGGAAGTCGGCGTTTCTTTCATATTGTGTAATGTCGTTTATCCCATAGGCACCGCGTGATTCACCTGTATAGCTATAACCGATCTTTGTTTCACGGGTCTCCTTATAGGTATCAAGTGCATAACGTCCCATAAAACTGAATTCGGGTGTGATTTGCCACTCTGCCTTCAGGTTACCATAGACACGGTTGCGTTCGAAGGCGTTCTTTACTTCATGCGCCAGGAAATACGGGTTGTTGTATTCACCAGCTGCATTGTCCTGTGTCAGCTGTTGTATTCCTTCCTGACCTTTCACCCAATAGTCTTTCATGTCGCGAATGTCGATGTGGGGAGAAACAGCATACGCCCATTGCAACGGATTTGTGCCGCGATTTGTGCTGGGTCTGTTGTTGGAGTTGTTGCGTGTGAAATCCAGGTTTGTGCTGATCTTAAGGTTCTTGTGCACATTCACCGACGTGTTCAGGTCAAGCGTGTTCTTAAACAAATCAGAACCCGGCACGAGGCCACGGCTCGACATGTTGGAATATGACAACCGGTAGGTGCCCATCTGCGAGTTGTTAGCAACCGAAACGCCATTCGTTGTAGTGATGCCGTTCTGCACAAAATTCTTTACGTTGTTCGGATGCGATGTGAGCGGTGTGGCAATAGGATCGCCGTTTGCGTCCAGAGGGCTGTTCCACTGAATGGCATTGTAGCCCATGTCCAATTGCGGACCTACGCCACCGGCCGATGCTTCGTCGATTTGCAACACGCCTCCGGGATAGGGATTGTTATCCGGCGTGAAGGGCAGCACGCCTGTAGCAAACTTGCTGTGCATTTTCAGATACTTATAAGGCACATCGAACACCGTGTTCGACGTTACATTCACCGTTACTTTCTTTGCATTGCCACCACTTTTTGTGGTGATGATAACCACGCCGTTACCAGCGCGTGACCCGTATAACGCCGCAGCGCTGGGGCCTTTCAACACCGTCATGCTTTCAATGTTTTCGGGGTTGATGTCGGCAATCGCGTTACCATAATCCACGCGGTTGTCATTTCCCACCTGACCAATGTTGTTCGACGTGTTTACAATGGGCACACCATCGATCACAAAAAGCGGTTGGTTGTCACCAACCAATGATTTTGTTCCGCGGATGGTCATTCTCACCGAAGAGCCAGCGGCACCGGTAGAGTTGATCGTTACGCCGGGAACTCTTGCCGCCATGCCGTTCAACACGTTCTCCTGCACGACGCGCGTCATGTCGTCGCCTTTCAACTTGCCCACGGAATAGCCCAGTGATTGTTCTTCCCGCTTAATACCCAACGCCGTCACGACCACTTCACCCAACGACTCGGCACTGGGTTGCAGCACCACGTCGATGCTGGTTCTTCCGCTAACTGCAACTTCCTGCGTGGTGTATCCTATATAAGAGAATACAATCACCGCAGAATTGTCGGGCGCGGTGAGCGAATACTTTCCATCAGAGTCGGTGATGGTTCCTATTTGTGTTCCTTTCAGATACACGTTCACACCGGGTAGTGAACTGCCGTCGTCGGCCGATGTAATTCGGCCGGTAATCGTCACCTCGACGGCCGGCACGTTGGCCCATGCGCTGTTGGCAAGCAGCATGGCCATGCACCAGGAGAAAAATAATCGCCTGCATTTTTTTAAACTGTAAAGTTTCTCATTCATAGAAGAAGGGGGTTAAATATTCAGAGTTAGGATTGTTTGTGTTTCTTCTTTTGATGTTCATTTCATCAGCGTGATTGCAGTATGCCGAAAAGCATCTCTCATTCTCCTCTTTCTGCAAGCTTTCACGTTACCTCAGTGCTCCAACTTCGGGTTACAGCAAGATGCTTATTTAAATGACGTCATTTATCACGGACCGTGTGCGCGCATTTTGCGTTAACCAAGGCAAGGTTTGCGCAAGAGTCGTTTATTTAATACTCACTTAATACAATGGTTTTCAATTCTTTATATGACACCCGGTGAACGACGCAAAATGCTCCCTCGGTTGCGCGTTGGCGGCAACCGTGCCAGCTTGCGACACCTTTGGACATGACTTCTTTTTTGCGGAATAAAACGGACTACAACTGCACTTTCAACACAGACAGCGACACGATCACAACACCGACATCGCCTCGTTCTGGTTGGTGAGGGCGGCCGCACCGAGCAGGGCCACGTTGGGATTTTGAGACGGATACAGTTTGAGGCGCTTCAGCGACTCGGGATAGAGAAAGTCTTCGAGCGACCGGAACATCGATTCCCGGAACAACGCATAGGCTGTCGACAACGACCCGCCCAACACGATGGCTTCGGGGTCGTAGGTATAGAGCACGCTTTTGATAGCCTGCCCCATGTGCACACCGAACTCTTCCCAATAGGCCAACGCTTCCACGTCGCCCTGCAGGGCCAGTTGGCTGGCTTCTTCGCCGGTGATGTTATATTTTACGCGGAAGAGGTTTCCGCTGGCATAATATTCTATGTTGTGATCGAGGTATTTGAGCAAGCCGATTTCACCCGCGCCGCAGTTGCTTCCCATGAACAGCTGGTGATTGATGATGACGCCGCAGCCCAGGCCGGTTCCCGACGAAATGGCCACCGCATTGCGCACGCCTCTGAGCACACCAAAACGGTGTTCGCCAAGGGCAAAACAGTTCACGTCGTTGTTCACAAACACTGGCACGTGGAAACGGTCTTCCATGATGTTTTTGAGCGGCACACGCTCCCACGCGGGAATGTTGGCCACGTTAAACACAATGCCTTTGTCAACGTCTACCACCGAGGGCACGCCAATGCCAATGCCTTTCACATCGGGAGTCATGAGGGGATGAATAAAGTCCATCAACTCGTCGAGCGTTTCGTGCAACGAACCTTTGTTGTTGAAACGCGCCTTGCGCGGATGAAGAAGATCTCCGTTTCTTTCTAAGGCTGCCCGCACGTTGGTGCCGCCCAAGTCTACCCCTATATTCATAACATTGATTTTGAACGGTTCTGTTGAGATCCCGAAGTAAACAAAACTAACTGCAACACGCCGGTCCGCTCGTAGAACTTTGCGTCAATAAAACTTCAATTTGCGTAAAGTAGTCGTCACTCTGCGGTCGCTTTCACACTGCGGCTTGCCTGCCCGGCGCGATCGAAACTCCGCAAGGTCACCGTGCCCGTGGCTTGCACAGGGCCATCGTAGCGTGTGGATGCAGACGACGGTTCGCTTCCGTCGGTCGTGTAGCGAATGATGAGCCCCGGATATTCGGTGTTTGCTTTCAGTTCTCCGTTCTCCAGCACCGCTCCCGGTGGCGGAATGCGGTATTGATAGCCGCCGTTCAGATAGTGAAGGCGCGGCAGCTCGCGTTTTGCGAGTGCGTTGGCAAACACGTTCCAGCCTTTCAGCATGAGGGCTTCGCGTTGGGTTCTGTTCTCCACGGTTTCCCATGTGCGCTCGGCCGTCCAGGCGCTTTCGGCAAAGCCGATCAGTTTTGGCAGCATGTAGTATTCCAGCATGTCGCGGCCCTTCACGGTCTCGCACCACACCTGCGCTTCAAGGCCCAGAATGTTTTTGCGCGCTTCGGGCTTCAGGTGTTCTACTATGATTTTGTTTTTTGGGTAGTCGCCCACGCCTTCCAGTTCAAGCTTTTGGCCCAGCGAATTTTTCTTGGTTGTCTTAAACATGTCGAAGGGTGCGAAGGTCCAGCTGTGGCGTGTGTCCACAAAGCCGGCCCAATACAATCCGGGCTCCTGCGGATCTTTGCTGTAGGCCAGGTCGAAATAAAAATTCGAGACGTTGCAAAGCACCACGTTATAGCCAGCGTTGGCCAGGCGATAGCCCAGGTCGGGATAGTCAAAGATGTTGTTCCAGATGTAGGGCACAATGTTGGCTTTGGCAAATTCGGGGTTGGGTTCATACTTGCCGCTTTCCGTTTTCACCAGCGCCACTTCCTCCCAGCCGTCCAGTTGCAGGTTGCGCGACTTCAGGCGCTTCACCAGCTCGCGCAGAAAATAGGTTTGCAGATTTTTCGGATCTCTGATTTCGGGATGTTGTTTCAGCAGTTCGGCTGCCAGCGGCGAACGCGTCCAGGCGCCTTCGGCCACTTCGTCGCCACCGGTATGAAATTCGTCCAGCGTGAGGCCCGCATCTTTGTAGGTAGCGGCAATTTCGTCTACCACCTTTTCGTAGAAATGAAACACCGACTCGCGCGCCACGCTCACCACGTTGTCGCTGTAGCCTTGCGCCGATTCATACTCCGAACGATCGTCGGGATCGATGAGGCGATATTCGTTTGCTTCGGTTTCCTTGCCTTCTTTCATGAGGCGTTCGTATCGTGCTTCCATCGCCTTGATGGCCGCGCGGGCATGACCGGGAAAATTCAGTTCGGGAATAACCTTGATGTGACGTTCGGCAGCATACTTCAAAATTTCGATGAAGTCTTCGCGTGAATAATAGCCATGACCATAGCGACCTTCTTCCTTGGAAAACGGCCCCGAGCCATAGGCCGGATGCAACGCGGGAGCCTCTTTGCCTGATGTGTGTTGCCGTTGTGCGCCAACGTCTGTCAGCTCGGGAAGATCTTTAATTTCGAGGCGCCAGCCTTCGTCTTCCGTGGTGTAGAACAGGAAGCGGTTGATTTTGTAGAATGACAACAGGTCAAGTGTTCGCAGAATGGTTTCTTTGGTTTGAAAATTCCGGCTCACATCCAGGTGTAGTCCGCGAAAGGAAAACCGCGGCGCATCCTCCACCTGCATATGCCGAAGCCTGACGCCAGCCGATTTTGTCTCGTAGTTTTTTAAGGGTATGCACGCACGCAAACTCTGCACGCCATAGAACACCCCCGCCGCATCGCTGCCCGTGATGACTACACCCGATGACGTTATACCAAGATGATAGGCTTCCTTTGAAACACCTTTCACCGTGAGCGGCTTTTGTTCGAGCACAATGCATTTGCCCTTGGGCGCATCGATCGAGGTTATAAATTCCTTGCCCGTGGCAGCGTTGAGATGCTTCGCGAGGTAGGCCGCTTCCTGTTCCAGTCCCTTGCCGTAGTGAATGATCCACTTGTTGTCGATGTCAACCGAGTCTGTACCGGCTTCATAGTGCACGGGGGTGGGAAGAATGGGTTGGAGTGCCGACGCGGGGACGTCGGTCATTTCCAGATTATTTTTGAACGACAGGGCTGCCGACGGAATTGGCTCTTCGTCTTTTTCGTTGCGATTGATTTGCTCGGCGCGAAGAAAGGGTTTGCAGGTGTAGTCGGTGACGTTCACAATCTTCTTCTCGTGACCTTCGTCATCATAAAACACAAAATACAATCCCAACGGACGGTCCGTTTCTTTGATGACGGCCTCTATGCCGCGATAGGTTATCGCCACTGCTTTTCCGGGCGCTAGCGAAAAACCTTTCTCCGGTTTCAACACATACCAGTCGCCATTGATGTGGTGCAGGATGGCAGGCTGTGGTGTTTTGTTTTCGAGAATCTTCCGTGGGGCCATGCTAAAGAAGAGCGCCCAGTTTTTTTCATCGAGCGCCTGCTCGCTGTTGTTTATGATTTCGAAGCGGGCATCGAACACTTCCTTCTGATCGGTGAAGTTGGTGACTACTTCCCACTGAACGGCAATCTTGCTGGCCGTGTCGAGCGGATCTTTCCCTGGCTGGCACGCGGCACAACACACAAGGAGCACAAAACAGAAAATGCGTTTCAAAACGTTCATAGCCACGGGCAAGCGCTGGTTTTATAATTTTATGAAGATCTTCTTGCGATACAAAATATATGCGGTAACAAAATTGATACACACAAACAACAGCGCATACAATACGCTGGCAATCTTTGGTGCTACCGCTACGTGTGTGAGCGCCAAAAAGAAATGCTCGTTCAACGGCGCACCGCCAAAGGGCACCAGGTAGAACAGATAGGAAATAACATCCGACGTGAAGTAGACCGCGATGGCATTGGCACCGAACACGATGCCCGGCCATGTGCCACGGGTGTAGCCACGTATGTCGACCAGATAGTAGG
Organism: Chryseolinea lacunae; assembly: GCF_016735595.1. Lineage (GTDB taxonomy): Bacteria > Bacteroidota > Bacteroidia > Cytophagales > Cyclobacteriaceae > Chryseolinea > Chryseolinea lacunae. The sequence continues at coordinate 110,618 of NZ_JAERRB010000001.1, forward strand.
AAGTGCCCAGCACCAACGCTGCCAAACCGCCTGTCACCATCACAAAAGAACTTGACCAAAGATTTTTATTGACGGGAAATGCCAGGTGCCACACATAGCCGATCACCACGGCAACAAAACCACAGACCAGCAACAGAATCACTTTTTCGTAGGGCGTTCGTTTGCTCATCAGCAGGTGGCCTGCCAACAGTCCTCCAATGCCCGTCACAATCGCGGGAAAGGTGCTGAGAATGCCTTCGGGATCCCACGTACCCTGCCACATGCGGCCCGGCAAAAGTTTGCTATCTACCCAAGCCGCCAGATTATAGCCCGGCGCTAACATCACCTTGCCCTGCCCCGGTGTGGGAATGAGATACATGGCGAGCCAATAGGTCACCAACGTCACGGCTCCAATCCACACCAACGTGCGAAACGACGCGTTCAGAAACAGAAACGAGCACACCATAAACACAATGGCGATGCGCTGCAACACACCCGTCACGCGCAATTCCGAAAAATGAAAGTGCGGCAACAGCGTCAGAAAAAGTCCAACGCCAAAAAGCTTCAGCGAACGGAAGATGATCTTTTTGTAAAGTCCATTCTTCGGTGTGTTTTGTTCTACTGCTTTTGTAAACGCCAGCACAATGGAGACCCCGACGATGAAAAGAAAAAAGGGAAAGATGAGGTCGGTGGGTGTCAGCCCGTTCCAGGCGGCGTGTTCCAGCGGTTCAAAAATAAATTCACCGTTGCCAGGATAGTTCACCAGGATCATGGCCGCTATGGTGAAGCCGCGCATGGCGTCGAGCGAAGTAAGCCGCGACGGCACGGCGGTTGGTGTGAGGTCGTTCATAACATCATAGCTTTATAAATATCTTCCTGCGATACAGAACATAGGCCGGCAGGAAATTCAGCGCCACAAAACACACAGCATACAGAGCACTTGCCCACTCGGCACGCACCCCGGCGTCAACCAAGGCGTTGACAACCCGGTGGTTCAACGTTTCGCCTTGCAGGGGAAAGACATAACACACCAGGGCCAATAGTTCGGCCATCACATAAACAGCAATGGCGTTGGCACCGAAAATGATGCCGATCTTTGTTCCGTTTGTCCACCCGCGCAGGTCCACCACATAATAGGCCGCTCCCAGCAACAGCGCAGCAAAGCCCGATGTGACCAACACAAACGAACTGGTCCACAGGTTTTCATTCACAGGAAACACAAGTCCCCACACATAGCCTGCTGCCGCCGACACCAGTCCGGCCACCATGAGGCCAATCACTTTATCTTTTGGTTCCCGTGCACTTTGCAGCCAATGGCCCGCCAGCAATCCCGAGATGCCCGACACGATGGCGGGGAACGTGCTCAGAATGCCTTCGGGGTCCCACGTGCCTTGCCACATTTTTCCGGGAAGCCATTGCAGGTCTACCCACGCCGCCAGGTTCACACCCGGTTCAAGCATCACCTTGCCCTGCCCCGGTGTCGGGATCAGAAGCATGCACAGGCAGTAGGCTATCAGAATGCCCATGCCCACAATCGCCTGGGTGCGCGCCGTGGTTTTCAAAAAGAGAAATGCGCAGGGAAGAAACACCAACGCAATGCGCGGCAACACACCGGTGTAGCGCAGGTCGCTGAAGTTGAAATACGGAAGCAGGTTCAGGAGAATGCCCAATGCAAAGAGCTTCAGAAACCGGATCACAATTTTGCGATAGAGCTCGCCCTTGGGTTCGCCCAGCGCCACCTTGCGGCCATACGCCAGCACGATGGAGATGCCCACAATGAAAAGAAAAAAGGGTGCAATGAGATCGGTTGGTGTGAGACCGTTCCACACGGTGTGGCGCAGGGGCGCGAACACGTGCGCTTCATCGCCTGGAAAATTCACCAGGATCATGGCGGCGATCGTGAATCCACGAAGCGCATCGAGCGAGGTAAGGCGTTGGGATGTCATGTGGTTCGTCCGGGTTAGAAGGGTTCACTGACCAATACGTTGTTCGTGGCCTGAGGCGCGCTGATCACGCCCAGGAAACGGCCCATCCAATAGGGCAACAAAAACGTGTCGCCCGCGCTGATTTCGGCTGCTCCACTTCCGTCTTTGTCGAGACGGAAAAGATTCCGGTTGTGCTTCAGCTCGGGGCGTTCGTCGGGGGGAAGAATTTCGCGCGTGGTTTCACTGCGGAAATTTTCGGGTACGAGTTCAATATCTTTACGGTGACTGTTGTGCTGGCTCCACTCAATCATGTCGAGCGGAAATTCTTTGAGATACCACACGGTTTCGTCGAGTCCAAAATCAGGTGCACCGGTCATGGCATAACAGAGATTCCAAAGGCCGTCTTTTTCAGAGCGTTCAAACGCCCAGTGGTCGCGGATTGCTTCCTTGTATTGTGCGCGGAGCGAATCGTTGAGCGCATAGGGATACAATCCCCAATAGCCCAGAAAATACATTTCGTCGTCCGAATTGTTCCAGCCATCCGAAAGCATCCGGCTCCAGGCATCGGCGTCTTTGGGCGCATAGGTGATGTCGCTTATGGGGCGTGTCAGGTTTTTCAGATAGCCGTCGCGATACAACAGCTGTTCCACCTTGTCTTTGTATTCTTTCTTCTTTGTGAAGTGATAGGCCGTTTGCATAAACGCAATGATGTTGGACGAACCCAGGCGGCGGTCGCCTACCATTTCCGGAAAGCGGTTGATGTAGGCTGGATTCCAGCGGCCCCACAGCGTAGGGCGACCGTCGTAGTCTACCAGCGTGAGATCGTTGGCAAGAATGTAGGCGCTCAGCTGATCGATGAGGTGAACAGCGCGTTGCTTCAACGCCGCGTCGTCGCTGTATTCGGCCACTACGGTCAATGCAAAATATTGTCCCACCGTTTGGTCGCTGCTGGCCGATCCGCGCCAGTCCCACGCGGGCGACACGTGTTGCCAGCTGCTGGGCACGCGTGCATAGTCGGGATACCAATAGTCGAGAATGTTTTCGCGATACTCTTCGCGGATGATGGCGATGCCGGGCCGCTCGAACGTGCGACCGAACAATCCCTTCACCGGTGCCAGCGTATGAAGTCGCTCCATGGCTTCAAAAGCTTCTACACAATTCTGCAAGGCTTCGGGGTCGTGCGTCACTTTGTGGCGAAACACCTGGCTGGCCAGATACATCGCCGTCCAGAGGTTGTCGCTGTCGTGATAGCTGACCTGGGCGGTGGCTATGTTTCCGTCTTTCAGATTCGTCATGTCGCAATTGAACCCATAACGAATGTGTCGTTGCCGCACCTGCGCTTCATAGAACTGCGCCTTGTCGAACAGCGTCATCTTTTCAAAGCGTATGCAGGCAAGTCCGGTGGATGTCAACACCAACACGTCGTTGCCGTTGGCGGCAATGTCCTTCACGTGGTTGTCGGGAAGCCACCGTTGAGAAGCGTAGTAGTTGAACTTGCCATCGTCGCGCAACATGAAGGCGCCTTGTGTTGATCCAAACCAAAGATGGTTGTTTATCTCTTTTACGGTGGTGAGTGTGCGTGCAGGCAAAGCCTTGTGCAGAGAACCTATTTGCGTATGACTGTCTGCGTCCCAGGTGCCGTAGCCGTTCGATGTGCCCACCACGATCCGGTTGTTGTGGGTTTGCGTGAAGCACGTAAATCCTTCGCCGCTAAAGGCACGCACAAGGGTTTTCTGCTCCGGCGAAAAAATCAGAACCGACTTTTTTGCCAAAATCCAGAATTGTTTTCGCGATGCGTCATATTGAATGTCGAGTAACACCTCGGGTGTTATGTCTTCCCACAACACCTTGCTGTCCTTCACATACTGCAACGAACGGCCATCGGAAAGTAAAAAGTCGAATGCCGAACCCGCTGCAAAAAAACGGGGATGCGGCATGGTGTATTTGCAATACACCTCCCCTGCCCAGGCGTTGGCCAACACGGCGTGATCGTCGAAGTAAACAAACTGCCGATCCAACGTGGTCAGACCTTTTATGTTTTTATCCTTCAGTGGCCGATAGGAAGTTTCCGGCACAAGGGTGCCCGGCACCAACAGTTGTCCATTGAACGGTTTCAACAAACCCTCGCGCGAAAGCACCTGAACATTGCCATTCCGGTCGGCACATACTTTCTGTAATTCCGTAGGTCGGCCAGCAAGTGTATACTTAACGCCGTAGTCCTGCGTGTAACCAATGTCCTGATAAACGGGCATCGCTGTCGACACACTTGTTTCGCGCGGTGGAGCAGAACATCTCCACAGCAACAAACCAACCATCACGACAGCGAGTGCGCGCAACATCATTTTCCGGCTTTCGTTTCGGTGGGTGCGCTAATCACGTTGAGGTAGCGGCCCATCCAATAGGGCAACAGCCAGATGTCGCCCGCGCTATACTCCGACGCGCCACCGTCGCCACCATCCAGTTCAAAGCGGTTTGCATTGTGACGGTTGATGGGCAATTCGTCGGGCGGCAACACTTCGGTCGTGGTTTGTTCGCGGAAGTTGGGCTCTATGGGTTCGATGTCCTTGCGATGACTGTTGGCTACTTTCCAGTGGATCAGGTCCAGCGGATATTCCTGCAGATACCACACGGCCTCTTTCAAATCGAAGTCCGACGTGCCGGTGAGCGCAGTGAAAATATTCCAGGCGGCCTCCTTCTCGGGTCGTTCCATTTGCCAGTGGTCGATGATGGCGTCTTTGTATTGTGTCTTCAGGGTGTCGTTGAGGGCGTAGCGATACAGTCCCCAATAGCCCACAAAATACATTTCGTCGTCGGAGTGATTCCACGACTCCGAAAGCATCTTGCTCCAGTCGTCGGCATCGGCGGCGGCTTTGCCGATCTTGGCCATGGGATACATTAGGTTTTTGAAATAGCCGTGCTTGGTCATCAACTCAACAGCTTTGTCTTTATAGACTTCTTTCTTTGTGAAATAATAGGCGGTCTGCAACATGGCGATGATGTTGGCTGAATTTATTTTCCGATCGCCCACACCCCAGGGTCTCTTGTTCACATACTCGGGATTCCATCTTCCCCACACCGTAGGCTTTCCATCCCAGTCCACCATATACATGTCGTTGTCCACGATGTGTTGCATAAGCGAGTCGATGAGGGTGACGGCGCGCTTTTGCAGCGAAGGCTGATCGGTGAGCAATTCGGCCATCACGCCAAACGCAAAGATGTGACCAATGGCTTCGTCGCTACTGGTGGTAGCTTTCCAATCCCACTCGGGATGGCGTGCGCGTTGCCAGGCCTTGTCATCATATTTATATCCGCGACGCTCAAACGAACGCGACGGAAATCCTTTCAACTCGTTCACCGTGTAGAGGCGCTCCATGGCTTCGGTGGCTTCGGTGATGTTTTGCAGTGCGTCGTCTTCTTTTGTCACCACATAGCGAAACACTTCTGCACCCAGATACATGGTGGTCCACAGACCGTCGTTGTCAGAATCTTCCAGCGAACCGGTGGCGAGACTGCCGTCGGTCATGTAGGCCATGGTGGCGTTGAAACCGTGGCGTACGTGGCGCGCACGAACTTGTCGTTGAAAGTAGTTTGCTTTTTCGTGAAGGGTCATGGACTTGAACACGATTTGTGCCAGGCCTTTGTCCGTCAGAATCAGGATGGACGCCTCGGGGCCTTCGGCTATGTCGATCACGTCATCGCCGGGGAGCCATCGTTTCGAAGCGTAATAGTCAAACTTGCCGTCGGTGCGCACCTTGAACGCACCTTGCGTTGTGCCAAACCACAGGGCTCCGCCAATTTCTTTCACCGTGGTGATGTCGGTGGCAGGAAGTTTTGTTTGTTTTTCACCTTTGGTTTGTGCCGTAGCGGCATCGATGGATTGATAGCCATCGTGCGTGCCCACTACCAACGTCTTGCCACTTTCAGTGAGTGCGAAGCTTGTGAGGTCCTTGCCGGAGAAAAATGGTTTCACCGAAAGATCGTTCACGGAGAAAACACTCACACCGTTTGCGGTCAACAGCCAGAACGTATCGGCGGTTGTGCTGTAGTCAATATCCAGAATGGTTTCGGACTGTTTTCCTTTCCACACCGATTTTCCATCCTTCACATATTCAAGCTCATGCCCGTCGGAAAGAAGAAAGGCTTTGTCCTTGCCACCTTTCAGCAGCGAAACGGTGGGGATATTATAAAGTGTGTAAAGTTCCCCAGCCCAGGCGTTGCTCAACAGGGCTTTGTCGTCGGCATACACAAATTGATGCTGATATAGGTTGAGTGCCGTAATCTTCTTGTCGGCTATGGGGCGATAGGTTCTGTCGGCAACCAGGGTGCCCGGATAAAGGAAACTACCGGCGTAGGGCTTCAGCAAGCCGGCCGACGAGAAGATCGAGATCACACCATTGCGATCGCTCACAACTTTTTTCAATGCGACGCCTTCCTGGGTCACGTTGTATTTAATGCTATAGTCTTGTTGAAAGGCCACGTCCGCATGCACGGGTTGTGTCGAGGATGTGGCGGATTGATTTGGTGTGCAGGACTGAAGACAAACCTGAAGGATAAAAAGAAGGACAATGGTCCACGGTGCGCGTTTCATGAATGAGCTGTTTCGGTTAGGTAAACAAGAATATTAAAAATTACGGCGGAAGAAATGTGATTTTACGTTTAAGAAGGATGCCTTTGCGCAAGGGGCGCATTTTCCTAGGCTTTCGGCTTCGCGGGTGGCTGAATCATGTCGAGGTATCGGCCCATCCAATAGGGCAACAGCCAAAACACAGGCTCGCGTTCCATATAATGATCGCCCCCCACAATGCCCCACGGATTTTTATCCCAACGCACGGTGGCGCGTATGCTCGCCGGTTGAAGCGTGTTCACCTGAAGATCGCCCATCACCGGCACATGCACCACGCGAACATCTTCGCGCCGGGTGTGATCGATGGTCCAGTCAACAAGATCCAGCGGCGTGTCGGTGAGAAATTCAACAGAGGGCTTCAACTCTTTTTTTTGTTGACGGGCATATACATAGATGAAGTTAATCAGAGGATTGTGATCGTCTTTGCGACGGGCCAGCCATTGATCGATGTGGTCTTCATAAAACTTTTTAAGCTTCGGATCGTCTTCGCCCTTCAGCAGGATGGGATATTGGTAGGCGGCGAGGATCACATCGAAGTAGATGAACCACGCCGGGTTCTGCTGTGGAATCTTCGCCATGTTGTCGAGGTAACCCTCGGTGTTGATGAGGCGGAGATATTCGCTTTGGAATTTTTCGTCGCGGGTGATGTAGTAGGCGAACTTGAGAAACGACAACACCTCCATGGAGTTCAGGCTTCGGTCGGGCGACCATTCGGGATCGTGGTTCAGGCGATCGGGCGACCACACACCCCAACGGGTGGGCTGGTCATCCACGTCGGTGAGGGTGAAGTTGTGTTTCATGAGGTGGGTCACGATTTTTGAAACGTGGCGGCGTATTTCCTCTTTTTCGGTTTCGTCGGCCACCAGGTCATAGTAGGTGAAATATCCAAACATGTGGCCGCAGATTTCGTCGCTGCTGGTGTCGCCCTTCCACATCCAGCGTCCGTCGCGCGATTTACGCCAGCGGATCTCTACGGGCTTGAAGCGTGGCTCTTTCACTTCCTCGTCGGCGCGTTCGCGCTCGGTGTAGGTGCGATTGCCGTCGTGATAGAAGCTCCATGTGGTGGGCACGATGGTGCGGGCAAAAAAGCCGTCGGTTTCGGTCACTTCCTGCAAGAGCTTCAGAAATTGAAACGCCTTGCGCGCTTTGGCTTTTGCGTCGTCGCTCTTGGTGGCGGCGTAGCGAAAACTTTCCATAGCCAGATAGTTGCTGGTGTATTCGCCATCGTTGTCGTCGTCTTCGGCCGCCCATTTTGTGGTGTCTCCTTCTGCGGCAAGGCGGCATTGTCCGGCAATCCACGGATCGCGGATGTGGCGGCGCATGAGCACGTCATAAAAATATTGCTCCTTGCTGGCCAATGTCATTTGTTTTTGCTTGATGGCGCTCACGCCCCGCGCGGTGCCGATCCACGCATTGCCCGATGCATCGAACGTGATGGCGTTCACTTTGTCGTCGACCAGCCAACGCCGGCTGAAGCGAAGCGATGGCGTGAGGTCTGCGGCATAACGCACCACGCCCACATCGGTGCCTACCCACATCACTCCCGAAGGAGAACGGCGCACGGCATTCACATTTATAGAAGGAATGCCCTGCTCCGGAAGCAAGGCGTTTATCTTTTTATTATCCTTAAGAATGGCAACACCTCCAAGGCCTCCAGCCCAAACCTGCCCGCGATCGTCAAACGCGGCACCGCGGATGTAGGCGCTCACCACATCATCCACACTGGAAAACAGGCGCGTGCTATCGGCGGTGGCGTGATACAGCCCAACATCCGAAGCCACCCACAATCCTCCGGCCTGGTCGGAGATCATGTCGCGGATGGAACGTGCCACGGTGTAGCTTTTTTTCTCGCACCGGCCATCGTCACACAACCAAACGCCACGCGGTCCACCGGCATACACGCCTTCCTTGGCAACGCACAACACACCCAGCGGCGACACCGGGCCTTCCACTTTTGCCGTCACATTGTTCTTTATTTTATAGAGGGCATTCCACGTACTCAACCAAACGGACGAGTCGTTGGCGATCGCCACGGCAAACGAAGGACCTTGGGCCGCGGCTGGCAAGGCAGCATCCCATGTCAGCGATTTATCTTTTTTGATGAACACACCCATTGGCGTAGCGATCCACACATTTTTCTTGCTGTCGACCGCGAGGCTGCGCACTTCACCCAGTGCAGCGGGCACCGGATAAGCTTCGTGATACTCCTGCCAGAACGCGGTGTCCTGAAACACAGTCACGTCGGTGGTTGTCGTGGTGGGTGGTGCGCTTTGCTTGCAGGCCATGGCAACAAGGGCCGTCAACACCAGTAGGGATAGTCGCTGCATTGTAGGGATGATAATGTCTCACGTCGCACAATACGACGCTTAACAAGGATATCAAAAATAACAGCCTATGCGAGGGGGATTTTGCGTATATGAAAGGGAGGTTAACGCAGAATGTAAACCGGGCCATTGCGTGCGCTGCCCGTATGGAGCAGCGCACACCGTTGCCTATTTCTGAATCACGAATTCGTCTTTGACAACGCCTTCGCTATTCACCGACTTGTATACCAACTTGTTTCCGTGAATTTCAACGCGTTGATAAAAATATTCGCCGTTGTATTGCTTCACGGCATACGGCTCCGCAGCGATAGCATCGTGCCGGTAGGGTATACTGATCGAGATCGCATACACCGTGCCTTTGTCAAACCCGTCAACCACTTTGCCAGCGGCCATGGGGCGCGACCGCATGTAATAATGAACGTGACCGCCCATCACCATGTCAACATGATACTTGTCGAAGAGTGGCACCCAGGCGGCCTGAATGTCAGGATAGGGTTCTTCAAAATTGTAGGGAGGAAAGTGGAACATCACAAACTTCCAGGTGGCTTTGGTCTTGGCCAATGTCTCTTCGATCCACGGCGTGTGGTCTTCCACATCCTGCGTGGCGTCGATCATGATGAAGAGGGCGTTGCCATATTCAAAAGAATAGCTCGATTCTTCGTCAACACCTTTGGGAGCATTTTTTGGAAGACTGAACAGATCATAATATAACTGTGCGCCCATCCCATCCTGACGGTCGTGGTTACCCGGCACGGGCATGAGCGGCTTTCGGGAGAACACGTCGTGCGAATTGCCATAGAGGTGATCCCAGTCGTCGCGGTTCAGGCCGGTGCTCACAATGTCGCCGGCAATAGAATAGAACGCGGCGTCTTTATTTTCTTTGTCGGCCAGCGACACCAGCTTGCCCGAGTCGGGAAAAGTATGCGTATCGCCAAACCATACGAAGGTGAAATCTTTCACGTGCTCTCCTTCCGTTTCAAAAGAACGCACGTCAGACCATCCGCCTTTGTCGCCGGAGCCCACGCGATAGCCATAGTGCGAACCGGGCTTGAGCGTTGTGATCAGCGCCGTGAAATGATTGGAGTAGCGGTCGTTATAGAGCATACGATCCTGCGTTTGCTTCATCGTTGCTTTGGCAACCAGCGTATCGGCAGTGCCTTCCAACCAGTATTGCACCTCTCCTCCCGACACCGACGGCATCGTGCGCCATTGCACATCGATGCTGGTTTGGGGTGAGCCACTCCAGGTCAACATGATCTGATCGGGCGATGAGCTGCTGGGGAATGCCGTTTTGCGAAACGCGTCAATCACATGCGCTTCGCGGGCGCGACCACGCACCGTAGTGAACAAGGCCTGACCGTTCAACGCGTCCGGAACCTCTGTGATGGTGAGTCCCGACCAGTCGTGATAGGTGAAGGCTCCTACCCGGAGCGTATCTAACGGGTAGCCTGGATACACGTCTGTGATAGCGAGTGCGTCTTCTTTCTTCTGGGGCGCCACGCTGATGAAATACACCGGACGGTGTTTATCAAATCCATTGATGCCCAGGTTCACCGAACCGGCCGGAAAATTCTTTTGCCAAACATCGTAGGTATATTCTTCGTTCTTCACCACCATAGGCGTCTTCACAAATCCCGACGATTCCAGCCAAAAGGGAACGACTGCCTGTGCCTGATGCCGCATGAGCGACACCGTGACCGGAACGTTGACGGTGAACGACTGGTAGCGCGTGGCCAGCACCTGCTTCTCTTCGTCGCTCAGAAATTTGTCTATATAGGCATCATCAATTTTCGCAAACTCCGACTCCTGAACTTTCGCGTAGAGGCGGGTGATGACGGTGTCCATTACTTGCGAAACCGTGCGATCGGGCACTTTCGACGCCTGACGACAGGAAACAAAACATAACGAAACAAGTGTAGCAATAAGGATGAAGCGCATATAATGACGATTGTCTTTTTAAAGTGAAAGAGCCGGAAAATGCCTATGAAAACACCTCCGGCTCTCTACCATTTACCCAAACTAAATTTCTCCATAACCCAATAAGACGTTCGGATGCATAGGACGAACGGTTCTCGTGTCATGTTTCTCAAAAGTAGGATTAGGATGGAACAGTGACGTGAGGTTTTGCGCATAGAATACGTCAAAACACGCAATTGTTTGTTTATGCGTCTGGAATATGCGCATGATTAACGCTTTAATCCTGTTCAAACGAATTATCGCAGGCGTTCACACGCGATCACAAACCAAGCGCTGCAACCGATGTTATCTTAATGTTACGCGCACGCCAACGTCGCGACGGCCAAAACTAAACTGGCATTGCCACGGCCTTTGCACGTTCATGTGAAAGAAAAATAAAAAAAATAGCGCTGCTTAGAAAATTTCACTTAGCAACGAATTTGCGCATATTATATACGTTGTAAGTCAAATGATCTACGTCTGTCGCCAGACATCCGCACAGTAAAAATTTCCTACACCCCGATTTGGATTTTCCCGGGACTCAACAGCTTGGAAAGTTATTCCATTCGATTTAAAATTACCCGGCACTCTTTTGAAGACCGCTTCCCGAACCGATGGATTTTTGTATACCTCACGTATGGCGAAAATTTCTACCTGTAGCAGCACTGACGATGTTGGCGGGTGTTGTCGATATGTCGGCACAAAACCTGGAAACCATCGGCAAGGCAAAGCCGCTAAGCATGAGCGGTGGCATTTCGTTGAACCAGATATTTTATGCTGCGCAAAACATCGACAACCGACGCGATCCTTATTCCTACTTTGTTTCCGGAAATGTAAATTTTTCGTTGTACGGATGGAACGTTCCCCTCAGTTTCACAGTGTCTAACCAGAACACAACGTTTCAGCAACCCTTCAATCAATACAGCCTGCATCCCACCTACAAGTGGATCACAGCGCATGCGGGTTACATCAGTTCTTCCTACTCGCCCTATACCGTCAACGGTCATATCTTTTTGGGTGGTGCCGTTGACCTTGCGCCAGCAGGAAGCTGGAAATTCAGTGCCCTTTATGGACGCTTTCTTAAAGCGGTAGAGCAAGACACGGCACGCGTGAACACATCGTCGCCGGCATTCAAACGCATGGGCTATGGCTTCAAAACGGGCTATGACAAAAATGGGAATTCTATCGAACTCATTCTATTTCATGCCCAGGACCAGGTCAATTCTATACAATCGCTTCCAGACAGTCTGGTCATCTTTCCCCAGGAAAACCTGGTGATCAGTCTCGGCGCAGGCAAAACATTTTTTGAGAATTTTCTATTAAAGGCCGAACTGTCGTCCAGCGCCATCACACGCGATGTGCGTGCCGACCGCGAAGACAATGGCAATGCACTGGCACATGCGGGATTTCTTTTTTCGCCCCGCACATCGTCGGCATACTACAAGGCCTTCAAGTCTTCTTTCGACTACCGGCACGATGGCTTTACGGTGGGCTTTGCTTATGAGCGCATCGATCCGGGCTACCGAACACTGGGCGCCTATTTTTTTAATAACGATCTGGAAAACATAACTGCCAATGGCACGGTCGATCTGCTCGAAGGAAAGCTAACGGTAGCCGCAAGTGCCGGCACACAACACGACAATCTCGACCAGGAAAAAATAAGCACCATGCGTCGTCTTGTTGGCTCGCTCAACATGAATTATACGCCAACCGAAAAACTGAACCTGTCACTCTCCTATTCAAACTTTCAGACCTATACCAACATCCGCTCAACATTTGTCAACATCAACCAGTTGACGCCTTACGACAACCTCGACACGTTGAACTACACCCAGATTGCCCAGAACGCCTCGGCCAATTGCCTCTACACCCTCGGCGGCCCAAAAGAACGACGGCGAAGCATCAACCTCAACATTACCTTCCAGAACGCCGCCGACAAACAAGGCGGAAACAACAGGGGTGGCAGCCAGTTCTACAATTTCAATTCGGGATACTCCCTCGGGCTTGTCCCGAAGAACCTAACGTTTTCGTTTATGCTGAATGGGAACATTAACCGAAGTCCTGCCTTGAACACATTCACCGTGGGACCAACGGCCAGCGTAAGCAAAATGCTGATGGAGAAAAAACTCCGCATCATGGTGTCGTCGTCGTACAACACCGCATACAGCAACGGCGAGCATAACGCTTCGCTATTGAACGGGCGCGTTTCGGGGACCTACACCGTAAAGAAAAAACACAATCTAAATCTGAGCATGGCGATGATAAACCGTGCAAGCCAGGCGGCCACATCCGCAAAAACATTCACAGAGTTCACCGGCACGTTGGGTTATAGCTACGCATTCGCGATCAACTAACAGCCTATCCTAATTCTCACTATTGATTTCTTAGTCCCAAATCAGAATACACGCTGCTTCACAGATCAGCTTGTGGCCGTTGCACTTTAGTCTTATCCTATAAAAAGAATGAGACGTTGTTTAAACAACATGTACTGTTTTGACAACTTATCAAACAATCACAACGGGTAGTCTACGCAACCATAATTTTCATCAACGAATATCTGACAACTCCGACAGCACTATCATGTTTCTCTCGTTTTGCCTTTGTATTGAGAAACACGATAAAGAAAAATAATATAAGAACGCACCGTGTATCATTGAACAAATTCAAGTTGATGCGCAAGTTGACTTTGCTTTTTTTATTTCTGGGTCTTTGGTCGCACCATGCTTTCGCGCAAAGCTATCCCGTTCAAAGCACCACCGTATTGTCGCCACCCTACAGCACCTACCTGTCTGACTATGCAGCGCCAGGAGCGCAACATTTTGCAACTACCCTCCTGCTCAAAGACACGCGCGTGGCAGAATATCCTACCAAACTCAGGCTCACCATCGAGGGCACGGGCATCACCATTCGCACCAAACAAAACTTTGTCCCCCGGCAACCGCTAACGCTTTATGGCGGTGTGCCGGTGACCGTGTATGGCGATGAGCTGGAAGAATATTTTACTCCTGCCAACCTCGACTTTGCAGGCATCAGCCGAAGCCAATTCGAAAAGAGCGCGAAGCTTCCGGAGGGCATCTATCGTTTCAGCGTGGAAGTGCTCGACTACAATCGCGGCACCGTGGTGAGCAACAAAGGTGTGGCCACGGCATGGGTCATCCTAAACGATCCGCCGCTGCTAAACCTGCCGCGCAACAACGCCAAGGCGAAGATTGTGGACCCAACCAACATGGCGTTCACGTGGACACCACGGCACACCGGCTCTCCCAACGCCGCCTTCACCACCCACTATACCTTTCGCCTGGTAGAGATCTGGCCCGCCACCCGAAGCCCATACGACGCCATGCTGAGTCAGCCCACGCTTTTCGAAATCACCACCGACTTCACACAACTTTCCTATGGCCCCGCAGAGCCCGCGCTTATACCCGGCCGAAAATATGCATGGCAAGTGCAAGCCAAAGATGTAGACGGTCGCGATCTTTTCAAGAATCAAGGCAAAAGTGAAGTCTTCGTTTTTCAATTTGGCGATGCCTTGGGAACGCCGGAAGGCCTTTACCTGCAAACCGCCAACACCACGTCGCTGGCCGTGCGATGGGAGCTTACAACGGCGGGTGCCGATGCCGTTACGTTTCGCGCGCGCTACCGTCCCAAAAACAACCGCAGCCACGACACGTGGTACGAAACAACCTCCGAAAATCAATGGGCAACCCTGCAGCCCTTGCAGGCCGATACGGAATATGAAGTGCAGGTACGGGCCGAGCAAATTGGACAGATAAGTGAATACTGCCCGGCAAAAGTTTTCAAAACAGCCCTGCCGGGGTCGAACCAGTTTGTGTGCAAACCCGATTCGCCGCTACCACCGGTTCCTCCCGGCACTACCCCTCCCAACCTGCGCGCAGACGATGTGATAAAAGCAGGTGGCTTCGATGTGAAGATCACGGACGTGAAGGCCTCGGGCAGCGGCTTCTCCGGCACCGGGCTGGCTGTGGTGCCATGGTTTAAGTATGCCAAGGTCAAAGTAAGTTTTAAAAACATAGGCGTAAACGATCAACGCATGCTCTCGTCGGGCGAAATCAAAAGTGTATGGAATGCTGACAGCAAATTCTTACTCACCATTTCCAAACCGACAGATGTAGCAAACGCGGCAAAGACAGGCGAACTGCCCGTGAACATTGTCGCTACCGAAACACTCATCGAAATCACCGGCACCTCGATTGTGACCGTAACAAAAAATGAAAACGGCGAAGTAGAAATCCACACTGCCAATGGACAAAAACAAACGCTCGACAAAGGCAAAAGCTACTCCATAGCCGACCCCATGGGCAACGGCTATGTAGTGGACAAAGACGGCAACATTACCAAAACCACTGCCGACGAAGCACGCGCCGCCGCCACCCGCGGCGACAGGAACTATGACCTGGTGCTTCGGTTTGAAAAGGGCAACGGCAGGTTTGGCTTCGACGCCAAGAAATACGATGCCCTATCGCCCCTATATCAACACCTGGAAGACGGAACAGCCATTGCCTGGAAAGCCACAACAGCATCGGCGCCCGATGTCGTAGCCGCCACGTTGGAAGGCACCGGCATAGACCCCAAGAAGGTGAGATTCGAATTGAGTGGCGTGCCCCTGACACCAACCGTCGCCCAAGACAACAACTACACGCTGAGCGTAACCGGCAAAGCCGAAGGTACACAAGAGGAATTGCTGGCCTTGTATTCGCCCGGCGGCACCGAAAAGAACAAGGTGCTGGGCAAGCTCAACCTGACCAGCTACAACACCCTGGATAAAAATGTGGTGATCGTGCCCGTCATCACAAACAATCAAGATAAACTTCCCCAAGGCCTCAGCAACGATGCCATCAAAGACGAACTGAACGCCATCTACAGCCAGGCCATTGCCCACTGGAAAGTAAGTTTTGCACCAGCCCTGAGCGTGGCCCTGAATCCCACCTTCGACGACGGCAACTCCGGCCTGCTGAGCAACTACACCGCCGACATGAGCAAGGTGATCAAAGCGTTTGGTCCCCTTCAAGCCGACACTTACTATCTGTTTCTCGTATTTGGCCCCACCCAAAGCGGCCCCAACGCCCTGGGCTATATGCCGCGCAGCAAGCAGGCAGGCTTTGTCTTCCTGAAAAACCACCGCGAAAACTCCAAAGCCATCATGCGCACCATGGCCCACGAGTTGGGCCACGGCGTCTTTAACCTCAAACACACCTTCAGCGAGTTTCCCGCCCTGCAACAAAACACAACCGACAACCTGATGGACTACGGCAGTGGGACAACGCTGTGCAAATATCAATGGGATTTTGTGCACGATCCACAGATGGCGTTGCCGTTGTTTGAGGGGGATGAGGATGGCGAATCTATCGCCTCGGCAAGTCTGGCCTGTATAAACGCCGAGATAAAAAACAAATTAAAGGGCAATGTATTCTACGACCCAGCAGGTGAGATCATCGACATCGGTTCAGCCATTCCACACGCTTTTTATTCCATGTCGGAAGAAGATGTCAAACTCAGGGGAAGGCTCGCGGCGTTCAAAGTCGGCGAGGTGATGTATCGGGTTTACTTCTACCCAAAAGACATGCGCTTTGCTGGATATGCGCCCGTAGGAAAAGTATATGATAATATTGCCTCGTTCAAAGCTGATCGCTTCACAGGCACAACAGGATCGGTAGCCAACGTACAGGAGGTGAAGGTAGGTTCAAATTGTGCTTATTCCATTTTCAAAAATGGAGCCTTGGTGGAGACCGGAAAAATGAACCATTGCAAGTGCGAGGAACTCCCTGACACCAAGCCTACAACACCCACCAATGAATCGCTCACGGGTCTGGCTGGGGGATTTTACACCAATCACGAAAAAACGCCGGGAATTGATAAGGAAGTTTTATATAGAGTCTCAATGCTCATCGGACAAATGGGCGATGACTTCTATAAAAAATATCTGCCCGATGCAGAAACGATGCCCTTGACAAACGACAACCTCTTGGTGATGGAGGAATCGTTAAAGTCGTATATCGAACTGCAAAACAGGCTGTATCAAAAAGCAAATCTCTCCAGCTTCGAAATGCTGGTCACGTTTCTCAAAACATGCTATGAAGAATACAAAATGCAACTTAATGGCGAGGTGCGCGACATCGTGCCCTATTGCTTTTGGAAAAAAGCTGACGTGTCGCCAGGGCTATACTACTCAGTTGTCGATCCTGCCTTCAATGCCGGGATTGTAGATGGAGCTTGGGAAATGTTGGTAGGCCTCAGGGATATGGCAAATTTTGTAGACTGCTGGATGCCAATGGCCAGTGTCACTTTTTGGCTGAGCGGAGAATGCCAGATAACACGAGATAAAACACTCAATTTCTTTTCGGCGATGGGCGATGTGGTAAAGGACGGGGCGAAGTTTGATGCCTTCAAGTCGACTGTCTCCACTCAATTTCAGGACTATCTTGGATCGCTCGATGGCTTCCTGCCTAACAATCGTCACGAGCATGGAAAGCTTGTGTTCAACATCGCCAGCCTGTTTTTTGTCGGGGGCGAAGCGAGCGCAGTGGTCAAAGGTGTCAGCATCACTGAAAAGACCGCACTGGCAATGGAAAAACTGGGTGCCGTCATATCAAAAATCAAACTGCCGGCCATTGTTAAATTCATTCCCAAGTCACTCAAGGGTGCCGCAGTGGGCGCAGCCATGGTATTGTCGGTCTCGGCCGGTTCTGTGACAACAGAATTGGCGACCTTTTTCCCAAAGGCTACAGAGTTTGTCATAAACATTGCCGACAATGCGGCAACTGCTGCTGCTAAAGTAGCTGAAGTCACCGAAACAATTGCCGCCAATGCTACCAAAATCGAGGGTGCAATTGCAGCTGCTGAAAAAAGCACGATCACGTTAGTGGACGAAGCAGGAAAGATAGCAACGTTAGGCGAAGGAGCGTTGGCCGTTACCGATATCGGAAGCCATGTGATATTGTCCGTTCACGTGGGACAGAATCTCCAGCACATCAAAGCCTTTGAGAAGGCTACCGCTGCTGTGATTGTGTTGACCACCATGGGCACTCTTGGGCAAAAAGCCAAAGATGCAACATGCACATTCTGCACGCAAGCTATGACATGCGGTTGCTTCGAAGAACTTTCCATAGCCTTCACCAACTACCTGACTACCCTAAAGGAAATTTGTGAGCGCAACCCGGAGAACGGCCTGGCCATTTGCACAAAACTGAAAACGGGAAGCTTCCCGACCAAGCCGTTTTTGGCGAACGCGTCAGAACCAACCACCGACGGGAACCACCTGGCAAACAACAAGGCATCCTATACGGGATCTATCCTCGACACGTACAATTACCTCTACACCCACCACACTTCCAACGATCCTAAAGCACCCTACGCACGTGTGGATTGGAGCGCCCTGACAAGCTTTGGAAAACTAAAAGAAAACGTTCAGGCTGAAGTAGTACAGTTCTCCGACAACACCAAATCGAAAACGCTGATAGAATTTTGCGCAGACGTACGCGATGCACAAGGCTTCCTTGAATTTATAAACCACCCCGACAATTTCAATTTCGTTGATGGCTTTCTGATCTACCGCGAAGCCAAAAACCTAAGTGGTTCGGAGCAATCAGACCGGCTTTCTACCCTTCAGGAAGAACTCAACGAGCTTCAGGTGGGCAATCTCATCAACAGCACGGTGTTTGATAAAACAAAATTTTGGCTGGACAAGGCTGTTGACGTGGCCGCACGCAGGGGGAAATTCGCAGAAGGCAAAGCGTTTGAAGCATACATCGCCAGCCAGTTGAAAAACCCAAACAGCAAGGTCTACCTGGATCTTAAGTCCAAGCACATCGCAGATTTGGATGAACGCAGCATTTACCAGCAGGTTCAGTTTTGCCTGGGCGGCGACTGCCAGTCAAAAGGCAACTACTTTGTGGCCGACTTTGTGTTTGTGAAAATTAACCGGGACGACAGGGGGCGTGAATATGTTGACGTAGTTCTAGCTGATTCCAAATTGAATAAAACTACGGGCTTTACAAAAAATCAAGAGAAAGGCATGTATATCGAAAAACTTGACATTAAAGCCGTTTCAAAAACCGTTAAAAATGGCAATCAAATTGAAGCTAACCCATTAAAGGGGAATGAAATTCCACAATTTGAAGATCGAACATTGCAAGGAACCAGATTAAATCGTTCATTCTTTAAGATATACGGTGACGGTTCATCTTCAGGCTATAGGGGCATTAGCTATTGATTACTCAACAATTACAGCATCATGAAAATGAATATCGAAAACATTGACAATCACTTAAAAAAACTAATTGGATTTGAGTCACTAGGTTTCTATGAGCGGAAAAAATTCGCAACAAGTCACTACTTGATAAAATCATCTCATGAAGCAATCTTTCAGCTATCCTATCGCTATGATCAAAAAGGAGACCAATCATTAGATCTGTTTGGAGCTTTTTTTTATGACATTATTTTCCCGGCAGTTAATCAAATACTGAAGACCGTTCTTACGGAAGATAATTACAAAGATAACTTTAACTCACTGATTACAGTTGATCTCTTTGAAACAACAGTAATCGAAGACAGCGATACCTATAGCCTTAGACGATCTCTTGAGCGCAAGGCGAACCTAATGCCAATTGTTGATGGAGGTATATATTACGAAGATCGACTTATCGAAACGTGTAAATTTCACAAAGCCCTACTGGACCAATTTGCGTTTCCTTTTTTTGAAAAGTATGGAAGTTTAAAGAGTGTCAATGAATTAATCGACAGCACTCCCCAAATGAAAATCGGGAGTAGAATCCTGGGAGAAATGCCACTAAAGAAGCTCATTATAATGTTCCTGAACAACAACACAAAATATCAGGAATACAAGGAATGGCTCTTGGATACTTCCGAAAAGACTTCCGAGAAAGATGATTTCTACAAGCTTACCAAAAACTTGACTGAATATTTGGAGAGCAATCGTTACACCGACATCCATCTGGATATGATTGATGTACCGACCGAACTATCAAAATCCGCTGAAATTTATATTCACTCCACTCCGCTTCTCGAACCCAACCCAAAACTAACAGAAGCCTTCACCAAACAAACAGCAATTCTCGCCGGCATAGGCATTGTTCTGAACGATCAATTTACCCTAACCAACTACAGGCAAGATGCGAATTGGAAAAGCTGGGGCATGGACAACGAAGACGGGGCCGGGCTGTTATACCACCTTTTACTATTTGCCGGCACGCAGGTGCACAACCCTTTAACAAATTCGTATGATGCAGTCTCAAACCATGCCTATTATTTCAATGCCGAGTGGGATGGTTTTGTAGACTATGGCGAGATACTCGAGCGGCTTAATTTGCTCACAGGCAACGCGCTTCCGTTCAGAGAAATCACTGGCCGGTTCGATGATGAGATGACGGGAGTTACATTTTATTATAAAGACGTTTTGTTTACCTGGAAAATGGAATACAAAGATGATTGGACCGACGAGGCCATCTTCGAGCGCTTCATCGGCTTGGTAAACTCAGACCTTACTAAGGAATTCTATATTTTGAGAGAAGGCCAGGGTGGCGTGATCCTCTACTTATCAGACCTTGAAAAAAGAGCATTTGAAAATATATTCCCCACAAGAGCCTTGGAACTCCTGGGGGTTGAATTGTAGATTATTTGCAAAATGGAGCATAGCAGAATAATAACGCAGTTTGCGGAAGGTCAAACAAAACTAAAACAAGTAGGCATCGTCTTGAACAGCAAATTTTCATTGACCGACTTCCGCAGCCAAGCATCCTGGCAACACTGGGATATGGACAACAAGACCGGCAACGACTTTTTGTATTCCTTGCTGCTGTTTTCAGGTCAAGCTATTCAAGACACAACAACCGGCACCCACCAACCCATTTCCAACAACGCCTACTACTTCAGTTCCGAATGGGATGAATCGGTGAACTATGGCGAGATCATCACCCGGCTAAATTTGCTCACCGGAAATGCGCTTCCATTAACCGAAGTTTCCGGACACTTCAACAGCGGTTTTACGGGCGTCACCTTCTTCTACAGGAAAGAATTTCACCGGTGGGAAATGGATCGCTTCGACAACTGGACAGACGAATCCATCTTTCCCCGTTTTATAGCGCTGGCCAAATCAGATTTGAAAAAACAATTTTATATGCACTACGATGGCCCGATTGGGTTGATCCTTTATTATACCGAAACAGAAGTGAGAAACTTTCGCCGCCAGTTTCCGAATACGAAAATCGTAACCTTAGAATGATATTGATTTCCTTGAAAACGAATAAAAATCCACCACAAACTGCACTCACGATGCTGGTGCTGATTGTGGTCATGCTGCAGGCCACAAGCCTGAGCGCCCAGCAACTGCCGGAGCAACTTCGGCTTTACTTTGCTGAAGTGAGGCAAGGGCACTACCCGCCCATACCCAAGCCCTTGTCTATAAGCGAAAATTCCAAGACCATGGTGGGCGCGCTGTCCGCTTACCTCAATGACACGTTGCCAGAGGTGCGGTCGAAAGCGTATACTATTGTGCAGTTGGCAGGAAAAAATGCACGAGACTTTTCTGTGCGCCAACAAGCGGTGAGCCACCTGTTGGCGGGATGCAACGATTTGGATGTGGGCAACCGCGGCACTGCAATCGGTTATTTGAAAACGTTCCGGAAAGAAGATTTTACTGCCGCCGCCAAAGACAGTCTGCGCAGCCTGTTCAACCGCAAGGGCCCGCATATCAACGAACTGATAAGGCTGATCGGTTGGTTGGAACTGAAGGACATGATAGAGGCGATTAGACCCTATACAAAACCCGGCAATACGCAACCTATCCGTTGGGCATCCCTGGTGAGCCTGACCAGGATGAACGACGAAGCGGCCACAACAGAAATGATGCGTCGCGTCAGCAAATTTCCGGTGAACGACAACGTGGTGTATGAACTGTTCCCCGACCTGATCTATTCAAGGCATCCCATTGCCATTGCGTATATGGTGGATGTGTTGAACAGCGACGCAGAAAATTGTCTTAGCGCCGATGCCGAGCGCGAAGCACCGATACCATGTGGCTACCGCGTGATGGAACAACTGGCTCCGATCATTGAAAAATATCCATTGACGCTTGACGAAAGTGGCGACCTCAAAACGAAAGACTACACCACCGCGCTGCAAACCGTGAGAGCATGGTTTGCCAAAAACGCAAAGACTTATGTGATCAACAGAGATTTGTTCTAGCCATGACGTTATAAATGCTTGAAAACAATTTGCAATGTCCGCGACAGAAATTAAATTGAGATAATTAACACCAGACGAAGCAGTCTACCGGACCCTCCCCTGCCTGCGTCGTAAGATTTTGACCCTCCTTTGACCAGCAGTGCCGACCCACTGACTATTGGCCATTGATGACATGCCATGCTCCCTGGCGGGTAGCCAGAAAGCATAATCGATTCAAATTGTGCCGATATGGAAAAATACTATCAAAAAATTCTTTTTTACATTTTCGTAGCTGTCTTTCAATGGACATGGATCCTCCCTGCAAGGTCAAGCCCCGTTGACTCAACCACGGTGATCCACGCCACCAACACGATACCACCTGCTGTTAAAGACGAACTCTACAGAACTTTTGAAGGGCTCACACTGACCACGGGGCAAGATAAGGCTATCGATCCCATTGTCATTTCGCAAGTTGTGGCCGACACCGTGGAAGTGAAGCGCGCCTATGCCCGGTCGTTGTTGGAGAAAGTGAAAAAAGACCAGCGCTTTGTCGAAGCACTGGATGCCCTTTCGGAAATTGAATTGCCCGTGGGCCTGGTCAAGTCCGGTGGTGCGGCCGACTACAGCATTCTCATCGACCGGATCACGATCACGCCAAAAGGTGCCATCCTTGATGTTTATGTTTCGCTCGCGCTTCCGCAGTCGGGCGATCACATTGCATTTCACGGCAACATACCCCTTTCCAATGACGGCGGCATTGCTGGCAACGCCAAAGTATTTTTAGTGGGCGATCACAACCTTAAATTCGGATCGTCCACACAACTCACCATCAAAGGCACCGAGCACACCTATGTAGAGTTTGACTGCAACGGCTTCAAAGGCGTAAGCATCGAGGCCATCCTGCAATTCTCGCGCGACCTCATTGTGCCCGAAGACGAAAACGGAAACCCCAGCAAAAATGAAAACGATCGCGTAAAAGTAGCATTAACCACATACGTCCAAAACCTGAACGACCTGATGTTGCGTGTCTCTATCCCGGCCTTTCAAATCAAGGGGCTTAATGGCTTTGGTTTTAAAGTAACGGAAGCCTTTCTGGACTGGAGCGACCTCGCCAATCCTCCCGGCATACAATTTCCCAAAGACTATCCATCGCCCTTTGTGCAGGCAGGCCAGCCGTTGCTATGGCAGGGATTTTACTTACAAAAACTGGAAATACGTTTCCCTCCCGCATTCGCGAAAAAAGACAGCCCCGGTCGCATAACCCTTGGTGTGGAACAGATGATCCTCGACGACCAGGGATTTACCGGGGAAGTATATGCCGATCATATATTCTCAGCAGGCGATATGAGCGGCTGGGCCTTCACGCTCGACCACGCCGAGCTGGCATTTGTGACCAACCAGGTGAAAGGATTCGAGCTGAGGGGAAAAATCTCCGTACCCAACCTCAAAAAGCAGAAAGACAACACCGCCACAGAATTTGGTTATATCGCCTCGCGTGACGTGAAAGGCGACTACATGTTTGCCGTGTCTATCCGTGAAGCGTTGCGACTACCCTTGTTCGCGGCCGACCTCACCCTACTGCCCGGCTCGTCTATTTCAGTGAAGGAAAAAGAAAACAAATTTTATCCCACAGCCATTCTCAACGGCGAGCTCACCATCAAAGCCTTAGAAAACGGACCCAAGGCCAGTTTCAACGGTATCGGATTCGAAGGCCTTCGCATCAGCAGTGAAGCGCCTCACTTTGATATCCAGTCGGTAAGTTTTGGAAAAGAGGGTAATGAACAGTCGATTTCAAAATTCCCGATAACCATCAAAAACATAGCGCTCAAAAAAGACGGACCAGACCGCATAGGCATCGGACTGGATGTTACGATCAACATCGCGGGCAAGTCGAGCGACGAAGGTTTTGGCGGCACGGCATCGCTAACGCTATGGGGCAAACGCGGAGAAGAAAACATTACACTGGCCAATGGAACAACAAGCACTCAAAAAGGAAGCTGGCAGTTCGATAAAGTAGAGTTGAGTGGCGTGGGGATAAACTTCAAAAAAGGTGGCGTGATCGAGATTGCCGGCATGATCAACTTCTTCGACAACGACCCGGTGTATGGCGATGGCTTCAAAGGATCGGTGTCGGGCAAAATACAAATCATCTCCCTGAACATTGAAGCCCTGTTCGGCCGCACACCCGAATTCCGCTATTGGTATGCCGATGCGTTGGTGGAGTTTAGCAGTGGCATTCCGCTGGTGCCCGGTTTTTCGGCCTATGGTTTTGGTGGGGGCTACTATTCACGGATGAAACAAAGCACCGATGGCAGCGGAAGCAGCATCGGCAGAAACGCCTCGGGCATCACCTATGTGCCCGACGCCAACACCATTGGCATAAAAGCACTGGTGAAATTTGGTGCCACCGCCAGCCAGGCGCCCTACAATGGTGACGTGATGTTGGAAGTAGCGCTGAACACACACGGCGGAATAAACTCTGTGACCTTCACGGGAAATCTGGTGGTGATGGCCCCCGTGTTGCCCGGTGCGTTGGATAAACTCAAGTCGTTGGCGTCGGCAGCCATCGGAGGCAAAGCTGATCAGTTGATGAAAGTGGTGGAAGGACAAGTTTCGGCCAGCGTAAAAATATTGTTCGACAATGTGAACGATGTTTTCCATGCCAACATGGACATCTACATCAACATTGTGGGCGGCATTGTGAAAGGCGTGGGCGCTAACAACCGGGCCGGGTGGGCCGTGATGCATTTTTCGCGCGACGAATGGTATGTATTGATCGGCACTCCCGACAAACCCATAGGCCTGGAGTTGTTGTGGTTGCTCAAGATCAAAAGTTATTTCATGATCGGCCAAAACCTGCCGGGCAGTCCGCCACCACCGAAATTGGTATCCGAGATTTTGGGAGGCAAAGACCTTGACTACATGCGCGACCTCAACGCGGCCAAGTCGGGCTTTGGTTTTGCCTTTGGCATAGACCTAAGTATGGACACGGGCGACGTAAGCTTCCTCATGTTCTACGGAAGGTTTGCAGCCGGCATCGGCGCCGATGTGATGGTAAAGAAATATGACGACCAATATCATTGCATAGGCTCAGACGAAACCATCGGCATCAACGGCTGGTTTGCCAACGGCCAGGCCTATGCGTACCTGATGTGCAAAATCGGAATCAAAGTAAGACTGCGGTTCTACAAAGGAAACTACGAGATCCTCAACTTTGGTGCTGCCGCGGTGATGCAAGCCAAAGGCCCCAACCCGTTTTGGATGCGCGGCATTGTGGGTGGATACTATCGTATTTTGGGTGGCCTGGTGAAAGGTCATTGCAATTTTGAAATAACCATCGGCAAAGAATGTAAAATAGTAGGCAACAGCAATCCACTGGCTGATGTCGACCTTATTTCCGAGTTGAGTCCGAAGAAAGGTGAAACCAACATCGACGTGTTCAACGCTCCTCAGGCAGCATTCAACATACCCATCGGCGATGTGTTTGCCATCACCGACATCGAAGGGCGTCGCCGATCGTTCAGAGGCCGATTGGTAGAATTCGCCGTAACAGAGGGTCAATCCACACTTCCCGGAAACATCCACTGGAACGACAACAACGACGTGGCTGCCTTCGACACACACGACGTGTTGCCCTCCAACAAAGAAATAAAAGTGCGCGTACGGTTGACTTTTGAAGAGCTGGTGAATGGCAGCTGGCAAACCTTGTTCTTCGAAGGAAAAAGAAGTGGAAGAAACCAAAGAAACAAACTTCACCTCGGGTGTTGGTCCGGACCACATACCGCCGTCTAACGTGCTGGTTTCTTACCCGATGGTGGAGCAATTGAATTTTTATCCCAAAGAATACAACCAGGGTTTCATCCAACTGCGCAAAGGGCAACCCGATCTCTTTAATCCTGGCCCCGAGTGGAAACAAGCGCTCTACTTTACCAATGTGGATGCAAAAACAAACCTATCCGCCACACTGAGTTATAGCGCTTCCGACAAACGCATTTCGTTCACCATACCCAATGGATTTCAAAATGACCGTCTGCACAAGCTGGAAATTCTGAACGTGCCCAGCGCCAATGCCCGGCTGGACGCCAACATCCAAAACGTGGAATCTAAAATTGAATCGACGGGCGATACACTCACCACAAAAAAGATTGAAGGCGATTTGGCCTTGCGCGATGCAAAGACCGTTTATGGCGCGCCCTTCCGCACCAGCAGGTTCAACACATTTGTCGAAAAGATGAAAGACATCAGGCTTCACAACACCATAAACGACCCGGCCGAAACAGGCGACCTCACCGTGCTGCGAAACTACATTCTTGGCGCCGAAGCCCTGGAAAAACTGGAGTTGGAAAAAATGGGCGAAGTAGGACCGATCACAAAAGCCGACGCCGTTTTGCAGGGAAATCATTGGTACGAATCGATTGTATATCCGCTCGTGTATCAAGGTTACCCATTGAATGGAAAATTCACAACAGACCGCGACACCACCGAATATGGAATGCCCGCAACACGGGCCGGCTATCTGAAACAACTTACGACCGCACCAACTCTGGACCCTGCTGCGCAGACCGCCACAGCTCCGACCCTGAGCGGCTACTTGTGGTACGACATCATGCGGCCGATGAAAGCCGACTTCAAAGACATACAACGCAAAATTGCCAACTATGTCGCAGACAAACCCAGCCTGATGAACGATCGATTTGAAAACATTCTCACAAAACCGTTCCCGTTCTACAGGCAAGGAAAATATTATATCCGAATCCGGTATCAACTACCCGGAACAACCCAAACAACGAGCAGTTATGATTTTGAACTATACAATGCTGTGCCGGATTAAGAAAGGGCTGGTGGTACTGTTCGTACTCCTCAGCCGATATAGTGTTGCCCAGAATGTGGCCGCAACACCACCGATGGATATTGGTGTGATCGCTCGCCCGTCTACAGATTCCATTGCGTTGCGCTGGGCGCCGGTGAACGTAGACACATGGCTGTTGGCCAATCAGTATGGCTATACCGTGGAGCGGTTTACGTTGGTGCGAAAGGGAAAACTATTACAATCGCACGAACGCAAGCGGCTCACGTCTGTCCCGGTCAAACCTTTGGAGGAAGCCGCTTGGGAAAAATTCACAAACAACAAGTATGGCATGATCGCCGCCCAGGCATTGTATGGCGAAACATTCCAACTAGACGTGGCCAACAGCAACGTGATGGACATTGTGAACAAAGCCAGGGAAGACGAACAACGGTTTTCAATCGCACTCTTTTGCGCCGACATGTCGCCGACCGTTGCCAAAGCGATGGGACTTTATTTGAACGACAGGTCAATAGAACGCGAAGTGAAATACCTGTATCGCATTTCGGTGATCACGCCAACCGACACCATTACGGGCAGCGCTTTCGTTGATACTGCCGAACGGTACAAGCTACCCTCTGTAAAAGACCTGGCAGCCGAAACTTCGGGCAAGGTTGTCACCCTGCAATGGAGCCAACTGCTGCTCTCTGATTATTATACTTCCTACGTGCTGGAACGCTCGGGAAATGGCGATGCGTTTGCCCCCATCAGCGACCTGCCCGGCGTAACGTTGAGCAAGAAGGGAAGGGAAGGCAAATTTCAATATGCGCTCGACACGTTACCTGCCCTGCAAGTAAACTACCAATATCGTGTGCGGGGTGTCACGCCATTTGGCGAATACGGTCCATTTTCGAACGTCGTGAATGTGACTGGTGTTAAAACGACATCATCGTCGGTGATCATCACGTCGGCCATAAGCCCAGACAATCGTAGCGTTGACATTCAATGGGAATTTCCTGTAGCAGAAAATGATGCACTGACAGGCTTTGACGTTACCCGGTCGCCAACATCTTCCGGACCATACAAAGCCATTCACAACGATCCGCTCCCCGCTACAGCAAGAACCTTCAAGGATGTAAAACCGCTACAGTCTAACTACTACAAGGTGAAAGCCAAAACGCTTTCGGGCAAAGAAATAATCTCGATGCCATATCTGGCGCTGTTGGTGGATAGCATTCCACCAGGAATACCCATTGGCCTGAGCGGAAAAGTGGATGAGTTTGGAAACGTGCGCGTCTACTGGAAAAAAAACAAAGATGCCGACATACTGGGATACCGGGTTTATCGAGCTTATTACTCCACCGAAGAGTTTTCTTTACTGACACCCGAACCGATCGCCGACACCACCTTCGCCGATAACGTGCAACTGAAAACACTGAACGAAAAAATTCACTACCAGGTCATGGCCATAGACCGCAGTCAAAACCACTCGGCACTATCGCTCACCCTAAGCCTTGCTCTGCCCGACAAGCTCCCTCCCATGCCACCGGTATGGCTGCCCTCGAAATCGACAAAAGACGGCGTTGTGTTGCGCTGGCAACCCAGCGGAAGCGTGGATGTTGTCCGATACGATGTCTATAAAAAAGGCGACCAACAACAATGGATAAGATTAACATCACAAGCCGCAACCGCAGATAGTCTATACACCTACACCGACGACAACCTGCGCGACAATCGCACGCACCACTACACCGTGGTGGCCGTAGACGAAGCGGGTCTGGAGTCGCCTCCAACATCTGTAGCCACCGGGTTCAAGTTACCTGTGCCGTTGCAAGCTATTGAGATGAATGTGCCGACTGTCGATCGTGAAAACAAACGCATCACCATAACCTGGCAACAATCCAGTCCGCCCGCGACCAGCTTCCGGGTGTATAAAAAAACAAATGACGGTCCGATGCAACTATACACGACGGTAAAAGAAACGGACTTTATCGATACGGCATTGATACCGGGCGATCGATGCACCTATCAAGTAGTGGCGGTCTTTGAGAACGGCGCCTTATCGCAGTTTGGCAAAATGGTGGAAGTGCAATTTTAAAAAACATTCGAATCATGAAACGTATCGTATTGATGACATTGGTTTGTGTAGCGACGACCTGTTCGTTCGGCCAGGGATGGGTGATTGAATTTCAACGCCCTGAAGAATGTGGGTACCTTGCACAAATGTCTATTGGCTTGAGTGGAAATGGATTTTCGGTTACAGAAATCAACGAAACATCCAATCCACCGCGCATAAAAGGCGAGACGTGGAACCAAGGGAGGGGCAAAATATTACACGTAGGAATATCCTTTTCCTTTGGAGGTGTTTCGTGCGGTACGTTCGATTTCGGAAGCGGAGAGTATGAAATCAGTGCAAACGAAGGCAACTGCGCCTTCTCAGGTCAGGTGCAGGTGCGATCAACAAACAATCCAGCCAACTCCTACTATGTTGATTTTACATATTGGCCACGCTTGACCGCTAAACCTACAGTAACCTGCAGCACGGTTACGCTGTTGACGAACCAGTGCGAGAGCGGTCCTCAGGCTTGGGAAATCAGCGATAACCCAGCCGCCCCGTTCAGACCATTATCGGTAACGTCGTTGACGGCTCAGGACTTAACCAATCTTGGCTTCCCAGATCCATACGCAACCTTCCATGTGCGCGTGAACGATCGTGACCGACCGGGAAGAATGAGCGAAATAAAAAGTTTCAAACTCTTAGCACCACCGCCAACTGTGTCAGTCGCATTGCAAACCGATGCACGTTGCTTTGGTCAGTCAAACGCTTCGATCACGTTCAACATTACAAATTCGAATTCAGCGATCAACCGGTTCAGGGTAATATGCAAAAACCTATCCACCGGCTTTGAATTTCCAAAGGAGAATTTATCCTCAGGCAACAATCTACTTGATGGATTAACGGGCGACAGTTGGGAGTTTAAGATAATTAATAATACCAGGGATGATATCTACGGTGCATGCTTTACCACGCAAACAAGACAATTGAATCAGCCCGATGTTGTAGCTATCTCTTTCAACACACCGGGTTACAACGGTTTCCCGATAAAATGCAGTGGTGGAAGCGATGGCGAAACCACTGCGATAGGCACAGGTGGTGTTGGCGGTTACAAAGATTTCAGCTGGAACACCGGGGCCACTTCCGACCATCTTACGGGACTTGCTGCAGGTACATATACAGTATCGCTAAGAGATGCCAACGATTGCCCGGCACAAGGGCAGGTGACGATAACCCAGCCACCTCAGCTTCAGGTGTCATTATCTCCCTCCGCGACCTACAACGGTTACCCTGTCAGCTGTTGGAACAAAGCGGATGGTGCGCTGCAAGCAAATGCTACTGGCGGAGTTTCTAACTACACCTACATCTGGTCTACAGGGTCCTTTGCCAGCGCCGCTACCGGGCTTGCTACGGGCAATTATCGCGTGACGGTGACCGATGGAAATACCTGCACGGCTTCGGCTACTATCGCACTAACAGCGCCAGCGCCCATTAACTTCACAATAAACCAACTAACAGCGTTGGCCTGTGCCAACGATCAAACGGCTTCGCTGGAAGGACGGTCAGTTGTTAATACGATCGGAACCGTAAATTATCAATGGTCATCCGGAGAGACTTCGCCTTCTATCATCAATAAGGGTGCGGGCAATTATTCTCTTACCGTATCCGACGACCAAGGTTGCAGCACGACAAAATCAATGACGATCAATGCTCCAGCAGCGTACACGGTATCGTTGGCCCCGACCTCGAACTTCAACGGCAGCCCCATCAAATGTCACGGCGACAACAATGGAGAACTGATGGCCACCGTAAAAGATCCTGCCGGAACAATCATGAGTGGTGAATATTATCTATGGACCCGCGATGGCGTAAAATTAACGGAAGGCGTCACGGTTGCCTCGATCGATCAGTTGGTAAAAGGACAGTACAAGGTAACCATCACCTACAATCGCGTATGCCAGGTGGAAGCGTTATTCTTGCTTTCCGAGCCCGACGAAATTACCGTGAACGCTCAAGCAACCACAAGCTACAACGGCCAGCCGGTAAGTTGTTACAACGCGACCGACGCCAACATTCGCGCCACAGCGCATGGCGGCACGGGCAGCTATTTTTATCAGTGGGATACCGGAGCAAACACTGCGTTGCTTAGTAATGTCGGTGCTGGAGAGTATACCGTAACGGTGAAAGACGCCAATCAATGCGAAAGCCAAACCGCGATTACCGTAGCTAATCCTGACGCAGTTGCAGCATCGGTTTTATCAGTATCCGACTACTCAGGCTTTGGCATTTCATGTAAAGGAGCCCATGACGGAAGCATCACTGCAAAAGGCACAGGAGGCACAGGTCATTATACCTACAGGTGGTCTACGGGGCAAACGACCGCGTCTCTCACCAATTTGATTGCAGGAACCTATAACCTCATGGTGTCAGACAACAACGGTTGCCAGGGAACACTGCAGCAAATCTTAACCGAGCCGGCTTTACTCATTGCATCTGTCCTCGACAAGAAAAACATTTCCTGCTACGGCGGCAACAACGGAGAAATTGAAGTAACCGCACAAGGCGGAGCCGGTAACTATTTTTTTTCAAAAGACAACAGCACAAACTGGCAGACCGCGCAAACATTTTCCATGCTCACACCGGGTTCGTATACCTTAACAACGCGCGACGCCAACAACTGCGTAGCAGCCACAACGACCTCGCTGACACAACCCAGCGAGATCGCCATAACTTTTGTGAATGTTCAACAAGCGTTTTGCAACAACCCCGCAGGAGCGGCACGCGCGGTGGTAACGGGAGGCGTGGGCAACTATACATACGCCTGGCAAGATGATCAATCGACGACACTCGATACCGACGACAATCTATCCAACGCGAAGGGCGGCATTTATACCTTGATTGTTCGCGATGGCAACACATGCGAGATGCGCTCCCATGTTGCCATCACGAGCACCGACGGAGCAACGTCAACATACGTGTCTACACCCGCCAACTGCTTCGACTCTGCAGACGGCACGGCCATCATCACCATCACCCAAGGCGATGGCCCTTTTTCCATCCAGTGGCCAGACCAGCAAACCACATTGGCTGCTACACAGTTGAGACGAGGCACCTACAACGTGCTCATCACCGATGCGCACCAATGCACGGTCGTGCAACCCGTGGAAATAACAGCCCCCGATTCCCTGGGGCTGGTGCTAAAAACAGCGATGCCACCCTCGTGCCAGGGCCGTTGTGACGGACAGATAATATTAGCCGGTGCCGGGGGAGTTGGATCATACCGCTACAACTGGAATGGTCAATCACTACCCAACCAAACCCAGCTGTGTGCCGGGCAGTATCCCGTAACGATAAAAGATGGGCACGGCTGCGAATTTACTCAAACATTAACGTTAGCGCAGCCCGAACCCTTGAGCATAAATGTGGTAAACCAAACATTGCCCACCTGCAAAGACAAATGCGACGGTGCGTTGCAGATAGAAGGTAAGGGTGGCAACGGCGTATATAGCTATGCTTGGGCTGCTGGAGGAACCACAAACACAATCGACAAAATTTGCCCCGGAAGTTATACAGTCACCGTCACAGATCAGAAGCGCTGCACGAGTAGCCACACCGTAACGTTAGACAACGTCCCCCCCATTCCTGTAGACCTTGGGGGTGGCGTGACTTTGTGCGTAGGCCAGACCTACACCCTTCGCGCAGGCACAAACTGGTCACACATAAATTGGACCAGCGATGTGGGACTTGCTAGCACAGCGGAGAACATCACAATCAAAGACCCGGGAAGCTACTGGCTTAAAGTAACAGACTCACAGGGTTGCGTTGGTCAGGATACTTTTCTATTACAAACATCTTACGATTTGCTGAAGACAACATTCCTGCTGCAGGACGAAGCACAAGTGCGGGACACTGTTACCATGATCGACATATCGTGGCCATTGCCCGAACAGATTGCGTGGCACTATCCACCAGAGATGAAAGTGCTGCAAGACAAAGGCGATGTTCTCTTTGGTCAATTTGCAACGACGGGCACCTATGAGATTGGCCTTGATGCCTATCTGGGACAATGCCACGACCAGCTAACAAAAACGATACGGATAATAGACGCAGACGATGAGCAATCAGGAGGCCGTTTGGGCTATGAGGAATATGTAGTATCGCTCACGATGTATCCCAACCCAAACAGCGGCACTTTCGAAGTGGATGTTACGCTGGCAGAAGTAGCGCCGATTGCACTGAGCGTGTGGCATGCTCCGACATGGAGACTATTGGACAAAACCGAGCGCAGCGGCAAGGATTCATACAGGGTTGCGTATCAACTCAAGTTGAGTCCCGGCACATATATCCTGAGGCTTGATCACAGTCATGGGAAGAAGTATGTCAGGTTTGTAGTTTACTGACAGAGATGTTTTGTTGTGTGCATCCTGCTAGAAAAAACGCCGACAAGCCAACGCTCTCATAATATTATGTCCTTATCTGCTAACGACACCTTAAGCTCCGGCGTAAGCAGATGTAGAATGATCCAGGCCAGTAAATAGGCAGAGCCCGCCACGACAAATAGTGGTCCGTAGGCATGCGTCGATTCCAACAGGAAGCCCGCTGTGGTCGCGCCAAACATTCCGCCGATGGCGCCCACCGTGCTGCCAATGCCAACCGCGGAGCCAACGGCATGTCTTGGAAACATGTCGCTGGGCAACGTAAGCAAATTTGCCGACCAAGCCTGATGGGCAAACAAGGCCAAACCAATCAACGCCACGGCCACCTGCAAATCGTCTGTCTGCGAGGCAAAATATACCGGCGTGACGGTGAATGCCGCCAGCAGCATCGTCACCTTCCGACTCCGCGCCACCGACCACCCCCGCCGGATCAGGAACGACGACAGCCATCCGCCCACCATACTCCCCACATCAGACATCACATAGATGATCATGATGGGCACGCCAATCTTGTCGAGTGTGAGGCCAAACTGGCTGTTGAAGAATTTCGGGAGAAAGAAAAAGTAAAACGAAAAAATGGGATCGGACAAAAACTTCGCCCACGCAAACGCCCACGTCTGTTTGTATTTGAAAAGCTGTCGCCACGGAATGTCGTGTGTGGGCTCTGGTGGATCGCTTTGAATGTAGGCCAACTCTGCCGCGCTCACCTTAGGATGGACATTCACCGGCCGATAGGTTGCTAGCCAAAACACCAGCCATACAATGCCCGACAACCCCGTGAGCACAAACGCCCACTCCCACCCGTAGCGAATGGCAATGACCGGCACAACCAGCGGTGCCACGATAGCGCCAATGCTACTGCCCGACAAAAAAATGCCCGTGGCCAGCGACCGCTCTTTTATGGGAAACCATTCCGCCACCACTTTCACGGCTGCCGGAAAATTGCCTGCCTCGCCCAAACCCAACGCAAAACGCGCCACGCCAAAACCAACGGCCGTGCGCGCGCCGGCATGCACCACTGCCGCTATGCTCCACACCAACACCGCGAACGCGTAGCCACGCCGGCTCCCGTAGTTGTCCATGATCTTTCCCATGAACAGAAAGCCAATGGCATAGGCCACCTGAAAGGCTGTGACGATGAGGCCATAGTGCGAGTCGCTCCAATGCAATTCGGCTTGAAGCTGCGGCGCAAGAATACCCAACACTTGCCGATCGATGTAGTTGATGGCGGTGGCGAAGAAGAGCAGGGCGCAGATGCGCCAACGGTAGTAGCCCACGGCGACGCCTGAGTTCAATAGTTCTGTCTGTGCCAATGCCGATCAATAGTAAGAAACTAAGATAGTTTGTTTAATCGAATTTCCGCTGCATACTATTGCCTCTATGCATATGTAAAGTACCAAACACCATATGATGTTCCTCACCAATGGCGTTTGTCGAAAACCGTTGGCGAGTGACGAACACCCGCTGCATTGATCTAATAATCCGCCATTTTCAGAAGGGTTTGCGTTACTTCATCACGGCATAGCAAGTGTCTATGATCGCGTGTTAATCCTTAACATTTACAAATATGAAAAACATTATCGTTTTCGCCGGCTTCGGTCTGGCGCTGTTTTCGCTTGTGGGTTTCGGGATGCTGTCATCCGATCGTAGCGGCGACATCGACGCATCGGAAGCTGACGCAATCCAGCGCATGATCGTGCAGGAAACAGCAGCCTACTTCAACCGCGACAGCACCGCCCTCTTCAGTTTCTACGCCGACGACGACATCACACAAAGCACCTGGAACAACGCGGAAGGGTCGTATGGAACCTATAAGGGGCTTATAAACATCCGAAAAAACTTCTCCGCCTATTTCCGCAAAAATCCTATCCCGCAACCTCAACCCAATATAGAAAGGTCGCAGTGGCAGTTCAGAAAACTTTCATCCGATTGGATGTGGGTGAACTTCCTTCAGAAAACCGATGGCCCAAAAGGCGAACGTTATACTAACTACGAAACGCGTCTGCTCAGGAATGTGAACAATCAATGGAAAATCGTTGTCATGTATTCTCTTGGCGATCATGGCCATCCACATCCGTAAGCGATTGGCATGGTGGCGGTGCGTTGAGGCAAACACGCACTGACTAAATTCTTTCCTTGCTTAGTGTTGTAAAAAAAGCGGGGCCTCATCATAAATGATGAGGCCCCAACCCGTTTGCGAAATATCCTAAACCTGCCGTAAAACTAAGCACAGCATTTTTCGCGCACGGAACCTGAATGTTACACTATTGTTAATTTTGGAAAGAAAAAACGCCCCTCCACACGAGATTCACGAAAAAACGCCTAAAAACCATACATAGCCACGCCGTTGCTTGAGACGGGCTTGATGGCGAGAGATAGGCAATGCGTTGTATGAACCTGCCGGGAAGGGCACACATCACCAAAAAACTTACTTCGTAAGGTTCCGGAATCCAAAACTTGAATCAGGTAAATATTTATGACGAACATTACTTTCAGAAACCAAAACATAAACAATGAAACACGTTACCGTTGAGATTCATCAAAGTCCCATGCATTTTTACACGCTGCTCGCCGCCGGTCTCCTCTTTCTTAATGCCTGTAGTGACGACGTGGTGGATGCTGTGACCGAACAAATTCCCGACACCGAAAGCATCTTCACCGTGAAAGCGGGAGGCACCGGTTCGGACTACCCCACCAACATCACCGTGGATGCCGATGGCAACACGTACATGACCGGTCAATTTGCCGGAAAAGCATTCTTCGATACAAAAGAGATTCAATCAACCGGCGCAGAAAATATGTTTCTCGCGAAGTTCGACGCCGAAGGCAAAGCCGTGTGGGTGAGCCAGGGTGGCGGCGAAAAACACGACGAAGGTCGCTCCGTGAAAGTTGACGGCGACGGCAACGTGTATGTGACCGGCTACTTTCAAGGTTCCGCCACATTTGGCGCCACGGCGTTGCAAACCGCAGGTGACCTCGACATCTTCCTGGCCAAGTATAATGCTTCCGGCGATTTGCTGTGGGTGAAGAAAGCCGGTGGCGAAGGCTACGATCGCGGCTATGCCCTCGACCTTGACGCCGACGGCAACGTGTATGTGGTAGGTCAATTCACAAGACTTGCCTTTTTCGACGCCTCCACCGTAGTGTATGCCGGCGATGTTACCACCGGAACATTCCTGGTGAAGTATAATCCTTCCGGCGACGTGGTGTTTGCGCGCAGCTCCACCGGCGTAAGCTATAGCGAAGGCAATGCATTGGTGGTATCAGCCGCCGGTGAAAGCTACCTCAGTGGAAGCTTTACGGAGACCATGAAGTTCGGCACCACCACGCTGGAAGCCCAGGGCAAGCTCGACTTGTTCATTGCAAAATATAACGCCGACGGCACACTGGCGTGGGCAAAACGCGAGGGCAGCTCAGGCACAGAAGCCAACCGCGGCATGAGCCTCGATGCCTCCGGCAACCTGTATGTGACCGGCTTTTTCGAGGGCACCACCACGCTGGGCACCACATCGTTCGCGAGTGCTGGTGATCAGGATATTTTCCTTGCCAAATATAATACCTCCGGCGATAACCTGTGGGCCATCAAGGCGGGTGGCCCCGGCAGAGACCGGAGCTATGCCGTGAACCACGACGCCAACGGAAGTCTTTACCTCACCGGCGACTTCATGGGATCGCTTTCCATTGGCACCAACACCCTTGTGGCATCGGGCGATGCCGAGATATTCGTGGCCCGCATCAGCGCGGCAGGCGACGTGGCCTGGTCTAAGAAAGCAGGAGGCATTGGCGAAGACGGCGGCTACTCAGCCAACGTAGACGCCAACGGCGATGTGTATCTGGGCGCCTACTTTCAGGACGTGGTGTCGTTTGGCGCCACCGAATTGACTTCGTCCGGCGATCACGATATCGTGCTGTGGAAATTCAAACAATAGCGTAGAACTGGAATGGCCTTTTATTTCAGGAAGGTTGCTCCAAGTTCATATCATTCTTAAAAAACGGGCCCGACAAAATCGGGCCCGTTTTTTTTCAGCGCTTTTTTGTGGAACCCACTGTAGGAATTTCGCAAGGCCCGCACGTATCTTGTTGCCATGAATTTGAAAGCACTGACGTTCGGGTTTTTGTTTTGTTTTTATAACGCGCTCGTGGTGGCGCAGGGAGCCTTTCAGGTTGTGCCCCTCGGCGTGAAAGGCGGCGCGGACGAAAGCAATCTTTCCGCTTATCTAGTAGGCGCGCCAGGCGCAAATGCATTTGTGTGTCTCGATGCGGGCACCGTACGTTCGGGAATTGACAAGGCTATTGCCACGGGCGCATTGAAAGGCACAGCATCCACTGTGCTGAAGGAAAACATAAAAGGTTATCTCATTTCTCATCCACACCTCGATCACGTAGCCGGCATGATTCTCAACTCGCCCGATGACTCGGCAAAACCGTTGTATGGATTGCCCTTTTGTCTCGACGTGATCAAGGAAAAATATTTCAGCTGGAAGAGCTGGGCCAACTTTGGAAACGAGGGCGAGAAACCCACACTAAACAAATATCGCTACTCACCGCTGGTGCCCCAGCAAGAAACTTCGCTGGAACAAACTACCCTGAGTGTCCAAGCCTTTGAACTTAGTCACTCCACCCCAGGCCAGAGCACTGCGTTCCTTATCCGGCAAGGCGACAACTACCTGCTCTACCTCGGCGACACCGGTGCCGACAACATTGAACAATCGAACAAGCTTGCATCGCTCTGGCAACACATGGGCCCATTGATCAAGACAAAAAAATTGAAAGCCATTTTCATTGAAGTATCGTTTCCCAACGAACAACCTTCCAAGTTGCTCTTCGGACATTTAACACCCGCGCTGTTGTTTCAGGAATTGTCGGCGCTTGACAAAGCCGCTGATCATTCGATCAAAGGTCTGCCCGTGGTAGTCACACACATGAAACCAAACGATGATCACGAAGCAAAAATCAAGAGCCAGTTGCAGACGTCGAATTCGCTGGGTGTTAACCTGATTTTTCCGGAGCAGGGAAAGGCGATAGCGTTTTAAGTTGTATTTACGCGTCATCAAATTCGTTGACACAGTCAACGGTCATCACAACAACATTCATAAAGTTGTAGAGAACTTTCCCCAAATCATTTCATCGCGCACACGCTCCTTAAGCGCTACATTTCCCAATACAAGATTTATACTTTCAGTTTTGGCACGTTCGATTACTCCATCGTTGTTCAAACTGTGATTTCAAGCGATTCCGGCACTGGCTAACTTTTTGACTCCTGCGATCACGACTCGATGACGGTACCGCTTCACTGGCGCTTCGCCATCCACACTTTTTGGTCAGCACCCTAAGGCTGCACAGGAGACGGGATGAAGGGATGATTTTTTTGAAAAGGTGACTTGATTCAGTTCAATTTTTTATTAAACCAAAAAGTATGATGAAACACTATGTTTTACCAGTGGCGTTGGCCTTTCTCTGTGCAGATGTTTATGCGCAGGACGCCAAGACCGACTCAGAAGACATGTATGAACTGTCGTTGGAAGAATTGATGACTATCAACATTGTTTCCGCTTCGAAAAAATCGGAATCAACGTTTGAAGCACCCGTTACGAGTTATGTAGTCACCCGTCAGGACATCCTCAACAGCGGGGCCACGTCCATTCCCGATGCGCTGCGCTTAGCGCCCGGCCTTATCGTGCGCGAAATTGCCAATGGCTCCTATGACGTGTCGATCCGCGGTGGCAAAGACAACCTGCCCTCGCATCAGTTCACCTATCTGAACACGTCGATCCTGGCCATGATCAACGGCCGCCCGGTGTTTAACTATCTGCAAGGCGGAACGTATTGGGAAAATCTCCCGATCGACATCGCCGACATCGAACAAATTGAAATTGTATACGGACCCAATGCGCCACTCTACGGTCCCAACGCGGTGGATGGTGTGATCAACATCATCACACGCAAAGGCGCCGGCGACGCAAAAACATATGCCACGGCCACAACACAGTTTGGCAAGAGCAGTATTTTCTCTGCGCTGGTCGGCACAAAACTTTCAGACAAATGGGAGCTCAGCGTATCGGCCAACAATACCAATCGCAAGCGTGCCGTCACCGAATTCTTCGACTCCAATCAGGACGCGTTCATCACCGACCTGAAGCAATCGACCAACCCGGTTTTGGCAACCGATCCGTTCAGCTATTATCCCGATCCCTCGGTGAGCGCGAAGCGCAGCGGTGCAAACTTCAACTTATACTTCACGCCCACATCCAAAACGGTGTTCACGCTGAACTCCGGCTACAACGACAACCGCACCATTTCGGGAATCAACGCGGGCTCGACTGTGAACCAGATGAGCAACTCCAGCTTTCACCACCTGTTGAAAGCAGAAGTGAACAACTTCACGTTCCAAACATCCATTCTCAGCGGCCGACAAGCACTGGTCGGAAACGTGTCGGAATACAACTATGACTACGTGACGATCGACAACTATCTCGACTACAACCTGAAGGTGAACGAAAAGCTGAGTCTTCGTCCTGCGTTGAGCTATCAGAACGCAACCATCGACGACAGGAAGTTCACGGTGGATGTGAACAAAACCGGCTTGTTCAACAACAAGGCCACCATGTATAACTATGCGGCCTCGTTGAAAGCCGACTACTCTCCCATCCCCGCCGTGCGCATCATCGGCGCCGTGCGTGCCGACAAGTTCAAAGCTCCGGACGATACTTACATTTCGTATCAGGGCATTGTGAACTACAAACTGAACAGCAAGAACATGGCGCGTTTCCTGGCCGGCCGTTCTTATGCCGGATCGTTTATCAACCAGGCCTATTCCAATTTCTCTGTCAGCGACAACGCCTTTGCCAAAGTGATCGCCATGGGCAACGACGATCTGAAGCTGTTGCAAAACAACATCCTGGAACTCGGCTACCGTTCGCAGCTGACACGCGCCATCAGCATCGACATTAGTTTGTTCGATCAGCAGTACAGCAATTTTTCTGCGCAACTCACCCGCGTCACAAAAGAGCCTGTATTTTTCCCCGTGCCACAACAAGGCGAGTTTTCATTGCTCTATCAAAACATCGACCTGAAGTCGCACCAGCAAGGCGCCACCGTAACGGTGAATATGTTTGTGGGCAAAGTGAACATCCGTCCCTTTGTGACGCTGCAACAAACCAAGCTCACAAACTACAGCCCGTATTACAACGAGTATCATCCGATGTTCTATCCTGTCTACAACATCGACAACAAAGCTGATCAGAAAAGTGACTACACGCCGAGCAGCTTTGGAGGTTTGTATGTGAACGTACCCGTGAGCAAATGGAATTTCAACGTGAGCAGCTACTACTATAGCCACTACAAACTCAACGGCATCAGCAGTGTGAATCAAAGCACCGGCGAGCTCATTGCCCGCGACATCGAAAACATCGACGGCAAACTGATCTTCAATGCAAACCTGGGTTATAAGTTCACACCCAACTTCACCGTCTTCGCCAACGGCCGAAACCTCTTCGGTCAGAATGCGCGCGAATCCTACGGCTCCGATCAAATCGGACGTATGGTGATGATGGGGCTGAACGTGAATTTGTAAGGACAGACCATCACACCCGAACCCGGAGCACCGACCTTTTTGTGTCGGGGCTTTGGGGTTTGAGTTTTTTTTGCAAAAAGACTCATTCGACCATCCCAACCCTGCACCTGGGGTGTGGGAATGGGGAAATATTTGTTTCATTTTGGGCTTTTCTCGCCAACCTAACCCCGCGTTCTACCGGGGTCCCCAGGCAAAAACCGGGTTTCGGCTCAAAATTGAAGGCTTACCCCGGTGCCATCCCACGGTATATATACCCGGTACTCAATTTGCAGTCTACTTGGGTGACACCCGTGTGTTTACCCTAACCACCTCACTTATGAAAACTCAAATTTTTGGCGTGCTGTTGGTCGGCTTGGCGATGTTGGGATGCTCGAAAGACCCTCTGCAACAAATTACGCCGCCCGATACCAATACTCCTCCGGACGACACCACCGCCACACATCCGACAACACCCGACAAAGGCACGCACACCCCCATTCCACTCGGCACCAATGCTGCACCGTATGGTTATTACGTCTATACACCCGAGAACTATGCCAGCGATACCACTACCGGAAAAGAATTTCCGGTGCTGATCTTTCTGCATGCTTCCGGCGAGAACGGCAATAGCCAAACGTCTCCTTCTGAGTTAGATAAGATTCTCGTGAGCGGACCGCCGCTCATGATCAAAAGCAACACCTGGTCACCTCCACATCCTATGGTGGTGGTATCGCCACAGTGCCACGAAGGATGGTGGGATCGCGACAACTTGCGCATATTCATTCGCTTTATCAGCGAGACCTATAGTGTTGACACTACGCGCATTTACCTCACCGGTGTGAGCATGGGTGGCAACGCTGCCATGGACCAGCTCAATTCATTCGAAGACAATCAGATTGCTGCCGCGGTGCCCATTGCCGGCGGTGGTGTGATGAACGACTTGTTCACACAACGCATTTCGGAGGTTCCCGTGTGGATGTTTCATGGTCAGGAAGACAAGACGGTGCTCCCGGACTATTCTATGGCCCTGGTGCTTGCTGTGAATGACCTTGACCCTCCTGTGCACGCCAAGCTGACGCTCTATTCAGGCATTGGTCACGACTGTGGCGACATGACCTACAATGGCACGGGCATGGGCAAAGAGAATCCTTCCTTCGATCGTTTCGATATGGATATCTTCACCTGGATGTTTAAATACACCAAGCCTCCGACAGGACACTGATACGTCAAAAAAACAAATTAGCAGGCCTTGCCAGATTTACCCTGGGAAGGCCTGATTTTTTTTAAGCGATATTAATACAACTTCAGACCGCATTACCCTTACAGCCCACGTACAAATATTTCGGGATTGAAAAATATATAAGCAAGTCATTACTTCTATTCCAGTCAGGCTTTACCTTGAGGAAGAATACTTCGGGTGATTTCTTTCCTATCGGACATCCATCCTAAAGGGTTAATGCATGAACGGGCTAAAAAAACTTTCCTTCTTTTTTGTTCTACTGCTTTCTTGGTGTGTGGTGACTCAGTGCACCACAGATTCAACCCCTCCTCCATTGCTGGAGTTGCTGCCGCCCGAACACACGGGCATCGACTTTTCGAACACGCTCTATGAAGATGAGAACCTGAACATCCTCTCGTTTGAATATTTCTACAATGGCGCGGGTGTCGGCATCGGCGATGTGAACAACGACGGCCTCGCCGATGTGTTCTTCGCAGGCAACATGACCAGCAACCGGCTTTACCTGAACAAGGGAGATCTGAAATTTGAGGACATCACCACCACGGCAGGTTTTGCCGCTGCCGGAAAATGGGCCACAGGGGTATCGATGGTGGACGTGAATAACGATGGCCTGCTCGACATTTATGTTTGTTATGCCGGACCGCTGGCCGATCCAAAACGAAGAACAAACGAACTTTACATCAACAACGGCAACAACACCTTCACCGAACGCGCGCAAGCCTATGGCCTTGCCGACACCGGCCACACCGTGCAGGCTGCGTTCTTCGACTACGATCGCGACGGTGACCTGGATGTGTATCTGCTCACCAACATCACCGACAAAACCGGTCCCAACGTGATTCGCCCCAAGCGCACAAAAGGAGAAATGGTGAACACCGACCGTCTCTATCGCAACAACGGCAACAACACCTTTACTGATGTCTCAACCCAGGCCGGTGTAACAATAGAAGGTTATGGACTGGGCGTGGCCATTGCCGACGTGAACAACGATGGCTGGCCCGACGTGTATGTCTCCAACGACTACCTATCAAACGACTTGCTTTACATCAACAACCACGACGGCACATTCACCGACCGCATGGCGCAACACTTCAAACACACCAGCTACTCGGCCATGGGCAACGACGTTTCGGACTTTAACAACGACGGCCAGCTGGATGTGATGGCGGTTGATATGTTGCCGCCCGACAACAAACGTCAGAAGATGATGTTTGGCTCCACGAACTATGACCGCTATCGCTCCGAACTACAGTACGGATACACGCCACAGTTTATGCGCAACACGCTGCAGCTCAACGATGGCAACGACGCCAACGGACAACCGCTGTTCAGCGAAATTGGCCAGCTCGCCGGTGTTGCCGCCACCGACTGGAGCTGGAGCCCGTTGTTTGCCGACCTCGACAACGACGGCTGGAAAGATTTGCTGATCACCAATGGCTATGCACGCGACATCACCAACCGCGACTTTGTGAGCTACCGCATGCAGGAATTTATGCAGCAGGGAAATGACCTTTCGAAAAAGAAAAAACTTTTGCAGGCGCTCACCAGCATCGACGGCGCGCACCTTCCCGTCTTTGCATTCCGGAACAATGGCGACCTCACCTTTTCTGATCAGTCGGCCACATGGGGTTTTACTATACCAGCCTATTCCTGCGGCGCCGCCTATGCCGACCTCGACAACGACGGCGACCTGGACTATGTGACCAACAACATCAACGCTCCCGCATTTGTGTTTGAGAACCACGCCGACACACAGACCAAAAATAATTTCCTGCGTCTTCGCCCGCATGGCCCCGAGGGAAACAGACAAGCACATGGCCTGAAAGTGACCGTCTATCAGCAAGGCGACACACTTCAGTACCAACAGCTTTCTCCCTATCGGGGCTATCAGTCCACCGTGGAGCAAGACCTTCATTTTGGATTAGGAAAAACAACGACCGTAGATTCGATTGTTGCCGTATGGCCCGACGAAAAGTTGCAGGTGCTGACGAACGTTGCCGCAAATCAAACACTCGCGATTGACTACACCAATGCGCACAAGGGAACCAGCCATACTCACATAACTCCCGCACCTGTTTTCATTCCGGTTAAAGATCGTGCTGACCTGGCCTTCCGTCATCACGAAACGGAGTATGCTGACTTTAAGATACAGCCTTTGTTGCCTCACAAATATTCTGAGAATGGGCCGGGCATCGCGGTGGGCGATGTGAATGGCGACGGACGCGACGACTTTTTTATCGGCGGCGCATACAACCAATCCGGTCAACTTTTCACACAACATGCAGACGGCAGCTTCACACAGAAACCGTTGACTTCAAAAACAAAATACGAAGAAGACATGGGCGTGCTATTCTTCGATGCCGACAACGACGGCGATCTGGATTTGTATGTGGTGAGCGGCGGAAACGAATTTGAGGAAGGCTCCCCCTACTATCGCGACCGCTTCTATAACAACGACGGTCGTGGAAATTTTATACTCAATGCAAAGGCACTCCCCGCCGACAGCGCCGCCGGCTCCTGCGTGATTGCCGCTGACTATGATGCCGACGGTGATCTCGATCTTTTTGTTGGAGGCCGTTCCGTGCCACATCGTTATCCGCAAGCCGGGCAAAGTTTTATTCTGCAAAACGATGGCGGACATTTCACCAACGTGACCGACGCTGTGGCACCGGGCTTGCAGCAGATCG
Source organism: Chryseolinea lacunae (assembly GCF_016735595.1). Lineage (GTDB taxonomy): Bacteria > Bacteroidota > Bacteroidia > Cytophagales > Cyclobacteriaceae > Chryseolinea > Chryseolinea lacunae. The sequence continues at coordinate 155,382 of NZ_JAERRB010000001.1, forward strand.
GCATGGTGACCGCCGCCCTGTGGACCGATGTGGACGATGATCAACAGATCGATCTCATGCTTGTGGGTGAATGGATGGGCGTGACGATCTTCAAAAACAGCCACGGAAAATTTCAACCCGCCACGGGCAACACCGCGGTGCCGCCTTCAACCGGATGGTGGAACAGCCTTCAGGCTGCCGATGTGGACGAAGACGGAGACACGGACTATATTCTCGGAAACCTGGGGCTGAACAGCCGCTATAAAACCTCGCACGACCAACCCGTCAGCGTTTATGTTGACGACTTTAATCACGACGGAACACCCGATCCGTTGCTGGCCCACTACATTCAGAACGTGAACCGCCCCGCACACCCGCGCGACGATTTGTTTCAACAGATTGTGCAGTTCAAGAAAAAATATCCAAGCTATGCCACCTATTCCGAAGCGACGATGGAGACGTTGATGGCCGGCACAAACACAACACCCCGTGTGTTTTCGAGCGAGACCTTTCAAAGCAGCTACCTGGAGAACAAAGGCAAAGCAGGATGGACACTATCGCCCCTCCCCGTGCAAGCGCAATTCGCACCTGTGTTTGGCATGGTGACCGACGACTTTGATGGCGACAACCATGTTGACATTCTCCTGAGCGGAAACGCCTACGACACCGATGTGTTGTCGGGACGCTACGATGCCTTTAAAGGATTGTTGTTGAAAGGTGATGGCCAGGGAAATTTCACCGCGCTATCGCCCTTGCAAAGCGGCGCACTGATCGACGGCAACGCCAAAGGCCTCGCACTCCTCACTAACCCCAACGGCACAACACTTGCTCTTGCCGCACAAAACAACGACAGCCTGAAAGTCTTTAAAAACACCCGAACGCACCGTGTTATCACGATACGCAACAGCGACGTTGCCGCGATACTCACGCATTCAAACGGAAAGAAATCAAAGCAAGAATTTTATTATGGCAGCGGCTACCTGTCGCAATCGTCGCGCCGGCTGAAGATACCGGACGATGTTACGGCCATTGTGATTTTGGATAGTCAGGGGAAGTCAAGACAAGCAGATCTTCCGAAACCATGACGGGTTGACTCATTGCTTCACCCTCGAGAAGTAACGCAGCTCATAACGAGACTGGTTTTTTCCGGGGAACACGAATGGCATTTCCTTGCGCAACACCAGTTGGTCCTTGTCGAGCTTTACGATCAGAAATTTTCCTGTTCTCTTTTTTTCAAGACTACTCTGGACGAGGCTATCGGACGTGGGCATCTCGTACAGGAAAAAACGGAATTCCGTGCCGCGCGTCATTCTCAGGCGGCCATCGGGTTGATAGTGTTGCAGTGGTTCCTCGTCGAGGTCTTTGCGCATATAGCCAAACCCATTGTAGTAGCTATACACAGAATCTACATGCCACGAGCCCTGCAATAATTCACGTTTATCAGAACAGCTTGCCAGCAGAACAACACATGCAATCGGAAGGATTCTCGTTATCATGGACACAATATAAAAAAAGTGGCATAAAGCAGTCGCCGGCAAGATACTGAATTTACAACCCCGTAAACTGACTTCTCCTGCCGGTTCCTGCTTTACACCTTTTTTATACGCCTTGGACTCCTATCCATTCTCTGCCCGGGCGTGTCGGGCAAGTGGAGTAATGACTTGATTAATAGTTTGTGTTCTGTTTCAATACGCCGGTGCTCAAATCCACTTCACGCTGCGGAATGGGGAAGTAGTAATGCTTGGGGCGTATAAATTCGCGACCGGGTTTGAATGGCCCGCGGTCTTTTGCATAGTGCGCCACGATGTCGATGAGGCCTGCTTTGTCCCAGCGCATCAGATCCTGGTGACGATCGTTTTCGCCGGCAAGTTCCACACGACGTTCGTGCATGATGTCGGTCATGGTTGCACCTGATATCGGATCAAGTCCCACGCGTTCGCGCACCGCGTTCAATTCAGTATCTCCACTTTGACCTGAACGAATCTTGGCTTCGGCCACCAACAAATAGACGTCAGCCGAACGGAGCCAGGGTGCATTGAGGCTTTGGCTCATGTCGCCTGCTTCGGTGAAGTTGGTGTATTTGCGGAAGGCATAGCCTGTGAGGCGTGTATCGGACTCGGCGAACGTGTGCGTCACATCGGTTGTGAGTTGCACTTCATCGCCTGGCTGAAAGATGGAGTAGCCGAGGCGTGGATCGTTGGGTTCAAATTCGTCTACAAGGTCTTGAATGGGTTCGTGAAAGCCCCAGCCACCCAAGCCACCGGGTGTGTGATAAAATGCAGGGGAATCGTCGGTTGTCCATCCACCTTCATACTGCAAGCTATAGAGCACCTCAGGGTTATTCTCCGTAGCAAGCTGAAAATTGTCACCAAAGCTGTCGGCCAGTTTATAGGCATCGTTGGTGGTGATCTTGGTACCGGCGGCAATAGCTTTGGCCCATTGTTCCTGATACACATACAACTTCGTGAGGAAGCCATACGCAGTGCCTTGTGTTACCCGTCCCACGTCGGAGCCGGTATAAGACTCGGGCAACAGGTCCACAGCTTTTAGCCAATCGGCCTCAACCTGAGCCTGCACATCGGCCAGACTAGACTTGGCTTTGTTGAAGTTGTTCGCCAGAACGTCTTCTTCCAAAATCACGGGAACCTGTTCCCATATCACGGCCAGTCTCCAATAGGCAAAGCCTCTGAGGAAATAGGCTTCTCCCAAACTACGCTTGCGCAAGTTTTCGTCCATCGTCACTTTTGGTGAGTTGATCAGCACGGCGTTGGCGCGCGAGATCACTTCATACTTTGTGGACCATGTGTTGAGAATGTGCGAATTGGAGGCGTTGTAGGTAAACAATTCCAATTGTGCCTCCGAGTCGCCGTGATCGCCAGATCGCACCATGTCGTCGGAGCTGTTGTCGAACGTATACTCCGTGTGTGCAAAACCGTCTTCGTTCAGCAGTGGCGAATAGATCGCGTTGGTGGCCGACACAACATCATCGCCGTTGCGCCAGAACTGTGTTGTGGTAAGTTGACCATAGGGTGTAGAGTCCAAAAGATCTTTCTGACAACCGCCTAAGATGGCCATACAGATTACTGCAGCGCCCGTTATTTTTTTCATAAAGACTTTATTATTTCTCATACGCTTAGAAGGTAAGGGTGGCACCAAGGGTGAACGTGCGCGACAAAGGATACTGTGCATAGTCAACACCCAATTGCGGATATTGTCCCGCCTGACGATTTCCACTGGCAAAGCCAAGTTCCGGATTAAGGCCCTTATACTTTGTGACGGTGAACACGTTCTGGCCCGACATATAGAAGCGCGCGCTAGTCATACGGAGCGCATTCGTGACAACTTTCGGAATGGTATATCCCAGTGTGATGTTCTTCAATCTGAAAAATGCACCGCTCTCCACAAATAAATTCGAGGTGCGGAAGTTAAGATTAGGGTCTTCCGAGCTCAACCGGGGAAGTGTGTTGCTGGTGCCATCGCCCGTCCAGCGCCCGGTCACCTCCTGATAGAGGTTGAATGGATATTGCGCGTTGAGTCCTTGCATGCGATCAGCATTGTAGAGGTCTACACCGCCCACACCGAGAAAGAACAGGTTCAGGTCAAATCCCTTGAAGCCAAAGCTTGCGTTTATACCATAATTCACCTTAGGCTGTGGACTTCCCAGGATGCCGCGATCTTTGTCGTCGATGATGCCATCGCCGTTTTGATCTGTGAACCGAACATCGCCGGGATGAATCTGCCCTTGTGTTCTGCGGCTGTCGTTGGCGATGTTGGGATCCGAATCAATTTGCTGTTGATTCTGATACACACCGTCGGCATGCCATCCATAGAACGTGCCGAAAGGATTTCCAACATAACTACGTGTAATCTCTTGGTCGGTGCGCCCGTAATTTTGTGATGCGAGGAAGCTTCCGGGGGTTAACAGCTGTGTGATGCGGTTTTGAATGAACGTGGCGTTGCCGCTCAACGTGAATGTGAAATCACCTGTGGTTTTGCGATACGAAACTTCAACTTCTAAACCTTTATTACGCAGTTGTCCCACGTTCTGATCGGGTATGGCCGCCGATCCCAATGTGCCCAGCGACGGTGGCGACAGCAACATGTCTTTGGTGTCTTTCACAAAATACGCCAAGGTGAGCAACACTCTGTTGTCAAGAATGCCTGCATCCAATCCAATGTTGGTCATCTGAGCGGTTTCCCATCCTATGTTCGGATTAGAAAGCCGATTCTGGGCCGTACCCGACACTTGATCCTGGGTGCCAGTGTTTCCAAATGCATACGGATAGCCTGTCGTTAGCAAGGCGAGGTACTGATTCCGGTTAACGTTCTGATTACCCAATCCTCCCCAGCCGCTGGTAAGTTTCAGGTTGCTGATGAACGATACATTATCTCTAAAAAACGATTCTTCTGAAACGCGCCACCCCACCGAGAATGCCGGGAACGTTCCCCATTGCAAACCATCTCTAAACCTGGAAGATCCATCGGCACGGAACGTACCGGTCACCAGATAACGATCCTTGAAAGAATAGTTTACGCGACCAAACCACGACTGCAATGCGTCATAGCTGCGGCCCCCATTGTCACCGAGTTGATTAACGATGAGGCCGGCTCGCGACATGTAGCGCAACGAAGGATCTTCACTGGCAAAGTTGCGTCCTACTTGCTTGGAATAAATATCGTTATACGTCTGCGACGTGTAGCCAGCTACTACGGCTACAGCGTGGTCACCAAACGTTTTATCGTACGACAGAAAATATTCCTGCAAGAACGACCAGTTTTTATCGTTCGTGAGGGTCAATTGGTTGAAGTTCGTTTGACGATACTGGCTGTCGACTTTCACTTCAAAGTTATAAGTGTCAGAGAATGTTGCATCCACGGCGAGGTTCGCTTTTGCCTTCAGGCCGGTGAGTATTTCATATTCAGCAGTTGCGCTTCCCAAGATACGATTGCGGCTGTTGTTCTTATCCTGCGTGTCGATGGTATAGAGCGGGTTGTTGATGTCGCCAAAACCTGCGATGCTAGAGCTGTAGTTGCCATAGGCATTGCGTACGGGCAAGCCGGGATGGAAACGAATAGCACTCCACAACAATCCATCCTGTGCCGACAGTGTATTGGGAGCATTGTCGTTGGTGTTGGTGAACTGTAGGCTTTGCCCGATCTTCAAACGCTCACCGATTTTGTGGTCGCTGTTGATGCGGAACGTATACCGTTTGTAGTACGAATTCCCGATGATACCTTTCTCGCTATACTTTCCACCAGAGATCGCAAACGATGAATACTTGCCGCCACCGCGGATCGAAAGATCGATGTTGTCGGTTGTGCCTTTTGTGAACACTTCGTCCTGCCAGTTGGTCTTCTGTGTTTGATATTGAGGGTCTTGCCACAAGGCCGGAATCGCAGCGCCGTCGTTGTTGAACGACTCCTGCTTGAGTTGCGTCAGCGTGGGGGCATCGAGCACATCCAATGTTTTGATACGGTGCGAAACACCAGTATAGGCATTGACCGTGATCTTCAGCTTGTCGTCAAACTTGCCACGTTTAGTCGTAATCAGCACCACGCCATTGGCGGCACGTGTTCCATAGATGGCCGACGCCGAAGCATCCTTCAACACATCCAGCGACTGAATGTCGTTCGGGTTCACATCGTTCATGTTGCCCGCAGGCACACCGTCGATCACGATGAGTGGATCAGCATTGTTCACCGTGCCGAGGCCGCGAATGAGGATGTTGCCGGCGTTGCCGGGAGCCCCACCGTTGCGCACCACGTTCACACCGGCTGCGCGACCCTGAAGGGCTTGTTGCGCTCCACCGGTGGGCAGGTTTTCAAAATCAGATCCTTTCACGGCAGAGATAGAACCGGTCACGTCTTTCTTTTCCTGTGTGCCATACCCTACAACCACAACTTCCGAAAGTGTTTTCGAATCGGGCTCCATCTGCACATTGATGACCGTTTGATTGTTCAGCGGAATTTCCTGTGTGAGATAACCAATGAAGGTAAGCACCAGCACGGCATCGTCTTCCGGAACGTTCAGCGAAAAATTTCCATCGGCGTCGGTCACGGCACCAATCGAGGTTCCTTTCACCACCACGTTCACGCCCGGCAATGCGCTTCCGGTTTCATCCTTCACGGTGCCGGTGATTACAGTAGCCAGCACAGCAACGGGTTCATAGACAAAGAGCGGTTGATTGGCCACCCATGCCACGCCGTTGAATGCGGTCCGTGGCGCAGAGGCTGTGAGCATGCTGGTTTGTCGGTCGTGTACCGAAGGCGTCAGGGTGATTTGTCGCTTCTTGATGCGGTAGGTCACGTTGGTTCCCATCAGCAGCTGGCTGAGCACCTCTTCGATGTTCTCGGACCGGATGGTGATGGTGACTTCCTTCTGGATGTCTTGCAGCTGGCTGTCGTTCACCACAAAGTGGTAGTGCGTTTGCCGTTCAATTTCCTTGAGTGCTTTCTTTAACGGGATGTTTCTCAGGTTCAACTCGATCATTCCGGATGCGGGCAGGCCGCCAGGGCGTGCCTGAACATTCCATCCCAGGAAGGGCAGCAGCAATGCCATGCATACCAGCAAGCTTTGTCTGAAGCGGTTTCCCGGTTTCCTTTTTTCGCGGTAATTAATCCCCATAGAAATTGTTGTTAGTTGGTTAAGATTTTATTGGGTCAGTACAATCGTGTTCTTGTCCTTGTGCACTTTCACCCGCGACACTTGCTGGATCAGGTCGAGCACTTCATCCAGGGTTTCGTCTTCCACGGTGATGGACAGACGTTCGTTTAACGACACATTGGCATCGGGCACGATGTTCACGTTGAACCGGCTTTCCAGTTGCAGAATGATGTCGCGCAGCGGCGTGCCGTCGAACGTGAGCTGTTCTTCTTTCCAGGCAGAGAAGTTGGCCGGGTTAACTTTTTTGCGGACCACCTTATTATGATCCGAATCGAGCGTGATCTGGTCGCCAGGGTGCATCACATAGCGCGACTGGTTGCCATCTATCAGCAGTTCAATCTTGCCCTCGGCCAGTGTGGTCTTGGTGGCTGCGTCAGTAGCATAGGCCTTCACATTAAACTTTGTTCCCTTCACATGCACCTGAATATGGTTGGTCTTCACAACAAAGGGATGGTTGTTTTTGCGCACATCAAAAAACGCCTCTCCCGTCAGCAACACTTCGCGGTGCTCGGCGCCAAACGACGCGGCATACTCCAGGGTGCTGTTGCGGTTAAGCCACACAAACGAACTGTCGGGCAGGCGAATGCGCATGCTGTTCCCACCGGCATTGTAAACCACCGACGGCGCGGCGGTGAAGTCGCGCAACAACAGGATGATGGCCAGGCCAGTAAGAGCCAGCAAGGTGATCGATGCAGCCACCTTTAGTAAGAATGTATAGCGGTTTGACTTTGGCACTGCCGGATGCTGAACCAATCCGGGGGTGTTCAGTCCTTTCGACAGTTGATCCCATGCTGTATTGATCTTGGGCTGGTTGTAGCGCGGCAGCGTGATGGACGCCTGGTAAGCATCGTTTATTTCATAGAAGTACTGGCGGTTGGCATCGTCCTGCTTCACCCATTCGTGCAACTGCGCGATTTCTTCTTCGGAGGCATGCCCTTCCAAAAAACGGGTAATGATTTCTTTGATGGGGAGGGGGGCTTCTGCGTCCATGGCGTCGTGTTGCCCGCTAATACAACAAACCCCAGGTCTTACCCTGACAGCGCCCTGAAATTTATTTGAACAGCAACAGCAGCGGCAGCAGTGCCATGTGTTCGCGAAGGTGGAGCCTCAGCTTGGCCAGGGCACGCGACATCTGTGTTTCAACCGTCTTTATGGAGATGTTAAGCTTGTTGGCAATCTCCTGGTATTTGAGGCCTTCGTGGCGGCTAAGTTCAAATATCTTACGGCATTCGGCTGGCAGGTCCTCTAGGGCGGTATAGAAATCCTTTTCAAGATCTTTGGCCAACAGCGCATGATAGGAATGCGACGCGTCGGTAGCCGTTTGCTGAACATAGAGAAAACGCATCAGTTCGGCGTGATGGGTCTTTCGTTTCTGAGACTTTAAGTAGTTGAGACACCGGTTCTTCACACCCGTGAACAGATACGACTGAAGGGACTGGTTTTCGTCGAGGACCTGGCGATTTTCCCACAGGGCCGAAAACAGTTCCTGGACAATTTCTTCCGATTCGGCGGGATCGTTCAAAAATTTACGGGCATAGGCACACAAGGCGGGATATAGTCTGCGAAACAACAGCTCAAGTCCTTTGGGGTCGCCCTGCTTTATGCTGGCGATCAGATCGGCATCCACGTGTTCAACTACCTTATCCATGCCTCATTCAAACTTTAACAAAGAAATCCCCTGTCACGTGTTTGACGACATTGTGCAGGGTGCAATTTCGAACTATTATCATTCTTTTGCGGACTTCAACACGTTTGATTCAGCCAGCCATGCTGCCATGCAGGAAGATTGAAAGGTGTCTGAAAAGCGGGCTCATGTGCTTTTGCTGAAATGTGTTTTCAACTTGCTAAGAAATACTGATGAAAGTGAAGCGGTAAGTTCTTTTATTTGCGAAACCGGTTTCGTAATCATAACAAAAACTTAGCACGGCTTTCAGACCAAGTGTCGCAAACTATGGGTATAACGATCAAAAAAATTGCTTCCGAATTAAAGCTCGCAGTGTCTACGGTTTCGAAGGCTTTGGCCGGCAGCCATGAGATCAGCCCCGAAACGCGACAGCGCGTCGTGGAATACGCACGGTCGGTCGACTACATCCCCAACGCCTATGCCAGCAGCCTGCGCAAACGAACAACCGGCAACATCGGGGTGGTGCTGCCCGAAGTGGCCGACAGCTTTTTCTCCGACGCCATCAACGGCATCGAATCGGTGGCCCGCCAGAAGGGCTATCACGTCATCATCTATCTCACCCACGACGATCAGCAGAAAGAACAAGCCATCCTCAACGACTTTCGCAGTGGCCGCGTAGACGGTGTGCTCATGTCGGTTTCGCTGGGCGACGGCTCACACACCCACATCGAAGAGATGGCAGCACAAAAGCCCCTTGTGTTCTTCGACCGTGCCTGGCAGGACGTGACCGCAGCCCGTGTGCTCACCGACGATGTGGAGTCGGGTTATAACGCCACGCATCACCTGCTGGAAAAAGGATGCCGCCGCATCGGCTTTCTGTCGGTACACAAAAATCTGAACATCATCCAGCAAAGGCTTCAAGGCTACAAAAACGCGCTGGCCGATCATGGTCGACCTGTGCGCGACGAAGACATCATCGACTGCACCCACCCCGACACGAACTACGACACCCTGAAAACCCTGCTGACCAACCCAAACCCGCCCGACGGCCTGGTGTGCTCCGTAGAGTCGCTCACCTTGCTGGCCTACCGGGTTTGTCATGCGTTGAATCTGGCCATTCCCAATGCCGTGCGTGTGGTCGGCTTTTCAAACCTGGGCATCGCGGCCTTGCTCAACCCTCCCCTTACCACCATCACCCAACCGGCTTTTGCCATGGGACAGGCCGCTGCCACATTGCTGTTCAACGCCCTGGAGCGCCGTACAAAAGCCGATGTGCCCGAATTGAAAATCCTGCCGTCGGTGTTGCACGAGCGGGCGTCTACGCAATGAAACAAGGCGGATCGGTACTATTATGAACACTGATCACTAAGGCGACGATTTCTGCTTCTCGCGAAGTGGTCGCCCCAAAAATTTGAACGCGTCCAGCATCATGGCGGTGCCGATGATGCCGGTGGTGCCACCCGCAATCAGAAGCCCTTTGCCCAACTCGTCGTGCTTGCGCCCCAGCATGAGGCCGCCTGCAATGGTCACGGAATAGCCGATGGTGGCCACCAGAATTCCTCGTTTAAATTTTTGCTCGCCCTTGGCCAGGTTCACCCGAATGTTTTGCACTTCGGCCCGTAGGGTCAATACTTCTTTTTTAAAATCTTCCACGTCAGCGGTTTGCTGGGCGTGGGTGGAAAGTGAAATCAGGAAGAAGAAAATAAAACTATATCTCATGGTTTATACGGTTTGGATCTATCGTGTTGCGTTTCGGTGTCATAGGTTCAACCAGGCTTTAAAGTCCGGCGCACGGTCGCGGCTCACCACCAGTTTGTGTTCGCATGCCTGGTTCATCAACACTTCCAGCCCCGTGCTCATCTGGCCTTTCACTTCCCCGATGCAGTCCACGTTCACAATAAATTTCCGGTTGATTCTGAAAAAATCTTTCGGGTTCAGGGTCTGTTCCAATTCTTCGAGCGTGTGATCGATCAAATATTTCCGAAGGTCTTTGCGCGCAATGATGTACACCATTTTCCCATCGGCATAGCAGTAGGCGATGTCGCTCGCATTTTTAAAATGAAGCCGGTTGCCCGACTTCAGGATGAAACGTTCCTTATACGTCTTCATTCCCTGCGACACCAGGGCCTGGATGGCTTTCAATTCCTCGTAGTGAATTTTGCGCGGCAGAATGAGACGCCTGAACTTGTCCAGCGCGTGTGCGAGGTCGTGCTTTTGAATGGGTTTGAGCAGGTAGTCAATGCTATGCAGCTTGAACGCCTGAAGCGTATACTCATCGTAGGCCGTAGTGAAGATGATAGGTACGTCCACCTGCGCGCGTTGAAAAATTTCAAAGCTCTTGCCGTCGGCCAGTTGTATGTCGAGCAGCATCAGGTCGAGAGGAACATTTTTGCTGAGGAAATGCAACACATCCTCCACGCTGTCCAGGGTGTTCACCACCTCGGCTTCGGGGTCGCATTCCAGCAGCAACTCCTGCAAACGCTCGGCTGCCAACACTTCGTCTTCTGCAATTAAAACTCTCATTGGTCAATTTGTAGTAGTGGAAAGGTCACTTTGAATTCCGTATCAGTTCGCTCGATACGCACTTTCTCGTCGGACAAGAAACCATAGCGCCGCGCAATGTTTTGCAGACCGATCTGGCTCGATTGCTCCTTCACCTGTTTTTCTTGCAGCGTATTGACTACGGTGATCGATTCACCGTCAGAAATCAGCAGGATGTGTAACGGCTGCTTTTTGGAAACCACATTGTGTTTGATGGCATTTTCGATAAGCATCTGCAACACCGCCGGGGCAACATAGCGTGTGTTGTCAACCACAATGTTGCGGGTGAAGACAATGTTCTCACCGAAGCGGATCTTCAGCAGAAACAAATACGAGTCGATAAACGCAAGTTCATCCTGCAACGGCACCACCTTCTTCTCCTGGCTATACAATAAGTAGCGATACACATTCGACAGCTGCCCGATGAACCGCGCCGACGTGTCGGCATCTTTATACACCAGCGTCGACAACACATTGAAACTGTTGAACAGGAAGTGTGGATTGATCTGGTTTCGAAGAGACTCGAACTGGGCTTCGGCAGAAATCTTTTTAAACTCTTCCGCCTCCAGCTCCGTTTTCTTCAGCCGGTTCATGTAAAACACAATGGCATTAAGACAGTTCAGAAACAGGTTTATACGAAACCCAAACACCATCAGCAACAAAATGTGCGTGGGCTGCGGCACCGGCGACATGCCCATGACCACATACAATAACTCCAGCGACACCATGCACACAACAGCCACGATAACCAAACTGAACACAAACTGAATGACCAGTATGTGAATCTTGCCCTTGAACAAACCGTGCAGGCGACTGAGGTTCCGTTCCACCATGCGGTTCAGTTCCCACACGCCCAGCACAACCAAAGCCAGCACACCAAAGAGAATAACATCGGGAATATAGAATTCGAAAAGTTTTTCGCCAACGGTGAAATAGATATTAATAAAAGAATAGAGCGACAGCAACAGAATAAAAACATACCGATAGCGAATGCTGAACACGGTGCCTGGAGTTTTGTAGTACGAAATAATTACCGGGCCGGCCGCTTTCACGACCCACCCGGTAATTTTAGAATTCAGAAAATAAGCGTTTACTCTGGAATCAATACTTTGTCGATCACGTGGATAACACCGTTGGTGGCGTGAATGTTTAGCATGGTGGCCTGCAACTTGGCGGGCGCTTCACCGGTTTTCGCACCGGTCACCGTGAGGTTGGGCAGATCGATGGTGACGCTCTTATACAATGTAGCCACCGAACCCGACGACAGATCTGACGAAAACACGCGGGCTGCCACAATGTGGTGTTTCAAAATCTTGGTAAGCGCAGCCAGATCCACCGTGGCCAGGTCAACACCCAAGGCTTCAAAGGCGGCATCGGTTGGAGCAAATACGGTGAGGTTGCCCTCGCCCGAAGCGGCTGCCAACAGATCATCATCTTCACCATCGGTGCGGGCCAGCGCCTGCAGGAGCTTCGTGAATTGTTTGCCCGAAGCGGCGTTGGCCGCATCACTCACAATTTGCGCGATGGTTTTGGAGGGTGGCACAAGGGCACGATCAATCACATGCACCACGCCATTGGAGGCTTGCACGTCGGCTGTGGTCACTTTGGTGGCTCCGTTAATAAAAACACCAGACGACCCTTTGGAGAGATAGATCTTTCCATTCAAGGTCTCGGCCGAAGAACTTCCCGCTGCAATGTTGGCCGCCGTAACCTTCGAAGCCAGCACATGATATCTCAGAATGCCGCTGAGCGTGGCATTTCCCTCGGTTGTATTAGGAGGCAACGCCGTGATGCCTGCCGCGGTGAAGGCCGCATTGGTGGGCGCAAACAACGTGTAGTTGGCGCTTTTGTTGATGAGCGTTTCCACCAGACCAGCCTGCTTCACAGCAGCCACCAGCGTGGTGAAGTTCTTATTGAAAAATGCGGGAGCAACAATGGTTCCCACCACGGGCACGATAGACGGTGGCACCAGCACAGCATCAATCACATGCACCACACCATTCGAAGCTTCCACATCGGCGGTGGTCACGTTGGTGGTTCCGTTCAATTTCACACCCCCGGTGGTGGTCACGGCAATGTCCTCCCCCCCCACGGTCTCAACAGCTCCGGTCTTCAACTCGGTCGATTTCACCGCGCCGGAAACCACGTGATATTCCAACACGTCGCGCAGCACATCTTCGGGCAGATCGTCAAGACTGGTCTGCCCGGTGGCCGTCAGCAACGTGGCAAACGCCGCATTGGTCGGGGCAAACACCGTGTATTTTCCGGAGCCGCTCAACGTGCTCACGAGGTCGGGATATTTTGTGAGCGCCGTAACCAGTGAAGAAAGGTTTGAGTTCGCCTGCGCCAGGGCCACAATGTTTTTTGCTTCGGGCGTGCTGTCATCATCATCATCTTTGCAACTGCCCAGGACCGCGACCATCAAAACGGCCGCCAGCAAAAGCCCTTTGTACTGTAGAATCCGTTGAAGGATTGAATTACCATGTTGTTTCATATCCATGTTGATTTAGTTGGTTTATGAAACATTAAACCCACGCACCCGGCATTCATCTTCAGCCATCCCCCCGAAGGGCAGTCTTTCAAGCGTGACCGTGAAAAATTCAGGAGTGAACGGACAAACAACAAACCTGGTGCGAGGCCTCCGACTCGTACCCAACATCATCCCAGTCTCCGACTGCCCTACCACCCAACAAAAAAGGATTGTAAAGGATGCAAACTCAAAGAATATCACTTATACTTACCCCGTCAACGTGAGCCTGATGCTGCCGTTGAATTCATCAGAATCGGAAGTATGAAGGTTGCCATTTTTATTCCCTGCTACGTAGACCAGTTCTATCCGCAGGTTGGCATTGCCACACTGGAATTGCTTGAAAAACTGGGCGTGTCTGTTTTCTATCCGGAAAAGCAAACCTGCTGTGGCCAGCCCATGGCCAACTCGGGTTTCGAACATCTCGCCACATCGTGCAACGATTTGTTTGTTGAGAATTTCTCAGGCTACGACTACATCGTGTGTCCTTCCGGAAGTTGCACGCTCCACATCAAAGACCACCTGCACGCGTCGGCCAATGAGCCCGCCGCCGAAAAAATTCGCAGCACCGTGATGGAGCTCACCGAGTTTCTGACCGATGTGCTGCACATCAAAAACCTCACAGCCCACTTTCCCCACAAAGTAGGACTGCACCAAAGCTGTCACGGCCAGCGCGGACTTCACCTATCGCAAATGTCGGAACTGGTAAGTCCCGGTTTTTCCAAACCACAGCACCTGCTCAACCTCGTCCAGGGACTTGAACTCATCCCGCTCGATCGCACCGACGAATGTTGTGGCTTTGGCGGAACGTTTTGTGTGGCCGAAGAAGCCGTGTCGGTCAAGATGGGCAAAGATCGTATCGCCGACCACCTTCACCACGGCGCGGAATATATCACGGGGGGCGACATGTCGTGCCTCATGCACCTCGAAGGCATTCTGCGTCGTCAGCGCAGCACCACAAAGGTTATACACATTGCCGAAATATTAAATGCAGGCTAGCGATGGAAGCTCAACAGCATACCGCATCAAAAGATCACGCCACCCTCGCCGACACCTTCAACCGCGACGAACCCCGCGTTGACTGGCACGACAAAACGTTATGGTTCGTGCGCCAAAAGCGCGACAAGGCGGCCTGGCAAATTCCGGAGTGGGAACACCTGCGCGAAACGGCATCCCAAATCAAACACAACGTGCTGGCTAACCTGCATCACTACCTGCTGTCGTTCGAACAGCAGGCACAGCAAAACGGTGTCACGGTGCACTGGGCGGCCAATGCCGAAGAGCACAATCAAATTGTGCACAGCATCATTCAAAAAACCGGCATCACCCGCGTGGTGAAAAGCAAGTCGATGCTCACCGAAGAATGCCACCTCAACGACTACCTCCAGGCACAAGGCATCGACGTGGTAGACACCGACCTCGGCGAACGCATCGTGCAACTGGCCAACGAGCCCCCCAGTCACATTGTGTTGCCCTGCATCCATTGGAAGAAAGAAGAAATCGGCGAGCTTTTTCATAAACATCTTGGCACTCCCGAAGGCAACAGCGATCCGCAATTTCTAACGGCTGCGGCACGCGTTCACCTGCGCGAGCGTTTCATGACCAGCCCCATCGCCATCACGGGCGTGAACTTCGCCATCGCCGAAACAGGCGAAGTGGTCGTGTGCACCAACGAAGGCAACGCCGACCTGGGCGTGCAGCTGTCCGATGTGCACATCGCCTGCATGGGCATCGAAAAATTGATACCCGAGCGAAAGCACCTCGGCGTGTTTCTCCGCCTGCTCGCCCGCAGCGCCACCGGCCAACCCATCACCACCTACTCCAGTCACTTCCGCAAGCCACGCCCCGGCCAACACATGCACATCGTGCTGGTCGACAACGGCCGGAGCGAACGCCTGGGCAGCGACGATTTCAGAAACGCGTTGAAGTGCATCCGCTGTGGTGCCTGCATGAACACATGCCCGGTCTATCGGCGCAGCGGCGGCCACAGCTATCACTATGCCATCGCCGGCCCCATCGGCTCCATACTCGCGCCCGCACTGGACATGAAAAAGAACGCCGACCTCCCGTTTGCCTCCACCCTGTGCGGCTCGTGCAGCAACGTGTGCCCGGTGAAAATCGATATTCACGATCAGCTTTATAAATGGCGACAGGTGTTGGCCAAAGACGGCTATGTGGGCAGCACAAAAAAGAATGGCATGAAAGGAATGGCCTTTGTGTTGTCGCATCCGCGAATCTATCGCATCTCGGGAAGCGTTGGCCGCTGGGTGAGCCGCCACATGCCTTTCCTGGTAAGCAACAGTCTCAACCCCTGGGCTAAGCAACGCGAAATGCCGACAGCTCCAAAACAATCGTTCGGCGAATGGTATCGCACAAACAAACGCAAAGCATGAGCAGCAGAGAAAAAATACTGGCCACCATAAAACAAAACCAGCCCCCCGCCGCTCCACTGCCCAGCCTTGCGCTTAGCGACCTGGCACCCGTGGCCCCGGGTTTCGATGCCGTCCAAAAATTCACGACCGTGCTGCAAGGTATCGGGGGATCAATTGTCGAAGTAAAAAATTGGGATCAGATTCATGCACACCTGTCAGCACAATTTCCGTCGCCTGCCCGCATCATAAATCTCATCCCCGAGATTCACCTTGGCGATTCGTTGAACGCACTGTCCGCCAAACCACACACGCTCGAAGATGTGAACCTCGCGGTCATCAAAGGACAATTCGGAGTAGCCGAAAACAGCGCCATCTGGATCACCGACACCGACATGGGCGATCGTGCCCTGCCTTTCATCTGCGAACACCTGGCGTTGGTCATCCGGGCAAGTTCCATCGTAAACACGATGCACCACGCCTACGAGCGCATCCACACCGGCTATGCCTTCGGAACGTTCCTCGCCGGCCCCTCCAAAACCGCCGACATCGAACAATCGCTGGTGCTGGGCGCACACGGCGCAAAGACGTTGACTGTATTTTTGCTTCCGTGAAATCGCTGGCCTATCGTCGCGTCGAATACGTGATGGGTTTCTTGAATTTTTCCATTTCCTCTCTCCGCAGCATGAAGCTCAACGCAAAATAAAACACGTTAGCATCGATCGGCGCATAAGGCTGTGTGACCACGCCATTCGCATCACGTTCGGAATAGTTGTTATTGTAGAATCTGGAAAGGTAATATTTGAACTTGATGTTGGCGCCGTGTGGCAATTGAGCTCCCACAAAGAAACCATGCTGAAAAAGATTCACGCGATCGCTGAACCACACGTTGAATTTGTCGGTCTTCTTTTCGTTTTCAAAAGTCTTCTCCTTGTAGTTGAATGCCAACTCGATTTCATAGCCCGCATACACAAACTTGCCATCCATGTCGCCTACTTTGAACGCCAGTGGAATACCGACATTGTAAGTGCGCGCCTTCTTGCGGATGCCTGTGCCTGGCACATCATAGATTAATCCCACGTTGCGCAGGGTGAGCCCCGAGAACCATCCAAAGTGTTCATTCCTATCCATGTGCACCCACGTTTGCACGTTGAAGAACGGTGAGAACCGCAGTACCGTGCCACGCTCCGCACCGGCGATCGAAAGGTTGGCCAACGAAAAAATAGCCTCACCCCCCGAAGACACATAAGGCCTTCTTTTCGGCGTGGTCTCTTTATTGGTGTCGGTTTGTGCCAGAGTGGTTATCACAATACTGCAAGCAACCAGAACGAGGAAGTGTTTTTTCATAGTGGTGGGGATAAACCTCTTTAACAAAGAGACAATCCAAATGTTCTGCACCCTCAGCACCACAAAACAAAAAAGCCGGTGACGGCTTTTTGTTACTTAAGGCAAACATGCAAGAAGAGCGAACGTCGAGAACGCGAACGATCACGCGCAATAAATCTTCAGGCTCTCCAGAAGGCTTTCATAGTTCATTTCAATTTTTGTGGACGTGTCCGACAGCATTTCGCGATAATATTTCACCAGCGTAGAAAATCGCTCGTTCCGGTTCAACATGGCGGCCACCGTGCCAACGATGGGCCGTTCAATGATGTCGTTCAGATACAGATTTTTGGGACGGGCATCCCGATTCAGTTCCAGGTCGATGGCCGCCGAACAGCAAAGCGTTTCAAAAAACGGCAGCGCGTTTGTTTCCATGATGCCTTCAAAAATAAAGAGTGCATTCTCCACATCATCGGTTGTTCGCACCGACAAAATATCATTTTCCAAACCCAGGTTACACAAGTTTGCCCCGATGGTGGGGTTGCAATTAAACAGCGTCTCGGGGCAACCCAGAAACGGATTCGCGAAAATGTTTATCGAGTTGATGCGTGTATAGAAGAAGGGCGTGATACTCAAAACATTTTCTTCAACCTGTTGAGAGATGTAAACCTGGTTGTAGCCATAGAGTGTTCCGCGGTGAAACAACACTGTATTTCCTTTACGGTGATAGCGGAAGCCCATGGGTTTTAACAACAGCCTGATCTTTTCAAGGAAGTAATTGTTCTTCATTTGCAGGCTATGGCGATCGTTTCCTTTCATAAATAGAGTATAATTAGAGTCTTGATTATTTTTTTCATGTAGCAAGTAATGCATCAGCACTGCAACTGTATTGCAGTGCTGCGTATCAGAAATAAGTATGACAGGGACGTGCCGTGAGGTCCACACGATAGCTGAGCATAAGCTCGTGCGATCCCCCCGCAAAGGGCCCCACGTTGCCCACATTGAAATCGTAGGCATAGCCAAACCGCACACGCTTGCTCATCTGCATTTCAAACAGCGACACAATGTCGCCGCTGGTGCGGTACGACAATCCCATGGAAAGAATCTTCTTATAGAAGAGCGTGGCGTTAATATCGGCATTCACGGGTGTTCCCTTTTGCAGGCGAAGGAGGAGCGACGGCCTGAACATCATGTCGCGCGACACCTTCAGTATCTTTCCGGCGTTGAGAAAATAATAACGCGGTGCCTCTGCAACGCTGACGCCGTTCGAGACGAGCGTGTTTTCGAAGAAGTAAGGAACCGACAAGCCTACGTAGAACTTTCGCGTGTTATAGAACACCCCAAAGCCAAAGTTCGGCGTCCAGGTTTTCACGGTACCCAGCGCCTCATCCACATCCATCGTGAGCTTGTCGTATGACGACTTGCTGAAGTTAAAGCCGCCCTGCAGGCCAAACGCCAGTTTCCAATCCTGACTTTTGATCTGGTAGGCATAGCTGAAGTTGACCGACAAATTCTCATGCACACCAATGCTCTCTTTCGATACCAGTATGCCAATGCCGATGGGGCGTTTCACCGCGCCCATGTGCGCCGACAGCAACTGCGTTTCGGGTGCACCGGGAATTTTAAGCCATTGAGAGCGATTGACAAGAACACCGTTGAATTGGTTCTGATTTCCTGCGTAGGCAGGATTGATGGCCAGGGGCGTGAACATGTACAACGAGTACAACCGATTCTGCTGACCAAAGGCAAGCTGAAGGCCCAAAGCCAGGCGATCGTGAGGGCGAGTTTTGAAATGGTTTTCATAAATGGCGTTTTTTTAGATTTTGCTTAGCCCGTTGACAAGCCAAGTGCCACTTATTCAAAACTCTGATGATCAGATAATTAACTAAAAAAAGACGTATTTTAAGGATCGCAAGCCAACGATATTTCGTTGGCACCGACGATATTTCGTTGGCAGAATGGAAAATTGGCCATGGTTTGACGCGTTAAAAAAAATCGATTTTTTTTCCCACTGCAAATTTCTTTCAGTGGCGGGCATGACCTTTGGTCCATTCTTCTGCGAGAATAGATGGCGCGAAGGCATTACCCGTTTCGGGTGATGCCTTTTCTTATTTATCAAAGCGATGAAAGGGGTATGTCTTCGACTAGTTCAGAAACATGACCTCGCCGGTGTCGAGGTCGTATAGCGCTCCTACGATTTTGAGTTTGCCTTCGCTTTCCAACTTGGCCAAAGTAGGGCTGTTTTTTCGGATGTCGCTGAGCGATGTTTGAATATTGGCTACGGTGACGGCGTGCACATAGGCTTTGTTCGACGAAGCTTTTTCGCCGGCAAACGAATTTACCTGATCAACAGCCCGCCCGATTTTCCGTACCAGAAAGGCGATATTGCCGGTTTCTATCCGATCGATGCCGGCTTTGATGGCCCCGCAGTTTTCGTGGCCCATCACCACAATCACTTTCGCACCCGCCACGGCGCAGCCAAACTCGAGGCTGCCAAGAATGTCTTCGTTCACCACATTGCCGGCCACGCGGGCGACAAACATATCGCCGATGCCTTTGTCGAACACATCCTCCACGGGAATGCGCGAATCGAGACACGACAGCACAACTGCCTTGGGATGCTGACCGTTAGCGGCATCGCGCACTTGTTTGCTATGGTTTCGCAGGGTGAGGCGGCCGCCACAAAAACGAACGTTGCCGTCTTTGAGGCTTTGAATGATCTGCTCGGATGTGAGCCGCGCCTGGTCTTCGGCCGTTAAAACGGTCTCGGTGATAAGTTCGTCCAGGTTGCGTTCGTCGCATGGCGACTTTGAACAAGCGGCACTCAGGCATGCAAAAACCGTTATCGCCCCGTATTTCATTATCAGTGTTTTCGTCATAGTGGTTGGTTTTTCGAAAGATTAAAAAATTTGTGGCCGGATATAAAAAGGAAAAAGGCGATAACATCAGTTAACGCCTTCAACATTTAGCTAGTCGCCTTTTTCCACGTCTATAAGTTTGGCTTTATGATGTAAAGGTGCAGCATCAAACTGCAATGGGATTGCAGTTTGATTTTTTCGCAATATTTTTTTTAAAAAAATTTTCGGCACGGGTTCTTTCCCGTGCTGATCGATAGCCCGTACAAAAAGAAGTTCGACGCATCGCTTTATCGAATAAGAGAATAAAGACAACGCTTTGTAGGATTATAATGCCAAATGACCAGTCGTTACGGAGGAGCAATGTGATTTGCTTCCACAAACAGGCAGGAAACAGGGCATCACAATTCAGGATCTGTCGTTTAAATTGGCCGACATGAAAAAATCGAAATTCAGTCAGCCTCAGATTTTGAAGATCCTTCGGCAGCAAACCAAAGGCAAGAAAGTCAGAGACATCTGCACGCAGCATAATATCAGCGAACCCACATTCTATCTCTGGAAGAAGAAATTCCTGCAGCCCGTGTCGCGCGACAAGGTCCGGCTTCGGGATCTGGAAAAAGAAATGTCGCAATACAAGAAAATACTGGCCGAACAAACGCTGCTTATCAACCTACTGAAGGATCTGCTTTACAAAAAGTCGTAGATGTTTCCCATACGTCCGAAGAGTCTTCCGCGATTTTTTTCCATTGCGGATACTAATGTGGCAACAGAAAATTCCCACGATCTGCGTCATCGACTGTTCGATGCATTTGTAATACATTCGTTATACACAAAACTGTCTATCGCTATGGAACATGCAGCGCACACCCGAATTTCGGAAAGCCTTTTCAAATGGATTTTGCTCACCGGTTTGCTGGCAGGAACATTGGATATTCTTGCCGCCTTTCTAAGCTTCTATGTGACGAATGGAGGGATGCCCATCACAATCCTTCACTACATTGCCGCCGCAGTTTTTGGAATGGAGGCCTTCAAAGGTGGTGCGCCAATGGCGTTCGCGGGTCTTCTCTTTCACTACATCATCGCCATGGGATGGACCACGCTCTACTATATAGCCTACCCTTACCTCTCCGGTGTGCTCTCTAAAAACAAATATGTGTCCGGAATTCTCTACGGCGCCTTTGTGTGGCTTTGTATGAACCTGGTGGTAGTGCCCCTCACCGGTCTGAAAACAGCGCCGTTCGATCTGGCGAAAGCCGGATTGCAGATGGCCATTCTCATGGTGTGCATCGGCTTGCCCATCGCCTTGCGGGCACACAAGTTTTTTACGTTGCGCGGAAAATAGTTTCTCCACGCATTATCGCTTCCGTCACGGCTTGGGAGGAACAGTTTCTTCGGCGGGTGGCGGAAGTTCTGCATAGTGCCGGGGCAATCCTTTTAACGGAGGCACGTCTTTATTGTGTTTGTTGTACAGCAATTTCGAATCGCTCACAAAGGTGCGATAGGCTGCTTTCGACACCTCGCCTTTCACGGCTTCGAGCGCCTTCGCTTCGTCGGCCAGCACTGGAATAACATAATAATCCTTTTGTGCATCTACTGTGCGGTGCACCCATTGCAGCGCATAGGCTGCGCTGTCGATGGTGGTGATGGCGCTGTCGGGTTTGTATTGAATCTTTTTAAGTTCCAGGTAAGCCATCGCGCCACCGTCTGTGTAGCGCTTCCGTTGTCCGGACACAAAATTGCCCAACGAGTAGGCAACAAACTGATTTTTATCCTTTCGCCATTCCATCGGCTGAATCACGTGTGGATGGGCGCCGATCACGAGTTGTGCGCCGTGTTTGAAACAAAACTCCGTCAGATCTTTTTGCACCTTGTTGGGGAGGCTCTGGTATTCGATGCCCCAGTGTGTGAACACGATGATGACGTCGGGATGGAGTTCTTTCGCTTTTGCCAGATCCCTGTGCATGATGGCTGTGTCGAGCAGGTTCACCACGTTCGATTTGGGAACGGCGATGCCGTTGGTGCCATAGGTGTAGTTGAGCAGCGCCAGGGTGAAGCCGTTCTTTTGCAGGATGAGGGGCGAGTCGTTGAGGCGCGTCACAGTGTCGACAAACGTGCCGGTGTGAGGAATGTTGAAGCTGTCGAGCATCATCACGGTTCGCTCCAGTCCTTTTTTGCCGCGGTCAACGCAGTGATTGTTGGCGGTGACCAGGGCATCGAAGCCAATTTCTTTCAACGTGCGGGCCAGGGCATCGGGAGAGCTGAACTGCGGATAGCCGGTATAGGGCGAGCCGCCCAGCGTGACTTCGAGGTTGGCAATGGAAAGGTCGGCACCCTCTATATAAGGTTTCACATATTGAAAGCACGAAGTATAGTCGTATGATTTTGTTGCAGGTTCGTAGGCGGCGGCGATCTGTGTGCCGTGGCCCATCACGTCGCCGGCAAAGAGCAGCGACAATCGCGTGGTGTCTTGTGCCTGTGCGGCGAGGGTGGTGATGAACAACAGCATGACGGCGATCTGCGTGAGCCGGCATTGAAAATTTGATGTGTGTGTTTGCATAGTAGTTATGAGGTCGTGTGCAGGGTTGGGGTCAGCTTGTTGTGCTGACTTCCATGATTTTATTTTCCAGGATAATAAATACTTTATCGTTCTTCCGCGGATAGATGCGGGCCATGCCGGTGAACATGCCAAAGGCGGGCAAAAGTCCGGATTGTGCTCCGAAGTAAAAACAGGGCAGCGTGACTGACTGTCTGCCTTTGCCCCGAAGGTTCACGCCCGGGTGAATGTGGCCCGCCAAATTGTAGGCGCCTTCTTCAATTTCTTCCAGCGGATGGTGCGTGAAGATAAAAGGACCGATCCGTAATTCATCGTGAAGCTGAATGCCTTTGCGGCTGTACTGGATATCGCTCATGATGTCGTGGTTGCCCAGCACGAGTTCGAACGAGATGTGACGAAAGTGTTTAACCACCTCGCCAAACACTTCCCATTCGGGATTGTAGTGGCTGTGAAAGAGGTCGCCCAGGCAAATGATGCGTTTGGGTTTGGTGGCTTCCACCAGTTCGAGGAGCACTTCAACGTTTCGGTCGTTGGCTTTCACCGGCAGGGGTATGCCCGAACGGCGGAAATGGTTGATCTTGCCCACGTGCAGATCGGCCAGCAAAAGAATCTCTCTTTCGGGCCAGGAAACTGCCTTCTGCGGCCACAATTCCAAACGCTCTCCTAAAATCTCCGTTTCCATGAACGGGTCAATCTAATCATCAAAATTTAATTATCATAAGCATTTTCAACACACTGAAAGTCAGTGAAATAGAGGGATTATAGACAAGTTTTAAGAAAAAAGTTAACATATAGGTAACATTGTGGACGGGAATTCGCCCTAGATTGCACACCGAATTAATGGTTTATGTTCGAATTAGACTTCGCCTATTCAGCCCTGCTCATTGTTTGTCTCATTGCTGCCTGCTCCTTCGAATTTGTTAATGGATTTCACGACACGGCCAACGCCGTGGCGACGGTTATCTATACGAACTCGCTGAAACCGTGGGTGGCCGTGATCTGGTCGGGCTTCTGCAATTTTATAGGTGTTTTCTGGGGCGGCATTGCCGTGGCCGTGGGCATCATCAACCTGTTGCCGGTAGAGACGCTGGTGGACCAAAATATTGCCCATAGTATTTCCATGGTGATGGCGCTGTTGCTGACTGCCATTTTCTGGAACCTGCTCACGTGGTATCTGGGCATTCCCTGCTCAAGCTCACACACGCTTATCGGCTCTATTCTCGGTGTTGGCCTGGCCTATTCGCTATTGCCTGAAGCCGCAGGCGATGCTGTGAACTGGGGGAAAGCACAAGAAATCGGTGTGTCGTTGCTCATCTCGCCGCTGTTTGGTTTTTCGATGACCATCATTCTGATGTACCTCATCCGGACGTTGACCAAGAAAACATCGTATGGTGATAGTCTTTTTAAAGAGCCCAAGAAAAATCAGGCTCCTCCCCTTTGGATCCGGAGCATACTGGTGCTCACCTGCACGCTGGTGAGTTTCTTCCATGGCTCGAACGATGGGCAGAAAGGCGTTGGTCTCATCATGCTCATTCTCATTGGCGTGGTGCCTACCTATTTCGCGTTGAACGAATCGTTCACGCCCACCAACCTGCCTGCCGCGCTAACAAAAATTGAACACGTCATTTCCAGTATCGACTCCTCACACTTGTCGAAATCGGACCGCAATAAACTAGCAGAAGCCACACTCATCAACACACGCCTTCAACAACGCTTTGCCAACCTGCACGATGTTCAGGACATTCCCAAAGCCGAACGTTTTCTGGTGCGCAAAGACATTATGATTATGGACCGCGAGCTGGGCTCACTGGCAAAGAAAGAAGATGTGAAGTTGAGCGAAGCGGAAAAAAAATCGTTGAAAGACGAGTTGAAGAACGTTCGCAAAATTACAGACTACTCCCCTACCTGGGTGTTGCTCATGATTTCCCTTTCATTAGGCCTTGGCACCATGATCGGCTGGAAACGCATTGTGAAAACTGTAGGCGAAAAAATTGGTAAAGAACACCTTACCTATGCACAAGGCGCCAGCGCCGAAATTGTAGCCGCCAGCACCATCGGTATGTCGTCCTATCTGGGTCTTCCCGTGAGCACAACACACGTGTTGTCGTCGGGCATTGCCGGAAGCATGGTGGCCAACCGCGGCGTCAAAAATCTGCAGCCCGACACGGTGCGCAACATTCTCATTGCCTGGTTCCTCACGTTGCCGGTGGTGATGATTATGGCCGGCACGCTGTTCCTCTTGTTCCGCGCGATCTTCTAATCTAACGAATCGAATTGCAGCGCCATGCGCTTGACGCGATCCTCCAGTTTTTCGGAGGTGAGTTTTTCGCGTGTGCGGTCCACCATGATGGGGAACGCAAAGGGCGTGGGCTTGTCGGGATGGGTGATGATTATTTTTTGCTGGGCGATGCGCTCCAGTGCCCTTCGCAGACGTGCCTCTTCCAATTGAAAATCCATCACTTCTTCGTAGGCCTGTTGCAGCAACAGGTTGTGGGCCTCGTAGTCGTGGAAGACGTTGAAAAAAAGTTGTGATGAAGATTGCAGGTACCGGTCTTTTATGGGCTTGCCCGGATAGCCCTTGAACACAAGACCGGAGATGGCGGCGATGTCTCTGAATTTGCGTCGCGCCATTTCGGTAGAGTTTATGCTGGCCTGAATGTCTTTCAACAAATTTTCCACGCCCAGCACGTTTGTTTCGATGGCTTCGTCGATGGGAATGGGTTGGTCAGACAGCAACTCGAAGCCGTAGTCGTTCATGGCGATCGAAAAGGTGATGGGCTGAATCTGCGCGATGCGATAGGCCACCAGCGCGCCCATGCCTTCGTGCACAAACCTTCCTTCGAAAGGATACATGAGCACGTGATAGCCTTCGGTGCTTTTGAAATATTCGATGAGGAATTCGCTTTTCGACGGCAGATGTGAACGCTCCTGCTGCAAGGCAAACAATGGCCTCAGAAAAACAAGCTCGTCGTCTTTCTCCACACCCCGCACCACTTCATCGAGTTTCAGGCGAATCATTTCACTCATCTGCGACGACAACGGCATGCGCCCGCCCTGCCACGACGGCACCGCACCCGACTTCTTGCTGGACTTGCGCACCTGCGCTTCCATTTCTTTGATGCGCACCAGCTCTAGGTTGCGCCCGGCAAACCAGA
The DNA here is from genome assembly GCF_016735595.1 of Chryseolinea lacunae. Classification (GTDB taxonomy): domain Bacteria; phylum Bacteroidota; class Bacteroidia; order Cytophagales; family Cyclobacteriaceae; genus Chryseolinea; species Chryseolinea lacunae. The sequence goes on from NZ_JAERRB010000001.1 coordinate 180,973, forward strand.
ACACATCGCCGGGGTTGAGACGTGAAATGAAATACTCTTCTACCGTGCCCAAATATTTTCCCGACACAAACCGGACAAACAGCGAGCTGTCGCCCACAATGGTGCCGATGGACAACCGGTGACGCATGGCAAGCGTGCGGTTTTCGATTTTATAAAGTCCTTCGTGGATGCCCACCTTTCTATACTCGTCGTAGGCCTGCAACGAGTCGCCGCCGGTGGTGATAAAGTTGAGCAGCCAGTTCCATTCATCTTCGCTCACGGAGTTGTAGCAGAATGTGGTTTTGATTTCGGCGAAGATCTGATCAGGATAAAATCCGTCGGATACCGACAGCGTGGTGAGGTATTGGATGAGCACATCGAACGACCGGATATAGGGCAGGCGGTCTTCGACAATTTTTTGTGTGATGGCTTCGCGGATCGCGGCGGCCTCCATGAGCTCGAGCGAATGTGTGGGCACAAAGTAGATGCGGCTCACCGCGCCAGGCTGGTGACCACTACGGCCGGCGCGTTGCAGAAAGCGCGCCACGCCTTTGGGACCTCCCACCTGGATGACGGTTTCCACCGGACGAAAGTCCACGCCCAGGTCAAGGCTCGAGGTGCAGACCACGGCTTTGAGTTTGCCTTCGTGCAGTTGTTCTTCCACCCAGTTGCGCAGCTCCTGGCTGATGGAACCGTGGTGCATGGCGATGAGGCCCGACAGTTCGGGAGCGGCATCGAGCATGCGGTGATACCAGATTTCGGCAAACGACCGCGTGTTGGTGAAAATGAGCGTGGTGCTGCTGCCTTTCACGATGTCGATCACTTTTTGAAGCAGCTGGATGCCGAGGTGACCGGCCCAGGGCAACGTGTCGAGTGTGTCGGGAAGAACGGACACCACTTCCACTTTTTTTTCTATGTCGGACCGCACAACGGCGTAGTCTTTTTCGTGATAATAATTTCCCAGCAACGCTTCCAGCGCCTGGTCCATGTTGCCGATGGTGGCGGAGATGCCCCACACTTTGAGGTGTGGCGAAATGGTTTTGAGGCGCGACAACGCCAGCTCCACCTGCACGCCACGTTTGGAGCCCATCAGTTCGTGCCACTCGTCGGCTACCACGGCGCGGAGGCTTTTGAAAAAATCGGGATACTCTTTCTGCGCCATCAGCAGGTGCAGGCTTTCCGGGGTGGTGATGAGCAGTTCTGGAGGTTTTTCTTTTTGGCGTGCGCGTTCCTTCAGCGAGGTGTCGCCGGAGCGCACGCCCACCTTCCAGGGCAGCCCCAGGCCTTCGATGACGCGGTTGCCCGACAGTTCTATTTCTTTTGACAGGGCGCGAATGGGCGTGATCCAAATGATCTGCAGGCCGTTGTTCTTTTTTGTTTTATAGTCAGGGTTGTCGCGGATAAATTCCAGGAGGGCGGGCATGAGCAACGAATAGGTTTTGCCGCTGCCGGTGGGCGCGTTCACCAGCCCGTGCCGGCCGTCTAAAAACGCCTGCCACGCTTCGAGTTGAAACGGAAACGCCTTCCACCCTCTGGCAGAGAACCAATCTTTTCCTATTTTTATGACGTCAGGAGCCATGAATCGCTAAAGTATGATATCCATACCTTCCAAAAAACAATTTCTGGAGAGACCTGTTATTGCAGGTAAACTAGGATAACGTCTGGACGATGGGTAAATATTCAATCAAGGAACTCGAGCAGCTTTCAGGAATAAAAGCCCATACCATCCGCATCTGGGAGAAGCGCCACAACCTCATCGCGCCTTCGCGCACCGCCACCAACATACGCTACTACTCCGATGAAGATCTGAAAAAGATCATCAACGTGTCGCTGCTCAACAACAACGGCATCAAGATCTCGAAGATCGCCGACATGACGCCCGACGCCATGAAGGAAAAGGTGTTGCAGATCAGCTCGCTTAACAACGACACCGGAGTGCACATCGATCAACTGGTGGTGGCCATGATTGATATGGAGGAGGAGCTGTTTGAGAAAATCCTGAACAACCTCATTCTTCACTATGGTTTCGAAAAAGCCATCACGGATGTGATCTATCCCTTTCTGGAAAAAATCGGCATCCTCTGGCAAACGCACAACATCACGCCGGCCCACGAACATTTTATCTCAAACCTGATCCGCCAAAAAATCATTGTGGCCATCGACGGCCTGCCGTTGCCTCCCAAGACGTCGAAAAAAATTCTGTTGTTTCTTCCCGAGGGCGAGATGCATGAGATGGGGCTTTTGTTCTATCACTTCCTCACGCGCAAGGGTGGCTACCGCACCTACTACCTGGGGCAGAATGTTCCGCACGAAGACCTTGTTTCGGTATACAAAGCGCAAACACCCGACATTCTTCTGTGCAGCATCACGTCCACTCCCGATTTGCCCATTGAAGAATATCTGAACCGCCTGGTTCACGATTTCCCGGCATGCCCCATTCTGGTGTCGGGCTACCAGGTGCAGCGCTACAAGGGCGAGAAAATTGCGAACGTGCAGACGTTTTCCACAGCGTTGGAACTGCGCCAATATATCTGAGTTACCCCACTTCCCTTCCCATTTTCATTTTCGTTCAACAGGCCTTCCCAGACCTGAATAGCCCCTCGTCCCCTGAAATCAGCCTTTCGCCCCTATAAATCAAGTTTGTTTAACATTTAATCTAAAAAATATAACAAAAAGATTGGCCAAAAGCGTCTAAAGGGTAAATTTGTTTAATATTTAACCACTAATACTTAAACATTAAAACTCACTGGATATGAAAGCTGTCGAATTCACCCACGAAATAGCTGGCTTACGCAGCACTCTTCAGACCTTTACCCGCCGGTTCACGCACGATCGCGACGAATCGCTGGATCTTGTTCAGGACACCATTCTGAAAGCCCTTATGTATCGCGACAAGTTTCGCGACAACACCAACCTGAAAGGCTGGCTGTTCACCATCATGCGCAACACGTTCATCAACAACTATAGAAAGAATCAACGCGCCAAAACTTCGAAAGACACCACCAAGGATTTATACTTTCTGAATGTGGAGGAAGAACATACCTTCAACCGTCCACAGGAGAGCATGCAATTCCGGGAGATCTGGAGCAACGTGAACAACCTGAAGGAAGAATTGCTGACGCCGTTCAAGATGCACACCACCGGCTATAAGTATCATGAAATTGCCGAGCACCTCAACATTCCTATAGGCACGGTGAAGAACAGAATTTTTCATGCGCGCAAAGAGATCCAAAAACGGCTTCACGGATATTGATTATTGACTAACTTCCCTGAAAAGGATTTATGGAGACGCGCCGCGTAGGCATTATTGGTTCGGGTTTTTCAGGGATATCGGCAGCGTGCTTTCTGGCACAAGCCGGATTTGAGGTGACCATCTTCGAGAAGAACGATGGGCCCGGAGGACGTGCACGAAAGTTTGAGGCAGCGGGATTCATGTTCGACATGGGCCCTAGCTGGTATTGGATGCCCGACGTGTTCGAAGATTTCTTCGGCCACTTCGGCAAACGTGTTGAAGACTTCTACACGCTTGAACGACTAGACCCTTCGTATCGCATTGTGTATGGTCCGGGCGACAGGCTTGACATTCCGGCAGGCATCGACAACCTCTGTGCGTTGTTTGAATCGATCGAACCCGGAAGTGCTGTGCGCTTGCAGCAATTTTTGAAAGAAGGAAAATTCAAATACGACCTTGGCATGCACGAACTGGTTCACAAACCCGGTCTTTCACTCCTGGAGTTTCTCCACAGGGATGTGATGAAAGGTGTGTTGAAGCTTCATGTGTTTGATTCTATCTCAGCCTACATAAAAAAGTTTTTCAAATCGCAGAAGCTCGTGCAGCTGCTGGAGTTTCCCGTGCTGTTTCTTGGTGCCGCACCCGAAAAGACGCCGGCATTGTATAGCCTCATGAACTATGCCGACATGGCGTTGGGCACGTGGTATCCCAAAGGCGGCATGCACAAAGTAATTGAAGGTATGGTGACGCTGGCCACTTCGCTGGGTGTGAAGTTTTCGTACAACAGCAACGTGGAGCAAGTGGAAATGAATGCCACCAAAGCCAAAGGTCTTCGGGTGAACGGTGTGTTTGAACCGCTCGACTATGTGGTGGCGGGCGCAGACTATCATCACGTTGAACAAACGTTGTTGCCGCAGTCCTTCCGTCGCTATACCGAACAATACTGGAACAAGCGTGTGATGGCACCGTCGAGCCTGATTTTTTATTTGGGTGTTGGCAAGAAAATAAATAACCTGCTGCACCACACTTTATTTTTCGACGAAGACTTCAAGCGCCATGCGGCGGAAATTTACGACACGCCACAGTGGCCCTCGGCACCGCAATTCTATGTGTCGTGTCCCTCCAAAACCGACAACACGGTGGCGCCCGAAGGTTGTGAAAATATTTTTATTCTCATTCCGGTGGCACCGGGATTGACCGACACGGAAGAAACCCGCGAACATTATTTTTCGATGGTGATGAGGCGCCTGGAGAAATTTACCGGGCAAGCCATTTCCGAACATATTGTTTTCAAACGGAGCTATGCCCATCGCGATTTCGTTCTCGACTACAATGCTTTCAAGGGCAATGCCTATGGACTTGCCAACACGCTGATGCAGACGGCTACCTTCAAACCGTCGATCATCAACAAAAACGTGAAGAACTTGTTTTATACAGGACAGCTTACAGTGCCCGGACCGGGCGTTCCTCCGGCATTAATCTCCGGCCAGGTTGTGGCCAAAGAACTTATAAAAAAACATCACGAATTCGTAAATTATAATTCATGAAGGAATTGTTTGACACGGTGTCAATTCGTTGCAGCCGCATGGCTACGCATGCCTATAGCACATCGTTTTCGTTGGGGATACGATGTCTTGAACGGGAACTTCGAAACCCGGTGTATGCAGTGTATGGCTTTGTTCGTTTTGCCGACGAAATTGTGGATACGTTTCACGACTACGACAAAGCCGAACTTCTGAAACGCTTCCGCGAAGACACCTTCCGGGCCGTGCGCGAAAAGATAAGTCTCAACCCAATTCTCAACAGCTTTCAGCATGCCGTGAACCGCTATGCCATCGAAGACGAGCTGATTGAACAATTTCTGAAAAGCATGGAGATGGATCTCTACAAAACCGTGCACAACGAAGCGACCTTCAAAGAATACATTCTTGGTTCGGCCGAAGTGGTGGGTCTCATGTGTCTGCGCATTTTCTGCAAGGGCGACAAACCTTTGTATGACCAGTTGAAGCCATTTGCCATGAGCCTGGGATCGGCGTTTCAAAAAATAAACTTTCTGCGCGACCTGCAGGCCGACTATGTGGGCATGGGTCGAACCTATTTTCCCGAGGTGTCGCTTGATCATTTTGACGACTCGTGCAAGAAGCGTATTGAAGAAGGCATCAAAAAAGACTTTGAAGCGGGTTTTCTGGGCATTAAAAAATTGCCAAGGTCGGCACGATTTGGTGTTTACGTGGCGTATGTATATTACCTTGCGCTCTTCAAGAAAATAAAAAACACACCGTCAGACATTGTTATGCGCAGCCGCATCAGCATCCCGAAAAGACACAAAGCCGGGCTCCTCGCCTATTCGTTTTTGAAACATCAACTGAACCTGCTGTGATGGAACACGTGATTTTGGTGGACGAACACGACCGTGCGCTGGGCACCATGGAAAAAATGGAAGCACACCGCAAGGGCATTCTTCACCGCGCCTTTTCGATACTGCTCTTCAATTCCAAAGGCGAAATGTTGCTGCAAAAGCGATCGAAGGCAAAGTATCACAGCGGCAGCCTGTGGACCAACACCTGCTGCAGCCATCCCCTGCCCGACGAAACCATGGCCGACGCCACACGCCGGCGCCTGAAACAGGAAATGGGCATCGACCTGCAACCCGAATTCGCCTATGCCTTCATCTATAAAGCCGCCCTCGACAAAGGGTTGATGGAGCATGAATACGATCACGTATACATCGGCACTTTCGACGGCGAACCTGCCGTGAACACCGCCGAAGTGGAGGACTGGCAATTTGTGAGCCTGCCCACCCTTCGCGAAGCTGTGAAGCATCATCCCGAAGACTATACGGCCTGGTTCAAGATCATATTGAATCACCCGGCCCTGAACGAAATCGCTGTTCCCTAAATTTTCCTTTGCGCGTCACATTGGTTATTTTGGTAGAATAAACCTCTCCTTGTGATGCGACGCATTCTTCTACTTCTTTTGCTGACGTGGCCCGGCGCTTATGTCTTTGGTCAACAAAAAGACATCGACAAAAAACTAAAGGGCTTTGACGACTTTGTGACGAAGGCGATGCACGACTGGAATGTGCAGGGCCTTTCGGTGGCGGTGGTCTACAAAAACAACGTGGTGCTGTCGAAAGGGTATGGCTTTCGCAACACAGCAGGAAAACTTCCGGTGACGTCACAAACACTCTTTGCCATCGGCTCCTGCACGAAAGCTTTTACGGCCGCGGGACTTTGCCTGCTGGAAGAAGACGGCAAGCTTGAACTCGACAATCCCGTGCGCAGCTACCTTCCGGATTTTAAACTGCAAGACGAATACGTTTCGGCCAACATGACGCCACGCGATTTGCTGTGTCACCGCTCGGGACTCCCGCGTCACGACATGTTGTGGTATGGTTCGAACTTTTCGCGTGAAGCGTTGTATGAACGCCTGCGTTACCTTGAACCGAGCAAGCCCTTTCGCACCACCTACCAATATCAGAACCTCATGTTTATGACGGCCGGCTATCTCACCGAAAAAGTGAGCCACCAGTCGTGGGAGCAGTTCACACGCGAGCGCCTCTTTGCTCCCCTCAACATGACGGCGTCAAATTTTTCGGTGAACGATTTGCAACAGGCCAAAGATTTTTCGACCGGCTATGTGGATCAAAAAGGTGTGGTGCAGCCCATGCCCTACATGAACATCGACGCCCTGGGGCCAGCCGGCTCGATAAACTCAAACGCCGACGACATGAGTCACTGGCTGCTGGCCCTCATTAACGGCGGTCAGTTTAAGGGAAAGAAAATTCTTTCGCCCAACACAATACGCCAACTTCAGACACCGGTGATGGTGGCCGCCACGCAAGTGCCGTTGCCCTATGACGAGGCCTTCTACAACCTGTATGGATTGGGATGGGTGATCACCTCCTATCGCGGCCATGTGCGCGTGGACCACGGCGGCAACATCGACGGCTTCTCAGCCTCTACCTGCTTCCTGCCCCGCGACTCTGTGGGCGTGGTGGTGCTGACCAACATGAACAGCTCCGTGCTGCCCACCATTGTGCGCAACCAGGTGATCGACCGCATGCTGGGCCTCACCCTTGTGGACTGGAACAAACGCTTCCTGGACGAACGCAACAAGAACAGGGAACTGCAGGAGTCCATAAAAAAAGAAGAAGACGACCGCCAACGTGTGACGGGCACGACGCCTTCGCATACGCTCGACAAGTATGCAGGCCACTATGAACATCCGGCCTACGGCACCGTGTCGATCGCCCTTGACAGCAACGTGCTCCGCGCCAACGTGCACGGCCTGATGACCGACCTGGAACACTATCACTACGACATCTTCCGCGCCACGGACCAGAAATATTTTGAAGGCGAAAAATTCCTGTTCACCACCGGCATGGACGGCTCCGTGGCCGAACTCCACCTGAAGCTTGAGCCGGCCGTGAAAGACATTGTGTTCAAGCGGATGCCCGACGCCGTGGCGGTTGCACCTACCACGCTGGCCTCGTATGTGGGCGACTATGACTTTGGAGGACAAGTGGCCAAAGTGTATCTGAAAGACACCACGAAGCTTTTCCTCTTTGTGCCCGGGCAGCCGGAGTATGAACTGGCGGCTATCAAACAGCATGAGTTCAAAATAAAAATTCTGGAAGGCTTTCAGGTCAAATTCGAAACCGATCCAAAAGGCCAGGTAACAGAGCTGCTGTCTATTCAACCGAATGGAACGTTCAGGGCCAAACGAAAATGATATGAACATAGTGGCCGGACCGGTGTTTAGAGAAAAAAACTATTTGTGAAGTCATCCCTACTTGCCGCGGCGCGTGCCGTTACCCCATCGGTCACATTGTTTTGGTTTCGGAGAGACCTTCGCTTGCAGGACAACGCGGGCCTTTATTACGCCCTGAAGGAAAACAAAGATGTGCTGCCCGTTTTTATTTTTGACACCACCATTCTAGACACCCTCGAAGACAAGGACGATGCACGCCTCACGTTTATTCATCAGTCCCTGGAAATTCTGAAGCAACAGCTGGAAGAGCTTGGCAGCTCGTTATTGATTCTGCATGGCGACCCGGTGGAGCTTTACAAAAAACTAAATCCCAAAGCGGTCTACACCAATCACGACTATGAACCCTACGCCCGTGCACGCGACCAGCGCGTGAAAGAAATTCTCGAAGCAAAAGACATTGCCTTCCGCACCTATAAAGACCAGGTGATTTTCGAAAAGGATGAAGTGTTGAAAGATGATGGAAAACCCTACACAATTTTCACGCCCTATAGCCGCAAGTGGAAGGCTGCAATGAAACCGTTTTACCTGAAAAGTTATCCGACAGAAAAATATACACGGCACCTTTTAAAAACCACCCCCCTCCCCTTCCCTACACTGAAAGATCTGGGCTTTGTGCCGTCGACTATTGAATTTCCCGAACGCGTGGTGAAAAAATCGATCGTGGAGAAATATGACACACAGCGCAACTTCCCCGCGATTCGCGGCACCACGCGCCTGAGTGTGCACCTGCGCTTTGGCACGGTGAGCATTCGCAAGCTGGCGGTGCTGGCGCGTCAGAAAAATGAAGTGTGGCTGAACGAACTTATCTGGCGCGATTTCTACCATATGATTCTCTGGCATTTTCCAGAGGTGGAAACCAAAGCCTTCAAGCCTGCCTATGACCGCATTGTGTGGCGAAACAATGCCGACGAGTTCGACGCGTGGTGCCACGGACAAACCGGCTACCCCATTGTGGACGCGGGCATGCGCGAACTGAACACCACCGGCTTCATGCACAACCGTGTGCGCATGGTGGTGGCAAGTTTCCTCACCAAACACCTCCTCATCGACTGGCGCTGGGGCGAAGCCTACTTTGCCAAAAAACTATTGGACTACGACATGGCCGCCAACAACGGCGGCTGGCAATGGGCCGCCGGATCGGGCTGCGACGCCGCACCATACTTTCGCGTCTTCAACCCACACCTGCAAACCGAAAAGTTTGACAAAGACATGACTTACATTCGGAAGTGGGTGCCGGAGCTTGATACCCAAGAATATCCCAAGCCCATTGTTGATCATGCGTTTGCGCGCGAACGGGTGCTGCGGGTGTATAAGGAAGCATTGGGCTGATTGCATGTTGGTGTCCCACCAACATGCAACATCTTTCAATAGAAAAACACTTCGTCAATAAACACCCATCCCTTATCACCCTTACCACTATGCCATGTCGGAAGTTTGGGCACAGGCTTGGCCACGATCTTGTAGAACGGGTAGGCTTCGGTTGAGAGCGGGATGGTGAGCGGGGCCACTTTGTTCGCATCGTAGCCCTGGGGTTGTTCCAGCTTTAGGGTGGTGATGTGTTTGATGCTTTTCTCGTCTTGGCCTGCCCACACTTCCACTTCGGCGGGAGGAAACGCATAAGCCCCAAGGTTTCGGCCATAGCTGATCACCATGCGGTGAGGCTTGTCGTTGGCGAAGGTGAAGGTGGCGCTGAATGCTCTCTCGCGATAGCCAAGCCACGACGGTTCCTTCAACACGTCGGCCAACCCCTTGCGATGGTCGGTTAGGCTTTGTGCGCCCTCGCCGGGATATTGCGGGTCAGGTGCCGTTAGCAATGTTGTGTTCGTTGGCTTGATGCCCTCCACGAACACGGTGGTTTCGTAGAGTTCGCTGCAATACCACGTGTCTTTGCAGGCGCGTGCTTTGATGACGAAGGTTTCTGTGGCGTCGAGTGGTTCTTTGTAGAGGATGCCGCTCACGCTGTCGGGACTTGTGCCATCGAGAGCGTAGCGAATGGTGACGCCGGGCATGGTGTGTTTTAGCACCACTTTTTCATCGCGTTTTGTTACGCCATCGTTTTCCAACGCGGGTTTGCTGAGGCGCAGAATGGAGTTGTCGTGAAAGGAATTCCGGACAAACACGATGGCCGGATGCGCCTTCGCCATGTCGGCAACTTCAGCCTCTGTTATCGGCGTGTTCCAGACGTATACTTCTTTTAGTGCGGGAGCAGCAAGCGCGGGCTCCAGATCTTTGGCGTGTATGTTCGTGCCCGACAGCGAGAGCAGCTTCAGTTTTTTCAAATCCTTAAGCGCTGCTAACGTCTTGCCTTCGAGTGCCGAGAAATTCAGATTCAGTCGCTCCAGGTTTTTAAACGTGGCCAGCAGTGAAACTTCTTTATCGGTCACGGGCATGCGCGACAAATTCACGACCACCAGCTGATCGGCCACGGTTTTTAATTCTTCAAGACTTTTCACTTCGTAGGCTTTCTTCACAAAGAAGTCGGCTTGCAACGCGGGGCTGCCCTGATATAATGGAAAGACAGAACGGAACGGCGTGTTCATTTTCGCGACCACGTCTTCCGATGCGGCTTTGAATGTGTATTCGGTTTTTACTTCACTTGTTGTCTGCGCAGGTGTGAACGCGGCCGCGATAAATTTCACGGAGTCGGTCGGTTTGTAGTCGGCCACTTTCATGTCGAAGCTGGCGCCGGTTTTTATCCAGGCTTTCAGCAACGCAATTTCGGGTGTGGTCAGTTGTGGTTTTCCGTCGGGGGGCATGTGTTCGTCGGCACTCAGCGGCAGGTAGAGCGCTTTTATCATCCGGCTTTCGTCAGGGTTTCCGGCAATCCATGCTTCGCCGTTTTTTCCGCCGGCTTTAAATTTATCGGCCGACGTCATGATGAGTCCCCCTTTTGCTTTTGAATCGTTGTGACACGAGAAGCATTTTTTTTCCAGCACCGGTTCAACGGCAAAGTGATAGAACGATGCATTGTCGGCTGTTAAAGGTTCCTTGTTGGTGGAGGTTACGGGGGCCATCACAAAGTTTTCGCCATGGGTGAGTACCGATCCGGTGTGCCCTGCGGCAAGCATAAAAAAAACGGCCGCTGCACCGGCTCCAAAAAACACGGCCTTCTGTTTTTGCCAGTCATAGAACAGCGCCATGAAATAGCAAAGAAAACTAAACACCACGCCACTCACCTTATGTTGCGTGAGCACCGTGCTGCCATAGTCGCCTTGCAGGCTAAGAAAGAAACCAAAGAGCGCGGTGAACGATGCCGACAGCGACGTGACCACAAGACCAATTCTGATGACCGTTGTGAGCGAGAGCGATGCCGTGGTGTCGAGTGTTCGTTGCACCAGCATCAGCAACACCATAAACAACAGGATGCCTATGGGAATGTGCAGCACCATAGGGTGCATGCGACCGGCCACCTGTAGCCAGGGCGGCAGTTGCACTTTTGATTCAACCAGTAGCAAAAAGACTAAAAGAATCTGGATACAAAAAATTGTATGCAGGGCAATGCGCAAGAGTTTCTCCATGTGTCGGGTAGCGTCAGGCCAGTATACCGTTTACCACCTTGCCGGCCACATCGGTGAGGCGATAGCGCCGGCCGAGGTGTTTGAAGGTGAGTTGTTCATGGTTCAACCCCATGAGGTGAAGAACCGTGGCATGAAAGTCGTTGACGTGCACGGGGTCTCGCACGATGTTATATCCAAATTCATCGGTTTCGCCATAGACCAGTCCGGGCTTCACGCCGCCACCGGCCATCCAGATGGTGTAGCAGCGCGGGTGATGATCGCGGCCATAGTTATCTTTCGACAAGTCGCCCTGACAATAGTTGGTGCGCCCAAATTCGCCTCCCCAGATCACAAGCGTTTCGTCAAGCAAGCCACGTTGCTTCAGGTCCATCACAAGGGCCGATGTGGAGCGGTCAACATCTTGCGCCTGCAAAGGCATTTCGCCCACCAGGTTGCCGTGTTGATCCCAGCCTTGGTGATAGAGCTGCACAAAACGCACACCCGATTCGGAAAGCTTCCGCGCCAGCAAACAGTTAGACGCATAGGTGCCTGGCACCAGACAGTCGGCGCCATACATCTTGATGATATGATCAGGCTCTTGCGACAGGTCCGAAAGTTCGGGCACGGCCGTTTGCATGCGGTAGGCCATTTCGTATTGCTGCACGCGCGCCTGTATTTCAGGATCGCCAAATTCCTGGTAGTTCATGTCGTTGAGCTGCGCAAGTTTGTCGAGCATTTTGCGCGTGCCTTCCCGATCGCGTCCGTTAGGGTCTTTCAGGTAGAGCACGCGCTCTTCGCTGCTGCTGAATTGAACACCCTGGTGAATGCTGTCGAGAAATCCGTTCGACCAAAGTTTTGAATACACGCCCTGACCGTTGCCACGCCCGCGCGACAACAGCACGCAGAACGCGGGAAGATTTTTATTCTCACTGCCCAGGCCATAGCTCAGCCATGCACCCATGCTGGGGCGATTGCCCTGCTGTGCACCCGACTGCATGAAGGTGAGCGCGGGGTCGTGATTGATGGCTTCGGTGTTCATGGTTTTGATGAAACAAACGTCGTCCACAATCTTGGCCATGTTGGGAAAGAGTTCGCTCACCCAGGCGCCGGACTGGCCGTATTGTTTGAATGAAAAATTGGAGCCCACCAATGGAAACTTGGTTTGTCCTGCGGTCATGCCCGTGAGGCGTTGGCCCATGCGCACAGAGGCAGGCAAATCCTGTCCGGCCATTTTGTTCAGCAGCGGCTTGTAGTCGAAGCTCTCCAACTGAGAGGGTGCTCCGTTCTGAAACAGGTAGATGACGCGTTTGGCTTTGGGCGCAAAGTGTGGCAGGCCTGCGAGCAGCGAAGCTTCGTCGCCACCCGATTTGAAGAGATCGGGAACGAGCAACGATCCCAAGGCCACGGAGCCGATGCCGAGGCTCATTTTTCCCAAAAAATGCCGGCGCGTGATGTGGTAGCGCTGCTTAATGAATTCGTTATTTTCCATACCTCAAACTTTTGTGATGGATTCCTCCATGTTATAGATGGTGTGCACCACTTGCATGAGGGCGGCAAGCGAGGCTACGTCGGTGATGTTCGCAAAGGGATACTCTCCTGCGTTGATATATTGCTTCGCCTTTTCGGGCGAGGCCTCAAAAACTTTTTTCTCGTCGTCGAAATAGGTCATCAGGATTTTCAGTTCTTCCGCTTTCGGATTGCGCGCCACGATGGCACGGAAGGCGGTCACTGTTTTTTGTTCGACTGTTGATTTTTCCTGTAACAGTTTTTCGGCAAACACGCGCGCCGATTCCAGCACCACAGGGTCGTTCATGAGCACCAGGGCTTGCAACGGTGTGTTTGTGCGCAGGCGTTTCACTTCGCACTGGTCGCGGTTGCTGCCGTCGAACACCAGCATGCTGGGTGGCGGCACGGTGCGCTTGATGAAACAATAGAGGCCGCGGCGATATAGTTTATCGCCGTGATCCTGCACGTAGCGCGCCAGCACACCCCTGCCCGATGTTGACGATTCCCAGATGCCTTTGGGCTGATAGGGTTTTATGCTGGGACCGCCGATGTCTTTGGTGAGCAGGCCACTGCTGGCCAGCGCCATGTCGCGCACGTTTTCGGCCGACATGCGGGCACGGGTGCTGTGCGACAACAAAATGTTTTCGGGATCGGTGGCCAGTTTCTTCGGGCTCACCACCGACGACTGTCGATAGGCGGCCGATGTCACAAACTGTTTCAGGAGGCGCTTCACGTCCCATCCGTTGTTCACAAAATCCAGGGCCAGCCAGTCCAGCAGTTCGGGATGCGATGGCATTTCGCCTTGCATGCCGAAGTCGCCGGCGGTTTTCACGAGGCCGCGACCAAAAAATTCCTGCCACATGCGGTTCACAAACACACGGGCCGTGAGCGGGTTCTTCTTGTCGGTGAGCCAGCGGGCAAGGCCAAGCCGGTTGTTGCCATAGACGGTGGAGTCGAATGGCATGATGGCCTTGGGCAATCCAACGGACACCCTATCGCCGTGTGCGTCATAAACACCACGCTTCAGGATGTAGGTGGGGCGTTTTGCCGGCGCGTCTTTCATGATCATGACCGGCACCGCGGCGGTGTCTTTCTTATTGATGAAGGTTAGAATCTTTTCAACATCGGCCGTGCTGATTTTCATGTTGGGCGGATCGGCCAGCGACGCCAGCGTGATGTCGCCCACAAGGCCTTTCTCGGGCACCTGATTAAAGAAGGAGAATGTGCTGTAATAGTCCTGTTGCAGGATGGGATCGTATTTGTGATCGTGGCACTTGGCACATTCGAACGTGAGCGCCAGAAATGCCTTGCCGAACGTGTTGGTGCGGTCGGTCACATATTCCACGCGATATTCTTCGTCGATAACGCCTCCCTCCTGCGTGATCTTGTGATTACGGTTGAAGCCGGTGGCCAGCAGTTGTTCTTTTGTGGGGTTTGGCAACAGGTCGCCGGCCAGCTGCCAGGTGATGAACCGATCGTAGGGATAGTTGGCGTTGAAGGCGTGGATGACCCAGTCGCGCCACGGCCACATGGTGCGCAGGCCGTCGTCCTGGTAGCCGTGCGAGTCGGCATAGCGCGCGACGTCCATCCAGTACGTTGCCATCTTCTCGCCATATTGCGGTTGTGCCAGCAATTCGTCTACCACGTGGGCATAGGCGTCGGGCGAAGCGTCGGCCATAAACTTGTCTTGCAGGGCGAGCGACGGTGGCAGGCCGGTCAGGTCAAAGCTCACGCGTTTGAGGAGGCGTTCCTTGTCGGCCTCTTCGTTTGGCTCCAGGCCGTTGGCTTCAAGCTTTGCGAGGATGAACTGATCGATTTCGTTGTGACCCCACGCCGTGTTCTCCACGTCGGGTGGCGGTGTGCTCTTCGGTGGAATAAATGCCCAGTGCGGTTTGTATTTCGCACCTTGCTCGATCCATTTTTTGATGAGCGCAATTTCGTGCTCATTAATTTTGAGATTGGATTTCACGGGGGGCATCACCTCGGCGGTGTCGGTGGTGACAAGGCGGAGATAGACTTCCGATTTTGCCGGATCGCCGGGCAAAATGGCATGGGCCGAGGGATTGTCTTTCAGCGCGGCCATGGCACCTTCGGGGGTGTCGAGCCGCAAATGTGCTTTGCGCTGATTGGCGTCCGGGCCGTGACATTTGAAGCAGCGGTCTGACAGAATGGGGCGGATGTGCAGGTTGTAGTCAACAGAATCCGACACGTGCGCCGTTGTGCGTTTTTCGCTGCACGAAAGGTTGAGCATTGCCGGAATGAGGAGGGTCATTGCTGCTGCTGAAAAAGTTTTTCTTTTCATGGCATTCAATGAAGTGGTCTAAAGGTTGAATTTTATTTTGAAACACTCAAACCCTTTCGGGTAAAAAATGTTAAGTGAAATGTATGAAAATTTATTCACTAAAACGTGTGCAAGTTCTTCCGCTTGCGTTGCCCGATGCGTGGCGCTTCTTTGCAGACCCCAAAAATCTTCAGAAGATCACACCACCACACATGGGATTTTCCATTCTCTATCAGTCAGGTTTCGGTGCGATGTATGCGGGACAACTGGTCCGGTATCGCATCCATGTGTTTCCGTTTGTGCCCATGCAATGGCTCACCGAAATCACGCACGTGAACGAACCGCACTACTTTGTTGACGAACAACGGTTCGGACCCTACGCTTTCTGGCATCACCAGCATCATCTGAAAGCGGTGCCCGGCGGTGGTGTGGAGGTGACCGACGAAGTGAATTATGCGATTCCGCTGGGGTGGCTGGGCCGATTTGCCAATGCCCTGTTTGTAGAGCGCCAGCTAAATGCTATTTTTGATTATCGCTACAAGGTATTGGAAGAATTTTTCAACACCGCTAAAATGTCTGTCCAAAAGCCGGTCTCTGCATGAATCTCATCAACTTCCTTGTATACTCGGGCATCGTGATCGGCACATTTCTGTTCTGGGAATTTGTGGCCTGGTTCTCTCATAAATACATTATGCATGGATTTCTGTGGCGCTGGCACAAGTCGCACCACACGGTTCACGATCAGGCGCTGGAGCGCAACGACCTGTTTGCCTTGGTGTTCAGTGTGCCCTGCATCGGCCTCTTTTATTATGCCACGCTGGTGGTCTATAACCCCTACCTGGTGGCCGTGGCCATCGGCATTTTCTGCTACGGCGTGTTCTACCTCGTCTTTCACGACATCATTGTGCACCAGCGCATGAAATGGCGACCCGAGAAAAAAAGCAAATATCTTCAGCGAATCATCAACGCACACTATATTCACCACAGCAAACACACCCGCGAAGGATGCGAAGCCTTTGGTTTTTTGATTGCACCAAAAAAATACGAACCTCGGAAATTCAACTTCAAAAAAGACCGGCAGGAAACCCAATAAGAAACCACTATCGCCCTTGAATTCGAAATACCTTTACCTATCCCTCGATATTTTCGCCATCCTCATTCCTTTAGCAGCCAGCTTTTATCCCAAGGCGCCCTTCTATAAGAAATGGAAATACCTGGGCATCGCCATGCTCATCACCGTTCCGATCTTTGTGATCTGGGACGAAATCTTCACGCGGATGGGCATTTGGGGCTTCAATCCCGACTACCTCATCGGCATAAAAATCGGCTCGCTGCCACTGGAAGAGGTCCTGTTCTTTATTTGCATTCCCTACGCCTGTGCGTTCACCTACTTTGCATTAAATCACCTCATTGAGAAAGACCACCTCTTTCCACATCAGGAACTCATCTCCAGTGCCGTCATTATTCTGCTGCTCATCGGCGGCATCTTTCACATCGACAAAATGTATACCGGCACTACCTTCATTTTCGTATCGCTGTTTCTTGCCTATCTGATGCTAAAGATCCGGCCGCGCTATATGGGGCGGTTTTACTTTGCTTTTTTTGTGATCCTCATTCCCTTCTTTATCATCAACGGCATTCTTACCGGCACGTTCCTCGAAAAGCCTGTGGTGTGGTATAATGATCATCACAACCTGGGCATCCGCATGGGCACCATTCCCCTGGAGGATCTTCCCTATGGCCTGCTGCTCATTCTCATGACCGTTGCGCTGATGGAGTGGTTTGAAGATCGCAACTACTACCGCGCAAAATTCAAGGCAAAAAAATAAGCCCCTCCGTTGGGGCTTAGCAAAAAGCATTCAGTGTCCGGCCTAATCCTACACCGCTTCCAGTTCGGTGTGTTTGGCCAGCTTCACGGCTTTTGATTTCTTTTTCTTGCCGCTTCCTTTCACGGCATCTTCCATGAATTTTTCGGCTTTCTTTTTCTTCTTCTCTTCCCGCTTCATGCTGTTGATGTACATGGCGGCAAGCTTCTTGGCATTCCGCTGCAAAAGCTTCCTGGCTTTTTTGCTGGCTTTGGGCAATTCAAGGGTGTTGAGCGCTTCCTGCAGGGAGTCGTTTATAAGGCTTCTCAAAGCCTTTTTGGAGGTCTTCGTGTTCTTTTCCTGTTCCATAAAAATTGTGGTTGATCTTCCTAAAATACCAAATGTTAGTGGAATATGAACGCCACATGAAAAACTTAACATTGGAGAAAAAAAGCTGTGAAATCTGATCAAAAACAACGAAACCGACGTCCGCGCGAATACCCTTCCGGAGGTTTAACCGGTTCGGGACTGAAGCCCAATATTTTTCAGGCCGTCTATTTCGCAAACAGGGTCAACGCAGCTGCACTCATGGTTCTGATGCCGGTTTTGATGGCTGGCTCGGGCAATGGCGCAAAGCCCGACGAATGCAGCGACGGCAACGGCTGTCCCGACTTCTCGGCGTCCTTGACTTTAGCCGGATCGACGGTGCCAAGCCAGAACATGCAGATCGGTACTTTTTTAGACTGCATGCCGAAGCGACTAAAATCTTCGCCCACCATAGACGGCGGCATCTCTTTCACATTGTCGTTGCCAAGCACCTGCTGAAACACGGGCACCAGCTTGTTGGTGAGGTCGCGGTCGTTGATGGTGGCGGGCGTTTTGGGATCGTTGATGCTGATTTCGGGAAGACGGTCTTCGGGCACGCCGGCTTGCAGTGCCAGGTGCCTGGCTTTGTTTTCGATGGAGGCAATGATCTGTTGTCGCACTTGCGGGGAGTATGATCGCAGGGTGAGCTGCAGTTTCACGTCGTCGGGAATGATGTTGTGCACGGTGCCGCCGTGAATAGACCCTACAGTCACCACGGCGGGCTCGAGCGGATTGATTTCGCGGCTCACAATGGTTTGAAAGGCCAACACCATTTCGGCACTCAACACCACCGGATCTACCGTGAGGTGGGGCGCTGCCCCGTGACCGCCCTTGCCATGCACGGTGATGTTCATCATGTCTACGCTGGCCATGAAGTTGCCGGGGTTGTAGCCGAGAGTTCCTGCCGCCATGGCGGCATGGTTGTGCAACGCCAGGGCTACATCGGGATAGGGAATCTTGTCATAGAGTCCATCCCGGAACATATACTCCGCCCCAAACCCGAGTTCTTCGGCCGGTTGGCCCACCATCACCAGGGTTCCCTTCCAGAATTTTTTTGCGTTTACCAGCGCGCGGGCGGTGCCCACAAACACCGTCATGTGCACGTCGTGGCCACAGGCGTGCATCACGCCCACGTCGGCACCCACCGCGTTTGTGCCGCGGGCCTTGCTGGCATAGGGCAATCCTGTTTTTTCTTCGAGGGGCAGGGCATCCATGTCGGTGCGGATCAGCACGGTGGGGCCTGTGCCATTCCGGAACACGCCGGCCAATCCAAACCCGCCAATTTTTTCGGTCACCTCAAAGCCCAGTTGCTTCAGCTCTGCGGCCATGCGCGCCGCGGTCTTTTCTTCGTGCAGCGACAGCTCGGGATTTTCGTGAAGGTGCAGATAGAGTTTTTCGAGTGAGGGATATTCTTTCGTTACCGTTTCCTGCACCTGCTTAAACGCCGGCGATTGCGCGGCCGCCAGTGAGACAATGAGAAACTGGACGGCAAAGAGACTCTGTAATTTTATCATGGTGCAATTTCGATCTTCCTCCGCCATTAACGCAAGGCCTGGTAGACACTGATTCTGAATTTATGGACAAGGTCGCTGTAGTGCGCATAGGGTTCCACGTTGGTAAACACCAAAAGGATCAGGTTTTCTTTGGGGTCGATGGTGTATTCGGAGCAATACATGCCACCCCAGGTGAGCGAGCCCGTGCTGGCGTTGTCGCTGTAGCGGCTTTGTTCGGTCATGATCTGGAGGCCAAGGCCAAATTTATCCTGGCGCGTCCACACGTCCGACGAGCCGATCTGGTTTCGGAACATCATCTCCACCGTTTTTCGTCCGAGGATCTGACGATTGTTGAAGCGGCCGAAGTTGAGGAGCATCTGGCAGAATTTTGCATAGTCCTCCACCGAGCTGATGAGGCCCGCGCCGGCCGAGAAGTAAGTTCTGGCGCCCGTGGTGGCAAAGAAGCGATAGTCGTTGTTGGCGCTCACCACCAGGGGCTTGTCGGCCCACTGCTTTGAATAGAGCTCCACCAGGCGACCGGCTTTGTCGGCTGGCAGATAGAAGTAGGTGTCGTTCATGCCAAGCGGGGCGGTGACGGCCTCCTTCAAATACACATCAAGTTTTTTGCCGCTGAGAATTTCGATGAGGTAGCCGATCACGTCGGTGTTCAGTCCATACACAAATTTTTCGCCGGGATCGGCAATGAGTGGACGGGCGGCAATTTTTTTCACCACATCGGCCAGCACGTCGGGTTGGGTTGAGTTGAAGAAGGGAACCTTGAAGGCGGGCAGCTTGTCGAGCGGATGTTCGTAGGGTATGCCGGCCGAGTGGCTCAGCAGCTGACGAATGGTGATCTCGCTTTTTGCAGGACGCGTTTCATAGTTGCCCGTGACCGCATCAAAACTTTCGAGCACACGTGGTGCCTTGAACTCGGGAATGTATTTGCTGATGGGATCGTCTAACAAAAATTTGCCTTGTTCAAAAAGCGTCATCAGTGCCACGGTGGCAATGGCTTTGCTTTGGGAGGCGATGCGAAACAGGTCGTCTTTCTGAAGCGGCGTTTTGGTTTCGAGGTTGCGATAGCCATAGCCTTTGTAGGACACCACTTTTCCGTTGCGCGCCACAAACACGGCCACGTTGGGCGCCAGGCCTTCGGCCACGAAGCTTTGCATGAGCGCATCAAGACGCTGCAGGCGCTCGACGCTGAAGCCGGCATCTTCCGGCGATTTGATGGCTGAAAAGGACTGGGGCGACAGTTGCGCGTTTGCCTGAACGAGAACGGCCAGCATCATGACCAGCCAAAACCTGACTTGTAGTTTCATGGGGTTGCGATAGGATTTCAAAGATAAACGAAAACCGTTCGGTGCATCTACCGCCGGTCATATACCGGAGACACTTATCCTTAAAATCTCATCGACCCCACCCGGGCAATGTTATTCCTTTATTTTCGCTCCCGACCCAAACAAACCACCAAACTTAGAGAGCAAGCCCAGCGCGCTTCCCAACGCAATGAGGAAGGTGTTGAGATTATTGAAGAGTTGCTTTTGTGCGACGGCAATGAACACCACTATGCCCATAAGCCCCAACACCAGCACAAGCCGTATGCTGTGCCATGTGCCTTTGTTCTGCACAACTTTTTCGATGTGTTCTTCGTCTTCGGCGTCGAAGGCATTGAGCACAAAATTATTGAAGCTCTCGTTGAAGACGCGTAATGTTCCATCGTTGCGCACGATGCCTTTTTGCATGAGCATCCGCAGCGTCTTTTGATCTTTGAGGTTCACCACACCGTCTTTGGCCAGATCGAACAACAGGAATTTTTCGGCTTGTGAAAGCGCATTCCACACGGCCTCATAATAGGGCTCCACAGTTTCTTCCACGTTCAGAATAAAATCATCCTCCTCCGGCAAGGCCGGTTTAAAATCGGCATTTGAAAATTGGGAGAGATAGAAACACGACAGAAGTTCGTTGCAGGCCTTCTGCGATTTAACGCCGGCTCCCTTTCGCAAACTTATCTCGCGCACTTCGTCGGGTGTCGGGCAAATGGATTTGAAGGCCACCTCAAAATGCCCCAACACGCTTTTCCAATTGCGCAGGGCAATTTTATATTCCGCTATCAAATCGCTGCTGCCTTTGTCTTTATCCGTCGCCGCGCCGTTTTCTTCACCGGACTGGCAACGTGCAATTTTCTTGTGATAGAATTCAAAAAGTGCACCGGGCGGAACAGACGACGTGATGATGATTTTGATGTCCGTTTTTTTTGTGATCAGTGCCTGCAGAAAGCCAAGCTTCTTTTGATTGAACGCATGATCGTTAAGGCCGTACTCGAAATGCTGAACAATAATGATTCGGTGCGGAAGGAAATGCGCAAACGTTCCGGCCCGGCAATTCACGAGGTCGATATCATTGCGAATGGCAAACGCACCCCGAATGGCCTTGTTCACTTCCGAACCCGGCAAGCCCACCACAAACACGCGGTCGGCGCCATCGACCGGTTGTTTGATCCGTTCCAGCAGCTCGTTAAACTTCTTTTTGTCGCTCGCCATGTCGCCAGGCAAAAGACCGGTTCCAAAAATGTACTTCACGCAAATGCGGATAACATTGATGATGAGCAAAAGAAAAAGCACAATAAACAACGTCACACCAATGCCATAGAAAACGCCGGCCGGTCTGAACGTTGGAATAAGATTTACTTTGCTCGACTCCTGGTGCAATCCCCGGCGCGGGTCATGGTTGTAGACGAGCTCAATCGTTTCGCCCGAGGGCGATGAATTCCAGCGCCACTTCCGGTCGTCGGCCTCCTTGAATGCACCGGCGCTGGAGGCACCGAGCGCGCCCGTGATGCGTGGCCAGAACTCAAAAAGCAAACGCTGAATCGGCGCATCACGCCACTCGGCACCACGCTCCGCTCCGTTGAACGGCAAACGCGACGGCGACTGATAGACACCCGCCTGGTCGATGTGATCGCGTAGTGCTACCGGCACCCCTGGTGCACTGAATTCCTTTTGAACATAGTCGAATTGTTTCAGACGCACATCCTCGCGTTCGGCTTCAAGCAACTGCATGTAGCGTGTCCACACGATGCCTTCTTCACGATACGACAACCGGTAGAAATAGGTGACCGGAAGAATGCTGACCAGCGTGAGCCAGAACATGAGCACGCGGGGATAATAGTATGTGCCGTCTATGTCTTTGGAATTGGGGCCTCGGGCAGCTTTTCGTATCCACCGAGTTTTGGCCTTATACCAGTCAACAATATCCTGCAACACTTCTGATCGTATCTGCATCGCCATCACAACCAGAAACGCTGCTGTTGCTATTTGCAGCAGGAAACCCATCGGAGCATTGTCCCACACGGGAAACGTGATGTAGTCGAACAGCATGATCAACGCCGCGCTCAACAGCGCAAAGATTATTTTCTTTCCCTGCGTGATCTCACTCATCACGAATGTGTGAAACACCAAGAGCATAACCGGAAGCACCACGAACCAGATACCCATCACCACGTTGGGTGTCACACAAATCAGCACCATGGAAGCGACAAATATAACAGCTTGGGTCACAATGCCCCTGCAATAGACATCGTCTTTGTTTTCGGCCGGGAAAAGCCAGCGAAGCACAAAGGGTTTGAATTTTAGTTTGGTGGTGCTGCTGGCGCAGAGGAGCAACATGAACAACTGCACGCCCTGAATGATGAAGAGCAGCATCAGAAAAAAGAACGCAAAGAATATGGTGAGCACAATGGGCGTGCGCTGAAAATCTTCATTGTGAAACACCACAAGGTGAAGCGGAATGTTATCGATGGGCTGAACATACATGCGGCCCGGACAACCATCATACTCCGTCGACAGGAAAGCGGACGAGCGACCGGCAATGGCAGCCGTCAGTTTTTTCTGCCGGTCGGCCTCCAGCAAAATATTTTCCTGGTGATTTTTAAACGTGGTGGAGTGAAACCAGACTTCACCCGTCTCGTCAATGAGGCAGAAGCCATAGCCCGGCGGTAGCATGGGATCCATGATGGAGTGCAGACGCGTAGACATAGCCAACACCTTTTCGGCATGCCCATCGCCGAGCCGAATGCCAAAGCCTGCTTCTGGAGTGTGATCCGTCCACGACTGAATGGACTGCAGCGCGAACCTGCGTGTGGGGTCGATGCCCCGGGCGCCGTCTTTCGGGGGCAAATACCAGAGGCTGTCGCCCATGGCCCACCGATAGTATTTCCGGTTTTTCACATTGGGCATAGGATAGTCGGGCTTCACACTTTTGGTGGTGACCGAGATGATTGGGTTGCCCGCATCATTCACCCAGATAATAAAATTGAAGTAGGGAAAAAACCGAAGGGGCTTTACCTTGAAGATATCCCACACTTTTCCATCGCGCGGCTTCAATTCACCTTCGGGGCCAACGGTGTCAGCAGCTTCAGCGCTCGACCAGGGTTTGAGAAAATTGCCATACAGCACCGTTTGCATTTCCCTATCCCTGGGATTTGGATTGGCTTTTTTATCCGCCGTGTCCAGTTCTTCACGATGTTTGATCAACAAGGGTGATTGGTTGACCTGAACGTCCTGTAGCTGATCGTAGATGGCATTCAGCTCGCGTTGAAATCTTGTCTTGACCTGATCGGAAAGACTCCTCAGTTCCAGGTCTACCCGACCTTTCGATTGCAGATTGTCGGTGGTGGACCACAGGATGAGAAACATAACGGCGCTTCCAAACACAATGCAAAAGCCGGCAAACCAAACATTCATGAGGCTGAGTCGCTCGAAGGTGTTCATGAACAACAGCTTCAGCACCGGCATGCTCATCAACAGAAATAACACCACCAGAATGGCCACCGTAATGACCAGGGGATCGACTGCTCGAACCACGTCGTTATAGTTCTCTGCCTTTGTTAGTCCGCAAAGCATCCAGCTTTCGTCGGGGGCGAACTGAATGGTGTGCACAAACATTTTATAGGTGGCATCCGCCAGCGTGATCTCGCAGAAACGTGTGGTCAGCAGTCCCCGTTGTGTCACCAGCAACGAATCGATGTTCTGAAGATCGATGCGGTTCTCGAAGGTTTGATAGGTTTCATCGGCCGACATCAAGGGGTCCTTGTCATGACCATGTGTAGACTCGTCATATCTTTTGATGATGACAAATTCATCAAACGCATTGGGCTTGTAGGCGAAGTCGGTGGTGGCGATGCTGAACACGCCAACCCTGTCGGGGCGTCTGAACGATGGGAAGGAAAAGTAAATGCTGTCGAAGTGTGTATGAACAAGATCCTGCAGCGACTTTTTGTCCATGAAATTATTGTAGCGCACTTTTGGCAAATCGTTTTGCACAATGGCCTTGATTTTTTTTCGAACCCGAGCACCGTACCGTTTCCAGAAATCGGCCTCCTTGCTAGTGTCGGTTTGTAACGTTTTGAGGATATCGTTTTGGAGCTCGTCCAGTTTTTTTGAAATCTGGTAAGTATCGTTGCACGAGTCGCAGGTATTGTCGTGCACCAGTGCTTGAATCCTCGCCAGTTCGGTTTGTTTGTCGCGTGTAACAATCTGTTGAAGTTCCTTCAGCGACGCCTCCCGTTTTGCTTTGTCTTTTTCGTTGCGGGCAAACTCCTTCAATATTTTCTCGCGGCTGAACCACGTTTTGCGAATGGCATTCTCGTAGTCACGGCGTGTGTTCAGCATGTTTTGTCCATACCGTGCCAACGCCCTGTATTTTTCTTCGCGCAGTTTATCTTCGCGTCCTGCCACATACACCAGCAGGTAATATGAAAAGAACGCACCGATCACAAGCAAGGTGGTCAGGGCCACCCAGAAGCGATGATTCAGGGTTGGTAATTTCATAGCCGTTCGAAATTTTGATTAACGACGATACAGTATAGTCCCGCTTGCCACCAACATCATCCGCAATGCTCTAAACACCGACGCCGTATTGCTGGTGGAGCATTGCCATACACACACCCGCTTCATGTTGGTATGCGTATTCGGTAACCCATCACACTCCCCATTTATGGGTAGGTGCGGCTCAATTTTCTTATCATCGTTGCAACATTAAAACAAAAGCCCACCGGATGTTGTCTTTCAGGCAACACCGTGATGGGCTCTCACCCTAATTTAGCACAAAACGCTGAATCCATTACGGGCAAATGGAAGTTGTCTTGTCGTATTCATGTTACAACGCTGAAGCGTCCATCCTAACTCAAAAAAAAATACGAAAAAAGTCTTCTAAATATCCAGGCACTTGTCGTATCTTCATTACAAGCCCATCGCACTGCTTGTTAATTGCAGGGTGACGGGCTTTTTATTTTGGAGCGTAGTTAGAATTGCCGGAAAAAAAATTTCTCGTTCGCATTTTTCCTATACCCGGGGCGATTGCGTTACATAGATTGTATAAAATAAAGAAGAAGAAATTTTGTTTGACCACCAGACGCACAACCACTAAGTATTGAATAGATCCTGGAGTTTACGTTGATCGGAAATCACAACACTTAGTATTGGAAGGACACCCCCTCTTAATCCTCGCCGATATGATAGTAGTATTATGTTATTTCTTTTATGGCACATTCGCGTATCTGACGTTGTGCACGTTGCACTTCGTGACCGTTACCATCGCCGGGCGCCTGCGAAAAGAGCCGCACTATGCTTGGCCCAACGAGAAGCGAAGAATAGCCGTCTTGATTCCTTGTTATAAGGAAGACGGCATTATCGCTCAAACGGTGGCCGCGGCAAAATTTCACGACTATCCCGAATCGCATTTTGATGTGTTTGTGATTGCCGATTCGATGCGGCCGGAAACGTTACAAAAACTGAAGGCCATGGACGTGACAGTGATCCCCGTGGCGTTCGACATCAGCACAAAATCAAAATCCATCCACACCGCCCTGGAGGTGATCGACTCCACCCTGTATGACATCGCCTTTGTGCTGGATGCCGACAACGTGATGAGCCTCAATTGTCTTGAGAAAGTAAACGCCGCCTTCCATTGCGGCGTGCGCGCCCTGCAATGTCACCGCGTGGCCAAAAACATGGACACGCCTGTGGCCGTACTGGAAAGCATCAACGAGGAAATCAACAACTATATCTTCCGCCGCGGCCATCGTGCCCTCGGTGTGGGCTCGAGCAGTGCCGGCTCCGGCATGGCCTTCGAATTTGGACTGCTGAAAGAAATCTTCAACAGCGGCAACATTCTCAACGACACCGGCGAGGACAAAGAGATAGACCTGCAACTGCTGAAAAAAGGCATCGTGATGGAATACATTTCCGACGCTTATATCTACGATGAAAAAACACCGGACGCGAAAGGCTTCTCGCGGCAGCGCCTGCGCTGGATTGAAGCACACTTGTCACACCTGCGCCGCCTGGTGGACAAAGACATCCGCAGTCTTCCCAAAGACCGGCACCTGCTCACGCGCATCATCAGCTACCTCATTCTGCCCCGCACATTTTTTTTAATGCTGGTGTGCAGCCTCATAGGTGTGGCGGTGCTGGAGGGCATCTTTCACTTTGATGTGATGGACCCCGACAAAAAATGGTGGATTGCCGTCATCGCCCTTTATTTTCTTTCACTGCTCCTGGC
Source organism: Chryseolinea lacunae (assembly GCF_016735595.1). Classification (GTDB taxonomy): domain Bacteria; phylum Bacteroidota; class Bacteroidia; order Cytophagales; family Cyclobacteriaceae; genus Chryseolinea; species Chryseolinea lacunae. Next base: position 207,468 of record NZ_JAERRB010000001.1, read on the forward strand.
TTTCCCCGCACAGCATTTTAACACCAAGACGCTCTGGTCTATGCTGAGTCTTTTTTCGCTGGGCACAGCCATGTTCTTCAATGTGTTCAGGATGCGCCTGCACCGGAAAGAGTTTATTCACACAGAGAAAAAAGTAATGCGCACCTAGCGCGATAAAAAAAATAATCAACCTGTATCCTACGCCGCATCGCCAACGGCCTTTTGTCAAACACAAAACCACGGCGACGCTGTCTACGGATGGGGCATTTTCGATGGGGCTCCGTTTCTTTGTTTAGACAATATCTCTATCTTGAGCGATTGTTTAACTCCACACCTAAACTCATGAAACGTATTTCCCTACTCTTGCCTGCACTGGCGTTGATGCTTTTCATTAGCGGCTGTCAACGGCCCAAAGAAACGGTCGCGGCGCATCATCCCGACTCAACCTTCGCGAAACTCTCGGAAGAATTCCTGAAAGGTTATTTCACCTTCCGTCCGGGTGCTGCAACCTACCTGGGGCTGCACGAATACGATCGCGCAAAGCGCGACTATTCAAAAGCCTCCCTGGCCGCCGAACTGCAACGCCTGAAAACCTTTGAACAAAAACTCGCACCCCTGGGCGATTCACTGAGCCCGAAAGCACGTTTCGATCATAAACTTTTGCTGGCGGGCATTCGCCAGGAAATATTTACACTGGAAGACCTCGGCATCTACACCAAAAACCCAATGACGTATGCCGGCGCCATCAGCCTCAATCTTTTTGTACAGCGTGACTTTGCACCGCTAGACGAGCGCGTGAGGTCTATCATCGCCATCGAAGAACAAACGCCGGCCATCTTTGCAGCAGCGCGCGAAAATCTGGCCGACTCTCTGGCAAAGCCCTATGTGGAAACCGCCATTCTGGTGGCTCGTGGCGGTGCCGACTTTATGGAGAAGGAATTGGTTGAAGCCTTAGCGCAGGGTGTGACCGATTCGTTGAAAGCGACGTTCACCACCGTAAACAAAAAGGCGATCGAAGAGCTGAGAGGTTTTGCAACATGGCTCGAAAAGGAAAAGATGCCGAAAGTGCACCAGCACTATGCCATCGGCAAAGCGAACTACAAAAAAATGTTGCTCTACAACGAAATGCTGGACGTGAACCCCGAAGATATTCTGGCGCTCGGTTTGGCGGAGCTGAAAAAGGAACAGGAACTCTTTGCTGAAGTGGCCCGCAAAATCAATCCCAACAAAAGCGCCATCGCCGTGTTCGAAGATCTGAAGAAAGATCACCCCACGGCCGACAACCTTATTCCCGACGCACGCAAAAACCTGGAGAGCATCCGCCAGTTTCTGCTCGACAAAAAAATCATCACCGTGCCCTCGGAGGTGCGCGTAGAGATTAGAGAAACACCCCAGTTTGCACGCTCCACCAGCACCGCGTCGATGGACACTCCCGGGCCTTTCGAAAAAGCCACACAGGCATTCTACTACATCACGCCCGTAGAAAAAACATGGACAACCAAGCAGAAGGAAGAATGGCTTTCACAGTTCAACTATTATGTGACCGACATCATTTCGGTTCACGAAGCCTACCCCGGCCACTACGTGCAGTTTCTGCACGTGAACGCGTCGCCCACATCAAAGATTCAGAAAACATTCGGAAGCTATGCGTTCATTGAAGGCTGGGCACACTACACCGAAAAGATGATGATCGAGGAAGGTTTTGGTGCAAAAGATCCCCTGACACAGGCGAAGTATCACCTCGCGCAGCTGGACGAATCGCTGTTGCGCCTGTGCCGTCTTTGCGTGAGCATCAAAACCCACACCGAAGGCATGAGCCTGGCCGACGCCACAAAATTTCTGCAAGACAATTGCTACTACGACTACAAGCCTGCCTATCAGGAAGCCCTGCGCGGAACATTCGACCCAGGCTACCTCTCCTATACACTTGGCAAGTTGCAGATCCTGAAATTGCGCGAAGCCTACAAAGCCCAGGAAGGTGCTAACTTTTCGCTACAGAAATTTCACGACCAACTCCTCGACAACGGCATGCCTCCTGTGGAGATGCTGCGCGAGATGATGCTGAAGGATCAATCCGGCGGAAAGGCTTTCTAGTCAAAAAAACATAATCACAAAAAAGCTTCCCGGTGCCAAACACGGGGAAGCTTTTTTTATGATGCCGCATGCCAAAGCATATCAGCTATAACGATCGTTGCGCCAGGGATAGGCGGTGTTGGAATATCCACGTTCTTCCCAAAAGCCCGGTTTGTTGGCTGTTAAAAATTCGATGCGTTTGATCCATTTGGCGCCCTTCCAGGCGTAGAGCTGTGGCGTGATCATGCGCACGGGGCCGCCGTGTTCTTTCTGTAGCGGCTTGCCTTCGAAGGTATGCACCAGCAACACGTCGGGCTTCAGAGCTTCTTCGAGCGACAGATTGGTGGTGTAGGTGTCGTAGCCGTAGCACAGCACGTGGGTGGCGTTTTCTTTTGGATGCACCAGCGCGGCAAGGTCCATCAGGCGCACGCCCTTCCACTGCATGTCGAGTTTCGACCATGTGGTGACACAATGAAAGTCGGAAACGTCGTTGGTTTGTGGCAGCTTCATGAACTCATCCCAGGTCAGCCGCACAGGGTGCTCCACGGCGCCGTCCACCGCGAGGCGCCAGCGATCGGCCGTCACCGTTGGGTGATGACCCAGGTCAAGGATAGGCCACTTGGTGGTGAGGATCTGGCCCACGGGTGTGGTGGGCATGCCGTGGCGATTGGGCGGACCCGACCCTTGCGGGTTGTTGTCTGACACCGAGGGTGTGTGTTTGATTTTTTCTTCGAAGCGCGCCTTCAGTTTCATGCGGGCGTCCACGATGCGATCGAGTTTTTCGGGCTCTTCCATGCCCGAAGATACTTTGAAAACCTGAGAAAGAGTTACCCGGGAAAGTCAATGGCCGAATCACGCCTTGTGTTTTCCCTTCGCTTCCGTTTGCATTCGCACGCTTGTAAGGTTTTCGGAGTTGTGTGAATGGCCGGCAAATGAAAGGTAAGAAACGTGTTTTATATTTGACCGCCAAAGGCCCAACGACTGGGGCAGACGCAAACACAACCACATCATCTCGCTATGGAAACCAACATACTCACCGTTCAGGGTCGCATCCGCCGCTCCATTTTCTGGATTCGCTGGGGCGTGGCCGCCGTCATCAATTTCACCCTTGGCGTGGTGATGGGCGCAGCACCCAAGTCTGACATCATTTTGCTGGTCCTTGTGGGGTCGCTGCTCACCTCAACGTTCATCCTGATTCAAGGCGCAAAACGCATGCACGACGTTGGCAAAAGCGGCTGGTATTTTCTGATCCCCATCTACAATGTCATTCTTGCCTTTACGGACGGAACCGTGGGCGCCAACGAATATGGCGAAGACCCGAAGGGACGTGGCGACGCGTGGCAGTGTCCGGCATGCCAAACGCCAAACGAAGCCAACACCACGGTGTGCATTCAATGCCAGTATCAACGGTTCCCCGCGACCCACGGAAGCGTGGAGCAAGGACCTTCGGATAAACGTTTGCTCACCTACATGGCGCTGCTACTGCTGCACGTTGTGGTGATCGCCGGCATGCAACGGCTTTTTCTCGGTCTTGGCAGCATGCACGCGATTCAATATTTCCACGTCGCCACAAGCCTTGTCTGGACGTTTGCCCCACTGCTGGTGGTGCTCAGCATCCAAAAGAAAAACCTGCGCACCATTGCGCTTGTTGTCTATGTGATCTACGCGTTATGGGTTGTGTTTCAAAACATCATGTGGCTGCAACGCATATAGGCAGGGCATAGCGATTTCTATTTCTTTAAGGCCATTCCAACCGGGGAATGGCTTTTCGTGTCAAATGATAACCCTAAACCAAATCATTTATGCGAATTGCCCTTCTCCTCCTCGGTCTCCTGGCATTTGCCTGCGACAACAAAAAATGCGACCCCTCGCCTGCAGGCGAAGCATGCGGTGTCGCTAATCCCGTCGAAAATCTTGTGTGGCTGCGCGACCGGATTACCGAGTTAAAAACGAACAACGCGGAACTTGCAAAATACTTCTACGTGCAACAGTCGACCTACCAAGGCCAGACGGTTTTCATCTTTGGCAACTGCTGCCCCTTTTGCGATTCCATTTTTTTAGTGCGCGATTGCGCCGGCAACACGCTTGACATTGCGAGTGGTTCGGTGGATGGTGCGACCACAGTGATCTGGAAAGCGGAAAACTCTTTGTGCACGTTTCCCTGAGAAACCCTAAACTTTTGTTACACCGACATCCGGAAGTGATCATAAAATGCTTGTTGTCCCTTGGCCGTGATGAGCATGGCGCGGGTGTGTTTCTTTTTCCGAAGCCAATCCAATACCACCATTCTGTCTAACAGCGCCGCGCCCAACGCTCCGGCCAGATGATTTCTGCGCTCACTCCAATCGAGACACGGCCGTAGCAACGTGCGGCGTTGTTGTTTCAGACCTTTGATGTCAACACCAAATTCAGAAAACCACTTCTCGCCTTTCGGGCTCATCACGAACGCCGTTGACGAAGCGATGATGAGTTTTCGTGCCACTAAATTTTCCGCGAGCATCACGCCCACTTTGCCGGCCAGATGATCATAACATGTCCGGCAGTATTTCACGTCCGGTATTTCGCCAGGGGCGGCAACGGACTTTGATGTTTTTGGTGGGATGAGGCTGGCCATTGCCTCGAGTGCGTAGGCCACATCCTGGCGCGAGAGTCTGAAATAGCGGTGCCGGCCTTGCTTCTCCACCATCAGCACATTGGCCTGCACCAGCTTGGTGAGGTGCATGCTGATGTTCTGTGGCGAGGTGTTGGCCGCCACGGCCAGCTCGGTGGCGGTGAGGGCCTTGCCGTCCATCAGCGTCCACAAAATGCCGGCGCGCGTGGTATCGCCTATGAGGCCCATCATGTCTTTAAACTGTTCTTCCATGATTTGTTTGTTGAAGCATGTCGATGCGTTTTTGTGGTCGTTGCGAAAATACTACAGCGCGTGCCTTCCACACTTCAGTGTCCGCTGAAGTGTTGTGTTTCAAATCTACTTAATCTTGTCCTGGAAATATAAATGCCATGACAAACACAACCTTTCTTCAATCCGAAACAGACGATCCGTTTGTGCTCTACCGGAAAATGCTGTCAACGCATCCGTTTTATTGGGACGAACGCAACCGGGTGTGGGCCGTCTATTCGTATGCGCTTTGTCACACTGTGCTGAACGATGCACGTGCTGTGATTCCGGATGTTCATGCCACGGCTCCTGCTCCCTTGTCGCCGGCGGCAATGGCCATCGTTAAAAACCTTGCACGTCTTAGCAACGCCCCTCACCACGCCACCGCGCGGGCTGTCGCCATGGTGGCGTTTGAAGCGCTTCGCCCAGTGGCCGTGGCCGACACGCTTTCGCATTTGCTGGACGATGCAGGCGACCTGTCGGCCTTGGACTGGGTTGAGGCGGTGGCGAAAAAAGTGCCCGTTCAACTTTTGCTCCGCGGATTCAATTTCAGTCCTGCCGATGTGCGCGTCCTGTCTGACACCATGCCGCGGCTGGTTAAAATCATGCAGCCCGCCAAAACACCTGAACAGGTTCTCGCGCTTAACCAGTGTGCCCATGAAGTCTATGCTCATGTGGAGCAACATATTCTGACCACAGGGTTAGTGAAGAACATTCTCTCAGCCATTCCGCCCTCCGAAACACTAAACACAGCAGAAGCCATGACCATGCTGGTGAGCAACATCATCGGACTTTTCATTCAAAGCTATGACGCGGGCCGTGGCATGCTGAGCAACACGCTGTTGCAATGGCTGCAACGCGACACCCGTTTGCCCGCAATCACACATCGCGACGGACTGTATCGATTTGTTTGCGAAACCACGCGCTATGCGCCAACCATACACAACACTCGCCGTGTCGCAGCGGAAGACATTACACTGAATGGACATGTGATTCCAAAAGGTGAAACCATGCTGGTAGTGATGGCCGCCGCGAACCGTGATCCGTTGCGCTTCGAACATCCCGACACATTCGATATCTACCGAAGCAACAACGACGACAACCTCACCTTTGGTAGTGGTGCGCATCAATGTCTCGCCAAACATTTCATGCGCCGCTTGGTGACGGAAACGCTCGTCAGTCTTTTTGATCGCTATAAAAACATAGCACTGCACACGACCCGTGTCACGTTCGAGCCTCTCGTGAATGCCCGCATCCCCGCACACTTGATTATCGCACTAAAACCCTAACTTGTCTTTACTATGGTCGCTGTTATTTTTGAAGTTATTATTCCGGAAGAAAAACAAGGCGAATACCTGCAAATCGCTGCACGCCTGAAACCGTTGCTGGAACAGGTGGATGGTTTTCTTTCTATCGAGCGTTTTCAAAGTCTCTCCACGCCGCACAAAATTCTGTCGCTTTCCTTTTGGCGCGACGACGAAAGTGTGGCACAGTGGCGTACCCTCGAACTGCACCGTGAAGCACAAGCGCAAGGACGCCAGGCCATCTTTACCGACTACCGCCTGCGGATCGCCACCGTGATTCGCGACTATGGCATGTTCGACCGGAACCAGGCACCAGCCGACAGCCGCGCGGCTCATGGATAATAAGCCACGAAGATTTAGCCTGCTCTTTCCTTGACGGGTTCGGGGGTATTGGTGTAACTTGAATGTATCATGAACACCTCTCTGCTCTCCACGTCCGGCTTCATCGTTGTGACACTCGTCACCTATGCCGCGTTCTTCCAAATGCTCCGTCAAAGCCTTCAGGCGGCTCCCCTTGAGATTCTTCAGAAACAAAAAGTCTTCCGGAACAGCCTGCTGGCCGTGAGCGCGTGGGCTCTGGTTTCGGCTGGTCTGGCGCTCAGTGGTTTGCTCGCAGACTTCAGCAGCTTGCCTCCCAAAATGTTTATTGTGCTCGTGGTGCCGCTGGTGGTCATTGTTGCTGTGGTGAGAACCAAAACCGTGGGCATCCTGCTGGCGCACACAAACGCGTCGGCGCTGATCAAGCTGCAGGGCTTTCGCATTGCCGTAGAATTTCTGTTGTGGGCACTCTTCATCCAAAACCTGGCGCCTGTGCAGATGACCTTCGAAGGCCGAAACTTCGACATCGTATCGGGGCTGACAGCGCTTCCCATGGCGTGGCTGGTGGCGCAGAAGAAAATGTCCAGCATGGGCATTCTGATCTGGAACCTGCTTTGTCTCGGGCTGCTCATCAACATTGTGGCCGTGGCTGTGCTGTCGATGCCCACACCGCTTCGCCACTTCATGAACGAACCGGCCAACACCATTGTAGCCCACTTCCCCGAGGTGTGGCTACCGGCTTTGCTGGTGCCGATGGCGTATGGTCTTCATTTTCTCTCCATCCGAAAGACACGCATTGATGCCGCGGGGAAATAATGCCGTGGCTTCCAAGAGTGGGAAAACTTTGGCGATGTTGGGGGTTGCAGAACAGGATAAGTGGTGTGCGGCGTTTTCAAAAATACTATTAACTTATCCCTCTCAAAAAAATCATCAATCACCGCCTAGACATTTACCATCATGACCTGGAAGAAACTCATCGTTTATGCGCTTGTGCTCACGCTCTGCTCGTGCTCGAAAAAGGGAGGAAAAATTATCGGCACCGTGGAGCGGCTTGATCCCGAACTCGATGCCCTGGTAGACTCCGATGCCGAACTTGAAGTGATTGCCGAAGGGTTTGACTGGAGCGAAGGCCCCTTGTGGCTGCCGGAACAGAACATGCTCATCTTTTCGGATGTGCCCACCAACACCATCTACAAATGGACACCCGAGAAGGGAAAAGAAATTTACCTGATCCCTTCCGGCTACACCGGCAGCATACCGCGCGGTGGCGAGATGGGCTCGAACGGTCTCACCCTGAACCCCGATGGCAAGCTGGCGCTGGCCCAACACGGCGACCGTCGCATCGCACTCATGAACACACCGCTGGATGCACCCGCCCCAAACTTTGTTTCGCTTGGCGACAACTACGAAGGCAAGAAACTGAACAGCCCCAACGATCTTGTGTTTAACGACAAGGGTGACGCATTTTTTACCGACCCTCCCTATGGCCTGCCCAACCGCGAAAACGACACGACCCGCGACATCGCCTTTCAAGGGGTTTACAAAGCCTCCAACGGAAAGCTTACACTCATCACCGACTCTATCACGCGTCCCAATGGCATTGCGTTTCTGCCCGGCTACAAGACGCTGATCGTCGCCAACTCCGATCCTGACAAAGCCATCTGGTATGCTTACGACCTGCTCGACAACGACTCCATTGCCAATGCGCGCATCTTCCGCGATGCCACCGCAGAAGCCAAAGTGGAACGCGGTGTGCCCGATGGGTTTAAAGTGGACAGCAAAGGAAATCTCTATGCCTCCGGCCCCGGCGGCTTGTGGATCATGAACAAGGACGGCAAGGTGTTGGGCAAAATAAAAATATCGGAAGCCACCTCGAACTGCGCGCTGTCGCCCGACGAGAAAACATTGTATGTTACGTGCGATATGTATGTGGCCCGCATCAAGCTCAGAGAGTAAAAACAGAATTTAATTTTTCCGTGCCGGCGTTTCACATCGCAAAAAGATTATGACTGTGTTGATCGACGTATTGGGTTGGGTGGGGTCGGTGCTGGTGGTGTCTGCCTATGGATTGAACACGTATAAAAAAATCGCTTCCGATTCGTTTGTTTTTTATTTGATGAACATTGTCGGTGGCATTTTCCTGGTAATCTATTCGTTGGAGAAAGGGGCGTATGCAAACACCTTCATCAACATTGTTTGGGTCATTATCGCCGTGCCCGCCGTGCTAAAGCTTTGGCAACGTGTGAGGCGCGGAACATGAGGCTGCGGCTCTCCGAAAATTTCAAAAAGTTCACGATAAATACTACACTGCCTTGTGCAGGTTGGAAACGGAGTGTTACTTGCGCACCCTAAAAAAAAAAAGGAGGCATGGAGAGTCAGCTGAAAAACATACGAATACAACGCCTGGTGGCCATCCTTTCGGTGGTGCTGTTGCTGGTGAAGCTGGTGGCCTACTACCTCACGCATTCTGTGGCCGTGCTCACCGACGCCCTCGAGGGAATCGTGAACGTGGTGGCCGGGTTTGTGGGACTCTATAGTCTCATTGTGTCGGCCAAGCCCCGCGATGCAGACCATCCCTATGGTCACGGCAAGATCGAATATCTTTCCGCCGCGCTCGAAGGCAGCATGATTGCCATTGCCGGTGTGCTCATCCTATACAAATCCATCACCAACATCATTTCGCCACAACCGCTGCATCAACTCGACATTGGGATGGTACTGGTGAGCTTCACGGCCATTGTCAACTATGTGGCCGGCTCGTTTTGTGTGCGTGTAGGAAAACAAAGCCACTCGGTGGCACTCGTGGCAAGCGGGAAACATCTGCAATCAGACACCTATTCCACCATCGGCATCCTGGTTGGGCTTGCGCTGATTTATTTCACGAACATTTTCTGGTTCGACAGCCTGGTGGCCATCATCATGAGTGTGGTTATTCTGGTGACCAGCTACAAGATCATACGCACCTCCATTGCCGGCATCATGGACGAAACAGACCATGAGCTGTTGAGCGCGCTGGTGAAAGCCCTGAACGAGAACCGTCGCGAAAACTGGGTCGACCTTCACAACCTGCGCATCATAAAATACGGCAGCATCCTCCACCTGGATTGCCACCTCACGGTGCCGTGGTATCTCAACGTGAACGAAGCTCACCAGGAAATCGATTTCCTCGCCGACCTCGTGCGTGCCCGGTTCGGCGAATCGCTGGAACTCTTTGTGCACTCCGACGGGTGTATACCTCAATCCTGCCGCATCTGCACCAAGGCCGTCTGCCCCGTGCGTCAACACCCTTTTGAGAAGCGAATCGAATGGACGGTCGAAAATATTTCGCGCGACCGCAAGCATACGCTCGACAGCTGATAGGGCCGTGACGGGGATATAATATTCAAAAAGACATCCAACCGTGGAAGAACGTTTTTAATACACTTCAGGAATCATTATTTTGACTCCCGAGTCTCATTACCCCTAAACGTATCCCTTCTCACATGAAACGATGTTTACCCTTCTTGCTGGCTGTGGTGGCCATGGCCTGCACAACGCCACCGCCGTCTTCCGATCGCACACTCTATAAATGGATTGACGACGAGTGGGCCTTCCGGATGAAAGAATCTCCCCTCTTTGCTACCTACAACGGCGACACCACACAAGGCAACAAGCTCGACACGTTTCGCCCTGAAGACATTGCCCGTCGTGAAAAATTCTATGGCGATCTCCTGCAGCAAATCAGCCACTATGATCGCACGTCGCTGGTCGCCGAAGACCGTGTGAACTTCGACCTCTTCCGCTTCTATGTGCAGGATGAGGTGGACTATTACACCTACAAAAGCTATCGCATTCCCATTCTTGCCGACGACGGCTTTCACATCAGCTTTGCGCAGCTACCATCATCGTTGCCCTTCTTCACCGAAAAAGATTACCTCAACTACATCGAACGTCTGAAAGCCTTTCCCGCCTATGTTGACCAGAACGTGCACTGGATGAAGATGGGCCTGGCCGACGGATTCACCATGCCCAAGGTGGTGCTCAACGGCTATGAGGTCACCATCAACTCACACATTGTTGCCGACGCCGAACAAAGCGTTTTCTTCAAGCCATTCAAAAACATACCGGCCAGCTTCACACCCGAAGCGAAAGACAAACTGATTGCCGCCGGAAAAGAAGTGATCCTCGCCAGCGTGGTGAAAGGCTATCAGTCCTTTCTCGATTTCATGACGAAAGAATACATTCCGCACTGCCGCGAAACCATTGGCGCATCGGCCCTGCCGGGTGGCGACAAGTATTATGCAAACCGCATCCACTACTACACCACCACCGACATGACGGCCGAACAGGTGCACGAACTTGGCTTGAAAGAAGTGGCGCGCATCAAAGGCGAAATGCAGGAGGTGCTCATGCAGGTGAACTTCAAAGGCGACCTCGCGGCGTTCATCAAATTTCTGCGCACCGATCCGCGCTTCTATCCCAAAACAGCAGAAGAGTTGTTGAAAGAAGCTTCGTTTATCGCAAAGAAAATGGACAACAAATTGCCGTCGCTATTCGGCAAGCTGCCACGTCAACCCTATGGCGTAGTGCCGGTGCCTGAACATCTGGCACCCAAGTACACGGCGGGCCGTTATTCCGGATCGCCACGCAAAAGCGCAGAGGCGGGCCACTACTGGGTGAACACCTACAACCTGCCCAGCCGGACACTCTACACCCTCGAAGCCCTCACGCTTCATGAAGCCGTGCCAGGCCACCATTTACAGATCGCCCTAACCCAGGAACTGGAAGAACTTCCCAAGTTTCGTCAGCAGCTTTATGTGAACACGTTTGGAGAAGGTTGGGGATTGTATTCCGAATGGCTGGGTCTTGAAGCGGGTTTCTACACCGATCCCTATTCAAACTTCGGACGCCTCACCTACGAAATGTGGCGTGCTTGTCGCCTTGTGGTCGACACCGGCATTCACACCAAAGGCTGGACGCGCCAACAGGTGATTGACTACCTCGCGTCGAACACAGCGCTCTCCCTCCACGAATGCACCACCGAAACCGACCGCTACATTTCGTGGCCGGGCCAGGCCCTTGCCTATAAAATCGGCGAACTCAAAATCAAAGAACTTCGCAAAAAAGCCGAGCACGCCCTCGACGAAAAATTTGACGTCCGCGCCTTCCACGACGTGGTGCTGAGCCAGGGCACCGTGACGCTCCCCATCCTCGAAGACATGGTGAACGAACACATTCAACAAGCGCAGAAAAAATAACCGCGGACCAAAAACAAAAGAGGCCCCGACATGTCGGGGCCTCTTCGCTTCTTTATTAAACTTTACTCCTTTATTCATATCTCAACGATTCCACCGGATTAGAACGCGCAGCTTTGATAGACTGATAGCTCACCGTAAGCCATGCCAACAAAATAGCCGCCAGTCCACTGAAAACCAGAATGAGCGGATCCACCGGGATGCGATAGGTGAAGCTTTGCAGCCATTGATTTGAAACATACCAACCCACAGCAGCTGCAGGCACAAAGGCGATGAGCACCAGCTTGGTAAATTCTTTCGACAACAACACCGTGAGGCTGAACACCGTTGCGCCCATGGCTTTGCGTATGCCAATTTCTTTTGTGCGCTGTTCAGACGTGAAGGCCGCCAAGGCAAATAATCCTAACGATGCAATGAAGATGGCCAGCGCCGAGAAGATGCTGAAAATATTGCCCATGCGCTGCTCGGCACGGAACAACTCGTCAAAATTTTCGTCAAGGAAAGAATACTCCAGGGGTTCGTTGGTGGAATGTTCCTTCCAGAGTTTCTCCAGCGTCGCCACTACCGTTTTCGGGCTACCTTCATAACGAATCAGGAGGTTGTCCGAATCCTTTGTGAGCCGTATGGACAGCGGGCGCACTTCTGTTTTGAAGGATTCGAAATTAAAATTCTTCACTACGCCGATCACTTTTAAACGCTTTGTGGTGACGCCGTTGTCATCACCGTTGAACAGGATTTCTTCTTCCAGCGGATGCTCAAATCCAAATTCACGCACGGCCGCTTCGTTGAGCACGATGGCCATGGTGTCGCTGGGGAAATCTTTGGAAAAGTAGCGACCTTCTTTCATCTCGAATTTCATCACGTCCATCTGATCGTGATCGGCAAAATACAAGCCCATGATGTGGTCTTGTTCCGAGCCGGCCGATTTGAATACCGTGGTGTTGTTTACGCCAGGAAAATTATTATTGGTGAAGCTGAGTTTCGCCACACCCGTTTGCTGGGCCAGCGCATTTTTGAACGCTTCCTTGTTGGTGCCCAGGCGGCCGGTGCTTTGCAGCACGATAATATTATTCTTGTCGATGCCCAGGTTCTTTTCCTGCATGTATTGAATTTGCTGATACACCACCATGGTGAAGATGATGAGGAAAATGGACAGCGCAAACTGAAATATCACCAGGAAGCTGCGCACGCCTTTGGTTTTCATGCCGGCGCGCACTTTGCCTTTCAACACCTCCACCGCGTTGAACGAGGTGAGGTAGAATGCCGGATAGCTTCCCGCAACAATGCCTACAAAAATCACAAGCGCCACAATGGCACCAACCAATTGCGGACTGGCCAGCGCTTGCATGTTCATCACTTTTCCACTCAACAGGTTAAACGCCGGCAGCAGAAAATAGCAAGCCACCAACGCCAGCACCACCGCCACAAGACTGTAGAGCACGGACTCCGCAAGAAACTGACCGATCATCTGACCGCGAAGCGAGCCCAGCGTTTTGCGTAGCCCTACTTCTTTTGCTCTTCCCGCAGAACGGGCCGTGGAAAGGTTCATAAAATTGATGCACGCAATGAGGATAATAAATGCACCGATGCCCCCAAAGAAATAAATGTAGGTCACGTTGCCACCGGGTTCCAGCGAATCCTGTGTGGTGGCCCGCAAGTGGATGTCTGTTATTTTTGTGGAGAAATAGCCATACGCACCGCCCTGTTCTTTCATTTGTTTAATGGTGACACCCATAAACTTTTCAAGCTCGGGGCCGATGTATTTTTCTACCAGGTTTTCATATTTCTTATTCACGTCTTCCACATTGGCATTGGGTTGCAACAGGAAGTAGGTATACATGAAGTTATTGAGCCAGATGCCGTTCTTCAGATTTTCGTTCGACACGGACGAGAGCAGCACATTAAAATGTACGTGTGAGTTTGACGGCGCGTTGGCCGCGATGCCCGTTACCTTGAATGTTTTTTTGTCGTCGCCAATCACCATCAGTTTTCCCATGGGCGATTCGGTTCCGAAATATTTCTTCGCCATGTCTTCGGTGAGCACCACGGTGTTGGGTTCTTTCAAAGCAGTTTTCACATCGCCTTCGAGCAGCCGGAAGCTAAAGAATTCGAAGAAGTTGGAGTCGGCAAAGAACACGCGTTCTTCGGTAAACACTTTCTCTTCATATTTCAGCACAGGCTTTCCAAAACGTGGCGTGATGCGGGTGGACGCTTCCACTTCGGGAATCTCCGTGGCCATGGCGTTGGCCAGGGGTGGGCAGGTGTTGGAGGTGCGCACATCCTGGCCTCCAATTTTGCCATGCAAGCCGGCCTGATAGATGCGGTCGGCCTTTGCATGAAAAGTATCGTAGCTCAATTCGTCTGTGATATACAGAATGATGAGCAGGCACGCCGTGATCCCCGCGGTCATGCCGAGGATGTTGATGGCGGAAAAGAACTTGTGCTTCAGGATATTCCTGACGGCGACTTTAAAATAATTTTTGAACATACGATATGAAAGGGTTACTAGGGTTATCCGCAAGGGCAAGCATGGCTCGCCGGGTTTTGGGTGGTGTAGGATCAGACGTTTTTACACGGCCTGATGTTACACATACCCATCGTTTTATTGCTTCTTGTTTTTCAAGTCTCCTTCTCCCCCAACCATCCGGGTCATTCCACCCGCAGAGTATTCACAGGGTTCATCTTCGCCGCGCCCAACACCTTGTAGCCAATGACCACGGCCGACACGAAGAACAACAGAAACACAGACACGGCTACCGTCACACTCGTCATGGGGAGATAATATTTCCAGATGCTGCCCATAAGCGCATCCACGCCGAAGTAGCTCGCCGCCGATCCCAGCACCGACGCAACAACCAGGATGACAACAAATTCCGTGTTGATGATGCGTGTGATGTTTGACACCGACGCGCCCAGCACTTTACGGATGCCGATCTCCTTCATTTTCTTTATGATGTTGAGCGACACCAGCGTGAACATGCCCGTGGCCGACAGCAACATCGCCACCACACCGAGAAAAGCAAAGATCTTCACAATGTTGTTATTGACCGTGGTCGCCTCCACGGTGACCTCGTTGATGAAGCGACCGTTATAGAGCCGGTTGGGGAACACTTCTTTCCAGGAGCTTTCCATGGTTTTGTTGATGTCTACCAATTTATCGGTGGGGCCGTTCACCACCACGTGGGTGTATTGGTCGGGGCCGATGTAGCGCATCATCATGGGTTCCATTTCGTCCCACAGGCCGTTGGTGTATACGTCTTTCACCACACCCACCACATAGAGTTTCACGGTGTCCATCCAAACGATTTCCTTGCCAATGGCTTTGTCCCAGCCAAAGTCTCTCACCAGTCGTTCGGAAACAATGACAGCTTCTTTCTTGTCGTTCTCCGAATCTTTGATGAAGTCGCGGCCTTCGGTGATGTGAAGGTCCATGGCGGCGATGTAGCCATCGCCCACGTTAAGAATGTCTACGTCTTTTTGTTGTGATTCGTATTTGATAGGATCGTTATAGCCCGACGAAAAAAGGCTGTGTTGCGAACCGGCTACTGCGCGGATGTCTTTGTTTTGCTGGATGGCATTGCGATAGGTTTCGAACTCCGACTGGTTGCTCACGTAGGCAATGATCACGCTGTTGGGATTAAAGCCCAGATCGAAGTCGCGCTGATAGTTGGAGTTTTGATAGAACGCGATGGCAAAGATGATGGCGATAAGCGAAATGGAATACTGCAACGCCAGCAACACGCGTGTGAAATAGTTGGTGCCACCAAATTTGAGTTTACCCTTCAGAATGCTCACCGGCTCAAAATGACTGATGTAGAACGCCGGATAACTTCCCGCCACCAGGCCGGTGAAGAACAGAATGCCAATGAGAAACAACAGAAACGATGGGTTGTCGAAATAGTGCGAGGTGAGTTTGATGTCTTCCCATAAAGCATTCCACGAATCCAGCAACACTTCACCCATAAACAGTCCCAACACCAACGCGATGAAACAAATGAACATGGTCTCGCCCAGAAATTGCACAATGAGCTGGCTGCGCAAACTTCCCATCACTTTGCGGATGCCGATCTCTTTCAACCGTCGCGACGAAATGGCGATGGCCGTGTTGGTCATGTTGAAGCACGCGATGAGCAGGATCAACACCGCCATGATGACGGGACTGACCACCGCCGCCGGCGGACTGGAAGGCCACAACCTCGACCATGTGTCGTTGCTGCGGTCGCGGTTGGCCATGCCCACAAACGGATCGAGCACAAATTCTTTGATCACAAAATCCTCGCGCACTTTGTTGTTGTTTTCGGTATAGGTCTGGAGCTGCTTTTGCACGGTGGCAACGCGGGCAGGATCGGCAATTTCCACGAACAGCATGTCGCGGTTTTTCCAATCGTTTTCCTTCATGTTCTTGTCGTCGTCATACACGTTGTCGAAGTGCATGTAGGCATTTTCGCGGAAGCTCGAGTTGGCGGGTTGTTTCCTGAACACGCCTCCCACTTCCACTTCTTTGGTGTCGGCGCCGTTGACCTGCGTGAGCATCTTGCCCACCGCGTCGGTGGTTCCAAAAAGCTTGATGGCCATTTCGTCACTCAACACCACTTTCGATTTGTCTTTGAGTGCGGCCGGACTGCCGTTAATAAATTCGAAGCTGAACATGTCGAACAGCTCCGGGTCGGCATAAGCCAGACCGGCGCGGAAAATATTGTCTTCTACTTTAAAGTCGGAAAAGGACCACCACATGCGCATGGTCTTGTCCACGTCGGGTATGTTCTGGCGAATCACGGCACCCAGGGGAAGCGGCGCGTGTCCATAGAGGGTACTCTTCTTTTCAAATTCGCGTACGGAGCTCACGCGGTAGATCTTCGGGGCATTGACGTGGTGGGCATTGAACCGGGCGTCGTACTCCCAGTTGAAATAAGCCACAATGCAACAGGCGATGGCGATGCCCATGCCAAACACGTTGATGACGATGAACATCTTGTTCTTCATCATGCTTCGAAGGGTGATGCGTAGAAAATTTTTGATCATGCAGGGTTTTATTTTTTTCAGATGTCAATAAGACTCTCTATCATCGGCATAGGTTGCATCCCCAGTGTCAACAAATATGCCAGCCCGAACATGTGCGTATTTGAGCAACGAAAAGGGATCGCTGCCCGGACAATGTTCAAAAGTGTACAGTGATGTCCGGTTAAGTTATGCAAGATGCAACATCGGTGTCATGACCATGCTGACCCAAGGCGGGGGAAATGAAAAACCAAAAGGCTTAAAAAAAGAAAACCCGATGAATGACTCACCGGGTTTTGCAGTATTTTAAAACACGCCTGGCGTTTCTTCTGACCGCCACAATCGCGTTGCCAGACGGCGTTTGTTTCTTAGATGTGGAACTGTTCCTTGATGTTCTCCGTCACCACTTTACCGTCGAAGAGGTTGATGATGCGGTGTGCATAGTTCGCGTCGTAGGGCGAGTGAGTCACCATCACGATGGTTGTTCCTTCTTCGTTCAACTGCGACAGGAGCTTCATCACTTCTTCGCCGTTGGCAGAGTCCAGGTTACCGGTAGGTTCATCGGCCAGGATCACTTTAGGTTTTGCTACGATGGCACGCGAGATGGCCACACGTTGTTGCTGACCACCCGAGAGCTGTTGGGGGAAGTGGTTTCTGCGGTGCATGATGTTCATGCGCTCCAGCACTTCTTCCACGCGTTGTTTTCTTTCGCTGGCTGGCACCTTCATGTAGAGCAAAGGAAGCTCAACGTTTTCGAACACGGTGAGTTCGTCGATGAGGTTAAAGCTCTGGAACACAAAACCGATCGAGCCTTTGCGCAGTTGTGCACGCTGACGTTCGGAGTATTTGGCCACTTCGTGTTCGCCGAAGTGGTACTCGCCACCCGACGGGTTGTCGAGCAAGCCCAGGATGTTCAGCAGCGTTGATTTACCGCAACCGGAAGGACCCATAATGGCCACAAATTCTCCCTCTTTGATATCGAGGTTGATATTGTTGAGGGCGGTGGTTTCTACTTCTTCAGTCGTGTAGACTTTTTCGAGGTTCTTGAGTTTGATCATGGCTGGTTATTTTCTAATGGATGATTAATGTTCGTATTTGGTTCTGACTTATTACTTCTTTTTTTTGCAAAGGTTACTGCGTTAGACAACAATTTGCTTTCAGATGTTACAATCGTGTCGTGAATTGTAGAACAACTTTCTAGTCGTTCAGCACAAGCACCTCGTTGGTGCCAAAGTTCTCATACGACGATGTAATCACTTTGTCGCCGGGTTTCAGGCCTTCGAGCACTTCAAAGTTTTCGGTGTTCTTGCGGCCCAGCTTCACATCGCGGCGCACGGCTTTGTTCTCGCCGTCGAGCACATACACCCAGTTGCCACCGGTGTCTTTGTAAAATCCGCCCACAGGCAAAAGCAGTTCTTCGGACGACTGTCCCAATTCTATTCTCAACCTCACCGACAAACCGCGGCGAATGCCTTGCGGAACCTCACCCACGAAATCCATATCCACATCGAACCTTCCGTTTATGATGGTAGGATAAATATACATGATCTGCAGGTTATAATCCTTATTGTTGAAGGTTGTTGTAGCGTGCAGGCCGGTGGTGATGCGGGGCAGATACAATTCGTCGATCGGCACCTTCACCTTATAGCTTCCCACCACATCCACCTGACCGAGGCGCTGGCCGGGGTTAACGTTTTGACCGGCATCCAATTGCGGACGCGACAGCTGGCCGTCGAGCGGGGCGCGGATCACGAGGTTGTCGAGGATCTTGCCCACCCCTTCCAGACTTTGGCTCATTTTCCGTTCGGAGAAGTTCATCTGCGTGATTTGGCGCTGACGGTCGAGCGAGTCGTTTTTATACACCTCGTAGGTGATCTTCTTGTTCTGCAAGTTGTATTTATAGTCCGCCTCTGTTTTTTCGAACTCTTGCTTAGAGATCAGCTTCTTTTCAAATAGTTGCTTCTGACGCTTGTATTGCGGCTCCAAAATTTGCAATTGACTTTCAATGAGCGCCAGCGTTTGACGTTGCTGCAGGTCGTTTTGGGTAATGCCCAAACGCGTTTCGCGAACACGGTTGATAGATTCGTTCAGCGAAGCTTCCTGCCCCAAGACGGTTAATTCACGGTTAAGGTTGCTCAGCTCCAGAATGACATCGCCGGCTTTCAGCATCGCGCCGCTTTCGGCCACCACTCGTTTGATGGTGCCGCCTTCCACAGCATCAAGATAAACCGTGCGGCTGGGTTCAACCACGCCGGTTTGGGGGATAAATTCCTGGAACACACCGCGCTTCACATCGGAGATGGTGATCTTCTCCTTGTCGATTTTGAGCGTCGATCGCCGGTCGGCAAAAATGAATTGATAGCCAACGAATCCTACGAAGAGAGCAATTCCGCCGTAGGTGGCGATACGTTTAACGGTCCAGGTCTTCTTCTTAATTTGCTTGTCCATTCTGTCTAATTAAAAATTTCAGGGTTTTCGTGAGCGGGCAAGGGTGCGGCAGTTTGAACACCTTCGCTTCACCGGGTCACGTTCATGGCTGCTGAATGCCAACAAGTGTGCCAACCACGGGAAGGCCTTTTTTGAAGTCCTTTTCAGGATCGAGGTGTTCATTTCTCGTTCACATGTGAACGTGTCTGTCCGCATTCGAACGCAAAATCACTCACAAATGGCTATTTTTAGCAAAATTGGCCGGAATTGGGTTTCGGTATGGCCTTTGCCCATTAGCGGACAGCTGTGTTTGTAAATGATACAGTTTTTAGGCCTAAAACGTAAACTTGAATGGAACAGAAACAAGGAAAAATTCTCATTGTAGACGATAACGAAGATCTTCTGAAAGCCGCCAAAATGCACCTGAAGCGGCACTTTGCACAAGTCGACATCGAAAAGAATCCCGAGGCCCTGCCCGCCCTCATGAACAACGAGGACTACGACGTGATCCTGCTCGACATGAACTTCACCAAAGATGTGAGCAGCGGCAGCGAAGGCTACTACTGGCTGGAACGTATCCTCCAGCTCGATCCGTCGGCCGTGGTGGTGCTCATCACCGCCTATGGCGACATTCAAATGGCCGTGAAAGCCATCAAAGCCGGCGCTACCGACTTTGTTTTGAAACCCTGGGAGAACGAGAAGCTCCTGGCTACCCTCTATTCCGCCATGCGCCTGCGCGAATCGCGCGACGTGATCGAAAGCCTGAAAATCAAAAACCACGAAATCAACCAGGCCCTCAACGACCGCTACAGCGAAATCATCGGCCAGAGCTCGGCCATGCAAAAGATATTTCAAACCATTGACCGGGTGGCCAAGACCGACGCCAACGTACTCATCCTTGGCGAGAACGGCACAGGCAAAGAACTGATCGCCCGCGCCATCCACCGGAACTCATCGCGAAAGAGCGAAAACTTTGTAGGGGTCGATCTCGGGTCGATCACCGAGACCTTGTTTGAAAGCGAACTGTTCGGCCACAAGAAAGGCGCCTTCACCGATGCCAAAGAAGATCGCGCCGGGCGATTTGAGCTCGCCAACAACGGCACACTGTTCCTCGACGAAATCGGCAACTTATCTATGCCACTGCAGGCCAAGCTGCTCACCGTGTTGCAAAACCGGAAAGTGAGTCGTGTTGGTTCAAACAAAGACACACCCATCGACATCCGTCTTATCTGCGCCACCAACATGCCGCTCTATGACATGGTGAAAGAGAACCGCTTTCGTCAGGATCTTTTATATCGCATCAACACCATCGAGATCGAGATCCCTTCGTTGCGCGATCGCTTCGAAGATATTCCGTTGCTTGCCAACCATTTTCTGAAACACTACGCCACCAAATACGACAAGCCCGTTACCAAGATCAGCGAAGGTGCCATGTCGCGCATGCACAAACATCCGTGGCCCGGCAACATCCGCGAGCTGCAACATTCCATCGAACGTGCCATCATTCTCAGCAGCAGCAACGTGTTGCAACCCGAAGACTTCAACTTCTCGTCTACTTCTGCTTCGAAAGACGAAAGTCAGCTGAGTTTGGAGCAATACAATCTGGAAGAGGTGGAGAAACTGCTCATCCGCAAAGTGTTGAAAAAGTATAACGGCAACATCACGCAGGCGGCATCGGAGCTTGGTTTGACCCGGTCGTCGCTCTATCGTCGTTTGGAAAAGTATGGATTATAAGTAAGGTATAGCGCCCTTTTTGCGCGATCTGTGGTGGTTATTGTCTATGTATACCGGATTTCCGGTAGCATCCGCCGGGGGACTTGCGGTTCTTCACCGCTTGTTCCGTCTCCGAAAATGCCCTATCTTCAGAGAGCATCCCAGGTCAGCCATTAACTATTACCCATGTAAGAATTGGCTGTGATCTTCTAAAAAGGAAGGTTTCCTTTCTATTCTATTTGTATCGTTTAAAACAAAACAATTAGTTATGAAAAAAACTACAACTGTTATTGCGCTCATGTTTTTTGCTACCGTTGGTGCGTTTGCCCAAGGTGTAAGCGGCGGTCTTAAAGCCGGCTTGAACCTTTCGAACGCCACTTTTTCATCGGACGGCTTCACCGCAAGTCCCAGCATGCTCCCCGGTTTTCACGCTGGTGCTTATTTGACAGCCATGTTCTCTGAACATCTCGGCGTGCAACCTGAGTTGCTGTACTCAGGCCAAGGCTACAAATCAGGAGACGAGAAGTACAAGCTTAATTACATCAACATTCCCGTGTTGGTTCGCTACAACGTGAACGACATTGTAAGCTTCCATGCAGGTCCTCAAATTGGTATCTTGGCTTCTGCAAAAGTTAAAGATTCTTCAGGCAGCGTTGACATTAAAGATACTGCAAAGAGCAGCGATGTAAGCATTGCAGCAGGCGTTGGTATCGACCTTCCTATCAAACTCAACTTCTCTTTCCGTTTTGTGAAAGGCTTGAGCAACATTGCTAAAGATTCTGGTGATGATTTCAGCGTTAAAAACTACGCGCTGCAATTCTCTGTAGGGTACAAACTTTTCGGCAACTAAGCCATCCCGCAGAGTCTAAATACAAAAGCCGTCTCGATCCAATCGGGACGGCTTTCTTTTTCTATCGGTATGCAATGCTTTCCGCTCCTACTCCGCACGTTTTTAATGAGTGTGCCCTCGTAGACGCTGCGATCATGGTTGAGTGCTAAAACCGCAACGTAAAAACCGTCTCCACATCCGGTTCCGAGACCACTGTGATCGACCCATTGTGCATCTGCATGATCTGTCGCGACAAACTGAGTCCAATACCCGAGCCTGAGCGTTTCGTGGTGTAGAACGGAACAAAAATATGCTCAAGCGCCTCTTTGATGATGCCCGAACCGTTGTCTCGTATTTCTATTTTCACCACGTTCTCGTCATAGCTTCCCGTCATTTCAAGACGCGGGTTTTCTGTTTCGGCCAATGCTTCAATGGCGTTCTTCAACAAATTGATAAGCACCTGTTCGATCATCTCCACGTCGGCCTGAATGGTCAGGTATTCCGACGCGCAGGTAACCTGAAAGTTGATGTGTGTTTTTTTCAGCTCCGTCTTCATGAGCTGTGCCACGTGTTCAATCAAATCTTTGAGGCGCACCGTAGCCATTTTGGGTTTGGGCAAAGATGTGTATTCGCGATAGGCATCGATAAATTTGATGAGCCCGCGGCTCCGGTTTTCGATGGTGCTCAACCCCTCGCGCAAATCTTCGGCGCCTTCCTGCTGCAACTGGTAGTGGTCGTCTTTCTTCTCCATGTCGTGATCCAGAATTTCGCGCAGCGTTGACGTGAGCGACGAGATGGGCGTGATGGAGTTCATGATTTCGTGACGCAACACACGTGTCAGGTTTTGCCAGGCTTCCAGTTCCTGCTTTTGCAATTCGGGCTGGATGTTCTGCAACGTCACCAGCTTCACGTCTGTGCCGCGGATGCGCAACTCGGTGGCCTGAATGGTGAGGTAAAGTTCGTTGCTGCCTTTATATAATTCGCCCTTGCCCGGCTCCACGCTGTTGATGGAGTGATAAAGCTTTGGGTCGATGGTGATGAGTTCGTGTATGTTTTTGATGTTGGTGATGCCCATAAACTTTTTGGCGTTGGCATTCACCAGCTGCACGTTGCCTTCGGTGTCGAACGAAAGAATGCCGGTGCGCACCTGTTGCACCACCGTGTTCAGGTATTGGCCGTGCTCCTCCTTTTCGGAGCGTGCTTTGCGAAACGCTTCCAGCACTTCGTTGAAGGCGATGTTCAGATCCTTGAAAGACTGCCCCAGCTTGTTGTCGGACGCGAAGCCTGAAATAAAATCGGAATACTTCACCGACTCCAGAAAGCGTGTGAGCTTCCGGTTGGTCTGGCTCACAAAACGAAAAATTTCCGTGAGCTGGAGAACAATGATGATGCCCGTGAGCATGGCCGCAAACAGCATGTTGGGTCGTGTCACCATATACATGAACAGCGCCATGGTGAGTCCGAGCAAGATCACCCGCAAGATGACGCGGGTTCTGAAGTCATTAAATCCGAAGTTCAAAGGTCTCTCCTTTTCAAGTTTCCGCTTTCAAGTTCACAGTTTCGGAGGTGTAAAACAAACGCCACAGGTCCGCAAGCGTTCAGCAACGCCTGCGACATTTCTTTCGCGTCATCCTATACCAGGCCTACGCCCCGGGGCTTCTTCAATCAACCCCTGGCCTATTCATAGCGCAAGCTCTTCACAGGGTCGTTTGCAGCGACTTTAAAGGAATGGTAGGAAATGGTGATCAGCGAAATGGCCAGGCAGATGATGGCCGCCAGGATCAACGTCACAAAGCCCACGTCTACGTGGTAGGCATAGTTGCTGAGCCATTGCGTCATAATATACCAGCCCGCCGGACAGCCCACACACGCGGCAATAGCAACCAGCACGGTGAACTCCCGGCCCATAAGCTGCACCAGGCTTGACATGGAGGCGCCCAGCGCTTTGCGTATGCCCAGCTCTTTGGTGCGACGCTCGGCAGAGAAGGCTGAGAGGCCAAACAAGCCCAGGCACGAGATGAAAATGGAAAGGATGGCCAGCGTGTTAAACACTTTTCCGCGCTGGGCTTCGGGTTTGTAGAAGTCTTCCCAGTTCTGGTTCAGGAACGTGTATTTGAAGGGATAGCCGGGTGCATAAGCTTTCCAGAGATCTTCTGTGGAGCGCAGCCCCGCCTCTACTTCCTGCGGTTTGAGGCGCACCAAAAGACAATAGGTTTCTTTAACATCCATGCGCAGAATGAGCGGGTCCACGGCGGTGTGCAGCGAGCCGAAGTTGAAATCTTTCACCACGCCCACAATCTTGCCCTTGCGATCCCACATGGTGAGATCCTGGTCGGTAGCACCTTCTTTGAATCCCATTTTTTCAGCGGCCTTTTCGTTCACGATATAGTTTGCCGTGTCGGTCACGCGGGTGCGATCAAACGGACGTCCATCCTTCATGGTCATCTTCATGGTTTGAATAAACTCGAAGTCAACGTTGATGTTGCTGAACAATATTTTCTCGTTCGGGTCCTTGCCTTCCCAGTTCACCCCCACCGTGGAGTTACCAATGTCGATGGGTAGCTGGCTGGCCGACGTCACGCTCTCAATGCCTGCCTTTGTCATGAGCTGGTTCCGGAATGTTTCAAGCTTCGGGCGCACATCGCCTTCCATCCACACGTAAATCACATTGGTGCGATCGAAGCCGATGTCGCGGTTTTGCATGAAGTTCATCTGGCGGAACACCACCGTGGTGCTGATGATGAGGATGATGGACATGGAGAATTGCACCACCACCAACACTTTCCGGAATGTGGCTGCCTTGCTGCCGCTTTTCAATTGCCCCTTCAGCACCTGCACCGGCTTGAACTCGGAGATGACCAACGCCGGGTAACTTCCGGCCACAAACGACGTGAACAGGATGATGGCCCCGAAGATGAGAATGATGCGGCCGTCGAGCAGGTTCAGGCTGAGCGCCTTGCCGGTGATTTCGTTGAACACGGGGATCAGCAAAAGGGAAATCATCAACGCAATGGCCGCGCTGAGACACACGGTCACAAACGACTCGCCCATAAATTGCTTGAACAACTGGCTGGGCACTGCGCCAATCACTTTCCGAAGCCCCACTTCCTTGGCGCGCTTGGTGGCCTGCGCGGTAGACAGGTTCATGAAGTTGATGCAGGCGATGAAGAGCACAAAGATGGCCACCACAAAAAAGATCTGCACATATTCAATTCTGCCACCCGCCTGTTGGCCGTTTTCAAAATCGCCATAGAGGTAGGCTTCTGCCAAAGGCTGAATGAACAGCGCCACATTGTTTTGTTCCTGGTGCGCTCCGATTTCGTCCTTGAATTTGGCCGCAAAATTTTCGCGATTGGTACCTTCTTTTAGTTGAATGTAGGTGCGTATATTGTTGTTGCCCCATTCGTGCAGCCAGGTATTTTCATCCCAGAACACTTCAAACGGCAACAGGTAGGCAAATTGCAACGATGAATTTTTGGGAAGATCTTTTATCACACCCGTCACCGTGAACGAAAGTTTTGTGTTCATCAGCAACACTTTGCCCAACGGCTCTTCGTCGCCAAAATATTTCTTCGCCATCGACTCCGTGATCACGATGGAGTTCTTGTCTTTCAAGGCCGCCGTCTGTTTGCCCTTCAAAAATGGAAAGCTGAACATCTCCACAAAATCCTGATCGGCATACCGCCCTTCCTCATAAAATATCTTGCCGTCGACTTGGAAAAGGTTGTTCACTTCCCACGTGAAGCGTGTAGCCTTCTCGATCTCGGGATACTTCTCTTTTATGAAGGGCGCCATTGGCCCGGGGGTTGACGCGAACGTGTAGATTCTGCCATCGGAATACTTCTGATTCTCCATGACGCGATATAGGCGGTCTACGTTGGCGTGAAAATGATCATATTCCAACTCATCGTTCACCCACAAAAAGATGAGCAACGCGCTACACATCCCGAAGGCGAGCCCCAGAATGTTGACGGTGGAGAACATCTTGTTTCTGAAAATATTCCGGACGGCGATGAGCAGATAGTTTTTTATCATGACAGCGGTTTTTGTTCAAAGACTTCGAATCCCCGGCAGGGTTGCATAAGGTACTCGTAAATACGGGATTGGTTACACCTCCCTCTACAAATCCACGATTTTCCCGTAAACACGGGGAGGCCTGCCTCAAACACTTGCACTCCAAATTTAACAGGAATGTCTTAACTCTAAAAAAGAACACCTCCACCGGGAGGTGTTCTTTGGTGACACGCCTGTTGCAACCTTTTCGCTACTTGCGCGTATCGGTCACTTCGTCAATCAGGTGAACAACATATTGTCGGTGCGCCTTCGTGGCCGCATCGGGAGATGCTGTTTTGGCCAGTGAGGTCTTGATGCGCGTCAGCTCCGAAAAAGCTTCGGCCTTGGCCACGTGGCTGTAGGATGAGTTGATGGCCTGAATGCTGGTGAGCCGGTTCACATATTCTGTTTGCAAATTCTGTCGCGCACTGCTCACGCTCTTTCCGAGGTCGTCTTTAAAGATCGCGTCGGTGAGGTCGGTGATGACTTCCGAAAGCTTGTAGGTATTTCCATAGAGTTCAGAATCCACAATGCGCTGCAAGGTGTTTTGATGCAGGAGGTGATCGAGCACATCGCGTTGCACGGCCAGGATGCGGTCGTGAATCTTGGGATCTTCGTTCGCGCCAAACAGGTTGAAGCCCCGGCGCTGCACCTGCAACATGGCATACAGCTCGCTGGTGCCTTTCAGCGCATCGGGACTAAAGCCATAACGATTCAAAAACGTCATGGCATCTTTTTGCTTTTGATAATTCACCGCTGCAAACGGCGCAGAGGCACCGGGTTGCCCCACCACCGAACGGTCCACATACACGCCACCGATCTGGCGACTCACAACCCGCAGCCCTATGCCGATTTCACTGGTCAGCACCAGATAGGCGTTGCGCACACCCTGATACGACTCGCCGGGTTTGGCAAATTTTTCCTTTAACTTAGGCAGGGTCAACGTCACCAGTTTCAGACGGTCCACGCTGTAGGCCAAAGGGTCGCTCGACATGTCGTCGATCATCACACGGGGGTCAATGCCTCTACCGGCTGTGCGCATGTCGTCGGCGTCGTTGCCAAACAACAAGGCATGATCGGCCGATTTCGAAAGCAGCTCCGCAAGGGCCTTCTGTTCTTCGCCCGCGCCAAATTCTCCATAGCCAAATTGAATGGCCCAATGATCGTAGGGTCCGGGGATCACATCATAATACAATCCTTGTTGTTTTGGATCAAGCGCTACGTTCACGTTGCTGTAGTCCATTACCGAACCGGTGAGGCCTGTTTCGCGACCGAGTTTTTCGTCGTTGATCTTCACGGGGTCGTGCAAGTTGCTGGCCTTCATGTTGTGGTTCAGGCCGAGCGTGTGGCCCACTTCGTGCAGCGTGAGCATATAGATGGATTGTTTCAGCAGTTCGTTTTCTTCGGCGGCGCCACGGTCGAGCGCGTTGATCACTTGCTTGCCCAGCATCACGGAGCGTTGCAGGTGCGATGCAAACGTGCAATAACGTCCTCCGCCTTTTGCGGCATCGTCTTGCAGAAAATCCATGGCGGCCGTTTCAAACAGCTGGCCTTCGCGCAGGCGGTTGGTGATAAACACATACTCCAGCATCACATCGGACCCGAGTATCTGCCCCGTGCGCGGGTTCACAAAGCTTGGGCCATAGCCGCCAAACTGCGGTGTGGGCGACGATGTCCACCGGATCACGTTATAGCGAATGTCGCCGGCATCCCAGTCGGCGTTGTCGGGTTGTTCTTTCACCACCACGGCGTTTTTGAAACCGGCTTTCTCAAAGGCCTTGTTCCACTCCAGCACGTCGTCGCGCACGTGTTGACGAATTTCTTTGGGCGTGGTGTTTTCGATCCACCACACAATGGGCTCCACCGGTTCGGACAGCGCCGCCGATGGATCTTTCTTCTTCAGAAACCAGCGATCGATCGGATCGCGATAGGGTGTAGCTTTGGCCGACGTCATGTCGGTTACTTGTTCCGAGAAAAAGCCTACGCGCGCGTCATCAAAACGCGGCTTGAAATCGTTTTGCGGAACCGCGATAAGACTGTTGCGTATCCGGATGCTCACAAACCGCGGATCGGTGAGGCTGGGGTTGCCGTAGTTCATAGGATAAGGATCTTCAAACACCAGCTCCGCGATGAAGTCGCTGTTCTGCGGATAATTTTTTATAGCTACGAATTTCGATTTCTCCTTGCTGAGGCTTCCGAGTTTGAATTGCTGCCCCGGCTTCTCTTCCGGATCGGGCGATGGCTTCACCTGCTCAAAAGCTTCGGCCAGAAAAAGCTTGTCGGCTTCCATCAGGAAACTGGAGTTGTCTTTGCTGACTGCGGCTATTTTTTCGGAATAGATGATGGGCACGTTTATGTTGGCCTCGGCGGCACGCGACAAAGCGTTGTCGGGACTGAAGTAGTATTGCGTGTTTTGCAAGGCAACTTCCAGTTTATCGAACCGTTTCGTGATCGTGAAAATTTTTCCATACCCATAAGCGCCACGAAACATATAGGAGCCTGCGGCAGGAGCATCGACGCCCTGCGAAAAATGAATAAACTCTTTTCCCAGTTGGGCTTTGGTCACTTCCAGGTAAACCTTTCCGTCGGTGGTATCCTGATAGACCGTGAAGAGGCCCGGATATTTTTTTGACTTCTTGGCGATGTCTTCAATTCGCTTGACTTCATCTTTCTTTTCTTCGTCGCTATTCTTATCGACTTTTGCGACTTCTTTCGAAGGCTTAGACTTGGGTTGAGCCTGTGCAACGGGCACCACGGCACAGGCAATTCCGAAGAGGAACATGGCCCGGAGGAAATCTTTTAAACGCATAGGTAATGAGGTTTTTTTGAAATTTTAAGATAGGGGTTTTGCGTCAGATTTGATATGACGTCCTGATCTAAAAAAATTCATCCACCACGTTAGGGCATGGATAAGAATCGGGACTACCGCATTCCAGGGATTTGCTTTGACCATTCAGCCTTTGACAGGAAGGGCATCATGTTTAAACGCCAACCGAAACCGGCAGCTCTACATAAAAAACAGTGCCCTTGCCCACAGCGGTTTCAAACCAGATGCGTCCCTGCATTTGTTCGATGGCTTGTTTGGCGATGGCAAGGCCCAGACCCGATCCCGATTTTTTTGTTGTGAAGTGCGAAAGAAAAATGCGCTCGGCCACCTGGGGTGCAATGCCCCTGCCGTTGTCGCGGAACGCAAGCCGGTAGGTATTTTCGTGTTGCGTCAGTTGAATCGTTACCCGAAGCGCATGCCCGGGCCGCGCCGCCTGAAACGCATTCAGGATCAGGTTGGAGAACGTGCGCCCCAGCAGTTGTTCATCGCCTTGTACAAAGGCCTCGCGAACGACGCTGTCGAAGTGAATGTCGCCCGACGACGCATGCAACACCACCGTGCGCTTCACCAGCGCCACCAGCTCCAGCCGTTGAATGACCGGCTCGGGCATTTTGGCAAACGTGCTGAACGACGACGCGATGTCGTTGAGCGTGTCCACCTGTGTGAGCAACGACGACACCGCCTTTTCTGTTTTCTCCGGGGTGTTGGTGCCCGCACCAACCGATCGCTCCAATTGCTGCAATGTGAGCTTCATGGGCGTGAGCGGGTTCTTGATTTCGTGTGCCACCTGCTGGGCAATTTCACGCCACGCAGTTTCACGTTGCGTCTGTTCCAGCTCCGCCTTGCTTTCGCTAAGCTTGAACAACATCTGGTTATACTCCTTCACCATCAACCCAATTTCGTCGTCGGCCTTCCAGGTGAGCGGCTGGTTCATTTTGGTGAGTGATGTGCGCTGCAACGATTGGGTGATGAACTTCAGCGGAAACGTGAGCCACCGCGAAACAAAATACGAGACAATTACCAGGGCAATAAAGATCAGTGCGAAGATGTTCAGGATGTTCGACACGAGGTTGATCTGCACACGTTCGAGCGAACTGGCCGATTGAAAAAACGGAATGCCCAGAATGCCCACCAGCTTGCCCGTGAGCGGTGCATTGAGCGGCGCATACGATACAAAATATTCAAGCTTGCCCACGCGCTCCGACTCGATCACCACACGGTCGCCTTTGTTGATCTTCTGCAACGCGCTGGCATTGATGTAGCGCGACATCAGGTTGTTTTCAAAAATGAGCGGTTGACTCGACGCCAGCAATTCGCCTTTCGCGCTAAACACGTTGGCGTCGAGGTTGGTGAGGCCGGCCAGTTCGCCCAGCTGGTGTTCGAAGGTGGTGGCGCTTTCGTTGCCGCCGTTCACGTAGCGGTCCAGTTGCACCGACAGTTGGGTGCTCACGGTTTCGGCGCGGCTCAGGTATTCTTCCACCAGTTGGTTTTGGGTGGAGCGGTTCGTCAGGTTCAGCGTGGTGGCGCTCACCAGAATGAGCGGGAGAAAAAACGAAAGGTTCAGCAACACCTGTATGCGAGCGGAGAAGTAGATTTTTTCGCCCTGAATATAGTTCGCGATGCCTTGTGCCATCAACAACATGAGGATGATGATCAGCCCCAGCACGAGCAGAAACGAAAAGTTAGACAACGCCAGCATCACCGGCGGCTGCTGCGACGACACCACGGCCACCCGGTTGTTTTGATACTCCTGCGCCGCGTGTGTGAACCCGTCGGAGCTTATCCCCTTTCGATACAGATCGGGTTCGCCCAGCCAGTCGCGGGGAAACGCTTGTGCATAGTTGAATTTTCCGGAGCTAAACAAAATCGCGTCCTCCGAAAACACAGCGTAGCTGATGTCTTGTGTGTGATAGAACTGCTGTGTCCGGTTGTCGACCAGCAGTTCGGGATACACGTTGTCGGGAATCAGTTTTTTCAACGAGAGGTCCAGCATCACATGTCCCAGCAGCGAGTTGCCCCGTTTGATGGGCGTCAGCACCAGGTATTTCTGGGTGACGTCTTTGGCCGGGCTGGTCACAAAATACACCCGCTCATAGTCCGTGCGAAAAGCATCCTGATCATAGATCCCGATCACCTGCGACAACGACGACGACGATCGGTTGTCGAGCGGCTCACCCCGTGAATTAAAAAGAAATATCTCTACATCATATTTATTGAAATAGCTGGGTAAAAACACCTGCCGTATTTTCTGACGGATCACATCGCGACTCAGAAACGGAACATTGATGCGCGATTGAATGAAGGCATCGTCTTCGATTTTCAACGACGTTTCCCGCAGCAGGTATTCTCCGAAATAGTCGCGGTCCACCAGAAAGTTTTCGGCAAACTTGAACTGGCTGCTGATTTTTTCCTGTCGTGTAAAATAATGAATGCCATACGCGCCGTTGGCCGACAGAAAGAAGATGGAAATGAAGAGGTAGGCAAATGTGGCAAAGCTCAACCGCCGGAGGCTGGCATAGAGCTTCATGAAATAGACCACCAGAAAATAGGCCGTACCCAAAATCAACGACGACATATAGGATTGTCCCGACAAAGCATTGATGCCCGCAAAAATAATTCCGGCAACAAAAAACGAACCCAGCACCCGCAGGGTGTTTCCATCGGCAATGAGCAGGCGCATGAACGCATGCCCAAAAAAGAACGAACACGTTCCCGCCAGCAACACAGCCAGCGTGGCCATCACCCTAAGCTTGTCGAACTGCAATGACTGCGAGATGTCGATGACGATGGACGAATTGTTATTGATGGTTTGAATAACCACAAACGGAAACAACGCCGCGAACAACACGCATACCCCTGCCACCACCGACAGCAACCATGCCAACACCTTGCGTTGATACATGAAGGGATAGCTCTTGAACCGTTGGTAGTTCCGGAAGGCATAGAAGCACAGCAACAGCAGCGCAAGCTCGTTCAGCAACAAATCGCCCAACGACGCATTCAACGTTGACGACGCAAACACTTTCGGGTTGAACAGATCCGTGGCGTATAGGCCATTCGGAAAATTGAACCGGATCATGAGAAAACGAAGACCGATCAAAAATCCATAGAGAAAAAGAAATGCGCCTTCGGGATAGGGAAGCAAGTCGAGCAGGCTATACACCAACGTCACCAGCAATAGAATGGCCGCGGCAATGAGCACGATGGCCACCACTTTGGGAGGATTGCGAAAAGGCTCCAGGCTGTCGAAGCCAATCTTGAACGGACATTGTCCCTCCACACACACCGGTGCGCCCATGCCCGAACCGGATTCATATACGGAGATGTCGCCCGACGGAAAGACGCGACGATTCCACCACGGCTCCAGGTAGTTATTGGTGATGCTGAACTTTCGCGACAGCGGGATGACGCCCACCAGGAACAACGCGTCGTTCACTTTCCACTTCCGGGCCAGGTAGTCGCCGTTGCCGCCCTTGAGCAGTCGCAGCGTGAATGCATCGGCCACCGACGCTTGTGATGGCACAAAGCTGTTGTCGGTCCACGAAAGCAGTTGTTGGGTGTCGTATACAAAGAAGGCAAAGCGTCGTCGCGAGGGCACATCGTGTGGTTCTTGTTGTGCCAGCGCGTCCAGCAACGCGGCGGCTTCCACATCCATGGCCTGCAATTCGTTTTGCAGACGATGTGCGATCGGTTCGGCTACCGCCTCGGGCGACACAGGCTGGTCTGAAAAATAGGCCGTCATCAACCCGGCGATGAACAACAGCAGACTGCCCGCAGAAAGTATGAGATACTTCGATTTCAAACGTCGATCGGAATGATGATCGATAAAGTTAAGAAATTACTTTGTTTGCGACAGCCGCGCATCGTATTTGATGCCGCCGAACAGGTAGAGATACACAATGCGCGAATAGCGATAGTTGAACGGCACCAGCAACAACATGCCGCCGATGCAAACCGATATGTAGACCATATCCGAAAATTCGCCGAGGCTGTAGAGCAAAAAACTGGCAAAGGCAATGAAGCCCACAGTAAAGCCGTAGCCCACATACATCGCGCCCTGGTAAAATCCGGGTTCAGGCTCCAGCCTAACCCCGCAGTGCGGACACAAAGTGTTCATCACGTTGAACCGCGTCAGGTTATGGATGGGGTATGTAAACAGGTTTCCCTCGCGGCAGCGTGGGCACTTACCGTGCAGCAGCGCCGGCAGATACTTCTTTTCGTGCATTCTTACTTGATTTATACCACAAGTATCCCAACACCATCACCGCCAGATACGGCATGGACAACAAGTAGAGAATGCCTGCATTGATGCCGGCCGCGATGCCTGGATTACCATTGGAGTAGTTGTTCTCCAACGTAGACCGGCACATGGCACACTGCGAAAAGGCCTGCACCGAGGTGAGGATCAAAAACGCGATACTGAGGATGGTTATTTTTTTCATGGCCGTGTGGGTAAAGGTAATCAATTTCAATGGGTGTAGTATGGGCTGATCATCAGATACACCACCACGCCCGTCACTGCCACATAGAGCCAGATGGGGAACGTGATTTTTGCCAGCTTCTTGTGTCGCGCGTAGTCGCCGCGCCACGCCCGTGTGTAGCTGAAGAGCACCAAAGGAATAACCGCGATCGATAACAAAATGTGCGTGATCAGAATAAAAAAGTACACATACTTCAACGCACCGTCGCCACCATAGGGTGTGGGGTCGCTGGTCATGTGATAGAGTACATACATCACCAGGAATGCCGCCGACAAAATCATGCAGGCTTTCATGAGGCGTTCGTGCAACGTGCGATTGCCACCCTTGATGGCGCGCACTGCGCTCACCAGCAACACGGCCGTCAATCCGTTGATGGACGCATAGATGGGTGGTAGAAACGACAGGTCGTAGCCCTGCACACGCACCTTGAATAACACCGCCACCACCACGGGAATGACAATGGACACGGCAATGATCAATTTGTTATACGGCTCTTTCTTCTGGCCCAGGTTGGCTACGTTCGGCTCCATCTCAGTATTTCTTTAATATGATTGTTAGTTCAGTTATCAGTCGGTCCATTTCGTCGAGGTCGGCGGCTTCGTATTGTCCTCGCAGTGCTCCCTTCCTGTCTACCAGGGCGAGGTTGAAGGGTGGCTTCAGAAAGAACACACATTGCTTCCAGGGCGAGGCGTCGTTGTCTATGTGAAGGTAGGCCACAGGGTCTTTTTCGAAGACGCCCTTCACACGCTTCATCTGGTTGTCGGCTTCCTTCGAAAGCGTTCCAAACGACACCAGCACAAGGCTGTCGTTTCCAAAGGGAAGCTTGGTTTGCACACTGTCGGCGATGCGGTAAGGCAGCGTCTTCACGGGCGCACACGGGCCAAGTGTTTCAGGATAGGTTTGGGTGTACAAAGGTGGTACGGCGAACTCGTTTTTTCCAAAAAACTTCAGGAAAAGAAAGATCAAAATGGGAAGCAGCAGGGCCAGGAACAGAAAAATGGCTTTGTTTCTTTTCATACAGAGCGAAGCGTGGTTCGCGAAATTGGTTTGCCGGCAGGGCGCCGCGTGTCGTCAAAAAAAAGAAGGCTTAAGTGCACGCACTCAAGCCTTCGGTATGTGTTACGTTATTTTGTGTCGGATCAATGACGCACCAGGCCAATCGCCATGCCTTCATACACAAAGGCTACCAACATCCACACCACAAAGATCAGGGGGATGAGGATAGACCAGAACAATACTTTCGCTTCGTAGCGCAAGTGCATGAACTCGCCTACGATATAGGCTGCTTTCACAATGGTGAGTCCGATGAAGATCGCCGTCTTCAAAGGTCCGTGACCCATGGTGAAGGCGATGATAAACTCGACTGCTGTAATGAGACCCAGATATCCCGCTACGGTCCACAATTTTTTGATCTTCTCTCTATCGGGAGGAAGAACGGTTACGTGGGTTTCGTGTTCAGAGTGTGCCATATTGTATAACTATTATGCGTTGAATCGTTTTATTGAATGATTTAAACCAGGTAGAAGAACGTGAACACGAACACCCACACAAGGTCTACAAAGTGCCAGTACAACCCTACCTTCTCCACCATTTCGTAATGACCTCTGCGTTCATACACGCCCGTCACGGTGTTGAAGTAGATGAGGAAGTTTAAGCACACACCGCTGAACACGTGAAAGCCGTGGAAGCCGGTGATGAAGAAGAAGAACGCTGCAAAATCCGATGGCCCATACTGGTTGTGCACCAGGTTGGCACCAAAGAAGGTTGTGCCTTCTGCTACGGCGTCGCCATGATGTGCGCCATGGATAAAGTGTGTCCACTCCCAGGCCTGGCAGCTCAAGAAAGCAATACCGCCAAGAAGTGTCCAGAGCATCCATTTCTCAACCGCAGCGCGGTCCATGCGATGTCCGGCTTCAACCGCCAACACCATGGTTACCGAACTCATGATGAGAATGAAAGTCATGATACCCACAAATACCAGTGGCAGGGAAACACCTTCGAGGAAAGGAACAGATTCGAATACTTTTTCAGGAATTGGCCAGTAGCTCTGTGAAAACTTGAAGGCGTTCACGGCGCCTACATACGCCTGATGTGAAGAACGCACCAACCCGTAGGTGATGAGCAATGCCGAAAAGGTAAAAGCATCGGACATTAAAAAGAACCACATCATGAGTTTGCCGTAGCTGGCACCCATCGGTGAGGAGCCACCGTCCCATGTGCTTTCGTCGCCGTGTGCTGCTGCTGTACTTGCCATAGTATTAGTTAGTATATACGTTGTTGATTAAGCGGATAAACGTGTGTGTTTCGGGTGCGTGAGTGATATGCTTTTACCGGCTTTTTTATTACCGGTTCAATAATAGAAAAACAAACAAATATAGCCAAA
Organism: Chryseolinea lacunae; assembly: GCF_016735595.1. GTDB lineage: Bacteria > Bacteroidota > Bacteroidia > Cytophagales > Cyclobacteriaceae > Chryseolinea > Chryseolinea lacunae. The sequence goes on from NZ_JAERRB010000001.1 coordinate 242,965, forward strand.
GTCCATCCAAAAAATGCCAGTAGGTGGCGCACATTTCGATCTGCGAAAGCTTTTTTGAATGCACTTTATAGCGGAAGGCGGCCACCAGCACGATCAGCAAAAACACCACACCACCCACGATGTGCAACCCGTGCACACCCGATATTACATAGACAAACGACCCCGACGGATTTCCTACGAAGTAGACGCTCTCGCGCACCAGCTCGTTCCAGGCCATGAACTGCCCGATCAAAAACGCCACACCCAACAGGGTGGTGATGCTGATGGCCAGCTTGGTCTGTTCCAGGTTGTCGCGCTTCGCTGCGAGATAGGCCCAGTGCATGGTGCCACTGCTGATCACAATGATCACCGAGGTGATCCAGAACAACTGTGGCAATTCAAACACGGCCCAGTTTCCGTCGGCACGGCGCACCAGGTAGGCGCTGGTCCAGGCGGCAAAGATCATCGTCACACTCACCATGAAGATCCACAGCGCGAACTTTTTGGGGTTCATGCCGAGGGGCTTCTTTGCTTCTTCTACTATTCTTATTTCCGCTGCCATACTCTTATCTTTTTTATCTCCCCTTCACGTCAAATTTTATCCAGCACGTAGGCGATCTGCACAATGGGCAAATAGAAAAACGATGCAAACATAATCTTCAGAGCCGACTTCCGGTCGCCCGATTTCATCAATGAAAACGTCATCGCGAAAAACGCGACGCCACAAAGTGTTACTACAATGGCCGACTTAATTCCGGTGATGCCAAACGTGGCAGGAAGCAACCCCATCGGAATTAGAAACATGGTGTAGATCATGATCTGCACGGCCGTGTTCAAATCCTTTTGTCCGCCCGAAGGCAACAGTTTGAAACCTGCTTTTTTATAGTCTTCGTCTGCTACCCAGGCAATGGCCCAGAAATGGGGGAACTGCCAGATGAACTGAATGCCAAAAATGATGAGGGCTTCGTGCGAGATCACACCCGTAGCGGCCGTCCATCCCAACAGCGGAGGAAGCGCGCCGGGAAATGCGCCGACAAAAACAGCCACAGGGCCAACACGTTTCAGCGGGGTGTACACAAAGCCGTAGAGTATCATCGACAACACCGACAAGGCGGTGGTGAGCGGATTGGTGAAGGCTATCAGAATGAGAACGCCCGCAACGGTACAGGTAATGGCCACGGCCACCGACTCTTGCACCGTGACACGATTCGTGGGCAACGGCCGGCCCATGGTGCGCGTCATAAGCACGTCGAGATCTTTTTCAATGATTTGATTGATGATAGACGATGCTCCTGAAAGCAGAAAACCTCCCAGGAAAAGCATGGACAAGGTGAGCCAGTTGATGTCGCGCGATGCCAGCACATAGCCAAAGGCGCACGAGAACGCCACCAAAAAAGACAGCCTGAACTTCAACAGTTCTTTATACGCCCTTGCTTTCGCAAGCACGAAGGGCAATCCACTCAACTGATCTATTTGTGCAACCATCATAATGTTTAGACCAAGGCTGGTTCTTCTTTTCGATTCATCTTCAGCAGGAACAAAAACTGCATTCCAAAGGTGAGCGTTGCGAGCAACAGGTGCACCGGCTGAAGGAAGGCAGGCACGGCAAAATAGGCCATGCTCATACCCGACAAAATCGTCCCCAAAATTAGCAGGATTAGGGCAAGGGTGAAAGCTTTTGCCCCCTCAGTTTTACGCAATCTCAGGATTAATCCCACATGCATGATGAGCACAATCCAGGAGAACGAACGGTGTATGACGAACTCCCCTCCCAGGTTGGCAATCCACGCGTCGCGTGCCACCAGCGTGGCCACCTGGTCGATGGCTTCACGCACCTGTGTGCCCAATAAAATCTGCACCAGCAACACCGCCATAGACGCCAGCAGCCACCAGAATCCCAGCGACGAATTGATCTCCGGGCGGAAGCTGCTCTGGTCTACCAGGTAGACCAAAAGGGCCACGATGAGCAGGGCCAGGAACATGTGAATGGTGATGGTCCACGGGGTGAGATTGCTCGACACCACGAACGATCCCAACCATCCCTGAAAGCCCACCAACACAAACGATAGAAACGCCACTACTGTAAAACGTCGCTGCGTGTTCCAATAGCGGAGCGACACCACAAACACGGCAAAAATGAGGAAGCCAATGATGACGCCCACGATGCGGTTCAGGTATTCGATCCACGTTTTCACGGGATTGAAGTCGCGCTCCTGCAACACCGCCGGGTCGCTCAGGAGGCCCTCCGCTGTTTCGTTCATGCCCAGGGCGTTGAGGTATTTGGCAAAACGTTTATTCTTTTTGTCGCGGTGGTTGGCGTAGATCTCTTTATAGTTCTCCGGCAACTCCGACACCGACGTGGGCGGAACCCAGTTGCCAAAGCACTTCGGCCAGTCCGGACAGCCCATGCCCGAGCCGGTGCTGCGCACAACACCGCCCACAAGGATCAGTATGTAAACCGCAACCAGCGTGGTGAGGGTAAGCCTGCGAAATGATCTCATAGTGTATTCGCTGCGCCGATGGAAAAATGATGTCTCAGAAGATGCTGTAAAAAATCAAGGTTCAAAGCGATGGGCTTGTCCATCGCTTTGAACCTTGAACCGGAAATTCGTCGGGAGTCAATTAGTGCTTGTCTCCTTCCACCACAATCGCTCCGCTGCCATTCGACGACTCCAGTTTGATGAGGTCGTTTTCGTGCGGCAGGTTTGATTCCGGTGTTTCGGAATAGGGTATGTGCTGAGGAATGTAATCTTCTTTTGCACCCGGCTTGCTGTAGTCATAGGGCCAGCGGTATACCGACGGGATCTCTCCCACCCAGTTGCCGTGTCCAGGGTTGCGCGGTGTGGTCCACTCCAGCGTTGTCGAATCCCAGGGATTGATCGGTGCCAGTCGGCCACGGAACATGCTGTAGAAGAAGTTGAACAGGAAGATGAACTGCGACGCCAGCGTGAGTATGGCCGCTATGCTCACCAGCATGTTCAGGTCGGTGAAGCCGTTAAACGTTTCAAAGTTTGTCCAGCTGTAGTAACGACGGGGGAAACCGGCGATACCGATGTAGTGCATGGGGAAGAACACCATGTACACACCCACAAACGTGAGCCAGAAGTGAATATAGCCCAGCGTAGGGTTCATCATGCGACCGAACATTTTCGGGAACCAGTGATACACACCGGCCATCATGCCGAAGAACGATGCGCTACCCATCACCAAGTGGAAGTGGGCTACTACGAAATAGGTATCGTGCAATTGAATGTCGATGGCCGAGTTGCCCAGGAAGATACCGGTGATACCGCCTGTGAGGAAGAACGACACCAGACCGATCGAGAACAACATGCCGGGCGTGAAGTGGATGTTACCCTTCCACAGCGTGGTCACATAGTTAAAGATCTTCACCGCCGAAGGCACGGCAATGATGAGCGTCAACAACATAAAGATCGAGCCCAGGAAAGGGTTCATACCGGTCACAAACATGTGGTGAGCCCACACGATGAACGACAGGATGGCGATGAAGAGCATGGAACCAATCATGGCTTTGTAACCAAAGATAGGCTTGCGCGAGTTGGTGGCGATGATCTCAGACGAAAGTCCAAGGGCCGGCAACAACACGATGTATACTTCAGGGTGACCGAGGAACCAGAACAAGTGCTGGAACAGGATCGGGCTACCACCATCGTGGGCGAGGGCTTCGCCACCGATGTAGATGTCGGAAAGATAGAAGCTGGTGCCAAAGCTGCGATCGAAGATCAGCAACAGGGCCGCGGCAAACAATACGGGAAACGAAAGCACACCGATGATGGCCGTGAAAAAGAAGGCCCAGATCGTGAGGGGCATGCGTGTGAACGACATACCCTTGGTGCGCATGTTGATGACCGTGGTGATGTAGTTGATGCTTCCCAGCAACGAGCTGGCGATGAAAAAGGCCATGGCCACGAGCCACAGCGTCATGCCAAGACCCGAACCTTTGATGGCCTGGGGCAACGCACTCAACGGAGGATATACGGTCCATCCACCACCGGCAGGTCCTGTCTCCAGGAACAACGACACAAACATGATCACGCTGGAAATAAAGAAGAACCAGTACGACAACATGTTCATGAAACCGGATGCCATGTCGCGGGCACCGATTTGCAGGGGAATGAGGAAGTTCGAGAAGGTACCGCTCAAGCCAGCCGTGAGCACAAAGAACACCATGATGGTTCCGTGCATCGTTACCAGCGCGAGGTAAAATTCAGGGTCAAGCTTTCCTTCGGGTGTGATCCAACCGCCCAGCACCGGCTTCAGCCAGTCGAGGTTCATGTCGGGGAAACCGAGTTGCAGACGGAAGATCACCGAAAGTGTTCCGCCCAGCAATGCCCAGAAAATACCAGTGATCAGGAATTGCTTGGCAATTATCTTGTGATCCTGGCTGAAAATATAGGTGGTCCAGAAATTACCTTCATGGTGCTCATGCTCTTCATGATCATCATGGTGGTGAACGTCTTGATGGAGGTGAATATCGGTCGTTGCCATGTCGTTGATAAAATCTTTTTAAACCTATTGTTTTACTTCCGCTACTGTCACGCCGGGATCTTTCTGCATTCCTGCTTTGATCATCGCCGCTTCTTTCAATGCATCCGGCACCTTCTTCAGGTAGTCAGGATTTTGTTTCAGCCATGCCTCTTGCGAAGCCTTCCATTTATCATACGCCTCTTGCTCTTCTACCACAACAGGCATTTTCATAGAGAAGTGACCGCGTCCGCAAATTTCGGTGCAGGCCAGTTCGTAATTGAAGTTGGGGTTTCCGGTTTCATCACGCATCTCCTGCGTGGTCTTGGTTGCCTTGAACTTGAATTGTGTAGGCATGCCGGGCACGGCGTCCATCTTCACACGGAAGTGCGGGAGGAACACGCTGTGCAATACATCTTTTGCGCGGATCTTCAACAGGATCTCCTGGTCAACAGGCAAGTGCAGTTCCAGCGACTTGAAGTCGTCGAACGATTGCTTGTCGGTGAGGTCGAGACCAAATTCGTTTCCGAAGTTGTCGATCAGTTTATAGTTCACTTTGCCAAGGGCTTTGTCTTTCACGCCGGGGTAACGGGCGGTCCAAGCAAATTGCTGAGCCACAAGCTCGATCACTTCCGCATCTTTCGAAGCAGGTCCGGTGATGTCGTTCCAGGCACGCAGACCGGTGAAGATCAACACCGCCAACACGATGGCCGGAATGATGGTCCAGGCCAATTCGAGGTAGTGATTGTCGGGGAAATATTTCGCTTTGCGTCCTACTTTGTATTGATACTGGTAGATGAACACAAACATGATGATGCTGATGATCACAAACGCTGCCACGGTCACCCACATGGTGATCCAGAACAGTTTGTCGGTGACTTTGCCGTGCTCGGAAGCGATGGGCAGCGTGTATTCATGAAAGCGGGTGATCGAGTACCAGAAGAACAGAATCAAGCTTCCGACCAGGAACACGATGAAAAGCGCGGCGTTCACTTTGTTCGCCGTACTTGACTTTTCGTCAACCACACCTCCTTTAGCAATGGCTACCAGGTTGCTCACCCGGAAGATCATATACAAGATCCCCAGAACCAGAACAACACCAAGAATAATAATCAAACTCGTCATATCAGTATCTATACATTAAATGTGGTGATGAAGACTTTCTTGTAACATCGGATCGTTCTTGCCGTACAAAGGCAATTTCGTCAAACTATTCAGCACAACCAGCAGGAACACGGCCGCGAAGATGATGAACACACCGATCTCCAAAAACCCTACTGCTCCATCGTGCTTCATAACACCGGGCGTCACCATGTTGAAAAAGTCGAACCAGTGTCCAACGATGACGATGGGGCAAACCACCTTCAGCATCGACAGGTGTCGCTTCGCGTCCCGTGTCATGAACAACAGGAACGGCAACACGAAATTCACTATGATATTCAGATAGAAGATCCAGCTGTAGGGGCTGTTGTTCATGCGCTCTACGAAGTATACTGTTTCTTCAGGAATGTGTGCGTAATAGATCAGCAGGAATTGTGCGAACCAGATGTAGGTCCAGAAAATCGAGAAGGCAAACACAAACTTGCCCAGGTCGTGAAGGTGATTGGCGTTCACGATCTTGAGGTAGCCGGCGCTCTTCAAATGGGCAGCGATCAGCGTGATCACGGCCAGGCCTGTCACCCACCAGCTGGCAAACACATACCAACCGAACATGGTGCTGAACCAGTGTGTGTCGATGCTCATCACCCAATCCCAGGCGGCAATGGATGAGCTTGCTCCGAAGAACACGAGGAACCAGGCAGACGTGCCGCGGTTTCTGTGCCAGAAAGAAGTTGTGCCTTCAATGTCTTCGGCGATGATGTTCTTGCGCAGGCTCAGGAAGAACCAGTACCACAAACCAAAGAACAACAACATGCGAATGATGAAGAATGCGGGGAACGTTCCGCCGGCCAAGGGCCAGAAAAAGAACGGTGCTTTTTTATTGATGATTTTATCAAACTGAGGTCCACCTTCCTGATAGAGGTAAGAATGTGTCCAATGGAAAACGTCGTGTTTGGTAATGAACCACAAGGCCAGCATCAGCAAACCTGCAAAGGGAATCCAGGTGCCCATGGCCAACGCAATGCGCTTCACGCCTACTGACCAGCCGGCCTGTGCGGCATATTGAATGGCTACGAAAAACAGACCGATAAGACCAAGGCCTGTGAAGTATACGTTGTTCATCCAAAGTGTGGTGAACAGTCTTTTTACCCAATAGGTAGTTTCGTGGTGCTCACCGCCTTCGGCATGATGGCCTTCGGAAGCTGCTGCACCGTGTTCGGCACTGGCTACCATGTCGTGCGATGTCGCTACAGCTGCATGGTGCTCAGTTGCTCCCGCGCCGTGCTCTTCGCCACCGCCGGAAGGACCCTTCATTGCGAATAAAAGTCCTATAACGAAGAAGAGAACACCAACACCCAATAAGATGTAGAGCTTCGTCCGCGTCTCTGGCCTAAATACATAATGTTCTTCCGTTACTTCTACTTGATGATGAGCCATTGTTTTATCGTTATCCGTTTCTGTTCTACGTTTTGCTTGCGTATCGTCTTATTTCTGGAGGGTCTTCACGTATTTGGCGATCTTCCAGCGGTCTTCGGGGCTGATCTGCGATCCGTGTGCCCACATCAGGCCTTTGCCCATGGTGATCACGTGGAAAATGTGTCCTTCGCTCACACCTTTCAGCGCGTCGCTGGTGAGGTTGGCCACACCGTTGTAGGTGGAGCGTTCTTTCTCTTCGCCATTCACGTCGATCTTCACACCACCGGCAGCAACTTTGCCGTCGCCTTTGCCTTTTGCACCGTGGCAATGGTCGCAATAGGTTTCATACAATACTTTTCCGTCGGCAATAACGGCTGCCGAAGAATCCAAAGGGTTTTTCACATTGGCGGCAGCATAAGCCAGGCTGTCTTTGCCAAGGCGATAGGGCAACCATCCCTGCTTGTTGCGCGACACCGTGTGCGGGGCAGGCTCGCGCATGTTCATGTGATAGGGGTTATACAAATTCGAGTTAAAGAATTCCGCATGACCGTTGGGATATTCAATAGACGTTACCCAACGTCCGGCCTCTTCGTCAACGATCTGAGAATAGGGTTCGTAGGCCACGGAGTGATACATGTTGGGAGCATATTCTGTTCCCTGGTTATCACCACCGGCACCGCAGGATGTTAACAGGGCGGCGGCAGAAAATGCTACGAACAATGTGGATAGACAGCGCATAGTATATATTCTCGGATTATTCAAAACTCTTTTCATTCACTTCACTTGCTCCGGCAGCTTTCAGGATGCTGGCGATTTCTGCTTTGCTCTTGCCGTGGTTCAGGTCCAGGTCGATGGCCATCACGTGTTTGTCGTCGGTGCTGCGCACGTCGAACTGGCGGGGCCAGCGATACGGCTTCAGATCACTCACGATCATGAACGTGGCCACCATGCCCAGGGCCGACAACAACACCGTGAGCTCGAAGGTCACGGGGATGAAGGGAGGCAACGACACAAAGTTCTTTCCACCAATGATCATGGGCCAGTCGTAGCCCAACATCCAGATCTGCATGGTGAGGGCCAGGCTCGTGCCGGTCAAACCAAACAGGAAGGCAGCGATGGGAAGACGGCTTCTTTTATAGCCCAACACTTCGTCGAGGCCGTGTACGGGAAACGGAGAAAACACCTCGTGGATTTTCACACCGCTTTCTCTTACAGAAGTGACCCCGCTCAGCAGGACATCTTCGTCTTCAAATACTCCTACTAAAAAATTTTTATCTGCGTCCATTGTCTCTATTTTAACAAGTGCATTAATGATGCGTGTCGTCTGTTGTTTTTTCCGATCCTACCTTGATGATGCTCTTCACTTCGGCCATGTTGATTACCGGGAAGAATTTGGCAAACAACAGGAAGGCACAGAAGAACAAACCAAAGGTGAACAGGTACTCCCCGATGTCATACATGGTCGGGTGGAACATGGTCCAGCTCGAAGGGATGTAGTCGCGGTGCAGCGATGTCACGATGATTACAAAGCGCTCGAACCACATACCGATGTTCACGATGATCGACAAGATGAAGGTTGCCGCGATGCTGGTTCTGATTTTCTTGATCCAGAAAAGCTGAGGCGAAATTACGTTACACGTCATCATCGACCAGTAGGCCCAGGCATAGGGACCTTGCACGCGGTTGTAGAAAGCATAACCTTCATATTCCACGCCCGAATACCACGAGATAAACAACTCGGTGATGTAGGCCACCCCTACTACCGAACCGGTTACGATGATGATGATGTTCATCAACTCGATGTGGTAGATGGTGATGTAATCTTCAAGTTTGAATACTACGCGGGTGATCAGCAAGAGGGTCAACACCATGGCGAACCCGGAGAAGATGGCACCGGCAACGAAGTATGGCGGGAAGATGGTCGTGTGCCATCCGGGGATGACAGACGTAGCAAAGTCCATGGATACGATCGTGTGAACCGAGAGCACGAGGGGTGTAGAAAGACCGGCGAGGATCAAGGCTACCGACTCGTAGCGCATCCAGGTTTTGGCACCGCCTTGCCAGCCAAAGCTGAGGGCGTTATACACTTCGGCGCGGATCTTGTTGCCTTGCACCACAGCACGGTCGCGGATGGTAGCAAAGTCAGGGATCAGACCGATATACCAGAACACCAGCGATACGGTGAAGTATGTCGAGATGGCAAACACGTCCCACAACAGTGGCGAGTTGAAGTTTGCCCAGAGTGAACCAAATGCGTTTGGCAGGGGAAGTGCCCAATAGAAGCCCAGCCAGAGACGGCCCATGTGCATAAGCGGGAACGTGGCGGCGCAAATAACGGCGAAGATCGTCATGGCTTCTGCAGCACGGTTGATCGACATTCTCCAGCGCTGACGGAACAGCAACAAGATGGCCGAGATCAGTGTACCGGCGTGACCGATACCAACCCACCACACGAAGTTGGTGATGTCCCAGGCCCAACCTACGGTCTTGTTAAGACCCCACACACCGACGCCATGCCACAACAACGTGCACACGCAATAGAAGCCATAGGCAAAGAAAACAAAAGACACCGCCATGGCCATCCACCACATGCGGGTGGGCTTACCTTCCACCTGGCGGCTGATGTCGTGCGAAACATCGCCTACTGTCTTGCCACCGGTTACCAGGGGATCACGAACTACTGACGTTACCTGCATTTATATTAAAAGTTATCCGTTATAAACTTAATTCGATATTCGTTTTTCAGTTTCTGCTTATGCTTTAGCAGCATCCTTGTTTCTCACCTTCGTCAGGTACCAGATGTTTGGCTTCACGCCAATTTCTTCCAACACCTGGTAGGCGCGCGGGTTGTCGGTGATCTTGTCGATGCGATGCGGGCGTTCCGGATCGGCAGGTCTGATCTTCAACAGCTTCGAGATTTTGCTTTCAGGATTGTTGATGTCGCCGAACACGATGGCTCCGGTAGAGCAAGATGCCTGGCAAGCAGTCACCACTTCGTCTTCCTGCATCGGTCTTCTTTCTTTCTTGGCGGTGAGTTTGCCAGACTGAATGCGTTGCACGCAGAATGAACATTTCTCCATCACACCGCGTGAACGAACGGTCACATCGGGGTTCAACACCATCTTGCCAAGGTCTGTGTTCATGGCGGGGTTAACCGTTTCGAACTGCTTGTTGTCGTGGTATTTGAACCAGTTGAAACGTCTTACTTTATAGGGACAGTTGTTGGCACAATAGCGTGTACCGATACAACGGTTATAGGTCATTTGGTTGAGACCTTCCGTGCTGTGCGTGGTTGCAGCCACAGGACACACGGTTTCGCAAGGTGCGTTGTTACAGTGTTGGCAGAGCATGGGCTGGAACACCACTTCAGGGTTTTCGGCAGCTTCTTCAATGCCTTTCCAATCGTCGATCTTCGCGTCGCTGCTGTAGTAGCGGTCGATGCGCAACCAGTGCATTTCGCGACGGTTGATCACTTCTTCGCGACCTACCAGCGACACGTTGTTTTCTACGTTACACGCCACCACACAAGCGCCACAACCGATACACGTGTTCAGGTCTATGGCCATGCCCCAATGGTGATCTTTGTATTCGTGTCCTTTCCAGATGGAAACTTCGCCGGGTGCTACTTTGTGTTTAGGATCTGCCCAAGTCGAAACCGTAGGATGGAAACTGCGGTCCCAATGTTTATCCTGGAATTTCTCCAGTGTTGTTTCCTGCACCACCGTTTCGCGACCCATGTAGGTGTTGTGCGTTTGGGTTTGTGCAATCTGATAGTCTTCGTTGGTTTTTTCGAACTTCACGTTGTTGAGTGTGTAGCTCAACGAACCGTTCACTGTTGCCAGGAGCGGGTAAACATTTTGTCCGATGCCGTCGGCAACTTTACCGGCTTTCGTGCGGCCGTAGCCCACAGGGATACCGATGGTTCCAGGCGTTTGACCGGGCTGAACCAGCACGGGCACTTTCACGGGCTTCTTGCCTTCTACTGTTACAGTGAAATATTTGGTATTGCTTTCGGCGAAGTTGATGTCTTTTGCATCTTTCGGCGACACCGTCACATAGTGATCCCAAACGGCTTTTGTGATGGGGTCGGGAAGTTCTTGCAACAACGGGTTGTTGGCTTGCGATCCGTTGCCCACGTTGCCGCTCTCGTAGATCACCAGCTCGAAGCCGGCCGATTTAGGTGTGCTGGCAATGGTGCTGGCGGCAGCATTCACGTCGCCGGCAAACGTCGGAACAACTGCTGCCGAAACGGTGGGCACTTCCAGGATACCGTCGTATAATGCTTTATCCCAGAAGCTTTGGAAGTCGGGTGTTCCTTTGTAGAACCAGGTCTTCCAGTTGCTTTGAACAAATTCGAAGTAGTCTGCATTTGCTTCGCCGCTCCACAGCAAGAGAGTTTCTTGTGCAGCACGCGTCTTGAAGATCGGCGTGATGGCGGGTTGGCCTAAGCTGTAGTGATTCAGTTTGGGCTCGGCGTCGTTCCACGCTTCGAGGAAGTGGTGATCCGGTGCGAGGTACTGAACCAGTGCGCCGGTTTCTTCTTCTTTGTAGCCTGTCGATACGGTGAGGGCAATGCCTTTGAGGGCTGCGCCAAGTTTTTCGCCTTCGGGGTGATCGTAAACCGGGTTACAGTTGTAGAAGATCACGCCGTCGATTTTGCCACCTTCGGCTTCGCTCACAAACGCGGCCATGGCTGCGTCGTCGCCTTGACGGTAGTTCACCGGAAGGTTTACGTCGATGGTGGTGCCGTAGCTGCTGAGCAGGTCGTTGATGCCATTCACGATAATCTGGATCGACTTGTCGTTCGATCCGGCCACCACGAGGGCTTTGCCGCGGGCTGCCCACAGATCGTCGGCTGCCTTGGCTACGTTTTTGATTTTATCGTCGCCGCCGGAAACGGTAGGCTTGCCGGCTTTGGATGCAATGAGGTTATAAAGAGCAACCAGTGCTGCGCCTTCTTCCGAGGGTTTGATTTGTGTTCTGTAGTCGGCGTTGGCACCGGTGATCGAGAGGATAGACTCGAACTGGTAGTGACGCGACATTTCTCTCTTTTCTTCCGATACGTCGCGGGTGATGGCGTATTGCTTGGTGAACTCGATAGGCGAAATCCAGCTTCCGAGGAAGTCGGCGGCCACGCTCACAATCACACTCGCTTTGCTGAAGTCATAGGAAGGAATGAACGCTTTGCCAAAAGAGGCTTCGTTGGCTTTCAGGATTCCGTAGGCAGAGCTTTGATCGTATTGAACAACTTGCGTTGTAGGATATTTTGCTTTGAACTTTTCGATGGCCGCGCGGGTGCTGGGGCTCAGAATGGTGTTGCTAACGATGCGGATCTGGCCGCCTTTGCCGGCGATTTCGCTCAGCTTGGCTCCCACTTGTTTGTCGAGATCTTCCCAGGAAAGTTTTTCTCTCTTCTTTCCTTCGGCTGCTGCGCCGCGGGGGCCGGTGAGGCGGGAGTTGTCGTAGAGCGAAAGCAGGGAGGCTTCCACTTGCGCGCTGGTGCCGCCTTTGGTTACGGCCGAAAGGGCGTTGCCATCAATTTTGATGGGTCGGCCTTCGCGGGTCTTCACCACGATGCTGCAATAGTCGCCGCCGTTGGTGTAGGTCGAAGCGTAGTAGTTGGCGATGCTCGGATCGATTTCAACGGGCTTGTTCACATACGGAATGGCCTTGCGGACAGGCGCTTCGCAGGCTGCCAGCGCTACCGCCGACACACCAAAGCCCATCATCTTCAAGAAATCCCTACGGGAGTGTCCCAGATCTTCTTCCGGCCCTGGCTGAGCAAATTCTTCGTGAGCATGCTTTACAAACTCCGGGTTGTTGGCCAGTTGCTCAATGCCTTTCCAGTATACCTTCTTTGATTCTTCCATAAATCGTTATCGCGATGCGTTGACCGTAAATACTCTATATATTAATAATGACACTTGGAACATTCCAATCCACCTTCATCCTCTACCTTCATCGGTGTCTTCTTGGACTTGTTGTGCAGCTCTACAAGTTTGTCGTAGTAGGCGTTGCCTTTGGTGTTGACATCGGTCTTGCGATGGCAGTCGATACACCAGCCCATGGTCAGCAAAGAGTGCTGGCGAACCACGTCCATCGTTTCGATAGGACCGTGACATGTCTGACACTCCACACCCGCCACGTTCACGTGCTGCGAGTGATTGAAGTAGGCCAGGTCGGGAAGGTTGTGAATACGAACCCACTCGATAGGCTTCTTATTTTCCCAGGCGGCCGTGATCTTGGCAATTTCGCCTTCGCCGGTTTGAGTACCTGCCTTGATCTGGTTGTGACAGTTCATACAGATGTTTACCGAAGGAATGGTAGCGCTCTTGCCTTTCATGACACCGACGTGGCAATACTTGCAGTCGATCTCCATTTGGCCGGCGTGAATTTTATGCGAGAAAGCGATGGGTTGCTTGGGCGCGTAGCCCTGTTGAACTCCCACAGAATACAATCCGTTGATCACCGCTTTGAATCCCAGCGAACCACACAGGAACACTACGATGAAGATGAAACCCGAACTGCGGGTAACCGAACCGAACGTGATGGGTGAGTTAACAATTTCTTTGTCCTCTTCCGAAAGCTCCTTCTGATCGAGGAAACGCTTGAGGGCCGAAACGAGGAAACCTAAAATAACCAGCAACAACACCAGGATGAGGAGCATGCCTCCGAGGATGACGTTGAGGTAGGTTGACGAAACGCCACCACCGTCAGACTGACCTGGCGTAGGCGTAGGAACTTTTTTCGCATCCTCCTTCTTCTCCGTCTCTGCTTTGACGTAGGCGAGGATGTTCATGATGTCCTCGTCTTTAAACGACGAAAACGCCGTCATCTGCGTTTTGTTGTACTGGTTGTAAAGTTTGTTGGCATAGTCGTCTCCACTCGCGATAACGCCGGAGGAGTTCTTCACAAACGACTTGATCCAGTCGATGGAAGGGGCGCGGTTGTAGACGTCTTGCAACGCCGGGCCCACTAACTGCGTTTTCACTCTGTGACAGGCCTTACAATTCGCATTAAACAAGGCTTCACCTGCGCTGATAGCAGCGGGCTCTGTGGAAATATCCTGAGCGTTAGAAGTGAAACTGAGAAATGCGAAAACGAAAACCAGGGAGAGGAACTTGCAAGCGGAGGAGATAAAATTTCTATTCATGTTTGGTTCAGTGTCCGTTTTCAAAACAAGCGGCACAAATCTACTATCGGAACTCATTTTTTCAAATTTATTTAGGCCGTTGCACAATAAATTATGAGGATTTTTGACCCCATTTTAAAACCTGCGAAAGGTAATTAGGGAATGCTTCTGAGAGGCTAAATTCGAAGAATATCAGTGTAATTTAGAATCATTACAAATTGAAACGGCGTGCTTTTCACCACTCGTTTTGTCAATTTTTCACCCACACCTACACAAGGGCAACGGAGGTCCGGGAACTTTTCGATTTTGCCAACGATGGCAGACCGGATGTGCGGCTGATTTCGGTTTTGAGCTGCTTCACGCACACACATTCAACGCCACGTCCGCCTTTCGCGCCTTCAAACACTACGGCAAGTCAGGTGCGATCAAACTAAAAGACAACGGCGGCACAGTCTCATCCTGCGGTCTTTGACCACCCTTCTTCGATGCCCAGCCCGAACAATGCGAAATCATATTTCACCGGATCGGCCGGGTCGAGTCGCGCGAGGTTGGATGTAAGTTCGAGCGCGGTTTGCCAGTCGGTCTGTTTGCGACGGATCAGCTTCAGCCTCCGCCCTACCCGATCCACATGCAGGTCGCACGGGCACACCAGTTGCGCGGGCGATATGTTTTTCCATAAGCCAAAGTCCACCCCTTTGTCGTCGTCGCGAACCATCCAGCGCAGGTACATGCTGAGGCGTTTGCAGGTCGACTTGCGTGCCGGTGTGGAGATGTGCTTGCGGGTGCGATGAGGATAGTCGTCGAGACTAAAAAACAGATCGTGAAAGTTTATCAGTGCCGGTTCAATGGTTGTGGCCCCGGCGGGCATGGCAAACGCCTGCTCCAACGAGTCGTTTTGTTTATAGAACCATTTGAGGAACGCCACAAAATAAAGCGTGTCGGTGGCATTGAAGGTCCGGTGCTTGAACGCCTCCAGCGCCTTCAGGTCTTTGGCTTTGTGATGAAGGATGAACTGATGTGGATCGTTGTCCATGAGGCCCAGCAGCTCGTTGCATTTGCGCACAATGGTGACCCGCTGCCCCCACGCCAACACGGCCGCAAAGAGGCCGGCAATCTCGATGTCCTGCTTTTTGGTGTAGGCATGTGGAATGGAAATCGGGTCGAGCTCGATAAAGCCCGGGCGGTTATATTGGTCCACCTTCTCGTCGAGGAAGGCCTTCAGCTCGTCGCCTTTTAATTTTTTAGCCGCTGTTGCGCGCGTTCCCATGCCGAAGCTAAAGTCGCATCACCGTCCAAAATCATCCTGCACCCGCACGATGTCGCTTTCGTCGGAAGGATTTGCCGCGTCGGTGTGTTGCCAGATCTCGGCAATCATGCCCCAACCGTTCAAGCCCACCAGCCGATGCCGTTGGCCCTGACGAAGACGGATCACCTCGCCCAGAGCCAGCGTCTGCACACTGCCCTGCTCGTCGGTCTCACTGGTCACCACCCCGGCCGTGCCCGCCACCAGCTTCCAGATCTCCGCCCGTCGAAAGTGATATTGCCACGACAGCCGCGTGTCGGGCTGCACCATCAGAATTTTCGGACTAAGCTTTCCGCTAATGCGCAACGTGTCCAGTTCAATGTCGGGAAAGAACAGGTCAGCAAAAGCCTTTGCCTGCGCTTCATCCAGCACAAAGAACCCACCCCAGGGCCGGTTAAAGTCCTTATCGGCCACACGGAACCCCGCATCCCCCAAATATTTTTCCACCGCAGCAAACACCGCAGCCTTGTCGCCAGTCAATGTCAAAGTTGTTTTCATGCAATCAGTTTCGTTAAACGAAGTCGGGAAATTAGGGGAAAAAATTCATTAATACGGAAGACATGGAACAAGAAGAGGCAACAAATCAAAATCGATCATAGAGACGAGAATTAGGGTTTGCCTTTGTCGAACGGCAAAAACGAATTGTAAATAGATTTGTGAGAACGTATCGGCCATCGGGTTATGATTGATGTTGCACGTGTTTAAGAACAGGTAGCTCCTCCGGAGCTCAAATACATGTTAACGGGATTCTATAAACAGGGAGCTCCATCCGGAGCTTAATCCAGATGGACATGTCGATAGTCTCTCGTTAATTGAGTAAGCTGGTGCGGTGCATTCAATACAAGTTAGCGCCAATTTTCATAGACAGGAAGCTCCTAGCGGAGCTATTTCCTATTCGCCGACTCTCTTCCAAAATTCGTTACAATATCATCAACATTTGTAGTCAATTATTTTTTCAATAACAGCAAACACCCCCAACTCACTGCCTATCCGCGTCATATTTTATTCCACACGCCTTCCGTATCCGATCCAGCGTTTCCATCAGCAACAAACTGTCGGCATGGCGCATCACCGGGCTTTCGGTGAGGCCTTTTTGCAAACACGTGTTCACGTGGCGGGCTTCAAACTGGTAGCCGTAGCCGGTTTCGCGATAGACTTCTAATGTTTCGGGGGCTTGTCTGTTTTTTACCAGCTCGAGGTTGGAGGTCGCGTTGTGGAAGCGGTTGGTCATGCGGATGTAGCCTTCGGTGCCGATCAGCGTGGCCTCTACGGGGGTGTCGGCGGCGAAGGTGGCGCTGAGGACGGCGAGGGCGCCGCTCTCGAACGTGAGGGTGATGGCGATTTGTTCGTCCACGCCGGTGGCGTAGGGTTTCATTACGGCCTTCACGTCTACCGGGCGGCCCAGCAACGATGTGGCTAGAAACACGGGGTAGATGCCGATGTCGAGCAGGGCACCGCCGCCCAGGGCAGGGTCGTACAGGCGCTGGGGTGCGGGGGTGTCGGCGCGAAAACCGAAGTCGGCCTGGATCAGTTTCAGGGGGCCGATGTCGCCGGCTTTGATCATGGTGCTCACCTTCTGGTATTGCGGGAGAAATTTGGTCCAGAATGCTTCCATGAGGAACACGTTGTTCTTCTGGGCAGCGTCGATCATGTCTTGCACCTGGTAGGTGTTGAGGGCAAATGCCTTCTCGCACAGCACGGCTTTTTTGTGCTGCAAACAAAGCAGGGCATGGTCGCGGTGAAAGCCGTGGGGTGTGGCAATGTAGATCACATCCACGTCGGGACTTGTCACCAGGGCCTCGTAGGTGTTGAACACAAAAGGGACGGGATGTTCTTTCAGAAAGGCATCCGTTTTTTTAGCACTGCGCGAGGCGATTGCCACGAGCTCAGCATCTTTCACCAGGCGCAGGTCGCCCGCAAACTTCGCGGCAATTTTGCCACATCCTAAAATGCCCCAGCGTATTTTTTCCATATACTTACGACTTGATTGTTTCGGACCGTTCTCGTTCCTATTTACCCTTAACGGGAATTTCTGAAAGAGGGCTGGACCGTTGCGCCGTGAAGGTATGAAAAGGAAAACGCATTTTCAGTTCAAACAATTTGTGGTGCAGCACGACCGCTGCACTATGAAGATAGGCACTGATGCCGTGCTGCTTGGCGCGTGGGGCAACGTCACTCCCGCGACGCGTGGTATGATCGATCTCCCTTCGCCGGTTCGCATACTCGACATCGGCACCGGCTCGGGCGTGATCGCCATCATGGCCGCACAACGCTCGTCCGACCAAACTCAAATCGACGCCGTGGAAATTGAAACACAGGATGCGTTGCAGGCCACCGAAAACTTTGCGGCGTCTCCGTGGTCAGCACGCCTGCACCTCCACACAACGCCCATCCAGGACTTCAGCCCCGGATATCAATACGACGTCATCGTCAGCAATCCGCCCTACTTCATCAACAGCCAGGAGCCGCCCGACAAACGCCGCCTCGAAGCACGACACACCGTATCGCTAGACTATGACACGTTGCTTACTGTTGTGAAAAGACTTTTGAAGCCCGAAGGAAGATTCAGCGTGATCCTCCCCTACACGGAAGGTTTACAGTTTATGACGCTCGCCCAAAAAGCGGGAATGTTCTGTCGCCGCCAGTGCAGCTTTCGCACGCGTCTTGAAAAACCGATTGAGCGCTGGATGCTGGAATTTGCCTGGGCAAACGGCGAGGTTGAAACCGATGAAGTGCTTTTGTATGATGAAGGTGTTCACTGGTCGGCCAGCTATGTGGCGTTGACCAAAGATTTTTATCTGAAGATGTAAAGCATACTGGAGCTCCCGGGGTTCATTCAATTCCTCTCCCCTACCAACTGCTACTCGAGCCTCCACCGCCCGAACTTCCTCCACCCCAACTTCCACCGCTGCTACTACTACTCGACGATGAACTGCTGCCTGAACTACTGGAAGACGTTGACGCCACTCGCATCGGGATTTTAAACTTTCGAACACTGCGCTTCTGACAATGCTCACACTGATAAGTCTTTTCCCCCTGACCGCTGGCGCTATAGGTTGCGTCTATCAATGTTCGGGTGCTATAGAGGTGATAGGTCTTTGCTTTGCATTTCGAACAGACCGTGTAGTCGGTGTTTGCATCGGGGTAGGCCAGCAACTCTGCCGCCTGACACGCCGTGCACCTCCACACATCATAGTCTATGGAACCGACTCTCTCTTCCGCAATCTGTGCGGCTTGCAAAAACGCATCGTCTGCTTTTTCATCCAGCTTCACCGCCTGTCCGCCGCATTGTTTGCAGGCACGCGGCATGTTGCGATAGCGCTTCATGTTGCGTCGATACATAAAGTAAACCAGCAGCATGGGCACCGGAAAAAAGATGGCCGACCAGATCAGTCGTGTGCGTTGTGGCGCGTAGAAATAATATGCACCTTGATTGTCGCCGACTGTCAACAGGGGCTGGACAAGTTGTTGTATGCGGTAGCGTCGCTCCAGAAAAAGAAATACCAGGAAGCCATAGGCGGCCAAGGCAAACACCACGATGTTCCATTCAAAGAAAAAAGCCGTCAGCAAAAAGGCATACGGCAGGAAGATATACAACACAAGCCATCGCGCCCGCGAAAGTCCGATCCAGTTTTTGTCTTCCGATGGTTTGAACCTGTTGTTTGACCGCGCAATAAAAAACGCAAACACCAGCACAATCACCAGCGTCACCATAATGCCTGCGTAAAGAAACTGAGTACCGCCGTTGTCCTGGGTTTCGCTTCTGATCTCCTCGGCAGCCTGGGGATCGGTGAGTATTGAAACAACCCTGCCAACACCTGCAATCATACCGGCGTCGTAGTCGCCCGCTTTGAAAAAAGGAACCATGTCTTGTTGCTGTATGTGCTTGCACACGGCGTCGGTGAGTGTGCTCTCCAGGCCATAGCCCGTGTGGAAACGAACCGTGCGCTGGTCCTGCACAAAAAGAATGAGCAACCCGTTGTCTTTGTCGGCCTGACCAATGCCCCATTTCACAAAGAGCGCCTGTGCAAAATCAAAAATATCCTCCTCGCCAATAGAATTCACCAGCACCACGGCCACTTGCGCCGTCGTCTTTTTTTCAAGCGAGTCGAGCATCGTGTCAATCTGCCCGGCCGCGCTTTCGCTGATGATGTTGTCGGGATTGCTGACGTAACTGTTGTTGATCAGCTTCACATTGGGCACGGTTTCCACCGTATAGCCCTGCGCCCATGAACCGAACGAAACCAACAACAACATCAGGGCTATAAAAAACTTCATGGTGCACGATTAAAGAATGGTCAAATGTAGAGCTTTCCTTCAACGCACGTGCAAGAGACTAAACTTTTGTTCGGGAGAAAGCATGCGATCGCGTAAAAAAAATAAAGCGAGCTGCAATCAACGTGCAGCTCGCCTGAATAATAAAGAGGGAAAGATCAATCGCTAGATCAGGGTAGAAGGAAGCGACTAAATAGCCCTCAGTGTCTTTATAAAAAGTCCGCCACGATTTTGTCGATGTCGGTGGGTTGAATGCCCTGATGCTCTGCAAAAATACTATTTGCTTCGTCAATGTCAAATGTTCTTTCGCCGCGGGCCTTCACGTGCAACATAAACAGATCGTAGAGCGTGGGCTTGGGCACCGATGTCATGGAAATATTGAGGATGGTGAGCGACGACAGGTTGTTGTGAACATTGTTATTTTCAGAGGGTTGATCTCTAAGCCCTAAATCGGTCCAGATGATATTCCGTTCCTGCAAATCCACAATGAGGGGTATCGCCATTTTCGTGTTCGCCGTCAGGTCAAATTTATTTTCTACGGTAACCGGTTCGTATACTTCACCGCTGTCGGGATGTTGGCGCATCATGAATCCGGCAAAACAGATAGGCAGATCGCAATAGGGTTGATTGGTGAACGAATTTACACACATCAATACATACCGCACACCTTTCTCCACAAACTTCGGAATCTCTACGTCAATAAATTCGGACGCACCATCCGGGGCCGACGTGATGTCGCCACTGTGATAGCCGCCAAAATCTTTCAGGTTATAGTATGCAATGGTGGTCGTGAACTTGCTGTCGGTATCCAACGCCAGCACCGACAGATCAAGGTCGGTGCGATCATGACCATCTTTCCAGTAAATAAAAAAACGAAGCGTGTCTCCCACCGGCAACGGAATCTTGCTGCCACGCGAAATGGTTTTCAATGCCTTCGAAGCCGAACGCATCGCCAAAGGCACCGTGTAGTTTTTCAACGCCTCGTCAACATAGACTTTCCCCAGCGGTGCATATTTTCTGAACCGCTCAATCAGTGCACCTTCGCAAATATCAACCACTTGTTCACAGAGCTCTGCGGCAATAGGCGGCAGCTTATTGTCGATGGCCCTCACCCTGCCCACGTCGCCTTTCGGGAAGAATGTGCGCAGCGCGCGGGGCGTGTTCCGCTCCTTGAAATGATTGATCACTTGCAGCAACACCGGCGTTGACACGGCACCGGCCACCGGCCCAAAGGCGTTCAGCACTTCACGTGCGTCGGCGCTGTCGCGGATAAGTTTGTCGAGCCGTCGCGCCAGTTCGCCCGGTCTTGCTTTCAGGAGTTGGATCAGGCTGGTCGTGTCTTTGCGCAGCAACGCCTTCTCCACGCTTCCATAAAAAGTTTGAAACGGCTTGTCGTTGCGTATACAATCAAACGCCTCGTAACATTTTGGGAAGTTTGTTTTATACTCAAACGGATGCAGGCGCTCGCCCAATCGCTTCCAACGGTTTTTGTATCGCAGCATGTCTTCAGTAATGTTTCCACTCTGCTCCAGCATTTGCAGCAACAATCTCCTGATCCGTTTCGGCAGGCTTTTGAATTTGGTGTTTGCCGCCAGGCTAACGTCGCCGCCCGAAAGCGCGGTAGCAATGCGCAACACATCCGTAGCCGTTTTCACGTACGTTTGCACAAACACGGCAACGTCTACATCTTTCTTGAGGAGTGCTCCCACAAACAGCGCCACATTTTCCTTTGATGGAATGGCCGGTGGCACAAGCTTCATCACGCCCTCGCCATACGCATCCACAAACCACAACACAATCTGCTTGTCGGCTTCCGAAATCGACGTCTTGGCGTTGAGCAGTCGGGTCAGTATGGAGTCAAAATCTTCTTTCGATCCCAGACCAATCACCTTCAGGCTCGGCACATCTTGCAGCGCTTCACGTTTGTGCTTCTCGTAGTGTGGCAACAGTCGCACACCAAGGGCATCGCCCATATAGTGCCAGAATGCATTCGAATACAATTCCTCCTCGCTCGCCTGCTTCACCTGTTCGGGAAAGTTGGGATACATAGGATCAAAAATCACATAGGCTCCCACCAGGGTTTTCAGATCGGCAATAAGTTGGGGATAGAATGCTTTCAGCTGCGCCACCGAAAGGGTGCGGGTCACTTCCACCAACTCAGGCGAGAACGTAAACCCAAGACGCTCTATGTTTTGAAGCAGGTTCAGAAGATAGTCGTTTGGCAACACATCGCTGCCGCGTTCGAGGTAGATCTTTTTCCGGCTGAGGTAGATGGAATTGTTCATAGCAATACGCGCTCACGTGAACCACAAATCTAACAGATTCCGGCAACTCGCCTTCATGCCACACGACCGTCCAAAAAACAAAAAAACCGCTTCATCACGAAGCGGTTTCTCTTTTGTTCCGGCAAACGTCTATGGGGCACGTTAGCCTTTCAGTTTCTTCAACTCGCCTTCATAGAACGCGATGTTGGGCTTTTGATTTTCGGGAAGGTTCTTGATGGCCAGCTCCCAGTTTTTGATGGCGTTCTTTTTGTCGCCCAGCGCGGTGTAGCCACGGGCCAGCCCCACATAGGGTGTGAACTTATCTTCGGGATGTTTCTGTGCGTTCATCTTGAATACTTCCATCGCTTTTTGAGTTTTGCCCGAAGCGAGCAACGCCTTTCCATACTGATGCACGGCCTGCACCGTGGCCGTGGGTTGCTTGATGGCTTTGTCCATGATCAGGTCCGACTCGGCGTCTTTGCCCATGGCTTGCAACACCAGCGCTTTGGTTTGCAGCGACGAAAAATCTTCGACGCCAATAAAGCTTCCGCTGATGGCGTTGTCGGCCCAGCGCAGGGCTTCGTCGAGGTTCACTTTGTTTTGGGCGCAGAATTGTGCGGCGGTCATCCAGGGGCCGTTGCTAAAGCCCAGCATGGTGCCTTCCAGTTCGCCGCGCATGGTGTTCACATAAATGTCGTTCACGTTGGGCACTTCAACTTTGAAGGGAACGCGTTTGTTTTCCCATTGCAGATAGGCCGTGGCCGAAGTGAGCTGGCGATCGTCGAAGCCGTAGGTGAGCCATTCGGTATAGGCAGCATCCACGGGAGTGGTCTGCACGCGCAGTGCATCTTCTTTCGGGTTGTAGAAATAGCTTCCCCAGCTGGTGGAGTTGTGCGAGAAGATCCACGTCCAGGGGCCTTCTTTTTCCACGTCGAGGAACACGCCATAGGTTCCCGCTTTCAGGTCTTTGCCGCCAATTTTCACATCGTGCGAAAAGGTGATGGTGGTGTTTTCGTTCGAACCTGCGCGCCACGGTGCCGACTTCGAGGTGCCATAGCCTTGATCGATAAAGCCATAGTGAACAAGTTCGCCCCAGATGTGGCCTTTGCGATCTTCGCCGTTAGGGCCATGCACATCGGGACTGTTGTAGGTGATGGATACAGAGACCGGTCCGATCCATTGCGTCACTGTGCTTTTCTGATTGCCTCCACTGGGGGGCACCGTCAATTGCGCAAACATGAGCGTGGCCACGCACATGCCGAGCGTCAGGGTTAAAAGTTTTTTCATAACTGAGTTATTTGGTTAGGGTGAAAGTAAAGTTAAACGAATCAACTCCACTTAGGGTGTCACCCGCCTGACGGTATTTTGAATAAGGGATGTTATTAAAGCTTATGAAAAGCTTTTTCGGGCGCGAGAATCTGCAAGGCGCCGGGCATGATTTTGATATCGAACTGATCGTGTTCGCCACACGGTTCGCCATCGACGTGATAGGCCACCGGGACTTTTGTTTTGAGTATGATTTCGGGCGCTTCCAGGATTTCGCAGAAGGACGATTTTTCCAACTGACCGGCAAAAAGTCCGTACACAAAATCCATGCGATAGCCCGGCACTTTCTTCATGATGTTCACATGCAGCAGGCCGTCGTGCACGGAAGCGGCAGGTGCCACCCGTGCGTTGTTGCCATATTGCGACGAGTTGGCCAACGCAATGATGAACGCATGGCGATGAAACGTTTTTCCATTCACCGTCAACTCTGCATCAAACTCGCGGGCTTTCAAAAACTCCTGAACGGTTAACGAAACATAGCCGGCCAATCCCCGCTTGGTGCGACCGCCAAACAAGTTGGCAATGTGCCCGTCGAAGCCAATGCCCGACACGTTCAGCGAAAGCTTGCCGTTCACCATGAAGGTGTCCATGCCCAACACACGACTCTGAAAAAGTTGTTGAATGGCCACCGGTGTTTTCACCGAGATGCCCAGGTGCCTGCCCAACCCGTTGCCCGAGCCACGCGGAATGATGCCCATGGGCATGGGGGTGTTGATGAGGCCTTGTGCCACCTCGTTCAGCGTGCCATCGCCGCCCACAGCAATCACCCATTCAAATCCTTTGGGCGCTGCTTCGCGGGCCAGCTCGGTGGCATGACCACGGTCGCGCGTGAATTCGATGGTGCACTCCACATCGTGCTGCTCGCATGTTTCGATGATGCGCCCTTCCAACTGAGGCTGGTAGCCTGTGCCGGCAAATTTGTTAACGATGAATAAGACTTTCTTCATTGTCAATTGTGGCTTCAACATTACTCATTTTTCACGGCAATGCGGCACACCACGATCAAGTTTTAATGAACGCGTTGGCATCCGGTCCATGACATGAACGGTCGCGTGTTGCACAGGCGAAGTGCGCCTCATGTCGGCGTGGACTTACTTCCAATAAAAAACAAAAGGGAACAGGAGAACTGCGGAGAATTACTTTTTTACTTTCTCCTCGATGTATTTCACGGCCTGACCAAAGGTCTGCATTTTGTCGGCGTCGTCGTCGGGAATGCGGATGTCGAACGTTTGCTCGAACTCCATCACGATCTCTGCATAGTCCAAGGAATCAATGCCAAGGTCTTTCACGAAGTTGGCTTCAGGAGTTATTTCCGATTCTGCAATGCCCAGTTTCTCAGTCAATATTTTAGTCACTTTCTGCGGGATGTCTTGCATGGCGATAAAAACTGTTTCGGTAAATGTATTAAATCCGTGTTTGCCCTCCAAACAGAGCCCTGGTTTCGGGTGAGTTTTGGCCTTCGCAGCGAAACAATGCCTGCGTCCACCCCAATCCACAGACAACACGGTGGCCATGCTTTTTGTTCGATACTGCGGGAGCGAATGTTTGGTTATGTTTTGTCAGAAGCGCATGAAGAACTCCGTGCCTTTGCCCACGGTCGATTTCACGCTGAGGGTGCCCTGGTGCTGGCGCATGATCTGGCGCGACAAGCTGAGGCCGATGCCCGAGCCGGTTTTCTTGGTGGTGAAGAACGGAATGAAGATTTTTTCCATGGCCTCGGGGTCGATGCCCGAACCGTTGTCTTTCACCGAAATGACGGCGCGCGACTTCTCGTTCACAAAAACCTTGATCTCGATTTTTTTATTCTCCTGGTCTTCGAAGGCCTGAATGGCATTGCGCACAAGGTTGATAAGCACCTGCTCAATCATATTTTTATCGGCCGAAATCGTAAGGTCTTCGGGATAGACGGAGATGGTCAGTTGAATGCTGCGGTCGGCCAGGTCGCGACGGTGCAGCATGGCCAGTTCTTCCAGCAACGTGCGGATGTCGATTTGCACGGGCCGCGGTTTGGGTATGCTGGTGAGGCTGCGGAATTCTTTCACAAAATGGATCAGGCCTTCGCTGCGCTTGCTGATGGTTTGCAACGACAGGTGTATGTCGCCAAGCTGATCTTTGGTGAGGGGTTCGCTATTGTCTTCGCGCACATGAGGCTTCAGTTCTTCCTCCACAATGGCCGCCAGCGACGAGATGGGCGTCACGGAATTCATGATCTCGTGGGTGAGCACACGCACCAGGTTTTGCCACGCCTCCATTTCCTTTTCTTCCAATTCGTTTTGAATGTTCTGGATGGAAATGAGCTTCACATTTTCGTTGCGCAGCGTGAGTTCAATGGCATAGATGGAAAGTTGCACAAGCTCCTCGCCTATCTTGAGGCGCACCAGTTCGCGCCCGCCGGTTTTCAATTTTTCAAACACATTCACCAGCGTCTCGCTCACTTCGTTGAGGTCGCGGATGTTCACGGCACGGTTAATCTTCAGGAGCTTGCGTGCCGCACTATTAAAGATTTCGATGTTGCCGTCTTCCTTAAACACGATGAGGCCGATACCCACGTGCATCACAATGTTTTTGAAGAACAAAAATTCAGAATCCTTTTCGCGTCGGGCGCTGCGCAGCTTCAGCATGGCCTCGTTCATTTCCTGGTGCAGACGACGCACGGCGGGGTCGTCGCTTTCGGTCTTGAACGAATACGATAGGTCGTCGAATTGAATGGAGTCAAGAAACGACGCGAGGTTTTCGTTGGAGCGGTCCATATATTCCACCAGCAGTTTCACCTGGTAGGCGCTCAGGGCCAGAAATATCAAAGCATACATCCAGTCGCTGCGTGCCGACGATGCAAAAAAAGCAAAGAGAAAAATCGAAGCAGCCAGGAAGGCCACCCTTGGAAGAACAGGTGTTTTCCAATTAAAGTCCATACTTCTCCATTCGACGGTACAGCGATGCACGCGTCAATCCCAATTCGTCGGCAGCTTTCGAGATGTTGCCGTTGTGCATTTGCAAAGCCTTGGCAATGGCAGCGCGCTCCACCTCGTCGAGGTTCAGCGTGTTGTTCACCGGCCCCGAGGTGAGCGAGCGGCTCAGCAGGAAATCGCTTTCCTGCAATGTGGCCGAGTCGGTCATGATCACGGCGCGCTCAATGGCGTGCTGTAGCTCGCGGATGTTTCCGGGCCATGCATAACGCTTCAGGCGGTCGAGTGCTTCGGGGGCAATGGTGTTCACCTGCTTGTGATATTTTTTTGCATAATATGCGAGATAATGTTGTGCGAGCAACGCGATGTCTTCCACGCGTTCGCCCAGCGGAGGCACACGGATCTCCACAGTGTTGATGCGATAGAGAAGATCCTGACGGAACGTTCCCTCCTGCACCATCTTGTGCAGCGGCATGTTGGTGGCACAGATGAGGCGGATGTTCACGGGCGTTGCCTGGTTTGATCCAACACGTGTCACCACGCGCGCCTGCAGTGCGCTCAGCAATTTACTTTGCAAGCTCAGGCTCAGGTTGCCGATTTCGTCGAGAAACAATGTGCCGTCGTTGGCCAGTTCAAATCGTCCGGGGCGGTCTTCGCGGGCGTCGGTGAAGGCGCCTTTCTTGTGCCCAAACAATTCGCTTTCAAACAAGGTCTCTGTGATCGCGCCCATGTCTACCGACACAAAGTTGTTGTCTTTGCGCAGCGAACGTTGGTGAATGGCGCGGGCAATCAGTTCTTTTCCCGTTCCGTTTTCGCCCAGAATCAACACGTTGGCTTCTGTCTTGGCCACCTTGTCGATCAGCGAAAACACTTCTTTTATAGAGCCGCTCTCGCCAATGATGTCGCCAAACGGTTTGCTGATTTGTTCCTCCAGCATTTCCTTCGCTTTTTTCAGCTTGTCTACCTGGTTGTAGGACTGCTTCAATTTTATGGCGGTGGCAATGGTGGCAATGAGCTTCTCGTTTTGCCAGGGCTTTAAAATGAAATCGGTGGCGCCTTGCTTCAGGGCGCGCACAGCCATCTCCACGTCGCCAAAGGCGGTGATGAGGATGACCACGGCCGTGGGGTCGTGCGCCAGAATCTGCTCCAGCCAATAGAAACCTTCTTTGCCACTGGTGATGTCTTTGCTGAAGTTCATGTCCAGCAGAATAACATCGTAGGTATCGTTGTTGAGTAGAAAAGGAATTTTCTTCGGGTTCTTCTCGATGATGACGTGGTGGCTCTGCTTCTTCAGCAACATCTTGGCTGCCAGCAACACATCTTCATCGTCGTCAATCATTAAAATTTTACCACCTTCTGGATTCACTGTGCGATTAGATTTAGGGTGAATGATCTCTTGCAGGGAAATACTGTGCCAACTTGCAAATCATGCGATTCCGGCCGATAGCGCATGCCTGGGCTTTCCTTGAGCCTACAAATATGTTCAAAAATGAACAGTTATGTTACGGTTTTAGGGTTTTAGCCCAAAAAAATCGATGGTTTTGTACCGGATGATGTAGGTGCGCTGGTCGGTGACCAAGGCAAACTGGCCTGCTTCGGGCAATGCTTGTTCGTGCGTTTCGGTGGTGAAGAGGTTAAAAAATTTCAGCTTGTCCTTTTCAATATAATACAGCTCCTCCCCCAGAAAGTTGAAGCTTTTGGCCGACGTGGCAACGGTGCGCAGCCATTTGCCCATGCCATTAAACACCTGAATGCCCTTGCCTGGCTGCAACAGGAACACAAAGCCCTGATATTCGCGCATGAAGGTGATTGACCTGGGATCTTTATACAACTCCGCAGGAATCTTCACATCCACTTCCACAGTCTCCGTTTTTTGAACCACCTTCTTCAGACTTCCGTCTACAGCATCGAGTACCCAAATGTCGTGATCGCCCGACATGGTGACCAGCCAGGGCTCAATCACGAACGACGAATCGAGATGATAAGAAACCGTGGGATCGAACGAAGGGCTGTAGAGTGTGTAGTGCCGGTCTTTCCGGAAATAGGCAAACAATCGCGCGCCGTCGCGGGGGTCGAATTGAGTGAGTTCGTGGTTGTTCAATTTATAAACAATACCAACCGTTCCTTCGGATGTGAAGCGTTGCACCTGGCCGCGCTTGGTGATCACATACAGATCGCCCGGGCGGTCCACGGTGGCAAACACAATGGTGTCGCTCACGTCGATGGTTTTGATTTTTGACTGGGCGTGTGCGGCAACCGTTGCCAGGGTAGACGTGAACAGAAAGAGGAGTGTGCGGATGGTCATGAGGGTGGATTGAATGTTTTTAGCGTCACGTGCCGGCCGTCGTATTCGGCGTAGGTCTTGAAGTGAACCCATTCGCCGGTGTTGATGTAGCGACTGCGTTCGCCAATTTCCAGGTCGAGCGGCAAGTGGCGGTGGCCGAAAATATAGTAGTCGAAATGCTCTTCACGCTCTTTGTCACTGCAATACACATAGAGGAATTCGTCTTCTTTCTTCCCAAACTGCTCGCCCCCCTTTTCGTTGCTGATGCGACTCTTGCGCGACCAATAGTTCGCAATGCCTATGCCAAGATTAGGATGGAGTCTGGCAAACAGCCACTGACAGGTTTTGCTGTTGAAAAACTTCTTGATGATTTTGTAGGTGGTGTCGCCCGGCCCCAAGCCATCGCCGTGGCCGATGAGCAATTTCTGATGGCCCACTACCAGCGTCTGTGGATCGCGATACACCGGAATGCCCAGCTCCGTGGGGAAATAGTCAAACATCCACATGTCGTGGTTGCCGGTGAAAAACACGATGGGGATGCCCGCGTCGCGCAGTTCGGCCAGCTTGCCCTGCAGGCGGATGAAGCCGCGGGGAATGGCATGTCTGTATTCAAACCAGAAGTCAAAAATGTCGCCTAGCAGGTAGATGGTGTGGGCTTCGTCTTTCACACTGTCGAGCCACGCCACAATTTGCTTTTCGCGTTGCAAACTTGCCGCGGGGGTGGGAACACCGAGGTGGAAGTCGGAGGCAAAGAATATCTTTTTGCCGTTTAGGCTCGCTACGGAGTCGATCATAAAAAAACTCAGGTGCTGTTTAGGCACCTGAGTTCAAAAATAAGATTAATAAATGGGAAGTCCTTAGTTGGCTTCGTCCGGCTTGTCGCCTTCCAGCGTTGGTGTAGGGTCTACGCCGGGCTGCTCGTTTTCGATTTGTTTCTTCTCATACTTACCCTGGCCGTTGGTGAACTGCTGGTAGGTGGTGAGTTTTTCAAACGGGCGCTTGCCAATCAATCGCTCCAGGTCGGCCTGGAAAAGAATTTCTTTTTCCAGCAATTCCTTCGCGATCAGGTCGAGGTATTGACGGTGCTGAATGAGCAACTGCTTGGTGCGCGTGTAGGCTGCATCAATGATGTTTCTCACTTCTATATCAATTTTCTCAGCAGTGGCTTCCGAATACGGCTTCTGGAAAGCGTAGTCGGCCTGCTTCGAATCATAGAACGACATGTTGCCGATGACGGGATTCATACCATAGATGGTCACAATGCTGTAGGCCATTTTGGTGATGCGCTCCAGGTCACTCAGTGCACCGGTCGAGATTTTGCCGAAGACAATTTCTTCTGCTGCGCGGCCACCAAAGGCCATACACATCTCGTCGGTCATCTGCTCGGTTTGATACAGGAACTGCTCCCTCGGGAGATACTGCGCATAGCCCAATGCAGCCACACCGCGGGGCACAATGCTCACTTTCACCAATGGATCGGCGTGTTCCAGGAACCAGCCTGCCACGGCGTGTCCGGCTTCGTGGAAGGCCACGATCTTTTTCTCTTCGGGCAAAATGATTTTGTTTTTCTTTTCCAGACCACCAATCACACGGTCAATGGCGTCCTGGAAGTCTTGCATGTCTACAGCTTTCTTGTCGCGACGGGCAGCGATCAGCGCGGCTTCGTTGCAGACGTTGGCTATTTCGGCGCCGGCAAACCCGGGGGTTTGTGCAGCCAGTTTCTTGGGATCCAAACTAGGATCGAGCTTGATGGGCTTCAAATGCACTTTGAAGATGGCTTCGCGGCCCACAATGTCTGGTTTGTCGATGCTGATCTGGCGATCGAAACGTCCGGGACGCAGCAGGGCCGAATCCAACACGTCAGGACGGTTTGTAGCCGCCAGGATGATTACCCCGGAGTCGGTAGCGAATCCGTCCATCTCCACCAGCAAGGAGTTCAATGTATTTTCGCGTTCGTCGTTGGCACCGGGCAATTGGCCACGGCCACGTGAACGTCCGATGGCGTCAATTTCGTCGATGAAGACGATACAAGGCGCTTTTTCTTTGGCTTGTTTAAAAAGGTCGCGCACACGGGCCGCGCCCACACCCACAAACATTTCTACGAAGTCGGAACCCGACAGCGAGAAGAACGGCACACCGGCTTCGCCTGCCACCGCTTTCGCCAGCAAGGTTTTACCGGTTCCGGGAGGGCCTACAAGGAGGGCGCCTTTTGGTATTTTTCCACCCAGCTTTGTGAACTTGCTGGGCGTTTTCAGAAAGTCTACGATTTCTTTTACTTCTTCTTTGGCTTCGTCCAAACCGGCCACGTCGGCAAAGGTGATTTTCACTTTGCTTTCGGCATCAAACAAGGCGGCTTTCGATTTACCGATGTTAAAGATCTGTCCGCCGGGGCCTGCACCGCCGGTCATGCGGCGCATGAGCATCCAGAAGCCAAAGAGCAGCAGGAACAAGAAGCCCCATTGCACGAAATAGCCAAAGTAGTCTTCACGGTCGCCGGTTTTGTATTCGGGTTGGTGATCGGGTTTCTGCTTGTCGCGGAACGTACGGAACTCCTGGTCGAAGTTTCCGGAGTCAACCACTTTCACTACGAAATGCGGTCCTTTGTTGTCGGCACTGCCGCCCATCAGTCCTTTGGTGAGCAGTTCTTTATACTTGGCGTTGTTGAGCGCTTCCTGCTTCAGTGTTACTTCTACGAACTTACGATTCTGTATCAGTTCAACTTTCTTTACATCACCACTTGACACCATCTGCTTGAATTCGTCATAATCCAGGTCCTTCAGGTTGTTTGAATTGCTGAAGTACATGACCCCGAAAATGACGGCCAGGGTGGCCAGGATAACCCAGATCTGGTAGTTACCCCGAGGTGGCTTGGTGGGTAAAAGTGGTTTGTTATTTTCTTTCTTGTCAGCCATTTCTATGTTTCTCTCAATTTTAAAAATATCAAATCAATAACGTGTCGAGCGTATTTAAGTTTTTAGAGGTCTTCAATTTCGGTAATGTCCGCGTCACCCCAAAGCCTTTCGAGGGCATAAAATTCGCGACGATCTTTCCGGAAGATGTGCACCACTACGTCGATGTAGTCGAGAAGCATCCACTCTTTATTGTTTTTTCCTTCGGTGTGCCAGGGATTTTCTTTCAACGTTTTGAAAACTTCCGCGTCCACAGAATCGGAGATCGCGTCCAGTTGCTTGTCGGAATTGCCGGAGCAGATCACGAAGAAGTCGGCCACGGCGTTTTTGATATTGCGGAGGTCCATGATGACGATATCTGAAGCCTTTTTCTCCTGCATCCCCTTCACGATCACATCGCTAAGCTTTTCTGCAGTGGCTCCCTTCCTTTTTTTGGCCATTAATCTATCTTCGTTTTTTGTTTAACCCACAAAACTAATCA
Source organism: Chryseolinea lacunae (assembly GCF_016735595.1). Taxonomy (GTDB): domain Bacteria; phylum Bacteroidota; class Bacteroidia; order Cytophagales; family Cyclobacteriaceae; genus Chryseolinea; species Chryseolinea lacunae. The sequence continues at coordinate 274,826 of NZ_JAERRB010000001.1, forward strand.
ATTTACTTTGTATAAAATTCCTGCCAACACCCTTTTCCTCGGAAAGAACCTCGTTTTCGTGCCGGAATGTCACTCTACCAACACCCTGGCCCTGCAACTTTGCCAGACCTCGTCGGCCCCGGAAGGCACACTGGTGATCACCCTCAATCAAACTGCTGGCCGCGGCCAGCGGGGAAACACGTGGGAAGCAGAACCCGGCAAGAATTTCACGTTCTCGCTGGTGTTCAAACCGGCAACACTGGCCCTGAAAGATCAGTTTTACCTCAACATCTTCACCTCGCTTGCCCTACACGACTACCTCGTTGGCAAAAATGCCCCATCTCCCTTCGTAAAATGGCCAAACGACCTCTACACAGGCTCCAAAAAAGTGTGTGGCATACTAGTGGAAAGCCAAATTTCGGGAAATTCGTTCTCGAGCGTGGTGGTGGGCATCGGCTTCAACATCAATCAACAGAAATTCGCAACCGACACCGCCACGTCCCTGGCCGTTGCTTTGGGCCGAACGTTCGACCTCCAAACCGAGCTCGAAATTCTGCTCAGCCACATCGAAGCCCGCTATCTTCAACTGCGGGAAGGAAAACTCAACACGCTGCTGGCCGACTACATGAAGGTGCTCTATGGTCTTCACAAACCCATGCTGTTCACCACAGGCGAAGAAACACACGAAGGTGCGATTGTAGGCATTGACGATTCGGGGCGATTGCGGGTGATGATGGGACAGACCGAACGAACCTTTGGCGTGAAAGAAGTGAGCTATCGCGTACAGTAAAACAGCGTTATACCTCCTCTCCCACCATGTTGCTATCCTGCCGCACCGTGAACGTGAAGGTTGAACCTTTGCCCAACTCGCTGGTGGCCCATATGGAGCCGCCGTTTTTTTCGATAAATTCTTTTGTGAGCAACAGACCAATGCCTGCACCTTTCTCTTGCAGCGTGCCCGGGTTAGAGAAGTGGGTTTCTACATTAAACAGCTTTCGCAAATCGGCCGAGGTCATGCCCACGCCCGAGTCGGTCACCGAAATCTCTACCAGGTCGCCTTTCAGTTTTTCGCGTACCATAATGAGGCCACCGGGCTTGCTGAATTTGAGTGCATTGGCCAGCAAGTTCCGGATGATGAGGCTGATGTGGTTTCGGTCTACCAGCACCGAAAGTGTTTCGTCTATCTCGTTCACAACGGTCACTTCTTTCTGTCGTGCAATTTCGGTGAAGAGCTGAATCTTCTCTTCCACAATGGGCCGCACCTTCAAAAATGTAGGATGACTTTGCAGGCCGTTCAGCTGCGACTGCGCCCAGAACAAAAGGTTGTCGAGGTCTTCGCGCACGGTGTCCAGATTCTGGCGGAGCTTTTGTGTGGTGGTCAGAAATTCTTCGCGCGAAAGTTCTTCCACGCTCATGATGTCCATCAGGCCACGCAAGCTGGCCAGGGGGCTGCGCAAGTCGTGGCTGATAATGGAGAACAGTTTGTCTTTGGTGATGTTGATGTTGCGCAGCTGTTGTGCCTGGTGCTCGATCTCCATGTTCTTGGCATTGAGCTCGTCGTTGGCGCGTTTCTTCACGCGGTTGTTATAGAGTAACACAAACGCCAGAATGGCCATGAGCACAAACGAACCGGCAGAGAAATAGATCCAGATGCGCTGGCCGTTGAGTTCTTCTTTTTTGAGAAGCGAATCTTTCAGCAGCAACGCAATTTTTGCTTCCTTCATTTCCGAATCGAAGCGTGCCTGCATGAGGGCCATCTGCTCGCCGTTGCGCTGGTTGTGCAGCGAATCGTGCACGGCCAGGTATTGCGTTTGATAGTCGAAAGCTTTGTTGATTTCTTTTCGGGACGCATAGATTTCCGACACCAGTTTGAGCGAACGTTCCAGTTCGTTCTTAAAATCGTATTTGCTGGCCAGCGTGATGTTTTGCAACAGGTATGACAGGGCGCGATCGGTGTCGTGCAGGAGGTAGTAGGCTTTGCCGATGCGGTGGAGTGTCGACACTTTCAGAAAAACGTTCTGGAGCTGATCGGCAATCTTCACCACATTTTCAAATTTCTTCAACGCACTCTCATAGTTTTTCTCGTGCACGTCGATGTCGCCGAGAGTGCGGTTGGAAAAGCCTACCAGAAAAAGTTTGTCTTTGCCGTGGCTCCATTTCAATGCACGTTCTGCATAGACGCGGGCCGAATCGTATTGCTGCATGCCGAGAAACGAGAATGCCACATTGTTGATGCTGCGCGACATGGACAGGCTGTCGCGGATGGTGGTGCTGATTTCGTAGGCTTTTTTGAAGTTGGCAATCGCCACCACATATTGCTTTTGTTCGTAGCGTATGGCCGCCACGTTGTTGAGGCAGCGTGAGATAGCCGAGGCGTCGTGAAATTTTTCGGCGATGGCCAGGGCCTCCGTCGACAGTTCGAATGCTTTTGAATAGTCGCCTTTGCGATAGTAGATCCAGCCGAGGTTTTCGAGTGCCTGCCCCTTGCCGCGTTCGTAGTTGATCACCACGGCGAGGTCGTGCGCCTGCTGACCATAATCAAGGGCTTTGGTGTTGTCGCGTTCGCGAAGACTGGTCACCAGTTTGTTCAGCAGCCATACCTTTGTTGTGTCTGACGGAATATTTTTGACAAGACTCTCCAGGCTATCTGTTTCGCTCGTTTGCGCAAAGCAGAAAACCGGAAGCAGGGACAAAACAAGGACAAAGATTGCCCGGTATCGCATAGGGGGATAAAGTGACTTTTCCAGTCATGCAACTTCGGGACACCCTTACTCAAATTCTAGTCAAAAAAGTAGTAAAACCTACATGTCCGCTGCTTTAAAAAAGAATCCACAAAAACTCCCCTAACCCGCTGGATATTAGTCAGAATCGCTGGCAGGCAGCGTCCTCCTGCTGGCCAATGGGCGCTCCCGGCGGCGGTGTGAGCAATTTCTCGCGTTTGTAGTCTTCGGGATTGTTCTGGAACGTGCGGATCCGGTTCAGGGCGAAGGTGTAGTGTGCCCTCCAGTCTTCGTTGGCGGTGATTTTTACTCGTTCGGTCATCCAGTTCCGCAGTTGCTCCACCTTCAAATAAGCAATAGCCCGCACTTGATTTGACGCGTCCGGATCGAGGGACAAAGTCATCAAATTATCCAGCAAAACGTTGTTTACGGTGATCTGGAGTGCGCCTTCGTATCCGTTTTTCGAGGCACTTTTCACGGTGGCCGCGATCACTTTGTCGAGCACGCTTTCCAGCGACGGTTGCTTTTCATCGCGGGCATGATACTCCACCAGGCGGCCGGCCCGCGACGGATGCAGCAACAGGCTCAGCGTCATGTCGGCAGCGCTTTCGGCGGCGGTCAGCGCGTCGAAGGTCAGCTCGGTCCTGATTTTCACCACCTCGCGGTGGCGGTCGAAGCCGAGGGGACGCGGAGGTATGATCTTCAATAAATCTTCTGGAAACATCAGACTTGCAGGGGCAATTGTTTTCAATAATACATCCAGGGCCTTCATTTGTTCGGCCGGCGCCACCATTTCGGTCACCGGCTGGCCGTCGCCGCGAAGGGCGTAGCGGTAGTTCAGGCCACCAATCAGCTTCACGCAGGCTTCCGTTTGGTAGCGGTGAAAGAAGTACATGGGCACCAGCGCTTCTTCAAGTGTGGCCATAGGCGCACCGGGTTTGATGTTGTTGACGCCAAAGTTTTTCAGCACCACCGTGCGGATGTCGAGCACGCGACTCAATTCGTCTGCCGGATTTTTGCCGTTGTCCCACAAGTGGGCATAGGGATGCGAACCACCGGTGGGGCGTGCATCCTGGTCGGAAAGAAACGTGAGGCCGGTTTTCAGCGATTGTTGTATGATGTTGTTCAGCGCCGATTTTTCGTCGGTGCCCGAAGGGAAATCCTGGTAGCCATAGGTGATTGCCACTTTATCCCACGGGCCAATCTTGTCGTCGTAGGCATGGCTGAGATCAACTTTGCCATTCGTCAACGCCACATACGGATGGGGATAGTCCATGACGGAGGCCAGGTTTTCGGTGCTCGACGAATAGGCATGGGCCAGGCCCAACGTGTGCCCTACTTCGTGCGCAGCCAGTTGACGCAAGCGCGCCAAAGCCATGGCTTCCATTTCTTTCGACACGGGCTTGCCCTCTTCATAGGGCGCCAGCAGTCCTTCGGCAATGAGATAGTCCTGGCGAACACGTAGCGACCCGAGGGTCACGTGTCCTTTAATGATTTCGCCGGTGCGAGGGTCGATCACCGAGGCGCCATAGGACCAGCCGCGCGTGGAGCGATGCACCCAGTTGATCACGTTGTAGCGCACGTCCATGGGGTCGGCATCTTCGGGCAGCAATTCAACACGGAAGGCATCTTTATAGCCCGCCGCCTCAAAGGCCTGGTTCCACCACCGTGCACCATCCAGCAACGCCGAACGGATGGGTTCGGGTGTGCCTCGGTCGAGGTAATAGACTATAGGTTCAACGGCCTCGCTAAGCGCCGCTGTGGGGTCTTTCTTTTTCAGGCGATGGCGTGTGAGCAATCGTTTCTCGATCGGTTCGGCAATGGGTGTGGCATAGTCGTAGTACGAGATATTGAAATAGCCGGCACGCGGATCGAACGTGCGTGGCGCATAGTTGTTGTCGGGCAATTGAATGAACGATTTGTGTTGGCGCACCGTCACGCTGGAAGGTGATGGCGTCACGCTGCGGATGTAGTTGCCCGCAGGATCGCCGGCAAACGTCAGCGTGGCTTCAAATTCTGAATTCTGGGGAAAGTTTTTTGTGCGTGGCAAATAGAAGGCCGAGCGTTTCGTATCCAGGCGATAGTTACCTTGTTTGGTTTCGGCCAGCGTTTCGCTCACACCCTGTGCATCCTCCATCAGGAAATCGGTGGCTTCCACCAACACCTTCCCGCCTTCTTCGGCCTCCACCTTGAACCCGTGCAGCACCGACTGTGCAAAGGCTTCTTCCACCGCCCTGCGTTCGTCTTTGTTAGCGGAAATGGCGCGATAGAAATAATTCGGTTGTACCAGCAATACCTTCGGACCACGGCGTTCGAACTTCACCACCTGCTCTGCTCCCAACTTTCCACGATCGAGACCTATATCGTTTGAACCCACCCCTGTGGCAAGGGAATAGACATATAAAAACTCTGTATCAAACTTGTCTATGACGAGAAAGATCTTGTCCTGCTTCTCATCATAATAATATTCGAAATAGCCTGGGAATTTCTGAAGCCCCGCCACTTTCGCAGCGATGGGCGACGAGGTTGCGGCAGGTTCAGGATCGCCTTTTTTGCGTTGTGCCACGGCGGAAAGTGAAAGCATGAACAACAACAGAACGAGGGTATGACTCAGCTTCATAAGGTTAAGGTTAACGCCTTGAAGCTAGAAAAAGAAACGCATGTTCGGAAACAACTATTCTACAAACGGAAGATCGCTGCAAAAGAAAAGGACCGGCTTCGCAGCCAGTCCCTTTCGTTGGTATAGGGTGATGCACCGGTTTAGGATGCATCGTGAAAACCGGTCACGGCTTGTACGTCAACACATATCCCTTGCCCGCATTGTTGAACGGACCCTGGCCATAGCCTGCGTCGGTCACAGAAGGGATGGTTAGTGTCTTGGCGTTTTCATCGTACTGAATGGCACCGCGCCACTGCACACCATAGTCGGGATCGGTCCCCGAAAGCTGGATGTCGCTGCAAACGTCTGTGAAGAATCCCACCACAAGCAGATCGTCGAAGCCGCCATAGAAGTCGAGATCATAGTCGAGGTTGAAATTGCTGATGGTGTAAACCCCGCCGCCGTTGGCCGACACCTGCACGGTGTAGGTGGCGTTGGTTGACTCAACATGCACCTGGTAGTTCCCCGTTTGAATGGTCGAAGGACAACTCACGCCCCACTGCACATTGCATCCTCCAAAGGAAGGTTGAGCGGGTTGGTTGCATAGTTCCGAATTGAGGGCCACGGTCAGTCGTCTTCCGTCGGCTGTGTTGATAGGGAACGTCACGTTAAATGAATCGCCCACGTCGATATCGTCGACAGAATTCAGTTTAAGTGCGCTCACAACATCGGCTCCCGAAATTTTCACGGTCGAGGGGAACGTGGTCACCGAGCGAATCAACACCGGGGCAAACACCGAATCCACATACTTGTCCTGGAAGGGATCGTAGTTGCGGCCTTTGTCGGTATAGACCAGCATGAGATCAACCGAATTGATGGTGGTCACATCAAACCCATCCACGTCGATGGCAAACTCCACATACTCATCGGCCAGCGGATTGAGCGCGTTAAAGAATGTGCGATCGCCATTGCGTGTGATCTTGGTGACGGCGCCGATGTTGTCGTCCATCTTCGGCCTCACATTATCATCTTCACGACACGATATGGCCGCCAGCAGCACGAGGATGAATGCACTTATGTATTTCAATATACTTTTCATGATTTTACTTTTTTGGGTTTAGTTAACATCCCAGAACACGGGCACCGAAACCAACGGCGCAGGATTGGGTGCATTCGGATTCGAAGTCAGCTCGGTGGGGCCAAGCGGGAAGCGCACGGGAAACGGTCCGTTGGGTGCAAGACTGGCCGGCAGATCGGAAGGGAATCCCGTTCTGCGATAGTCGTTGTAGGGCTCCACGCCGTTGCCAAACTGTGCAAAGTATTTTTCTTTGATGATCACATCCAGTCGTTGTGCGTCGGTAGTCGCATCGTCGTAGGCATCTTCGATGTTGGCAATGTAGTTGGCCACTTTTGCTTTCAGGGCAGTGTTGGCGGGCGACGGCGCGTTTTCATCTTTGGCTGCGCCAAAGGCAATCACTTTGTCCATCGAAGCCTGAATGCCTTCGGCGAGCAGAGCTTTCGGATCGCCCGGTGTGCCCAGGGTGAGGGCGGCTTCGGCCAGCATGAAACAACGCATGGCATTGGTGATCCAGGGAGCAACACCTGCGCCGGTAGCAGAAGTAACAACACGTTCGTTGCGCGCGTCATTGTCGTACGAGCCACCGATGGGATACACGCCGAAGGTGGCGCGCAACGTATTGTCGGCAGGCTGCCCCGAAGGATCGCCGTGGTCGCGGCCAATGTAACCGTCTTTCACATCATCGGGCAAAGCTTTCAGCAACGGCCAGAAGGGACAGTCGGTGCGCTGTGCACAAGGTTCCGTTTGAAAATCAAGCTCGGCGTTGGTGCCCTGGCGATAGACGTAGTACAAAATGCGAGGGTCTTCCTTGTTCAGCATAGAATACATGAAGTAGTTGCTCATGTAGAATCCCTTGTTGCCGGCCACGTATTCCTGCTGATAGATGGGGTGCTGGTTGGCCGGCGAAATGTTCGGGCCAAACTCAAACTGAAAGTCATCGGAATTGTCGCCGATGAATTCGGTGTTTGCATCGTTGAGCATGCTGGTGATCTCTGTGCGGGCGCGGTTTGCGTCTACCAAGCGCAGGTTCAGGAGCAGTTTCAACTTCAGTGTGTTGGCGGCGCGGCGCCATTGGTCAAGGTCGGAGCCGTAGATCAAATCGCCGTTCACCACTTCCTTGTTGGTCTCCGACTGGTCGAGGTCGGCCTTGGCTTCGTCCAATGTTTTGAGCATACCGTCATAGATGCTTGCACCGGTGTCGAACTTGGCATTGAGAATGGTCTCGCCTTGCAACGCTTCCGAATAGGGAACATCTCCCCACAGATCCACAATGGTGCTGAACAAATACGTTGACATGATTTTTGAGATGCCTGCATACCCTTTCAACCCGAGGTCGTTAGATTGTTTGATCACCTGTGCAAAATCTTTTAGGGGATCGGCATACAGCTGATTAAATTCTGTGTCGGTGAGGTTGCCCTGAATGTTATAGGTGCTTTCGTTCAGGCTATAGAACTGACGCGAAAAGATGGAAGCGTTTTCGTTTGCCGTGCGCATGGACCAGAAGCCCGCCTCCACAATGGCATTCGGAAACAGCAGATCGATTTCGGCCGTGCTGGGGTTGTTCGGATTTTCGTTCACATCCAGAAAGCTGCTACAGGCGCCCATCGCCGACAGGCCCGCCGCCAGGAAGAATATTCGAATGAGTTTTGTTTTCATAGTGTTCATCGTCGTCTTAGAATGTAATTCTCAGGTTCACGCCATATCGCTTTGTTGTGGGGATGATGCCCAGGTCAACGCCTTGCGCATTGCCCGTGAGGTTGCCTTGCAGCCCTTGCACATCGCCAGCACCCAACGACGTGGTTTCCGGATCGAAGTGAAGATCTTTCGGCATGTTCACTGCGTTGAACCACAGGTTGCGGCCGCTCAGTGAAATGTTTACGGAACCAAACGGTGTTTTCGAAAGCCATGCCTTAGGCAGTTGATAGCCCAGGCTGATTTCGCGCAGGCGTATCGTTGTGCCGTCGAACACTGAAAATTCTTCGGGGCCACCCGAACCAAACGTGTTGATGAAGAACCAGTCGTTTGTGGTAAGCTGTGTGCCGTTGGGAATGGTGTTGCCCTGATCGTCGAGAATAGCTTTTTGCGTGAGCGGATCACCCAACACGCCGGGAATTACCATGGTCACTTCACGGCCGTGCGGGTTGTTGGGGATGGTGCCCGGTGTGAGACCACGGCCATACACCTGGTTATAGGTTCCCGACCAGATGTCGCCACCTTTTTTATAATCCAGCAAAACACCCAACGTAACACCCTTCCAGCTAAACGTGTTGGTCACACCCAACATGAAGTCGGGATTGGGATCGCCAATGATTTCTGAATTGGGCGACGTGATGAGTTTACCGGTAGAAGGATCGACCAACAGTTTGCCATCGTCCGAACGTGCGGCCACCGTGCCTTTAATTTGTCCGAAGGGAGAGCCCACTTTGTGCACCACTTGCACGCTGTTGCTATAGCCGTTCACAAACACTTCGTCCAAACCGTCGGCGAGCTCAACCACCATGTTCCGGTTGCGTGTAAACACTGCGTTGATGTCCCAGCGGAAACCGTTTGCCAGGCGAACTGGGTTGAGGCCCAGGGCCACTTCAATACCTTTGTTGGTCACCTTGCCAATGTTCACAATGCGGCTGGTGTAGCCCGACGAACCCGGTGCCGTGATGGGCACAATCTGGTTTGTTGTTTTGCGATCGTAGTAGGCAAAGTCAACACTGATGCGGCTGTCGAAGAAGTTCAACTCCGTGCCCAATTCCCACTCGGTGGTGAACTCGGGCGTGAGGTTAGGATTGCCAAATGCATCGCCCACCGTCTGCACATTTTGTCCCTTGAAGGGGAAACCGATGGCGGCGATGTTGTTGCCCAGGCCGTTGTTAGTGAAATAGTTGAACGCCTGTGTCTGATAGGGCGACACATCGGCACCCGTGCGGCCAATGCTGGCGCGCAGCTTGCCGTTGGTGAGCACATTGCTGTTGAGCTTGAAGGCATCGGAGAAAATGAAAGACGAACTCACACCACCATAGAAATAGCTACGCGAGCTCTTGGGCAAGGTCGACGTCACATCGTTGCGGCCGGTCAGGTTCAGGAACAAATAGTCTTTGTAGGAGAACGACAAGTCGGCGAAGTAGGCATAGAACCGGCGCTCGGAAACACCACCGCCAAAGGGCGTCACGTTTGCCGTGTTGTCGAGGTCGATGATGCCCGGCACAATGATGCGATTGCCAAAGAAGGCCTGACGATCGGTTCTGCGTTTGTTGAGGTTGTGGCCCACAATGGCCTTCAGCGAAAGATCTTCGCTCAGGTCTTTGTTCACCGTGATGAGCAAGTTACCATCCAACTCCATGTTGCGTATGTCATCCTGTATCACCTGCCCCAAGGCGTTTGACGTGGAGCCGATGGGAAGCGTGGTGATGTTGTGTTGATTAAATCCGTTGAAGCCCATCTGATAGGTCACGTTCAACCAGTCGGTGAAGTCGTAGCCCAGCGACAGCTTGCCATAGAAACGATCTACCTTCGACGTGTTGCGCGAGTTGTAGGCCAGGAAGTAAGGGTTGTCGTTGTCGGGACGGTAGAAGGCGGGATAGCCCGTGGCATCCTGGTAGGGCAAGCCCTTGAGGTCGACGTTTGGCGGAATAAACAACAGGCGTTGTGTGATAGACGTGGCGTTGGTATACAAGCCCGACGTGGGCGGCGAATTCAGATCGGAGTTCACATAGTTCATACTGCCCACCACATACAGCCCGTTGTCGAGCTGCACGTTGCCACCAAAGTTCACCGACGTGCGCGTGCCTTCGTTGCTGGGCACAATGCCCACGTTGCGTGTGCGCGAGATGCCACCGGTGACACGCGCCTTTTCATTTCCACCCGAAACCGACACGGCCGTTTCAAACACGGAGCCGCGCTGAAAGAAATTCTTTGCCGAATTGTAGGGACGCAGCAACACCGAGTCCCCTGCATATTGCGGGAAGTAGGGTTTGCTGGTGGGATCGTTGTAGCGATCGTAGGGATGCGCCACCCAGGCCAGACCCGTTGACGGATCGATGCTATAGATGGTGTTGGCGTTTTGCGGAATCTTCCACACGGGATCGTTCAGATCGAACGGCGCGCCCCAAACACCAATGTTGCCGTCTACATAGAGGAAGTTGTTGCCCTGCGTGTAGCGTGTTTGATATTCGGGAAGGTTGGCGACTTCTTCAACTGAATAGGATGTGTTCAACGAAATTTCCAGGCCTTTGTGCGTGGCCTTCGAACTGGCCTTGGTGGTGATCACCACCACACCGTTGGCTGCACGCGATCCGTAGATGGCCGACGCTGCGGCGCCTTTCAGAATGGTCATCGACTCGATGATGTTTGGATCGATGTCGAGCGAACGACTCGATGCCGTAGTGGCACTGGTAAACGAACCTGTAGCAAATGCCTGTGTGTTGAACGGAACACCGTCAACCACAAACAACGGCTGGTTGTTTCCCAGCAGCGACTTGTTTCCGCGAATGGTGAAGTTTGTTCCTGCACCCACCGCGCCCCCGGCACCCACAATGTTGACACCGGCCACCTTGCCTTGCAGCGACTTGACTACATCGGGTTCCGACTTCTGCGCAATGCGATCGGCTGTGACATTGCTCACGGCATAGCCCAACGCTTTCTTCTCGCGTTCGATGCCCACCGCCGTGACCACCACTTCACCCAACTGGTGCACATCGGGCGACATGGCCACATCTACGGTGGAGCGTCCGGCCAGATCCAACTCCTGCGTCACTAACCCGATAAACGAAAACATGAGCACGCCGCCATCAGACGGAACACTCAGCGAATACTTGCCTTCGGCATCGGTGATGGTGCCCAACGACGTGCCTTTCACACTGACGTTCACACCGGGCAAGGGAGTTCCTCCCTCCTGCTCGGTCACCTTGCCGGTGACCGTGCGGTTTTGCGCCAGCGCCGTGCTCCAAACAACGGCGAGGCACATCCCACTGACTAGTAAAAATTTCCTCATACTTTTTAGGTTTGTTTTTGGTTATTCAGAATCCATCCACGTTGGTGACTAACACCTGGCAGGATGAAAAACAAAACTCCCAAAACCAACTTCCAAAAGAATGACCTATTGAATGGTATATTACCGCGACAACGCTAACGCGAGATGGGTTACAGAATTACAGGGATGCGCGAATGGAGGCGATGGATTCGAGTGCGGGGTTTGGTTTTTTGGGGCAGGGATGTGCGTGAATCATACTTTCCTTCCGACCAATAGTGAACAACGTTGTTACCCTATTTCCCTTCTTTAAACAATGAAGAAGGAAAGTGATACGGAAGATTCCCTTCATCGGCCAGCTCAAAGCTACAGTCGTCCTCTTTGACTATCCTAGCTATTAAATAGCCGGCATTTTTTACACCTATGCCGATATCGACCCGTTAGATTCATCCCAGGTCCAGTTTTGTATATGGTTTTGACATCGTCTTTCTATTTGCGACATCTTATCAATGGTTCCCTTGCGTTCACCTCTTGTACAGTTACCTGATTCCTTTATGGAACCTTTCGTGTACCGCTCACAACAAAAGCTCTTTACTAATGCTGCGTACACTGGTTTGAAATCTACTCCAGCATGCCGATTTCGAGGGGGCCTCCCCCATCTTTTACATAGCTCCTTCTGATGTTAGTCATTCATCAGAAGTTCATGGCGCCAAACTATACAGTTTTTTCTTAATCTGGATAGAGCTATGCAGTATGAAAGTCGTCACCCGCGCGGAAAGTCGACGCAGAGTTTCCAACATGCAACAGTATAGCAACTACGACCAAAAATCTATATTTTAGAAGTTAATAGTTAAACGAAGCCTTTCAGAAGGGCCTGGAAATGAAGGCAGATAAATTTAACTCACTTAATGATTGAGTAGTAGTTATTATGAAGGTGCGGCGATTATTCAAAAACTTTTTGATCTGGACCAGCCATTGGGGTGACAGAATTAAACAACACAAGATGTATAGACTCCTCTGCCTGATCTTGATGCTAATTTCATCATCATCTTTTGCTCAAAAGGCAAATAGTGATAGCGTATACATTAACCACGAATTCAATGGCAGAGAATTTAATTATAGTAAGCATGCCAATTTGTATTTTGAGAAAATACTTGAAAATCGCCACTGGAAGATTCACACCAATTTCAATTTATACGAATGCGCAGTTAGAAGTCCAGTGCAATATATAAACAAGTCATTTTATTCTAATTTTCGTTTTGAGTATGTTGATTTTTATGGTTATGTGCAGTTTTTTAATGACTCGATAAAAAGCCGCCCATATTTAGCACGATCAGTATTTCACCAGGGGCTAGATTTTGGAGAAACTGTTTTTGAAGAAGGTCTCGCTCTGGAAGAAGATACTATATATGGCAATTTTACCTTAGAAAGATCTAAATCCTACGGACCGATCAATATAAATTTATCAGAATTTAATGGAGGCATTACTATTGACGACGCCACCTTCGAACAGGATATTTTATTCCAGAGCTGTAATATTAAGAACAGGATATCGATGATTAATTTGCAATTATTAGGTGAATCGTCACTAATTTTTTTCGAGAATCATTTGCCTGAGTATCTGTTTTTCCAAGGAGTCAAAATAGAACAAGGTGAGATCGACTTGTCAAGGTTGGCATTTAAACCAGGTGAGGTTCATAGAATTGCACTATACAGGGCTGACATCACTAAGTTTCATTTAGATTATATTCACTTCAAGCTGTTATTAGTAGATCAGCATAATAAGGAATTAAGTATCGAAGAAATAAATACGATTTATGAATCATTACTGAGAAACTTTAATGATCGTGGTCAGATTCAAAGCTTTGAACTACTTGACATCGAGTTTAATGACTATAAGTGGGCGCATGGCAAATTCCCTTGGGTTTGGTGGATTCCTCACTATTGGAATTTTTACGGACACAGAAAGGGAATGGTGTTTCTATGGGCTTTCGTCTTTCTATTCATGTTTTCCTTCTTATCATATTTTATGTATGACGGGTTGAACGACAGAAATCATGGAGTGTATGTAATAGAGTCTATTCCAACGGCCAAAAAGATTAATAATTATGAAAGGATGTGGTATTCATTTATTTATACCTCCTGTATTTTTTTTATGTTTAGCTTGAAGATTGATAAAATCAGGTTTAGAAAGAAGGCAATGACGTTTTATCTAGTAGTTGTTTCAATAACGGGCCTTATTTGTATCGCCTATATGGGTGCATACGTTCTTGATAAATAAATTATATGTCTCCCTTGTAAGTTAGACCATCAATTAACATTCATCACCTTCTTTTTCACTAGGTAGCGTTGGCGCTCACGATGGAATACGCAGCAATGGCTCCGTCCTCAACAAAGAGGAGGCCAAACACAATACAGAGGCCAACGCTTCACACAACTACTGACCATTGCCCTTCTGGTGTTGCTTTATTGCGATCAGAAAAAGTTTAACCAACAAATGAAAGCAACACAATCCTTTTGAAGAGCATCATCAAAGCGTAACCCTCTCTTCAGCTCTGTCACATCACCACCCCGCCTCATGATTCCGCTTATACTCCGCCAACACCTGATTATAAACCCGCTGCCCAGGCTTTATCTTCTTCTGATAAGCCGCCACCCGCACAGGATCTTTCACAAATTCACTCGCATAAGCCTGTGCTTCCGCAAAAAGTGAGCGCCCGTTGTTCTGTCGATCGGTCCATTCCACGTTGCTCATGTCGGCGCGTTTGGTCAGGTAGGTTTTGTCGCCGTAGCTTTTCAGCACCATGTCGTCGGCGTGGCCTTTCAGTTTGCGGCGGCCGTTGGGATTGTTTTTCAGATGTGCCATAGAAGTATGTTGTTTTTGGTTTGATACAAATGCCTGTTCGTGCCGGCCTGGGTTGGTAGTGGGTGTAGGGTGGCTGTACTCATCCTCCGTTTATCCTCCGTTTCGAAACGGAGGATAAACGGAGGATGAGTACAGCCACCTAGGAGGAAAGTGCCAAACACATTAAACGCACATACAACCCGAAGCAATAGCCATGGCCGCGCGTTATCAACTTTTGTGCCGGACAGCAATGCGCTTTTAGAGGTATGAAGACAGTTTTTTGGGAAGAGAGGTGGATGAGCCAACGATGCTTCGTTTGGCAGCAACGAAATATCGTTGGCATTTTAAGCTTCGAGGAAGGGACCTGGGCCGTGGGGTGTTTGGCCTGATCAAAAAAAAAGCCCTCCCGTCTGGAGAGCCTAGTCCTTTAGAAGTTCTTTCATTAACCTAAACTTATGAAGAAATTTTTTTCTGCTTGTTGCGAAAAAGGACCGCGACAAAGGTGGTTCGGCTATGTGAATTCTCTGTCACCCACATGGGATGAATTTGTTACCAAAAAAGTAAGCCCGGTTTGGCGACTGACCAGCGTTAGGTTGGGGATAGAGAAAATTATGAATGAAAAAAGCGTGTGACTTACCCTGCTGCCTTCCAGTTTTCGATTTTGGAATTGCCGCGCAGGGAATAGTTGAGCAAGAGGGGTTTGCCTTCGTAGCGCACCAGGGCGTCTTCGTCGAGGCTTAGGAGTTCGATGGTGCGGGTGCGGCCCAGGGTCACGATCGATTTGCCTTTGGCCGATTCGCACCACACCGACTGGGTGATGAGGTCGCTGAGGTCGATGGTGCAGTTGCCCTCGATGCGTTTTATCATCAGCTTTTTGCAGATGCCCTTGAAGGCGATGGAGCCGTCGCCGGCAATTTCAAGCTCCACGGTGTTGCGACCGCAATAGATGAGGCCGGAGAGGTTGAAGTTGCCACGGGCCACCAGCGTCACGTCGCCATGGTTGCCAATCACAATGGAGTCGTCTGTGAAGTCGCCGATGAATTCGATCTTCCGCGGTTTTTGTTTTGGCATCACCCTGGGCATGGCATCTGGGGTTAGGTGGTTGTGGTCGGTTGTCGCTATCAAAAAACGACGGATACCACCTCAACTTCAATTTCCATGAACAGAATATAGATTTATTTTGACCGCGTTTGCAGAAAGAAAATGACTGTCAACATCTTATAAAAAAACGCGCCCAAAAAAATATTAACGCGATATGTCTCTTTCGAAAGGATAATGGGGCGAGCACCTATCGGCCTCGTTGTGTTTTGAGCAAGACCGTTTCATTTTTCTCACCGCAACGCCTCCACAATGCGTCTGCCCTCCCCCACATTTCTCACCCGCCGTGCGTTCGGTTATGCACGTTGCGGTGCCGGCTGTTGTCGGTCACGTTGCTTTGATCTCCATGATGCGGCGGTCGAACTCGTCGTTGTGCAACGTGGATTTGTTGCGGATGCGGGTTTTGTAGGCGTAGATGGTGTTGACGGAGTAGCCCAGAATGCGGGCAATGTCGTCGGTGTCGGTAATGCCCATGCGGATGAGGGCGAAGATGCGAAGCTCTGTGTTGAGGAGTTGGCCGTCTTTCAGCAAAAACTGGTCTTCGGCATTAAAATAGGAGTTGAACGTTTTCACAAAGTCGGGAAACAGTTTCAGAAACACCTTGTCGAAGCCGAGGTAGAGCTCGTCGCGTTCGCGCTTGGCGTTGATGTTGTTGATGATGAAGCGTATGTCGTCGTATTTTTTCTGCGTAAGCTTTTGTTCGACGGAGCGCTTCACGGTTTCGATTTTGTCGAGGTATTCGGAATTGATGGAAAAATAATAGCCGATGTATTCTTCTTTGATGCGGTTGGCCTCGGTGAGCTTCAGGTTGGTGTGTTGCAAGGTGGTGTTGGCCTCCACGATGGTGAGGTCGGCCGCTTTCAGTTTGCGCAACTGGCGGAAGATGATGTAGGCAAAAAGCGTGACCACCAGTAGCAACAGCGACAGGCCAAGGCCGTAGACCAACCAAAGCCTGCGTTGTGTTTCGGAATGCGTGAGGGCGGCCGAGGCAATCATGGGCAATATCGAACCGATTTCCACCATGCGTTGCCGCGCGCCATAAAACTCTGCGTCGTCGAGGGCCTGGCGGATGAAGATGTAGGCATTGGCCACGTCGCCACGTTCGTAGAGCATCCGGGCCAGTGTGTACATGGCGGCGGTTTCTTTGGTGGCCGCGCGAATGTCTGACAGGGCCGACAGCAATGTGCACTGCAAGGTTTTGTCGAGTTGATCCAGGCCGCGATAGGCCACACCCAGGTCGTAGTAGTTCACGGCGCGCTGGGGATCGGTGAGGGTGTGTGTTTTGAAAAGCTCGCCCACGGTTTCCACTACCCGCGCGTGCTCGTTGAGCAAGGCATGTTTCAGCACAGTGACGTTGTAGAAGCGATACGATTCGGGGGCCGACCATTGCAGCGCCGAGTCGATATAGTGCTGGGCCTCGGCCACATATTCTTTGTGATAGTGATGATAGCGGTTGTAGGCGTTCAGGTCGGTATAGGTTTTGGCCAGCAGCCAATAGTAGTTTGCTTTCACGGTGTCGGCCAGGTAGCGCACCTCCACCACATTGAGCGAATCGAAGGTTTCCTTGAACATGCCAGCCGAGATAAGGATAAAACCCAGCTTCACCCGAGCATAGCCAAGCCGCGATTTGTCGTGCAGGCGTCGGCCCGTTTCGATGAGCTTGACGGCGTATTTAAAGGCAGAGTCGTTAATGAAGGTTTTGTACTGATGATAGAACGCGTTGTATAGATCAAACTGCTTCTCCTGCGAGAGACTGTTCACCCCGATCAGGGCCTGACGAAGCTGTGCGATGTTTTTCAGCTTGTGTTGCACATACACGTCTTTCTGTTCGATTTCCTTTCGCAACACGGCAATCAGACTGTCGTTCACGGTGCGCGCCAGGCCACCGGTTGCCAGCAACAACAACATCCCCAAAATCCATAAACTTTTCATAACCCATGGGCCACAGTCAGTAGCGTGAGCACAGCCCTAAGGTCGAAGTTAACAATTTGGTGCATCGGCAAATGGCCGGTTATAAAACAAATTTTGTCCAGTCTTTCCTTGCGTGTGCGCTGGGCCGTTGGCGCCATGAAACCCCTAGGTGATTTTAAAAAATAATTTTACCTTCCGGGTGCCGTTTCACAACGATTGGGTGTGGCACCCGTGTTTTTATCCGATTTGATTCAATCTTATGTTGGTTTTAAGGCGAAAGACAATTCCCCTATTCGATGCAGACAAAAATCTGTTTGTTCGTTTTCACCTCGACACAGCCACAAAAAAAGAATCGCGTCTCGCCATGTGGCTTAGAGACAGCACACCTTCGCCTATGCCGTGGCATGGCGAGGTGGACATTGCCGAAAAAAGGTTCAAGCTGTTACGCTGGACGGGCTTTCAAAAAAGCAACATCACGTACATCTCGCACATCGTTATCCATGGAAAAGAAAAAACGGTTGACGATGAATCGTTTCTTCAAATCTCGTTCGCACTGGGCAATATGGCATTGTTTTTCATTCTTTGGTGTGTTCTGATCATCACTATCGAGGTCGTCAGGAAGCCGTTCGATTTTTGGCTATCGCTTGTCGTGGGTTGTGCGTCTGTGTTGGTGACGTTGTTTCTGATGGTCGATCTTAACAAATCCGAAAACGCCATCGACGACTATATCGAAAAAATCAGAAGTCAGGCATCCGTTAAGCGGGACATGTGATGCTGATTTGGGAATTGGGCAAATGTCGAATCGAAAATCGGGTTGAATTGTAACGGCATGGCCGTAGTAAAACCAGCCTTCGAATTAGGTAGCTCCGATGGAGCTCGTCATTTAAACAATTCACATTCTATAGACAGGGTGCTCCTAACGGAGCAGATGAAAAGGGAATATATCGGGCTGAATGTTCGCGTGGATGTTCACGATGGGAATGCCTTTTGAAGATCACAAGATTGCGGCGGCGAAACTGCAATTATGTTGGGGCATTCAGACATGACCATCCGGGGTGCCGCCGTGGTTGGAAAGACTGCGGCGGCATGCCCGTTGTGATCGCGTTTTCTCAGATCAGCTTTTCGAGGTTCGCTTTGGCGATGGCTTCCGATTTGCTGTTGACCTGGAGCTTGGAATAAATGTTTTTGATGTGGGTCTTGGCCGTTTCCTTGCTAATGAAGAGCTCTTCGGAAATCTGGGTGTAGGTTTTTCCTTCGGAGATCAGTTGCAGGATTTCGGTTTCGCGTTTGGTGAGGGGTGAGTTGGGGTTCACATGAAAGTTGTCGATGACCATGCGGGCTATGCGGCTGCTCATGGGCGCGCCGCCTTTCACAATCTCTTCCAGTGCCGACAGCAGTTCCATGTAGTTGGCACTTTTGGTGATGTAGCCCGAGGCGCCGGCCTTCAATGCTTCAAACACCAGTTCACTATCTTCATAGACCGACACCATGATGATGTCGGTGTGTGGGCTTTTGTCTTTGATCACTTTGGTGCCGTGGATGCCGTTCACACCGGGCAGTTCAATGTCCATGAGCACGATCTCGGGTTTGTCGCGGTTCAGGTTGGCGATGGCGTCTTCGCACGAACCGTAGGCATTCACAACGGTGAACTTTTGTGAGCTGTTCACAATGAGGGTGAAGCTGTTTCGGATCTCCTGATCGTCTTCCACAATCATGACCCGTTTCTTAAATGGCAAGCCCATATTTCAGTGTTTTGGTGAGTTTAAAATTGAGGACGATTTTCGTTCCCTGGTCCTTGGCACTTTGTATACGTAAAAGCGCATTGATCCTGGTGGCTCTTTCACGAATATTTTGAAGACCATTCGATTTTTCGATGTTGTCGGTCAAAAAACCTATACCATCGTCTTCGAAGGTCATCTCAAATCCTTCTTCGTCGCGCTTCAGCGTGAGCGCCACATTTTTGGCGCCCGACGATTTGAAGGCGTTGGTCATGGCTTCCTTAAAGATGAGGTTGGCCTCGCGACTGAAGCCATAGGGCAGCTTTATCTTTTCCTTCACTTCGTTGTAGGCGCGGAAGCTGATGTTCTTTTCTTCAAACAATTTCTCTCCAAAGTCGCGGATGTGAATGAACAACTTCGACAGCTCGTCGTTCACCGGGTCGATAGACCAGATGAAGTCGCGTGTGCCGCTATAGAGATACTTGGCCGAGTCTTCCACTTTTGTGTAGAGGTCGTGGCCGTTGGTGCCGTTGTAGCCGTTGCCATTGGTGTGACCGTTGGCGTTCAGCTTCAGCAGGCTCACGTAGTTGATGATGCGCGTCAGCTGGTTGCCCATTTCGTCGTGGAAGTCGCGGGCAATTTCCTTGCGCAGGGTTTCCTGTTCTTTCTGGCGGATGCGTTCCATCATCATCACGCGGTTCACGCGTTGTTTCACCCGCACATACATCACCAACGTGACCAGCCCGGCCACCAGAATGAACATGCCCACCAGGAAGCTTGCCGTTTGATAGAACGGCGAACGCACCGTGAAGCTGTAGGCAATGCGTGTGTCGGCCCAGCTGCCTTCGTTGTTGGTGCTCATGACGCGGAAGGTATATTCGCCGGGGGGCAGGTTGCTGTAGGTCACCTGTTCAACGGCCGAGGGTCGCGACCAGGTCTTGTCAAAGTTTTCGAGGATGTATTTAAACTTCAGCGATTTTGAGTAACGCTTGTCAACACGGTTGAATTGAAACGTGACGTGATTCTTGTCGGGTGGCAGCGATGGTTTGTAGGGAATTCTGAAAAAGCCATAGGTGCTGTCGGCATAGTCGCGCGCCGAATATTCGCCATAGAGCAAAAGCACGTCGGTGAGGTGCACATCGAACGAGCGGGGTTTGTCGGTGTTTGCGTTGTTGAATTCATAGAGGCCGTCCACGAGGCCGAAGTATTTTTCGGTCGGGCTAAGGTAGAAGGCATTCTGATTGGTCTCCACACCGGCGAGGCCGTTGTCGTAGTCGTAGTGCAGGTTTTCGCTCACGTCGAAATGGCGGTCGAGCTTCACGCGGTTAATTCCTTTTTCGGTGCCCACCCAAATATATCCCTTGTCGTCGATGGCAGCGAAGTAGATGAAGTCTGACGACAGACCATCGCGTGTAGTGATGAGTTTGCGCATGGCGCCGTTTGGATTCAACACCATGATGCCAGCGCCGCCCGTGCCCAGCAACAACAGCGAGTCGTTCAGGGGATTGATGCTTAGCACGGATGTGTTTTCAATTTCCGACATCAGCACTTTGTCCACCTTTCCGTTGTGCAATGTATTGAGGCCAACTTCGGTGCCGATGAAAAGTGTTTTGCTTTTCGGGTTGTAGTGTGTGGTCCAGATGCCGTTGGTGTAGAGGCCGTCTTTGGTGGAAAAGTTTTTGAAGGTCTTTCCGTCGAAATAGCTAAGGCCGTTGCCGGTGGAGACATAGGTACCCTTTCCATCGAAGGCCACGGAGGTGACGGACCATCCGGGCAATCCGTCTTTGCGTGTGAACCATTGGAAACAATCTTTGGCTGCATCATAGCGGCCCAGGCCAGAGGCGGTGCCGGCCCAAATGGTTCCGTCGGGCGCCTGGCGCACGGTGAGCACGGCGTTGCGGCGGGTGTCTTTCGGATCGCTATAGGATTTCATTTTGCCGTGGTTGATCTTCCACAAGCCTTTGCCCATGGTGCCGATCCATCGTGCGCCGTCGCGGTCTTTGGTGATGGACATTACGCCGCGCAGGTTTTCGGAGCTGCAACGTTTGAAGTCCTGCATAAAATATTTGTAGAGGCCCCGGCCGTTCGAGGCAAACCAGGTGTTGCCTTCGGAGTCGACAAGGGCATGATACATGTCAACATCTTTCACCACCGTGTCGCGCCTGAAGGGAACAACGCCGGGTGGTGTCTCCTTCAGCAACGCCATGCCGGTGGTGGTCCAGAGCACGTTGCTTTTGGCGTCTTGGAGCAACACATAGTTGGGCATTTCCCAGGGCACTTTCACCACGCCCCTGTTTTTGATGTCGAGCTTGTAGACGCCCTTCGGGGTTTTGAAAAATACGTCGTGTTTATAGTTGAACAGGTTGTATACTTTGCCCACATCGCCCGACGGAAACGTGACGAGGCCTTTCAGGGTTTGAATCACAAACACGTTGCTGTCGCCGCTGGTGTAGTAACACACTTCGCCACCGGGTGCCTTGTGGCCTCCCCACAACATCACGTCTTTATACAAGGGTTTCTCCCATGACATGAGGGTGTCGCTATAGATCCGGCTCAGCTTTCCACTGGTGGAATACATGAAAAGGGTGTCGCCCAGCATATACATGCTCATAAACTGGCGGTCGACCAGCGTTCCGGGGGGCGCGGCAAAGCGGCGGAAGTGCAGGCCATCGAAGCGTGTAACGCCGCGGGGGTGAAGGATCCAGAGGTTGTCATGCCGGTCGAATTGCAGCGACACCACCTGGTTGCCCAGAAGGCCATCGAGTGTGGTGTAGACTTTAAAATCGCGGCCGTCGTAGCGGGCCAGGCCGCCGCCGGTGGTGCCACTCCAGAGGTAGCCGTTTTTATCTTCCACCATGCCCATCACCTGCGACTGGGGCAGTCCATCTACGGCGGTGTAGTTTCGGATGGAATAGAATTCGTCCTGGGCCAGCAGCTCAGATGCCGCGAGGCACAGTATAAGCAGAAGAAAAGCCCGGCACATACAGATCACCTCGCAAAGAACGTGCTTCTGCTTTTCCCGGTCATACCCCGTGCGGCGGGATAATTTTCCCGGGGCCGGCGAATATCTTTTCCGGTCGGTGTAACCGTTGGTCATTTTTTGTAGTCTTATGGTCATCACCCTATTCCCTTCGCTATGTTTAAAAACTATCTTCTCATCAGTTTACGAAGTTTACAAAAACATCGTTCTTATTCCGTCATAAATATTGCCGGTCTTGGACTGGGCCTGGCCACCTGCCTGCTGCTGGTGACGTGGGTGGTGCACGAATTGCGCTACGACACCTTTCACGAGCACGCCAGCCGAATCCAGCGCGTGTCGCTGGAATATAGCTTTGGCGGGCAAACCTCGCGCACGGCGGTGTCGCCTACTGCCTTACTGCCTACCCTACAAAAGAACTTTGCCGAAGTGGAAAATGGTGTGCGCATCTACAATCCTTCGTCGTGGAATCCCTTTGTGGTGAAACACGACGACAAGATTTTTCAGGAAGAGAAATTTTTCTATGCCGACAGCACATTCTTCCAGGTGTTCACCTTCCCTCTTGTGATGGGCAACACGGCCACCGCGCTCACCGAGCCCAACACGGTGGTGCTCACGCGCAACATGGCGAAGAAATATTTTGGTGAAGCCGAAGCTCTCGGAAAAACCCTTAAGATCAACAACAACACCGAATATCTGGTGACGGGCGTGATCGACAACGTGCCCAGCAACTCGCTGCTGCAATTCGATTTCATCGCCTCTTTTGCATCGCTCCCGGCATCGAAAGAACAAATCTGGTGGAGTGCCAATTATCAAACCTTTGTGTTGCTGCAACCCGGCACCAACGAGGCGGCGCTGTCTGACAAAACTCAAACGCTGGTGAAGGAAGCGCTGGCCAACGAGCTCACCAACCCCGGCGATTATGTGAAATACAATTTCATGCCCCTCACCGACATCTACCTCCGCTCCGACATGGACGAGGCCACCCCGGTGGGCAACATTCAATATGTTTATATCTTCGGAGCCATTGCATTTCTGGTGCTGGCCATTGCCTGCATCAACTATGTGAACCTGGCCACCGCACGTGCAGCCGACCGCGCCAAAGAAGTGGGCATACGCAAAGTGATTGGTGCACTGCGTCAGCAGTTGCTCACACAGTTTATTGGCGAATCGGTCATCATCACGCTCATTGCGCTGGCGCTCTCGTTTTTCCTGGCGCGGCTGGCTTTGCCGGCGTTTGAAAGCATTACCGGAAAATCGTTTGCCGGAGCGTTGTTGTTCAGTCCGGCCTTTATGGGTGGAGCCTTGCTGGTGTCGATCATCATTGCCATGGTAGCGGGCGCTTATCCTGCGCTGGCCATCACGTCGTTTAAGCCGGTGAGTGTGTTGAAGGGAAATTTCAAAACATCGGGCAAGGGTGTATGGCTTCGCCAAGGCCTGGTGGTGTTTCAGTTTGGCATCTCCATCATCCTCATCATTGGCACGCTGGTGGTGATCAAGCAGCTGAATTATCTGCAAGAGAAAAAATTAGGCTACGACAAAGACAACACAGTGATATTGCCACTCGATCAAAAAACAGCCTCGGTCTATACTGCACTGAAGTCTGAAATATTGCGCAGTGGCGCTGGACGCGCCGTGGCACGCGCCACCGAATCGCCCACGGTGATCAACGGCGGCTATTCGCTGAACCTGAAAGGCAGCACGAGCGACCGCGGCATGATTGTGACGGCCATGTCGGTTGACGACGCCTTCATTCCCGCCCTCGGCATCGAGCTCGTGGCAGGCCGCAACTTTGTGGAGACAGATGCCGCCACCACAAAAGCCGACACGACAGGCGCGAGCTACACCTTTGTTGTGAACGAGTCGACACTGCACGAACTGGCCCTTCCCCTCGACAAAGCCGTGGGCACCCCGGTAGACATGAACGGACGCAAAGGCGAAATTATCGGGGTGGCCAAAGACTTTCACTTTGCGCCGCTGCACAAAAAGATCGCGCCGCTAGTGTTGTTCAACGAAGACAGCCAATACAGCTTCCTGTTTGTGAAACTCAACGGCAACCCCACCGAAGCGCTGAGCAAGCTTGAAAAAATCTGCAAGACCACGTTGCCACACCGCCCGTTCGAATACACGTTTCTCGACCAGCAATACAACGCGCTCTATGCCAACGAACAGCGCATGAAAACGCTGAGCACCACGTTCGCCGGCATCACCATCGTGATCGCCTGCCTGGGTCTTTTTGGCCTGGTGGCTTTCTCGGCTGCACAGAAAACAAAAGAGATCGGAATCCGCAAAGTGCTGGGGGCCACGGCCGTGAGCATTGTGTTTCTGATCACGCGCGACTTCTCGCGTCTCGTGCTGCTGGCCATTGTGATGGGCCTGCCGGTGGCATACTGGATGATGCACAATTGGTTGAACGACTTTGCCTATCGCACAGAGATTGGCGTATGGCCGGTTTTGGCGTCGGCGCTGGTGTGTTTGGCGATTGCCTATGGAACGGCAGCGTTTCAGGCGATTAAGGCGGCTTTGATTAATCCGGCGGATACGTTGCGGAATGAATAAGTTGATAAAAATATTGCCTGGCCCGCGTTGGTGAAAAACACCGGCGCGGGCCAATTATTTTGTGACTTTCCGCCTACCTTCGCGTTATGAGGGCAATTGTTACTGCATGACGGAAGCCGAGATACAGCAAGAATATGCGGTCCTGGAAAGGGCGAAGAAGAATCCCAAAGCCTTCGGCGAGCTCTACGAAAAATATTTCGACCGGATTTTCAATTTCGTGTACCGTCAGATCGACGATGAAGATGTGACGGCCGATATCACCTCACAAACTTTTCTTAGTGTGCTGAAGCACCTGGATCGTTATCAGTTCAGGGGTGTTCCGTTTTCGGCGTGGCTCTATAAGATTGCGAGCAACGAGGTGAACAAGTATTATCGCAAACGCAAACACGACAAGGTGTTCAGCATCGAAGAAATTCGCGTGCGCGAACTCATTGAGCAGGCGCACGAAGATTGGGACGAAGAGGTGGTGGAGAAACTGCTGGAATATCTGGGCGATCTGCCCACCGACATGCTGGAAGTTTTGCAACTGCGGTTTTTCGAGGACAAAGATTTTAAAGAAATTGCCTTCATCCTCGACATCACCGAAAGCGGTGCCAAGATGAGAACCTATCGCGCGTTGGACAGACTGCGCAAGAATTTTAAATTACGAATCAAGTACGATGGGAAGGAATGAGATACGACTTCGGCGGCAAAAAGTGAGTTCCGGCAGCATGGCACGCCATCGGAACTATAGCAAGCTCATGGCTCGCCACGAACGCAACCAACGCGTGCAACGCACCATCCGCGCGGTGATCTACGTTGTTGTGGTGATCGTGCTCATCATTCTGATAATTTTGTTTGTGATGGTGAAACACCTCGAACAGCTGCAACAGAAAAAAACACCGGGCAAAAACATTCAACAGACCGAATCGAAAACGGCGCCGTGATTTTTTCACAGCGCCGTTTTTTTGTTGTCACGTTTCTTTAAGGGATCAACCTTCGCTCAGCCCGTTCGCGCATCAGAGCACGCGCTTCAGGATCAGGAAAATAACACCCAGCAAAAACACAATGATCGAGATCTTGTTGATGCCGTGCATCATCCTGATGTTCATATCCGAAAATCGTTTGGGATCTTTCTTGCGGAAGAAATAGCCGCCCACTTCGCCAAGCGAAAAGAAATCTTTCACCGTGTTTTTCTTGTGGGGTGTGCCGGTGTTGTCGTTGCTCGTTTCCATAGCTGTGTTGTTTTGTTCGTTCGCCTCTGTTCCTATTGTCAATTCAATTCCTTTTTCTTTCTAGGAGGGCGCGCCGTGCAGTTGGGGTTCAATCCAGTCGCCATGTTCGCGAATGAGGTTGATGAGCTCGTCTACGGCTTTGGCGGTGGGCACGTTTTTGCGCACCACTTCTTTTCCTTTGTATAACGTTATGCGACCCGGGCCGGAACCTACATAGCCATAGTCGGCATCGGCCATTTCGCCGGGACCGTTCACGATGCAGCCCATGATGCCGATCTTAATGCCCTTCAGGTGACTGGTGCGCGAGCGGATATTGCCCGTGGTTTCCTGCAAGTCGAACAGCGTGCGGCCGCACGACGGACATGATATGTATTCGGTTTTCGAAATGCGCGTGCGCGTGGCTTGCAGGATATTGAACGCTGTTTCGTTTATCTTCTTGTCGGGACCACAGTTTTCGGCCGCAATGAAAATGCCATCGCCCAGGCCATCCACCAGCAAACCACCAAAGTCGGTTGCCGAGTAGAGTTGCAGTTGGTCGATGCTGAGGTTTGCATACGCCTTTCCAATGATGACGGGCACATCGCAGTGGTTGTTCATCAACGTCACAAACAGGCGGCGTTGCTCGGGCATGCCGTGGTTGTTGTAGGTGTCGATGAAGAGCACGGCGGTTTTATCTGCGTTTACTGCAGCCATCAACGCGTCGTTCACGTCACCCAACAACGCATAAACAAAATTCAGTGTATCCGATTTCTCAACGCCCTTCAAATAGTGTTCGGCGCGAATGAAGGGATAGGCACGTGTCTGGCCTTTTTGTGTGAGCCACGTTTTGTGATTATAGATGAGGCCCAGGGTGCCGGGGATCTCGAAGTCGATGGTGGTGTCGCCCAGAAAAACATAGTCGCAGGCCATGTCGCTGATGTTCCATTTGTCGAGGGGCACCGAATAGTGATAGCCCACGGCAAAGAGCGACGCGTGTGTCACTTTTTCTTTTCCCGAAAAGTCGGCGACCACGCGGGGCACAAAATGTTCGCCGCCAATGTTCTGCACCGCGCGTGTTTTGCGGCGGTTGTATTCAAACGGTGTCACCGGGTAATGATCGATGGCCGGAATCGGATCGTGTGGCGCACGGGTGTCGTAGCGTTTGGCAAGCTCGAAAGCCACGGGCACTTCGGCTTCGGGTTCTTCGGTGAGCGAGACGCGGATGGTGTCGCCCAGGCCATCTTCCAACAACGTGCCGATGCCTACGGATGATTTTATTCTCCCGTCTTCGCCGTCTCCGGCTTCGGTCACACCGAGGTGCAAGGGATAGGGCTTGAAACCTTCTTCATCCATTTTCTGCACCAGTAGGCGGTAGGCTTGCACCATCACCTGCGGATTGCTCGACTTCATGGACAACACGATGTTGTAGTATTGTTCGTCTTCGCAGATGCGCAAAAACTCCAGCGCCGATTCCACCATGCCCATGGGGCTGTCGCCGTAGCGGCTCATGATGCGGTCGCTCAGGGAGCCGTGGTTGGTGCCAATGCGCATGGCCGTGCCGTGTTCCTTGCAGATACGCACCAGCGGTATGAATTTCTCGCGTATGCGATCCAGCTCGGCCTGATAGGACGCTTCGGTATAGTCAATGTTTTCGAATCGCTTTTTATCGGCATAGTTGCCGGGATTGATACGCACCTTTTCTACGATGCGGGCGGCCAGTTCGGCGGCGTTGGGTGTGAAGTGGATGTCGGCCACAAGGGGCACGGTGTAGCCGCGCAGACGGAGGCCTTTTTTGATTTCGGCCAGGTTCTGGGCCTCTTTGATGCTGGGGGCGGTGATGCGCACATATTCGCACCCGGCGTCGACCATGCGGATGGTTTGCTCAATTGACCCCTGCGTGTCCATGGTGTCGATGGTGGTCATGGACTGGATGCGGATGGGGTTGTTCCCGCCCATAGGCAGGTCGCCGATCTTCACTTCCACGGTTTGCCGGCGGCTGTACTGAACCAGGCTGTTGCAATAGTGTTTCGCGGCTGCGATTTGGTCGTTCACGTGTTCACGGATTTGAAATGCAAAAATACGATTTTAGTCTTGAGTCCTGAGTTGTTAGCAGTGAGTATTTGGTAGCATGGTAGCAAAGGCAGAACCATCGATTATGGCGATTAGTTATGGGTTAGTCCCTTTTTTTGTCACGAATGCCAATAAGCGATGTCGCCGAAGCCAGGTCTCCCGCCAAACGGCTGGGACTGGCGTGTTTCGAACGAACCAAGCTCGATATTCACCCGGAAGTGGGTTTTGTGCCGGCATTTGCCCAAGAAACTCCAAATGCCCCCGAATAGTTACGGCCAACCACCGAATTGAATGAAAAGACCATTGGGCGACTTTTTTTTCCATAGGCAAGGAAACTTGAGCGGCTGTGCTGTTAATAGTGTAGTTGTAGCTATGAAAGTCCGCGTATCTTTTCTGA
Source organism: Chryseolinea lacunae (assembly GCF_016735595.1). Classification (GTDB taxonomy): domain Bacteria; phylum Bacteroidota; class Bacteroidia; order Cytophagales; family Cyclobacteriaceae; genus Chryseolinea; species Chryseolinea lacunae. The sequence goes on from NZ_JAERRB010000001.1 coordinate 302,930, forward strand.
CCATCCTCGTGCTGGCGCTCACCCTAAGCCAGGCGCATGCCCAATATCCACCCGGCGAACATTGGTATCAAAATCCATTGGGATTCAAGCCTTTGAAACTGCACACCTCCATGGGCATGGTGTTGCCTACCGTGGGGGTGGTGGCTTTTTTGCTGTTCACACCGCGCGACTCGGCGCTGCACAACCGTTTCTCGTTCTATTCGGATGCAGGCTTTTCGTGGGGCTATAAATATCCGCACACCTTTTTGCCGCAGACCAACATGGGCATCAACTTCTTTATGCGCCGCTGGATGTCGCTGGGCATAGAGACATCGCTCTATTTTCCTAACGACAATGTGAACAGCACCGTGGGCATGGCATTGCGTCCTTTTGCACGCTTTTATGTACTGCGCACGAAACACGCACGGCTCTACCTGGAATCGGGTGGCGGGTTGGTTTATTTCTTTCAGCAATTTCCAAAATCAAATCTGCAAGACGAGCGCACGGGCACCCGCATGAACTACACCACCAAATACGGCCTCGGTGTGGAAATGAATATCGCCCGCCGCACTTCCCTGATGACCGGCGTGCGACACCTGCATGTTGCCAATGGCGATTTGAACGGGTCGGATCGAAACCCGGGGCATGATAGCAATGGATTTTTTGTGGGGGTGATTTATCGGTTTAATAAGGATATACATAAGTATTGAGGGTGTGATTCAGTCGGAGACTGAATTGATTGTGGGTACGAGTCGGAGACTCGCACCAGAGCATAAATTACATTTCAAATTCTTACCTTACATCAACATACATAAAAATACCAATCACAATTTTTGTTAAAAGAATTGAAATATGAATACACTGAATGAATACAAAGGCTATGTGAGCACGATTGACTATAGCCAAGCCGATCGCGTATTCTACGGAAAGCTTTCTGGCATTAGCGACACCGTGGCCTTTGAAGGATGCACGATTGACGAGCTCGGAACCGCGTTTAGATTTGCTGTTGATGATTACATTAAGACCTGTCAGGAAATAGGAAAAGCCCCTGAATAAATTCTCCAGGAACCATCCTCGTTGGCGTTATTTTTTTTGAGTCTGCCTATTTCAAAAAATCATTCTCACCTCACCTATTTATCCAAGCAGTTGAGGCTTCTTCGTATACACATCCCACATGAACTCGCCGAAGATGGTGTTGGCCCAGGCGAACCATTTGCGGGTGAAGTTGGTGGCGTCGTTTTTATGGAAGGCTTCGTGCATGAAGCCCGTGCCGCCGTGACAGGATTTGAGAACACGGATGCAGGCGCGGATTTCGTCGTCGCTGGTGCTGGTGAGGCCGCGAATGATGATGCTTAGTGGCCAGATCATGTCCATGCCGGCGTGCGGGCCGCCAATGCCTTCGCCTGCGGTGCCTTTGAAGAAGAAGGGATTGCTGTCGGAGAGCAGGAGGCGGCGTGTGTTCTGATAGATTTTGTCGGTGGCAGGCACGGCGCCCAGATAGGGTAGCGCGAGCAGGCTGGGAATGTTGGCGTCGTCCATGAGGTTGTAGCTGCCGAAGCCGTTCACTTCGTAGGCATACACTTTTCCGAATTGCGCATGCTCCACCACGGCGTACTGGTTCAATGCGGTCTCCACTTCTGTTGCCAAGGCCAGTAACGTTTCGGCCAGCGCAGCATCTTTGCTGACAGCCTTCATCATCTCTGCAGCCTGTTTCAAACTCACCACGGCAAAGAAATTTGCCGGTATCAAGAACGGAAATATCGTGGCGTCGTCGCTGGGGCGGAACATGGAGCAGATGAGGCCCACGGGTTTCACCGGATAGCCATAGCCACTCAGCGGAACGCCATCGGTTGCCCAGTAGGTGGTGCGTTGAAAGTTGTAGGGACCTTTTCCATTCTTGCGTTGCTGCTCTTTAAATACCTGCAGGGTGCTTTGTATGCTTTGCTTCCACGCGTCGTTGAACGGTGTGGTGTCGTTCGAGATTTTCCAGTAGTGGTAGGCCAGGCGGATGGGATAGCACAGCGAATCGATTTCCCATTTGCGTTCGTGGATGCCGGGCTTCATGTCGGTTAGGTCGCTTTTCCATTCGCTCACTTTTGTTTCGTCGTCATAGAACGCGTTGGCGTAGGGATCTTTCAGGATGCAACGTGTTTGACGGTGGATGACACCGGCCACCAGGTTCTGCAACGCGGGGTCCGATTTCATGAACGACAAGTAGGGCCAGATTTGTGCCGTGCTGTCGCGAAGCCACATGGCGTCGATGTCGCCGGTGATGATGTAGGTATCTGGATTTTTGCCCTGTGCTTTCAAAAACACTGTGGTGTCGAGGGTGTTGGGAAAACAATTTTCAAACAACCATCCCAGTTCAGGGTCTTTTACGCGCGTTTTGAAATCGCTAATCGCTTTTTCGATGGCCGGACTGGAGAAATGGCGCTGTGCTTTTGCTGTGCGTACCACTGGAAATTCAATGGTATTGTTCTGTTTCCATGCATCGGGGGCGAGCATGGCTCCGGTTCCGATTGCGCCCAGGTGTTGAAGAAATTCCAGTCTGTCCATTTCGTTTGTATATTTTTTCTAAACAATCGTGTTCGCCATTTACACTTCAACATCGTGCAATCGCGTGATGTCTTTGACCGGAAGTGTTGGTTCAGGTTGCTCTATGTCTATGATCGCTAAGTTTCGGAATTTTTTGGCACGTTGGCAAGCCTCTTTGTGCAAACACTGGAAATGAAAGCACCATGGCGTTCACCGAAGCGAAATAAAAGCGTGTGCGTCTCTCTAGATTGACTTCAACAGCATCATCAAATTATTCTCCTTCACCGGCCCCCATTGTTGTTGCGCATAGGTTGTGTAGTAAGCATGATTCTTAAAAAAGAAAATATTCTGCTGGTTCCAATTCTCCAGGGTGATGACCTTGTTTAGCTGGCGTTCAAATTCCTGTTTCAGGCGCAGCGACCACATCTCATATTCCTCCGAGCCCAGGTGGCTAAGATCGGCGTCGCATAACATTTCTTCCAGCAGGCTTTTGGGACTGGCCGAAAGTTTCGTGGCGATGATGAGGCCTTCAATCTTCAGATAGAACTCTTGTGGCAGGTTGAAATCGCGCAGAAAGCGAAGCGCGATCTTCACACCTTCCTCCTCGTGTTTCACTCCGGTTTCCGTATAGCCGGTGTCGTGAAACCATGCGGCCGTTAACAATGCTTCTCCGTTTGCCTGGGATGTGGCATAGTGTGCAATCAATGAACAGCACGCGCGCACCACGTTCACCGTGTGGGGCAGGGTGTGAAAGACACGTGTGGGCGGGAGCTTTGTGTTCAGGAGCTCCTTCACATACGCCTCAACCCTGTTCAGGAGTTCGGAGTCATAGGGATTCAAGTCCTGCATGGTGCGTCTGCGGTAGAAGTGATGATTCGTTGCTTATTCAAAACACGATCGTAAAAGTGTGCATGCCGTTTTCAAACGTGTAGTGCAGCGTATAGGCCGATGTATCGCATATGCGCTTCACAATTGCCAGCCCCAGGCCGGTGCTGTTTTTGTTCATGCTTTCTTTGCTGAAGCGATCGAACATTTTCTCCACGTTCATGTTCACGGCCTTACCGGTGTTCGCAACCGTGAGCGTTCGTTTGTTGAGGTTGACCATTACTCTGCCTTCCCGCACATTGTGCCGGATGGCGTTGTGAAAAAGATTGGTCAGCAACACCTCGATCAGTGTTTTGTTTGCATCGATCTTTAAGTGTTGTGTGGTTGTGGTAATGATGATGTTCTCCACGTCGGCCATTGGCCTCAACTCTGTCAACATTCCTTCGATGACAGACGACAGTTCCATTTCTTCCTTATCGTTGTATTGCTCGTTGTCGATCTTACTGAGCAATAAAAGATTTTTGTTTAACCGCGACATGCGTTGCGCCGTGGCCTCCAGCTCCATAATGATCTGCGCTTCCGACTCAGTGATGGCCGGCTTCTGCATGAGCATGTCGAGCTTGGATTGAAAGATGGCAAGCGGCGTTTGCAATTCGTGCGATGCATTCTCGATGAACTCCTTCTGTTGAAGAAACACTTTTCGGTTCCTGTCGGTGAGATGGCTCACGGTGCTATTCAGGTCGTCGAATTCAATGATGTTTGTTCTATCGGCACGAATGGGTTCGTTTTTGTCGAGCTGATAGGCCTTGAGCTGATTCAGTGTTCTATAGAAAGGCTCCCACAGTTTCCGCGACAACGAACGATTCAACAACAACAGCCCCGTGGCCAGCAGAATGATAAGCGCCGATTGCACCAACCCAATCGCCACCAGCAACTCGTTGTTATCGACCAACGACATGCGCATGGTCAGGATGTAGTGTTTGCCCTTGATGTCGACACCCGACGACAATTCCCGAAAGGGACGAAAATCCTGTTCGGCGCTGTCGTAGATGGAAACAGATTGGTAGTCTTTCAGGGGTGCGCGTCCGTTGGAGGGTTTGATGTCTACATCGTATGAAAGCTGATCAACAACTTCCAGGTCGGTTTCGAGATCGTCGAGGTAACTAAAGTTCTGGATGTGGTTGAGGAATTGATCGGTGTGCAGGGCCAACGCTTCGTCCACTTCCTCGTTGAGTAGTTCACGAACCGAAAAAATGGAAACGGGTATGCTGATGAGAACCACCACAAGGGAATAGAGGAGCGAGCTGCGCAAGGTTACCTGAAGAAGTCTCATACCGAAAATTTATAGCCGAGTCCGTAAACCGTTTTGATGTAGTCTTCACTACCCGCGTCGGCCAACTTGCGTTTCAGGTTTTTGATGTGTGAATAGAGAAAGTCGAATTTGTCGAGCAGCTCGGCGTTGTCGCCGGAGAGGTGTTCGGCAATGGCATTCTTCGACACCACGCGGTTTTTGTTGGCCAGCAAAAACATGAGCAGGTCATACTCCTTGCGCGTCAGGTCCACCTCGGTGTTGTTCACTTTCACAATTTTTCCCGGCAGGTCGATATTGATTTCGCGGAAGGCAAGTTTGTTGCTCCCGCCAAACTGTTTGCGCCGTATGATGGCCGACACCCGGGCGCTCAATTCGGGCAGAAAGAACGGCTTGGCCAGATAGTCGTCGGCACCCAGGTTCAGGCCCAGCACACGATCTTCAAGCGAATTGTTTGCCGTGATGATGATGACGCCGTCGGACTTGTTGTTTTCTTTCAGCTTCTCCAGAATCCGGAGACCACTGCCGTCGGGAAGGTTGATGTCGAGCAAAATGCAATCGTAGTCAAAAAGCAGAATCTTGTCTTCGGCGTCGTGTGCAGAATAGGCCGTTTCGCACACGTAGTTTTCCTGACGAAGAAACTCCGCCATGCTTTTCACCAACTCCTTTTCATCTTCTATAATCAGAATCTTCATGCCGGCCCAGCGGAAATTTTATTCGTCCCAAATAAAACTCACATTCTGTAGAAATTCTGAAGCAGGTCATTCCCTTCGATTTCCCTTTATAGCAACCCAAAGTCTACAGCATCACGGATCGCCTTCACGCCTTAGACCTGGGATGGAGTCTGTTTTCGGCATGAACGCCCCACCGTTTTCGATACTGTAAGTACGGCCAAAAAAACAGGAAAAGCCATATCGCATCCACCTGAGCTACCACGTTTGGTTTTGGGCATTGCAGCCAAATTCCTGCACTGACGGTTCTACCAAATTCAAATATCCTGTTTTTACAGGATGTTTTTTAACAGGGCGTCACAAGATCTTTGTCAAGGATGTGAACTCCACAATCATCCTTAACGGAATCGCTATGTCAACTTTGCTTCGTTTGTCGCCCTCGTTAACCATGTCGGTCTTCCTGGTCGTCTGCCTCAAAAGCCTTGCTCCTGCTGTGCACGGGCAATCGCTCGATTTTCAAAACACGATCTACTTCACGGCGTCGGGCACAAGCCTCACGTCGTCGGGAGAAACACTGAGTGCGTTCAATTTCACGGGAGCCAGCGCAACGCATCCGCTGTTCACCAACGGCATCTATTATCCCGTGCAAGACTATCTGGGACAGAACATCTGGGTGAGGGTTCGTCACCTTGCTGACGATCCCAATGGCATCACGGTCGGGCACGCGGTGTCTTCAACCGAGGGTTCGCCATTTCGATCCAATGGTTTCGGGGGTTGGGCCGGGTTTCTGTTTCAGTTTGATATTTTCAGAGACGGAGCACTCACGGGCACACGGCAAAACAAACTCAATGGAAGTTTCAAGACCACCATCACCGTGGAAAGCATTGAAACGCTTAGTGATCCCGAGTGGGTGTTCTTTGAGATCAAAGACGATCCAAATTCAGCGTGGGTGCTAAACTCCATCAACTTCACCGGTGTGAACCCCGACAGCAATCCGGGCTTCAGTAAAAGCAACATCCCCTACGACGTCTCAGACGGATTCTCGCCTAATTTTCCAACCACCAGCAACACGGTTTGCGTCATCGACTACCCCGGAGGCGGGTTCTCTGAATTCAGTATGAGTGCCAATAGCGTGTCGCAATTTCAGTATGGCTATGAGTATCCTTCGGGTGGCGGCTATCAAGGTATGCGTTTGTCGTTTGGTGCGGAGCCGCTGGTGCCCACCATCATCAGCTTCACGCCCACCGAAGGCAAACCCGGCACGGTGGTTACGATTACCGGAACAAACTTCGATCCCGTGCCATCGAACAACGTGATGAACTTTCAGAACGGCGCGGTTGGGACCGTAACAACCAGTACTACAACAACCATCACCGTGATTGTTCCCGACAACGCCGGTAGTGGGCCACTCTCCGTTACTGTTTCGGGATTCACAGCCGTGAGCGAACAAAGCTTCACCGTGCTGCACGACGACTCAGCTCCGGGCGACGTGGTGGTCTTCAACGCCGTGTCGCCAAATGGTGATGAAAAGAATGACGTGTTCTTCCTCGAAAACATAGACGTGCGCTCCGACACCCGAAAGAACAGCGTTGTCATCTTCAACCGTTGGGGCGACGTGGTGTTCACCGTGAACGACTACGACAACCAGTCGCGTGTGTTCAAAGGCCTTTCATCCGATGGGAACAAACTTCCTACAGGCACTTACTACTACCACATCGAAATGCCGGATGCCGACCGCACCATCCGTGGTTTTCTGGAATTGAAATATTAAAACGACATCATGAGATACACTCTACTCCTTTGTTTTGTTCTTACGGCAACCTTCTGCGATGGCCAACAGGATCCGCTATACGCGCAATACATTAACAACCCGTTTGTCATCAATCCGGCTTATGGTGGGTTTGGCAACACGCTGCATGCCTCCGTCAGTTACCGGCAACAGTGGACGGGCATGGTCGGTCCCAAAACCATGAACGTCAACATCCATGCTGCCCTGCGCAACAACATGGCCGCTGGGTTCATGGTGGTGTCGGATAAAATCGGCAGCAGCAAGGTGACGGAAGTGACCGGTACCTACACCTATCGCATCGCGCTGAATGCGGCGGGCACCAACCTTGCGTTCGGCCTTCAGGCGGGCATGGCCAACTATCAAACCGACAACACCGGGCTCAACATTCAGGATCCCACCGATCCGTTGTTTCAAGGCAAACAAAGTGAAACCGTGCCCACACTCGGCGCGGGTTTGATTCTGAACAATGATCGTTTTTTTGTGGGGTTGTCCGTGCCACGCATGCTCAAGTCGTCAGTAGAAACGCTGGGGGTTAACAATACCTTGTATTCACAGCATGCCTATGCCCTTGGGGCCTACCTGTTTTTTCTTTCCGACCATCTTCGCCTCAAGCCTGCTGCGCTGGTGAAGTATGTGGCCGGCGCACCGCTGTCAGTTGATTTGAATGCATCGCTGATTGCCCATGGAAAATATCAGGCCGGCATCCTCACACGCAACTTTAATACCTATGGCCTTTTGTTTCAACTGATCGTGAAAGATGTTTATCGCGTTGGCTATGTATTTGAAATTCCTACAGGAAAAGCTGCAGGCTCACAATTCACAACCCATGAGATTACTTTGGGACTAAGAATGAAAGCATTCAGTTTCCACGATCTACCTTCTGCGCTAAGCTTTTAAGATTGTATGGATTGGTTATAATAAAAGACGCAAGGCGAAGCTTTCACCTTGCGTCTTTTATATTTCGCCGATTGTTGATCTTCTGCAACGCAAACTAAGGGGTCACCGCATTCAGTTCAAGGGTATGTGAACCCAGACCCGGTGATGACACAGTGATTTTTATCACACCGGTGCCTGTTGCCTGAACATAGGCCAGCAGTTTCCCCTTGAACAATTTGCGTTTCGATGCTTTGTAGTCTTCGTGACTGGAAAGGCTGCCGCTCTCCAACCCGATGAGCCGACCCGGCCCCTGAATGTTCACATCAACTTCGTTCTCCGCCTTGAGGACAAAGCGGCCATTCTTATCCAGCACGGTGATGTCGATGTGCGAAACATCGTCTTTATCCGCTTTCAGTGTTACGCGATCTGCTGTGGCGTGAAGGCTGGCTGCACTTCCAGGGGTTGTGAGTTTGAAATTCCCTCTCTCTTCATTTTTTGATGATGTTTTCACTTCCAGCTCACCGGGTTGAAACACCGTTTTCCAGACCATCATTTTTTGTGGCGAGGCGCTTCTCGATTTGCTTCCCAGCGACGCTCCGTTCACAAACAGTTCGGCATTCTCGGCGTTGGTGAAGCAGAACACCGCTACAGAGTCGCCCGGTGTTCCGTTCCAGTGCGCATCGCCAAAACCACCGCGCCCGCGACCGCGCGATGTTTTGGAAACCTCGGCTACGGAGAGAAACGTGGTGGGCTCTGCAGACCAGAGGCTCTTGCGATAATAGAATTCAGTCTTTGGATTTCCCGCCATGTCAATCACACCGGCGCCACTGCTGCGCACCGGCCACGCCGAGGCTTCGCCAAGGAAATCGAAGGCGGTCCATAAATATTGCGCGGAGATATAGTCAAGTTCTGCCACGGGTGCCCAGGCATCGTAGCCTTTTCCATTCTCGCTGCCATAGATGACACGCTGTGGATATTTTGCATGATCGTCGGCATAGCGATACTCCTGATAGTTGTAGCCCACAATGTCCAGCGCATCGGGATAGTCGGTGAGGTTAGACATGACCACACCAGCCAGCGCGGCCGTGATGGGTCGCGTGGTGTCGAGTTGTTTAGCAACCTGCACGAGGCGTTTGGCGATCACGCCCATCTCGCTGGCTGGCGGGTTGCCTGCCTGATAGCCTCTTCCGTAGATTTGTGGATTGCGACCCGTGTTCAGCACTTCGTGTGTGTAGGGATCGTTGGGATAATCGATCTCGTTACCAATGCTCCACATGATGATGCAGGTGCGATTACGGTTTCGTTTGATCATGTCCTGCAAATCGCGATCGGCCCACTCGGCGAAATACTTGCTGTAGCCGTCTTTGCCCGGAGTGCCCACGTTCCATCCCTTTATCCATTTGTTTTTTCCGATGGCCCATTCATCGAAGGCCTCATCCTGAACCAGGAATCCCATTTCGTCGCAGAGATCATAGATATAGTCCTGGTGCGGGTTGTGGCTCATGCGAATGGTGTTGCAGCCCAGCGTTTTCAAGGTTTGTAGTCTGCGTTGCCAAACAGCCTTCGGCACAGCAGAACCTAATGCGCCCGCGTCGTCGTGAAAACAAACGCCTTTGAGTTTTATGTTTTCGTCGTTCAGAAAAAATCCTTTGTTTGCGTCGAAGCGAACGTTCCGGAATCCAACCTTCTCTGTGACCTCATCCGTTTTTTTTCCATTCACCACCACGCTGGTGCGCAGAGTATACAACGCCGGATATTCTACCGACCACAGGTCCGGATTTTTCACCGCGAACTCAAGTTTGCTTTCGCTCTCCCCTTCTGCCTTGGCTTGCACCTTTTCTTCGGCATGCGCCACACTAACGCCTTTGTCGTCTACAAGATCCGCCACCACGGTGGCACTGGCCACGGTCTTTGATTTGTTCACAACCGACACCGTAAGCCGGGCGCTGGCCTGCTCAGCAGAAACCTGCGGCGTGGTGAACACCGTGCCCCACACGGCAATGTGCACCGGCTCCACCGCCATGAGATACACATTGCGATTGATGCCAGAGCCGCTATACCATCGCGAGTCGCCGAAGTCAGTGTGATCCACCTTCACGGCAATGGTGTTCTGTCCGGTTTGGCGGAGGTGTTTTGTGATGTCGTAATAAAAAGACGCGTAGCCATTGGGGCGCTTCCCTACATACTGCTCATTGATCCACACCTCGCTGTTTTTATAGACGCCGTCAAAGTAGAGATAGATCGTCTTGTTTTTTTGTGCGGGAAGCAACGCGAAGGTTTTTCGATACCACCCTATGCCTGTAGGCAGGTAGCCCGTGCCGCTGGCCCACGCGTCGCTGAACGGCCCTTCGATGCTCCAGTCGTGCGGAAGGTCCACCGTGCGCCACGATGCATCTGACGTGGCCAGCTTCTCGCCCTTTGCCACATCGCCTTTAAAAAACTTCCATTGATCGTTGAACCGGTAGCCCCGCGATTGCTGTGCCTGCGCGCCTGTGACACACACGGCGACAACAAACAGTACACTGATTTTTATAAGGTTAATTTTCTTCATCTGAATTGCGTTTTATAAATTTAAGGAAGCTCACTTACCAACGTCACGATCGATTTCCTGGGGATAATGATGGCTTCATCGCCGCTCACCTTTGCCAGGGGCTTCAGGTCTTCATCGGCTTTTCCCGCGGTGATATACGGCTGCAACGACGCAATCTGTTTTCCCTTCAACGCCAGCTTGATGGAAGTATCAAGGTCTGCATAGTTGATGATGACGGTGACCACCGTTTTGTCTGCTTCGTTGATGTAGGATGAGACCATCAGGCCCTTCGGGTTGCTGACATCACCCGTAGACGACGACACCCCCACGCGCACCGCGCCGGGACGAACGAACCGGCTGTAGTTTCCAAAAGCCCACAACAGCTTTGTGTCTTCGATGTTGCCGTTCGCTTTGTTTTTGTCTGCATAGATAAGTCCGTCCTTGTAGTCATAGACAGAAATCGATGTCCACCAATGCCAGGCCGAAGCGTTTGCCACGGTGAGGTCGTGATGGATGAGGCGGGCCACATACAACGCGGGAACCATGCCGGTGTCTTTTCCCGGGCCGGGCACTTCTTCCTTATCGCCCAGAATGCAATATTCAGTTTGCCAGAATTCCAACGGCACCGACGCGGTCTTCATTTTTTGCTGCACGGTTTCACGTACCTTAATCATCACATCAACCGGCGCCGACGTGAAGTAGCTGTGCGCAGAGATCATCTTGTCGACCGAGGGCAGTCCACCCAAATAGCGCGACGAGGATTGCAGGAAAAAATCCTCGATCTGATTCCCGCGCGTGGGCTTGTCGCCATTTTCATAGAGGTAGTTCATGGCGGCAGCTTCTGCGATCTGGATTTTGGATGGCAGGTGATCGGCCGTGATCACGGAATCCAATTTTGTGGTGATGTCATACACTTCCTGGTTGGTGTAGGGTGTGCCCTCCTGGTTGCTGCCTGTCCAATCCCATTGGGGTTCGTTAAAAGGGCTGAGGTAGTTTAGCACAATGCCTTCTTTCTCAAAATGTTTCACCACGTTCGATAAGAATTTCACATACGGCACATAGTTCTCCTTGCCGATGTTGGCATGTTCGCCGTCGCTTGAAAATGCTTTGCCGTTCTTCGTCAGTTGCACGGGCGGGCTGTTGGTGAATCCCACAAACAGATTGACACCACGTTGCTTGGCCGATTTCAAAAACCATTGTTGCCCGGCTTGCTTGCTCCAATCATAAGACTTGTCGCTTTGCAAAAAGCCTTCGGCCCTTCGCCACTCGTCGCCAATGTTGTCTTGCGCTGCGCTGCCGCCACCGATGTTGAAGCGCCACAACGAGAGGCCTATGCCCAACGGTTTTCCCTCGGCATCCACCGCGTTGCTAAAAAGCCAGTCGGCCATTTGATTTCGTTTTTCGTCGGGCCATGTGCCCAGAAAGTTGCAGGCCCAGGCATCGGAAGATCCAAAATTTCGGATGGTTTGTTTGCGGTCCGACACATCGATGGTGATGACCGTTGCTTCTGCGCCGACAACCGATTGATCGGATTCGCTTTTCGAACAACCACCAGCCACTATCGCCAGCAGCAAAAACAGGTTTTTAAATCGCATTTGTAACACGTTCTTCATGAGTATGATTTTGGATCATTGTTTAGTTTTATACCGGAACACCAGGGGCACGCCGTCGTTCACGCCCAGCACAACCCTGCGTTCGTTTGTTTTTGTTTTCAACACTGCCAGCGCGCGAACATCGCCCGGTGCATAAAATCCTGTGGCCGGAAACAGCGTGGGTGTATATTTTCCAAGGCCTCCCCCTTTCAATATCAATCCTGAACCTGCGTCGCTTCGTCCGGCCTGAACCCGATAGGGATAAAAGTTTCCTGCCAGCAGCATGTCGTTCACACCGTCGGCATCAAAATCGTCGAAGGCCATGGCCGAGTTCATGCTGAATTGTGCCTCCACGGGCAGCGACATAGTTTCAAATTTTCCGTTGCCCACATTCTTAAAAATGCAGCTTGCCAGCATGACGGCGCGAACAACACTGCCTTGTTTCAATTGTTCCGCGCCTATCACATCTTCCAGCTTTGCGTTCGCATACAATTCGTAGGACGTGAATTTTCGTTTCAAGGCGGGGAGTTGTTCAAGCATTTCGTCGCGCGACGGATAGGGATAGGGTTTCCCCTGCACATGGGTTGACAGGATGGGATCAATTCTTCCATCGCCGTTAAAATCGCCATAGTGAAGCGTGATAGGTTGGTCTGGGGTGGCCTTCAGCGACAGGTTCAATCCGGCATTGCCTGCAACAACGTCAAGGTCGCCGTCGGCATCAACATCGGCCGATATCAATCTGCACCATAGCCCGGCTGTGTTCGCTGTTCCGGCCGTCACGGTGTTGTCTGTGAGCACACCTTTCATATTTTCAAACACCATCACCGGCATAAACTCGCCAGCCAGGATCAGGTCGGGCCATGTGTCGTTGTTGTAGTCCATCCAGACTGCCGATGTCACCATGCCCGGCTTTCTTAATGGCTGCGGTGTTGCGTTGGTGAACTTCAGCACACCGCCTTGCGAATCGTTGCGCAGCAAAAAACTGACTGACGGCATAGGAAAGTTTCCGGGGATTGAACGCGCACCGATAAAAAGATCAAGGTCGCCGTCTTTATCATAGTCTGCCGCCGACACGCAACTTCCGTTGGAAATTTCGTGTGGCAAGGCTTCTGTCGCCACAGCAAACTTGCCGTGCCCCACATTCTCATACAGTCGATCCTGTAACAAGGGCGCAGCCTCGGGTGGAAACTCGGTGCCGCCACGAACAACATAAAGGTCTTCGTCGCCATCGCCATCGGCATCGAACAGGAGGGCACCGGTGTCTTCACCCAAACTGTCGGCGCGCCATGGCTGAGCAGGCAATCGCACAAAACCCGCATCAGTGCCACGATATAGTTTTCCGGAGTGTCCGCTGGCCCCGCCCACAAAAAGGTCATCGTTTCCATCGCCGTCTATGTCGCCCGATGCAAGACAGGGGCCATAGCGCGACACTTGATAGGGCAACAGAAATTGTATTTTATAGTCTATAAAATCATTCTCCACATAGCGGTCGGCAGCGCCGAAAGCGAATTCATTTTCAAACCATGAACTTGTTTCCTTTCGCGTGGGCGTAGTCTTCTCAACTGCTTCCTCAACCGTCAACACAAATGTGGTGTCGGCCTTCAGCTTCGTTCGTGCAGACACTTTTCCGCTGGGCCACATCACCCAAAGTGAGTCGACTACGGTGGTGTTGCCTAAACCAAAAATAATCTCGGCGGGCATGCACGATTGAAAACCCCGTGTCGGAAAGAGCTCCTGCACCTGAACTTGATTATCCGTCACAATGCCAATCTTTGCACCGATAGCAAATGTGTTTGCCCCCTCGCCCTTAAGTTTGATTTTTATAAAATGTTGTCTCCGGCCATCGGTATTGTTCCGAAAAAGAAAAGCCTGTTGATTGATATTATTGGTAATCAAATCCAGGTCGCCGTCGTTGTCGAGATCGGCATAGACAGCGCCGTTGGAGATCGATTTCTCCTGAAGTCCCCAGGCTTCTGTTGTATTTTGAAACGTGAGGTCGCCGTTGTTCCGGAAGAGATAGTTGCTGATTCGCGAGGAAGGAAGTTGCTTCACGATTTCATAAGGCTTTCCGTTTTTACGGCTGTCCTGGTACACATACTTCACAAAATCGAGGTTGGTGAAATCGCGCAAAAAGCCGTTGGTGATGAAGAGGTCTTTGCGGCCGTCGTTGTCATAGTCAGCCAGCAGCGGACTCCAACTCCAGTCGGTGTTCGACATGCCGGCGAGTTGACCCACTTCGCTGAACACGGGAACGCTGTCGCGCATGCCCATATTCAACTGCAACACGTTGCGCATGTTCTGGTGGTGATAACCACTGTCGCGCAGCAAATTGTATTTATCAAATTCATCAGGCCCTTTCAATATCTTTTGGCGGAAGTTGTCTTCCGGCAGCATGTCCACCACCACCACGTCGGGCAAGCCGTCGTTGTTATAGTCGGCAACGTCACAGCCCATGCCGTTGCGGGCAATGTGGCGAAACGATTCTTTCAGCCCTTCGCGAAAGGTGCCGTTGCGTTGGTTCAGGTAGAAGAAGTCCTGTTCTTCATAGTCGTTGGTCACATACAAGTCGGGCCAGCCATCTTCATTCATGTCGGCCACGGAAACACCGAGACCAAAGTTCACACCACTGCCATGTATGCCCGCCGCTGCGCTCACATCCTGATATTTTCCGTCATCGTTCCGATAAAGACGATTGCCATATTGTGGATGACGCAGGGCGCGTAATTTCTTTGAATTAAAAAAAGGATTGTACGTCAGCCGCGCATGGTTCAACAAAAACATGTCGAGGTCGCCATCGCGGTCGTAGTCAAAAAAGGAAGCTTGTGTGGAGTACGTGCCACAGGCATCCAGTCCGTACTCAGCGGCGCGTTCCGTGAACGTTGGGGTGTCGCCGCCATTGTTAATAAAGAGTTCGTTGCAACGATCGGTGTCGGTTCCGGGACCGGAATAACACACATAAATATCCAGTAGTCCATCCGCATTCACATCGGCCAGGGTCACGCCGGTTTTCCATCGCGGTCTTCCTCCTAACCCAGCGGTTGCGGCAATGTCTTCAAATTTCCAGTTTCCTTTGTTCAGGTATAGTGCATTGGGAACGGCGTTTCCCGTAAACAGCAAATCAATTTTTCCATCGTTGTTCAGATCTCCCGCGGCCACACCACCGCCGTTGTAGAGATATTCATAGGTAAGAATGTTAAAGGCATCGTCTTCCACCACGGTGTTGGCAAACGTCACGCCCGTTTGGGTTGGGTTGGTCTGGGTGAACAACGTTTCCGTTTGCTGTTGACAGGCCCACAGAAACATGGGCAACAGTGTCCACCACCCTTTGGCCATCATCTGAACGTATCTCTGAAAAAGCGGGAAGTGCACAGGCATGGGGAGATAAAACAGTGTGCCCCAGACGGGACACACTGTTGTAAGAAAAATTGAAACGATTAATAGTTCGGATTCTGATCCAGTTGATTGCCGGACGAAAGAATTTCAGCGCGCGGGATGGGGAGCCAATAGTGTTGCTCTTCAAACTTGCGTCCATCGAGGGCCACTTTCTTCGCATAGGTAAGCGAGTTGTCTGCATTCTTGGTGATGGAGATTCCGTAGGCTGGTTCGTTCTCGGTGTCGATGGCAATTTTCCAGCGACGCACATCATAGAAGCGATGCTCTTCAAACGCCAACTCTACCTGACGTTCGCGACGGATGGCTTCCCGCATTTCCGATTGTGTTAATCCAGCAGGCAGATCGGGCATGCCGGCACGGTCGCGGATCTGATTGATGGCATCATACACCGAGGCGTCGGCGCCAGCCACTTCGTTTTGTGCTTCAGCATAGTTCAGCAACACTTCTGCATAACGAAGGTAGATCCAGGGTTGCACACCCGCCACATCCCAGGGATTGTCGATGGGAAGTTTGTCGTCCAAAAACTTCAACAGGTAATAACCGGTCTTCGACGCGTTCCAGTTGTCGCGACCATCTTTGCTGTCTTTGCCGCCGGGCAGGAAGGTTTCGATTTCGCGACCTCTGTAGTCTGCACCGTTATACAGGATGCTGGCGTAAAATCTGGGGTCACGATTCGCATAAGGGTCTGCCACATGCGCAGCGTTGTTCCAGTCGAAAGGCACGGCCGTGTTGGCATCCACTTTCACCTCATAGGCATCCACCAGATTTTGCAGGGGCGAGTTGCCTGCCCATCCGCCAAAACCGTTGGGGCCGTTCGAAATTTCGAGACACACGTGACGCGCACCTACAGCATAGAGGCGTTCAAAAATGATCTCGCCGCTCGACGGTGTTTGAAACAAACTACGGTAGTCGGCGTGCAAAGAATAACCCAGGGTCATCACAGCCTTTGCTGCATCCGCGGCCTGTTGCCAGCTACCTGCGCTATACAACGGGCTGGCGGCATACAACGCCAATCTCGACTTGAGGGCCAGCGCTGCACCTTTGGTGGCACGCCCCAGTTTCCAGTTTGAATCGTTGTTGGCCGGGAGACCACTCGCAGCCTGATCCAACTGCGTTGTTACATATTGCAATCCTTCAGCGATGGTCGATTTCTGAAACAGCTTGGGATCGGAAAGATTGTCCTGGAGCGCATACACTAAATCACCCATGAGCACTACCGAACCGTAGTTGCGAATGAGGTCGTGATAACGATAGGCACGGATAAATTTAAGTTCAGCTTCGAGGCGTTGTTTGCGTGACGCACTCATCTTCAAGGCTCCGATCTGAGCCAGGGCATAGTTACATTCGCGAATGCTGCGATAGCTTCTTGACCAAAGGGTGCCGGCGATGCCGGTGTTCTCAGGCGCAAGTTGTCCACGCTGAACCACCCACGTATTGTCATCGTTGTTATAGATCGCTTCGTCGGTGAGCGAGGCCCACAGCGCGTATTCAAAACCGCGACCAAAACCGGGAGGCGTTCCTTCAGCTTCCTTGTCCATGAGCCGAACGCCCATGTAGCGGTTGATAACAAAGTCTTCGAAGAGCGATGAGTCTGAAGCAATGGCTTCGTCAGATATACGGTCCGTTGGCTTTACGTCAAGGAGGTCGCCGTTACACGCCGACAACAGTCCGGCAATTCCCAACGCACCGGCCAGTATTGTGTATGTGAATTTTACTTTCATGGTCTTCATAATTTAGAACTGGATGTTTACACCAACATTGATGATGCGCTGCTGCGGATAGAACTGACCGCTTTCGCTGCTGCCTTCCGGATCGTAGTCTTTCACTTTGGTGATGGTGAACAGGTTGAATGCATTGGCATAGAGACGCAGGGCGCTGATTCTATACTTAGACAACAAGGTTGTAGGAACGTTGTAGCCAATCGACACGTTCTTCAAACGAACAAACGAAGAGTTGTTCAACCAAAAGTTGTTTTTGTAAAGACCTCCATTCACCGACGATGATGCACGGTTGTCTACGCGTGGATAACTTCCTTCAGGATTGGTGGGGCTCCAACGATTGTCGGCCCATGTGCTGTAGAAGTTTCCTACCGTTCCGGATTCTGCCAACACATATTGATTTACACGACCCTGGCCTGCAAACAAGAGGGCAATGTCGAAGTTTTTCCAACCGCCCGACAAATTCACACCGTATGTGATTTGGGGAATGTTGCCATATTCGGTTCGCACCTGATCGTCGGCTGTGATTTTGCCGTCTTTGTTATAATCCTCGTAGATCAGATCTCCCAGCTTTGCATTGGCCAGGTGTGGATTGGAGTCGATGTCGGCTTGTGTACGGAAGATACCGATAGCGTTGTAGAGCAGGTATGTGTTTAGTGGTCTGCCGGTCTGACGTTGATAGTCGAGTGTGCCGGAAGCTTCATCAATAAAGATAATCTTGCTCTTTGCCAACGTCATGTTAGCAGAAGCACCATACCAAAAGTCGCCTTGACGTTTGTTGTAGCCAATGGTAGTCTCAAAGCCCGAGCTTCTTACTTTACCGATGTTTTCAAATGGCACAAGCGGTGCATAGTTCGCGCTGTTGTCGTTGAAGGGATTCGCGATACCCGACACACCCGGGATGGAAGCGTTGCGGGGAGTCAAAATACGGGAACGATCTTGTGTGAAGTAGATAAATTCAAACGTAATGTTTCTCGCCACGGTGGCGTTCAGACCGATGTCTGTTTTCTTTGCTACCTCCCAGGTAATTTCGGGGTTGGCCAGTTTTGTCAGGTCAATGCCGGGATGTTTGTCGCCGCCGATAACATACACGTTATTGAACGAGTAGTTGTTAAAATACTGAAACTGCGTGAGCTTGTCATTGCCAGCAATCTGGTTTGCGTTGTCATTTCCAAGTTCACCGTAGGATGCGCGAATTTTCAAATCGTTGATGGCTTCTACGTTGCTAAACCAACCTTCTTCCGATATGCGCCATCCGGCCGACACGGCAGGGAAATAGCCATAGCGATGTCCGGCAGGAAAGTTTGATGTTCCGTCAATACGCATCTGCGCTTCAAAGAGGTATTTCTCTTTGTAGTTGTAGGCCAACTTACCAATGTAGCTCTTGCGTGCATAGTTGAAGCTGCTGCCGGTGTTGTCGCGGTCGGTTGCCGCAGAACCACCTTGCGAAAGCTCAGGGGTTTGGATGGTGGGGTAATTCAGGCGTGTGGCGTTGAACGTTTCACGATGCACCTTGCTCTGCTCGTAGGCTACAAAAGCGCTCACGTAGTGATTGCCCAATTGTTTTTCGTAGTTAAGCTTCAGGTTGTCGGTGATCATGCTGGTGTTGTCTTGCGACTCCACCATTTTGCCAAGCCCGGAAGAACCACCGGTTACCACGGGCGAGTATGTGCCATCGCCACTGTTGTAGCGATATAAGGTGTAGGGCTGAGAGAAAACCTTTCCAAAATTCCAGATCTTATCCACCGAATAAAAGCCATCGATCGAAAGGCCTTTCACAAATGGCAACGCATAGCTTGCGCGGAGAATTCCGTTAAACACGTTTTGCGGATTCATGTTTGTTCCACCCATATCGGTAGCCATCACCACGGGGTTGTTGTTCTCCACACCTGTCGACGGCAATCCGTTTGGATAGGTAGCGATGGTGGTGGGATAGGCGCGATAGATCGAGCGGAATATATCGTTGGCACCATACGTAGGATACTTGCGATCTTCCTGGCGACCCGACAACGACAACGACACTTTAAAATCCTTTGTCACGTTGGCGTCGATGTTGGAGCGAAAGCTATACTGATTGTATTGTGTTGCGCCGTTTTTATACAAACCATCCTGGTGTGTTTTACCCAGCGACACATAGTAATGAACATCTTCCGTTCCACCTTTGATGGAGAGGTTGTGTTGGTTTTGGAGGGCTACTTTTTTCAGGGTTTCTTTGGCCCAGTTGGTGTTGGGATAATTCAACGGATCAGATCCATCTCTGAACTTCTGAATTTCCGCTTCCGAATAGTGCTGGTTCATGCCCCCGGCATTGTTGGTGTAGTAGTCGATCTCGTTTTGGATCGTAGCATACGTAGCAGCGTCGGCCATGTGGGGCAAACGCGTGGGTGAAGAGAAACCCTGGTTGAAGCTATAGGCAATGGTTGGTTTGCCCGACTTGCCACGCTTGGTGGTGACGAGGATTACACCATTGGCCGCACGGCTTCCATACACTGCAGCAGAAGCATCTTTCAGAATCGAGATGCTTTCAATGTCGTTTGGATTCAGACGTTCCAAACCACCGAGTTGTCCGGGAATACCGTCAACAACAACCAGCACGTCGTTGCTACCGGTTGTGGCCTGACCACGGATAGTAAAGGTACTGCCGTCGTAGCCAGGTTCGCCACCACGGTTACTCGCAATGATACCCGAAAAACGACCGGCCAACGAGTTAGACACGTTGGGCTGTGGACTCTTCACGATGTCGTCGCCTTTCACTTGCGAGATGGAACCGGTGAGCGTTTCTTTCTTTTGCTCGCCATAACCAACCACCACAATTTCAGACAGGGTTTCGACGTCCGACTCAAGCGAAATGTCGATGGCGGTTCGGCTGCCCACCACGGCTTCCTGCGTTTTGTATCCGATGAAGGTGAACACCAAAACGGATTCCGCATTGGGTACGCTGATGGAATACTTTCCATCGGCATCCGTAGTGGTGCCGATGCTGGTGCCTTTCACGATGATGTTGACGCCAGGCAAGGTTGCTCCATCATCGGAGGAGCTTACCTTTCCCTGGATGGTGATGTCGACCGCACGGGGCGCTGCCTGCGCCGCTACCCAGAGGGTCATGAGCATCATGGCCGTGGACAGCAATCTTTTTAGTAGATGTTTAAGATTCATAGAGTTTTGTTTGTGAAATGGGAATCATTTAAGTTCTTCGACGGGCTCAAAAAGCGACAGGGCGTCGCTATCCCGAACTGAAAAATTGGCGTTTCATAGGCGTTAGAAGCGTTAAGGTTATTGACTTCCGGCCTGGGCCTCGTATGTGGCGCAAACCTTTGCATAAAAGTCTCCGAAATCGTTTCCTGAAAGGAGGGGTAAATTGAAAAATCGTGAGGGGCAGATGCGTTTCGGCCCGAAAAAGGCCTTCCTGATGCATTTAAACGCTGAAAATGTTAAAAATGTCCGACCCAACCCTGCTGTCCACAGCATGGGGGGCAGTTGTTCATTTGGGGATGGGCCCGAATTGGCTTAGGATGCGCACGATGCGTGTCAGCCGAAGGCCGGGACCGTGGGGCACAAGGGTGCCAGCGTCACGTTGCTTTTCGAAAAATTCAGGCAGGACTTCAACAAAAAAATCGGGCCGGTCATTCGGCGCCTTCGGTGTTCTTGCTGTATTCGGACGGGGGGTAGCCGAACTCTTTCACAAAGCTTTGACGGAAGTATTTGAGGTCGGAGAAGCCCACCATATAGACCACTTCGAACACTTTGTATTGATGTGACTTCAGCAGACGGGCCGCCTCCTGCATGCGCAACGAGCGCAAGTATTCCACGGGCGTGAGGCCGGTCAGCATCTTCACTTTTTTATAGACCAGCGTGCGGCTCATGCTCAGCGCTTCACACAGTTCGTTCACGTTGAACGCCGGGTTGTCGAGGTTGGCTTTCAGGGTGTCGTAGATGGAATGCAGAAACTTTTCGTCCACGCCGTTCACGTCTTTCGGGCTTTCGGCCACCGGTGTGGCCTGGGTGAAGAGGTTGCGATAGAATCGCTTGAGGTTCTCGCGCAGCTGCAGCAGGTTTTGGATGGTCAGCGACAACATCTCCGGACTGAATGGCTTGGTGATGTAGGCATCTGCGCCGCCTTCGATACCTTCTTTGTGATGCGTGTGCGACGTGCGTGCCGTGAGCAGAATCACAGGAATGTGGCTGGTGCGGAGGTTGGCTTTCAGTTCGTGTGTGAGTTCGATGCCATCCATCTCGGGCATCATGATGTCGCTGATGATGAGATCGGGGTGATATTCGAGGGCGAGGGCCAGCGCGTCTTTTCCGTTGTCGGCTTCCAGAATGCGGTAGCGTTTTTCAAAATATTCTTTCAGGAAAGCGCGGATGTCTTCATCGTCTTCGGCGATGAGCACGCTTTGCAATCCTTTTTTGGCTGCGTTGTCTTCTTCCGATTCAGCAAGCACCAGCGTGGGCAGGGGCGCATGGTCTTCGTGCGGCGCAAACAGAAATTTCTCCGAATCCTTGGGGGCGCACAGGTCTTCGGGTTTGAAATGATCTTTGCCCAATAACAGCGAGATGCTGAACACGGAGCCTTTTCCCTCCACACTGTCCACCAGAATTTCGCCATGATGCAAATGCACCAGCTTCTTCGCCAGGGCCAGCCCGATGCCCGAACTCATCGGCCCCGAGTCGTCGCCTTTATAGAACCAGTTAAAAATGTTATGCAGCTGTTTCCTGGGAATGCCGATGCCATTGTCGGAGACGCGGATCACCACCCTGTCTTCGTGTGGTTGCACGGCTATGCTCACCGCGTTTCCCTTGCCGATGTATTTAAAGGCGTTCGACAGAATGTTGGTGACTGCCATTTCCAGCTTCTCGGTATCAAACCATACTTTGATGGAGGGCACTTCGGATATGAACTGGAAGTCGATGTTTTTTCGCAAGGCCAGTTCCTTGAAGGTGATGTATACTTCCTCCACGAATGTGACCACATTCTCTTCGCTCACCTTCAGCACCACGTTGCCGCTTTCAATCTTGCGGTAGTCAAGCAGTTTGTTGATGAGGTTGAGCAACTTGTGGGCGTTGCGATAGACCATCTTCAACTTGCGCCCGGTAGACGTGTTGCCTTCGCGCATCACCATCTCTTCGAGCGGGCCGATCATGAGCGTGAGGGGCGTACGGAATTCGTGCGACACCTCGGTGAAGAAACTGAGCTTCTCGCGCACGCGTTGCCGTTCGCGCTTGCGCTGCGCCTTTTCAATTTTCAGACGCTTGCGCAAGGTGGCCTGCTTCCGCCGCACCAGCAGCACCGTGCCGCACATTCCACCCAAAACCAGCACATAGAGCAAATAGGCCCATGGCGTTCTCCAGAAGGGTGGCAGAATGGTGACATCAACACTGGCATAGGCATCGCTCCACGTGTTGTCCTGGTTGGAAGCTTTCACTTTGAAGGTGTATTCGCCAGGTCCGAGATAGCGGTAAGTGGCAGATCGCTGGTTGCCCACATAGTTCCATTCGTGATCCAACCCCTCCAGCATGTAGGCATACTTGTTCTTCTCGGGATAGCTGTAGTTCAATCCCACAAAATCAAACGTGAACACCGATTGATCGTGTTTCAAGGTGATGTGTTGCGTCTGGCTGATGACCTGATCCAACACAAAATCGTTTTCATTTTTGGCGTTCACCTCCACCGGTTTGTTAAAGAGTTGAAGACCGGAGATCATCACCTCGGGTTCCTTCAAGTCTTTCATCACCTTCTCGGGATAGAATATGTTGAGGCCCATAGTGCCGCCAAAACACATGTAGCCGGCAATGTCGTTGTAGACCGCCGAGCCGGTATTGTACTGCCCTTCCTGCAAGCCGTCGTTCACGTCGTAGTTTGTGAATTGCTGTTTGTCTTTCTCGAATTTCGAGATGCCTTTGTTGGTGCCCATCCACAGGTTGTCGGCGTTGTCGATGAGAATGGAATAGATGGTGTTGTTGGCCAGCCCGTTTTTGTTGTCGTAGCGTTTAATGGTTTTGGTGCGGGTGTCGTAGCTGTGAATGCCCCCGCCGCCCGTGCCGATCCACAAATTGTTCTGGCGGTCCATGCTCAAGGCAAACACCACGTTGCTGTGCAACTCGTCTTCTTCTTCGGAGGGATGAAATAGACGCTTGCTCACTTTTGTTTCGGGATCGAACTGATGCAAGCCGTCGCCATAGAGGCCCAGCCACAGTTTCCCGCTGCTGTCTTCCGTGATGGCGCGAATGTCGCCATATTGCAACGACGAATTTATGCCGGGGGGATTGCGGTAGGTTTGCGTGGCTTTGTCCAGCAAACACAATCCACCCCGGTTCGTGCCCACCCATATGTTTTTCTTGGAATCTTCAAAGATCACCCGCACATCTCTCCCACCGGTCTGCGACGGACTGCCGACAAACGGATAGTTTACAAATGCATCACGCTTTTCGTCATAGCGAAAAATGCCTTTCGAATAGGTTCCGAACCAGAATGTGTTTTCATGATCGCGCAGCGCACTCAGCACAGAGTTGTCGGTGAGGCTCCCCTTTGCACCGTCGGCGGTGTAGTGGCGCACGGTTTCGCCGTTCAGTTTTGATTTGTAGATGCCGTTGGCTTCAGTGCCAAGCCATAAATAACCATTGGGGTCGTAGGTCATGCCGCAATACTGCACAAAGCTGGATGCGGTCTTGAAATATTGCTTGGTCTGGATTTTCACAAAGCGTTCTTTCACACTGCTCTTCATGTAGATGCCGTCGCCAAAGGTGCCCATCCACAGGTTGTCGTCTTTGTCTTCGTAGAGCGACTGCACGGTGCGTTTGGAGATGTCGTAGTCTACCAGGTTTTCGATATGACGAATGATCACGTCTTCCGGGGCGCGGCTGGTCAGTTGACGCAGGTCAAGCACAAACAACCCTCCGCCCTGCACACCAATCCATAGGTTCTCGTGACGGTCGGCCAACAGGCTGAAGATGTTTCCCCCCGCGATACCCGAGCTTTTGACGTTGAACGTATAGAACCGGTTCTCCTGACGTTTGTAGAGCACCAGCCCGTCGGCCGTGCCAATCCACAGGTTGCCCGAAAGGTCTTCGGCAAAACAACGCACATTCAACGACGGCAATGCTTTGTTGTCAGACAGGGTCTCCTGCCGTTTCACCACTACGCCATTGCTCACTTTAAATACTTCGAGCCCGCCATCTTGCGTGCCCACCCACAACAGTCCGTATTTGTCTTCGTGCAACGCCAGCGTCTGCGTGCTGGAAAGACCCGGCAATGTCATTTGGTTATAGGGCGTGAACACGCCCGTTGTTTTGTTGAAGGAGGCAAACCCAGCCGCATACCAGGCGATCCACAAATTGTGTGCACTGCCTTCGGTGATGAAGCTCACATCGTTTTGCGGCGACGAGCTACCGCCTTTTGTTGGATGGTGTTGATAGAGCGTGAATTGTTCGCGCAACCGGTCAAAATGGTGAAGACCTTTGCGCGACGATACCCAGAAGGAACCTTCGGAGTCTTTGAAAATATTTTGGACAAAATTGTCGGCGAGGCTTTTCGAATTGTCGGAGTCGTGTTTGAAGATCTTGAACGAATAGCCGTCGAAGCGATTGAGGCCGTCTTCGGTGGCAAACCACATGAGGCCCTGATCGTCTTGCGTGATGCTGTTCACCACGCCCTGCGAAAGACCGTCCTTGATGCCATAGCGTTTCACACGACTTTCCGGCTCCTGCTGGCCAGCAGCGCTTAATGTCATCAGCAAAAACAAACCGGCGATCAACCTCATGGTGGTCAGAAATACTTTTTCCAAACATACTGAAAAAAGAAAGACAATCGCAGGGGTGTTGTCGCTCATCCCAAACCTGCACGCTCTATATTATTATAATAAGGCAGCCAGACGGTGTGGAGTTGCGGTGCCCGATCAGGCCTTGTGCCCGAATCAACGATCGGCTATTCGTCACGCAAGCTCTTCACGGGATTCATCGTTGCTACGTCAAACACCTTGTAGCCTATGGTGACAAGCGCTACCGCGAATAAAATTCCAATAGAGACCAGAAACGTTAGTCCGTTCACGCCCTGGTAATATTTCCAGATCGTGCCCATGATGGTGTTGCACCAGGTGAATCCCGCCCAGGCGCCTACAACAGAGGCCACAGACAGCACGATGATAAATTCCATATTCACTGTGCACATGATGCTGCCCACGGAAGCGCCTACAATTTTCCGGATGCCCATCTCCTTCATACGCTTGATAAGGTTCAACGACACCAGGGTATAAAGCCCCGTGGCCGAAAGTAACATCGCCAACGCACCCAGGAAGCTGTAGCCATACACAATGCTCATGTTGAGCGCGCTTGCCTGTTGCAGCACCGACGACAAACGGTAGCCGTTATACAGACGATTCGGGAACAGTGCATTCCATTGCGTATTCATAAACGCGTTCACCGAAGTGACATGGTCCATGCTTGTGCTCACCACAATCTGACTGTAACGTTCCGGCAACACATAGCGGATCATCATCGGTTCCATTTCACGCCAGAGTCCTTGGGTATAGACATCTTTCACGACACCTACCACGTAAAGCTTCAGCGAATCGTGCCAGACAATTTCTTTTCCCAGCGGGCTCTTCCAACCAAAAAGGTCGGCCATCTTTTGTGTGACGATGACAGATTCACGTCGATCGGTTTCTGAATCTTTAACAAAGTCGCGACCAGCCACAAGCTTAATGTCCATTGTTTTCAAATAGTTGTCGCCCACTTCAATGATGTCTACGTCCACGTGCAACGAAGCATGCTTCACGGGTTCGTGTGCCCGGTTGGAAAAGATTCCGCTTTGGGCGCCGGCCACGGAAAGCACTTCGGGATTTTGTTGCAGTGCGTTACGATAGGCATTAAATTCATGCTCGTCATTCACCCAGGCAATAATGGACCCGCGAACATCGAAGCCCAGGTCATACTGTTGTTGATAGCGCGCGTTCTGCAGTAACCCAATGGCGCTCACAATGGTGATGAGCGAGATGGCAAACTGCAAACCCAACAGCGTGCGTGTGAAATAATTTGTGCCGCCCAGTTTTAATTTGCCTTTGAGTATGCTCACCGGCCTGAACTTGCTGATATAAAATGCAGGATAGCTTCCGGCCAGGATGCCCGTGAAGAGAATCATGCACGCCAGAAAAATCAGAAAAGACGGATCGTCAAAATAGTGTGGCGTCAGGTGAATGTTGTTCGCGGTCATGATATTCCAACCTTCAACGAGCAAGTCTGCCATGCCAACACCCACAATCAGCGCCAGAAAACAAATGCACGTGGTTTCGCCGATGAATTGCACGATGAGCTGCCAGCGCAGAGACCCCATGATTTTGCGCATACCAATCTCTTTCAATCTGCGCGACGCTATGGCGATGGCAGTGTTGGTAAGATTAAAACACGCAATCAACAGAATGAACACACTCATGATGGCGGATCCGACAATCGCAGCGAGTGGCGGCGCAGGCCAGGTGTTTGCCTGAACGTCTAGTGCCCTGTCGTGATCGGCCATGGTCGCAAAAACATCGAGCGTATATTCTTCTACCTGAAAGTCGCTTCGCACGGCATTGTTGTTCGCTTTGTATCGTTGCAGCTGTTGGTGCACGTGGCTTACGCGCGCGGGGTTGTCGAACTGCACAAACAGCGTGCATTCTTTTCTCCAATCGTCTTCGCGAACTTCCGTGTACTCGTCTTTGTGATTGTCGAACGGCATGTATG
Source organism: Chryseolinea lacunae (assembly GCF_016735595.1). Classification (GTDB taxonomy): domain Bacteria; phylum Bacteroidota; class Bacteroidia; order Cytophagales; family Cyclobacteriaceae; genus Chryseolinea; species Chryseolinea lacunae. The sequence continues at coordinate 329,861 of NZ_JAERRB010000001.1, forward strand.
CGGAGCCTTCCTTCTTATAGAAACTGGAGTTCTTGGGCGGCTCTTCAAACACACCGGCAATGCGCACTTCCTTCAGATTTTTTCCATAGACCTGCGTAATGGTTTTTCCCAGCGCCTCCCCGGCGGAATGAAACAATCGAATGGCCATCTCTTCGCTCACAAATACATTGGCTTTGTCTTTCAGATCCGATGCAGTGCCCGCGATGAAACGAAATGTGAACATGTTGAAGAACGCAGGGTCCACATACGAAAGGTTTGCCGCAAACAGATCGTCGTTGCGTTTGAAGGTTGAGCCGGAGCCGGCATACCGCGATGATTGATTTATCTCCTTCATATTTTTATCCACCACCTCGCGCAAAGGCAACGGTGCGTAGCCATAGGGCGTCAGGGTGTTTTCAAATTTTCGCACGGCACTGACGCGATAGATGGTCTTGCCGTTCTCATGCGAAGCATCAAAGGTGCTGTCGTATTCGTAGGCAAAGTAGCTCACGATGCAGCAGGAGATGGCGATGCCCATGCCAAGCACGTTGATGATGATGAAGACCTGGTTCTTCATCATGTTTCGAAAGGTTATGAGGAGATGGTTTTTTATCATGATGGTGCGTATGTCAACAAATATGCCACAATAAACCCGCACTGGAACGGATCAAAAGCTATTGCCTGCAGCACTCGTCCGCATGTGAACATTTTGCGACCGGAGGCGATCGACCGCGCCGTGTTTGCCATTCCTGATCCTATCGGATTTGGATTGCCCGTATGCCCTCGTCTACTTCTGGTAGAGTTCCATTTCGTTCAGCGCCACACAGAAATCGGTTATCCATGCGCCGGCAGCATCCACATACAGAATGTTGGGTTTGTTTCTCTTGTTGATGGTGCCGTCGGCGATCCACGCGCTCACATTGCTCACCAGATATTTATTGCCGCGCAGCGAAAGGTCAATGATGCTGCGATGCTTTCGGATCACATTGGTGAGCAGGATGGCACCGTTGAGAATGGGGCTTATGTTGTCGCTTTGAAAGTCGTTGCACACCATGGCTGCCTCGTCGCTGCTTTGGCTCAGTTGCCAGTCGAGCCGGATCAGTTCGTTGTTGCGTGCGCCTTCATTCAAGCCCTTGAAAAATGTTACCTGCCGGGCCAGCAATTTCGAAATATCGTTGGTGGCTGCGTACTCGCGTCGCAGGTTGAGGAAGGCCTTTGACTGAAGGGGTTGCATGGTCGAAGAGTCGATGCTGTGGGTCGGGTAGGCATATTTTTCGAACGTGACGATGGCTTTGCCAGCCAGTTCGCGCAACGTCACGCGGTCAATGCTTTGTTGTCGGTTGTTAAACATCACGTCGGTTCCCAGGGCATCGGCAATGAACCGGGCAATGTCCTGAGTCGGTGTTTCTTTCTGGCAGAAGTGCGACAACGTTAACACAACAAATTCCTTTTTATTCTCCTTCAGGAAATTTTTAAGCCCGAGCAGCACATCCGAAAATTTCTCACCATAACCACCGCCCATAGCATCGGCCATGCAATCGGACGAACAGTGTTTTGTATACAATACCCCTTTATAGGGACCGACGCGAAGATCAAACATCCGAAGCCCTGCCTTGAGTTGCCGTTCGATAGTTTGAGTTTGCGTCAACACATTGCATTCGTTTATAGAGCCAGCATTGATACCGCCCGTGCCGCTGAGCACGCTCATGCCCGCGTCGTGTGAACCGGGCATCACAATATCCTTCAGGGTATAGTTCGCTTTCGCGGGAAACAAAATATCTTCCTGCCAGCGCGCGGGATTGTAGTTGGAGAAATAGCTCAGGTAAAATTTATTATCCTTTCCCACAAACGACACCACAAACTTCTTATCGTCCACGGCGCACAACGAAACGGGCACGTCGGTGGAATATTCATCGGGCAATTCGGTTTGACTTTTGGGAATCTCCGTTGTGCCCGTTGCAGCATAATAGAGATGATCATCTTTTTTGTCACCTCGCCACACATAGAACAGGCGTGTAGAATTGAAGACGTGGTAGAGTGCTGGTGAAATTTTTGTTTTGAAATGAATGGTCGTTTTGTCACTCCACGTTTTGGAGTCGAGCGCATAGTCGGCGCTGTAGAATTGTGCGTCCTGGTTTGCGCCCTTGAAAGTGACACGGGCGGTGTGGTCGTTCAGTGCCACAACAAACGGATAGTCGCTGCTGCCCGACACGGCAATGGTGTTTTGTTCTTTTGCGCGCAGCGTGCCGTCGGCCGTGGCTTCAAGCAGCGCGTGCACCATGCTGTTCTTGTCATCGGCATGTGATACCATGAGGATGGTGTTGCCAAAGGCCGCGCACGACACGCCGCCCTTCAGCTTCACGGTGTTGGAGAATGCCACGGTGTTCACGTGCGCAACGTCGAACGTGCTGTCGGAATTGTTGATGATGTAGCGTAGGCTCCCGTCGCTGGCAATCCAGAAGGCATAGAGTCGGCTGCCCAACACGCGCAGCACAGGTGCCGCGTTGGTTTGGCTGGTGTTCACAACCTGGATGTCTTCCGAAAATTCCGTAGCGTCCTGCTTACCCAGGTAGGCCACGCTCACCACCGCGTCGTTGCCCATGCTTTTCCAAACCACAAAGAAGCCATTCTTGAAACGGGTGATGTCAACCGCTTTGTCGGTGCGGGCATGTGGCAAATAGTTGACGGGGCTTCCAAAGGTGAGGCTCTGTGCACGGAGGTTGACCGGCAACAGAAAAGTCACAAGCATGAGCGCTCCAAACAAGTTAAACTTCATAGTGTTGAAGGTACTAAAAATGAAAAAGAACTTAACACCTCACCCCAACCCTGCCCGCGGAAATGTTTTCGTCCAGGAAATAAAGTAGATTTGCAGAAACCCTCTACCGGCATGCGAGCCAAAATTCTAACCTGTTTTACCCTGTGCTGCTGCGTGCACGTTGCCGTTGCGCAGGACGCCAACTACTGGTCCACACCCTATTCTCCTGCGGGCTTTCTTGTGCCCGGGGCCGTCATCGCTCACAATGGCGACAGCGGCGTGTTCTTCTATAACCCTGCCCTACTGGCCGGTTCGCGCAAAAATTCGGTGTCGGTAAGCGGCACCGTCTACAACTACGATCATTATACGATAAACAATGCGCTGGGTGCCGGCAAAGATCTCCGAAGCCATGGCGCGTCCATCATTCCACAAATGGTGTCGGGCACACTCGCCCTGAAAGGCAAGCGCTCGGTCACGTTTGGCTATGCGTTGCTTCATGTGCCGGTCATCAACTTTCAGGCGTCACAGCAGCGCGACGACAAGTTCAATGTGCTGAACGATTCCTATAGCCCGGGCGACGAAAGTTTTGTGGGACAGGCCAACATCAGCAGCACCATCAAAGAAACCACCGGCATTGTGAGTGCAGGCTTCAAGATGTCGCCAAAGTTTTCGGTGGGCCTGTCGGCGGAAGTGCAGTTGCGAAAACATGTGTACAACAGAAGTCTCACGATGCGGGCGCTCTACAACGCAGGGGGATTGTTTGGTGAATTTGCAAACGTGCAGGAAGCCTACATCGCCAACTATTCACACATCGGTCTGCGATTCAAAGCGGGCTTTGCCTACGACGCTGGCCGTCATCACCTGGGCTTGCTCATTTCGTCGCCCCTGGTTCATCTCTATGGGCGTGGCTACATTCAATCCGACTTCATCATCAGCGACCTGATCGTCGACAATGCCGCCGACACGTTGAATCTGTTTGCCAACACACGCCAGGAAAAATTGAAGGCACGCTGGAAAATGCCGGTGAGCGTGGCCCTCGGCTATGCCTTCGACTACGCAAAGGGCAAGGTTTATGTAGCCGCAGAATACTTCCGCAAAGTGGATACCTATGGCGTCATCACACCGCGAAACGAAGTCTACATACGGCCCGACGACGAACCCCAAAACTATACCTCCGAACTGCTGCGCTTCAAAGATGTTCGCCGCGCGGTGTTGAATGTAGGCGTAGGCCTCAGCTACTCATTCAACCCCCAACTGACGGGATTGGTCGGCGTCTACACCGATTTTCGCTATGCCGACAATGACCTCGACCTCAAACAAAATTCCGGAAACGGAAATGCTTACAACATCTCGTACTGGAGCCATCTCAACTCCCAGATCGGTGTGAACATCCAACGCCGGAAGTTCAACCTGCGCACCGGCCTGCTGCTCACCTATGCGTCAACCAATAAGTATCCGCAGTTTGTAGACTTTAGCCAGCCTCACGAAGACAACTTCCTGGCAGGGCAGCCCGGCCTCACCACGGCAACACACTTTTCGGCGGGGTTCCTGTTTGCATACGTACACAATCTTTAAACAGACTCTTTCTCATTGGGCATCTTAACCCTAAATAGGTAAGGTCCGGGAAGCAGTTGCCCTTGTCGCATTCTGCAAACATTCTCCCTCACCTCATCACCGTGCTTTTTTCAGGAACGCGCAAAAATAATTGAGCAAACTATTGCGCAGGTATTTGCCTGCCTATATATTAGCAGGCAAATACCTGCATATCCCATGAAAGCCCGACGAGATGTATTTCAAGCCATTGCCGACCCCACGCGCCGGCAGATCATTCACATGCTGGCCGACAAGCCTTTGAATCTCAATTCCATTGCCGAGCAATTTGACATGAAACGCCAGTCTATTGCCACGCACATCAAAATTCTAACGGAGTGTGGTTTGCTGGTGGTGCGGCAACAAGGAAGGGAGCGCTTTTGTGAAGCACGCCTTCAAACGCTGCACGAGGTTTCGAGCTGGGTTGATCAATACAAGAAATTCTGGCACCAGCAGTTCGCGTCGCTCGAAAAATACCTGGACAAGGTTCAAACCATGCCCGCGCGCAAGTCACCGACGCGTGAATCGTCCGTGAGCAAATCGCCGAAGGGCAAAACAACAAAAGGTAAAGCAACAAAATCCCGTAAGAAATGAATACAAAAACCAACCTCGAACACGTCGACCTCGTCATCACCCACGAGTTCAATGCACCAAAGAAATCAGTGTTCAACGCCTTTGGCAGCGCCGAAGCACTTGCCGAATGGTGGGGACCTGTGGAGTGTAAAAACTCCGTCATCAAACTTGATTTCCAACCGGGTGGCATCTTCCATTTCAAGATGGAGAAAGACGGCGCCGTGAACTATGGCCGCTTCCTCTTCGGCGCCATCGAGCCATACGATTTGCTGGAGTTCACCAACGCCTTTGCCGACGCGGCCGGAAATGTGGTGAAGGCCCCGTTCGACATTCAGATTCCTGCAGAGATTTTCTATAGGCTTCGTTTCAAAGAATCACAAGGCAAAACCATCATCACCTTAACCGGCACGGCTGTGAACGCGACGGCCGAAGAAACCGCGACGCTCAAGGCGATCACCGCCAATGTGCAGGAAGGATTTGCCGCAACGTTCAGGGCTTTGGAGAAATACTTGAAAACGGTGCGGGCATAATCCATAAGGAATCGAATCACTTCTTTCGCTGTGGTTGTTGCTGTGTAGAGCAATGTATCCCGCCGCCGCTCCAGTTCAAGGCCATGGCGTCGATGAAAACAATTTCGCGCCCGGGAAAGTGTGTGGCGAATATTTTCCGCACACGCTCTTCCTTCTCCGGCGAGGAACCTGTGTTGGTGTAGGTTGGTACAAGCACAAGGCCGTTGGTGACGAGGTAGTTCATGTAGCTTGAGGCTGGCACCCGCAGCACCGTGTCGCCTGCATGAGGCGCTTCCGATGCTTTGAAGGAGCGCACCCTCATGTCTAACGATGTCTTCCAGTCGTCGACGGTTTCGCGTGCCACCACTTTTTTGGCGACCAGATCGGGCAATGGAACTTTCACGATGTTGAAAGATTTGCCGTCCTGATCGCGTGCAGCTTCCAGAATCTCCAGGTTCTCCGACATGCGCTCGTGGTTCATTTTGTTAATGGTGTTCAGCGCTTTCTCTTCCTCATCAACCCAGGCCAGCAAAATGGTGTTGGCATTGGCAAAGCGAACAAACTCGTCGGTGTGGCCGCCGGTGCCGCCGCCCACATAGTTATCTGCGATTCTTCGCATAAAATGCCACGGGTCGTCGGCAAGGCCCTGCTTCATCCAGATGATATTGTTAACACCAAGCACTCTCTTAAATTCAGGTTCAAGTTCTTCTTTGCTTTTGCCGGGGTTGCGTTTAAAAACCGTGGCTTCGCAGAGAATGAGGGTGCCCTTGCCATTCACTTCAATGGCACCGCCCTCGTGCGCGACCCAGGTCTTTAGTGCCGTGGCGTTTTCGGCAATGGCCATAAGACTGTCTACCTGGCCTGTCATTTTTGTGCGCACGGGTTTGAAGTATTTGTTAACGCTGTCCACGTTGTTGTCGAATTTTTCCTGCAGCCACTGTGGATAGCCATAGCCGTTCCACGCAAAGTCGGCTACGCCAAGTTCACCTTTGCTGTTCACCAGGAAGGCGGCGCCGTGGTCGCGTATCCAGTAGCGTTCGCCGGGCATCACGTAGAATTGCAGACGGGTGGTGTCGATGGAGTGTTCTGACAAAATGTGTTTGGCCACGCGCATCAGGCTGTCGGAGTCTACGGCAATCTTCACCTGCACATGGGGCATCAGCGCGTGAATCACGTTGAACACCACCGGGTGATAACTCTCGTATTCATCTTCCCAACCCAGCCACACCGCGTCGTGAGGTTCCCATTCGGCCGGCATGTAGAAATCTGTCTTTTCTGGTTTCGCGCATGACGCGGCGACAACCACGATCAAAAGAAAACGAAAGAGAATATTCATTGGAAAGAGGGTTTATTAAAGGTAAGCATAGTCAAAAATTAAACACCGTACGTACCGGTAAAATGTTCATGCAAATGATTTTCTTTGAAATCTCAAAATCCCGATCGTCACGTGATAGCCAACCCGCTCATTTCATATTTCGATGCCCTCGTGCCCCTGACAGCCGACGAACAAGACGACCTCGCCGTGCGTGTGGCCGAACAGGTTTTGAAGCGAAAAGAATTTGTTCTGCAAGCCGGCACAGTGTGCCATCACTATACGTTTGTGGTGGAAGGGTGTTTAAAAATGTATAGCATCGACAACGCCGGCAAAGAACACAATCTTCAATTCGCCGCCGAGAACGATTGGATGGCCGACATCAGCAGCTTCTATTCCGACAAACCCAGCAAGCTTTTCATTGAAACACTCGAACCTTCGCGCATCCTGATCATCACCAAAGATGACTTGCTCTTTCTCTACAAGCAATACCCCAAGTTTGTCCGCTATTTCAAGGTGATCTTTGAAAACAAGTTTGTGGAGATGCAGAATCGTGTGCTCCAAAACATCAGCTCCACAGCCGAAGAACGATACCTCACCTTCCTGGAACAATACCCGAACCTTTCCAATCGCATACCCAGCACGCAAATAGCATCCTACCTCGGCATCACCCCGGAATTTCTCAGCAAGGTGCGCAAGGACCTTGCCGGCAAATGATAGGTGGACAGGCGCGGGTCATATAGCGGCTCAGCCTGATCCAAAAAATATCATTCAAACCTGAATTCTTAAGATACATTAAGATCTATGTTTTGCAGGCGGCGCACCTTTGCCCAAGACAAAACCAATGACGAAATGAACAATCTGAAAGAAGAGCGCAAAGGATTTGATTCCTTGGGACTTAGTTATGCCGTGGAAGCCGACGTTCGTGTAGAATCTGCCATCTTCGGTGGCGTGACCAGCTACTGGTTCACACCCCCAAACATTGCCAGCCCCGAAGTGGTGATCTATACTCACGGCGGCGGATACATATACGGTTCCCTCAAATCGCACCGTGCCATGGTGAGCCATTTCGCGAAAGCGCTGGGCCGCAGAATTCTGTTTGTTGAATATTCGCTCGCGCCCGAAAAAACATTTCCCACGGCGCTGAACGAGACCGTTGCCGTGATCCAGCATTTGCACCGAACATTTCCCGAAGTTCAGTTCAGCCTCATGGGCGACAGCGCCGGTGGAAACCTGGCCCTTAGCGTGGCCCTGAACCTGAAACAATTGGACGCACCGGCACCTCTATATCAAATCCTGCTCTCACCCTGGCTGAACATGGACACCGTTTACCCCAGCTATTCGCAAAACGAAAAACTGGATCCCATCATCTCGAAAGATTTTCTTCGCTATGCTGCATCCCAATATGCGGGAGGTAAAGACATAGGCCACCCACTGATGTCGCCGATCCATGGCGACTTCCGTGGTCTTAGTCCCACGCTGACGTTGGTGGGTGCGAAAGAAGTTCTGCGCGACGATTCCCTGGTTCTTCACGCTGCGTCGGTGAAAGCGGGTGCCACTTCGGTATTGCAGGTTTTCGAAAACGCCAACCATGTGTGGATGCTCACAGACATTGAATCGAAAGACAGCAAAGATGCCCTTCGCGCCATGCAGGAATTTCTTACCCTCCAGGAGATTGCCGACATTAAAGTGATGCCCTAGGATGCGTCGTGTGTGCGGGGAGCTTGAATGAATACCTCTATGCCATCCGTTCGCTAGTCGGCTTCATGCTTATTTTTCCAGCGGTCATACCGTTTCCGTAGCAAGTACACGGCGTTTTGACCTCCCTTCTTCTGACCGAAGGTGTTGAGGTCCAGATGGGGTTTTGACTCACGTTCCTTTTTATAGATGGTGATGAAGGCGCTTGTGGCACGTTGCTCCCCACACCGGTTGTCGCCACCAGCGTCCGACCCGGCTTCAAGTGCCTTCATCAACACGTCTTCAAAAGAGAGATGTTGACGTTGGCCGTCCACTACGGCGTCCATCACGTTCTGTAGCACCGAGTCCGTTGTGAGGGTGTTGCCCTGCACCGAGATGCCGGGTGCTGTGAGGGCGCCGCCCAGGCTATGCGTTTGCGTGCCGGTGTAGGTTGAGGGTTCAAGATGACGCAGGGTTAACACAGCATACTGTTGCCGTTCAGGATCGAACGACGGGTTGCGCAGTGCGGCGATGATCTGGTCGGGTGTTGCGTTGGCCACGATCATCTCCACGCCCCGCTCACGGGCATCGTTGTTGCTCATGGCCTGCACCACAATGGCCCCAACGCCCGGCACAATGTGACCGATGCCATAACAGTTGGGCGAGCACGACGCACCGGCAATGCCAATGGTGCCGGTGGCCGAGTCGATGATGATGACAGACCATGTTGCCTGTGCCGTGTGGCTGATTATTAATTGCATCAACAGGGCTATTGCCGCGAGCTTTAAATAGCGCATAGTTAGAAAGTACGTCAGACAAATTTACACTGGAATCTGATTGGTCCGGCATACACCGACCAGCCATTGTTGTATCCAACCGAAAACCCGACTTGGCCCGCAAACCTCCCTCATCGAAACCGGGCGTTCGCTAAGTAAAAGGTCCTGTTCACGAAGTGTTGCTACAGGCGCCTTAAGCACGTGGATATATTCGAACATGACTCCACGAAAGATTCTATCGCTGCTGCCCGTCACCTTGCTTTGGGTGCCGCTCATTTTCTTTTCGCTCCTGCTCTCGCACAACGCCATGCTCTATTTCACGCACGGCGGTGAATACGGAATCCTCCCCGAAAAACGCGTCGCCCAACAAGACATTGTGTGGCTGACGGCCTTCTATGTGCACCTCCCTGCGGGTGTGTTTTGCCTGCTCAGCCCCTTCTTCCTTTTCACGCGACGGTTCTTCAAAGGTGCGCTACCGCTCCACAAGACTATCGGGAAATTATATGTTTGGATCACGTTGTTTATTGTTTGTCCTACGGGCATGTACCTGGCCCTCTACGCCAAAGGAGGGTTCATCACCCAGGTGGGATTTATGTTGCAGGGTGTTTTGCTGGCCGTGTTTACCTATCGCGGGCAGCAGGCCATTCGCGGCGGCGACAAGGTGGAACATTTTCATGCCATGATCCGCTCCTACGCCGTAGCCACAGTTGTGCTTACGTTCCGCATTTACCACATCGTGTTCTTTCTTCTCAACGTGCCTTACCAGGACAACTATGCCATCTCGCAATGGCTCGGGTTGTTTGGCAACATGCTTCTGGCAGAGCTCATCATCTTGTTTACCCTGCAGTCAAAAAAAATAAATACACTAAAATCCCTACCACTATGAAACCCATCCGAAAAATCTTTGCCCTGTGTGTCATTGTCCTTTCGATTATTGTCTTCTGGCTGATGCCCGGAGTCAACACCGCCAAAGACACCACCTATGTTCGTCGCTATGAAGATACCAGCCGGGAGTCTGACTCGCTGGATCAGAAACACAGTTCAAAAAGCAATAACACGAAAGTGGTGCGGCAAAAGAAACTTTACAAAACAGAGAAGATCCGTTCGATGGATAGGTTCGCCAAAATTTCACCAAAGGTCTATAGTCGGGCCATGCAGTTTGATGAGATCCAATACCTGACGAAGGATTCCATTCGCAGCCGCGATTCACTTCGCAGTCTGGTGTTGCGGAATATGAAGACGCGTCGCGTGGATACGGCAACGGTTGTGCATTAGTACGTTGGTTTTTCTGGCGTGAGGGGCCATACCTCACGCCAGTTTTTTTCATCCCCCCTACTCCTGTCTCAGCGACTGGGTTGGGTTGGCCGTGGCGGCGCGGAAGCAGATGAACCCAACCGTGGTGATGGAGATGAGGGCCAGAATGACGAGCGGCACCAAATACACATCCCAACCCGGCGAAATATGAAACGCAAAGTCCGACAGCCAGCGATTCACGCCAAAGTAAACAAAGGGAATTGCAACGACATAGGCCACCAGCAACAGCTTAATGAAATCGCGCGAGAACAGTGCAAGAATAGTCGGCACCGAAGCACCTAACACTTTGCGTATGCCCACCTCCTTGGTGCGATGCACCACAGCGAAGATTGAAAGTCCCAGCAACCCCAGGCAGGCGATCACAATGGCAAGACCGGTGAAGATCCCAAACACAGCGCCCAGGCGTACGTCGGAGTTGTATTGACGGTTAAAATATTCGTCCAGGAAAAAATACTCGAACGCGTTGTTGGGAAACGCTTCGTCATACAGTTTCTTCACCGCATCAATGGATGCCGTCATGTTGCCGGCCTCGAGGTGCACGGAGATGTAGTTCCAGGAGAAGAACTCGGGCTGGATAAACATCATGGGTTCGTAGTTTTCGTGCAGCGAAACCTGGTGATAGTTTTTGATGACGCCCACAATCTCGCCGTGTTGCTCGCGCGGGCCCATGCCGAACGCCACCTTTTCGTTCACGGCGTCTTCGGGTTTGGCATAGCCCAGTTTGCGGCTCATCAGTTCGTTGATCAGAATTGGAGCTTCCTTGTCGTATACAAACAAATCCTTGTCCGTGAACCCGCGGCCTGCCACCAGCCCAATGCCAAAGGTGGACAGAAAGTTATCGTCGATCGACTTCTGATAACAATTGAAGTCCGACTCCGGTCCCTGGCTCAACTTGCGTATGCCGTTGCGCGAGAGCAAAACACGACCGGGCACGCCGTTTGAAACGGATGCATTTTTCACGGAAGCCAGTTGACCCAATTCGCCTTTGAACCACGTGATGTGGGTCATGATGGTGGAGTCGAACACCGCCGGTGTCTTCAGCACCAGCACCTGGTCTTTTGCATAGCCCAGATCCTGATTCTGCATGAACGACAGCTGACGATACATGGTGATGGTGCCCGCAATCAGAAAAATCGACAGCACATATTGAAATGACACCAGCCCTTTGCGCAACCATTGGCCTGAAGCCGATTTATAGAACTTTCCTTTCAACACCTGCGCGGGGTTGAACGACGACAACATCAGCGCCGGATAGGCTCCCACCAAAAGTGTTCCCGCCAGCAGAATGATTGCCGCCAGAATCAAAATGCCCGGGTTGGCAAGCAGGCCCTGCTGATAGAGCACAGCGCTGATCTGCTTTTCGACAAGCTGTTCGAAGAGCGGCATTGTCACCAAAAGAATCGCAGCCGCCAACAACATGGCCATCGCGTTTACCAGGAAGGCATCAAAGAAAAACTGAACAACCAACTGTCGCTTGCTGGCACCTACTACTTTGCGTAGCCCCACTTCCTTGCTTCGCTCCAGCGATTTGGCCGTCGACAAATTGATGTAGTTGATCCACGCCACCACCAGAACAAAAATGCCCAGCAGTCCCAGGAAATAAACAATGCGCTCGCTGCCGTTGGTGTCCTGCTCCAGTGCAAGGTTTGACATGAGGTGTATGGAAGGCACTTTTTGCAATGCCATGCGAATGTCCCATTTGTATTCGCGCTTCACGTCGCCGAGATACTTATCGACAAACGCAGGAAACTTGTTTTCGAATGCCGCAGCGTTTATGCCGGGCTTCAGCAACACATAGTTATAGAACTCGGGCCACCGCCATTGATCATAGCCCCACTTTTCGCCCAGCGAAGAAAACGACACCAGCACGTTGAACGAGAGGTGAGAGTTTTGAGGAATGTCTTTCATCACACCCGTCACGTTAAGGTTGAGCTCACGGTTCAGGCTGAGCTGTTTACCCAGGGCTGGCTCGTTGCCAAAGAATTTTTTGGCGACCGATTCAGCGATCACCACCGAGTTGGGTTCTTTCAACGCGGTGGCAGGGTTGCCTTGCAGCATGGGATATGAAAACATGGTCAGGAATGGCGCATCGGCGAGAAACATTTTCTCTTCGTTGAACGCCACGGCGTTGCCACTTTTGTCTTGTGTGGAAAGCGTGACGGAGCTGATAAAGAAATTGGTGCGGGCCAGGCGCGAGAAGGCCTCCACTTCGGGGAAGTCGGCTTTCATGGCCGGGGCTGTAGCGGGATGGTTGGTTGCCGACTCGTGTTGTGAGTGGTCGGCGTCGAGATTACTAAGCGTGACGCGGTAGAGCCGGTCGGCATTGGGGTTGAACACCTCATAGCTCCGCTCGAACTGAATGTATTGATAGATGAGGCCGCACACCGACAACCCGATGGCCAATCCCACAACATTGATGGTTGAAAACACCCGGTTCCGCACAAGGTTGCGCCAGGCCACGATCAGATAATTCCGAATCATACGCTATATGTTTCCACTGGTGTTGCCAAATTCATTCCACCTTTCGCAACCCGCTGCAACGGATTGTTTCGGCCCTCTTGCTCCCACGGTACGGGTGAGGTGTATCCGATTTTGAAGTGCAGGGGTCCGAAATCGGGCGGTTGCCGGGTTGGACAAGGACCCCTTGCCGGATAATTCCGAATTGCATTATGGTGCAAAATGAAATTGTAAGCCGTAGGACTACTTGTCCTATGGTGATGGGACTATCCTTCCTATCACTATGGGAGGGTAAGTCCTATCACTATGGGAAAGGGAATCGTATTGTAATGAAATTCGTCTTCCTATTGTAATAGGACTTTTTCATCCCCCTGGAGGGAGACATCTATTTTGTTGCTAGCCTCTATTACTGAACTAGTCGCGCACAAAAAATCCCGTGCAATACTTCTCCCCCACCTTCACCCTTATAATGTACATTCCCGGAGACAACGACCGAACGTCAAACGCTTCGTTCTGATTGGTCATGGTCGCGCGATCGTACACAGAAACGCCCGGCAAGTTCACGATCTGAATAACGGCGGTCTGTGCCACCGCATCGTTCGCTTTTATGTTGACATGATCGGCGGCGGGGTTTGGATAGACCTGAAGGCCCGTCTCATCGCCTGACGATGCATCCGGCAATTCGGATGTTGATGTAAACGTATTGGCTGGGACTCGTGAGGTAGCACCTGATGATGTGCTTTCCGAAATGTCCAGCACATTGATGTAGGTGAAGGTGGAGCCTGACGCAACGTTGAAGGCAAGGGTGATGGTGCCTGAGGTGGGCGCAACATCGGCAAACACAATGGTCTCGGTGGTGTTGTTGGCAGTTTCAAGAAGTTGTTGCTGGCCGTTGATGGTGAACGTTGCTATGCGCGAGTCGCCCACCGACATGCGCGAGCCAAAAATGCGCAGACTGTAAAGCTTGCCGTTGTCGAGTCCGTTGATGCGATAGCTTCCACCGGCACCCCATCCGTAGTGACTGTCGCTCACAGCAGAAACGGGATAGTCGAGCAATGGCTGTGTGCTTCCGACCGCGTTGTAGGCACCGTATCCGTTGGAAGGATCTTTCACGATTTCAAAACTCAACGTCGTAGACGCTCCCGTGCTTTCTACCAGGTTGGTGATGGACCCTGTTGCGGGCGAGGTCACGTTGTTCCAGCCGGTGAGCAGTGTCTCCGTGCCGGGCGAACCAAAGTCGATCAGGAATCGTCTGCCGCCTTTCGACTCTGCACTGACGGGTGTTGTCGTGGCACTGACTTCTGTGGTGTATGCAGATCCTCCCGCGCTGTTGACGGCTTTGATGCGATAGAAATATTTTTTTTGAGCCGACACGCCGTTGTCAGCATAGGTGGTGACATTGCTCGCGGTGGTGGCGATCACCGCGAAGGCTGCGCCCGTGGTGAGTGATCGTTCGATTTGAAATCCTGTTTCACTCGAGGATGCATCGGTCCAGCTTAGGTTGATCAATGTTGCTGATGCAGCCGTTGCCTTCAGCGTGGTGGGCGCGGCAGGGAGAGCAACACCTTGTGTTGTGGCGCTGGCCTCGGCGGTGTAGCTGGAGTTGCCACCGCCATTGACTGCGCGTATGCGATAATAATATTTTGTGCTGGCGGCAAGGCCGGTGTTGGCGTAGGTGTTGGTGTTTGGTGCCGTGGTGGCCACGAGTGTGAAGCCCGTTGCCGTGGTGAGCGATCGTTCAATTTGAAAGCCCGTTTCGTTGCTGGCGTTGTCTGTCCAGGTGAGGTTGATCTGGGATGATGAAACCGATGATGCCGACAGTGTGGCCGGTGCAGCAGGAGGTGACTGCGGCGTGAGTATGGTGAGCAACAGTTTTGACATGGCCGTGTTACCGGCCTGGTTCAGGTGGATGTTGTCGCCTGAGTTGTAGCTACCGTTCAGTGTTGTGCCCGAGCTCGCTTTTGTGGCGGTGTAGCCATTCACCTGAACATTCGGTTTGCCGTTGTAGTACGCCTGCAAGGCCGACACATTCACGTTGCTCGCCACCACACCTGCCAGGTTCACGGTGATGCCCGCCGACTGAAGTGTGTTGATGATGTAGTCGATGTTCGCTTGCACGGTCGACAGCGCGACACCGTTGGCCAGATCGTTTCGGCCAATGGAGAGCACCACGGCTTTGGGTTTCAGTGCAATCACTTCAGGAATTCGCCTCACCACATCCGCTGAGCGATCGGAGATGCCGGCGAGAATGTTGAACGATTTGCCCGCGCTGGTCATAGCACTTTCAATCCAACGCTGACTGTTGCTGGAGGCGAACAACCCGTGCATGTTGCTATCGCCCACACCAATGTAGTCGGCGTTCTTCATGGCCGTGGTCGACACTTCCCAATTTGTTACCTCACTATTGGTACCCCCAAACTGGTGAAGACAAAACTGGCCGGTGTTGTGTGCTTTCACATAGTTGCCGGCAGTGAAGGTGGGAAAGGTGAGCTTGGTGGTGAACAGTTGTGTCTTGCCGGTGGCACCATCAAAAATGGTGTAGGTGAACGCGTCTTTCGCCCGCGTCACTTCCACCCAATAATAGGTATTTGCCGTGGGTACGTATTTCGTGGTAGACACCATTTGCAGCGATGTCGTCGACTTGTAGTAGAGATAGATGAAGTTTTGCCCACTGTCCCAACCCCAGCGCATGGTCGTCGAGTAAGGGTCGGCCGTATTCACGCTCTGCACACCAATGCCGATGCCGTAGCTGCTCGCATTCAATGTGGAAGGTGTCTTTACTCTGACGCGTACATTCCAGTTTTCAAGACATGTGTAGCGAAAGGGATTGGCAGGATCGTCGTGATAGATGTAGGAGCTGAACAGCGATGGATTTCCGGTCAACACCAGTTTGTCGGTGTCGCGGCTTATGCCCGTGCCTTTTGTGGGGAACCGTGTGGCCGATGAAAATGCTGTCTCGGAAAAGATCTGACCATAGGCTTGTGTGACGGGAAGTGTCGTGGCGTTTGCTTCGGGAGTGTAGGATGAAGAACCCGTTGCGTTGATGGCACGAAGACGATAGTAATAGGTCGTGCCTTCTGCAAGACCAGTATCGTTGTAGGATGTAGTGCTTGCCCGGGCCGTATACAACAATGTGTATCCCTGTTGACTTATGAGCGATCGCTCTATCTGAAAACCTGTTTCATTGCTTGAAACATCTTGCCAGTTTAGGTTGATTTGGGTTGAGCTGACGGCCGTGGCGGTTATGGCCGAAGGCGATGCCGGGGATGCCGGCGGGGCGGCGAGTGTGATGGCTGTGGCCTCCGGCGTAGATGCTGAACTTCCGCCAGCGTTCACCGCTTTCACTCTATAAAAGTACGACGTGCTGGCAGCAAGGCCCGTGTCGGAATAGTGCGTGGTGTTCGCCGCGGTGGTGATGATCCGAACAAAGCCTGAACCTTCTGTCAACGAACGCTCAATTTCAAACCCGGTTTCATTGTCGGAGCCATCTTGCCAGGTTAAGTCGATCTGTGTGGCCGAACTCGCTTCGGCCACCAACGTAGTGGGTGCTGCGGGTAGCAATGGCAGCGTGGTAGCGTTAACTTCAACACTATACGCCGAACTACCGGCTTCGTTCACAGCTTTCAGGCGATAGAAATACTGTGTGCCTGGAAGCACGTTTGTATCAACCTCTACCGTAGCCTTTGCATCGGCAGAGGCAATGGTTGTGAAATCCGAACCTGACGTCGCCGATCGCTCCAACTGAAAAGCCGTCACCTCTCCCGATTCGGTCCACGACAGGCTGACTTGGGATGAGGTGACGCCGACAACGGCTAGCGTTGGTGTGGCCGGAGGACCATGCAGCGTGGTCACCTGAACTTCTGCGGAGTAGGCCGAATTTCCTCCCGCGTTGAGGGCACGCACGCGATAGTGATACGTTGTGTTTGCCGCTGGTGTAGCATCCGAGTAGGTTGTTACATTCGCCGATAGCGTGGCTACCAAAGCGAATCCGGTTGTCGCCGTCAGTGAGCGTTCCAACTGAAATGCAGTTTCGTTGTCAGCATTGTCCGTCCACCCCAGATCAACCTGCGAGGCCGATTGTGCATTAGCCGTCAGTGAGGTGGGCGCAGCGGGTGGCGGCACAAGCGTGGTAGCACTGACTTCGGCCGTGTAGCTGGAACTTCCCTCGGCATTCACCGCTTTGACACGATAGTAGTAGGTAGTGCCTGGCGTAAGGTTGATGTCTGAATACGTTGTTGTGTTGGGTTCCGTAGTGGTCAGCACGGCATAGCCCGCGCCGGATGTTGACGACCGTTCGATTTGAAAACCCGTCTCGTTGGCCGATGCGTCGGTCCAGGCCAGGTTCACTTGTGTGGACGTACGGGCCATGGCCGTCAACGCTTGTGGTGCAGGAGGAATCGCCGTTCCTTCTTCCACAATGTCGAGCACGTTGATGTAGGTAAACGTTGAGCCTGTCGCTACGGCAAAGTTGATGGTGAGCGTGCCCGACACCGGCACCATCCCTTTGAACACGATGGTCTGCGATGTGTTGTTGGCGGTTTCCAATATTTGCTGCTGGCCGTTGATGGTGAACGTGCCCTTGCGCGAGTCGCCCACATAAAGCCGCGAACCGAAGATGCGTAAGTTATAAACCTTGCTGTTGTCTAACCCGCTGATGCGATACGAACCACCAGAGCCCCATCCGAAATGACTATCGCTCACCGCCGACACGGGATAGTCGAGCACTGCCGTTGTGCTTCCCGAGGTGTTGTTAGCCGCGTAGCCGTTTGAGGGGTCTTTCACAATCAACAGACTGAGCGACGACGGTGCGCCCGTACTTTCCACCAGGCTCACGGTTGTTCCCGTTGCCGGCGTGGTCACGTTGTTCCATCCCGACACGGTGGTCTGGACGGAAGGCGATCCAAAATCGATGAGAAATCTGCGAAGCCCGGTAGTGGCCGTAACCACCGGCGTGTAAGCCGAAGCACCCGAGGCATTCGTGGCACGGACCCGATAGTAGTATGCCTTGCCGGAAGCGAGTCCAGTGTTGTTGATATAGGTCGTGGTGTTTGCGCCAGTCGTTGCCACCAGCGCGAATCCACTCTCCGGCGATGTCGATCGTTCAATTTGAAAGCCTGTTTCGTTTGAGGAGAGGTCCGTCCAATTCAGCACGATGCCTGTGGCGGATAAGGTTGATGCGTTAAATCCACCGGGAACAATCGGTTGCGCAAAAGCTAGCACGCGAATGAGCACTAGCATTCCGCAGATCAGTACAATCTTCTTCATGAGGTCTTTGAGATATTTTATCTAATCCTGGGGGGATAAAAAAAAATGCAAACCCTTTTGATTGCCCACTACAACTACACCGCCCGGATTAAAGTATCAAAGTTCGTGAGCGGCTCCGACGCTCAGTCCCTCATGGTCTACCAGTAAAACTTAAAATGCTCCAACAAAAATGTGAGAAGGTCAAGGGTTTCGGCGAAGATAGTATAAACGTTATAATCCAACACCATATCAAGCCACACTGCTCTTATTAACTTTTGGTTAACTCTTAAAACCTACGTTGTGAAAACCAGAAAGTATTGTAAAAATGCGAAAGGCCGGAAATGCTCCTGATGACTTTTCGAGTAGCCAGTATTGGATCGGGGCGCTTGCTTTTTGGAGGTGTGCCCGGGCAGTCAATTGCCGCTAAGCCGAGGCAACCCTTGGGACTCACTAAAATTCATACAACATTCAAACAACAGACTTCATAGAAACAAACACTATTTTCTTCCCATCACCTGCTCGTGCGCTTTTGCCTCTTCCAAGAATTTGCTCAAGTTCACATCCTTGAAGAACGCCTTTGCTTCTTCATGCTTCTTGATCATTTCGCGGTTGCTTGTGATTCTATCTGTTTCTTGTTGTGTCAGATACTGTTGTGGTGCGTTTGCCCGGATGGTTTGTTTGTTCGCTATGGTTTTCATAAATATGTGTGTTTCGTTACTCTAAAATACAACTACTTCGCCTTCACCATGAAGCTCCGATAGTTTTTATTTTTCCGAAACGGTTCTGTCCGATCGCGCAGTATACCAAATACCCAAAAGCGTTGGCGAATTTCCGATAAGTGTTTTGAGAGCATCATCCTATACAATCTCGTTCTTGCCGGGGAGTTCCCCTGAAAAACAACATAGGCCGATGGATAGAAACGACACAGCACGATTACAGATTCTGCCACCGTGCGCAGAACCTTATCGCGATCGTTGTTATTTGAGACCACATCGCATCGAATATCGCCCATATCGTTGTCCACATCACCAAGAGCGAGGTTAAAGACCAAAGAAAACGTCTGAAGGGGTTCATACCAAATCGATTTCAGAATCTTCCCCTTAGGACCGTCACTGAAAAACTCATACGTCAGTCGATCTTCGCTGACAACCATTGGGTAATGTGGCATTTCCATTTTGATAACGTTAAGATTTCCTGGAACACACGGAAATCATTCCGTGTGCCAGACAAGAATAGAATGTGCCACTGAATTAATTTTGCAGTCAAAAAAAACAGGACAAAAAAGCTCAAAGTAATCGTCTCATCACCCCCTGAACGATACAAACTGTATTAAAAACAAAAATCGGGAAAGTCCTTAGACTTTCCCGATTGCATGTAAATCTCACACTCTATTTCAACCGATCAGTTCACAATCAGGTTCTGTGATGTGTTGGACTTTGTGTTTTTCACTTTCACGATATAATACCCTCGCTTGATGTCTTTCGACTCTACCGTGATATTTTTCCCGCGCGTGGATGTTTCATAAACCTTTCTTCCTTGCGGGGTGAAGATGCTGATGGATGTCTCCTCCCCGTCCACGTTGATGAACTCCAGAGTGATTCCCTTGTTTTCGGCCACGGGATTGGGATACATGAGGAAACCGGCGGGGTTGATTATTTTCTGCACCTCGGCCACCTCCCCGGTTTGATGATAGGAGTGCGTACAATACTTGGACATGTCTATGCCCACCTCACCTTCCGATTGCACCGAGCGTGCGCCGGCCAGCGTGGCAGAAGTGAACCACTTGGTGTTGATGCTGGCTGTGCCGGTCACACCCGTAACCAACTGCAGACGATAATCGAAATGTGCTGTGCGTGTACTTTCACCGTTGTATATGTAGTCGGTGTTTGTGATTACGGCGATTACCACATTGTTGGCCGGTGCCGCATCCAGTCGCAGGCTGCAATTGCCGCTGGAGACATATTGACTGTATACAGGTGTGCCTGTGGTTGTGCGGTATACAAGCTGACACGTCATGTTCGCGCCGATGGGCTGGAAGTTAACCGTCACCATGTTGCCCGTCACCAGCAGGGGTATCTGGTTTGCTCCCGACCATCCCGGCAACGTGCGGGCTTCGGGTGTGAGCGTGCCGCTGTTGTTTGTTGTTTGCACATAGGGTGTGGCAGACCATGCTGCGGGATTCATCCACGACGGTTGCCACTCGGCAGTGACCGACTGACCAAAGTGCGCATTCATGAGCGCCAGGATGGCCGTGTTCCAGGGGCCGAAGTCTACCAACGCCTGCTTGGCACGATACTCGGTGATGAGCCTGCGAATCTGCGTGGCACCAATTCCCGATGCAATGCCTTCGAGCACACGGTTCGGAGAATTTCGCCAGATCCAGGGCACTGCGCCATCGCCCAAAGCATTGCCCAAAAATGTCGGGAACGAACTGCTGTATTGATGACCACCTAGATAAGTTCGCCACGTGCAGATCTGTTGATTTCCGTTAAACATGTTTACACCTTCTGCCGATGGTCCACCAAAGCTTCCATCCTGAAGCCATCCCGAATAACATTCGATGGGCATGAAGGGTGCGATGAAGTCTGTGCCGTTCAGATCACCCATCGTGCTGAAGTTGTTGGTGCGCCGGGCATCGGCCGTTTGTTGCAGCCACACATTGCCACCTTCGTGAAACCAGGCTGATTGTTTTATGCCGGGCAGGTCGGCCAACAACGCATGGATGCCTTCGTGCGTCATGGCGCCCTTCTGAGACTCTCTATCGGCATAGGTACACGCCGGATCAAAACTGTAGACGGGATAGTATGACGCAAGCACCATGGGCCAGCTTGTGCCGTTGTAGGTTATTGCGCTTTGCCATCCACCCAGGGCGGTGTTGGGTTCATTGTCGGTGCAAAGTCCCGAGCCATACAAATAGACTGCGCTGCGATAGCCATTCTTTGCACGCAGATCGGGTGGCCATCCCATCTGGTCGCGGAAGTAGGCGAAGTCTGTGTTGAGCCGCGCCAGCATGGGCGTGACTGCCGCCGAAGTCACGAGCGAATTGGCCGTGGGGCCTTTCCGGAAACACCACCAGTCAGACGATTGTGTGGAGACCACTTGCGGGCAATCGTTCAGGACCTGGGTTGGGGTTTGGAGCGCGGGGAATTCGTCGCGGAAGTTGTAGCTGATGTTCGGAGAATAGACCGGCCATGTGTAGGGATTGCCCGTGCTGGTTCCGCTGAGGGTGACCGTCAAGTTTTGGGTGGTCTGTGTGCCGCAGGTGTTGGTGTAGCGCGCCACATAGGTTCCGGCTTGTATAGCCTGAACGTTGCTGATCAATATTTCGCGTGTGGTGGCGGTGAAGCCGTTGGGACCGGTCCAACTCCACGAACCACCCGACGCCGGTTGCGGGCCGAAGCGCACAGAACCACCGGCGGCCAGGGTAGCCGCTGCCGTTTGCGTCCACGAGCCACCGTTCACTTGCGTGTAGGCTGTGATGGCCGTGCCCGCGCAATTGCTGACGGGTGTTCCCATCACCCGCCATTCCAGGATGCCGGTAGACTGCGTGGTGTTCCGCATCGTGATGCGGATCCTGTTCAGACTCACGCTGGCAAACGTGGCCACGTTGAACGCATTGGTGACCAGGGGCACATTCCCGATGTTTACCCACGATGCACCATTCCAGTATTCAACATAGGCCGTGGTGGGTGTGAGCACGCCGCCGCCATCGTTGAACCAATATACTTCCACCGACGTGACGAGGTAGTTTTGTGTCCAATCATACTGCACCCATTGAAGGGAGTTTGGGTTGTTCCAGTTGCCATAGGCGCCGTGCGATTTGTCGTTGGAGTTGGCCGGTGTGAATCCGTCTTTCACAGCCGCCAGTGTTTCCCACGACGACACAAACGACGTGGTGGGTGTGGCCGATAACGCGATGTTTGATTGCGCCCGTGCATGGAACGCAAGCATACTCAATGCTAACACCAGAAATGTTAACTTCTTCCAGTTGAATTTAGTCATGTGTATAGTTGTTTAAGTTACGAGAAAATGCTTCGAAGAAAATTTGAGATCGCATTCCTTTCCCATGCCGCCAGACCAACTGCGATGCAACCGCGGCTCACCGCCTCACCGGTGAGAAAATAAAATGATGACAATCAAAATTGAAACTTCACTCCATTGCGCCATAGACAATTCAACAACCTGAATGACATTCGTGCGAACTCATTCCAAATAACACCGGAACACTTCTGCAATGGAGGTGTGTGCTAACAGGAGATGAAGTTAATTCATCGTTTGCACCACGGCTCCCTATATCTTAACAGATGGTGATAGAATCTTAACCAGTTTATTATGGTGCACGGAATGTGCACAGGGGATACAAAAGAAAAAGGCATCGTGCTTCGCGATGCCTTCAACCAAATTATAAATTAACCCAGAACTAAAACTATAGCGATGTAAAAGTACGTTGTTCCGCCGGGAACCATTTTACAAATATTAGCTAAAGCCGATAGTATATTACCATCAACCAAACCCGACGACACACTACTTTTATTTGCTGCTGATCCTTGCGGCCCATCCTCCGCCGGAAGCCATCACAACCTTGAGCACATCGGCCGCGGTCACTGCTTTTTGTAATGCGTTTGTAGTCGGTTGCTTCGCGGCCGGCATTCACACCGTCCTGGAAAATTTCGATCTCAAAGGTGCCCTTGCCCAGAAACGACAACGGCACGTTCAGGGTCTGGCCTTCCCAGGTGGCAAGTGCACCCACGTACCAAACGTCATCCTTCTTCCGCGCAAGGGCGGCGTACAGAAACCAATACCGTCTGAACCTATCGTTTCTCCTTCAACCGGAGCACAGTGGTTGACCAGGGTTTACAGGAATATTCAAATTCCGAAGCAACGTTTCGCACCACATCTTCCTGTGGAACGAATTGCCTGGGTTGCTCAAATGAATTTTCATCATCTGGTGAAGAAGACGATATCACGATCGCTTTGCCATTCGATTCCAAAGACGTGTTGTTTATGCGTAGGGAAACCTTTCGGGAAGTGTTTGTGGCATTCACCAATTTAATCACCACTTCATGGGTTTGCTCGTCGCGACCGGCAATGCCAAAAAAATCGAGCGGCTTTGTGTACATCATCAACAGTTTTCCATCCAGGAAACATTCCACGTTTGTGTTGTTCACACGCAGCTCGATGTCATACCAGCGATTCAGTTCGACAGGCTTTTCCAGGCGCACGGGTTGCGACACAATTGCGTCCGCTCCTTTCGTCACTGTTTCAAAAGCTGCCACTTTGTTCAGCCAGGCGCCGATGTGCGCGCGGAGATAATTCTGGTTGTCGCGAAACGCAAAGGGAATCATGAAGGCGTTGTAGCCACCCGTTTTTCTTGCCTTCAACTTCAGCACATAACGATCAAACGACTTCTCTTTCAGCACTGCCAACGGCCATGGCCCATCCTTGGTCTGCGTCAGCATGTTGTTTTGCGCCGACCATTCGCCACCTTCAAAATTCCAGTCCTGCCCTTTCAGGGATTCGCTTTTGTATAGCACATTGCCGTCTTTGACTATCTCGATGTCTTTGTATTCGGCTTGCGTATCCCATGTACTCAAGCCAATGCCTCCCTCGAAGAAAGGTTTGCTGGCGTCAACGGGCACGTTTACATTCGTGGCGAGGTTCACCGTAGCCTTGTTTTCGTTCAGCATCTTGATGGTGTAATATGAAATGCGGGCAAAGCTTTTTGCTTCATCGAATCGGATCAGGTTCACGGGCCAGTCGGTGTCGTGAACGTTCTCCAGCAAGGGCGCATAGCTGCTCATGGTGATGAGGTCCGAATTTCTTTCCATGCCCAGGATGAACGTTGCGTCGTTGAGCGCGGCCGTCATGTTGCCTGTGCCCACACCGCTGTTGCAGGCGTATTCGCCCACATAGAGCTTCCAGTCTTTTCGTTCGTATTTGTCATACCAATCCGCATAGGCCATCGCCCACCCGGCAGCTTTGTAGGCATGCTCGTCAGCCATGTCCATTTTGCTAATGGTGGCTATTGTTGGTTTGCTCAGGTGGGCGATGCCCATTGCGGCCACCACCTGTAGTTGTGGATAGCGTGCTTTTATGGCGTCATAAAAAACATTGAAACGTTTGGCATACTTCTCTCCCACCTGCTCGTTTCCAACCTCCACATAGTGCAACGGGAATGGTTCGGGATGGCCGTTCTTTGCACGCAACGCTCCCCACTCCGACTCCTTGGGGCCGATAGCATATTCGATGGCGTGAAGAATGTCTGTGATGATGGGCGTCACATCCTTGTCTTCAACATACACTCCGCTTCGCATTTCGCAAGCGACGCCACAATTAAACACATACATGGCTTTCGCGCCGATGTCTTCGCAGAACTGCAGGAACTCGTGATAACCCAAGCCGTCGCTCGACCAATATCCCCACGGGCTATAGGTTCCGGAGCGCTGCTCCACGGGGCCTAGCGATCGCTTCCAATTGGGTGCACTTTGTGTGCTGATGCCCTCCACAAAACAACCCCCGGGCCACCGGACGAACGCCGGCTTCAGGTCGGCCAGGTATTGCGCAAGGTCGGCCCGTAAACCATTCTGCCTGCCCTTAAATGTTTTTGTCGGAAAGAGCGAAACAAAGTCGAGCCAAACCTTTCCGGGTTTTGAAAAGGAAAGTTGAAACGTGGCCTTTGCATCGGTGGCGTCTGCGCGAAGCGTGGCTGTCAATTTTTTCCAGTCTTTTGAATTTACGTTTTCAAATACTTTTTCGCCCAGCGTTTTTCCATCACCGCCCACCAGCCTGGCCGTGATATTGCCGGTATAGTTTTGCGTGCGGGTATAGAATGTGAGCGCATAGGTTTCGCCTTGCTGAACATTAATTCCCCAAAAGCCTTCGTTGACCACAGCAACCTTGCCCGTTTTGCCCAGCCGGGTAACTTCAACTTTCAAGGACCGGGGATTCTCCTTGTACAACGGATCGCTCAGGTCGAGTGAAATTTTTCCCGTTGCGCCGCCGCCGGTTGTCAACGTCCATGCGGGATAATCGGACTTGGCTTCGAAAGGCATTTTCCAATCCGACACTTTTTCCGAGCCGAAGTGGGGTGTGCGCGGTGGAATGATGAAGCCCGAGTCGAGCGTGCAGCCTTCGGGGATGCGGCTCTCTTCAAAGCCACGGTTCTGAATCAGCTCGGCATAGAGACCACCTTCGCCACCGTGACTGATCTCCTCGAAAAAAATGCCATGCAACTCTTTTGACACGGGTGCGCCGGTTTTGGCTGCATCCACAATGATGGTGGGGCCCTGTGCCGTGCAAACGTTCCAGACAAACAGGAGAAATGATGTGTGAAGAATCTTATGCATACTATTTTGTCATCCTATTTCCAGGGTTCACGCTTTGTATCGCTGCAGGTGACAGACCGGGGAGATGGAAACGAAAGGTAGTATCAATGTTAATTGTCCGTTTTACAAATATTGCCTGCCCTCAATACGATTTTACCCGTATTCAAATGATTGCAGGCTTGGGTTGGATAGCGTAGTACAATCTCCAAACCCCGTTGCGGCTGATCTGATATTATCCTACCCTAATACTTTATTAACTGTACATTTGACAATTATTAAATTTTTGCGAATATTTAGCTAACAGAATTTAACACACCCCCCAATTCTATGAAGATTCTACCCTTTAAAATCCCAAAGACGTCACAAGAATCTTTCAGGCTTCAAGAGGACCAGGAGATTCATTTTTACGACAATCTTCATCAACACCCTGAAATACAGCTCACCCTGATCCTGAGCAGCGAGGGAAAAGTGATTGTTGGTGATTTTATAGGAGCCTTCAAGCCGGGCGACATTTTTCTGATCGGCCCCAACCTCCCCCACGTGTTTCGAAACGATCAAAAATATTACGACAATCCCCGGGAGGGACAGGCGCATTCGCTTACGGTGTTCTTTGAATGGAAATCGTTTGGCGACACCTTCCTGTCTATGCCCGAACTATCGCACCTCAGCGACTTCTCCCGGCAAAGCGAACGCGGGTTGTTTATCCAGGAACCCATCAAAAGCCGCATCGCGCAATTGATGAAGTGTATGTTCCGCAAAACAGGAATGGACCGGCTGATCGTGTTGCTGAAACTGCTAAACATCATGTCGGCACACAACAACATGGAACCGCTGGCATCGTCGGGTGTGTACAACGAATTTGACGAACTGGACGGGCGCAAACTTGCGGACATCTACCGCTTCACTATGAACGAATTTCATCGCAAGATTTCGCTCGACGAAGTGGCCGACCTGGCCCACATGACCACGAATTCATTTTGCCGTTATTTCAAAAAACGCACACGCAAATCGTATGTCGATTTCCTCACCGAGATACGCATCGGGCACGCCCGCAAGCTTTTGCAACAAGACGACCTGAGCATCTCGCAGATATCCATTGAAGTAGGCTTTAACAACCTTTCGAATTTTAATCGCAAGTTCAGGTCGGTTTGTTCCATCACACCAACCGAGTTCAAAAAGCTTAACGAAAACAAAATGGATATCGCCGCGGTGCACGCTTAGACAAGCGTGCGTCGTTTAACATTTCATTCACTATCTTTTTTACGGCTGAGCAAACTTCCAGCGACTCTTATATCCTGGCGAGAGCTTTTCTCCGATCAGAATCGCACGGACAAATTCTATGGGAATGCCATTTTCCTTTAGAATGCGATC
The DNA here is from genome assembly GCF_016735595.1 of Chryseolinea lacunae. Lineage (GTDB taxonomy): Bacteria > Bacteroidota > Bacteroidia > Cytophagales > Cyclobacteriaceae > Chryseolinea > Chryseolinea lacunae. Next base: position 356,743 of record NZ_JAERRB010000001.1, read on the forward strand.
ATGAAAATCTTTCTCCTTCATTTTCCCTGACGCAACAAGTTCTTTGCGCAAGGCATACAACTGCAAGCCGCCAATCATGTAGCTCACCTGATACAAGGGGTCGTAGCCCGCAGTGAACGACCGACGTACTTCTGCCTCAGCGTTTGCATACTCGTGGCCCACACGGCTCACCAGAAAGTCGATGCACTGCTGTGGTGTCATTTTTTCGAGGTGATAGCTGAGCGAGAAGATGATGCGGGCACAGCGATGCATGCGCCAGAACAACATGCCAATGCGGTCTTCCGGACTTTTTGCAAATCCTTTGTCCCACAAATTCATCTCCCAATACAACGCCCAGCCTTCGGTCCAGAACGGTGTGTAGAACGCGCTGCGATAGGGTTTGTAACGGCTCTGCATATACTGCTGAAGATGGTGCCCGGGAATGAGTTCGTGTTGCACGGTGGCGCGTGAGAAGTGTGGGTTGTTGCCCCGCATGCTCATTAATTTCTCGCCGTGTTCCATGGTGTTGGTGGGATACGAAATCAGAATTTCCTCACCGCCAAGAAAGAACGGGTTTATCTTCTGTGCTGCAGGCGACATCATGCCCATGCGCCACGTTTCTTTCGCCAATGGTGGGATGGTGACCAGGTCGTTTGTTTCCAGAAAACGAATGGCTTCTGTGGCCAGGCCAAACACCATGGCTGGCTGCTCGCCCGGAGCAACATAGCTACCCTTCACTTTCTCAAGCGCCGCTTTCCAGTCATTTCCAAAACCCATCTCCTGCGAGGCCTTCAACATCTCGGCATCACACCACGCAAACTGTTGCTGCGCAATGGCGATCAGTTCTTCCGGCGAATAGGGAATGAATTCCAGCTCCAGGCTTTTCAATAAAGCACTCTTCCCAATGGGCTTGCCAATGATGCCGCTGCCATCGTCTTTCACCGATGTGTTCTGATAGTTGTCTTTCAGAAAGGAAGCATACGCTGTCAAGGACGAATCAAGCTTGTGAAACGGCTTCACCGTCCACCAGGTGAACTGAGGATCGTAGCCTTTGTAAAAATCAAACGACTCGTGCAATGCACTTTGCAGAGACTTCACCACCAGCTTTGCCTTGTCTGCTTTTTGCCAGCTGTTGAACGGCGCCTTGGCAAATGTTTCTTTTGCCTTTGCAATGGCTTTTGTCATGTCTTCAAAATCCTGCGCCGTCTGTGGACTGTTGACGGTTTTCCCTGTGGCACGCTGTTCAACAAACGCATAGAGCGGCGTGGCAAATTTCAAGACACTCGAAACCTCATCAAACTTTTGTTCATCCAGCGAATGAAAGTAGGCTTCCTTTTCAATCTGGTTTTGCAACAGCACATAGTCCACTTTTGCTTCGGCAGTCAGAGACTCGTAGGGAAGATTCTTTAGAACATTTCTGTAACCTTCGTAGAAAAGATTGAAGCGCGTGTAGTATGCCTTCGACTCTTGCACGGGATACTTTCTATAGAGCGCATACTTGTCTTCACTAAACTGCTGAATCAACTCCGCCACATTTTGCCCGTGACCGGCAGTGACCATAAAAAACAAAAACAGACTGAGAAGACGGAGTTTCATGTGTGCCGTTTAGATATTAGATTTTACTATCGCGATTCTTTCACCAACCTGACCCCGAACAAGGGACCGGCTTGATTTTTTGCTTTGGCCTGGAAGGTGACTTTCACACTTGTTTTTCCCGTCACCAGATGGGTCGGAACTTTGTAAGCGATATCGTAGAACTTGCTTTCTTTGAATTTATTCAGATCCACACTGGCAATCTTTTCGCCATCCACAAGAATGTCGAAATTGCGTCCACGGTTGTCCATGCCCCAATAGGTGGCGATGAGGTTGTAGGAAAAACCCGAAGCCACCTTCATGGTGAAGCTGAACGAGCCGCCATCATTTGCCACTCTGAATTTACGCGTGTGCGACTCTCCTGTTTCCAAATTTTCGCCGGTGAAATTGTGGTCGCGTTCGGGTTGCATTTCGCCGACGCGCAATTCGTCGACGGTGCTTTTCTCCAGCTCATAGGCTGCTTTCTTTTTCTCTTCGTAGCGCTGCTGTTCGTCTTTCCAGGCGAGTGGCGAAAACACATCCCAATACACCGTGTAGAATTCATCGGCCACGCTATAGAACGGTTGAAGGGTCACGTCGCTGGGCGCGCCGATTTTGTTGGTTTTAAAAACCAATGCGTCTTTAGACTCTGCTACAAACAACTTGTTTGCGTCCGCCTCATCCGAAACCAGCACAGGAATGCCCGTGGCAGGATCAGGTTCTGATGTTCCCAGGTTGCCCGCCAGCAATATCGGACCATAGAAAAACGCTTTACGATCCTTATTATCAGGCATCGCCACTGCGTGCAACGACGATTCGAAATCAACGGCAATCTCGTCGTTGTTCTTCCACTTTTGCGTCAGGGCAATGTATCCGTCCTGTGCCACACTTGCCGCAACGGCTTTTCCGTTTACGCGGACCACGATTTCTTTCGGTGCCCACTGCGGTTTCCGGATGCGGATGGTTCGTGTTTGCGCCTGGCTGGTTTGAATGGTGAGCCTGATGGTTTTTTCCTGGGGAATCTTGCTGTTCAAGGTCAGTCGGAAATCCTTTTCTTTCCAGTTCAAAACTGAAGGAATGAAAAGGTTCACATACACACTTCCGTCTTTTCCTCTGAAGAAAATGCTTTCACCATACTTCACATGGTTTTCGATGCCCGATCCCACACAGCACGTAAACGTGTTGAACTCATCGCTAAATTCTTTGCGCGTTCCCATGCGTAAGGGCACGAAATAGCACATCATGCCGGTCTTGTGATTCTGCGATGCCAGGATATGGTTGTACAATCCGCGTTCATAATATTCCATCAGCTCGGCCGAAGGTTGCAGCGCAAACAAGTGCCGGGTCAGCTTCAGCATGTTGTAGGTGTTGCACGTTTCCATAGTGTTGTCTGTGAGCTTGTCGTTGAGCTTGTCGGCTTCGCTCAGGTATTCGTAGTTGCTGTTTCCGCCGGGCGCGTATGAGTGGTGGTTGACAACGGTCTTCCAGAAAAAATCGCCAATCACAAAATCGCTTTTTGCGCCGGTAAGTTCATAGCGACGCACGGTGCCGATCACTTTTGGAATTTGTGTGTTGGAGTGTCGTCCGGGGAGAATATCAACGCGTTTGGCCAACGAGTCAAGCACCACTTTGTCGTGGAACTTATAAGAAAGATCAAGGTACTTTTTGTTTTTGGTGAAGGCGTAGGTATTTACCAACACTTCGTTCATGCCACCGTATTCGCAGAGCAGCATCTTTTGAATTTGTTCGTCGTTTAGATTCTTCAGGGTCGTTTCGGTCCAGTCGGCCATGCGTTGTTCGATGGCGAGGGCCTTGTCGTTATTGCAGTAGAGGTAGGCATCCAGCAAGCCGGCCATCACTTTGTGAATGGTGTACCATGGCGACCATGAGCCGTTCAGGTCAAAACCACGGGAGCGAATTTGCCCCTGCGACACTTCCATGAACACCGAATCTTCGCGGGGAATGGCGCCGACGTAACCTGTCTTGCGGGCCACCTGGCATGCTTCCAACTCGTCAACAATGTAGTTGACACGCTTTAGAAACTCCGGGTTTCCAGAGACAGCATATTCAATGGCGCAGGCAGAGAGATAATGTCCGAGCGTGTGGCCTGCAAGACCATCGCTCTCCCACCCGCCATATTTCTCGGCCTTCGGTTTCAATCCCGAGTGTGTTCTGAATTGTGACAGCAACCGGTCGGGTTCAATCACCAACAGGTATTTGATATCGGCGTCGCGCGCATCGGTGAACACGCTGGGCAACAGGTTCACTTCATTGAGGGCGAAGGGATATGCGGCAATGGCCACCTGCGGTTTCACCTTGACCCGTGCATTGTTTTCGTCAGGCAAATAGGATTGCCCGTTTGCGTCGCGCACTGTCGCGACCACTCCGAACAACGAAAACACTGCAAGGGCCACCGCATGACGGCGGGTATGAGAAGAGATGAATGAAAGCATGACTATTCTTTAATGAACTTACAAATCATTGAAACTATACGAGGCGCAACCTCAATTCAAAGACCACTCCAAAATGCCGCCGGAAAATTCTTTCGGTAAGGTCACTTCCAGGCGCAGCGCCGTGGTCGTGACCGGCTCAAACGATACGGTGGAGTATTGATCTTTCAAAATGTCGTAGCCCTTGGTGGTTTTCACCGGTATCCATTGGTCACCGCTTTTGTAAAGCAATTTCCATCCTGCCGGGATTCTGCAGTCCCCGAAAGGACTGTCGTCAAACCAATACACTTTGGAAGAACTCACGGTTGACGATTTTTCAAAATCATATTGCACCCATTGCACAGTGTCTTTCAAGGGCCACCAGTGGTAGTAGATGATGCTGTGGTCGTTGGAGTTCTTGGGTTCCATCTGGTCGTTCAGCGCCATCAGTGTTCTTGACTTGTGTGAAGCCGAGATGGTGCTGCCCGACGCTACGGTAGGTGCAGGTGTAGGCTGGGCGGCTCCCGGCTGATCGGGTATCCACACCACCATTTCGCCCGCGCCGCGGTGTGCCCAGGTGAAGTACGGAATAAGCTCCACGTCCACGTCGTTTGTTTTTATGTCGGCGGCAATCACACGCGCTGTCGATTTTCCTTTTGCCTTCAGCACATACATGCCGTTGAAGAAATCGGCGTCATACACAGCCTTCACATCGGCGTTGTCGGGAATCACGAGGTTCACCACTTTCTTGTCGGCGTTGTCGGGCCATTCGGCGCAATACACCAGCGGACCGCGTTGATAGGCATAACGATCTTTGTCGGCTTCAATTTTTGTGTTGCCTTCAATTTTCCGAACGGGCATGGGCAGGTGCACACGAATCTCGTCGCCCTTCTTCCATTTCCGGTTCATCACCACATAACCCTTGTCGAGTTTGAACTCCACCGGTTTGCCGTTCACCGACACCGAGGGTTGTTCTTTCATCTTGTCGTGAAAAGTATACAAGTCGCCAGGAATTGGTTTGTCAATCGCCCAGCCCGGAATGCGCACGCGCACATCGAACGCGGCCGCCTTGGCAGGACTCACCAGGATTTGCACATCGCCCTCCCAGGGATATTTTGTTTTTTGTTCGAGTGTTACCGGGCTTTTGTTCACCGTGAAGTTGACGGTGCTTTCGCCATAGAGATTCACATAGATCGAGCTTCCTTTTTGCGCATAGAAGTAGCCGCCGACAGAAGGCACGAACCGTGTCACGTTGCTGGGGCAACAGGCGCAGGCAAACCAGGGGCTCCGCTGATGCTGACCGTGCGACTCCAACGGGTTGGGATAAAAGAAACGATCTCCGGTGAGCGAAACTCCCGAGAGAAATGCATTGTATAATGTACGCTCCAGCACGTCATAATATTTTGCGTCGCCGTGCAACAGGAACAAGCGGTAGTTCCAATACACATTGGCAATGGAAGCACAGGTTTCGTTGTAGGCCGACATGTTGGGGAGATCAAAGTCTCCACCAAAAGCTTCGCCGTTGCCGGTGGAGCCGATGCCCCCGGTCACATAAATTTTCTTTGACACGGCATTTTCCCAAATGTCGTCGATGGCCTTGATATACTGCGCATCCGAAGTCAGGGCTGCAATGTCGGCCATGCCGGCATACATGTAGGCAGCGCGCACGGCGTGGCCCACAGCCTCATGCTGGTCTACCACTTTCTTATGAGCCTGGTTGTATTCGTCGCCTCCCGGACCGCGCACATCGAGAATAAACTTGCCGGTTTCGAGATACTTTTTGTCGCCCGTTACTTTATACAATTTGGCCATGGCCAGCTCAATGATCTGGTGACCCGAGTAGGTATGCAGTTTGTCAGGACCGAAGTCCGCACACACGCGGTCGGCCGCTTTGATGGCGATGTTCAGCAAAGTACGTTTGCCCGTGGCGTGATAGTGTGCCACACCGGCTTCGATGAGGTGGCCGATGTTGTAGAGTTCGTGGCTGAGAATTTCTTCTTTCTCCCACCGTTTGGTGCCTGCCCACTCGTGACCGTTGGCGCCCATGATGGTGCGGTTGGTGTATATGTAACCATCGGGTTCCTGCGCTTTGCCAATGATGTCGATCAGGGAATCCACTTTGGCTTCCAGGGCAGGGTCTTTAAAAATTTGCAGCGAATAGCTTGCACCTTCAATGATCTTATAGACGTCGGTGTCGTCGAAGGTGAATTCGGTGCAGAAGGTGCCCGTCTTCAGACCTGCGGCGATCTCGAAGTTTTTCACGCGGCCCGTCGATTCACATTTTCCCAACGTGAAGGGAATGGTTACTTCATGATTGGTTTTGATGCGGGGCGCCCAGAAATTGTCGCGAAGGTTCACGGCATTGAACAGCACCGGTTGTATGGGATAATCGCCGGCTTGCATTTTTGTCGTTTGCGCGTCAACACTCAGCGTGCTTAGGCTACAGCAGAAAAAAAAGACCGCGCGTTTCATCGTCATCTTCATATCCATTTTTTTATTGCTTTTAATGTCTCCAATAATTGTCTGATCGAGGGTATCAAACCTAAGGCTAATTTGCCGTTGTGTTTTGATTTATATTAACAACTACCGGTAGGATTTTAACCCCACCCTAAACCCACTCATTTTGAGGGATACGATTCCTTCCACGACGGAGGCTCGCGATGCAGCAAGGTGCGCACAAAGAAGTCGCGACGTTTGCGTTCGCCATACTCTCCGCCACCCGAATGGCCCATGCCGGGCACGGTGATCAATTCAAAATCCTTTCCGGCTTTGATCAACGCATTTGCCAGTTGATAGGTGGACGCCGGATCGACGTTGTCGTCCAACTCTCCCACAATGAGCAACAGGTTCCCGCCAAGCTTTGGCGCATTCACAACGTTCGACGACTCCGCATAGTGTGGACCGATGGGATAGCCCATCCACTGCTCGTTCCACCACATCTTATCCATCCGGTTGTCGTGACAGCCACAAGACGCGACGGCAGCCTTATAAAACTCAGGATGAAAGATGACACCGCCCGCAGCATTCTGTCCGCCTGCCGATCCGCCAAAGAGGCCCATGTTTTCTGTGTCGACATAGCGGTACTTTTCTCCGGCAGCTTTTATCCACGCGATGCGATCGGCAAAGCCTGCGTCTTTCAGATTCTTCCAGCACACATCGTGAAACGCTTTCGAACGCCACGACGTGCCCATGCCATCGAGCTGCACCACGATGAACCCCAACTCGGCCAAAGCACTCATACTGTTGTATCGTTCGGTGAACGACTTACCAACATAAAAACTCTGTGGTCCTGCATAGATCATTTCGATGACGGGGTACTTCCTGTTTTCATCGATTTTTGATGGTCGTATAATAATGCCCCAGATGTCAGTCTTCCCATCGCGTCCTTTTGCCGAAAACACTTCGGGCATTCGCCATCCAGCACCAAGCAGGTCCGTGAGGTCCGCTTTCTGAATTTCCATCCGCGTCTTGCCCGTAGCCGTTTCGATGACGCTGCTGATCGGTGCCAGATCGACGCGCGATGCGTGGTCAACAAAATACAGGTGATCGTCTGAAAAGGATGCGACATGATTTGTATTTGACGTAGTGAGTCTGCGGAATCCTGTTCCGTCAAGGTTCACGACACAATACTGCACTAGATACGGGTCCTGATCCTTATCGAGCCCGGAGGCCGCAAAGATCACCTGGCGTTTGGCCTCATCCACATGCACCACTTCGCGCACAACCCACTCGCCCGACGTGACCGGATTAACTGGTTTTCCAGTTGCTACATCATAGAGATACAAATGATTCCAGCCACTTCTTTCGGAAGCCCAGAGTATTTGATTGCTTTCGGAAAGATCGTGGCGATATCGCTTGCCACTGTAGTCAATAAAGGTTTCGCTCTTCTCGTCAACAACAATGCTGACGCCCCCCGTGGTGGCGTCGACTTTTAAGATCCTGTAGGTTTGATGTCCACGCTCGTTGAACTCGAAGGTAAAGAAGCGGCTATCCTTGTTCCAGCGCACGTCTCCCAATGAGAATTGCTGAGCAAACAGTTCGTCAGAGATGGGGACATGTTTTTTCGAATCTATCAGGAACAGCTGCGGTTGTTTGTGTGGCAGTGCATCGCCGGGTTTGAGGTATTCGCGTTGCTGAAGCTTGGGCTGCAGTTGATCGGTGGGCGAAGATTCGATCATGTACATGACGCGCGTTTGTCCCCGCGTTACCTTATAGGCCACCAGCTTCTTGCTGTCGGGCGACCATGTGATGTAGGATGAATAGAAGTCGCCGCTGTTGCCGTCATAGCTCAGCTGAAACGTTTCTTTTGTCTTCCGCGATTGGATAAACACATTGTGCTCTTTTACAAAGGCAAGCCACAAGCTGTCGGCCGATTTTTGCGGATGACTGGAACCTTCGTCGAAGGCATTTCCCCAATACGATTCGGGTTTGCTCTCCGGAATAACTTTCTCGACAGCACACTGGCACGCGGGCAAAAGACAGCTGATGCGCGCGCTGTCGATCGTGAATTTTATGGACTTGTGATCTTTTGCAAACTCGACATCCTGAAGCGGCAGATCCTGTGCACGCATCGGTTTCCGCAGTTTTGCCGAAAGCGCCTGTGCCATGCGTGCATGATCGAAGGCTTTGCGCTGGCTGTTCTTCTCCGCATCAACCAACATAAATTCCTTCCCGGTTCTGGTGTTGTTTTTGTACCAGAAGGTGTGGCTACCGGCGATCCATTGAAACTTGTCAGGGGCGTTATAAACTTTTCCCTTATACAGCGTCCGGCAGGAGTCTGCCCTGCGGTAATCCTGCAACGTGCCTTGTCCGTTCAGAGAGAGGCAAAGCAGTGTGAATGCCGCAAGTGCGAATATTTTTTTCATAACGGATCAGTTAAATCTTTCGGGATTGAACGCCGCGATGTTCATGGTCAGATTTTTTTCATTAACGATCTCCGACACCAGTTTGCCGGTGGCAGGTGCAAGGCTCACCCCCATCATGGAGTGACCGGTGGCAATGATGAGATTTTTGAAACGACTGGAGCGACCGATGTAGGGAAGTCCGTCAGGCGAGCACGGGCGCAGTCCATTCCACACCTCGCGCACATCGGGCACCGCCACGTTCATGTCGGGATAATATTTTGGGATGGTTTCCACAATTCCCTTCACGCGATTCATGTTCACGCTGCGATCGGTCCCGTTAATTTCCATCGTACCTCCGAAGCGAAGCGCATTGCCCATGGGCGTAACGGCCACACGCCCTTCCAGCAACAGTGTGGGCACCTGAATATTTTTCTTTACGTTGGGAAGTGTGAAGCTGTAGCCCTTGCCCGATTGCATGGGAAGATCCAGATCCAGCTTCGAACAAAACAAACCCGACCACGCGCCAGTGGCAATCACATATTCATCAAACTCCAGCACCTTGTCGCCAATGGTGATGCGTTCAATTGATTTTTCGCCGGTAACGAAGTCGCTCACGTCGTGGTGTGTTAAGATCTTCACACCGTTTTTTTTCAGGTGTTCCACGAGGTTCGATACCAACAACTGTGGAATGAGGTGTGCGTCGCCGGGAAAGATCACGCCGCCCCGCGCGGTTACCCGCACATCGGGCTCAAGGGCCTGCACGTCGGCGGGTGTCAACACATGTGCTTCCACGCCGTGGTGGTTGGCGAGGTGTGCTGCTTCAATTTCTTCTTTCTCGGTTTCGGCGGTTTGAAAAAGCATGAGCAATCCTTTTTCCTGATAACCAAAGTCAAATTCTTTGGCGCTATTCATCTCGCGAAACAATTGTTTGCTCAGCATGCTAATCTCTTTCAACAACGGCGCCGACCGTTGCACGTGCTTTTCATTGGCATGTGCATAAAATTTTAATCCCCATTTAATGAGATCGCCATTCAATCGCGGACGTACATAGAAAGGGCTTTTCGAATTGAACATCCAGCGTATGCCTTTGGCGATCATGCCCGGTGCCGCCAGGGGCACAATGTGACTGGGCACCACCATGCCAGCGTTTCCGATAGAGCATGTATCGTCCATGTTGCCTTTGTCGAAAACCATTACGGTGTGACCCGCCTTCTGAAGATAATACGCAGTGCTCAACCCGATTATTCCACCACCGATTATTGCAATATTTTTCATGTTGTTCAATTCGCTAAAAAGTAGACATCCTGCAGTTGGAGATGCGAAATATCTCCATCGCCGAAGACGTCTTTGTTTTTTACTATATCACCTGGAAGCCGTGTGCATACGGGTCGCTGTCGTCCATGATGATGGTGTTGTAGCCCGTCACCATCGCCCACCCTTCTATGCTGGGCACGATGGCCGGCTTGCCGTTCAGTGATGTTTCTTCTTCTACGCGGCCGATAAATTTCGAGCCGATGATGCTTTCGTGCACAAAGGGTTCTCCCACATTCAGGTTTCCTTTGGCATGCCATTGCGCGAGGCGCGCCGATGTGCCCGTGCCACAAGGCGAGCGATCAATGGCCTTGTCGCCATAGAACACGGCGTTGCGCGCGGTCGATGTTGGATCGATCACCGCACCTGCCCAAAGAATGTGACTGCATCCGTTGATGGTTGGGTTTTCGGGATGCACAAAAGAATACTTCGCGTTAATGTCTTTTCGAAGCTCGCGGCTCCAGCCGATCAACTGCTCCGCACGAAAATGCTCAAGGCCCGGGAAGTTTTTCTGTACATCAACAATGGCGTAAAAATTTCCGCCATACGATACGTCCACCGTCAACTCACCAAGGTCGGGACAGATGGCTTTCAGATTCTCCGCGGCGAGGAATGACACGATGTTCCGGATTTTTACCGACGTCACCTTCTGTCCCTTCTGGGTATATTCGATACGGATCAAGCCCGCGGGAACTTCCACCAGAAGTTCGCCCGGACGTTTGGGCACAACCAGTCCTTCTTCGATGGCGATGGTGACCGTGCCAATGGTGCCATGACCACACATGGGCAGGCATCCACTGGTTTCGATGAACAACACCGCCACATCATTTTGCGGATCGCACGGCGGATACAAAATGCTGCCGCTCATCATGTCGTGGCCACGCGGTTCAAACATCAGTCCCTTGCGTATCCAGTCGTATTCGCGGAGGAAGTGTTGTCGCTTCTCGCTCATGTTCTTTCCCTCCAAAGAAGGTCCACCCCCGGCCACCAGGCGAACCGGATTGCCGCAGGTGTGTGCATCTATACAAAAAAAAGTCTTCTTCATTCCGTATTAAAAAAATCAGTTTAAAACCAAGACCGGCTCCACGGTCCATTCGTTGTCTACACAGCGCAAAATTTCCAGCGGGTTTTCATTTTGAAGCTCCGGGGGCAACAATGCCTCGGGCGCGTTTTGAAAACTGAAGGGCCTCACAAAACGATAGATGGCATCGTTGCCCACCGACGTGAACCGCGAATCGGTTGTGGATGGGAACGGACCGCCGTGGTGCATGGCCTTGCACACTTCCACGCCTGTGGGAACACCGTTAAAAATCATGCGTCCACACCGCTGTTGCAGTGCGTTCACAATTTCAGAATACTTTGCTATTTCGATTGCGCTGCCAAAGAAGGAACTTGTGAGCTGACCCGACAATACGTTGATGGCCTCGCCCAGTTCAGCCACATTATTGCAGGTCACGATCAGCGAGAACGGGCCAAACACTTCCTCCTGCAATTGCGGGTTGCTTACAAAATCGACAGCGTTCACTACCGCTACCGTTGCAGCACCGGAAGTATCGTCGTTTGCTTCGGCCACGGCCGAGAGAATGGACACGCCAGCTTGTGCCAATGCTTTTTTCTTCAAGGTTGAATAGTTGCTGGCGATGCCGGAGTGGAGCATCTTACAAGGTACGCTATTTCCAATTTCAGCCGCAAATTCATCGAGGAATCTCTTCAACCCTTCGCACTCCATCACGAGTATCAATCCCGGGTTCGTGCAAAACTGACCCACACCTTGCAACACGGAAGCGGCAAGGAGCTTGGGCAAGGTTTCGTTTGTGGCGATGCTTTCGGGCAACACCACCATGGGGTTCACACTTCCCATCTCGGCAAAAACCGGAATGGGTTCCGGTCGCTGTGATGCCAATCCAAACAACGCCATCCCACCCTGACGCGAACCCGTGAACGCCACCGCCTTTGTGAGCGGATGGCTCACCAGCCGTTGTCCCACTTCAATGCTTGAATCCTCGACGTGTTGAAAAACAAATTCCGGCATATCACATTTCCCGATTGCTGCGTCTATCACACCGGCCACGCGTGCCGATGTTTTGGGATGAGCAGGGTGACTTTTCACAACCACACTGCATCCAGCCGCCAGGGCCGACGCGGTGTCGCCACCTGCTGTGGAAAACGCCAGGGGAAAATTGCTGGCACCAAACACCACCACGGGACCAACCGGAACCAGCAGTTTTCGCAGGTCTGGTTTGGGCAATGGCTTGCGGGAAGCGTCGCCGTTGTCGATGGTGGCCTGCACCCAATGGCCAGCGGCAACCAGCGCGGCAATGGCGCGAAGCTGTCCGGTGGTGCGCCCCACTTCGCCTTTGATCCGGGCTTCGGGTAAATTTGTTTCTTCCTGCGCCAGCTGCACAATGGTTTCGGCATCTGCTTCCAACCCTTCGGCTATGGCCCGGAGGAAGGCTGCGCGTTGTTTTCCACTCACATTTCTATATTGATCAAACGCCTGCGCCGCGTGTTGCAGAACCTCATTCACGTTTGTTTCGCTCATTGTGCGGTGGCCGTTGCTTTTGCTTTTTGACCGTTGCTTCGATTCAACACCGGACGTTTTTTAAGCGCTTCGCGAATAACACCCAACACAGCTGTGCGTTCGTCGCCAGCGAGGATGAGGCGCGGCGGGCGAACAGTTTCGGTGCCCAGACCCACTTCGGCTTCGGCCAGTTTGATATACTGCACCAGTTTGCTGAACGTGTCCAGTTCCAGCAAGGGCATGAACCAGCGGTTGATCTCTACGGCTTCCTGAATTCTGCCTTCCATCACCAGATTATAGATGGCCACGGTCTCTTCGGGAAACGCGCATACCAATCCGGCCACCCAGCCCTTTGCACCTTGCACAAGGCTATCCATGGCAATGGTGTCTACACCGCTCATCACGCTGAACCGGTCGCCGAATTTGTTGATCATGCGGGTCACGTTCACGATGTCGCGCGTGGATTCTTTCACGGCGTCGATGTTCTTTGTGTCGGCGAGGTCTTCGAACATGTCGAGTGTCACGTCCACTTTATAGTCAACCGGGTTGTTGTAGATCATGATCTGCAAATCCGTTGCCTGCGCGATGGATTTGAAATAGGTAACGGTTTCGCGGTGGTCGGATTTGTAGCGCATGGGCGGCAACAGCATGAGGCCACTGAGGCCATTGCGTTGTGCGTCTTCGGCAATTTTTATAGCATCGCGCGTGGCGCCTTCTGCAATGTTGAGCACGACGGGAACACGTCCTTCCACTTTCTGGACGGTGAAGTTCAACAAGTCGCTCTTTTCTGCGCTGGTCAGTACACTTGATTCTCCCAGCGTTCCACCGATGATTATGCCGTGCACCCCTGCAGCCAACTGAGCATCCAGGTTTTTCTCGAATGTTTTGAAATCCAACTGGTCATCTGCGGTAAATTTTGTTGTTACTGCAGGAAAAACTCCCTTCCATGTAATCATGATGAAATGTGTTTAATTATGAAAACAAATTTATGGGCTGGCAACAGCGCCGTTTGTACTTGAATTACCTTCTACTGATACGATTTATTCACATTTTGAATGTTTTCCATCCCTTCGTTGAATATTGGGTATCGCTTTTCATGATTTTGCCTCACTCACCGTCTTCATCCGCTGGTCGTTGCGCCGCATCATGAAGTAATAGACCGGAATGCCCAGCAGGATGATGGCCAGCCCGGGCAGGGTGAAACTCGTTTCAAAAATCAGGAGCAGCAACGCCAGGGCGGCAGCGATGATGATGTAGAGGGCGGGCAATACGGGATAGCCAAAGGCTTTGTATGGACGCTCAACGCCGGGCATGGTTTTGCGTAGGCGGAAAATTCCGAAGATGGTGAGTGCGTAGAATATCAACACACCGAAGATGACCAGCGCCAGCAGTTCGTTGTATTTTCCCGTGAGGCATAGCAGCGAAGCCCACACCGCCTGCATCCACAGGCTGTTTGCCGGCACGCCGTGTTCGTTCAATTCGCGGGCGTGCGAAAAGAATACGTTGTCTTTTGCCATGGTGTAGTAGACCCGTGCGCCCGACATGATGAGGCCGTTGTTGCAGCCAAAGGTGGAGATCATGATCATGACGGCTATGACAATGGTGCCCGAAGACCCAAAGATGCGCTCGGCCGCCACCACCCCAATGCGGTCGCTCTTTGCAAACGCGATGTCGTGCAACGGCACCACGGCCAGGTACATTACGTTCGCCAGCACATACACCACCGTGACGATGACCGTGCCCAGCAACAGGCTCAACCCAATGTTGCGTTTGGGGTTCTTCACTTCGCCGGCAATGAACGAGATGTTGTGCCACGAGTCGCACGAAAACAACGATCCCTTCATGGCGATGGCAATGGCCCCGAAGGCGGCAAGGCCCGCCAGGGGAAGTTGACTCACGGCATCACCTTCTTTTGTGAGCGACGACAGCGTCCACGCGTTTTGCCAATTGGCTTCCCAGATGCTGGCGTCGGCTCCCCACCAGAAACCAAAGCCAATGAGGGCAACGAGTGAAATTATTTTGATGAGCGTGAGCGATGTCTGCACAAACACACCGTGACGAACGCCGCGGGTGTTGATGAACGTGAGCAGCAAAATGACGCCGATGGATAACAGTTGGGATGCCGCAAGGTGAAATGATCCGATGTTGAAAAGAATAGCATCCTCTCCCACCCCCGGGATGAGGTAGGACGTGAACTTGGCAAAGGCCACACCCACGGCCGCGATGGTGCCGGTTTGAATGATGGTGAAAAATGTCCAGCCGTAAAGAAACCCCATCAGTGGACTATAGGCCTCGCGCAGGTAAACATACATGCCACCTGCCTTTGGAAACATGGCCGAAAGCTCGCCATAGCTCACGGCGGCTATGATGGTGACCACGCCCGCCAGCACCCACATGCCCAACAGCAGGCCGGCACCGCCAACGCTGCGCGCAATTTCTGAGCTCACGATAAAGATTCCCGATCCGATCATCGACCCCGCCACAATCATGGTTGCATCGAGCAACCCCACGTTTCGCTTGAATTCGCGCTGCGCTTCCGCCATACTGTTTTTTACGTTCAGGTTAGAATACTACTTTGAAAGATACGTCCCAAACCCATTGGGGCCCGTGTAAAAATTAGCCTTACCTGATACGATTTTCACCACTTGAAAATACCTGTCCGACCCAACCCCGCACGTAAACGTTTGAAGAAAAATGGGTTATCCACAAACGGCCAAAAGAAGACCCAACCGGCTCCGCTTTTCCGGACGGTTTTGAGATTTGATCTTGTGCCCGAAAGATTTTAGGTTTATCCGGGCATAGTCTTCCGGGACGGCCTTTTCACAAACTTTTTCACCATGCATACTCCCGCATTTTCGTCCGAAGTATATACCCGCCGCCGCGACGTGCTGAAACGCAACGTGGCATCCGGCATCATCATCTTGCCCGGCAACAACCTGTCGCCCATGAACTATGCCGACAACACCTACGCCTTCCGGCAGGACAGTTCATTTCTGTATTACTTCGGCCTGGATGTGGAAGGCCTGGTGAGCATCATCGACGTTGACAACGACCGCGAGATCCTGTTTGGCAACAACGCCACCGTAGACGACCTGGTGTGGACGGGGCCCAAACCCACCGTGCAAGAACTGGCTCACCTTGTGGGCGTGCGCGATGCACAACCGCTGCGCGCACTGGCCTCGTTTCTTCAAAACGCAACCGCAAGAAAACAAACCATCCATTGGCTCGCACCATACCGCCCCGACATTGCCATCGCACTTTCCGAATGGCTAACGTTGCCCCTGCAGGCCATTCAAAAAGATTCGTCGCGTGTGTTGGTGCAGGCCATCATGAACCAGCGCATTCAAAAGAGCGACGAAGAAATCGCGGAGCTTGAAAAGGCTGTGGACGTGAGTGTGGACATGCACGTGGCGGCCATTCAATCCGTTCGTGCCGGCATGTTTGAATATGAACTGGTGAGTTGTGTGGAAGCTGTGGCCACGGCGCACTATTGTCGCACGGCCTATCCGTCGATCATTACCACCAACGGGCAAACGCTGCACAATCACTATTATGGAAACTCGCTGGAAGAAGGACGCATGGTGCTTTGCGACAGCGGCGCCGAACTTCCCTCGGGCTATTGCGGCGACCTGACGCGGACATTCCCCATTGGAAAACGCTTCACCACAAAACAAAAAGAAGTCTACCAAATCGTGCTCAACGCATTGCTCACTGCCGAAAGTCTATTGAAGCCGGGAGCGCTTTTTAAAGACATTCACCTCACCGCGTGTCGCGAATTGACCAGAGGCCTTCAGCAACTCGGGCTTATGAAGGGCGACGTGGAAGCATCGGTGCATGCAGGCGCGCATGCATTGTTCTTTCAATGTGGTCTTGGTCACCTCATCGGGCTCGACGTTCACGACATGGAAAACCTGGGCGAAGACCTGATCGGCTATGATGATGAAGTGGTGCGCAATCCACAGTTTGGCATCAAGAGCCTTCGCCTGGGGAAACGATTGAAAGAAGGCTTCACCGTTACCGTTGAGCCGGGGTTGTATTTCATTCCCGAACTGATGGAGATGTGGAAGCAGGAAAAAAAACTTGACGCGTTCATTAACTACAACGCCCTGGATGAGTATAAATCATTCGGTGGTATCCGTATTGAAGACAACTGCCTGGTGACAGCAAGTGGCTCCCGGATTTTAGGCAAACCACTTGCCAAGACAATCGACGAGATTGAAGCTTTGAGAGGCTGACACTGGGACTTTGTTCTTTACTTGCAGCCAGGCAATCTATGCCTTGGCAGCAATCACGCTGTTTGTAAATCTTAGTCGCTTGCTCAGCACCAGCATTACGATACCCGCCAGGCCCACGCCGATGGCAATGCCCAAAAATAATTCTACCATGGCACCGGGGTTCCGCAAGATCCTTTCATTGCTCATGTTGCTGGTGAGCAATCCGGCCAGCAAGTTGCCGAGCGATAGCGACAGAAACCAAACGCCCATGAGCTGTGCTGCAAATTTTTGAGGGGCCAGTTTCTTGACGGCGCTTAGTCCAACGGGATATAAACAGATCTCGCCGAAGGTGTGCAGCATGTAGGTGAAAATAAGCCACAGCGGCAAAGCCTTTTGTCCTTGCATCACCACGTATGCGGCACCCGTCATCACAAAAAAACTGGCGGAGATAAACAACAGGCCGAACGAAAGTTTCACCGGGATGGCCGGGTCTATGTTTCGCTTCGAGAGCCACAACCAAAGCCACGCAAAAAAAGGCGCAAAGATCAACACACCCACAGCCGGAACCGCCTGCAGCCACGAGGCCGGCATAACAAAACCTCCCAGCGCAAGATCGGTATAGCGCAAGGCAAACAAGTTTAGCGACGAGCCTTGTTGCTCGTAGCCCATATAGAAGATAACAGACATTACAAAAAAGCTCAGAATAGCCAACACACCGCGGCGCTCCGCCGCATCAAGCCCGGCCACAAAAAGGAGGTAACCAAAATACAGCACCGCAGATCCCACAATGATGTAGACAAAAGCCTTGGCGATCCACACCGGATCGACGACCACAATTTTGAACACCAAAGCCAGCACCAGTAGCCCGACCAATGCCGAGACAATGCCCAGCGTGCGCGCATTCTTTTTGCGTTCTTCGGGCGTGCGTGTCATGCGTTCTTCGGGGAGATATTTTTCAGTGATTTTGTATTGCACCAACCCGGCCAGCATACCTGCACCGGCAAGCGCAAAGCCGTAGTGCCAGTTCACCTTCTCGCCAAAGTAGCCCGTGATGAACGGCGCCACAAATGCACCAATGTTGATGCCCATAAAGAAAATGGAAAAGCCCGAGTCGCGTCGCGCATTTTCTTCGCGCGCATAGAGCTCGCCCACCAGGCTGCTGATGTTTGGCTTCAGCAACCCCGTGCCTACGGCAATGAGCAGCAGGCCCACAAAAAATGTTTCGGTATTGGAGAAGGCCATGAGCAGGTGCCCGAGGCAAATGGTGCACGCGCCATAGAACACACTCTTGCGCAGGCCACACACATTGTCGGCGATCCATCCACCGGGCAGGGCCAGCATGTAGACCATCATGGTGTAGATGCCGTAGATGGCACCGCCAGTGTCTTCGTTCAGCCCAAGGCCGCCCTTTTCAGCACTGGTGATCATGAACAGCATGAGCAGTGCGCGCATGCCGTAGTAACTGAAGCGCTCCCACATCTCGGTGAAGAACAACGTTGCCAGTCCGCGGGGATGTCCGAAAAAAGTGGGTTGCATGGTGAATTTATCGAATGACGAAACTAGGGTTTGGAATGGGATGTGTAATAAACAAATTTTATCATCATGTAATAGAATTTTAGCCGCTCTTTTTTCGACCGGCGCGCAATCCCTTTCACACTCCGTCTCAAAAATAGCGGAGGGATTTATTTCAGATAAGATAATACCAGCATGAAATAAAAACGTACCATTTACTTTTTGTCTTTATAGCCAAATTCGCTGTAGGGCAAACGTGATTAGTTTTGGAAAAATCACCGTCATAGCCCCCGTCACAGAGAAGGTTGCACCTATGGATATCGACAGCTATACAAATCATCAGAAGATTATCGTCGCGGTGGATTGTATCATTTTTGGCTTCGATGGAAACCAGCTGAAGGCCTTGCTCATCAAGCGAGGCTTTGAACCTCAAAAAGGAAAGTGGTCGCTCATGGGCGGCTTCATCAACAACAACGAAGATGCCGACTGCGCCGCCGTGCGGGTGTTGAACAAACTCACCGGCATGGACAATCTCTACATGGAACAGCTCCACGCCTTCTCGCGAGTCGATCGCGATTCGGCTGGCCGGGTCATCTCCATTGCCTACTTTGCCCTCATCAACATCGCCGACTATAGCGAACAACTTCAGGTGGAACACGAAGCAAAATGGTTTGAGCTGAGTCAACTGCCCGAGCTCATTTTCGATCACACCGCCATGGTGCTGAAAGCGCAGGACCTCTTGCGCGAAAAAGTGGCCCGACACCCCATAGGTTTCGAATTGCTCCCCGACAAGTTCACGTTACCCCAACTGCAGTCGCTCTACGAAGCCATCTACGAAACCTCGCTCGACTCACGCAATTTCTCAAAGCGCATTCTCTCCCTGGGCGTGCTCAACAAACTGGACGAGAAGGAAAAGAAAAGCTCCCGACGCGGGGCGTTCTATTATGTGTTCGACTCCATCAAATACAAAAACCTTGAGGCCAGTGGCGTCAGGTTTGTCTAGACTCCTCTCTTCTCTAAACTCCTTACCGCTACATTCATTTTCATAAGCTTTCTTGTTGGAAGGTGTGATCCTCATATCATATCATCACCCGTGCCATTTTCATCCAAACAATTCATCTGACACTTCAGCATTCTACCCGATGGGCCACAAAAAAAAGCGGGCTCACGTTTTGAACGTGAAGCCCGCTTGCCCTTAAATCACTATCAGTAACCCGGATTCTGTTCGAGATTTGGATTCGTTTCCATCTGTGGTTGAGGGATGGGGAAGATCACACGAAAATCGCCGTTGGGTTTGTGTGTGAGCCAGCGTTTGGTGGTGTACACACCAAAGCGGATCAGGTCTTGCTTGCGATGGTGTTCGCCAACAAATTCCCAGGCAAGCTCATCCAAAAATCTTCCGTATTGGATTGTGCCCGCGTCCGCCTCAGTTACGGCACCGTTTTCATATTTGCCATAGGCATAGGTGCTTCCACCGACCAGTTGAGCTCCGGTCACGGTCGCTTTGTCGGGATCAGCCTTGAACGCTCTCTTCCGAATGTCGGTCACAATTGCTGCCGCTGCGTCTGCCTGACCTTTTCTCATGAGACACTCTGCCTTTATCATCAACACATCCGCATAACGATAGAGGGGCACATCGTTGTCGGGCGATATGGTGAACCCGATGGGTATTTCGTATTTCACAAAACGATAACCTTCCCAATATTCTGCGGCGTCAACACTCGTCATGTAGTTGGGATATTCAAATTGTTTGTTGCCATCCATGATGGGTTCGCCCGAGGCTTTGAATTGCAAACCACCGCGCCAGCTTTCTTCGAGGCGGCTGTCGTCTTCATCGTAGGTGTCGATGAATTGCGGAATGCCACAGCTTCCACCCCAGGGTTCGGGCATGTTGTAGGTTGCCGCGCTCAACGGGTGAAGTGTTTTGAATGGATAGTAGGTATTCTGATCGGCCGTGAACTCCTTGCTGAAAGGGATCGAAAAAATTTCTTCGGGTGTGTTGGTGTTGTTCACCAAAAAGTTGCCCGAGTAGCTTGACATCAGCGAGAATTTTCCACTGGCGATGATGTCTTCCACTTCTGCCAGCGCATCGTCCCAACGGGCCGTGCCCAGATATACCTGCGAGTTCAGATAAAGTTTTGCCAGCGTCATCTTTGCCACCCACTTCGTCACACGACCGTAGGTTTTCTGGCTGTTTTCTTCGTTCAGCAAGGGCAGCACTTCCTGTAATTCTTTTTCAATAAAGTCATACACTTCCTGTCCGGTGTTTTGTTCGGGCAGAAATCCTTTGGGCACGTCGAACTTGGTGATGATCGGAACGTTTCTGAAGTTGTCCAGCAACAGGTAATAATAAATAGCGCGCAAGGCTCTGAGTTCGGCCAGCACTTTGTCTTTGTTTTCTACCTGACCCAACGCTTCAATCTGAAACGCCGCCTGGTTGCACATGTTTATGCCGGCATAGGCGCGCTCCCACAAATTGGCACCGTGCTCAATGGCAGCACCCCATGTGTGTTTGTGCATGTCGATATACAAATCGCCCCAACCTATACCTACGCGAAAGGGCGTCACAATCAGGTCCGACGACTCTTCATAGATGTCGAACAAACCATTCCATCGCCAATACACAATGCGAAGCTGTGCATAGGCCGGTGCAACGATGGTGGTGAGGTCATCGGCGGTAAGCTCGGTTTCGTCGGCCGAAATCTTATCATATAAGGTTTCATCGAGGTTGGTACAGGAAAACATACCGATTGCAATCAACACACCTGACAGCACTCGTTTCATTGTATTTATTTTCATAGTCAGTTTGCTTTAGAAATTAACATTCACACCAATTGTGTAGGTTCTTACCGTAGGGAATTTATCACGGTTATCGATGCCTTGCATCCGGAGGTCGGTGCGGGCAATTTCCGGATCAATGCCTTTATAGCCTGTGATGGTGGCCAGGTTGGAACCGGAAACATAGAGGCGCAGCGAGCGGATAAACTTCAATGCCGCCACGTTCACGTTGTAGCCCAGCGTTGCATTTTCAACTTTCACATAGTCGCCGTTCTCGATGTAGTAGCTCACAAACGCCTGGTTCAGATAGCCCAGTCTCCGTTTTCCATACACGTTGTCCATGGCCGAGCGAAGCACGTTGTAGTTGATGTTGGGGTTCTCATAGAACATGCGTTGCTGGTTCATGATCTGGTAGCCAAAAGCGCCACTGATCACCACGCTCAGATCAAAGCCCTTGTAGCGCAATGTGTTTATCCAGCCTGCGCGATATTTGGGAATGCCGTTGCCCAGAATCTGGCTGTTGTCGTTGGTGGCCATCGAATTGCTGGTCATGGTTTGGCGTGTGCCGTCGGGCAGTTCAATCACCCACAGACCATCATCGGTAATGTCGACTGATTTCAAGCCCCAGAAGTTGCCCATAGGTTGTCCGGGTTCGATGCGATGCGACACCATCGAAATAGGTTCGCTAATGCCATACTCACTGATGTAGTCGTCTTCAATCTGGTAAAGATCATTCGACAAGCTGGTCAGTTCGTTCTTGTTATAGGAGAATGTCACGGTCGAATTCCATTCAAATCCCGAGCTGTTCACCGGTGTTGTTTTCACCAGCACCTCGATTCCTTTGTTTTGCATTTGGCCTACGTTGGCCAGCATCTCGCCAAACAAATAGGGAGGTTGAGGAACGGAGTAGTCCCACAGCAGGTCTTTGGTTTTCTTCACATATCCATCGATGCTACCCGAAACCTTATCATTGAAGAAAGCAAAATCGAAACCGATGTTCACTTCACGCGAAGTTTCCCACTTAAGATCGGGGTTTGAATTGCTTTCGGCCACAAGACCGTTGATCCACTTGCCGTCGTCCAGCACGCTCACACCTGCATAGGTCAACAGCGGCTTCGACTGATAAGAGTCTCTGGGAATCACACCGGTCACACCGTAGCCGGCGCGAAGTTTCAAAAAGCTCACTGCCGACGATCCTTTCAGAAAACCTTCGTTGCTCAGGGTCCATCCGGCGGAAACCGCAGGAAACGTTCCCCACTTGTTGTTCGCTCCGAATTTGGATGAACCTTCGCGACGCACGCTGGCCAGCACGTTGAACCGATCGCCAAAGCCATAGTTCAAGCGACCAAAGAAACCGATCAGTTTGTTATCGTTTTTGTAGCTGCCCATGCGGGCTGTGCCCAAACGCATCGCGTTGCCGGTGCCTAGGTTGTTATAAGCATACGCATCGGTGGGAAAATCAAAATTGTTTGCCCATCCACCCTGGTTCACGTTATACTGGTAGCTGTAGCCCAACAATGCTGTGAAGGAATGTTCGTCTATCACTTTCGAATACTTGGAAGTCAACTCCAGGTAGTTTGTTTTGATCTGGTCGTCGCCGCGCGAAGCAAAACCATTTCTGCGGGGACCCTTCACCGAGTTGTAATGTTTTTTGCTTTCGTAGTAGCCGCGATAGTTGTTCTTGATTTCAGTAGCCAACATCAGATTGGTTTGCCATCCTTCTGTTGGTTCGAGGGTGATGTTGGAGGTTAAACGTGTCCAGTTGTTTGTGATCACGCCCGAAGTCTCGTTCACCAATCCCACGGGGTTGATGTATTGCAAGCGATCGGTTTCAATCCACTTGCCATTCGCATCCTGAATGCCCAGCATCGGGTTTCTTACCAACGCATTTCTGTAAATAAGGGGATTGAACGAGCCGCTGGCACCATCGCCCAGTGCGCCGATATCCTGCGCTCCACGAAGGAGGTTGGCACTCAGCTTCAACTTGTCGTTGAACAGATACTGATTCAGGTCCAGTGAAATTCTGAGCTCCTTGTTAGAGGAACCCTGGAACACGCCATCCTGATTAATGTAGTTCACACTGGCCGCATAGTTGGAAGCCGGTCCTCCGCCTGCCAATGAGATGTTGTGATTTTGCATGTAGGCCTTGCGCGAAATTTCGCCCAGCCAATCGGTGTCGGTCACGCCGCCGTTTGCTTCCGCTTCGCCAACAAAACCATTTCTGAACGTAAACTCCGGTGCATATTTCTGGTAGTCACTGGCCGTCAGAAAATCTGCTTTGCGCGCCATGGTCGACAACGCTGAGTAGTGTGAATACGTGAGCGTGGGTGCCTTGGCACGGTCGCCGTTTCGTGTGGTGATGAGAATCACGCCGTTTGCACCACGAGTTCCATAGATAGCAGACGCCGAGGCGTCCTTTAGCACGTCGATAGACGTAATGTCGGAAGGCGACACGGTATTAAAATCGCCGGGAACACCGTTGATCAAAATGAGTGGTGTAGCCGAGCCTTCCAATGTAGCAATACCACGCAGGGAGATAGTAGGTGCAGCCGAAGGATCGCCTGAGCCGTTGGTGATGGTGAGGCCCGCCACTTTTCCTTTAATCAATTCGGATGCGTCGCGCATGGCGCCGGCCGTAAATTCTTTCTCCTTCACACTGGCCACCGCGGTGGTCACTTCGGCTTTGCGCTGTGTGCCGTAGCCAATCACCACAACTTCCTGAAGCGACACCAGGTCGGGCATCATCATCACGTCGATGTTTGTCTGGCTTCCCACCGTGATTTCTTCCGAGAGGTATCCCACAAAGCTGAACATTAAAACAGACTCAGCGCTCAGCACGTTCAGCTTGAACTCACCGTTCGCATCGGTGGTCGTGCCCTGGCTGGTTCCTTTCACCAGCACACTAACGCCCGGCAAACCTTCCTTTTCTTCTGAAGTAACTTTACCGGAAACTGTAATTTGCGCAAATGCATTCTGAAATGACAACATGGATAGGCACAAGGCCAATGTCATCATCAAGAGTTTAGTAATAGTTTTTCTCATGTAGTAATTGGATTGAGATTAGAATATTTGACATGTTGAAAGTAGGTAATCACCCGACACGCCTTTTTCCAGAAATTATCCTCATGTAATACAAATTTATCCTCATGCGCTTCCGGGGGTTGCCCGACGACCATATTGTGGTGTCGCGCCCTGAAAACGGCGTTGCAACGACTTTTAGTCTTGATCAGGGAAATGACGCGTCCATCCCAAGCCTGCACGAACACAACCGACATGGCGTACAGCAAGATGGGGTATGCAGAATTTTGATTTATCAGCGACCGGTGCCTGACCGATTTTTACAACGGATGGGGCAAACGCAAAAACGCATCCACCGGGTTGCGATGGATGCGTTTCATGTTGTATGTCTATTTATATAGAGAATAGAGACAGCCGCGAAGAAGGCAGGCCTACTCTACCCAGGGCACTTTTGCAGACTTATAGTAGTCGATGTCAAGCGCCTTGAAGCGGGCGGCGTGCTTGCCGAGGCGCACTTTATATTCTTCCCAGCTTTTGGTTCCGGTAGACCAGCCCAGTTCGGCGTAGCCCGGCAGACGGGGAAACACCAGGTATTCGATGTCATTCATGTTGGCCACCGTTTCTGTCCACAAGGGAGCTTCCACGCCGAGGATGTCTTCCTGGTCGATGCCATGCGAGTAGGTGATGGGGTCCCAGCTATAGGCAGAGTCCACATCGATGTAGGCTGCCCAGTGCAAACCAATGCGCGAGGTGGAATCGTATTGCATGTCCAGGTAGGCCTTGGTTGCTGGCGACATAATCAATTTGCTTCCCTTGTCGATTGCACTAAGGGCGTGTTGTTCCTTGTTCCAGTGTTGCACGATCACGTTGTTGTCGATGTTGCCTTGCGCAATCTCTTCCCAACCCACCATCTTCTTGCCGTTGGCTTTCACGATCTCGGTGAAGCGATTCACAAACTTGATGTATTCATCTTTCTTCGTCACGTGGGCTTCGTCGCCACCAACGTGAAAGTACGGACCGGGCGTTATGGCCGAAAGTTCGCGCACCACATCGTTGATGAACCGGAACGTTTCTTCCTTGTCATAACGAAGCGTGCTGAACCCTACCTGTATGCCTGTATACAATTGTGTGGGCTTGTTCTTTGCTCCCAGTACATTGGGCGACGACAAGTCTAATTCTATGCGTCCTTCTTTGGGCACTTGTATGCCACCGTTCAGTTCACCATAAGATGCCAGCGCCGAGTTGATGTGACCGGGCATGTCTATTTCGGGAACCACGGTAATGAAACGGCTCGCGGCATAGGCCACGATTTCGCTATACTGTTCTTGTGTGTAGAAACCACCTTTGCCTCCGCCCACTTGTGTGCTGCCACCGTGCGCCGTGAGTTGTGGCCACGATTTGATTTCGATGCGCCAGCCCTGGTCGTCGCTGAGGTGAAGGTGAAGGATGTTCATCTTGTAGTAGCTGATCAGGTCGATGTAACGTTTCACATCGTCGATGCCAAAGAAGTGGCGCGCCACATCCAGCATCGATCCGCGCCAGGCATACAGGGGCACATCGCGAATGGTGCCCGTGGCAAGTTGCCAGGTGGCTGTTGTGGCCGCGGGTGTTTTCTCGATGGCCGCGGGGAACAACTGACGCAGCGTTTGCAACCCGTAGAATATTCCGGCGGGTTGCCCTGCAATGGTCACCAGTTGGTCGGTGACGGTGAGTGTGTAGCCCTCTTTGCCCAGCGTGGTGTCGGCTGCGGCAGTGGTTAAAAATATTCCGGACTCGGGGGCTTTCTCGCTTGTCTTAATCGCAAGCTCGAAACCAGTGCCTTTGTTGAGCATGTCGGCCAGGTATTGTCCGAGCGGCTGAACATCAGCTCCCGAAAGGGTGATCGTGGTTTCTTTTGTCAGCTCAAATGCCTTTCCGCCAAGCACGGCAGAGTCAGGCTTTGGAATAACATTTTGAAACTGAGCGATGGCTTCGGGTGAAGCATCTTTCGCCTTCTTGCACGACGATGCCGCGACAAGAAGCACTATACATAAAAGAGTTTGTGTGGAAGAAAAGAACTTGAGCATGGGATAATTTAAATTGAGCGTTAATGATAATAACAATGTGTTAATTATCATACGATCATTTCGAAATTATAGCGTGTGCGCTAAAGCACACCGCGCACACATCACACGCACTCCGATCATCCACAAAATTGTCCCTTAATCCAACCTAATCCTCACGATAGAATACCGTGTTCTTAATTGTCGTCGTGACTATATCTTTTTCAGTCGCGAAGCTGCGTCGGCGTCCAGAAGAATTTCGCAGTTCGGGTGGAGCTGCACTACCGAGGCGGGGATGTCGGTGGTCACGGGGCCTTCAATGGCCTTCGCCACCATGTCGGCCTTGTGTGCGCCTTTCACGATGAGGATTAGTTTTCGTGTGTGCATGATGTTCTTGATACCGCGTGTGAGTCCACCGAGCACAATGTTTTCGGGCACCTGTGTTTCTCTTCGCACGCGTGCTTCAAAATCCGGATCCATGGGCGACACCCACGTTTCACTTTCGAACGGTGTGCCCGGTTGATTGATGCCGATGTGACCATTGGCCCCCAACCCTAGCATCTGCAAGTCTGCACCTCCACGTTCGGCCAATCGCTTTTCGAACAATGCCGCTTCGCTTTCAAAATCGTCCGACAACGTTGGCGGCATGATGAAATTTTCTTCGGGTATTCCCAACGGTCCGGCAATCTGATTCAGGATCATGGTGTAGCAACTGCCCGAATATTCGCGCGGGAGGTTGGTGAGCTCGTCCACATTAAACAACGTTATGCGCGACACATCAAACGGATACTGCGCATAAATTTGCGACACGATGGCGTGCATGTTCAACGTTGTTTGTCCTGTCGACAGCCCAATAACCGATGTGGGCTTCTCCAGCATCTGCCCGATGATGCGCCAGGCTGCCGCAACATCAAATGCTCGTTCGTCTTTCGCGATGGTGATTTTCATGAATGTGATCGTTTATAATGTCTTAAGTTCTTCTGTGAAAAAATTATCGATGGCCGCTGCCGCTTCTGCTTCATCTGCACCGTCTACCAGCACGGTAACGGTGTCGCCTCCTTTGGCGCCGAGGGTGAGAATGTTAAGCATGCTGTTGAGTTGAATCGTGCTTTCACCTTTGCGTAAACTCACAATCGATTTATACTTCTTTACCAACCTGATCAACGCGGTGGCTGGCCGGGCATGGATTCCTTCCGCTGCCATAATAACATAGTTCCTGGAAATCATTTCTGTGTCTGTAGATAGTCGATTATCGTTTTTGAATTATCCATGGCCATAACGTTTTCGCAAATTTCGGTGGCTTTGCTGAAGGCATTGTGAATGATCACATTTTTTATGGCGGGGATAGACGCTGCACTCATAGAGAACTCGCGAAGCCCCATGCCCATCAACACCAACGTTGCCTGTGGATCGGAGGCCAGCTCGCCGCAGAGGCTCACGCCGATCTTTTGTTTGTGTGCTTGCTCAATCACATAGCCTATCAATCGCAACACGGCCGGGTTGAAAGGGTCATACAACGCCTTCACCTTTTCATTGCCGCGATCGACCGCCAACGTATACTGACATAAGTCGTTGGTGCCAATGCTGAAGAAGTCAACTTCCTTTGCCAGCAGATCGGCCATCACTGCGGCCGATGGCACCTCGATCATCATGCCGACGGGAATTGTTTTGTCAAATTCAATTCCTTCATCGCTCAGTTGTGCTTTTGCCCGCTCCAGAATTTCTTTCGCCTGTCGAAGTTCCTGCAGGCTGCTGATCATCGGGAACATGATCTTGAGTGTTCCAAAAACACTGGCGCGCAAAATGGCCCGCAGCTGTGTTATGAAAATATCCTGACGGTCCAGGCTGATGCGAATGGCGCGATAGCCCAGAAAGGGATTGTCTTCTTTTGGAAATGTGAAGTAGTCAAGAGGCTTGTCTCCGCCGATGTCGATCGTTCGCACGGTGACGGGTTTGCCTTTCGCTTTCAATGCCGTCTTCTTATAGAACTCCAGTTGTTCGTCTTCCGTAGGAAACGCGGTCCGGTTCATGAACAACAGTTCCGTTCGAAAGAGACCGGCGCCCGCTGCGCGATAGGTCAACGCATCGTCCATGTCGTCGGCGTTGGCGATGTTGGCCAGCAGGGTGATGGCTACACCGTCGGGTGTTATGGCGGGGATGTCTTTTAATGAGGAGAGAAATTTATGTTCTGCATCGCAGGCTTCCTTCCTTGCTTTATATTCTTCGAGCCGAATTTCGTCGGGGTTCACAATCACGATACCCGTCGTGCCGTCAACGATCACTACGTCTTCTGTCTCAATGATGTCGAGGGCGGTGCCACAGCCCACCACGGCGGGGATGTTTTTCGATTTGGCCAGGATGGCCGTGTGCGACGTCTTCCCTCCCACGCGGGTGGCGAAGCCAATGATGCGGCTCATGTCGAACGCAATGGCATCGGAAGGCGAAATGTCTTCGGCCAGCAGAATGGTGTTGGGTGGAAAGGTTTGTTCGTTGTTGCCGGTGTGAAGCAAGTTTTTCAGAATCCGGTCGCCAATGTCCTGTATGTCGGCGGCGCGGGTGCGCAGGTAGTCGTCGTCCATGTTGCGGAACATATCCACCGTTTTGTGAATCACGTCGATCACGGAGTCGATCACATTCTTTTTATTTTTTGTGATCTCGCGAAACACGTCGGCTTTGATCTGCGGGTCGGTCAGGAATTCAATGTGGGTTTCCAGGATGTCAACTTCTTCGTTGCTCAATCCGCGCTGACGTTTCAGAGACTTCACCTCCTCAACCGAAGCCTGCACCGCGAGCTCAAATTTTTCGATTGCCCGCAGCACCTCGCTTTCATCTTTCAGCAAAATGCCCGTCGACACTGCGTCGCGCTTCCGCAGCACGTGTGCCCGCCCAATGGCAATGCCCGGCGACGCCACCACACCGCGAATCTCCCCTCCTGTGTTATATGGTCCTTTTTCCAAGTTGTCTCTTCTTTAAATAATAATCACGAAAACACGTGCAACACACTTCCCACAAAACCGGCGGCCAACAAGCCCAACAACAAGTAGGTTGTCTTGATGTTTTTCTTCAACAGAAAAAACACCACAAACGTGAGCATCAAGGGCACAATGCCCGGCACGATCTGATCCAGGATGCTTTGCACCGAAATCTCGGACCCCTCGGTCCCAATCTGTAACGGTGTCTTTATCGACATGAGCAAGGCCGGCATCGCGCCCACCACCATCAACCCGACAATGGCGGCACCCGTCGTGAGTTTGTCCATCACGTTGCTGCTTGCAATCTTCTGAAGAAACTTGTTGCCCTGGGTGTAGCCAATAAACGTGAGGTGATAGCGAAGCACAACGTGGGGCACATTAAAGATCAGGAGAAAAAGAATGGGGCCGGCCACATTCCCCTTCAACGCCAGCGACGTGCCCACGCCCGCGGCAATCACCTTGAAGGTTCCCCAAAACAATGAATCAAAAATGCCAGCCAGTGGTCCCATCAATCCCAGCTTCACCGTGTTGATCGATTCAGCCTCAAACTCTTTGGACCGGCTGTTTTGTTCTTCCATGGCGGCAGCAATTCCGAGAATCAGCGTTGATCCATAGGGGCTCGTATTAAAAAATTGCAAGTGTCTTTTCAACGCCAGCGCCATCGATTCTTTTGTGGTATAGATTTTCTTCAGGATGGGAATCATCGAAAACGCAAAGCCCGTGTTCTGACAGGTTTCGAAATTAAAATTCGCTTCCAGCGCAAGCGACCGATAGAACAAGCTCCTTACGTCGCGCTTCGAAAACGAAGGCGGCAACACAGGACTTTCATCGTCTGACGACTCATCTTCAGGTGCAGCGTCGCGGTGCGTGATGTTTGTGATGATGAGTGCCATGATCACGCCCAGTCCACCAATGGCAATCATGGGCAATTTCAAATAGCTGCTAAGGATGAATCCGAGAAAAAAGTAGGGCGCCACTTTTTTATTGAACATCACGTTCATGAGCAGGGCAAAGCCCAGGGCGGGCAACATGTTGCCCGCAACCTGCAGGCCGTCGTGCACCCAGGGTGGAATGCGTTCGAGCAATGCCTTCATCGCGTCGGCGCCGAGTTGCAGGGCGAGGAACACGATGAGCCCCATCATCAAAGGCTTTAATAAACCCGACACAATGTGGAGTCGTTGCAGCTTTTGATAGTCGCCCGCTTCGGCATGCTGCATAAATTTTTTGTTGAGGCCCGAGCGAAAAATGAACAATCCGCTCACGGCCATCTCAGCAAGTATAGAGATCGGAACCGCGAGCGCCAACGCCACAGCCGCTCCCTTTCCCGAGAGAATGGCGAAGGCCGTACCCAACACACCTCCCGTGATGACATCGGGAGGAATTGCCGCGCCCACTTTGATGTTGCCCATGAAGATCAACTCCAACGTTGCCCCGATCACAATGCCCTGGTTGAGATCACCCAACACCAGCCCCACCAGCGGCCCCAGCACCAGCGGTCGGTTCAGCAGTGTGGTGCCCAGGAAATCTTCGGAATGCCCGAACATGGCAATCAGTGTAATGAGGATGAACGTTAAGGTCATAGCGGTGGGTTTGCCGGAGTGTTCTACACTTGAATCATGGACGACATCTTCTGCTTTTCGTCAGAGGGCACCTGTCGTATTTCGAGCTCGATGTCGCGGCGCACAAGTTCTTTTATGATGACGATGTCTTCGTCGGTCAGCGCCACGGCTTTCGAGATCTGCTTCGCGCCTTCTCGGGCCCGCAGGCCTCCAAAGTTGATGGCGCGAATCTCCTGAACACCACTCGCCAGCGCGAACGCGTCTTTCACGGTGTTCACGAGCACCAGTATTTTAAGCGCGGCATTCTTGTCGTCGTTCAAAAACACTACGGTGTCGGCTATCGACTTGATGAGTTGTTTCACACCCGCTGGCTTTGCCAATCCCAGGGTCATCTTCTGAAAATCGTCTTTCACAATTTTGTCGTTTGCCACAATGAGGCAATCCACTCCCAGCGACGGCACCCAGGTGAAGGCCACCTGGCCGTGCACAAGCCGGTCGTCTATTCGTATCAGCTTAATCATGATCGTTCTCCTTATTAATTAATGTATTCACATACGTTACCTGTTCGCGTGCATGCATCATCGCGTTTTCAATCACTTCGGGCACTGGTGTGTCGGCGCTAGCCAGCATCACCTCGATGAGCAACGGCAGGTTCATGCCCGACACCACGTGTACATTCGGCCGCAAGGCATAGCGCAGCACCTGGTTGGTGATGCTTCCGCCCATGAGGTCGGAAAACACAATCAGCTCATCGTCGACCGTCACGTTTGCCAACACCGCGTTAAGCTCGTCTTCAATTGACGAATTGTTGTCCACATAGGCATCGATCACAAACACATTGTCCATCTGGCCGATGATGATGTCGAGCGACGATTTTATCCCCGATGAAAACGTGCCGTGCGCTGTTATCAGAAATTTTCTCATGACTATTTTTTGTTTACGGCCCAGTCGATTGTGTTCGCAAAAAGTCGTTTGAATTCCTTGATCTCAAACAGGCCGCCGTGATGTCCAAACAGAAAATAGATGTTCTTGGCTTTCTTTTTTGGATTGGACCAGATCACCGGGTGATCGCCCATCTTCACGTCCGTGGTCGGGGTGTAGCTGTTCTCGTCGACCGTGGCCAGCACCTCCACATTGGGTCTTGGATTTTTATCGAACGTATACCACTCTTCGCCGGGCAGGTTGAAATGCGAAGGCAGCTTGCGAAAAACAGGATGATGTTTTTTCTCGATGTGCACCTCGCCTGCTACACGTTTGGCCACGTAGCTTTTCCAGCGGATACCACCCAGAAATTCGGAAAACCAGTTCCACATCGGGTAGCCATCAAACTCACCCAGCAACGACGCATGGTGAAATCCGATCCACGCGCCTTTGCCGTTTTCGATGTAGTCTTCGAAGGCCTCCTTCGAAGCATCTGACCAGCGATAGGGCGGGTAGTTCAACTGAATGAACAGCTTGTGGTTTGCCAGGAACGTTTCGGAGATGGTGTCAGCATCGTTGATGACAACGTAGTCGAAGTTTTTTTCCTTGCTGTAGGCGTCAATCCAGGTCAACGCGGCGGCCACAAAGCTCTCGTGTATTTCGCCGCGCTCGGCCAGCACCACGGCTTTGAATTTCGGTTGCGCCATGGCTGTCTGGCCTGCGCCAACACACAACAGCATTACAAAACAGGTTAAGCGTAGTTGTCTCATGCTTCTAGTATTTTCTTATTTTGATTCCAGTGCGGTGAGGGCTTGCATAAACCAGGCCGTGTGCGGTATCCATTGTTCGCTCCAGCGCCACTCGTTGCCGTTGTCTTCATACTTGAATGCTATGCCGGAGCCGTCTGCTTTATCTTCCGCTCCCGTGATGCCGTTTGATATGCCTCCCCTTCCGGAACCATGTCCATACATGGCCGCCATATAAGGCACATTCACCTGGCCATAGCCATACATCATGCACAGTTGATAAGGATTGTTGCCCAGCACCCAGTCCATCAAACCACAAACGTAGGTTGCTATGTCGGCACGAACGCCAAGCACATTCTTTTCCGGATACACCAGTCTGCCACCTCTCAACAACACGGTGGCCAACGAACCCACGCGTGCATTCTCACCTTGCCACCACCAGCCACTCTCGTTCTCGTGCGGGATGAAAAAGCCATTTTGAATTTTGTTGTTCAACCGAAACGTTTGTCTGGGATACTGAAATGGATTGGCGACTTCATTCGAAACCTTGAGTTGGTAGTCGATAAATTTCTTTATAGTGGTCAACGCCTTCTCGCGAAGGGCCTTGTCACTTTCCACATCGAGGTAGCGAATCAGCGACAGCACGGGCAGGCCTGCGTCTGATGCATGCCAGAAGGGTCTTGTTTTTTCGTCGTTGCTCCAGAAGAATCCTTCGGGCGAAAGACGCCCTTCCAGTTTTTGTGCGCGACGTCTGGCTTCTTTTTGATACGCTGGTTTTTTTGTAGCAATCCACAACTCGGTGCCGGCCATAAGGGCGGTGTAGTCGTCTAGGATGTTTTCCTTGTGATCGTCGACATATTTTACACTATTCTTTTGCAGGTGGTCAAACGCGCGCTCGGCCGCTTGCAGGTATTGAACAGGTTCGTATTTGCTTTTCTGCTTCCATTGCGAAATGCGCGCAAGCGCTGCCACGCCCATGCCCCCGCCTTCGCGGAAACCGCTTTGATAGTCAGACGTAGTTTTACTATCGGCCAGCAGGCCCACCACGCGACGCTCTTTGGGATCTTTCTTGAAGTAAGAAAAAAGCGTCATGTAGAAATAGCCTTCAGGTGAAAGTGACTTCATGATGTAGTCGGCGCCATAGAAAGCTTCGCTCACCAGCGAGTCTTTAACCTTTGTGTTGTTTAGCACTTCGGGAATGGCTTCAACGGTTTGGATCATCGACCAATCTACCAGCGGTGTTTGCTGGGGGTTCATGAAATTGGTGTAGGCCAGGTGCGAGAAATATTTGCTTACGTCGCCCGATGCATCGCACCAACCGCCGCGCAGGTCAACCGTTTTCTCGCTGCCAAACAGTTTCACATGCTCGTCGCCCATCAGTTCTTCTTTCGAATTTGCTTTCTGGCATTCAAAAAAATTGGCGATGGCCGGAACCAGCTTGCGTGTGAGGAGTTTCGAACCGATCTCAAAGTCAAAAGACTGATACGACTTGCCCTTTAACGAAACGCGGATGGTATAGAAACCCGGTGTGTTAAAGTCACTGAAATCAATCGTGCTATATGCATACTCGTTCCAGTCTTTCACGGCCGCGCTCTTTTGGATCTTGCCGCTGTACACTTCCTCAAGTGTGAGCGCATTCGACAGGGTGAACGTTGCGTCGGCGTTGACAGCAAAGTTGCTCCGGAACATGGCGCGCTTGGGCAACCCGGTGTTGTAGCCGATCTGGTTGGTGAGAATGGACGCGTCGCTTTTCAAGAACGCATCCAGCTGTTTTTGCTCTTTGCCTTCATTCTCCGCCGCCCATGCAATGGCGTTCTGCAAAAGTTTTGTATAGTGAACATTGGTGCACGACGTGGAATCGTGCCCCACACTAATATATACTACGCGATCATATTCCGGATTGGTCCACACCACCGGATGATAGCCCATGGGCACCTTAGGTTTGTAGGTTGCTTCGTCGGCCACGGCCAGGATGTTGGCATGGGCCGGAGCTTTGTCAAACTCATACCACTCGTCGCGCAAGGTAAATGTTATGGGCAGACCTTTTGTGATGGGATGATTGCCGTTTTCAATTTT
The DNA here is from genome assembly GCF_016735595.1 of Chryseolinea lacunae. Classification (GTDB taxonomy): domain Bacteria; phylum Bacteroidota; class Bacteroidia; order Cytophagales; family Cyclobacteriaceae; genus Chryseolinea; species Chryseolinea lacunae. The sequence goes on from NZ_JAERRB010000001.1 coordinate 391,237, forward strand.
CACTACACCATCCTGCAGCGGCGGATGCGGTGTGTAGGAAGCACCGCCCAACAACTGGCCATACCATTTCCAATTGCTCCTGCTGCGTTGCTCAAACTGATTGCCGATGAGGCCCGCCGCGTGAACACCGATCCACCCTTTGCCACGCGAAATAAATTCCTGAATGGCATACTGCTGCGATGTGGACATGTCGAATGGCGCAAGGCTCAGCTGGATGAACACCTGGTAGCCCGACAAGTTGAGCGTGTTCACCTCGGCCGTGTCGCGGGTGAAATGAATGTCGAGATTATTCTCCGCAGCCAGCTTCCGGAACATGGGCTCCGATTTGTCGACCATGGGACTGTGATATTTGTCGGTGGCGCCAATCACAAACACCTTTATTTTTCTGGCTGGATGTTCTTCGGTTTGCCCGAAAGATGTGGCACAGAAAAACACGGCGGGAAAACAAAACAGGAACAGGAATGTAACTCTGACGTTTCTCATAAGCGCTGTTGTGGGTTCAATACGAAATACCATCTTGCAAGGCCAGCTCATACTTCTCGAAATCGATCTGATAGAGATGGGGTGATTTATTGGCCGTGCCCACACGTTTCTCGGGAAGCTTGATGAGGAAATCGTAACTCATCAACAGCTTGTGAAAATTTCTTCTGTCGAATGTCCGGTTCAGGATGGTCTCATACAGTTTTTGCATTTCGCGCAACGTGAACTTTGGTGGCAACAGGTTGGCGATTGGTAGATAACGCAAATCTTTTCGCAGCGCCACCAACGCCAGTTCGATCATGTCGTTGTGATCGAACAACAAATCGGGAATGGCCGGAATCTCGCACCATTGATAGGACGCCGCCAGGTTGGGAACCACTTTTTCAAAATCCACCAACGCATAGTAGCCAATCGACACAATGCTCTCGTGAACAAGCTCATACTCGCGACTCTCTTTCGACTTATTGTCGAACAGGCGCGCGGCCTGATCGTCGGTATAATTCTTATGGCGTTGGGCGGCGCCAAAGGTGTGGAACTGTTGCAGGAACACATCGTGTATGCCGGTGGTCTCCTTCAATACACGCGATGCTGCGTCGGCAATCAACTCTTCTTTATAGATCCTTCCGCGGGGCAAACTCCAGTCGATGTTATTCCATTTCAGCAGCAAAACCTTGAGCTCGTCGGCATGAAAACCGAACATCACGCAGTCGACCGAAACGTCTTTGATCGTATTTTCTGAAGGTGTGCCCAATCGTTCCTCTGGTTTTAAAAAGCTCAAAATTTGACGCTTCAAAGCGGTTTTTTACCCTTAGCGTAAATTCTACGCACTAATATAGAAGGTCTTAGCGTAAATATTACGCACTAATGAAAATATTTGTCACCTTGTTGAACCTAACCCTTAAAACCTATGAGGCACTCTGTACGCATCGCGTTCCTGATTCCACTATTTATTGTCGTTATGCTCGCGGGGTGTAGCGAGAAAAAAAACACAACGCCCAACGTCACCAACACGTCAACCGCGGTTCCGCATCCCTTAGATCCTCTTGATGAAAGTGAGATCAACGCGGTGAAACAACTTCTTCTTTCGGAAAAGAAAATTGATTCAACGTATCGCTTTTTCATCATCAACCTGAAGGAGCCACCCAAAGCAGAAGTTCTGAAGTTTGCCGAAGGCCAGCCGTTCAGAAGAGAAGCATTGGCCGTGCTCTATGATTGGAGCAGCAACAAAACCTATGAAGCCGTGATCGACCTCGTGGCCAAAAAGGTGATTTCATTCGAACACATGGCCGGTGTGACCGCCGGCGGCCTGAGCGGCGACACGCTCACGGACATCTTGTTGAAAAAAGATACAGCGTGGCTCGGCGGTTTGAAACGTCGCGGCATCCATCCCGACTCAGTGAAAACATCGTATGTGTTTGCCGGCGAAATGGGCATGGCGCCGGCCGACCACCGCGAGATGATCTGCACGCCTCAATATATCAACAAGAAATATCATGAATTACTCATCGACGGCCTGGTGGCCTATGTAGACCTCACCACACAACACGTATTGAAAGTGATGGACGATGGCAGCAAAGGTTACTACAAACCCGAAGACATTAACTACTTCGATGCCACCGCAGTGAACAACACAACATCCGAAAACAAACCCCTTCTGATTACCCAACCCGAAGGCACCAGCTTCACACTGAATGGCTTTGAGGTGAAGAGCAGCCGCTGGTCGTTCCGCCTGGGTGTTGACAACCGCGAAGGCCTTATCCTCTACAACACACAGTATAACGATCACGGTGTGATGCGCCCCGTGCTCTATCGCGCTTCCATTGCCGAGATGTATGTGCCCTATGGCTCGACCGACCTAACCCATGCCGCCTGGAACTATTATGACGTGGGCGCCTATCGCATGGGACAGTCCGATCCAAAGATCATGAACGGCCTGAAAGCCGTTGCCGATGTGCCCATGAACGCGAAGTTTATCTCCACCTTCTTTCACAACGAAAAAGGCGAGCCTCACAAACTCGACAGCATCGTGGCCGTGTATGAAGAGTCGGGTGGACCGCTGACACGCCACGGCAAATTTTCGCGCGAGGCCCGCAACATTGTGGTGAAATATTTCACGCGCGTGTGGAACTACGACTATGGCATCAAGTGGATCTTTCACGAAGACGGCACCATTGACCTGCGCGCCGAACTGACCGGCATTGTGGGCATCAAAGGCGTGAACCGAACCAGCGACCTGCCCGGCGGAGACGACGCCACGTTCGAAGGAAACTACTACGGCACACTGGTGGCTCCCCACGTGGAAGCGGTGAACCACCAACATTTCTTTTCGTTCCGCCTCGACCTGGATGTTGACGGCACCGAAAACCTGGTAGAAGAAATGAACACCGTGACCGTGCCCGCATCGGCAAACAATCCGCACAACAACGCCTTCGCGAAACAAATGTCGCTGGTGAAAACCGAAGGCGAGGGCCAACGCAACCTCAACCCCGCCAGCAACCGCCACTGGATGATTGCCGACTCAAAAGCCGTGAACGCTCTGGGCCAATTGAAAAGCTACGTGATCATGCCCGGCTCGAACGCGATGCCCTATGCCGGCATTCCCTCAGGCCCGCGCAAGATGGCCGACTTCCTGGAAAGCCAACTGTGGGTGACAGCCTACAACGAAAGCGAGCGCCACCCCGCCGGCGAATACCCCAACACCCGCGGCATCAAAGATGGCATCGCCCAATGGACAAGCGACAACGAAGATGTGGTGGGCAAAGACGTTGTGCTATGGTACAACCTCGGCATCACGCACATTGTGCGTCCCGAAGAATGGCCCATCATGAACACACACACGATGGGCTTCACACTGGCGCCCTTTGGCTTCTTTGATCGAAACCCGGTGATCGACCGCACATCACATCCGCGACAGAAGCTTCAGGGCAACCCCGTGCCGCCCGATGTTTCGCTTTGTGTGCCGTTGCCAAAGGAAAAGAAGCTGGCTTCGGCGAAATAGCCGTGCAGAAAAAAAATATTTTTAAAAAATAACTGGCGCGGGCTTGAGAAATTCGCGCCAGTTTCGTTTCATCGGGTGTCTGCAAAGGCTTCAAGAATTGGTTTTGCACGACGTAACTATGAATTCCTGATTAATTCATATCTTAGTGTCATGGCAAAGGAAAAAGAATATCAAAATCAAAATTTCACAGGGAAAACTGTTGATCTTGAACGCACGCTTGTTGCCAAAATTTCGGGTACTGGGAAAACAGAAATCAAAAAACGACGAAAAGCAGGTCTTTCGGTGTTTTATTTGAAGCAAGGCAAAATTGTAGAGGTGAAGCCCGACCAAACAGAAATCGAAGTCCAATCCGTTGACTCTCGTTGGGTAAAAATCGAAAAAAATAAACGCTCCATACTTATTAAATGAGCCGCTTGCGAGTAATTGCAGGACCAAACGGATCTGGCAAATCGTCCATATTCCAACTGATAAGGGACTTCAAAGAAAATAGCAAAAAAATCCAGACAGGCCCATTTGTCAACTCCGACTTTATTGAACGCACATTTCGTGAAGACGGATTTGTTCGCCTCAGCGACTACCAAATCACTGCACCGTCTTCCCGGATTATTGACGAGTATCTCGAAATTTCTACGTTACAAGATCCATACGATCCCCGCGTTATTAAGAATCTAGTTGTCTTAGAAGATGGCTGCCTCAAAGCCCTTGGAAAAGACTCTACGCCATTGTTGGGAATGGTTGTTTCAGATCTTATCAGAGAAGAGTTATTGAAAAGGGAAATTTCCTTCACTATGGAATCGGTATTTTCACATATCGATAAAGTCAATTTCATGCAGCGGGCAAAGGATAGCGGCTTCAAAGTGTATTTGTATTTTGTCAGCACTGAAAGCCCTGCAATCAACATCAAAAGAGTAGCAGGCAGGGTCGCAGCAGGCGGACATGACGTACCCACTGATAAAATATTAACACGATATGAACGGACCATGCGTAATCTGGAACCTGCCCTTAAAGTCGCATATAGAGCCTACATTTTTGATAACTCCGGCAACGAGACCATAAAAATTGCTGAAAAAGATAACGAAGGCAATCTGTTTCTTGAGGAAAGGGTGCCGCAATGGCTTCTTACATTTCTCGGGGACTGGGTTAATTAGAGCAACGTAAATCCAAACGAAGATGTCCATATTTCGGCATCTTTGAAATCGACGAATCGTTACCGATGAAGGCATTCCTCCTTCATCCCTCCTATCAGGGATTCTACTAAGCTCCCTTCACCCCATTCTCGCCCTCCATCCCACCGCTGTATCAAATCACACAGCAATTGAACCATTCCTGTTACACGCTCACCTCGAAAGAATCGACCTTCACATCCTTTGCTTTCCTGACGTTACAGACAACCACACAAAACCAATTAACGCTTATGAAAAAAACTCGACTACTCTCCTGGAGCTTTCTCCTGCTTGCGTTTTGCCTTGCGATGCACGCCGATGCTCAGTTCAGTCGCGTGGCCTTGCCTGCGGGCCTTCAGCCGACCTCATCGGAAATGGTGATCTACCAAAGCAAGATGTATATGGTGTTGCAAAATGCCGCGCATAACAGCTATTCGCTGCACAAATACGATGGCGCCACGTTCACGACCATTCCCCTGCCCGCTGGCTATAGGCTTTATGAGGACACACACTTTGAAGAGATGAAGGGCAACCTCTACTTCATGCCCGATCACGACGCCAGCCTGCCCACGCCCGCAGAACTGATGCGCTACGATGGCACCACACTCACTCCTATTGACGTGCCGGACGCGCTTGTGCCACGCGACGAGATGCAATATTATTTCCACCGCCCCTTCGCGTTCGACGGCAATCTTTACATGGAGGTTCTCTATCTCGATTCCATCGCCTTAGATCCCTTTACCATCACCTATTGGATCAAGTACGATGGCGTTGTGTTTTCACGTATGCTGGTAGATGGGATCTTCACCTGTCAGCCGTCGGACGGCACCCCGATTGGTTTGCCCAGCGACAAAAAACTGTTTCAGGGCAAGATGTTCATGCGCTATTACCATCACATCACCCGGGAACGCAATTTGTTGAACTTCGATGGAACCGAAATCGACGTCGACTCCGAACACCCGGTTGCGTGGCCCGGCGGATGCGAGATGGAGGTGTTTAACGGAAGTCTCTATGTGCCCACCTTCACACCCACGTCGCCGGGGCGCCCCTATGGTGGCGGAATGAATCGCTTCAACGGCACCACACAAACCGCCGTGTCCATACCACCCACCTTGCGCTATGCTGAAACAACGCTTGAAGTATATGGCGAAAGAATGTTCGGCGCCATGTACGACGGCAGCAGTGTGCCGCGGTGGTATGCCTTCAACGGCACCTCCTTTGCCCTCGTGCCCACACCCGCGGGAACATCCATCTATGCCAAAGGTGATCAACGGGTCTTTCAATGCCAGCTCTACATCACACTGCGCACCAGTGCCGCGGGCGCGCCACCAATGTATGCACTATACACCTACACCGATGCGCTTGTCTGTGGAACGTCCGTCATCCCCGAGCCATTCGATCGCTTCAGCAGCATCGACATCCGGAACTATGGCCACGAGCGCGACTGGTGCTGGACCGGCATCAATGTGGTGTGGACCCCCATCGCGCCCTGCACACCACCCGATTGCATTGACCCGTTCATGAAAGTATCGCTGTTTGAAAAACCGGAAAACGTAACGTGGAGTGCCTCCTATCAAAAACCTTTTCAAGCCTTGTTCCCCATCGAAGACAAGAAACCCCTTGTTGAAACCCTCACCATGGGCAACGCAAATGCTGCACAGAATGTGATCATCTTCGACAAAGACCTTGTGCCCAGCGGCATCGAAAACATTGCATTGCAACTGAAACCCCAGGAAAAACTTTTCAACCTGACGGTGGAAACCGAAAAAGACAAGACCGTGCCCTTCACCATGACCCTTCTCGACGCAAACGGAAAGTCGCTGTGGCAAGGAAAGTTTGTGGCGCCGCTGGCAACGCGCATCGACGCCGTGACCAGCCAACGCGGCACCACGCTGCGCTTCGCCCCCGTGCTGCCGCTGCAAAGCATCACGTCGGTGTCGGTCTATCCTAACCCAGCCGCCAGCAACACGGCCATCGACATCAGCACGCGTGGCACCAATCAAACGGCCACCATCGCCATCAGCAACCTTAACGGAAAAGTGGTATACCAAAAAGAAGTGAACGCACCCGCAGTGGACCATCCCGATCTTTCACAAATTCCAAAGGGACTCTACATTGTTACCGTGACCACCGGTGCGGGATATGCACATAGACAAATGTTGGCGATCAAGTAGATGCCGTGGCGTGTGAAAACGCGCGGTATTGAGGAAAGCACCCGTCTTTTGGCGGGTGCTTTTTTATGAACACAAACTCAATTTCCGCTTCAAAATCTTACCTGTCGTCGGCAACGCCGTCATGAATTCGATGTGGCGGGGATATTTATAGGCGGCTACATGTTCTTTAGTCCAAAGCCCGAGGTCTGTTTCGGAAACGGTGTGGTTTTCTTTCAGCACCACGCAGACCTTCACTTCTTCGCCCAGCGATTCGTGGGGAATGCCGATGAAGGGCACCATGAAACTATTTTTAAGTTTAAAACTACTTATACTCCACCCCTCCCGTAGAGCGCAAATACAATCGCTCTGAATAAGGTAGTGACAAAATCATGCGCGGCTCCAGCGCCATCTTGACCTGGATGAGCACAGCCGTACGGGCAGTGCCATCAACGGTTTGATTGCGGGCCGAAATGAGGCCGTCGGCCGAGGCGATGAAGGGCAAGGCAAGCCCAACGCGCAGATAGACGATTGTAGCACCGGGAATGGTTAGGCCCGGGGTAGTGGTGACAGTAGGTTTGACAACGAAGAGGCCAAAGAAAAAATAGAACATCACAACCACCACAAACACAATCATGATTGCACGAACCGATTTGGGCATAGATGGTTTTGCTAAGGACTTCATGGTGGCGTCGGTAAATGATGTGGAGACAAAGGTAAGGCGACGTGCGCGATTTTGTGTTGTTTGAATTTGGGGAGGTGAAAATAAGATTTAAAGCGCGGTTTTTGGCCTTCGCTATCTCACGCCTGTAGTGGCAAATACCAATACAAGCTCTGTCATTACAAATGGTGCAAAACCAGCCATTTTCACCCCAACCACCCCTTCGCTCACCAAACGCACACACCGTACATAAAAAAATTATTCAAACAAAAGACTCCACTTTCGCCGCTTCTGGGTTAAACCCAAACGAATATGCTGGTTTTGTAAACACCACCGTTGTGGTCGTGCTCCTCTTTATGAAACCAAAAATTCTACATGTTTTTTTTATTTGAGAATACTTTACATTCATAGTGAACATCATTCACAAAATTGCCTTTCTGAAAATCAGACGCTCTCGCACTGTACTTAAATTAAAAAACTGATGCGCAGGAAAGTAGCACATCAGACAAGTGGCTTTTTTATTTCTCTTACTCAGGAATAATCACCGACTTCAGATGACTCAATTCGTAATTTATATCGCGCTCTGTGCGGCCAACATCATCCTGGTCCAACTGATAAACTACACGATTCTTTCGGATCAGCTGCGATTTGATTTCCTCGCCCAAAATTTCACACCGGAACAAATCCGCCTCATTGTGGTGAACTCAAAAATCTGGGGCTGGGTTGGCTATGCCACTATTCCCATTCTAGTGGCATTCAAAGTAGCCGCCATAACCTTTTGCTTGAGCCTCGGACACCTTTACTTTTTCAGCCGGCTGGAATACAAAAAAATTCTCAACGCCGTGCTTCGGTCAGAATTCATATTTCTCGCACCGTTAGCGTTGAAATTGTTTTGGTTCAACTTCATTGAGGAAGACTTTGCGCCGATAGACTTTCAAACCTTCAGCCCACTTTCGGTGACCGTTTTTTATGAAGCACATGCGCTCAGCTCGTGGATCATCTACCCTATGCAAACCATTAACCTGTTTGAGTTGTGTTATGTGTTCTATCTTTCAGTCAGGATAAAAAAAGAAATGGCCGTCAGTTTTTGGGATTCGTTGAAGATAGTTCTTATTCCATACCTCACGCTTCTGGTTTTCTGGCTGGCAATCGCTACCTATCTCACGATCTCGCTTTTTCCGTGATGTGTATGTCCAAGGAAACAACACCCGCCTCCGGCGTTTTAATTGTCCTTGCCGCCGGTTTCTTTCTTTCGATAAACACTACTTTTAGAGGGACTAAGGTCGCTTTCCGCTCAAAGAACGTGCATCATCAACCCGAGCCGAAAGGGAGCTTTTTTATTTTGACAATTTTTTTACTACTCTTTATGGAAATTAACGGCGCGCAGCATCTGGTATAAAAACATCAGCCATGAAGAAAAATTTCGCTCTTTCCATTCCCGCCCCTTGCTCCGAGCAATGGGATAGTTTCACCCCGGCCGCCAATGGGGGCTTTTGCAGCGTGTGTAGCAAGGTGGTGGTCGATTTCACCAAGGCCGGCGATGCGGAAGTGGCAGCTTTTTTCAGTTCAAAACCTGAGCATGCCTGCGGACGCTTTCGTACCGACCAGATGAAAGCCTATGCACATCAGCCCTACCCGCGAATTGCCCCGGGGTTCACGTTGCTGAAGGCTGGGTTTTTGAGCTTGTTATTCTTGTTGACAAGCAAGCCCGCGTCGGCACAAACCACGTTGGCCAAAGCAAACACCGAAATTGCAGCGCATCCACAACACGAACAGAAAAACTCTCCGGCCAACACGGGCATACGCGTGAAAGGTGTTGTTATGGCTGAAAACGATGTGGCCCCCGGCATATCAGTCTACTTGAAAGGTGGAGAACGATCAACCAGCACAGACGAACAAGGCCGATTCGAGTTTCCTGGCGAATTGAAGGAAGGCGATGTGCTGGTGTTCAGTTTCATAGGTTATGAATCGGAAGAATATGTGGTGCCTAACAAAATCACCACCGATTTGCAGATCACGATGACGATGCGCTACCTCACCTTGATGGGCGCTGTGGCCGTGGTTGAGCAGCCTGAGCCAACGCCCTCGGCCTTGCGCAGGTTCTGGAACAGCGTTAAAAACATATTCTGATCGCTCACCCTCTCAAATTGATGAAGGCTCCAGTTTTTTTACTCTGCATAGTTCTCGTTTCTGTTGGCGTCGTACTGAAGGCACAAGTCAGCGACTTCGCGCATGTAGACTTCCGGAAGGCCGACAGTGTGGCGGCATTATATCCCAATCATTCTTTGCACGACCTCCGTAGTCTTGCACTGAAACTAACAAGTCCGCTCCCGACCGATGTTGAAAAGTTTCGCGCCATTTATATGTGGACGTGCAACAACATCGAAAATGATTATGAGTTGTATTTGAAAAACAAATTCGAACGCGAAAGACTCACCACCCTCGAAGACCTTAAAGCCTGGAACGCCAAATTTAATCCGACAGTGTTTGATGCGTTGCTGAACAAGCACCGCACCGTGTGCACCGGCTATGCCCACCTGCTTCGCGAGCTGTGTCTCCGTGCAAACCTCACCTGTGTGATCGTGGATGGCTATGGACGCACGGCTGTGGCAAACATCGGAGGCAAAGGAATTCCAAATCACTCGTGGAGCGCCGTGAAGTTCAATGGCAAGTGGTATCTGTGCGATGCCACGTGGTCGAGTGGTGCCATTGACACTGAGCAGGGCAACTTTGTGAAAAAGTATGATGCGTCCTATTTTCTGGCAGAGCCTTCGCTGTTTGTTCGAAATCATTACCCATTAGACTCGTCGTGGATGTTGTTGAAAAACAAACCCACACTTGCCGAGTTCCTGAACCGGCCGCTTACCTATACAGGAATATATTCCTACGAAATCAATCAACTCAGCCCTGAAACGTATCGCATCACAGCATTGAAAGGACAGCCGGTTTTATTTCAGTTCAAAACCAATGGCGAGGCGCCTATCCGAAGTGTTCAGTTAAATATCAGTCGTGCAGGTAATTTGCGTGTGGCTCACCCCAAGCCTTATCTGACTTCGGAGGGGCTTTACTCCGTTCAACATACGTTCACGTCCAAAGGAGCGTATCAGGTTCAAGTGCTGCTGAACGCTGCCTATGCGTTCTCGTATGCTGTTGAAATCCATTAAGACACTTTGCTCTCAACGATTAACATACAAGACTCCGTTAGACTTTTGCCTTATGATGTCGCCGTGCTTCGTTGTTGCGCGCTGCAATCATTGCTCCGGACAAAACGTTGTGCTATATCTACCGGTTGATCTGTACAGACAACGTTAACTCAATGCTTTTAAAGTTTGTATTGTCATGAACACTGGGTGTGCTCACGTTGGAGTATCGGACGTATGTTCTTAGCGCATGATCTGCTACTGTGAATTTCGCACCCAAGCCCGCAAGGAAGCCAAGGCCAATCTTTTCAACAGGCTCAAGGTGGCCCTCTTCGGTGTTCACCCGGTCTGCCAGCACATTCTCGAGACGCCATCTGAAATCCTGAGCGAGAATGTACTGACCTTGAAATCCAGCATCCAGGAAAAAAGCACCCATGCTATAGCGCATCAACAAGGGGGTTCGCAGCGCCGAATAGCTAATGTATAGATCATTGTTCGTGTCGCCTTTCTGATAATATGTATAGTTCTTATACTTCAGATAAGACAGTTCAAGCAACACGCGCCAATGCTCGAAGGCCCTGGGATGAAAAACGGATAGATAGGCACCAACGGAATAGGCAACGTTGCGATCGACGGAGGCGCCTTCGGGCAGGTTGTTCAGCGTAATGCTCGTGAATGCCGGCCCGCCCAGCACGCCAAATTCGAAGCTGCCTTTTACTTTCACCGGTTGTGACTCTGTGTAGGTACTGCCTGTGCATGCATAATATTTCCGGAACGCTTCCTTGTAGACGCTCACACTCACTACATTTTTTTTCATCAAATCATCGGTCACATGATCACATCCTTTCATCAAGGCTTTCAGCATGCCCAGGCCGGTATAGTCCTTTTTAATCGTGTAGTCCTCGCGCACATCTGCTCTCGTTATCTCATGGATTTTGCCCTCTTCGGTTTCTGCAAAAAGGCGCGATTGGTATTGTAATAGAGATAGGTCGCTTTTATAAATTACTCTGAAAAAACCAGCAAATTCTTCACCTTTTTTATTTTTATAGACCTGCCGCACATAAAAGTCTTTATCTTCAAACACAAATCCAACAATGGCATCGGGCGCGAACGACTGCATCTTGCTGTCGAGTGTTGGCTTGAACACGCAAACGTCAAAGCTCCGGTCGTTCGAACGGTGTTCCAGATAGCCACGCACGGTATCGTGGGCCACGGTGATGTAATAGCCCTTCACAAAATTTGTCTGTGCTTTCAGGCCAATGACTCCGAACAACAAGAAAAAAATAACTACTTTTGCGACCTTCATTTTGGTTTTCACAATTTAAGAGCCGCAAAGCTATACTTTTATCTTAACGTTTTAAACAATGTATTCCAAAGTTCTCGGGCTATTGCTAGTCATCTCGGCCATCTTTTTATTTCGTTGTGGCGACACTGATGTGAACGAGACACGCCCTTACCCTTCGCTCGACACCAAGCCTGTTTCTTCTGTCGATGCAAACGGTGCCATCTTCACGGGCGAAATCATTGCCACCGGCACTGGCGGCATTTCCGATCACGGCTTTGTGTATGACGATATCCCCAACCCGCAAGTCGGCCTGTCGGAGATAATTTCTTTGGGCGAGACCGCTAGCACAGGCACTTTCGTGACCCTGGCAAACCGAAACCTGAAGAAAGACAAAACCTACTATGTGAGGGCCTATGCTTACCCAAAAAACAAAACGTTTGTGGTCTATGGTCAGCAAGTGGAATTTGTGAGCCTTGGCGGAAAGGCACCTGAACTAAAAGACTTTTTTCCAAAGCAAGGTCTCCTTGGCGACACCGTTATTTTTGTTGGTTCGGGTTTCAGCACGGTATCCTCCAACAACTCAATTTCCTTCAATCGCCGCTATGCAACCCTATTCAAGGCAACTCCCGACACGTTGTGGTGCACGGTGCCTGCTACGGCATCGGCAGGCGAAAATGAAGTGGCGGTCACGCTAGACCAAATCACCATCACGCATCCTACCAGGTTTGTATTAAAAACTCCAGTCATTTCTACAGTAACACCCACCGCGGTGTCATCGGGCGACACGCTCACCATAACAGGTATTGATTTTCCGGTCGACAGAAAGATCGTTGAGACCAGCATATTCCAACGGCGGCAATTTGTATTGAGCACATCGCGCACGCAGATGAAAGTGATCGTTCCTCCGGATCCTGTGGTAACAGAAGGGCCCATAACGATAACATCCGGCACGCACACCGCCGCGTCGCCTGGCAAAATTGTATTACAAAAACCTGTCATCACTAACTTCACACCATCCGTCGGCACAGGAGGAACAGAGATAACCATTCAAGGAAATTACTTTAACCCGCTGGCCGCCAACAACGCGGTGTCGATCAATGGCGTGAGGCTCACGATACTTGAGTGGTCGCGAACGATGCTCAAAGTAAAAGTTCCTGCAGGCATCAAACCGGGGTTGTATCCCATTTCCATCACAGTGTCAACACAAACCGCCGTGTCTACCGGCATGGTTGAAATCAAGTAGATCGTATGCTTGTCGGCTTCGGCGTGAGGAAACATAAACCTTCTTCACCACCAAGGAAACGCAATATGGTCGTGCTCCCGACGGGTGCCTATTCATTCTCTTATGCCGTCGAAATCCTTTAAAACACGCCATCCTAAATCTTCCTTTACCCCGCTTTCCCCCCGCAAATCGCCACCTGCTCACTCATACCGACCATCCGCTCAAGTCCACGTTTTACGCCCCCAAATCGCGTAAATTTGCTTTTTCAAGCAAAAAATGAGACCCCGCAATACCCGTTGGTTATTTGGCCTGCTATTATCGCTGTGCGCCGCCGCGGCCCCGGGCCAGGGGAAAATCACGGACAGTCTCGAACACAAACTCGAACGCGCCAAAGGCTGGGCCAAAGTGGACATCCTGAACCAGCTCACCTATGAATTCATCTCGGTCGACAACGACAAAGTGCAGCTCTACAGCAACCAGGCCCTGAAACTATCCCGAACACTACACTACACAAAAGGCGAAGGTGTTGCCCACACCTATCGCGGCGTCTACGAATACTTGTCGGGTCAATTTGCCGAAGCCCATCGAAGCCTGCACACCGGCATGAATCTGTCGAAGGAAATGGGCGACAAACAGAATGTGGGCTACTCGCTTCTCCAACTGGGCAACTGTAGCCTCGAAGAAGTGAACATGGATTCGGCCTTTCTCTTCTTCACCAAAGCCCGCGAGATTTTTAAAGACAGCTCAAGCCCCAACAACCTTTCGAAAGTTTATCGCAACCTCAGCGCGCTCTATGGGCAACGCTTCCAGCAAGACTCACAACAATTCTATCTCGACCGCTCGATTGTGATCCGCCGCTTGCTGCCCGACAAAACGTTGCTGGTCGATGCCCTGGCCTTGCAAGCCACCAACAAGTTGAACGCGGGCAACCTGGCGGGTGCGGAAGTACTGTTACGTGAAGCCGAAGAAATTATTGAACACTATCCAGAAGACCTCGAAAACCTGCACGACGTGCGACACATCCGCGCGCTCATCCTGTTTCAGAAAGGAAACTTCGAAGAAGCCAGTGTGCTGTTCGATTCGGCACGAAACTACTATTTCAAAACATCACTGCTCCGCAAATACGTGACGCTGCTCACAGACCTCGGCAAAGTTTTTTCGGACCGTGGCGAGTACGAACTGGCACTCAACAATCTCTACGACGCCCTGCGCCTCAGCCAGCTGCGGGGCTTTGAAACCGAAACGTATATCATCCGCAATCGCATCGGGCGCGTGAACTATCAGCTTGGTGATATGACCCAAGCCTTGCGACTCACAAACGAATCGCTTCACTCGCGACCCAAAAAACTTTTAACCAGCGAACTTGCCGAAGCCCTCACCTTGAAAGGTGTGGTGCAAACCGAGCTGCGCGATTTTGATGAAGCCAAGTTTTGTCTAGACTCTGCTTTCCGCATCTACAAACGCGTGAACAACGAGAAAGGCATGAGCGAAATTCTGATGAGTCTCGCCGAACTGGAGACCAACCTGAACCACTATCCGAAAGCCCTCGAACTCTACGGCGAAAGTCTGAAGCTTGCCGCTGTGGCCAACAACATCTATGCGCTGGCCCTTTCCAACTGGGGCATGGGCGATCTCTATTTCAGATTGGGTCACTATGCCAAGGCCGCGAGCTATCTCGATCGCTCCGAAGAATATTGCAAGCTCATTCACGCACACGAAACGCTGATCCGAAACTACACCACGCGACGCGACCTGCTCGCAGCCCAAAAACGTTATGAAGACGCGCTGAAGTTTTCGATGCTGGCCAGCCAGCTCAAAGACTCCATCCACCACGTGGACCTGGCCCGTCGCTTTGTGAACCTGGAAAAAATTCAGGAGATCGAACAACGCGACCGGAACATCAAGAGCCTGCAAAAAGACAAACAACTGGCCGACGACAAAATAACATTACAGGAATCGCGTCTGCGCCAACAATACATCCTGCTGGTGACGGGCTTCTTCTGCATTGCCCTGCTGGTGGTGATGGTGGTGATCTACAGTCGTTTCTACCGGCGCATCAAATCGCTGAACGTGGTTATCACCGACAAGAACAAACGCATTGCCGCGCAGGCGTCGAAGCTTCAGGAAGTGAACGGGGAACTGAACCGGCTCTACAACGAAGTGTCGGAACAGAAAGAAGAAATTCAGGCGCAGGCCAACGAGCTCACGGAAAGTAACAAGAGCATCATCACCATGAACCAGGGTCTGGAGCGCATCATCGCGCAAAAGACCGTGGAGCTCCGCAGCACCAACGACGAGCTGGCCAAACACAACAACGAGTTACTCCAATTTTCCTATACGGTATCGCACAACCTGCGCGGTCCTGTGGCGAGACTTCTCGGCCTGTCAACACTGGCTCATTCCGAAACCGACATGGCACAGGCACGGCAATGGCTGAGCCTCATCAACAAAACCGCCGGCGAACTCGACCTCATCATCAGAGATCTTAGCAAGGTGCTTGACCTGCGCAACGAGCCGCAGCAATATCGCGAACGGGTGGGCCTTGATCAGGAGTGGCGACAGAGTGTGAGCCTCTTGCAGGAAAGCCTGACGGGGCACGAAGAGATTATTGCCAACTTCAACGACCTTCCCACCATCATCACCGTGCGGGCCATGCTGCAGAGCATACTCTACAATCTGCTGAGCAACGCCATCAAATACAGGTCGCCCGACCGAAATCTGCGCGTGACAGCGCTGAGTCGCTGCATTAACGGCAAAGCCATCCTCGAAATAACCGACAACGGTCTGGGATTCAATCCACAATTGCACAAAGAAAAACTATTCAAACTCTACACACGCTTTCACTCGCACGTGGAAGGTCGCGGGTTGGGCTTGTATCTGGTGAAGTCCCAAGTGGATTTGCTGCACGGCACCATCGAAGTGGAGTCTACTCCCGGTCATGGCACCTCCTTCCGCATCGTGCTGCCCATGGTGGCCGAAGAAGTTTTGCATTACGCGGGTTGATCACTTGCGGCGATCGTCGCCCTAATTTTTTGGATCATTCACCTTCGCCGTTTCTCATCAGTCAGAAAAGAAACTTTCCCATTGGCTATGCTGTAGACTGCGCCCTGCACAACAATCTCCCCTTGCTGCACTTTGCGCGCCATAGCTTCGGTGCCGTGTGTGATCTTGTGCATCTGGTGAAGCACGTTTGCTTTCACCACTTCGGTCAGGTAGTCGGCGTGTGTGCTGTCTTTGCCGATTTGTTTTATTTCGTTCTCGTTAATCAGCGTATCAAGAATGGTGTTGATGTGATTGGTGGGGTGCAGGTGTTCGGCAAAAGCTTTCACAGCGCCACATCCCTGATGCCCCATCACCAGAATGTATTTCACATTCAACTTGTCGGTGGCGTATTCAATGCTGCCCAACCCGATGTCGGCAATGACGTTGCCCGCTGTGCGAATCACAAATAAGTCGCCAAGGCCCTGGTCAAACACAATCTCGTCGGGCGCGCGGCTGTCGGAACAGCTGATGATGACGGCGAAGGGATGTTGTTCCTTTGCCAAAGTTTTTAACCGCCCGATGGAAACGTTGGGATGGGTTGGACTGCCGGTGTAGAATCGTTCGTTGCCTTGCTCCAGGCGTTGGCGGGGTGAAGATGGTGTGTTGATGGCTTCTGCAGAAACAGAAGCATCGGCCGTTTTGGGTTCGCATCGCGCGAATAGCAAGGCAGTGAATATGGCAAAGGTAAACGTGAAGCGTGTTGTCATCGTTAAAATCTGAACGTTGTGGTGATGCCCGTATAGAAAATGTCTTTGCCGCTTCCGACGGCCTTCAAATATTCGCCCGACTTAAACCACGTGGTTTCGCTGCGCAGATAGATGAACTTGTTGGGCGCGAACTCGAACGTGCCGCTGATCTGGTGGCCAATGAAACGATCGCGGCTATCGCCGGAAGGATAGATCACTTGCGTGCCGGGATTGTAGATGCCGTCGTCGCTGCTGTAGCGCCAGAAGATATCATAGTCCAGCGAGAACGACAGACTCGTGCAGAGCGGAAGTGCGAGCGACGGATGGATGTCAAAAAGATTGGAAGGGCCGATGAGTGCCGCATAGCCAAAATAAGCTCCGCGCGGATAGAGCGGGTTGAAGGAATTGATTTTTCCATCGCCTTTATTTTTGTCGCCGCTAATCAATTCTGTCTTCAGGCCAATCGTGGGTGCTGCGTCGCCTTTGCCGAGGGCATAGTTGAGGTTGTAGGAAAGCGTCCAGGCGCGAATGGAATTGTCTTCCATGTCGCCAAACTGAAAGACGGCTTCCACATCATATTGCAAACGCGAGGCGCTGGACCAAAGTCGGGTTCCCACGGAGTGACGTCGCTCATGACCGGTCACATCGCTCCACGTGGTCTTCTTTTTTTCGATGCCCAGATAATAGACGTCAACATTTTTGAGGACGGGGATGTCGGTGGCGGTGAAATAGGCGCCGCCAAATTTCACGTTGTCGTTCAGAAACTTGTCGTCGAAAATGCCGTCGCGGCTTTGCACATAGTCGGCGAAGAAAACGTCGGCTTTCACATGACCATGCTTCAGCATCACCTTCGCGGCATCGAACGATTGCCGGTTGTTAGGGCCTTCGCGCGTGCTCACCAGCCGACTCGATCCATAGTTAAACTCCTGTCGCCCCACACGCGACACCACCGACCATTCGGCCGATGATGCCAACGCCACATCCAAAAAAATCTGGTGCAGGTCCAGCGGGTTCATCTCAACGGGCGATGGATCGATGCGCCCTGCTGCCACACTGCTCTGCAACTGCGTGAACACGCGCACGCGCCGGCCCAGGTGCAGGTCGGCATGAAGCAACAGCCGGTTCAGCAAATAACCATCGATATCTTCGGGCGCATCGCCCCAGGCTTCGTTGTTGAATTTGAAATACTGATAGCGCACTTCGCCGCCAAAAGAAAGATAGCTCTTCGCCGAAGGTTGACGCGGCATATATTTCATCTGCTCATACCACGACCGCGACGAATCTTTCAGAAACGAATAGTTCTCGTCATAACGAAGATGCTTGAACGCCTGCTGTGCCATCGATGCTGTTGCACAGGCCATCCAGAAGATAAGTATGACGGATAGTTTTTTCATAAGGTAGTTTTTAAAAATAACTTTTGGCGCACGCTTCAATCACTTCTGATATCCGCCATAGTACTTCACAGGCGACCACGTGGGAATAACTTCAGGAACGGGAACATCCCAGGCTTTATAGTCACCCGTCGCATACACCACTTTTCCGTTCACAATGGTGAGCAACGATTCAATCTCCTTCACTTCGTCAGTGGGAATGCTGAAGTAGTCGCGGCTCAACACAATCATGTCGGCAAACATGCCTTTCGCTATTTTTCCTTTGTCGTGCTCTTCACCCGAAAACCACGCACTGCCTTGCGTATAGAGCGACAGCGCTTCGTGGCGCGACAGCACATCGGCCACGGGCCAGAACTGAAAACCGCCAATGGTTTTGCCGGTGAGTTGCCAATGCATAGCCATCCACGGGTTGAATGTGGAGATGCGCGTAGCGTCTGTGCCCATGCCCACGGGAATGCCCATGGCAATCATTTTCTTGATAGGCGGAATCTGATGATCGGCTTTGCCATAGAGCTTGTCATACAATTCTCCCTGATAATACATTCTGAATTGAACAGCGATGCCTCCACCCAGTTTCTTCACCCGCGCCAGTTGAGCGTCGGTTATGGTTTCGGCATGATCGAACGCCCAACGCAAACCCTTAAAGGGAATTTCTTTGTCTACTTTTTCGAACACGGCCAGCATGCGCTCAATCGACTCGGCATAGGTGGCGTGAAGACGGAACGGCCAACGGTTTTTCACCAGCACACGCACCACGGCTTCGAGATCCTCTTCCATCTTCGGGCTCAACACCGTTCGCGGTTCCAGAAAGTTTTCAAAGTCGGCGGCGCTGGCCACCAGGTTTTCGCCAGCACCTTCCATAGAGAAGCCGGTAGTCATCAGCATGTGGTCGTTCTTGTTCGGGTAGGTCACCTTCACCCACTTCTCATAATCTTCCAGCTCGCGTCCCTTCACTTGCGCGAAGAGATAGTAGGATGTTCGGATGTTCAGCTTGCCTTCCTTGCCCAGCGACAACGCCACCGAATAGTCGTCGGGATAGTTTTGTGAACCACCCGCCGCGTCAATGGCGCTGGTCAACCCAAACCGATTCAACTCGCGATAGTATTGAAGGGTGGAGTTGAGTTGTTCTTCACGGCTGAGCTTTGTGGTTAAGCCCAAGGTCATGTAGATGGCCTTTGGTGTTTCCTTCGCATAGAGCATGCCGGTGGGCACGCCGTTGTTGTCCAACTCTACCAAGCTTCCCTCATAGTGCGTGCCTTTTGTATAGCCAAGCACTTCAATGCCTTTTTTGTTGACAAACGCTTTGCCATAGAGGTAGGTGATGAACACCGGTTTGTCGGGCACAGCTTCGTTTATTTCGGCCAGTGTGGGTTGACGTTGTTCTTCAAACTGAAATTCGTTCCAGCCGCCAATCACTTTAATCCACACACCGTCGGGTGTGCGCGCTGCTTGTTCTTTCAACATTTCCATCGCGCGCTTCAGGGTCTTCACACCATCCCAGCGCAGCTCGGCGTTGTAGTGAAGTCCTTCGCGAATGATGTGGATGTGGCTATCGTTGATGCCCGGCACCACCGTGCGACCATTCAGGTCAATGAGTTTGGTGTTGACATCTTTATACTTCGCCAGGAGGTGGGCGGACGGTCCCGTTTCGAGGATCATGCCGCCGCGCACCGCCACAGCTTCTGTAAACTGATTTTCTTTTGTCATCGTGGCAATCTTGCCGTGATGCAAAATCAAGTCGGCCTTTTGCGCATGAACCGGCAGCAAGCCTGTCATCAGCAAGATGTAGCACAACCCGAGAGTGTATTTTAGTTTTTTCATGAAGATGATTTGAGCGTGAACGAGAAATGTTGCCCTGCTATTTTTTCAGCCGCACGGCGTGAATGTCTTTGTAGGCATTGGGAAGATTGAAGTTGTCGTGAAGCCAATGAAACAGCACGTAGCCTTTGTCATATTCTTTAAGCGTGACCGACTGAAGCGTTTGTTCCAAAGTCAGTCCTTTGTCCACGGCTTCTGTAACCTGTTTCTTCAAAGCTTCCACATAGTCGATGGTGTATTTGATGCCGGCCTTTGTGGTGATGCGTCCGTGGCCGGGAACAACAATGGCGTCGCTGGGCAGAAAGTCATACATCTTTTTCAGGTTGTCGGCGGGTTCCAGAAAGAAGCCATCGAACAACCACGGAATGGTCGGGCTCTCGCCAATGAACGGATTGCCCGCCCAGAAAACTTTCGACGATGGCAACCACACAAAAAGATCGGCAGGCGACTGGGCTGTGCCACCGTTCAAAAACTCCACCACCTTACCGTTGCCCAGATCTATTTTCAGATTGTTGTTTTTAGCCAGTGTGATATCGGCCGGGCGATACACGGCCTTCTCTATTTCGCGACCCGTACCAAACAACATCACCATAAATTGTTTGATGTATTCAAAATTTTTCGAGAGATTTTCTTTTGCAAATTCGTTTTGAATGATGATTGTTGACGAGGGCAGCAAATAGTTTGTGAAGCAATGGTCGCCGTGGTCGCTGGTGTTCACGGCATAGAGAATGGGTTTCGCGGTGACGGAGCGCACAAGTTTCATCTGCTGATCGAACAACCGCTTTGTGAGCATGGTCTCGATGAGCAACACGCCCTTGTCGCCCACCACAAACCCGCCGGTAGTGGCTTGCGGAATTCCCTTTGCCGTTTCGGTGTCAACGGTGGTGGGCAGGATGGCATACACATCGTCGGCCAGCTTCTGGAGTTTGAGCTCCACGGTGTTGGCATCCCAGATGGGAACCTTGGGCGGCATGGGCATTTGCGCACGGGCGGGGAGCGCAGCGAGCAAACTTCCGGCAAGCAGCAAGGTGAATGAAATCAATATCGTTTTCATGATGTCCGTTTCTTTTTAGTTAGCATCGGGCGAAAGAGAATTCTTCGCCCGATGTGTTTCCTATTTTGCAAGGAAGAATTCTTTCAGGGCGGTGAGTGTTTGTTCGGTTTGTTCCTGCACAATCCAGTGACCTGAATTTTTGATGGCCACGCCCTTCACATTTTCAGCCACCAGCTTGGTGTGTGTTTCGAGAAAGGGGGCGGCAAAATATTCTGAACCCAATGTCACCACCGGCATCTTGAGTTTTGTTTTCATGAGTTGTTGATTGTCGATCGCGTCCTGGCTGAAGGCGCCAAACCAATGGAAGCTTCCGGTGGTTCCACCCGATTGTGCATAGGCTCTCACAAATTCATCCACTTCGTCTTTGGTGAACGCGTCGTTCACGTGACCCACCACAGGCCAGAAGGCGGTGAGGAAGGTGCGCTCTTGTCCGGCCACCAATTCGCCCGACACGGGCATGGCAAAGAAGCCAAACCACCACGCCGATCCTTTCACCTGCGACCACACGGGTTCAACACCGGGCAGCAACGCATCCATCAACGCAAGCTTCTTCACTTCGGTGGGGAACTGTGCGGCATAGGCATAGGCCACCATCAGGCCGATGTCGTGACCCGCGAGGTTCACGCTGGTGTAGCCCAACGACTTCACCAACTCGTGAACGTCTACGGCCATGTTCTTTTTGTCGTAGCCACTGTCGGGCTTGTCCGATTCGCCCACGCCACGGAGGTCGGGTGCGATCACTGTGAAATATTTCGACAGCTCCGGCAGCAGGCGATTCCACATGTACCAGTTCTGACCAAAGCCATGCACCAACACCAGCGGCTCACCTTGCCCACCAATGACGTAGTGAATGTTGACGCCGTTCACCAGCGCCGTTTTATGTTCGAAGTTCGCGGGGGGCGATGCAGGTTTCAGCGCAGCATCGGCGTTGACAGCCACAGCCGGTTTTTCTTCGACCGGCGCACTTTCAGGCTTCGGGCCGCAAGCACTCATCAGGAATAGGAAAAGAACAGGAAAGATGCCTGCAACGCGCGTGATGCTGGCGTTGGGTTTAGGTTGGGGGGTGTATGTATACGTCATTTGATTTTTGTTTTAGAATTAAAAAGAGATTGGTTTTGTCAGCCGTGTAGGCACAACGATTAAGGTTTTGCCGAAGCTTTGGCGGCGGCTTCAATCACCTTGGCCACCGCTTCGGGTTGCGACATGAAGATTACGTGGCTGCCTTTGAGCTCTGTCACCACAGAACCTGTTCGCTTATACATGGTTCGTTCTATCACGGGGCTGATGCTCTTGTCGTCGGTGGCCACGATGGCAAACGACGGTTTTGTTTTCCAGGCGGGTTGTGTCACGGGCGTGATGAATGCCTTCACGTTAATGGGTGCGTGCGAGGCATACATGAAGTCTGCTTTCTCCTTGCTCACATCGGCGGCAAAGCCTGCGTGAAATTTTGCCTTGTCGTAATAGATAAGGCCTTTGTCGTCGGGGTTCATGATGCCATTCTCAGGAGCGGGCGGGGAGGTCTTCACCAGGTCAAGCGTTGACTCGCCCGCGTCGGGCGCGAAGGCGGCCACATAAACAAGGCTTGTCACCTTCGACGAATTGCCTGCCTGTGTGATCACTGTGCCACCCCACGAATGCCCAACCAACACCGTCGGGCCATCCTGTTTGTCGAGGGCGCGCTCGGTGGCGGCCACATCATCTTCCAGGGATGTAAGCGGATTTTGTACCAGCGTCACCGTGAAGCCGTGGCGCACCAATATCTTATACACACTTTCCCAGCCCGAAGCATCGGCAAACGCACCGTGAACAATGACCACGTTCTTGGCACTGGTTTGGGTTTGTGCATTTGCGGGCGCGCTCATGGCCACAGCACCGAAAAACATTGCAATGGTTAGCAGGCTCGACAAGCCTGCATGCTGTAATTTTTTAGTTTTCATATTCATAGGTTTGGGTTGATGAAATAATACTTGAATTTTCTTTTTGTGTATTTAATGCCGTGTAAAACTATTGCCGAAGCACGCGAAGGTCCACTACCAAAACAGGGTATGCTTTGTATATTCTACCGTGCCACCACAACCTGCGCACGAAGACCATCGGATGCATTTCTGGTCGCCGACGAAAGCGACGCACCAATCTGTTTGAAGGAAGAAAAATTTATTCCTGCGTAGTGCTTGAAAAATTTACTGAAATGCGCAGGCGTTTCGAAGCCCAGCTCATAGGCCACCTCTTTCATGTTGCTGTCGGAATATTTGGCCCTGCGTTTGGCTTCCTGAATGATGCGTTGCCGGATGTGATAGCCTGCCGAAAAACCCGACACACGTTTCACCACTTCGTTGAGATAGTTAGGCGACACATAGAGTTGTGCGGCATATTCCATCACCGACTTCTTCTGCTTGAAATCTTTTTCGATGGCCGCCATAAACTTGCGCACCAAAACATGACCCGTCACGCGCGACGATTTCACAGACACCTGCTCAAACTGCCGGAACACGTGCAGCAAAAATATCTTGAGGTAGCGGCGCAGAAATTCATGCTTCAGCGACTGTCGTCCGTTTGCTTCGCGAATCATCTTTTCCACGATGTCGTGCATCTCGCTGGCGATGTCGGGCTGGAGGGGAATGGCCGCCAGGCTCGAGAACATTTCGAAGAGCTCGCTGTCATACACCCCCGACACATCGTCGATGCCTTCGCGCAAAAACGAATCGCGAAACGAAATCACCACGGCCTTCATACCGGCCGTTTGCCGAAGTTGATGAACCTGCCCGGGCGAGCCACAAAACACGCTATCTTTGCGCATCGCATGGTGAAGCCCGTTCACCTCGTGCACGGTGGCGCCTTCGGTTAACCAGAGGATTTCAAAATTGGTAAGCTTTCCATCCGCGGGCCATGCGTGCCCGATGGAAGGAAGCGTGTAGATATTCAGGAAATTGTCGTCCTGAATGTCAATTGGAGTCAAGAGATCTTTTTCCATAGGTTGAATTCAGATTATTGTCTTTTTATCCAGTTCAGAATGTAGGTTGCTTTTTCTTTCCAGCACGCCTGCACCAGCACAGCGTGATTGGCAGACTCGAACAGCTTATAGTCTGTTACCGAACTGATTTCAGTATATTTTTTATAGTTGCTATAGTTGAGCGACGCCGGAATGGTATGGTCTTTTGCACCAGCCAGGAAAAGCAAAGGTGCATGTGCCTTGCCGAAGTCTACCTTTGCCGCTGCGGTGATGGTGTCGCGCACCAGCAGTTTCGATTCGGGTGTGGCCAGCTTGTAGTAAGTTTGTGTTTGTTCTTCCATCGACATGCCGTTGGTGAAAGCAAACTGCCATTGTTTGAACGACATGAGGAAGGGAACTTTCACCGGCGTGAAAAATCCAAGCGGCCCCCATCCGGCTTTCAGAAACGACAGGTTGAATGTGATTAGGCCCTGCGGCGGAACAGAGTGAATGGCCACACCCAGCGCTGCGAGCTCGCGCTGCACCAGCAACTGCACAATGAGGCCGCCAATGGAATGTCCGATAAGAATGGGCTTCTCCTGTTGCTGACTAACAATGCCGGCAAAATAATCGGTGAGCGCGGCCAGCCGCGTGCTGGCCACTGCAGGGTTAGGATGCGCATTGCGCATCGCTTCTGCATCGTCAGTCTTGTTTGGCCACTGGGGCACAATCACTTTATAGCCCTGGCTTTCGAAATGCGGAATCCAGTTATCCCAGCAAAGGTGCGTGATAAAAGCTCCGGTAATAAAGACAATGGTTTTGGAGGGAGGGGTTTTCATGCTGCATGTTTGGCAGCATACTACCCCAAAGGAGTGCCAATCGATCAATCAAGCTTTTCACACGTTGCCGGCCACTGGGTTCCGCGGACCACCGCGACATTTCGCGGTGTGTCGTCGACGAACCGCGAAATACAACGGCTACACCAGCCAACGTTCGACATGGTTAGTCGATGTACTCGCGGCGGATGCCCAGCTTTTTCATTTTTGATTTCAACGTGGATGGCGGAATGTTGAGCATCTCGGCCGCAGCACCCGGCCCCCACACTTTGCCGTTGCATTTCTTCAACACGGCGAGGATGTGATCGCGCTCCATTTCATGGATGGTTTTTATGCGTGTGTCGTCCACAGTGGCGGCGTGAGGGCTACCGGCCTGAGGCAACGCCACATCATCGATCACCAGCCCGGGCGCCAGCAAGATGCTTCGCTCGATGAGGTGTTCCAGCTCGCGAATGTTGCCGGGCCAGCCATAATTCATCAGCTTCTGAAAGGCCTTCTCGGAAAATCCGGTAATGCGCTTGCCACTCTTCTGGTTGTAGCGCGCAATGAAATACGAGGTCAATGCAGGAATATCTTCCGCGCGTTGGCGCAGCGGCGATAGCACAATGGGAAACACGTTGAGCCGGTAGTAAAGGTCCAACCGGAAGCGACCTTCGGCCACTTCTTTCTCCAGGTTACGGTTGGTGGCCGCAATGATGCGCACGTCTACTTTAATGGCCGTGCGCGAACCGATGCGCTCCACTTCCTTTTCTTGTAGCACACGCAGCAACTTCACCTGAAATTCCAGCGGCAACTCGCCAACCTCATCCAGGAAAATAGTGCCACCATCGGCCTGCTCAAACTTGCCGATGCGCCGTTCGGTGGCCCCGGTAAACGATCCTTTCTCGTGACCAAACAATTCCGACTCGATGAGTGTGAGCGGCAACGCCGCGCAATTCACTTTCACAAACGCCTTGCGGTGCCGCGCCGACAGCGTGTGAACGGCATCGGCAATTCCTTCTTTGCCCGTGCCGCTCTCGCCAAGAATAAGCACCGCCGTGTCTGACGGCCCAACGATCGACACGTGATCCAACACATTCAACAACAAGTGACTCCTGCCCACAATGTTTGTGAACGCATGCCCCACGTTGGCATTCGTCAACGCCGGCGACACCGCGGCCGTGGCGTTCACTTTCGACAACGCTTCCTGCAGACTCCGTGCCCAATGACTCTCCAGTCGCCCGGCCAGCAAAACATGTTCTGCATCATAGGCAAACGGACGACGGCTATAAAAACAAAACGTGAACACTTCGCCACTAAACAAACGCAGCGGCACGGTGAGGTGCGACTGCATGCCAAACGTTTTAAAAACCGTTTGTTTGAATGCCATCGTGCTGTCGGCTTCATACACATCCTGCTCATCATAGATCGTGGCACGACTGTCTACCCTGCTCATGCCACACAACTGCACCAACTGATGCGTGCTGGTCTGTGTGACAATGGAAAGTTCGTTCACACCCAGTGTTTGATATTCATCAAACCCAACACGCAAGAAACTCAACGCCGTGGACCGGTCGGTCAAGCGATTGAGACCAGCACCCAAAAAGTCGAAGGGGAAATAGGGTTGAATGAGTCCGCCCAGTGCCAGCAGCTTTTGTTCCCACGATCCTTCACCCGTCAGAATGCCCGCCAGCTGTTCCTGCAAAACCGACTCTTTTCTGAACTGCGATTCCAAACTATACTCATGCCGGTAGCGGGCAATCTCCAGCGTCACCAACAGATCTTTTTCACGAAAAGGCTTCACCAAAAAACCATAAGGCTGCGTGGCCTTTGCCTGCGACAACACTTCTTCGTTTGAGTTGGCCGACAAATAGACAAACGGAATGTTTCGTTGCTTGAGTTCGATGGCCAGCTCTATGCCCGTGCGCTCATCTTTCAGAAAGATATCCAACAACACAATGTTGGGCGCCTGCCGGGCAATAATGTTCAGCGCCTGCTCTACGGAGCGCGCAAGGTCGCACACTTCATAGCCGGCTTTGGTGAGCAGAAGCCGCAGGTAGTCGGCTTCTACAAACTGATCTTCCACGATCAATATTTTCTCTTTCATAGCGATCCGTTAACGTGATTTGTTGCTACTGTATTCTTTTTTAGTGACGGCGCCTCATAGGCAAAGGTCACACTAATGATGGTGCCCTGATGCGTCTCCATAGAAAAAACACCACTGATGTCTTCGCTCAGGCCCCGCATCAGGTTCACGCCCATGGTGGTGTTTTGTGTATTAAAATCCCCGGGCAGTCCCACACCGTCGTCGGCAATAGAGAGACACATTTTGTTGGCCGACATGTGGCGCAGGCTTATGTTGATGGTGCCCTCGCGTCCGTCGGGAAATGCATACTTGATGGCGTTGGTGATGGCTTCGTTCAGAATCAGGCCGATGGGCAGGGAATGTGAAAAGTCAAGATCAAGACGTTCGCTTGTCACCACAAACCGGATATGCCGGGTGTCGAAACTGTCTTTCAGATACGACACCAGCTCGTGAATGTAGTCGGCCATCACCACGGCCGAGAGGTTTTCTGACTGGTAGAGCTTTTGGTGAATGAGCGACATGGTGTGTATCCGGTGCTGACTGTCGGCCAGCGCACGCAGGGCTTCTTCGCTGCGCAGGTAGGCCGTTTGTGTTCCCAGCAATCCCACCACCATGTGAAAATTGTTTTTTACCCGGTGGTGAATTTCGCGCACCAGCCAGTCCTTTTCGTTCACCAGCAATTGCAGCGAAAAATTCTTCTGGTTAATTTCTCTTTGTTGTTGTTCAAGCCGCAGGTTGGTGCGTTGCTTCACACGATTTTGATTGTAGACCAACCCCAACACCAGCACCAGCAATGCCAACGCGCCCAGTGTCAGGTTTCGGATCACGCGCGCCTGCAGCAACGTGGCGTCCTGCAGTTTGCTTTGTTGGGTAAGCAGGGAAATGTTTTCGTCTTTCAGCCGTATGTCTTCGTCCTTCTTTTCGATTTGATACTGCACGTGCAACTCTTCGATCTGCCTGCTTTTCGCCGCATCAAAAATGGTATCGTTCAACAATTTGTATTGTTGAAAATGATGAATGGCACTCAAAAACCGACCGGCGGCAGAGTCGGCCTTGAAAAGCATGTAGTGGATGTCTTTGTGCCTCGCCATGGATGTGCCAGCCACCAACGTTAGTGCATGCCGGAGATAGGGCTCGGCTTTTTTGAATTGACGGTGGTCTACATAAAATTTTCCCACGTCATACTCGCCGATCATAATCACCTCGCTGCTCCACTCGCTTTCGCGATAGCGACGCGTCATGTCCATGAAATTTTTCTCGGCCCTGTCGTAGTCTCCAAGATCGGCATAACAATTGGCAAGGCTTTGGGCCATGATGGCCGCCTCGGGAGAACCCGCGGGAGGATTTCGTTCCTTTAGCCCCAACAGCAAAGTCAGGGCTTCGCGTGACTTCTTTTGTTTGATGAGCTCCGTCACCAGCAGCGACGCCGTGCGGTAGATTACATATTGCCTCACATTTCTCTTCTCACGTGTGGCCAGACATTTTTTATAGTAGAACTCACTTTGGGCTGGCTGATTCAGTTCCTGATAAAGAAGACCAAGCTCGCCATAGCACAAGGACGAACGTGTGGTGTCTCCGGTGTCGTGCATGGCTTTGAGTGCGTCCATAGCAAAACCAAGACCTTTGTTCAGATTGCCACTGTAGCGATACACTACGGCCAGCAGATAATAGGCATACGGCAACTGCACACACTCGTGTTCACGTGACAGTTCAATGACATCCAGAAATTCCTGTTCAGCATGGTCATAGTCTCCCCAGCGCGAGTGGGCATCGGCCATTTCCAGGCGTGCCTCAATCTCCCGGTTATAATTGCCAATGCTATGATACAGCCTCACGGCATGTCCAAAGGCCGTGTCGATCCTCACCGGGTCGGTCTCCATGTCGGAGAGGCTCATGGCTTTCCGGAACCAGGTGGCGGCTTCTCCACCCAGGTCACCAAGGGCATGTTGCTCGCGCACGATCCGGCTAAACATGGCTTCCGATTTATCAAACTCCCTGCTTCGGTTGAATGCCTCACCCAACAGACGATGACTATCGTATCTATGCCCTCCGGTTTGTTCGTGAAGCGAGTCGCTGAGCTGCACGGCCGTTTGCAGGTATTGGATGGCCACATGGGTGTTCTCGTCGCTGAGTCGTGAGTTTCGGAGATAGATTTCGCCGAGGGTATTGAGCAACCTCAACCGGCTTGTGTCCGGTTTGCTCTGTCGGAGTTTTTGCACCAGCCCCGCAGTCGCATCGTGTAATTTAGGTTGCGCATAGGCCGATGCCAGCAGGCCAATCGAACAGAAAAAGACCAGGCAGGTACGCACTATGCCGTTAAATTCAGTCACCGTTTGGCGCATGAAAGAGGGAATTGGATAGTTAAAGAACGGACAAGACGACGTGCTTTGGAAATTTTTTTTCGCCAACAGCCCTGGTGTCACACTCCCAACCCCACTCTCCCTCCCGATGTTTATCGCAAACCGCGAAATATCGCGGTGGCTCTTTTGCTTAGCCTTGTGTAAAATTCTGATGCTTAATGATCTAAAGCTATGGCACACAATTTGAAAACGCCTGGCACACCATAGGGAACAACACAATATTTATTTTTAATAAACAAGATGCTCGCAGTCGTTTGCAATGATGTGCCGCCATGGGCCGACGTTTTCGCAGTGGAATTGTCAAAAGACTAGTGACTCACCGATGTAGCCTTCGCGCCTGTTACCGTAGCAATTTTTGATGCCGTTTCCTGGTAAGGAAAGGTGACGCGGATGGTAGTGCCCAGATGACTTTCCATTGAAAACACGCCGCTGATGTCTTCGGTCAAGCCCCGCATCAGGTTGATGCCCATGCTGACTTTCTGCGTTTCAAAACCCGGTGGAAGCCCAACACCATCGTCGGCAATGGTGAGACACAACTCGTGGATAGACAGGTGTCGCAGGCTTAGGTTGATGGTGCCCTCGCGCTGGCCGGGAAATGCAAATTTGATGGCGTTGGTGATGGCTTCGTTCAAAATCAGGCCGATGGGCAACGAATGCGAGAAATCAAGATCGAGGCGTTCGCTGGACACCACAAAGCGAATGTGTCTGGTGTCGAAGCTGTCTTTCAGATACTCCACCAGTTCGTGGATGTAGTCGGTCATGGCAATGGCCGAGAGGTTTTCGGTTTGATAGAGTTTCTGATGGATGAGCGACATCGTGTGTATGCGATGCTGACTGTCGACCAGCGCACGCAACGCCTCTTCGCTTTGCAGGTATGCGGCTTGCGTGCCCAGCAGCCCCATCACCATGTGAAAATTGTTTTTGACACGGTGATGGATTTCGCGCACCAGCCAGTCTTTTTCGTTCACCAGCAGTTGCAACGAAAAGTTTGTCTGATTGATTTCTTCCTGCTGACGTTCGAGCCGCAGGTTTGCGCGCTGCTTGATCCGGTTTTGATTATAGACCAACCCCAACACCAGCGCCAGCAACGCCAACGCACCCAGAGTAAGATTGCGGATCACGCGCGCCTGCAACAGCGTGGCGTCCTGCAATTGACTTTGCCGCGTGAGCAACGCAATGTTGTCGTCTTTGAGACGGATGTCGGCATCCTTCTGTTCGGTTTGATATTGAATGTGCAGTTCTTCGATTTGCCGGCTCTTCACTTCATCGAAGATGGTATCGTTCAGCAATTTGTATTGCTGAAAGTGGTGAAGCGCGTGGGCAAACCGGCCACCGGCCGAGTCGGTTTTGAAGAGCATGTAGTGTATATCTTTTCGCCGCGACATGGAAGTGGTGAAAGCCTCCTTCAACGCATGCTGAAGAAAGGGCTCTGCTTTTGTGAATTGTTTACGATCGACATAGAACTTTCCCACATCATAGTCGCCGATCAAAATCACTTCCGAATTCCATTCGCCTTCGCGATAGCCGCGCACCATGGCCATGAAGTTCTTTTCGGCGAGAGCATAGTCGCCGAGGTCGGCATAACAATAGGCCAGGCTTTGAGCCATGGTGGCTGCCTCGGACGGACCGTTGGGCGGATTTCTTTCTTTCAGCCCTTCCAGCAAACGCAAGGCTTCGCGCGTCTTCTTTTGTTTGATGAGTTCGGTAACCAGCAGCGACGCGGTGCGGTAGATGATGAATTGTTGGACGTGCATCTTCTCGCGCACGGCGAGACACTTTTTATAGTAGAATTCACTTTCGGCCGGCCGGTTCAACTCCTGGTATTGAAGTCCGAGTTCACCATAGCACGTGGCCGCACCGGTGGTGTCGCCGGTGTCGTGCATAACTTTCAGAGCTTCCATGGCATAGGTAAGGCCCTTGTTGAAATTGCCCATATAGCGGTGCAAGGCTGACAGCAAATAGCAGGCATGCGACAAATGAACACATTCGTGTTGACGCGACAGATTGATGAGGCTCAGAAATTCGCGCTCTGCAAGTGCATTGTGTCCCCATCGCGAATGCGCATCGGCCATTTCCAACCGCACTTCTATCTCATCACTGAAGTTGCACACGCTGTGATACAACCGCGCGGCGCGCGCATAGCTTGAATCGGTCTCTTCCCACTCAAGCTCCACGTTCATGAGTGCATTGGCCTTTCTGAACCAGGTTTCGGCCTCGCCCTCCACATCACCCAACGCATGCTGTGCCTTTGTTATGCTATTGAACACACCTTCGGCCTCATCAATCTGTTTGCTCGCGATCAAGGCCTCGCCCAGAAGACAATGACTGTCGAGTTTCCGCCAGCCGGCGTGCGCCGGAAGCGAGTCGCTGAGTTGGACGGCCTTGCGCAAATAGTAAACGGCGCGCTGAAGATCTTTTTCGCTGCGACGCGAAACGTTGAGGTGGACTTCGCCTATCTGGTTTAACAACCTCACACGCCCGGTGTCGGGCTTGCTGCGCCGGAGCTTCTCCACCATTTCGGCATCGGCCTTTGACTCCTTATTCTGGCCGCACACCGCCAGCAACATGCCAAACAAAAAGAACACGATGAGGCAGACTCGTGGCATGGCATGAAGTTGCGTCACCTTTTGGCACATCAACAGTAGGGATTTGAGTGTTAAAGAACGGATAACAAATGCGGCTTTGAAAGTTTTTTTCAACCCATTGCACCGGATGGTAGCCCGCTCAACCCAAACCTTGCGTTATGCTAACGGAAATTCGGGATACTCCAGCGGCAAATTGCCATTTTGAAGCATGGGGAATAATCATAGGAAAAACGCCACTTTTGCCAGCACGTTTTCAAAACAGAAAGGCACAACCGATGGCAAACGACTGGTTTTCGAAATCTCTTTCCGTTCTTTTTTTCATGACGCTTGTCTGCTGCAGCCATGACCCCGACCCACAAAACCAACCCAACCCCGGAGGCGGCACCGTCACACCCAAAACCTGCCTCGTGAAAACCGAACGCTCCGCCGCATCAGAAAACACCGTCGCGCGCAACGGCCAAGGTCTTCCCATCACACTAACTTACACACCCTCGGGCAACGCCACGGTGACGTGCTCCATCCAATACGACGCCCAAAACCGCATCGTGAAACTACTCCAGGGGAATGCCTACATCGAATATGCATACGACGGCACCAGGCCCGTGACAGGCACTGTATACACGCGAACAGACACACAGGCATCCTTTCAGGAACTCTGGCAATTTGTTTACCACTACAGCGCTAGCGGCCAACTCGCAACCACAACAGACCAAGCCGGCACAACACACCGCTTCACCTACGACGCCAGCGGAAACATGATTAGCCAACACACCAAAACCACCTCAACCTCCGAAGTACTAACCCACGCCTACACAACCTTCGACACCAAAAAAAATCCGGATACTAAAATCACCTTCGACCAACTGCTCATCCCAAACGGCGCGCAGGGCGACTATTCGATGACCATCCTTAGGCTACCCGCCGGAAGCGCACGCAACGTTACGCAAGAAACTGTGCGCCTTGACAATGGCGGGTACGAGGTGAGGACGTTTGCGTATCAGTATAATGATTCGGGATATCCGATAGTGATGCTTGTGAACGGTGATGGTGGGAGGGAGACGGTGAGGTGGGGGTATGAGTGTAAGTGATCGGGGTTGTAAGATCACCGCGCATCCGAGAAGCGAATGTTCGCTCTCACTACCATGGCTCTTGTGATGCAACCTGTCTCAAGATCAAACAAAACAAATGCGTTGCCTTTCGTGATGATGCAAAACACGTTCAAATTGGCCTCGTCATAACTTCTCCATTTGATGCCGACCACGTTGAGGAATTTGATGAACTCATGAATCGTCGTCTTTTCGGTTACTGTGTTTATTGCGTCGACGTTGTTCAGATCAAGATCAAACACGATGTTTTTCTTTCCGAAGAAAACAATGCCGACCTCATCAATCTCGCCATTCATATAACCGATCCTTAGCCCTTGGTCGTATTCATAAAACCCATACCGTTCTTCACCCACGATGGAGATGGGTTCGCCAAGTGTTTTCTGAGCGACTTCAGTTTTTTGATCTAGGCCAACTCCGGCTAGTCCCCATCCGAATTTTAGAAATTCTGTGAACTCTCCTTTTTTGATCACTTTCAGATATTGGGAATTTTGCCGCTAGTATAGTCATTACTTTCTTAATGCTGGCAAATTAATGTGAACAGAAGGGGTTGCGACGCGGTCTTGACAATGATTGCGAGAATACATATTTTAGATTCAAGATTCCCTGCCCCACCTGATCCACTCGATCGCTAGCCCACCTGGAATCAAATTATCAGCGTACCCCCATGGCACGCAGTATTCGGCTTTCCTATCAATACTAATCATAACATGCAATCAGTTGTCAAAACTGCTATACTCTTCAAAAATCAGCGCCCGACAGGATCAGCTCCACTTCCGAACATATAATCGTAATTCAAAAGAAAAACATGATGTTATCAATAAACTAGGATTTAAATTATGGATTTCAAAATATCAGACATTTACATTGGCGTTAACGACGGAAAAAAAGAAGCCCTATACAAAAGCGACTTTGAAAAATATTTCATTGATTACAATAACATGTATGACGAAGTTCTTAAACCGGAAAAATATCTAATCCTTGGACAAAAAGGGTCTGGGAAAACAATCCTTGCTCAATATATAAAGAAGCAGTCAAAAATTAATGCCCTGTGGTTTTGCGACATCAAATCATTTAAAGATTTCAGATTTCATGAATTGGTTCATCTAAAAACGAATGACATTGCCCCGAATGAATATTCGGCCATATGGCGATGGATTATACTTGTTGAACTCTCCAAACAAATTCTTCAAGACAATGGAATCCAAGACAAGGAGAATTTGGCTAAACTTGAAACCTTTTTCAAAGAAAACTATTACTCCATTGATATTGATAGTAAAAAAGTTGTTGAACTAACAAAAACAAGAAAAATAAATGGGTCAATATTAAAGTCAATTTTGGCCCTTGGCGGTGAACTGAGCTCTGAATCAACACATAGTGAAAGTTCATACTTGTCGTATCTTGAGGATCTAGAACGTGTCCTTCTCAAGCTTTTATCCACATCAAAAAGTCGCCACACCATATTTTTTGATGAACTCGACGATAGATTTCAAAATGACATATTCTACAAGAATTCAATTATTAGCTTGATAAAGTCTGCCGACAGCATCAATTGTACACTAGTTGAAAAAAACCTTGACGCTAAAATTATTCTATTAATTCGATCTGATATATTCTCTATTCTGAATGACACTGATTTGAACAAGATAAAGTTATCAAACTCAATCGAAATTACTTGGGGAGAAAAAGTTAGCGCCGCATCCCCCCTAATTAGTCTTTTGATTCAGAAAGCCAAACGCTCGAATAGATATTTAGATCAGTTTGAAGATATTGAAGTATTCAACCAGCTTTTTCCTCAGCACATCAATGGCGTAAAGCCGGAGAGATTCATGCTCGAACGAACTCTTTTCCGCCCAAGGGACCTTGTCACATTCTTAAATCTCATCATAACGCGCTATCCATCATCAAGGTATTTTGGATGGAAAGGTTTCTTAGAAATGAAAAACAAATACTCAGAATACTTCATTGATGAGATTCGTAACGAAATGTCTGGTCATCTCGAAAGTGAAGAAATTGATCAAGGGTTAAGACTTTTGAAAAACTACAATAGGTACTTCTTTATGTACACTGAGCTAAAAGATTACTATGCTAGCCAGAGGGTACATTATCCAAAAATCGAGTTGGACAAACTCTTAGTTCTCTTCTTTAAATTCAATGTTATCGGCAACAAATGGCATAACGCGTATAAAAATAAAGAGTACTACACTTGGGCACATCGAGATCATAAGGCAGAATTGGATTTCGGAAAACAACTAGTTATTCATCTAGGTCTTCGTGAGGAACTTTCGATGTAAACACATTCTCTTGGATTATACTCCAAACCAAGAGTCAAGTTCAATTGAAATTCCGGCTTTTGCCTTTAGGTTGGCTTGGCCGATAGCCATGCCCACGGTAGTCAAATCCAATGTACTCAGAGAGCTATTTTTCCAGACATCAAATAGAATCTCAAATCCAGGCAACATTAAAAACTCTTGTTCGATCACTGAATTATCAAAAGTATTTGCCTGAAAAAAAGCTTTTAATTTTGCCAACACCACTCCTTCAATCCCATTCTTTGCGCAATAGCTCTCCAAATCACGGTCATTTAAGGCGTTAATCTGGAACAGAGATTCATCTCTGTATGACTGGCGAATTAGCTCCGGATAAGAGCTAAGGTTTTCTTGCAACTTGGCCTCAATCTCCTCCTTTGATAAACCTCTTTGAAAAAGGCCTCCATAACTAGCTCTTAGAATTTCTCCAATTTCCTGAGTCATGATAGTTACCGAAGCACATGCAGAAAACTCCAAATGCTGGTATAAAGAACTATTCGATTTTAGACAAAAGGCAAAGGGAGAAATCATTTTTGTTAACATCTCACATAGCTCATTTGGACTCTTAACTTTTTTGTTCGACGTGTATTTAAGCACAAAAACAACCGTCAGAGTATTTACTTGATCCGTAGTTAGTTTGGCGACTGTGTTGAGGCTTTCATCAAGTACTATTTGATGAAAATTTCGTTGCTTTTGATAGCTCCGATCTATCAACATCTTTACTAAAAGATCGGCCAAATCTCTGTCCCCCGTTTTTGCATAGTTCACCTGCGCATTATAAAGGGCAAATTGCATACCCGGATCTTCCACTGTGTTGATGTTCTCAGGGGCGGCTTTCTTTAATTCCTCCAAAAAACATTCGACTAATTCCTCGGCTCTCTTGTGCGAAACCGCTGCGGCCTTTGTCGATAGTTCAAGAAAATTTGCATTGAACACGTCTTGAGCTATCTCTTTTGCCTCTTTATAGCTAAGCCCGTTGTTAACTACGATAGTTCCACCCTGAAAATTAGTTGAACTATTTCCCCCTTCTTGGGTTTGGTTCTTATCATTGATCATTTTCCATTGATGTTAATATCACCCCCTGCTTGATAGTTCTTGGAATTTCTTCCACCTCTTTGCCTCATTCCAGACTTTGTTTTTTTGCCAGTAAAAAATTGTGCAATCAAAGTACCAACTAAACCAATTGCTGTTATTAATGGCTCCCAATCTCGGCTGTTGTAAAGCCACAAAACAGAAAATGCCAGCGCGATAAGATTCAATAGGATAAAGAAGAGCTTCATGATTTTTTTTTATTAAGCGTACTGCCAAGTGACGGCTTTCCATGAAGTAAAAATAGCACTATTTCAAGCTTACTCTAAACAATAAAGAAAGGGCCTCACGGCCCTTCTCCAACAAACACCCAAGCAGTGCACTACTTCGGCGCATCCGAACTCACATCCCCGTTCCTCCGCCGTCCCTGTTTCCTAAACCTGTCCTGTAATTTATCAGCCACGCTCTGAAGACCCGGAGTTCTCTTGCTGGCTGTTCTCACATAAGAATAGGTTTCCAATGCCGATGTCATGGCTTCGTTTCCGGATGCCATGTGGGTGTGGTCCACTTTTTCGCACAGGATGTCGAGTTTGAATTTGATGCGCGACAGGAATTCGAAGAGGGCGGCGTCTTTTTTAAATTCTTCGATGTTGAAACTGCTGGGCACTACCGTGGGCAAGGCGATCACGGCTTCGAGGGCATCCTTAACAAAGTCGGCGCTGCGCGACCCAAGTTTGGTGATGGCACGGCGCTCCTGAGATTCCAGCGTGATAAGAAAAGGGAGCTTTTCTTCTAACGTGGCGATGGCTGCAAACACGGCGTCTACGTCGGCTTGAGCGATGGATACTGAAAGGTTCTGGTACATAAAATTTTTGGTTTTAAGTTGTTTATGCCAACCCCTTTGCCAAAGTCTGTGCCGCTTTTTTTTCTTGATTTCCAGCGCGCATTCACAGTTTTCCATTTTTGGGCCAACGATATTTCGTTCGTGCCAACGAAATATCGTTGGCTATCCTCTTCTTTAACTCACGGTATGTCCTGATTTTCGAAACCACGGAGGGAGGCTTCTCAATACTTGGCCTTCAAACCGAACCCGCGGCGCTTCGCACTAAACGGTGTGTGTTCCGAGCTTACCCGGTTGACTTCCCTGTCGAAACTGGGCCGGCTCGAACTCAGCCGAGCGAGTTCCTAACTGACTGTGTCATGTTGCGAACTGAACTGACTGAGCTCTGAACTGAACCAGTTCAGTTCGGAACTCCGCGAATTGCTAACTGATGCTAACCAGGTGTAGCGCGAAGCTGACATCTTGACTCTTAACAAATGAGCGGGTTCACTTCGGAAGCAAACCCGCTCAGAAAATAACTGACACGGTTCAGCTCTGAGCTCACCCGGTTCAGTTCGGAGCTCAGCCGAGTCAGCTCGGAGCTCACACGGTTCAGTTCTAAGCTCACCCGATTCAGCTCGGAGCTTACCCAGTTCAGTTCAGAACTCACCTAGTTCAGTTCGGAGCTCACCGGGTTCAGTTCGGAACTCGCCCGATTCAGTTCGGAGCTCACCCAGTTCAGTTCGGAACCAACCCGGTTCGCTTATGAACCCAACTGGGTATGGACGGAACCGGTCGCGCTATCCATGCGGGTTGGATCGGTGTTGCATTGGGCTGTTGCTAATGCTTTGATGCGATCAAGCTTTCGCGTTCGTTCATCAGTTCAATGTAGGCTTTGAGGGTGCGCTTGGCGATGGTGCGCGTGTTGTCCGTCAATCTTTTGGCGTGTTTGTCGAGAATGGTGCTGTAGCGAACAAAGGCGTCGTCGCTGCACGGGCTGATGCCGAGGTTTCGGAGAATGAGTTCGTCGAGGTGTGGTTGGAAGTTGTTGTCGTTGAAGCCTGCTGGTTCGAGCATGGCGAAGAGCTTTCGGCATTTCAATTCTTCGCGCAAGAGATAGAGGAGCGTTTCTGTTTTCTTGGTGATTTTCACCAGAGGGCGGTCGCTGGTTCTGCGTTTCATCAGTCAAAGTGTTTGGTTCTACTTAACGGGGTCGAAAGCAAGATAACAAATACTTACCACTCGGTAATGGACTCAGGAGGAGAATTTCTTGAGTTTGCTGGTTCTTAAATACCCTCATGGCTGGCAATAAGGATACTGAACTAGTAGAAAAAGTGGTCGCTAAAATCAAGAAAATCCGGGAGCAGCGGGGCATTTCTCAATCTCAATTCCTTTCAGACACAGGCATTCACATCGCTAGGATAGAATCAGAACACAGGGACATTTCCATCACTACCTTAAGCAGGATTTGCAACTATTTCGGAGTGACGATGCAGGATTTCCTGAAAGGAATTGGATAATCAATAGACTGGTCAGCAGAAAACTAAACGTCAGTTTTGAGGCTGACGATTTTTTTCAATGCGTTCAATAATAGGCTCCATTGTTTTTCGCACGCCCCGGGGCACGTGTTGGCTTTTGTAGAGGCAATAGAGAAAGTCGCTGTATTCGCTGTCGGTCAGCGCGTCTTTCAGTGCGGCAGCGGCCGTGAGTTCGTACTTCTGTCGCAAGTTCGCGATGCTTCGTTTTTTCAGATTCAGAGGATTGATGTGCACGTAGGTGTCCTTTGCAAACGAAAAGCCATTTTGGCCAATCACAACCTGCTTTGGAATGTAGTAGCAATGAATGCACCCTGCATCGTCTTTGATGCAGCGCTTTGTTTTGTAGTGATCGGGAACGTAGTCTTGCGATGTTGTGAGGGGAGCTATGATGGCATCGGTGTTTGTTTGCAGAAGCACAATCAGAAACTTGGTCTTGGGGGCGACTCCATGGCGTTCAAAATCAAAATTTTGAATCAGAAGAATGTTGGGTGGTGCAAACACAACGTGTCAGAGGTTGAGCGATTCTTGAGCGTTTTTGAAAAGTTCCAGTTTGTGAGGATCGCCGGCGATCAGTTGCGACAGGTCTATGGAATAGGGCGATGTGTTTTCTTTGGCAAAGGCTTCGTCGAGATGCTTTTCGTTCACAATCTTCCGCCAAAGGCTTCCGTCTTCGTGCAGCAAAGCGATCAGGGCATCGCTTTGATAGTGACCATAGGCACCGAGCACGCGATCAATAAGTCCCATTTCAAAGTCAGAAAACTCAGCATCGTCAAAACTGTTTTTGGCCACGATCTGCTTTTGTTCGGCATCACCTTTCTTCACTTCGGCAAACGACGACAGCATTTCGGCTTCATCGTGCACCAGGTCTTTATATACAGAGTAGGCTACAGGTCCCATTTTCCAAACCCGATAGTCGAGCCCCGTCACGGGCGTGCCGGTTTCCTTCACCGAAGTTTCGTCTATAATATAAAGCAACTTCAACAGTTTGGTGAGGTAAACTTTCTGGTGATGTTTTTTCTTCACGCCATCAACAATGTAGATGATGAGGTTTCCAATCTTATCGAGATTTGGGAGGGAAATTTCGTTGGCGTGTTTTTTCATAACGTTAAGGTGGTTGTCTCTCACAATCAAAACAACACCACAAGCTTACTATTTTTTTTCTGGCTTGTCAATTTCAACCTCCCCATCTTCCCACAACATCACACCCCACAACACCTCATCCACCAACACCAAACCAACGCTTTCCGGTTTTTACAAAACGCTTAAGCACAACATACCAACACATACAGTCTCCAACGCAATTCCTCCAACGCACAAAAAAAATTATTATTTTTTTTTAAGTCCGCACATCACAACAACAACTTTCCAGGCATTGACCCCCCATGTTTAGTGCCACACCTCAAAATCTTACCAAGCAACGGCCCGCACTCCACATAAAATCATTACCTTAAACCCCGAAATTCCGAATCTTCCGAAACGTTGATTCCATCAGCAAACACACACCACTGCCCATGAACGACAGCACCATAGAAAGCCTCAAAGAAGCCCTCAAGCACTCGCCCGAAAATGTACCGTTGCGCACGTTGCTCGCCGAGACGCTTTTGTCGATGAACCGGCTCGACGAAGCGGAGGCCGAATATTCTCAATTGCTCAAAATCACGGGCGACACCAAGGCGCGTGTGGGGCTGGCCACCGTGTTTTTCAAAAAGGGGAACTACTCCGCCTGCAACGTCATTCTCGAAGAGGTGATTGAAAGCCACCAGGCCGACCTGCAAACGCTCACGCTCTATGCCAAGGCGCTGCTCAAAGAAGGTGAGCTTGAAAAGGCCATGGCCACCTACAAAAAAGTGCTGGCCGTTGACTCGCGCTATGTGGACGAAGAGCTCGACCGCGAGCTGCGCATGAAGCGCCCCACCGAAGAGCCCGAAGACATTGAAGAATATGACGGCCGCTTTCTGCAAAAGCCCTCCATCAACTTTGCCGATGTGGGTGGCATGGAGGCGGTGAAAAAAGAAATCGAACTCAAAATCATCAAGCCGCTGTTGCACCCCGACCTCTACAAGGCCTATGGCAAAAAAGTGGGTGGCGGCATTCTGCTCTATGGCCCTCCCGGCTGTGGCAAAACCTATCTGGCCAAGGCCACCGCAGGGCAGGTGAACGCCAAGTTCATTAACGTGGGCCTCAACGACATTCTCGACATGTGGATTGGCAACAGCGAGAAAAACCTGCACGAAATTTTTGAGCTTGCCCGCCGCAATGCGCCCTGCGTTTTGTTCATCGACGAAATTGACGCACTGGGTGCCAGCCGCACCGACATGAAACAGTCGAGCGGGCGCCACCTCATCAACCAGTTTTTGCAAGAGCTTGACGGCATCAACAATAACAACGAGGGCGTGCTCATTCTCGGCGCCACCAACACACCGTGGAATGTTGACCCGGCGTTTCGTCGCCCGGGCCGCTTCGACCGCATCATCTTTGTGCCACCGCCCGACGAGGCGTCGCGCAATGCCATTTTGCAACTGAAACTTAAAGACAGACCCATCGATGCTATTGACTATGGCCAGCTGGCAAAGAAAATCGAAAACTATTCCGGTGCCGACATCGACGCCATCATCGACATCGCCATCGAGTTGAAACTGGAGTCGTCGTTTGCAGACGGTGTGCCCAAGCCCCTCGACACCAAAGACCTTTTGAACGCCATCAAAAAACACAAGCCCAGCACACAAGAGTGGTTTATGACCGCCAAAAATTTCGCCATGTTTGCCAACGACGCCGGGCTCTATGACGACATCCTCGCCTACCTAAAAATCAAAAAGTGACATGACAGATAGCAGCAAAATATCGAGAATCAGCATCCTGATTCAACAAAAGAAATACGCAGAGGCCGAACGCCATCTCAGAATTTATCTCACCGAAGATCCGAACAACATCATGTTGCTGTCGTTGCTGGCCGAGGCCAAACTTCTCCAGGATCAGCTAGACGAAGCCCTTGCCATTGTGAACAACGCCATCGGCATCGCCCCCGACGCCGACCACCTGTTCTACATCCGCGCACGCATCGACATCCAGCAAGACCGCTACGACGACGCCGAACAGGACATCGCCCACGCCCTCGCCATAGACCCCAACGACGCCGACTACTACGCTTTTCACGCCAGCATTAAACTGGACCGCAAACAATATGACGACGCCCTGAACCTGGCCAACAAAGCGCTCGAACGGGATGCCGAAAATCTGTTGGGCCTCAACATCCGCAGCACCGCGCTGCTGAAGCTGAACCGCAAAGAAGATTCGTTCAACACCATTGAAGGCGCGCTGCGCGAAGATCCCAACAACGCCTTCACGCATGCCAACTATGGCTGGGGTTTGCTGGAGAAAGGTGACCACAAAAAAGCATTGGAGCATTTCAAAGAGTCGCTAAAGATCGATCCCAACTTCATGCTCGCGCAAGCTGGCATGGTAGAGGCACTGAAGGCGAGCAACCCCGTGTACAGATTGTTCCTGAAATATTCGTTCTGGATGGGCAACATGACGTCGAAATATCAGTGGGGTGTGATTTTCGGTTTCTATTTTGGCGTGAAGTTTTTGAAAGGCATCGCCAACAGCAACGACACGCTGCGTCCCTATCTGATGCCGATCGTG
Organism: Chryseolinea lacunae; assembly: GCF_016735595.1. GTDB lineage: Bacteria > Bacteroidota > Bacteroidia > Cytophagales > Cyclobacteriaceae > Chryseolinea > Chryseolinea lacunae. The sequence continues at coordinate 433,543 of NZ_JAERRB010000001.1, forward strand.
GTGGTGCTGTCGCTGCTGGCATTCAGCACGTGGATTATGAACCCGATTGGCAACCTCTTTCTGCGCCTGAACCGCTATGGCAATTTTCTGCTCGACAAAAACGAAAAGATGAGCTCAAACTTTGTGGGCATCAGCCTGCTGGTGTGCATTGCAGGACTTCTCTCCTACTTCATTTTGAAAGACGACAAACTTCTGACCATTGCCGCCTTTGGCCTCGCCATGATGCTGCCCTTCGGCTCCATGTTCGCCCCCTCTAAATATAAACACGCGCTGCTGATCTATGCCGTGGTGATGGCAGCGGTTGGCCTTGCGGCGATAGCCCTCACATTCCAGACCGGCGAGATGTTTAATGTGATGACGCCCGTGTTTTTGATAGGCTTTATCGGCTTTCAGTGGGCTGCAAATTATCTGATGATTAGTGCGGGGAAGAAGTAGTCTAGTCTATTCAAAGCAAACTTTTTGAAACACTTCTCCTTCAACCCCGGCAAGCTGATACTGCTACTGGCCGCATGTTATTTTATACTGAAAATCGCGACGTCCTATCTCTACAACAATAGCCAGACCGAGCTGACCGAGCTTGGGCAATCGCTCGCCATTGTAGACCACCAGGTGGACTCCCTCAAAACCATTCGCAACAAAATCGAACTATACGATTCGCTACGGCATTTGAAACCCCAGGGCAACCTCGACAACCCCTACGAATTGAGCGAGGACACAAAAACAATGTTACGCACGGGTTCGCTGGACAAGGAGCAGATGGCGTTGGCCGTAGACTCGCTCGGGCGCAGCATTGCCTTCCGCGAGCATGCTTTCGATTCGACCTCGCCCGACTACAGCTTTGCCTTCAGGCAGCGATTGGATAGCCTCTATGTAAAGCTGAACATGTCGCTCATCAAAAATCTGGAGCAACAAAAAGCAATTTCAGAAAATGGAATCTTTTTGCTTGACGCATTCGAGTTGCTGGCAAAGATCCTGTTCGGACTGGCCATCGTTGTGCTGGTGGTGTGGGCTGTGAAGACAAGCTTTGGAACGAGGCCGCAGTGATTGTGGAATGCGTTTACTTTCTGCAATAGCCGTCCGATTTCTCGACGGGATATTTTTTATCGAGATCTATATTGTTGAAGGGATTTTCTTTTCCCCAGGAGAACAGTTTTTCGAAGAGCGGAAGCAGCTTATTGGTTTTTATCTTCTCGAGGAAGTACACTTCATGTTCCTTTTCCTTGATGCCCATGTCGTATAGCAACTGGTCGTGCGTGTGGATGCCCACCTGGTTGAAAAACTGTTTCATCCGAAAATATTCACACACGTTGCCGCTTTCCAGCCGGCCAGCAAAATAGAACGGCATAAACCATCCGATCACATAGCAGCTTGCGGATATAATCTTTCCGATCACGTGAAAACGAAACTCATAGCGCTTTGAAACGGGAATGTTGTATTGCTGCATGATGCTGAGCACTTCCTTCCGGTGGTTCCATTCGTCAATCTCGATCTGGTGGATCTCCTTTTTCTGATTGGCATCCTTCACCGAGCCGGCATGTCCCTGATAGGCAAATGCGGCGGCCTTTTCGGCGGAGTAAGCTTTTTTCAATAGATCAACAAGTTCGGCCTGAAGCTGCATGGCTATCGTATGTTAAAGGGTACGGCCATAAAGGTAATCCGGCAATTGATATGAACCATGCGTTTTTGTTATGAGAGGGGCTGTTTTCCCAGCTACGGGCCACCATCCAACCTGTGGCCATCCCAGGCCTGCAAAATTCCTTTGCTCGCGTTTACCTTTTTGCCGCTATCCCCATCCATACACGCAAAAACGTTACGCCAACCCTATGCGCAAAGCTCTACTCTCGCTCCTGCTCGTTTTCTCGATCGCTGTTACCCACGCCCAAAAGCAATTCTGGGGCACCACCAGTTCGGGAGGCGCCCACCAAAACGGCTTCATCTTCAAGACCGACTCCATTGGCAACAACCTGGAAATCATTCATAGTTTCGAAAGCGCCGTAGATGGCGAGAACATTGGCGCGCTGCTGCTGGCCAGCAACAACAAGCTCTACGGTCTTGCCGCCTCAGGCGGACGGCCCGGTGCTGGCGCATTTGGAGGCGGAACCTTTTTTGAGTATGACCTCGACACTGATCGCTTTCGCGTGGTGGCGCGCTTTGGTCCCGACAACACAAACTTCCCCAACGTTTTCACGCCGCGTGCCGAAGGGGTTCCAGGCCTCACCGAAGTTTCGCCGGGCTTGCTCTACGGCTTGTTGCAGCAAGGGCAGTATGTGTTTTCATATAACATCAACACCGGCGTGTTTGGCCATCCTTTCGATTTGCCGCTCTATCAGGGAGGCACCACCAACAGCACGCTTCACAACCGCCTCGCCGAAGCGTTCTATAAAGCCGCCGATGGAAATCTGTATGCCGCAAGCCCCACCAACTCAAGCTGTCCTATTCCTAACCCGAACATGGGGTCCATCATTCAGGTGAAGCCGGCTACCAACGCGCTCACCATACGTCACAAAAGCAGTTGTCTTGTGGATGCGGGCTTTATTTACAACGGCCGTTTTGCCGAAGTGAGTGGCAAACTCTACTCCACCACACAACTGGGTGGTGTCAACAACAAGGGCGTGATCTTCGAATACAACATCGCGGCCAACACCTACACCAAGCTGCACGATTTTGCGGGAGGTGTTTATGCCTACGAACCCTCGTCGCTGGTGGTGGGCAAGAACGGCAAGCTCTATGGCACGGCCCATGGTGGTGGGGTGCCCGAACCCAACCTGCCCTCCGGAGGCGGCATCCTCTATGAATTTGATCTCACCACCAACACCTTTGTCAACAAGCACAATTTCCTGATAGAGAATTCGTGGGTGGGTGGCATGGGCACTTTTCCTTCGGGTCTTGTGGCAAGCACCAACGGAAAAATCTATGGCGTCACCGAGTTTGGCGTGTTTGAATACAACACCGTGACCGAAGAAGCGCGCGTGGCCGGGCGCTTTAACGACCGTGGCTTTGCGCCCTCGCTGTTGCAAGTGTGTCGCAAGCCTGCCTATCAATATCCCGCAGCCCTGACCTACGACATTTGCAAGGACGCCGCATTTTCGCTCGACCTGTCCAGCACCAACGCCACGTCTGTGACCTGGAAACACAACGGTGTGTTGGATGCATCGCGAACCACTACCCTGCTCAGCATCCCTTCGTTCGACGCGGACGATGCGGGCACATGGCAGTGCACGCTCACCAACGAATGCGGCACCACCGTGGCACAAACCATCACGCTGTCACTCAACCAACCGTCACAACCCGCGATCACGCCCAGCGGCCCCACAACCTTTTGTGCAGGCGAGAACGTTACGCTGTCGGCACCCGATGGCTTCCATGAATATGCATGGTCGAATGGTGAAACAACGCGCGCCATTGAAGTGAGCGAAAGTGGCGCGTTCAGTGTGATCGTGAGCAACGGTTGCGAAAGCCCCGCATCAAACGTCACCACAGTGACGGTGAATGCGCTGCCGGCGGCACCTGTAAAAATTGAGGCTCCATCTTTTAATATTCTGAAAGCAATCGGCACCAGCGCTTCCTATGCCTGGACGTTGAACGACGTGCTGCTGAATGCACACACGGCCGAGATCAACGTGACACAATCCGGAACCTACACGGTGCGCGGTATTAGCGCCGACGGATGTTTGTCGTCAGGGTTTGCATCGTTGTCGTTTATTGTCACGGCTATGGAGGTGGATGCTAAGGATGCTGTTGTTGTCTATCCTAATCCAAGCCGGGGTGTGGTGCATGTGCAGGTCAGCAACAATCTTCGGGGACAAGCGGAGGTGTCGGTGTTTGACACTATGGGAAGTTTAGTTTTTTCGCAGGGGGTTCGTTTCGATGATGAAGCGAGTACGATCAATCTTGAGGGGCTTCCTTCGGGGTTGTATCATTTGATGTTGCGGAAGGGTGAGAATTTGGTGTTGAAGAAAATTGTGTTGCGGTAGTGATCTTTTGATTTCCTCTTTGTGAGGGTGTTGTGAGATAGTTGGGTTAGTGCGTTTTTTTTGTTTGTGTTTCATAGCTCCGCTCATGGCCGCGGGGGCCGCGCATGTCCCCATCAGGGCTTAACACTACCCGCACATGCCATTGCCAGGCCGAAGGTAGAGTTAGACCATGATGGGAACATGCTGGAAGTGGGTGTGAGTGTGTGGTGTGGGGTGCGTTAAGGTGACGTTGGAATGGATTGAGGCGGTGTGTGGTTTAGGTTGTGTTTTACTTGGGGGAGGCTGGTACTTAACTATTGAGGGTTGGTCATTTTTACTTGAAAATTTCGGTGAGGATTGTGGAGAGGTGTTGGGCGTCTTTGGCGTGGTAGTATTTGCCGCCTGTGGTTTGGGCGATGTGTTTCAGGTCGCCGTCGAAGAATGTGTTTTCGATGAGCATGACTTTGCCGGTGGCGTCTTTGCCATAGGGAACTGCGCCTTGCTTGCCTATACCGATAGTAAATATTTTTATGTTGGCGCGTCGCGCCATTTGGGCTGCTAACTGTGGGGTCATCACGCCGCCGGTGTTGTCGCCATCGCCGATCATGACGAGGATTTTTTGTTGGGTGCTATCGGGAACAAAAGAATTTTGAGCAAGCCAGATGGCGTCGCCCATGGCGGTGCCGGATGCGCCTTTGATAAAGTCGATGTCGGTTAGCACTTTTCCGTTGTTGCACGGCTCGCTGTCGGGTGGGAACAAATGCCAGGCTTTCGCTGCAAAAACAATCATGCCCAGATCGCATACATTGGGACGTAACAGAAATTTTGCCAGGCCGCTTTTCACAACGACAAGCCGACTTGGCTTATAGTCTTCAAGCGACATAGAGGTCGACACATCAACGGCTATGAATTTTGTTTTGTCGCGGGCGGGCATCACCACTTTGGGTTTGTTGGCGGCATCTGCTTTTGCAACCACTATTTTTTTTGACGACCGCAGTGTGCCGACCTTGCCCGTTGTGGGATTGAAATAGTTGATGTTGATCTTATCTGTGAGATCGTAGGTTCCCGCCTGTTGAAATGTGAGCGCGTAGGTAAAGATTCTATCGGTTTCAAGCTGACCTCGTCTCAGTGCATTGTGATCTTTAATATCGCGCAGCCTCACCACCGCGCCATCCACGACTAGCTGCGGTGGGGTTAAGGGAAAAAGAAGCCCTTTGCCACGAAGGGTGACATAGTAGTTGACCAGCTCGCCGGCCTTCGGGTTTTCCGACAGTCGCTCGTCGATGCTGAAGTCACCGACAATGTTGAACTCTCCCGATTTAAGCGAAGTTGCCACAGCCGGCAGCGGGTTCACGTTTATGGTGACCGGATCAGATTTGAACGTGAGGGTGTCACTCGGCCCATAAATGGTTGGGGAGCCGAGTTTAGGTTGCAGCAGTTTCAGCTTGAGCGCCGGAAAGTGAACGTCCTGAGGTTTGAAGGGACAATAGCTTGCGCGATAGATGCAATATATCATAGCGCTGTCGCCGGCAATGCTTTTCCGTTCGCCCACCACCTCCTGTAGACGGGAGTCGACCTGGAAGCAATGACTCACCGCCAGCCCGGAGGTTTGCAGGTCAAACAGTTGTTGCGGGAGATCATAGAACCGAACGGGCGCACGGTTGTCGTGATACACGTTCAAATCAAGCGACACCGTGGTGCATTCACCTTGCATAAGGGTATCGCGGTTCGTCGTGAGTGTGAATGATACTTTGGGGTCGGGATATTTTTCGAGCTGTTTTGTCTGGGCGCAGAGAATAATGGGGAAACACCACGCCAGGATAGAAAACCGGATATCGTTCAACATAATGTCTGGTTTAGGTATTCTAAAGTACACTCTTTTTGAAAAATATATGCCACCGGTCTCCTCACCCAACAGAAACTTCGACTATTTTACATACCAATGAAGACCCACCCTCTCCTCATGTTGATGCTGTTGGCACAAACGGCTTTTGGTCAAGCGGCCGTGGTGCAGCCGAAAGGCGACAGCCTGGTGGTGCTGGAGAAAGACATTGTTACCGACCTGTTTGCCCTCGGCACAACACCCCTGCAACACCTCACGCAAGGCACCCAACCCAAGCCTGCCATCGAAAAGCAGCCCGTCCGAAACCTGCACGACAACACCCGCATCGACACGGCCTTCCGGCTCGCGTTCGACAAAGACATCTTCATCGCATTGAAGTCGTTCGACGGATCGAACAAAGTGATTCATGCCGATGTGGAGTCAACCCTTTTCAGTACGCGTCATGGCGTCCGTGTAGGCATGACCAAGGATGAGGTAACGAAAACGCTGGCTGTCTATAAACTCGCGTCCATTCCCAAATACCTGGTGCTTCGCGACCCCGCCACATCGCACTATGTGATTCTCTACTTCAAGGGCGACGTGCTTGTGTTTGTGGAATACTTTGCCCCTGCGCGATGAGCAACCCAACCCTAAAAATCAGTTACTGATTGCCGGTGTGAGGCGGGTACAATCGATTGTGAGGTTAACTTCATTTCAAGCGTTTGCATAGACGGAATATGCGATTAACGTACATCGGCGCCTGTCTCTCGCCCGGCTGTGATATTTTTGTGTTGACACGTGAAGTAATTCACCTACAAACATGATCCGTATGTCAACTCGTAACGATATCGTCAGAAAAGCATCTTTGTTCACCATGAACGGACTGGCAGACCCCAGACTGATGCCTCAACCCATTGCCCACGAAGACGCCAGCCGCAGAGAAACAACAACACCCGACACCATGAACGTGTGGCGTGGATTGTTTCAGCGTTTGTTCGGTCGCATGAGCAAGGGCAACGCCTGAGCACGTTTGTTAAACATTGCGCGTGATGGGTAAACATCGCGCGTCGGCTCATTCTACAACTATTTCAATTTCTTTCTCCGTGCGCTTCACAAGCTGAATCGTAAAGGCATCTCCAGTCTTGCTGCGGGTCCATGCCACGGGTGTTTTCGTTGAGACCTTTTTGCTTCCTTCTGTAATAGCTTTGCCCTGATAGAAAACTTTCGGCTCACGTGAGGTACCATTCAAGGTTATCGAATAGGTTCTCTCCACACTGCTGCCTGCATAGTGCCCTTGCATGGCACCTACTTTCACCATGACCTTCCTATCCTTCTTGTTCCCTTCGCACGTTATGGTGGTTTTGCCTACCTCGCCTTGCTGATACTTTGTCGACACGCCGTCGTCTTCAAAGAGCGTAAACGTTGAGAGCGTGTCGGCAGGAAAAATTTCGAACATAAGTTGATCTGGCACGGTCGGGTCTATCCATTCCGTTGCTTGTCGTGTCGGGATGATGGCGCCACTTTTCACGAACAGGGGCAACGTGTTGATGTCTGCTACATCGTAGGTGATGACGCCCCCGTTTTTAAAAACTTCGCCGGTGTTGTAGTCGATCCAATCATGACCTTGCGGAAGATAAATCTCCATCGTATTGAAGTCGCCATAAACAGGCGCCACCAGCATTTCATTTCCCAGCATGTATTGATACGGCCATGCATCCGACGAACAGATGTAGTCGTTCGGGAACGCCAGCAACATGGGGCGCACAATGGGCATGCCCGTTTGGTAGGTCACGTGTGCATAGGAATAGAGGTAGGGTAGCAGCCGGTAGCGCAGTTGCAGATATTTTCGTATGCTCGCTTCGGCGGTTTCGGTTTGCGTTGTCTCGGTCTTCTTCACCGCCGTGATGGTGTCTCTTCCCGTGATCCTGATCTTGTTCGTAAAATCAAACACATCGATGTTACCCGACCAGGGTTTGGGATTGTGCGATCGCGCAATAGCACTCAACGCTGTGAACTGATTCCAGCGTGCCTGCGCGCGCCAGCTTGCGGCCACCCCATCCGAACTCAAGTAGGTGTAGCCACTCAACGGCCCGAACGTGTTGTTGGTGGCCTTCAGTTGAAATCGCAGTTCATTCCACGACGACGATGCATCTTCGGTCCAGTGAAACGGATAGCGGCGGGCGCCGATCATGTTCTCCGTGGGGGCCACGCTGTAGCGAAAGTCCCAGGGGTTCAGGGCCACCGTTTTGCGGCATCCCAGAAACATCACGCGCTTGCCGGGTTGGTGTTGTTCGGTGAGGTTCCAGATGTAGCTGTCGGTAATGTCGTTGATGCGCGTGTCTTGCCAGCTACCCACAATGCCCATGTCGAGCTTTTGTTTGTAGGCGTTGTTCCAGGCAGCTTCGTCATATACCGTTTCGGTCCAGCCCTGATGTTTCCGGTTTTTAAAATCGGGCGCGCTGTGGTGAATCAGCATCACGTCGATGTGAAGGGCTTTCAGTCTTTGAATCATCTCCTCGGGAGAGAAAGGTTTCGTGTAGCTCGATGACCAGTTCAGCGACTTTCCCCATGTGGTTTCCTTCTGCCCTTCGCAGCCATCGCCCCATTCAAAGTCGATAATCAAGTTATCGAGAGGAATGTTCTTCGCGCGAAACTGTTGCGCCACGTCCAGCAATTGCTGCTGTGTTCCATCGCAGGCGAGGTGTTGCGTTTGAAAAAAACCGTAGCCCTTGCGGGGCAATAGTGGTTCAGGACCGACGAGTGTGTTGTACTGCTCATAGATCGCGTCGTAGGATGGGCCGTAGATAAAGTACAGATCTTCCAGCACATCCTCTTCGAGGTAAACATCGGTGTAACGCTGAGTGGTGTGGTTATAGAACCAATGTGCAAAGCGACTGTTCTTGTTCGATTCATTCAGGGCGCTAGCATTGTCGAAAAAAGTATAGCCGTCTTTGAACATGCCGTAGGCCGGTCCATCAGACGGAAAGAGTTTCTTTTTTCTATCAACCGACCACACGGTCCACGACAGGCCACGCTTGGCAATCTGCACAACGATCTTGCCGGTGTTGATGGTGAAGGTGTTTTTGTCTTCCTGTTTTGTATACGTCACTTCTTTCCACGGGGTGGTCTTTCCAATAGCAAAAGGGATGTCATACTGTACCGGAAACTTCTCCCCTTTCAAATGCGAAATGCGCACGCGAAACATGGTGGGCGAATACAAGGAAACTTCAAGGCTATCCTGAAGCACCACTTTGGTCGAATAGAAAGTACTGGGCGATGATGGCTGGCCAAATCCAATCACACATTGAACACAGACCAACACCATCGCAAGCAATGCCTCACCTGTCATCATCATTATTTTATTACGGTTCATCATATTCTGATTGTTCATTCTACAGAAACACCTTTCAGCACAAACGAATAGCGATATTCGACAGGCTTTATTTTGTAGGCATCGTGCACCGGTGCGCCCCATGAGTTGTCGCCGCCCACGCCCATTTGTTTCAGGTCGATGTTCCAGGTCACAAAGTCGCGTTGCACCACATCATAGGAATGCTTCGACACGTTGGGCACCAGCCCCGATGCAGACTTACCTTTACCTTCCTTAAAATCAAGTTCATCCTGACTGAAGGGCCACGCAGAGGAAGACAACAGTTGATCGTCGGTCTCCAGCTTCAATCCAATGCCATCGGCGCTGGCAAGCGTCATCCAACGCACGTCGGTTTTGTTTCCGGTTTCCTGCGGCCTCGGATAACGATAGACCTGATCCCACAACATTCCCTTGTAGACACCCACCGCCGCGCCCGACTTCCGGTCGGCATAAGATTCGTACGGACCCCGACCATACCAGCTCATGTATTGAAACTCCTGTGGCAACGTGAGCTGCATGCCCAACCTCGGCATGTCGGGCAATGCTTTTGCCCCGGGGAGAAAATGATATTCAACCTTCACCTCTGCCAACGGACGAATTGTGTATCGCACTTCAACAGTCGACTTCACGGCAGGCAGAGAAAACGTTGACGACACAACTACTTCGCTCGCATCCTGCTTATCGATCTGACAGCTGATGAATTTCGCATTTCGTCCCGCGTCTTTCCACACGGCAGCCCAAACCTGCATGTTGTTGCCCAGGTCGTTGTCGGTTGGTGCGCGCCAGAATTGAGGGCGCAGTGGCGTGCGTAACAGCTTTTTGTTTTTGACGGTGAAATCTGTTAATGTTCCGTCGGTCAAATTCAGGGTCACTGAAAAGTCTGCTCCGGAAACCGTAACATCTGTTTTGGTCTTCACCGTCTCCAGTTTTTCGGACGACGCCACAGGTACCGGCCGCTGTCTTTCTTTGATCACAAACTGTTCCCATGCTGTTTCAAATCCGACAGGCAAAAAGGGAACATCCGAATTAACATGCGCGCTTAGTTTGAGAATATATTCGCGTGTGTCCGTAGCCATGGATTGCGGCAATGGAATTTTCACACGTGTGCCCGCACCGGGCAGTGCCTCAACCTTGTTCAGCCATCCTTTGGAAACTACCACGCCATCGGCCGTCAGCTGCCACTGAAAGTTCAGTCTGCTGAGATCAGAAAAGACAAACTTATTGAGAATTTCAAACTCCCCCGCAGACGCATTCACGGCCTGGAAAGAAACCGGTTGATACACTTTCTTTACTTCAAAATAATGTGGTATCGGCTCGCGCAGACCGGTCACCAGTCCTTTGTTGATGAAGGCACCGTCGGTGGGAAGGTCGGGGTGATAGTCGTGACCGTAGGCCATATACCTCACACCTTTGCTGTTGGTGTATTGCAGGCCTTGGTCGGACCACTCCCAGATGAAGCCGCCCTGCAGCACGGGATACTTTTCGATTTCATTCCAATAGTCCTGCAGGTTGCCGCCGGAATTTCCCATCACATGAGCATATTCACACATGATGAGCGGACGCGAGGGGTTCGATTTTGCATACTCCACAATCTGTGGAATGCGGGCGTACATCGGCGAGAAAATGTCAGTGTACGCATGCAGCTTCGCCGGCTCATAGGCCACAGGCCGTGTGTTGTCGTGCCGATGAAGCCACTGATAGGTGCTGTCAAACACAGGGCCGTCGCCCGATTCGTTGCCCAGCGACCAGATGATGATGGACGGATGATTCTTGTCGCGCTCGAACATGTTGCGCGTCCGGTCTTTGTGTGCCGGAAGCCAGCTCATTTCGTTACCCAGCTTCGTACTGTCGTCCAACGCCAGTGGCTGGCTCTCGATGTTTGCTTCGTCAATAACATAGAAGCCGTATTCATCCATGAGATCATACCACATCGGGTTGTTGGGATAATGACAGCCGCGCACGGCATTGATGTTGGCTTGCTTCATCAACGCAATGTCACGGAGCATGATGTCACGGGTGATGTAATGCCCCTGGGTGGCGTGTGCTTCATGACGGTTCACGCCTTTGATTTTGATGGCCTTGCCGTTGATCAGCAGTTGCGCATTCTGTATCTGCACGGTTCTGAAACCAACTTTATCGGATATTACTTCTACAATTTTCTTGTCGGCATCTTTTAATGTGACCACCAGTGTGTAAAGCTCCGGCGTTTCTGCGGTCCACTTTCGTGGATTGAGAATGGTTTGCGGAAGGGAAATAGTGAACGGTTTGTCCGGCACAATTTGCAGGGGCTGCGATGCGTTCCAAATCGTTTTCAAATTGTTTTCATCGTCGAGCAGCGAAATGTCGGCTACTCCCTTGAAGGTTTTCGCTGTCAGATTTTTGAATTGCACATTCAACAGCAACTTGCCGTGCTGGTAAGCTTCATCCAACCCAGCCTTCACAAAGAAATCAGACACGCGCACTTTTGGTGCAGCATAGAGGTAAACATCGCGTTCGATGCCCGATACTTTCAGCATGTCTTGAGCTTCGAGGTAGCTGCCATCGCTCCAGCGGAAAATCTGGAGGGCAATTGTATTTGTTCCGGCCTTCAGGAATTTGGTGATGTTGAATTCGGCTGGTGTCTTCGAATCTTCGGAGTAGCCCACCTGGGTTCCGTTTATCCAGACATAGACGGCAGAGTTCACCGCGCCGAGGTGAAGAAACACTTCCCTCCTACGCCATGCGTCACGAAGTTCAAATGTTCTTCGATACGAACCCACCGGGTTGTAGTCTTGCGGGGCATCGGGCCAATGGGTGTCGAAGGGATATTTTTCATCAAGGTAAATCGGGTAGTCATAACCTTCCACTTCCCAATTGGCCGGCACCTTAATATTCTCCCACGGGGTCACATCAAATTCTTCCTTATAGAAACCCTCCGGCCTGTCGGCTGGCTTCTTGGCAAAGTTGAATTTCCACAAGCCATTCAATGATTGATACCACGCAGATTTTTCTTTTTCATCCTGCACAGCCTGCTCCACATTGTCGTATGAAAAAAAAGTTGCGTGCGGGTCTTCCTTGTTTATTCTGAACACGGTGTGGTCCTGCCACGGATCGCGTTGTGCAAAAGCCTGAGAGAATGCAGTTACACACACGGTGAATACAAAAATCCGCGTGGCACTCGAATAAAATTTCGTCATGATTTGTTTCCGGGTTATTGAACATGCATAACATCTTCGCGCAACACAGCCGCTATGGCATCGAGCAGGAAGTCGGCGTTGGAAGAAGAAAACACGAGTGGTGGTTTTATTTTCAGCACGTTGTTGAAGGGACCGTCGGTGCTCATCAGAATACCTTTGTCGCGCATGCGGTTGGCGAAATAGGATGCTTGCTCCGTGGCCGGTGCTTTGGTGTCACGATCTTTCACCAGCTCAAAGCCAATGAACAACCCAGGCCCGCGCACATCGCCAACAATGGGAAACCGATCCATCAGGTCGCGCAATCCCGCCTTCAGATAGTTGCCGACGAGCTTTGCATTTTGTTGAAGACCTTCGTCTTTAATCACCTTCAGCACTTCCAAGCCAATAGCGCACGACACCGGGTTGCCGCCAAAGGTGTTAAAGTATTCCATGCCGTTCTTGAATGCATCGGCAATCGCCTGCGTGGTCACCACCACGGCCAGGGGATGGCCGTTGCCAATCGGTTTGCCAATGGTCACGATGTCGGGAACAACATCGTGTTGCTGGAAGGCCCAGAAATGATCGCCCGCTCGGCCACAACCGGTCTGCACTTCGTCGGCCAGACAAACCCCACCGGCCTCGCGCACGTGTTGATAGGCCTGCTTCAAAAAGTTTTCCGGAAGCTCCACTTGTCCACCACAGCTGATGACGGATTCAAAAATGAAGGCCGCCGGGTTTCGCCCTTGTGCCTGCATGTTCGCGATGGCTTGCTTCACATGTCCGGCATAGTGGCTCGCCACGTGCGGGTCGCCGGCGCGATATAGGCCCCGATACACATCGGGTATGGGCACGACGTGAACGTGTGGTGCCGCGCCCTTTCCGCCCGCGCCGTCAAATTTATAGGAACTGATTTCAATGCAGCCGCCGGTGTTGCCATGATAGCCCACTTCGGAAACAATCATGTCTTTCTGCCCCGTGTAGTTTCGGGCGAGGCGCATGCCCAACTCGTTGGCTTCGCTGCCGGAGTTCACGATGAAAGCCACGTTGAGTGGGGGTGGCATGGTTTCGAGCATGGCTTCTACGAACTTCACAATGTTGTCGTGCAGGTAGCGTGTGTTGGTGTTGAGCACGGCCATCTGTCGTTGGCCTGCGCGCACCACACGTGGATGTTCGTGTCCCACATGAGCCACGTTGTTCACGGTGTCGAGATATCGTCTTCCGGCATCGTCGAGCAAATGAACACCGTTGCCGCGCACCATCTTGATAGGCTCGCGATAGGAAATGCTCATGTTCTTGCCGAGGTGCTCTTTGCGATAGTCCACGATGTGTTGTGAACTCAGGCTTGCCAGTTGTTCGGATGGCTTGCCGGTGAGCAACAACCACGGATCAGGGCAAATGCTTTTCCAGAGGGTGCGCTGGTGCGCATAAGCCACCCCGGGAAAATCGCCTTGCTTGCCTAACATGTCGAGCACGATTTGGAAGTGCAGGTGCGGGGGCCAGTTGCCGTTTTCACGACGGCCACCAACGTGACCAATCACGTCGCCGCGACGAACTGTTTTTCCCACGTTCAGCGCAGTCAACGAGTTTGTCGACAGGTGGCCATAGAGTGTGTAGAAGATCAGGTCGTCGGCTACTTTGTGTTCGAGTATTATCGTAGGACCGTAGTCGCGTTCGGCCGCGTTGTTGGCAAAGCTGTGAACCGTGCCGTCGCACACGGCAAAGACTTCGGTTTGTTGTTGCGTGAAGAAGTCCATGCCGATGTGAACCGTCCGCCAGGTTTGTGAATCATTTCCTTGCGTGGCAAACGCGTCCGTTGTGTAGAGCGCACGGGCTTCGTCATAGCGGCCAATGGCGAGCGTTGCATCCGCGTCGGCCATCAGGGTTTGCACTTGTTTGTCGAGCATGTCTGCATCGAGCAGGTTTTGTGAATTGCCTGCATCGAGGCTGCCCACACTCAAGTCGAGCCATGTTATGTTCTTTGCGTTCTTCACCGGGAAGTTCATGGCCTTATAGTGCGCCGACGCCCACTGCACAAATTTCTCATGTATCGTGCAGGCTTCCTTTCCGCAGGCATTCCGGAATGCATAGTGTGCCAGCTCCGGTGCAATGGCACGAAGTTTCTCCAGCAAATCCCACGCAGGCTTGTCGCTGATTTGCAGGTATTCATTTTCGGGATGCTCCACCCGGTTCAATGCTGCACAGGTTATGCTGATCAGCAATCGTGTTGCCACCAGGGAAAAAATCACAGAAAGCTCTTCGTCGGTCAGCGGACAGACGCTATTAAAACCTTTCACCACCTGACACGCCGCGTCAAGCGGATCAGGTTTGTCCATCGCGGCATAGGCAATGGCAATGGCCAGTTCGTTCACCGTGTGGGTATAGACCACATCGCCAAAGTCGATCACGCCGGGCACACGCGGGTCGGTTGCATCGTTGCTCACCAGAACATTATAATCGTTGGCGTCGTTGTAGTTCACGCTTTTGCGCAACGACGGCATCAACGGCACCACGCGTTGTTCGAACAACGTGTAGAAATGATGAACCCATTCGTTCCGTTCGCCGTCCACAACAAGGTTGAGGTGCGGCTTAATCCACATGGCTTGCGACGGGTCCCACTTCATGAAGCGATGCGCCTCTGCATGATCGAAATCAGACAAGGCAACGCATAGCTTGCCACACATCGCACCCAGCTGAATAAGCAACGCCGGGCTATGCGGATTCACTTTTGCCCAGGGTCGTCCATCCACCCACGTGAGCAGTCTCACCATGCGGGGTTGGGATGAGCCATCGGCAATCTCAAGAATGTCGCGACCGTTTTTTGCATTCACCACCGTCGACACCTGAAGGCCCACGTCTTTTGTGGCGAGGTGGTGCATCACAGCATTTTGCAACTCCAGACACCCGCGTTTCTCTTCCGCGTTGGCGATCTTTAAAATGAACGAGCGTCCGTCGGTGGCGCGCAGGAAGAAATTAAAATCAAGTTCGCCAGGCAAGGGTTGAACCTCCGCTTGCAATCCAAAGTTTTTCAGCACGAAGTCGGCAATCTCGGGGGAGGAATAAGTTTTCATGGTCATCTCTTGTGGTGTTCGCGTGGGAATTCTAAAAAAAGTCACCCTCTTGCGAGGGTGACCACTTCTACCAATCTACCGGATAAGGAAACCGGCTTTACCATTTATCGTTTTGAACAAGGTTTTTGTTTAAGGAAATTTCTGAAGCCGGTATGGGGCTGATCTCGTGCTTTCCTTCCACAAAATTGTCGGCAAAGGCTTTTCCATGATCAGAGAGTGTTGTTTTGATACTCTCTTTGGCCACGCTGCCTTTGCTCCACCTATACAAGTCCATCCAGCGAATGCCATATTCCATCGACAACTCGCAAGGGCGTTCGTGATGACGGATCTGCTCGCGGAGCGCATCTTTTGTGAACGTGTTGTCGAGTGGTTCAGCATGCGCACGAACTCTCACTGTATTGATGGCATCAATGGCATCGGCGGTGTTGTTGTTTTCGTTCAGCGCTTCGGCGTACATCAACAACACGTCGGCATAGCGAATGAGCGACACGTTCGTGCCCACGTAGTCACCCTGTTTGTCGGTCCATGCATTGTATTTCTTGAAGTATTGCGGGAACGTGAGCGATCCTTTCACGTCGGCATAGGGAATGGCATCGGTTTCGGTAGGACGTCTGATGGTGGAATTGGGATCGTCGAAGAAAAGAGATTCATAGACACGGTCGCTGTATTCATCGCTCGTCGTGAGGTCGGTTTTCATTTCTTCCAAAATCCAGTCCGATGCGGAGAACAATTCCCAGCCATCCAACGCCGCGGGTGTGATTTCCCAGTTGATAGGCTGACGTTTGTCTACACCACCATTGCGATCGCCAGAGAACTGAATTTCGAATACAGACTCCACGCCGTTTTCGCCCACGCCGTTGAAATTGTCGGCATAATTTGGTAGCAGGCTGTACGGTCCTTGCTCTACCACTTCCTTAAATTTTGACACCGCTTCGCTCCACTTCTCCTGGAACAAATACGCCTTCCCTAACAAAGCTTTTGCCGACCACCTCGTGGCGCGACCGGTCCACACGTCGGCGTGCGATTGGGGCACGGTGGTCTCAGCTTCTTTCAAATCCGATTCAATCAATGCCCAGATTTCGCCAACAGCTGCCTGCGATGGAATGAGTTTGTCCACATCCGTTTCAAACACCGTCACCTTGGGGATTTTCTCAAAGCTGCACACCAGGTAGAAGTAGTTGAGCGCGCGCAGAAATTTTGCTTCTCCAATGTAGGCTTGCTTCAGCTCGTCGCTGAGGCCGGGCACGTTGGGTGTGTTTTGAATGACCTGGTTTGCACGGGCAATGCCGGCATAGCGTGTGAGCCAGTTGTTTGAGGCTGTGCTTTCATCTGCCGTGTTGGTGAATGAGGCGAGTTTGCCGGCATAGCCGGAGCTTTGGTTGTTGCTGATCTCGTCGGTGCGGATCACCATGCCCAAAAATACTTCTTCAAAAAATGTCCACTTGCTTCCGTCCCAGCTGGCCAATGCCGAGTAGGCGGCGGTGAGTCCTTGTTGCACGTGTTGTTCCGTTTGCCAGAACGAGTCGTTTGTCAAGTTTCCTTTGTTGGGAACTTCCAGGTAGTCGCTGCACGACGAAGCCACGAACATGATGGCCAGCACTGCGAGAATATAGTATGTTTTCATAGTCTGCTGTTGGTTGAATTAAAGACCGATGGTGATGCCTGCTACAAACGAGCGCGAGATGGGGTAAAACCCTTTATCAACGCCGCGCGAGAATTTGCCCGTGTTGGAAAGTCCCGGATCAAAGCCCATGTAGTTTGTGATGGTGAACAAATTGTAGCCGCCCGCAAAAACGCGCAGTCGGGTGAGGCCGATGTTTTCTGCCAGGGGCGCGGGAAGCGTGTAGCCAATCTGAAGGTTTCTCAATCGCACATACGAAGCGTTCTCCAGAAAATAGTTCGAGGCCGTTGTGTAGTTGCTGTTGGGGTCGGTATAGTTCAGGCGGGGAACGTCGCTCGAAGCGTTTGTCGGTGTCCACGAGTTCAACAGATCGGGCGATGCATTGAGGCGATACATTTCCATCTTGAAGGCGTTATACATTTTGTTGCCAGCCGTGCCGTTGAACATGACGGTGAAGTCAAAATTCTTCCAGCTCGCATTGAAGGTTAAACCAAACGATGCTTTGGGCAAGCCGCTTCCAAAAGAACGTTTGTCTTTGTCGTCGATCACACCGTCGTTGTTGATGTCAACAAATTTGAAATCGCCGGGGGCGGCGTTGGGCTGAAGCAGTTCGCCGTCTTTGCCTTTGTAGGCATCAACCTCTTGCTGGGTTTGAAAAATGCCTGCCACTTCTTTCATATAGAACTCTCCCACCTGCGTGCCCACGGCGGTGCGCGTGGTGGCGTAGTTGTTGAACTCTACATAACCGTCGATGAACTCCTGGCCTTCATAGCCCAACTTTGTGATTTTGTTTTTGGATGTGCCCACGTTGGCGCTGATGTTGTATTGGAAGTCGCCCGCTTCGTTTCTATACGTAGCCGTCACTTCAAGACCTTTGTTTTCGAGGTTACCCGCGTTGGTTGTGGGTGCCTTCTGAATGCCGGCCGATCCGGGCGGGCGACGTTCCACCAGCATGCCTTCCGTTTTCGACTGGAAGTAGTCGATGGTGAACGACAGTTTGTTCTCTAACAATCCCAAATCCAACCCGATGTTGCTGGTGGTGGTTTGTTCCCATTTGATGTCGGGTGTGCCAATGCCCAGGGCCGAAGCACCGGTGGCCACCGTTTGTGGTTTCGACAATCCGAAAGGATAGTTCACGGCGCTGGGAAAATCAGGGTCGCCACTGCCCAGCGTGATCAGCGATTGATACTTGTAGTCGCCAATGCTTTGATTACCCACCACGCCATAGCTGAAGCGGGGCTTCAGCTCGCTGATGAAATCGATATTAAAAAAGCTCTCGCGGTGAATGGCCCAACCGCCGGACACGGCATAGAATGTTCCCCAACGATTTTCGGGACCAAAGCGTGTCGATCCGTCTTTGCGCACACTGCCTTCAATAAAATACTTGTTGGCAAAGCTATACGTTGCACGACCAAAGAACGACAACAGTCTGTTCTCCACAATTCCACCATAAGCATTGCGTGTGCCAATGCCCGCATCAAGCGCAGGCACCAGCGACGACGGCAGTTCAAGATTGGAACCACCCACCGAGCGCATAACATACCGCTCGCTCGATTGGCCTAATAGCACCGCAATGCTGTGGTCATTAAATTCTTTCTTGATGTTCAACAGGTTGTTGAAAATGGACGAGTTTATTCTGGCACGTTCCTGCCACGTGCGCGGCGTCTCAACCGTGGCGCCGGGGCCAAAGTTGTAGGCGGGCAAGAATGTGTCGTTGTAGGTGTTCTCCGAGTTCACGCCCAGCTTGAATTGGTAAGTGAGCCACGACAACACTTTCAAATCAGCACCCCAGTTCAACTGAAGGTAGTCATCCTGGTTCGTGTTGTTTTGCAACATCTGCGAACCAATGGGGTTGCCCGCGCCCACCACACCCAGCAACGGGTCCTGACCCGCATAGCCGTTGGGACTGGTGGCATCATAAATTTCTTTGTGTGGAAGCGCTGTATACAAAGACATGATGGGCGAAAAATCGGCGTTGCCCTGGCCGAGTGCTTCCGAATAGTTCTTCAGGTCTTTGCGCACAAACGAAACGCCGAGGTTGAACTTCAAGTGATCGTGCAGCAGGTTTTTGAACTCCAGGTTCAGGCGCGAGTTGTACCGATTCAATCCGGTGTTCACAACGGTGCCGTTGTTTGAATAGTAGCCGCCCGCAAAACTATAGGTCACATCGTCGGTGCCACCGGCAATGCTCAGGTCGTGTTTTTGTTCGAGGCCTGTTTTGAAATAGGCATCGGCCCAGCGTGTGTCTGCAAACTTCGAATTGTCCATCGTCCACGTGGGGGGCGTGAGGCCCGCGTTGTTGTAGGCGTTCTGCATGATGGCGTTCTTCTGCGCCTTCGACACTGCCGACACACCGTTGAGGTTGACATCGTTGGCGCCTACAAAAGAGTTGATGGTGATTTGCGGCTTGCCCGACTTGCCACGCTTTGTGGTGATGAGAATAACCCCGTTCGATCCGCGTGCGCCATAGATGGTGGCGGCCGATGCGTCTTTCAACACCGAGATGCTTTCGATCTCCGCGGGGTTGAGATAGGATGGTTCGCTGGGAATACCGTCGATGACATAGAGCGGCGAGCTTCCGTTGATGGTGCCCAGTCCACGGATCTGCACCACCGGTGCGGCACCCGGTGCACCTGTGGCATTGGAAACACTCACGCCGGCCACTTGTCCCTGTAAGGCATTGAGTGCATCGCCCGTCGGCACTTTCATGAAGTTGTCCATGTTGGTAGACGCCACGGCACCGGTGAGGTGACTCTTTTGTTGTGTACCAAAACCGACCACCACCACTTCCTGTAGCGCGGTGACATCCGATTCCAGCTTCACAACCAACGTGGTTTGCGCAGGCAACACGGCCACCTCTTGTGTTTTGTAGCCAATGAACGACACAACCAGCGCATTGTCTTCCTCCTTCAGCACGATTGCAAACGCACCGTTGGCGTCGGTGGTGGTGCCGTTGGTGGTGCCTTTAATGACGAGATTCACACCGGGCATGGCTTCACCCGAAGTAGCGTCCGAAACGGTTCCGGTCACCGTGCGGCTCTGACCATAAACGGTTATCAGCGTACTCGAAATGAGCAAATGCAGCAGCAGCATTTTTCTCCAAATTTGTAAACCTGTCTTCATACTCGTATGGGGTTAGTAGATATTTCGTGAGGTCCAATTCCCCGCAAAGGGATAAACGAAAGTATTCTACAGGTCCCCCAAAACTGAAATTTTCCACCTCTACATGAGCTCTACAACGGGCACGATATTTCACAAAGTGGTCCATTTCGTTTAGAAATCAACTTTCCCGGATACACTGCGCACCCCAACACAACGACACACGAGCATCGCAACCCGGCAAAACAGAAAGGCACAGTTCGATACGGACTCTATAAAGAAGACATCCGTTTGCGATGTCTATTATTAAGGAGTCTCCCGCAGCATCCTCATCGTTCGCGCGTGGTTCGTCAACATAAATCATGATCCTCCTCAACATTAATTGCACACCGTAGAGTTGTTGTAGAGGTGGCCTACACGTGGTATTGGGGAGGTCGATCCTATATTGCCCATTATCTATACCGAGCATGGAATCATCAGGAGAAGGTTTGAACCGGGCCATTGGCATCAAGAGCCTCGCGGCCAGCGTTGTTAATTTGACGGTGGGCGCCGGCATCTTTGTGTTGCCGGCCTTGGTGGCCGAAAAGCTGGGCCATGCCAGCACCGTAGCCTATCTCATTTGCGGCGCGCTCATCTTCATGATCATGATGTGCTTTGCCGAAGTGGGAAGCCAAACGTCGACCAGTGGCGGAATCTATAAATATGTGGAGAGTGCATTTGGTCCCTATGTGGGTTTTCTCACCAGCAACCTGTATTGGTTCGGGTTTGGGATGATCAGTGACGCAGCCATTGCCAACGCTTTGTTCGAAATGATTGCGCTCTATGTTCCCGACATCGACACACTCTTTGGTCGATTGCTCTTTTTCCTGTTGGTGTTTGGTTTGCTGGCGTGGATCAACGTGCGGGGTGTGAAGTATGGCGCAAAAGTGATTTCGGTGCTTACACTGGCCAAACTGTTGCCCATCGCGTTGCTGTTGTTCTTTGGCTGGCCAAAGATTGACACTGCAAATCTGAGCGTGTGGGGCGACTTCGAATTTAATCATTTGGGCGAGGCTTGTCTCATTCTGTTCTTTGCGTTTGTAGGTGGCGAAGCGGCGTTGACCACCGGTGGCGAAATCAGGAATCCGAAACGCTCGGTGCCGCTGGGATTGCTTTCGGGAATTGTGATTGTAATTCTCATTTACCTCGGCATCCAGGTTTTGGCACAAGGCATTCTGGGCGCCGATCTTTCGCTCTATAAGGAAGCACCGCTTGCCCGGATCGCGACCGTTATCTTCGGAAGTGTCGGTCCCACGCTTATTGTGCTAGCCACGGCGCTGGCCATACTCGGCGCCATCAGTGGCGACATCCTGGCAATGCCCCGCTTTCTGTTTGCATCTTCAAAAGACAAGCTCATTCCCGATATGTTGTCGTCTATACACCCGCGGTTTCGCACGCCGTATATTTCCATCATCACCTACTCGTTTCTGGCCTTTGTGCTGTCGCTGTCGGGTAGTTTCAAAGGGTTGGCCATTCTTTCCAGCTCGGCCAATCTCATCACCTATTTTGCCGTGGTGCTTTCGCTGTGGAAGCTCAAGAAAAATGATCGGTTGGCCGCAGACGAGTCGGGCATACGGGTGCCGGTCTTTCTCATTCCGCTCATTCTCATCACCATGCTTTGGCTGCTCTCGCATTTATCGATTGGTGAATATGCGGCGCTCTTTATTTTTTTGCTGCTTTGCTCTCTATACTATTTCAGAAAGGCGCTTGCGCTATGGCTGAAGAAAATACTGGTGGCGCAGCAAAGCAATTGATGTACTTAATCCTGCGGGGTTAAGCGGTTCGCACGGCATGCCTTGCGGGTAACATCCACGTGTTAAATATTCTTACTTTTGCAGCCGATGAAGCGTCTTCTATTTCACTGCATTTTCGTGTCATCCCTTCTCCCCTTTGCGGGCCGAGCCCAGTCGCTTCAACATCCGTGGGACGATGCCGCAAGCCTCGCGTCGATGACGGTAGAGAAGCGCATCGAAGCCTATCTGGCCGCCGCCGACTTTTATAAAGATTCATTGCTCCTTTCCACCACCTATGGCAACCAGGCTTTACAGCTTTCTCTGGAAAACAAAAATCTTTCGCTGGAGGCCCGCTCAAAACAAACACTGGCCACCATCTATCTCGACCAGGACCTGTATGACAAAGCGCTGATCTTTGCCTACGAAGCCCTGGCCGATTACCAAAAGCTCCGCGATGAACAAGGACAATTGCTTGCCAATGGAATTTTGGGTTGGGTATATTACGATGCCGGGCAAACGGACAAGGCGCTTGACTTTCATCAAAAACTCTTAGCGGTCTATCGAAAAAAAGGAAGCAAAGAAGATGTGGTGTGGACCACAAATGCGATAGGTCTTGACTACAGCCAATTGAAAAACTACAGCCTTGCGCTGAAATATTTTGAAGAGTCGCTTGCCCTTAGCCGCACCCTGAACCAGCCCGAACGCATCTCGGCAAGTCTCAACAACATCGGCATGGTGCAGACGGCGCAAGGTCTTTATCGGGAAGGCCTGGCTTCGTTGAAGGAAGGTTACCGGCTGTCTATTCAACTGGGCAACGTGCTGAAACAAGGCGAAAACCTCAATCAATTGGGGAACACGTATTACCAGATGAACAAGCTCGACAGTGCCGAATATTATTTAGCAAAAGCCCGCACCATCATCACCACATCCAAGGCCAACGCGCGGAAAGAAAAACTGATCGACAACTATGAATTCAGCACCAAAGTTTTTCTGGCAAAGAAAGATTATCAGAACGCGTTTCAGAATCTCACACTATACATGAAGCTGAAAGACGAGGTGATTTCGTTGGAGAAAAGCAACAACCTCACCAACGCGTTGATGGTGCACCAAACACAACAAAAGGAACAGGAAATAAAACTTCTGGAAAGTGAGAACAAACTAAAAGTATTGCAGCGCGATGCCCTGGCCGGCGCCATCCTGCTGATCACGATCATCGGCGTGTTGTTGTATAACAAACAGGTGACCACACAAAAGAAAGAACGCCTGATCCTGGAAGCACAACAGGCGCTCACGCAAAAAGAACTTGCCCGCGCCTCGCTGGAGAAAGAGGCGCTCGAAAAAGAATTTCTGTTGTCGGAAGCACAAAAGCAATTGGCCCAAAACGACCTGGAGCGCGCAAACCTCGAAAAGGAAGCATTGCAGGCAAACCTCGATTTCAAAAATTCAGAATTCACCAACGCGGCCATTCACTTGTCGCAACGCAACGAGCTGATCCGTTCGTTTCTCGACGAGCTGAAACAACTGAACCTGCGTTCGCCTTCCGAATCGTCAAGCCGGATCACCAAGATCATCGACCACTTCTCGCAGGTGCAAGGCATCAACAAAGACGCCGAAGCGTTTCACCTGAACATGGAGGCCGAATACAAAGACTTCATCTTCAAACTCACCAACCGTTTCCCCGAACTGACCGACAACGAAAAAAGATTGTGCGCGCAGATCCGGCTAAACCTTTCCATCAAAGACATCGCGTCCATCAACAACATCTCTGTGAAGTCGGTGGAGATGGCGCGCTACCGCCTTCGCAAGAAGCTCAACATGGAGCACGACGAAAACCTGGGAAGCTTTTTGAATAGTCTTTGAACAACAACCTCTTCGGTTCTCACTCCGTCATTTCCAGATCGAACGTGATGCCTTGCGCCATCGGCAGGTTTGTTGCGTAGTTGATGGTGTTGGTCTGACGGCGCATGTATACTTTCCACGCGTCGCTTCCACTTTCGCGGCCGCCGCCGGTTTCTTTCTCGCCACCAAAGGCACCGCCAATTTCGGCTCCCGATGTCCCGGCGTTCACGTTGGCAATGCCACAATCGCTTCCCGCCGACGACAGAAACAACTCGGCCTCGCGCAAGTCGCGTGTCATCATAGCCGATGACAGGCCTTGCGGCACATCGTTTTGCATGCGGATCGCTTCTTCCACCGTCTTATATTTCATGAGATAAAGAATGGGCGCAAAGGTTTCATGCTGCACCACGGCATAATGATTTTGCACTTCGGCAATGCAAGGTTTCACATAGCAACCACTTTCAAAGCCTTCGCCTTCCAGCACACCGCCTTCCACTATGAACGTGCCGCCCTCGCGCTTGCATTGCGCGATCGCCGACACATAGCCTTCCACGGCAGCCTTGTCGATCAACGGGCCGAGGTGATTGGCGGCGTCCAACGGATTGCCGATGCGCAGCTGGCCGTAGGCTTTCACGAGTTTCTGTTTCATGGAATCATAGATCGCTTCGTGCACGATGAGACGGCGTGTGGTGGTGCAGCGTTGACCGGCCGTGCCCACCGCTCCAAACACCGATGCCATCAGGGCCATGTTCAGGTCGGCTTGCTTCGAGATGATGACGGCGTTGTTTCCACCCAACTCCAACAGGCTTCTTCCCATACGTTTTGCCACGGCAACGCCCACGGCTCTTCCCATGGCGGTGGAACCGGTGGCCGAGAGCAATGGCACGCGAACGTCGTCACTCATCCACTCGCCCACTTCCTTTCCACCCATCACCAGGCAACTTACGCCTTCGGGCACCTGGTTCTTTTCCAACACGCCGGCAATTATATGTTGACACGCTACAGCACACATCGGCGTTTTTTCGGAAGGTTTCCACACGCACACATCGCCGCATACCCAAGCGAGCATGCTATTCCAACTCCACACCGCCACGGGAAAATTGAATGCCGAAATGATGCCGACAATGCCCAGCGGATGATATTGTTCATACATGCGATGTGAAGGTCGTTCGCTATGCATCGTCAATCCATAAAGTTGTCGCGAAAGGCCTACGGCAAAATCGCAGATGTCGATAATCTCCTGCACTTCGCCCAGCCCTTCTTGCAGACTCTTGCCCATTTCGTAGGACACCAGTTTGCCTAATTCAGTTTTGTTTGCACGGAACGCTTCTCCCATCTGGCGCACAATTTCTCCTCGCCGGGGCGCGGGCCACTGGCGCCATTCGTGAAAGGCGGCGGTTGCCTTTGTCATCACGGCTTCATAGGTGGCTTTGTCTGCCGACGTAACGGCGCCAATATATTTCCCGTCTACTGGCGAATGAGACGCAATCGTCAATCCTTTGCTCTCCAGCCATTGTGTTCCGGTTGATACGCCGTGGGTATGATTTTTAAAATCGAACGCACGCTGCCCTTCCATGGTCTTTGTCATGTTGCTGTACTCTAAAAATGAAAGAAAAACTTAGCTGATCTTGGTGGTTTGAGAAGAGTAGGTACTCTCAAAAATCCGGTTTGCATTTTGGGCCTCAAAGCCTTCGCGCCGGTGTTGACGACCGATCTCGTTAGGAGCAAGATTGCGAAACTCCGGAAGCACGCGTCGCTCTGCGAATTCAACATACGATCCGGAGATGGTGTGTTTCTCGCCATTGGCAAATTCGGCTTCGATCATCTTGGCCACTGTTGAACTTTGCAACAACAAACCGTCGGGACTTTCTTTATACTTTCCACCCGAGTCATTCAGCACAAAGCCGTTTCGTTCCAGGAAGGCATTAAATTCCTGAATGGTGTTATAGCCCGGCTTCAGGGAATGAACACTTATAGTGAAGTGATTCAGGTAGTATTTATTGTACATCACCCAGGCCGCATACTCGCTCTCCTTGTGCAGCGC
Source organism: Chryseolinea lacunae (assembly GCF_016735595.1). Lineage (GTDB taxonomy): Bacteria > Bacteroidota > Bacteroidia > Cytophagales > Cyclobacteriaceae > Chryseolinea > Chryseolinea lacunae. The sequence continues at coordinate 459,286 of NZ_JAERRB010000001.1, forward strand.
CAGATAGTCTTGCAGGGTTGGGATGCTCCAGAAGTGGCTGTGTAAAAAGGCGTCGACCTTGGCCACGTCGTTCAGGTCAAGGCTATCTACCGGGTCGCTCGTTAACGCGCCGGTGTATTTGCGGATCAGTGCTTGTGAGGCGGGCGACAAATCGTCGACGCGCAGTTCGCTGATAAAAATGCGGGGGAAATTTTCAGCGGGTGGTGCATACCAATAGGCATTCAGTTTCTTCTCCGGAAAAAAATAGTATTCTCTTTTGGTATAGCCCAAATGAAGGAACACCTTCTCGAGCGATTGAATGCCCAGATGAGGCACACCCAAACTGCGGAAGGCGATGTGATCGTTTTCAATTTCATGGTCGTGCTGAATCACGCCTTCTTTCTTCATGGCGGCAATCACGGCCGACACATCCGGCACTCTTTCTTTATAGCGGCTCATCAGGCCCTTCAGGACACCCTCCAATAGTTCGTTCATAATGCGGTGCTTTTTTTGGTTTGCTTTGGGAACAAAGATATCAAAGCCCGCCAAAAAACCCCTGCATTCAAACCTCTACATAGCCTCTACCGGCTTCAATTCATTGAAATAGATTGAGAAAAAACCAGGCGCCATTGTCTTTTTTCGTATTGAAAAAGAGATGCGCTATCTGTTGTATAGCCGAAATTGGTGAACGATAAGCAAACAGGCGCTAGAGTTCGTTGTCGAGTTGCGTGGCGATGTAGGTGCGTTCGTGTTGGGGGAAAGTGGCCGTTCTTTCTTTGGCCTGGCTGTTCATGCGGGCCTTCTCCTCTACTTCGAGAACGATGAATTGATGTTCTTCCACCTTCAGGAGATTATCGTAGGGACCTTTGCCGGCGATGAGTTTCACAAACACGGGTGTTGTTTCGATGGCGATGAACAGCAGCATGATGAAAATGTGGGCCCAGGCCACGGCGCTGCTTTTGGCGGTGAGGTGGCTAAGGGCTTCGATGCGGGCCGCGGGGCCGTCGATCTTGCTGCGTTCGAGGGTGATGAGGGCGTCGCCCATGATGCGGTCGTTTTCGGCGATGCTTTTTTCGAGCACGGCGATGCGTTCATAGTTACGGGTTGTGAGCACGCTCAGTTCTGCTTCGGCTTTGTCGGCGTCTGCTTTTTTGATCTTGTAGATGGGGCCCAGATTTTTCTTGCGGCTGCCGCCGGTGCCGTCGGCTTCTTCCTGTGCGGTGCGCATAAGGGCGTCGCGTTGCTGGGCCTTTTGCATCACTTCGGCTTTCAACGTGTTCACGGCGGCTTTCAGACTGTCGCTCACAAAGGTGAAGCGGCTTCGCGCTAACGCTTCCTGTTCGAGGTAAGCCTTTTGTTCCATGGCCACCAGTTCGGGTGCAATTTCTTTTTCAAATATCTTAAGCTCCAGCGGCCGGGCAATGACAATGGAAATGATGATGGCCAGAATGATGCGTGGCGTGGCCATGAGCCACTCGCGCGCGGGCTTACCTTCCTTGCGCATGCTGCTCACGATGTAACGGTCGAGATTAAAAATCATGAGTCCCCACACCATGCCGAAGAGCGCGGCGAGCCACGCGTTGTCAAACACCGTGTCCAGTGCATAGCCGCCCGACAAACCTGCGAACAGGCCCGTGAAGAAGATGGTGGCGCCGATGCCCGCATACTTGCTGGTTTCGGACGGACACTTCTTCAGCATCTCCAGGTCTGCGCCGGAGCACTGGAGAAAGAACGTCGTGATTTTTTTCATATACATGGTAACGGCGCCAAAGCTGTGGATATTGCCAAAGCATGATTCAATAAAAATGCCATGATTGAAAAGGCTGCTTTCTCTTCGAGAAGCCGGACAGAGGTGTTCGATGGTGTACAAATGTGAACACGGGCCTGTACGATTTGAATGGGTTTCAAAAAAAAATCAGGAGCGCGTGTGGCATTGCCTGCGCACACGCTACTCCTAATCAACCTAAATCTAACACAAAAACCCGTTTCTTACTTTTAAGCTTGCACATGCCAACCCAACCCCGCACGCTCAGATAATCTTTGCCCGTATGGCCTTGGCCACTGCCTCGGGGCCACATTGCACGTGCAGCTTCTGATAAATGTTTTTCAGGTGACGTTTCACCGTTTCGGGTGAGATGGAATATTCGATGCCGATCATTCTATAGGAGAACCCGCGTGCCAGCAAATTCAGCACTTGTTGCTCGCGTTCGGTGATGTGGTACTCGCCTTCCGACAGCTTCGGTTTGTGAAACGCCGTCAACACCTTGCGCGCAATGCCCGGCGACATGGGCGCGCCGCCTTCAATCACATCGCGAATGGCGGGAATGAGTTGCAGAGACGTGTCGCGCTTCAGCAGATAGCCGTCGGCACCATTGCTGAGGCAGGCAAAAAGTTTTTCGTCGTCGTCGAACACGGTGTGCATGATCACTTTGATAGTGACGTCAAGTTCCTTGATCATCCGCACGCCGTCGATGCCGCTGCATCCGGGCATGTCAATGTCCATGATGACAACGTCGGGGCGTAGGGTGAGAATTTCGGCCGTCACATTCCGGCAGTTGGAATAGGAACCGCTCACGTGGAAGTCTTCCACCGATCCCAGCAGCATGTTGAGCACATCGCGCAACTTCTCATTGTCTTCGTAAATCGTAACCGCAATAGTCTTCATGCGCAAAGTGGTAGTGGAGAAAACTTGAATACAAGTGACACTATTCCGGAGAGATAGTCAATAACCCATTCGGGTCACCCAGACGCAGGGGGAACTTCAGCACAATGGTGGTTCCCTTTCCCGGCGTCGACCGGATTTCTATTTTTCCTTTCAGGTTGTCGGCCCGCACCCTCAGGTTCTGTAGCCCATTGCGGTCGCTGGCAGCTTCCGGATCAAAACCTTTGCCGTTGTCGCCGATGGTGAGCAATAGATTTTTGTTTTCGATGGCGATGTTGATGAACGCCTCGGTGCAACAGGAATATTTCACCAGGTTGTTGACCGACTCTTTAAAGATGAGGTAAAAATTACGGCGCTGTTCCATCGACAACCGCATCTGCTCCAGGTGTTCGGGAAGGGTGTAGCGGAAGTTGATTTGTTTCGCTTCAAACAGCTCCGACGCATAACGTGTCATGCGGGCGATAAGGTTGGAAAGGCTGTCGTTCTTGGGGCTGATGTTCCAGACAATGTCGTCGAGGGTGCCGCTGATTTGCCGGATCTCTTCCACCATTCGCTCCAGCATGGGTTTGGATGGATGCTGGCTTGCGAGGTTGGTTTGCGCCATGGCCCCCATAATGCTGATGCTGCTGAGCGACGATCCCAATTCATCGTGCAGGTCGGCCGAGATGCGGTTCCGTATGTTTTGCAGGTGCAGCAATTGATTGATGCGGTAGCGATACAACGCATAGAGCAACGCCGCCACAATCAGCACCATCAACGTTTTGAACCACCATGTTTCATAATAGGCCGGCAACACTTCCACCTTCATCGTCAGTGTGCCATAGTTCCAGTTGCCAAAGGCATCGCCGGCTTTCAGGTGCAACGTGTAGGTGCCCGGATTAAGGTTGGTGTAATAGGCCTGGTGTTCCGAACCGCTGGCGTGCCACTCCTTCTCAAAGCCTTCGAGGTAATAGGCATACTGATTGTCCTGATGTTTCCGGTAGTTCAATGAAATGAAGTCGACACTGAAGGTATTGTCTGCGCGGTCCAGCACAATACGTTTGTTGAAATCGGGATAACGTTCCTGCTCGTGCACTTTGAAACTGCTGATGGCCAGCGGCGGCGCTTCCGAGGGGCGCAGCAATTGCTCCACATTCACAAAGTTGAAGGCGTTGATCTGTCCGATAAAAAGGCGGCGGCCGTCGTTGCTCAGGCCAATTCTTCCGGCGGTGTTGTTGCTCACCAACCCGTCGTTGGTGGTGAAGCGGAGAATGCGTTTTGATTCAGGATGGATGCAATACAATCCCTCATAGTTTCCCATCCAGAGGTTTCCGGAGCGGTCTTCCACAAGGCCGCGGTTTTCGCGATCATAAAATCCGTTGGCCGTAGTGAAGGCCGTGATCAGCTTGCCTTCGCCCGACATTTGTGTGAGGCTTCCCCAACGCGCCGCCCAGATGTTGCCCTGCCGGTCTTCCATCATCGACGTAACGGCCCAGTCGGCAATGGACTTTGGAAGAATGGAGGAGTCGGGTGAAAGAAATTTTGCCTGGCGTTCGTCGGCGCGGATCACACCGTTGTAGGTTCCCAGCCAGGTTCTGCCCTTGCTGTCCATGAGCATGCTGGTCATCAGGTTGTTGTTGCTGAACACGGCGTGTTGCACGGCGGCACTCCACGGCGATTCGTCTTTTTGTCCCTCGGCATCGAGCACGTGGATGCCTTCGTCTGAGTTGCCGATCCACAAACGGTTCTGCGAATCAAAGCCTCCGTTCATGAAGAAGGGCACCGAAAAGAACGTGTTGGCCAGGTTGCTCAACGGCGAGGTCACAAATTTTTCCTTGTCGGGATCATACACAAAAATGCCGGGGCGCACATAGTCGCCGCGGTTTGTTCCGATCCAGATGGTACCGTCGTTGCGCTGCGCCATCCACCGTGTGTCGGCCGTGGCGGCGGGATAGGGTATCATCAAAAACTTGTCGGTGCTTCGGTCCCACCGGATCATTCCCGTGTGCGACAGGCCGAGGTAGTGAATGTTGTCTTGCCCAGGTCGCTTGTCGGAAAGAATCACGTTCACATCCACGGGGTGGCGAACGAGTTCCCTGGGAAGCGCGCGCGCCTGAAAAATGTTTCCGTGGGGATGATACTTGATGATGCCCTTCGACGTGCAAACCCACACGATGCCTTCTTCGGGGTCGCGAAAAATGTCGTAGACTTCATAGGGTTCTTCAATGATGTTGTGGAAGTAGTAGAATTTTTTCTGGTCGGGTCTGAAGATTCCCAACCCGTGTTCGTCGCCCACCCAAAAGATGCGCCGACCATATTCGTCTACGCCTTCTTCCACTGCACGCACTTCTTTGATGAGGCGTTCGGTTTCAAAAATATCACGCTCGTCGGTGCGGGTGTTGTAGCGGATCAGGCCAAGGTTGAATGACGCGATCCACAGAAATCCATCCTTGTCGGCATAGGCCTTGTTTTGCATAATCAATTCGCGGCGCGCCGGATCTTTGCAGTCCGATCCCCACACACAGATAAACGAATCTTTTTTTGCGTCATAGCGAAACAGCCCGTTGTCGCGACCGATGGCCCACAGCGTGTGGTCGGCGTCTTCGGCAAACGACGCCTTGTTCCACACAAAATTGGTTTGCGTGAATGGATAATGTTTTAGGACATTGGTTTTCAAATCAAGACGATTCACGCCAAAGCGGTTGCTGAACCATCCCGTTCCGTTTGAGTCTATGAAAAAGTCGCCGGTCTGTATGTTCTCTGTGGTGTGCGGAAGCGAGTCCATCTTCATGCGTTGGGCATCGATGCGGCACACGCCACTGCGATCGGATGCGAACCAGATGTTGTCGTCTTTATCAATAGCGAGACTGGTCACAAAATTTGTTTCGGGTTCGCGAAAGCTTTGAAAGGTGGCGCCATTGTAGCGCACCGGACACAACCGCGTTCCAAACCACATAAAGCCGGTGTGATCGCGCTTTGCCGACAGCACCGTGTTGCTCGGCAATCCCTCTTTGGTGGTGATCACTTCAAACCGGAATGCCGGCAACTGCGCACGACTGGGCGCCAGGGGCCACACCACCGCGAGCACGAATGCGACACGAAAAAAAATTACGCGATTCATATATGCATCCGAAGATAGCAAAGAAAATGAACAGCGCGTCCATTCCGCCACAATACGCTTGTGGTCACACGCTTCCTACTTCACTTCCACGCGCATGTTTTTGCTGAGCGGCGATTGCCCGCCGTCTTTGTAGACCGCTTTCACGGCGTACTCATAGTTTCCCTTGCTAAGATTTTTGTCGGCCAGCGAAAATTTATCGCCCGGCACCTGCTGATACATCTCCATTCCACCGCCATTGTAGGAACGATAGATCAGAAAATAATATTCTCCCGGCGTGGCATACTTCCAATTCAGGCCCACCGATTTTTTATCGTTCTCCAACTTGGCAACAAACCCTTCTATTTTCCTGCGCACACCCGAGTCGTAGACACGTGCCTTCACCGGAAACGACCGTTCCGAAATGTTGCCATCGTCGTCGGTTGTGATGAGGCTGTATTCATACCACACGGTCTTCTTCACTTTAGTGTCGGCATAGCGGGCAATTTCTTTGGGCAGTTTGGCAACTTCCACCCACTCCTTTCCCTGTTCTTTGCGGTAGAGGGTTTGGCCCGTTGCGTCGCTGCTGCTGCTCGGCGCCCAGTTCAGCACCACGGTGGTGTCTGAAACCTGGAAGCTGATGAAGACGGGGGCAACTGGCGGTATGCGGTCGGGCTTCTTCAGTTCAAGAATGTCTGAATAAGCGCTCGGGTTACGATTCTTGTCGAAAGCGACGATGCGGTAGTAAATTTTTTCTGTCAACGTATTTAATGACACGCTGTCGGTGTAGACAGAGTCGGCCAGAAAGTTTTTGGTGAGCGGGTTAAAGGTGTGGTCTTTGGCGTTGGCGAAATAAACAAGATAGCCCATGAGGTCGCGTTCCTTGCCCAGCTTCCAGCTGATGCGGGCAATGCCGGTGGTGTCGATCTTACCCCGAAGACCCAGCGGTTTTGATGGCGCCACGGTGTCGATCATGGTGACGTAGGCTGGAATGGAAATGCCTGCATTGCGCGCCGTGTCGATGGCCGACACCACATAATAGTTTGTTCCCCACGTAACAGCGGCAGTGTCGGTGAATGCGATCATGTCTTTCGCAAGCAGTTTCAGATTCAACGGCACAAACGGTCCGTTCATGGATTCGCTTCGTCCCACGATGAAGCCGGCGAAATCAGTTTCCTTCACGGGCTTCTCCCACGTGATCTTCACTTTCTTCTTTCCCAGGTGCTGTGCCGCCACATGCTGCGGCGGGGTGGGCGCTGTTTGATCTTTGCCCATCACCGGCATGGCAGGCGATGGTTTGCCCAGATCGCCAAAGGGTGTGATGCCGACAATTCTATAATAATACTGCTTGTAGTTTTGTGGCAGCGAGTCGTTCAGCACGATCTCGTTGTTCAAGACGTCGCCCGTTGCTTTCGGCTGCATATAGGGTTGATAGTTTCTGCGCTTGAATGTTTTGCCGGCGTCGTCGGAGCGCTCATAATAATAGGATGTGAAGTTGCTCGATGCCAGCGTCCGGTTCCATTTGAAGGCCACCTTGCGATCGGATTCCGTATAGCGAATCTCCGGCATGTCGGGGAGCGCTGCAGGGGTTGTCGTTTTTACCAACACGGCAGCCGAGTCAGACTTTATTTTTGTGGGATCGGTGAGCGCGTGAATGGAGTAGAGGTATAGCTTTCCCTTCTTCGCGGTCTTGTCCACAAACCGAAGGCCGAGGCCGTTGGCAATGAACGGATGTGCATCGGCCACAAACAGCGCCATCGAAAAACGATTCTCCATGTCATACTTCTGGTTGAGTGCTTCCTCGATGTTGACCGTGGTGCTCTTGCCACGCTTGTCTGACTTCACCACGGGAATGTTCGACTTTCCATAGAGCAGGGTGAACGCCACCGCCGCCAGTGTGTCTTTTGGTTTTGCTTTTTGCTTCCACTCTTCCTGTGTCCAGGGTTTCAGGGGTGCGATGTTCAGTTTTTCGCGCGGGGGTTTTGTGGTCGAGTTTTGCACCAGCTCCATGCGCTCGAGCACATAGCCGACTTTGTTATAGGCTCTCCATAACATGGGATCCGACGGCGCCCAACGCAGCACCACAGAGTCGCCATAATATTTCCCCACCAGATAAACCGAAGCTTTGTGCATAACGGAGTCGCCGGGAAGTTTCTTCGGTGTTTGTGCATGGGCCGTTGCCAGGAGTGTTGTGCACAGCAGACAAATAAGATTGAACCGTTTCATAAGCGTGTCTTTATTTTTTTATCAAAAGCGTCTTGGTGTGAATGGCCGGGGTGTTGTTGATGGGCGCAAAATCCAGGGGATTGACATAGTATGAAAACTTCCTGCTGTTGTAGTTAAAACTCAGCTTGATGTTCATGGGTGCGTAGACCGAGAGCGGCACAAATTCGTCCCACGCCAATTTTTCCAGGGGGTCGAGCACGCCCTTCGCCGCCAGAAAAATCCAGTTGTGAGCGTCGAGCATATCGGCTGCACGCATTCTCACATTCACCCACTCCACGGCAGTGAGGGAAGCAATCTGGTAACTCACATGCAGCTGCCGGTCATAGCCCTTCACCAATTCATAGTTCGCACCGGAAATCGCGATGCTGCTTTTCTCCGTGGCCACGGGTTGATAGGCCGCATCTTTGTTCACCATCGTCGACGCAGTCTTCACCGAGAATCCTTTGTTCAGGGCAGTCGCGCCAACTTGGGCATAGGCCGCCGGGGCGAGACACGCAGACAGCAATAAGAGTATAAGGACGTTGAACGTTTTCATTTTTATGTTCTGTTATTTTTGATAAATGATTTTCGTAAGATCTTTCGACGACACCGCGGTGGCATTCATGACCTGCACATAGTTGTTTACCACCTCGCTTTGAATCTCCACGTTCGACAACGGTGGATCTATGGTGTTGATCAGAAAATCGATGGGTCGTGTGGCCGTTTCAAAACCAATCACTTCGTTGAGCGGCGTGGAGAACGGACGGATGTAGCGCGGACTCATCTCGTCATAGAAGCCTGCATAGAACACCTGACCCCACGGACGATAGAAACTAACCTGCGCCTGACTCTCGGACCACCGGTTCTTGGGCCTGGCCTCCGACACAATCACCAGCGGACCAACCCGACGGTCGACCGCCTTCTTATCCAGCCCATAGGCGAAGCCATGAATATCAAACACATCAAAGCCTTCCGTCATGCCATAGTCGGCACTGTAGAGTTCAAGAATACCCCACGCCGCTTTCTGTGCCGTGGCCGAAGTTTCGGAACGCGAAAACTTTTCTGCCAGCGTGTTATACTTACTGGTTTTGAAATAGTATTGAAAGATTTCGCGGTCAGCGGTTTTCTTGATGCTCGTGGCAATGTTAGACACCGCGCTGGATTTCACATCCACAAAGTTGTTGATGCCCACGTAGCGATTCTTGGTGTCGTAGCTGAAGTTGCTGGCCGAGGCAATGCCGGTGTATGTGCCACTGGCCTTCACGCCACCAATCATTTGTGTTGACGCCGAGGTGTTGATCACCACTTTTGCACGCATCACAATCGTCATCTGAACAATTTGATCGTTGGGCAACGCTGGCATCGGAAACGAGAACATGGCGGCGGCATCATTGTAGGTGAGCGGAACTTCCACCGTGGTGGTGACGCCCTTCGACTGATAGGCTTTGAAAATGCCTACCACCGTATAGTTGGTCATATTCATCAGACAAGGAACGTCCTTGGTGATTTCGATATAGCCAAAGGCAGCCTCCTTTTGCAATAAGTAGCGTTGTCGCGCAATGGGATAGGATGCCATCACCGCGCCCTTGAGGTCTGTTATGCACTCGCCCGTCTTGAACGCAAGCTCTTTATATTCCTCCACGTTGTTGCCGCGGTATTTGCAGGGAATCTTGGTCCCGCCTTTTATTTCGAACGCCTGAACCTTGACGCGAATCTTGTAGGGATTCTGAGGATCGAATGCCTTGGCTGTATAGATCGTGGCAAGCTTTGCCTGATCGGTAACCCTGAACTCGCGATTGTTGTCCTTGCTCCAAACTACCGCACCCGTTTTCTCGTCGACCACATCAAACTGCAACAGTTCAATGAGGTAGGTGCGCTCCACTTCATTACCATCGTCGTCTAGCGTGGGGATATTAAATTCCTGACTGATGGGATAGTTGAACGTGGCTTGCGGATCGGCCATGATCGAAACGTTGGTGCCTCCGGGACTCAGCTCGCTGATGAGCGGCACACCACCAAACGGATCGGACTGCGGCACACATTTGTCGCCCACCTGCACGTGGAAATTCATGTTTCCGGAAATCAATCCATTCAACACATCATACTGCCCGTGCAACCAGCCATCGAACCACGTGGGATTGGGCAACCCGGCACGAAGCAACGCTGCCGCTTCCAGGCTCGCGACTGAAATGCGACCCGTAAAGAAAAAGGTGTCAACATATAAACCAAAGGCAAATTGCGCCCACATATACATCTGCCCGTTGGCATACCAGCCGTTGATGCCGGGAAGGTCGTTGCCGCCATTGCATCCCGACGTGATCTGCCGGAGCGCAATATCAAATCCAATTCCCGCGCCCAGCTTCATATAGAAAATGAGAAACTTCAAATCGGCAGGACCATAGCTCATGCTGGCACCAAACGCAAGGCCGGCCCCGGTTTGTGTTTCCGCAGCGCGCGGCCCGTCATATCCTTTTATCTGCGCCAGCACCTGTGGCGGTGGCGGCGGAATGCCAGGGATGCCGCTGTTGCCCATCATGAAGTAGCCATCCACATTGATGAAGTCGAGCACACTCAGGGTCACCCGGTCGGAGGGCTCTCCTACTTTAAAGAAAAATTCTTTTGTCGAACCATTCACGTTGAGGTGAAGAAAGCCGTGGCCGTTAATGATGCTGATGAGGTTCACGTTCACGCCTACAGCCGCGTCGAAGATGTCGTTGGCAAAATCGTAGCTCACAATGCCGGTGCCTTTAATAAACGCTTTGTCGGTTTGCATCAACGGACTGAGCATGGCGGCATCCACCTGCAACTTCATCATGATGGGCGCCATGGTTTTGGCATTGATGGTGGCCTCGAAGGTGCCCGACACCTGGAACGACGAGCCGTCGCTCACGCCCATGATGATGGTGGCCTTGAACCCCGCCGCATTAGCATTGGGTGTGTAAAGGTTGGTGAGGGGTGGTGGTGTGGGACTGTATAAATCTTTTGCGTTGAGCAATGGTTTTTGCGCAAGGTGATAGTAGGCCCCGCCGCCAAATCCAAAAATGCTGAGGGGAATGGGTGGCGAGAGCGCGATGCCGGGAGGCGGCAATTGCAGGCGGGCGTCTACATACCAATAGGAGAATGACGTGTTACCAAACAACACCTGCGCCTTTGCGGAAAATCCGGAAAGAAGCGTGGCCGTGAGACTTCCCCTCACACCGTTGCCAAACTCAGGATCTTTATCAAAAAAATTCACATCACCATCGATCGACACCGGCCCTATCGGTCCTTTCAAACTGATGGCCTTGAATGCAACTTTCTCATATTTCCAATCAGGACGCCCCGCAGTGACACCAACCTTACCCAGAATATCAAATGCAAAATCGGCTTCGGGAATGGAGGCAATATCGCAGAGTCTCACTTTCATAGTGAACCCTATGCCGGCCTGCGTTCCGGCGAACACACCGTGAACATCCTGCAAGCCGATGGGGAAACCCGCCAGCGATTTGTCGGGACTGGCAAATCCGGCCACAAATTTTTCAACACCCACATAGGGAACCACCGTCTGGATTTTCAACTTCTCAAATTCAATGGCCCGGAAATTTATTTTCGACAACGGACTGAGGTCGGCAATGATATCCAGGCTGCCGTTGAGTGTGGCCGATGCAAAAAAATCTTTTCCACCACCGGCCGTCACCAAAATGCTGGAGGTGTTGAGCAGGTTGAATTTGGAATACCACAACGGCACGTCAAGGTCGTTTTTGGGTTTCACCACAAATTGAAACTCAAGCGACCCTGCGGGTTTGCTGAGTGTTGAAGTGTAGTCAAGCTGGCTCTTGGGATTCGTCGTGGACGATCCCGAGATGGGCAGGATAACTTTTCCATTCATGCCGCCCTGCACAAACGAGTTGTTGAGAAAGTCAACACCAATGTTGTCGACCGAATAATACCATCCTCCCAGATCGCCATCGCCAATGGCCAACACATTCACGGCATTTACCGACCCACTAAGCCCCTGGTTGTCGATGATCAGATTCTTGACCGCGGCTGTCAACGGAGGACCGCCGCCTATTTTTTTGATAACGGCCGGAAGCTCTACAGAAAGTGTAGGAAGATAGAAGCCGTTCCAGTCGGGTGTGTTAATGTTTGTCTTTGCTGCAATGACGGGCATGCCCACCGGGTTCGACGTGGACGAGTGATCGTAGGTGCCACTGCCCACTATCGAGAAACCAAAGTCTTCGTTGCCGCTGAGGTAGAACGGATCGATGTTCACCTTCGCCATCCAGTTGCTCCACGACACGGCGCTGGCCGTGAGCGTGGCTTTTACCTGGCTCACTTTGTCGACCTTCTTCACCAGCATGCTGGTCGGGAAAGCATACTCGGCCTGGATGCGCAGTTTCTTGAAACCGTCTTTGTCGAACACCACATAGGTGCCCGAGTCGAGCGGATTCACCGGCATGGCCGTCACACCTTTCAGCATCATGTTGAGCGGAGCGATGTTGAAGTCTGCTGACAGAAACAACGTTCCTTGTCCACACAAGCCGGCGTTGTCCATACAAACCCCGCGCGCACCCAGTGCGATTTTTGTAGCGCCGTCGGGAATGTTCACCACGGTGGCCGCTTCGAAGGTGGCTTGTTGAGGTGTGAACGTGGCGCCTGTGATGGCGATGACGGTTCCGATGCCACCAATGTTTTTATCCAGACCAAGCGGCATTTCAAACCCGGCATTGTCAATGGCCGTGTTGATGTTCGACACCAGCTGCTGCACGTTGGCTTTGAAATATTCATCCAGCTTCTGCGCATCCGACGACGTGAAAGGAACCGACTGTATGTTGGGGGCAGGTGCCGCCGGAATAAAATTCACATCCGATTTTACTTTGGCTTTCACCGTTCCCGCCAATGCCTGGTTGGATCCATTCACCTGCAGATCGCTAAACTCCACCAACAGGGGAATGAGCTTGCTGTTGATCATCGGGAAATTAATTTTGCCACGTCCCTTCAACACACCTGCATCTTCTCTCGACTCCAGCACCGTCATCTCAAACTTTCCGATTTTCACCTTGCTGCCCACAATGGCTTTTGAATTGTCTACCGCACCACCGGGAACGCCTTCCAAACACCCGCACACAATGGCACCGGGTGGTGCTGCATTCATCACCTTAAACACCATGTTGGGGAAACCCGCCGCAGCCGCTTCGCCATAGGTGAACGTGCTCACCTCACTGCGACCACCATTTCTAAAAACCGTTCTGCCAAAAGGATCATAGGCCGTGACCATGAACGCATACTTGCGCCCCAGCACCAGCGTGGGTTGTGCGGGCCCAAACAGAAAAGCATTGCCCGTCACATCCTGTTCAAAAAATGGCGGCACAGTAGAAGATTGCATCGCGTCGTTGATATTGCGTTCGCGGTTAAAGATGTCTACGATCTTCAGCTTGAACATCGTAGACGGCGGCGCCCCCGCGGGGAAACTCCACGTGAACACCACGTTCTGCGGACCATTCACACGAATCACTTCATCAAAGAAAGGTTTGATGAGCATGGGCGGCTCCAGGTTGGTGAGCCGAATCATGTTGCTGCAACCCGAAGGCTCGTCGGTCGACAACGCAATCTCCGGACGGTTGTAGTCATAGGCCCTGGCGCAGATGCGATACATCCCCTCCGGCAAACCGTTGCCCGCACGCAGATCGGCCGCCGACGCGCCACGCACTTGCAACTTGTCGATGTCGAACAGTTCGCGGATGGCAAGTGCGTTCAGCACTTTGGTTTCGCCCGCCTGCAACGTGATGGGTTGTGGTGAACGATATTGCGCACCCGCGCGAACCTCAATGCCATTTTCGCCAATGATCGCACCCCGCAACTGCACCTCGTGGTTGAGCTGCGAGCGCGAAATGAGTGTGATGATGACTTGCTGCGGATGTTCCTGAAAGTAATCGACCTTTGTGGAGTAGGGTGGCGCAACCACCACCGACACCATCACTTCGTTCTGGGCCTGCGCACAAAACGAAACGAACAACGAGGCGAACACGGCCAGTGCCATGTACAGCTTTAGGATGGGCAGCGCGATGATCGGGTGTGAGGCAACCGCTGCAAGGTTATGTTTTGTTTTCATGAGATCATTTTTTAAAAATTGATCATATAGGCCACTTCACCGCGAAACTCGCTGAACCGGGGATTCTCGGGCTGCGACTGTCCGGGATAACTTCCGATGTAGTTCATGTTGGTGTTGAAGCTGTGATGCGTATTGACGCGATAGGTACACTGCAACCCGTCGTTGAGCAGCAAACTGCTTTTGCCCGCAGTGGTCGATTGCATGACGGACACCGACAATCCAAGGGTGAGCTTGTTGTCCAGCATGTTTTTATTTCCACCCAGGGTCACGCCTTTGTTGCCGGTTTCGGTAGTGGCCGAGTTGAGCTTTGCCGAATTGAGATTGACGAAGAGCGTAAGATTTTTCTGCGGCAGAATCACCTGGTAGTTCAGGAACATGTTGGTGGAATTCAGATTGTTGTTGGAAGCCGTAGCGGAATTGAGATCGACTAGGTTCATGTAGTTCCAGGAGAGCAACACGGTGTGGGTAATATTTTCTTTCGCCACCATGTAGCGTGGCATGATGCCGATGTTGCCCGTGGTTTGGGTGATGAGGAACGTATCGGCCACAAACACACGCCCCGGCTTTTGCCGTGTGGTGAAGTTGGTGTAGGTAAGATCCACGCCCAATCGCTCCGTGATAGTGGCCGACACATTGCCCGACCCAATGACGCGGCGACTGGTAGACTCTTTCTGATTCTGAAGATTGTCGCGCTGAAGCCCCAGGCTTCCGGCGATGTGTATCTTTCTGTTCAACAAAGAAAAAGACGGCGAGATGGTGATGTTTTCCAGATCGTTGTTGAAGAAATAGGAGCCCATCGATTTGAAGTCGGGATCGATTCGTTTGTATTGCACCTTCAGCGACAGGTCTTTCACACGATAGCCAACCGCAAAACTGTAGGCACTATAAAATTCCGTAGAGCCGTTGATGTTGATAAACTTGCCCAGCGTGTTTTTCAGAATCTCCGGAATAGAATCGAAGGCGATGGATGATCCGATGTTGTTGGTATACAAACTCAGCCCCGCATCGCCCTCCACAAACAGGTTGTGAAAGGTGTAGGCGCCCGAAAGACCAAACACCACATTTTCGGCAGGACTCACCCGTTGCACTTTGGTGCCCACATCACCCACGCTGGTGCTGTCGTCTTTGGCGTGGATCATGATGAGGTCAAGAAAATTGCTTCCCTTACCGACACCGATCTTCGCGGCATATCCCCTGCGGTTATATTGATAGGCATCGAACGAACCCGACGTGGTGTCGACGGCCGTGGCGCGGTTCAATCGTCCATACATAAAACCAAAGCGAAAGATGCCGGGTGTGAGATCAACACCGCCTCCCAGCATGGTGTGACCGGCCAGCGTATAGGGCGAGTAGTTTATGTTGCGATAACCACCATGAACTGTCACCCACTTGTAGCGCGGACTCATGCCAAACTGATTGAACGGCTGGCGGAACGAACGCTCCTGCTCGCTGTACACAAAGTATAGCGGAATGGTGATCCCATACAGACTCACCACGGGCGAACCTGTCAACACATACGAAAAAGGTTTCCGCCGTTGTGGAATTCCCGACGCGGAATAGAACATCATTCGCGCACTGGCACCACCGGAAATGGTCACCGCTTTTTCTTTCGCGATGTTCTCCAGGTCCTGCGCCGTCACCGACACCTGTGCGCCGGCGAGGCAGATCATGATAAGCAGACTATAGACACTTAGCGTTTTCACGGGAGCATCAGTTTAAATCAATTCGTAGCAAGCGC
The DNA here is from genome assembly GCF_016735595.1 of Chryseolinea lacunae. Classification (GTDB taxonomy): domain Bacteria; phylum Bacteroidota; class Bacteroidia; order Cytophagales; family Cyclobacteriaceae; genus Chryseolinea; species Chryseolinea lacunae. The sequence goes on from NZ_JAERRB010000001.1 coordinate 475,037, forward strand.
GTGTTGGCCGCGAGGTAAAGCACATCGTCGATCATGATGAGGCTTCCCGCATAAGGCATGTAGGCCTTCTCGCCAATCCCTTCAATGGGATCGTTCTCCGTGCCGCCACCGGCCACCACATCCACCGAATTGTCGGGCGACACCGCGATAACTTTGTAGGCATAGGCCGAGTTGTCGTCACGGCCGGCATACACCGAAGTGTAGATCGTGCCTTTCGAATCCACCACAACCCCCATGGCATTGGCGAGCTTGAAGGTTTTCTTATGACAACCGTTATACACGTCGTCATACCCTTTCACAAGCGTAGAGACCACGCCCGCGGCCGACACTTTGCGGAGCTTCGGATACTCCTGCAATTCGGTCACAAAAAGATTTCCGTCGCTGTCAATCGCCACGTCCTGCATGTTGCTGAACGACGCCTGCAACGCCGGACCATCTTTGCCTCCCACACTGCCGTTGCCGGCGATGGTGGTTACTTTGCCAAGCGTGTTTCCATTGTCGGGGGTGATCATGCGAATGCGGGCATTGTCCACATCCACCACGTAGAGATTATCATTTTTGTCGATGGCAAGACCGCGCGGGTAGCCAAAGAAAGCTTCTGTGCGCAGGCCATCCTTGAAACCGGGAATGGGCCGTGCATACTGAGGATCATAAACACCGGCATACAACGTTACTGTGCCGTTTGGATCAATTTTACGGATGCAGGCGTTGGCAGCATCAGCCACAAAAACATTTCCCTTGCTGTCGGCCGCTACATCGAGTGGATAGTTGAACAACACATTGCCCGGGTCGTTGCCATAGCCACTCATGCGCCCGGTGTCGCCACCGCCTGCATAGAGTGTTGATGTGCCCGTGGGTGTTTTGCGTTCGATGCGTCCTGAAGTGGGCCGGGCCGTGTAGATATTTTTGGCAGCATCGGCAGCAATGCCTTCGGCGATGTAGGTTTCGCCGCGAAAAAATCCATAGGTATCGGCAATCGTCACCGTGCCCCGAGGCACATTGCTGAACAGCGGTCCAGTGCCCACGGCATCGCCAACACTCACCGTCACCACACCACTGCCCACACGTGAGGGAACGATGGCTTTGAGATAAGTTTCTGACGCCAGATACACCACCGACTGAATGCCGTTGATGCGCACCGTGTTTTTCGCCGTGATGGCGCTAAAGTTTTTTCCGGTGATGGTGATCGTGTCGCCAACGCTGCCACACAACGGCGCTACATCCTGAATGGAGGGCACGGGCGTGGTGGGATTGATGTCGTACTTGCCCGCACACTGCGCAAGCACCAGTAACAAAATTCCGTCGAACACCCTGGAGAACGATTGTCGTGCCCGGGGTGATAATATAGAGAGGGTCTTCATTGTTTTGTATTTTAGATTTTCGCCAACCTATCCCGCACGTCTTCAGACAGAAAGAATCGCGCAGACATTAAATCTCCGTTTTTCAAAAGGCGCAACGATCCCGTCAAATCACTTTTCTGATTTGCGTCGTCGCATAAGCGTGACGACCGTCGTCGCTATTAAGTATTCAGGAACAACCAGTCAGAAACTGGACAGGGCTTCAGAGAAAATTCATTCACGCAATCAACATCAACCACGCAAGGGCAACCTGGTGCATTCTTCACAACATCACTCCCATCATCACTCCACCAGGCCGCGGCTTCGGTCGCGCGCGTTATCTTTCAGGCGCTCAAGGGCAAGTAAATCCATTCTGCACGTAAGGGGTTTTGACAGCGGTGTTCTTAATGCTATAACTCCCCGTAATGACAGCATCTTTTGCCCACGCATTTGGCGCGCCCGCCTGAATGGCCGTGATGGATGCATAGGTTCCATTGGAGGTGATGTCCATGGCAGGGCAAAGCACCACGGGGTCGCGCTCGTAATAGCCGTTGCCCGGTCCCCACTCCCACAGCAACCAGCCCATGTTGTATTTTGCCGCCTCGGTGAGCAAGGCAACATAGTTCACTTCGCCTTCGGTGGAGCAGCTTTTGGTTTCGTCAACACCCTGGCCTGGCCAGCCACCGTTGGCCGCCACTTCGCCCAGCAACAAGGGCACGTTGGCATCGTTGGCTGCTTTAAGTTGGTCGGCAATAAACGCCGGTGTGGCATCAGCAACCTTCGACCAATAGGGATGCGCCGAAATCATGATGTTATGAAGCGGGTCGTGCTGAATGAGCTGCGAGGCCACGGGCACCACCAGTTCCAGGTTCTTTCCGCACTCGGGTGCGTCGATGATAAGCGGGGCGTTGATGCCCGCGTTGCGCAGTTTGGTGATGGCACCTTTGTAGGCCGTCACAAACTGGTTAGCCGTCACGGTGTTGTCGCCGGCTTCGTTGGCCACGTTCACCAGCAGGGCGTGTTCATATTTTTTCACCAGCGCCAGAATGGGCGTGCTCACCCAATAATTCACCACGGCGTCGAGACCGCCGAGGTCGCAGGTGGCGTCGTGCATCTCCACGATGGGGATCATCTTTTCATTCATACAATTCTGGATCAGCAACTCCAGTTGTGCAGGGTCTGTGGCCGCGCCGCTGCTGTAGGTGCGACGCCACACAATGCGCACGGCGTTGGCCCCCGACTTGGCGATCTCCGGAAAGTAGGCCGTGCCGTTGGGATCTTCTTCATCGAACACGCTCATCTTGTTCACGCCCTTCAGCACCACTGCAGCCCCACAGGGGTCGAGCAGCGACTTGCCACTGACGGTGAAGGTGGCCCCGCCTTCCGGCGTGGTGGTCACAGGCTCATCGTCTTTACACGCATACGCAAAAAACATCACAGCCATAAGAGACGACAGGAGCCTAACGGCCACCCTACCCTCCCTTGTTTTTGCATCGGCTCCCGACTTCTTCAAGGTTGCTTTCATAGTGTTGAGAATTTTAGATCAAAGTACGCTTCGATACCAACGGCATTCAATCACCTATTTGGGTCACCAGACAACAGAAAGCGGGGATTTGCGGGTGGGATTGGGGGAAAACGGGGGTTGATTGGTGGTGGCAATCACCACTCACCCCACCTTTGCTTTGGCTTGCGCAGAAGTAATAACCGGCACGATCTCAAAATCGGCAAGATCATTCCAATGGCCAATCCACTCCTGCAATTTCTCTAGCGATTCACTCTCCATAACCTGGAAGCACACGGTAACATCTTCGTTGATCCAACTGTTGATATAGCTGACACCCTCGGGAAGCATGCGACCTTTTTTGTCGAACCGATCGTAGAGGGTTTTGATTTTTCCGGGGTGGAATTTTTCGATGATCATGTATTGCATAGCGAATTCTTTAAACTACGTTCAAGAGCAAACGGCGAGGTACCTGAGAAAACTAATTGCGCCCTTCTTCAACCGATTCCTGCAAGTGCTCAAGATGATCCAGAGCAATCCTTTTCGCATTTTTATTCAACGGCGATTCAATGAATGCTGTTGCCAACGCCAGCCAATCGGGGCGATTGTAGCTCTTTAGAAGGGCGGTGAAAAATTTATATTCCGTGAAATGCATGATACCCGCCGAAAATCTGGCGCGCCACGTTTTTTCAAGACTTGCATCCGAAATATTGTTATCAATTTCGGGAATGCAATAGTTCACTAGCACCTGTTCCAACTCCTTCTCTAATTGAGTTAAATCCGGATAGTCACTTATCCTCCACCACACGTCTTTGTTTTGAGGGAGTAAATAACCTACCCGTTCGTCCCAATGACATAGCTCCACCCCTGGTGTTCCCTTCACGCTGCTGCCAAAGAAATTCGCAACGCGTTCAGATCCAATATAAATATTGATGGTGAACGTTCGCTCACCGGGTTCGTGGCCTCTTTCCTTTTGAAAATCGATTATAGCGCAATTGTTCTCTTTGGTAATATAAAACTTGTTTCCCTTGCGCATGAAACCCCGAGACTTCAGCATTTTTGCTAACGTATTCAACAGAAGTTTATAAGAGTCCATAGTGAGTCGACAAAAGGCTGCGGAGAATAATTCGACTACAAAATAGCCATAAAAAGATTGACCAAAAAAGAAGATGTTTCGTGGTGTTCAAGTATAAATCCCTCACCATGCCCAAGCGAACTCGGCTTCGTGACTACGCTATTTTTGCGGCCATTCATTTACCCGGTCCAGTTTCTTTACACGAACTTCGCATGTAGAGAAATTCCTAGACCTCACGCTTAACGCAGCTTTCCAACGCACGGGTTTCTTCAAATCGCAATTTGATCTTAAAGCTACATTCCAACAGATGCCACAATGACACAAGCCACAACAAACATAATTACACACAAATACCCTAGCGCTTCGGCATATCGGTTACAATATTCAGAAAAGGTCAGTTTTGTTTTACTAAGGCGCCACAACAAATAGCTGACCGGCATGCCAACAACCATAACAACGAAAAGCTCGCCAAGTATCTGATAGAGTATATCCTTCACAACCTTCACAACCTTCACAACCTCTAATTAAGTCCACACAGCCATCCCGTCTTTGAAGCGAGAATTGGGGACCACAAAAATATTCAAAAAAAGCCCTTCTGAAAAATGAAAACTGGTAGATTATTCCGGCAAGAAATTCGGACAAAAACTATCGAATAAGTCATAGCACGCCCACATTTAGCAAAGACGCCAACCCACCCGCGTAGAAAATTTGTATGGCTTAAAAAATACTCTTCTCCAAAACAAACACAACATAATACCTAACACGCGAGGCCACGCTGCGACAGCGCAAGAATAACTGTGCGGCCACCTCGCTTCGCCTGCCCTTGGGTCGAGCGATTGGATTCCTAAAAATAGGCTTCATGACATTGAGGGTTTGCCACAAAGTAAAGCCCCGGGCCTATGGCTGTCAATCACCTTTTTGGGTCATGATCTTGCAAGTAGCAGATTCCCCTTAGACGGGATATTATCTCCACCTGCTTCGATTTTTCAATCAGTGTTTATTCGCCGACCCACGTCTTGACACTTCAACCAATTTCTCAAACGCTTCCCAATCAACCTTCGCCAACATAGCCTTTGCCTCTTCATTCTTCTTCAGCACATAAGGATCGTTCTTAAATCGATTGGCCAGTCTCCTGGACAAAACTTTGGGCATCTTTTCTTTTCTTAAGCGCCTCTTTGTAATTGCCTTCCTCATAATTTTTCTTGTTTGTTACTCTATAAAGTTAAAATGCTTCCACTATAAAACCATCGTAATTTTCATTTTTACGAAACAATTCTGTATTCGTTCCCTTTATCCCATATACGTTAAACTTTCTCTGAATTTCGTCGAGGTTATTAGAGATCAACATGCGATACAATCTCGTCCTGGTGGGTGTATTGCCGTGCGCCACGATCCATACACCCGGATATCGGTCGATAAAAAACTCCACCGACTTCGCCACAGTCATCAGCACTTTGTCTCTATCGCCATTGTCCGAAACACTACTGTGCGTCAATTGTCTTGTTCGCCGTTCAACATCGCCAAGCGCCAAATTAAAAACTACAAAGGGCCGGGTTTTGATCAATGTATACGTGATAACCTTAACAATCCTTCCCCGGGGCCCTTCACTAAAAAACTTGAAGTGCATAAGATCATCACTCGGAAAAAGTGGATAGTACGGTACATTCATATACATCGCATTTAAAATTACACTACCCACAACACAATCATCTCCACACCACAAGAATACTTCCCCACACTGAAAAAATCTTGCAGTTCAAAAAAGACGAGAAATATTTTAAAGGGACATCATTCAAACACAAACAGATGGCTATGCACTTATTTCTAAATAGACAATGAATGTTTTTTTTGGGCCGAATGTAAACTACTAGCCATCACAATATCCTTAAACCGATCCTCCACCAACACCGGCTTCCACCACAAACACGTAATCGTAATAAACGCCGGATGACGCCACGAATCACCATCAACAACTTCAATCATAACGGAACAATTTTGACCTACCCGAAAATAAAAATGGCCACTGCAATTACTTTGCAGTGGCCATTTTTCATCTCAAGGCCATTCGCCCACAATCAAGCACAATTTTATCGTGCACAAATTGTCGGCGTCGCGCCGACAATAATTATCCCAATTTCTCCAAAACGTCCATAACCTCTCTCACCGCTTTCCGGCTCGATTCCATCAACGCTTTTTCTTCACTGTTCAAATCCAACTCAATGATCCGTTCCACACCATTCTTACCCAACACCACCGGCACACCGAGGTAACAATCCTTAATACCATACTCCCCTTCAAGCTTAATACAAACAGGGAACACGCGACGTTGATCTTTCACAATCGCCTCTACCATCTGTGCTGCTGCCGAGCCGGGTGCATACCATGCCGACGTGCCCATCAGTTTCACCAGTTCGCCACCACCTACTTTGGTTCTTTCGAGGATAGCGTTCAGTTTATCTTTGTCGATCAGTTCTGTTACGGGAATACCAGCTACTGTGGTGTAGCGTGGCAGAGGTACCATGGTGTCGCCGTGACCGCCGAGCAAAATTGCCTGGATATCTTTGGGTGACACGTTGAGTGCTTCGGCGAGGAACGCGCGGTAGCGGGCGGTGTCGAGGATGCCGGCCATGCCCATGATGCGGGTGCGGGGCAGCTTCGAGGTGAGGTGCGCCTGGTAGGTCATTACATCCAACGGGTTGGACACAACGATCACGATGGCGTTGGGCGAGTGACGGATCACATTTTCCGTTACCGACTTCACAATGCCGGCGTTGGTTGTAATTAAGTCATCGCGGCTCATGCCCGGCTTGCGGGGAAGACCCGAGGTGATCACCACTACGTCCGAGTTGGCCGACTTTGCATAGTCGTTGGTGGCGCCCACGGTGCGGCTGTCATACAGGTCGATGGGGGCTTTCTGCCAGATGTCGAGTGCCTTGCCTTCGGCCAGACCTTCTTTGATGTCCACCAACACAATTTCGTTGGCCACTTCACGGTAGGCCAGCACATCGGCGCATGTAGCGCCCACATTGCCAGCGCCCACTACAGTTACTTTCATTTTAGAATTCGTTTAAAGTTTATTAGAAATGATTGCTCTTGATTCCAGAGGCCTTTTGATTAGGCGCGGCAAGTTATCAATAAGGGAGGATTTTGGAAATAAATTCATGGAAAAGCCTGGGGGTTGGGGGCTGGTGTTTTGGATGTGCGTTGTGCCATATGTTGACGGTTGTTGTTTGTGCTGAGCGGTTTGTGAGAGCAGGTGTTTTTGTGTGTCTGTCCCGTTCCGACGCGTCGGGGCAAGTTTGCCGCAGGGGCTTAACCCTAACCGCACGTGCCTTATGCTGGCCGAAAAAGGTCCGTCGTCGGTGTTCGGAACACCGTGTGTCAGGTTCGGGACGGCAAATTTGGCAGAGGGTGGAGTTAAAAGATGCGATGACGGATCTTTTATATGCGATGTCGGTATTCAAAGATGCAGTGACGCATCTTTGAACTCCGACATCGCATCTCCGGGCTTCGGTTTTGGGGGTGTTTTTTACGATGCTGCTTAAAAAAAATGAAAGGTCGCGGCTAAACATGCGGTCTTCGCATAAAAACATGGCGTGGACGGATGAAATAGTTGCATTCCAAACCAAAAACCTGACAACGCTGCATCTTTAACATCCATCACTGCATCTTTGAACTCCAGTGTTGGATCTTTAACATCCGTCACTGCATCTTTGAACCCCAGCGTTGGATCTTTAACATCCATCACTGCATCTCTGAACTCCAGTGTTGGATCTTTTACATCCGTCATTGCATCTTTGAACTCCGACGTCGGATCTTTTAATTCCGGTGTCGGATCTTTTAACTCCGGCGTTGGATCTTTTTAGTCCGATGATGAATCCACACCGTCTTAGGCCTGCGTGGTGAGCACAAACTTGAGGGTTTGTTTTGTGGCCTCCGTCACTTTGAAACGATCGTCTATGCGGTGGCCTGCCACCCACACAATGTGGCCGTGCGACTCCAGCACGGTAGCCGATTCTTTGTCGGCTATGGAGAGTTTTTTGTCTATGAAGAAATCGCTGAGTTTCTTTTTGTGGTCCATGCCCAGGGGATGAAAGGCGTCGCCGGGTTTCCACTTTCGCCACAGCAGCGGATATCTCAGCAAGCTTGCGTCGAGCACGGCTTCGGTGCCGGAGGTGCCGCGCTCGTTTGGCGCGCAGGGTTCTATGCGAAGGTGCCAGGGACCCAGCGTCGACTCGGTGGTGTCGTGGGCTACGGTCACATCGTGCCAGTGATGTTGATGCGGCGTGATGATGAGCACATCGCGATCGATCACCAGCAAGTGCGTGGCCGACAGGAATTTTTTTCCAGGCTGTCCTCTCAATGCCTGCACCACTTCTTTGGCTTGCTCGAAGTTGAACCCAAAGGTTTTGACAAAGCGCCACAACAACGACTGTGCCTGTGGATGCGCTTGCAAACCTTGTTTGGTCAAGGTTATTTTATCGCCCGCCTGGGTTATGTATTTCTTGCCCCACAACGCAAACGCTTCGTGCAGCACGGCCAGCTCGCCCTGAATTTTTTCGATGCCCGCCTGCCACGTGGTTTCGAGTGAAGGATTGAGTTCTTTGAGCAGGGGGATGATCTGGTGACGGATAAAATTTCGTTGGTAGTCGTCGGTGAGGTTGCTTTCGTCTTCGCGCCACGACAGCTTTTTGTCGGCGGCATATTTCTCCACTTGTGCGCGGGTGGCAAAGAGCAGGGGGCGGATAATGGTGCCGTTCTTCACGGGTATGCCGGCCATGCCTTCGGTAGAGGCACCGCGGGTGATGTTGAGGAGAATGGTCTCCATCGAGTCGTCGAAATGATGGCCTGTGGCGAGATACGCATAGTGGTGGGTGGTGCGTATTTCTTCGAACCAGGCGTAGCGCAGTTCGCGCGCGGCCATTTGGGTTGACAGTCCGTTTTCCCAGGCATAGGCTTCGGTGTCGAAGCGACGCACAAACACGGGAATGTTCAGGGCTGTGCAGGCGTCGTGCACAAAGGCTTCGTCGCCATCGGAGGCTTTGCCGCGAAGTTGGAAGTTGCAGTGGGCCACGCCCAGGTTGTAGCCTGCCGCATGAAAAAGATGGAGCATGGCCATGGAGTCTACACCGCCGCTCACGGCCAGCAAAAGGGTGTCGCCGGGGGTGCAAAGGTCAAACCGGGCAATGTGGTTCAGAAATTGCTCCTGCATGCTGCAAAGGTACGACGACCAGGGCGATTCCTGTTCGATCCCCTACTATTTTAACCATAAGCATCGTAGCTTGCACCCCATTTTATGACGGTATTCTGCACATCGGCCTTTCGTTTTCTTCTCCGCCCCGGCATGGCCGGCCTTGTTCTGCTCATGGTGGCCCTTGCCGCCGCGCCCGCCCAGGCCCAAAAGAAGGTGAAACTGAAGCAAGCCGACCAGCTTCGCGGCACGGGCAAAGGCGACGATAGCTATCAGCGGGTGCTCGGCAACGTGATTTTCGTGCAGAACACCACCACCATTTTCTGCGACTCGGCGCACTTCTACAAATCCAAAAACTATATCGAAGCCTTTGGTAGTGTGCGCATCCTGGAAGGCGACTCAGTGACCATCACCGGCAACAAACTGGAGTATGACGGCAACGTGAAGAAAGCCAAACTCCGAAACAATGTGGTGTTCACGAAACTGGCCACCTCCACACTCTATACCGACAACCTCGACTTCGACCGACCGAAAAATCTGGCCTACTATTTTAATGGCGGAAAACTGGTAGACAGCATCAACGTGCTCACCAGCCGCAAAGGCTACTACGACCTCACGTCGAACATGGCCTCGTTCAAAAAAGACGTGCACGTGAAGAACCCCGACTACACCATGACGTCGGACAGCTTGCAGTATAACTCGCGCACCAAGATCCTTTTCTTCCGCACCCCCACCAACGTGGTGGATAAAGACAGCAGCACCTTTGTTTACAATGGCGGCCAATACGACACCAAGACACGCCGCTCGGACCTGAAACTTGGCGAAGCCGAATCGACCGACTACAAACTTATGGGCGACGACTACCAACTGGACGACATCCGGAAGATTTATAAACTACGCGACAACGTGGTGATGACGTCGAAGAAAGAAAACATCGTGATCTATGGCCAGGCTGCCGACTACTATAAACTGAAAGGCCTCTCCAAAGTCTACAACAACGCCTACCTCGCCAAGGTGGACGATAAAAACGACACGCTCTTTATCTCGGCCGACACACTGGTGTCGATCGACAGTCCCGATCCGCAGAAGAAACGTTTGCTTGCCTACAACCACGTGAAGATCTGGCGCAAAGACCTGCAGGGCCTGGCCGACTCCATCGAGTATCGCTCGGCCGACAGCACCATCTACTTTTATAAAGATCCTGTGCTGTGGACGGAGGGCAACCAAATGACGGCCGACTCCATCCGCATGCTCATCAAGAACGGCACCATAGACCGCATCTTCATGAACGTGAACTCCTTTGTGATTTCGAAAGACACGCTCATCAACTATAACCAGATCAAGGGACGAAAGATGACGGCAGAGTTTCAGTACAAAAAAATCAGCCAGGTGATTGTGGAAGGCAACGGCGAAAGTATATACTCCATTCTATCGGAAAAGAAGGACGACAAGCCACTCACTTCCATGGGCCTGAACCGCATCATTTGCAGCAACATCACCATACGGTTCAAAGAAGGCAAGGTGAACAACCTTAGCTTCTATACAAAACCCGAAGCCCGCTTCATTCCTCCGCACGAACTCAAAGTCGAAGACACGGTGCTGAAAGGTTTCCTCTGGAAAGAAGACGGCAAGCCCAAACGCAACGATGTGGTGAAGCCGTTCAAGCGCAAAGAGTCGCCCAGCCCAATCCAGCCCTGAGGCACTGCCCCTGAATATGGGGGTGCTTCAAAATCATTATCGCACCACAAAGCTTCATCAAAAAAATTACCGCGCATGTGCGGAAACGATTGTGTTGAAAAAAAATGAGACCGCCGAACGAAAAACTTGGCTTTCTATTATGACAACCCGTTAAAATGTTTAAATTTTGTGAAACACAAAAAAACGTATGAAGTATTCGGTGTTGTTGGTAATTATCCTTGCTGTGTCCCGTGTCGGATTCAGTCAAGGGTTTGAGATCACCAGCCTCCAGGAATCCTACAAGGGCGTTATCGGCGAAACCATCAAAGCTCCCCTCCGCTTCCGCAACACCACCGACAAAGCCATCACCCTCATCATCCGCAAAGTGACCGGCCAGATCGGCGGCACACAAAAAAACTACTTCTGCATCGACAACAACTGTCTCGACCAGAAAGTGGAAGACTACATCGTGAAGGTTGACCCCGGCCAAACCCTGGCCAACTTCAACATCTCGCTCGAAGCGGGCTTTGTTTCCGGCGCAAGCACCCTCAAATACATCGTCTACAACAAGTCCAACCCAGGCCAGCCCATAGAGTTTGAGTTAAACTTCGATGTGGAAGAAAAGCCCGAGAAGCAAAGCCTCTACACCTCCCGGTTCATAACCCTGCACGACGTCTACCCCAATCCGGTGATCGACCATGCCCAGGTGGAATATAAAATCCTGAACGACCGGATCAAGGCCAAAATCGTTGTACACAACATCCTGGGCAACCCGGTGGGCGAATACAGCCTGCCGTCGCTGGAAAGCCTGGTTCGCATAAAAACCGACGATTTGAGCGCCGGAATCTATTTTTATACCCTCTATATCGACAATGAGGGGGTGATGACACGAAAGCTCATCGTAAAAAAATAAAACTTCTTTGCCCGTTCACGCATCTGTAAAGGAAAAAATGACGTTTTCCAGTTCTGGCTGTTTATATTATATTTGCGGGCTTATGCAACGTGTATCCTCATACCTTTCCCTGGCGCTGATCCTGATCATCGCTGTTTCGTGCAGCAAATTCCGGAAAATCGAGAAAAGCCAAGACTGGCGCGTCAAGTATGACGCGGCGTTGAGCTATTACAACAAAAAGGACTATTACAAGGCTTCGGTGCTGTTCGAACAGATCATTCCGATCGTGCGAGGCCTTCCCGAAGGCGAAAAAGTGCAGTTCTACCTGGCCTATTGCCAGTTCTATGACAAGCTGTACCTATTGTCGTCGGAGCAGTTCAAAACGTTCTACGAAACCTATGGTCGCAGCAGCATGGCCGAAGAAGCCCGCTACATGTATGCCTATTCGATGTATGCTTCCTCGCCAAACTCCAATCTGGACCAATCGAGCAGCGAAGACGCTATGGCGGCCATGCAGCAGTTTTTGAACCGCTACCCCCAAAGCCAATTCCGCGACAAAGCCGTCGAGGTGATTTTCACCACGCAGGAAAAACTGGAAAAGAAAGGGTTCGACAATGCCTATCAGTATTACCGCATGCGCAGCTACAAGGCGGCTATTGTGGCCCTGAATAATTTTAAAGACAACTTCCCCGACTCGAAATACCTGGAGCGCACCTACTACCTGGTGATCTCTTCGGAATATAAGTTGGCCGAGCAAAGCATCTACTCCAAGCAACTCGATCGCTACAAGGGCGTGGTGGAACACTACAAGGAATTTGTGGACCGCTATCCGGGCAGCACCTATCTCGAGGACGCCGAGCGCATGTATGCCGACAGCCTGGGGAAAATCACTAAATCAAAAAACAATAATTCGTAATCATATGGCAGTTCAATCATCAGTAGTAACCCGCGATGTAGAAAAAATCGCAGACCAAACCGGTAACATCTATGAATCGGTTGTGGTGATTTCGAAACGCGCGCGTCAGATCGCCGTGAACATCAAGGAAGAGCTCAACAACAAGCTGGCTGAGTTTGCCACCACGGTCGATAACCTGGAAGAAGTGTTCGAGAACCGCGAGCAAATTGAAATCTCGAAGTTCTATGAGCGCATGCCCAAGCCTACGACTACGGCAACGGAAGAATTTATCGAAGAAAAGCTGAACTTCCGTCTGCGCGGCGAAGGCGATACCAGACAGGAACTTTAATCACGGTCGGCCATGCCGAAGGGCAAGCGAATCGTGGTAGGCGTTTGTGGTGGCATAGCGGCCTATAAGTCGGCTGTGCTCGTGAGGCTTCTGGTGAAAGCCGGAGCCGAGGTGCAAGTGATCATGACGCCCGACGCGCATGAGTTCATCACGCCCCTCACCCTCTCCACCCTGTCGAAACGCCCCGCCCTCACGGAGTTTCAAAGCTCCGGCACGTGGAATAATCATGTAGACCTTGGGTTGTGGGCCGATGCCATACTGTTGGCACCGGCCACCGCCAACACCCTCGGCAAAATGGCCAACGGCATCTGCGACAACCTGCTGCTGGCCGTCTATCTCTCCGCACGCTGCCCTGTTTTTCTGGCCCCGGCCATGGACCTCGACATGCTGCAACACCCGGCCGTTCAGGCCAACCTTCAAAAACTGAAAAGCTTTGGCAACCACATCATCGACCCCGCCTTTGGCGAGCTGGCCAGTGGTTTGGTGGGCAACGGCCGCATGGCCGAACCCGAAGCATTGATAGCCCATCTCCAAAACTTCTTTACACCACAGAAATTAGCAGGCAAGAAAGTGCTGGTCACCGCCGGACCTACCTATGAAGCGCTCGACCCCGTGCGTTTCATCGGCAACCACTCCAGCGGCAAGATGGGTTTTGCCGTTGCCGAAGCGTTGGCCAACGCGGGTGCGGAAGTGAACCTGGTGTCGGGCCCCACGCAACAACATACGCAACACGCGGGGGTGAGCGTTACGTCTGTGACCTCCGCCGAAGAAATGTATAACGCCTGCGCCACACTCTTTCCCGCTGCCGACATCACCGTGCTGGCGGCCGCCGTGGCCGACTATCGCCCCGCGACAGTGGCCGATCAGAAAATCAAAAAGAAAGACGACGTGTTTAATCTTGAACTGGTGAAGACGCGCGACATCGCCGCCTCGCTGGGCAAACTGAAACACAACGGACAAATCATTGTTGGCTTTGCGCTGGAAACAGAACACGAACAGGCCAACGCACTAAAAAAACTGGAGGCCAAAAACTTTGACCTCATTGTGCTAAATTCCCTGCGCGACAACGGCGCGGGATTTGGACACGACACCAACAAGATCACCATCATGGACCGCAACCAGCAGGTGAAATCTTTCGACCTGAAATCGAAAGACGCTGTGGCCCAGGATATCGTGGCCGCCATAATCGAAAAATTGCATGGGTAAATACACACTTCTGTTTTTCCTGCTGCTGGGCACGGCAAGCATGGCATGGTCGCAAGAACTGAACTGCCTCGTCACCATCAACTCCACGCAAGTGACCACCAGCGATCGCGGCATTTTCCGCGACATGAAAACAGCCGTGGAGCAATTCATGAACACGCGCAAGTGGACCAACGATTCGTATAAGCCCTACGAGAAGATCAACTGCAACATGCTGATCACCATCACCAAGATGCCCGCCATTGGCAACTTCACGGCGTCGGTGCAGGTGCAGGCCGCGCGCCCGGTCTACAACACGAACTATTCCAGCCTCACCTTCAACTATGCCGACCGCGACTGGGAGTTTGAATACATCGAATCGCTGCCGCTTGAATTTAACGACAACACCTTCACCACCAACCTCACCTCCATGCTGGCCCTCTATGCCTACATGGTGATTGGTGTAGATGCCGACACGTTCAGCGAACTGGGCGGCACACCCTACTTTCAGAAGGCACTGGCCGTGGTGAACAACGCGCAACAATCTAACCGCGCCGGCTGGCAACCCCTGGGCAGCAACCGGAGCCGCTACTGGATTGTGGAGAACTATAACAACGCACAATCGGTGGATATGCGCAAAGCCCTGTATGCCTATCACCGGCTGGCACTCGACAACTTCGAGAAGGATCCGGACAAGAGCCGGGAAACAATATTGAAGAGCCTGCGCGATGTCAAGAAAATGCGCGACATCAACCCTGCCTCCATTCTGGTGATCAGCTTCTTCGACGCCAAGAGCAAGGAGCTGGCCAACGTGTTTTCGTCGGGCAGCATCCAGGTGCGGCGCGAGGCCTACGACATCATCACCACCATCGACCCCAGCAACCGGGCGGCCTACGACAAGATGATCCAGAACTGATTTCACCTTTCACGTGTTGGATTCATGCCCCGATTTCGGCAGCTTTGCCGGAACGACGCTGCACATGAGCACCAAACAATTACGCCTTAGCGACACTGAGCAAATCCGGAAACGGATCACGGAATTTTTGGGTAAAAAAATTAATATTGTGCTCACAGACGACACGGCCATGGTAGGCGAACTGGCGGCTGCCAACGCCACCGAAATAACCCTGGTGAACATGCGTCAGAAGAAAATGATCTACCGTTTAAACACCATCGCCGAAGTATACGTCGACACACGCGCCTAATGCTGAAACACCTCACCATACAAAACTACGCCCTCATCAAGCACCTCGTGCTGGAACCCTCGGCCCGTCTCAACGTGGTGACGGGCGAAACCGGTGCCGGAAAGTCCATCATGCTCGGCGCCATCGGCCTGCTGCTGGGCAACCGCGCCGACACCAAGGTGCTGTGGGACGAAGAACAGAAGTGCATCATTGAAGGAACCTTCTTTATCAAAGACTATAAACTCAAGTCGTTGTTCAAAAGCGAAGACCTCGACTACGACGACACCACGGTGATCCGCCGCGAGATCAGCCCCGGCGGAAAATCGCGCGCATTCATCAACGACACCCCGGTGACCCTGGAAGTGATGAAACGTTTGGGCACGTTGCTGATGGACATCCACTCGCAACACGAAACGCTGCAACTGGGGCAACAGAGCTTTCAACTGAAACTGGTAGACGCCTACGCCGGCAACACCACGTTGCGCGAACAATATGCCGCCGACTGGCAAGCCTATAGCAAGACGCGCAAGGAATACGACAACCTAGTATCCGAAGCCGACACGCTGCGCCAGGATGCCGACTACATCCGCTTCCAACTGGACGAACTGGTGCAGGCAAACCTGGAAGAAGGCGAACAGGATTCGATGGAGTCGGAACTGAAGATCATGGAGCACTCGGGCGAAATAAAAACACGCTTCCAGCAAGTGCTCGACCTGGTGAACAATTCGGAGTATGCCTCGCGCACCAGCCTCTCGGAAGCACGCGGCCACCTGAACGCGGTGGCAGCCTATGCACCAGCCTACGAAAACCTGCTGCAACGCCTCGACAGTTTGATTATCGAACTGGATGATGTGGCAGCCGAGATTGAACGCGAAGAAGAGAAAATAGAATTCGATCCGCAGCGTGCCGAGTTTGTGAAAGAACGCCTCAGTACCATTTACAAGCTGTTGAAAAAACATAAGGCCGCCGACCTGCGTGCCCTCATGGCCATACAAGAAGAGCTGTCGCAAAAGAACACGCTCACCTCCACCCTCGACGAGTCGCTGGAGGCCGCGAAGAAAGCTTTTGAACAAGCCCACAAAACCGTGACGGCCACCGCCAAAAAACTGACAGAGTCGCGCGTGAAAGTTTTTACTCCCCTTTGCAAACAACTCACCGGTTTGTTGCAAGAGCTGGGCATTCCCAACGCAACCCTTCAAATCGACACACAACCCGCAGAGCTTTCCGCACAAGGCGCCGACCGCATAGACATTTTGTTCAGCGCCAACAAGGGCGTGAGCCCACGCCCGCTGGCCCAGGTGGCATCGGGTGGCGAGTTCTCCAGACTCATGTTCGGCATCAAGTATGTGATGGCCGAGAAGGCCGCCATGCCCACGCTGATACTCGACGAAATAGACACGGGCATCTCGGGCGAAGTAGCCATCAAGTTGGGCAACCTCATGAAAACAATGGCCACACGCCACCAGGTGATTGCCATCAGCCACTTGCCCCAAATTGCCGCCAAAGGCGACGCACACTACTTTGTGTATAAGGACAACTCTTCCGCAAAAACCATCAGTTCCATCAAACTGCTGGGCGAAAACGACCGCGTGGAGGAAATAGCCAAGATGATTGGCGGTGCCAAGCCTTCGAAGATTGCGTTGGAAAATGCGCAGGAGTTGCTGAGTCAATAAACTTCCGGATGATGTGCCCGGGCTAATGCTGCCTCAGACGACTGATGGCTAAGGCTGTAAAACTTGTTGACGTCCCCACGAAATTCCGTAATTGTTTTCGTAGAGCTTGTAGAATCCAGTATTTCCAAAGAAAATATTAATCAGAATAAACGTCTCCCAAATTAAGTCACGCAACCGGCCGGTGGGTTGATTTATCATAACTCCTAACTGAGCGATTTTCCCATAGTGAAGCGGACGCGAATGCGTCATATGATCGTCGTAGCTTGAAAAATATTCTACGATCTCCGTAATGCGCACAGTCTCGACATCCTGTTTTCCGGCAAACATGTAGTTCGTCAGCCACGTTGTTACCAGCTGCTTGGAAAGTTTATCGGCATCTTCACAAATCTCCAAAAGATGTAGATCCAGCTTTTGCAATAGTGGAACATAAGCGGGCAACGTTTCTGGACCCTCCAGTTGTATCTTTTGTTTTGCATTTTCAAAACCATTGATAATAGAGCGCGCCGGAATGCCGTCGAGTTGTGGATCTATCGGCCCTAAGGTGGCGCTGGAGTGCAGGGTTATTTCATTTCCCGAGAGCGCCAGCATTGTCGCTGCGGAGTATGCAGAATGAGGTATGATAAAGTGCACCTCTCTGAATCTGTTTCTCAAAATGCCAACGATTCGTTCGGTCGCATTTGGATCGCCCCCGGGGCTGTGCAACAACACGTCTATAGATTCGTGCGCCGCGGGTATCGCATTTACCAAATCAGTAAAACCTTCAATGTCATCTAAAGCAATCGAGCTGGGGAGTTGCGTCTGGTCGAGAAACCTGGCTGCGTAAACAATCAACGGGCGACCGCGAAGTGCTTCGATCTCGGCATAGCACCGGGAACGAAATTCTCTTAGCCTGTCACCATCAACTTCTGGTGTCGGGTTTGAATGCAAAAATGTATACCAATCTTGAGTGGATCTAAATCTAACAATGGGGTTCTCTGCTGACGCTGAAACCGATTCTCTTACCTGAGCAGAGCTAACGCTAGAATTTTCTAAAGTTGGTACCGGGGCTGGTTGTTGTTCCTGACTTGACATTTATTTTGCCGGTTGATGAATCGCTGCTAATGCTAACCGTGACCTTTGTTTGCCCCATCGCCACATACGTTCTCTTCAATATTTCCTCAACATTTTTATAGTCAGAA
Source organism: Chryseolinea lacunae (assembly GCF_016735595.1). Lineage (GTDB taxonomy): Bacteria > Bacteroidota > Bacteroidia > Cytophagales > Cyclobacteriaceae > Chryseolinea > Chryseolinea lacunae. The sequence goes on from NZ_JAERRB010000001.1 coordinate 493,171, forward strand.
AGGACCTTCTGAGTTTCTTGGGAGAGTTCTCCAAAATGCGTGTTGATCAATAAATTTTTCATAAACAGGTTAGTTTGGGATCGGATTTCTTTTCCTTGCCCGCATGCATAGGTAAATAAAATTATTCGGAAAACGATCCATGTTCCACCCACCCGTCAGACACTTCGAAAAAACAGGACTTTCAGTTAGACTTAACCATCAACAGAATCACAATTTGTGCCGACGAATATCGGAAAATCACTAACGATCATGCGGGGCTCTCAAAAAAACAACTCCTCTAAAATTTTTTAAAATTATTTTTTCCCGATCCGGAAAAACACCCCAAAAACTCGCCACTATAGCTACTGCGTCGCCACAGGCGTCATCGCTTTCACATTGTCTTTTTCCTTCTCTTCCCGCTTCTTCTTTTCTTTCTCGTCCTGGAGTTCATCTTTTATGCGGCGGCCCATGGTGTAGCGGAAGCGTTGCCAGAAACTTTCGCGCACGGTGATGGACACAAACTCTTTGCGGAAAGCCGAGTCGTAGTTGATGTTGGGTAGCGGGGTGTCATCCATTTTCAGGATGTCGAACACGATGGGGATGACTTTCACGCCGGGGCAATATTTTTTGGCAAAGCTTTTCAGCAGGCGGCCCTGATAGGGATCGGTGGCGACCGCTATTTTCTGAAAGCCCATTTGTTTGGCCATCTTCCACGAATAGTATACATTTTCGGTGCTGTGCTCGGCTTTGGTTTCAGAGAAGGTATGTTCGGCGGGAATGCCCAGGGTGTCGGCAATGATTTTCATGGCGATGCCTTCCACGTAGGGACTGTAGACGGCCGAGCCGGAGAAGATGATGTTTTTGGTGAAGCCGCTGTCGTAAAGATGTTTGGCCCAATAGATGCGCATCTTCATGACCGACGTTGTTTTTTCTTTTTCGTAGGGCACACCCGGCACAATCACCACGTCGTAGGGCTTGTCTTTTTTGGCCTGATCGTAGGCTTTGTGCGCATAGTGCGAGAACGAGCAGTGTGTCAGCAACAGGGCCACGGCCAGGCAAATGTGGAAATAGACAAAAAATCTCAAAAACTTCTTCAGGCGCTTATTCATGTTCTCTCCGGCAGTTATTCTTTTTCATTCACTCTCAGTTTCCAAGCAGCATCGTAGGCCAGTTTGCCATCGTCTACCATTTCGCGAATCACGTCCACAAACAGTTCGTGGTCGCGGGGGGCGATAATTTCTTCCAGTTCTTCCACGGTCATGGGTTTCTTTTTCAACACCGTGGCCACTTCGCCGTGCAGGTCTTCGTAGGCCTCCATGTTTTCGTGTTTCCGGTTTTGAATACAAACATCGCAGATGCCACAAGTGTTAAAGGTCTCCTCGCCAAAATAATCCTGAATCATCTGCATGCGGCAGCGGTGGGCGGTGGTGGCAAATGCCACCATGGCCTCCATTTTGCCAATAATCAACGTTCTGCGCGCTTCCATGCGCGCCAGATTCAACGACAGGCGTTGGGCGTCCTGCCGGGGCGTGAGGTAGGTGAGCTGCGGTTTGTCTTTCACGGGCTGGTAGACCAGCACCTGCAGCTCGTCGAGGTGTTTCAATATTTTCACCATTTCGGCCGTGGAAATCTTCAGTCCTTTGGCCAGCAGCGGTTCCGATATTCTGGCAAAGCCCGACATGAGCTCGCCCCCAAAAAGGCGCAACAGCATTTTGATGGGCGCATCAAACTGGGCATGGGCTACCTGGAATTCATAGAGTTTGCCCTTGTCGAGCGCGAGGTGTATGCGCGGGGGGCTGTAGAAACTTTCGTTGAATTGGATGAGGCCTTCTTCTTCCAGCTTCTTCAGCGCGGCATAGACTTCGGCGGCATGCACGTTGAAGCGCTCCGTGAAATCGTGGAGGTCGAAGTCGTAGCCCTGGCCTTCGCCGCTACCTTCGGCCAGCTGATAGTAGTTGGCAAGGGCCTGGTATATTTTTCGGAGATAGGCCGGTGCGGGTTGCGACTGCTCGGTTTTGGTTTTCAGGTTCAACACGTCGGCGTCGTTATAGATCATGACGGCGTAGGCGCGCTGGCCATCTCTTCCACCACGTCCGGCTTCCTGATAGTAGGACTCGATGTTTTCCGGAAGGTCGAGGTGAATCACGATGCGCACATCGGGTTTGTCGATGCCCATGCCGAAGGCGTTGGTGGCCACCATCACCCGCTTTTCGTTTTTGATCCACTCTTCCTGCCGGCGGTTGCGTTCTTCAAAGTCAAGGCCTGCATGATAGAACGAAGCGCTGATGCCTTTTTTCGAAAGCCATTCAGCAAAGTCCTGGGTGGCTTTGCGCGAGCGCACATAGAGGATGGCAGAGCCGTTCACTTTGGTGAGTATTTCCAACACCTTGCGTTCCTTGTGTTCGGCCTTGCGCACCACAAACGAGAGGTTGTGACGGGCAAACGATTTTTGAAACACACCCGCGTGTTTGCGAAAGGCCAGCTTGTCCATGATGTCGTCGCGCACCTGCTGTGTGGCCGTGGCCGTGAGGGCGATCACGGGCACCTCGGGCTTCTGCTCGCGCAGAGCAACAATTTTCAGATACGATGGCCGGAAGTCGTAACCCCACTGCGAAATGCAATGGGCTTCGTCTATGGCGATGAGGCTCACCTTCATTTGTTTGACGCGCTCCATAAAAAGCTCGGTGTGCAAACGCTCGGGCGACACGTAGAGAAATTTTATGGGACCATAGATGCAGTTGTTCAGCAGGATGTCTATTTCGCGCCACGGCATGCCGGAGTGAATGGACACGGCGTCGATGTTGCGTCGCTTCAGTTGCTCTACCTGGTCTTTCATGAGGGCGATGAGGGGCGTCACCACAATGCAAAGCCCTTCGCGCAACAATGCGGGCACCTGAAAACAGATGGACTTGCCCCCGCCCGTGGGAAGCAACGCCAGCGTGTCGTGACCTTGCAGCACGGAGTGAATGATCTCCTCCTGCCCCGGCCTGAACTGGCTGTGGTTCCAATACTGTTTTAATATGGTGTGAGGCGTCTCCAACAAAAACGAAGATAGGCGAAGGTTGGGCTATAAAAAAAAGACCCGGCAAGTTTCGACACCGGCCAGGTCTGGTTATGCGATGCGGGTTCGCCTATTTTGCCTGCGACTGCGATTGCATGAGTTTCATGCCGGCCTCACCCAGGTGTTTAAACAAAATGGCTTTGTATTCCTTGGTGTTCAGGTAGCCCCCGTTGGCGGCAAAAAACTCTTCAAACGGGGTGCCCCAGTCGCTGTTGCTGGGCATGATGAATCCGAACTGCTCGGCGGCCTTGTCGGCCAACGGGTGGCGCTTCACAGACTTCTTTAACTGCACCGCTTCGAGATAGAACGCCAGGTCGAGGTAAGCCATGCCTTTGTTGTCTGACAGCATTTTCTCGAGTGTTTCCTGGCTGGTGGTGGTGTAGGTGATTTTGAGGTCAGGGAAATATTTCTCCTTGAGTTCAAGCGTGCGCTTTTCGTTGAGCGTGCCCTTGGCGGTGTAGGCCGTGAGGCCCGAGAATGTTTTGGGCATGTCTTCGAGCTTGTTCAGGTTCGACACTTTGTTTTGGGTGACCAGAATGGCAAAGTTGGTGATGAAGGGCGGGCTGAATTTCACTTCCTTCTTGCGCTCTTCGGTGATGGTGACGTTGCCCAGGCCCACCACGCCGCCTTTCGATATCTTCACTTTATCGTACATGCCCCGGAAGTTGGAGCCGTCGCCTACAAACTTGAATTCGATGTCAACTTTTTTATTGTCTTTCACCCAGGTTCTGAAGTCTTTCATGATGTCGATGCAGATGCCGGTGAGCTGACCGGAGTTGTCTACATAGATGAAGCTGGGCGTTTGCACGTAGGCGAGCGTCAAGGTGCCTTTTCCGCTTTTTTTGGTCTGCTTCCAGGTGTCGCCCGTATAGGATTGGGCCATGGAAGCCGACGCGGCCACGAACAGTAACAAGTTGGTAATAAGGGTTCTCATGGGTCAGGTTAATTCAACCCCTGAGTTAGAAGATTCGCGATAATAATTTCGCGTTGCTGTAATATCGACGTTAGTTTTTCAGTCATATTACAGATTACCATGTTATTTTTTCTTTCCGGAGAAAAGCATCCACACCACGCTTGCAATCATCGCTTGCGCGGGCTTCGGCGTTGCGTTCTGCTGCAAACGTTAGCGCTTCCGACAGGGCTAAACTCTGCACGTGCGCGATCATTTGCTTGGTCATCATCATGGCGTGGGTTGAGTTGGTGCGGATGAGATTGGCGGCAAACTCATGTGTCTCGGCTTCCAGTTTTTCTCTTGGCACAACGTGGTGAATAAGCGACAGGTGTTTTGCTTCGTCGGCCGTGATCAGCTCGCCACTCAGCAACAACCGCTTGGCATGCGACTCGCCCACCTTGCGCAACAGAAACACCATGACAACGGCGGGTATGAAACCGATGCGCACTTCGGTGTAGCCAAACTTGGCTTCGGGTGCGGCAAACACAAAGTCGCACACCGCCGCCAGCCCACAGCCCCCCGCCAGCGCATGGCCCTGCACCTGGGCGATGATCACTTTCTTGAGCGTGTACATCAACAGAAACAATTCTTTCAGGTGGCTGGAGTCGGCCAGGTTTTGTTCGTACGAAAATTCCTGGAGCTTTTGCAGATAGGCCAGGTCGGCTCCCGCGCAAAATGCTTCGCCTTCCGCTTTCAGAATAATCACTTTCACCGTGGGGTCGTCGCCCAGCAGAGCAAAAGCTTCCTTCAACTCTCCCACCAGCTCAAAGCTCAGGGCATTGCGTTTCTCGGGGCGGCTCAGTGTGATGACGCCGATGTGGTTGTCGATGGAATAGTGGATGTAGTTCATGGGTATCATAGCGATAGTCTGGTATTGTTCATGGGTTTATAGATTGACCGCCGGCAATGCGAACGCGCCATCGTGAAGCACGGCGTGCAACGGTAGCTTCAGGCGCCCGGCTTGCGTCCGCAGTTTTTCTGATGTGTAGAAAGAGTTGCTGCCATCTAGGATAATTTGGCACGCATGAATGGCGCGCAGCTCCTGTAAATCCCTCACGGCATTGCGGCTGATCATGATGTAATCAACAGCCAACCCCGGCGAAAGTTTGAAGCCCCTGGCAAAAATCCGGAGAATGGTTTTTCCCTGCCACACCATCACCTCGCATCCCTCGCCCACGTTTGCCCGCGTGGCTTGTGATGCGTGCACGGCCGCGCCGGCGCGAATGCGGTTGGGGGCTATGTGAAAACGAATTTTGCCCGCGTCGTTGGCCAGCGCGGAGTCGCCCCAGAAAAACACTTGTCCTTCGTCCACAAAATCGACGGCCGAAAATCCCGGCGTCTTATACACGGTGAAGGTGTGTTGTTCAACCTCGTTGCGAATGTATTCAAACTGCAAAACAGAAAAGAACGTGGCGGCGCATACGGCCACACCCAGCCAGCGCAGTTGTTTTGTTTCGAGCAACAACACCAGGCAAAGCAACACCAGCGCGAGCAGGTAAAATTGTGCGGGGGTGATGTAGATGTTTTCGATTCGGCTGAGCGGCAGATTCTCCACACCAAACACAAACGCATTCATGATCTTGACAATCCATCCCAACACCATGCCCAGAAAGTTTGCAATTACCGGAACGGCACCGACCGCCAACACCACCAAACCCAACACCAGCACACCAAAGGAAGCGGGAATGGCCACCAGGTTGGCCACCAGAAAATAGTTGGGAAACTGATGGAAGTAGAGCAACCCCAGGGCAAACGTTGCACCCTGCGCGGCGATAGACACACTCGAAACTTTCCACACTTCGTCCACCACACGCGCACGCGGTTCCCACAACGCATACAACGGCGGATGAAGATAGACGATGCCCGCCACGGCCAGGTAGGAAAGCTGAAACCCCACCGACATGATCATGAAAGGATCGTAGAGCAACAAACAAAACGCCGACGCGGCCAGCGTGTTATACATGTTCGTTTGCCGGTTCCACGGCTTGGCCAGCGCCATAAACGAAAACATGGCCACCGCGCGCAACACCGACGGCGAAAGTCCCGTCACAAAGGCATAGCCCCACAACACAACAATGCTCACCACGGCCAGCACCCATTTGCCCCGCGCTGTTTTTTGAAGCGGCCGAAGCAGCAACAACAACAGCCAATAGACAATGCCCACATGCAAGCCCGACACCGACAACACATGCAACGCACCCGTGGCAGCATAGGCCTGCAACAGTTCATTGTCCAACCCTTCGGTAACACCCAACACCAATGCCGACGCCAACGTGCGCTCGCGAAGGCCGGGCACATATTTCTTCAACGTGCCATCGGCCCATTGCCTCACGGCTATGGCGTGGCGCATAATAACACTGGGGGGCGCATAGTCAACACGCAACGCCGCATGCTTGCCGCGCACAAACTGCTGATGATAGATCTGACGGTAGCTTAAGAACTTCTGATAGTCAAACTCGCCCGGGTTGCCCGGAGGGGAAACAACCTGCGGTGTGCCGCGAATGAGCAACACATCGCCATATTGAAAGGGTTCTTTAAAATCCTGTTTCGAAAAGTAGAGCATCACCTTGCCTTCGCGCGCCTGCCACGCTCCCTGCGTGTTTACGCGAACCACGTCGCCCACCATTTTCCACGACTTGTCTTTTTCTTCGGGCGCTGTAGACACAACGGCCTGGTAGTACGCCACGGGCGTTTCAAGTTTCAGGAGATGATCGGCGTGACGGGAGGCTGTGTGTGATACTGTGGCGAGATAGCCCGCAAAGAAAATTGCCGCAAGCCCTACAAAGCCCGGATTGATTTGCAGTGTGCGATAGGCACCTCCAAAAATCAGGTAGAGCGCTGTGCATGCGGCGAAGAGACTGGTGGCCACGCTCCACTCCATGGCATCGGGCCGGTGAATGGCCAGCAGGATGCCGCCGCAAAAAAACACCACGATGCGGACGAAGGCGTATGGTATCCACCGGATCATGGAGAAAGATACAGAATTTCTCTAAGTAGTTTCCGCGAGCATGTGCTAAGTAGTTTCCTTGCCGTAGGCTTCAATGATGTCGCGCACGAGGCGGTGACGCACCACGTCTTTTTCGTTCAGTTCCACAAAGCCGATGCCCTTCACGTCTTTCAAAATGCGGGTGGCTTCTTTCAGTCCGGAGCTTTGGCGCACGGGCAAGTCGATCTGCGAGATGTCGCCGGTCACAATCATTTTCGATTCGGGGCCCATGCGGGTGAGAAACATTTTCATTTGCATGGGTGTGGTGTTCTGCGCTTCGTCGAGCAGAATGAACGCATTGTTCAACGTTCGTCCACGCATGTAGGCCAGCGGCGCAATCTCGATGATTTCGCGTTCCATGTAGAAGCCGAGTTTTTCGAACGGTATCATGTCGTTCAGGGCGTCGTAGATGGGGCGCAGGTAGGGATCGATTTTTTCTTTCAGATCGCCGGGCAAAAAGCCGAGGTTCTCGCCCGCTTCCACGGCCGGACGGGTGATGATTATTTTTTTGACCTGTTTGTTTTTCAACGCCTTCACGGCCATGGCCACAGAGATGTAGGTCTTGCCGGTGCCGGCGGGGCCGAGGGCAAACACAAGGTCGTTGTCTTTCACCAGCTGCACCAGCTTTTGCTGGTTGGCCGTTTTGGGTTTGATGGGATTGCCCTTGGTGCCATAGATGATCACGTCTTCGGCAGCCTGCTGTTCGGCCTGCACCTCTTCGTGTTCGCGTTCAATATAGGCTTGCACGTTCTCTTCGGTGACGCGGCCGTATTTGTGATAGTGGTCAACGAGCGATGTGAGCAAATCGTCGATCTGCCCGATCTCGGCGGTGGGGCCTTTGATGAGAATCTGGTTGCCACGCGAGATGATCCTGCTCTTGGGGAAGGCGGCCGACAGGGTGTCGATGGTCTTGTTTTCCAGCCCCAGAAAGTCGACCATAGATATATTTTCCAGTGTAACTACTTTTTCAGTCAAACGAATTAGAATTTATAGGTAAAAAACAATGTGGATTAAAAATGTTTACTTTGCCAAATCAAAATTAACGAATATCTGCGGCAGCATCAACCATGGCCATTGTTACGCTTCTTACGGATTCTGGCGAAAGTGATCATTACGTGGCCGCTGTCAAAGCTAAGATTATCAGCCTGAATCCAGGCGTTCGCATCGAAGACATCAGTCACCAGATCAAACCTGCCGACATTGCCCACGCCGCCTTTGTGCTGCGGGCGGTTTTCCGCGATTTCCCCAAGGGCACCGTGCACCTGGTGGGTGTGGATTCAACAGGAAACCGGGGCGATGCGTTCATTGCCCTGCAACTGGAGGAACATTATTTTGTGGGCTGCGACAACGGGCTGTTCGGCCTCATCAGCGATCGGCCGCATCAGCAACTGGCCGAGCTCAACACCATCAACCCCGTGACCACCACCTTTCCGGAGCGCGACATTTTTGCGCATGCCGCCGCCAAGCTGGCCAGTGGCGTGTCTATTACCAACCTGGGCAAGCCCATGCCCATGTTCAAAAAAATGATCGACCGGCAGATGAAAGCCACCAAAAAGCAAATCACGGGCAGCATCATCCGTGTCGACAACATGGGCAACCTCATCACCAACATCACCAAAGACGCCTTCGATGTGCTGAGCCAGGGCAAAGGCTACACCATTCAGTTTGGCGGCGAAAAATTCAGACGCATCCACGCCCAATACAGCCAGGCCGAAGAAGGCGAATGCTTCATTGTGTTCAACAGCCTCAACCTGCTGGAGGTCGGCATCTATAAAGGCAACGCTGCCGAATTGCTCGGACTTGGTTATGGAGGGGCAGTGAATGTGGTGTTCGACGAATGACGTCTGTCTTTTTTGAACACCGCTACTTTCCGTACCTTTCTTCTCACCAAACGCTTTCCGCCTATGCTCATCCGCATCGTACGCATGCATTTCCTGGAATCGGGTGTCGACGAATTTCTGACGCTCTTTGATGAATACAAAACCCGCATCCGGAATTTTGAAGGCTGCTCGCACCTCGAGCTGATGAAAGACGCCAACGAACCCAACACCTTCATCACCTACAGCCACTGGCGCGATGCCCACGCCCTGGAAAACTATCGCCGCTCCGAGCTTTTCAATTCTGTGTGGGGCACCACAAAAACACTTTTCGCCGAACGCACCCAGGCGTTTTCAATGGAGAAATTTATTGAAGTGTAGGCGCCGGTTTGCACGCTGCCAGCAGCCCCGGACGAAACCTGACGAAACAAATCCATTCCTCTGATTTTTATCAGCCGGCTTGCACCCGCACATGTGTTACTTACAACAAAAAAACACATCATGGCTTCCGTGCACAAGTTTCACATTCCCGTCATGGGCTTGGCGTTCACCATAGACTCGCCCATCAAAGTGGCGCGCTTCGGCATCACATCAACCCTTTCTATCATCGAAGACAAACTCGTTGAACTGATGCGCGCGCACTACTGCCAGACGCGGCACGAACACTACGAGCCCATCACATCGCACCAGCCCGACTATCGCGCCCGGCGCATCCAGGAATATCTGAACCTGATGAACCGGATTGTGGAACAGCAAATGGAACAACTGAAAGCGCTGCCCTTCGAAGAAGGATCGGAACTCTCCAAATATTTCGAGATGCTTCCGTCGAAAAGCGAATTGCGCACGGTCTATGAGCTGATGCTGGGCGCACAACCTCCCCAGAAAGAACAATTGCAACAATACCTGCGCACACAACTTGTTGCCGGCGCCATCGATGTGAACATCATGACCAAGGTCGACAAAGACAACCCGCAAACCCAAAGCGACACAACGCCCGATTCGTCTGATGCCCTGGCGGCGTTGCGTGGTTATGCCAACAGTGTGCTGGTCAATTCGTCGGTTGTTTTTTCGGCCGGCATGAACCCGCGGCTCTTCAACTACCTGGAGCGCCTTCCGGCGTTTGATGCGCGGGCGTGGGGTGTGTTTGATAAGAAGATTGTGATTAAGGTGAGCGACTACCGGTCGGCCCTCATCCAAGGAAAGTTCCTGGCCAAGAAAGGCGTTTGGGTGAGCGAGTTCCGCATCGAGTCGGGACTAAACTGCGGCGGCCATGCGTTTGCCACCGACGGCAGTTTGATGGGACCCATACTGGAAGAATTCAAAACCCGGCGCAAGGAACTTGCAGAGGCGTTGTTTCAACTCTACAAGCCCGTGGCCGAAAAGAAAACGGGACTGGTCTTTGCACGCCCCCATCCCGTGGCCATCACCGTGCAAGGTGGCGTGGGCACCCACGAAGAAGCCGAGTTCCTGCTCAAAAAATACGACATCGAAAGTGTGGGCTGGGGCACGCCCTTCCTGCTCTGCCCCGAAGCCACCACCGTTGACCAGGAAACGCTTCACCTGCTTTCGGCCGCAAAAGAAAAGGATGTGATCTTAAGCAAAAATTCACCGCTGGGCATCCGGTTCAACTACCTGAAGGGAACCTCGGCAGAGAAAGAAAAACTGGCGCGCATTGCCAAGGGAAAGCCGGGAAGCCCGTGCACGGAAAAGTTTCTGGTGAGCAACACCGAATTCACCAGGGAACCCATCTGCACAGCATCGCACAAATATCAAAAACAAAAAATAGCACAACTTCAAACACTCGACCTTTCGGTGGAGGAGTATGAGCGTCAATATAACGAAGTGGTGAGCAAAGAGTGTTTGTGCGTTGGCCTGAGCAACGCCGCCGTGGTGGAATATAACTTGCCGCCCATTAAAGGACTCACATCTGTCAATATCTGCCCCGGCCCCAACATTGCTTATTTCAGCAAGATTGTGACCCTGCGCGAAATGACCGATCATATTTATGGAAGAGTCAATGTGCTGGTTGATCAAACCAGGCCACACATGTTCATCAAAGAATTGCAACTGAACGTTGCGTATGTGAAAGAACAGTGGCTGGCGTTGAAGAAGGGCGACGCGAAATCTTTGAAAGATATTCTTGATTTCACCACCCAACTCCTGACCGGCATTGACTATTATCATTCTATTGAGACAACCCTTCACAACACAGAAGGCTTCAAGAACCAACTCAACAGCCTCAGCGCCGAAATCAAAGACATCGCAGCGCTTGCCAATGCTTCAGCAAAAGATTCACTGGTGGTTCGTTAAGTTGATTATTATCTGGAATGATCTGACCCTTCACTCTGAGCGAATTTTAAATAAACCGTTGTCCCCTTTCCCGTTTCACTCTCAGTTTCGATGTCGCATTGAATGGCGTGCGCCAGGTCTTTGACGATGTGCGAACCGAAGCCATGCTTTGTGCTGGTGACGGTTTCATTCTTAAACATGTTGGCCAGGGCTTCGGCACTCATGCCGGGTCCGTTGTCGGCAATGGATAGCACCAGGTTGTTTTCGGTTTGCCAGGCTTTCCACTCCACTTTTGCGTGGGTTGTTGCGTGGAGCGCAGTCACGGCGTTGTTGGTGATGTTATAGAGAATGGCGCGCACAAAATTTTCGTCGGCATACACCTCAAGGTTTTCGGGGTTGGTCAGCAACAGGGCAATGTGGTCGGGTGCGCCTACGGCTTCTTTGGTTTGTTGAAACAACTGGTCTATGGCGATGTGTTTTGGTGCGGGGTGGAATTGGTCCATTTGTGATTTGCTCCACAACAGCATGTCTTCCATGTTGTCGAGAAGGGTTTCGGCGGCGTCCACAATTTTCTGGCGGTGCAGCTGCACTTGTTGTGGGGTGAGCATGTCGGGTGCTTCTTTTTGCAAGTGAAGGAAGCTGATGAGGCGGGCAATGGGACCGCGCAGATCGTGGCTGAGGATGGCGAAGAACTTTGCTTTGGTTTTGTTGGCTTCGTCGAGCGCGTGGTTGGTGGTCTGGAGTTTTTCGTTGGCCACCTTTCGCATCCGGTTTTGGCGGTAGAGCAAGAGCCCGGTCACGGCCAGAAAGGCCAGCCCGGCCAGCAGTGTGATTTGTTGTTGGCGTTGGGTTGCCAGCGTTTGTTTGTTCAATTCTATTTCCTTGTCGCGCAGGGCCACTTCGCGCTGGCCTTCCACGGCGGCAATTTTATTTTTGTTTTCCTGCGAGTAGAGCGAATCGCGGAGGTGGTGATAAAGTTTGAAATTCAGAAAGGCATTCTTGTGATCGCCCTTCAGCGCCTGCAATTCGGCGAGGTCGCCATAGAAAATATATTCGGTATCCTTGTCGCCAATTTCGCGGCACGCCTCAAGGGCATGCTGGATATAGGTCTCGCCCACGTTGAGCAACGCCTGGTTGCTGGTGGGAATCTGGTGTTTGTTCCTGAACGCAAGCGACAACGTGTCGCCCGACTTCACCATGTCTACAAACACCTGCCCGAGCTGCCCTTCGGTGATGGCCACATAGGGCGAATGGCTGCTCACGGTCAAATATATTTTCCGGGCACGGTCCAGGTATTCAAGACTCAGCCTGTAGTTCTTTCTGAACAACTTGCCCAGACTGGAACATACATTGGCCTGCCCCATTTTGTTTCCCAACTGGTCGAACAGCGCCAGGGCTTTCAAATTGTAGGTGGCCGCGTTGGCAGAGTCGCCCATGTGCGAATAGGTGTCGCCGATGTTGTAGAGCTCGTTGGCGATGCTGGTTTTGTTTTTGGCGAGCTCTTTTTTTGCCAGGGCTTTGAACGAATAGTCGAGTGACTTTTCATAGTCGCGCTGCAAATAATAGATCACCGAAATGGCCGACAAACAAATGGCCACTTCCCAATGGTTGTCGGGCAAGGTTTCCTGAATCTGCAGGGCTTGAAAATAATACTGTATGGCCTGTGGAAAATCGCTGGTGCGTTCATAGGATTGCCCGAGCGCGTATAGCGACATACCCTCCCCTCTTTTGTAGGCGATGGACTGATAGGTTGCTATCGCATCCTTCAAATAACCGACAGCCTTCTCCGGACTTCCGTTAAAATTATAGACGTTGCCAAAAGCAAGCTTCGCATCGGCAATGCCCCGCTGCCATTTCATTTTTGTGGACAACTGCATCACGCTGTCGGCATAGTGCAATGCCTGATCCTGGTCGATGTCGATGTAGAGGTCCGACAGGCGGGAATACAATTTCGCTTTGAGGGTGTCGTTGTGTGTGGCCTTCAATTTCGTCTCCAACGAATCTACCAACCGTTGCCCGTGCTGCGACTTTGCCGGGGCAAACAGAAACAACGCGAACGCAACCAGAACAACTCCTCTCATATGGCCTACGGTTGACGCCTGGATGAATTTGAAAACAAGGGCAACGCGTCTTTATAGCTCCTGCCCACGGGAAGTCTGTGCTCGTTGATCTCCACATGCGACGTGGTGACTTTGCTCACAAACTCCTTCTGCACAGCATAGCTCCGGTGAATGCGGACAAACGCGTCGAAAGGTTTTTCTTTGATGAGGTTGCCCAACGCGGAGAGCACACAATATTTTCGCTCGGCTGTGACAATGCGGGTGTAGTCTTTCAGCGCTTCGAGATAAAGCACATTGTGCAGTTGAATTTTTATCTGGCTGTGTCCTTCCTTAATGAAGATGGCATCGCCGCCCAACGCGGTGTCTACCAGCGTGGCTTTGTCTTTCAGGTCCAGGTATTGTTGCACCCGTTCCACCACGCGCTCAAACCGGTCGGCCTTTACGGGCTTCACCAAAAAATCGAGCGCTTCTTTTTCGAAGGCTTCCACGGCATATTCGGGAAAGGCGGTAATGAAAATGCAGACCGGCACATGTTTCAACTTTTCGCGAAGCTCCAGGCCCGAAACGTGTGGCATGTCGATGTCGAGAAAAAGCACATCGGGTGTGAGATGCTGCATGGCATTCAACACGGCCTCGGCGCCGGCAAACACACCGTCCACTTTCAGGATGGGATGCTTGCGAATGAAAGACAGCGTGGTGAGGCGGTCCACTTCATCGTCGTCTGCCACAATACAGGAAATGGGTGCTCGCATCGTTTGTCGCCGGGGGTCAGGGATATCAAAAATAACCTTTTTGGATGTAATTCTGTCGTTCGTCTAGTTAAACTGTTGTTGGGCTATTGGTTGAAAAAATCTGCCGGTGTGGAAATAGTTTCGACTTTCATTTCCCCTCTCCGTATGAAACATCCAACCCAATCCTTCTCTTATGCCACAGCCGTTGTGTCGGTGCTGATACTCGCTGCGTTGTTTTCGTGCAACAATCCGGAAGACCCTTCCGACAAACCTACCGAAATAGCGGTGCTCGAAATTCTGCCCGAGAGCGGACCCAAAAACACCGTGGTCAAAATTGTAGGCAAAGGGTTTGGCCTGGTTCCCGCCGACCATGTGGTGACCCTGAATGGAAAACCGTGCGCGGTCACCGACGCCTTTGCCGAAATGTTAACCATCACCATTCCTCCCGGCGCCGGTTCGGGAAAGATCAGGATTGAAATTCACGGCAAGGAAATTTTCACACCGGTGTTTCACTACATCAACACCGAAGTGAATGTGATCACCGTGGCCGGTGGCGAAGAAGGTTTCAAAGACGGCAACGGCACGGCCGCACAATTTAAAACACCCGTGGCCGTGACCGTAGACACACTCGGCAACATTTATGTAGTGGACCAGGGCAATCATAAAATCCGAAAGATCAACACCGAAGGTCTTGTCTCCACCTTTGCCGGAAGCGGCCGCGGCTATGCCGATGGCGCCGCGCTGAGCGCGCAATTCAACCTGCCTTCGGGCATTGCCATCGATGCCAACCAAACGTTGTATGTGTGCGACTCTTACAACGACAAGATCAGGAAGATCACCGCGCAGGGTGTGGTGAGCACCGTGGCCGGAAGCTCAACAGGCTATCAGGATGGCAGTCGCGATGAAGCCAAGTTCGACATCCCTTATGGCATTGCCGTGAACACACGCGGCGATGTGTTTGTGGGCGACTACCTCAACAACCGCATCCGCAAAATTGCCACCGATGGAACGGTGACCACCTTTGCAGGCAAAGGAAACTTCCAGAACAACGGCGGCGCATTTGCCGACGGTGTGGGAACAGAAGCCTATTTCTATTATCCCACCGGACTAACCATCGGCACAAACGACACGCTGTTTGTGGCCGACCAATTTAATCACCGCATCCGCCGCATCAGTCCCGCGCGCGAAGTCACAACCCTTGCCGGAAGCGGCCCGGTGGGAAGCTTCAACAACGGCTACGCCGATGGTCCCGCAGAAACATCGCGGTTTGCTTATCCCACCGGGCTTTGTTTCAATCCGCGCGACAGCACCATGGTGGTGGCCGATGCGGGCAACAACCGCATACGCATCATCAACAGCGAAGGCGTGATCACACTCACCGGCAACTATGGCTATGCCGATGGCCCCAGTGCCGAAGCCAAATTCAATTCGCCCACCAGTGTGGCCGTTGACCGCGACGGCAACATTGTGGTGGCCGACTCACAAAATCATCGCATCCGCAAAATCGTGTTCGAATAAAATAACCACAACAACGCTATGAAATCAAACGCTATATTTTTGATCGTGTCTCTTGTGCTGGGGGCCGTGTTTTTTCAACACTGCCAAAGCACCGACAACGAACCCCAGAAAGTTGATCCCACCTTTGTTATCACAGGCATCAATCCCGAAACCGGCACAGCGGGCACTGCTGTAGTAATTGCCGGCACCGGTTTCAGCGCCACGGCAACCGACAACCTCGTGACGTTGAATGGCAAGGCTTGCGTGGTCACCGTCGCCACGGCCGAGCAACTAACCATCACCATTCCACCGGATGCCGGAACCGGAAAAATAAAAGTTGCGCTCAACGGCAAAGAGGCCGAAAGCAACGTGTTCACCTACACCACATCCTCGGCATCGTCGGCGTGTGCGCTCGATGTTTCTTTTGATGCCGATGGATCGGTCGCCACCGACATTGCGGCGGGCGAACCTGGAAGTTTTCGGTTTGTGAATAGCAACGCTATTCAGCCGGATGGAAAAATACTGGTGATTGGCGAATCGATACAGGCCAATGGCGACAGACCTTTTGTGGTGTTGCGCTACAATGCCGATGGATCGCCCGACAATTCGTGGGGTGGCGATGGTCAGGTATTGACGGGATTGCCGGCCGACTATGACTATGCCAATGCAAAGGCCATCGTTGTTCAACCCGACAACAAGGTGGTGGTGGTGGGCGAAGTGAAATATGGCAACGCCAGCGACATGATGATTGTGCGCTACCAAACCGATGGAACGCTCGACAACTCCTTCGACGGCGATGGCATTCTGGTGCATGCGCCGTCGGTGCCCGACTACAGCACGTCGGCCGCCCTGGGCGTGGCACTGCAAAGCGACAACAAGATTGTTGTGGCGGGCGTGTATCAACAGTATAATCTTAAAGCGCAGGCCGCGGTTTTGCGTCTTCTCCCCAACGGTTCGCCCGACAACACATTCGACAGCGACGGCCGCAAGGATCTGAATTTTGGCGACACCGAAACAAGCAATGTGCTTAACGATGTGAAACTGCAACCCGATGGAAAGATCGTGGTGTCGGGTTCTGCCGAAACAAACTTTGTTTCCGTTTTTGCACTGGCGCGCCTCACCACCAACGGCGCGCTCGACGCCGCCTTTGGCGCGGGAGGCAGCGGGAAACAAACGACTAAAATTTTCACCACGGAAAACAGATCCTATTCAAGCCTCATACAACCCGACGGCAAGATTCTGTTGGCCGGCTACATTCGCGGCGATGGCTCTGTGTCGTCTATCGGTGCCATGGTGCGCTACAACGCCGATGGATCGAAAGACGAATCGTTTGGCTCATTCGGACACGTGGGCTACATCACCGACGTGACCATCGGAGTTATTCAGGATTTTGTGCGCATGAACGACGGCAAGCTCATTATTTGCGCCGGCTGGTATGTGGCACGCCTCAATGCCAACGGCACACCCGACAACAGCTTCTGCGACGGAAACTACATCTTTAAAATTGCCGACAAAAACGCATCGCTTCAAACGCTGTCGTTGCAAACCGACAATGCCCTGGTGGCTTCGGGCTTGCACCTGCGCGAAGAGGCCGACGGCAAACGATATTATACATACTACACCGCGCGGTATATGAATGCCAAAAACTAACTGCCCCGCTTCGTTGGCACGCCTTGACGTTGACTTCGGAAGAAGCATGGGGCGTGAGGCCGACATTAGAATGTGGTTAAATTTTCTCTTATCGTTTTCTAATCTGGTTGCGGTTGAAGTCTTCCAGCGTGCAGGCGGATAATGTTGTCGGCCAAAACTGATTGCAGGTGCTGTTTGATTTTTTCAGGCAAGCACCTGCAATCACTTGTTTTTACCGTCTCTTTAGATTTCACTACCATCGCTTCACCTTCTTTGAATGCTTGTTCGCGTTCGAAGGATTGTTCCCGGTCACGATTGCCTTCCCGCCCTGCAATATCTATTGACGCGACACACCACGTTGGTAAAACAAATTGCGCCCTTTGCCGTTTAGGTAGTAATACTATCATTTTCAATGGCAATACTTACTCTCCAGCTGAATAGCAACCTTTTTCTGCGTGATCCCCAAAACACAGCGCTAGGCCAAAAAATTATTTCGCAAAGCGTGGAGATGATTCATGAGTTGGGATTTGAATTGTTCACGTTCAAAAAACTGGCCGAGCAAATCGACTCGACCGAAGCCTCGGTGTACCGGTATTTTGAAAACAAACACCGGCTCTTGCTCTATCTCATTGATTTATATTGGACATGGCTGGAGTATCGGCTGGCGTTTGAGATCAACAACGTGACCGACGCCAAGGAACGACTTCGAAAATGCCTCACGCTGTTGACGCAGGAAAGCAAGTCTGTGATTCAACTCGACTTTGTGAAGGAAGAAATTCTGCGGCAGATTGTTATGACGGAATTTGAAAAGACGTATTTAACCAAGCAAGTGGACGCCGACAACAAAGAGGGACTGTTTTTGCCCTATAAGACCATTTGTAAAAAAATTGCCACCATTCTCCAGGACATAAACCCGAACTACCCCTTTCCACATTCGCTGGCGAGCACGGCGTTGCTGGCACTCACGCATCAGATTTATTATGCCCAGCACCTCCCGTCTTTGTCGGACATTAAATATGATCCGAAGAAAAACAACAAAAAGCTTTATGAATTTCTCGAAGGATTTCTGCTTCATTCAATCCGAAAATAACGTATGACCAACGATCAAATAGTCCGCATCCTGCGCGAGGCCGCCCTGGCTTTGAAACATGATTTTGATGCCGCCAGCCTGCGCTTCGTCGACATCAACAACCGCAGCTATGTTCTCACCGACTTCCCGGAATTTAAACGCGACCTTCTGGAGGCGGGGAGCAAAATCCGGATGTTGTTCCTGGAATACTCCCAGGAGGCCGCGTCGTTTCAGGAATTCCTGAACCAGGAAGACAGCCCCCTGTTGTTGTTTCAAAAAACAGGCGATGTGCTGGAGCCCGTGCTGCTCACGCCCGGCAAACGCAAAGACAGACGCGCCATTCACATCACAGAAAGTACGGCCCTTGAAAAGGATTTTGATTTCACGCCCACAGCACAATCCTGGCTCACCAACGAACAAGGGCAAATTATCTTTTTTGTGGTGGTGGCCTATCAGAACCTGGTGAGCGAATATGACTTCGATCAATCTTCGAAGGGCGAAAGCCTGACCCCTGTGCGAAGATTGCTGCGCCTCATGTCTACCGAACGGAAAGACATTCTCTACATTTTGTTTTATGCCATCATCATCGGGTTGACGGGCCTGATCTTGCCCCTCGGAATTCAATCGACCGTTGAACTCATTTCGGGTGGTGTTGTGTTCAGCTCCGTCTATGTGCTCATTGCCATGGTTATTGTGGGTGTGCTCGCCGCCGGTGGTCTTCAAATTATGCAGATTAGCCTGGTGGAATATTTGCAGCAACGCGTCTTCACCAAGGCCGCGCTCGAATTCTCCTTCCGCATTCCCAGGATACGCATCGAATCGATCCTGAATAGCTATGCACCCGAACTTGTGAACCGCTTTTTCGACATTCTCACCATCCAGAAAGGATTGCCAAAACTGCTCATCGACCTGTCGTCGGGCACCATCCAGATTTTGTTTGGTTTGATACTGCTGTCGCTCTACCATCCGTTCTTTGTTTTCTTCAGCCTTATCCTGGTCGCGACATTGGTTATTATATTTTATCTGACGGGTGCCAAAGGACTTGACTCGTCTATCCAGGAATCGAAATACAAATACAAAGTGGCGCAATGGCTGGAGGAACTGGCGCGTGCGCTCAATTCTTTCAAGCTCGCGGGAACAACCGATCTTCCCATTAAGAAGACGGACTATAACGTGAACAACTATCTGAAATACCGGAAGATTCACTTCCGGACCTTGATCACGCAGTTTTCCTTCATCCTTCTTTTCAAAGCAGCCGTGACCGGCGGCCTGCTCATTATGGGAACCATACTGGTTATTGACCGGGAAATAACACTGGGACAATTTGTGGCCTCGGAGGTCATCATTATCCTTATCCTGAATGCCGTCGAAAAAATTATCATGTATATGGACGTGGTCTATGATCTGCTTACGGCCGTTGACAAAATTGCGCAGGTAACCGACCTGCCGCTGGAGAAAGTAGGGGGCATTGACTTTCCAAAATCGTTGTGGCAATCCGGATACTCGATCGCCACAAAAGATTTGCGCTATAAATATCCCAACGCCAAAGACTACATTCTGAAGGGCGTGAACCTGGACATAAAAGCCGGCGAGCGCATTTGCATTACCGGTTCGGGAGGATCGGGAAAAACAACATTAACCAACATTCTCACCGGCATGCATCCGGGCTTCGACGGCATTGTGACCATTAACAACTATTCTATCCGCGATCTTGACCTGGCACACTTGCGCGACAAGATTGCCAAGAACATTTCGCCGGAAGATATTTTTGATGGAACGATCTATGAAAACATTACCGTTGGCAAACCCATGGAAAGTGTTGAAGACGCCATTGAGGCGATGCAAAAAGTAGGACTTGCCGATCAGCTCAACGCATTGCCCGAAGGCCTCAGCACACCCTTGCTGAGCGGCGGCAAAGGCATGTCTTCGTCTATGATCCAGAAAATGATATTGGCCCGCTGCCTGGCAAAAAAACCAGGACTGTTGATTTTGAACGACTTCTTCAGCGGATTGAAAAAGGAAAACAAGCTGGCTCTGGTAAACGTGGTGATCTCCAGCGAAAACCCCTGGACACTGATCGCGGTCTCTAACGACCCCATTGTGATGGCCGCCTGCGATCGCGTCATTGTTTTGCAAAACGGCATCGTGGCCCAACAAGGAACCTTCGAAGACTTAGTGAAACTCGGCACCCTCAATACCTACATCGATTAAAAAATCTCTGCGCCATGCTCAAGCTTTCTTCACACTCCATCGATAAAATGATTTCGCAGGACAAGCTCTATTCGCTGCGGGCTCTCAAGACACCCAAGGCCGGAAAGATTCTGGCCCGCTGGCTCTTTGCCCTCTGCATCATATTCCTGATCTTTTTGTTCTTGCCCTGGCAACAAAACATTCGCGGCACAGGAAAAGTAACAGCCCTGAATCCCATGAACCGGCCGCAGACCATTGAAGCCGTGATTGCCGGGCAGATCCGGAAATGGCATGTGCACGAAGGCCAGCCCGTGAAAAAAGGCGACACCATTGTGACCATAAGCGAAGTGAAAGAAAAATATTTCGATCCTGAGCTTCTGCTTCGCCTGCGCGAACAAATCAACGCCAAAGAAAGCAGCCTCAATTCGAAAGATCAGAAATCGAAGGCATTGACGCGGCAGATCAAAGCCCTTCGCGAGGGCATGCAAAACAAAATTGATCAGACCCTGGCCAAACTGGAAGCCGAGAAATTCAAGTTCAAGAATGCCGAAAATCTCTACCAGCGGAACAAAAAATTGTATGACGCCGGAAACATACCCCTCACCAAGTTTCAGGACATAGAATACAAATATCAGGGTGCGCAGGCCGACCTCACAAACGCCACGATCGAGCTCGATAGAATAGAAGCAGAATATCTCGACAAGATCAGCAAGGCAGAATCGGATTTGAGCAACACCCTCGCCGAAATTTTTGATGGCCAGGGCGACCTGGCCAAGTACCGGAACGAATTTGCCAACACAAAAATACGCACCAGTCAATACCAGATCCTGGCGCCACAAGATGGCACCGTGGTGAAGGCCATGAAAGCCGGTTTGGGCGAGACCATAAAAGAAGGCGATCCGGTTTGCACGATCATGCCCGTGGCCAGCGACGTGGCCGTGGAACTTTATGTGAAAGCCATGGACGTGCCCTTGCTGAGCAAAGGAAGAAAAGCCAGGATACATTTTGACGGATGGCCTGCACTTCAGTTTTCGGGTTGGCCAAGCGTTTCTGTCGGAACCTTCGGCGGCACCGTGGAAGTGATCGATTATGTGAACTCCAAACCCGGCGAGTTCAGGGTGCTGGTGATACCCGACACAGGCGACCAACCCTGGCCAAAGCAACTCCGGAATGGCTCGGGCATTAAAGGATGGGTGATGCTCGACGATGTGCCCGTGTGGTATGAAATCTGGCGACAGCTGAACGGATTCCCGCCCAGCCTTTACGAAGAACCTTTAGACGAAGTGACGAAGCAGAAAACAGACAAGCAGGCTTCCAAAAAATAAAACAAGGATGAACATGCCACGCATACACGTTTGCTTGCCCGCCGCGCTTTTGGTGCTGATGGTGTTGGTGATGCACCAACACACAAAAGCCCAGTCGGCCATGACGCCCATTTTCGCGCTGAGCGATAGCACCCCTACGCTCACGCTCGACCAGTTCTATAAAATCATTTTGCAGAACCACCCCGTGGTGAGGCAAGCCGAATTGCTCGACGACGTGGCGCAGCAAGAACTGAGGCTGGCGCGCGGAAGTTTTGATCCCAAGGTGGTGTCGAGCTTCGACCACAAAGAGTTTCAAGACAAAACTTATTATAGCAAGCTCGACGCCTACCTGGCATTTCCCACCTGGTTTCCCGTAAATCCAAAACTGGGCTATCAACGTGCCACCGGCGACCTGGTGAACAACGAAGATGTTATTTCGGGTGGCGAACAACTCTATGCCGGCGTGGCCATTCCCATTGGCAAAGGCCTCTTCACCGACGAACGCCGAACGGCCGTGCGACAAGCCCAGGCGTTTACCAGCATCACCACTGCCGAACAAGTGAAGATCATCAACAAGATTTTGCTGGAGGCCGCCAAAACGTACTGGCAATGGTATTATGCCTACTACCAGTACAGGCTTTCGAGCCAGTCGGTTGCCATTGCCAGCGAAATATTTTCGCGCATCAAACTAAACATGCAGCAGGGCGAAGCCGCCATGATCGACACCATCCAGGCAAAAATAACGCTTCAGTCCAGGCTGGTGGAGCGGCAGGAGGCATGGCTCGGTTTTCAAAACATGGGCATCACCCTCTCGAACTATATGTGGAACGAACAGGCCGAAGCCTTGCAGCTGGGCACCGCCGTGGCGCCCGTGATGACCAACGGCGATCAAACCTTTCTGAGCACCGAGCTCTTGCAAGACCTGGTGATGAAGGCCAAAGAAAATCACCCGGAACTGGTAAAGCTCTCCCTGAAACTCGATCAGCTGGAATGGGAAAGAAAACTGGCCCGCGAATTTCTGAAACCACAGCTCGACCTCAACTATTCCATGCTCAGCCAACCCACGGCACCCCACCGCGTGGATCCGTTGAACGACTACAAGATCGGGCTGGATTTTTCATTCCCCATTTTCCTGCGCAAGGAACGCTCGAAGGTGGCGCTCACCAAACTGAAGATAGACAACACACAGTATCAGCAAAAACAATCGGAGCGCGAAATTGTGAACGAAATAAACACAACCTTCAACGAGCTTCAGAACACGATCGTGATCCTGAAACAACAGCAGGAAGTTGTTGAGCTTTATGACCGTCTTTTGAAATCCGAACTCCTGAACCTGGAGAATGGCGAGAGCGACTTGTTCAAAATCAACATTCAGCAGGAGAAGCTGCTGCTCTCGCAGTCGAAACTGCTGAAACTCACAGCCGACTTGCAGAAACAAAAGGCGTTGCTGTATTGGTCGGCCGGCATTCGGAACTTAAACTCGCAGCCCGATTAAATCCGGCAGTCGGCGCTTAAGAAATTCTCGGCTACCTGGATATGCCCGCGTTGTTTATCCGGATCAAAATTGTCGAATGTTTTTACCAGCATACCGATTCGGGGATTGCCCGAAAAAAACTGACGCTGCTTGTTCATGAATCGCCAGAAAAGTCCATCCCAGACAGATTGCCAGGGGCCCTTCTGGTAGTCGCTCATTTTCAGAACATAGTTGCTCCCGCTGATGTAGGGCTTTGTGGCCAGCAGTCCTCCATCGGCAAACTGACTCATGCCATACACGTTGGGAACCATTACCCAATCGTAGGCATCTATGAACATTTCCATAAACCATCGGTACACCTCGTCGGGATCGAACTCACAAAGCAACATGAAGTTGCCCAGAATCATGAGGCGCTCGATGTGATGGCAATAGCCGGTATCCAGAACTTTCCGAATGGTATTGTCCACGGGCTCGATGCCGGTTGTGCCCTGCCAAAAAGCCAGCGGTATCTTTCTGGTAAAACCCCAGAAATTACGCGTTCGCATGGGGCCGCCTTTGTGTTCATACACACCGCGAACAAACTCTCTCCATCCGATCAGCTGCCTCACAAAGCCTTCGCATGAATTTAATGGAACATTGTTTTCGCGCGCAAAGCGCAAGGTCGTATCCAGCACATAGCGCGGACTGAGAAGCCCCGTGTTTAACATCGGCGTCAGCACACTATGGTGAAGAACGTGTTCGCTGCGCACGATGGCATCTTCATAAGGCCCAAAAGAAGAAAAGCGCGTTTCCAGAAATTTCTCAAACCATGTTCTGGCATGGTCGTGTGTTACAGGGTAGGGAATTATGTCGGTGACACGCCCATAGTGATGGCTGAATTTCTGGCGCACATATTCATCCGCTTCCTGTGCGTGCGCGGATGCGGGAAAAGATGCAATACGGGGAGGTGTTTTTCCTTTGGGATACTTCAGCCGGTTCTCGGCATCGAACGACCATTTGCCACCCAACGGTTTGCCATTGGTGTCGAGCAACACCTGCAGGCGTTTCCGTTGGTGGATATAGAAATCGTTCTGAAGATAGTTTTCTCTTTTGTCAAAATATGATCTGAGCACTTCCGGTTCGGTCAGGAACAATGGCGTTGCTCGTCTGGTGAGTTTCACCGACACCGCCGCTGCACCCTGGGCGATTCGTTTCTCCAGCCAATAGTCTGTGGTGTCGCAGTATTGTATTTCGGTTACGCCAACATTGAACAAGTGCGGAATCAGCAAACGGATATCGGCGATAGCCTGATGGCTCTCTACATAGACCACACGGTGACCCAGGTTCAGGAGCCGCGCTTGAAAGGCCTTCATGCTGGCCCGATGAAAATGTATTTTCTGTTGATGAAAGCGATACTGACTGAAGAACAGAAACTCTTCAACCAGGTAGACCACAATTCCTTTTTGCAAGACGGGACTGTCTTCAACCAGCTGATGCGGAAAAATCAGGGATGCACTGCTCAAGCGTCTTTTGCTGGCTTACGATTCCGGCACCGATCACTACAATATTTCACGTCTCCCCAATTCCGTTCCCACTTTTTGCGCCACGCAAAGGGATGCCCGCAGACCAGGCAAATCTTCTCGGGCAGAAATTGTTTTTTTACGCCACGCATAGACTGTAAAACAGCAATGCTGGATTTTTGTTTTACAGGAAATGAGGGCGAACCAATAGACGCTGTCCAATTCCTGGATCACCGAAACAAGGTTGTCGTCAACGTCCACCGCGTTGTCAACGCCCAGCGAATAGTCGGTCCACGTGTGGGTTTTCAGGTTGTAGCTTTTCAGATAGCTGCCGCTAAACCACAGGTTGTCGTTGTTGTCGGGAAGAATGCGAAAAGTGACCTGATCTTCAAACCCCGGCACGCGCACAAAAACATCGCGCTGCCGGTCATAGCGGTGAAGCCCACCGTTTTGCGTGCTCACCCACAAGGTATGTTCGCGGTCTTCAAAAACATGCTGAATATAGTCGCGCGCCAGCGAGTGCGGATTGGCCGGATCGTGCCGATAGACTTTGATCTGATAGCCGTTGAACCGGTTCAACCCATTCTCCGTGCCCACCCAAAGGTAGCCCTCATGGTCGCGCACCAGCGTGCTGACGGTGACGGAGGAGAGGCCCGACTCGGCAGACATGCGTGAGAAGACGGGGCGGCGTTCTTGTGCTTTTGTGAGGGTGGATGGGGCGAGTGAAAAAAGCATGATGAACAGACACAGGCGGGTGTGTTTGGCTTTGTCTGTGGTGTTTTCGAGCTTTTGGTGGAGCGCCATTGTTGCAATTTACCCTATTGTGGTGGATAATGGCAAACGCGGAAATGGGGTGGAAATGGTTTGTCCTTATTGCTTTCGAAGCACCCGCGTGTTAGCAGCCAAGTAATACGCTGGGGAACCTAAGCGCAACCTATCTCTCCAAATGCAACAAGCCGTTGACTTGGGTGACAATTTCGCAGGAAGGCGTTTGCATATGAGGTTAACGCGCTTTAATGCAAGGCTTCGCATCCTCTTCGAGCATCTGAAACGAAAACCTTCTTGCGCATTAGCCATCCCTTCGATATTAAATAATGGTAGGAGGCACATTTGCACTACCTGAAGCGCTGGGGGACGACTGAGAGGGCGCTGTCTTTTTTCCTCTCACGTTATTAAGATCATTGGTCAACCAGTGTTCATCACTCCAATTTCCATTTTTCAAATAGTGGCTAAACTCATTCACAGCGAATTTAACCGCAACGAAAAGAGGGCGAAGGCGAACTAAGTCAAGTTCCCCATTCACATCAACTACAAAAATATCATCATTCTCATTACCGATATCTAAGAACCGATTCAAAGGTAGTGTGTTGTCATGAGTGGCGGGAGATCTGTACTTAGTATAAAATTCATAGATAATTTTGGCACTAATCTTGAATTTAAACAATTTATCATGATTGAGAATCAAGAAGTGATCTGCCACGGTTTGAATTTTTCGTTCCTCGCCGTCTACCCTTATCATAGCTGAGGTATTGTGAAAATATGCGCCCATTGAATCAATCATTGAGCACAACAAGATAAACGCTGGTGAACCTAAACAGCCAATGCCGAAACTCCCCCAATCAGCTTCGTCGGATTTTTCGAATTTAATACAATATTCAACTGCAACTAAATCTTCTTTTAATGATTCAATTGTATGTTTTTTAACATCAGAATGAATTGCCATAGTCGTTACAATCTAAAGGTTTCTATTAAGAACATATCTCGATACTTCTTTCAGTTCGTTCATGTTTAGCCTCCATTACCTTAGACTGTCGTCTAATAAAATATGCAAAACTAAGAATCGCGGATTTAGTCAAAATCATAAGCAATTTAGTCTTGGCTATCAATTCCTCTCTAGAAATACTCACATCGCTGTAAAAATCATTCTTAGATTTGCGTTGGCGTTTTTCCCTTACAAAGAGCAACTTATGCTCCATGGCGTTTCTAATAGCCTTAAATGACTTTAATGCCGAATAGTCCGTTCTATCGAGGTCTCGTGCTAAACTGTAGAGACTAATTAAATACATATTCCCACGAAAATCACTCTCACTGAATTCATACAGATCCCACATATTTAAAAAATACACTTTAGTGCTCTTATTTTGTTTCAAGACACTTTCAATATCAATTTCCATTCCCTCAAATATGCCGTAACAGATTTGATCGAGAATACTATAACATATCTTAAATGCATTTTTTAGATGAGCATCTCTATACAAGCTCAACGCATCGGCTTTATTTTTTCTCCTATGGTTATCTGGCATTGCAACTGCTGTTTCGCTATGAAACAAGCTAAATCTTCCCAATGCAAAATCAGAAACAATAACCTTAAGTACTTCTTCAAATTTCTTCACCCATTCAATATGGGTATGAACATGTGCTGTTCGAATTTCCAAGGAATCACCGATTCCCCTCCGACATGTGCAGAAAAAGGAGTGTTCGTTAACAAACAATTCATTATCCCGACAGTAGACTAAATACTTATTCTTAACACCCTTCTCATTGGCAATGTTTTTCTGATGTTTTCGCAACACCTCTACCGATAGCTTAGCAAACGCAATGTCATTCAAACATCTGTCCAGAATGGGGGCAAGGTGTGCCTTTTGTCCTCGGACTGCCTTCGGATTATCTATTGCATTTCTACAACAATCAATAATTTTCAATAGTAGTTGACCATTATAATTCAAGCAACTTTTATCTTTCAAGGCATCAAGAGTCATCGCCACCAAATAATCGTAATTGGGGTCCGCACTACTACTCAACTTAAGAAGTCTTAAGTAAAACAAAGGTTCAAACCACCTAGAAAGATGCATAAAGCACGCAGACAGCAGAACCAAGCAATAATTAAAGTCACCCTCACTGAGCTTGTTCTTGCGCTCGACAGCTTGCGCATATACCTTAAGCAAATGAAACTTTGCCTTTCTTATCATTTCGAAATTCTCTACAGAAAACCATCCATCATTTTCTTCGTTTTTTAGACCATAGTATTTCAAAAAAACTTCAGCATAAACCAACGATGCTCGCAGAGGTTCCTTATTGAAAAGTTTTACCTTTAATTTAGGGTCATGAAAATTAGAAATGATATTATCGAATGTATCTTTGCTTTTGAAGGTTTCTGCGTAATGACTTAATGTTAAAAAGAATTCCAAATGCATATACAAGCGAAAACGCTCGTCTTTAACATAGTGAAAACTTGAAAGCATAAAATTATTTATTACAAGCTTTACATCGTCTCTTTTCACATTTTCATGACTAATCATGGTTCGAATCAATCTTACATGAAAGTCAAACCGCTCTTTCAAATTGACCATATTGAAGAATTTCTCGTCTATCACAAATAGACCTTCAAAATCCTTTGGATCGTTATCTTTATTCATCTAATAAAATCAAAACTCTAAATAGCCAATAAAAACTTCACTTTGAATCGAATTGATTCCAGGTGGGCTAGCGATCAGATTGGATCAGGTGGGGCAAGGAACCTTCACTAAAGTAAATACTTCCAACAACGTATACAACTCCCAAAACAAAAATCCCTTCAGTACATATAGTCCACCCCACCCGTAGACCGTAAATACAACCACTTCGAATAAGGCAGCTCCAAAATCACTTTGCTTTCCAGCACAGCATTCACTGTCGTGTCCATAGCAGCACGCGTGAAAGTGTTCACGGTTCTGTCGCTGTCGGAAATCATGCCGTCGGTGGAGGTGATGAAGGGCATGGCGAGGCCGGCGCGGAAGTAGAGAATGGTGGCGCCGGGGTGGGCAACCTGGGTGGTGGTGGCGCGAGTGGGTTTCACCAGGAAGATGCCACAGCAGAAGTAGAAAAGCACGAGCGCTGCAAACACCATGATGGAAGTGCTGACCGATTGGGACATAGGTTTTGTTTTTGTGAACACCATCACGCCGGGGTCAGTGAGTGATGGTGGAGTGAAAGATAAGAAGGCGCGCGCAAAGTTCATTGCCTGGTTTTCCAGGCATGGGTCAACTTTTTTTCGGGTGGTTTTTGCGGCGGTCGCGTTCGGCCAGGAGGGCGCGATACACTTTCAGGGCTTGCTTCATGACCGACTTGCCGTTGTCGATAATTTTCTTGCTGCGTTTTTCCATGAGGGTGATGTAGAACTCAATCGACTCTTCCTTGTCCACATCGAGGCCCACCCGGGCGAGAATGAGTTTGTCGAGGTTGGGCTGATAGAAGCAACCGTCTATGCCGAGCTTGGCCAGCACACCAAAGAACTTGTAGCTTTTCAACTCCTCGCGAATGAGGTAGAGGGTGATGTCAACCTTGTTGGTGAGTTGCACGAAGGGGTATTTTTGATGTTTAAGTTTCATAACGGAAAAGTTTTTGATTTCACTAAAACAAGTTAAAAGCATATAAATAAGCAACTTTTTAATAATAATTATATGCATACACACCGTATTTAGAATCTTTCACAATGCTATTGAAAGAAAATATGCTGATTATATTACATCAATTAGTGCTTTAAAAGCAATTTTTCAGATGGCAAAAGCAAAACCACAATACAATCGGATAAAGGCCGTGTTAGCAGAACAAAACACAACGAGTCTATGGCTTGCCGATCATCTGGGCATGAACAGGTCTACCGTTTCGAAGTGGTGCACAAATGAAATGCAGCCCACCGTGAAAAGCCTTTTCAAAATTGCCAAAGCCCTGGACGTTGACGTTCGTGAACTTCTCGTTTCAAATAAAGGCTAATACGTCACCGTCACTCAACACAAAGTCTCCGAGGCGGAAGACTTCACTACGACCCCAAACCTTTTCAAAATAGCCAAAGCCCCGAACGTTGACGTTCGCGAACTTCTCGTTTCAAATAAAGGCTAAAACGTCACCATCACTCGTCCGGCACTCCCCACACAACACCGCCAAATCGCCGGGTTCCACCCGGCGATTTAAAAACGCACCCTCACGCCATTCGTGCCACAGCACAAACCACCTCGATCTGCAAACTACGTTGGCACCCGAAGTGCACCTTGCATCGAGCGATGCACCTGTGCACCATGAACCCGACTGCACCGAGCAAACGCGTGCGTGGTGCACTGAAATTCATAACATCTGCAATCGCCGGGTGGAACCCGGCGATTTGCGAATGATGATATGTGATTTAGATTTGGCGGCCAATGATATGTGATCGGTGCAACACAAGGGAACAAATAGCCCACAAAGTTGGAACTCCTTCTTATATTACCAGCGCAAAGTTTTGTGCCTCGAAAGGATAGAACTCAACAACCTTTGCAGCATTGAAAAGAACAACATGAAGACCTTAAGCATACTGGGTTGTGGTTGGCTGGGCCGGGCCGTTGCCGCAAAATTTCTCAACAACGGCGGCTGGCACGTGAATGGCTCAACCACCCGCCCCGAGAAATGCCCCGAGCTCCAAAACCTTTCGATCAATCCCTTCACCATTTCCCTGGCCCCCACCCCCACCGGCGACAACCTCGCCACGTTCTTTGCCGCCGACGCATTGCTTGTGGCCATTCCCCCGAAACGAAAAACAGGAGGCTCCGATTTTTATCTTCACCAAATCAAAAGCCTGGCCACCCACCTCGCCGGCACCCCTGTGCGCCGGGTCATCTTCGTTAGCTCAACCAGCGTCTACCCCGAGCTGAACCGCGAAGTGTTCGAAGCCGACGCCGACCCCCTGTCTGACCTTTTCAAAGCCGAACACGCCCTGCTTGAAAGCGCTCCCTTCAAAACCACCGTGCTCCGCTTTGGAGGACTTATCGGCCCAAACCGCAACCCCGGAAATTTCCTGTCCGGCAAAACCGATCTGCCCGGAGGCGATTCGCCCATCAACATGATCCACCAGCACGACTGCGTCAACATTATCCACACCCTTGTTTCGAACGATGTTTTCGGAGACGTCTTCAACGCCTGCGCAGACCACCACCCCACAAAAAAAGAATTCTACACCCGCGCAAGCCAGGCAGCAGGGCTGCCCCCGCCAGTGTTTAACGGACAGGCTGCCCCTTTCAAGATTGTGAATTCGGATAAGTTGAAGAGCAGACTGGGCTATGAGTTTACGTTTGGGGATTTGTTGGATTTATACTGATCCTTGTCAGCAAATGTTTTTGAATGCGTGTGTGGTGCGATTAGTTTATGATCGCAGTTATAGTGCCAAGTGAACCCCTGCGATTTCATGGGTGATGCGATGTGCTTGGCATGACGCGAAAAAACAAAACAACAAACGCTCATTGCGTCACTACTTGCATGGCAACAGAAGACACCGCCAAATCGCCGGGTTCCACCCGGCGATTTTACGAAGCAATTTTGCACATTACTATTCTATGTCTATGTTAAGTTCCACTTTCGTCACGGTCACATATCCTTTCTTTTTTGTGGGCTCAACCAAATAGATGCTTTTGAGTTGAAGGAAATATTTGCTGGTTTGATTCATGGGATAATTTGCCTCAATGAAGTCCGCCAGCTGTTCATGAGTCGCGATCTTGACATTTCTCAGCTTCCTTGCTTTTACCGTATCCGGCTTTGGGCCAAGCTCTGTACCAAATTCAAGAGGCAGACCGTCGTATAGAAAGTAAATGCTTCCATAGGAATACGTGATTCTTAGTTTAGGTTTTTCACCCTTGGCGACTCTGATATACAGGGGCACTTTATAATACTTGGCGGCGTCAAAATGAAGAAACAGAACAGTATCTGTGCGCGAAAGCTGAGCAGTGCAAACTACCGGCCCCAACCCAAATAATAGCAAAAGAAAAAGCATTCTTATTGGCATACAGTATTCGTTGAAAGCAGATTAATAAATTGAGCGTCAGCATCCATTTTGGCGCGCTGGTCTGCCGTTAAATCATGATACGCTTGCGTACCTCGAAGTCCTTGCCATGCCAGCGCACGATAATTATCCATAGTAATGAGGGAATTATCATGATTATTGACATCAAATTCCCACAAAGCCTTCGCCATTACATCAACATACTTCTTTGCCATAATCTGATGCTGGACATAATTTGTTGGATTTGGCAGTTTCGTTCCTTGGGAAGCGGGCATCTTCACAATAGAATAAGCATCGAACAGTTTGGGAAAATCATTTGGGTCAACGCTTTCATATCCTTCTACCTTACTCAATTCACTATAGAGTCTGGCATGAATGGATTCATGGAGAAATGTCTTTGCCACCAACAGTGAACCGTTGACATTAATATAGTGGCGATCAATCGTAGTGACCATATTCATATAGTTTGCAGAGGGTTCAGTTTGTCCAAAGCGTGGTTTTAGGTTGCCAAGTTTAAAGGTCAGATTGAACGGACTAATATCACTGGTGAAATCCTTAAGCAAATCTCTAAACAACTTTTGCCCCGACAGCGCATTATAGATACACAACGCCTTTGGATTATTCAAGACACTCGTGTCCAACTTAATGCGTATAGACATTAACGTCGCGGGCGGCAACACTCCAATCGGATCTTCAGAATCATTGGGATTAGAATCCGTCGCACCGCCGCCATCGCATGCCGTGCGTAAGAAAAATAGCAGCGGTATGCCGGGGCAGTCAATGATCAACCCGCCCGTGGCAGAATATGTGCTCCAGTGACAATTGGAGCCGCCACCTCCTCCGCCGCCACCAGCTCCACCTCCGCCACCTCCGCCGGTGCTTGTCGAGCCACCACCCTTGATGGGCCCTTTGCCTGGCGCGTTCGGTTTAACAATCAGGCCCGGCTTGGCGTCATCGCAATCGTCGCGCCCTGTGGTGGACTTTGGGGCGATATACTTCACGCCGGCGCCGTGGTCGAAGACAACGCGCATGTTTTCGCGGCGGTCAATCTCCATCATAACGAGTGTGCCTGTGAAGGTGCGACTGTCGAACACGCCGTTGAGTGAGGCCAGCCAGTCCGGGTCAGGTTCGTAGCGCAGGATGTAGGAATAGACGGTGCTGTCGTTTTCGCGGACCACGAGGTTTTCGAAACCATTGTCAATGTCGTGGAGCAGTAGCGAATAGCGGGTTATGTCGCGTTCGGGGTTGATCACCTTCACGGCATCGTCCATGGCAAGGGAATCGAACACATTGCCTTCGGTTCTACTGGTGGCGGTGGCAAGTTCGTAGAGTTTGAGCAGCGAAAGCAGGTTAGCATCTTTTTGCGGTGCCACGTGCGTGTAGCTGACACCGTTGGCGGGAAGAACGGGAGCAGGCGATTGATCCTCGCACGAAAAGGCGAACGCCATCACAAACAGGATGGCCACGCCATTAGCAATTCGATTCATGGGCTTGTGGTTTAGGATTGTTCCACAAGCTTAGGTGCGCACACTGCAACGGCTTTGCAGTGTAAAATAAATATCCCTGCAATGAGATTATGAATCGTACATGGCCTTCAACACCGATGTTTTCATTTTCAGCTGGAAAGCGTTGGTGTCATGTCGGGAAGCGTAAGGGAGTTTCTTGAAAAGGTTCTGTTGAGATAACTAAAACAAAAAATCATACATCACGCGATCGCAGAACACCGCCAAATCGCCGCTTGACGTCTTTGCTGCCACAGCACAGACCACTTCGATCTGCAAATTACATTGGCACCCGACGTGCACGTTGCATCGGATGATGCGACGGTGCGCCATGAACGTGAGTGCGTCGGGGAAATGCGTGCGTAGCGCAACTAATTTAGGCGTGCATTTTTAATCGCCGGGTAGAACTCGGCGATTTTACGGAGCACTATAAA
This sequence comes from Chryseolinea lacunae, assembly GCF_016735595.1. Lineage (GTDB taxonomy): Bacteria > Bacteroidota > Bacteroidia > Cytophagales > Cyclobacteriaceae > Chryseolinea > Chryseolinea lacunae. The sequence goes on from NZ_JAERRB010000001.1 coordinate 526,428, forward strand.
AAAAAATTATAAACGAATAAGGTCAAACTACAATCGCTTTATTGAAAAAACACCACACCTATACCAAGCGTCCGATTCCTTAAACTCATCTGACTTTTTAGACTAAAAAGATCTCCTAAATTCGTTTGAAACATCTTAACCAAGTGTCATATGAAAAGACTAAGTGATCAAACGATGAAAGCCGTTAATGGCGGCGGAAATTGCTCCGGGTCATACAATGCATGCATTGTTGGAGCCGCAGTTACAGGAGCCGCCGTTGCTGCATTGACAGCAGGATGGGGAGCATATTTCGGTGTAGCTATCGCTGCTTCCGGAATGGAGTATTGTAGACAACAAGCCATTGGCTGCTATCAGGACGCCTCCTACCAAGCGCCAACCCGGCAAATTTCTCCCGGCGACCTCTAAACTCAAAACTATTCAGGGCGAAACAAATTTGTTTCGCCCTGAATTAAACATTAAACTCATGAATAGAAAACTAATAAATCAATTACTCACAGTATCCGTTATCGTAAGCGGATTTGTGTTGAGCCTTTTGAAGGTTTATGATCTTGTGTTCTACATTCCACTCATTGTCGTAGGATCTTACGTTGGATATCAAAATTTTAAAGAATCAAAATCAAAGGATCAAAACGTGACGGCGAAACACGTCACTATTAGCATCATCTTGATTATCATTCTTCTTATTATCTACATATCCATTGCACCAGAATAAAACAAAGTCTTTGATACGCGGGGTACTAATCTACTCATTGCTCTGTGCGATACAGCTACTCTTGATCCATTTAATAAACACCACGGTGTTTACGGACAATTTGCTAGCTGAACCCTTTGCACAAAACTTCTCAGCGGAAGAAGTTCGTTTAATTATGTCAAACTCAAAAGTCTGGCGCTGGCTTGGATACTCAATCTTTCCAATCCTAATCTTATTAAAAGTCTCTACCATAGCGTATTCATTAAGCCTTGGCCATATGTACCACTTCAATCGCTTGGAGTATCGAAGAATATTCTCAATAGTCCTCAATTCAGAATTCATATTTATTATGCCCTTGTTCCTAAAATTATTTTGGTTCAATTTCATTTTAAAAGAATTCGATCATATCGACATTTTAACATTCAGTCCATTTTCAATGACCTTTTTCTTTAATATGCATACCATTGAACCCTGGCTGGCGTACCCATTGCAAACAATTAACATATTTGAGCTACTCTATCTCATTTGCCTTTCTGTCGGAATAAAAAGAGAGTTTTGCATTAGTCTTTGCGATGCCTTCAAGATAGTTTTAGTTCCATATCTAACCGTACTTATTTTCTGGCTAACACTAACCATCTATTTCACAATTACCTTTCTCTAGTAGCTAAATGGCAAAGAACTTACAACTTTGAAAAAAGTTACCTACAACACATCGACGAATAGATCTTCTCACCATCTATGAAGAACTTTACTTCGCACTTCTTTCTAAGAAAAATCAAACGAGCTCATGTCTACCAAAATGACTCGAAAGATTGCGGCCCTGCTTGTCTTCTGGCCCTAATAAGGTTTTACGGGGGAAACTCAAATCTGGAGTCCATTAGAACATTATGCAGAAACACTGACAATGGAACTTCCATGCTAGGAATGAAGGTTGCAGCCATCGCATTGGGGATGACTGCCGAGGGATTTGAAGCAGACGCCCAGTCAATTGAATCTATAGAAAAGCAATTTATCCTCCATATCATCTCTCAAGGCTTTGATCACTACGTTGTGTGCTATGGTAATCTCCATGGAAAATATATAATAAGCGACCCCAAAGATGGCATTAGATTCTGGAGCAAGAACGAACTCGCCGAAAAATGGAAATCTGGATATTGCTTAATCATCGAAAAAAGTAAAGGTTTTATTCAAAACAAGGCAGACTACCGCAGAAAAAAAGCATGGATTTGGGTGTTAATTCAGGACAACGTATCTATCCTACTAAGCTGCACCATTCTTGGGTTGGTGATTTCGGCTTTAAGCATTTTAATGTCCACTTTCTCCCAGCAATTGGTAGACGTTATTATTCCATCTGGCAAATTGCGAGTGGCTACCATGTCGGTCTGTCTAGTTTCACTCCTACTTATTATGAAGGCCGCGTTTCAATACATCCGACAGACATTTCTTATTAGACAAAACCTAGATCTCGAAAAAAAGCTTAATTCCTTTTTTTTCAAAAAATTCCTCCATTTACCAAAGTCCTTCTTTGATCGAAGAAAAACTGGGGACTTGATTGCAAGAATCAATGACGTAGGCATTATCAAAAACACGTTTATTTTATTGTTCGGAAATCTGCTAATAGACACTCTTGTTGTTCTTTCGTCCATTGTCCTTATCATCTATTACAACACCTTTATAGGAACGATATGCGCAACAGTCATTCCCGTCTATTTCATAATAATAAAGAATGCAAACAGGCATTTAATCACGACACAAGAGAGTCTAATGTCCTCACGCGCCATCTCAGAAAGCAACTACATAAACACAATTCAAGGAATTGCATCAATAAAATCATTCAACAAACAACAATTATTCGAAGACACAAACACTTCCTTATTTGGCCAATACCAGAAGAATGTTTTCTCATACCTAATGCTCCAAAATAAGCTATCATTGACAATTGGAATTACTACTATTTTTATAACAGCAATAGTGCTAACGCTTACAATTCAGAGCATCTTCTCAAAAGAAATGAAGATCGGAGAGATGACAGCGGTAATCGGGTCCCTTTCCTCTTTATTGAGTTCAGTGGCAAACCTGGCACTGCTAAGTATTCCTATTAATGAGGCCAGAATTGCTTTCGACAGAATCTACGAATATGCACACATCAGTCCAGAGCAACAACTTTACCCCTATGTACAGATCACCGACGAAATTGTTTTCAAAAAACTAACCGTCTCCAACATCTCAATTGGATTTGAAGAACAAAAAAACATTCTACACGACATCACCTTTGAGATTAAACGAGGAGAACTAATTTCCATTATCGGGCAAAGTGGAACCGGCAAGAGTCTAATTTCTCAGATTCTTTTGAAATTTTACACTCCATCATCAGGCAGAATGATACTTAACGATTCCGTCCCAATCGAAAACCTAAATATATGTCGCTGGCGGGAGCTCATTGCTGTGGTCCCTCAGTATGTTCACATTTTCGAAGGAAGCCTGTTATACAATATTTGCTTAAGTCATGATAAGGCTGATATCGACAAGGCATTAGACATCTTACTTAACCTGGGATTTCATGACTATTTTATCCCTTTCGTCAATGGGTATCAAACGCAACTTGGAGAGGGTGGGATTTCACCCTCCGGGGGGCAAAGACAAATGATCGGCCTAGCCAGGGCCTTATGTTTTAACCCCAGCCTGATTGTATTAGACGAGACAACAGCTCATCTTGATTCTGAAACAGAAAAGTTCGTATTCAAAATCCTTGAAAAACTTAGGCATCGGCTAGCTGTAATATTTATAACACATCGTGGCCATAACTTAAAAACCGACAAAATTTTCAAGCTTCAGGCCGGCATTCTAATCCGTTTGTAGATTCGGATTTATAACATCTGGCGGTGTATTGAAATATGTTTACTCACCGTTATAAAAAACAAAAAGTCTCCAGGGTGGAGACTTTTGTGAAGCGAAACGCATCACCCTACCAAACTAAAAAAAACCAGCAGGCCACGATGTGCACTCGTGTCTGCTGGTTTTTTTTGCGTGGCTAGAGGCGCACCGATTTCACCAGGTCGAATTCGCGGCTTGATCCATAGCGGCTTTTCACGTAGCCTTTGAGGCGTTGCACGAAGATGCGTTGTTGAACATAGAGATCGTGGCGTTGTTTGAAAACGGCCGAGCGGGCACCGTAGGCGTCCATCACATCGTTGTTTGCTTTTTGGGCGTCGGCCACGGCTTTGTCGAGGTCGGCAAATTTGAAGTCGGGCATGTTGGTTTCCCAGTCGGGAAATGTTTTGATGGCCTCCACAATGTTGCGATACTGGCCCAGCATGGCACCATAGCCGCTGTCTGAAATGGTGACGCGCTTTTCTTCGGTGTTGGTGGTGCTGGCGGGGTCGGCCGGTTTGGACACTACGCGGATCACACGCAGCCGCCGCGCCAGGTCGCGCATCATGTTGTGCGGATGAGAATTGCGCCCGTAGGCGGCCACCACGGCATTGCTGATTCTAGTAACCTTCATGAGCACCGATTCGCTGTCGGTGCGGAACATGGCCGCGCGAACGGCCACCGCCTTGCGATAGGCCTGCTCTTTGGCCAACGCTTCATTGTTAACAATAGTGACCTTATCGAGCAGTTCCTTGAACTTGTCGAGGGCAAACCCCGCGGGTGGATTGAACCCGCTGAAGCCCAACAAAAGTGTGAGAACATCGATTGCTTTTTGCAGCCTGGCTGCGAAAGACATGGAAGAACTTGCATTCATAAATACTGTTTTTGAAAAATGTTTTTTAGAAAATCTGAACTCGCGTTCCGTGCACGGCACGCTTGCCAGCCCCCTTTACAACCGGCGCGCCAACTTGCAGCACGTCAAAAAAAACGCGTCGAAATCTGTACATGCATTTTTCAACATTCGGCCACCGAAATGCCGATTCCAGAAAACTGATCGAAGAAATTCTTACACGAAAAAAAGTTTTTCAACACCCCCTCACCCCGCTCCAACCTCCCCGGCTCCGGGGGTGCAAGGCGTGGTTGTGAAGACCATCAGCCAACGATATTTCGTCGGCCCAACGAAATATCGTTGGCTGGCACGAAAAGTTTGTGCCAATGCATGGCCGGTCCGGGCGTTTGTGCAACGAGGTTGGGCACTAGTGTGCCGGTGTTGAGGACTACCGCAGTAATATTGAGCCTTACCGTGCCAGTGCACAGGCCATATACATCAGTGCTGAGGCTTACCGTGGTAGTATTGAGGCCTTACACATCAGTGCAAACGTCTGGTGTGTGTTGCATGAGCACTACCGTGACAGTGCAAACGTCTGGTGTGTGCTGCATGAGCACTACCGTGACAGTGCAAACGTCTGGTGTGTGTTGCATGAGCACTACCGTGACAGTGTAAACGTCTGGTGTGTGCTGCATGGGCACTACCGTGACAGTGCAAACGTCTGGTGTGTGTTGCATGAGCACTACCGTGACAGTGTAAACGTCTGGTGTGTGCTGCATGAGCACTACCGTGACAGTGTAAACGTCTGGTGTGTGCTGCATGAGCACTACCGTGACAGTGCAAACGTCTGGTGCGTAAAGTTTGGGACCTGCCATAAGCGTGCAAACATCTGATTTGCGGAAGTGTTGATCAGAACACCGCCAAATCACCGGGATCCCTCCCGGCGATTTATAAACGTTGCCCCACGCTTTTGGTGCCACAGCACAAAACACCTCGATCCACAAAATTACGTTGGCACCCGAAGTGCACGTTGCATCGGGTGATGCACCGGTGCGCCATGAACTTGCGTGCGTCGGGGAAATGCGTGCGTGGCGCAATTGAAATATGGTGGTGGTTTCAATCGCCGGGTGGAACCCGGCGATTGGCGGGGTGATGAGATGTGCTTGGGCATCGCTATCAGAAACAAGAGATCTTGCTGTGGTGTGGTGCTTCGGCGTGATCATAAAATACCCGAACATAGGTATTGACTTCTTTATTAGTAAACGCAAAATTTAGTAAGACAAATGGTCTGTATAGGGTTTTTGAGTAGATCCCTATATCCTGGCCCGGTTGCTTTTGGAGCGGTGTGATCGTTGTGGGCGAATTGAAATTGAATGTTGCTGGCATCACAGGCAACAAAACGTGGTGATCAAAATCCAGCATGGCAACCGAAGAGATCGTGGCCCGGTGACGAAGAGCAATGCACGCGAAATTTTAAAAAAGAATTCCTCATATGAAATCGATCGCCTCCCGGTTGTTGCTGGCGGGAATCCTGGTGGTTCTGCTGGCGGCCTGCTATTCTGTAAAAATCCGCTGTAGAGATTGTCTTCCCGAAAAAGATCCGACCAACCAGGACCAGGCCACGTTTGGCCACATGGTGGTGTCGGTCGACACGGCCACAAAACTTGGTTTGTTCAAAGACAACGCCTGGCTGGTGAAGCCCTGCGGCGACAAGGGTTTTTATATGGTTGAAATGCGCGTGACGTTTGGCATGTTGATGGCCAATACGTTCCGAAAGAAAAAAATCATGAAAGTGAAATACATCTGCGAAGAGTGAACCCCTATGGCAACAACAAAAAATCATCCCCGCTTCGATTGGACCAACTTTCATTTTAATGGTGGTCCCTATCCGCTAAAGCTCATGCAAGACATTGCTCCCGACAAGAGCATTGCCAACCCGATAGACCGCTACAACGACGGGGCACAGGAAATTCAGCGGCTGCTCCAGGACAGCATCGACAACAACCAGCGCTTTCGGGCCTATGGTTCGTCGTGGTCGCTGAACAACATTGCCTACCAGCCCGACCGCATGCTCTACAATTCGCGGCTCAACCTGGTGATTGATGTTGCCGCCGAGCACGTGCACGCAGCCTCCACCCACAACCACCAGAACCTTATCTTTCTGGAATGCGGCGCCGTGGTGAAACAAATTCACAACGCACTGCGCCAGCGCGGCAAATCGCTGAAGACGTGCGGCGCCAGCAACGGCCAGACCATTGCCGGCGCCATCTCCACCGGCGTGCACGGCTCTGCCATTGATGTGGGGTCCATTCAGGATGGCGTGGTAGGGTTGAGTCTCATCATTGGCCCCTCGGCAAACGATCGTGTTTATATTGAGCGGGCCAGTGTGCCGGCTTTGAGCGATGGGTTTGCGGCCTCCATTCAATCGCGCGTTATCCGAAACGACGATTTGTTCAACGCCGCGTTGGTTAGCCTCGGGGGCTTCGGTGTCATTCACGGGGTGGTGATGGAAGTGGAAGACATTTTTTTGCTGAAGCGCTATGTGCGCAACATCAATCCCCACGATGCGCTTGAGCTGGCCAAGACATTGAACTTTAAAGATTCTCCCTTCAAGATCCCCGGCGAAACCGCAGCCGACGGTAGCGGCGAAAGACCCTATCACTACAAACTATACATCAACCCCTACAGGCCCAACGACGATTTTGTGACGGAGATCATGTTCAAGAAACCCTATGTGGCCAACTATCCCAACCCCATACCCGAAATTCAATCGTCTATCTACAAAGACCTGCCGAGTTTCATTGCCTGGCTTGCCGCCAAGTTCAAGCGATCCATTCCGTTGCTGGTGGCGGGGCTAAAGAGCGAAGTTTTTCCCCCGGTAGACACCGATGTGCTGGGCACGCTGGGCGAAATGTTTTGGGACACGAGCCCGCAGGGTGCCGCCTTTGGCAGTGCCTTCGCGATTGACATTGCCGATTCAGAAAAAGCACTCGCCGTGCTCACCAAAGTGATCCGCGACTTCGGCCCCATACCCGGCATTCTTTCCATGCGGTTTGTGAGCCAGTCAACAGCCACACTCGGCTTCACGCGATTTCCACACACGTGCGTGCTTGAAGTGGACGGCGTGCTTTGGACGGGCAACCGAAACATCATCAGCCTCGAAGAATATCTCATAAAATGCATTGAGGCATTGAAGGCCGCCGGCATTCCCTTTGCCCAACACTGGGGCAAGAATGCCGCGTGGGGATTTCCCGGATTGGTAGACTACATGTATGGCAACGCCGACGACCAATGGAAAAACATGCGCAGCGCCCTGCTCACCAAACAAATGGCCGACTTGTTTACCAACGATTTTCTCAACACCGTGTCCCTGTCTGATTTTCGTGTGGGTGCCCCCGTGGAGTTGATCGCGACGTCGGAAATTCCAGTCTGATGGTTTTGAAGAAGCTGAAACCCACAGCGCTCGGTTTGATGATGGGCAGCCTCTGCGTGTCTGCCCTCCACGCCCAACAGATCGATTTGATTATGGGAAAGCTTCACACCGTCAGCGATTCAGTGGCACGCGTTCCCTGCAACCAGAACTATGGCCCGGTGCTGACAAACCGCGCGGTGAATATGTTGCTGTATGAAAAAACAGCAACCTACCTTACCGGCCTCACTGATTTCTCGCTTCGAAAAAACTATGTCACGTTTCAAACCAACACGAACGAGATTGCCCTTGGCCACAGCTTCTATCAACCCCAAAAGAGCGACCGCCTTGTGCGTTCGTTTTTTGTAGCGGGCATTTCGGCCGTTGTCCGCAGTGCTTTGCCAGACCAACTGCTGCACGCCATGTCGGGCAACCTGGCAGCAACACTAAAACAAACCTGGCTGGGCAAAACAACCGTGACGGGAGGTTGCAGTCCGGCCACCGCGTCGCAGCGGCAGTTGATGGATGCCTCACGCGCAGCGGTGCTTCAAACTGTTGAGGCACACTACCGCCAAGCGGCGCACGAGTTTGAAGAACAACTAAGCACGGTGGCATCCGATTCAGTGAAGAACGCCTTGCGCAAGACCTTCTACGACAACCTGGACTACAACAGCAACCAAGATTTTGCCGACGGCCAAGCGCAGGCGTTGCTGAACACCAACTATTATCATCAGCTCACAACACACTGGACGAGCCTAAGTCTCGGCATACCGTTGATGCGCCAAGCCTACACCGTAGCAGAAAACTACTCCGCATCATTCGCCCGGCAACACAGCTACCCGCTGTCGATGGTGCTGAGCCACACACGCTTCAGAGAAACTCCGCGCGGCAGATGGTTTGTTACGGTTGGCTTGTCGGCCTATCTCAACAACACGTTTACGAGCAACGGATTGCTCTACACCACCTATGGCGACTACACGGCGCATGGCGGCAAAGACACCACGGCGCTGGCATCGCAGAAGGGCGCGGCCTACATCGGCACTTTTCAGCGCTATGTTACGCCGGTCGCGAGCCTTCAGTGCATCTACTTCCCCGTCGACTCGCACGTGGGCATATCGCTCGCAGCCTTTCAGAACTTCTTTACCTACAACGCGCTCACCGTTCGCTTGGGCATACCCGTTGTGCTGATCGACAAACGCGGTTCGCCGGCAATAAATTTTGAATTCCGTTTGAACTACTATGACGTAGCCGACAAGGTGTTGCCCGATGCGCCGCGCTCGACCAAATTGATGGTTGGTGTTTCCGTTGGTGTGCCGGTGAGTAAGGTGATGTTTTAGGGAAGTGGGCTGTACGTAAAACTTTATCTTGGCTTTTACGTTCGGCCAGAGTGGACAGACGCTTTTGAAAGCCAGCCACTGAAGTTGCCAAATGAGACAATGGAAAACACACTATTTGACTTTATCGCAAAATATATTTCTCTGACAGAGGAGGAGAAGAAGGTATTACTTTCCTTAGACCTTTTTCGCTCCGTAAAAAAGGGCACGACTTTGCTCGAAAAAGGACAGCGATCAAAAGATAGCTACTTCGTTCTAAAAGGCTGTATCCGGATTTACTACATCATAGACGGAGAAGAAAAAACTACTGCTTTCTACACAGAAATGGACGTGTTAACACCCCATTGTGTTATCCATAAAGCTCCTTCCGAATATTTCATTAGTTGTGTTGAAGACAGCATTCTTACGGTTTCAAATTCTGATATGGAAGCAGAGGTAAACAGCAAGTTTCCAAAGTTTGAAATCATGTGCAGAATGTTGTCAGAGGAATTGTTAGCGAAACAACAACTAGACTTTGACGAGTTCAAGACTTCCTCACCTGAACAACGATATCTGAATCTGCTACAAAAAAGACCTGACCTCCTTCACCGTGTTCCGCAGTACCAATTAGCGAGCTTTCTGGGCATCAAACCTCAATCATTAAGCAGACTAAGAGCAAGAATTCTTGAAAAATAAGAAGTAAGTCTTATTTCTTAACTTAAGTGAACGAGTTGTTGTAGCTCGCCATAACACTTTTGCGTATCGTTTCATATAAAAGAAAGAAATGCAAAAGAGAGTTTTCCGGATTGGACTTGCCTGCGTGTTGGCAAGTATTCTACAGGTGCATGCGCAATCTACCAAACAAGACAGCACCTATAAAAAATGGTTTATTGGGAGTTCACTCTTGGTGCTGGGAAATTTAATTCCTGATGACCAAAACCCACCAGAGTATATACAATTAAATATCGGCTATCGGATAACACCTAAAGATGTCGTTTCCTTTAGATTTAAACGGTCCATTTATTCCTGGCCATTAGGCATCCCCTTCGGACCATCATTTGATGCACCGGGCCTAAACTATCCCGGCCATGCGCGCATACTTGCGCCTACCCTGGGGTATCAGCATTTTTGGTGGAAAGGAGTCTATACATCCCTTTACGCATTGAACGCTTTTGAAAAATATATCGACGAGAATAAGAAGAAGATTGGAAATGGATACACGCTCTATCTGGACTTCTATGTGGGTTACCATTTCACGTTTCTTAAAAATCGCTTCTTTTTTGAACCTGCTATCGGATGTAGCTATTGGCCGGTAAGAACCAATGTTCCTGAATCTTTCAGATCAGTAGAAAAACAATGGCCCAACTACTTTATTCAACCCGGGCTTGATTTTGGATTCAAATTTTAACCTCGCCCTCGAGAAATTGCACCGGATTTAATGCCACGTAATTAGTTCCTGACAGTTCATCCCCGTCTTCAAGAATACGCTTTCAATAGAGCCTTCCATCGCTGGTCATTTTATGTCCCTGGCTGGAAAGCTTTGCAGCAGGACACGACAATTGAAAGTACGTTACGCCGGCATTTTAATTTACGTTTTAACCCCTGTTTAATAAAAACAATTAATACAATGAAAAAGATCAGTATTTGCGCCGTGCTATTTTCGCTCACGGCGTTTCTTAGCTCATGTGGCGTCGGCACTGCCGTTGTAACCAATCACAACCAAAACGCCACCGAGGTACACTTACGCGAGAACAACTTCAAGGTAATTGATCAAATAAGCGGAAGTTCAGAGGTGTCCTATGTTTTTGCCATTGGAGGCCTAAACAAAAAGCAGCTGTACGAAAATGCATATTCAACGATGATGAAGAAAGCCAACTTGCTGAATGGTTCACGAGCCATCATCAACGTGACGACAGAGGCACACTTCAGCGGTTTTGCACCTTTCTTTGTAAGAAGGACAATAACCGTTAGTGCACAGGTAGTTGAATTCACGAGGTAAATCCAACGAAACAGGACCTTTCCCTACGTGCACCACAACACCAATGGGCAAGTTTTTTGGGTGTGAGTTTAATTTAACGGAGTGTATTGAAAAGGAATGCTATCGCTGTTCGATGTGGATTGGTGAAATGATTACCCCATATTTTTTTTGATGAGATTGCAATCTGAATTTTAATAGCGGCAGGTCGTTATATCGACGAAAACATTTTAAGTTTTCCGATGGAAAGGTCATTGTCCTATTCACTGCGAAGTCCATCCACCGGGTTACTAACCGCGCCTCTGAGCGCCTGCGCACCAACCGTTGCCAGCGCAATCACTGCGGTGAAAAGACCTGCAAGGGCAAAAATCCACCAACTAATTTCGATATGGTAGGCAAATCCTTTCAGCCACTCGCTCACTGCATACCACGCCAACGGCACGGCTACTACAAAAGCGACAAGCAGCAAAAGAAGAAAGTCGCGTGAAATCAAGCCCACAATTGACGCGGAGGTAGAACCAAGAAGTTTGCGAATCCCGATCTCTTTTTTACGAACTTCCACATTGTACATGGCCAGTCCGAACAGTCCCAGGCAGCCGATGAGAATGGCCAGACCGGACGCGATGGTAAACAGAACGCTGGACTGTTGCTCGTCGCGATAGGCGGCTGCAAATTTTTCATTGAGGAAACTGAACTCAAAGGGACTGCCTGGAAAATTCCTCATGAACATATGCTCCAGCGCACGCAAATGATTGGCTATGTCCTTTCCCTGAACTTTTAACGTATAGTAGCCACCACCGTGAGATGGCGTATACACTATGGGACTTATTGACTGTCGGACGGAAAGGTGATGGTAGTCTCGAATCACTCCCTGTATTTCGAACTCCCGCTCGCCCCATGAAATTTTTTGTCCCACCGCTGCCCGGGGAGAAGAAAACCCGAGTGTTTGGGAAGCACGTTCGTTGATGATAATTCGATCCATTTGGTTCCAGGATCGGTTACAGGTTTCGGTGGTAAAGTTTTCTCCGGCCAGAACCTCAATGCCGTAGGTGGCCAGGAACTTCTCGTCGATGCTTAGAATATCATAGCTTGTCCTTTCATCCTCCGTGGACACGTTGACTCTTTTTATTTCAGCCGTGGAAAAATTAAATCCCTCGGTTGGGACATTTCCGGACCTGGAGAAATCCCCGATGAAACTGGCCTGACGAACTTCGTTCTCAAAACTTTCGCTCCGTTCTGTAAAGGTTTCGTCTCTTTTCACTTCCGCGCCACGGACAACCACAAGCTGGTCGATGTTCATTCCCAGATCCTTGTTCTGCATATAAAGCCATTGCTGATAGAGCAGAATCGTTGTGGCGATGAGCATCATGGAAATACAGAACTGAAACACCACCAGGGTTTTCCGGACAAAGACACCTTTTGCAGATTTGGTGAAGGTCCCCTTCAGTACCTGTGCCGGGTTGAACGAAGACAAGGCAAATGCCGTGTAGGCACCCGATGCAAGTGTTCCCAGCGCAAGCATGACGCCAGCCGCAGGCCAGAAATACCCCGCCTGAAATATATTCAACGAGATGTCCTTCTGCAGTATTTGCCTATACGGCGGTTGTAAGGCCATCACTAACGCTATGGACAAAATGAAAGCCGACGCATTCAGCATCGCTGATTCTCCCAGAAACTGTTTGATGAGTTGACTCTTGCCGGCACCGACTACTTTGCGAATGCCAACCTCTTTTGCACGTTTAAGTGCACTGGCCGTGGAAAGGTTAACGTAATTAAACCACGCAATAATCAAGATCAGAATGCCAATACCGGCCAGCATATACACATAGCGCATGCTTTCAAACGTCGGATAGGTCTCATGGAGGAATCTTCCCAGGTGAAGGCTTTCGAGGGGCTGTAACCTTACAACACTTTTCTGACCCGGATTAGCCTTACGCTCCAGTGAGGTAGCCTGAAAAGCGACGGAATTCTGATCGACACCTTCTTTTAGCATCACATAGGAATGCATCCATTGGCTCTGTGTTCCATCCAGGCTGGCCCAGCCTTCATTGCCATTCAGGTTTGCCGGATTGGCCAGGGTTTCCAGGGAGAAGACCATGTCATATTTCAAATCCGAATTCTCCGGCATGTCCTCATACACCGCCTCAACCGTATAGGAAGTCTGGCCGAACTGGTTGTTTAATACCAGTGCCTTTCCCAGGGGAGACTTTCTTCCAAAATATTTCAGGGAAGCTGTCTGGGAAAGTGCCATCGTATTGGGCCTCTTCAATGCACTTCCATTGCCTGCCTGTATCGGAAATGTAAAAACCTGAAAAAAATTGCCATCAACATAGGCAAATTTGTTTTCGCGAAAAGACAAAGACTTCTCACCCATCTCATTGACCAGAATACCCGTGCCTAAGTTTTGCCCTTCCGCAACTCGGCAAACTCGATCAATTCCGCTGATTTGATTTTGAGCAAGCACGGGAAGAGCTGGTGCGTTATAGATCTCCAGGTCGCCATTGCCCTTTTCATGAAGCTGTCTGTGCAGAACGGACGCGTGGGTATGGAAGGAATTGTAACTGAACTGGAAAGAGACATACTGTGCGATCAGTATAAACGCAGTCATGCCCAGGCACAGTCCAATGACGTTGACGGAAGTGAACACAGGGTTTTTCTGAAGGTTCCGGAAAGCAATGAGTATATAGCTTACGAGCATGAGGTAAAGCGTTTAACAGTGCTGCGTAGACAACATTCGTGCCTTTAAAAAACACGCATTACCAGACAATTTTACATAGGGCCACGGGCCAAGCGACCGGTAATGACATGGAACTGTCCAAGAGCGATCAAAGAAACATTTAATCCGAACCATCCTCAAGCACAGTGTGGAGAAAAACAAGTCATCTGCTGCAACCCTCGATGACAATGCGCGCGAAGAAGTCTTTCTGTATCTTTTGTTTAACATAAAAAGCTCTTCATCGGCCCATCCATAGGACAACATTAAACAAAATCACTTTACCAGCACGCTGTTTCTGGCGATAGCACCGAAGACTAAACTTCTGCTCAACGCTCACGTTAGACCGTTGCGTCTGGTCATGGCCACACGCCGAACATCTGGTGCCGATCGATGCCGGCCGGTGCCGGCAGTATCAACAGTTTCAACCATACGTTTCAAAACAAAATTGACTCATTAAAGAGCGCCGGCCGATTTCATTCAAAAAGCGGTTACCCGATTATTCGGCTGTCCCTGGCTACGAACCTTGAAAACCCCAGCAAGGCACCGGCTACCATGACGTTACGAAAAACATTAACCATTTCAAGTTCCTGCTCTCTGGCCAGGTCCGCCGTCATGGTTTCCACACCCAACTCGTGGCCCATAGCCCGCGGGATATGAACAAGCAAGGCCATGAAGACCACGTATAATGCCATTAAGGCGTAGCTGAGCTTGTCGTATTTTCCAATCACAGCACTGATGATAAACAATACGATACACACCATCGTAAAGTAGTTCCAGAACAACGGAAAGGGAATGTAGTCTGGAACGAAGGCAGCACCCACTTCGGGCTTGCCCAGGTGCAAGCCCACGTACATGAGAAACGAAAGCGGGAAAAGGTATCGTCCTATCGCCAAGATCTTGTTCATAGGACTTACATTTCAAAAGGTGAAACTTCCCGGACCTCTGTAAATCCTGCGGGACTCTGCAGAATGGGACAGTTCTTTGCCCAGGCCTGCACTTCTTCTACATCGTTGGCTTTGCAAATCATGTAGCCCGTGACCATTTGTTTTTCCTTAATGGCAGGCTCATTGGACACCCCGGCATTACCCACGGTGACACCCTCCCACTGAATGGGCTTTGTGGAAATAAGTTTTCCCTGCATGGCGATATTACCAATCCAATTTTGCCACGCGGCCATAGCGGTTTTCATTTTTTCGGGATCAAGCTGGTACTTCCCCTCGCCTGACTCATTCCAGAACAGCAACAGATACTCTTTCATAATTTTGATGTTTAGTAGTTAACTGAATCAAAATTGGGCAAGAGTCGGGAGACAGTCCTTGACAAATGTCAAGACTTTATAGTTTGGACTTCAGGCGGGTCATGGTTTCGGGGCTGATGCCCAGATAGGACGCAATCAGTTTACTGGACAACCTTGTCATTATTTTTGGCTTATTTTCCATGAGCCACCTGATGCGTTCCAACGCGTTCATGGCCGTTAATGCATTGACCCTGTAAACGGTGTTGTTGTAGGAGACTTCCAGAATTTCTTTGTAGATCGCTGCAAACTGTGGAGCCTGCTGTGAAAGCAATTGAAAGCTATCATAATGGATCCGAAGCAAGCGGCAAGCCTCCACACACTTGATGGACTCATTGGCAGGCAGCTGATTCTGAAATCCGAAAATATCCGTCACCCATTGGTCTTCCACATAAAATTCGCGTGTCGATTCCTGGCCCTGTCTGTCGATAATATAAACCTGAATGCAACCCGCTGCAATATAATATACGTGCTTGCAAACGTCCCCTTGCACGAGCAAATGTTGTCCACGCTCGCCACTGAACTCTTCAAAATGATCCAATACATGCTCCAGGTTATCGGGCTTTTTTCCTACTCGATTGATGATATGTTGCCGGAGATTGTCGATCATAGAAGTGGGACTTGATTCATCGTGGTTTCGTTTTTTAACAACGGATGTTAAAATTTGTTACATGATCTTAACATCATCAATGAAAACATATTTCTATGCTTACTGCTCCTGACCATAAAGTCGCGATAGCGCCAAATACGGCAGCACAATTAGAACCACAGAGGTCGAAATCTTAAAGAAGCATTCACCTAATCGCGTTCATGAAAGCTCGCATTCAGATTGACTTCTGTTTCGTTCCGTTAAGCGTCCTTGCTTGGCATGCATTCTAAAACAGCAATGTTGAAGAAAGGTTTCCGAACACTTACCACGTCTTCGCGTTATAGTGTGGTCAAAACGCAATCATGGAACAAAAGACTTTTCTCTTCGCCGGAGCCTGCAGTGCAATCGCCACTCAAACAGCAACCATTCTTCAACGGGACGGCCACACCGTTATTGGACTTAGCACAAAACCGGATAATGGATTGTACTCAAGTTTTCACACCGTCACACACTATGACAGGGATAATTTCCCACTCCTGGAGGGTCCCCTAAACGGACTGGTATATTTTCCCGGGACCATAAACCTGAAATCATTTTCCCGCCTCAGTCCGGGCGACTTTCTACAGGATTTTCAAGTGAATGCCTTAGGGGCTGCCCTGTTCACACAACATTATCTGTCGAATCTGAAACGCACGGATGACCCGTCAATCGTTTTCGTCAGCTCGGTGGCCGCGTCAGTCGGATTGCCCTTCCACGCTTCCATCGCCATGGCAAAGGCTGCCGTTGAAGGACTGACCAAAGCGTTGGCCGCAGAACTGGCCCCTGCCGTTCGCGTGAACTGTGTCGCGCCCTCCATGGTCAACACGCCACTGGCAGCAAAATTTCTCGACTCCCTGGAAAAACGGGAACAGGTAGCAAAAAGAAATCCATTACGAAAAATAGGACAACCCGAGGACGTTGCCACGGTTATTAAATTTCTTTTGCAAGACGAGTCGAGTTGGATGACCGGCCAAATTGTGGGCGTTGATGGCGGAATGAATTTTATCAGAAACTGATTTTAGAAAGCGAACGTGCGTATCACTTAGAAGTCAACGCCTTCGCTAACCGTGGAAAAATAAGTCCGTGGAATGGCCATACGCTGTACCAATAAATCCGACCCCAAAGCCCCAGGGGCCGGAAGGTGGCTGTTTGAATAAGTCTATTTACGTCATTGTCTTTTTTGATGGTGAACTCGAGCCAGGCTTCACCCGGAAGTTTCATTTCGGCATACAAAATCAATCTCCCGCTCGATCGATCGGCAAGCAGCACTCTCCAAAAATCGAGGGCGTCTCCGGTCTTTAGATCAAATTCACTTCTTCGTCCTCTCCGCAGTCCGACGCCTCCCACCACGGTATCGGCGAAGCCGCGGATTTTCCATAGCCAGTTCCCAAAATACCAGCCGCGTTGTCCGCCGATGGACCAGAGATTGGAAATGACTTCCTCGGCCGGCCGCGTAAATTTCACTTCACGCCTGTCGGTAAGTACACCATGAGAAGGAACTTCCATATTGTCCATGATGTCGCGCTCACCGGTGTCCAGATAAAGCGAGTCTTTCCAACTGGATATGATATTTTTATGGCTGATCTTATCGAAAGCCAATTGCAAGGCTTCGGTATAATTGAACAAGGTGGTGTTCACCAGCATGCGGATGCGCGTGTCCTCGCAGATCACTTCATTTTTCATGCTATCCACCAGCGTCTTTGCCAGGGAATACGATGTCGAGGTTACAAATACCAGCCACAGCGATGAGAGCCGTGGCGTAAGCACAGGGATGGTGATGATAAGCCGTCTGAGCTTCCGGACACGGGCATAGGTGTAGAGCATTTGGCGGTAGGTGAGTATTTCTGTGCCCCCAATGTCGAAGGTCTCTCCCATGGCTTCATCCTTTAGCATCACGCCCACCAGATATTCCAGAACGTTTCGTATAGCGATTGGCTGACAGCGCGTTTTCAGCCAGCGCGGTGCCACCATCACCGGCAGTTTCTCTACCAGATCGCGGATGATTTCGAACGATGCGCTGCCCGACCCGATAATGATGGCGGCGCGGAGCACGGTGAGGGAAACTCCCGATTGGCGAAGAATACTTTCCACGCTCTTGCGTGATGACAGATGTTCCGATAGCGCGGTGCCGTTGCTAATTCCCGAGAGGTAAATAATTTGCCGAGCCCTTGTGTTGCTCAAACGACGTGCAAAGTTGGTGGCCGACAGCGTCTCTGCCTGTTGAAAATCTGAAACGCTGGAACTCATGGAATGAACCAGGTAGAAGGCTACATCAATGTCAGGCGGAATTGCAGCCAGGGCGTCACCGTCGCGCAAGTCGCATTCAATAACCTCGATGTTTTGAAACGTACCCTCCGGAAAAGCTTCCCAATCAAATTTCCGCCGATGACGAATCAGACAAATCACAAAATGCCCCAGGTCTAACAACACGGGAAGCAAGCGCCTGCCGATGTATCCCGTGGAACCGGTAAGTAGTATTCTCATAGGCCGCTGCCGCATGTTGAATTGCACGGCTCAAACGCGTTTTGAAATCGCCCCCGATAACGATCAAAAACAGTTGATATGCACTGAACGCGGTCAGCGGTTTAACAACGACGCATGCATATTGTTCCGGCGCGAACGCGTTGATAACATTACGCACACTCCTTTGTTACGTCTTAAAAAGCACACACACCGGAGCTTGACGTATGTCCACTAAATTTCCCACCGCCTACGGATCAATCATGGAAAGGATCGATGAGATCGACCCAATCCAATATGGAAAAACACGAAACTATACCCATGGCGCCGTAACGTATTTATCGCCCTATATTTCCCGCGGTGTCATCAGCGTGCGGCAAGTCCAAGAGGCTATTCTGGCAAAAGGATTTCTTCCCGGAGAAATCGAAAAGTTTTTGCAGGAGTTGGCCTGGCGCGAATATTTTCAACGCGTTTGGCAGTCGAAAGGCGCCGCTATATTCGAAGATGTGAAGCAGCCTCAGACTAATGTAGTGCATCGCCAAATGATCGACGCCATTGCAAACGCAACGACCGGCATCGACGCCATCGACAATTCTATCCAAGAATTTTACAAGACGGGCTATCTTCACAACCACGTGCGTATGTATATCGCGAGCATCGCTTGCAATATCGGCCAGGCTCATTGGCTGATGCCATCGCGCTGGATGTATGCACACCTGCTGGATGGAGATTTGGCCAGTAATATGCTCAGCTGGCAATGGGTCGCTGGTGCGTTTGCCAACAAAAAATATTACTGCAACCAGGAAAACATAAATCGGTATACAAACCACTATCAGCAAAACACTTTTCTGGATAGAGCCACAGAAACATTAGCGTTCGGATTTTCTCCTCCGGAATTAAAATCCATCTTCCGTTGGGAACTAGGCACACGACTTCCTTCCATACCCAAACCTCGCATTGATGTTTCAAAACCAACCTTACTTTACAATTCCTATAATCTCGATCCGCTATGGCGAAAATCGGAAGATGTCAATCGGATTTTGTTATTGGAGCCGTCACACTTTCAGAAATATCCAGTGAGTGAAAAGGTCGTTGACTTTATTCTATCACTCTCAAAAAACATCAAGGGCCTCCAATGGATGATCGGTGAAATTGCCGACCTGCAGGCTTTCTATCAGGATTCCATCGCGCGAGAAAGCGTATTCGTATCGAAAGAACATCCAGCCTTTACTCATTATCCGGGAGTTAAGGACAACCGTGAATGGCTCTATCCTCAGGTGACGGGCTATTATCCTTCGTTTTCTTCATTCTGGAAGCTGTGCAATTCAAAGGCAAAGAATTGGCCAGACGACTTGTCCTAATTCGGTGTTGGAGGCCATTGTAAAACGGTTAATACTGTTCATACCAATCGAATTTGTTCTGAACAATATTGTCCCGTTCTTTTTTCACGGATGCGAGAAAGGCTTCCGCCACGGGGGAGTGTCGTTTACGACGCCCGGCTGCTTTTGGCAAAGTCAACCCGCGAATACCATTATCCCGTTCGCGATTGGCATTTCAATGGGTGTTCAGGCAACCTTATGCCTACTTCACCGGTTTCTTATTAGCCTCACGGTGCTCCTTGTAAAAGCTATTCTTTATGGAATCCATATCGCGCATCATGTTCCTGAAATAAGGATCGTTTAGCTCATAGCGCCGCATAAAGAAATCATCATGAAAGAAATCGGGATAGCGCGTAGAATCGGTAAAGAACAAAGGATCAAACTGATTCCGGAAGAAAGAAGAATGGTCTGCTCTGAAGTAGCGATCGAAGCTTCCCATCAGGCTATCCATTCGGGCTGTATCCCCGCTTATGTTTGAGTAATACGATGTGTAGGTTGAATCGAACCCAATCATGTTTCCCTTCTCATCATAGCGCCTATTGACCTTAATGTCAACCTTTGGTTTGGCGAGACTATCGGCAGGATGCTTTTTCAACTCAGCAGCCTGCCTGCTATCATTACCGTTACAAGAAGAGAGCAGGAGTGTTACGATCGCGATGGCGAGACCGAGTGTTCCTGAATGGACACTCCTTGCGTTAATTTGATGGGCGGCCTCCAGCCTGGCAGAAACCGCGCCCCCTTTCAAAATTGATTTCATAGCCTTTAGAATTTTCAACTGCAAAAATGCCCCAACAACTTTTATGCAAATTCCTTACGCTGCACTCCGGCAACTCACACGCTAGTCATGTCCGCTTTACCGGTGGCGATTATGTCTTTTTGACACGAACGGAGAATTAAAAAATGTCAGTTTTTTTATGACTGTGCGGCGTCAATCGGGACTAAGTCAGGGGAAAATTCTGAATTTTTGACAGTTTTTTCTGCCGATTTTCAGCGGCGAAACGGAGAGGCATATATTTTGAAAAACGAAAAACCGAATCGCGATTCTCATACAAACAACACAAATCTTAACGTAACATGTTTAACTAAATCTGAAAGGAGAACCAAGTTATGAAAACCTTAGTAAGACAAAATGCTACTTTGTTTCCATCCCTTCCTTCATTACTCGAAGATTTTTTTAACCGGGATTGGGCGGATTCCACATTGGCCAATCGAAACTATTCAGCCACCTTGCCTGCAGTGAACGTGCGGGAAACCAATGAAGAGTACGTCATTGATGTTGCCGCTCCGGGCATGAAGCGCGATGAGTTCAAAGTAGAATTGGACAACAATGTGCTTACGATTTCTTCCGAGCGGGAAGAAAAGCATGAAGAGCATGCTGAAAGCGGAAACTATACCCGCAGAGAGTTCAACTATCAGTCCTTCCAACGCAGTTTCACATTGCCTGAAAACAAAGTGGAAGGCGAAAAAATATCTGCGCGCTACGCCGACGGCATTCTTCACATCGCCGTTCCCAAGAAAGACGAAGCGAAAGTGAAGCCGGTCAAGCAAATCACGATTGGCTAACCGACAGGGCAAACTGCCGGTGTAACTTCTTGACTAAATCCTGGATAGTTGTGGCATGACAATCCCACGGCTCCATGCTATTCTCCTCCTGATCATTCCACACTATCCTTGATTTTACTTGTTTTCTTAAAAATCATTTTTAACGTGACAACCTATGAAAACAATTTTCAAACCCATTCATTCTTTATCGCACCTTCTCAACGATGTAGCCGATGTCGAATTGGGACACCAGCGCCTCGGTGGATCTCACGTTTTGTTGAGCACGCAATTGTCTGAAAAACCAGACAGCTTTACGGTGAGCGTACCGGTGCCTGGAATGAGCAGAGAGGATCTAGATGTCCATATTGAGGATAACGTACTCGTCATCTCAACAAAGGGACAACCTACCGATCTCGAATATCCACGCGCAATCAGGCACGAAGCCCTTAAGTACTCCTTTGTTCTCCCTGTGGGTATTGACACAGATCGTGTTCAGGCAAAATGCCGGAATGGCCTTCTTACCATCAACCTCGAAAAAATAAAAACCAAAAAAAGCAATACCGTAATCAAAGTTCGTGGACAAGAAAATAACGGTAAAGACAACTGGCGAATGAACACATTGTGGGACAAGATAAAGTCCAAATTGGGCTCTGGAAAAACTGTCCCCATCAGATCAATTAAATATTCCTAGTCCGGAATGCGAAAGCAGATGAATCCGTAACATTCAACCCTGTCGTCCCTTGCTTGACCCCGGAGAACATTTGTTAAAAGGCATTGTGGGAATGCTTCTCACGATCCTGTTATTGAGCTGGCTGTTGAAGCGTTTCCGTCAACCTTACTTTAGTGCCTACATCATTGCCGGAATTTTACTCGGACCGCATGGTCTGCAACTTTTTACCAACGTTACCACCATTGCTCAAATTGGATCGCTTGGGCTGATCATGCAAATGTTTTTCATCGGCGCGGAAATTGAAGTGCCTGCGCTGATGAAAAATATCCGGATCTCCGCTATTGGCGTGTCTGTTCAGCTTCTGTTAAGCTTTATTTTCATTGCCATGATTGGTCATCAGCTCGGATGGGCTACAGGTCAGATTGTCCTATTCAGCTTCATCATCAGCCTAAGCAGCTCTGCCATCATACTGGAATACCTGCACAAGAACACGGAAATCAATTCGCGACTGGGTAATCTCGCGACAGGCATATTGATCCTCCAGGATTTCCTGATTGTACCGATGATTATGGTGCTGAATTTTCTGGCAAAAGGGGAATCGAATATTGGACAATTAATCCTGGGTGTGTTCATCGCCCTTGTATTTGTCGCGTTGTTGCGAATGGTTGTGCTGAAAAGGAAAGTATTGCCGCTCAGCCTCTCTACTTTCCAGCCGGACCACGAGTTGCAGGTTTTTATCGGATTATTGCTGTGCTTCGGATTTGCCTGGATGACCAGCCTCTTGCATCTTTCGGCGGCTATGGGCGCGATGTTCGCGGGTGTTATTATCTCGCAAAATGAATCCATGAAATGGCTTGACCGGACCTTGATACCCTTCCGCGTATTCTTTCTCTCACTTTTCTTTTTATCCATTGGCCTGCAATTGGACTGGAGTTTTGTCAAGGCGCATAGTGCGCTCATCTCGGCGCTGGTAATACTCATATTCGGTATCAACAGTCTGATCAACGCGTGTGTGTTCAGGCTTCTGAAGGAGAGCTGGAAAAACAGCCTATATGCCGGTGCATTACTATCTCAAATCGGTGAGTTCAGTCTTGTGCTGTGCACGGTAGCCAAAAGCCTTAAACTGGTTGATGACTTTTCCTTTCAATTGACATTGGCGGTGGTCTCGGTATCGATGCTACTGTCCTCGGGGTGGATAAGCGTTATCCGGAGCTTTTTGTTTCGCAACGTTTCAGAAACCTTGAAGACAACGCGCTTTTTCACGGAAAACAGCCGAAATTAGAAACTATTATTGAGGCCGAAAGACAGCGTATTCTGTCGCCCTTATGGGAGGACGAATTTCTGAGACCGTAGACAAGTCCCAGAAAGTCAAGGGTGTTTTTAGCCATCAATCTGCTGTAATATTTACACAGTAAAATTTGCACCGGATTTTCGCGGAGACAATGAATATTTAAAACTTTGTTCTACATTTGCCCCCGCACTTGCCCAGCCGGGGGACAAACTATGCGAAAGCGAAGGGACTCCGGAGGCGAAAAGAATCTTCGAAATTAGCTGAATTTCGATGTTTTTGGGAAACAAAGTGAAAAGCCAAAGTGGCGGAATTGGTAGACGCGCACGACTCAAAATCGTGTACCGAAAGGTGTGTGGGTTCGATTCCCACCTTTGGTACTCCAAATGTACTTGTGAAATCCCGGATCATTGATTCGGGATTTTTCTTTTTAGTCCATTGCCAATAAAAGGCATACATTTTCCATACACCCGCCTGCTGTGTAGACATTCGGTCTACGCTTTACAACAACGAAACAGCGATGCGTTTACAGCTTTCTGCTGTGCCCTATAACCAGGCATTGCTGTGCCCCACGGTCTGCGGCGACAAAACCACCACACATTTCTACAGGTAGAAACCCAGATGTGATGTTGTTTGATTTAAATAACTTTGCAAAATGCAAGAAATACATGATCTGAAGGAGTTATTGGCCGCCAACCCGGAGTGTTATGAGGAATACCTGCTCTTGTCGCAGGTCCATCATTTTAATGTTTTTAACCGATCTGAAATTTATGAACGCACGCAGCCCATGCACCGAAGCGACTTCTACAAGATTTCGCTGATCTCGGGAACGGGCATACTTCAGATAAAAGATGAATACATCGAAATCAACGGCACAGTGTTGATTTTCTTTAACCCGACCGTGCCCTATTTCTGGCAGGCCTTGCTGGAAGAAAGACCATCCTACTATTGTTATTTCGACAATCACTTTCAAACCAAACTACTGAACAAAGATTATTTTCAGAAGTCTGCATTGTTTGCCCCAAACACAAGCCCTGTGTTTGCGCTCAACGACGAACAATCGGAAGACGTGCGGTTTGTTTTTGAACGCATGTGCCTGGAAATAAAGAGCGACTATCACTATAGATATGAAACCATAGCGACCTACCTCCAATTGCTTTTGCAAAAGGCCTACCAGTTTCAGAATGCTGCCGAGAAAACATCTGCCAACAAACCCGCCGCCATACGGTTGATCTCAAATTTTTTGAACCTCCTCGAAAAACAGTTCCCGATCGATTCAGTAGAACATTCTCTCGTTCTAAAAACACCGAATGATTTTGCCCGCGAACTTTCCATACACGTCAACTACCTTAACCACACGGTGAAAGAAGTGACCGGAAAAAAGACTTCTGAGATCATTGCTTCGCGCGTGCTCACCGAAGCCAAGGCATTATTAAAACACAGCAATGCCGACATCTCCGAGATCGGGTATATGCTCGGATTTGAATACCCCTCCAACTTTATTACGTTCTTCAAACGACACACAAAAGAAACGCCCAAATCTTTTCGGAGCAAAGGAAACACCTCCCCTTCCAGGATCAAAAATATTTGATTCTCATAACTTTCCATTTGATCTAAAAACTTCTGTCGCCGGGCCGGGGCATACCTTTGTGCCTGTGAATATCCGACACCAATAAGGCATCACCGCCACTTGTCTGCTGCCAACCCACTGGCAGGGAGATTTGTGGGCACGATGATCTATGCTCTCGCCATGTCGGAAAACATGTTCACTACGGCAGAAGAAACTATTAATAATTACCATACATATGAAAATCGGAATAATTGGAACCGGTGCCATTGGCGGCACCCTGGCAAAGAAACTGGCCGCGGCAGGTCATGACGTTAAGGTAACAAACGCATCTGCGGAGCACGAACTTGCAAACACGGCAGCCAGGCTTGGGGTGGCTCACGCCAGTCTTCGGCAGGTTGTGTCGGGAGTAGACGTAGTGATCGTATCCATTCCAACCAACGCCATCGCGGAGCTGCCTAAAGATTTGTTTAGCGGCGTGCCCGACAACGTCATTGTTGTTGACACCAGCAACCACTACCCTACGCGCGATGGCGAGATGAACGTATTCAACGAGAAATTGGAAAGCGTCTGGGTTTCTGAACAGCTTGGCAGGCCGGTGATTAAAGCTTTCAATAATTTACTTGCGCACTCCCTTGAACATTCAGGAAAAGCTAAAGGTGAACCGGAAAGAGTAGCCATGGCCATTTCTGGCGATGATGAAAAAGCAAGGCGGGTCATTTCAACACTCGTTGACGATGCCGGCTTTGATCCGGTGGACAACGGTAGCTTGTCAGAATCGTGGAGACATCAGCCCGGCATGCCTGGCTATTGCACAGAACTGAATGCAAGCGAACTCAAACAAGCCTTGGTTGACAAAGACGGCATCAAAGGAAAAGGTGCTAGCTTGAGAGACAAATCGATGGAGATCTTTACGGGACTAACAGCCACCCCCACGCACGAAGAAATCCTGACAATTCTCCGCTCGCTATTCCCCACCAATCCGAAACAGCACAACGCGATTTTAGAGAAAGCCGACAGCGCCAGCTAAAGGACTTTGCACGCTTCTCTGAAGGACAAGGCCCCGCAGCACGCGGGGCTTTTTGTTGTGTAACAGATTTTGCACACGAAACGTGAAAGACTCAAAAAAGCATAATATCTTTCCCGTATGATGACTCCCGACCAGGACAGCCGCCGCCCCATTGCATCTCGCGACTCGGGCTGGGCCAAACAAACCGCTGCCTTTCTGGCCAAACAAGGGTTGTCGCCCAACGTCATTTCCGTTCTCAGCATTGCGTTCGCACTGGTTTCGCTCGTTGCGTTCTACCTCGACTATCGCGGGGTGGGATTGCATTTTGTGAACATGTTGCTGGCCGTGGCCGGAATTCAGGGCCGCCTTATCATGAACCTGCTTGATGGCATGGTGGCCGTTGAGCACAACAAGAAGTCGGCCGTGGGCGGCATCTTCAATGAAGTGCCCGACCGGATAACCGACACGTTGATTATTTTCGGAGTCGGTCTTCTGGCAAAACACATGGCCTATGGCATGGACCTGGCCTACTGGGCCATTGCCCTTTCCATTGCCACCGCCTACATCCGCACACTAGGGGCCTCGTTGCACTGCGGGCATTTTTTTATCGGCCCCATGGCCAAACAACATCGCATGGCGCTGATCACCGTTGGCTGCGTTGTGGGCATCTGGTATGGGCCCGTATTTTATTACCTGCTCATGGTCATGAACGTGGGCCTGATCATTACGTGCTATCGCCGGTTGGCCAAAATATTTATTCACCTGCAGAAGAACGCTGTCTCCTAACGCCCCACACACCTCATGGAAAAAATTCTTCGCCTCGATTTCATTGAGAATAAAGATCTGCGGATCGTCGTCATCGTCATCTTCGGCATCCTGGCGTTTGCCACCCTGCTGTTCTTTGTGGTGGGCAAGCTCAAACCGCAGGCAAACCTGGCCGAGCTGAAGGCCCGCACCAAGTCGTGGTGGATCATGGCCGCCCTGGTGCTCGGTGCCACGCTCATCAACAGCACCATATCGTATGTGGCCATTGCGCTGTTGTCGTTTGTGGCGTTTCGCGAATTGTATTCGGCGCTGGGGTTTCGCGAGTCGGACCGTCGCGCCATTTTCTGGGCCTACGTGTCCATCCCAATCCAGTATTATCTTGCCTACATCGGGTGGTATGGTGCCTTCATCATTTTTATACCCATTGTCATGTTCCTGTTTCTTCCGCTGCGCATGGTGTTGAAAGGAAACACAAACGGCATCATCAAATCGATGTCGTCGTTGCAATGGATACTGATGCTCACGGTGTTTGGTCTCAGCCACATGGCCTACCTCCTGTCGCTGCCCGACATCGCCGGGTTTAGCAGTGGCGGCAGAGGGCTGCTGTTGTTCCTGGTGTTTCTGACCGAGATCAACGATGTGATGCAGTTCACCTGGGGCAAACTGCTTGGCAAACACAAGATCATTCCCAAGGTGAGTCCGAACAAAACCTGGGAAGGTTTTGTGGGTGGTATTATCAGCACCACCATCATTGGCTACTTTCTCGGCTTCCTCACGCCGCTCACCGACGTGCAGGTTGTGTTTGTGAGTTTCACCATTGCCGTGTCGGGTTTCTTTGGCGACATCGTGATGTCGTCGGTGAAACGAGACATTGGCGTGAAGGACATGGGCACATCCATTCCCGGCCACGGCGGAATATTAGACCGCATCGATTCGCTGGCCTATACGGCCCCGGCATTCTTTCATCTTATCTACTACATTGCCTACTAGATGAAAAAGCTGGTTCTGCAGTTTATCTACGGCGTGGTGGTGAAAGCCTTTCTCCGCATCATTGTGGGGGTGAAGTTCGACAACGGCAAGTTTCTGCTAAACGAAAAACAGTTCATCATCATTGCCAACCACAACAGCCACCTGGACACCATGACCATTATGGCGTCGCTTCCGCGTCAGCTGATACACAAAGTGAGACCGGTGGCCGCCGCCGATCATTTTGGAAAAACAAAGTTCAAAGAAAAGCTCAGCAACTATTTTGTGAACACGTTGCTGATCCAGCGCAAGCGCGACAAAGAGAATCCCGCAAACGACCCGATCCACAAAATGGTGGATGCGCTCGACAAAGGCTTTTCGCTGATCCTTTTCCCGGAAGGCACACGGGGCGAACCCGAAGTGCAGCAACCCCTCAAGCCTGGCGTGGCCCTCGTGCTGTTGCAGCGACCCGAGGTGAAATACGTGCCCGCCTACATGAAGGGAATGGGAAAGGCCATGCCCAAAGAAGACAGCCTCATTGTTCCGTTCAATTGCCAATTGGTGTACGGCACACCCCAGATCATTTCCCATGCCGATGTGACACCCATCCTGGAGAAAATGCAACATGATTTTAACGCGCTCCAGGAAAAGCTGCGTTAGTCTCGTGTGTTGTGAAGAAAATTCATTTTTAATTCCAGAGATTTGACTCCTGACAGATTTCTACTTTTACGTTCATCGATCATACTCCCAACGCTGTTATGAAACTTCCATCGTTTACCTACCTGTTGCACAATACCGGCCGCGCGTTCCTACGTTTCCCGATCACCCTTTTGTCGGCGCTGGTGGCCGTGGTGATTGGTATCTACTTATTCGAGTTGGATGCTGATGTTCTTGATCTCCGCTATGTGAATGTGATGCTTTGTGCCGCGCTTGGCATTTCGCTGTTTTTCTGTGTCACGGTGTTTTCCGACAAGCAGGGCTATGGGCTAAAACTCCGCGTCGTGCTTCACGTGGCAGCCGCGCTGGTGCTGGTGGCGCTCTACTTCACCTTGCCCAGCGCTGTGGAGCCAATCAACAATTCGCTTCCCTACATCCGCTATGGCATCTATAACGTGGTGATGCACTTGCTGGTGGCGGTGGTTCCGTTCCTGGAGAAAGGAAAACTGAATGGCTTCTGGCACTACAACAAAATTCTCTTCATCCGGTTTCTCACCGCCCTGCTGTATTCCGGTTTCCTCTATGCCGGACTGGCGCTGGCCTTGGGGTCGCTCGACTTTCTTTTCGACATCGATCTGCACGAAAAACTATTCTTCGATCTGTTCGTGGTGATCGGTGGCTTGTTTAACACCTGGTTTTTCATCGCCGGCATTCCAAGCGATTTTAATGCGTTAGATGGCGTCGAAGAATACCCCAAAGGCATAAAGATATTTTCGCAGTATGTGTTGCTGCCCTTGTTGATTCTTTATTTGATCATTCTCTATGTGTATGCCGCCAAGATTGTGGTGCTGTGGAGCTGGCCTAAGGGACTGGTATCTTACCTCATCTCGTGTGTGGCGGTGCTGGGCATTCTCACGTTGTTGCTCATTCATCCCTATGGAAATTTGCCGGGCAACGGCTGGATCAAGAAGTTTTCGAGGATCTATTATTTCGCATTGTTCCCGCTGGTGGTGTTGCTGTTCATTGCCATCGGCATGCGTGTGAACGACTATGGCATCACCATCAACCGCTACATCATTGTGCTGCTCGGCATCTGGCTCACCCTCGTGTGTTTCTATTTTTCGCTGGGAAATAAAAACATCAAATTCATTCCCATTTCGCTTGCCATCATTCTCATGCTAATGACGTTTGGCTATTGGGGCATGTTCTCGGTGAGCGAACGCAGCCAGGTGAACCGGCTGAGGGGTATCTTGGAGCAATACAAAATTCTACAGAACGGAAAAATAAAAGGGGAAGTGATCTGGCGCAAAGACAGCCTGCACAGACTGTTCGCGGCCAACAACGAGAACGTTAACGAGGGACTGATGCCCGACTCTGTGCACAACGAGGTGAGATCGATATTAGATTACCTCGACGACTATCATGGCTTCACGTTGCTCCGCCCCTGGTATCAACAGGATATTGACTCCCTTGCCCGGGCAACGCGTAGTGCCAAAAGCTACCGGCGTTCTGGCGAAACCGAAGTGTATATGAGAAGCATGGGGCTAAAGGATGAGTATCTCTACGGATCGGCGGAAACAACCAAGTACTACTCTTTTTCAACACCAAGGCAGAGCGACCGCGCCGTGGATGTGAGGGGCTTTGACTACATGCACACAATAAAGAACTCCGGCCTGCATAGCGATGAAAACTTCTTTATAGGGGAAACACGTTGTGATGTTGTGTTTCCCAAACTCCCCTCTGACCCGCTCCTGCTCATTGCCAACAAAGACACCCTGGTGTTGCGTACGGACTCACTCATGACCGTGCTGATTTCCCGCTACAACCATGAGCGCACCCGCGATATTCCTGCCTCGCAAATGTCTTTGCATTCCTCCAATCACCAATGGCGTGTTCGACTTGACATCAATAACCTTTACCTCTATCCCACCCGCGATGTGCTTCAGGTGGAAGGTATCGACGCAGATTTGTTGATAACAAAGCGCGCGCCCCACAAACCGTAAATCCATACCGTCAAACAACACGCGTTTTTCTATGATGCCTCAGGGTGCATTCACCCAAACAGATCAACCTTTTGTCGGCACGTAGTGAAGCATGATCACGCCGGTGCCAAAAGTTTTTGTCTTCACCAGTTTGAGGATGATCTTGTCATTTATGGTTTTAAATAACGGCAGGCCTTTTCCTGCCACTATCGGATGAACACAGAGTTGGTATTCATCAATTAAATTCAAGTTCGTCAACGCCACGATCATGCTTGGGCTGCCGGCCAGAATGTCTTTGCCCGGTTGTTTTTTGAGTTCCAGCACTTCTTCTTTCAGGCTTCGCGCTGCCAGCCTCACGTTTTTCCAATCAACCTGCTTGAGCGTGTGCGAGAAAACAACCTTGGGAGTGTTTTCGATGGCCACGGCAAACTCGTCTGTGGATTTGTTTCCGGTAGGTTTTTTCACAACGTCGGGCCAGTAGCTTTCCATTAGCTGGTAGGTTATCCTTCCGTAGAGAAGCGTGCCTGAGTTGTTCAGTAGCGCCGTGAAATAATCATGGAGCTCTTCGTCTGCAATTGCTGACGTGTGGTCGCAAAAGCCGTCGAGTGTCATGTTGATTCCTGCAATGAGTTTTGCCATAGCCAGTAGTTTTAGTAGCTAATAACAATCCTGTCGAATGGTTTTGACGTTGCGTTCCGGACTTTCGACGGGGAGAAATTATTTCTTCCCCGTGGCTGCCCAGAATATGCCACCATAGAGGTGATTCAAAAATGCCGGGTCGCTAAAGATGGTGGGCACGTGGCCCAGCGCGGTGTAGAACGAACGGCCGCCGTCGTAGTTGTGATACCAGGCCACGGGGTGCAATTTGCCCATGCCCACTGCTTTTTTATCGCCCCACTGCACCTTCGGGTCATAGGAAGTTTCGTCGATGGAGAGAATGTATTTGAGGTCGCCGATTTTTTCGGGGCCAAATTCATACCACTCGTCGGTCCAGAGTTTGCCGCCGGCAAAGCCTTGCAGGCCCGGGAAGGTTTCGTCAAGGATGTTCACTTTGGCGGTTTGGATGGCGGGGTGAATGTGGAACATGCGGCCCACAAGTTTGGTATACCACGGCCAGTCATACTCCGTGTCGGATGCGCTGTGGATGCCCACAAATCCTTTGCCCGAATGGATGAAACGTTCCATCACTTTTTGCTGGGCCGAGTCAAGCACGTCGCCGGTGGTGTTGAGGAAGATGACCACCTGAAATTGCTCAAGATATTTATCGGTGAAGCCGTTGGGATTTTCATACAACACCACGTCGAAGAAGTTTCGCACGCCCAGTTGCTGGATGGCCAGCACGCCGGCGTGTAACGATTCGTGGTGCCATCCTTTGGTGGTGGTGACCAGCAGCCCCTTGAATTGTTTCTGTGCTGCAACGGTGAAACATAGTGAGACCTGGAGGGCCAGGGCAATGACGATGATTCTGCGGAAGTTCATATGAATTGGGTAAGTCTTGATCTATCGGAAAGTACTACATTTTTCTGATGATATCATCGGCGTTTGTGAGCAGCGGAAATTTATTAGGCAGCACCGGCTGCTGGTGGCGGTTGCCGTTCACAGGTCTCTGAAATCTTCTCCCCACTGTTCGTTCAGCTGCGCGTGTTTCTTCCAGTATTTCCGTTCAATCTCTTTCATGACGGCATCGAACTTCGGGTCCTTTCGCAGATCGTCGCAAACGGGGTCAATGCGCAGCAGCAACACCCAGAAAATGAAGTTGTCTTGTGTGGCAAAGCGCTCGAAAAGCTTCATCGCCTTGTTTGCTTCGCCCGTGTAGGCATAGTAGGTGGTGAGGTATAAATCCTTATACATGGTGCGGTCGTTGTCGGCAAAGGTTTTGAACTGCTGAAGATATCGTTCCGCTTTTTCTTTCTGGCCGGTGCGGGCGTAGGCCACGCCAAACCGCAGGTATTCGTGTTTGAAGATATCCATGTGATAGAGGTTCATGCGCGCCACGGCGCGATCGTAACACGCGGTGGCTGCCTTGTAGTCGCCAAGCATGGTGTTCATTTTTCCCACCTCCTGCAGCACATCAAACCTCAGGGTGTCTTTCTTCCACCGGGCAAGCAGGCGGTCGCGGGCTTTTCCGGCGTCGCGGTCTTTGGCATAAAACGTATAGTCGTACACATAGCCGGCAAAAAAACCTTTTGCATTGAGCTGCAACGATTTTGTGGCGTAGCGCATGGCGTCGTCCAGAAATCCATTTTGCAGCAGGGCGTTGCCGAGGTGAAAGTAGTTGAAGCCCGTGGTGACGGAGTCGGCACCCTTGTCGGCTTTCACTTTTTGAATAGCATATTCCAGATACTTGGCGGGGTTGGGCACGTGTATGTTATAGAACTCCGTGAGGAAGTGCAGCACCAGTCCGGAATGCGGATCGTATTCCAATGCCTTTTCGAAATAGGGAATGGAAAGTTCATACTGTCGTTTCTGCGCAAACGACAACGCCTTGGCAATCATGCTTTCGCTTGACCGGGCTTCATACAAAATGGCTTTCTCGGCATAGTTGTCGATGTCGGCCGTGTGTTTTTTCTCCACGTCAAAGATGTCGAGGTAATAATAAACCATGGTGGCCGTGGCATAGGCGAGCGAAAACTTGGGATCTTTTTCGATAGCCTTGTTGAGCCAGGGGATGGCGCCGATGAGGTCGTCGCGATAGAACAGGTCTTTGCCTTTCAGGAAATAGTCGTAGGCCACCAGGTCGTCGGTGGGTTTCTTTTCGATGCGGCGTTCTTCTTCGGGCGTGATGATCACTTCAATTTCCTGGCTGATGTTTTTGGCGATCTCCTGCTGCAATTCAAAAATGTCTTTTGCTTCGCGGCGGTATTGGTTGCTCCACAGGTGTTTGTCGGTTTCGCCGTCGATCAGCTGGATGTTCAGCACAATGCGGTCGCCGATTTTCTGGCCGCTTCCTTCCACAAAATATTTCACGTTCAGTTCTTTCGCCATCTCGGGGATGGAACGGGACGCGTTGCGATATTTTTCAACCGACGTGCGACTGATCACGCGAAGGTCTTCAATCTTTTGCAGGTTGTTTAGCGTGGCCTCCATCAACCCGTTGATGAGGTAGACGTTGGACGAGTCGTTGCTGTCGTTTTTGAAGGGAAGCACCGCGATGGAAATTTCCTCGGTGCCGCTGCGGTGATTGGTGCGGGACCAGATAAAATAGCCACCCGCTGTCAACACCAAAATGCCGACAGCCAACATCAGCCCCAGCGTTGTTCGGGTCAGGCGGCGGGGTGGCACTTCGCGGTTGGTTTCCGGCAGCACAGCGGTTTCTGAGGGCGTGACCACATCGCGCCTTCCCGCTTCGCCCGGGGGGTAGCCATAATATTCGCGAAAGCACTTGATGAAGTAGGATGTGCTGTTGAACCCCACCTGGTGCGAAACTTCAGAAACATTGAGCGACGACTGTCGAAGCAATTCCATGGCCCGCTTCAAACGCACCTGGTTGATGAGTTGGCTAACGGAAAGATTGGTTTCCTTTTTCACCTTTCGCAACAGATTAGACCGGCTCATGTTCATGGCATCGGCCAGTTCGGAAACCCCAAACTGTTCGTTCGCGATGTTCTTCTCCACCACGGCGGTTAGCTCAATCAGGAAACTGCTTTCGGGTTGGGGTGATTCAGGCATGGCGGGAAGCTGCAGTGTGGGATGTTTCAAAAAATGGGTACATACAGACGTTTGCGTTTCGTTCGGTGGCCAGCCAGGCTTGGGTTAACAAGGTGTCAAACAGCCTCAATTTACCCTTTTCGAGGGGCAGTTGCATCAAAATTTATATCGCTGCGTCATAATTTATATCGAATCCCGCAAAGTTGATGCTTTTGTGTGCAAGAGTGTTTAGCCCTGGCCGGTGGTGAGGCCGTTCTTTGGTTCCATAAAATTTACCCGAAACACCAAACACCCGAAACACATGAAAACTGAAAACCGCCAGCACCCCGCGCTCCTGATGATCGCCCTTGTTGCACTCACGGTTGCTATGCTCCTTTCTGCCTGCAACACCCAACCCCGTTCAAAAACCAGCAGCACCGTTCAAGCCCCTGACGTAGACATCCACACGGCGGTGCTCACGGGCAACCACGCCGCGTTGAAACAACACCTTGCCGCCGGCACCAACATCAACGAAAAAGATCCCTTTGGCGGATCGAGCCCGCTCATCAGCGCGGCCGTGTTTGGAAAAACGGAAGAAGCCAAAATTCTGATCGACGCCGGTGCCGACCTCAACTTCCAGAACAACGATGGCTCCACCGCACTTCACTCTGCCGCATTTTTCTGCCGTCCCGAAATTGTGCGCTTGCTGCTCGACAAACATGCCGACAAGTCTATTCAAAATAAATTCGGCGCCACGGCCCTTCAAACCGTGTCGGGTTCTTTTGCCGAATCGAAAAATATATACGACGTGATCGGCAAAGTGCTTGAACCGATGGGGTTGAAGCTCGACTATGCCTACATCGAAAAGACACGGCCCACCATTGCTGAGATGTTGAAATAATCATACGTTAAAAAAAATCCTATGTCCGTCTTGCAAAGAAGATACGATATCGATTGGCTCCGTGTCATCGCCATCGGGTTGTTGCTGGTCTATCATGTTGCCATCGGGTTTCAACCGTGGGGTGTCATGATCGGGTTCATCACCAACGGTGAGTCGTGGTCGTCGCTGTGGTTGCCCATGACCATGCTGAACATCTGGCGCATTCCGTTCCTGTTTTTTGTGTCGGGCATGGGTGTGTATTTTTCCATGCAGCGCCGCAGCTGGAAAGAACTCATGGTTGAGCGCTCGCTTCGCATTCTCGTTCCTTATATTTTCGGAATGGTGTGCATTTTCCCCATCAGCGTCATCATCCTTCAAGCCTACTATCATTGGGATCTCCACTACGCGGCCAACGCAGGACACTTGTGGTTTCTCGGAAACATTTTTGTCTATGCGGTTCTACTGACGCCGCTGTTCTATTCTCTGCAGAAAAATTTGAATGGAAAATTTGTGACGGGGTTGAAGAAGATGCTCAGCAGTCCGTTGGGTCTCACTCCGGTTGTGATTCTTTTTGTGGGCGAAGTGCTGGTGATAAAACCCATGCCCTACGAACTCTATGCCATGACGTGGCACGGGTTTGTGTTGGGATTGCTGGCGTTCGTTTGTGGTTTTTGTTTTTCGCTGTGTGGCGAATCATTCTGGCACATGCTGCGCGCGTGGCGATGGTTGTTCCTGGTGCTGGCGTTGGTTCTTTTTGTGGTCCGCATTTTTGTGTTTGGATTCAAAACACCGGGGTTCCTGCTGGCGGTGGAATCGAACGTCTGGATTTTTTCCGTGCTGGCGTTTGGGAGTAAAAACCTCAACCGGTCCAGCAAAGCGTTGTCGTATTTAAGTGAGGCGGCCTATCCCGTGTATATCCTCCACATGATTTTCCTTTTTCTGGGATCATGGTTAATTTTCCCGCTAACGTGGGTTGCTCCGCTAAAGTTTGTGGTGGTGCTGGTGTTCACGTTTGCCGGGTGCTTTGGCACATTCGAAATCATTCGCCGTGTAGTTTTTCTGCGGCCGCTGTTTGGTTTGAAAATAAAGGCGCGTCAACCCATCATCCACAAAAACAATCAGGGACTGGCGCAAGCCTAAACAAACACTATGGTAAATCTCAGGCATGTAACAAAACGTTTTCGCGCAAAGACGGTGGTCGACGATCTGTCGATAGAAATACAACGGGGCGAATTGTTTGGCTTGCTCGGGCCAAACGGCGCTGGCAAAACAACCACCATCAACATGATCATCGGCGGTTTGCTTCCCGATGCCGGAACCGTGACGCTTCAAGGTTCGGGTTCGCCCCGCGACGCCGACATCAAAAGGTTGATCGGCATCGTGCCCCAAAGCCTGGCCCTCTATGAAAACTTGACGGCTCATGAAAACGCGAACTTCTTTGGAAGACTCTATGGCCTGCACGGCAGCGATCTTCAGCACAATATTCAACGCGTGTTCGAGCTTGTGAACCTCACCGACCGCACAAAGGATCGCGTCAACACCTATTCGGGCGGCATGAAACGACGGCTCAACATTGCCATCGCCCTGCTTCACAATCCGTCATTGTTAATTCTGGATGAGCCCACCGTGGGCGTTGACCCGCAATCGCGAAACGCCATCTTCGACAGCCTTCGAAAACTGAAAGCCGAAGGGTGCACCATATTGCTCACGTCACACTACCTGGAAGAAGCCCAACAACTGTGTGACGCCGTGGCCATCCTTGACGAAGGAAAGTTGGTGGCGAAGGGCACGGTTGAAGAACTGATTGCCCAACACGGCGGCCAAAGCGTGCTGACCGTAGAAACCACCAAGGGAAGATCCCGAATTGAAACCGACGCCCCCGTAGACGCCATTGTGCGCATTCATGCCGAAGAACAAATTCTGTCGCTGAAGATGGAGAGCCCCAACCTGGAGAAAGCGTTTTTAAAAATCACCGGAAAACATTTAAGAGACTGATCATGAAAGAAATTATTACCCTCACCCGAAAAGATCTGCAATTGCTTTTCCTGGACAAGACCAGTCTTATTGTGACGTTCGCGTTGCCCGTCATGCTGGTGGCGTTGATCGGCACCGTGTTCTCGCGTTCGTTCCCATCTTCTACCGGCATCACGAGCTATGACTATGCGTTTTCAAAAGTGATGTTCTGGGGCTTGATTGGTGGCGTGGCGTCGTCGGTGGCTTCGCTTGCCATCGAAAAAAATTCAGGCACCATCATCCGAATCCAACTGGCGCCGGTGCACAAAGTTCACGTGCTCGCCGGAAAGGCGCTGGCCTGCGTCTGCGTTATCCTGATAAGCTCACTCGTAACGTGGGTGTTTGCGTCTGTGTTGTTCGGCATCAAAACGGCTTCGCATGTTAACCTGCTCCTGATCTGTTTTTCGAACGCCGTGTTCTTTGCCGGGCTGATGACGTTTCTCGCCAACTTTGTTCACACCGAGCGGGCGGCGGGTGCGTTGAGCTGGTCGGTGTTGCAGTTGCTGGCGTGTTTCAGCGGCATCATGTTTCCCATCACCCTCATGCCGCCGTGGATGAGCAACGCTTCCAATTTCAATCCCGTGACGTGGGCCGTGAAAGCGATGGAGACGGTGCTTTGGCGAGGCGGCACATTCAGTGAACTGTGGCTACCGGTTGCCATCACCGTTGGCGGCGGTGTTTTCTTCTTCGCGCTCAGCGCATACCTCTTTCGCTGGACAACTCAGAATGCCTGATGCTGAAATTACCTACGACACAATACCGAATCACAATGTTATCTCCGTTCTGAAAATTATCACCGCGTCTCCTTTGATACGAACAGACACGGGCGTTTCATTTTCCACGGTCACGCTCACCTGCACGATGCCGTTTCTGCCAATGGCCTCGCCCTGGCTTCCGTTAAACTTGAACGTGTTGCCCTGATAGGACGCGATTTTATTCTGCACCAGATAACCTCCCAAAGGGCCGTTTGCATTTCCCGTAACAGGATCTTCGCTGATGCCGATGGCCGGGGCAAACATGCGGCCGTGTGTTAGAATGTCGCTGTTGTTAGAGTCGAATGTGAACACAAAGTAGCCGTTGCATTGAATGCGCTTGCTCAACTCCGCGAGAGCCGCCAGGTTGGGTTTTAGCGCGTTCATTTTTTCACGCGACGTGATGCCAATCATCACTTTGGAATGACCGGTCGACGCAATTTGTATGGGGCACTTATTATCGCGGTCAGCTTCGACGAGTCCAAGGGCCGTTAATAGCTCGTGCGACACGGCATCGTTCAGCGGCGGGGCAAGTTCAAACTTCCCCTGCGTCATGGTGATTTGGTAGTCGCCGTTGTGCTGTGCAATCTCGATGGGCAGCACGCCGATTTTTGTTTTGGCCCGCAGTGTGCCGGGTGCAAGTTGCTCTTCGTGGGCCTTGGCATAGAGCGCGGCAATGGTGGCGTGGCCGCAGCTTGGCACTTCTATGGTGGGTGTGAAATAGCGGATCATGCAATCGCAGTCGCTTGCGTCGGGCGGGAAGAGGAAGGCGGTTTCGGAGTTGTTCAACTCCCGGGCCAACGCCTGCATCTCACTATCGGTGAGGCCGTCGGCATTCAAGACAACACCGGCCGGGTTTCCCCTGAACTTCTCTTTGGTGAATGAATCGATTTGATAGGTGATCCGCTTTTTCATGATTTGGGTTGATTGGTAAAGGAAGTGGTGGTCGCCTGAGGTATACGCTCAACCTACCCCTGGCGTTGCACGAAGTCAACGTTTCACAAGCCACGCTTCGTGTGAATAGTTCACGGCTTTGATTCTTTTACTGTATTGCGAATACACTTGAAGCTCAACGCTGGCAAATGGGATAGGTGAACCTGTTCTTCTCTGCCTTCGAGGCACCAAGTCGCTCATAGAACCGGATGGCTCGCTCGTTGAAGGAGGGCGTTTGCCATTGCATGTTGATGCAGTCCCTTTGTTGCGCTTCCTTTTCCAGTTGTTTCATGATGGCCCGCCCGATGCCGTATCCACGGGCCGACGGTTGCAAAAACAAGCAGTCCATGTGAAGATATTCGCCGGCGTCCCAGGTGGAGTAGTCAAAGGTGAACGTGCAGTAGCCGGCCACGTTGCCGTCAACTTCAACCAGCCAGCCATGCAGTTTGGGAACGTCGCCGAATAGTGCTTGTGCAAGACGTGCTTTGTCGCATCGAATTGTTTTCTCAAACTTCTCATACGTTGCATGTTCTTCGCACAACGCCATCAGCAAATCCAGGTCGCGAGGTTCAACGTTTCTTATTTTATGTTTCATCAACAACAAAGCTAAACCTGTTTCCCAAAGTCATGGATGAACATTTTTCATCATCGTCGTGAAATTCCCGCACAAAGCAGACAGCCGCACTTTGCCGAGCATGAGGCATAAAACAAAACCCCGGTCTGTGCGACCAGGGTTTCTTTACTTCAAATCAAAATCGTTGTAGACCTATCGCGGCGCCGTCAACTCCACTCCCTCCTTCACGGGAATTCCAAAGTCGGGTGTGCCGTCGGCCTTCCAGGTGAATCGCTGCGCGCGGGGGGAACGTTGGGGTCCACAGCCCAGCTCCGACGTGCTGTTGGCGTGATACAGGATCCAGTCTTCTTTGCCATCGGGCGATTTAAAAAACGAATTGTGGCCCGGGGCAAACACGCTGTTTTGGGGAGCTTGCTGAAACACGGGGACCTGCGATTTTTTCCACGACGCGGCATTCAACAGGTTGGCATTGGCCGATGCCGTGAGCATGCCCAGTGCATAGTAGTCGGTCCAGCATGCGCTGGCGGAATAGATCACAAAAACCTTGTCGCCATGAATCAACGCCTGGGGTCCTTCGTTCACGTCAACATGGGGTGGGTTCACGGCGTCGTGCAAATCGCCGTGGCGTTCCCACTCCAGTTCGGGTTGCGAAATCTTTGTGCGGGGGCCATCAATGGTCCAGGGGTTTTTCAGCTTCGCGATGTAAATATCCTGGCGCCCATTCACGTCGCCCTCCCAGCCCGACCACACCATGTAGAGTTGTTTCTTGTGCTCGAACACCGAGCCATCGATGGCCCACTTGTCGAGCGCGTCGGCAATTTTACCTTTCAAAACCCACTCGCCCTGGAACGGATCGGTCGAAGCATTTTCCAGCACATAGAGACGGTGATTTTCATTCTTGCCACCGTCGGCCGCAAAATATACATACCACTTGCCTTGCAGAAAATGCACCTCGGGCGCCCACAGGTCTTTTGAATAAAGTGTGTTTGGCGGTGGCGTGAAGATCACTTTCTGCTGTGCGTTTTTCAGATCAGACAGGTTCTTTGTTTTCCAGATGGCCAGGCGATCGCCAAGCGTGTGCGTGTAGTAGTAATAGCCATCCTTATAAATGCTCCACGGATCGGGCCCCGACGGAAGCAACGGATTGGTGAACGTGTTGGTTTGCTGCGCGGCCAGTGGCAACACCGACGACGCGAACACCAGAAGAAGAACAATTTTTCGAAAGATGTGATGATGATTGCTGTACATAAAAGACATTCTGTTTATTCGCTATTTTTCAAAAACCACTTTCATAATTTGTTGACGCTTTGCCGTTGATATCTTCAGCGTATACAGGCCGTGAGGCAATGTTGAAATGTTGAGGCCCGTCGTTTCGTTCGATCCCACCCCTTTCTTGTCGTGCACCAAAACCGTGTGCCCCAGCATGTCGGCTATGGTGAAGCGAACCGTGCCCGAAATTGCAGCATCGTTTTGAATATGCAACGTGCCTGTTGCAGGATTGGGATAGACGGAAAAAGACATGGCCGTTTCGGCGTGTTCAACATCGGTGATGACCATGTCTGCCGGATAGATGTGCCATTGTTGGCCTGTGGCGTTCTGCGATGTCTGCTGCATCACGTTGGCACCGGCGGCCGTGCTGTTCAATGCCACCGTGAGTAGCTTGCCGCTATGGCGTGCCGTGAGCGTGTAGGCGCCCGTGGCCGTGCTTTCAATTTTCCACTGCTGACACGCCGCGCCATTTGGTGCCCAAGCCTGCACATTTGCAAAATTATCGAGCGAGCAATTGACAACGTCCAATGCAAGACCGCCGCCGCGCGACGTGACGGAATAGTAGCCATCGCCTGTGGCCTGAAGGTTCCATTGCTGACACGTGCTTCCCTCCCATGTCCATTGGTGCACGTCGGCACCGAGGTCGGGCGAACATCCCGCGAGGTCGAGCACCTTGCCGCTGGCACGATTCACAAGACGATAGATGCCGTTGGGCAACACCGCAGATACAGGCAACGCGGCTTCGCCAGACGGTGCCGCAAGGGTGTCGCCGGCATTCACCGGCAAACCAAAGTCGGGCGTGCCGTCGGCCTTCCAGAGCATTCTTTGCGCGCGCGTGGTGCGGCTGTAGTCGCAGGCGCCTGCCGACACCGTGGTGGCATGATAGACATTCCAGGTTTCGGTGCCGTCGGGCGACGCAAAAATTCCGTTGTGTCCCGGGCCATACGCTTTTGCGGCGGCGTTGCTCACAAACACCGGCTTGTTGGATTTTACCCACGACGTGGCGTCGAGTGGATCGTCGGTGGCGTTCATGGTGAGCATGCCCAGTGCATAGAAGGGTGTCCAGCAGCCGCTGGCGGAGTAGATCATAAAAATCTTGCCGCCGTGTGCCACGGTGATGGGACCTTCGTTCACATCGCCATGTCGTTCCCAGTCAAACTCCGGACTGGTGAGCAGCGTCCGCGGTCCGGTGAGTGTCCACCCATTGCTCATCTTCGAAATGTAGACCCGTTGCACGTTCGACGATGCGCTGCTGTTGCCCGACCACAAAAAATAGTCGTCGCTTTCCGTGTGCATCACCGTGCCGTCGATGGCCCAGAAATCTTCTGTCGGGTGAAATATTCTTCCTTTGCTGGTCCACGTTCCGCTGAGCGGATCGGCCGCGGTGTTTTCAATCACATAGGTGCGTTGTGTGGCCAGATCGGCGCTGGTGCCCGCGGTGTAGTAGATATACCAATGGCCATCCACGCGGTGGAGTTCGGGTGCCCAGTAGTTGCAGCAGGGACCGCCTTGCGCGGGAGCATACACCACATGGCCCGCGGCGGTCTTCAAGCCTTGCAGCGTGCTGGCTTTTCGCACCGTGATGTTCACCCCGGTGGTGCCCGTGAGATAGTAGGCGCCTTCGTGAAACGTGATGTGTGGATCGGCCAGGTCGCTGATGGGATTGGAGAAATGCTGCGCGAAGCTTGTTATGGTGAAGAATAAAAAGAATGATGTTGTTAGTATCCTGATAAGCATGGTCGTTGTCAAAAAGTTTTAGTCTAAGAATCACTTCACAAGCCGAAGGGTCGACCACGAATAGGGCGCGTCGGTGATGTTTCCCGCCATCGGTTCGGTATAGTCCAGTGTCTTTCCCGTGGTTGTTTCGAGCAGCACGGCGTGAAATCCAATGCGTGAGTTCAAAGGTGGTCGTCCTTGCACGAGGTTCCAGGGAATGGAGACGTTGGCCTGATAACCATCAGCCGTTTTCGTGATGCTGGTTTGAATGCCCGTGGTGTGCTGCGGCGTCCAGTGTCCATCCTTGCCTTGCTCGAAAAGCATTTTTCCGTCGGCAAAAAGTGTCAACGCGAAAATGCCCGGTGCAGGAGCTGTTGTCGAAATGTTTTGCGGGTCCAGCAACACACGAATGCCATCATGAACCGGGTCTCCGGTTCCGGAAAACACGTGTTCATCTTTCACCTGAATCTGACCATGAAGTGCGTTGTCGTCCCATTGCACATTCATCGTCATCTGCGTTTTGCCATAGCCGCCGATGAAGACGTGTTGTTTTTGTTTTTCTGTTAGCGGAGCATTTTTAGGTCGTGCACTCAATTCATGCACTATGTGTCCTTTAATCATCCACACGGCGGTGTTGTCGGCATAGGCGTTGGTAGAGCCGAGGGCCACCACGGTGCTGTCGTTAACAACCGAAATGGAATTCCACAGGCTGGTTTTTGTGGGATCGGCGATGTAGAATGGAATGCTCTTTCGTGTAAAGTTTCTTCCGTCGTTCGATCCGATGGCCACCACCATGTCGCTGCGATCCCAAACATCGTCCTTTCGCCGTTCGTTGCTTTGGTAGGAAAGGATGATTTCGCCGGAAGGCAATTGGCGGATGTAGGGCGCGCCGCCGTATTTTACCGAGGGCAGTTTGTTCTTTCCCTCAAATGCCTGCGCTCGGTTTGGGTTCGTGGCGTCAATGCTTTTCAGGGAAAGATCTTTTGTGTTTTGCATTCGCAAAATGGAGGGCTTGAACGCCGGCGGCTGAATGCCGTTGTCTTCAATAGCCACCAGCACTTCTTGGCTGCCGTTCAACAACAACGGTGCGGGCATGCCATCGCGATACCCTTTGCTGAAACTCACCTGCTCTCCTTTCGACCACGACGCGCCGCGATCGCGCGAGCGGAACATGGTTATCTCCTGCTCGTTGCTTTTCGTGTAGGGACCTTCGTTGGCGATGAAGAGTTGCACTTCGCCCGACGGCAGCTGAATTTGCGCAGGCTCCCAGCAACCGTTCTTAAATTCATGACCGGCCCGATAGAGCTCCACCGTTTCCGACCACGTTGTGCCGCCATCGACACTACGCTTTGTGCGAATGGAAAAATGCCGCGTGGTGTCGGTGTTGTTTCCCGGCGGCCGCATGTTGTAGGAAACCAGCACACTACCATCATCCAAAACCAGCACATCGGGAACGGCGCTGGCCATGCCACGCTCTTTTGGCGAAATCAGGCTTGCCGCAGTCCACGTGTTGCCATCATCCAAACTCTTTGCGCCCAGCACCACACCATCGCTTTCAAAAACACAAAACCATGTTTTGTCGGGCAGCACCACCAGTCGGGCATAACCCGAATTGCGCGCCGCCACCGGCGACACTTGTCGGCGCGTCGAAAAATCCCATGCCATGCGAATGCCTTCTACAGCAGGTTCCTTTTCAGCGCGAGCAGCCGAACTCAACGACTGGCCCTCGCACAAGCAACTTGTCAACAAGCACAGCGTAAATAAAAAATGGAGAGCGTCGACCATGATGTTTTCAGGCGTTAAGAATCAAACAAAAAAAGGAAGCCCCGGCAATTCGCCAGGGCTCCTGTTCCTGTAAACGATCAATAAGGGGTGTTCTGATCAAGCTTGGTGTTGTTGTCCACTTCAATTTGTGGAATGGGCAACCGGTGGTGTTTTCCCAGCACAAAGTTGTTGAAGTCAACATCGCGTGTTTTCAATTCTTCGATGCCCGCCTGGGTGGTCACCAAATCCCAACGTTTCAAATCCATCCAGCGAACGGCTTCGAAGCAAAGCTCCAGCGAGCGTTCCATTTGCAGGCGTTTCCTAAACAACGTCTTGTCGTTTCCAATGGCCGGATAGGCATCTTCCAATTTTTTCAGATTGGTGCCGGGGCGTTCGCGCACGAGGTTCACATACTGATAGGCATAGGCGGTCTGATCGGTTTCGTTCAAACATTCGGCATACAGCAACAACACGTCGGCATAACGGATGAAGCGGAAGTTGTTTGGTGCATGATAGTCTTCGCGGTCGCGATAGTAGTAGGTCGAATACTTTTTGATGAACGTTTCATTTCCCCAGGCACCCACATCCCACCGGCGGTTATACACCAGGGTGTCGTTTGCCACGGCATCGGGAAAATCTTTATAGGCATCTTTATAGAAAATGTTGTTCAGCAAACGCGGATCGTTCTTGCCGTCTTTGGTTTTTTCTTTTTTGTATTCGTCGATGAGCCACGCGCGTGCTTTGCCGTCTTGCCAGCCAATGCCGCCGGGTGCAAAAAACTGTGTGCGCTGAAAGCCCATGGACGCGCTCAGGTTATCGCCATCGCCGCCTTTGTTCTTGTCGCTGAACTGAATTTCAAACACCGACTCTTTGTTGTTTTCGTTCAGGTGGGTGAAGTTGTC
The DNA here is from genome assembly GCF_016735595.1 of Chryseolinea lacunae. Lineage (GTDB taxonomy): Bacteria > Bacteroidota > Bacteroidia > Cytophagales > Cyclobacteriaceae > Chryseolinea > Chryseolinea lacunae. The sequence goes on from NZ_JAERRB010000001.1 coordinate 570,869, forward strand.
GCGATAGTTGTCTACCAGGCCATAGTAGCCTTTGCCTTCGCCAGTCACCAACCAGTCGAGTTGTGCTTTGGCCAGCGCCCATTTTTTCTGTTGTGCATAGGCACGCGCCAGCAGTGCTTTGGCTGCGCCTTTGGTGGCGCGTCCCACGTTGGCGTCATCCCAGGTTGGCGGAAGTTTGTCGGCAGCCCAGAGCAGGTCTTCTTCCACTTGTGCCCAGATCTCGGCTTCACCACGTTGCTCCGGTTCGTCTGCGGGTTCGGAAGGATCAAGAACAATGGGACCGGTTTCCCACAGCACGGCTACCTGAAAATAGAACAAGGCACGGATAAATTTTGCCTGCGCCAGAATCTTGTCGCGGGTGGCTTCGTCTTTGAATGTAATGGTGGGCACATAAGCCAGCACCTGGTTGGTGCGGAAGATGGCTTTGTAGAAATCTCTCCAGTGCCAGTTGTTGCCGTCCCAGAAATTGTAGTTGCTGTAGCGGAAGCGTGTCCAGTCGGCAAGTTCGCCCCAGGGGCTGGTGCTGTGGCCTTCGTCTGACGTGAGGTCATAGCGGAAATAAATCCAGCGTGTCCATGTCGAAGGTTTGTAGAACATGTTGTAGGCGGCGTTGATGCCCATCTCGGCATCCTTCTCTGTTTTCCAGGCCTGGTCAACGGTCGGGGTGTTGGGATTGTCAACGTCCAGCAGGTCTTCGCTGCAACTGAACGCCATCGACACAAACAGTAGGGTGAGTATATGGATTCTAAAATTTTTCATAGCGTATAGGTACGTTAGCATCAGAAGTTAAACTGTAATCCAACCAGGTAGGTACGCGCGTTGGGATAGCGCACTTCATCGTGTCCGCGACGCCAGATGTCGGGCGCGGTGAAGTCCGGATCGAGACCACTATAGCCGGAGAACGTCACCAGGTTTTGGCCGGTCACGTAGACGCGGGCGTTGTTGAGGTGAATGCGTTGAGCAAAGTCTTTTGGTATGTTATAGCCCAGCGTGATGTTGCGCATTCTGAAATACGAACCGCTTTCCAGCCAGCGATCGGTGTCGCCACGCGCGTTCCGGTCGTCGCCATACAGGATGCGGGGGAAGCCGCTGTTGGGATTTTCCTGGTAAGGCTCGCTTCCTTTCTTGAAGGCGAAGTAGTTGGAGTTGTCGTCGAAACGCTCCACGGTAGAACGCGACCCGTTGTAGACGGTTTGTCCAAACGCGCCATACCAGATGGTAGACAAGTCGAAGTTTCTATATTCCAGATTCACTACCAACCCCAAGTCAAACGTGGGCCACGGGTTGCCGGTGATCTGGCGGTCGCCGTCGTTGATCTGTCCGTCGTCATCAAAATCAACATAGCGGATGTCGCCGGGTTTTGCATTGGGTTGTATCACCACACCTTTTGAGTTGGTGTGGGCCAGCACTTCTTCTTCGCTTCGGAAAATGCCGTCGGTCTTGCGCAGGTAGAACATGCCGATGGGTTGTCCGATCTGTGTGCGCGTGATGCCGGTGATGACGTCGTTCTTGCCATAGCCCAGGTCAAGCACTTCGTTGCGCAGCGTCGACACGTTGGCCGTGATGGAATAGCGCAGGCCGTGATACTCGTCTTTCCAGGTGGTGCTAATCTCCACACCTTTGTTTCGAATGCTTGCCGCGTTCACCCACGGGTTGCCACCGTCGTTTCCGGTCGACAACAAAATGGGCATTTCGGTGAGCACATCGCGCGTGGTAGACACGAAGTATTCCAACGTGAGGTTCAAACGCGAATCGAGAAACTTCACATCCGTTCCGATGTTCATTTGCTCTTTAGTTTCCCAGCGCAGGTCGGCGTTGGCCAGCTTCACTTGTGAAGCGCCGTTCACGAGATGCTGATCTCTGCCCAACGTGGCAATGATGGTGGAGTTGAGCAGCGACTGATAATCCCAGTTGCCAAGGTTGTAGATGCTGGAGCCGTAGAAGCTTCCACCATAACCAATCCAGCGACCGATGCTGGAGTTACCCAGTGTTCCATAGTTGGCGCGGATTTTCAAATCGTTGATCCAGGGCACCTGAAAGAAATTTTCTTTGCTGATACGCCATGCCGCGCTCACCGAAGGAAAATTTCCCCAGCGGTTATTTTTTGCAAACCGCGACGATCCATCGCGACGCACCGTTCCCGTGAGGTAGTATTTGTCGTCGTATGAATAGTTTACACGACCGAGGTACGAAATGAGCACATCCTTGTTGATGAAGCCGCCCGACTCGGGATCGGTCGTGCCGGCATCGAGCACATCGTAATATTTTCCACCCACTTCAATGAGGTTGCGCTTGGTTCCCCAGATCTGTTCGTATTGCTGGCGCTGAAAGGTTGTGCCGGCCACCGCGTTCACTTTGTGCTTGCCAAATTCTTTATCAAAGTGAAGCGTGTTCTCTACCAGCGACGACATGTATTGACCGCGGTTCTCATTGACCTGCGATGGATCATAGGGCTGGTTCAGGGTGAAGTTACCCACCTTGCGCACATACTTGTAGTGTTCGTTGCTCGACTCCAACCCAACGTTGAGGCGATACTTCAACACACTGTGTTTGATGATGTCAAACTCAAGGTAAGCATTGCCCCGGAAGCGGATGTTGGCATTGGTGGTTTCTTCCAACGACTCGCGGGCAATGGGGTTCACACCAAACGTGCGCGCCCTGGCTTCATCGCCATAGCCAAAACCCCCGGGGTGTGTGGGATCATAGACGGGAATGGTGGGAAGCATGCGCAACATATCCCAATACGGATTGGTGATCAGATCTTCCGATTCGCCATGCGCGATGGAAAGGTTCTCGCCGATTTTGAAACGTCCGCGTTTGCCATCGGTGTTCACGCGGAAACTGTAGCGATCGAACGACGAACCAAAGCTTGTGCCCGTGTTGCCGAAATAGTTTCCGGACACGAGGTAGGTTCCAAATTCATTGCCACCGCTAAACGTGAGGTTGTAGTCCTGCGTTTGCGCGGTGCGGAAGGTTTCTTTCTGCCAGTCGGTGTCAACACCTTGTGGATATTGCTGATAGCCTTGGCTGATAACCCAGGGGAATTTTTCTACATCGATGGCTTCGCGGTAGGCCATCTCATTGTATTTCTTGAAGTCGGCCGCATCCATAAAATCATACTTCGGCAATTGCTGCACACCAAAGCGGCCGGCGAAGTCTACTTTGAGCGGACCCGCTTTTCCTTTTTTGGTCGTGATGATGATCACACCGTTTGCCGCACGCGATCCATAGATGGCCGCAGCCGATGCATCTTTCAGAATCTGGATGGACTCTATGTCGCTGGAGTTGAAGTCGCGGGTGGCAATGGTGGGCACGCCGTCGATGACATAGAGCGGTTGGTTGTTCGAAAAGTTTCCAAGGCCACGAATCTCAATGGTCGACTCGCTTCCGGCCCGGCCGCTGTTGCGCACACTCACGCCGGCGGCCAACCCCTGAATGGCTTCGGCCACGGTGGCCGACTGCATCTTCGACATGCTCTTGCTGTCGATCACCGACACGGCGCCGGTCAGGTCTTTCTTCTCCTGTTCGCCATAGCCAATCACCACCACTTCTTCCATGGTGGTCACATCCTGCACAAGGCTCACGGGAATAGCCGTCTGGTTGCCCACGGTGATCTCCTGACTTTTGTAGCCAATGAAGGAGAACACCAGCACGCTATTTTCGGAAGCCACCTCCAGCGAGAAGTCGCCGTTGCCATCGGTAGTGGTGCCGTTCAGGGTTCCTTTCTCCAGCACATTCACACCCGGCAAGGCCATGGCGCTTTCGTCTTTCACCGTGCCCGTCACGCGCAACACGAGGGCCGTGCCCGACATCTTGCGACGGTTCAGGGCAGTGACCGAAATGGTTTTGTTGACGCGCTTGAATTCCACCGAAGCCTTGGTGGCCAGGTCTTCCAGAACTTGTCGCAATGTTGCTTTTTCATAGTGCAGGTTGAACGCGTTTGTGTTTGCCTCGAGCTGTCCCGAATAGGCAAAGACAAAGTCGGTTTTCGACTCCAGCGTTTCGAACACCGTCTTCAGTGTGGCATTCTCCAGCGCCAGCGAAACCTTCACCTTTTCGAGGCTCTGGCTGCTGGTGTCGGCTGCGAAGCCAAGGTTCATACAAATGGCTTGTATGAAGAATAGGCGCAAAGTGTACTTCGAAATAAGCATAAACAGCTTACGTAAAAATTTCATAGGTTTGTTATGGTTTGAGTTTACACAATAAGTCTCAGGCTATAGTCCGGGGAAGCATCGGCCAAAATGATATCCCGGACTATTTTTTTCTCTCAATCGGTTCGCATTGAGAAAGCCACTCCCTAAGGCGGAAGGGCGTCGAAGTCTCTTTGATTTTTCATATCAACAAAAGTTAGGTTTAACATCTCAGGGGCATCCTTCGCCCGAAAATTTCACGGTGCGTCCGTGTTGTTCATACTGCATCTTGAACATGTAGCCAAGACTGACGAGAATGTTTTTCAACGACTCTTTCTCGTAAGTCGCGTTCACCACACACTTTTCCAGGTCGGCGTTCTCGAAAACAATGTCCACGTTATACCACTGCTCAAGGCGGGCGGCGGTTTGTTTCAGGGTTGTGTTTTTGAAGTGCAGGATGTTGTCTTTCCAATCCACAAACTCCGACACGTCCACGCGGCGTGTCACAATCGCGGAGCCTTCGCGGATCACCGCTTGCTGATGGGGTGCAAGAATGGTGTGGGGTGCGTTGTTATTGTCGGCATGGGCCACATCCACTTTGCCTTCCACCAGAGTGATTTCGGTTTCGTCGCCGGCGGCTTTCACGTTGAAGGATGTGCCTAGCACGGTAGTGTTGGAGGCCGGCGAGTGCACGATGAAGGGTTGGGCCTGATTGTGGGCCACGTCAAAATAGGCTTCACCTTCGAGGTAAACTTCGCGGGTGTTTCCAGGGAATTGTTCGGGGAAGGTGAGTTTGCTGTTGGCGTTGAGGATAACCTGCGTGCCATCGACCAGTTCAATCTTGAGCTTCTGGCCCCGCACGGTCTCGGCCATTTGCTGGTGCACGGCAGGCACGTCGGCATCGTCGTTGTTTTTCTTGTACACCACAAAGTAGGCCGCCACCACCAGCAAGGCCACCGACGCGGCAATGGAATACCAAAGCACAACGGGCTGCTTTTGGGGAGCGGGGGCGGTACGCGCCGCGAGCTTTTTCCACAGGGCAAGCTTCACGTGTTCATCGTCGTCCATCGCATGCATCCTCGCAGCAGGATACGATTCAAAGAAATCATCCAACAATTTCTTTTCGGCCGGAGTGGCCCTACCCTCAAGGTAAGCGTCCAATAATCTCCTGAACTGGTCCTCGTCTAAGTTCATCATCAATCCCCTAGTTGCACTCGATTGCAATATCCCCTACGTCAGGCGAAACTATTTTTTTCGCAGGGTTGGGACGGGACCTGAATCCGGGAAATGACGGAAATGGATTGGGTTGAAATTCAGAAAGGCTGCTCGAAGCCCGAAAGCATGACCAGCGCCAGCGAGGCAAGTTTGTCTACCGACACGCGCAGGATGCGCAGGGCTTTGGTGATCTGGTTCTCGACCGTTTTGGGAGAGATGTGAAGTTGCTCGGCGATCTTTTTATTCGGCAAGGATTCGAAGCGGCTCAGGTAAAAAATCTCGCGGCACTTTTCGGGAAGGGATGCCAGCGTTGCGTCGAGCACCGTTTGAAGTTCTTGCGCTGCCATCGCTTCCTCGGTGGAGTTGACCATGGCCACGGTGTTGAGGTGATCGAGATGCTTGCGCGAAATGTAACCCGATCGCAGGTGCATGAAGTAACGATACTTCACCGCCTGATATAAGTATCCCCCCACGTTGTCGATAGTGGTGGTGGCGCTTTTTTCCCACAGCGATATAAAACAATCCTGCACAATGTCCTGCGCTACTTCCTTGTTTTCGACCGCGCGATACACCGACTGATAAAGCGTTTTCCAATGCTTTTCGAAGATCACGGCGAAGGCCTTCTGGTCGCCTTGCGCCACTCTTTTCAACAGTTCAGCATCCGCGTGTTGGTCGTTCAGGGGTGTAGAGGTTTTATGCATGCACCGTGGTTTAGGGTCCGTTCAAGCATGGGCCGAAGTAATTGATTTATTCAAATCAATGTTGAATTACGGAATTTTATTTTGAAAATAACGATACCGGAACCGATCTCATTTCAAAATGAGCCACTCAAACAGAATAATATACCGGGAAACGATTGCAGGATTAGAATGGCGGAAAGCACAAAACAATCGCTTCAAACAAAATAAAAAGCCCCGTTCGAACGGGGCTTTTTATTTTTTCGAGGATCAAAAAGTGCTACTTCTTCAACTTTGGCTGGCCACTGGAAGACGGGGGCATGAATCACCTTTCAGTTTGTGTTCTTGATGAAGTCACCCACATAGCGGGCCGAAAGCAGCGGATACTGTTGCTGCGGTCCGTGGCCGGCACGTGGCAACATGATGATTTGAAGGTTGGGATAAACTCGGGTCAACGCATACCAGTTCTCGATGGGGAACACAATGTCGTGGTCGCCGGAAAGACTCAAGATTGGGATGGGCAGTGTCGCCAGTTTGGTTCGTCCTTGCTCGTCTGCAACAAACGCCGCGTTGGTCGCGAAGTACTTTTTAAATACGTCGGGCTTCACGTAAATGTCTTTGTCGGTGCGTTGGTCTATGCGCCCACGCGATGCTTTCGCCGCGGCCACACTCCCACTGTCGGCAGGTTCAAAGAACAACACCACCTCGTCGTTCAGGTCGTTCACTTCCTTTAGCGCGTAGTCAAAAAATATCTTCTCCGAGGGAAATGCGTTCTTGCCCAGCGGCACCGTGCCTATCAAAATCAAATGCGACACCTTGGCGGGATGATGAGTCGCAAAGGTCTGCGCCACTTTTCCGCCATGCGACCAACCCACCAGGATGAAACGATTCAGTTGAAGCGACTCCGACAGATCAGCAACATCTTTTATTTCCATGAGTGAGTCGTTCGCGTTCGGCAATGTGGACAAGCCCACGCCGCTATAGTCGAACAGATAGACTGTGTGATATTGCGACAGGCTATCAATAAACAGAGGGTCCCAGTCGTCCATGATTCCGCGAAAGCGGTTGCACAGAATCATCGCGGGCCCCTGCCCCGTCTTCCGGTACGCAATCTTACGTCCGTCTTTCTCCACGTATTCGGTTTTTGAATTGACGGCCGACACATATAGTGAAACCGAGTCATTCTTGTGGTCCGATGTTTTTGAATCGGCTTTGTCGCGTTGGCAGCTCATCAGCAGCGCACTCACGCAACACGTCACGCTCCACGCCATGGCAAACATTTTTTTTCCAGTCATACCTTAAATAATTGATTGTGTCAACAAAACTAATTCGCTGTGCTCCGGCGCGACATGGATAAATGGCCGATAAACTTGTATGATTTGTCATTCTTTCACTTTCGAAAATTCACAATCATCGCGGCACCTCTCATTTATACAAGTCATTCAGTGCTTTGTCAATCGTGCGTGCTCCGTGTTGCCCTTAGTTTTACTTATTCATTTGTAAAACCAAAACCAACTTTGTATGAAAACATTTTCCCGTATGTTGACGCTGGCCAGCATGGCCTTGTCTTCTTTCGCTTACGCGCAAAAGCCCTCGCCCGAATTGCTCACGCCAACCAACCACACGCTGGTGCTCATCGACCATGAAAGCCAGATGGCGTTTGCCGTGGCCAGTCTTCCGATTTTTGAATTGAGAAACAACACGGCCATTGTAGCGGGCGGCTCCAAATTATTTAACGTTCCCACAGTGGTGACCACGGTTGCCGAAAAATCGTTTAGCGGCCCGGTGTTTCCCGAGGTCAACGAGTTCTATCCACAAGCAACCTCTGGCTACATCGATCGCACCACCATGAATGCCTGGGAAGATCCAAATGCTTACAAGGCCATTGTTGGAAAGGGCAAGAAGAGAATTGTGCTGGCCGGACTCTGGACCAGTGTGTGCATTGTTGGCCCGGCGTTGTCGGCACAGGCCGAAGGTTATGAAGTGTTTGTCATCACCGATGCGTGTGGCGACGTGAGCGAAGAAGCACACGAACGTGCCGTGCAACGCATGATCCAGGCGGGCATCCGTCCGCTCACTTCAGTACAATACATTCTGGAACTGCAACGCGACTGGGCAAGAGGTGCCACCTATAAAGGCGTGACCGATCTTATGAAACGCTACGGCGGCGGCTATGGCATCGGCATTCAATATGCACACGAGATGCTGAAACACTAACACATTTCCATGGTGAACCGAAAGGCGACCTCGCTTTTCGGTTCGCTTTAATTAATTCACCTCACATTAACGGCAATTCAAACACAAAGGTGCTGCCGTGCCCCGGTTGGCTTCGCGCATAAATCTCTCCCCCCTGCGCCTCAATAAACTCCTTTGAAATCGCCAACCCAAGCCCTGTTCCTGAAGGAGTGCCCGGCACTTGAAAAAATTTTTCGAAGAGTCGTTTAATATATTTCTCTTCGATGCCCGGTCCGTTGTCTTCCACCGCGAAACTTATTTTGCCATTCGCGATCCGGCAACGCACCTGCACCGTTCCATTCTCCGGGCTATAGCGAATGGCGTTGGTGAGAAAATTGATCAGCACCCACGTGGTTTTGTCGAGGTCGGCCGCAAAGGAAATTGTTTCCGGCTCAATGGAAACCTTGACCGCCACGTGTTTCCGTTCTGCCTGAAATTTCACCGCTTCGGAAGCGAGATCAACGATAGCTCCCGGCGTGACGGGATTTTTATTCAGCTTGATGTTGCCCGTCTCCACCTGCGACAGGTCCAGCAATTCGTTTGTGATTTTGGAAAGTCGCGTCACCTCGTCGCCCAACGTTTTGGTGATGCTGGTTTGCTCGGCATTCAGCGAACCCACGCGACTGTCCATCAAAAGTTTTGCACACATCTGAAGTGACGCCAGTGGTGTCTTTAGCTCATGCGAAATGGTGGCGATGAAGTTGGTCTTGGCAAGGTCGAGTTCTTTATAGGACGTCACGTTCTTTAACATGATCACGCGTCCCAGGTTCAGCCGTTCCTTCTCGCCTGTGGCAACAAAGCTCACGTCGATGCTTTCTTTTGTGAAGTAGTTTTCCTTGCCAGAAACCACGGCTTTCACCGACGCGGCGTCTTTGCTCTTGTCAACATGCTTGATGAGGCTTCTAAACAAGTCGTTGTTCACGGCTACGTCGGGCGCATACTGGTCAATGATGTCGGCGCGGCTGAGGCTCAACAAGTCGATGGCCCGGTCGTTTGCAAAGATCACCCGGTTCGATTCGTCGAGACCAATAACCGGGTCGGTCATGCGGTTGATGATGGTTTCGATGCGGCGTTTCTCAAACAGGATCTTGGCGAGGTTGCTGTGTTCGTATTCATCCAGCTTTTCGGCCATTTGGTTAAAGGCGCCGGCGAGCTCTTCAAATTCATCCTTCCGGTCGAAGTGAAGACGTTCTTCATATTTCTTGTTGGCAATCGACTTGATGCTGCGGGTGAGCTGCGCAATGGGATTGGCCACGTAGCCCGGAAAATTTAAAATGAACGTGAACGCCGCCAACGTGCAGAGTGTGCCAATAACAATGAGATAGGTTGAGGCATTGCTGGCGGTGCGCTGTGTCAGTTCGTTTTTTCGGATAATGGCGCGCATGTTCAACTCCTGGATGGCCAGGCAAAGGCTTCGCAGCGTCACCACATCCGCCTCCTGAATAGGATAATGTTTTAGTCGTTCAAACACTTCGCGCAAGGTGTGTGTCAACTCCCGTTCGCCGGCTTCGGTCACATTCTCTTCCTGAAGTCGCAGACTGCTTTCCATTTCACGGAAGGCACGCAGCGAATCGGTATGCAGGCTATCGCTTTGTTCCAGAATTTTTTTGGTGTACTCCAGGGTTTCGTAATTGTCTTTCAGAATGTTTTGCGCGTCTGTGGACAACGATTGTAAATAATACAGCCCCATGCCGCCGATGGCGATAATCACCGCGAAGAGAAACGCCACGCCAAGCGATACTTTGGTTTTGATTGTCATGATAGAATCACTAAGTCTATATCCGAATCCGAAAGCTTGGTGAGCAGCTGGTTGAAGACGTTGGTCTTCAGAATCACCTGCCACAACCTCAAGTGTGGTTTGCCGATGCACACCGTGGTCACCTGCTTTTCTTCCGCCACTTTCGAAATAACGGCGGGAATATGGTTGCTTTTCACCTGAATCACTTCGCCTCCCAGCTCTGTAGCCATTTTGAAATTATTAATCAGATGGCGTTGCACCGAAAGCTTTATGCGGTTGGCATCCTCGCGATCGGTTTGCACATAGAGCACATACCATTTTGAATTGTAGTAGCCCGCGAGCCGCGCCGTCTTGCGAATGATGCGCTTTGCCGTTTCGTGGTTGGTGCTGATGCAGGCCACAAATCGTTCATGGCGAAGTTTTGTATTGATCGTTACTTCAGTGTCCACCTTCCGTTCCACCTGCGACGCCACCTCTTTCAGGGCCAGCTCGCGCAGTTGGAGAATTTTTTCGGCCTGAAAGAAATTGTTCAGCGCCGACTGGATTTTGGAAGGATGGTATATTTTTCCTTCCTGCAAGCGACTGATCAGCTCGTCGGCCGTGAGGTCGATGTTCACCACTTCGTCGGCCATGTGGATGACGCGATCGGGAACGCGCTCGCGCACGTCGATGCCCGTGATCTGGTGCACTTCCTCATAGAGACTTTCAATGTGTTGAATGTTGAGGGCGCTGATCACGTTGATGCCTGCGTCCAGAATGTCCAGCACGTCCTGCCAGCGTTTTTCGTTCTTGCTTCCTTCAATGTTGGTGTGGGCCAGTTCGTCCACAATCACCACTTCGGGATGCATGTTCACGATGGCCTGAACATCCATCTCCTCCAGTTCCTTGCCTTTATAAAAAACCTTTCGCCGGGCAATGATGGGAAGGCCCGCCACAAGCTCCTGTGTTTCCTTCCGGTTGTGGGTTTCGATGTATCCCACTTTGATATCGACTTTGTTTTTCAACAGGCTGTGCGCTTCCTGCAACATGCGGAATGTTTTTCCCACACCGGCGCTCATGCCAATATATATCTTGAACTTACCCCGTTTGGACTTCCGGATAAGGTTTAAAAAATGCTGAACCGATTTCTCTTTTTCGTCCATGTTCCGTTTGCGTCTGCACGCGCGTTAACCGCCAGTCGGCGGTTTGTGTGATGGTATTGAAGTCCTCTGCAAATTAAAACAGAAGTGCCATGTTCCGGCACTTCTGTGTTCATATCTTAAAAACTTATGGCCAGGGCCGTGGTCACAAACGTGTCGGTTTTGGATGGTCCTTTGCCACCGCGCGCAAACACCTCGTCCTTGCTTTTGAGATTCCGAACCTCCAGTCGCCACACGGCGTTGGGCAACACCTGGTAGTCAACGTTTGCCGACACACCCGTGGTCCTAAAACCGTCGGCCGTGCCCGTGGCAATGATCACCCCGTTTTTGTCATCGTAGTATTCGCCACGGAGGGCCAACGTCACTTTTTCGCTCGCGGCATACTTCGCGATCAGCACCGGCGAAAACCAGGTGTTGGTCGACGTTGTTTCCGGATTTTTTTCTTCCAGACCATAGTCAAACCCCACGGTCAACCCAAACCTGCTCGTGATCTGAAACAGGCCGTAGAAGTTGTGAAAGTATCGCATCTGTCGCGCGCTGTCCGGCTTGTCGGTGCCGACGAAGGTGCTGCTGTTAAGGGTTACGTTAGCGTTTGGTTTAAAGGTGATCTGTGTGCCAAAGGAGGGCAGTGAATTGCCGTCCACGCGTTGGATGCGCTGCCAGCCGTTCAGGATCAGTCCTGACAAAAACCATTTGCCGTTGTCGGTGGTATACGAAATTTTGGCACCGGCTTCATAATAAGGCGAGTTGTCAGCAAGGATGCTGCGCGTCACATTCCAACAGTCTTTGCCCACGGCACTCTCAAACCCGATGTGCGACGAGAAGATGCCCGCGTCCACCCAAAGATTTTTTTTGGACGACAGCTTTATGCCGGCGTTGGCCTCATAGATATTCTTCAGCACGCCGGGTTCGGCGGCGAGGTTTGCGTTGGCGTAGGTGCCCGTCATCAACGCGAGGTTGGCCCGCACATTGTCGGTGTTGTACGCGCCACGAATAAAACCAAGATTCAAATTCACTTCGTTGTGGCGGTTGTGAGAATATACAAACGCCGGGCGCGTGTTGTTTTGAGGTTTGTTGAAATCGTAAGAATAATAAGCCTCTACATACCCATTGATGGTGAAAGGCGACCGTTTGGATTCTTCCTGCGCAACACTTACCTGACTCACCGCGAGAAGCAAGAATAAAACTATATTTTTCATTTTTTCTGATTGTCGTTTTTAAAGATTTTGATTTCGTTATTTCAATTCATCCAGCGCAATATTCAGGTGCAGCACGTGAACACGCGAAGTGCCCATGCCCAGGATTGGCTTCTCAACATGCGCTTCTACCAACGCTTCCAGTTTGGCAACGTCAAGATGCCGCACACCGGCGATGCGTTGAATTTGTATGCGCGCGGCCGCCGGCGAAATGTGAGGGTCTAATCCACCACCCGAAGCCGTGATCAGGTCGACCGGAATCTGTGATTTTTTTATCGCTGGATTGTGAACCAGAAACGTGTCGACGCGGGCCTGCACCTGCGCGAGATAGTCGGGATTGGTAGGCCCTTTGTTGGAACCTCCTGTGCCGGCAGCGTTGTAGTCTACAACCGATGGACGACCGTTAAAATATTTGTCGTCATCAAACTTTTGGCCGATCAACTCAAAGCCCACCACACGACCGTTCTTTTTCACCTCTTCGCCCCTTCCTCCGTTGGGAGCAATCACCCGGGCGATGCCCGTGATCATGAGCGGGTATATCGCACCAAAGAGTATGATGGTGGCTACTGTAATTTTTAATCCGGTTATCAAATGCGTTTTCATAAACATAATTTTTTTAAAGTAATGGAGCAATCACCAGGTCGATCAGCTTTATCCCGATGAAGGGAACAACGATGCCGCCCAGGCCATAGATGAATAAGTTTCGGGCAAGCAACGCACTCGCGCCAATGGGCTTGTAGGCTACACCCCGAAGAGCCAACGGAATCAACACGGGAATGATGATGGCGTTAAAAATCACGGCCGACAGGATCGCGCTCTCGGGACTGGCCAGCCGCATGATGTTCAGCGCTTGCAGGGCTGGGATGGACGCCATGAACAAGGCCGGCACAATCGCGAAATATTTGGCCACGTCGTTGGCAATTGAGAAGGTGGTGAGCGTGCCACGTGTGATGAGCAACTGCTTTCCAATTTCCACCACTTCAATGAGTTTGGTCGGGTCGTTGTCGAGGTCCACCATGTTGCCGGCTTCCTTCGCGGCCTGCGTGCCGCTGTTCATGGCCACACCTACGTCGGCTTGTGCAAGGGCGGGCGCATCGTTAGTGCCGTCGCCCATCATGGCCACGAGTTTACCTTGTGCCTGCTCTTTGCGAATGTATTCGAGTTTGTCTTCCGGTTTGGCCTCGGCAATAAAATCGTCGACGCCGGCTTTCTCGGCAATGTATTTTGCCGTCAGCGGATTGTCGCCGGTCACCATCACCGTTTTCACACCCATCTTCCGCAGGCGTGCAAAACGCTCGGTGATGCCGGGCTTCACAATGTCCTGAAGTTCAATGGCGCCCAGCACATTGTTATTCTCCGACACCACCAGCGGCGTTCCTCCGTTCGACGAGATTCTTTCCACGGCAGCTTTGATTTCGTCGGGAACATGTTTGCCTTCTTTCTCGGCCAGTTTCCGGATGGCATCATAGGCGCCCTTGCGGATCACACGTCCATCCAAATCTATCCCCGAGGTGCGGGTTTCGGCTGAGAACTTAATGATTCTTGCGTTGGGCAGTCCGTACGAAAAGTCGGTTTCATTTCCCAGGCTTGCCGGGTGCCGGTAACCTTTTGTAGCGGCCAGCTCCACAATGGATTTTCCCTCGGGTGTTTCATCGGCCAGCGACGCAATGGTGGCGCATTCGATGAGCGTGTCTTCGTGAATGCCTTTTGAAGCATAGAAGTTTGTCGCCTTCCGGTTGCCGATGGTGATGGTGCCGGTCTTGTCGAGCAGAATGGTGTCGAGGTCGCCCGCAGTTTCTACGGCCTTGCCCGACTTCGAAATCACATTGGCCTGCAACGCGCGATCCATGCCCGCAATACCGATGGCCGAAAGCAATCCCCCGATGGTGGTGGGGATGAGGCAAACAAACAAGGCGATCAACGCACCGATAGACACAGGTGTGTTCGCATAATCTCCAAACGGTTTGAGCGTGACGGTGACCAACAAAAACACAATGGTGAAGCCCGACAACAGCAACGTGAGCGCTATTTCGTTTGGTGTTTTCTGACGGCTCGCTCCTTCTACGAGTGCAATCATTTTGTCGAGGAAACTTTCGCCGGGTTGGGTTGTGACCAGCACTTTGATTTTGTCGGACAACACTTTTGTTCCCCCGGTGACGGAGCTCTTGTCGCCGCCCGCTTCCCTGATCACCGGGGCCGACTCGCCGGTGATGGCGCTTTCGTCGACCGTGGCAATGCCTTCGATAATTTCTCCATCGGAAGGAATGATGTCGCCGGTCTCACACAGAAACACGTCGCCCTTTTTCAACTGGCTCGATGGTTTTGTGGATACCTTTCCGTTGTCCAGGATGATTTTGGCTGGTGTTTCTTCGCGGGTTTTCCGGAGCGAGTCGGCCTGCGCTTTGCCACGGGCTTCGGCGATGGCTTCGGCAAAGTTTGCAAACAGCAGGGTGACCAGCAGCACCAGGAAGATCACAATGTTATAGAAAGGTGTTCCCTGATCGGTGTTCGTAAACGAATAGACCGACACAAACAACATGATGAATGTTCCGATCTCTACACAAAACATTACGGGGTTTTTCATCATGAGCCGGGGGCTCAACTTGATGAACGATTGCTTGATCGATTCGCTCACAAGCGCAGGTTCGAACAGGCGTATATCTTTTTTTTCGCGTTTACTCATGGTTGATAAGATTTAGAAAATTACATCGACAGGTATTCAGCAATCGGCCCAAGCGCCAGCGCCGGGAAAAACGAAAGGGCGGCAATGATGATGATGACCGATAACAACACCGCCACAAACGCCGGACTCTCCACATTGAGCGTTCCAGCACTTTCGGGCACATATTTTTTAGCGGCCAGCGATCCGGCAATGGCCAGGGGGCCGATGATGGGGATGAACCTGCCAAACATCATACACAGTCCGCACAGGATGTTCCAGAATGGCGTGGCATCGCCAAGTCCTTCGAATCCGGATCCGTTGTTCGCGGCCGACGAGGTGAACTCATACAACATCTCGCTGAACCCGTGATAGGAAGGATTCGCCAGCCAACCAATATCGGCCTGGTTTGCCTGCACGTGTGAGGCAATGGCCGTGCCTACCAGAATCAGAAAAGGATGGAGTATGGCAACCAGGGCGGCGATCTTCACTTCCTTGGCCTCGATTTTTTTGCCAAACAGTTCAGGCGTTCGTCCCACCATCAGCCCGGAGATGAACACCGCGATGATGACGAAGACAAAGAAGTTGATGAACCCCACGCCCACGCCACCATAGATGGCGTTGATCATCATGTCCAGAATATATACACCACCCGAGAGTGGCGTTTGACTGTCGTGCATCGAGTTTACCGAGCCGTTTGACGTTGACGTAGTGGACACACCCCAGAATGCGCTGGCCGCCGAGCCGATGCGAACTTCCTTTCCTTCCATTGCACCCAACGAATTGTCGATTCCCATTTTTGCAAGCTCCGTATTCCCCTGCGATTCAAAATGAACCGTGATGAACACGAACGCGAGAAACACCACCGTCATGGCCGCGAAGAACGCATATCCCACTTTTGGTTTGCCGATGTAGAACCCAAAGGCGAAGATGAGTGCAATGGGAATGATGATGATGGCAAAGTTCTCGGCAAAGTTTGTGATGTAGTCAGGGTTCTCGAAGGGGTGTGTGGAGTTTGGACCAAAGTATCCGCCACCATTCGTTCCCACCTGTTTGATGGTGACCATCGGCGCCACAGGGCCACGCGCAACATTCACGGTATCGCCTTCCAGCGTCACCACTTGCGCGGCGCCTTCAAATGTGGATGGCATTCCTCTCAACACCAGAAACAGGGCGATGACGATGGACAGCGGAAGAAGAATGCGCGTGCAGCTTTTCAAAAACAACTGGTAAAAATTTCCAAGGTCCGAAGCCTGCCGTTGAACGATGGCTTTGAAAATGGAAGCCATGGCCGCGATGCCCGTAGCGGCACTCACAAACTGCAGAAAACAAAACACCAGAAGCTGCGTGAGATACGTTGCGCCGGTTTCACCGCTATAGTGTTGCAGGTTCGTATTGGTCATGAAACTCACCGCCGTGTTGAAGGCCGTGGTGGGTTCCATGTTACCAATGCCATCAGGATTCCAGAACGGGTGCCATGCCTGCGTGATCAGGATCACAAACGCCCACACAAAAAAGATGAGGTTCAGCGTGAGCGATGCCTTCAGGTTTTCCTTCCAGTCCATGGGCTGGTTTGGGTTTATCCTGCATACTTTGAATACAAAGTTTTCTACCGGTGCCAGAAAATCCAGCCAGGTCTTTTCATTCTTAAAGACTTTCACACAATAACGCCCGAATGGAATGGCCAGCACGACGGTGAGGATGAAAAGCACTACGATGCCTAAAATTTCAGAATTCATTTTTAAAAGTGTTTATCAGGTTCTTGATTCGGATCATGCCCAGCAATATGCTTTCGCATCATCCGAAATTTGTTTTTAGAATTTTTCAGGTTTGATCAGCGCATACAGCAGATAGATAAAAACCGCGGCGCTGATGAGTAGCAATACGATCATCATAGTTTTAGATTTTTTCGAATACATCAATAAGTTTGAAGAGAATCCAGAAGCATAAAAGCCCCAGCAGGATCATGAGCACCGTCATCATAATTTTATATGTTTAGATTTTTTTATTCCAAGGCGTGATCGTGGTCGGCGGCTTACATGCCGCTGGCGTAGTGCAAGCGTGCATACTCCAGCCGAAGTTCGGCGGGCATGAAGGGCTCAATCCATTTGCGCGCGCCGGGTTGCTGATCGAGCGATCGCGATAAGGTGAACAGGTAAACATTTACGACGGCGTTTTTCACCGTCGCGTTTCCTTCTTTGAAAAGCTTGAAGGCCACGGCCAAAAACTGTTCGAGTTTTTTGAATTTTCCTTCTTCACACAGCCGGAGCGACACATTGGCAAAAGCCTGTATCGAAGTATAAAACTGGCGTGTGTGGTGCGGGTCGTTCGCGTCTTTCGGAACTTCGCCATCCAACATCACCAGGGCAATTCGTTCGGTAATCATAGACTTCATCGTTTAATTGTCTTCCCTTTGGCAACCGCGATGCCGGAAACACAAACACGCTGATATTGATCACGTTAGAACAATACGCCGCCAATCAACCCTTCGGATTCCGAAGGGTCGCTTTCGAAAACGGGTTGGTTTTGGCTGGGCGCAACGCCCCGTGGACCTGGATTGAGCTGTGGTATGAATGTTGTCTGGAAGGAATCCAGCACTTGACTATCACGGAATTTATGGAAGACGACGACCGTCAGTTTGTAATTGAAATCGCTACTGAAAATCACACACACCTTGCCGCCCAAATCGCGGCCACCATGGAAGAAAGCGCCGCGACCAGAGGCACCGGAATCGGGAAACGCTCACCCGAAACCATCGCGGCACACATGCTCGCCGGAAACGCACTTGTCGCGCTTCACACCGATGGACGCTGGGCCGGGTTTTGTTATATGAACACGTTCGACAACGGTGCCTTTGTATCGAACTCGGGCCTGATTGTGGCACCCGACTTCAGAGATCACGGGCTGGCCAAAAAATTGAAACAGGCGCTGTTCGAACTTTGCCGGAAAAAATATCCCGAAGCCCACATCATTGGCATCACCACCAGCGTCGCCGTGATGAAGATCAACACCGAGCTTGGGTTTTATCCTACCGTGTTTTCGGAAATGCCACGCGACGAAAAATTCTGGAAGGGTTGTGAACTATGCGTGAATCACGACATCCTGAAACGGACGGGAAGGAAGTTTTGTCTTTGCACCGCGATGCGCTATGATGTGAAACCGGAAAAGATTTCTTAAAAGACAGACCGATCCTTTTCTTTTTTCTTCCGGTAATAATACTCCAATGCCTTCCCACTGCTGCCGCAATGCTGCATGCTGCACCACTTCCGTTTTTCGTTTTTTAGCAGTATCCAAAAAAAGCCAGCCGCTATTAAGGCATTGCTTCACCCGGTGAAGTTTATCGGACGCAACAACTCGTAGACCTAATGTTCCACGAAATCCAATTCCTTCCCGAATGTCTCCTTCATCTTCCACAACGCGAGGAGTGCGATGATCAGCGTGCCTCCCCCGACCCATGCGGCACTGGCCACCATAGATTGCTGGGTGCGTAAGTACTCGAACAACATGGTGAGGGGCACCACTGTGCCGCGCACAAAGTTGGGAACCGTGGTGGCCACGGTCGCGCGGATGTTGGTGCCAAACTGCTCGGCGGCGATGGTCACAAACAAGGCCCAATAGCCAATGGAAAATCCCAGAAAAACACAGCTCGCATAAAACACGGGCGATGACAATTTTCCCTGCGTGAGATAGAACACGATGGCGCATAGTGTGAGCCCGATGAATAACAAAACAACTTTCTTCCGGCTCTTCAGCAGCTGGCTGATGGAGCCGCTAACGAGATCGCCCAGCGACAAGCCGATGTAACAAAACATCACTGCCTTGCCCGCATCCACAGGCGTTGGCAATCCAAGACTAACACCAAACTCTGGCGAGAAGGTGATGAGGATGCCAATAACAAACCAGATGGGCAACCCGATGAAGATGCACCGGAGATAATTCAGAAACAGCCCGGCATTGGAGAACAACAGGAAGAAATTTCCGCGCGACACCTGTTTTTGTTTTTCTTTTACCGACTCAAACATGCCCGACTCGGCCACGCTATAGCGCAACAACAACAACGACAGTCCGAGTCCGCCGCCAACCCAATAGGCTACCTGCCAGTCAGTGTTCGCTGCCACCACATAGGCCAGCACTGCACCAAACAATCCAACCGACGCCACCAGTGTCGTGCCATAGCCGCGGATGTGTTTGGGCAAAATCTCCGCCACCAGCGTTATGCCCGCACCCAACTCTCCAGCCAAACCCACGCCCGCAATGAACCGGAGCACGGCATACTGCGTTACGTCGGTCACAAATCCATTCGCAAAATTGGCAAGCGAATACAGAAGAATGGAACCGAACAACACCGAGAGCCGTCCTTTCTTGTCGCCCAACACACCCCACAAAATGCCGCCCGTGAGCAGCCCCACCATCTGCACGTTGATTAGAAAAATGCCTTCGCGTAAAAGCTGATCGCCCGATAACCCCAGCGCTTTGAGACTGGGCACGCGAACAATACTAAACAACAGGAGATCGTAGATGTCGACAAAATAGCCAAGGGCCGCAATAATGACGGGTGCCTGCAGCACTTGTTTCAAAACTGATTTTTCTTCCATAGCGAAAAGGCATTTCTTTTCCAGTCTGCATCGCGTGTTGTGAGCGATTCACAACACGCGATGCCGATTGAGAAATTCAACCGTGAAAAGTTGTTAAAGATTTTTGTAGAGGAATTGAAGCACGTCTTTGCGGCTGGTCTTGCCGGGTTCGGCCGCGAGTTTGCTATGGCTGAGGGTTTCCCAAAGCAAAAGCGTGGGCGCATCAACGGCGTCGTTCAGTCTCGCTTCCCATGCAGGCAGATAGCCCAACAAACCGAGCACTTGAACCATCTTGAAATCGGGATCGCCGGCGTGAATATCTTTGTAATACAACAGCGTAGCACTTTGATCGAGCAAGCTTGACTGAAGATCACGCAGGTCCACATTTCTCACTTTCACTTTTTTGTCGATAGCCAATGCCGCCGCAGTGCCAGCCGCCTGACCGATGGCCATCCAGCAGGGCTCCATGCGCAGGGTGGAGAAGCCGATGTGACTTCCCGACACCGGAACGGGCAGAAGCAGGTTGTCCAGTATTTTCGGGACCATCACGCCAAAGGGAACGGTATAGACTTGTGACGGGTAGCTGAGAAATCCGTCGAGGTGAATGCGATTGGGTTCGCGCTTGCGCACCGCGTGCGAATCGAGCGCGTAGTGGCTGGCGGTGATGCTGCCCGCGTGCACAGGAGGTCGTTGACCCGGCGTGACGGCGGTGGCATCTTTTGCTGTGAAAAAATATTCACCTTCAAAGCGTCGGCCTTCGCGCACATAGACCTGCCGTGGAAAGTTTCCATTGTCGGTATATTCATCTTTGGCAAAGCCCCACTCCTTTGCGGCCTTGCGGAAATGTTGCGGCAACTCCTTATCGTTCTGGGCAAAATAGAAAAGTCCTTCGATGTAGGAACGCAAGCGCTGTGCATATGCGTCGCGCCATGCCCAGCCCGACGTTGGCCAGGGCCAGTTCTCTTCCGGAAGATCGGTAGAGATGAATGCCATATGTTGATTGTTGCCGTCTGTTTTTTCGTTGGGCAAGCTCACCATGTTGGTGATGCGCGCAATGCCCCACACATCGCCGGGTATCTTGGAAGGGTTGCCTTTTGCAATGTGCTTCCGGTTTTCTTCGAGCATGGCTTCTGTAACCCCCAGCATCTGCACACCGGTGTGTCGGCCTGTCCACACGTCGTTGATCAGCGAAACGTATTCATCGCGGTTGTACATGGCCGGTTTTTTTATTTCCACGCGGTTCGAAGCCTGATTGGTAAGACACAGCCGATAGTTATAGGACTGCACGGCGTTGTCACCTTGCAACGTTGTACCTTCTCCTTCTGCGCCGCCCCAATATTTATAAACGATGCCTGCACCGGGTTCGTTAAACTCGTCGTGTCCTTCGCGTCCCAAACGGAACGGAACATTGGCTGCAGCCCCCAGATCGCCTTCATAGGTAGCGTCCAAAAAAACTTTTCCGGTATATTCTTCCTGTGCCTGACTTTCACGATTCAGGATGCGGATGGCTTCTATGCCGTCGTTGCGCAGCGTGATATTTTTCTGAAACGCATCAAACTGTCGCATTTTCAGCACGGTGATTTTGTCTTTGTGTTCGGCCAGCATTTGTTCCAGGATGCGTTCGGCCACGGCTGGCTCGAAGTGAAATCCGTCGGAGCAATCTTTCGCCTGCTTTGAGTTCTCGCCATAGGTCGTGACATAGTATTTTTTCACACGGCCGATAAACTCTGAAAACAATCCCGTGGTGGCGCCACGTGTGGCAATGTCGGTTGCGCCGAGTCCATTGGCAGGCAGACCACCGATGTGGTTGGTGCGTTCCAGAATGACAGACGTCTTGCCCAGGCGAGCGGCCGAGATGCCGGCCATGATTCCGCCAGGTGTGCCACCCACAATCACCAGGTCGTATTGCCCGAAGGCCACGCCGTGTGCAAACAGGGTCAGGATAAAGATTATATGTTTTACTTTCATGATGATCGTTTCGTAAAATCGAAGTTTAGATTATTTGTTGACACGGGCCGGAAGGAAAATGATCGCATCGGCCACCACCACGCCGTTGGCACCGCGTGTTGAAATTTCAGCCGAAGCATTCTTACCCTTTGCCAGCGTATAGTCGCCCAGCGACACCCACTCACCCGAAGTCTGCCCTTCCACAATAATGTCGGACGACTTCACCACAATTTCTTTTTTGTTTTTTCCGTCGTTCACCGTCACCAGTGTTTGAGACGATAGCCCCGTCACTTTGGGAAAATACGCATAGGCCGTGTAGACACCTTGCTTCGGAATGTCGGGAACAAAACGCACCGTGCTTTCCGGCGCGGAGGACGTGGCGTCCAATCGAAGGAACGAAGGGCCGTAGCCACCTTTGGCTTCCGACGTCCATGATCCTCTTTTCGTTATGCTCGCGGCATCGTCGTTGTCGACAAGCACGTCCATGATGGTGCCGTCGGCAAGGGGATTTGTTTTTAGTTGTTGCTGAAGTTTTGCCACGTCAATGGCCTGAATGTCCGTCTTGCCGTCGATGGCCATCACCGCCGCCACTGCCGACGATTGTGCGAGCACCATAAACACGGGCTCCATGCGAATGGAACCATAGGCAATGTGAGTTGCCGACAAGCACACGGGCACAAACAGATTTCCACAGTGCTCGGGTTTTGGAACAATGGAGCCATAGGCAATTGGATACGGACCAAAGCCACCCACTTCCACATTGCCTTCATTTTTCACCATGCCATTTGCCACCACGCGCTGACAGTTGTGCGAGTCCATGGTGTAGGCCGCCATTCCCACGCCATCCTGAACCACCACTTTGCCCTGGCAGTTTGCCTGGTGCATCACATAGCTGCCCACCATCCTGCGGGCTTCGCGCACGTAGAGTTGGGGTGACCAGTTTCCGTGATCCGTATATTCGTCTTTGGGATAGCCATACTTCAACATTTCCGTACGCAACTCGGCCGGCACACGCGAATCGTGTCCATAAAAATAAAGCAGTCCTTTGGTGTAGTCTTCATGCGCACGCACAATGGCATCGCGTCGTGCGTAGGTTGCCTCCGGATAGTCGTGGTTCGCACCAATCATGTCTGTCGAAAAACCGCCGCGGTTGTTGATGTCCGTTTTTTGGTTCGGCATGCGGCTCACGATAAAATAATCGTTGAGTGTTCGCTTCTGCGGTGTAGCCGCAAAAAGGCGGAGCAAAAGTTCATAGCGTGTTGAATCGTAGCCCTGCGGTTTGGTGATGGCCACCTGGTTGGCGGGGTTGGTAGAAAGACATATGCGATAGTTGTAGGCTTGCACCGACTTGTCGCCGGAACCGATGGGCGCCAGCGTGGCATTGCTGATGCCCCACAACAATCCGCTCTCGGGCTTGCCCAGTGTTTTATAGGGATCGATTCCTCCGGGAAACTGATGTCCCTCGTGCACTTGCACACCGTTAATGGTCTCGTCGAAGTCTGCATTGGCTTCTCTTCCCACGGCATACTGCACGCCGGCTTTGGCCATGAGGTCGCCTTCATAGCCGCAGTCCATAAACATTTTTGCTTCAATGATGGTGTTGGGCAGGCCTGGGTTGGCCGCGTTCTCCAGCACAATGGCCGTGATGCGATTGCCTTCCTTGCGCACGTCCTTCACCCGGCTTTCATAGAGCACCTTAAATTTACCGCGCGCCACATAGCCTTTAAAAATGTCTTCGGCCACGTGCGGCTCAAATGTCCATTGTTCAAACTTGCCATAGTGGTTTCCCACACGGCGATAAAAATCGCGGGCAAGTCCGGTGATAGCATATTTGTTTCCGATGTCGGTGAACCCCAGACCGCCCGAACTCATCCCACCCAGGTGTTTACCGGGCTCAATGAGCAACGCCGTCTTTCCCAGCTTTTGCGCTGTGTAGGCAGCGATCACACCGGCCGATGTTCCGCCGTAAATGCAAACGTCGACCTTGATTTTGTTTTGAGCAATCACGGTGCAGGACACAACCAGGACCAAACCGATCGCGCGGAAGAGAGTTTTGATAAGCATCATAAAAGTTTTTGTTGAATGTGTGTGCGATGAGCGGCGCATCGGCTTCCTATGACCTAAGCCTTTGCGCACACCTCATCTACCCAACTGTTTCGCTACTGTAATCTACGAATTAATATCCCGGGTTTTGATCCTTTGCCGGATCAAGTGCCTTGTTGTAAAGCAACTCCGAGTTTGGAATCGGCCACAGCATGTGTTTGTCGGCCACATCAATGTTCTTCACTTCCTTGATGCGCTGCTTGGCAATGCCCAGTCGTTTCAGGTCGAGCCATCGCTTGGCTTCATACATGGTTTCAAAGCCACGCTCTTCCACCACCTTGTCGACAAACGTTGTGGCATCAAAATCACCAATAGAAAAGTCGACCGGCGATGCGGCATTGGCATTGTAGCCGTAGGCTCTGCGATGCACTTTGTTCAAGCTTTCCACAGCCTCCGAGGTAGGCCCACCGTTGGCACGGCTGGCCGCTTCGGCATGGAACAACAAGACGTCGGCATAACGATACCAGGGAAAGTCGTTGCCTGCTCCCAGGTTGGTGGCAATGGGATCTCTGTATTTGCGATAGAGACATGTGTTGACGCCGAGACCCACATCCACATTGTAGAGAATGTGTGCCTTGCGAAGATCCTTCTTGTCCCAGTTTTTGATGACTGGATTGGATACCGAATCGGTATACTGTGCATACACACCGCCGGGACCGTAATACTTATACTGCGCCGTGGACCGGTGGGCATAGTTGACCAACCCAAACCCTTGCTGACGTGAATATTTGAAATAGAAAACTTCTTCCGAAGTAGACACCACTTCGGGTCCGTAGATCTTCTGAAAGTCTTCCGACGTCGACACCGCTACCAGATCATATTTTCCGGAAGCAATTACTTCGGCCGCCTTGGCACGCGAATCTTCCCAGCGCTCCAACGTCAGGTATACTTCCGACAAAAGTGTTTTGGCTGCCCATTTGGTCGGCTTGCCCGGTTGTGCCGCCAGGTCGGGAAG
The DNA here is from genome assembly GCF_016735595.1 of Chryseolinea lacunae. Taxonomy (GTDB): domain Bacteria; phylum Bacteroidota; class Bacteroidia; order Cytophagales; family Cyclobacteriaceae; genus Chryseolinea; species Chryseolinea lacunae. The sequence continues at coordinate 595,437 of NZ_JAERRB010000001.1, forward strand.
TGTGCTCTCGGCTTCGAGGGCATCTTTCACGATCTGTTCATAAATTTCCTGCACGCTGGCACGGGGAACGTTTTGTTCCGTCATGTTCAGCTCGGTGCGAAGGGGCACGCCGTTCCAGTTGCGCACCATGGCGAAATAGATGAGGGCGCGCAAATATTTGGCTTCCCCCACAAAGGCAGCTGCGGCCTGCGCCGAAATCTCCTTGCCGTTGGGCACGTTCTTGATCACAATGTTGGCATTGCGAATGGATTGATAAAAGTTATCCCAGATGGTGCTCACACGGCTGATGTTTGTGTTGTCAAGCCCCTGATACAAACTCACGGGCGTCTGACTGCCCCGCGAGTTGCCATAGTCGGCCAAGCCTTCCAATTGCGCCGGATAGTTTATTCCCAACGCGTTGTCTACACGCATGGGGCCATAGATGGCGTTCACGGCAGCGGCCGCTTCGTCGGGCGTGTTGTAGAAGAATTCGGCAGAGAGCGATTTCGGTTTTTCTTCCAGCACATCGCTGCAACCTGCGGCGAGCGTGGCGGTGAAAAGGAAAAGATATATTTTTTTCATACTGAATTTCGTTTAGTTGGTGTACACAATCAGAACCCGAGACGCAACCCTACAGTCATTGTCTTTGCCGTCGGGTAGCTATAGTGATCGATGCCCAGGCGGATCGAATTGGCGCTGCCATACGAGTTGATTTCCGGATCATACCACGAGTAGCCTGTGATGGTGATCAGGTTTTGGCCGCTCACATACAGCTGGGCCTTGCGCAACCAGTTCAACTCCAACGCCGACACCGGCAGGTTGTAGCTCAACTGAATGTTCTTGAACCGAACGTAGGACCCGTCTTCCACAAACCGGTTCGACACCTGTGTTTGTGTGCTACGGCTGATGACCGGATATTTTGCGTTCGGGTTCTCGGGCGTCCAGTGATTTTCATAAACGTCGCGGGGCATGTTCAGGGCCTGACCATAGTCAAGCGTCTGGTTCACGGCGCTCACGTTAAAGATGTCGTTGCCTTGCGAGCCCTGGATGAAAATATTGAGTTCGAAATTTTTGTAGGCCATCGTGGAGTTGAACCCGAAGATGAATTTGGGGTTCGGGTTTCCGATGATGCGTTTGTCGCCGATGTCGCGGGTGTTGTTGCCGTTGTAGTCTTCGTACACAATTTTACCCTTGTCATCATAACCTTTCTCGATGTAGCCAAAGAACGATCCGATGGGTTCGCCTTCGCGAAGAATGTTCACGTTGTCGTTGATCACCGAGATATCGATGGCATCGCCCAACACGTCGTTGCCGCCGTAGAGTTTCACCACTTTGTTCCGGTTAATCGAAACGTTTGCCGACAAGTCCCAACGAAAAGGTCCGTCAAGCGCCACGCCACTCAGGGCCAGCTCCACACCTTTGTTTTGAATCTTGCCGATGTTCTGAATGGTGTAGCCATAACCCAGTGAAGAAGGAAGCGGCACCGTGTTCAGCAAATCGCGTGTATTCTTCACATAATAGTCGGCCGAGAAGTTGAGGCGATTCTCGAAGAGGCCGAGTTCCAATCCTACGTCGGTCTGCGCGGTGGTCTCCCACTTTAAGGGTCCAGCCAAACGCTTGTCGGGCGCGTAGTAGGTGGTGAGTGCATCACCAAACACCACTTTGCCGGACACCAGTTGATTCAGGGTTTGATAGGGCGAGATCGCCGTGCTTCCGGTTTCACCATAGCCCACGCGCAGCTTCAGGTTTGAGATGACGCGGATGTTTTGCATAAATTCTTCTTCCGACACACGCCAGGCCAGCGAAGCCGAAGGGAATTTTCCCCACTTCTGACCTTCTGTGTAGCGCGACGATCCGTCGGCACGAAAGCTCACCGTGGCCAGATATTTTCCGTTGTAACCATAGTTAACACGGGCCAGGTAAGACAAGAGCGACCATTCGTTGAACGACGAACTGGGAACCCCTTGCGTAGCCGCCGCACCAATGTCGAACGACTCCTGCACATCGCTCACAAACCCGCTGCCCGAAGCATTGAGCGTGGTAGCCTTGTAGTTCTGGTACGTGAAACCCGCCACAGCCGACAGCGAATGTTTGTCGAACTCCTTCACATAGCTGATGGTGTTTTCGTTCAGCACGCTGTTGGTTTGGGTGGTGTTCACAAAAGCCGAACCGGTGGAGTTCACAAATTTTTTGGTGGTGTAGCCATCGTTGCGATCGTCGGTGTTCTCGATACCGCCCGAAATTTTTATGGACAGACCTTCCAGAACCTTATAGGTCACCGCGCCATTGGCCAGCACCTTGTTGGAGCGGATGAAGTCCGATTGTTGTTCGATGTAGTTCAGCGGATTGGTGATCACGTTCGATCCCCACGCATAGGCTGTAGACAAGTTGGTGTAGGTGCCATCGGCGTTGTAGGGCGTCATGGTTGGATAGCCCGAGAGCATGGCCGAGATGAGCGAACCTCCGCGATTTCCAAAGCCCGAGTTTTTGCGATCGGAATCGATGCGGCTCAAAATGGTGCTGAGGTCGAACTTGAATTTTTTGCTGATGTCGGTACTGATGTTTGCCCGCAGCGAGTTGCGCACATAGTTGCTACCAATGATGATGCCGGCCTGGTTGAAGTTGCTTCCCGAGATGGAGAACCGCGTCTTGTCACCGCCACCGCTCACGCTGAGCGAATGGTTTTGGATGGGCGCTGTTTGCAAGGCTACATCCTGCCAGTCGGTTCCTTTGCCAAAACCGTTGATCTGATCCTGGGTGAAGTGCGGGGCCAGGCCATCGTTGGCGGCTTGTTCGTTATAAAATTTTGCATACTCGGTGGCATCCATCATTTCAATTTTCTTGCGGATGGTTTGCACGCCATAGTAGCCGTCATAGTCCACTGTGGTTTTGCCCGACTTGCCACGCTTGGTGGTGATGAGCACCACGCCGTTGGCACCGCGCGATCCATAGATGGCCGTAGCCGATGCGTCTTTCAGAATTTCGATCGATTCGATGTCGGCATTGTTGAGCAGTGTCGGGTTGCCCGAATAGGGAAAGCCGTCGACAACATAGAGCGGTTCGTTGCTGCCATACACGGAGTTTGTTCCCCGCACGCGCACACTCACCGCAGCACCAGGAGCGCCGGTGTTCTGTGAAATCTGCACACCGGTTGCTCTGCCCGCCAGCGACTGCATCATGTTTGTTGACGGGTAAGCATTCAACTCATCGCCTTTCACCGACGAGATAGAACCCGTAACATCCGACTTCTTCACTTCACCATAACCCACCACTACCACTTCGGCCAGCGATGTCACGTCGGGCATCATCTGCACTTTCACATCGGTGCGTTGCCCAATGGCGACTTCCTGTGTGAGAAACCCGATGAATGAAAACACAAGTACAGCCGTTTCGTCTGTCACTGCCAGCGAATATTTTCCTTCCGCGTCTGATGTTGTTCCGAATGAACTTCCTTTCACCAGAATGTTCACGCCGGGCAACGGCTGATCGAGGTCGTCGGTGACGGTGCCCGTGATCTGCAATTCCAGCGTGTGGGGTGTGTTGGGAATCGATTCGGTTTCTTCGAGCGCACTGCGCTGCGGTTTGGTGAGCACAATCTGGTTGCCTTCCAGTTCGAAGCGAACTTCGAGAGGGTCCAGAATTTTCTTCAGCACGTCGGCAAGCCGCTCGTCGGTGAAGGAAACGTTTATTTTTGCCTGCCCGGAAAAGATGCGGGGCTGATACAAAAATTTAACATCGGATACCTTTTCAATTTTTTGCAGGGCCTCGCGGATGGTGAGGTTCTCGATGCGGAGGGAAACCTTCTTCTCGAGAATTTGCGCATTCGACTCTCCTGCATGGGCCATGCTCAGGAAGAGGAATAGGGAAAGAAAATAGATAAATGAAGCCCTCATAATGAACAATAGCTGTCCATGAACATATCGTTCTTTTTTCATACTTTTGAAATGTTTTGTCTTGATGTGTTTACGACGGATAGACAATGCCTCTCTTCATCCCTGGGATGGCGAGGGAGGTCTTTTGAGCCGGTGGTGTTCGAGCACCATCGGCTTCTTTTTTTGATGTGTAGACTATGTTCTCATAGGCAATTGATGTTTAGGCTTTGGTAAGGTTTTCAGGTTATGGATTGGCACATCCTTTTCCATAGATCACAATGTGCGAATCGATCACTTCATAGGTCGCGTTGATGCCTTTGCAAATCAGCTTCAGTTTGTCGTGGAGCGACACGTCGGTGAGCGATGCATTGAGGTGGCAATTGGCCAACACCTGCTCGTCGTACACGATGTCAACACCATAGGCTTCTTCTACCGCCCGGAACACTTCCGCGACGGGCGCATCGGCATATTCAAATTCCAGTTTCTCTACCGGGATGAGCACGGTTGGGTTTTCAACCAGTGACTTGGTCATCTTCATTTCGCGGCGTTCATACACCACTTGTTGGTTTGGGGTGAGGATCACGCCTTCCACGGCATCGCGGTCGGTGGCTGTGTCGCCGTGCTCTTTCAACACCGACACCTTTCCGGTTTTCACCTGCACCTTCACATCCTTTTCGCCGGCAAAGCTGCGCACGGTGAAACTTGTTCCCAACACACGCGTCACAATTTCGTTGGCATGCACCAGGAAAGGGCGTTCGGGGTCTTTGTGCACCTGAAAAAACGCTTCACCTTCCAGGTATACTTCACGCGATCCTTTTTCAAAATGAACGGGATATTCCAGTTTGCTCTGCGGCTGCAACACCACATAGCTTTTGTCTTCAAGCTGAATGGTGATGGGCAGTTTGGTGGCGTTGGTTTCCTGGCGCATGGCACCGCGACTCGCCAGTGGCGCAGCAGTGTCGGCCGCCGGATGGGCCAGCCACGACCAGGTCGCCCATCCAAAACCAACGATGGCCGCGATAACGGCCGCCCGGTTGTACCAGTGGCTCCAGAAACTCACGTGCCGGGCTTGCGGGCCTTTGAGCTGCGCCGTTTGCCGGATGCGTTGCCACACCAAATCCTGCTTGCGCTGGTCGGGCATGTACTGACGCTCTTCAAGCACGGCGCGGATCATGAGTCGCGCTTCGTTTACTTCTTCTGCACAGTCGGGATTTTCCGCCATCCACGTTTTCCAAAACGCCTCCACCGACGGGTGTTCCTGCCCTGCCGTTACCCAAAGGATAAAGTCATCATCCGAAGCAAATTCCTCGGCCGTATATCCCCTATAATTTTTCATTTCCCGTAACTTTTAAGAATCGGATAAAACCTTTTCAAACGATTTTTCATACCCAAAAGCACGGTTTTTCAATTTTAACTCACCGGACACAAAAAATATTTTCCGGAGGGATACCAATACCCCGAAAACAGCTTTCATCCCAATCCAGGCATGACCGGATTGGATGCGCACGTTGCAAAAAGGAGAATTCTTGGAGGTGTTAAGACAGCATGAGCAGGCACAGCGACAGCACGTACTTGGCATACTGTTTCAACTGGGTTACGCCACGTTGCACGAGGTTGCGGGCCGACTGTTCGTTCACATTCAGGATGGCACCAATGTCGTGGAAGGAAAGGCCGTCGTAGAAGCGCAAGACCAGCGCTTCATATTGCCGGGGAGATAGATCGTTCAGAAGTTTCTTGAGGCGACTGAGCTTCTGTGTGTGATGCTCCTCGTCGATGAGGTCCTGCTCGGAAGAAGGCAAGGATAACGAAAGGGCATCTTCCAGGTCCATGCCGTCGGGCATCGAAAAAGACTTTGATGTTTCGTTTCGCATCAGCCGCCGTTGCAACGAACGGTACAAATAGAAACGCACCGATGTGGTGGCCGACAAACTTTCACGGAACCGCCACAGGTCTACAAAAAGATCGTGAATGCCATCCTGCAGGGGTGCATCGGCTGTGCCGATTTTTCTTCCATAGTTATACAGGAGTTTGAAGTATCGTTCATACAACCAAGCCAGGGCCTCCTCGTCTCCACCGCGCATCGCATCCCAATACTTCAGCTCTATATCCATTCGTTGACCGGTTGTGAATTGCCCATTGATGCGGTCAAGTAAGGAAATTTATTTTACACAAACCAACCCCCTGTAAAAATTAAATCGTTTGAAACGGCTGAAAACACAACAAATGGTACACGACACTCTACACACTATTCCTGCTTCGTGCGGAAATCAAGGCTATGAAACACAAACAACCGAATGGCATTGCTGGAGATATACTTGCTGCCTGACGCGTCTTGCTGATACACATTCATGTAGCCCAGCTGTGCATTGAGGTGGGAAGTGAACTGATAGCCAAGTCCGACAAAAAACCGGTTCTGATCAAAGGTGTTGTACACGATGCGGTCGCCAAAGTTGAGAAACACTTCGTTCGTCACAGCCGCAAAGGGGGTGTGGGCCACCATCTCTTTTCCTTTCAGCGGAATAAAAAAGGACAGATTGTAGCGTAGTCGCCAGTTAAAATTGTAGCCGTCTTCCAGCACATCGTTGGCGATCTTGCGATTGAACCGTTGTTCCAGGCGAAGCCATTGAAGCGTGGACAACCCAGGATATTTTTGATTCCACCAGATCTGTTGCCACGCCCGGTGCTCGGGCCGCGAGGTGTCCAGTCCCTTTGCCGGAAAATGATTGGCGAAAGCATAGCCCACATTCACCCGCAGGTTGTCTTTGATGAAGTAGGTCACGGCCGGGCGGAAGATAAACTGAAACGGACGGTCGATGAAGTGGTCGGTTTGGCGATAGTGAACATCCACCCAAAACCCAAACTTATTTGTCAGCCTTCCCTGCAAAAAATATCCCAGCCAGAGCTGTTCGCGGTGTTGCACTTCCTTCTGGGGACTTGGGGCCACAACGGCGGTGGCACAGAACAAGACGAGCAACAGGAGTGTATAGGATCGTGCGGGATTTCGCATGGTTGTATTTTTTTACAATGCTATCCAATGATGCGACCGATGTCTAGAATGAAATTTACAATTTGTATTTCCTTTACTTTTTAGCGGCGGCTTTCCGGTATTCCGATGGATTTTTTCCTGTTATTTTTTTGAAGGTTCGATTGAAGTGGCTCTGGTCCGAGAACCCCGTGAGGTAAGCGATCTCGGCCAGCGAATGTTGAGGCAACGCCAGCAGCACCATGGCCTTCTCGATGCGCAGCTTGCGAATGTAATCGCCAAACGAAAGGTCGTCGAAGTATTTGGAGAACTCACGCGACAGGTACGTAGGGTGCACGTTCAGGCTTTGCGAAATTTCCGTAAGGCTTAGGGTGAGGTTGGTGTCGATCTGATCCTGAATGATCTCTTTCAACTCCTGCGCCCAGGCCGGGGTCTTGCCGGATTTTTGTTTCAGGTATTTTTTATACACATCGAGCAAAAGGTTCTCGATGGGGTTCTGTGTGTGCTTTTCATTTTGCAAATGCGTGGCCCAGCTATAGAGCGCGTCGTAAAGCAACATGCCGCGCTCCAGCAATTGCTGATCGTCGGTGATGTTATAGGCCAGGCCCGCAGAGATGGCCCACAGCCCCGATGCTTCGCGCGCCAGGTCGTGACGATCGGTGTCGGCCCCGCGCACGATGCCCGCCATTCTATGCAGGGCTGGGTCGGTCAGTTTATGTTTACGGAGAATGTAGTCGAAGGTGCATTCATCGCCATAGTGAGTATACTCAACACCGGGCAAGTCGAAGGGAATGGCGTTGAGTGACTGTGCGGTTGGAAGCACGTCGTCGAAGGGAGCATAAAAGATTTCGGCCTCCGTATCAACAAACCGTTTGATCAGCCACGGGCAGGCAATACGGTCAATCTTCGGACGCTCTCGGGTTATCCACTTCATGCTGTCGGCTTGGATGCTGCTACGAAGATAGTCGCCAGCACACCACGATCATAGCACACAAAGCTTCGGTGCACAAAAAAGTGGCTGTGCAACAGGCCTCACGTGGCGCAAAAGCATACCACCACTCAAGTCATTCTCTAGCCGACGGCGACATCCATTCTGAATCCTGCGCGACATGGCGTGGTCGCGGGCGAAGCCGGGCAACGAAGTTGTTCGCAAGTGAAGCAAAAACTTCCACGAGGACGGCGATCCTCAGGAGAACGGCGATCATTGGATTTTCGTGCTGCATACTGACGAGCGTTTATACCAAAGACACGCAACGACTGTTGCGCGATACGCTAAAATTACGGTCAGGATTTTTCACGATACATTGATTAATGCCGCCATGTATTGTATAAATCATGGATCGTTTGGCGGCAAAAAAAATAGAAAAGGCTGTCCTGAGCAAAGACAGCCTTTTACACGACCCCATTCTGTAAACGAACTATAACCCTGTTGTCTACACCATAAAATAACAAAGACGCCAGCGCACCAGCGATTGCCAATTCGTGGAATGTATTGTATGGTTTATAGCGCCTTCACACACACAACAAGATTTTGTTCTGATGGAGCTTAGTGAGTTTTTCTGAAGCGCAATACTTCGTCGCCTATCGCCAGTATCCGGCCACCCAAACTTTGCCCTGCGAGGAGTTGTACCACTTGCCCGGAACCCAGGTGTTGCGTTTCACGGGCGGAACGGGATTATAGCCTTTGCTCCACCCCATGTGTCCATTGCGATACACATATTGTGGGGTGCGCGCCACGTTCAGCGTTTGTGTTCGCTCTGCACGCGACAGCTTGTCGTGATGGGCGCAGGACGATAGGCCAACGACGCTGCCGATGGCGATGATGAGGGCAATTGCTGTTGTTTTCATGAAATGCCTTGGTTAGGGGGTTCTTCTCTCGTGCTTTCTTGGATGCCCTTTCGCTGTGAAAGTTTAATCGGGCATGTGGACCCAAATCCATTTTCTATGCCGAAACCACCGGCATGGCATATTTTGTCGACAACAGGTTTGTTTGAACGATGGCTTGCAGGGTTGGGATGGACGATACCCCGCAGGGTTTAGCCGGGTTGACTATTTTACCCCCAATTTATTGCGATACTCGGAAGCTGACATCCCCACCAGCTTCACAAAGATCTTGCGAAACGATTTCGGGTCGGTGTAGCCCGTTTCGTGTATGATCTCCGAGATGTTGAGGTTGGTAAGTTCCAGTTGCTTCTTCGCTTTTTCGATGCGGATGTGCTGCAGGTATTCGATGGGTGGCACGCCTGTGGCCTGCTTGAACCGCCTCACAATGTTGCGGCGGCTGGCGGGCAGATCGCGTGTGATTTCTTCCACGGTAGTGATGCTGAGGTAATTTTCTTCGATGTTGCGCTGCAGTTTTTTCACCATCTCGTCGCTGTGCGAATAGTCGGGCCGGAACGTGCTGAAGTAGGTTTGCTGCGAACGGTTGAGGTCGATGCAGAATGTTTTCGAGATGCGCACCGCCAGTTCGTTGCCACCATATTTCTGAATCAAAAAAATGAGCACATGAAACGACGACGTAGCGCCGCCACTGGTGTAGCACCGCTCGTCTACGGTGAGGGTGCGGCCTGGCTTTACATAGACCGACGGATAGTCGATAATAAAATTCGGACACGCATCCATGTGCGTGGTGGCCAGCTTGCCATTCAGCAAACCCGACGCGGCAAACAAATTTGCGCCGGTGCACAAACTGGCGATCTCCGCTCCTGCCTTGAATTGTTTTTGAAGCCACAACACATACGCACTATTCAAGTTGACGGTGGCGCGCAGGTCGCGCGAGGTGAACGCGGGAATGAGCACGATGTCGAGTTTTATTCGCGTGTTGATGGACTTCACCGCGTGACCATGAAACAACTCCCCTTCGTCTGCCAGTTGCTCCGGCAAGCGCAGCAACGTGAGTTGAAACGGCTGTTCTTTTTTTACTCTCACGCAAAGCGTGTGAACCGTTTCAAAGACATCGAGCACAGTAGCCACACTGAACAGCTTGAAGTGATAAGGCAATATCAGTCCGACGTTTTTCATTTTTCCGTAGCGTGCCAAGCAATTTAACGGTTTGTCCGGAATGACCCTAAACTTGGCCTCTTTTTTACGTATCTTCCTCTTGCACTACGCTACATTTGTTCACGCCAAAAATCAAACACGATGGAAACAAAACTCGCGCGCCCCAAAACCAAAACGGATAACAAGGCCGAGATCGGCAAAGTGATTGACTATTTCATGAGCGCCCTTTGCCGCAAAGATGTGAAGGCCATGATATCGGTCTACGCTGCCGACGCCATCCTGTTTGATGTGAAGCCGCCGTTTCAAACGCGTGGTGCCGTGGCCTGGCGCCATACGTGGGAAGCTTGCCTTCCGTTTTTTCCAGAGTCGTTCCAGGTGGAAGTTCGCGATCTCACCATCCACGTGAGCGGCGATGTGGGGTTCGCGCACTACATTTTCCGATTGACGGGAACCGCCAAAGACGATCCCGCAGCACAAACCTGGATACGCTGCACCACAGGCTTCAAAAAAATACAGGGACGATGGAAGATCGTGCACGAACATGGTTCACTCCCCTTCAATCCTCACACGCGCGAAGCGGTATTCACACAGGAACCTTAGCATCCTTTTGTTACACGTAAAGCTTTTCGCCTTACGTAAACCAGCACGGCTATGTTTGGAAATCCGACACCCCGCAAAACGGGTGAAAGCTTTTGTATTGCCTTAACAGAATCAACACTAATTATACTATTTATACATTCACCAAAACACAAACTCACATGCAAAAGATCACACCCTTTCTTTGGTTCGACGGCAAAGCCGAAGAAGCCGCTAACTTTTACACTTCGATTTTCAAGAATTCAAAAATCACAAACATCAGTCGCTATGGCGAAGGCGCGCCCGTTCCAAAGGGAACGGTGATGTCGGCCATGTTTGTGTTGGATGGCCAGGAGTTCATGGCCCTAAACGGCGGACCTATGTTTACTTTCTCGCCGGCAATTTCTTTCTTTGTGAAGAGCGACACACAAGAAGAGATTGATTCGTTGTGGGAAAAGCTCACGGCCGACGGCGGAAAACCCGAACAATGCGGATGGCTGAAAGACAAGTTTGGTGTGTCGTGGCAAATCGTGCCCCCCATCTTAGGTGAATTGTTGCAAAGCAAAGATCCGGAAAAATCGAAACGTGTGGTGGGTGCCCTGATGCAGATGACAAAACTTGATATTCAAAAGTTAAAGGAGGCCTAGTGCCTGACATTGTCTGCCGCTAACATAAATCACTATGGCAAAGCAACCCGCAAAAAAAACCGCGACGTCGCCGAAGAAAACTACAGCAGCAAAAAAAACGGGGAAGAACATTTCTTCCCCACCCCTGTTCACGGCCGCCGCGTTCATGGATCGCCTTGAAACGCTTCGCTCGATGAGCGAACGAAAAAAAGTTCAGGGCTTCTTTAAATCGGGCGAAGGTGAGTATGGCGACGGCGACGAATTTATGGGCGTGAAAATGGGACAGCTCTTCGCCCTGGCAAAAGAATTTATCGACATGACGCCCGCAGAAATTGAAACGCTGCTGGAAAGCCATCTGCATGAAGCGCGTGCTGGTGCCGTGAGCATTATGGATTTTCAGGCACGTTCAAAAAAGATAACGACCACCCGACGCAAAGAACTTTTTGATCTGTACATCAACCGTCACGACCGCATCAACAACTGGGATCTTGTGGACCGCTCTGCGCCCTATGTGGTGGGTGGCTATCTCGCCGACAAACCCCGCGCAATTCTCTACAAACTCGCGCGCTCCAAGAACATGTGGGAACGGCGCACGGCCATCGTCGCCACGTTCTTCTTTATTCGCCAGGGCGATGTGAACGACACGTTTAAAATCGGTGCGCTGCTGGTGCACGACAAGGAAGATCTTGTACAAAAAGCCGCAGGCGGATGGGTTAGACACGCCGGCACAAAAGACCCAAAGCAACTGCTAACCTTCCTCGACAAACACGCCGCTGCCATGCCGCGCACCGCCTTGCGCTATGCCATCGAACACCTCGACAAAAAGAAACGCGAGCATTATATGAGTCTTGGCAAACCCAAAACAAAGAGTACATAACACGTGCAACAAACGTTGTCAGTAAAGGAAAAAGCTTTAAATCGACACAAAAACAATTCTTTATTCTGTTCCAAAATAATGTTGTGGACTTCTTTCCACAGCACTGAATTTATTCCCTACATTCATCCCGGAATAAGCCCGTGGCCTCACGGAGTTTAATGAAAGTTAAAACACCAGTTCTTCGGAACAACACCTCACAACGCATCTCCCGCACCTGCACCCCGTTTCTTTATCGCTCCTATTCATCCTTCGAGTCAAAATTATAGTTCATTTAATTTTAAGTTAAACCAATTATGGAAAATCCAATTTTCAGTTATTGGTGGGTCCTCCTTGTAGTGATCTGCCTCTTGTTGTACAAGTACATTCTTCGATTCCTCTTTGGCATGGTGATCGTGCCCGAAGACCGCATCGGATTAGTGACGAAAAAATTTGTGTTGCTTGGCGAACACAGAGAACTGCCCGACGGCCGCATCATTGCCACACAAGGCGAAGCCGGCTTTCAGGCAAAAACATTAGCACCGGGTTTATATTTCTGGAAATGGTTCTGGCAATACGATGTCACCATGCAACCCTTCGTGATCATTCCCGAAGGAAAAATCGGATTGATCCTTGCCAAGGACGGTGCTGAAATTCCCACCGGCAACATCCTGGGGCATCGTGTGGATTGCGACAACTATCAGGACGCCGAAAAGTTTCTCAACAACGGTGGTCAACGCGGGCGTCAGGCAAACTACATAACATCGGGATCGTATCGTATCAACTCCCTCCTGTTCCAGATCTCCGTCACAGAAATGATCCGCATCCAGGAAAGCATGGTGGGCATCGTTACCACACTGGACGGACTTCCTATCGAACCCGGACAAATCGCCGGGCAACTGGTGGCCGATCACAACAACTTCCAGGACTTCGATAAGTTTATCAAGAACAATGGTAACCGTGGACTTCAACCCCAGGTGATTCTTGCCGGTTCTTACAACCTCAACCCCTGGGCGGTGCAGATGGAAGAAATACCGATGACGGAAATTCCGATCGGCTATGTGGGCGTTGTCATTTCTTATATCGGCCAGGATGGACACGACCTGACGGGTGTTGAATTCAAACACGGCAACATTGTGCAGAAAGGATTTAAAGGCGTGTGGCTGGAACCGCTTGGGCCGGGCAAATATCCCATCAACAAATATATCATGAAGGTGGAGCAAGTGCCCACCACCAACCTGGTACTCAACTGGGCCAGCGCGAGAAGCGAAGCACACAACCTCGACAAAAATCTTAGCACCATCACCGTGCGATCCAAAGATGGTTTCCCGTTCAACCTCGATGTGGCGCAAATCATTCACGTGCCCACCACCGAAGCGCCGAAAGTGATTGCCCGTTTCGGAAACATGATCAACCTTGTGTCGCAGGTGTTGGAACCCACCATTGGCAACTACTTCAGAAACTCGGCGCAGGACAGCGACGTGATCGCCTTCCTCAGCACGCGGAAAGAAAGACAGGAAGCGGCCAAGTTTCATATCAAAAAAGTGTTGGACGAATATAACGTGAACGCCGTCGACACGCTTATTGGTGACATCGTGCCGCCCGAGTCGCTCATGAAAACACTGACCGACCGGAAGCTTGCCGAAGAACAAAAGATCACCTACGACACGCAAAAGAAAGCGCAGGAAACGCGCCAGGGCATGGAGAAGGAAACCGCCATTGCCGACATGCAAAAAGATATTGTGAAGGCACAGCAGAGCGTTGAAATTGCCGAACGCACCGCCAGCGCCACCGTGAAAAAATCGGAAGGCGATGCCACCAGCGTGAAGCTTGCCGTGAGTGCCGAATCGGAGGCCACCAAACTGCGCGCCTATGCCGAAGCCGAAGCTACCAAAGCAAGAGCAGAAGCCGAATCGGAATCTATCAGGCTGCGCGCATCGGCACAAGCCGAACAGATTTCGCTGACCGGTAATGCAGAAGCCGAAAAAATTCTCGCCATCGGTAAGTCCACCGCCGAAGCCTACGAGCTCGCGGTGAAAGCTCTGGGTGGCGAAAACTTCACACGCTACAAAATCACAGAGGAACTTTCCAAAGGGCACATCAAACTCATCCCCGATGTGCTCATCGGCAGCGGCAACGGAAGCGGCAATGCCATGGACGGACTGCTGGGCTTGAAGCTCATGGAAATGATGGACCCGAAGAAAAACAGCGACGTAAAGCCGTAGTTCAAAATCAAGACACCATCATCTGTCAAAACAAAGAGGCCCCGACTTGGGGCCTCTTTCATTTTATGGAACAAGCATGTACCGGCAGCATCTATGTTGACGCCAAATACATCACTTCGTCAGGAGCGAGTTGTACAAAATCTTTCCCTTGTCATTGACCACCTGCACGCGAATGTTTTCGGGTGTGACTGAGAACAGCATGAAGCCATAGTCTGACGCTGCAAATTTGCTAATGGGCAGCATGCGCGCCGGCGTGCGTTCGGAAGCGGCGCCGGAAATAAAATGCTGAATGCCGTTGACGGGCCCCATGTGTTGCAAACTGTGTTCATGCCCCGCGAGGTAGGCATCCACATGATACTTCTCGAATATGGGCTGCAACGTGCGACGCATGGCTTGCGTGTCTTTGCCTTCCGTTCTTCCGCCTCCGGTATACATCGGGTGATGTCCCACCACAACCTTCCAGCGGATGTTTGGGGAGGGATCGGCCAACACTTTTTCGAGCCAAAGCTTTTGCGCAGTGGTGTCTTGTCCGTGCACGCTATGGTTTTTGCTTTTGTAGTAGCCCGGAGCGAGCGGCGTGGTGTCGATGAACGCAAACAGCACTTGTTTGGTTGTGTCGCCGTTCAGGCTGAACTTCTTGCTGTAGTAGCGCGACGTCATCCGCCAGCGGCGGCTGATGGTGGAGTACTTCACCTGCGCATCGGGGTTCGATCCGTAGTCGTGGTTGCCCAGCACCGGATACCAATCACATTGCAAGGGAAAGGCGTTGTAGATGTCTTCGAACGAATACTTCCACAAGGGATCAAATTCGCTGATCACGCCCAGGGGGTAAAAATTATCGCCGGCGGCCACCACAAAGTCCACGTTTCCTTCTACCACAGTCTTGCTCATTTGCGCGGCCACTGACTTTTGATGGTCATCGCCGTTGCGTCCCCAGTCGCCCATCAGAATAAAGTTGAGCGCATCCGGATTTGTTGTCAACGTTGCTTCCTTCTTCGCCGTCTGTGCCAGCGCAATGTTCAGGCACAAGCACAGGGCCACGCCAAACCAAATTTGTTTTATCATCATGGGTGTTTCAAGGTTTCAAGAGAATGCAAACCTTTTCGGTCTGCTTTTAAAAACAAAGGCAACGATCGTGTTTGATCGTTGCCCCGTTGAGAGTTTATTTCAGATTAATAGCCCGGGTTCTGCACAAGGTAGCCCGGAATGTTCGAGGCACCATCCATTGCATTTTGGGGAATGGGGAAGATACGTTTGTTCTTGTCGGAGTTTGTTTTTTCCGTCCAGGTACCTTCGTATTTTCCAAAACGGATCATGTCCGTGCGACGCAGCATTTCCCAATAGAATTCGAAGCCGCGCTCGCGGAGCAACAGGTCGAGGTTCATTTCGCCCAATGCCGGAGCGGGAGTGGTCGCTGTGCGGGCAGCCCGCACAAAATTCACATCGTCCAGCGCACTGCTCTGGTCGTTGTTTTTGCGCAGCTTGGCTTCGGCACGCATCAAGTAGATGTCGGCCAAACGCACAATCGAAATGTCGGCGTCGCCTTTGTTACGGCCACTGTCTGACTTGCGTCCGAATTCATATTTCTCCACACGATAGCCTGTGTTGTAGTCACTGCCGGCTTGCGTGTAGTCAACTTGCAACGTAAAGTCTACCGGTTTTGCAGGTTTGTTACGCGTTACATAGAACAGCGGTCCTACCTGGTACGTGCCGTCACCACATTTCACAAACGCACCGTTCACGCGGATGAGACCGCGCTGAGGTCCGCGAAGAATGCCGCGATTGATGTTGAAGTCGGCTGAGCAGGTAACGCTGGGATCCATGTTCTGCTTGTAAAATCTCGGGTCCACATCTGCAGGATCGTCAGCACCGTAGGCATCAACCCACGACTGATAGAAATCCGACGTAATGGCCGGGCCGTCCGTGCCGTTTGCATTGGGGAATGCGGGCAACGGAAACTGATCGCCGGAGATAGAGAAATACGACATCCGGTTGTGAGCGCCGGGCAGATCGTTGCGTTGGTCAATAGCAAAAATCAATTCCTTGTTTGTGTGGTTGTCGTTGCCGAATACAGCAAAGTAGTCGGGCGACAATTGAAACTGTCCTGAGTTGATGATCTGGTCGCAATACGAAATCACCTTGTCCATATCGGCAGCCGCAAATGTGAAGCTGGCCGCGTAACGGTCGCGGTATACGGCCGCGTTCAGATACAGACGGGCCAGTAATCCCCATGAGCCTGCTTTTGTCAGGCGGCCAGGACCGGCAGTGGTTGTGAGGTCAGGTTCAATCGCCACCAGTTCGCTGGCGATGTAGTCAAACGCTTCCGAACCACGGAGGATTTTCGACACTGCCTTGGGATCTTCTTTCACATAAACAACGCCAAAGAGATCGAGGCTCAGCATCGAATAGAATGCGCGCATGCCGCGGGCTTCCGCGATGTAGGTCTTCGCGCTGGGGTCGGTGTTCGCCGGCAATTCAGAGATGGCCGTCAACGAACGCGAGATACCCTGGAAAATCAGATTCCATGTGTTCAGCAAGTTGGGGTCGGTGCTGGTGTAGTTATGCTGGTGCATGGCGATGTAGATACCATTGTCACCCCAGTCTGTTCCACCACGGTAGGGCAGAATGGCTTCGTCTGTGGAAATTTCCTGAACATTAAAATAGTTGGTGTGGTTGAACAAGTCGAACAACCGTCCATACACCGGCGCGATGAGGCCATCGGCAGCTTGCTTGGCCGAAAGACCGGTAGTGGAAGATTCATCCAGGATTTCTTCTTTCAGGTCTGTACAGCCGTCAAGAATGACAATTCCCAGGAACATCAGTAGTAAAAAGGATATTCGTTTTTTCATAGTCGTAATCACTTAAAATGAAACATTGAGGCTGAACACAAACGATCTGGCTTTTGGATAGCTGAGGTAGTCGATACCATACGAGCTGGTTCCATCGATGTTTCGGTCGATATTCACTTCGGGGTCGTAGCCGTTATACTTGGTCTTCACAAACAGGTTTTGACCAGTCACCGACAAACGAAGGGCTGTTACCCAGCCATCAAGACCCAACGTTGCAGGCGAGAAATTGTAGCCCAATGTCAGGTTGTTGAGGCGCAGGAATGAAGCGTCTTTCAGGTAGCGGGTCGAAACGCGTGCAGGGTTGTTTGGCGATTCTTCGGGCGAGCCGATGGCTTCGGGTGTGGTGTTCACACCTTTGTAAAGCTTGGCTTTGTAGAAGTTGGTGTTCGCTGTGTTGTCATACAGTTTGTTTCCAGCGGCACCGTTGAAGTTAAAGCTCAGGTCAAATCCTTTGAACGCCACGGTTCCATTGAAGTTGTAGAGTGTTTTCGGTGCAGCACTTCCTGCGGCAATACGATCCTTGTCTGAAATAATGCCGTCGCCATCCACATCGCGGTATTTGCTGATGCCGGTTTCGTCGAAGCCAATGAAGTCGAGCAGGTAGAATGTTCCGATCGGTTCATTGTTCACGTAACCGTTGATGGTGGCCGATGTAAGGCCCGAACCCGAGGCACTGCCCGAGGGAATTACCGAGTAAGGCGAGTTGGTCACCTTGTTCCGGATGAGCGTGGTGTTGCCACCGATCGAGAAGGAAAATCCGCTGGCGGCCTTGTACTCATAGTTGAGGGCAAACTCCAATCCTTTGTTGGTCACCTTCATGTCTTTCACATTTGTCCAGAATGTGTTGGCTGGCTGAACGGGATCTGCAGGAATAAATTTCAACAGGATGTCGTTCGATACTTTGTTAAAGTAATCGATAGACCCCGTCAATGCTCCATTCAGGAAACCGAATTCAAGACCAACGTCGGTTTGTGTTGACCATTCCCATTTGATGTCGGGATTAGCCAAACGGCTAAACGTTGTGCCGGCAGGGTATGTGCTGCCATCCATAGGATAGGTTGTTCCGGAGCCCAGCACAGAGGTATACAACGCTTGTGTGATCTTGTTGGGGATCTCCTGGTTACCGGTTTTTCCCCAGCCTGCGCGAAGCTTCAGGTTGCTCACGGGCACGGACGCCATGAACGGCTCTTCCGAAATTCTCCAGCCCAACGAGAACGAAGGAAATGTTCCATACTTGTTGTTGTCACCAAACTTCGAAGATCCATCGGCACGCACCGTAACGGTAGCCAGATAGCGGTCTTTGAAAGCATAGTTTACACGGCCAAAAAACGACTGCAATTCGTTGCGTTGTGCAGAACCCGTGGGCAGGTTGTTCACCAAGGTCAGGTCCTGACCGATGCCAGGGTTGTAGCGCGGATCAAGATCCGTGATGGGAAATTTGTTGATGCTGAACATGCGTGTCTGCA
This sequence comes from Chryseolinea lacunae, assembly GCF_016735595.1. GTDB lineage: Bacteria > Bacteroidota > Bacteroidia > Cytophagales > Cyclobacteriaceae > Chryseolinea > Chryseolinea lacunae. The sequence goes on from NZ_JAERRB010000001.1 coordinate 613,866, forward strand.
CAAAAAACTTCTGATACGAGTGACCGGCCAACACCGTGTAGTTGTGATTGCCCGACGTGCGTTGATAGGTGAGGTAGTTCTCCAACACCGTGTTTGTGTTATTTCCAAAAGTCGACTCCAGGCGTCCGTCTTGTTTCGGCACCAGGCTCGACAGCGACTCAAAGTCGCGCGCCGAACTTGCATTGTCGAGACCAAAGTTCAGTTTGTACACCAGGCCTTTCACGATGCGCAACGACGGCGTGATGTTACCGATCACGCGGTTGATGGTGGTGATGTCTTTGTTCAGGGCCAGCGTCGACATCGGGTTTGATCCCGAAGCATATTGAAACGGCGTGCCATCGGGATTGTAGGCTTGCAGGGTTGGGTTGGACGTGATGGCCTGCCCGATAATGCCTTCAATCGGAGGCCGTTGGTTCACGGTCTGCGTAGCGCTCAGGTTCAGGTCAATGGTGAGACGGTCGTCGGGAAGAAGCTTCTGAGACACGTTGAGTCTTCCGGTGTAACGTTTCATGTTGCTGTTCTTCAACACACCGTCCTGGTCTTGCAAACCGAGCGATGCAAAGTAGTTCAGTTTGTCGGCACCACCGCTGAGCGAGAGGTTGTGATTTTTGGTTGCTGCCGTGCGGGAGATCTCCTTCTGCCAGTCGGTAGAAGCACCGCCGTCATCCAGTGTGCCGCCAATGGCCGCCACTTGCTGACGGTATTCGTCGGCGCTAAACACATCGAGTGGTCTGGCCATTTTGGAAATACCATAGCTGGCGGTGTAGTTCAGGCTGGAGCGACCCGATTTGCCACGCTTGGTGGTGATGAGAATAACGCCGTTGGCACCACGCGATCCATAGATCGAGGTAGCCGCAGCATCTTTCAACACAATTTGCGACTCAATGTCCTGAGGGTTCAGGAAGTTGAGGGGGTTGGTTGCACCGCCTGTGCTGGCGTTGTCCAGCGGCATGCCGTCCACAACAAACAGTGGCGTGCTTCCGGTGCGCACACCCCCCACACCACGAATGGTGATGGTTTGCGTAGCGCCAGGTTCACCGCTAGTAGAGGTGACGTTCACCCCCGCAACCTTACCCTGCAATAACTGCTCAGGCGAATTTATGATACCGCGGTTGAAGTCAGCGCTTTTCACAGATGCCACAGCACCGGTGATGTCCTTCTGCTCCTGTGTGCCGTAGCCCACAACTACCACTTCCGATAAGGTGGACGCATCGCCCGCTAACGTGATGTTCAGTTCCGATTGTGTTCCCACGAGCACTTCCTGGCTCTTGGTACCCACAAAACTAAAAACAAGAACCGCGCTCGACGACGACACGGAAATTTTGTAAACACCATCGGCATCGCTCACGGTGCCATTGGCGGTTCCTTTCTCCAGGATGCTCACGCCCGGAAGTGGTTCGCCGGTTTCGTCAACAACTTTGCCGTTGACGGTTACGGTTTGAAAAGCTGCCATGGCCGACGTGACCATGGGGGATACGGGAACGATCCCGTTTAGGAGCATCGTTAGGACTGCCACGACGAACCATTTTTGCAAGGGGGGTAAAAACCTTTTCCCCAAGGGTAGTAGATAGATTTTTTGCATAGGCTTCTATGTTGTTGAATTTGGGTAATAATTAAAGTTAATCAGTTTTCTGATTCAAACGGTTGAAAACGGGCGCAAGTAACATCATATCATGTTCTCCACCGACTACACAAGGTTACCGTTCCGTTAAGAATTTGGATACAATTTACCTATGAAAACGCGAGCATCACGTTAGTTTTGCACGAAATCGATTTCGTGTTGAAGGCATGATTTGATGCTCGTTGTTACCAAAAAAAAATTCTCATCATTTCGTCGTTTATGAGCCTCTTCCATACATTTTCTCCAGAGAATTTCTTCGCACCGGGTTTGTAGCGGATGTCATCACGCTCAATTCTTACCTCGATCCACGCACACAACCTTCTCTCCACCTTCCCACAAAACAGTATCTTCGCTCCGTCTCAACCTATACACCATGAGAAAAGCCGTTATCGCCTTCAGCCTTGTGCTGGTGTGCACACAGGTAAGCGCCCAGACCAACGAGGAAAAAGCCATCAAAAAAACAAAAGACGCCATTGACCTGATGGACGCCGGGCTCATCAAAGAGAGCATCAAACTGCTTGAGGAAGCCGAAGCCCTCGACCCCGGAAAGTTTATGTATACCTATGAGAAGTCGTATGCACACTACATCGACAAAGACTACAAAGGCACCATTAAAATTCTGGAGAAACTCAAATCACACCCCGACGCCTCCGAACGGCTCTATCAGCTGCTTGGCAACAGCTACGACCTGATCGAAAAACCCGAAAAGGCTTTCGACGCCTACGACGAAGGGCTAAAGAAATTTCCCAACGCCGGCATGCTGTTCCTCGAAAAAGGAAATGTGTATTGGGAGAAGAAGGACTACGGCAAGGCCTTGCCGCTCTATGAAAAAGGTATCGAGATGGACCCGGCATTTCCATCAAACTACTACCGCGCTGCATTGCTATATGCCAATTCCGACAACCCGATCTGGGCCTGATTTATGGCGAGTTGTTCATGAACCTGGAACGCAACTCCAAACGAACAGCCGAAATCAGCGCCTTGCTCTACAAAATTTACAACGACGCCATCGTGATCACCGGCGACTCTTCTGCATCGCACTTTTGCAAGATCATGACCATCAGCACGGATGCGCTCAAAAAAGACGGAACCATGAGGCTCCCCTATTGCTTTGTCTTTGAACCCACCATGCTGGTGGCGCTGGTGCCCGAGAAGACAACGGACATCCATGCCCTGAACCGCATACGCCAACGCTTCGTGACGCGATACTTCGCGTCAGGATACGATAAGGAATACCCTAACGAACTGTACTCCTATCAGAACGACGTGCAAAATGCCGGACACCTGGAAGCCTACAACTACTGGATACTCATGAAAGGCGATGAAGCCGCCTTCACCACGTGGCAAGACGCCAACGCATCGAAGTGGAACGACTTCATCGCCTGGTTCAAAACCAATGGCCTGAAACTCGACGCAACACACAAGTTGATACGTGCGCAGCTCGAATAAGGCCCGTTAACGATAGCCGAGGCTAACGCCGCCATTCGACGAGAGGGAAACGGCAATACCGCCACCGTTGGCTTTGCCGCGAATCTTCTTTTCGTTGGATGTTCCGGAGAAATTGGTCAGGGGCACATCGAGCGATTCGCCCTTCACGTCAAGGTCGAGGCCGATGTTGCCGGGGATGGTGATGTCGATGTTGCCGTCGCTGGTGCGCACGGTGAGGTTCTTCTTGAGGTCCAGTATGTTACCCCGCACGTTGCCGTCGGACGTGGAGCCGTTGAATGAACCCGAAACATCCTGGAAGGCGATGTCGCCGTCGGACGTGCTCACCGAAATATCACCAGTCACTTTGGTGATGCGGATGTTGCCATCGCTGGTGCCCGCCGCAACGGTGGTGCCCGTGATATGGTCCAGTTCAATATTGCCGTCGCTGGTTTTCAGATCAACCGAACCGTCCACATTTTTCACGTGCACGTTGCCATCGGAGGTCTTTCCATACAGGTCGCCTTTCACGGTGGCCACGTGAATGTTGCCATCGCTGGTCTTCAGCTTCTGATCGCCCGTGACGCCGTTCAGCACAATGTTGCCATCCGACGAACGGAGGTCGCAAGCCGTGCGCAACGGCACCAATACACGAAAATTCACGCGCATGCGTTCGTTCATGCCAAACGTCCACGTGGTGGGCGGATACTCCACGTTAATGCTCACGCCCGAGGCTGTGGCGTTCACGTCGAGGGTAAGTTCTTTTCGCAGCTCGTCTTTCGAGATCTTGAGAACCTTGTTGCCTTTCTTCACCACATAAAACACTTCGATCTTGCTTCCCGACGAGGGCAGCACATCGATGTTGCCATCGGACGAAGAGATGGTGAGTTGGGCCGGCGAGGAAACGTCGAACGATTCTTTGAATGAGTATTCGTTGTCCTGTGCCCGGCAAACCGCCAGCGATACCAGGGACAACACAACCAGCGTAAATGCTTTCATAGTGGGTAATGTGTTTTTGGTGAGTACTTCCCGTGTCGATAGTCAATCGTTATGCCATTCAAAAAATGAGGCCGTCCAACCCAATTTAGGGCATGCGTGGTACCCCATGTTCAGAATTGCGGACAACACTGTTCGTATGCGGTCACTTCTTTCATTACCAAACATCAGGCCTTCTGAAAAAGCAAGGTCAATATCCGGGGGATTTCGTTCCGGTTGTTGTCGTCAAAATGCTCCTCAAGTTGGATCAGGTTGAGACCACAGCGCCGGGCTGCGCCGATGAAGTCGGAAATGTTGTGATTGAAGCACTCCACCACCTGCGTGCCGCTCTCCGTTTCGAACCGCGCCTTGGTTCCTGAATACTGTTTGAACGGATGAAGCTCGCCCACATACGCATGGCCACCACGTGTGAGGGCCGAGGCCACTTCTTCAAAGATGGGCACCAGATGTTCGATGTGTTCCAGCACGAGGCTGAACGTGACCAGGTCATAGTCGCCTTTGCCAAACGTCCACGGCTTGGTGATGTCGGCTTGCACAAAGCGCACGCGGTTGGATGTTATTTTGGCCCGTGCTTTTTCCAACATGTTTTCCGAAAGATCGGCCGACGTGAGGTGCTTGGCTTTTGTTGCCAGCCACTCCGTGTTCTTGCCTGTGCCACAACCAATTTCGAGACAATCTTCAAAGGGAACTTCAGACAGAATTGTCTGAAGCACTTTCCCCTCGAGATCGCGTGTCTTGTTTTGATTGCTGTCGTATTGTGATGCCCAGAGGTTGTAGGCTTCTTGTGTATTCATAGGGTTGATATTGTCTTAACTACTACCTAAAAAAAAAATTAACGTTTTGTATTGAAGTGATCATAGGTCGCCTTCGACAATCGCGCGATGACGAGTTCAATTTTTTCGTTGTCGGTCTCCCGCGTGTTCGAAATGAATACGGCAATGGCGATGCGTTTTCCGTTGGGCAACACGATAATGCCTGCATCGTTTTGCGCACCCAGCACGCCGTCGTCGCTATAGTCGCCCATGCCGGTTTTGTGTGCCACCACGGTGCCAGCGGGCAACAGGCCCTTAAGTTTCTTGGGGCCGGTGGTGGTCTCCACCATAATCTTCCAAAGAAAATCACGGCTGGCCATAGACAAAATGTTTCCCCGGTCAAACTGTTTCAACAACTGCGCCATGGCCACCGGCTCACACCAGTTGGTGAACTGCACGGGCCACGACCGATGCATTTCTTCTTCGGTGGCGGCAATGGCAATTTCGGTCACGCCCAGGCTATGCACATAGTCGTGCACGTTGGCCGTGCCGCCCATCAACCGGAACAGTACGTCGCAACCATTGTTGTCGCTTTGCGAAACCGTGTAGCTCAAAATTTCGCGAAGCGTCACCTCCACATTGCCCTCCGGATATTTTTTCGCTAGCGGACTCCATGTGTTTGGCAAGAGGTCTTCTTTCCGGAGCTTTATTTTTTTATCGAGCGAAAGCTTGCCCTGGTCTACCTGGCGAAGCACCATCAGCGCCAACGGAAATTTGTAAACACTCTGCATGGGAAAGTGCTGATGGCCATTCAACATCACCGTGTCGCCGCGCTCCAGATCAAGAATTGCCACCCCAACGTCTGCTTTGAGTGTCGCTGCAATTTCCGCCAGGGAAGTCCTTAACATCGCATTGTTTTGTGCCACGGCGGGCTGCAGGCAAACCATCGAAACAACGGCCATGGCCACTATAGTTTTCAGCTTGTGACGTAAGGCGTTCATGTCTTCTTTTATCATAGGGTTAACGACGTCATTTTTGTGTACGGATATTCTGGCTACAAGTTTATCTAATCCCTCTGGAGAAGTAATAAAAGACCAGGCAAAAAAAAGGCTGCCCACAAAACGGAGACAGCCTTCCTATGTCATGCTTTCAATTGTCAATTTTCAATCTGCGCTGCGGCCGCTTCGTCGATAAACCAATGAAGTGTTCCATCTTCCGGTTTAATCAGTTGTGCCGGATATTCTTCGATGTTCCGGACGCCTTTCAGCACATGATGCACCGCGCTGGCTTTGGATGCGCCGAACGTAAGAAACGCCACGTTTGCTGCGCAGTTGATGCTGCGGGTGGTGAGCGTGATGCGGAAGGCACTCACTTTGGGCACAAACACTTCTTTCACCAGCGCTTCCTTTTCGTGCAATACCGGGGTGTGCGGAAAAAGTGATGCGGTGTGGGCATCGTCGCCAAGCCCCAGCAAGATCAGGTCGAAGCGAACCGGCTTGTCGCCAAAGTAAGCCAGCAGGTCTGTTTCATAAGCCGATGCTGCTTCTGGTGGCGTGAGGTCGGTGTTCATCCTGAAAACTTGCCCCGGCGTGATGTTCATGGGATCGAGCAACGTTTCTTTGGCCATGCGATAGTTGCTGTCGGCATGCGTGGCCGGAACATAGCGCTCGTCGCCAAAAAAGAAAAACCACTGGGGCCACGCAATGCGTTCGCGATAGCCCGGGCTGGCCAGTGTTTCGAAAAGTTTTTTGGGCGAACTCCCACCCGACAGCACCACGGAAAATCTACCGTGTTTGGCGATCGATTGGTTTGCTTCGTTCACCATGAAGTCGGCCAACGCCACAATAACCTCTTCCTGGGTTTTGCTGATGTGCATCTTCATCGTGTCGCCTATTTTTTTGTATTCTTCAGCGGCAGCGTGAACCAATGAAAACCATCCTGGGCAATGAGCGCTTCGGCGGTTTCAGGTCCCCACGAGTCGGCCGAATAGTTGGGAAAGCTCAGGCTCTTTTTGCCGGCCCATGTGTTGAGGATCGGCATCAGCAGTTCCCATGCCGCTTCCACCTGGTCGCCACGCATAAAGAGTGTTTGGTCGCCAATCATGGTGTCGAGCAACAGTGTTTCATAGGCTTCGGGTGTGTCGCCTGTATACGTACCGTTGTAGTCAAATAACATATCTACGGGGTTCAGCGTCATTTCCAATCCGGGACGTTTGGCCTGCACCTGCAAACGCACACTCATCTCGGGCTGTATGCTGATGATGAGCCTGTTCTGTTGCCAGCTTTCCACCGCTTCCGAAGGGAAGATGAGGTGAGGCACGTCTTTGAACTGAATGGTGATGACCGACGACGACTGATGCATGCGCTTGCCGGTGCGCAGGTAAAACGGCACACCGTGCCAGCGCCAGTTGTCGACAAAGAATTTTATGGCTGCAAAAGTTTCGGTGTTAGATTCCGGATTCACGCCGTTTTCTTCGCGATAGCCCGGCACTTCCTTGCCTTCAATCCAACCCTTGCTATACTGGCCGCGCACGGTATTTTTCTTGATGTCTTCCGGTGTAAATTTCCGGATCGAGTTCAGCACGTCCACTTTGCGGTTTCGCACTTCATCGGCTTTGAAGCTCACGGGAGGCTCCATGGCAATGAGGCAAAGCAACTGCAGGATGTGGTTCTGAATCATGTCGCGCATTGCACCGGCTTCGTCATAGTAGCCGCCGCGGTTGCCCATGCCCAGTTGTTCCGTCACCGAAATCTGAATGTGTTCGATGTTGTTCCGGTTCCACACGGGTTCGAAAATGGAGTTGGCAAAACGGAAGGCCAGAATGTTCTGAACCGTTTCTTTGCCCAGGTAATGATCGATGCGATAGATCTGTCGCTCCGAAAAGATGCTACACAGTTGTTTGTTCAGTTCCTTGGCCGACTGCAGGTCGTGACCAAACGGCTTCTCGATCACAATGCGCGTGCGCTCGGCGTCGATGGCCAGTTTGTGTTTGGCCAGGTTTTCGGTGATGGCTCCGAAAAAACGCGGGGCCACGGCCAGGTAATAAATAACGTTCGGCGCAGTGCCGGCTTCCGCCGTAAATTTCTGAATGCGCTCGGCTTGCTCCACATAGGTGCTGGACTGGTTGATGTCCGACACCTGGAAATATACATGTTTGGAAAACTTGTCCCACTGCGCCTGGTCTGCTTTGCCACGACGCGAAAACTGGTTGATGTCTTTCAGCAGCTCTTCACGGAATTTCTCGTCGGTGAAGTTGGTCCGGCCCATGGCTACTATGGCCATGTGTTCGGGCATCCATCCGTCCAGGAAAAGATTAAAGAGCGCAGGGATCAGCTTGCGCGAGGTCAGGTCGCCGGTGCCCCCGAAAATAAAAAATATGGTGGGGTGGGCTTTGGCGGAATCTTCTAATTCACTCATCTCGATGTTGTTGATTGGGTTAAGTCTGTGGTTATCCTATTTTTTGAACCACTGGGTATGAAACACGCCTTCCTTGCCATTTCGTTCATAGGTGTGCGCCCCAAAATAGTCGCGTTGTGCCTGGATGAGGTTGGATGGCATGCGGGCGCTGCGGAACGCATCGAAGTAGCTGAGCGATGCCGTGTAGGCCGGAATGGCGATGCCCGAAGTGGTCGCCGCAGACACAACGCTACGCATACCCGCCACCGCACCGTTCACCTTGGCGGCAATGCCACCGTCCAGCAACAGGTGTTCCAGGGCCGTATCTTTTTTGTAGGCCTGGTAAATGTCTTCCAGGAACGTGGAGCGAATGATGCACCCACCCCGCCAGATGAGCGCGATCTGATCCATCTTCAACGCGTAGCCAAATTCTTTCGACGCCTGCGCCAGCAAGTGCATGCCTTGTGCATAGGCGATGACGGTGCTGAAGTACAGCGCATCTTCGAGCGAAGAAAGCAGCTTCGCCGAATCGCCTGTGATTTTCTGTGTGCCCGGATAGAGCGCCGAAGCCGCTACACGCGCGGTTTTGTATTTGGAGAGATCGCGCATCGACACCGCTGTGTCGATGGTGGGGATGGGCAGTTGCAGATCCATAGCCACCTGCGATGTCCACTTGCCGGTTCCCTTCGAACGGGCTTCGTCTTTTATATCTTCCAGCAAGAGGTGGTCGGCACCTGGCTCGCGGAACGCAAAAATGTCGCGTGTGATTTCGATGAGGAAAGATTGCAGGCGCCCTTCGTTCCATTGTTTGAAGGCGTCATGCATTTGAGTGGGTGAAAGGCCCAGGCCTTTTTGCATCACTTCGTAGGTCTCGGCAATAAGTTGCATCAGGCCATACTCGATGCCGTTGTGCACCATCTTCACAAAGTGGCCCGACGATCCGGGACCGATGTAGGTCACACAGGGGTCGCCCTTCACTTTGGCGGCGATGGCTTCAAAAATCGGTTGCACCACTTTGTAGGCACCGGGGTCGCCACCGGGCATCATGCTGGGTCCTTTGCGCGCGCCTTCTTCGCCACCCGAAACGCCCATGCCGAAGAAGTGAAGCCCTTTGGCCTTCAGCTCTTCTGCGCGACGGTTGGTGTCGGTGAAGTGGGAGTTGCCTCCGTCGATGATGAGGTCGCCTGCGTCGAGCAGGGGCGCGATGTCGGCAATGGCGGCGTCCACAATTTTGCCGGCGGGCACCAGCAACATCACGGCACGGGGTTTTTGCAGGTTTTGGATGAACTCGGGCAGGGCCGAAAATCCTTTCACTTCGCCTTTCACAGTTTCCTTCCCGAGAAGGTCTACTTTGGAGGCGTCTTTATCGTAGCCGGCTACTTTGAAGCCGTGATCGGCCATGTTCAAGAGCAGGTTGCGGCCCATCGTTCCCAAACCCACCATGCCTAAAATGTAATTGCCTTGCATTGTTTTTTCGAATGAGTGTTTTAATGATCGTATAAACGCTTTTCAGAAAGCGGTACAATATCGGGCTTAAATTATATTAAGCAAAGCTTTAATGCCTTCGGCGGAGTGGTCAAACTACGTAGACAGATAGACGCCTTCCGGGGACAGCCACCCTTACACGCATTCGTTTTCCGAACAACAGTCGTCCGCTACTGGTCACGTTCAAATTGAAGACCTTTGTTTCCAGGCTCCCGTGACGGAATTTTCCTGGCCTCATAATTGGAACAGGTCGTTTGCTTAACCTTGCCCTTATGCTGAAAAACCATTTTATACTCGCCATCCGGAATCTGCGGCGCAACAAGACCTACTCGCTCATCACTATCCTTGGTCTCGCGCTGGGTGTGGCGTGTTGCCTCCTGCTGGTGCTCTACATCGAAGACGAAGTGCGCTACGATGCCCAGCACCCACAGCTCAACTCCCTCTATCGCGTGGTCACACACATGGCACGCGACACACAATCGGAAGACCTGGCCGTTTGCTCACCCCCGTTAGCCCAGGCCATGGCCGACGAGCTTCCCGAAGTGACCGCCGCCCTGCGCCTCGTGAGCGCGCCCGGCGTGTCGGAAAACCTGGTGCGTTTCGAAGACAAAACCTTCTATGAACCCAACGGCTACATGGCCGACTCCACATTGTTCGATTTCTTTTCGTTTTCCTTTGTGGAAGGCACTCCCGTGCAGGCCTTGTCAAATCCCAACACCGTGGTAATCACCACCACCCTGGCACACAAACTCTTTGGCGACGCATCGGCCCTCGACCGTGTCATCGCTATCAACCAAGGTGGCCCCGGCGGCGACTACAAAATCACCGGCGTGGTGAAAGACCTCGACCACAGCCACATCCAGGCAAACTTCTTTATCTCCCTGACAAGCTCCGGTGGATGGACTGAATTTATCCGGACCTCTGGCGAATGGGCAGGCCAAAATTTTGTTCCCTCCTACATCAAGCTCACCGGTGGAAGCGACGTGCAAGCCGTAGAGAAAAAAATGAACGACGTGCTGGCGCGTCACGGTGCCGAAGCCATGAAAACATTTGGGTTCACCAAGACACTCACGCTGGAGCCCGTGAAAGATATTTACCTGCGATCGTCGGTCGACAAAAATCCACGCATTGTCTACCTCTACATTGTGGGTGCCATTGCCACGTTCATCCTGCTCATTGCCTGCATCAACTTCATCAACCTCACCACCGCGCGCGCCACACGACGCGCCACAGAAATCGGCGTTCGCAAAGTGATGGGAGCCTTCCGTGGCGTGCTCATCCGCCAACTCCTGGCCGAAGCCATGCTGGTGGTTGTGGTCGCGGTGATCATCAGTCTGATCATTCTGGAAATTACCCTGCCCGGGTTCAACACGCTGGTTGGAAAATCCATCTCGTTGCAAACCATGCCGTCGCTTTCGTTCCTGTTCACCTTGCTGGCCATCACGTTGCTGACCGGGCTGCTGGCGGGAAGTTATCCTGCGTTTTACCTCACCTCATTTTCGCCCGCCGTCGTGCTGAAAAACAAGATGGCCGTCGGGTCATCGGGCAGCTTGCGCAAGGGGCTGGTGGTCTTTCAATTTTCAGTAGCCATCGTGTTGGTCTGCGGCATGATCATGGTGTCGCAGCAACTTTCCTACATCCGCGAAAAAGAACTGGGCTTCGATGCGAAAGCGAAAGTTATTGTGCCCCTTCGCACAGACGCAGCCCGCAAGGCATACGCCACCCTGAAGCAAGCTTTTCAACAGCAACCGGCCGTGAAAAAATTATCGGGTGCCGACTATTTGCCGGGACAATACTGGAACGACATTGTATTGTTCCGGCCCGGCAAAACACGCGAAGAAGGCGTGGGACATTTCATGAACAACGTGGCCCACGATCTCAATGACGTGCTCAACATCCGGCTCACGGCCGGTCGCCCTCTCTCCCCCAATCTGGCAGGCGACCAGGGAAAGATCATCATCAACGAGGCCTCGGCCAAGGCGTTGGGCTTCACACCAACCCAGGCCATCGGGCAACGGGTGGAACAAAGCTTTTTTAAGAACGCCGACGGAACACCGGTGTCGCTTGAGATTGTGGGCGTGATGCAGGACTTTCATCGCACATCGCTACACGACCCCATCTCGCCGGCCTTCTTCATGGCACCTTCACTGGGTCAGGGTGAAAGCTTCAGCAACGTTGTGCTGGATGTGCGCACAGAATCCTTCGCCAAAACCATAGAAGGCCTGAAAGCAGACTGGAACAAGATTGTGAGCGACGCACCGTTTGAATACTCTTTCCTCGACCAAAGCCTGCAGCAACAATACACCCAGGATCAAAAAGCATCCACCATCATCACTACCTTCACCGTGGTAGCGTTCATGCTCTGCTGCCTGGGGTTGTATGGACTGTCGTCGTATGTGGCCGAACGCAGGGTGAAAGAGATTGGCGTGCGCAAGGTCATGGGCGCGTCGGTGCAGCAGATCGTGACGCTCATGTCGTCGGAATTTATGAAGCCGGTGTGCATCGCCATTGTGCTGGCCGTTCCCGTGGCGTGGTATGCCATCGACAAATGGCTGGAAGGCTTTGCCTACAAAACGCCGCTTAGCGTTTTTGTCTTCATCGCTGGAGCACTCATTGCGTTGTCGGTGGCATGGCTCACAGTGAGTTTTGAGTCGCTGCGGGCAGCCTTGCGCAATCCGGCAGACGCCCTCCGGAACGAATAACAACCAACGGTTTCGATTGCACTGCGTTTCTCCGCCATCGAAGGGACGCAGTGTTTTTTTTGTTTTTGAAAAAGGATCAAAAGTACAAGCAGAAGGGAAATCTGTCACGGCACTTTTCGGGTAGCAAACCGTTGGTAAGCTATAAGAAACCTACCCCTGATATGAAACGCCACACTACTCCATTGCCTCCCGGTGATTTTGCCCGGCACAAGACGCTTCAAAGCGATCCCCACACGGTGCCCATTCCCGGTCTGAACTTCTAAGGCCAACCCCCATGCTACGTTCCCTGCTGCCGACACCCTGCCGGATGTTTCTGTATTGCCGTACTCTATACTATCCCTACTATCGAGAAAAATGATACCCCATTTTAAAGACATCAGCAACGACGAAACGTTTGTGAATGCCATGGTAGACGCCATTGTGTCAAACATCCGTTTCCTGTTGCTCGACAAACAATTCAACATCGTGTGGGCCAACAAACAATTTTGCGAGCTTATCAAATCAAGCGACAAATATCTCATTGGCAAGCCCATCGAAAAGCTGGACTTCCTCTTCGACGGACAAGTGATCCGCAACACCATTCTTCCCGCGCTGTCGGAAGGCGACAAATGGTCGGGCGAAATGAAATGCCACGCCATCGACGGCTCGCCCGTTTGGCTCAGCGCGCATTTCGTTCCCGTGCACTGGTCGCAGGACGTGGATGCCTATTTATTTCTGGGCGCCGACATCACCGCGCGGAAAAATCTACAGGAAGAAAAGTTCGCCTCCGTGGAGGCATTGCGGGAGAACGAAGCACGCTATCGGGCCCTTGTCGAAAATCAGTCCGACATCATCTCGATGTTCAAGGCCAACGGCGACCGCATCTATGTGAACGAAAGTTATTCGCGCTTCACCGGCAAGAAGGCCGACGAACTGGTGGGCACCAACATCATGGAATTTGCCCTGAAGGGTGTGCCGCAATGGTTTCTGAAAAAACTATTTCTTCTCACACCCGAACATCCCGAATTGTCGCATGTGTTTGAAGTGGAAAACGCAGCACATCAGAAACAATGGGTGTTGTTGTATGTGAAAGGCATCTTCGATTCGTTTGGCAACCTCGTGGAATTTATGAGCATCGGCCGCAACGTAACCGAAATGAAAACCGCCGAGATCCGGCAGTCAGACTACATTGAGGCATTGGAACGCATTTCGTTCATGACCTCACACCGCATCCGGAGCCCCATCGCCACCATGCTGGGTTTGCTGGAACTGCTGCGCATCAACGCCCTCGACGCGGATCAATCGCAACAGGCGCTGCTGCACCTGAAAAAATGTGTTGACGACCTGGACGTGTACAGTAAAGAACTGGGTAATTTCATTTACCACCAGCAATTCGAAAATTAAACAAAACGCGCGCGTTTCTTCCAAGTCCAAAAAAGGCTGCGTACCTTAAGGATATACATCCTTTGCAGCATGCACCTGTTCCGTGAATTTAGCCAACGAAAAATTGGTCTGGCCCGTTTCGATTCCGTGCCCACACTCCAGGGGTTCCAGGTGGACCTGAAAGCCTACAACAAGGTGTTGTATCTGCGGGCCGGTTCGTCCGTACAGATTGATTTCAACGGCTACCATGTGCAACAGGACGCCCTCTTTTTTATCGGCGCCACGCAATACTTTCAATTTCCCGACAAAGGCTATTGCCAGGGCGCGCTGGTCTATTTTAACACGGACTTCTATTGCATCCAACGACACGACGACGAGGTGTCGTGCAATGGCATACTCTACAACAATGTATATGAAGCTACGGTGATCTTTCTGAACGAAAGCAACGGCGAAGGCATCAAACGCATATTTTTCGAGATGGCCGAAGAAGTACAACGCGACGACACCAGCGTAGAAGAAATGTTACGCATCCTGCTGAAAGAAATGATCATCAAGGCCACACGCATGTGGAAGCAGAATGTATTTACACACGTTGACACACCCGATGCCGAGTTTCTGCGACGATTCAGCCAGCTGATTGAAACGCACTACAAACAACAACACCAGGTAGCCGACTATGCCGCGCTACTCAACATTACACCCAAAGCGCTGAACCAACGCGTGAGCCGCTTTCGCAATACGTCGCCACACGATCTCATCAAGGAACGAATTCTGCTGGAGGCCAAGCGCATGCTCATCTACACCGACCACTCCATAAAAGAAATTGCGTTCGACCTTGGCTATGAAGATCCCGCATACTTCAACCGGATGTTCTCAAAAGAAACGGGCCTTGTGCCCACCGAATTCAGGAAGGATTATAAAGACGCGCTGCTTCGCGTCTGACCGTGTGCACTATTGATATTCTTTGCACTACAACTCAAACAGATACTGACGTTGCAAAAAAAAACGAAGCCCTCTTGTGAGGGCTTCGTGTCTTTATGCATTCAGAGAGCATCCTACACCAACTTCTTACGGCTTGGTGAATTGATACATCCAGGTATAAATGTCCTGTTTGAAAGGATCATACGAGGGATTCTCTTTGCCCATGCCGCTTCCGGAATAGGTCATTGTCCAGCTGTTGTGTCCCACGCCGGGGAAGAGCGTGAGTTTCGCTTTCACGGTTGGATTAAGCGCGTTGACGGCGGGAACAATTTGTTTCGAAAAATCGGGAAGTACTGTGCGGTCATCCTGACCGTGAAATACCCACAGTGGCACTTTCGAAATGCGTTTGGTGAACGTAGCGTTCATCACACCGCTACCGGCGATGGCCACAGCGGCTGCAATCTGGTTGTCGTCATACGAATTCAATTGATCGAATGTGCCGAAGCCACCCATGCTAAGACCCGTGAGGTAGATACGCTTCGGATCTACCCGATAGGTTACGCTGATGTATTTGATGAACGCACGAACATGATCGCGATCCCACCAACCTTCGTGACACTGCGGCGACACCACAATCATCTTATGTGAAGGAGCCCAGGTTTTTTTCTTGATCATGCTTGGCGGGCCATGCGTCAGCACTTTGTCGAGATCGGCAGGATTGGTTTTGCTATTGCCCTGCTCGCCTGAACCGTGAAGGAAAATAATCACAGGAAACGTGGGGCCTGTTTTTGTGTAGCCTGCGGGCGTGTAAACATAATATCCAAAAGGAGCGGCGTCCGAGCCCAGCGGCATGGCCTTGTGAACTGCAGCGGTCGTGGCGGCGCGTTCGGCTGATGCCGTGTCGGATGGCGTCTCCGTGACGGGTTTGGTTGGTTCTTCTGAAAGAAGATTATCAACCGGATCTTTTGAACACCCGAGAAGTATTACCCCGCAAGTCAACATTGTCATCACTAAATTTCTCATAACACAAATGGGTTAATAAATGATATTTTTTATTACGACGCAAAAGTATCAAATAAAATGCCCACGCGTCGCTTTGAATGTCGGCATACAAGGTGGAGTTAAATATAGACCGTTAAACATCCTGCATTCCCCGTTGAGCCCGTTTGCGAAACACGTGAAAACAAACGCCAGTAAATAGATTCCAATTCATCGCGATGCTCAACGGGAATTTATTTCCCCACATTTTCAGCGCGTGCGTGCAGGCTTGGGTTGCTCACTCCACAACGTGCCGTGCCCACACGCGATTATGTACACTTCAAATCGTGTTTAATTTTGTCTTCTACAATACAACACGCTTTGCATCGTTCCCTATTGTTGCCATTAACACGGGTGCGTTCACCCAAAGAAAACATTTTCTTCGGGCCTACCCTACCCTGCTCTCCTGGGAAACTTATTACCGGAAATTGGCGGCAATCTTTTCAAGGTATTCTTCTATCGGAAGTTCGCGACGCATGGCCACCAGGTTTTTTCCCGCGTCGCCCACCAGCGTTCTGAAGGCTTTGCTTTCGCCTGTGGCCAATGCATAGATGGTATTCACAATATCCTGTGGATCATCAAGTGCCTTGGGGTCGAGGTTGTTGAACAGGGTTTTCACTTTTGAGGTGATGTTGTCGTAGGCCGTGATGGCGGGGTTGGTGTTCCAGATGATGTTGTTCTGGAAATTGTTGTCGCGCGAGCCGCCTTGTTCAACGAGTCGCAGCGCAATGTTGAGTGGTTCAAGTTCGTAGTAGAGGGCTTCTGTCAATCCTTCCAGGGCAAACTTCGACATCGTGTAGAGCGAACCCACCGGTATAGCCGAGGTCACACCGATAAACGAACTGATGTTGATGAACATGCCTCCGCCCTTACTTCTGAAGTGTGGCAGAAATTTACGGATCACATTGATGGGACCGCGAACATTCACAGCATACTGCCAGTCGATGGTCGATTCTTCGGCCAACTCCAGCGCCCCATACGATCCAAAGCCCGCATTGTTCACCACCACATCGATAGTACCAAACGCTTCCACCGCTGCAGCCACTGCCGCTTCGGTTTGCTGAGCATCCGTTACGTCGAGTTTGAACAGACGGATGTTGGGGTGCTTGCCAAGCTCAATCTCTTTTTCGGGCGAACGCAGCGTGGCTGCCACGTTCCAGCCAGCATTGGCAAAATGAAGCGCCGCGAGCTTTCCCAGCCCGGTGCTGGTGATAAAAACAGTTTTTTTCATAGTTTCTACGTTTTATTAATTACGGAACATTTATTCCGTAAATCTAGTTAATAAGGAACGATCATTCCAAATAATAGTTTCAAAAACGTGATCCCTGCCATACCATTTTGGAATATAGGTTCCGTAATGTGTATCTTTAGGGCTCACCGCTACGCTTATGGCACGCACAAAAGAATTCGATGAAACAGAAGTCCTGGACAAGGCTATGGACCTCTTTTGGAGGAAAGGCTACAACGGTATCTCCGCGCAGGAGCTGGTGGATGGTCTGGGCCTGAGCCGCTCCAGTCTCTATGACACCTTCGTGGATAAACACACGCTATTCACCCGGGCCCTGGAGCACTATCGCGCCAAGGGCACAAACGACATCGTGAATTTGCTGGACAACGCCACCAGCATTCCGGAGGCCATCAAAGAAGTTTTGATCCGCGCGCAAAAGAGCAGTCTTCAAAACAAAGACGCCCGTGGTTGCTTCATGGTGAACACACGCGTGGAATTGGCGCCGCACGATCCGGAGATCGCCGCCATTGTGAAAGAAAACTGGCAGGCGCTGGAAGACGCCTACTATCGTGCACTGAAGCGAGGCCAGGACATGGGCCAGATCACAACAACCCAAAATGCGCGGGCACTTGCGCGCTTTGTGGTGAACAATTCATGGGGGCTCAGCGTCTACGGAAAATCGGACGCTGACAAAAAAGTGATAGACGACATCATCCGCGTGACGCTGCAAACGCTTACCCCCTAAACCCTTCGGGCGTTTACTGACCTTTCAACTCCTCGGCCTTCCTGGCCAGCACCGTAGCTATATACAGCATAGTGTTTACGCCCCAGTGTTCGAAATACTGTCCGTCCTTTATGGTCACAATGTCCATGACGTTGATGACCACATCTTCCTGGGTGGCAGGTGCCCCCATAAATGTACCGGTGTGTTTCCCGCTGATGGTTTTGCGCGTCGTCACTTTGTCGCCCTCTGCAATCTGATCGTAGATCGTTACTTTCAATCCCGAAAATGCGGGACGCAACACATTTTCGAACGTGTGCCAGATACCTGCCGATCCTTTGTCGACACCCGGCGCGGCCGTGTGATTGATAAAGTCTTTGTGCATGATCGCTCTAAAGGTTTCTGCGTTGGCCTGTTCGATGATCTCTGTGTTGAAGCGGCGCACGATGGCTTTGTTTTTTTCGAGCTGTGATTCCATGTGTTGTCTGAATTAGGGTGGTTAATAAATTCCGCTGCCGTTCGGTTTCGCTTGGCAGCTAAAAAAAAACCGGCATCGCTCTCCGGTGAAGAACGATGCCTTGTGAAATGTATGATCGCCGTTTATTTCCTCAACCACACCAACTGGCCCAGGTGGTAGGCCACATGGTTCGTGCGGCTGATAAGCACGTTAAGCTTATTGCGATGAGGTTCTTTCTTAAAGTCCTCGGGCGACACCTGGGTATGCCGTTGCAACCATTCTGACGGAAGGAGCTTGGCCAGGTGATCGGCAAGTTTCGCATTCACGTCGCTCCAGTATTGCCTCAGCTCGGCCACGGTGGGTTGTGGAAGTCCGGACTTGTCGGGGTTGGAGAGGAACGGTGCATCCAGTTCAGGATGGAGTCTGGCGCCCAGGTCGAGCAGTTCGAAAAGGCGGTCGTGTGTGGCCGTGAGATGGCCGAGTAAATACTGCCCTGAGTTTTTGCCCGGTGCAATTTCGGCCTGAAGCTGTTCGTCGGTGAAGCCGGCAAAAAGCTGATCGGCTCTTTTTAGTTGCCCCTTCCAGGCATTGAGTGTCAATTCCAAAAGTAATTGTTCGGATGTCATGAGAGTGGTGGTTAAGTAAGCAGACAAATACTGCCTGCGAATGCCAACCGGATTTTTGCTAAAAAAGTTTGTTACACATCCTGGAGAAGGAAGAATATTTTTTTTATGATGGCAAACGTTTGCCCGGCGTGATTAAAGCTGTTTTGGCAATGGACTATAGCACCGCAGGGAAGTGCTTCTTGCCTTTGCGCGTCACTTTCAAAAAGAACGAGCGCGGGTCGTAAGGCAATTTGGCAAGACGAATAAGGTCGCGGGCTTCAAGGTCGAGCTTCACCTGCAAGATATACCAGCTCTTCATGCTCTCAGAATCGCAGGGCAAATCGCGCTGGGCATATTCCAGTAGCTGGGGCAACGTGAGGTTTTCTTCCGAACTCACCTTTGACAGAATATACATCGACAACGATTCGTAGTAGTGTTTCTTCATCGTGAAACCCTTTTTACCATCAGGTCTCAACGTGGTGATCGTGCGCTCCGGTTCATCTTCCATACAAGTAGCAAAGTTATGGTATGTAAACGTAAACCAGGCTACCGCAGGTATAACGAATAGCCCAGTGGCTTCCTTCTGAAAACGATTACGTCCTAAAATGCTACCAAACGCCCAATTTCTGCGATGAGAAAAATGATGAGCGGTCACTCTGTCTTCAGCGACGTTGCCGGATTCATCGCGGCCGCTTTCATGGATTGGTAACCTACCGTTAACAAAGCGATAACAACCGTCACCGCAAAGGCCAGCATAAAAATCCAGGGTTCAAGCGCCACGGCGTATTTGAAATCCTGAAGCCATGCATGCATCAACCACCAGGCTATGGGCCCGGCAATGACAAATGAAAATACAACCAGCGCTGAAAACTCGCGTCCAAAAATCCAGAGGATGTGTGTCACCGTTCCGCCCAACACTTTGCGGATACCGATCTCTTTTGTCTTCTGGTTGGCCATGAACGACACCAGACCATACAGCCCCATGCAACCGATGGCGATGGCTATGCCGGCAAACACCTGGATAAGCTTCAACAACGTCTCCTCGGTTTGATAGAAGCCCGCTATTTTTTCGTCTAGAAACTGATACTCAAAAATCTGATTGGGATACTGCGCCGACCACACCTTGTCGATGGCCGCTATTGTCCGCCCCAGGTCAGCGATTTTCACCTTCAGCGCATAAAAATTGAACATGTCGCCGGCAGTTGAGAAGAACATCGGGCTGACATCTTCGTGAAAAGTTCGGTCGTGAAAATCCTTCACCACGCCCACCACCCTGGCCTTGTAGTCTCCTCCGTCGGCCGAGATCACCGTGCCCAGGATGGCTTCGGGCGAACTTAGGTTGAGCTTTTGAACAAGAGTTTCGTTCACGAGAAACTCACGCACCGTGTCGGAAGGCTCAAGGTTGCGGCCCGCCACCAGGGTCAGGTTGAAAAGGTTCACATATTGATCGTCGGCACCGCGGAAGGTGATGGCAAAGTCTTCCGGCTCCGTGCGCCCTTCATACACCATGGTGGTGCGCCACGACATGTCAGATGCCGGCGCATCATAACACTGCGAGATTTGTTCAACTCCCGGAACGCGTGCAAGTTCGTTTCGAAGTGTGTTTCGCGTATCCTGCGATCCGATGGGCACCATCACAATCGCATCCTTTGCAAAACCGATATCGCCTTTCGTGGCATAGCGCATTTGATACACTACCACAATCAGCCCAATGACAAGCACCTGCGATATCGTGAACTGCATCACAATGAGCGAGCGGCGCAAGTTGAAACCACCGGCATGCAAACTGGAAAGCTTGCCCTTCAGTGCCATGGCCGGCCGGTAGCCCGACAAGAGCAGGCCTGGGTAGGCACCCGCAATAAACGTGACCAACACGGCCAACACCGGAACGAACAACTGCAGTCCTCCATCCGTACCAAAGTCGAGCGCCATACGCGATCCAAACGATAGATTGATCGTGGGCAACATCGCCGCAGCAAGACTGATGGCAATGACCATGGCCAGCACCACAACGCAACTCGTCTCGGTCATGAATTGCCAAAACAGTTGCGCCCTCATGCTGCCAAGCACTTTTCGCACGCCCACTTCGTGCGCGCGGTTTAACGCCTGGGCCGTAGCGAGATTTACAAAGTTCACACAGGCGGTGACCAGCAGAAAAAAACCAACAAACGACAACACCCACAGGTCGCGTTTTTCCATGGGGCCACCAAAGCGCGCGTTGTAGTGCATGTCGTGCAATGGCTGTAGCCTGTATACATGCACATTCTTGTGCGTGGGCCGATATTTTTTGACCAGGGCCGGCAATGCTGCCTCAACCTGAGCCGGCGCCACACCGGGACGAAGGCGAACAAAACAACTCATCGAGCTGGATATTCCACCCCACGAGTCGTCGCTGGCCATCCATTCGTCATATCGTTTCAGGCTGCCATACGCCACAAAAAGTTCAACCTGCAAATCGGTGTTTTCCGGAATGTCTTTCAGAATGCCGACGATCTTCACGTCGATAAGGTTGTTGAGACGCAATGTTTTTGAGAGCGGGTTGTCATCGCCAAAATATTTCCGGGCAAGACGTTCGGTGATGAACGCTGTGTTGGGTTCGTGAAGCCTGGTTGCGCCGTGCAGCACAGGGAAGTTGAAGATGTCGAAGAATTCTTCTTCGGCAAACGCCAGATCGTCTTTGAATTTCTTTGCCTCCCCTTGTTCGTCCACGGCCACCAGCGTGTGATCGAAGATGACCTGACGCGCCACTTTTTCTCCAAACGTATAGTCGTCGCGGAACACTTTGCCGAACGGGTTCGGCACGTGGGCCGTATACGTCACCTCATCGCGGTGTTGCTCGGTCACCACCCTGTAGACGCGATCGCCGTCGCTATGAAAATTTTCGAAGTTCAGGTGATGTTTCACCAGCGCAAACAGGATAATCACACAGGACATGCCCAGCGCTAAGCCCCCTATGTTAATGAAGGCGTAGGAAGGATTTCGGGTGATGTTTCGAAAAGCAATTTTCAGATGATTGATGAGCATATCATGGGGTGTTGACGCTTCGCCATGCAACACAATCGTGCCAAACCCGAAGAACGTTCTCCATGCGTTGCTTTCCGCTTATCCGGTCATTGTGTTGGTCGGTTTTGAAACGTCGTTGTTCGATTCCATACGATTCCATTTACGACGCATTCGGGTTGGCCGGTTTGGGTTGCGGCGTGTTAAAGCTTACTCGCTGCGCAATGCCTCGGTAGGATTTCCTTTTGCTGCCCTGATAATATGACCGCTCAACGCCAGGCCCGTGATGAAAAGCACTGCCACGCCGGCGAGTGCAAATATCCACCAGCTCAGTGATGCGCGATAGGCAAAGTTGCTCAACCATTGCTCTACCAAATAATACGAAACGGCCGACCCGGCCACAATGGCCACCACAATCCAGCGCACAAAATCGCGCGACAGCAATGTAGCGATATTCAGCACCGAGGCGCCCAATACTTTTCGAACCCCGATCTCTTTGGTGCGAAGGGCGGTAAAAAACGAGGCCAATCCCAATAACCCAACCGACGCGATGAGCACGGCCAGAATTGAAAACGCCGAGTAGATCTTGGCCGTGGTTTGCTCGCGGGCAAAAAGTCGATTAAAATCCTGATCCAGAAAAGAATAGTCGAATACATAGCCGTTCGACAAGCGCTTCCACGTTTGCTCGATACCCTGCAACGTACCGGCTACATCGCTTCCCTCGATTTTCACGAGAATATACGTAGCCTCGTTCTCCATTTTGCGCATGTCGCCATTCGGGAAATAGAGCACTAAAGGTTCAATGGCATGATGGAACGATTTGAAATGAAAATCCTTTACCACGCCGACCACGTTCACATCTTTTTTCCCAAGCGTGCCATTGTCAATGATAGTCTGCAATGGATCGTCGAGGTGCAGGGCCTTCACGGCGGCTTCGTTCAGAATGGCTTGTGATTTTTCTGTGCCGTCTGCGGTATATCCTTTTCCGGCAACCAGTTTCAGCGAAAGCGTTTCCAGAATGTCGGCGTCGGCAACCAACGGAAAAACCGTATAAAAATCGTCGGCGTCAGTGCCCGCAAAATGTTGTCCGTGTCCGTCGAAGTGGCGGCCGGGCGTGGTGTTGGTGAAGCTCACGTTCAACACGCCCGACTGTTTCAACAGTTCGTTCTTGAAGGCCTGCCGGTTTTCACCGAGTCCCTGCGGGCGCTTCAGCACCACGAGGTGATCTTTTGCAAAGCCCAGGTTTCGGCTGGTCATATAAGCCAGCTGGCGATAGGCCACCAGCGTGCAAACCACCATGGCCACACAGATGGAAAATTGAAAGATGACAAGCCCGTTGCGCAGCCATTCGTGGTTGCCGCGAATCATCACACGGCCCTTCAGCGCGCGAATGGGATTGAACGAGGCAAACGTGAGCGCCGGATAAATTCCGGACACCACCCCCAGCAGTACGGCAAAGCCCACAAGCCCCAGCACAAATACGGGGTTTGTATAGGAAAGGTGAATATTTTTGTCGGCCACCACATTAAATAACGGCAGCCCCAGCTCCAGCAAACCAATGCCCACCAGCAACCCGATGAGCGCCACCAAAACCGACTCGGTGAGGAACTGTTTAAACAACATAACGCCGCGGCTACCCGACACCTTCCGGATGCCTACTTCCTTTGTTCGCTGCAACGACAACGCCGTGGCCAGGTTGGTATAGTTGATGCACACCAGCAACAGGATGATGGCCGCTATACCAATCAGGGCGTAGATCAACGTTTGTTTACCCTCCTGATTCTCGAAAATCATCGTGCTCAGATGCACCTCGGCCAACGGCATAAAGAAGAAGGCATACCGATCGGTCCCCGCATAGGTTTCTGCATATGTCTTTTTAAACTTCTTCACCAGAAAAGGCTCGTAGTAGGCTTTGACAAATTTTGGCAATCCACTTTCCACCTGGTCAATGGATGCGTTTTTATTCAACAACACATAGGTGCTGAACGTGTGATTGTTCCAGCTGTCGGTGAAATCAAAATTGATGGATTTGAATGAGCTGAGCGACACCAGCATGTCGAATGTGAAGTGACCGTTGGGGGGATAGTCTTTCACAACACCCGTCACCTTGCATTCGCTAAAGAACGTCTCAAAGTTCAGCGTTTGTCCAATCGGGTTTTCGTCTCCAAAATATTTGCGGGCTGTCGATTCGGTGATGACCACCGCGTTGGGCTCTTTCAGTGCCGTTTTCGGATTGCCTTTCAGAAAAGGAATGGTAAAGATATCGAAGACGGTAGAGTCGGCTCCAAGAATGTGATCTTCTGCGTGCTGACGTTCGCCACGGCGCACCATCACATCTTCGAACCAGAAACACAACCGGGCAGAAGCTTCGATCTCGGGATAGAATTCTTTCAGGGCCGGCCCGGTGGGTGGCGTGGTCCATCCCGTGCGACCTTCCTCCTGATCCGACTTGCTATCGACACCTACCAAATAGATACGGTCTTTTTTCTCATGAAAATTGTCGTAGCTCAGCTCGTCATAGGCATACAAACCCAGCATCAACGAGGCCGCTATGCCCACGGCCAGGCCGAGGGTGAGCAGCACAGAATAGAACTTGTTTCGGACAATGTTGCGCCAGGAAATAAGGATGTAGTGCTTCAGCATAGCGTAGGTTTAGGATGAAGATAATACAAAAACGTGCCAATGGGAAGAACGCGGTTTCAAACGAGGTAACGCCCCTTCACGTGAGCACGGCTTCAAAAAGATGTTCGCTGGCGGTCGGCTTGTGTCTGATGTTGACACGACTTCGCCGATTAGAGCAGCCGGGATGTCATCCCCAAAAATTTTCCATAGTGCTTGGCAGCCGTCAGCAAACTCTCCTTTTTCGATTTGGATAAGGGCACGAGCAGGGTTGGGGTGATGGTGACGCGATCTTTTTCCAACGTGCGTTTCCACGTGCCGGCAATACGCTGGTCGGCAATAACAACGGGGCTGAAGATTCCATTGCCGGCAGCCGCGGCATGTGCTTCGTCCAGCACAATGCTGCGGTCTTTGTAGGCCACTGTATACTCATCGTAAGGAGGAAGAAAATAGACGGCATCGCCCACATGTTTCACCTTGTTGGGCAACGGTGCAAACCAGTATGTTTCTCCGTCGACAATGACGGTCTCGAACGATGTTTTCACGTCTTCCAAATGTTTTTTTGCCTCGGCCAGTGTCAGGCCCGCCCACCACGCAAAGTCGGCCACCGTGGCGGGGCCATGACTTGTGAAATAGCGCTTTGCCAGCTGCGCCAGTGCCTCATCGCGTGAGGGAATTTTTGCAGTGGCAGGTATCCATTCGTCCATCAGGGTGAACGTGGGTTGCTTGCCTTTGCGGGGCGCCACACAGATGAGGCCTTGCAGTGCGACATAGACCAGAATGTGAAGGCCGCGTTGCTCGTCGATATTGATTTTAGCGTTGGTCAGTATGCCGTATACTTCCTGTCGCGTGAGTTGCTGGTTTCCCTCCATGCCTTTGCTCAACACCTTCATGCTGCGCGTGAGCACCTTGGTGTCCAGCTCAGCCTTTCTGAAAACACTGGCATGTTTGGTCACTACGCGTGGCGCAAGATAGTTCAGCATCCAGCGCACATCTTCCGGCATCACATAGTGCAGCGTGCCCCGCAAAGGCCAGGTACGCACAATGGTCTTCTTTGCCAGGGCATCCTCCACGCTTTTCTCCGTTCCATTTTTCAGGCGCAGCCCTACGGCCCACAGCGACTGCAGATAGTCTTGTGCCTGCACAGTGCCCAGCCATTGCACCACATCTTCGGGTTTTGAAAATGCGTGATGTGAAATCTGCTGTTGGTGCAAGCGAAGGCGGGCGATGTCGGCATGCTTCATAAGCGTGTTGGGTTGTTCAGCCCAGTAAGGGCGGTGAATCTTTTTGATTTTACAAGATGAAAGTTAAGACATATCGTTGTGACTTCGGATGGTCTCTTCAGATTTTCGCACACGAAGGCGTTGCCAACCGAAGGTGTGTCGAATGAATCTGTTATTTTTGCAGCATGCCCGAAATCTTTCCCACCCAATACTCTACCCTCTCATCCAAAGCCTTAAAAGACTACCTCGCGCAACGCTATGCGTTAAACGTGCTGGCCTGCCGTTATTTGCTACGAGGTGTAAGCGACACCTACGTTATAGAATGCCCGAATGAAAAATACATCTTCAAACTCTACCGCGATGCGCATCGCTCGCTCACCGAAATAAAAGGAGAAGTGGCATTGCTTGAGGCACTCACGCAAAAAGGAGCAAAAGTAGCGGGCGTTGTGGCCGATGCCCAGGGCCAGACTGTGCAGGCATTGTCTGCCGCCGAAGGAACACGGCACGGAGTGCTGTTCAAATTCGCCCCGGGCAAAAACGTTTACGACCTAACCCCCAACCAACTGACGGTGCTGGGCCATGAGATGGCCTTCATTCACAACATCACCGCCACCCTAACCCTACCCTTCGCGCGAAAGGCCTACACCCTCCACACCACCCTAACCCAACCCCTGGAGGTCGTCAAACCATTTTTTCGCGACTTCCCGGAAGGCCACGCCGCCCTGGTCGCCGAAGCAGCATACGCCACCAAAACACTGGAAGAACTCGGATCAGACACGTTCGGTCAAGGCTATTGCCACTATGACTATCTCCCGAAAAATTTTCACTTCGACGAACACGACAACATCACCCTGTTTGACTTTGATTTCGCTGGGTGGGGATTTCTTGCCAACGATCTGGCGGCTTTTTCGATACACCTTTATTTCCACATGGTGCACAAAAAGATCACGCAGGAAGAAGCCGCTTCGGCCTTTCATACGCTGGTTCGGAACTATCGTCAATATCGGCCGCTCTCCGACAACGAGCTTCTTGCCATTCCGGCACTGGGTGTCATGTTCTGGTTGTTTTACTTAGGATTCCAGTGCGAAAACTTCGACGACTGGTCCAACACCTTCATGGGACCCCGCTACCTTCGCGAGCGAACCGCCACTATTCAACACTACCGTCAGTGTTTTCAATCCTTTCCGCTAACCTATTCAACCTAACGTAAACCACTCGCCCCCGTTTAATCCGCTCGTTTTTTTGCATCGTCACTTCTTCGAGGCCTTCGCCACTTTGTTGAATGCCAACGCCAGCCCGACCCAATAGTCAAACTGCTTTTTGGAGCGGATACCATCTTCGCTCACAAACACAAAGCCCTTCATCACTCGCTTGCCATGAATCATGGCCCGGCAGCCCGGTTGTTCCAGGGCTTCTTCGTAGGCATCGGGGCCCACACGGAACATCAATTCATCGGCGCCCACACAGATGCACATCTTCTTGTTCACCATGAAGCAGACGCCGTTAAACATCACTTTCTCATCTACTTTCTTTTGATCGACAAGGGCTTCACGCACTTTGTCGGCAAGCTTTTCACTATAGGCCATGGTGTTTTTTTTAGGGATGATAAATACAACGTGAACACCGTATCCGGGGTTTCCATGTTCCGATGAACACAATTCCGTTTTCGATTCGCTTGAAATCTTTACCTTCGTGACGATGAAAAAATCATTTTTCAAAGTGCTGGCCCGCATCAACAAGGTGATTCTGCCCCGCTATAGCCGACGCGACATTAACCGGTTATCCAAAATCGATAAAGCTTTTGTCGCTTTTCGCTATTGGGTGACGGTGAACTCACTCGATTGACCTGACTTCACTTTCCCGGTCAACATTCTGAAAATGAAGACGCACATAAAATTGCGGTCTGCATTCCTTCACATTGCCAGCGGTACATACGCAAGTATTAAAACCGCTTTTTATCCCGACGCCAGCATATGTTAACCGTCTATCTTTAACTATTCTGAATGTCGTTAAAGAAGGATCGTTATGGTAATACCACCCGTCTTGTCAGAACTTATCAGTAGTGATCTGCGCAGAAACATGCTGGAGATTATTCTGGCACAGGAAGAAGCCTTTTCCATCCAGGCCATCTTTGACGCCATGCTGCAACGCGATGTCTACATTAGCAAACCTACCGTCCAAAACTTTCTCATCATGCTCACCCGCCGTGGCTTCCTCATGGAAGTTCCCGCCGACACCGCAAAGGGACGAGGCCGGCCGACGTTGAAGTTCGCACTTTCAAAGTAATTTTTCAGTCAGGGCTTTTATTGTGTATATTGTACACAACAAAATCCAAACGCCTATGAAAAATACGTTTACAATGCTTCTTGTCCTGCTTTCCCTCAGCGCCTACGCCCAACAAAAAGTGATTCGACTCTACGATGGACCAGCGCCCGGTTCAGAAAACTGGAAGCAACAGGAAAAAGAAAACAACAACAATATGTGGCAGACCCGCATTGTCTACAATGTAGTGAATCCAACCCTCACCGTGTTCACACCAGCCAAACCCAACGGCACGGCGATGGTTATTTGCCCCGGCGGTGGCTTTCATGCCCTGTCGATCGATAGCGAAGGCTTTGACGTGGCGAAGTGGTTGACGGCAAAAGGTGTTACGTGCTTCGTTTTGAAATACCGGCTGGTAGAATGCAAAACAGACGACCCCACGAAAGAACTCATGGCCAAAGGACCACAGATGGACACGGATGTGAAGCCCGTTGTGAAACTTGCCGCAGCCGATGGCAGCGCAGCCATTGCCTATGTTCGCAAGCACGCCGCCGAATATGGCATCAACACAAGCCGCATCGGCATCATCGGTTTCTCTGCCGGCGGCACCGTCACGGCATCAACTGCCTTTAACTACACGCCCGAGAGCCGTCCCGATTTTGTTGCCCCGATTTATCTGGCCTATGACTGGGTCAATAAAAAAGAAGTACCGGCCGATGCACCGCCCATGTTCATCCTCGCAGCATCCGACGATCAGCTCGGTCTTGCACCTCACAGCGTTCGTTTGTACAACGACTGGATGGCCGTAAAAAAATCAACCGAACTCCACATGCTTGCCAAAGGCGGACACGGCTTCGGCATGCGCAAACAAAATCTTCCCTCCGACCATTGGATCGACTTGCTTGGCACATGGATGGAAGGGCTGGGATTGCTTACCAAGTAATGATCACACGTTCTCTATCAAAAAAAAATATCCGGTTCATCGCCGGATATTTTTTTGATCTTCAGTGGAAGACGAGTCATCAATCGGCCAATGTCATAAAGGCCGGAAAAGCAATGCGTTCATTCTTGTAGAAGATCGACACCGTGGCATCTTTCACACCGCGTTCAATCACTTGTTTCCGGATTGCTTCGGCAGCGTTCAGTGTGGGGAAGCCGGCCAGGTAATAGTAGGTGATGCCGTTTTCCTGTTTCATTTCTACAGCACCCAGGTCTTTCAATTCGTCGAACGTGAGGGCGTTGTTGAAACGGTATGCGCCAATGCTGAGTTTAAAAACCAGGTCGGTTGCTTGTTTGTCGCCATAGCGATCGAGCAGGTCGGCATAGCGGCGCTGCTCACGCTTTTGTTTGCCACGAGCAACCGGGGCAGTATCTTCCGAAGACCGGGCCGTGTGCCCGAACAGCAATTCGGCGCGACGGTTTTGCTGATGTTGTGCTTCCGTGCAGTCGCCCGTTTCGCAAGGCACCACAGGCCGCGATTCGCCATAGGCGTTTACTTCCAACTGACGTGCGTTCACGTTTTGTTTCTCCAGATATGACACCACGTTTTTGCCACGCTTTTTGGAAAGGTTGACATTGTAGTTTGCACCCCCACGATCGTCGGCGTGTGCATCGATGGCCAACACCAACGATGGATCGCGAAGCAGCAACGTTTTCACTTTGTCGAGTTCGGCCTTGTCGAGTTCGTCGAGCGTGGCATTGTTGAAATCAAAGTACAGGGTTTGGATGGCCATGGTGTGATCGGTGTCCAAACCTTTGGCGCGCAGGTACGGTTGCGGATTGTCCTTAAGTTGCGCCAGTGTTCCACTGCCCAGGTTCTTTCGCTCAATTCCGTTTTGATAATACAGCGCACCGTTTTCCTCCACAATCTCCCCATGGCCCGAGCCCGACGTGATGTAGAACTTCGGTGTGGCCGACGACTCATTCAAAATAACCAGCGTTGATGTGGTGTTGGCATTGGGATGTGTCGACATCAGCTGCACCTTCAGGGTGGTGAGTGCTGTGGCATTGGCCTCTATCACCACCTCTCGTGTCTCTGCTGTGAAATCAGAGGCTTCGAGCGCAACCTTGTAAGTATGACCTTTCTCGCCAACAAAAGCGAACACACCATCGTGCACTTGCGCGGTTGTCACATTTCCGTTAGCCTTATCCGTAGCCTTCACGGTGGCGTTCGGAATCGCTTTGCCGTGCTCATCGGTTATCCTGCCCGCTATCGGCACTGCCTTGGCGGGGTCGTTGTTTGCAGGAACAGGATGGACGACAGACGTTTTTTCCATGCCTTTCTCCACCGTGCCGGAATGCATGCCGGTGTAGCCGTTCTTGTCGGCAATCAAAACATACGAGGTGCCTTCGGGTAATGAAAAATCTACCAGGCCTTCGGCGTTGGCTGTCAGGTCCTGATCGGCCTCCACGAAGCTGATAATTTTTACGTTGGCTGCTCCCAATGGCGTTTGGTCGGCAGCTTTGAAAATCCGCGCAGCCAATAGAACCGCTGGAGGTGCCTGTACTTTATTTTTGTTGATGGTCAGAATTACCTTCTGAACGTCGGTTGTTTTCTCGGGCACAGCAACCTCCAGGGGTTGCGACTGGTGGTCTTCATGCGTGATGGCCACGCTGTACAATTTTCCTTTCTCACCAAAGAATGTCACCACCCCATCTTTCACCTGGCCGTCTATTTTTTTACCCGAGCCGCGTTCGGTAATCACCACGCGGGCGGCACTCACCACTTCGCCATAATCGTTCACCACTTGCGCTACCACAGGCACAGACTTCGCAGGGTCGCGATGCGCAGGGATGGGATGGACGACTTTTGATTTATCTGTTCCTTCTTCGGCGAAGCCGGAATGCATGCCGGTGTAGCCATCCTTATCGGCGATCACCACATACGACGCTTCTTCGGGCAGCGTAAATTCCACCACGCCTTCTGCATTCGCAGTCAGGTCAAGGTCAGGTTCTTCAAAGCTGATCACCTTCACCTGCGCGCCGGCCAACACCGTTTGATCGTCGGCTTTGAACACACGTGCCGCCATGGCAAACATCGTCACCGGCTTGCGCTCCAGATCGATGGCCACTTTTTCGATGGACCTGGTTGTGTCGGACAAGACAATTGTTGTCTCGCTATCCTGGAAATTTTTATGGTTCACGCTAACGCCGTATGTCTTTCCTTTCTCACCCAAAAACGTGACCAGGCCATCTTTCACATCCACAGGCATTCGCTCGCCCGATGCATTTTCTGTCACGACCACTTTTGTATTGTCGATCACCTCCCCTTTGTTGTCTGTTACGAGTACCATCACCGGCATCGTGTTTTGCGCATCGCCCCGCATCGGAATGGGATGTACAATAAATTTTTTGTCGGCATCAGGCTCGGCCATGCCGGAATACATTCCCGACAAACCTTCTGCGTCTGCGATGGCCATAAATGCCGTGCCGTTTGGTAACGAGAAATCTATTCGCCCTTGGTCGTCCGTTGTCAGCTCCAGGTCAGGATCGGAAAAGGTGATGATCTTCACAGCAGCACGGGGCATGGACTGGTTGCTGTCTTGTTTGAAAACATGAGCAGCAAGTTGTATGGTGGTGAGTGATTCTTTCAACGTCATGGTCCACGTCTTCGCGCCGGTTTCGTTGGTCGCCACCGTCAAGTCGTGCGTGGTGGTGTCGCCATTGTCGTTTTCAATTTCAACGGTGTAGGCATGCCCTCTCTCGCCGAGAAAACTCACCACGGGTTTGTCGGTGGACTGAGGATACATTTTGCCCGTTGTTTTGTCGCGTACGATAATTTTCGAAGCGGTCTGCGAAACTCCGGTCGCGTCTTTTATGATGCCGACGCAGGCAATGCGATTGGTGTCGCCATAGACGGGTATCTGATGCGTTGTGTGCGCGCGGTCTTCGGCGGTGATGCTAAAGGCCGACGTCATGCCGGTCTTGCCGTCTTTTGTGCCGATGAGAATAAAGGTGGATTCGTCGGGCAATTCGAAGGGTATCATTCCGGCCTCATCCGAAGTCAGCGTGCGGTCGTCGCCATCCGAAGAGATCAGTTGAACTTTTGCGCCAGCCAGCACGGTGCGGCTTTCGCCGTCGTAGATGTGGGCCAGAAGCTGAATGGGCAACGGCCGTTTTTTCAAGGTATATAAATCGTCGTTGCCGCTTCGGGATGATGAAAAATAGCCCGACTTGCCATCGGGTGTCATGATCAGTGAAAAATCGTCGGCGGTCGAGTTCAGGGGATACCCTGCATTCACTGCCCGAGCAAAACCATTCACGGTCACAACACTTTTGAAAATGTCCAGTCCACCCAAGCCACCGTGGCCGTTGGATGCAAAATACAACTGGTTGTTCACGAGGAAAGGAAACGCTTCGTTGCCCGGTGTGTTAATGCCCGGACCAAGGTTGTAAGGTTTACCCCACACGCCGTTGGTACGCACCACACGATAGAGGTCAGTGCCGCCATAGCCGCCCGGTTTGTCGGATGTGAAATACAAAATGTTGCCGTCTTCCGAAATGGCCGGATGTGCCATGGACGATGACGGCTCGTTGAATGGAAGTTTGGTCAACAACCATTTGCCATCAACCGGGTTCCGCGTTGCTTCATACAAGGAAAGATTCCACAGCCACATGTCCTTCGCACCCGAAGCCACCACGGGCTCGTTCCGGGTCAGGATCATTTTATCATAACCACCAAAAAAGGTAGCGGGCCCGTCGTGAAATCGCGTGTCTAGAGACTTGTCAAACAACACGGGCTTTTGAAAAACCTGGTCGTCTGATTTCGGGCTGTAGAACAGCTTGAGGTAGCTGCTGTTGTCCCAATGGTATTTTTGCCTCGACGAACTTTGCTCTTGCGCTGAAGAAAACACAAGGCCATCCTTATAGAACGCCGGACCAAAGTCGGACGCCGGCGAATTGATGATTAGCGGCTTCACTTCCGACGCGATAGAATCCTGATAGTATTGATGAACGTGACCAAGGTCGTTCAACAGCTTCGAGGCATATTGCGCATCGGGATACTTCTGGAGCAACGCTTTCAATTGTTGTTCGGCGGCTTCCCGCTTGCCTTTCATCAACAGGGCTTGCACGTAATCATAAGCATCTTCCGGACTGAAGGCAGCTTTCTGTGCGGCGGCCTTCTCAAACCAGCCCTCCGCTTCCTGCGCGTTGTTCATTTTGAAATAGCTGCGCGCCATGTGAAGCTGGATGTCGCCGGTGCGGTCCGAATTTTTCAACGCCCGCTCATAGTAGCGAACGGCTTGAAAATAGTTGTGATAGCGAAAGAGTGAATCGGCGAGTTTGTAGTATGCCCTGCTGCTTTGGTTCTGTGCAAACACAGAGACCGAAAGCATGAAAAAAAAGAGCGAAAAAAGTATGCGTTTCATACGGGTTAAAAATAGCGGGGAGAAAGTACCATGTTTTTTGTACGCTTCACACGATACGTCACCACCACTTCATGCGTACCCGACTGCAATGCCGCGAGGCTGCTGGTGGGATATCCATACGAATAGCCCATGCTCAATTGATCGTTCACATTCCACTGCAACAAGCCGTCGATCGAATCCTGCATGCGATACGACACCCCAACCCAAACCACATCCTGCACCAGTAGGTTGGCGTTCAGATCGTATTGAAACGGTCCGTTCTCAACCCACTTCAGCAAAACATTGGGCTTGAACTTCAGGGAAGGACTGAGATCAAACACGCGGCCCGCGGTTAAAAAATAGTGGCGTTGTTGCGTCGCCTTCACCAAAGGGTCCTGGTTGTTCCATTTGTTATCGATCAACGTCGGCAGGGAAAGACCAACGTAAGTTCGCTTACTATAGTAATAAACGCCAATGCCAAGATTGGGCAAGACGCGACTGCTGGTGGCTGCGAAGGCGGGATCGACCTGACCGTTTTGTGTCACCACCTCCAGGTCGTTTAGCTTGGCAGTATAATAGGTCATGCCCACTTGTCCACCAACGGAGAGCCTGGCGTTTTCCGATACGGGAATGCGATACGCATACGTGCCATACATCATGTATTGATGCGTCACCCCTACCATGTCGTGCGTGGCCACAACGCCGGCGGCCGAACGGCTGAACTTGATGGGCGAGTGCATGGAAAAGATCTGGGTTTGGGGTGCTCCCTTAATGCCTGTCCACTGTCGGCGCAGGGCCGCCGTGAGCGTGATCGACTCGTGACTTCCCGTGTAGGCCGGATTGATCACCAGGCCATTAAACATGTATTGTGTATACAAGGGGTGTTGCTGTGCGAAACCTTCGTGAGCGGACAGCGATGCAACGCATAGCAAGGTCCCGACAAAAAAGCGTGTGGCTGATCTTACCGGTACCCGCACAAGTGCAGGCTTGGGATGGAGCAACCGTAGTCCAGACGCCTGAAGAAGCTTCAGAATGAGGGTTAGGGGTTTTACAGGTTTCATACTTTTAAACCATGGGGGTGGTCTGCCTTCTACATCCAATGGATGTACCAAAAGAACTGTGCCGGCCTAAAGCGTGAAAAATGAGATGATTAAGAGGATTTTGGCGAGATCCTAAAAGGGATGCGACACATAGATTTTACAATTTTGGGAAAATAAAAAAGGATTGTCCTGAAATTGGATCAATCTTTTCTTTTGTGATGGCATCAAACCTGAAGGCCCCTTCGCCTTCTGTCTTCAGCGCAACACGACTCAATTCCGGCTAACCCTTTGCCCGGAAAGGTGTTGCCGAAGTCATTAGTTCTTCTTTAAAATCCGGTACTCATAACCACCCAGCACCACGTTCGTGGAAAGCGAAACGGCGGATCCATCGATCGCGCTGGTCCAGGTTGAGTTTTGAAGGCTGGCATCCAGGATGATTTCCTGTTCGTCGGCCCGAACGTTCACCAGCACCAGGTATTCATCGGCGCCGCTCACGCGTTTGAAGGCGGCGATGTTGTCGCTGTTAAAGTATTGCAGCGAGCCGGTGGTGAAAGCCGTTGTGCTGTTGTAGATGGCGAATAGCTTTTCGTATGCCGCTTGCATGTCGGTGTTTTTTGTCCAGTCGATGGGTTGGCGGGTGAAGAACGGGAGGTTCTCCGCCTGTCCCACTTCCTGGCTTCCATAAAGCAGCGGCACGGCGCTGGTCAGCACCGTCACCACAGATGCTGACAGTGCGCCTTTCACGCCGCCAAACAGTGCGACGGGTGTGCCGTCGTATGCCGATTGGTCGTGGTTGGTGGTGTAGCGCAATTTACGTGCGCCGCCCGGGATGCTGCTGTATTCTGCAAGGTGTGTGCTAAAGATGGAGCCCGCCGGTTTGTTTTCTGCATAGACCTGTTTCAGGTTGTTGTAAAAATCCCAAGCATAGTTCATTTGAAATCCGGAGGTGAAGTTGTCGGCCTTGCCGCCTTCGGCCAACAGAATCAGGTTGCGGCCGGGAATGGCTTTGAGTTCATCCAAAGCCTGCTTCCAGAAATCGGCAGGCACAAAGTCTACGGCGTCGCAGCGAAAGCCGTCCACGTTCGCTTCGAGCACCCAATATTTCATGGCAGCGATCATCGCCTTGCGCATGTCGGCGTTGTTGAAATTCAGTTCGGCCACATCCTGCCAGTTGGTTCCGGGTGGAATGATAATGTTGCCGGACGCATCCTGTGTGTACCACGATTTGTTTTTTATCCACACATTGTCCCAAGCGGTGTGATTGGCCACCCAGTCGAGAATGACGGCCATGTTTTTGTCGTGCGCTTTCTGCACCAGCTCCCGCAGTTTTTCCAGGGTACCAAACTCGGGGTTCACTTCGCGATAGTTCTGCACCGCATAGAGCGACCCAAGCCCGCCCGCCGATTTTTCTTTCCCGACGGGATGGATCGGCATGAGCCAAATGGTGTTCACGCCCAGGGCCTTGATGTTGTCCAGGCGGTCGATGATGCCCTGAAGATTTCCCACCGTACTAAAGGCGCGCGGATTCACTTCATACATCACCACGTTTTGCGTAGCCGGCACATTTGAAAACGGAACGCCATATTGTTTTGGAGCATCGTCGACCGGGGGTGTTACCGGTGTGGGATCGGTCTTATCCGTGCTGCACGAAAACATCATGAACACGATCGCAGTAAGCTTCTTCATCGGTATTAAAACAGAAAGGTAGTTAAGCATTTGGTAAAGACGTTATAACGACTGCCTGCATGAATGCTCCGATTGTTCTCGCGAACATTTTCTTTCTCAAGCATCATGCACCATTCGTTTTATTAAACCTTCGGAATGTCGCGTGTTGTCATGGCGACATTCCGGAAGGCATTGGATTAATTTTTCTTCACAGTATAGGAATACAGGTAAGGCGACTTCGATCTGCTTAGGTCGAGTGTTACTGTATAGTTTCCATCTTCGGGAATGGTGATGGCGTCGTCGGTAGCGGTAAGGGTTCCTTTCAGGTCGCTGCTGTTGGTTGGCCCATAATTGATGGCCCAGCCATCGTTCGCTCTGAATTTCAAGGCACCCTTCACCAGGTTCACCGTCTTCGACCATGTGCCTTTCACCTGATCGAATGTCATCGCTGTCGACGTTGTCCATTCGCCGGGTGTGGCCGTGCCGATCAAACCCCATGTGGTGATGCGACCAATCTGGTAGGTAAGCTTGTCTGTGTCTACTCTGAACTTGTAGTAACCCGACTCCGGAAGCGACAAGCCATCGGCCTTGCCATCGGTGGTGAGGACGCCGGTTGTTTTTGAATCGCCATAGTTGATGTGGTCCCAATCGGGAGCCGATGTGAACTTGAATGCAGTGCCGCT
Source organism: Chryseolinea lacunae (assembly GCF_016735595.1). Taxonomy (GTDB): domain Bacteria; phylum Bacteroidota; class Bacteroidia; order Cytophagales; family Cyclobacteriaceae; genus Chryseolinea; species Chryseolinea lacunae. The sequence continues at coordinate 650,415 of NZ_JAERRB010000001.1, forward strand.
GGCGATGTAGACATACCCTTCAAAAATGGTTTCGCTCACAGCCAGAATCACGGGTGCGTTCGCGGGGTTCCAACCCTGGTATCCGCCCGGTAGCCATAGCGTGGCGGGTTTGTCTGCTTCAATCGGTTTCCAGGGCGTTACGGTGATCTTCACCACATTTGATACTGTGGGAAATTTGGTATTCACCGAAGCGCGCACGCGCAGCTCAAGCGCCGAAGCCACATTGGGTGTCACCTTCAATTGCTCCAGCAATTTTGTATTGAGGTCGCCCAGCGTGGTGCCCAGCGACTTGCCCGCCGTGCTTCCCAACGTTACCGGACTGGTGAAGGACCGTCCAACCGAATCCAATTCCAGCACATACGTCACTTCCGTGCTCACACCATACTCAGCCCCGCTCCAATCGAACTTGAGCATCTCGCCCGTAGTCTCTTCTGTGATCGTCTTGGTGAATCCATTGGCCTGACTGGTGATTTGTGGCGCCACCGCCTCAGGACTCAACACGGCTTTTGTTTCCTCTTTCTCGCATCCTACCAGCAGCAGAAGTGCAAAACATGCTATTGATAATTTTTTCATGTCGTTCAGGTTAGTATCCGGGATTTTGTTCCAGGTTGGTGTTCACCGCGCGGTCGGCCGCGGGTATGGGGAAGATGGTAAAGTGTTCGCCTGTGCCGGCACCATTTTTCACATTGCCTTTCCAATCCCACAGGTAGGTATCGCCACTAAACACACCAAAGCGAATAAGGTCCGTTCTGCGTTGTGCTTCCCAATACAACTCGCGACCGCGTTCGTCGAGGATGAAAGACAGCGTCAGGTCGGTAGCCGAAATATTTCCGGAGGCGTTGCCATACGCACGCTCTCTCAATTTGTTCACATAGGATACGGCCGTGTTCAGGTCGCCACCGTTGCCACCGCGCTTCACAGCTTCTGCATACATCAGGTATACATCGGCCAGCCGGAACAACGGGAAGTCTGTGTCTACAAACGTTTCGTTCTGGCCTTTTGCTCCCGTCGATGTCAGGTTCTTATACTTCGCGCAGAGATACCCTTCGGTGAACACCGTGGGGTGATCGATCTCCAGCGTCTGACCATCGGTATAGAAAATGGCGCGACGATCCGTGTTGCCCGATGCGTCGTCAAATTTGTTGACAAACGTCGTGGTCATGCGATTGCCAGACCATCCACCCGACTTGATTCCAAAGCCGTTGTCGGCATCCATCGAGCCACCCACTTCGGCGTGTATCACGAACGTCATGCCGCCATAGCCGCGGGTGCTGTTGCCATCTTCGGCGATGGGAAAAATCACCTCGGTGCGCAGCCTGTCGTTATCGGCCAGGAAAAGCTCCCGGTAATTGGTGTGCAGGGCAAACTTGTTCGAGTTGATGATGTTGTTGCAATACGTGAGGCATTCGGTGTAGCGTGTGGTGCCCTTGCCCAGATACACTTCGGCATTCAGGTTTAGTTTGGCCAGTAGCATCCAGGCTGCGGCCTGATCGGCACGTGCATATTCGTTTGTTCCTGCAGGAGCCATTTCGGGGAGCACGGCTTCAAGCTCCGACTCCACATAAGCATAGAGGTCGGCACGCAGAATTTGTTTTGGCAAAAATGCACCGGGCAGATCCGCCTCGGTCACGAAGGGAACATTACCCCACAGGTCAAGGGCTACCGAATAATAGTAGGCGCGAAGAAAGCGTGCTTCTGCCAGATAACGTTTCACATCCGCCTGCATGTCGGCAGAAAGGCTGGGCACACGCGGTGTCACTTCCCGAATAAATTCGTTGCAGTAGGCAATGTTAATGAACACACGTTGATAGAGCAGCTGCACATAGCCGTTTTGCGACGACCAGTTGTGGCCGTGAAATTCCGTGAGGCCAGGATCACCCCAGGCGCTAAGACATTCGTCGGTGGTGATTTCCTGCGCGCTCCAGTAGGTGCGCATAAACGAAGTTGTGCCTTCGTCGGGTGCCGTAATTTCGGGTTGCCCATACTCGCCCCGTTGACCCGTGAGCGTCATGGCGCCGTAGAGTTTTGCGAGAAATTGTTTGTAGGCAGAGGGGTCGTCATAGACCGTGGCCGCTGTAATGATGCGGCTGTTTAAGGGTTCGGTGTCCAGGTCGTTGAGGCATGAGGTCATCATGCATCCTGCAAGGAGCACAGCGAAGGCTGATTTTGTATAGCGATTCATATCGTTTCTTGGATGTTAAAAAGTTGCGTTCAGACTCAGGAAGAAAGTGCGTGTGCGGGGGAAGAAGTTGTTGTCCAGACCACCCGATACTTCGGGATCAAGTCCTTTGTACTTCGTGATCACGAACACGTTTTGCACACCGGCACCGATGCGAACATTCAATTTTTCCCTGTACAGCTCGCGGAACGTGTAGCCCAGGTTGATGTTGTCCATGCGGAAGAACGATGCGTTCTCGATGTAGTAGTCGGAGAAGCGCGTGTTTTGCGCCGTGGTGAACTGCGTGTCGTTGGCGAGCTTACTCACGTTGCTGAGAAACTGCATGGAGTTATAGAGCGTGCGGTAGGTGCTGTTCGCGGCCACGTTGTTATACACATAGTTGCCAAAGCTGGCGCGACCGGAGAACGAGAAGTCCCAGTTCTTCACATTTAATCGCGAGTTGATACCCATGTATACCGTGGCGTCGGGTTTCTGATACACATACAGGTCGCTGGTGTTGATCACCCCGTCGTTGTTGCGATCTACATAGGCATCTTCAACGGGCTTGCCGTTTGTGTCATAAATTTGTTGATACACAAAATATGACTGACGCGAGTAGCCCACTTTCTGAACCTGAATGGTTCCGGAGGTTGTTCCGCCCACGTTGCCCAGCGGTATATTGAAGTCTGGATTGTCGGTGAGGTTCAGCTTTGTGATTTCATTTTTATTGTACGTCACGTTATAGCCCACAGTCCACTGCACATCGTCCGTCGAGATCACATCGGCACTGAGGTTCAATTCCACACCGCGGTTCTTCATGGTGCCCACGTTGGTGTAGAGTGTGCTGGTGAAGTTTGTTCCGACGGCAATCGGAATTTTAGCAAGAAGATCTTTCGATTCTTTTTCATACACATCCAGCGAACCTGTGATACGATTCTGGAACAATCCAAAATCAAGTCCTGCGTTCACCGTCGTGGTTTGCTCCCACTTGATATTGGCGTCGTATCCATCCGGACGCAACGTGTTGTAGAGCGTGTTGCCAAAGCGGTAGCGCGCTGCAATGTCGCTTCGTGTATAGGTGGCAATGTAGGGATAGTCTGCACCGATGTCTTGCTGACCGGTCACGCCATAGCCGAGCCGGAGTTTTAAGGATGATAGTGTTTTGCTTTCGCTCAGGAAAGTTTCATCGCTGATCTTCCAGGCAAACGCCACGGCGGGAAACAAGCCCCAACGATTGGACGGTGCAAAACGTGACGTAGCATCGTCGCGCAATGTTCCCGTGAGAATATATTTTCCTTTGAAGGTGTAGTTCAAACGACCAAAGAACGACAGAAGGTAATACTCGGATTCATAGACGTTGACACGTGTTGTGCCTTCGCTTTTCTGGTTCATGGTGGAATCGCTTCCTGCATTGTAGAAGTGCGACCAACTGTAGCCTCCCATCACATCGATTTTGCTGTCGATAGATTTCAGCTCTTTCGAGTAGTTGAGGTAAAAATCAAGCAGTTGGTTTTTGCTGGTGGCCTGGTAGGGATTGATGCGGCCGCCGGCGGTGGTGGGCAGGTACACCCACTGTGTGCTGTCGCGCACGTTGTTGCGTCCGCGGGTTTCGGAATAGTCGTAGGCCAGGTTCAGGTTGGCGTGGAGGTCTTTCAGGAACGGAAGCTCATAGTCAAACTTCGCATTGCCGATGCTGCGTTTCACCGTCGAGGTGTTGTCGGTCAGGTTCAGGCGTGCCACGGGGTTGCCGGGCGCCAGGTTTATGCTCGGACCTTCAGGGCCTGCAGTGGTCCAGGTGGTGTAGCCCAGCCAGCGTTTGTTGCCGTTGTAGACGGGTTGGGTTGGATCATAGGCCACGGCGTCGCCAATGGCACCCTGGTCGGCAAAGTTGTTGTCGTTCAGCATGCCCTTCACGTTGATGTTCACCTTCAGGCTGTTGTTCAGGAACGTCGGATCAAGTCCTATGGAGGCCGTGGTGCGTTTGAAGTTGTAGGTCTTCAGAATACCGTCGGTGTTGTTGTAGCCCACCGACACGCGATAGGGAATTTTTTTCGCCGTGCCGGAAATGTTCAGGCTATGATCCTGACCGATGGCGGTCCGATAAATTTCTTTTTGCCAGTCGGTGTTGGCGGTGCCCATCAGCGAAAGGGCTGCGGGTGTGCCAGACCATTGCTGGTTCATCAACGCGCGGAACTCGTCGCCCTTGAGCACATCCACTTTTTTGGGTGCTGTGTAGGCCGTGCCCGTAACCGTGTAGTTGATTTTGAATTCCTTGCCACCGCGCTTGGTGGTGATGATGATGACACCGTTAGAGGCGCGCGATCCATAGATGGCCGTGGCCGATGCATCTTTCAGCACCGTGAACGTTTCGATGTCGTTCGGGTTCAGGGTGGCCAGTATGTTGGGGGAGCCTCCCAGGTTGTTGTTGGTGATGGGCACGCCGTCGATCACAATCAACGGGTCGTTGCTCGCATCCAGTGACGCTCCACCCCGGATTCGGATGGTTGATGCATTGCCGGGAGCGCCGCTGTTGGTGGTGATCGACACCCCCGCGGTTTTGCCCATCAGCAATTCCTGCGGCGAGTTCACCACGCCTTTGTTGAACGACTCGGAGCTTACCGTGGCCACCGATCCGCTGGCATCCGTTTTCTTCACAACGCCGTAGCCGATCACAACCACTTCTTCCAGAGTGGAGATGTCCGGCAAAAGAACCACGGCAATGTCGGATTGATTTCCTACCTGCACCTCTTGCGGCCCATAGCCTACAAAAGAGAAAACCAACGTGGCGTTGTCTTTCACCAGGATCGAATAGTTTCCCTGAGCGTCGGTCACGGTGCCGTTCGTGGTACCTTTCTCCAGGACATTGACCCCGGGGAGATAATTGTCGTCATCCGACGACTTCACCTTTCCGGTGACGGTCCGGCTTTGCGCCATGGCCGTGGTAGCCACAAAACAGAGCAGGGCCAGACACCTTGCGATTGAATAGAGTTTCATCATATGGATTGGGTTTGAGCGTAAATAATGGCCCGCAATCCGTTGCGAAATTTGAGTTCATCAAACGATTGCGGACATGACAAAGGAAAGCACCTCGGCAGGGCAGGTTCAATTCGTCGCGCGAAAATCTAGAAAATCTTACGGGTCATTTTTAATCAAACGACTGTAGCACAAACACTTGGATGGATTGGGGTGAGCGAAAAATCTCAGCCGTTTCTTGGGTTATCGGGGGCTGTATACGCAGGGTTGGGGCGAGGTCAGATGGCGCGGATGGTCATGATCTGTTTCTCGAAGTCCTCGTTGGGCAGGACGGACTTGCTGCGGATGCGGGTCTTGTAGGTATAGATCGTTGTTACCGAATAGTCGAGGATCTTCGCAATTTTCTCGTTGTCGTGGATGCCCATGCGGATGAGCGCGAAGATTCGCAACTCCGTGTTTAGCAGCTGGCCTTCCTTCAGGTGTATGCGGTCTTCTTCCGCGAAAAAGGAATTGAAGTGGGTCACAAAATTCGGGAAGAGTTTGAGGAATACCGTGTCGAAGTTGTGGTAAAGCTCTTCACGTTCTTTTTTGATATTAATGCTGTCGACGGTGAAACGGAGGTCTTCCAGTTTCTTTGTCATCAGCTTCATGTCCATGGATTTCTTGAGACCATCCAGTTTGTTGATGTAATCGGCCGTGGTTGTAAAATAATACCAGATGTATTCCTCCTTGATCTTGTTTGCATCGCCAAGCTGGTGGTTGGTTTCGGTGAGCACATCGTTGGCTTCCGATATCGTGCGCTTCGCGATTTGCAGCTTTTGGAATTGTTTATAGATGATGACCGAGAACACAATGGTGAGCAACGTCAGCACCGTGATGACGGACGAATACAAAAAGAGCATCCTCCGGCGCGACTCTATTATACTAAGCTGTTTTCCTTCAATGATGGGAAACACAGCGGCAATCTGGATTTTGCGGTGACGTGCGCCATAATAGTTGGCATCTTCCATCGCCACTTTCACATATTTATAGGCACTTTCAATATCACCCTCTTTGTAGAGCATGTCGGCCAGGTTTAGGGTGGCCAGTGTTTCCTTGGTCGATGCCCGCACGTCGGCGATGGCCGCGCGGATCAGCATGTCTTTCGATTTTTGAGGTTCGTTCGAATACAGGTAGATAAAGCTCAGGGTGCTGGCGGCCACAGCAAAATCGGTGTCGGAGAGTTTGAATTGGGTGATCATTTCCTCGAATGCCTGGCGGGCCGTGGCCATGTCGCGAAGCCGCGTGGCTTTCAGTCCTTTCAGGAGGCGGAATTTCGCTACGTCCCTTGGAATGAGGTGCAGGGCCGAATCAATAAAGGCATCGCCTCGGCGTGTGTATTGTTCGCTATAGAAATTGTCGCGGTCAAAGTCGGCCAGGTCATAGCTCGTCCGGGCCATCAGGTAATAATATTCAATCTTTGTGCTGTCGGGCACCCAGCGTGGCTTCACGGTCTGCAACGTATCCAACGCCTCTGAGAACAAGCCAGACGAAACCAGCACAAATCCCGATTTCAGCTTTGCCTGCATGATTTTCACCGGGTCTTTTGTGCGATAGGAAATGTCTTGCAGCTTGCGGGCATAGGAAAAGGCTGAGTCGTAAATAAAGGACTTGTATTCTTCGTAGATCCGGAGGTACACATTAAACAACGCCTCATCTTTCACCTGGGTCGACAGCGTTGTCAACCGGCCAATGCGATCCAGCTTTTCCTTTAGCAAAACGTCGCGCTTGGCAATCGTTTCATTGAGTTCGCGAAACAAACTGTCCGTTGTCGAAGCCGCCCTCACTGAAAATAACATCAGGCATAACCCAATGATGAAACAAGCTCTCATGTCCTTTTGGTAAACAGAGCAATGTAATGAGAAACTCCGGATGTCGGAAAATCAAACTTGCTGAAGATTCAACGGGCAGCCTCCGGTTGAGAAAAGCCCGCGAAGCCCGGCTTATTTCTTACCCTCAATAATATCTTCCGATCAGGGCATTCTCCACAATCAGCTTCTTCATTTTCAACGGATCGATCGGTCCCTGCTGGCTGTATACAATTTTTCCTCCGGGTTCCACCAACACCGTGTAGGGCAGCGCTCCTTGCCATTTGGGGTCAACGGCTTCAATGAGATCGTAGATGTTGTCTTTGTTGAATATGAAGTTGGCGTTGGCCGCCTGTTTCAGCTTGAGGAACTTCAGTGCCTTTTCCTTGCTGGCGATCTTGTCGGCGCTGATGGCGATAAACTCAAAATCACGGCCGCGATACATGCGGTCGATGGTGATGAAATCGGGGAACTCCTGCGTACAAGGTCCGCACCAGGTCGCCCAGATGTTGATGAGGCGAAGTTTGTCGCCTTTGTTTTTTAATAGCTCCTGCACACCGGTCACGTCAATCTCATTCAGCGTGACAGGCATTGCCGCCCATTCGGCCATTAGCTTTTGTGTATATTCATTTTTCCACGACCACTTCATGGAGCAGCCAAATACTTTGGTGTTGGCCGGTTCCGGCTTGCGTCCGGCCAACACGGCATCGATGGCCTGTCGCAGATCTTCACCCTTTCCGGTGCCGGGCTTTTCGTGCTGATCGATCCGTCCGGCATATTGAAGTCTGCGGTCTTTGTCAAACACAAACGCATGCGGCGTGGCAACCGGTCCATAGGCCAGCGCCACTTTCTGATCGTCGCCATCGTAGAGGTATGGGAAATTAAAGGCCTTGTCTTTGGCGCGGACAATCATCTCTTCAAACGTGTCGCCCAGCTCCGTGTATCCCAACTCAGCCAGGTTCAACGCGGGTGGGTTGTTTGACGATATCACAATCAACGTCACGCCTTTGCTTTTGTAGTCCTGTGTGATGTTTATGATGCGATCTTCATAGGCCTGCGCCGTGGGGCAGTGGTTTGCATTGAACACGATCACCAGCGCTTTGGCTGCGCTGTATTCTTTCAGCGAATGAAACTTGCCATCGATGCCTTTCAGGTTGAAGTCCGGCGCGGCGGCGCCAAGGGCCAGCGTTGTCGGGTCGTCGTGGTGCGTCTCCTGGGCGGGCAGCGAAGTGGTCAGGAACAGGAGTGCAAAACAAATCACAAGTCTGGTCATATGTTCTGGGGGTTGATGCAAAACAAGGAAGACGCCTCACCTGCAAGACGGTCGGCACGCTATCGGTCCCTAAGGCAAACTCATCTAAAATAACATTTATTCTGCTCCCACAGAAGCGCCGGGCCCGAAGGATGACGATGAATTCCACAAAGGGTTTGATAAATGGATCAGGAATACTAAACTTGGTATGCCCGCAAACGGCAAATCAAAATTAAAGACAACACAACCCCATTATGAAACGATTACACATCAGCTTTTTCCTCTCCCTGCTGGCCCTGACCACCAGCGCCAACGTGAAGCTCCCCCGCATCTTCAGCGACAACATGGTGCTGCAACGCGACCATGTTATCACGGTGTGGGGATGGGCCGACGGAAAAGAGAAGATCACCGTTCAATTCAACACACAATCCAAAACCGTCACCGCTGGCAAAGACGGCAAGTGGAAGATCCAGCTGGCGTCCGAAGCTGCCGGTGGGCCTTATGTGCTCACGGTGAAAGGAAAAAATACACTCGTGCTCAACAACGTGCTTGTGGGCGATGTGTGGATCTGCTCCGGACAATCGAACATGGAGTGGACCGTGCGCAACAGCAACAACTCCACCACAGAAATTGCGCAGGCCAACTTTCCGCAGATCCGGCATTTCAAAGTGCCCAACACCGTAGCCGTCTCGCCCCGCGACGACGTGGCCGGTGGCGATTGGAAAGTGTGTTCGCCAGACAACGTGAGCGACTTCACGGCCGTGGGCTATTTCTTTGCGCGCGAACTTTACAAGGAGCTGAATATTCCCATCGGGCTGATCAACACCTCGTGGGGAGGCACACATTCGGAAACGTGGACCAGCCGCAGCGCGTTTGAAAGCAGCGACGAGTTTCGTTCCATGATAACCGGCATGCCACACCTCAACCTCGACTCACTTGCCAACGTCAAAGCGTCGGCGGCCAAGGCGCGCATCGTGAAAATGCAGGGCGCCATAGACGAACCCGTCAACGTGGTGCAAACCTGGAAGTCGCCCACCTTCGACGACCAGGCATGGCCAACGATGACCCTACCCGCCGTTTGGGAAGGTCAGTCGCTGGGCGATGTAGACGGACTGGTGTGGTTGCGCAAAACCATCACACTCAACGCCAATCAAGCCGGCAAGGACGCGACGCTCTCGCTGGCCATGATCGACGACTCTGACGAAACGTTTGTGAATGGTGTGCCCGTGGGCAGCACCAAAAACCAATACAGCGCCAAGCGTGTCTACAACGTTCCGGCGGGCGTATTGCAAGAAGGCAAGAACGTGATCGCCATTCGCGTGGAAGACACGGGCGGTGGTGGTGGCGTGTTTGGCGATGCGCAAGATCTGTCGCTCGCGTTTGCCAGCACCAAGCTCCCGTTGGCCGGGGCGTGGACCTATCGCGTGGAAGGGGTTCAAAAAAATGCAGGCGTCGGTCCCAACAGCTACCCTACCCTGCTCTTCAACGCCATGATCAATCCATTGCTGCCCATGACCATCAAAGGTGCCATCTGGTATCAGGGCGAGTCCAACGCGGGGCGCGCGTATCAATATCGAAAAGCATTTCCGCTCATGATCAACGATTGGCGCAAGCATTGGGGCCTAGGCGATTTTCCGTTCTACTTTGTGCAGCTGGCCAGCTACAACGCGGATAACGGCAATAGCAAAAACGGAAGCAACTGGGCCGAGCTGCGCGAAGCTCAGACGCTCACCCTAAGCCTGCCCCGCACTGGCATGGCCGTCACCACCGACATCGGCGATCCCCACGACATTCACCCGCGCAACAAACAGGATGTGGGCAAGCGCCTCGCGGCCGTGGCCCTGCACGATACCTATGGAAAGAATGTGGTCTATAGCGGTCCCGTGTTTCAAAGTCTGAAAGTAGAAGGACAGAAAGCCATTCTCTCGTTCACACAAACCGGAAGCGGCCTGCTGGTGAAAGACCGGTATGGCTATGCCAAAGGCTTTGAAGTGGCCGGCGCCGACGGCGTGTTTCACTATGCAAAAGCCTTCGTAGAAGGCGACCACGTGGTGGTCTACCAGGACGATGTGAAGACACCCGTGGCCGTTCGCTACGGCTGGGCCGACGATGCGAGCGATGACAACCTCTTTAACAAAGAAGGCTTCCCCGCCCCACCCTTCCGCACCGACAACGTCAAAGGCATTACCGAACAAGCCAAGTTTGACTATGAACATTAACAGATTGGCCAGGTCATAAAAAAAGAGAGCGCGTAAAATATACGCGCTCTCTTTTTTTACACTGATACATCAAGATTATACCGCAGCCGCTACTGGTTCCACTTTTGGTGGTATGAGTTTATAGACCACCGGCGTCACAATGCGCGACAGAAGGGTCGAACTGATCAGCCCGCCAATCAACACGATGGCCAACGGCGAGATGAGTGGATTAACCGACAATGCGATGGGCAACAGACCACCGATGGCGGTGAGCGATGTCAACACGATGGGAAGGAAACGCACTTCACCGGCTTCGCGAATCGCGTCTTCGATCGACTTGCCTTGCTGACGCAACTGGTTGGTGAAATCTACCAGCAATATGGAATTCTTCACCTCCACACCGGCCAGCGCTATCAACCCGATGATGGCCACGAACGACAATGAATTGCCTGTGAAAAACAACGCCAGCACCGCGCCTACAATGCCCAGCGGAATAACGCTCAACACAATGAGCATGCTCTTGAATGTTTTGAACATCAGCACCAACACGGCCACAAACATGAACACGGTAACGATAATCACGGTGCCCAAGCCGCCAAACGATTCGTTGCCGGCTTCCACATCGCCGCCCATCATGAAGGTGTAGCCCGCGGGCAGCTTCATGCTTTCCATTTGCTTCACCACGTCTTTGATGACGTTGTCGTTGAGGTATCCCTTCTTCACAAATGCCGACACCGACACCATTCTGTTTTTGTTGTAGTGATCGATGCGCAAGGGCGACGTCTCCAATTGCAAGCCGGCAATCTGCGCCAGTGGCACGGCCGCACCTTGCCTGGTGTTCACAAAAAGATTTTCGAGCGATGCCAGTGTGGCGCGTTCTTTCTTGGGTGTGGTGAGGTGTATGTTGTAGTCCTCGCCTTCCACGTCAGAGAAACTTCCCATGTCGAGTCCGGCCACGGCGAGTCGCACGGTGCGGTCGATGTCAACCGTGTTGATGCCGGTCATGCGGGCTTTGTCGCGGTTGATGACCACGCGCATGTCGCTCTTCAAATTGCTCACGGGGTTGTTCACGTAGAGCGTTCCTTCGGTGTGCTTCAGGTTTTGTTCCACCTTCGAAGCCAGTGCGCGAAGGGTGTCGAGGTTGTCGCCCATCAACCGGATTTCAATGGGGGCGGTAACGGGAGGACCTTGTTCAAAATTCTTTACTTCAATTTTAGCACCGGGAAACTGACCAAAGGTGTCGCGCAGCGTGTTGATGATTTCGAGTTTGCGATCAGGCGAAACATGATCGCCCAGCTGCACAAAGGTCTGTGCGAAATCGGTGCGTTCGTTTTCCTGCGTCACGTTATAGTAGATGCGCGGATTTCCTTTTCCCACGTTGGTGGCAAAAAAGTTTACTTCCGGAATGGCACTCACCACTTTCTCCACATAGCGCGACACGGTGTCTGTTCGCTCCAGGTTTGTTTGCAGGGGTGTGATGGTGTTGATTATGAATTGTGGTTTTTCAGACATCGGGAAAAGACTGAAACCGATCACGGGAAAGAGTTGCAGCGATCCGAAGAAAATAACGCCCGCCACCACCATGGTGATCACCGGTTTTCTCAATGCCACATCCAGCAACCTCGAGTAGCTACCATGAATAAGACGTTGAAGACCACGCAGAAAAATGTTGCCATGATCGTCGCCCTTTTCTTTCAGGATACGGCTCGACAGGAAGGGGATGATGGTGATCGACACCAGCATCGATGCCAGCACCGCCATGATTACCGCGAGCGGTAAGCCACGAATAAAATCGCCGGCACCTTCGGGCAAAAACACCAGCGGCATAAAGGCAATGATGAGCGTGACGGTGCAACCCACCACCGCCAGTCCAATCTGGCGTGTCGCCTTGATGGTCGCATCAAATCGCGAATGGCCATCGCGCATCCAGCGCTCGATGTTTTCCACCACCACGATGCTGTCGTCCACCAACAATCCCAACGCCACCACCAATCCCACAATGCTAAGCTGGTTTAGGCTGATGCCCAACAGATTCAACAGCACAAGGCCAATGGACAACGACAAGGGTATGGATATCATAACAATGGCCGCCGCACGACCACCCAACGGCAACAGCGTGATGGACACCAGCAGAATGGCGATGAGAAAATCTTTTCCCAATCCCGCCAACCGGCCGTTCACATTGTCGGCCTGGTCGAAGTGATGCACCATGGCCACATTGGGCGGCAGCGACGCCTCAAATTTTTCAAGCACGGGCTTATACGCCTTTTGGGTGTTGGTGATGTTTAGCCCGGGTTTCTGTGCCGCGACAACAAACACACAACGATGACCATTGAGCCTGGTGATGTGTGTGGTTTCATCAAACGTGATGTAGGCATCGGCCACGTCGCGCAACAACACGTTCTTTCCGTTGGCAGCATACACGATGGTGTTTTTGATTTCGTCCAGCGTGGTGTAGTTGCCGCTGGTTTTGATGTTGAATGATTTTGATCCGGCCACAACGCTCCCACCGGGAATGTTGGCCATCTCGCTCTGCAAACTTCCCACGATGGCGTCCATCGGGATATGCATCTGCGCAATTTTTTCGAGGCGCAGTTCGATGCGGACAATTTGTTCGGGCAGTCCCTGAATCTCCACATTTTTCAACATGGGGATTTTCTCCAACTCATCCTGCAATGCTTCAGCTTCCTTTTTCAACGTGGCCCGCGAGGCGTTTTCGGAAATCAATGCAATCTGCACGATGTTCACGTCAGAGGGCTGAAACTTGTTCACGTCAATGGAGTAGATGTCTTTGGGCAGCTCGGCGCGAAGGCCGTTCAACTCGCGCACCAATTCCTGATACTTTTCGTCGGGGTCGCTTTCATATTTAAACTCCACACGAAACACGGCCAACCCATCGCTCACCGTAGTGCGTATGCGTTTGATGTCTTCCAGTTCATTCACTTTGTCTTCGATGGGATCGACCACCAGCTCTTCCATGTCTTTGGGACTCGTGCCAGGGTAAACAATGATGACGGCATATTGCGGCGACTCCACTTCGGGATCTTCGCTGCGCGGCATCGTCAACAACGTGGTGATGCCCACGGCCGCGGCCATCAAAAACATGATGAGCGTGAACTGATAGTTGCGGACGGCGTATTCTGAAATTTTCATACCGAGGCTTATTTAAGGATTTGGATGGGCGAATTGTCCGACAGATAGGCGCTGCCCGCAATGATGAGCGAGGTTGCATCTTCAAGCCCGGCACTGATACGAATGGTCTTGCCGTCGAACGAGAGAATGTTCACGGGTTGCTTGTGTGCTGTTTTGCCGTCGGCGGTCACAAACACAAAACCTTCGCCCCCGTTGGCGTCGAGCACAGCTTCATAGGGCACGCTCCACGACGATGCTGCCTGGCCCGAGTGGATCTGGGTTGAGCCAAACATGCCGGCCGCCAGTTTTTCGTGGTCGCTGTCCACCGTCAGCTCAAGTGTGAACGCTCCGGTTTGCGCATCCGAGGTTTCCGATTTTCGCAGCACGGTTCCTTTGAATGTTTTTCCGGGGAAGGCATCGATCGCGATGGTGGCAGCATCACCTTTCTTCGCGGCGGCCCATTGCTTGTCGCCCACGCCTACTTTCAGAATCCAGTTTCCTTGTGCCGCGCCGTTGGTTGTCAGCACGGGGTTGCCTGTGCTCACTACCTGCCCACTGTTCACAAATTTTTTCAGCACGTAGCCGTTAGCGGGTGCGTGAATTTCAGCAAAGGTCCGGTTGAAGATCACGGCGTCCAGTTGTTGTTTCGAAATGTCGAGACCGGTTTGCACGTTTTGCAGTTGCTCCAACGTTGCCACGCTGTCGCGATATAAGTTGGTGACGCGCTGCAAGTCGCGTTGAGCTTTCTCATAACCAAAGCGTGCCTGCGCCACTTGTGCATTCAGCTCGGTGAGATCGAGTGTGGCGAGCAATTGTCCTTTGCGAACGGCTTCGCCTTCCTTCACCAGCACCGCGCTCACCACGCCGCCGCTTTTGAAGCTCAGCACGGTTTCGTCGTCGGTGGTCAGTTGTCCTGAAGCGGTGATGTCGATTGTTGCGCTCGACTTTTCAAGCGTGATAATTTTCACGGGCACGGGGTCGGCTGCATTGGGGATGGCTTTGCGTTCGCCTTTGCTGTCGGTGCACGATTGCAACACAGCCCCTGTCAACAGCACAACGCCGGCCAACAGTAGATTTCTTTTTGTAGTGTTCATATACATTTCGGGTAGATAGGATTATTTTATAAAGTATAGGCTGCCGTTTCGCGTTCCAGTCGCGCCGCTGCCGTCAGCATTTCAAACAAACGCAGGCTTTGCTGCAATTGGGAAGATGTAAGTTGATTGCGCCCGTCCAAAAATTCGATGAGCGTGTTGATGCCTTGCTGGTATCCCTTTTCCACGAGATTAAAATAGCTCTGTGCTGATTTCAATTGCTCGCGCGAGGCCACATAGTTCTGCACGGTAGTCTGCAAATCGTTCTTTGCTACATCGGCCGCCAACTGCAGTTGTTGTGTGGTGCGCGAAAGATTCAATTCCGTCTTGCGCAGTTCCAGGTTATTCTGTCGGATGCTGATGTTGTTGCGAAAGCCCTGAAACAATGGCAGCGACAATTGTACGCCTACCAGGTAGTAGCGCGATTTATCATTGAACTTCCAGTCCGATGCCTGCGAGCCAAGATCCAGAAAAGCGTTCACCTTGGGCACGCGGGCCAGCTTGTTCAGCCGCACGCTGGCGTGATTGATCTCGCGCGTGGTCGCAATCATTTTCAACTCTTCGCGTGCGTCCACGGAAGTGAGCGCAGTGTCGGGCACTACCGTCTCCGCTACGGTGTAGTGTTCGTCTATTTCGGTGTCGAGTGGTTTGTTGAGCAGGAAATTAAAATACTTGCGGGCGTTCACCACACGATTGGCTGCGCTGTTCAGGTCTGCCTTTACCCGTTCGGCTTCGCTCTTGCTGCGCAGGTAGTTTGCAGGAAGGCTCTTGCCATTGCGCAACAGCGATTCGTTCACCTCCACATTCTTATTGACCAACCCAAGCCCGCTCTCATAGATCTTCACTGCCGACACGGCCGCGAGATAGCTGAAGTAGGCCGACTTGATGTCGAGCACCAATTGGCGTTTAAAGAGCTCAACTTCATATTGCTTCAACACCACCTGATGGCTTTGGATTGACCGGTTCACATACAGGTCGGTGTTCACCAGCGGCAGCGAGGTGCGCACACGCGCATCGTAGAAATTGTGCGGAAAGAAGTTCTGATTCACGTTGTCGATCTGCGGAAACTGGTCGCCTTGCGTCAGCTGGTTCAGCGAAGCATAGACCGGGTTCAGCAAATCGCCAACCGGAATGGAAATGCTCCGGCCCCCTTCTCCCGACGTGTAGTCACCCAGTAGGTTCACCGAAGGATAGAAGTAGCTGCGGGCAATCTGCAATGACTGTTGTGCCTGCTCCAGCGAGATGTTTTTCTGCTGCAGCACCTGGTTGTCTTTCAACCCTTCGCGAACATAGTTGTCCAGCACGGTTTGCGCCGTTAAGGCAGGCGATAGCGCAGTCAACGCCGCCAAAAGGCTGAACCGAAGTCGTTGTGTGAGTGGTCTAGTTTTCATTGAACATAAAGTTTACACTGTTAATTAATGTGGCAAATTTTTTACGATGGAGTATAATTATGGGAACGATCCAGAATTTCGTTGATCATCTCGCAAGCGCGTTGTGCCAAATCTTTTTGATTCAGCTCGGAAATGACCGAACAACGGTTCCTGATTTCCAGTGAACACACACCATGCACCATCGACCACGTTGTGAAGGCCAGGATCTCGGCATTCATGCCTTTGAACGAACCCATGGCGATACATTCTTCGATGGTGTTCACCAGAAAGGCAAAGGCACGGTTGCCTTCCTCCCAATCGGGATCGTCTTTTTTGTCTGACTTATCTTTTTTCAAAGCGTCCATCGGCGATTGCAGAATGAACATCAGGTCGTAGAGCTCGCCGTTTTCGATGGCAAACGTGATATAGGCCTTGCTGATGGCCTTCAGCCGTTCGAATGGGTTGGCGACGTGACTCAGGGGGCGGAAATACTGATTGAGCAACACAAAACCTTCGCGGTGGAGGGCGTAGAAAATATCGTCTTTGTCCTTGAAATATAGATAGATGGTGGTGGGAGAATATTCAATGCGCTCGGCAATGTTCCGGATCGAAGTCGCCTCATAGCCATGCTCCATAAACAGCTCTTTGGCTGTTTGCAGGATTTTGGCCTTCAGTTCCTCCTTTTGACGCTCTTTTCGGGTTGAAATAGTCATTTCCGGTCAGTTGATGATTTACTTAACGGTGTTAAGTTACTATTTGTTTTCCGAATCCTCAAAAAAATTGGTGCCATCTAAAGCAATCGAAGCAGGGTTAGGCTGGACACTATATAATAGAGCATCCTGACTACGTCTGAATCCTCAAAAAACACTAAGAAAACAGGCGCCGAAAAAAGGTGAGCGCTTGGCGTTTTGGGCCAAATCCAGTTGAATCAGGTTGGAACGTGATTTAAGGAAGACCTGGGATGGTCAGTTTACGCGCATTTTCAGCTTTTTGCCGAGGTCGTCTACGGTAGCTTTGAAGTTGGGATCGGTCTTCATCATGTCTTCCACCGATTCCAGGGCGTGGATCACTGTGCTGTGGTCGCGGCCGCCAAAGTTTTCGCCGATAAGGGCGAGGGTCAATTGCGTGTAGCGCTTGCAGAAATACATGGCCACCTGGCGGGGGATCACAATTTCGCGTTTTTTCACTTTGCCCTTCATCGCATCCAAATCCACTTTAAACGATTCGGCTACTGTTTTCTGGATGAAGTCTACGCTAACGTCTGACTGAATTTCCTTGATGATGTTTTTCAACACTTCCTTTGCCAGCTCCAGGTCGATTTCTTTTTTGAGCAGGGTGGCGTGGAAGATGAGCGAATTCAACACGCCTTCCATGTCGCGGAGGTTGGTGTCGACACTGTAGGCCAGGTATTCCGACACTTCTGTGGGAATCTGGATGCCGTCGGCCTGCATCTTGCGGTTGATGATGGCCAGCTTGGTTTCGAAATCGGGCTCCTGCAAATCGGCTGTGAGTCCCCATTTGAAGCGGGACAGCAGTCTTTCCTGGAAACCCTTCATATCGCGCGGCGGGCAATCGCTGGTCATGATGATCTGTTTGCCCGACTGGTGAAGCTGGTTGAAGATATGGAAGAACATCTCCTGTGTTTTTTCGCGGCCTGCCAGAAACTGCACGTCGTCGAGAATGAGGAGGTCTACTTGCTGATAGAAGTTCTGAAAGTCCTGCAGCTTGTGATTTTGCAGGGCATTGAGAAACTGGTTTGTGAAATCGCTTTGATCAACATACAACACCACTTTGCTGGGCATGTTGCTTTTGATTTCGTTGCCGATGGCTTGCACCAGGTGGGTTTTGCCCACGCCAACACCACCATAGAGCATCAATGGATTGAACGATGTGATGCCGGGCTTTTTGGCCACTGCCACACCGGCCGAACGCGCCAACCGGTTGCAATCGCCCTCCACAAAATTATCAAAACTGTAGGCTGCGTTGAGACGCGAGTTTACGGTGTGTGGATTTAAGGCTTTATAGGAAAAGGGGGAATAATCATCGTTGCCAAAGCCATTCACTGCGCTTCTGCGATTGCCCGCACCATTCACAGGATAGTTCACCGACACGGCAGGGGCTTGTTGATTACCACTGTCGACCACCACAGAATACTCCAGCCGACCTGTTGGACCCAGCACGGTGTGTATGGCGCGTTTCAGCACAGGGACATAGTTATCCTCAAGCCATTCGTAGAAGAACTGAGAAGGAACCTGTATCGTTAACACGTCGCCATCCACACGCAAGGGCGTTATGGGTTTAAACCATGTGTTGAAGTTCTCTTCCCCGACGTTCTCACGAATCACCTCAAGACAATCATTCCATACTGTTCCGCAGCTAACTTCCATTGTTGATCTCCAAATTCTGTGATTTTTTAAGATACCCTTTGGGAAAGGGAGACAAAGATGTGAAAAAAGACTTTAACAAAACAAGCCGCCCTATCCTTGATTTTTCAGAAAAATATATGATGCAAAAAATTTAAAAATAAAAGGCGATCTGTTGGCAAAAACTTGATTAAAATTGAGATATAAAATTCACCCGCATGTCTGAATCGCCTCTTCACAACCTTCTGCAACAATCTTTTTCAAAAACCAACAAAGCGGATTGGCTAAAGGCCGCCGCCGCGGAGATAGAAGGAAAAAATCCCGAAGAGGCATTGGCGTGGAACAGCGCAGGGCTATCGTTTTTGCCCTATTATGACCGCCACGACACGGCCGCCCTAACCTATCTTCAGCAATTTGAAATACAACCTTCGCAACACCCGCACAGCAATGCCCGCTATTGGGAAAATGTTCCACGGGTCACGGTCACCGATGAAAAGAAAGCCAACAGCACTATTCTACATCATTTAAATCATGGTGCTGATGGCATTTTGTTGGATGTACAGAATCGCCCAACGGTTGATTTCGCAGGTCTGTTGGAAAATATTGACTGGCCTTACTGCAGTGTCTCTTTTTTGGCGACGCACAACACACCGATAGACAATGGCATCACCGCTTTCCTGGATAAAAAAAACTTCGCAGCCAACACCCTCACCGGCACCGTGTGGTGGACACACTTGCCTGAAAAAAATATTCCCAAGCTTGATGTGTTGTCACACCTAAATCATTTTCATCGCTGGGGTATCATCGAACCATCGTCGACCGCCGTCGATGAAGTTGCCGGTGCCCTCACCAAAGCTGCACGCCTCATGGATGCACTGACCGAAGAAGGCATCGAAAAAGAAATAGCGTGGAAAAATATCGCCTTGTCACTTCCGGTGGGAACAGATTTTTACGCGTCCATCGCCAAGCTGAAAGCCCTTCGCTTGTTGTGGTCGTCGCTCGCACAAGCGTTTCACATCGTGCCTTCTGCAGACACCGCGCTGCATCTTCATGTGCGTTCAGAAGTTTGGATCAACGAAAAGTTTCAGCCCCATGGCAACCTGCTAAAGTCAACCACAGCCGCCATGGCCGCCGTGATGGGCGGATGCGATGCCCTGACCGTGGATGCTGAAGTGGAAGAACACACCATGATGATGCGCATGGCACGCAACGTGTCCACCATCCTGCGCGAAGAGTCGCACCTCGACAAGGTGGCCGATCCGTTGGCCGGCGCCTATGCCGTGAACCAACTCACACACACCATCGCACAAGCCGCCTGGCAATCGTTACAACAAAACCTGCAACACGGATGAAGCCCGACTTTACACGCACATCGTTCAATGCCACGGGCGCTTCGCCGGCAAAGCCTGCATCCCAAGGGCCAACCTGGACCACTCCCGAAAAAATCGTGGTCCCTGCAAGCTACACGGCAGCCGACATCAGCAACGCGCCTCACCTTGACTTCACGGCGGGCATACCGCCATTTCTGCGTGGCCCCTATGCCACCATGTATACCACCAAGCCGTGGACTATCCGGCAATACGCCGGGTTCTCTACAGCAAAAGATTCCAACGCCTTCTACCGGCGCAACATCGCCGCAGGCCAACGCGGACTGTCGGTAGCCTTTGATTTGGCCACACATCGCGGCTACGACTCCGACCATCCCCGCGTGTCGGGCGACGTGGGCAAAGCCGGCGTGGCCATCGACTCCGTGCTGGACATGAAGATTCTGTTCGACCAGATTCCGCTCGACAAAATGTCGGTGTCCATGACCATGAACGGCGCGGTGATTCCCATCATGGCGTTCTACATTGTGGCCGCCGAAGAGCAAGGTGTGAAGCCGGCGCAGTTGAGTGGCACCATTCAGAACGACATCCTCAAGGAGTTCATGGTGCGCAACACCTACAT
Source organism: Chryseolinea lacunae (assembly GCF_016735595.1). GTDB lineage: Bacteria > Bacteroidota > Bacteroidia > Cytophagales > Cyclobacteriaceae > Chryseolinea > Chryseolinea lacunae. Next base: position 670,746 of record NZ_JAERRB010000001.1, read on the forward strand.
TTATCCGCCTGCCCAATCCATGCGCATCGTAGCCGACATCTTCCGCTACACGTCGCAACACATGCCCAAGTTCAATTCCATCAGCATCAGCGGCTATCACATGCACGAAGCCGGTGCGCCGGCCAACATCGAACTGGCGTATACCCTTGCCGATGGTCTCGAATATATTCGCGCGGGCATCGCCGCGGGCATTGCCATAGACGACTTTGCACCCCGCCTGTCGTTCTTCTGGGGCATTGGTATGAACTTCTTTATGGAAGTGGCCAAGATGCGCGCAGGCCGTTTGCTGTGGTCGAGGATCGTGCAACAGTTCAATCCTAAAAATGCGAAGTCTATGGCGCTGCGCACGCACTGCCAAACGTCGGGCTGGAGCCTAACCGAACAGGACCCCTACAACAACGTGACACGCACCTGCATCGAAGCCATGGCCGCCGTGCTGGGTGGCACGCAATCGCTGCACACCAATTCGCTCGACGAAGCCATTGCCTTGCCTACGGACTTCTCGGCACGCATCGCGCGCAACACCCAACTCTACCTCGAAAAAGAAACGGGCATCACCACGCTCGTTGATCCGCTTGCGGGTTCATATTATGTTGAAAGCCTCACTGCCCAGCTGGCCGAACAAGCGTGGAGCCTCATGGAAGAAGTGGAGAAACTTGGCGGCATGACCAAGGCCATAGAGAGTGGTGTTCCCAAGATGCGCATCGAGCAGGCCGCGGCGGCCAAGCAGGCACGCATCGACGCAGGCAAAGACGTGATCCTTGGTGTGAACAAATATGTGTCGGACGAAAAGCCCGACTTCGAAATTCTGGAAGTCGACAACACGGCCGTGCGCCAGGAACAACTGGAACGTCTAACACAGCTGAAGGCCGAACGCAACACCGACGCCGTGAACGCAGCCTTGCAGGCATTGGCCGACTCCGCTGCCAACGGCACGGGTAACCTGTTGGCACTCGCCGTGGATGCCGCACGCCACCGCGCCACGTTGGGCGAAATATCGTCGGCGATGGAAAAATCTTTCGGGCGCTACAAAGCCACTATCAAATCTATTTCCGGTGTATATTCGGGCGAGATGAAAGACCAGAAGACCTTTGAAGATGTGCGTGAACTGTCCGATCGTTTTGCCGAACGCGATGGCCGGCGCCCGCGCATTCTGGTCGCAAAGATGGGTCAGGATGGGCACGATCGCGGGGCAAAAGTGATCGCCACCAGCTTCGCCGACCTGGGCTTCGATGTAGACATCGGACCGTTATTTCAAACTCCCGAGGAAGTGGCCATGCAGGCCGCCGAAAACGACGTGCACGTGGTGGGCGCGTCCAGCCTTGCCGGTGGACACAAAACGCTGATTCCCTCCCTGATTGGCGCGCTGAAAAAAATAGGCCGTCCCGACATCATGGTCATTGCCGGCGGTGTTATCCCCGCCCAAGACCACGGCTTCCTCTACGATGCCGGCGTGTCGTTTGTGTTTGGGCCGGGCACGGTCATCACCACGGCCGCACGCGAAATTCTGGAGCGGCTCATGCCCGAATAAATTACCAACACCACCGTCGTCTTCGCAACGCTCCGGGTTGGGATGAATACTTGAATTCAGGTGCACAGCATTGTGCGTGGCCCCGTGTGCGCTACTGAAAATTCATTACTTTAGTAGTCCAATTCAAACCCTTGCTCCATGAAACGTGTCAGGTTGTTCCTGTTTGTGGTAATGTTCATCGTTGCCGCTCAACCCTTGCTTGCGCAGAATAAGAAGTTCGACAAAAGTCTGAAGAAGGTCGACGCCAGCTTTGCTTCCGGCAGTTTCGAAAAGGCCAGCAGCGGATTGCAGAAGCTGAAGAAATCTGTCGTCGCAAAAATGGGCCAGCAGAATTCCTACATGCCGGGCATTATCTTTCGCGAAGCCCGCATCAACCTTTCGTTGGGCTTGCTCACGGATTTTGACAAAACATTGAACGATGCGCTGCTGGCCAGCCAGACCATGTATGGCGACAACAGTGCAACCTATGCCAACATGCTGCTGGACGTGGCGGAGCTCTACAACGAATACGGAAACTATCGCATCGCCCGCGACTACATCACCAAAGCAAAAGAACTGCTCACAAAAGCCAACCTGATGTCGGATGCTTTTAAAGGACGCATTGCCCTGGCCGAAGGTGAAGCGTTGACAGGACAAGGATTTTGCAACGAAGCCATTGCCGTGTTGCGCAGCGTGGAAAGTTACTACGCAGGACGCGCGGTGGAAAAAGAAACCAAAGTGGATGGTGCCAGCATCAAAACACAACGCGTGCCCGACGAAGAGTTGCTACCACGCCATTCTGCTTACGCCAGGCTCCTCACGTTGACGGCAAACGCCTATTCAAAAAAAGGGGCATTGATCTCTGCCGACTCAGCCTTCAAGGCAGCGCAAACCTGGATTCGTAAGAACCAGCGCTTCATGGGAGAAACCGGACTCTATCTCGTCCAAAACAATTTTCTATACGCCCGCATGCTCGTGGACAACGGCAACGAGGACCGCGAAAAAGAACTTGAATTCGACAACTTGCTCAACGACCTGAAACGCCGTACCACACCTACCAGCGCGTTGGGCCATGATCTTTACCTGGCTTACCTCCACAACTTACTGGAAGAAGATAACCGCGCGCGCTACCTCAACGTGAAGCTGGAGTATGAGAAGATGATCGACAAATATTTTCCCAAGGCCAGCCTTGTACGCATCAATCTGAAGGCAGTGGAATTTGACTCGAAAGTGCAACGCGACAAAACAAAAGACCTTGAGAACGACGCGATGGGCCTGATCAATTCCAAATCGCTCCCCAAAAACTACCGCACCACTGAACGCACGCTCAATTTTCTCTATGACTTGTCGCTTCGCGAGAAGCGCTACACAAACGCAGAAAACTATTTGAATCAGATAACCGACATCGAGAAGGAACTTTGTGGCGAGAACTCTCCCACCTATCACCTCGCGCGTTTGCGTCTGGCCGGTTTCTACTTGGACTACACCAACAAGATTGAAGAAGCTTCAAAAATTTATGACGAGAGCTATACCAAAATTGTCTCGAAAGAAATCGGGCCATGGCAAAAAGACAACCTCGACATCCTGAATCACCTCGCCTTCCTCTACGAATTCTCCGATAAATATGCGCAGGCCTCTGCCACACTCTCCCAGGCGTCGGATGTGGCGCGGTCGAAATACAGCAACAACGATCCTGACTATGGCGTTGAGCTTGATCGCATCGCACAGCTGGAAATCAAACTCGGCCAATACGAAAAGGCAGAACAACACCTTGCACAAGCCCTAACCATTCTGGAAGAAAAACGCAAAGACGAAAATCGCATCGGCGACTATGTTCACCTGCTCGATACGCAGGCAAAGCTCTACGGCATCAAAGGTCTTTTTGATGAGGCCGAAACCAACCTCGAGCGCTCTGCCAAGCTGATTAAAAATGCAAAAATTGTGGTGGGCAGCGAGCTCTCTGCCGCCGAAGAATTGACCGCACTCTTCATTCAATTGGGCCGCTATTCAGACGCCGATCATTTGCTGAGCACGCAGATTCCGGAATACGAGAAACTCTATGGTGGCAACTCGTTGCGCCTCATCGAACCGCTTGTTAATAAAGGACGCCTCATGCTTGCCAAAGGCGACTACACCGAAGCCGAACGCATCGCCACACGCGCCAACCAGATCGCCGTGAAATCGTATGGCGAAATCTCCACGAAAACGGCGCCGACACAAAAACTTCTCAGCGACATCTACTACACGCTCGGCGACTACGACAAGGCCGAGAAGAACGTAACAAAAGCCATCACGAGCCAGGAAAAACAATTCGGACGCAACCACATTGAAGTGGCCAAATCGCTTTCACAACTGGCCCTTATCAAATTCTATAAAGGCGACAAACCTCAGGATGTGGAAAGGCTGATGCTGGAATCGCGCGACATCATGGCCGCACGTCTTGGCAAGGAGAATCCGCAGTATGCCGAGATCCTGAAGAACGTAGCGGTACTTTATATCTCCGAAAAGAAATTCGACCTCGCGTTCAATTCACTGACCGTTGCCGAAAACATCTGGCGCACCAAAACCGGCACAAAGAACAACATCAACGCCGCCTCCATCTATACGCTCACCGGCGATGTTTATTATCAATTGAAAAACTACAAGAAAGCCGAGGAATTCTATAATCAGTCAAAAAATCTGTACGAGAAATTCTTTAGTGCCACGCACCCCGAATATGTGAAGGTGTTGTCGAAGCTCAGCAAGGTGGCCTACATGCAGAAGGACTATAAACGTTCGAAACGCCTCATCGAAGAATCGCTCTCCAACTACGAGAACTTCATCAAACAATTTTTCCCCGCCCTGAGCGAACGCGAAAAAGCAAAATACTGGAATACCATCAAGGGCGATTTCGAATTCTATAACACCCTTGCCTTGAGCAACCTCGACGACTTCCGCGACCTTTCGGGAAAAGTCTACAACTATCAATTGCTCACCAAGGCGTTGCTGCTCAGCTCGTCCATCAAAATCCGCGAGCGCATTTTGCACAGCACCGACGATCAGCTCAAACTTCAATACAGCATGTGGGTGGAGAAAAAAGAAAAACTCACCCTCGCCCTGTCGATGAGCGCATCACAGTTGTTGGAAAATGGCATAGACCCCGGTGCGCTGCAGAGCGAAGTGGAACGCCTGGAGAAAGACCTCAGCCAGAAATCGGAATTGTTTGGCCAGAGCTTCGACAACAAACGCATCACGTTCGAAGATGTGAAGAAAGCCCTGAAGACAAACGAGACGGCCATCGAGATGGTGCGCTATCGCTACTTCAACCACGACTTCACCGACTCGGTGATTTATGCGGCGCTGTATCTTAAATCCGATATATCAAAACCCAAAGCCATTCTCTTGAAAGACGGCAAGAAACTGGAAACGCGTTACTTCAAATTCTATCGCAACGCCATCACCGGCAAAATACCCGACGAAGTTTCGTACGGCGTTTTCTGGAAACCTCTGCAAGACGAAATCGGCCAGTCGGCCACCATCTATCTTTCGGCCGATGGTGTCTACAACCAGATCAACCTCGAAGCCATTCCCACACCCGACGGCAAATATGTGATCGACAATGCCAACATCGTGCTGGTGAGCAACACCAAAGATTTGTATCTGCGAAAAGTGAAATCAAAAGCCACCGCGCCACAGAACACCGCGTCGATGTTTGGCAATCCTACTTTCTATGCGGCAGCCACCGCCGACCAATCCATCTCGGCATTGCCCGGCACGGAGAAGGAAGTGAACCAATTGCAGTTCATGCTGAAACAAAAGGGATGGATCACCGCCGAGTATGTTGAGCAAACAGCGTCCGAAGAAAACGTGAAGGAAATTAACAGTCCCAAAATTTTCCACATCGCCACACACGGTTTCTATCGCCCCACGGCACAAGTAAAGCTGGAAGACGAACTGCAAGGCAGCGAAGCCACACTCAACCAAAATCCGCTGATGCGCACCGGTCTGTTGCTGCGTGGCGCCGGCGACCTGATGGACAAAACAGAATACAACTTCAACATGGAGAACGGCATCCTCACCGCCTATGAAGCCATGAGCCTGAACCTCGACAAGACCGACCTTGTGGTGCTGAGCGCCTGCGAAACGGGCCTTGGCGAACTCGAAGCCGGCGAAGGGGTATATGGCCTGCAACGTGCCTTCCTGGTGGCCGGTGCAAAAGTTCTTATCATGAGCATGTTCAAAGTAGATGATGACGCCACCCAAAAACTGATGCTGAAATTTTATCAGAAGTGGCTCAACTCAAACAACCTTCGTCAGAGTTTCATCGAAGCCAAAAAAGAACTCCGCGTAGAATACCCGGAGCCCATCTATTGGGGAGCTTTTATGATGATCGGGCTGGATTAAGAAATATCACAACGCCGGATCGCGGTCTCACGATTCGAAAAAGAAAAGCGCCCCGCCTGAAGTACATTCAAGCGGGGCGCTTCTGTTTATAAAATATTCCATTGAAGGTTATGCCTGTTCCTGTGGCCAGGGTGCAAACTCATAGCCATCTTTGAAAAAGTTGGGGAAGATCTGAATATGTTTCTGTTTGATCTCTTCGAACATGAGTCGTTTCAGCGCCGTGATGTTTTCGTTTTTCGTAGCCGATACAAAGATGACATGTTGAAATCCCATTTCACGATAGTAGCCTTTGCGTTCTTCCAGATCGGCTTCCGGATTTTGCTTCAGGTAAAGATCGATCTTGTTCAACACCAATATGGTGGTGATGTTGGCAGCGCCAATTTCCTGCAGCGTTTTCGACACTACCTCAATCTGGTTGTCGTGAAACGGATGGGCGAAGTCCACCACGTGCAACAGGATGTCGGCCTCACGCACTTCGTCGAGTGTGGACTTGAACGATTCGATGAGATGATGGGGAAGTTTGCGAATGAACCCTACCGTGTCTGACAACAGAAAGGGCACATTGCCAAACGTGACCTTGCGCACGGTGGCGTCGACGGTGGCAAACAGTTTGTTTTCCGCCAGCACGCCCGAACCTGAAAGCAAATTCATGAGGGTGGATTTGCCTACGTTGGTATAGCCCACAAGCGCCACACGCACCACGTTGCCGCGCGACTTTCGTTGGGTGATTTTCTGCTTTTCGATTTTTTCAAGCCGGTCCTTCAACACGCTGATCTGGTTGCGGATGTTTCGCCGGTCGGTTTCAATTTCACGCTCGCCCGAGCCGCCCCGTGTGCCGGTGCCCCCGCGCTGGCGTTCCAAGTGGGTCCACATCCGGGTTAGGCGGGGCAGTAAATATTGGTTTCTGGCCAGTTCCACCTGGGTGCGGGCCTGGGCCGTTTGTGCACGCCACAGAAAAATGTCGAGGATCAACAAACTGCGATCGTAGATGCGCACTTTAAACTCGTCGTCGTCCTGCCCGTTAAATTCCTTCTCCAGGTTGCGGAGCTGAGACGGGGTCAGATCTTCGTCAAAAATGACATTGTTGACGCGGGCGGCCAGAACATATTCTTTGATCTCCGCGAGCTTGCCTTTCCCCACAAACGTACGTGAATCGGGGTGTGGAAGATTTTGCACAAACTGCTTCAAGGTCTTCACCCCGGCCGTTTCGGCCAGGAAGGCCAGCTCGTCGAGGTGTTCCTGTGTAACTTCCTGATCCTGTGAGCCTCCAAGGGCTATCAATACTGCTTTCTTTTCCTGAACTGCCATTCGTTTTGTTAAACCGAACAAACATAACGGATATATTTTAAACTAAGTTTTAGGCGGGCTGTTACTTTTTATACCTTTGTTGAATCCAAACCAGAGAAAGTTGAAGATAACCCCTAAAAACGACCGTTCGTCGGAGCCAAGGGACCGGAAATTTTCTCGACAATCAGAGCCAAAGAGAGGATGAGAATTGCGATCGTATTGAACACGTCCTGGAATATCTACAATTTCAGGATGAATTTCGTGCGCGCCCTGCAAGCGCAAGGCCACGAAGTTCACACTATAGCTCCCGAAGATGACTACACGCCTCTTCTAAGACAAGCCGGATGCGTGCACCACAAGGTAAAAATGGATAGCCGGGGCGCCAATCCCATAAAAGACTCTCTGCTCGTCGCCGAACTTTACATGATCTACCGCAAGGTTAGGCCGGATATTATTCTGCATTACACGATTAAGCCCAATGTTTATGGCACGCTGGCAGCCTCGTTGCTGAGGATTCCCGTGATTAACAACGTGTGTGGGCTGGGCACCGTGTTCCTCAAAGACAATCTGGTGTCGGCGGTGGCCATATTTCTCTATCGCATCAGCTTCCGGTTTGCCAACAAGGTGTTCTTCCAGAACCCGGACGACCTGAAACTATTCCTCGACAAAAAACTTGTTCCCGCGAAAGCGGTCGACATACTGCCGGGCTCGGGCATTGACCTGAAACATTTTCAGCCGGTGCCGTTCAAACGAAACGAAAAATTTACGTTCCTCCTCATCTCCCGCCTCATCACCGACAAGGGTGTGATTGAGTTCATCGACGCGGTGCGCAAGCTGAAAAGCAAAGGCGTGAACGCGCGCTTCCAGGTGCTGGGCGCCAAAGATCCCGAACACAAACGCGGCATCAAGCTGGATGTGATTCAGGAATGGATCGACAGCGGCACCATCGAATACCTGGGCACAACAAACGATGTGCGCTCGTTTATCAATGATGCCGACTGTGTTGTGCTGCCCTCCTACCGCGAAGGCACACCCCGCACGTTGCTTGAGGCCGCAAGCTCATCGAAGCCCATCATCGCCACCGACGTTCCCGGCTGCAACCACGTGGTGCAGAACGACTATAACGGCTTTCTCTGCAAACTGAAGGATGCCGACGACCTGGCCGAAAAAATGAAACAGATGGCAAATCTCGGCGACGACAAATTGCAGGTGTTTGGCCAGAACGGCCGCATAAAGATGGAGGCTGAATATGATGAATCTGTTGTCATAAACAAGTACCTTGCGGCATTGTCGGCATTTCGGCAAGCATCCTAAAACACAACGTTTCATTCATGGAAGTAAAAGCAACCGGCATGGAAGGCCTGGTGGAAATTTATCCTACCCTCTACAAAGACGACCGGGGTTGGTTCTACGAATTCTATAAAGACGACACGTTCAAAAAACACAACATCTCCTACACGTTCCTGCAGGAGAACCAATCCTTCTCCAAAAAGGGCGTGGTGCGCGGCCTGCACATGCAACGCGCGCCGTATGCTCAGGCCAAGCTGGTGACCTGCCTGGCCGGCAAAGTGCTGGACGTGGTGGTTGACCTGCGCGCAGGTTCCAAAACTTTTGCCCAGGTATACTACTGCCTGCTCGAGTCCGAGAAGCGAAACATGCTGATGGTGCCCGAAGGCTTTGCCCACGGCTTTGCCGCACTGGAAGACTCCGTGTTCTTCTACAAATGTTCCAATCTCTACGACAAGGCCTCCGAGACTGGTGTGCGCTGGAACGATCCGGCCCTCAACATCGATTGGCGTGTGCAGGATCCCATCATCTCCGAGAAGGACATGGTGCTACCGACGATGGATGAATTGTTAAGAAAATCAGTAATTTCACGGTAATGAACCAACGCCTCGTACGTGAAACAAAAACTTTTTCGGCATTCGCATAGCGCGCTTCTTCTTTTCAGCGTCTTCCTCGTCTCCTGTGGCTCCTACAAGCAGAACATCATGTTCCGCCTGCCCGAAGGACAAGCCTTGAAACAACAAACCGACGAGGCCGAAAAAAACTACGTCATCCAGAAAAACGACTATCTGACTATCGAAGTCTACACCAGCAAAGGCGAACGGCTTATCGACCCCGATGCCAAACTGGTGCAGGAAACCAGAAGTCAGGAAACATCAAGTCGCCCCGTGCCAACCTACTTGGTCGATGTGAACGGCGTATGCAAGTTCCCCATGGTGGGCGAAACCAAAGTGGAAGGCCTTTCGATCCGGCAGGCCGAAGAAGTGCTACAGCAAGCGTATGGGCTATACTACCAGCAATCCTTTGTGGTGCTGCGCTACACCAACAAACGCGTGGTGGTGCTGGGCGCCCCGGGCGGACAAGTGATCCCGCTGGTGAACGAAAACATGCACCTCGTGGAAGTGCTGGCCCTGGCAAAGGGTGTATCCAACGATGCCAAAGCCCACAACATCCGGGTGCTGCGCGGCAAGGAAGTGTTCCTGGCCGACCTCACCACGTTCGACGGCTACCTGAAAAACAACATTACCATAGAACCCGGTGATGTGATCTATGTTGAACCCATTCGCAGACCCTTTACCGAAGCCGTGCGCGACTATGGACCGGTCATCAGTATACTCACCAGTTTGACCACTTTGGTGGTAGTTCTTTTTAGTATAAACTAACGGCTCTTGGAAACGCAAAGGCAAACGTCACATCTTTCACCACAGGCGAGCGAAACCATCGACCTCACCAAACTCAAAACCATTTTCAGGGGCAACTGGATCTGGATGGTGCTGATTTTGGCGGTGATCAATTCCATTGCCTACCTCACGGTGCGCTACACCAAAAACCTGTATGAGTCGTCGTCGGAAGTGAAGCTTGACATCAAGAAAGAAGCCACGGAGTTCGGCATCAAGAGCGCCATGGAAGACCAGAGCGTGAACCTGATCTCCGGCGAAATTGAACTCATTGAATCGCGTTTGTTTCTGAGCCGGGTGCTCGACTCGTCGCACCTGAACGTGAGCTATTTCAGCGTGGGCCGTGTGCTGAACGACGAGTTGTTTAACAACACCCCATTTGTGGTGCGCTATGTTGCTGCGAATGAAAGCGTCTTTAATGTGCCCATCTATTTTGAAGAACTCAATGAACATGAGTTTTCCGTGCACGTGGGCGACAACGGCAAAGAAACACCCGGTCGCTACAACGATCACCTGACGCTGAGTGGCGTGGACCTTGTGTTCGAACGCAATCCTAACTTCGCCAAAGGCGATGAGATCGGCTACTTCTTTGTGCTGAACAGCCGCGAATACCTGCTCGACTATCTGCTGCGAAACCTCACGGCCGAACCCCTGAACCTGAACGCCAACACGGTGCGCATTGCCTTCAAGGACAACAATCCCTTCAAGGCACACGCCATCCTCAACAAGATCGACTCGATCTACCTGAACTACAGCAACGAACAAAAGAACCTGGCCAACAAGCAGAAGATCGACTGGGTGTCGCACGAGCTGGTGAACATTGAACGGAAGATGGAAGACTATGAAGACTACTTCGAAAACTTCACCCTCCAAAACAAAACAAACGACCTGGACGCCGATCTAAAAATAACTGTGGCGGCCATCAACAAACTGGATTCGCAGCGCTATGAAATCAGCCAGCGCATTGTTGATGCTGCCACCCTGATGGACGGCTTGCGCAGCGACAATCTTTTTGTCTCCCTTTCGCAACGCAACAGTCTTCCGCCTTCGGTTTCCAAAAATCTGGAACAGCTGGAAAATCTTTTTCTGGATCAGGAAAAACTAAAGCTTTCCTACAACGAGGTCACGTTTGCCTACCGCCAGCGTCAAAAGGAAATTGAGACACTGAAGGAAAAAGCCTATCATCAACTGGACGAATTGAAAACGGTCTGGACAAAACGGTTGCAAGAGATCAACAAAAAGAAATTGCGTCTTGAACACGAGTTTGTGAACATCCCCGACAAGAGCACGCAGTTCTCGAAGAACCTCCGCTTCTATAAACTCTACGAGCAATTCTATCTGTCGCTCATGCAGTCGAAGTCTGAATTCGAAATTGCGCAGGCCGGAAGCATCCCCGATTTCAAAATATTGTCGCCCGCCACCATGCCGCACACGCCCATATCGCCCAACAGGATGATGGTGACGGCCGTGGGCTTTGTGGCCAGCATCATCCTGATTTTGTTTTTTGTTGGGGTCCTCTACCTGCTCAACAACAAGATCACCACACTGCAGGACATTGAGCGCATTCACAACATCCCTGTGCTGGGCGTGGTACCGTCGTCGCGCCACTCCAACGGGCAAGACCTGCACGTGAAAGATCACCCCAAGTCGATGGTGAGCGAAGCCTTCCGTACACTGCGTACCAATCTTGACTACTTCAATGCACACGGCAAGAAAAAAGTGATTGCCATATCGTCGACCGTGTCGGGCGAAGGAAAATCGTTTATCGCTCTCAACCTGGGTGGTGTGATGGCGCTGTCGAAAAAGAAAGTGATTCTGCTGGACCTCGACATGCGCAAACCAAAGGTGAACCTGCCCGTGAAAATCGACGACAACTCCAAAGGGGTAAGCACGATTCTGATCCGCAAAAACACCTGGCAGGAATGTCTGGCCAGCACAGCCCTTTCCAACTTTGACTACATTCCCTCGGGACCTCACCCGCCCAATCCGTCCGAGCTTTTGCTAAACGGTGAATTCGAAGACCTGGTGAACGATCTCAAACAACACTACGACTACATCATTCTCGACACGCCACCCGTGGGCCTCGTCACCGACGGCATCATGGCCATGAAGCGCGCCGACATTTCCATCTACATCTTCAGGGCCGACTATTCCAAAAAGGATTTCATCACGAACCTGAATCGCATCGTCACCATTAACAAGTTTTCGAATATCACCACGCTGCTCAACGCGTTGCCTTCAACCGGCGAGCAGAGCTATGGCTATGGTTACTACGAAGAACCTACGCGACGTCCCTGGCTGAAAAAAATCTTTAGCTCCTCCTAAGTGTTCTCCTGGTTCAAAAAGAAAACAAAACCGTCGGAAGCCCCACCCCTGCTCACCGACATTCACTCGCACCTGCTGCCGGGGCTGGACGACGGCGTGCAAACCTATGAACAAGCCGAAGAAGTGATCCTCTTCTTTCAGAAGCTGGGCTACAAAAAACTGATCACCTCACCCCACGTGATGAGTGACGCTTATCGCAACACACCCGAGATTATTCTCGACGCCCTCGAAAAACTCCGCGCCTACCTGGCGTCACGCAACATCGACATGGCGCTCGACACCGTGGCCGAATATTACCTCGACGAATACATGTTGCGCATGGTAGAAGAAAATCAAAAGCTGCTGACGTTTGGAAAAAACTACCTGCTCTTTGAAACCAACTTCATCAACGAGCCCCTCAACCTCAACGAGTTTATTTTCAAGGCCAACACAAAAGGATACAAGCCGGTGCTGGCCCACCCCGAACGCTATCTCTATCTTCAGAACAACATCGAGAAAGCCGAAGACCTGTTGAACCGTGGCGTGCTCTTTCAAATCAACATCAGCTCGCTCACCGGCCACTATTCCAAGAATGCGCAACGCACCGCGCAAAAGCTCATCGACAACGGATGGGTGCACATGCTGGGCAGCGATTGCCACGGCATGCCTCACGCGCAGCTTGTGGCCGCAGCACAGTCTACGCGGCATTTTCAAAAAGCACTATCTTTGCCCCTGCTCAACCGTTCGCTTTGACGGCGGTCTGTAATTTTCATTTTATGTCAAAACGCTTTTTCATATGATCGCGGTCACCGGTGCCAACGGCTTGTTGGGGAGTTTCATTGTGCGGGAGCTCATCGCACACAACCAACCCTTTGTGGCCCTCAAACGCTCGGGCAGCGACACGTCGCTGCTGAACGATGTGGCCCACAACATCACCTGGCGCGATGCTGACGTGCTGGACGCTGTGGCCCTGACGGAAGCCTTTCAGGATGTGACGCATGTGTTTCACACCGCAGCCATCGTGTCGTTCAATCCGCGCCGCGCCAAGGAAGTGATGGACATCAACGTGCAAGGCACTCGTCATGTGGTGAACGCCTGTCTCATGCACGGTGTGAAGCGCCTGGTGCACATCAGTTCGGTGTCGGCACTGGGCAGACAAAAAGATCAGCGGCACATCGACGAGAGCAACAAGTGGGTTGACAGCCCGCTGAACAGCGTCTATGGTCAATCAAAATATTTTGCCGAACTGGAAGTGTTTCGCGCGCAGGAAGAAGGCCTGTCTACGGTGATGCTGAATCCTTCGGTGATTCTTGCGCCGGCCGATTGGGCCCGCAGCAGTGCACAACTTTTCAAGTATGTGTGGGACGAGAAAAAATTCTACATCGACGGTTATCTGAACTATGTGGATGTGCGCGATGTTGCATCGTTAAGCTACCAATTGCTGAACCACCCTGCCGAGGCAGAACGGTTCATTGCCAGTGCAGGCAACATTACCTTTTCGGATTTTTTTTCCAGCATCGCAAGGAAATTCAACAAAAAATCTCCTTCCATCAAACTGTCGAAAAATCTTCTTTCGGTTGTGGCTTCCTTCGAGACGTTTCGTTCGAACGTGATGGGCACAGAACCGTTAATAACGAAGGAAACGGCACGTTTGGCGGGTACAGAATTTCTGTATGACAACGCCAAGGTGCGCAAGGGCCTGAATTTCGAGTTTCAACCGTTTGATAAAACCCTACAATGGTGTTGCGAATATTACACGAAAAAAAACGAGGGTAAAAAATAGAGCGAAAGGTCTTAGCTTTACGTCAGTTTTACTTATTTTAGGAAAACCTTTTTATTCCATGTCTAAAGAATATCGTAAAAGAGAAGAAGGAAACGAGCTGATTAAACGATTTGAAGACCATCTCCGGAAAAAGAAAGCAGAGTTTTTTGATTTAGATGCCTACGAGCAGATCATTGATTACTACATGTTGCGTAGCAAACACAACAAGGCTCTTCAAGCCGTTAATCAAGCGATCAGTCAATATCCATTTTCAACAGAACTTATCACCGTCAAAGCACAGATCCTCTCCAACCTGGAAGAGTTTGGTCAGGCATTAGAACTGTTGGAACAGGCACACGCGTTGCAACCCAACGACCCGGAGATTTTCCTCACAAAAGGTTCTATCCTTTCCCTGCAGGGAAATCACAAAGACGCCATCGAGAATTTTGAACAAGCCCTCTTGCTGGCCGACGACAAAGATGAAGTGTACTACAGCATTGGTCTTGCCTATCAAAGCATGGAAGACTATGTGCATGCCATCGAAGCCTACAAACAATCCATCGAGATCAACATCAATCACGACGGCTCACTCTATGAACTGGCGTTCTGTCTCGACATCACGGGTCAGCTGGAAGGCAGCATCGAATATTATCAGAAATTCATAGACGAAGATCCCTACTCCACGGCGGCGTGGTATAACCTCGGCATTGTCTACAACAAGCTGGAGAAATATCAGGAAGCCCTGAATGCCTACGACTACGCCATCACCATCGACGAGTCGTTTGCCTCAGCCTATTTCAACACGGGCAACACGTACATGAACATGAGCGAGTATACCAAAGCGCTCGATGCCTTTCGCAAAACCGTAGAGATTGAAGGCCCCAGCCCCGAAGTGTATTGCTGCCTGGGCGCGGCCTACGAAAGCCTGGAACAATATGACCTGGGGTTGAAATACTTTCAGAAAGCTACCAAGCTGGACTCGCTGTATGACGAAGCCTGGTTTGGCGCCGGTGCCTGCCTGGAGAAACAGGAAAAATGGTATCAGGCCCTGCATTTCTATAACAAAGCCTTAAAAATCAACACCGAAAACCCGGAATACTGGAAATCTGTGGCCCATGCCGAGTTTAAAGTAGGCAACACGGTTTCCAGCATCGACGCCTACGAAGAGGCGAGCAAACTGGAACCCGGCGATAAAGAAATCTGGCTGAACTGGTCGTTCATCTACTACGAACAGGGCGATCACGACAAGGCTATCGACACTTTATTGGTCGGATTCGACGAAACTCCGGACGATGCCGAATTCTTTTACCGCATGACGGTATACCTCATAGAAGCTGGTCGTTTCAAAGAAGCCTTTAATTATCTGGAAAATGCTTTAATTTTGGACTTTGATGGTCACACCGCCCTGTTCGATTTTTTTCCGAAACTGGAGACACAAAAGGCGTTGTATAAGATCATCGAGCAGTTTAGAAAAGAAAATAGCTAATGAACTACGATCTTAAAAACCTGCCTGTGCGCACGACCAAGCCCAGGCAATATGGCTTTACTATGGCCATGGATAAGGGCTTGAGCATACGCGAAACGGAGGATTTTGTCAGCATCTGCGCGGACCATATTGACATCGTGAAACTGGGTTGGGCAACGTCGTTTGTCACCCCAAACCTCAAGGATAAACTGAAAGTCTATAAAGAAGCGGGCCTGCCGGTCTATTTTGGCGGCACCCTCTTCGAAGCCTTTGTGATTCGCGATCAGTTCGACGACTATCGCAGATTGCTGGATCAATACGAACTGACTTTTGCCGAAGTATCGGACGGTTCCATGGACATTGACCACGACAAAAAGTGCGACTACATCACCAAACTGGCCGACCAGGTAACCGTGTTGTCGGAAGTGGGGTCTAAAGACGCCGACAAGATCATTCCGCCCTACATGTGGATTGAACTGATGCAGAAGGAGTTGGAAGCCGGCGCCTGGAAGGTGATCGGCGAAGCCCGCGAAGGCGGCAATGTGGGCCTGTTCCGCTCCAGCGGCGAAGTTCGCTCGGGCCTGGTGCAGGAAATCCTGACGAAAATTCCGTTCGAAAAAATAATCTGGGAAGCTCCCCAGAAAGCACAGCAGGTTTGGTTTGTGAAACTGCTGGGAGCCAATGTGAACCTGGGCAACATCGCCCCCGAAGAAGTTATACCTTTGGAAACCATTCGTTTGGGCCTGCGTGGTGACACCTTCTTGCATTTTCTCGGTATAGAGAAGAAGAATACCAACACCGCGCCGCCCTTCGAGGTAGACTAAGACGAACGATTTGAGAAGACCCAAAGACTATATTCTCCTTTACTTCAAAGGCATAAGTATGGGAGCAGCTGACGTTATACCCGGTGTTTCGGGTGGCACGGCAGCCCTGCTCACGGGAATCTACAACGAGTTCATCTCATCCCTGCAAGCCATTGACCGCAAGGCCCTGCAACTCCTGCGCGAGCGGCAATTCGAAGCATTCTGGACCAAAATCAACGGCACCTTTCTGCTCATCATTTTTGCCGGCGTCATCACCAGCATCATCACCGCAGCGCGGGGCATGGTGTATCTCTATACACGTCATCCTGTGCTCACGTCGGCATTTTTCTTTGGCCTGATTTCCATCTCCATTACGCTTATGCTGCGGGAAATCAAGAAATGGAATGGCGGCACCGTGCTGGCATTTCTGGTGGGCACGGCCGCTACCTATGGCCTCACGTTTCTTCACCCCATTCACACCCCCGACGCCCTGTGGATTGCCTTCTTTGCCGGCGCCCTGGCCGTGTGCGGCATGGTGTTGCCCGGAATTTCGGGTGCGTTTGTGTTGCTTATCCTTGGAAAATATAAATACCTCACCGGTGCCATCGCAACCTTCAACATCCCTATGTTGTTGATATTCAGCCTGGGATGCGTGGCTGGACTACTGGGATTCTCCAGAATTTTAGGCTGGATTGTAGACAACTATCATGGCGTCACCGTAGCTTTACTAGCCGGCTTCATGATGGGTTCATTGAATAAGTTGTGGCCCTGGCGTCAGGTAATGGAGTTTGTGACCAACTCCAAAGGCCAGCAGGTTCCCGTGTGGGACAAAAGCGTTTTGCCATGGCAATACCTGGCCACCACCGGCAAAGACCCCCAGGTCTTTCAGGCCATCCTCGCTATGGCGATCGGTGTTTTTATCATGGTAGTAGTAGAAAAGATTTCAGCAAGACTTAAAACAAAACTCTGAACATGGAAAAAGTATTCGGACTAATTGGTGCAACCGTTAGTCACTCGTTCTCAAAGGCCTATTTCGACGAGAAGTTTTTTCGCGAAGGATTACGCGATTATCATTATGAATTGTTTCCCCTGAATAACATCACGGATATTGAATCACTGTTGAAAGACACCAAAGGCCTCACCGGTCTCAACGTCACCATCCCCTACAAAGAACAGGTATTGAAATACCTCGACGAAGTGGACGGCTTCGCCAAAAAGATTGGCGCCGTGAACGTGATCAAAATCAAAGATGGCAAGCTGAAAGGCTTCAACACCGACTCCGACGCCTTCTTCGAAACCATTGAGAAATGGCTGCCCGAAGGCCGAACGTTTAAAGCCCTCATTCTCGGCACCGGCGGTTCGTCCAAAGCCGTGCAGGAAGCCCTGAAGAAACTGAAAGTGGAATATCAGGTCGTGTCGCGCGAAGCAAAGAAAGGTTTGCTTACCTATGCCGACCTCGAAGCCAACCCGAAGATCATCTCCGAGTCGCTGCTCATCATCAACACCACACCGCTGGGCATGAGCCCCAACACCGAGACGATGCCTCCCATCGACAACGAATACATCGGTCCCGACCACTACGTATACGACCTCATCTACAACCCTGCGCGCACCATGTTTCTGCAGAAAGCCGAAATGCGTGGTGCCACCATCAAAAACGGATTGGAGATGCTGCACATACAGGCAGAAAAATCGTGGACCATCTGGAATAACTAACCTCAAACGGGTCTCAAAAAAAGTAGATCGCTTCTGGCAACGGAAGCGATTTTTTTATTGCTTGCAAGGGAACGAAGCGCTACTACTTTGCGTATGCCCTAAGGAGTTTTGTCTGGTGAAAAACAGCGTATCCTCAGAAACGTCATACCCCTATGGACTTTAAGATCACAAGCGAATACAAACCCACCGGCGACCAACCGACCGCCATCGCCCAGCTCACGAAGGGCGTAGAGGCCGGCGAGCAACATCAAACCCTGCTGGGTGTGACCGGCTCGGGCAAGACGTTCACCATGGCCAACGTTATTGCCAACACCAACCGTCCCACGCTGGTGCTGAGCCACAACAAGACACTGGCTGCCCAGCTCTATGGCGAGTTCAAACAATTCTTCCCGGAGAATGCCGTGGAGTATTTCATCTCCTACTACGACTACTATCAGCCCGAAGCGTTCATTCCTTCTTCAGGATTGTATATTGAAAAAGATCTTTCCATCAACGAAGAAATCGAAAAGCTTCGACTCAGCGCCACATCGGCGTTGCTGACAGGTCGCCGCGATGTGATCGTGGTGGCGTCAGTGTCGTGCATCTACGGTATTGGCAACCCCGAAGAATTCGGAAAGAATGTGATCAAGCTCAAAACGGGCGAGACCATTGTGCGCAACAAGCTGTTGTTTGCCCTGGTGGATATTTTATACAACCGCACCGAAGCCGAATTCAAACGCGGCACCTTCCGCGTGAAGGGCGACACCGTGGATGTGTTTCTCGCCTATGCTGACTATGCCGTGCGCATCTACTTCTGGGGCGATGAAATTGAATCGATCCAGCGCATCGATCCCGTGAGCGGAAAGAAAATTTCGGACGAAACCGTGGTGACCATCTTCCCCGCCAATTTGTTTGTGACCGGCAAAGACTCGCTGCAGCAGGCCATCCGCGAAATTCAGGACGACATGGTGGCGCAAGTGGCCATGTTTGAAGCAGACCGCCGCCACCTGGAAGCCAAGCGCCTGAAAGAACGCACGGAGTTCGACATCGAGATGATGCGCGAGCTGGGCTACTGCTCGGGCATTGAAAACTATTCGCGCTATTTCGACCGCCGTAAACCCGGCGACAGGCCCTTCTGCCTCATCGATTATTTTCCCAACGATTTCCTTATGGTGATCGACGAAAGTCACGTCACGGTGCCGCAAGTGCGCGCCATGTGGGGTGGCGATCGCTCACGCAAAGTGAACCTGGTGGACTATGGCTTCCGGTTGCCCTCGGCCCTGGACAACCGCCCGCTTACGTTTAATGAGTTTGAAGCATTGCTCAGCCAAACGGTCTATGTAAGCGCAACGCCATCGGAATATGAACTCCGGAAATCGGAAGGCGTGGTAGTCGAACAAATTATCCGCCCCACAGGCTTGCTCGATCCGGTGATCGACGTAAGGCCCAGCCGAAACCAGATCGACGACCTGTTGGAAGAAGTGGACGAGCGCATCAAACGAAACGAACGCGTGCTGGTGACCACCCTCACCAAACGCATGGCCGAAGAACTTACCAAGTATATGGATCGCGTGGGCGTGAAGTGCCGCTACATTCACTCGGAAGTGGCCACGCTGGACCGCGTTGAAATTTTGCGCGAGCTTCGCCTCGGTGTGTTTGATGTGCTGGTGGGCGTGAACCTTCTGCGCGAAGGTCTTGACCTTCCGGAAGTGTCGCTCGTCGCTATTCTGGATGCGGACAAGGAAGGATTCTTAAGAAACCAACGCTCGCTCGTGCAAACCATTGGTCGCGCAGCCCGGAACGACCGCGGCAAGGTGATTATGTATGCCGACACCATCACCGAATCGATGCAGCTCGCCATCGACGAGACCAATCGCCGTCGCGCCATCCAACAGGAATACAATACAAAACACGGCATCACACCCCGCACCGTGCTCAAGTCCAAAGACTCCATCCTCGGCCAAACCAAAGTGGCCGACTCCAAACGCAATCAGAAGTTTTATGTGGAGGACGAAGAAACCACACTGGCAGCCGATCCGGTAGTGGCCTACCTCAGCAAAGACGAACTGCAAAAAATGGCAGACCGCACCCGCAAAGCCATGGAGAAAGCCGCCAAGGAACTGGAGTTCATGGAAGCCGCCAAACTGCGCGACGAATACATGGCCATACAAAAACTGATCGAAGAAAAAGTCTAACCGAAACTTATTATCGATAGCAGATGCCCTGATAGGGACAGTTGCGGCAAAGTTCGTGATCGGTGGTTTGATCGAAGGGAACTTCGATATCAAAAAGTTCTTCGAGCATGATCTTCAGCTGTTGTTCAAACTCCGGCAACAACGGCTCCACATCGGTAACATAGTCCTTGCCCACGCGCAATCCGAATTTAAAATCCTCGTCGAACAGGTTCATGCGGTTGATGAGGCCCGGCACAATCTTGAGACCCACCATGGGTGTGTTGGAACGATAGAGCAACGCGTAGACGAGCGTTTGAAACGCCGCTTTGTTTCGGCGGCCGTCGCGCACAAACAACGACGCCACGCTCTCGAAGTCCAGTTTATCTTTTCCGGTTTTGTAGTCAATCACGCGCAGCACATCGTCTTTGCGATCCACGCGGTCTATCTTTCCGCTCAACAGCACATAGCCCGGTGCACGATCGATGTTCACCTTGTGCACCATGCCCTCCTGCTCCACACCTTCCATCACAAACGGCGCATAGGCTTTGTCCATCTCCACAATGCGATGGGCAAAACGTTTCACCACTTCGCGCACCACCAGCCGTTGTCCTTCATATTCCACCGGTTTGGTGGGATCAAGTCCATACGAGTCGATAAACACCTGGTCAATGAGTTGGTCTATGATTCGCGGGGCGGCATCGAAGTCTGATGCTTCCACGGCCTTGCTCTGTTTTTGTTCGCGCAGGCGCTTATAGAAATGTTCCATCACATCGTGCAGGAAATTTCCCAGGACACGCGCATCAAGATCTTCTTCCACGGCATCGGCCTCGCGAATTTTCGCCACATGTCTGAAATAAAAACGCAGACGACATTCAATGTATGTGTTGAGCGCCGACGGCGAAATGCCCCTGAACATGCTGTTGCCTTCGCTGAGTCGCGCAAGCATTTGCATCACGCTTTCATTTTTTTCAACGGTGATGGGCGTGATGGGCGTGGGCTGAACCGGGTTGTGCAATATTTTCTTTTCGAGCGTGAGGCCGCTTTCGTAGAGCAGTTGTTGCAAATAGCGACTCATCTCGCCTTGTCCCAACACATCGGTCTCGGCGTTGTAGAACAGGAAGATGTTTTCCGCCCGCTGCAACACACGGTAAAACAAGTAGGCATACATCGCATCCTGGTGCTCAACCGTAGGAAGGCCATAGGCTTTCCGGATGTTGTAGGGAATATAAGATCCCTTGCTGCCCGACGACGGAAATGCCCCTTCGTTGAGCGAGAGGATAAATACATTTTTATAGTCCAGGTTACGCGTTTCCAACACGCCCATCACCTGCAACCCTTTCAAGGGCTCGCCGGTGAAAGGAATTTTGTAGGCTTGAATGAGCTGACGGAAAAGACGAAGAAATGATTTCAGTGCTTTTTGTTTGGTGCGACCGGGCTGTGCCGTGATGACCGTGTCGTCGGCTTCGGCCGATGGTGGTTCGCCTTCAGCACCCATCACGTCCTGCATGCGGTTCAGCAACTTCAAAAAGTGAAACGCATATTCCTTATCGAACGCAGTAACGGTGGGCATCACGCCGATCTCCATCACGATGTCGTGGAGGTAGTGAATGATGTCGTCTTCGGCGGTTTTGAAAATGAGCCGGTGCAACGCGACAGACGATGCCAGGAAATTTTTGGACACGTGCACCCAGTTGTTGCCCAGAATTTCTTTTCGCTTGGCATTGGCCACGGCCGCGTCGGCCGCTACAACATAGGGATGGCCCAGCAACGCCAGCACCTGGCGGTGATTAAATTGATCGTGACGCGCACCAATCTGCATCTCCACCAGCAATTCCACTAAATTATAAAGCGGCGTGCTGCTCACCGGAAAGCCCATCGTGATGTTGAGCTTCTCCACATCGTTCGACAAGCCATGCAATACGGGCAGCAACAACTTTTCATCGGGCAACACAATGAGCGTGTCTTCCGGATCGATGCCCTTCAGCAGCTCTTCGCGAAGCACCTGGGCCATGGCCTTTGCCTGCCCCACAGGTTGCGCCGCGCCAAAGATGCGGATGGACTTGGCTTGTGCTGCTCCCGTGTCTGATGCAGGTGTGCCGGTGAAGTTTGACGGAATATCTTTCTGAAACGTTTTTTCCAACACGGGATGCTGCTGGTACTCGCGAAAGAATTTTCCTGCCTCCTGCTTGGTGTCGTTCACGTAATACTCGTCGAGATCCCAATACACGGTGGCAAGACCTTTGTCGACAAAGAAAGAGATAATCACTTCTTCGGCTTTGGTGAGGGCGTTGAACCCGGCAAACACCAGTGTCTGCCCTTTCACGCGTTGCGTGGTGGCATCGGAAATGGTTTCGGCCACGGTGCGGTGAAGCATGCCTTCGTAGGCAAAGCCTTCGGCCAGCAAGGTTTGTTTAAATTGTGTGTAGAGCTTGAACAACTGGTTCCACACTTCCAGAAATTTGCGTTTGTTTTCCGTGAGGTTCTCTTCAAAACCTCCCCAGAAATTCCGGAGAAATTCGCGTTGTTCGTCGGTGAGGTAGTCGAAGCTGGAGTCCAGTTCTTTTTGGTGACTCAGGTCCTGAAAAAGCTGGCCGGGGTTCACCATGTATTTGTCCACCTCGTCGAAGTCGCTCAGCAACATGTCGCCCCAGAAATAAAACTTGTCAAAGGGTTCTCCCTCGCTTTCCAGATTTTTCCGGAGCAGGTCGTTGTAGGTTTTGAAAAGCCGGTGGATCAGTTCCAGTTTGTCGGGCACTTTCAATTCGGTGAGGCCCGAAATAAAATCCTCGATGGTGATGAGTCGCGGCGCAAAGGCGGGGCGATCCAGGAATGTGCTGAGGTGTTTGCGGAAATAGAGCACCGCCCGTCGGTTGGGAAAAATTACCGTGAGCGCATCCAGCGGGCGGTGCGTTTTATAGAGCGTTTCGGCGAGTTCGTAGAGGAAAGGTTTCATCGTGAAATTCTCCGGAAAGAACGGCGTTCGCGACGAATAAACCAACGCCTCAATAGGGTCGCGCCGTGGAATTGCAAAAGTCGGCGGCCGTGTTTTCGTAGCGGTCGCGCACCCGGTAAGTAAGGCTCACGTTGCCGCCATAAATCGAACCCGATCCCTCCACTTCAAAGCCATTCACCACCTGGGGCGGTATGGTGATCCGATCGTTTTGCACCAGGGCGCGCACCAGTATGTCGGAAGCGTAAAAGTTATCGATGTAAATTTCTCCGGCGTATGCCGACTTGGTGATGTAGATGGAATAATACGACAGGTCGTTGTAGGTGTCGCTGTACTCTTCCATTTCATACTTGCCCACAAGCTTTGTGCGCGAGTCGTAGCGGGGTTCCACATCATAGACCGTGCAGGCCCCAAGGGTCAGCAGCAGTGTCAACACAGGCAACAAACGTTTCATACACAGGGTACGTTGGTGTTGCCAGTGAAATCGCAAGTTTGAGGCCAGAATTAGGATGGCCGTTTCACGCAGGAAAAACAACAAATGTGCGTAAGAACGGACGGCGTTCGGATGGGTTGCCGGTGTCTTACAAATTATTTGTATTGAAGGTATCGCCCTGGTCAATGTCGCCCGTTTCGAAGCCCTTTTTAAACCAGCGCATGCGTTGCTCGGAGGTGCCGTGTGTGAACGAGTCGGGCACTACATAGCCTTGCCCCTGTTTCTGCAGGCGGTCGTCGCCAATGGCGCTGGCCGCGTTGAGGGCTTCGTCGATGTCGCCGGGTTCAAGAATGGATTTGGTTTGCTGCGCGTGATTGGCCCACACGCCGGCCAGAAAGTCGGCCTGGAGTTCGAGTTTCACCGAAAGTTTGTTGTATTCTTCTTCGCTGATTTTGCCTTGCATGGCGTGCACCTTATCGGTGATGCCCAACAGGTGTTGCACATGATGGCCCACTTCGTGCGCGATGACATAGGCCTGCGCGAAATCGCCGGGGGCCTGGAAGCGGCTTTTCAGTTCTTCATAGAAGCTGAGGTCAATGTATACGCGTTCGTCTTCGCTGCAATAGAACGGGCCCGTGGCTGAACTGGCCGAGCCGCACGCCGATTGCACGTTGCCGCTGAACATGACCAGCCGGGGTTCGCGATAGTCTTTCATGATGCCATGCCACACGTCTTCGGTGTCGGCCAGCACCACCTTCACAAATTCGCTAAGCTCCTGCTCTTCGGCCGAAGGTTGATAGTCGCTGGCCTGCGTTTGTTCCGTTTCGTAGCCACCGCCGCCTTGTGTCTGAATTTCCTGGAGGAGACTCAGGGGATTTTTACCCAGGATGAGGCTGATCACCAGCACCACCACAATGGTGCCGAGGCCGCCTTTCACGGCCATGCCACCACCACCGCCACTGCCGCGTTGATCATCTACGTTCGAGCTTTGTCTTCGTCCTCGCCATTGCATAGTATCGGGGGGTTTTAATTTGCATAGGAAAATACGAAAGACATTCTATCCCTCCAATAAAAGGCCGGTATAGTTTGGACATTCCATTTTCCGCGTCGTGCGTTGGTTAAACCCACCAGACGCGGAAAATGTTTTTTGATAAAGTATGTTATTTCCAGGCGGCCAGAATTACACCCATCACCGTGAGCGCCACCACGCTGTAGCCGGCGTTGATGAGGAACAGTGTGAACGACTTCCGTTCGAAAAGATAGTGCGTGCCCACAAACGTGGCCACCCAGCCAAAGCCTGCGGCAAAACCCCAGAGCGCGCCCATCTCCGGACGACTTTCCGGGCCAAGAAACATAGCGAGATTCACCGCCGAAATCACTCCCAGAAAAAACGAGAGACCAAATATCTTCGCCATGTTGCCACCCTTGAGGCTTTCTTCAGTGAATCCGTTTTCACGCATCCACGCTTTGCCAAACACGGCCGGCGAATACCAAAGCCCGCCAATGAGAAAAGTAGACAAGGCCGCCACCAGAACGGCCCAGATGTTGAGTTGTGGTTCCATACATTTTATAAAGATTAGGTAAGGTTTCTTAGATCACGGGCGGGATTGGACCAGCACGATTTCATTGCCATACAGATCCTGGAATTGCAGGAATGTAAAGTCATCGCCCACAACAGGAGGTTTCACAATGCGCGCGGCACAGGCCTGCAGTTGCAAATGCACAGGCTCAAGCGCGTTTGTATACAGCACAAACAACGGTTGCCCTTCGGTTTGTTTTCCGACGCGACTCTTCTCGCCGGGCGTCGACGCTTGTAAAAACCAGATACCGGATGTAGCGTTCTCTTCAAAGCCGATGTGAAGATAGCGCTGTCCATCTGGCAACACCTGATCAAAAATCTTCCGGGCGTTCAAAGCATTTTTATAAAAATTGAACGCTTCATCATAGTCGTCTACCAAAACGACAACGCGCCCCAGGGTGATTTTGACATCTTGTTGTAAAGCTGTTTCCATTTGTGTTTTTAAAATTGTCGGCTTCGAACCGTGTAAGTGCAAGTTGAAATTGTCACTTTTACAGACACGAACCTACCGTCTGAAACCGAAACGGAAGAAAACATGCCTGAACCGGAAAAGGCCATCCCTCACCACGACATCGAGCTGAACGACAAAACCATTCGGCTCATCGGCATTCCATTTTTCGGCATCGTCATTCCCAATGCCACGGGATTGTTTGGCGCGCTCACGATGCGCGACGCGGCCTATTGGCTGGGCTATGGCTACTTCATCGCGCTGGCACTTTTCATCTGGCATGGCAACCGCTACCTGCTCTTCCGCACACGCAAACGCTTCACATGGTTTGACAAGCCCATCGAAAAACTGATCCTCCTTTTTCTCAACAACATTTTCTACACCTCGCCACTCACCATCGCGTGGTTGTGCATGTGGTATGCCTGGGTGGGCTTTGATGTGAAGTGGAACACCGTGCTGGTGGTCACACTCATCAACGTCATTTGTGTGCTCTTCATCACGCATGTTTACGAAACGGTGTTTATGGTGAAGGAGCAACAAGGCGAACAAGTGCGCAATGCACAGCTCTCAAAAGCAAAAGCCGAAGCCGAACTGGAAGCGCTCAAAAATCAGATCGACCCGCACTTCATGTTTAACTCGCTCAATAGTCTGGCCTATCTCATCGACACGCATCCTGCCACGGCAAAGCTGTTCACCGAAAATCTGGCGGATGTGTATCGCTACATTCTCTCCCAAAAAGACCGCAGTCTTGTGCAACTGGAAGACGAGTTTGCGTTTCTTGAAAAGTATGCCGAATTGCTACGACTGCGTTTTGGAAAAGCCCTGGAGTTGCAGAAACATTTTAACGGCACCACCGAAAAAGATTTCCTGCTCCCACCCATCTCCGCCTTTGTGGCCTTTGAAAACGCCGTGAAGCACAACGAAATTTCGGAACGCACGCCACTGTGCATCGCGTTTCGGGTGGAGCACGATGTGCTGTTCATTCAAAACTCGCTGCAACCCAAACGAACGCTTCAACACTCGTCGCACATCGGGTTGAAGAATTTAAACGAACGGTTCAGGATCATTGTCGGAAAAGAAATTACCGTGACCAAGTCCGGCGATTCGTTTGTGGTGGGGTTGCCTTTGCTCAGAAGCTGAAACGACACACGCCGATGATTCAACCTATTCCTATCATATTCACATAAGCAGATTTATGAAGGTGATCATTATTGAAGACGAGCTCCTGGCCCAGGCAAAACTGGAAGACATGCTGACACGGCTGGACGAACGCATTGAGGTGCTGGCAAAAATCACCAGCGTGCGCGAAGCCCTGCTCTGGCTTACCAATCACCCGGCACCCGACCTTGCGTTTGTAGACATCCAGTTGTCGGACGATCATTCCTTCGAAATTTTCCGCAAGCATCCCATCACCTTCCCGGTAATTTTCACCACGGCCTACGACAAGTATCTCCTGGAAAGTTTTGAATTCAATTCCATCGACTACCTGCTGAAGCCCGTGACGGAAGAAAAACTGAAACGCGCCCTCGACAAAGTAAAGACCCTGGAACGTCATTTTGTGATGGGCAACGTGACACGCCTGCTGGACGCGGGCACCGCTGGAAAAAACAGAATCATCGCCCGCAAGGGCACCGAGTTCATCGCCTTGCCGCTCGACGATGTGGCCTATTTCTACACCGAACACAAAATTGTTTTTGCCCGGGATTTTGCCGGCCGACAACTCATCGTCGACAAAAACCTGGCCGAGCTGGAAGCAATGGTCGACAAGAAAAAATTCTTTCGCCTGAACCGGAAATACCTCGCGCAATTGAAAGCCATCGACCGTTTCAAACCCGACAACGGCAAAATCCGGATTTTTATTCAGCCCGAAATGAAAGAAGAAATTCACGTGAGCAAAGAAACCGCGCCCGAGTTCAGAACCTGGATGGAAGGCTAAAAAAAACGGAGCCTTATCGCCAATGCTATGCAGCATCTTTGATAAGGCTCCGCCTCAAAATGAATTGATCTAGTTCTTTGTCACACCCGGGTCACGTTTCAGGAACTCGTCATACAACAGGGTCTGACGGGTCACCATCGGCACTTGCCAGCCGTCGATGTATACTTGTTTGATGTTGGTCTTGGTCTCGAACGGATCGCCATCGCTCACCAGCAGTGTGGCGTTCTTGCCCACTTCGATGGAGCCCAGCTTGTCGGCCACGCCAAAAATTTCAGCCGGCACAATCGTCACCGAGCGCAACGCTTCTTCTTTGCCAAGTCCATAGGCCGCGGCGAAGGCCGCATGATACGGCAGGTTGCGCACGTTCTCGGCTTGCGATGTGCGCAGCGCTACTTTCACGCCGGCCTTTTTCAACAAGCCGGGGTTTGCATAGGCCTTGTCGTAGCGATCGTAGTCGCGCGAGGGAATTTCCTGCACGGGTCCGGCAATGACGGGAATGTTCGCCGCAGCGATCTCGTCGGCCACACGCCATCCTTCGGCCACACCGGTCAGGATCACTTTCTTCACCTGATGTTCCTTCACCCACTTCAACGCTGCCTGAATGTCTTTCGATGCATTGGCTTCAATCATCAGTGTGCGTTCGCCACGCACCACCGGCAGCAAAGCTTCCATCTCGGGATAGTAGCTCAGGCCTTTCGATTTTGTAGCCGAGTCCAGCTTGTGATATTGCACCGCCATCTCCCAAACCGAATTGATTCGCGACAACGATTTTTCCGCGGCCTTCTTGATCTCCTCGTCTGTGCGGCGATCGTAGAAGCCTTTGCGGCCGGTGTTGGGGAAATTCACCACCACCCCTTCAAAGCCCGCAAACATCTGCTCCGGCGTATAGCCATAGAGGTTGATGAGCGCGGCTGTGCCGGGAATGAGGTCGCCTTCAGGAGCGGCAATAACGGTGGTCACACCACTAACACGCGTCACGGGAATGAGCACCGAGTTGGGGTTCACCGCGGTGAGCGCTTTCATTTGCGGAATCACGTCTCCCACTTCATTAAAATCCTGTGTGCGGGCGTCCGACCCGATCTCGCGCAAGCCCAGCAGCGTGCCACTGTCGATGAGGCCGGGATAAATCCAGCTTCCCTTGCAGTCGATCACTTCGGCGCCGGCAGGCACCGTCACATTGGTTCCCACAGCGGTGATCTTGCCGCCGCTCAGCACCACGGTGCCGTCCTGGATCACCCCTTTGGTCACGGTTTGAATGGTGGCATGTGTCAACGCGAAGGTTGCGTATTTTCCCTTGGGGCTCTGGGCGGCGGCGTCCAGGGCCAGCAGGCCGAACAACGCTGTCACCAGACTCAGTATAGTTTGAATGTTTCGTTTCATGGTGATGCTTAGTTAAGGCCAAAGATGTTTACGAGGTTTTCTTCCGCACCATCGAGGCAATGGTCGCCCTGCTCGCGGTCGCGGAAGGTGGCCATGTCGACGGCCTGGGTCGGATCAACATAGATGCGCATGTCGTCCGGATCTTTTGCACGGTCAAAGCGCACCACGCCGTCCACCACGGTGAACGTGGGAATGGTGTAGGACGAAAGCGGATGCGCGTTGAAGATGGCGATGTCGGCTTCCTTGCCAACTTCCAATGAACCTACGCGTGCGTCGATGCCCAGTTGCTTGGCGGGGTTCAGGGTGATGAGCGCGAGGGCTTCATCGTCGGTGAGGGCACCATACTTTTGCGTCTTGGCCGCTTCGTGATACAAATGACGCATCAGCTCTCCGTCGTCGGAGTTGATGGAGGTCACCACGCCGTTGCGGGTAAGGATGGCGGCGTTGTAGGCTGTGGAATAATACACTTCAAATTTATAGGCCCACCAGTCGGCAAACACCGATGCCATGGCACCGAATTTCGCCAGCTCGGGTGCTACCTTGAAGCCTTCGTTCACGTGTTGAAAAACCAGGCGTTTCACGCCAAAGTCTTTGCACACGTTCAGCAACATGCTGATCTCGTCGGCGCGATAGCTGTGGCAATGGATGATGATGTCGCCCTTCAGAATGTCGGCCAGTGTTTCGAGACGGAGGTTGTATTCGGGGGGTGCTCCGCGAAACCCTTTTTGTGTTTTGGCTTTGTTGTATTTGTCCCACGCAGCGCGATATTCTCTGGCCTTGCTGAACGACTCGCGAATCACAAACTCCACGCCCATGCGGGTGCGGGGCACAATGCCGTTGCCACCGCCGTGAACACGCGTGGGATTTTCGCCAAGCGCAAATTTGATGGTACGTGGGGCGCCTTCCATGCGAAGGTCGTCGGCATTCTTCACACCATAGCGCAGCTTGATGGTTTCACACTGCCCGCCAATGGCGTTGGCCGATCCGTGCATGGCGTGAATGGTGGTGACACCGCCACCGAGTGCGCGATACAAACCGACTTGAAATGGGTTGAGACCATCGCCGGTGAACACTTCGGCCGTGACCGGTGCTGTGGCTTCGTTGATGGCGTCGAGGCCCGCATGCGAGTGGGCATCGATGATGCCGGGCATCACAAATTGTCCGCTGGCATCAATCACTTTCACGCCCGCGGGCGCCGCTATGTTTTTGCCGATCTGGCTGATCTTGCCGTCTTTCACCAGCACGTCGGTATTTTCGAATGTGCCCTTGGTCACCGTGAGCACGGTGCCGTTCTTGATCAAAAGGTTGCCGCGCTCCACCTGCGCATAGCCCAGGGTGGCTACTGCCAGCAACGCAACGCTGTATAATATTTTCTTCATGTGAGTTCTGAATTAAAGTCTTAGCGATTGGGATCCTTCGTGCCTTTCATCGGGAAGCTTCCGTATTGACCTGCGGTCATGGAGCCGTCGAACGCGTCGCCGTCGACTGTGGCCGTGGCCTCCACGTTCACGCCGCTGCCTTGCACCCGTATGGTGTAGGTAAACGTGAGCTGGCTTCCTTCTACCGAAACACTCTTCAACTCAATTTCCTTATCGGAAAACGTGGAGGTGATGGTGCCGGTGTAGTTGTCGCCGTCTTTCTTCAGCTTCAGTTTGCCGTTGTTGGCGCCTTGTGGTGTTTCGGTTGAATAGGACCACGTGCCGCTGACGTCCACTTTCTTGCCATCGCTCTTCTTGGTTTCTTTTGCTTCGAATTTGTAGAGCGTGCCGTCCACAAACACATACCGCACTTTCGACTTTTCGTCGAAGTATGATTTATCCGTGATCACCAGGTTGGCAATCTTTCCGTTGTCGATGGAACCGAGTCTGTCCGACAGGCCCAGAATCTGCGCGGCGTTGGTGGTGAGCGCTGCGAGGGCCTGATCTTCGGTGAGTCCCGCTTTGATCATGCGGCGCAGGTTGGCGGGGATGTCTTTTGTTTTGGCAGTGAGCGTGGAAAAGCCAAAGGGAATTCCGGCCTTTTGAAACGCGCCGGCTTGTGCGGCATACAACGTCACAAATTCGGCCTTGCGTTTTTCAAGCTGATCTTTTTCGGGATCGGGTTTTGCCTTGGGATCTTTCTTCTCTTCTTTCTTTTCTTCGGGAAGATCAAGGCTCAAAAACACTTTCGTGCCGGTGGCTTTCACGCGTGGCAACATGTCCCAGCCTTCTTTCACGTTTGCAGCAATCAATGGAAAACCTAAGTCAGCCTGCAAGGTGAAGGCACGTTGCAGATCCAGTATCTTTTCGGTTTTGAACACCACGGGAATACGTTTGTCGATGACGGGATAGAACGCTTCCAGTATGCGATCGGGCGATGGACGTTCAAGTCCGGCACGGTTGGAAGCATAGAGCGATTCATAGGCTTTTGCCTGCACGGCCTGGCGATAGAGTTCGCGATACTTGGCCATCACACCCAGCACCGTGTTGGGATACACGCGCTCGGCGGTGGTGAGCTCGCTATAGAAGGCGGTCTTCGAAAGCAACACCATCTTGTCGGGCGACGAGGCACCCAGCGAAACAATCGCGCCACTTCCCGGAAGCATGCCACCATAGGGCACAACCTGTGCGGTGGTGAACCCGAGGGCACGAAGCTCTTCCACCGATTTGTCGGCGGGGTTCAGAAAATCGCGTACGTCGTTTTGAGGTGTGATGCCGGCGCGCTCAGGCGACGGGTTGCCGGGATCTTTCGGTTTTTCTTTGTTCTCATCTTTAGGCTTGGTCACGCCGGTGCGCGAAAGGCCGTCAATGAACCCGGCATAGATCGTGAGGCTGTCGCCTTTGATAACGATGGCTTCGGGCGGAATGGCAATGCCTTTTCCAACCGCGGAAATCAATCCGTTTTTAACCACCACGGTGCCGTGTTCAAGCTTTCGGCCAGGGGCCTGAATAACGGTGGCGTTGGTGATGGCATACGTGCCGGAAACCGGTGCCAGTGTTCGCTCCTCCTGGGCGCGAAGCATGGCCGGCGCTCCGAGCCCGCACAGCAGCACCAAGGCTGCGAATACGTGTTTCGGGTAAATTCTCTTCATGCAATACGTTCGGTTTAGGTAAAATGATAGGCGTCAAGATAAGCACGTTTGGCTCAACCCATCAAGGGGAATACACGGGTGGTTTTTAAATCGTATCTGAGGGTGCCATGCTGCTCAGCGGCTACCCGAACTGATTTCGTGCCATTTCAGGATGCGCTCCGCCAACGTGTGAAATTTCTACAGCCCTGCCGTTCACGACCGTTTTCCGACAGGCCGGTGACGCGTGCTACGGTTCACTACACCGGTCTAACAGTTCGCTACATAACCCTTTCCGGGGGCGCATCTTCTTCGGATACTTGTATCGTAAATACGCATAGAACAAACAAACTTGCTATGACAACGCGCCTCCGGTTACCGTATCTTTTAAGCCTTCTCTTCATCGCCGCAGTGTCCACCCCAGTTCTGTCGCAGGACGAGACGGCCACGTCCAGTTCGTCTTCCTCGGTCAGTGTGCATTCCGTGAACGGTGTGCAGCGCTGGAAAACCTCCACCGGCCTCTCCAACTTCAACGTGGAAGTGCGCGGCAAGATTGAGGTGACCGACGACGATAAAGACATCAAAGGACTTTCCGACAACGGCTACCTGGAAATTACCAAGACCGTGTTTGGCAGCAAACGCTCCATCGTAGTGGAGTCGCTGGGCGGCGGCAAAATCAAGAAAGAATATTATGAAGGCCGCAACAAAATGGACTGGGAAACCAGCGGCAAAACGTGGCTGGGCGAAATCCTTCCTGAGATTGTGCGCTCTACGACGCTGGGTGCCGAAGGCCGCGTGAACCGTTTCTTCAAACAAGGCGGCAGCCCTTCCGTGCTCAAGGAAATAAACGGGATGGAGAGCGACTATGTGAAAGCCCACTACGCCAAACTGCTGCTCGACAAAAGCATTCCACCGGCCGACATGCCGAACGTGATCACACAACTGGCGTCGGCCATCCACTCTGACTATTATCTGTCGACAGTGTTGCAAAACAACATCACCAAAATGATGGCCACACCCGAATCGGCCGATGCATTTTTCAAGGGCACGCAGAAAATAAATTCCGACTACTATAAATCTGTCGTACTGAAAGAGGCCCTGAAGAAAGTGTCGGCGTCGCCGGCCCAAATCAAAGTGGTGCTTCAGTCTGCTGCCGAAATCAAATCGGACTACTATCTTTCTGTAGTACTCACCACGTTGCTGGAAGAAGACAACCTCAAAGAAGAATCGCTCAGTGAACTGGTATTGGTATCCAAAAAAATTCCGTCCGACTACTATCGCACGCAAGTGCTGTCGAAGGCATTGCGGAAACCCGGCATCTCAAAAGCCACGCTCAAAAATGTTGTGAACGCGTTGGCCGACGTTGGCTCGGACTACTACAAGACCGGCGTGTTTAACACCATGGCCGAACAAAGCACGATGGACCCCGATGTGCAGATGCAGGTTGTGGTGTTGCTCGACAACTCGGTGGAATCGGACTACTATGCTTCGGGCACTATGAAGAACCTGCTGGAACATCAGAAACTTTCCGACGAATCGTTCAAACAACTGATCGACGCCGCGGGCCACCTAGAATCGGCCAACTATGCCAGTGAAGTGATGCGCGCCGCGGCCCGCACCGATCTGTCGCGCACACAACTGATCGACATTCTTATCGCCAGCGGCAACGTTCGTTCCGACCACTACCTCACCGAAGTGTTGCTCTCCCTCGCCGGAAAAGTGAAAACCAGCGACAGCACCGTGAAAGATGCCTATCGCAGCGCCGCCAAAAAAATAGGTTCGGAGACTTACTACGGCCGGACCATGAAAGCAATCGACTAACCTCATACGCCCGAATTTTGCACACGCCGTCACTCATTTTATGTGTACCTTCGAAGCATGAGTTCGTCATCCCGGCTATTTGTCATGAACGCTTTTCTTAGAAGAACGCTCCTGGTAATGTTCATCTCCGGCTCGCTGGGATGGCTGCTCTTTGCTTACCTGCATTTCAGCGAGACCGACTCTTTCCCTTCCCTCCGCGAAAATTTCTCCGGCCTCATGGTCGCCATGCTCATCGGCTGGATAAACGGTGTCGGTTTGTATTTCGCCAATGGCTGGCTCGACAAGTGGCTCCCCTGGCGAAATCACTATGCCACCCGCTTCGTGGTGGGGTATGTCGTCAACTATGCGCTGGCACTTGCCATCACCTATGTGCTGGTGATCATCACGCTGTCGCTGGCAGGGCCCGAAACGTTCTGGGTTGGCTTTTCGCTGAAGGACCTCGACCTCAAAATAAAACTTGGCATCCTCCTGCTGTGCACCCTTTTCATCTACAAGGTGGTGTATGCGTTGCTCTACTCCTATCAACACTACACTGTGGCGCAGATTGAAAACATTCAACGCGAACGCAAACAACTGGAGCTTCAATTTGAAGCGTTGAAAAGCCAGATCAGTCCACACTATTTATTCAACAGCCTCAACACCATTTCGTCGCTTGTCTATAAAGACACGCCGTCGGCCGAACAATTTATCCGACGCCTTGTGCAAACGTATCAATACATCCTGTCGACCCAGAACAAACGTTTTGTGACTTTGCAGGATGAAATTGATTTTGTGCTGTCGTATTATTATCTGCTGCGCATCCGCTTTCAGCAACAGCTCACGGTGGAGATCAACTTGCCACACAACATCATGCACACCAAGATTCCGCCGCTCACATTGCAGATCCTGGTGGAGAATGCCGTGAAGCACAACAACCTTTCGAGCGACAAAAAGCTTTTCATCTACATCACCGCACAAGACAACATGTTTCTGAAAGTGATCAACACCAAAACCGGAGCGCTCAGCGGTGTGACCTCGTTCCGCGTGGGGCTCGAAAACATTCAGAAGCGTTATGAGTTTTTTACAGACAAAAAAATCGAAATCAAAGACGACGACAAGTTTGTGGTGACCTTGCCGGTCATTCATCATAAAACACGCGAACACGAACACAAACACAGCGCATGAAACGTTACTTTATTCACAATGCGTTTTTCCGGTTGCTGGCGCCCATTATCTATGGTGCGCTGGCCTATTTGCTCATCCTGCTCATCAGTAACAACGTGGCCCAGGTAAACGATTTCTTCAGTGGCCAGGAAGTTTATGTATGCATCGGGTTGGTGTATGTGTCGCTGGAGTCGATGCGTGTCATCATCGTGCTGCTGGACAAGTTTTTGCCCGAACGTTATTTGTCGCTGCGGGTGCCGGTTCAGTTTCTCATCACCACGGTGGTTTCGGTTGGTCTGGTGTCGCTCGGGCTTCATTTGTATTTCCAGTATGTGGTGGGCTTTAGCATGAGTGGTGTTCAGGTGCTGATCTTCTCCATCCTGTTCACAGTCACGGCGCTGTTGTATAACATCCTGTACTTCAGCAACCACTTCCTGCAAAAAGAGAACACCCTGAAGCTGAATCTGGAAAAACAACAACAGGAAGTGCTGGAAGCCGAAATGATGGAATTCAAAAACGACGTGAACGCCGACCTGCTCTACGAAAGTCTGGAAAGCCTTATCACCCTCATGTATCGCGACGTAGACCAGGCCGAAGAATACATCGACTGCCTTGCGAGCGCCTACCGCTATGTGCTCAGCAATCGTCATCAGGAACTGGTGCCGGTGGCACAGGAACTGGACGCCGCCAAAAACCTCGTGAAACTTCTCAACGAAAAACACTTTGGGCAACTGCGACTCGAATCGACCTTAGATGCCGACGACCTCAGCGCCATGCTCATTCCGGGATCGCTGCCCATCATCATCGAAAGCCTGGTGCGCAACACCATCATCTCGCGGTTCGAGCCCATGGTGATTCGTTGCTATCTGGAAGAAGACTATATCACGTTGCAAAGCAAACTCAACGACCGGCTCATCGTACACCCCAACACCGAAATGGCGTTGAACCGGCTGCAACGATCGTATGCCATGTATAGCGACCTCACCATGATTAAAGTGAAGGCCTACGAAGAAAATTATATTAAATTGCCCGTGATTCGCGTGGCGGAAGAAATCACGACGTATTGATGAAGGTTTTAATCATAGAAGACGAAACACCGGCTGCCGAAAAACTGGAACGCTACCTGCTCAAGTACGATCCTGCCACTGTGGTGGTGTCTGTGCTGGACACGATAGAGAAAGCCGTGTCGTGGCTGGCAACCCACCAGGATCAAATCGATCTCATCTTCATGGACATTCAGTTGAAAGACGGCCTCAGCTTCCAGATCTTTCAACAGGTTGTAGTGAAAAAGCCCGTCATCTTCACCACGGCCTTCAACGAATTTGCGCTCGATGCCTTTAAGGTGAGCAGCATCGACTATCTTCTGAAACCCATCACCTTCACCGACCTCTCGGCAAGCCTCAAGAAACTGGAAAGCCTGCGCGAGCAGCTTCAGCCAAAAGACCAGCCCGAGCGCATCCAAACGTTGTTCACTAACCTCAAAACAAAAGAATACAAAACACGCTTCATGGTGAAGCTGGGCGAACACATCCGTTCCATCACGGCCGACCAGATCAGTCTTTTTTATGCCGACGGGCGCGATGTGTATTTAGTGACCACCCAAAACCGGAAGTTTATTATCGACTACACACTGGAGTCGCTGGAAGATATTCTGGATCCCCAGGTTTTTTTCAGACTCAACCGCACGTTCATCCTAAATATTAATGGCATCAAAGACGTGCTGGTTTATTCCAACAGCCGGCTCAAGATCACGCTCGTGCAGGAATTCGACAAAGAAATTATTGTGAGTCGCGAGAAAGTGGGCGACTTCAAGGAATGGTTTGATGGGTTGCAGCGCGCCTAGCCTGCGCGTTTGGCTTTGTAGCCCTCCTTCAGCAGCAGCTGCACCAGCTTGTCGCGGTGGTCGCCCTGAATGATCACTTCGCCGTCTTTCACAGAACCGCCCACGCCACATTTTGATTTCAACAGTTTGCCCAGTTGTTCCAGGTCGGCCGCAGTGCCCACAAAGCCGGTGACCAGCGTCACTTGTTTACCGGCGCGCATACTTTTGTCGAGCATCACTTTCAGATTTTGTTGCTGGGGTGGCAGGGTCTGTGCTTCGTCGTTGCCCTGATACGAAAACTCAAAATCCGACGCGGTGGAGAATACCACGCCATCGCGTTTCTTCCAGTCGTTGTTCTTTGCCATGCTACAAAGTTAAGATGATGAAGATCATTAACACCAGCACAATAGCACTGGTAACGCCCAAATTAAATCCGGCTTCCACCCGGTTGCGGAGATACACGCCCGCCGCCGACAGAACGAGCAACGCCAGTGGCACAAACAAAAAATTGCCCAGCAGCGATCGCCCGATGCGGTGCACGTAACCTCCCGACTGCACCCTACGGGGAATATTAAACAACAACGATGAACGGAACGCAACGCGTTCGCCCTTCCTGAAAAAGTCCTGCAAGTCGATGGGCAGGTGCACCGTCTTGCCTTCGTCGGTCACAATGGCCCACGAATCATCGCCACGGTAGCGGGCGGCACGGCTCTCGACGCGATAGGCATATTGAATGGTGGCTTCATGCTGACGGTTCGGCAATACAAAATCGACGGCGAGACACACCGCGATGACAAAACAGACTTTTGAAATCTTTACGGCCCACGGCAAATATTTGCGCATGGCGTCGTGCACGGTGGGCTTGCGTTTTTGCGGCGGAACATGGGTGTGTGCCTGCCCGCGATAGGCCGGGTCGCGATGTCTTGGTTTAGGAGGCGCGGGTGTGTGCAACACCACGCCATAGTAGTTTTCGCGCTTGCGATCGTACATCATTTTCTTCACGGGATCGCTCAGCACATTATAGGCCGCCGTCACTTCTTTGAAGTACGATTCAGCCCGGGGATCGGGGTTCTTGTCGGGGTGATAGGCAACCGCAATCTTCCGGTAGGCCCTCTTGATGTCTAACGCGCTGGCGGAGTAGCTAACACCCAAAGTCTGATAGTGATCCATACGGATTGGGAAAAGAAAAGCCCGGTGGATATAGACCAGGCTTTTCTACGTTTCAATTTCTTATAACGCAACGTTGAATTTACAGACCAATTATTTCTTGCGTCGCTTCGTCACAAAGGTCAGCACAGGACGGCGCGAGTGGCTCACCACATCTTCGGCGATGCTTCCGGCCAACACGTGCGCGAAACCGGTGCGGCCGTGAGTAGCCATCGCAATGAGGTCGGCGTTGATGCTGTCGGCAAAATAAACGATACCTTCTTCTTCGCTCACGTCGTTGAACACGTTGATGGTATAGTTCTTCAGTTGCAGTTTCTTTGCAAAGTCTTCCATGTATTTTTTCACCACTACATCGCGCTGAAAATTTCCAGGTGTGTTGATGCGCACAAGGTGCACGGTGGAGTCGTAGATTCTTTGGGTGGTGCGCACAATGCGGGAGAAGATCTCTTCGTCTTTCTCCATCGACGTGGCATACACGATGTCTTTAAAGTTTTTGCTGATCGGTTTTTCGTGCACGGTGAGCACGGGGCAGTTGGATTGACGAATCACTTTTTCGGTGTTCGAGCCAATGATCATCTGCTCCAGGTCGCTGTGACCGGCGGTGCCCATCACAATGAGGTCTACCTTCTTGTCGGTGATGATGGAGTTCATGCCGTGGAAAGCATTTCCCACACGCAGGGCCTGCTTCACGCGCACGCCTTCAAACTTCGGATCTTCCACCAGCTTCGCCATCTGCTTTTTCGCTTTCTCGATGAGCTTCAGGGTGAAGATTTTTTCTTCCCAATCGCCGTCCACATCCACCTGGCCTTCCACGTTCATCGAGTTGCCGATAGCTTCTTCTACAACGTGAAGGAATGTGAGTTCGGCGCCAGACTTCTTCGCAATGTCAGCGGCAACGCCGGCGGCAATCTGTGCAGGTTTCGAAAAGTCGGTTGGGACAAGTATTTTTTTCATGAGCAGTAAGAATTTGTTTTGTATTTGAAGTACAGCCATTGACCCGTTAACGGGCAAAATAACAGGTTCTAAAATTAAAATAAATCTGCAACAATCATACACCCTTAAACCTCTTTTCCCGCACAATACCATCCTAATCCAACCCCCTGGCCGCATCGCCCTCTTTCTAATATCCTTACCTCCAAGTGCTTACCGGGATCGCCGTGCACAATCTTCGCACCTTTCCGCCCAACCCGCTGTTCGCTCGGCGAGGGCCACATCAAAAACCATCTTCAGAAACTCATCGCAACTATTCCCGTCACCGCCAGAATTTTTGGTATATGACAACCTGTTGCACTTCACCCGGCCCTACCTTTGCAACATGCACGATCACCACGACCATCATCATCACCATACGCTAGACATCACGCATGTTAGCCGGATGCTGGTGATCGGCATCGTTTTGAATCTTGTGTTTGTGGTGGTGGAGTTTGCATCGGGGTTCCTGTCCAATTCCTTGTCGCTCATGTCAGACGCCGGGCACAACCTCAGCGATGTGGCCAGTCTGGGGCTGGCGCTGGTGGCGTTCAAATTGTTTAAGGTGAAGGCGACGGAAAAATATACCTATGGCTATCGCAAGGCCTCCATTCTCATATCCCTGCTCAACGCGGTGATCCTGCTCATTGCCGTGGGGGGCATTGGCTACGAGTCGTTCTATCGCATCTTCGATCCCGAACCGGTAAAGGCGGGTTATGTGATCGTTGTGGCGGCCATCGGCATTGTCATCAACGGCCTTTCGACGCTGCTGTTTTTCCGAAGCAAAGAACACGACCTCAATGCAAAAGGCGCGTACCTCCACCTCATGGTGGATGCGCTGGTTTCGGTAGGCGTGGTGGTGTCGGGTGTTGTGATCCGCTACACCGAATGGACGTGGGTGGATCCGGCAATAAGCCTCGTGATCATGATCGTGATTGTGTCGAGCACGTGGCGGCTGCTGCGCGACAGCCTGCTCCTGTCCATCGACGCCGTGCCCCGCGACATCAACATGAACGCCATTCGCGAAGCGGCCGCGAAGTTGCCGGGTGTGAAAGACATACACCACATTCACGTGTGGGCCATCAGCACTTCCGAGAATGCCCTCACCGCCCACCTCACGCTTACCGAAAATCTGTCGCCACCCGATGTGGCAAAACTGAAACACACCTTCAAACACGACCTTCAGCACCTGGGCATTCAACACGCCACCCTCGAAACCGAAACGGCCGATTGCCGCGAGTCGTCGTGCAACGTTCCGTTATAGTTTCGCGAACAACGCGGTGATGCCCTCTTCAATCATCGGCCCCACCTTCTCAGGGTTGTCGGGCACAACGCCGGCCACAGCGCCCTTCCACACCAGTTTGTTTGATGCGGCCTCCACCAAGTGCACGGTGGCCGTGCCTTCGCGGTAACGCCCAACCTCAACCTCCTCGCTTTTCCAGGAATATTTTCGCTGCCCCATGTAGCGCGGCGCTTCCTGAATGGAAGTGGAGCGGGTTTGAATTTTGTTCTCCACCATCACGCCAATGTTCACCAGCAAGTCGGGCCGCTCGGTTGTGGCCTTCAACCCCCGGGCTTCCAGCTGACGACGCACGGCCGTTTTCAGCAAATCCACATTCTTATGAAACGTGGGCGACACGGTGTCGCCATCCGCTTCGATGGCATAGAACTCGAACGTCTTGTATTGACCGATCTGAAAACCATCGGCCTTGTCGGTGTTTAACACGCGCACGCCCGAACAGGCGCCGCAGCACAGCAAGAAGATGACGCAGAGCGTGCGAAGAAAAGATGTCATAGTGTATAGTGAGGGTTGATTGTTCTTCAATGAAACCAGCCGCATTAGTGCGACACAAACTTCAGTCCCACAATGGAGGCAATGAGGGTTGTGATAAAAAACAGGCGCCAGAAGTCGGCCGGTTCTTTAAATATCAGAATGCCCACCAGCACCGTGCCCACGGCACCCACACCGGTCCACACGGCATAGGCCGTGCCGATGGGCAGGGTTTGAGTGGCCCGCATCAGCAACACCATGCTCACCGTAAGCGACACAAAAAATCCCGTGAGCCAGAGGGCCGATGTGGTACCTGTGGTTTCGTTGGCCTTGCCCAAACAGGTGGCAAAGCCCACTTCAAAGAATCCGGCAATGATGAGGATGATCCAGGCCATAGCGTTGGTGCACGTGTTGCTGCAATGCGCTGGAAAGATACGAACGCGAACCGTATTTGTTTTTCCGTAACGTTGAAATCTGCCGCCAACCACCTGAGCGCGTTGACGACTTAGCCTACATTGTCAATCACCTTCAGGTATTTTTTTGTTTTGCGGCTGGGCTGAAAACGATATACAAAATTCAAGCGCACGTTGCCCGTGTTCATGATCAGCTGCCCCGAACCGCCGGTGGGCAAATGCACCCCGTTGTTCACATAGTTGGCTGTGATCGCCCACACTTTCGAATTGTAGCCACCAAACACCCGGAAGAAAGTGTTGGGACTGAATCCATCGACATTGCGATAGCCGTCGTTCTCGAAGATGCGACTGGTGCTGTAGTCGAAGCTGACGGAAAAAGAACCCGTCAGAAAAAAATGACGGTCAATCACCACGCTGTAGGCATAGCCTACGTTG
Source organism: Chryseolinea lacunae (assembly GCF_016735595.1). GTDB lineage: Bacteria > Bacteroidota > Bacteroidia > Cytophagales > Cyclobacteriaceae > Chryseolinea > Chryseolinea lacunae. Next base: position 712,126 of record NZ_JAERRB010000001.1, read on the forward strand.
GGACCTATCTCAAAAAATCGCATACGATCGGCGTTGCCCGTGGCGACGGGCTTGTCCAGCGACGATGGCACAATGCTGCTGTCGGCACGCACAATGCCGTAGTAAGCTTCAATGCCCGCGATGACTGTTCCCGCAGATTTTTTTTGATACTCGTTCTGCAAAAACGCCGCCCGGTATGAAAACCGTTCATGATTAAAAATATATTGACTGGAGGCACCGATCATGTTCACACGAAGGTCGGGCCGGAGATAATTGTCGCCGGCGTCGATGTCGGAGCCCGCGAGATAGAAACCTTTATAGAACTGGCCAAACACGTCGGTCAGGATCTTCCGCCCGTAGCTGTGAAATTGCAGGTCGAGATACTTCGTTTTGCCTTTGCCCGTGTCGGGGTTAAGAAAGCCAAAACCGTAGGCAAGATTGAGCGTGGCCCAGCGATAGGTTGCGCCCACCCCCATGTTCAGCGTGGTGTTGGGACGATACGAAAAACTGTAGCCTTCCGTGAAATTCCGGAAGCGCAGCAAGGTATATTTCTTGGAAAAATAAAACCGTCCGGTGATCTGATTGACATATGAAGAATAATAGGCGGTGTCGTGTTGTTGTGCCTGCGTTTCGCAAACGCTCAACAGGGTAATTCCGAACACAACAACGATCCTCAGCAACCGCCGCGACGAAAGAATGTGAACGCTTGGAGAGAGGGTTGTCATTAGTCCACTTTTAAAAATTTACAAACTGCCACATCGCCCTTAAATAACCACAGATACCGTTCTTCGCATGTAAAATGATCGGCCGCATTCAGCGTCTGCAAAAAATCCTTCTCGCGCGATTGCCCGCAAGCCATCTTCGTGTTCACCAGTTGGCGAAAGGCAATAACGTTGCCATGGGTGATCAGCTGCCCCGAAAATTCGTTGCATCCGGTCACGCCCATCACCGTGCCTTCGGAGGGGTTAAGTTCCATGCGGGGCTGCTCGCGGGTATAGTCTTTTTCGGTGATGGCCTTTCCATTCAATTCCTTCAGCACCCAGATGTCGTGCAACCGGTAGTCGGGCAAATAGCGGCCGCATCCGTTGAAGTGTGTGTAGTCTTTTGCTTCGTTCGCCTTCACATCGATGCTCACCGCGAAAGGAAACTTCTCGCCCGACATGTTGTCGTGGCACCCCTTCTCCTGCACCTGCACAATAATCTCCGACGATTCAGCAACAGCACGGTAGCGTGTCACATTCGCATCCTGTGCGCGTTGGGGTTCGGGCACAGAGATGTTCAGCTGTGGCACATCGGTGAGCGACCGAAAAAGCATGGTACCTTCCATGTCCATCTCCAACGACCAAAACGGCTCATTGCCCGACGCCACGAAGTCTATGCCGCGCTGAAATCGTTCGATGTCAAGTGTCACGTTTCGCGTATTGGGCACGTCGCCCGTTGCTGCGGGTTGTGGCTTCACCGAAGCACAACTCATCGCCGCCACACTGCCAAGAACAACAAAGATCGTTTTCATTTCTATTCGCATTCGTTCTTCGCTTATGGGTTCAGACAAAGAACCTAAGCTCAACCGTGCGGTTCACGGATTCACTGCGTTACATCGCGTCGTTGAGGCTCATGTTCTATAACACAGGCGACGTACTAAAGTTATGAAAAAGAAAAACGCGCCGGACATGGGGCAATGCTTGCTCACATTGGGGAAACGCTGACGTGCTAGCGCGTGAACTGCACTGCGTTTGTGATCACATTCAAATCAGTTACTTCGGGCTCATGGCTCCAGGTGCGCCATTGAATGAATCGCCCTGCACCGAGCTTTCTGACCCAACACGCGGCGCGGCCATATTCATTTAGGGCCAGCACTTCGTCAACCGCATCGGCCTTCACCGAGAATGAGCCGATAAAAAAATCCGGTAGACCAACACGTTTACCTGCGGCGGTGGCCGTGCAGGAGTATTCACCACCATCGTGGGTCAGATCGAAGTCCATGTCGAGCAAGGCATTTGCGATGGCCGGGTTCTCGCCGAGATAATTTCCCTTCGCGTCGAACGAAACGAGGTTGGGTGCGAAGCTGGTCCAGAGAACAGTTCCACCCGACTCGATGTAGTTTCTGAAAAGGCCCGTTCGCGCGTCGGGCAACAGCAAATTGGTGGGAATGCTATTGTGGTTGAACACCACCACACTGGGCACCTTGTCTTGCATTCTGGCTTTCATGAATTCTTTCAACGCGACAGAATCTACCGACACAACATGCGCTGCCTGCAACGTAGTCGTGATTTTCGGATCGCCTTGCAGATAAGGATGGTCGCCAGCGTTTGCATACACCGCTACATACTTCACAGGGGCGTGCGAACTTCCCTGCAGTGCATAAAGCGCACCGTCGTCGCTGCCCACAAAAATGCGCATGCTGTCCAACACGGGCGATGCATAAACGCTGCTTTGTGTTTTGAATGTCCACGCAACGTCACCCGTCGTTTCATCAAACGCATAGAGCTTGCTGTCGCCGCCGCCCACAATCACCTGGTGCCCGGCAAGGATGGGTGACGAATACACATAGTCGCCGGTTTCGTATTTCCAGTGTTCTTTGTCGGTTTCGAGATCAAGGGCTGAAAACAGTTTGTTGTCGGACCATCCTACAAAAACTTTTCCGTTGTGAACCAACGGTGAGGATATGCTCCACGTGGGGCCATAGGTGAATTTCCATGCCAGCGTTTTTGTCGCCAGGTCCAGGCAATACACATTGCCATCACGCGAGCCGAACACTACGCGGTTGCCTTCCACGGCGGGTGTTGCATCTAGGGCATTCCGGTCCCAGCCAAAGTCTTCCGATTTCAAGTGAGCTCCTTCCGTTTCATAGGTCCACTTCAATTTTCCGGTAGCTTTCTCCAACACATAAAATATTCCATCAAAACTGTTGATAAAAATTTCTTCTCCGTGAATTACCGGCGTAGCGCGAATGCGACCCTTCGTCTTGAAGTTCCACACGACACTTCCGTCGCTGGTCTTTACGGCATAGAGCACGCCATCACCGCCACCCACATATAGAATTTGATTTTCAATCACAGGGCTTGATTGAAAATATTCCCATCCCCAAAGGTGCGGCAACAGCGCACCCATTTTCAGCTTCCATTTTTCTTTTCCTGTGCTGGCATCCACGGCATACAGATGCTGGTCGCGACTGGTCACAAAAACATCTCCGCCGGCCAGTGCGGGTGTGCTGCTGATGGCACCGCGTGTTTTAAACGTCCAGGCCACTGTCCCATCTTTTTTCTCCACGGCATATAAAACTCCGTCGGCACTTCCAAAATACACACGCGGGCCGCTCACCAGGGCGTTGCCGCGAATGCCGCCACCGGTCTGCACTTTCCACGCGATGCCCGAAAGAGAACGCAACGGCGACTGCTCCTGGATGCGGGCCGGCGCAGGATCGGACTGGACTACCGTGGCATTGCGGGGTGTGCAGGCGTAGACAAACATGAGCCCGGCAAAAAGTAACCTATTGAAATTCATGTGGGTAGATTATGAAAAACAAGTATCGTATTAAAAATCCTGCTATCCCTCACCCCACGGTCGTTATTTCGCACCCCGCGTTCAACTTCCCACAACGTTTATTACCTTTGCCCCACCAATTCAATTACGAGGTAAGCCTTTCTGCTCGGTACGCATGGCTCAGCACAATCACCTGCCTCTTTTACTCATTAACTCAAAACAAGACTTATGCAGATCACAAAACACAAGGTCGCAGGCATTCATTACACGCTTCGAGACAATGAAGGCACCATCATCGACACCAGCGACGGCCGCGAGCCGCTGTATTATCTGCACGGTGCAGGCAACCTCATCGTGGGCATGGAAGAAGGCCTGGAAGGCAAACAAAAAGGCGACAAGTTTCAATTGAAAATTGCGCCCGCAAAAGGGTATGGCGAACTCGATCCGGCCATGACTCAAAAAGTGCCCCGCTCGGCATTCGGCGATCAGGAAGTGCGCAAAGGCATGAAGTTCTCTACCGACCGCGGCGACGTGGTGACCGTGACTGAGGTGGGCCTGGAATCCATTACCGTAGACGCCAATCATCCCCTGGCCGGTGTGGAACTGAACTTTGCTGTAGAGATCATTGAAGTGCGTGAAGCCACGTCCGAAGAAATTTCGCACGGCCACGTGCACGGTCCCGGCGGACATCACCATCACTAGGCTTATTCTTTGAAGCCGACCCCATCGCAGGATTGGGTTGGTCTTCGGATGACATATTATTCAACAGAGGTCGTTCGTGGTGACGACCTCTTTTTTTGTGCGTTATTTTTGGGGAGAAATCAGTCGATACCTAAAGCGGCTCGTGTTTTCTTTGGGAGTTTAGAGGCCACCAGTCGATGCGATTCACGAACAAAAGCCTGCCACTCTTTTGGACGCACACGGTCGGGCTGTTGCACAAGCACCCACTTGGCGCGCGCCAGGTAGGGCGCGGGAATAAATTCGTCGCGCGCGGCCATTTCTTCAAACGCTTCGTCGGGAACCTTAAAAGAGTAGTGATGGGGTGGATCGAGTCCGATCACGCAATACATTTTTTCGCCCACGGTGAAACACAAGTCGTGTTCCCACTTGATGTCCTCCTTCGTGCCCGGAAGTGTCTTGCAAAACTTTTGTAACGACTCGATGTCCATGGCAAGGATGGTGCAACGCACCGGTTAAAGCCTGCTGGGTGTCTTCTTAGAAATCCGGACAAGGAATGATGAGCTTGTCTTTGGGTGGCTTGCGCGGGTTGCGCATGGGCCAGGTGTAGACAAGGCTGAACTCGTGCGCGCCACCACTGCCGGTGCCAAGCTTGGACACGGTGTAGTCGAAGCTGTAGCCAATGTTGATGGCATCTTTCGCCCCCAGTTGGGTGAACCCTATGAGCAGCACAATGGATTCGTTGTTCGCATAGTTGTTGACAGACTTGAACGGGATGCCGCGATACCACGTGCCCAGCACCAACGGTGCCGAGGTGAAATAGAGGCCCACATCCATTTGGTCGAACTGCCCCTGGTGACGGTATTGAATGGCCGGTGCAATGCTTCGTTCTGTTTTCTTGGCATAGACGCCACTGCCGACCGTGCCGGGGCGGAGGTAGAATTTAAATCCGCCGTGCACCGAAAATTTCCGGGGCAACGGGCTGTTTTCGTTGATCAGACTTTGGTTGGGTTGGGTAAGGTGCCATGCCGAAATGCCCAGCCATGCCGTGCGGGTGAAGAGCACGCCGCCGAGCGAAAGGTCTACAAATGTTTTCTTGAAATTGGTATTGAATCCCTCGGCCGTTGGCTTGTCCAGAAACTGGCCGGTGGTGGGATCGAACTGGTCACCAAAGGTGAGCTTTCCGAAATTGATGTCGCGGTTGTAGAGCGCCACCTGCACACCGGGGCGGAAGCCGATGTTTTTGTTGATCTTCATTTCATAGGCATACTGCAGCCCGATGCTGAGCGAACGCAGGCCGGCAAGTCCTTCGCGGTCGCGGGTGATGATCATCCCCACGGCGCTGTTCTTGTCTTCAATGAAATAATCGAAATAGGCCGACATAGTGGTGAAGTTGGCGTCGATGGCGGGCCATTGGTTTCGGTAGTTCATTCCCGCGCGGGCCTGTCCTGTGGAGCCGGCCATGGCCGGGTTCAGATAAAGAGGAGCTGCATAAAACTGTGAAAATTGAGGGTCCTGGGCAGTTACCGCCCCACTAAACGCCAGCATTAATACACATAAGAGCAGGGATATCCTGTACATCAACTTCAGTGATTTTAGAGTACGCAATCAAGGCAAATTAAAAGTATATCGGAAATTTATGAAATAGTTTGTCGTTTCTGTCATCCGTTGTCAGTTATATGGTCGCCAGCAATCGTTGAATGTTTTCGTCTCTGAAAATTCACGTTATGTACTCAGGGTCACCGGCCATGACGACAGATACCTAGTAACGTCCCGCGGTTAACGATATTTTATGCAAATTGTATACTTTAAATGACCCCGGGCGTTTTACATTTGATCTTGAATAGTTTTTGAGCGTAAGTTGAAGAGCTATAACCCCTATGAAGAATCTAACCACTACCGCTTTACGATTTTCTCTGCTGTTGCTCCTGCTGCCGTCTGCCCTCCGGGCGCAGAACTTTGCGGGCTACAATTGGTACTTCGGCAACAGCCCACAAGGTGTGCGCTTCAGCCGCTCCAACAACAGTGCAACCCTGGTCAGCAATCAGGCCGTTCCCTTTGGAACCGGCGGCAGTGCTGTGGCCAGCGACCAGGTGAATGGCGACCTCCTTTTTTACACCGACGGCGCCAACATCTATGACATCACAAACGCTGTGATGCCCAACGGCACAGGCCTCAACGGTTTCACCGGCGGCAATCAACCCGTAGCGGTGGCCAAAGTGCCCGGTCAGCTCAACCAATACTACGTCTTCACCAACAACTCCAATTTCACCACCGGCGGCTCCATCGAATACAGAATCGTGGACATGGCCCTGTTTGGCAATGCTGTTTTTCCCACGCCTGCCCTCGGCGACGCCTCCAACACCACCAACACCGCTGTGGCCGGTCTCACCAACCGCAGCGAAGCCATGATCGTGATCCCCCACAGCAACGGCGACGACTTCTGGCTCATCACCCATGCCAACGGCGCACCGGATTATAGCGTGACACGGGTCACACCCGCCGGCCCCACAACGACCACCATAGTGGCTGGCCTGGGACTGATCCAGCTGGCCGCAAACTTTTCGTATCACCCCGCCACAAATCAACTGGCCGTGTCGCCACAGGAAGCTACCCGCGATGTGGAAGTGCTCACGTTCGATCCGGCCACGGGCGCGCTGATTTTTCAACAACGCATTCTCAGCTCGGGCGTGGCCAGCACCACCAACCAGGCAATCTACGATATCGAATTCAGCGCCAACGGCGACCTGGTCTACCTGTCGCGTCATGGCGAGACGGGCATCCCCGCCGATGTGTTGCAATTCAATCTGGTGAGCACCACACCGGTGTCGCTCGCCTCTGTACTGCCACAACCCAACACCATCTTCAGAAGTTATGGTTTGCAGATGGCACCCGACAGCGCCATCTATCATCTTTATCAGGCCACCAACGGCGGCCCGTTCCTGATGGGAAAAATAACCGACACCGATTCGCTTGCCCCGAAAGCCCTCTACACACCCCAGGCTTTTGCCGGCAACATCAATTTCAACGGCAAACAATTTCCATCCTTCGCGCCACGCGACACAGTGAACCTGAATGTGACCTTCCTCGCCAAAGGCCTATGCGCCAACGCACCCACATCGTTCTTCCCAACGGTGACGCCAGGCGCCGACAGCCTGCACTGGGATCTGGGCGACGGCACATCGACCAGCGACTGGAGTCCGGTGTATACTTATCCCGACGCCGGCACGTATGACGTGGCCGTAACCGCCTATCTGAACGGTCAGGAAAAAACCACCACACAACAGATCACCGTCACTACATTCGACACACAGATCTCGCTGGTGGAAGACACCACGGCCTGTAGCTGCGAGCTTCCCTTTCCCAAAACAAAGAAACCCGTTACCCGTTGCGGCACCTTTAGCGTGACGGCCTCCGTGAGCGGCACCGGCACACCGCAGCTGCAATGGTATGGACCCGGTGGTCCCATTGCCGGCGCAACCACAGCAACGCTCGCGCCGGATTCGGCCGGATATTATTATCTGGTAGCCACCGTGGGCGGCTGCTCTACCTACTCTGGTGTGAACATCAAAGAATATGGCATCCAGGACGAACGCGCCAACATCTGGTTCTTCGGCAATAATGCCGGCCTTGATTTCAACGATCAGCCTACTGTGGCAATTCAGAACGGTGTGATGAATGCTCCCGCCGGAACCTCCACCATCAGCGATCGCAACGGCCAGGTGATCTTCTTCACCGACGGCGACAAAGTATGGAACAGACAGGAAGTGGAACTTGCTTCGGGCCTTGGCGGCGATCCCACGTCGTCACAAGCCGCGCTCATCATTCCCGTGCCCGGCGACGAAACCCTGTACTACATTTTTACAACGAAAGAAATCTACGGCGGCTACAGCTACGAAATGCGTTACGCACTTTTCGATCTGAAGATGAACAACGGCACAGGTGGCATTGTTGACCCCGACAACAATCCGGCAACGTCACCCAGCACCTTGTTGTTTGTGAAGAGCACCGAACGTGTTACAGGCAGTGCCAACTGGCTCATTGCTCACGAGTATGGAAACAATTCCTTCCGCGCCTATCGCGTAACGCAGCAAGGGCTGGGCAACCCGGTGATCTCGAGCATCGGTTCCGATCACAACTTTGCCACAGCCGCCAACGGCCAGGGCTACATGAAGCTCGGCGCAAGAGATCGCCTTGCCGTGGCACTCTCCACACCCGGAGCCTCGAATGTGGTGGAGGTGTTTGACTTCACCGACTCCACCGGCACAGTATCCAATTTCAGAACCGCCGACCTGAAGAATGCAAACGGCCAGGTTTATGGCGTGGAGTTCTCTCCCGGAGGCAACAAACTCTTTGCATCTTTGAAAAACAGCGGATCGTCGCAGATCGTAGAGTTCGCTTTCGATTCACTGTCGATTCCATACCTTAAGAAACCACCTATCGCGCCCGTAAGTCAAACCCTGGGCGCCATTCAAACCGGACCCGACGGACAGATTTATGTGGCGGTTGACGGGCAGAATGCACTCGGCACGATTCAGGCATCAGAAGACACCACACAAGTGTCGACCTTCAGAATCGACGGCATGCCGTTGCTGAGCGGCACCAACAGCCGCCTGGGCTTACCAAACTTTATTCAACACATTTCAGACCCTGCACAAGGGCCGGGCATATCCATTGCAGGCGAATGCGTGCAGGACTCTGTTTCGTTCTCCGGCTCACCACGCGATCCCATCGACACCTATGCGTGGACGGTTTCGCTGGGTGGCAGTGTGATCACTACATCAAAAGAGCAAAGCTTCAAGTTCCTGTTCAGTGTGCCCGGCACCTATCATGTGGCGCTCACACTTCACAACCGCTGCGTGCCCGACACGCTCATGCAGCGAGATCACATCATCTATGGAGCACCTCCTAATCCAACGGCTTCGGCCGTGATTTGTACGGGTCCGGTGGTGCTCGACGCCAATCCAAATAATTTAACCGGTCTCACCTATGCCTGGTCAACCGGAGCCACCACAGAAACCATCACGGTGAGCCGTCAGGCGGTCTACAACGTGACGGTCACAAACGCCGCCGGCTGTACGGTGAATGGCCAGATACTCGCTGCCGACAACCGACCGGTGGTGGATCTGGGACCCAACCTCACCATCTGCCAGAACACACCCATCGCCACGCTCGACGCCCGAAACCCCGGCACCAGCACCACCTATGCCTGGACCATCAACAACGTTCCTTCAGGCGCAACACGCACGCAGGCGGTGAACACTTCCGTGCCCGGCCCTCCTACATTTGAATATGAAGTGACGGTAACCGACGGCATCACCACGTGCTTCGCGAAAGATTCGGTGATCTATACCATCAATCCGCTGCCTACAATCAGTACGCCTTTGGTTGTTAATCCTTCGGCGTGTTTGGTAAACGACGGTTCAATCAACTTCGACATCACGGGCCCTACAAACGGCACCTTGTTCTCTTACTTCATCACAGGACCATCCACATCGCTTTCCGGAACCGATCGCTCGCTTGGTGCAGTGCCTGCAGCAACGGGATTGGGTGCCGGCACATATGGCATCACGGTGGCCGATCAGGTTAGCGGGTGTGCGCTTACCACAACGGCTTCACTTAACAACACATCCTTCACCGTTGCCGGAACACCAACGGACGTCTGCAACCCCATGGGCATTAACGTGACAACCGTTCCGGCTGTGGGCGCCTTGACATACCGGATCATCAACAACACCACGTTGGCCGTTATTGAATCCGGAGCCAAAGCAGGAACACCTTTTGTCACGGCCACGCTTCCGAATGCCGACTATGTTGTGGAGATAACGTCGTTGGGATGTACGGCATCTTCGACCCCAGTCATTCTCCAGCAGAACAGTCAATTCACCGTCACCTTTGACACCAACGACATTTGCGCCAACCAGAATGTGAAAGCGATTGCCGCCGGTGCTACCACGTTCGATTGGTCGTTGTCGCAAACGGGCAGCGTCATTGCTCCCACCAATGCCGACGTTGTGAAAGTGAACACAGGTGACTGGATGCTGCGTGTGAAAGTAGACGACGGTCCAGGCAACACCTGCCCTACCATAGATTCCATTGCCGTGAAAATTCTGCCGCCGCTGGTTGCAAACTTCACGCAGACCGACGGCTGTGCCGATCAGGTCACCATCAATGCCACACCAAACGGTCCGTATCTGTACCGCTGGTTTGTGAATGGAGCCGCCACACCTGACCCCACGCTGGCCGGACCTCAAATCACCGTGACTTCGGCTAACGACGGCTTCACCTATGGCTTGACCATCTATGATCCCGTGAATGGCTGTACCAGTTCGTTCTCCAACACCGTGCAGGTAGACGGCACGTTGAGCGCAACACTCACGTCGTCGCCGCCGTGCGAGGGGTCGTTGTTCACGCTCACGGCAACGCCAAGCCGGGCCGCTACGTTTGCGTGGGCCTTTAATGGCAACACCATATCCGGTCAAACCGCCGCCACGCTGCAAGACGAGCGCAGTGGAAACTACACCGTCACCGTCACGGCCGCGACTTGCCAGGCCACAGCCGACCTCGACATCATTGTGAACCCGGTGACGCCGGGCCTCATGCGCGATGAAGCGCTCATCTGTCCCGACCCTGCAAACCCCGACCCCAATACACGCGAAGTGGTGCTGGTGCCGGGCGAATTCAATTCCTACGACTGGTTCAAGGACGGCGTGTCGCTGGGCATCACAACGCCCACGCTGGTGGCCTCCGAAGTCGGCATTTTCTCGGTGAACCTGGTGAACGGCTACGGCTGTGCCAGCAATGACAAGACCACCGTGAAAGAACAGTGCGATCCCGTGATCGTGGGCCCAAACGCCTTCCGCCCCACCAGCTCGGTGCAGGGTCAAGGCGGCGACTATGTGAACCAGTCTTTCAAGCTGTTCACCTTCTTCATCGACGACATGAATTTCCAGATCTTCATCTTCAACCGCTGGGGTGAAATGATCTATCAGTCCGACCAACGCGACTTCCGCTGGAACGGCGGCTATAACAACAACGCCTCACAGCAAGCTCCTCCCGGCACCTATTCGTATGTGGTGCGCTACCAAAGCTCCTACCGCCCCGAAAAAGGTGTGCAGGAAAAACGTGGCGGTGTGGTGCTGCTTCGTTAACTTTAACACTCCGGCGCGGCGGGGTTGACATGTTCAACCGTTGCGCCGGAGAGTTTTAAAGTACAGTTCAAAACCCAACCGTGATCTCCTTATGAAAGCAAGCATCAAAATTGTTTTTGCCCTGGCGCTTATCGTTTTGTCATCGGGCTTCCAGATCATCAAAACCGCCCTGAGCGTGACCGTTCGCGACGAGGTGGGCAACACCGTGGAAGGCGCGTCCGTGCAGCTGTTTGAAAAAGAAGAAGACTATGCCGCCGAAACCAACGTGGCCGCACAAGGCGTGACCGACGCCAAAGGCATCTTGAAAATAAAAGAACTGAAAGCCATGTCCTACTACGTCATTGTGCGCAAAGACGATAAAGACAACGCTGGTGGTGGTGAACAGACCGGCAAGCTGGAAGCAAACCGCATTAATAAGGTGACGATTGTTATTCAATAAGGCGAAGCCCCTTCCTCAAGCATCAGGCTCTTTGGTATCCTGATTAGGGTCAAATGCATAGCTATCGTTAGGATAAGACTCTATATGCAAATGAATCTTTGAGTTTATGAAGCTACCTAGCTGATGGATGAATTCAAATATAGGTGCAGCTTCTTTATCGTTTAAATGGAGAACAGAATCTGTGTAAAACTCCATTTCATTCACGGCATTGAAATGATAATACAACTTACAAGTCAGCAAGTCGATAACTATCTCTTCACTCTCACTACTAAGAAAGCTTCCCAAACCAACTGTCGTTGGTAAATCTTTTTCCTGACCGGCATAAAAATATTTAACATCACATTTTTTGCTCGTAAGGAATTTCAGAAGGGCATTTTGCTTATCCAAACCCGCATCCGTCACTTTTATTTCGAGAACGGTATCATCTCCCTCCATATCTCTGATAATCTCTCCCCACTTTTCCGATATATTCATAGTCACCTAAAAGTTACATTGAACCGCGCCTTCAATTCGTTACTTGGCTTGATAATCGTAAATGAATTCAAAAGGAAAAGGCTTACCCGCAACATCCAATATCACCTTACCTACTATACTATTTTCGCCTTCCTTAACCGGCGTGAATTCATACAAAAAACCATCGCGGTTGTCGCCCTCAATCAGGCTTAATGTATCCACTGGTTTACCATCGCGGAATCCGGAGGTTATTATCATGATACCTTTTTGATATGTCAGGCTATCGGCATTACCCATTTTTATAAAAAAGGTATTTCTAAATTCCGTAGTTGCCGAATCATATATATAAGTGATGGGAAACATGTCCGCATTTCTTCTACCCGACCCTGATCTATCATATCGATGAAAATCCACCACTCTTCCCAGATCGTTGTAAAATATTTTTTCGGATAGTATATGCTTGGTAGAAGAGTACATGTTCCATTCTCCCACCTTATGACCATCGACATAGAAGCCCTCTTCCAAAACGCCTCCGCCCTCCCAGTACTCAAAAGATACCCCCTCCTTTTTTCCATTCACATAGGTGACAACGCCTCGTTTTTTTCCACTTGGATAATATCCTATCCCTAGTCCATCCCAAACCCCATCCTTAACCGGGACTTCAAACTCCACCTTTCCATTGGAAAAATACTTAACATACGTTGAAGATTTTGCCGGATTTGAGCATCCATAGAGCCAAAAAGGCACAAGGAAAATCAATAAACTATTCTTCATAGCCCTTTTACCGAACAATGAATTGATAAACAAACACACCGAGATACCACGCCATCACAAGGCACACAACCAGCTTCAACAACGTTCCAAACAAAAATCCAACAAAAGATCCAAGGGCCGATTTAAACGCCTGCTTTGAATTGTTGTTGGCCAGCAGCTCGCCGATGAATGCGCCCACAAAGGGTCCTGCAATGATGCCGATCGGTCCAAACCAGAGACCCACCAGCAAGCCAATGGTGCATCCCCACATGCCCCATTTGCCACCGCCAAATTTCTTGGCGCCATAGATGGGAACAAAATAGTCGAGTACTGTGATTGCCACCGTGATGCCGCCCATGATCCACAGAAACTTGGCCGAAAAGGGTGGGTTGGTGTTTAATTGCTGGATGAGTAATCCCAGAAACGCCAGCGGCGGCCCCGGCAGAAACGGCAGCACGCACCCGGCCAGGCCTACCAGCATGAGCACTACGCCAATCACGATCAATGCGATGTCCATTTTTTGTGTAATGTTATGTTCGTCGAAAATACATAATTTCGGAGATGCTTAACCTTCGCGCCATACATCATGTTGCCATTATTTGTTCGGACTATGATGCCTCCCGGGCGTTCTATACAAACGTGCTGGGCTTCACTGTTGTGGCCGAACATTTTCGCGCCGAGCGTCAGTCCTACAAGCTCGATCTTGCCCTGAACGGGCAATATTGCATCGAACTGTTTTCATTTCCCGATCCTCCTGCCCGTGTGTCGCGGCCGGAAGCCCGCGGGCTTCGCCACCTGGCGTTTGAAGTCGACGACCTCGACGCTGCAACGGAGTGGCTACGCCAGAATAGCGTTACCTTTGAGCCCATTCGCGTTGACGAATATACCGGCAAGCGATTCACTTTCTTTTCCGATCCCGACCACCTGCCCCTCGAATTTTATGAACGATAATCCCGTATCCCTCCCCCACTACCTTCGCGACTTCACGCGTTTGTTTCCCGACTTCGTGCACACCTCGCCGTGGGAACTGTGCTCCACCATTCAGGCGGTGTTGACAGAAAGAATCAAACATCTTTCATCCGACTATCACATCCACGACGATGTGGCCATTCACAAGAGTGCGCGCATCGAAGATCATGTGGTGCTGAAAGGGCCGCTCATTGTTTCGGAAGGATGTTTTCTGGGGGCACATGCCTACCTGCGCGGCGGTGTGTATCTGGGAGAGCGCGTGTCTATCGGGCCGGGATGCGAAATAAAGTCAAGCTATGTGCTTCCGGGAAGTGCCCTGGCACATTTCAATTTTCTGGGCGATTCGGTGGTGGGTTCGGGTGTGAACCTGGAGGCCGGAAGCATTGTGTGTAATCACTTCAACGAGCGCGCCGACAAGAAGATTTTTGTCATCGTGAACGGAAAAAAGGTCGACACCGGCTCCATCAAATTTGGCGCACTCATTGGCGACGACACGCGCATCGGTGCAAACGCGGTGCTTTCGCCCGGCACGCTGCTGGAACCCAAGAGCATTGTGAAAAGACTTGAACTGGTGGAACAGGACAAGAACGCGTAAGGGCTACAGGCCTTTGTTCTTGCCGGCGATGTCGTTGCGGAAACGCTCCATGCCTTTGCGGTCTTGCAGCGTCACAAAAACAAGTTTGCCGTTGATGCCACCAAACACGAGGTTGCTGCAGTTCTTTCCCTTCAACATCACCTCGCGTATCAATTGACCGGTTGGCGAGAGCACGGCAATGGCGCCTTTGCCATAGCGGGTCACATAAAGATTGCCTTCCTGATCGCACTTCATGCCATCAAAACCGAAGTCGGGAAATTCGGCAAAAAGTTTTTTGTTGGTGATGTTGCCTTTTCCATCCACATCGAACGACCATATTTTGCGCTGCACACTTTCGTTCACATAGAGCGTGCGTTCATCGGGGCTCAGCTCGATGCCGTTGGTGGTGCCCATCTGGTCGGTTAACAAAACCGCTTTGCCTCCACGGTCCACACGCCACAGTTTGCCAGTGCCGTCTTTCCAGTTGGGATCTGACACAAACAGCTGATCGCGCGAGTTGATGCAAAAGTCGTTGGGTTGGTTAAAACCTTTTTCGTGCACATACACACCCACCTTTTTGGTTTTCATGTTCACTTCCAGAACATTGTGACCTTTGAAATCGGCCAGCAACATTTTGCCATGGCTGGTAAACGTGATGCTGTTGGCCACGCTGCCTTCGGGCAAGGTGAGAAAAAGCGACACCTGGCCATCGGGTTTCACCAGGCCAATGGTGCCATCTTTCTGAAAGTTGACCACATACAGATTGCCCTTGTCGTCGAACGACGGACCTTCGATGTTGTTGGTGAATAAATCTTCTTTGGTAAAATCTTCGGCTTTGTACAAGCCATAGAAATCCTGGGCCGATAGCACCGGAGCGGTTGCACATTCCAGAAGCATGAGTGCTATGAAGAGGGTTTTACGCATCGTTTCGCGAATGGTTATAAGTCGAAAGATACGGCACGATGGCCAAATAAGGAAACGGTTCGCCGATCAGACGGTGAGGCCCAACCGGTGCTGAAACAGCGTGGCTATGCTTGCTGCGCGGGTTTTGGCTTCGTCGGCCACAGGGCCTGCATACCGTTCATCCAAAGTTTCGCCAAACACCTGCAGCCAGCGTGTAAAGTGCGCCGCGGTGATAGGCAAGTGCATGTGCTTCTGAAAAGGGTTGCCCCGATAGGACTGATCGCCCAGCAACATCGACGACCAGAAGTTTACCATGATGGGCAAGTGGTGTGGCCAATCCACATGACTGAACACAGGGGCCAGCAACGCGTCTTGTGCCACGCGGGCATAGAACGCCGTGATCAGGTTTTCAATGTCTTGGCGTGTGTGAAGGTCTGTGTTCATAAAAAGGCGATGCAGCGTTGCCGATAGAAACTTTGCTGCACAAAATTAAAACAACGTGCGGGATATAAAACGTTTCACACAACTGCCCTAAAAGTCAAAAAGCCCGCGCCTGTAAAGGCGAAGGCTTTTTGTTTCTAGAACCGCAGGGATTAGAAACGAACGGTTTTAGTGTTACCGGCGTTGTCAGATACTTCGAAAGTATAAGAACCTACAGTTTTGATGGTGTACAGTTGAGCGAAGTCAGCTGCTACTTCACGTGTTTCGCTATGCACCAGGTTGTTGGCTTCGTCATAGATTTTCACGTTGATTTGCGAGCTAGCACCTTTCGAAACAGCCAGGAGGAATTTACCTTCTTCGTTTGCCAGTTTCGATACGTGGATTGCGCCTGTTGTTTTTGCAGGTTGGAAGCTGATCTTTTCGATCTTCTTGCCAGCAGCGTCAGCGATTTCTACGGTGTATTCGCCGAAAGGAAGACCTGAGAAATTGAGGGGGCGGATAAAACCGTCTACATTGCTCAATGTTTCAGAGAAGATCACTTTAGCGGAAGCGTCGTAGATGCTGAGTTTTACTTTGCTTGCTGTTTCTGATTTATAGATAAGCTTAAACACTTCAGATCCTTTGACAGGTACGATGGCGACGCCAGCGCTACGGGGTTCATCTTTTCCGACCGCGGCTACAGCTGCACTGATAACGATAAGTGCTGCGAGGTAAAGAGATTTTGTTTTCATAGTCGTATTTGTTTTTGTTTTGATGTTACAAATGTAACGGGTCGTTGCGCAACAAAGCCGGAAGTTGTAAGGAAACCTATTTTAATTAGTGAAACAACGTTTGCGGAAAAATTTGCGGACGATTTGATGAAAAGCCCCCCGAAGAAGTGCCCGCAAACGCAATCAGTGATTTTTTTTTTCATACAACGTTTGCAGTACAGGCCATTAACCACCCTATAGCAACAAAAAAGCAACCCAAAGATTGGGTTGCTCATTGAATGTTTGTTTCGCGCACAGGGCGCTCAACAGAATATTATAGCATCGATTAGTAGCGAAGCGTCTTGGTTGTTCCCTGATCGTCGGTGATTTCAAACAAAACTTTTCCCGACACCTTTTCCAGGTTATAGATCTTCGCGAAGTCGCCTTGTGTTTCTTCACGACCACTGTAAAGCAGCACATGCTCTTCGTTAAAGATTTTTACGAGCAGCGATTTCGAATCTTTGTTCGCTACGGTCAGCATCAAACGGCTGTTGTCGGAGCCGATGCGCGACAAATGCGCCAGTTTTTCGATGATGCCTTTTTCATAGCTCACTTTCTCTGTGTGTGTGCCCTGATCGTCGCTAAGCTCGATCGTGTATTCACCTTCCGGAAGGTTTGAGAAATTATAAGGGCGCATAAAGCTTTCTACTTTGCGCAATACCTCTTTGTATACGATTTGATCAGCCCCGTTGATAATCGTCACTTTCACCGTGCTTTCCTTTACTCCTTTGTAGAAGAGTTTAAAAGTCGACCCGTTCTTCATCACCGCCGTTGCCGAAGTTGTGGCCGGTGCATCTACTTTACGCGCAAACATTGTGGTGCTCATCACCATCATCACAGCAAACACAGATAAGATCTTTGTCATAAATTTTATTTTTGAATATGACCTTAAGACGACTGACATCGATTGAATGTTGCAGCGCAAACGTTAATTTTTGTTAACACTGGCGTGTTGAAACAAAAATGTTACACTCCACGAAGACACTCGTGAAGCTGCTAAACAAGGTTGCGTCAAACGGAAAGAGATGCTTCTGGGTACAGAAGAATAGAAAAACTTTCGCCCAACGATTTCAACAGGATATTGTTTCGTTAACAGAAATTTAATTCAGGTGATAGTTGTCTTTACTTTTTTCTTCCTGTTCCAGAATGTGAACCTGAAATTTCATGCGATTCAATAAAAAACCTTCACGACGGTCTTCGGGTGTTGTCAAAAACTTGTAACGGTCGTTCACCTCAAGGTTCAGTTCGTTGGCTACCTGATACAGGTTAAAAATGTTAAGGTGCTGGCTGATCTTGCGCAGCTTCAGGTAGTGTAGAAAGAGGTCGTAGAGGGCATGGTTGGGAAACGAGTTCACATCCACGTTCCAGAAACGCACGTTGCCGCCGGGATACAGTTTGGTTTTATAGGTGCGCAGCAGCATGTCGAGACTGAAAATGTCTTCGCAGCGCACAATGATATCTGCTTCGCCCCCGGGATAACGTTTGATGATGCTTTCCAGCTTCATGAGCGATCCGATCTTCTGTTCGTTGATTTCGTGGCTGAAGTAAATTCCAAAGGAAGCGTCGTCTACCTCGGCATCGTGTAAAAGCTGCCGGTAGCGGGGCTCAAAGATGTGGAGGGGCACCAGTTCTCCCGGCAGGGGTAGGATGGCCAGTGGAAACACGGGAATATGAACGACTTCGGACATATAGGAATAAACACGTAAGGGCGCCTAAGGTTAATAGCTGGCGAGATAATGTGGTTTTACTCCAAAATGATCTTCCAGGTTCTTCTCGCCCGGCAAAAAGCTGAGGTTAATTATAAAGGAGAAACCCGCCACAATGCCTCCGGCTTCCTGAATGAGCTCTGCGGTGGCCACGGCCGTGCCCCCGGTGGCCAGCAAATCGTCGTGCACCAGCACCCGCCAACCGGGCTTAATGGCGTCGGTGTGCATCTCGATGGTGGCGGTGCCATATTCCAGGTTATAGGTCCGCGACAGGGTTTGGTAGGGCAGCTTGCCGGTTTTGCGCACGGGCACAAACGGGCATCCCAGTTCATAGGCCAGCACCGACCCAAAGATGAAGCCCCGGGCCTCGGTGGAGGCGATGGCATCGATTTTCTGACCTTTATAGTCCTTTATCAGTTGCTGCATCATTTCGCGCACCAGCCCCGCATCGGCCAGCACCGGGGTGATGTCTTTGAAGGTGATGCCTGGCTTAGGGTAATCCTGGATGTTGCGGATGGTATTCTTGATTTTATCGGAAAGCAGCATGGTGATGGCGGAATGGGCCGGGCCAAAAATAGACGAGTGATTCCTGTAATCCAAAAGTGTCACGGCCGACCTATCGGTCGGCGAACATTCCTTTATAGAATACCCACCCTGACCTTGCTCCGTATGCTGACGATTGAGAATTTCTCCAAACGCTATGGCGACACGCTGGTGCTCACCGTTCGCCACCTTGAACTCGCGCCGGGTGTTTATTGGATCAAAGGTGAAAACGGCTCGGGCAAAACAACCTTCTTCCGGTCGCTTTCCGGATTGTTGCCTTGCGAAGGAAAGTTGTCGTTCGACGATGGCGTCACACTTCATCATCACCCCCTGGAGTATCGCCGCCGCGTGAATTACAGCGAGGCAGAACCACTCTATCCCGAATTTCTCACGGCAAAAGAACTGACGCGTTTCATCGGCAAGACCAAAGGCGCTTCACTGCAGCAACAGGATGACGTGACGCGCGCGTTTGGTATCGATCAGTTTTTTGAGAAGCCGTGTGGTGCCTGCTCCAGCGGCATGATGAAAAAGATTTCTCTCGCGCTGGCCTTTCTCGGCACACCGCGCATCATCATTCTTGACGAACCGCTCATCACGCTCGACGAGGCTTCGCGCCATGTGCTGACCAATCTCATTCAAACGTTCCGCGACCAATTCAACGTCACGTTCCTGTTGTCGTCGCACCAGTTGCTGGAAAGTTCTTCGCTGGTACTGAACGACGTGTTGCACGTGCGCGACAAAACGCTGGCAAGGGCGTGAGCGCGGTGTTCACCATCCTGAACAAAGTTTTTGTTCGCGAGTTTTATCGCGCCAATGCAACGTTCTTTCTGCTGGTGATCGGCCTCGCGGGCGGCTTCATGCGCAGCCAGGATCACATTGCCCTGGCAGAGTTTCAGGTAAGTTCTCCGTTTCTTTTGCTCATCGCCATCAGCATCTGGTGTCTCTATATTTTCAAGATCACCGACTTTCATCGCAAGGTGCTGAAGCGTGGTGAAAATGAATTCATATTCTATACGGCCATTCTTCCGGTGCGACAACAATTCACGACACTGCTGGGTGTGCTGGCACTGGAACTCATCCCGGTTTTTGCCTATGCTTTGTTTCTGATCCTCACGGCCGCGAAACATGCGTTGTATCAATCTGCCGCGCTCGTAGTGCTGGCTTGTGTGGTGCTTTTGGTGGCGTCTACGCTTCACCTCTTTTGGTCGCTGCGACATCCGCATCGCGAGCGAAAAACCCCGGCACTGGAGCGGTACATTCACAGGCGTTTCACAAAACCCTATCCCCTCTTCTTTCCCGAATGGATTCTGCGGCGCGCACCTTTTCTGTTGATCGGCACAAAAATTTTCAGCGCGCTGGTGTTGTACGGCGTGGCGCAACTTTACCGGTATGATACCTACGATGCGCGCCTCATGGGCATGGCGGTGGTGCTGGCGTTTTCGGCAAACGTGAACCTGGTGTGGGAGATGCACCGGTTCGACAACGTTCACTTCGGCATCAACCGGAATTTGCCCATACCACTGGGCACACGGCTACGGTATTTTCTGATCACTCTTTTCCTTCTCACGTTGCCCGAGGCCGGTTTGCTGGTCAATCACTTTTCCTCCACCGTGGCGTGGCAACACCTTGTGCTCGCGCTTTTGTATGGCTGGAGCATCTGCCTGTTTTTCTACAGCTGGCTTTTCAAAAATGTAAAGGAACAGGATCAACTGATGTCGGTGGTGTTCTTCACGTGCATGGGTCTTGTGGTGCTGGTGCTTTTCGGAATGCCCGTGTGGCTGCTCATCGTGGTCGCCACGGGGGCAAGTCTCTATGGCTGGAGGAAATATTACTACGCCTACGAACGGCTCAACAGCAACGGTTCCTGACGCTACTGCGCAAAACGAAAAAATTGTTATTAGGGATTGCTTATGGTCTTTCCATTCAAAATCACATCCTGCACAACGGGGCTTCCAAAAGCATAGGGCACGTGGGCCACAGAGGGTATGGGGTGTGTGATGAATACGTTGGCCACCTTTCCCCGGGTGATCGAACCATGCGTGGTGTGCAACTCAAGGGCGGCGGCGGTGTTGAGGGTGGCGGCGTTGATGGCCTCTTCGGGTGTTAATTTCATTTTGATGCAGGCCAGTGAAATCATGAGGGGCATGTTGCCGCTGGGCGCGCTGCCGGGATTATAGTCGGAAGCAATGGCGAGGGGCAGTCCGGCCTGCAACATTTGGCGCGCCGGCGGAAAGGGCAGGTTCAGGAAGAACGCCGCACCGGGCAAGGCCGTGGGCATGACGCCGCTGTTTTGCAGGGCTTCAATTTCTTCGTCGCCCATATTTTCGAGATGGTCTACGCTCACGGCTTTTGTTTTCACGCCCACCTGCACACCGCCGGAGCGATGGAGTTGGTTGGCGTGTATGCGGGGGCACATGCCGTGCTGCTTGCCGGCCTCCACGATCCGTTCGGTTTCTTCGGCCGTGAAAAAGCCTTGTTCACAAAACACGTCGATGTAGTCTGCGAGTTGTTCGGCGGCCACGGCAGGAATCATGTCGTGAATCACCAGGTCGATGTATTCTTTTTGGGTGGTGTCTTTGGGCACGGCATGGGCGCCCAGGAAGGTGGTCTTTACGGTGAGCGGTGTTTCGCGGCCAATGCGCCGGGCTACGCGCAGCATTTTCAACTCGTCGCGCACGGTGAGGCCATAGCCGCTTTTGATTTCTACGGCGCCTGTGCCGGTGCGCACAATTTCGTGGGCGCGTGTGAGGGTGCGCTCAAATAATTCGTCCTCGGTCATTTGTTGCAGTCTGCGGGCCGAGTTCAGAATGCCTCCCCCCTTTGCCGCAATGTCGGCATAGGTGGCGCCTTTTATCTTCATCACAAACTCCTCTTCACGGCTGGCAGCAAAGACGAGGTGCGTGTGCGAATCGACAAAACTGGGAAACACAAAACGGCCGGTTGCATCCAGCGTCTGGGTGGCGTGACGAACCAGCAGGCTGCTCATGCTGCCATAGTCGGCAATGATGCCGTCTTTGATGGCCAGGTAGGCGTCGGGCAACACAGGAAGCGTAGCCATGGCGTCGCCGGCCAAAACGTGGTTGCCGGGCTCGCGCACCTGGACCAATCCTTTGATGTTGACGATGAGGATGTCCCAGGACATGACGCGCGGATTAGTGTTACACTGCGATACGGGTCGGGATTATTTTCCGAACGACTCCACCTTGTAGTCAAGGTTGGTGCCGAACACGGGGAAGCTGATCTTGAGCATGGCATAGAGGCCACGGCCCTGAATGCTGGGGCGATAGCCCAACTCAGCGCCATACGACCAGCTGAACATGCGGTTGAAACGACCGTCCATGCCGAGGCGGAAGCCGATGTTTTTTGTCTTCAACGGGCTCACGTCATAAGTATGCGTGCCGGCGTTGGGGCTGTTCTCATCGGGGTCGGTATAGACAATGTTGTCGATCTTCAAAGACGGTGCATACATGATGTCGGCATAGACGGTGAAGATGAGGTCGTCGATGCCTTCTTCAAACTTGTCGAAGTTCACGGCCACGTTTTTGATCCAGGCCATGGACCCTCCAATGTAGAGGCTTTGGGAAGAAATGTTGCTGAACACGTCGAACGATTCGCTTCTGCCGTTCACCACAATGGTTTTGGGCAGGCCAATGCCTTCGGCGTTTTTGAAGTCGGCGTTGCTGAGGCCTTGTTTGGAAAGGGCACGGCCCATGTCTGTGGAGCTATCCCAGATGATAGCGCCCAGCCTAGCCCCGTAGATCTTGCGGACTTTGCAGGGCACCTCGGCGTTGAGGGGCACGCGGGCGGCCCACTTGTTGCCTTTGTAGCTGTTTTTGTAGAGGAACATCTTGGTCTTGGAGCTTTGCTCGAAGTCTTTGATGTGATAGGTTCCGCCAAACTCGTAGTAGTTAAAAACCTCGGCGCGGTTGTCTACATCGCTCTTCTTCATGGCGAGGTCGCGCGAGAAATCGAAGAATTGCTGGCTGTAGGTTTTTCGGAAACTTACGCGAAAATCGGCCTTGTCCTTGTGATAATAGACCGCTTCCGCCCCAAAACCGGCATTCACGTTGGTCACGAACATTTCGGCATAAAGGGGTTGAATGCCCACAAAAAGCTTGTTGACGGAATAGGGTTCGTCATAGAGTTCTTCGTAGGTAACGGCGGTTTTATCCTTTCGTTCCCCCTGCGCAAAAAGGTTGACGGAAGCTGTCAACAACGCAGCGATCAAGATTAAAAAGCGATGGTTCATAACCTTCGGAATTGGGTATAATACAGTAAAAGTAATAAATCTACAGCGAAAAGTCAGCCCTATACATACGGGTCAGCCGACAGATGTAATACTTTGATTAAAAAATGACTTTTACTCAGCCCCCTTCTCCAACCGCTTTTTCAGCTCCGACAGCTCTTTCAACTTCGCCGCGGTGTCGGCTTCCTTGTGTTTACGGGCGGTGATATCCTCGAACATCCCCAAAACGCCCACCACTTCGCCGTGCTTGTTCATGACCGGCACCTTGCTGGTGAGCACCCACGATTCCTCGCCGTTGCTGTTCACATTCCGCTCTTCATGGTCCAACCTAGCCTTGCGGCTGTTCATCACGGCCAGGTCGTCGGCGCGGTAGGCTTCGCCATGTTCTTTCCAGGGCATGTCGAAGTCGGTGCGGCCAATGAGGTCTTTGTGCGAGCGCAGGCCCGCCACCTGGGTAAATATCCGGTTGGCTCCCTGGAAGCGCAGTTCCTTGTCTTTCCAGAACACGGCGCGCGGCAGGTTGTCGATAATGGTTTGCATGGTCTGCTGGTCGTCGCTCAGTTGCTCCAGCATGCGGTTAATACGCGAGGTGTTGAAGGCCACCGTGAGCAGGTCGGCGCACGACTTCAGGAACTCCACATCTTCTTCTGTCCAGTCTTTTTGTTCCTGCTGATGTTCGCAGCAGATCACGCCGGCAATCTTGCCTTCGTTGAAGAACGGCACATCGAGCATGGATTGAATGTCGAGCGGGCTCAGGTAAACGTCAGAGAATTCGCGTGTAGCCACGTGGGTGTGAGCGTCTTTGGCGATGATGATCTCTTCGCTGGTCACGGCTTCGAAGTAGCCTGGGAAGTCGCGGCCATAAAGCTCGGTGCCCGATTCGAACGTACCTTTGTTTTGCTGGTATAGTTTTTCGTTGAGGATCTTGTTTTCCTTGGCATGATAGGTCCAGATGCTGCAACGCGACACGCCCAGCTGACGGGTGATGGTGCTGGTGATTTTTTCGAGCGATGCATTCCAGTTGCCGTCCTGGATGTCTTTGTTTTTGGTGAGCTCCATCAGCACCTGGCGGTTGCGCTGGCTGATCTCGTTGCGCTTCTTTTCGCCGTCGAGCATGTTCTGGATGTGCTTTTCCTTGCGGCGCATTTCTTCCTGCGTGGCTTCCAGCTCTTCCATGTTCTGGCGCATCTCTTCTTCCTGTGCGCGCATTTCTTCGGCTTGCTGCTGGGTGCGTTCCAACAACAGGCGCGTGCTTTCGCTGATGCGCACCGACGATATGGTGGAGGCTATGCTTTCGGTGAGTTTTTCGACAAGTTCAATTTCGTGGGGTTCGTATTTTCCGAAGGTGGCCAACTCCATCACACCAAAAATTTTCTCATTCACTTTCAGGGGCACCAGCAACAGGGCGTTGGGTGTAGACCCTCCTAAACCGGAGGTGATGGTGATGTATTCCTTCGGCACTTCCACCAGATAGATGCGTTCGCCTTCCAGAAAGCTTTGCCCCACCAGGCCTTCACCGATGGCCATGTGTTTCTTTAAAAACTTTTTCCGCTCAAAGGCATAGCAGGCCACGAGTTCGAGAAACTTCTCGTTGTCGCTTTCTTCGTTCAGCACAAACAGGCCGCCCTGGTTGCTTTTGGTATACTTCACCACAAAGCGGATGATGTTGTCGAATAGCTCTTCCGTTGTGCCGGTAGAGGTGCGGAGAATTTCACCGATTTGCGCGAGGCCCGAAGTAGACCAGTTGCGCCGACGATCTTCTTCGGCATTGAGGCGAAGTTTGTCGCGCATCGAAATGAGGGTGTTGCCCAGGGCACCGTCGTCGGTTTCGAGGTTGAGGTCGGCGGTGTAGTCGCCGGCCGAGATGGCTTCGATGAAACCCGACAGCGACGACACGGCACGGCCCTGCTCCTCCGATCGCTTTTCGTGCTCCGTCACCATTTTCATGGACGAGCTTTGCAGGCGATAGAGGAATGCACACAGCGCACCCAAACCAACCACCAGCAATAAAATGGATAACCACGACAGCGCACTGAGTGAGCTGGCGTCGGCGTGAACATCTTTTTGGATGTGCTCCACGAGCCTGTCTAATGTGCCGGCAAACGTTTCGTAGGCAGCGTCAAATTGTTGGTCGGCGGCATCGCCTGCGTGGCTTCCCGCCACGGCCGCGGTGCTGTCGGTGCCCGCGGTGCCTGTGCTTCTATTTTTCCAGCGCTCCTGTGCCGACTCCATCAGTTTGTCTAAGGCAAAGATGGATTCTTTCAGCAGTGCTTTTGTTTCTTCTTCGTGAATAACGCCGAGATTTCCCAGCTCGGTTTCTTTACCGTCGTAGGTCCCCTGCAAAATTGCAGCCGATGTCTTTATGGGGGCGATGACATCGCGATCAAAGTTCTGGGTTTCGTCGCCGGCCATCAGTTCTTCGAACGACAAGTGAGCCGTGGTGACGCGGTTCTTGATGTTGTCGCCCAACGTGATGAACGGAACGTTATGCTCGTAGGTGTTGAGTGTTCTTCGCTGAACATACCCGATGAGGAGTGTGATGATCAGGCCCGCGAGGGCAAAGGCGAGGGTGTACTTGAGGGCACGATTTCTCATGTTTCTACAGCGATTGTCGTTCAGTGTTAAAAAAGCGCAGGCTTAGGTTGAAAAGTTAGCTAATAATCCCTGGAAAAGAAAAGACTGATGACCTGCCGCCGTTCAAATCAATCGTTTTAAATGTATGAAAATCCGGCGTTTTGAATGAATTGAGCAACCTAAACCAACCCATCACGGCACAAGGCCGCATCACGGTGTTTCTTCCGCGCGTTGTTCTGTTAAAAAGGCGCGACGATTTACAGTTCTTTCAAGGCTTCTTCGCTGGCTTGCAGCACGCGGCTCACCACAAGGTCGTCGATGGCGGCCGACACAAACATGGCTTCGTATTGCGACGGCGCCATGTAGATGCCGCGCTGCAACATAGACTGGAAGTATTTCGCAAACCTTGCCGTGTCCGAAGTTTTGGCCGTGTCGAAGTTGATGACGGTTTCGTCGGTGAAGAACAGTGTGAACATGGACCCCACCTGGTTGATGGTGTAGCCCAGCCCTTTAGAAAAAAGTTGTTTGCGTATGCCGCCCACGATGGCCGTGGTGGTGGTGTTGATCTGATGATAGAGTGAAGGATTGTCACGCAGTTGCGTGAGCATGGCATAGCCTGCGGCCATGGCCAGGGGGTTGCCCGACAATGTGCCGGCCTGATAGATGGGCCCCGCGGGCGACACGGCATCCATGATGTCCTTGCGCCCGCCATAGGCGCCCACCGGCAGTCCGCCGCCGATAATTTTTCCCAGGGTTGTAAGGTCCGGTTTAACATTGTAGAGTTCCTGCGCGCCGGCCAATGCCAGGCGGAAGCCGGTCATCACTTCATCAAAAATAAGAATGATGTTGTGGGTGTCGCACAACTTACGCAAGCCCTGGAGATAGCCGGGCTGAGGTGCAACGCAACCCATGTTGCCCACTACAGGTTCGAGAATGATGGCGGCAATTTCTTTCGGGTTTTCGTCGATGAGTCTGGCAATGGCATTGAGGTCGTTGAAGGGCGCGATGAGTGTGTCTTTGGCCGTTCCTTTTGTTACGCCCGGGCTATCGGGTGTGCCGAACGTCATGGCTCCGCTGCCCGCAGCAATCAGGAAGGAGTCGCCATGGCCATGATAGCAGCCTTCCATTTTAATGATCTTGTCGCGGCCCGTAAACCCCCGGGCTACACGCACAGCCGACATGGTGGCTTCGGTTCCCGAATTGACCATGCGCACTTTTTCTACTGATGGAATGATGGAGCAAATGAGCGCTGCCATTTCCACTTCGCGCGCCGTGGGCGCGCCAAACGATGGCGATGTGGCCAGGGCTTCCTTTACGGCTTCTTCCACCGCGGGGTGTGCGTGGCCGAGAATCATCGGTCCCCACGAGTTGATGAGGTCCACAAATTCATTTCCATCTTCGTCGTAGAGATACGGGCCCTTGGCGCGTTTCATGAACAAGGGATTTCCGCCCACGGCGCGAAACGCCCTCACGGGCGAATTGACGCCGCCGGGAATAATTTGCTTGGCCCGTTCAAACAAGGCTTTGCTCTTGGAAAAATCTTTCATCGCAATATTGTTTTAAGACCGACAACGCGACACGCATCACCGGCGATCGAGCACTTTCATCTGGCCTTCTTCAAAGCGCACAAAGGGTATCAACTCGTTGCTCCGGCCATGCTGATAGTCGTAGCCTTCGGTGAGGTAGCCGGGAATGACGCCTTCCTTGCTGAGCGCATCCTGAAAATAGACGCCGTTCTTTTTCAGTTCGTTACCCACAAAAATCATGTAGGCATAACCCATGGCGGCATAGTTGGATGGTGCGCGGCCATGTGTTTTCACATACTTGCGCACAAACGCTTTGGTGTAGGGTTTGGCCGGATCGGTATAGTTGGGCGCGGTGAGAATGACGGAGAGGTTCTGGAATTTTTCGAGGTCAACCGCAGTTTGTTCCAGCCAGCTTTCGGAGCCCAGCACGATGATGTCGTCTTTGCGAGTTTCGATGCTGCTGAGCACTTTGGCGTAGATGAGGGCTTCGTCGGAGGCAACATAGATGCTGCCTACACTGTCCTTGCGCAAGGTGAATTGTTTCGGGTAGCGATACTCATCGTATTCCGTGGGTGTGGCCAGTGTGGTGAAGATGGATTGTGATCCTTCCTTGGATACGCGAAAGGTTTTTGAAATTCTGAAGTTCTTTTCCTTAGCGGCCTGAATGAAGTTGGCGGCCAGCACGGAGTCGCGACGCGTAGTGCCGTAGAACACGATGCAGTTTTTCTTTTTCACAAACGACGCCATGAACTCGCCCGACTTTCTTCCGATGGTTTCCAGCGCAGGCTGGTAGAGAAACGCATACGGGTTGGTGCCGATCATTTCGCTGTTGTTGTGCACCGGGTTGAACACGTTGATGCGGTTGGCCAGCGAGAAGTCGACAATGGCTTTGGCTTCTTCCTGGAAAAACGGTCCCACCAGCAGGTCGGAGCTTTTCAGTTCGTCGGTATTGAGAATGGTTTTGATTTTCTCTACGCTGCGCTCGGTGTCGTAGGCGCGGAAGCTGATCTTCACGCCTTGCTTGGCCAACGTGTCGACGGCGAGCTTCATGCCTTCATAGAGGTCGAGCACGCTTTGGTTTCTTTTCTTTGCCGGTGAGGCATCGAGTGTGCTGGCCATGAAGGGCAACAACACCGATACGGTGTAGGTGTCTTTGAAGAACGACTTTGGCGCTTCGGCTATGAAGTCGGCACGGTTCAGGTTATATTTTTTGATGACCGATTCCAGCTGTGTTTTGTCTTCGGGCACGGCGCTCTTCGACAGGGCGGTGGCGAGCGTAGTGCCGAGGAGTTGGTCTTTGGGATATTCCTCCGTCATCATGCGAAGGGTTTCGGCGTCGGCGATGGTGGGAATGATTTTCGCTTTCACCGCTTCGGCATCCTGCTGTATTTTTTTGTCCTGCAACAGGGCAAACATTTTGAGCCCCTGGAAGTAGTCTTTGTCTTCCATGTTGATCTTGCCCAGCCAGAAGTTCACTTCGTCCATTTTGTCCCACGTGGGATGGAGGGTTTTGATCTGGTTGAGCGATGTTTTTGCCACGGCCTTGTAGCCCTGATTGTAGGCGGAGAGCGCATAGAAAAACGATGCATATTCGGAGAACGGATTGCCGGTGCTGTAGGGAATCAGCGGTTTGAAACTCTCCATCGCCAGGTTCCATTTGCCTTCGCGGAAGAGGGTCTTGGCATTGAAATACTGCTTCGTAAAATCCACCTGTGCAACTACGGCAACCTGCAGGCTCACGATCAGCACAAAAAACAATACTATTTTTCTCACCATAATTTTTGCATTCAAAACAAAGTGCACGTCACGCCACGGAATTCAGTACTAACACTATTCCCACTCGATGGTTGCCGGGGGCTTCGAGCTGATGTCGTAGACCACGCGGTTAACGCCTTTCACTTTATTGATGATGTCGCTCGACACGTTGGCCAGAAACTCGTAGGGCAGATGCGCCCAGTCGGCCGTCATGCCGTCGGTGCTGGTCACAGCACGGAGGCTCACCACGCGTTCGTAGGTTCGTTCGTCGCCCATCACGCCCACCGATTGCACGGGGAGCAACATGGCGCCGGCTTGCCACACTTTGTCGTAGAGGCCGCTGTCGCGCAGGCCGCCGATGAAGATGGCGTCCACTTCCTGGAGTATCCTCACTTTGTCGGCGGTGACATCGCCCAGAATGCGGATGCCCAGGCCCGGTCCGGGGAACGGATGACGTCCAAGAATGGTGGGATCGATGCCCAATGTTTTTCCTACTACCCGCACTTCGTCTTTGAAGAGCGTGTTGAGGGGCTCCACGATTTTCAGCTTCATCTTTTCCGGCAACCCGCCCACGTTGTGGTGCGACTTGATGGTTTGGGATGGGCCGTTCACGGAAACCGATTCAATCACGTCGGGATAGATGGTACCCTGGCCCAGCCATTTCACATCGGAGATAAGGTGGGCTTCTTCGTCGAATACTTCAATGAAAGTTCTGCCAATGGCCTTACGCTTCGCTTCGGGTTCGGTGAGGTCTTTCAATGCCGCATAGAACTTGTCTTTGGCATCGACGCCTTTGATGTTCAGGCCCATGTGCTGATAGGAATCCAGCACTTGCTGAAATTCGTTTTTGCGCAGCAGGCCGTTGTCAACAAAGATGCAATGGAGGTTTTTGCCGATGGCTTTGTGCACAAGGATGGCGGCAACAGTGGAGTCTACCCCACCCGATAACGCCATCACTACCTGGTCGTTGCCAAGGCGTGCTTTCAGCGACGCGATGGTGGTGTCCACAAACTGGTCGGCGGTCCAATCCTGGTTGCAGCCGCAGATGTGCACTACGAAATTCCGGAGCAGATTTTTGCCTTCGGTGGTGTGCGTCACTTCGGGGTGGAACTGGATGCCCCACACCTTCTGGTTTTTTACTTTATAGGCAGCCACGGCCACTGAGGGCGTGGTGGCGATGATTTCAAACGTGTCGGGCACGGAAGCGATGGTGTCGGCGTGCGACATCCACACTTGTGTATCGAGGGAGATTTCTTTCAGCAGCTCGTTGGCGTGGTTCACGGTGTTGAGCTTGGCGCGACCATATTCGCGGATCTGCGATGGCAGCACGTTGCCGCCTTGCTGGTGGGCAATGAGTTGGGCACCGTAGCAAACACCTAGCACCGGCACATTCGAAAACGCGGAGATGTCGACCGTGGGCGAATTTTGGTCCCGCACGGAACAAGGGCTTCCGGAAAGGATCACGCCTTTGATGTCGGGCGTGATGGCGGGGACTTTGTTGAAGGGATGGATCTCGCAGTATACATTGAGCTCTCTCACCCGGCGGGCGATCAATTGCGTGTACTGGGAACCGAAATCAAGGATCAGGATCTGTTGCGACATGCCTGCAAAGATAACAGAAGCCTTCGGGCGAGAACGTTCGCACGATAAAAAATTCTAGCGACTGTTAATCAATACGTTAGGCTCACCATTGCATGGAGATGATGCCGACTTGAAACCCGACAGACGAGAAACTGCTATAGTTGTAGTCGTTGCTTTTGCTGGTGCTGTAGTCATAGTGTACGACGGCCATCAACCCAAGCCTGCGTCGCTCGCTGATACGAACCAGGACACCGGCCTCGGGGCGGGCCAGAAATCCCCACGACCGCTCCTTCTCCTTGTATATATTATAGAATACGCTGTAGTCGTTTTTGTTGGCGCCCAGGCCCAGCCCGGCATAGGGAAGGAAACGGCTTTCCTTGTTCTCGCCACGGAAATAATATTGGCCACTGGCGGTGAAGCCCAACTGGTAGATGTAGTTGAAATAGTCAGTGGTGATGGCGCCGCTGGTCTGTTCGAACGTTTCGGTGGGCTTATACTCGGCGAAGGTGGTCCAGTTCACGTCCAGACCTGCCGAGAATTTGCGTTCGGAGCCAATGAACACGCGGTAGCCCACCTTTACCCCGCGGGCCGAGGTGGCGCCGAGCCAGTCGGTGTTAGTGAGCGGCTGGTTGATGTCCCAGTTCAGATAGAAGTAGTTTTCCTGCGCGTTCACAAAAGTGCAGACGCCGGTCAGCAGAAATAATATCGCGAGCTTTTTCATGTTCATTTGCTGATGTAGGGTGATTGAAGGAAGGCCTGATCGATGGCGTCGGTCGACTGCTTGTTCAGGTCGATGGTGCTGTATACGTCGCCCATGTAGGCCGTCCACAGCACGTTCACTTTTTTGTCGGCACCGATGTTTTTTAGGTCAACGATCTCCAGCACCAGCGCGCCGGTGTTCTGGGCGTAGGTGTTCACATAGGGATAGTTGTAATAAGAGCCATAGTAGCCATAATAAGATGGATAATAATAGCTGGGATAGACCACTTGCTGAAACAGGTTGTAGTCGTTCACCACATAGACGTTAATACCCAAATCGGGCGACGCATTTTTTGCTACGCGTGTGTAGTTTGCCTTATTTATGTTGGCCTCCACCCGTTGCAACACGGTGCGCGGGTAGGTAGATTCTTTCTGCGTGAGGATGGTGTCTTTGGGATTGGCGTTCGAAATGAAGCCGATCGTGTCGGTCGACATGGAATAGGTGGCGTAGGACTTGAAGTTTGCGTTTTTGTCGTAGTGCGTAGACACCACCAGTTGATCCAGCAGCTTCACGCTGTCGGGTTCGGGTTGACATCCCCACAGGGCAACACCCACCAGGGTTGTTAACAATGCTATCTTTTTCATAGGCTCTTTGCGCTTTAAAAAAACGAAGGTTCACGGGATAAAATTGCGTGCCATTCGTCTTGATCCCTTAGACACCGGTTTTGGCGGAATGGTTTAAACGATATGAGAATTTACACGAACGGGGGTCGCCGCGACCGGCGATGAATCCAAAAAGGCAGCGTTAAAGGCTCAACCCAACTCATTCCATTTTCTAACAAACACCATGGCACAAAGGTTTAAAGTATGAACCTCCCCTATTCCAAATCTGGTATAAAAAAACAAATGCCGAACGCTACTAACGTCCGGCATTTACATAACTACGTGCGCCATTTGCTCAACCAAAAACTGCAAATAAAAAATAAGCGCTCCTACTGTTTAAAAATTGGCACTCCGGCACCGGCTAAAAATATTTACCACCAACAACCACTACGAATGGAGTAAATGACCTGTCGTGCCGGAAATGCCATGTCTTCAAAGCTTTCCTTTTTTTGGTTAGCCTATGTTCTTAATCTACGTTGTCGTGCAAGAATTTATTATTGCCCAACAAATTGTTGTCGTCGTTCAGATTGTATTTCGAGATGAAGGGTTCGGCCGAGTGGGGCACGTCCTGCATCTTCACGCCACGGCGGAGGTATGCGGGCAACGACCATTTTTCGTTGAACTCTTCTTTCGTCATTTCCTGTTTGCGCGCGGCCTTCATTTTTTCCTGGCGCTCTTTGGCTTGTTGTTGCAGACGTTGCTTGGTGGAGCGGAGTTCCATCATGCCTTCGTCGTTCACCACCTGGTCGCCATAACGTTCGGTCACGTCGTCGAACTCGTCGTCGCGGAAAAGGCTTTCTTCGCCATCGTCGTCTGCTTCTTCGGCACGCACAGGCTCCACGCGGCTGAAGGGACCGGTGAATACTTGTTCGCGTTCCATGGGTTCTTCTTCGGAGGCGCTGGTTTTAATTTCCGGCGCGCGACGCGAACCGAGGTCGTTGCTATCCTTCGAAACCTGGTCCGCGGAATTAAAAAGCCATCCCTGCGAACGATCGAGGTCATGCACTTTCTTTTCTTCCTTCTTTATAGGAATGTGCCGGGTTTCGTTGTGAAAGCCCGTGGCGATCACGGTCACGCGGATGCGGTCGCCCAGGTCGGCGTCCACACCGTGGCCAAAAATCATTTCGGCTTCTTCGCCGGCCTGACCTTGAATATATTCGGTGATCTCGGTTAGTTCGTCCATTTGCAATTCAGCTTCTACACCGGAGATGATGGAGAGCAAAATGCGTTTCGCACCCATGATGTCGCGGTTGTCGAGCAACGGCGAGGCTAGGGCACCTTCGGCTGCTTTTTGTGCGCGGTTGTCGCCACGGGTTTCGGCTGAGCCCATCACGGCGGCGCCGGCGTTCAGCATCACGGTGCGCACGTCCTGGAAGTCGACGTTCACATAGCCTGCCAGGGTAATGATTTCGGCGATGCCTTTGGCGGCCGTGGTCAACACGTTGTCGGCTTGCGCAAAGGCCTGTCCGATAGAGAGGTTTCCAAAAATTTCGCGCAGTTTATCGTTCAGAATCACCAGCACGGTGTCGCAGCTGTTGCGCAGAGCTTCGAGGCCCAGGTCGGCTTGCGTCGTTTTTTTCTTTCCTTCGAAAGAGAACGGCGCTGTGACAATGCCCACCGTGAGGATGTCCATGTCTTTGGCAATTTTCGCGATGACAGGCGCCGCGCCGGTGCCGGTGCCACCGCCCATGCCGGCTGTGACAAACACCATCTTGGTGCCTTGCAGCATCTCGCGAATTTGCTCTTTGCTTTCGAGTGCCGCGTTCTTGCCTACTTCGGGATTGGCGCCACACCCTAACCCTTCGGTGAGGTTGGTGCCGATCTGAAGTTTGTTGGGCACGGGGCTGCTCATCAGTGCCTGGTTATCGGTGTTACAAACGATGAACTCGACATCTTTAATGCCTTGCTTATACATGTGGTTCACCGCATTGCTCCCGCCACCGCCCACGCCGATCACTTTGATGATGGAGCGTGTGGTGATTTTCGGGATCTCAAATTTGTATGATCCTGTTTCAAACATGATTTAAATTTTTAGTGGTTGTTCTTTTTTTTGTTTTGGATCCTTCGGTCACGTGTGTTTCGTCAGGCTCCGGTTCTCATCAATATTCGTTCTTGCCATCCAGGTCGTCGATCAACAGACTCTTGGTTTTGTTCAAGATGTCGTTGAAGAAGTTCTTGGACGCCGTTACAGGTTGCTTTTTCACTTTGACGGCTTTCACCACCTCGCGCGCTTCTTTGTAGCGGTCTTCTCTTTCGTCGAGAGAGCGGAAACCCGATAGCACCAAACCTACGGCCGTAGCATACATCGGGCTCTTCACCGTTTCGATTTTGCTTTTGCCCAGGTGTTCGTTCGGGTAACCGATACGGGTGTCCATACCGGTCATGTATTCAACAAGTTGCTTGAGGTTGCTCAGTTGCGCACCTCCCCCGGTGATCACGATGCCGCCCGCCAGCCGGTTCTCAAATCCCGAGCTGATGATTTCGTTGTGCGCCATCTCGATCACTTCTTCCATTCTTGCCTGGATGATATTCGACAAGTTTTTCACCGATATTTCTTTTGCCGCACGGTTGCGTATGCCGGGTATGGACACGATCTCGTTGGGGCTTGCCTCTTCGGCAATGGCTTTGCCAAAGCGTGTCTTCAGTTGCTCAGCCTGTTGGGGTAGCACCTGCAGACCTTGCTTGATATCGTTTGTCACAATGTTTCCTCCGAAGGGGATCACAGCGGTGTGACGGATGATGTTGTCGTAGAATATGGCGATGTCGGTGGTGCCGCCACCGATGTCGATGAGGCAAACGCCGGCTTCTTTTTCTTCGTCGCTCAACACGGCCAGGCTGGATGCGAGGGGCTCGAGAATGAGGTCGTCGATCTCCAGGCTTCCGCGGCGGATGCATTTGTTGATGTTGTTGATGGCGTTGGTTTGCGCCGTGATGATGTGGAAGTCCGCTTCCAGACGAACACCCGACATGCCCACAGGTTCCTTGATGCCTTCTTCATAGTCCACCATGTAGTCTTGTGGCATCACGTGAATGATCTGGCTTCCGGGAGGCACCACCATGCGATACATGTCTTGCGTGAGGCGCTCCACATCGTCGATGGTGATTTCGTCTTCCTTCGAGGTGCGGGTGATGCCGCCGTGCTGAATGAAGCTGCGGATGTGTTGGCCCGCAATGCCCACGTTCACCACCCCGATGTCGATGCCCGCGGCGTCGCCGGCTTCACGAATCGCTTTCTCGATGGCGTATACAGTTTTATCTATATTGAAAACAATGCCCTTAACCACGCCTTCCGACTCGGCCTTGCCCATTCCCAATACCTCCAGCTTGCCGAATTCATTCTTACGTCCTACAATAGCACAGATCTTGGTTGTGCCAATGTCGAGTCCGACTACAATTTTTTCGTGTTCCATGGTTGTCAATCTTTTTATAGTGGTTGTTGTAAATCTCTTTGTTCTATCGCACGCGTCACTCCGCTACGATCTGTCCTTCATACTCCAGGTTCACCCGGTTATATTTGTTCCATCCCATGCGGGGTAGAATTTCCTTATAGAAGATCATCAGCTTTTTAAACTTGATCTCCGCGTTCTCCGGTTTTCCAAACTCGATCCTTTCGTCGCCTACCTGCGGAAACAGGGTGATGCGTGCTTTGCTGTCGATGTCCATCTGTGCAATCTGGGCGTTCCAGAATTCGTTTTCACGAATCATGTTGATGAGGGCGATCAGATGCTGGCCGTCTTCGGTGTCGTTCGCGTTGTTTTGTTTCAGCAGTTGGTTCACATACGCACCGCTGATCAAAACCACACGCGCGGTGAACTTGTCGGACACGGGCATCACCGTTCCGTCTTCGGCGATGTAGCCATCGGGGCCGTCGTTGCGCACCA
The DNA here is from genome assembly GCF_016735595.1 of Chryseolinea lacunae. Taxonomy (GTDB): domain Bacteria; phylum Bacteroidota; class Bacteroidia; order Cytophagales; family Cyclobacteriaceae; genus Chryseolinea; species Chryseolinea lacunae. The sequence continues at coordinate 747,872 of NZ_JAERRB010000001.1, forward strand.
GGCGGGCAATGGGGCGGCGAAGCTCTGCTTTCACCACCAGGTTGCCTTTCAGGTCGCTATACAATTGTGCATCCTTAATAAAGGGCTCACTCTTGATTTTCTTTTCTACTTCTTTCAGGTTCACGCGGTCCATCGAAGCGCCCTTCAGGTTCTCGCGATTCAACTGCATGAGGTTGATGATGTCGTTTTCGTCGAGGAAGTGATTTTCGTTCAGGTTCACCATTTTGATGGTGATGTCTTTGATAGACGCCGTGCTCTGTCGCCGTTCGGTAAACGCAATGATCCCTCCCACTACTATGACAGCAGCAATGATCTTTACCTCCCGCTTCAGATTGAACTTAATTTTCATACTTCTTCGTCAACATTTCGCTGATGGGTTTCACAAACGTGTCGATGTCGCCTGCGCCCACGGTCACGAGCACGTCTACATCCACACTTTCGAGTTTCTCCATCAGGTCATTTTTATTACACCGCACTTTCACCTTGCTCGTGATGTCGTTCATGAGCATGTCGGAGCTTACCCCCGGAATGGGCAACTCGCGCGCCGGGTAGATGTCCATGAGGAACAACTCGTCGGCAAGGCTCAGGCTCTTCGAGAATCCTTCCGCAAAGTCGCGTGTTCGTGTGAACAAGTGCGGTTGGAAAATCACGGTGAGCTTGCGGCCGGCATAGAGCGACTTCATGGATTTCAAAAACGCTTCCAGCTCGGCCGGATGATGCGCATAGTCGTCCACATAGATCACGCGTTTGCCTTTCACTACATACTCGAACCGGCGCTTCACACCTTTAAACGATTCGAGGGCTTTTTTAATAGTGCGCAAGTCTACGCCACAGAGGCTTGCGGCCACCGACGCAGCGATGGCATTTTCAATGTTATGAAAACCAGGGACACCGAGCTGAACGTGTTCAACGTTTCCAAATCCATGGAGATTGAACTCAAAAAATCCGCCCCTTGCGGTAATGTCGCCGGCAAAAAATTGCCCCCGGCTCATGCTGTAAATATGTTTCTTCACATGCGTCACGTTGTCGGCCAGCAATTCGGCCACCGATTCGTGAATGATCAAATCGCCACCGCTATTGATCTGTGAAATAAAATCCTTGAACGACGTGATGATGCTCGCGTGGTCGCCATAGATGTCGAGGTGATCGGCATCGGCCGACGTGACCACGGCAATCTGCGGAAACAACCGAAGGAACGAGCGATCGAACTCGTCTGCTTCCACCACCACCAGCGTGTCTTTGTTCACTTCGCCTTCCATCACCAGGTTTGATGCATAGTTGGTGGTGATGCCTCCCAAAAAGGCCACCATGTCTTTGCCCGCCACCTTCAGAATGTGCGCCACCATAGACGACGTTGTGGTCTTGCCATGGGTTCCCGCCACGCCAATAGTCTTGTAGTCTTTCGTTAACAGTCCCAACACTTCCGAACGTTTCAAAATGGTGTAGCCGTTATCTTTCAGATAATTGTACTCCACGTGATCTTTCGGAATGGCGGGTGTAAAAATCACCAGCGTCTTGTCTTTCTGTTGCAGCACTTCCTGTGGCACCCGGTCGAGGTTGTCCTCGAAGTGGATGACCATGCCTTCCTGTTGCAGCGCTTCGGTGAGCGTGGTCGACGTTTTGTCGTAGCCGGAAACGCGCAGTCCTTTTTTCATGAACCAACGCGCCAGTGCGCTCATGCCGATGCCGCCAATGCCGAGGAAGAAGATGTTATCGTATTTTTCTAAAGTCACGTTCGTTCTATCGTTTCACCATGACGGGTTGCAACCGGTTCGCGTCAAACGTCGGGTCGCTTCGTCTTGATTCGTAATACATTTGTTCGCCTTGCGGTTTGCCTTTGTGCGCAGACTTGGCCGCAATCAGTTTTTCAATTTCATTCACGATGGTGGCCGTAGCATCGGGCCGGGCGAGCTTGGCGATGTTCTCGCTCAACTTGTCGGCACGTTGCTTGTCGAAGAGCAGCTTCAGGGCTTCGTCCACCAACCGTGCACCGGCTTCTTTGTCGGGCACCATCCATGCGGCATCTTTGTCAACCAATGCTTTTGCATTTTTGGTTTGATGATCTTCCGCCACATTGGGCGAAGGCACCAGGATGACCGGCTTCTTCGCGATGCAGATTTCAGACACGGCCAGCGCGCCAGCACGCGATATCACCACGTCGGCTGCGGCATAGGCCAGGTCCATCTCTTTCACAAAATCCTGTACGCGGATTTTGCGCATGTCGTATTTGCCCAGCTGTGCTTTATAACCTTCGTAATATCCTTTGCCCGTTTGCCAGATGATCTGCACCTGCGCATCCACCAGTTTGTCGAAGCCTCCGATGATGCTCTCGTTGATGGTTCGGGCGCCCAGGCTTCCGCCGATGATCAACAGCGTTTTGATGTTGGCGTCGAATCCAAAATGACTCAGCGCCTTCTCGCGTTTCACATCGATGGAGAGAATGTCTTTGCGCACCGGGTTGCCGGTGAGGATCACTTTCTCGCTGGGAAAATATTTTTCCATGCCTTCGTAGGCCACACACACTTTGTTCACTTTGTTGGCCACCTGTTTGTTGGCCAGGCCGGCGAACGAATTTTGTTCCTGGATCACCGAAGGAATTTTTGCGCGTGTGGCCGCCATCATCACGGGGCCGCTGGCAAAACCGCCGGTGCCAATCACCACATCGGGCTTGAACGTCTTCACAATTTTGCGCGCCCGCCAGTAGCTCACAATCACCTTCACCGGGAACAACAGGTTCGACCAGGTGAGCTTGCGTTGAAGACCGGTGATCCACAAGCCGATGATTTTATAGCCGGCTTCGGGCACACGCGTCATTTCCATTTTGTCTTTTGCTCCCACGAACAAAATTTCCGCATCGGGATGGCGCTCACGAAATTCGTTGGCGATGGCAACGGCCGGGAAGATGTGACCCCCGGTGCCGCCACCGCTTATAATCAAACGATATGGTGTTGCTGAACTCACGCTGCTTTTGCCGTAGGCATGTTTTTGGGTTCCTTCGCTTCCTTCGTCTCTTCGCTGGAGCCGCTTTGCTCCCACCGCTGATCTTGCTCGCCACGGCTCACACTGAGAATGATGCCCAATGAAAGTCCGGTAAACACCATGGACGTTCCCCCCATCGATATGAGTGGTAAGGGTTGTCCGGTGATGGGACCCAGTCCAACCACCACACCCATGTTCACCATGGCCTGACACACCAAATCGAAACTTAGCCCGGCAGACAATAGTCCTCCGAAAGCCCGATCACTATTGTAAGAGGCCTTCATGCCCCGATGTAGGAGTAACAGATAAAGCGCCAACACTACGATCCCGCCAATCATGCCATACTCTTCGATCACGATCGCGTAAACAAAGTCGGAGTATGGGTGAGGCAAAATGTTTCGCTGGTCGCTGTTGCCCGGTCCTTTTCCAAACACACCCCCTGTGGCCACGGCAATGCGGCCGTGCTTGGCCTGGAAGGGAAGTTCCGATCCGCTGATAAAACTCTTGATACGATTCTTGGCTGTCTCGGCACGCACACCAAAGGCGATGGCCAACGAACCCGACAACGCTCCCACAAACACCAGCATGGCCAGATATTTTGTAGGCACGCGACCGATGAACATGATGAGCATACACGTGATGAGCAACAGCACCGCAGTGGAAAGGTTGGTCAACGCAATCAATCCGCAGATGACGCCGCACCAGAAGAGGATTGGGATGAGCGATTCCTTTATGTCGTCAATGTTTTGTTGACGTTTCGAAAGCATGCTGGCCAGGTTCACGATCAGTGCAAGGCTGGCGAAGTCCGAAGGCTGGAACGATCCAACAATCGGAACGGCAATCCAGCGTGCGGCTTCGTTGATGCTCACGCCGTTGGTGAACGTATAGATCAACAACGGAATGCTGATATACAAACCGATCTTCGAAAGTTTTGAATAGTAGCGATAGTCCACTTTGTGGGCGAACCACATGGCGGCCAAACCGACAAACACGGTGAACGTGTGCTTCAGCAAAAAGCTTTCGGGGCTTTGCGTGCGCTTGTAGGCCAGCGTGCCGATGGAGCTATACACCACCAGGATGCTGATGAGCGACAACGCAAACACCACCGCCCAGATGACTTTGTCACCCTGGAGATTTTTATCGGCCCATGTCTTTATCTTTTGCATGACTACGTTCTCCCTGTTAATATCAGGCGCTGGCGCCTTCTACTTCTTTTTTTAAATCCAATACGGCTTGCCTGAACTGATCTCCCCGGTCTTCATAGTTCTTGAAGAGATCGAAGCTTGCACAAGCAGGTGATAATAAAACCACATCACCGGCTTCTGCCATGACCAATGCTTTTTGCACCAGGTCTTTCACACTTTGCGTTTCGTCTATTCGCTTTACTGTTTTGCCGAAAAATTGTTTCAGCTTCTCGTTATCTTTTCCGAGACAGATCAGCGCTTTCACTTTTTCTTTCACCTGCTCTTCAATGAGCGAGTAGTCGTTTCCTTTGTCTACGCCACCGGCAATCCAGATGAGCGGTCCTTTATAGCTTCCCAATCCGTAGACCACAGAGTCGACGTTGGTGGCTTTTGAGTCGTTCACAAATTCAACACCCCTAATAACCGCCACCGACTCGAGGCGATGGGGAGCGTTCTTGAAAGTCTTCAGTCCTTTCTTCACGCTGTCGAGGGTTGCACCGGCCAGGGTCACCGAGGTGACCGCCGCCATCGTGTTGATGAGGTTGTGCGGGCCCTTCAGTGTTGTGTCGGACTGCGCGATGGAGAACGAATTTTTCAACTTGAAATTCATCTTCTCGCCATCGAAGAACACCGGCGCAGCCGATGATGCTTTCAGCGACACGGGAATCTGCTGCGGCTTCACACTGCGTCCTTTCATTTCCGCAGCGATCACGGCGTCGTCGCTGTAATAGATGAAGTGCTGTGAAGGCTGCATCTTCCGGATGATCTGGAATTTGGACTCCACGTAGTTCTTCATCTCATACTCATAGCGATCGAGGTGATCGGGTGTGATGTTGAGCAGCACGGCGATGTCGGGCGAAAATGTTTTTGTTCCGTCCAGCTGGAAGCTGCTAAGCTCCAGCACGTACCAGTCGAACGCGTCGCGGGCCACTTGGCGCGCCATGCTGGTACCCACGTTGCCGGCAAGACCTACATTGAAGCCTGCCTCTTTCATGAGGTGATACGTCAGCAATGTCGTCGTCGTCTTTCCGTTGGTGCCGGTGATGGCGATGATTTTTGCGTCCGTGTATTGCGAGGCAAATTCGATTTCATCGATCACGGGAATGCCAGCGACTTTTGCGGCTTTGATCATCGGGGCCTTGTCGGGAATGCCGGGGCTTTTGATGATGTAGTTCGCGTTCAGAATTTTTGCTTCGGTGTGGCCACCGGTTTCAAAGGCAATATTTTCCTTCTCAAGCTCGGCTGTATATTTTTCCTTGATCGGCCCCATGTCCGATACAAAAACGTCAAAGCCATTCGCCTTCGCGAGCAATGCTGCTCCCGTTCCGCTTTCGCCTCCACCCAATATGACAATGCGTTCGCTCATCTCAGTTTTAATGTTGCCAGTGCCAGAATTGCCAACAGTATGCCTACGATCCAGAACCGCACAACGATTTTGGACTCGTGAATGTTTTTCTTTTGATAATGGTGATGCAACGGCGACATCAGGAATATCCTGCGGCCCTCACCGTATTTTTTCTTGGTGTATTTGAAGTACGACACCTGCAACATCACCGACAGAATTTCGATGAAGAACACGCCGCACAACACGGGGATCAATAACTCCTTGCGCACTGCCAACGCCAACACCGCGATGATGCCACCCAATGTCAAGCTTCCCGTGTCGCCCATGAACACTTGCGCGGGGTAGGCATTGTACCACAGAAATCCGAGGCACGCACCCACAAAGGCCGTACAGAAAATTACGAGCTCTGCCAGGTTGGGGATGTACATGATGTTGAGGTAGCTACTAAAGTCGATACGACCCGAGAGGTACGCCAAAATTGCCAACGTTAACCCGATGATGCCCGAGGTGCCAGCCGCGAGTCCGTCGATGCCGTCGGTGATGTTGGCAGCGTTAGACACGGCGGTGATGATGAGGATCACCACCAGCACGTAGACGATCCACGTGTATTCCTTGGGCAAGAATGGAATCAGCTTGCTGTAGTCCATCTCGTTGTTCTTCATGAAGGGCACCGTGGTGGTGGTCGACTTCTTGTCTCTGAAGCGCAGGTTGCTTTCGTCGGCATCCTGCACGTCTTGTATTTCAATTCCCGAACGTGTTGCCGGCGTTACTTCGCGCACCACCACGTTGTCGTTGAAATAAAGTGTGAGGCCAACGATCAATCCTATGCCTACCTGCCCGATAATTTTGAAGCGACCAGCCAGACCTTCTTTGTTCTTGCGGAACACTTTGATGTAGTCGTCCAGAAAACCGATCAGTCCCAACCAGCACGTAGTGATGATGAGCAGAGCCACATACACGTTGTCGAGTTTGGCAAACAAAAGCGTGGGCACCAGGATGGCCGCGATGATGATGATGCCGCCCATGGTGGGTGTCCCTTTTTTCTGAAGCTGGCCTTCGAGACCGAGGTCGCGAATGTCTTCACCTACTTGCTTTCTGCGCAGGGCGCTGATCAGATTTTTACCAAAGGTGATGGTGATGAGCAAAGACAGGAATGCGGCCATACCAGCGCGGAAGGAGATGTACTGAAATACACCCGCTCCGGGTATGTCTAGTGAATCGAGATAGTCAAATAGATAATACAGCATTCCTTAGTTCTCAAATAGTTTCAACATTCTTTCCACCACCTCGCGGTCGTCGAACGGATATTTTACGCCCTTTATTTCCTGATACGTTTCGTGTCCTTTTCCGGCAATAAGGATGATGTCGTTTTCCTTTGCCATCATGCATGCTGTCTTGATAGCTTCCTCGCGGTCGGCCATCACCAGTGTTTTGCGTACTTCGGTCGGCATCACACCGGCCTGCATTTCTTTTATGATCTCCAGCGCATCTTCGTCGCGCGGGTTGTCTGAAGTAAGCACCACCTTGTCGCTGAGGCGGCAGGCGATAGACGCCATGAGCGGGCGTTTTGTTTTGTCGCGGTTTCCGCCGCAGCCCACCACGGTGATTACTTGCTCTGCTCCTGTTCTGAATTGTGCTATCGTTTCCAATACATTTTTCAATGCATCGGGCGTGTGTGCATAGTCAACAATGGCCGTTACTTTCGAACCCGGCAACACCAATTCAAATCTTCCCACAGCACCTTCGAGGGACGAGAGTTTTGTCAACACCTCGTCAGACTCTTCGCCCAACAACACGGCGGCACCATATACGGCCAAGAGGTTGTAGGCATTAAAGTCGCCGATCAACCGGAACCAAACATTTTTGCCACCGATCTCCAATTCAAGACCTTCAATGGAGTTGGTGATGATCTTGCCTTTGAAGTCTACCATCTTCTTCAACCCGAACGAATAGCGCGATGCTTTTGTGTTTTGCAACATCACCATGCCGCGTTTGTCGTCGGCGTTCACAATGGCAAATGCATCGCTGTTGAGGTCGTCGAAAAATTTCTTCTTGGCCTTGATGTAGTTTTCAAACGTCTTGTGATAGTCGAGGTGATCGTGGGTGATGTTGGTGAACAAGGCACCGGCAAACTTCAACCCTGCAATGCGTTCCTGATCCACAGCGTGCGAGCTCACTTCCATGAACACGTGTGTGCATCCGGCCTCCACCATGCGCTGCAACAATTCGTTGAGCTGAATGGGGTCGGGCGTGGTGTGTGTGGACGGCACCACTTCCTTGACGATACGATTCTCTACGGTCGACAACAAGCCTGCCTTGTGGCCCAGCGCATTGAACAGTTTGTAGAGCAATGTGGCCACGGTGGTTTTTCCATTCGTGCCGGTCACGCCCGTGAGCTTCACCTTTTCGGACGGATTGCCATAGTAGTTCGACGCGATGATGCCCAACGCCTGCGCGCTGTTTTTCACGGTCACAAACGTCACCTTCTCGTTGATGGAGTCCGGCAGTAGTTCGCAAACAATAGCGGTGGCGCCCAGGTCGATGGCTTTCGCGATGTACGCGTGGCCGTCGGACTGTGTGCCCTTCACTGCGATAAATAAAAAACCTGCCTGCACCTTGCGCGAGTCAAAGCATATGCCTTTCACTTCTCCATTCATGTCGCCATAGCTGGAGGTGAGTGAAACTTTATACAATATGTCTTTCAGTTCGCGCACGTGACGTTCTTCGTATTAAATTCTGTTATCCTAATTTTATAAAGATCCTGTTTCCACGGGCCACTCGCCCGCCGGGCAAAAGCGATTGTTGTTTCACCCTGCCTTTGCCCTCGTAGAAAACTTTCAATCCTGAGTTCTCCAATAAATACACCGCATCGCGGAAGGTCATGCCCATCACATCGGGTACCAAATTTTTGCCGGCAATGCTTTTTTTCCAGTTCACGCCGTTGCCTTCGCGCGACGAGCGCACCCACTCCTCTTCGGTTTGCGAGTGGCTTGATATGCCCAGCGAGTTGCACAGCATGGTGAGCTCTTGCTGGTTGCCGGCGCGAATCACCGGCAGCACATCCTGCAGCTTGAACTTGCGCACATCCATAGGCTGGTGCAGGTTGATGTCGCGGGCATAGATGTTGTCGGCAATTTCCTTGAATACCGGGGCGGCCACGCTGCTACCGTACTGATACCATCCTCTAGGATTTTTGATGAGCACAATAGCGCTGTATTTCGGAGCGTGCGCAGGGAAGTAGCCCACAAACGAGGTGATGTACTTCTTGGTGTAGCGTCCGTTTTCCAAAATCTGCGCCGTTCCGGTTTTGCCGGCAATGCGGTAGTGTGTTCCTTTTATGTTCTTGGCGGTGCCTCGTTCCACCACGCCTTCCAGCAACAGCTTCATCTTGTCGAGTGTTTCGCTCGAGCAGATTTTGTTGTTCAGCACTTCCGATTCAAACTCTTCTTCTTCCTCATCGGCACGGCGCACCGACTTCACGAAAATCGGTTTGATCATTTTTCCGTTGTTAGCCACTGCGTTATACAACGCGAGGGTGTGCAACGGTGTGATCTCGAAGCCATAGCCATAGGCCATCCACGGAAGTGAAATGCCGCTCCATCCTTTTTGTCCGGGGCGTTTGATTTTGGGAGTGGGTTCACCGGCAATCTGCACACCGAGGGGTTGCGACAGTTTCAGTTGATCAACATAGTCCACAAACTTCTGCGGACGCAATCCAAAATGCTTATCCACCAGCTTGGCCATTGCCACGTTTGACGAATGTTCGAAGGCGTCCTGCACCGACACCCGACCTAAACCACCTTCTTCGTGATCGCGCACGGTTTTATTGTAGAAGGTGTATTCGCCGTTGCCGGTGTCAATGCTGTCGTTCAATTCTACGGGGCTGTCTTCCAGCAGGGCAATCATGGTCACCAGTTTGAAAGTGGAACCCGGTTCGAACAGCTGACCCGTCACAAAGTTGAAGCGCTCCACAAAGTTTCCGTGGCCGTCGCTGCTGAGGTTCGAGATGGCTTTGATGTTGCCCGTGGCCACTTCCATCACGCACACCATGCCGTCGTCGGCGTTGTGTTGCAGCATCGCTTTGTGCAGCGCGGTTTCGGCCACATCCTGCAAGTTCACATCGAGTGTGGTTTGCAGGTCGAGGCCCTCCACGGCTTTCACGTTGTTGGCGTCGAACACCGGCTTCCAGATGCCGCCGGCAATTTTTTGATAGTAGGCATACCCGTCTTGTCCGCCCAGTTGTTTGTTGAAGCTGAACTCCAGGCCAACGCCTTTGTCGTTCTCATTGATATAGCCAATGGTGCGGCCGCTCAATCCGGAGAAGGGGCGATAACGCACGTCTATTTTTTCGAAGATGGCTCCACCGCGCAATCTGCCTTCGCGGAAGATGGGCCAGCGCATCATCACTTTCTTGTCTTGGTAGTCGATGTGTTTGCGGCTCAGGATAACGTATTGCTTGCCGGTGGCGCGCGCGTCTTTCAACATGCGCTTGTAGTCGGTTTTGGATTTGTCGCCAAAGAAGCGCGACAGGTGGCCGGCCAGCGAGTCGAGGCCGCTGTTGAACACTTCGTCTTTGGGCAGCGTGGCATCGAAGGCGATTTTATAGAAGGGCAGCGACGTGGCCAGCAAACTTCCGTTGTCGGAATAGATGTTGCCGCGGGTGGCTTTCACACGCTTGTAGTCAAAAGAAATCCGTTCGCCCATGGCGGCCCACTTCTCCCCCTCCACAAATTGAATGTGGCCTGTCTTCACCACCACGGCGATGGCAAACAGCACCACAAACAGAAATGCGATCCGTACTCTTAATAATATGGACTTCTTAATATTCACCTTCTTCTACTTCAATCTTAAAGGGCGGTTTCAAACTTTCTTTTAATCCCAAGGGTTGAACTTTGCGGGCCACTTCCGATTGCTTGCTGGCAAACATGAGGTCGGCTTTCAATGTGGTATAGTCGGCGCGAAGATCTTCTACTTCGGCTTGTATGCTGTTGATCTGGCGCACGGTCTTTTCGGCATAGTGCGTGTTGCTGATGTAGATGAGCCCGAGGGTCATCACAAACAAGATCTTGGGCAAATACTGCACGGGGAAACCTTCTTCGAAATAGCTCTCCAGCTTCAGTTTTTTCTCGAGGTTCGAAAACATGCTGCTGCCCGCGACGCCCACAGCAGCCACCGGGTTCAGGTTGGTGTTTTTGCGGGGTGCCGCGTCTTTTATTTTAAATTTGTTTTCGAACATAATGTTCACCGTTCTTTTAACTTCTCTGCTATTCTCAACTTCGCGCTCCGTGCGCGACTGTTTTGTTCAATTTCTTCGGGCGAGGCTTCGATGGGCTTTCGACTCACGGCTGCAAAAGGTTTGATCTCGTTGCCGTAAAAATCTTTCTCCACCTCACCAAACACCTTTCCTTTGTTTATATAGTTCTTCACCATTCTGTCTTCCAGCGAGTGATACGACATCACCACCAGCCTTCCTCCTTCTGCCATCACTTCGCCGCATTGGTGCAAAAAATCTTCTAACGCTTTCATCTCGGCATTCACTTCGATGCGGAGCGCTTGAAACACCTGGGCGAAATATTTATTCTCCTTGCCCCGTGGGGCAATGGATTGCAATGCTGCTTTCAAATCTTCGGTGCGCGCGAAGGGTTTGTTGACCCGTTGCTGCACCACCATGCGGGCGGCCGTTCTGGCATTTTTCAGTTCGCCATACATGCCAAAGAGCTTGTGGAGTTCTTCTTCACTGTACTCGTTCAACACGTTGGCCGCCGTGGCCGATTGCGTCTGGTCCATGCGCATGTCGAGCGGGCCATCAAATCGTGTGGAGAAGCCACGCGCGGGCGAATCGATCTGGTGCGACGACACGCCGAGGTCGGCCAGGATGCCGTTCACGTGGGTTACGCCATTCAATTTCAGATACCGCTTCATGTACATGAAGTTGGCTTGACAAAATGTGAAAGAACGATGCTCTATATTCTCTGCCTGTTGCCTGGCGTCTTCGTCCTGGTCGAAGGAGATCAGGCGGCCTCCTTTCAATTGGTCCAGAATTTTCAGGCTGTGTCCTCCGCCACCAAACGTCACATCCACATACACACCCTCCGGATCGATCTGCAATGCATCAATGCACTCCTTCAACATCACCGGCCGGTGATAGCCACCGGTTGCTCCTTCTTCGGGTTTCTTTTTTGTCATCGCGCTACGGTTCGGCTCATGTCTTTAAATCATAAAAGCTTTCCGGGTCCTGGCCCCTGGGCCGTTCCCTCGAAAAGACAATTCCTGCATGCGACTCGTACGTATCTTGAAAACCGGTGACAAACCCGTTATTCATTCAAATACTTTTCGGCCAGCTTAGACAACTCACCCGGATCCTGGATCAGGTGCTTCTCGTAAACGGAAGGATTCCAAACCTCAACCTTGTTCCCCATCCCGACCAGGATCACGTCCTTGTCGAGCTGAGCATAGGCAAGCATGTTTTTCGGGATCACAAACCGCGCGTTGGCATCCAACTCTACGGTAGCGGTTCCCGAGAAGAAGTTTCGCTGGAGTTTGCGATACTCTTCATTAAACTCGCTCAAGCCTGAGATTTTCGAGAAGACCTTCTTGAACTCCACCATAGGGTAAATAATCAGGCATGGCTCGAACCCTCTCCGGACGACCAGCTCATTCCCCCCTTCGGGCAATTGAGCTTTAATCCGAGATGGCAGCACAAGTCTGCCCTTGGAATCTAGCTTACTCTCATATTCACTGGTGAAGAAAGTCATAGACGTAGTGGTTGTCTTTTTCTCCTAAGCAAACATATGTAATTTTATCCCACTTTCAACCACTTTGCGCCACCTTTTTTCATTTTTCGGCACAATTAGACATAAAAAGCCCCCGAATCGCGCTTTTTAGCAGCCGAAACCGGGGAGGTAAATCGTTTGAAATCCGAAATCAGGGAATGAGAACCCGTCTAGAGATGGAGTTTTGCCAGTATTTCGGCCGTGTGTTCACCCAAATGAGGCGGTGGGAGAAAGTGGGAAACATTTTGAAGAGAAGGCTGGCCCACAAAGGTTTTCACCCCCAAACGATCGGCCGACCGAAGCAAAAGCTCAGCAGCCTCGGGGGTTTCGAAGACCTGTTGCAGATTTCGGATGAGGCCTGCTGGGATTTTCCGATGATTCAGGGCCTGGATCAGGGTGTCGGTTGATTGCCGGGCGATGTGTTCCTGCAACAGGGCGTTGAGTTTGTGGCGGTTGTTGACCCGGGCGACATTACTTATATAGAGTATGTCCTGCGCGAGAGGCAATATCCCCAACACGTCGCATAAGTCTGAAAACTGGCGGTCGCTGCCCACGGCCAGCATCACTTCGTCGCCGTTCTGGGTTTTGAAAATGTCGCCATAGGGCGCGATGTTGGGATGGGATGAGCCTTGCTTTTCGGGGAGCTTGCCACCCACCAGCCAGTTGGTGGCCTGGTTGGCTAAGGACGATACGGCCGCCTGCACCAGGGACACTTCTACAAAATCGCCTTTTCCGGTTTGTTGCTGACGCAGCATGGCCAGCAGAATCCCCTCCTTTAAATGATGCGCGGCCAGAATATCAATCAATGCCACAGGCATTTTGAGGGAAGAACCACCGGGTTCGCCGTTCATGAACATGAAGCCAGCTTCGGCCTGGATCACGGCATCGTAGCCCACACGGGCATCGTGCGAGCCATAGCCGGTGATTTGGCCGTAGATGATTTTGGGATTGATGGTTCGGAGGGTTTCGTAGTCCACCCCGAGTTTCACGGCGTCGCCCGGTTTGTAGCTGGCGATCACGAGGTGGCTAGCGGCGGCGAGTTGGTGCACGGCGCTTCGGCCTTCGGGGGTGTCGAGGTGGAGGGTGATCGATTTTTTGCCCCAGTTCACGGCGCAGAAATAGGACGACCGGTCGTCGGTTTGTTCGCCAGCACTTTTCCAGGTGCGGGTCACGTCGCCACCCGTTGCCGGGTTTTCGACCTTGATCACTTCGGCGCCGAGTTCGGCAAAAAACTGGCCTACGCTGGGGCCGGCCAGCACAGACGCCAACTCCAATACTTTGAGGTGCTGAAACATGATCTACATCGTTTGAACTGGCCGATTCCTTTCAAAATCCTTACTTCGCCTCAAATTGTAAATCATTTCTCGCATTTTTGTGTTTTGGCCTTTACAAAACCGTGAAAATGAACAGAATTGTTATTGCTGCCCTCAGCATCGTTAGCCTGGCGGGATGTCTCGCAAAAAAGGAATCGGCACAAGCGCTGAAGACCGGTACGTGGCGCGCCACCATTGAAATTCAAGGCCAGCTTCTCCCCTTCAACCTGGAAATTGAAAAAGACAAAGCCGATGGCTATGACATCTATATCCGCAATGCCGAAGAACGGTTGCTGCTGGACGAAGTGAACGTGACCGACGACTCCATTGATATTGTGCTGCACGTGTTCGACGCCAACATCAAAGCCCGCATCAACGGCGACACCCTGCAAGGTGAATTTATCAAGAACTACGAGAAAAATTATAACATTCCGTTTCAGGCCGTGTATGGCCAGCACTATCGCTACGAAAAAGATGCACGACAAGACAGCGTGCCCGACTTCAGCGGGAAGTATGCCGTGAACTTCATTCACGAATCGGACACCACTGTTGCAGTAGGCATCTTCAAACAAACCGGCGATAGCGTGACAGGAACCTTCCTTACACCCACCGGCGACTATCGCTACCTGCAAGGCAACGTGGCCCATGGCATGATGCAACTGAGCGCCTTCGACGGCAACCACGCGTTCATCTTCACGGCCATCAAAACCAAAGAAGGCAAGCTGGCCGGCGAATACTACTCAGGCAAAACATGGATGGAATTTTGGGAGGGCGAGAAAAATGAAAACGCTGCCTTGCCCGATGCCGAAAAACTCACGTTCCTGAAAGAAGGATACGAAACCATTGCCTTCAGCTTTCCGGATGTGACGGGAAAGAAAATCAGTCTCACCGACGAGAAGTATAAAAACAAAGTGGTGATCCTCCAGCTGTTTGGCACATGGTGTCCCAACTGTATGGACGAAACCAAATTTCTTGCACCGTGGTATCGTGAAAACAAAAACCGCGGCGTAGAAATTATCGGCATGGCCTACGAACGCAAAGACGACTTCACCTATGCCAGCACGCGTGTGAAGAAAATGGCCGAGAAGCTGAACGTAACATATGACTTTGTGATTGGCGGGACAAACGACAAAGCCAAGGCATCAGAAACCCTTCCGATGTTGAACCAGGTGGTGGCATTCCCTACTACTATCTTTATTGGCAAAGACGGCAAGGTGAAGAAAATTCACACCGGCTTTTCCGGACCGGGCACGGGTCTTTATTACGAGCAGTTTGTGCAGCATTTTAATGAAACCATCAATGAACTTTTGCGCGAGAATGCCACTTCTATGGTAACACCTCAGTAGCAAAAACCAGATTGAAGATACAAATGAAGAAACGTGTTGTTGTTGGACTATCGGGCGGAGTGGACTCCAGCGTTACGGCCTACCTGCTGAAAGAACAGGGGTATGAAGTGATTGGCATGTTCATGAAGAACTGGCACGACGACACCGTAACCATCAGCAACGAATGCCCCTGGCTTGACGACAGCAACGACGCCATGATTGTGGCGCAACACCTGGGCATTCCGTTTCAGGCCATTGACCTCAGCAAAGAATACAAGGAGCGCATTGTTGACTATATGTTTGCCGAGTATCAGGCGGGACGCACACCCAATCCCGATGTGCTTTGCAACCGCGAAATCAAGTTTGATATATTTTTGCAAGCCGCGTTGAAGCTTGGCGCCGAATATGTGGCCACCGGTCATTATGCGCGCAAGGCTTCGTTTGAAAAAGATGGCAAGACAGTCTATCAATTGCTGAGCGGAAAAGATCCCAACAAAGATCAAAGCTACTTTCTCTGTCAACTCACACAGGCACAGCTTTCGAAAGCGCTGTTCCCCATCGGCGAATTGCTGAAACCCGAAGTGCGTGCCATTGCGAAGAAGATAGATTTAGTGACGGCAGATAAAAAAGATTCGCAAGGTTTATGCTTTGTGGGCAAAGTGCACTTGCCTGAATTTTTACAACAACGCCTGCAAACCAAACTCGGAAAAGTCATTGAGATCGATGCGGATGCTCCCGTGTTTAAAAACGGTTATGCTCCCGACGACCTGAAAAATCTTTCGGCTCATTTTGAGTTGTCGCCCGAACAAGGTGACGTGATTGGCGAACACAAGGGTGCGCACTACTACACCATCGGTCAACGCAAAGGCCTTAACATCGGAGGCTTTGAAAAACCGTTGTTTGTGATTGGCACCGACACCGAAAAGAATGTGATTTACACCGGCATGGGCGAAGATCATCCGGGCCTCTATCGCAAGGCGCTCTTTGTGCCAAACGTGGATGCTCATTGGATACGGGAAGACCTGAAATTGAACGTGGGCGAGTCGCGACGGTATTCTGCGCGCATACGCTATCGTCAACCGCTTGTGGGCTGCACGCTTCATCAAAAAGAAGAAGGCCTCTACATTGCTTTCGACATGCCGCAGAAAAGCATCACACCCGGTCAGTTTGCTGCGTGGTATGATGGCGAAGAACTGGTGGGCTCGGGCGTGATTTCCTGAAGCTGAAATGTTTGTTTCCTTTTTCTATTTTGGGGAATATAATCTGTCGACTCGTTGGACTATTATCAGATTCTGAATCTCTCACAGCATGCCTCCGAGGCGGAGATCAAGGCTGCATACCGCACGCTCATCAAAAAATATCACCCCGATAAAAATTCTTCCCCCGAAGCACAGGCGTTCACCCTGAAACTCAATGAGGCCTACGAAGTTTTATCGGACCCTGCGCGGCGATGGACCTATGACCAACGGTTTCAGTATCTGTTCGTGGAACAAACCGTGCACGAAGAAGATCCAAGAGAAGTATACCGCCGCGAATACGTGAAACGGAAACGGGAAGAGGAACGGGAGGAAGCACGACGGGTGCGCAAACAAGAGCTTCTGCGCAAACATTGGGTCTTTATCATCTCCCGAATATTGAGCTTTGGCATCTTTCCGCTGGCCATCTTTCTATTGCTTGATCGTTATTTGCCCGCAGCGCGCTTAAACGAAAAAATTGTTACCGGGTGGCAAGTGACCGTTACGGGCGGTGAAATCATAACGTACCTACGAACCCCCATACTCACGATCGAAGTGCCGCCCGGAATTCAGGTTAACTATGACTACGAGCATGATCCCGAAATACCCGTCGTGTTTAAACGCTCTCCGTTTCTTCACAAACTAAAAACCGTGGCGATAAACGACGGCTATTTGCAGCCTGAGTTCCCTTTGAGCACGCCACCTTACGAAGAACAGGACCTGATGTTGTGGCCACTTTTAGCGACCACGCTCATCCTGATGCTCCATCGTAGATTTTCGCAGCTCGCCTATGTGGTCAGTTGCGCGCAGGTATCGTTTGTGATCATCGCGTTAATGGAAATTCTGACGCGTTAAGACGGCGAGCATGCGATCTTTTCCAACTCTCCGGGAATCTACTATCTTAGAAGCATAATCTTTCGACTCGTTGGACTACTATCAGAATTCTGAACCTCTCATCAAACGCTTCAAGCGAAGAAATTCGTGCGGCGTATCGTTCGCTTATCAAACAATACCATCCCGACAAAAATTCTTCGGAACAGGCAAGCGAGTTCACCCTCAAACTTAACGAGGCATATGATGTATTGTCGGACCCAGAAAAGAAATCTCAATACGACAATCGTTTTTATCAGGCACCGGCTGAAGAAACGATTTATGAAGAAGACCCGCGAGAGGTTTATAGACGTGAATACATTCGTCAGAAAGCGGAGACCGTGCGCGAGGCCCAGGAAACGGAAGTTCGGCGCCAGCACACTCAATTCAGGTTGGGGAGATTGCTTAGCTTTCCAATTTTAGCGTTTGCTCTTCTGGTGATCATGGATCGTTATCTCCCTGCTCATATTTCTACCGACATCCCTATCGTGGGTTGGCAAGTAGGTTCAGGTGGTGGACGGCACGGAAGCACAAGAACCTATACCAGCTTCATGAAATCAGACCACGCAACGTATGAAGTCCCGAATGCACTTCACATTAACTACGACTATTATGCTGCGGAAAAAGAACCGATCATCATCATGGCAACGCCTATATTAAGAACTATTAAGAGTTACGCCGTTTGCAACGGCAACATCAAAACAATATATCCCGTCTTGGGTACACCTCTCCTGCCTCTGCTCATTCTGATCTCAGCGGCCTTCATAGCAAGCCGACGCAAATTTTCGTATACGGCTTATGTGTTTCGCTTTCTGCCGCCGCTTCTGCTGGCGGCAGAACTCGTGTTCTATATTTTTTAGTTCTCCTTAAATCCACTCACGCCACCCGACACGATAAACTTCATCGCTGCGGGGCCGGAAATATTCAAGGGCTGAATGCTGTCTTTGGGCACAAAATAATGATAGCCCGAAAACGCATAGGAGTGCGGGAAGTATACCACCACCATGTCGTTCAACCCCAGATCAGACAGATCGGGTTGCGTGATGAATCCGATTTGAAAAAGATTGTTGTCTTTGTTTATTCTCACCAGCACGGGCTTGTTGAATTTTTTCTTGTCGCCCACAAATGCGCCCAGCAAATCTTTCACCGCCGAGTAGATCAGTTTCACCAATGGAATTTTATTCATGCCATGGTCAAACCAATCGGCAAATGTCCGGAAGGCAAAGTTGGTGGTGAGATAACCAAAGCCGGTGATGGCCACCAGGATGATGGCAAAGCCGAGCCCGGGATAGGGAAGATTGAGCAGGCTGTCGAGCCACCGGAAGGATACAAAAATGAAATAGGCGGTAGCTACCAGCGGCACAATGAAAAGTGTTCCACTAAAGAAGTAGCGAAGAAAGCGTCGAAAGGTACTATCCATGGGGGTGAATAAAAATTAATCTCTCTGCCACAAATCAAAAACACGCCGGGTGTTGCTGCGCACTAGTGCGGCATCACCATCTTGGCCAGGGCCATGCGCACCACTTCGTCCACTTGCTCTTCGAGGGTCACGTGGGTGGTGTCGAGCACCACGGCATCTTCGGCCTGGCGCAAAGGACTTTCGGCGCGGGTGGTGTCGATCTTGTCGCGTTGCAAAATATTTTCCACCACTTCGTCGAGGTCCACCATCTGGTCGCGGTCCAGCAATTCTTTTTGTCGCCGGAAGGCGCGGGTAAGCAAGTCGGCGTTCATGAACACCTTGAGGTCGGCGTGGGGAAAAACCACTGTGCCGATGTCGCGGCCGTCCATCACCACGCCGCGTTCTTTGCCCATGCGACGTTGTTGTTCCACCATGGCCACGCGCACGTCTTTGATGGTGCTGACGGGGCTCACCATTTCTGAAACACGCATGGTGCGAATGGCTTTCTCCACGTTGAGGCCGTTGAGGTAGGTCTCGGATTTGTTTTTGGAATTGATCTTGAACGAAATGTGTATGTCTTGCAGCGCTTTGCCCACTTCTTTTGGATTGGTGGTGGCCACGTGATGATCGAGAAAGTAGAGCGTTACCGCGCGATACATGGCGCCGGTGTCGATGTAGCGGTATCCCAAAATGTTAGAAACTTCCTTGGCCGTGCTGCTCTTGCCGCAGGCCGAATATCCGTCGATGGCAATGACGATTTTGCGCAGGTTCATCAGCAATCTTTTTGAGGGCAGGGAATGGGCTTTCCGGGCTTCAATTTTTTATGCTTCTTGGGATGATGCGACGACGAGCAGGCTTCCACCAGGAGCACCAGCACGAGCAGGAGCGAAAGGCGAACAATTCTCTTCACAGGAATAGTGTGTTGTTTTGACCAAAAATAGGGCAAATGCCGGCACAATTCTTTTAATCCGTCACTTTATTTTGGTCGTTGAGCGGAATAACACCCGGCCTTAGCCCCCAACCCACCGAAACCCGTGGCATGGCGTGGGCGTTTAGTTCTGCGGAAGCCTGCCGGTGACAAATGTCCGCCCTAAACCCTGACAGACGGCATATTTTTAGTGTCGGGCTTTTAATAAATTGTACCAAAATCAAACGTAGCGCATGGAAACGAACGAACCTGGAAAGAACGAAAAGACATTCAAGAACTTTGGCAAGAAGGTGGATGACTTTATGGTCGAGCTGAACGAAGCCGGCGAACGTCTTCAGAAAGAATTTCAACTGAAGTATGAAGAATTGAAAGTGGCCGGCGAAAAATTCCGCAACGATGCCGAGAACAAAGAACGCTGGCGCGAAGTGGAAGACAGTCTTAAGAAAGCCGGCGACGAGTTGGGCAAAGCCTTCAAAGCTGCTTTCTCGAAAAAAGAAGATCAACCCAAATAAAACTTCGCCGGGTTGAGACAACAACCCGGCGAAGCTATTCTATATTTTCGTGGCCTTCCATTTTCCTTTGCGGAAGATAAGAATGCTCGCCACGGCCATAAGCGATTCGGCCACAGAAATGGCGGCGTATACCCCTATCGTTCCCACCTGGAAATAGAGCGCCAGCAGGTAAGCAAACGGGATCTGAAAAAGCCAGAAGCCCACAAAGCTCACAATGGTGGGCGTGCGCGTATCGCCAGCCCCGTTAAACGATTGTCCCACCACCATGCCATAGGCATAGAAGATGTAGCCCAGCGACACGATCTGCAAACATTCTATGCCGTGCTTTATCACCACTTCATCGGTGGTGAACAAACTCAAGATGGGGCGTGCCATGGTGAAGAAGACCACCGTGACGACCGCCAGAAAAATCATATTCAAAAAGGACGCACGCCACACCGACTTCTCGGCGCGATCGGGGAAACCCGCTCCCAGGTTCTGCCCCACCAGCGTGGCGGCGGCGTTGGCCATGCCCCACGCGGGCAATATAGCAAACACAATGGCGCGCATGGCAAACACATAGCCTGCAAGAGCTTCTTCGCCAAACGACGACATGATGCGATACAGAAAAATCCAGCTGCCCGACCCAATCAGGAATTGACCGGTGCCGCCCGACGACACCACCACCAATCGCCAGATGATGTCCCACTTGGGTTTCATATGTTTCCAGGTGAGCTGAATGATGCCACTGCCTTTCACCAGGTGATATACCTGATAGACCACGCCGATGGTTCGGCCGGTGGTGGTAGCGATACCGGCCCCCTCCACACCAAACGCAGGGATCGGTCCCCATCCGAAAATAAAAATCGGATCGAGAATCATGTTGAAAATATTGGCCAGGATTAACGACCGCATGGCAATGGAAGCATCGCCCGCGCCTCGAAAAATTCCATTGATCAGGAACAACATCATGATCGACATGTTGCCCGTGATCATCCAGCGTGTGTAGCCCGAATTTTTTTCGATGAGCGCTTCGCTGCCGCCCATCAGGCGCAGCAGGTCTTCGGAAAAGAAGATGCCCACCACGCTGATCACCAGCGACACGGCAATGCCCACCAGGATCACCTGCGAGGCCGCGACTCTGGCCGAAGGGATATCTTTTTCGCCGACACGGCGCGCCACCATGGCCGTGGCGCCCATGCCCATGCCCATGGCAACCGAATAGATCAACGTGAGCATCGACTCGGTGAGACCGATCGTGGCCACGGCGCTGTTGTCGTGCAAGCGGCCGACAAAGAAGGCATCGACCACAGCAAACAACGATTCCATCGCCATCTCCAACACCATGGGGATGGACAGCAGAAAAATTGCCTTGTCGATACTTAATGTAGTATAGTCCTGTTGATCGCCTTTAATGGCTTGCTTGAACAGACGTATGAATGAACTGACTTTTGATCCTGACATGAAGAGAAATGACTTTAAGAAATAAAACAAAATAACAATAGAGGCCCCGTTCGGATGGGCTTGGGTGAAAGAGACGGGACGTACCCGTCATTTAGAAAGTCAGGCTCATGGACACAAAAAGAATTTTACGTTTGAAATTTGGCTTACGATAAAGATGGCGGAAAGGTTTGACTTTCAAGTATACAATTTCAAAAAAAGATTCAAACACCACGGCATTTCACACGGGTTGCGTGGTGATTCTGAAACGGAATAAAAACGCAAAGGCCGGCGGACACCGACCTTTGCAGCGAACAAGAATTGTATACGGGGTTGTTCTTTCTTAATCTTTCTGAACGGAGCTGGCACCCGAAACATCGGCATGCACCACCACGGGACTGCCGCGATATAGAATCGCGCTGGCACCACCCGCCGTGGCCTTCAGTTCGTCAGACACCGTTATTTTAGCATTGCTGGAACCGCTCACGTTGACATCGGCCTTGCCTATCGGAAAATCAAATGCACTGAGCACAGACGCGCCCGAAACATCGGCCTTCAGTTCGTCGCCCAGGCCAAAGAGGTTCAGGGTTGACGCGCCCGACAACACGAGGTTCACCTTGCGATAGCCCGCACTGAGCTGCGACACTGACGCACCCGAAAGATAAAGACTCAGGTCTTCATCGCTTTCGAAGCCCACAATCTTCGACACGGTGGCGCCGGAGAAATTCACTTCGCGCAAGCGGGGCATCGAGATGGTGATGTAGGTGTCGTGTTTGCGATTGGCGTTGTTGTCGAACTTAATGATGAGTGTGCTGCCGCTTTTATACACTTCCAGGTCGTCGATGTTGCGACGGTCGCCTTTCACCTCGATGCCAAACGTTGTCGATTGCTCCACGCGAATGTTGAACGCGCTCCCCATTTCCAGGCGATCGAAGTCGATGATTGAATAATCTTTTGTTCGTTCCTGAAGTGGCCCGGGATCTTCCGTGTGGCACGCAGACAGCACCAGCAACACGACCGTGAACATAAAGAGGGGTTGGATATACTTTTTCATAAGGGGTCTTTTTAAGTGGGTTTCGGGTTTAGGACAACCCACGATGCGGATACCCCTATGGGTTGTTAAAAAAAAGAAAGGCCCGCATTTCGTGCGGACCCTCCTCTCCCAAAAAATCGGGATCTTATGCGATGGATATGGTTTTCACATTCACAAATTCTTTGATGCCGGCTTCGGAAAGCTCGCGCCCATAACCCGATTTTTTGGTTCCGCCAAAGGGTAGTCGCTGGTCGGATTTCATGAGCGCGTTAATGAACACCGATCCGGATTCTACTTCGCGTGCCCAGCGTTCGCCTTTTTCAATATCCTGTGTCCAGATGGACGCGCCAAGGCCATAGCGACTGGCGTTGGCCAGGGCCACGGCTTCTTCTTCGTTGCGCGCGGTGATGACGGCGGCGAGGGGGCCGAATGTTTCTTCGTCGAAGGCGGGTATGCCGGGCTTCACGTGGTCGATCAATGCGGGTTGAAAATTTCCTTGTGTCCGTTGACCTCCGGTGACGAGCCGTGCGCCTTGCTTTACGGAAGCGTTCATTTGTTTTTCTAACGTCTCAGCCAAATCCACACGCGCCAACGGGCCGGTGGTGATGTGGGCATCGAAAGGATTGCCTTGCTTCAACGCTTTGATGTTCGCTTCGAAGCGGCTCACAAATTCGTCTTTCACCTGCTCCACCACAATGAAGCGCTTGGCCGAGATGCACGACTGCCCTGCATTTTGCATGCGCGATTGTGTGGCAATCTTGGCTGTCTTTTCCAGATCGGCATCGGCAAACACAATAAAGGGATCGCTCCCGCCCAACTCAAGCACTGTTTTCTTAATGTGCTTGCCCGCTATCGCGCCCACTTGTGTGCCGGCAAACTCACTTCCGGTGAGGGCAACACCTTGCACCACATCGGACTTGATGATGTCTTCCAGGGTTTTGTTCTCTATGAGTAAGGATTGAAACACGCCTTCGGGGAAGCCCGCTTCGTGAAACACTTTCTCCAACAGCAGCGAACATTGAGGCACATTGGAGGCGTGCTTGAGCAGGCCTACGTTGCCCGCCATGAGTGCGGGAGCAGCGAAGCGTATCACCTGCCAGAACGGAAAGTTCCAGGGCATCACGGCCAGTATGGCACCCGTTGCGTGGTGCGACACCAGGCTGCGGCGTGCATCGGTGGCGATGACCTGGTCGGCGAGAAATTTTTCGGCGTTGTTGGCAAAGAACTCGCAAGCACCGGCGCTCTTTTCCACTTCGGCGCGGGCTTCGGTCAGCACTTTGCCCATTTCGAGTGTGATGGTGCGGGCGTATTCTTCTTTGTTGGCCTTGAGCAACGCGGCGGCCTTTTGCATGAGGGCTGCGCGGTCGGCAAACGTGGTGCGCTTCCAGCTTTTGTAGGCCATGCCGGCCTTGTCTATTTTCTGCTGCACAAGCGATGTCTCCATGAGGGGAAACTCCGCCACGACGGTTTGATCGAAAGGGTTGATGGATTTTAGCATGGGCGAAAAGTTAGGGTCGTATTACCTTACGTTAACGCCAAAAAGAAAAGCCAGGTTCATCACCTGGCTTTCGCTTTATCGATTAACAGCGGAAAATTATCCGATGGCTATACGCTTGAATTCTGCTACAGTCAAACCTTTGGTAACGCCGTCGAGGTATTGGGCTACCGTTTTGGAGTTGTCTTTCACAAAGATCTGGTGCAACAGGGTGTTGTCTTTGAAGAACTTCTGAAGCTTGCCTTGTGCGATCTTGTCGACCATGGCAGCAGGTTTGCCTTCGGCCAGGATCTGTGCCTTGGCAATTTCCAGTTCTTTTTCGATGAGGC
Source organism: Chryseolinea lacunae (assembly GCF_016735595.1). Taxonomy (GTDB): domain Bacteria; phylum Bacteroidota; class Bacteroidia; order Cytophagales; family Cyclobacteriaceae; genus Chryseolinea; species Chryseolinea lacunae. The sequence continues at coordinate 772,011 of NZ_JAERRB010000001.1, forward strand.
TCGAGTCAACCGATTTCTCGTCGATGCCCACAGGGTTCATGGCTGCGATTTGCATGCCCACGTCCTTGCCAGCTTCGGTCACGTCTTTGCCGTTCACGCCTTTCAGCGACACGAGCACACCCAGTTTCGAACCGGCGTGGATGTAGGCCACTACAGCTTCGCCTTTCATGTGCACATACTCGCTCACTTCAATCTTCTCGCCGATCTTTCCTACCAACTCCACAATTTTGTCGTTGATGGTGAGGTCGCCTGCTTTCAACGCGAGGAGAGCCTCTTTGTCGGCAGGTTTATTTTTGAATGCTGTTTCAGCGATCAGCTTGCCCAGCGACTGGAACTCTTCGTTTTTGCCTACGAAGTCGGTTTCGCAGTTGAGGGCGATGAGTACCGCTTCTTTTTTGTCGTCGCTCACGCTGATGAACACAGCACCTTCTTTTGCATCTCTGTCGGAACGGGAAGCCGAAACTTTCTGTCCTTTCTTTCTCAGGATCTCAATAGCTTTTTCAAAATCTCCTTCGGCTTCGGTAAGGGCTTTTTTACAATCCATCATTCCGGCGCCGGTCATCTGGCGGAGTTTGTTTACATCTTGTGCTGAAATTGCTGACATAATTATTTTGTGATTTTACTTTTTTAGAAATTAGGGCTGGCTTTAAACAGATCGTCCTACCGGCTATGTGTTGCAAAGCGGCAGGACGAACCAAAAGCGTTTATAAGTATTCTATTATTTTGCTTCTTCTACGGTTTCGTCAACGCGTCTTTTCTCGTCCTCGTCTTTCTTGTGCGCCGCATCTTCCTTGTCTTTCTTGCGCTCCATCAGCGATTCTTCAATCACTTTACCAATGTGTTTGGTGAGGATAGAGATAGACTTGAAAGCATCGTCGTTAGCCGGGATCGGGAAATCCACGCCAGAAGGATCAGAGTTTGTATCCACCAGTGCAAACACGGGGATGTTCAGTTTCTGAGCTTCGGTTACGGCGATATGTTCGCGTTTCACGTCGATCACGAACAGCGCTGCAGGCAGTCTGTTGAGGTCGGCGATACCGCCCAATAATTTTTCAAGCTTTGCTTTTTCGCGAGTCACCATGAGACGTTCGCGTTTCGCCAGGTTGGTGAAGGCTTCGTCTTTCATGAGCTTCTCGATTTGCGCGAGTTTCTTGAGCGACTTGCGGATCGTGGCGAAGTTGGTGAGCATACCGCCCAACCAGCGTTCAGTCACGAACGGCATGTTCAAACGCTTTGCTTCTTCCGTAACGATGTCCTTGGCTTGTTTCTTGGTTGCCACGAACATGATCTTACGGCCTGAGCGAACGATGTTCTTCAGGGCAAAGGTAGCCTCTTCGAGGCGGCCCAATGTTTTGTTCAGGTCGATGATGTGGATACCGTTGTTTTCCATGAAGATGTACTCAGACATCTTCGGGTTCCATTTGCGGGTAAGGTGACCAAAGTGTACACCTGCATCCAACAATTCCTGATATGTTAATTTTTCAGCCATTCTCGTAATCGATTAACGCTTGCTAAACTGGAATTTTCTTCTTGCTTTTCTTCTACCGGGTTTCTTACGCTCAACCATACGGGAGTCGCGTGTCATGAAACCTTCCTTGCGGAGGGTAGGTTTGTTTTCGGGGCTGATTTCCACCAGTGCCCGCGCAATGCCCAAGCGCACGGCTTCGGCTTGTCCTGTCACGCCACCGCCTTCAACATTCACGGTAACATCGTAGTTGGCTTCCAACTTCAATGCTGCCAGCGCTTGTTTCACCAGGGTTTGGTGAATTTCAGAAAGGAAGTATTCCTTCAGCTCGCGGTCATTTATTATGATGTCTCCTTTGCCAGGTTTCATGTAAACCCGTGCGATGGAGGTCTTTCGTCTACCGATTGTGTTGATAATCTGCATGGAATCAGAACTTTATTTCTTTTGGTTGTTGCGCTGTGTGGGGATGCTCTGCACCTACATATACATGAAGGCTTCTGTAAAGCTCACTGCCCAGCTTGTTTTTAGGAAGCATACCGCGAACGGCATGTTCAATGAGGCGTTCAGGGTGCTTTGCACGGATCATCGTAGGCGTGTGCTCGCGCTGTCCGCCGGGATAACCGGAGTGCGTAAAGAGCACGCGATCGGTCCATTTTTTACCCGTCATTCTCACCTTCTCGGCGTTGATGACGATAACGTTGTCTCCGCAATCTACGTGCGGGCTGTAGCTTGCTTTGTGTTTTCCACGGATGATGTGGGCAATCTGGCTCGCTACGCGACCGAGTACCTGACCGTTTGCATCAACCACGACCCAGCCTTTTTCTACTGTGGCTTTGGATGCGTAGGCTGTTTTATAGCTATTGTGATCCATTTTAGTTGTTATAAATCAAATTAAATACACTACCCCCTTCAAAAAGGGACACAAAGGTAAATCGCCATTATTTGAAATGCAAGCTGATCCTGAACTTTGAATAGTGGCCCCGTTTGCGCAATCCGGATAAAACATAATAATTAGCTGTTTATGAACGGTTTTGCGCCGGGGGCGTAAATGTAAAAAACACCGGATTCAGGTGGAAAAACTTTTTGATTTATTACATCCCAACGCCCGATCCACCCCCTTTTCAGGGTTTTTCAGTCCCGCAAATTCGCTACTCTTCAGGCCTAATCGTTCAAATCCAGCTGGCGCACCAGCGCATACAGGTCTTTGGGGTAGGGCGCCTCGATTTTTTGCACATTTCCCGCCAGGTCCTGAAAGTGGAGCTGAAACGCGTGAAGAGCCATCCGTTTCATGAAAGGCTGCTCGTCCGTATCTTTTTTGAGGTTGAAGTCGCGCTTTATCTTCGACAGGAAAAATGGCTTGCCGCCATACATGTCGTCGCCGCTGATGGAGGCACCCAGCGATGCCAGATGCACGCGAATCTGGTGCATGCGGCCGGTTACGGGCTGACATTCTATCAACGTGTGGTGTTTGTAGGGCTTTAGCGACGTGAAATAGGTTTGCGCGGGTTTTCCTTCCCTCCTGCTCAACTTCACCACGCCGTCGTCCTGCTTCAGGATGGGGATGTCTACCAGCTGGTGGTCGAAGTTGTGGATGCCGTCGGCCACGGCGTGATAGATTTTGGCCACCGTGCGGTGCTCAAACTGCATGCTGAGGTGGCGGTAGGCTTCAGGATTTTTGGCAATGGCAAGCACGCCCGACGTGTCTTTGTCGAGCCTGTGGGCCACCTGTGCGTCGCCTGTGTAGCCCCGCGCCAGGGCCAGCAGGTTTTGCTTTTCGTGACGGTCTTCCAGCGTTGACAAAAACGGAGGTTTATTCACGACAACAATGTCGTTGTCCTCAAAGATGATGAGGTCTTCAAATTTTAGTTTCGGAGTTTTCATGGAGTTCAGTTCGTGCTGGTGGAGGCTGCCGGGGGTTCGGGATGACGGACATAGCGTTCAAAAAATTCAATCACCCGCAAGAGGTGGTCCATCATGCGGCCCGGGTTTCCGCTGCGGGTAAGCTCATGGCCTTCTTTGGGATAGCGGATGTATTCCACCGGCTTGCCCTGAATTTTCAAACTCTTGTAGAGCATTTCCGATTGCACCACGCCGGTGCGCAAATCCTGGTCGCCGTGGATGATGAGGAATGGGGTGTTGATCTTGTCGACATAGGTCAACGGCGATTCGGCGTCGAGCAGTTTTTTGGTTTCGGGTTCCCAGGGATAGCCGCCAAAATAGTCGGGCACCAGGCGCCAGGCATTGCCCTCACCCATGAAGGTGGTGAGATCGTAAACACCGCGCTGGGCGTTCGCAGCCTTAAAGCGGTTGTCGTGACCAATGAGCCAGGCCACCATGTAGCCGGCATAACTTCCGCCCTCCACCACCAATTGGTCTTTGTCGATCCAGCTGTGCTGTTTCATGGCATCGTCCAGGGAAGCCAGGATGTCGGCTGCGGGGTCTTTGCCCCAGTTCTTGAAGTTGCCGCGTTTGAAGGCGTCGCCATAGCCGCCGCTGCCGCGGGGGTTGCAGAACACCACGCCGTAGCCCCAGGCGGCTTCCAGCTGAAACTCGTGCCACATGCTGAATGCCGAAGGTCCCCACATGGCTGTGGGGCCACCGTGGATGTTGAGGATGGTGGGATATTTCACGCCCTCTTTGCGGCCCACGGGTTCAAGCACCCAGTATTGCACCTTCATACCATCGGGGCGGGTGATCCAGTATTCTTTGGGAAAAATCAACTGTTTGCGGCTCACCCAGGTGTTGAATTTGGTGATGGGCACTTGTGTTTTGTCTTTCAGCGTGAAGGCATATACTTCCCAGGGATTGCTGGTTTCGGTTAGGCCGTAAATGATTTTGCCGGATTTCACCGTGAAGCCCGTCACACCTTTGTCGCCGACTATCAGCTGAACGGGTGTGGCGTCGCCTTTTGCCGGAAGGCTGTAGAGGGGAATATCTCCCTCGGATTCGGCATTGAAATAGACAGCCTTGTTGTCTTCCGACCATTCAAAACCCTGCACATCGCGATCAAAATTTTTGGTGATGTTGGTCGGAGTTCCTCCCGTGGCAGCCACGATGCCGATGTCGTTTTGCCGGCCAAAAAAACCGTCGTTGGTTCCCAGGATAAATGCGATGGATTTTCCGTCGGGTGAATATTGGGGATTGGTGATGGGCTGGCCCTCCACCTTCAAAAATTCGGTCAGGTTCTTTCCATCGGCATCCAGTTTCCAGAGGCTGCTGGTGCGGATGTAGTCGGGGGCCGACGTCAGTTTCACGGAGCTGCAAATGATCGATTTGCCATCGACGCTCCAGTCGGCGCCATTAAAGTTTTGATAGCCTGTGGTGAGTTGTTTGGTTTCGGAGCCGGCCTGGGCGGGCACGGTGAAGAGGTGCACAAATTTTTCTTCTGCTTCCAGGTCTTGTTCGTCTTGCAGGTCGAGGCGCGTGAGTACGCGGGGATTTTTATCGGTGGCATTTTTAGCCAGCCACGCCCGCACTTCCGTCAGTGATCCATCGGGCGATGAGCGTGTATTTTTCTTTTCGTCGTCCTTCAGCAGTTTCCAGTTGGGTTCGTCGCCTTGCTTGCGACCGGGGCGGTCGTAGGTCCAGGGCACTTGCCCTTCTATGGCATGAAAGGGAATGGATGACGCGAACAAAATGGTTTTGCCGTCGGGCGACCACAGGGGACGCGAGGCGCCATATTTTGTTTTGGTGATGGCATAGGCTTCGCCGCCCGTGAGGGGCAGTATCCAGACCTGGGCTGCATCTCCATCTACGCGCACAAAGGCCAGCGACTGGCCATCGGGCGACCATGTGGCCTGACCGTCGCGGCGATCGCCAAAGGTGAGTTGCACGGGATCTTTTTTCCCGGAAGGGTCAAGAAGATAGAGGTGCTGGTTGTAATAATATTCGGTGGCGCCGGTGGCATTGTTGGTTTTGGAGGCCTTGCGGGTCACTGCGGCCACCACCTGCCGGCCATCGGGCGAGGCGGCAAGCTGGCTCACCGTCACAATTTTCATGAGGTCGGATGCCACGATGGGCTGTGGTTTTTCCTGGGCTGCGGCCACGAAGGCCGTGAGCAGGAGAAATGCTACACTGCAGATAAAGCGCATAGGGATGAAACAGGTTTAGTTTTTCGTTGCGTCGGTCTCGCCTTCCGGCTTAACTCGCGGCAATTTAAAACTAAAAGTCGAACCCTTTCCGGGTGTGCTCTCCACTTCCGGTTTTGAGTTGTGACCATCCAGGATGTGTTTCACGATAGCGAGGCCCAGGCCGGTGCCACCTTTTTCGCGGCTGCGGCTCTTGTCTACGCGATAGAAGCGCTCGAAAATGCGGGTTTGATGTTCGGGCGGAATGCCTTCGCCGGTGTCGGTCACGTTGGTGACTACGTTTTTTTTGCTGCTGTCGAAACTCACCACCACTTCGCCGGCGTCGAACGAATGTTTTATGGCGTTCGACACGAGGTTGGTCATCACCTGGTTGATGCGTTGCCAGTCGGCATAAACCAGCACTTTGCGCACGGCGCCATCGATGCGCAGCTTGATGTCTTTGCGTTCGGCTTTTTCTTCGAACTGTTCAAAAATTTCTTCGGTGAGTTTATAGAGGTCGATGCTCTCGAAGTGCATTTTGATCTGACCCGTTTCGATGTGCGAGAGCGTGAGCAGATCTTGTACCAGCATGTCGAGTCCATCCAGACTTTTGGCAGCTTTCTTTAAGAATTTTGTACGTACGGTTTTGTCGTTCACGGCGCCGTCGAGCAGCGTGTGCACAAAGCCCTGGGCCGCAAAGATGGGGGTCTTCAACTCGTGCGACACGTCGGCAATAAATTCGCGGCGGAAGGCTTCCAGCTTTTTCAGCTCATCAATTTCTTTTTGCTTCAGCGTGGCGAAGGAATAGATTTCTTCATTGATGGTTCTCAGCGGATTGAGCGGTGCTGACTTTTGTTTGTCGATGCGCGAAAGCTCTTTCTTTTTCAGCTTGCCCATCAGTTTATACACCTTATCGAGCTCCCGGAAAATAAGAAACTCCAGCACCACAAAGATGAGAATGTAGGAAACGGAGAAGCTGATGCCAAAGGCAACAAAGAGTGCGCTGATGTCTACGCTTTTGAAAAGCGACAGGAACAAGGACGTGATGAGGGCGATGCAGAGTGCCAGCAAAAGGGCCAATACCCGTGAACTGTAAACCATGCTGTAAGGTAGTCGATAGTTTCTGAAAAGCTCTACACGAAAAAGCCTTTGCTTTTCCTGCGGGTGATTGTTACGGGAATATTAGTTAAGACTGAATTTGTAGCCAACACCTTTCACGGTGGTGATATAGTCTTCGCCAATTTTCTCGCGAACCTTGCGGATGTGCACGTCGACGGTGCGGGCCAGCACATAAACATCCGATCCCCAAATGTTCTGAAGCAAATCTTCGCGGCTGAACACCTTGTTGGGGTTTTGGGCCAGGAAGTAGAGCAGTTCAAATTCCTTCTTGGGAAGGTTGATTTCTTTGCCCAGGATGTTGATGGTATAGCTGGTGCGGTCGATGGTGAGGTCGCCGATGTTGATGGTGCTGGTAGGCGATGTTTTTTTGGAGTCCCGTCTGAACAGCGCGCTGATGCGGCTCATGAGGGCGCGCGGCTTGATGGGTTTGTTGATGTAGTCGTCGGCCCCCACGTCGAAGGCGGCCACTTCTGAATATTCTTCGGAGCGAGCCGTGAGGAACACGACAAATGTTTTCTGGAGTTCGGGGATGTCGCGCAAGAGGCGGCAGGTTTCCACGCCGTCCATTTTGGGCATCATGATGTCGAGCAGCACGAGGTCGGGAACAAATTTGCGGGCAATGTCAACGGCGCGGGTGCCATCAAGTGCCGTTTTCACCTCGTATCCGCTTTTTTCGAGGTTGTATTTCAGAAGCTCCAAAATAGGCTCTTCATCATCAACGACAAGCACTTTGTGCATTTGCTTGTTTCCCATAGTTAAACTCTTTGGATCAAAATTAGCCATAAAAGGGGGCATTAAAAACGCAGGGGCCTTTATTAACAATTCCTTAACGGCCCGTACTTTACGGTAACATCAACGCTGCGGGCACAACCTTAAGTTCCTCCCCGCCTCTGGCGAGCCCCTTTGAAAAACGTGTTCTTACAAAAACGGGTATTTGGCGCTTAGAAATCGAATGTAGGCCTTCAGGTCGCCGTGAAATTCCTCGCGCCACTGGTCGCCAAACAGGTCTTGTTTGGATTGGTATTGGCGGAAGTTCATGAAATAGGCATTGTTGGGAAGCTTGTCCTTGTAGCGCTGGGATGGCCTGGACGTTAGGGCCAGGGACAAGGTATCCATCGTGTGGACGATTTTGCGGATCGTGTTTTCCTTCATCATCTTCTTGTAGGGAAGCGTGTCTGTGGGTTTCAGCGTGCCATACACACTGTCTAACGTGTGGGCGCCACGCAGCATGTGGTCCACAAACTTGAGGTAGTCCACATCTTCGTCCATGTAGGTGCGGTATTCTTTTCCGTTCACGCCATACTTGTCGATGAGGAACTTTTCGGTGCCGCGGTCGCCAATGAAGGTGGCCAGGTTTTCGTTGAAGTCCACGCTGTCTTTCACAAAGATGGTGGCGTGCGACATTTCGTGGATGATGAGGTTAGCCAGATCGCCTTCGGAGCGGTTCAGCATTTTACTGAGAATGGGATCGGTGAACCACCCCAGCGTAGACCATCCACCCGGATTCCGGATGATGACGTCCCAGCCTTCCTTTTCCAGTTCTTTTTTCAACGCCAGGGCTTTGGCTTTGTCGAAGAAGCCTTTGTAGGGCACGGCGCCCACCACAGGAAACGTCCACTCCTTGGGCTTTAGCTGAAACGGTTCGCAGGCCAGCACCACCCACATCACCTCCTCGCCTTTCTGGTCGAAGAGTGTTCTGTAGTTTTTGGTATCTTTCAGACCCAGCGAGTCGATGGCATACTTGCGCACGTCTTCGATGAGGTGGAGGCGGGCTTTGAGCGAATCGGGGAACTGCGGGTCGGCCAAAAATTCTTCCACGGGTTTGGCGTTCCACACGATGTTGAGCTGGCCATAGCCTTGCTGTGCACCATAGCTCACCAGGTCCCAGAACACCACCACCAAAATGCCGGTCACGGCCAGCAATCCCAACAACGTCCACTTTATGATTTTGCCCACGCGCTTTCGCATGCTTTAATTTTTTTTACGCCTTGATCGTTGTTCTCTTTCGCGTCTAAATAGTCCAGAAGGGTGTGGTGCTGTAGCGCTTGTTGTCTGAGTCAACCCTGCAATATAAAGGGTTTATGGAATTATTATCGTGCTCTTCAAAAACGTCAACTCGTTGAGGTCAATTTGCTTAGGTGTTTGGCGTTAAAGCAAAGCAAACAACGGGGTTAATTTTCTGTTAAGGATAGTTGAAGAGCGCGTTTTAAAATTAGGGGTGAAATCGTAATTTCACCGGTCTTTAAATGTTGGCAGTTGGCTGTAACCCCACGGGAGCAATACGAGTTTAACTCCAAGTTTATCTCACCCCACAACAATTTTGTAACTAATAAACACGAACGATAGAGTATGAGTGATGCAAAAGAAAAATTGAAAGCCCTTCAATTAACCCTTGAGAAACTTGACAAGACCTATGGCAAAGGCACGGTCATGAAACTAAGCGACGAAAAAGTGGTAGACGTCGCTGCCATCTCCACCGGATCGCTCGGGCTCGACATCGCCCTAGGCATTGGTGGTATTCCCCGCGGAAGAGTGATTGAAGTATACGGTCCCGAATCGTCGGGTAAAACAACCCTCACCCTGCACTGCATTGCCGAAGCACAAAAACGCGGCGGCCTGGCAGCCTTCATCGACGCGGAACACGCGTTCGACAGAGCCTATGCCGAACGACTGGGCATCGACACCGAAAACCTGCTGATCTCTCAGCCCGACAACGGCGAGCAAGCCCTCGAAATTGCCGATCACCTGATCCGCTCCGGTGCCATCGACATCATTGTTATCGACTCTGTGGCCGCCCTCGTGCCCAAAGGCGAATTGGAAGGCGAAATGGGCGAAAGCAAAATGGGTCTTCAGGCCCGCCTCATGTCGCAAGCCCTGCGCAAGCTCACCGGCACCATCAGCAAAACCGGATGCTGCTGTATCTTCATCAACCAGCTGCGCGAAAAAATCGGTGTAATGTTCGGCAATCCCGAAACCACCACCGGTGGTAACGCCCTGAAATTCTACGCCTCGGTTCGCCTCGACATCCGCCGCATCGGCCAGATCAAGGAAGCCGCCGACGACATCACCGGAAACCGCGTGAAGGTGAAAGTGGTGAAAAACAAAGTGGCCCCTCCTTTCAAGGTGGTGGAGTTCGACATCATGTATGGCAGAGGCATCTCCAAGTCAGGCGAAATCGTCGACCTGGGTGTTGAACTGAACGTGATCCAGAAATCAGGCTCATGGTTCTCGTATAGTGGCAACAAGTTGGGTCAGGGCCGCGACGCCGTGAAGCAGCTTATTGAAGACAATCCTGAACTGATGGACGAACTGGAAAAGAAAATCAAAGACAAGATTGCTGCTCCCGAACTTGCCAAGGCAGAAAAAGAGAAAGCAGAAAAAGCTGAGAAAGCAGAAAAAGTGGAAAAGGATTAATCATTCCACCTCTAAAAGCAAAAACCTCCGGGCGCTGCGAAGCTCCCGGAGGTTTCTTTTTTTATAGCCTGTCCATTTTTTAGTGCATCGTCTGGCAGCTGCAGTGCAGCGACTGGAAACTTTGAGTCTCCTCGTGCCAGTGGTAGCTTTGGTTGTAGCGGTTCTGCTCCCAGAAGAATTTCTTGCGCGGCGTGGTGTAGTTGCCGGTTTCGTTCAGGGTGCTGGCGTCGTAGAGACGGCCGTTCGCCATGGTGTAGACAATGCTGTTGGAGTTGGTGATGTCGGCCAGCGGATCTTTGTCGAGCACCAGCAGGTCGGCAAGCTTGCCGGCTTTCAGGGAGCCGATCTGGTCGTCCATGCCCAGGTAGGCGGCACCGTTGAGCGTGGCCGACGTCAGGGCTTCCATGGGTGTCATGCCGCCTTGCACGAGCATCCACAGTTCCCAATGAGCACCCAAACCCTGCAGCTGGCCGTGTGCGCCAAGGTTGATCCTCACACCGGCGTCGCTAAGCGTTTTGCAGGCGCGTGAGGTGAGCATGTGGCCGTTCTCGTATTCTTTTGGCGGCACCATGGTGCGGTGGCGCGAGCGTGCATCCACAATGGCACGGGGTGTGAACGTGAGGAGCTTTTCGTTTTCCCACACGTTGGTGTTCTGATACCAGAAGTATTCGCCGGTGAGGCCCGCATAGTTCACGATGAGCGTGGGGGTGTAGCCTGTCTTGCTGTTTTTCCAGAGGGTCACCACGTCGTTGTAGAGTGGCGCCACGGGAATGTTGTGTTCAATGCCCGTGTGGCCGTCCATGATCATGCTGATGTTGTGATAGAATGTGGAGCCGCCTTCGGGAACCACCTCGATGCCCAGTTCGCGCGAGGCCTGAATGATTTGCTGGCGTTGTTCTCTGCGGGGCTGGTTATAGCTCTTCACCGAAAACGCTCCGAACGCTTTGGTTCTGCGAATGGCGCTGCGGGCATCGTCGAGGTTGTTCACCATCGCTTTGAAATCGCCGTCGGCACCGTAGAGGATAACGCCTGTAGAGAACACGCGGGGGCCCACCATGTTGCCGGCTTTGATCATTTCGCTCTGGCTGAAAATCATTTCAGAGTTCGACGAAGGATCGTGTGCCGACGTGACACCATAGGCCAGGTTGGCAAAATATTCCCACTGTTGCTGCGGGCTCAGTCCATAGCGGAAGTTGCCCAAATGCGCGTGCACGTCGATGATGCCGGGCATGATGGTCTTGCCTTTGGCGTCGATCACTTTTGTTCCCGCAGGAATGGTGACTTCGCCGGTTTTTCCAATCGCTTCAATTTTGTTCTTAAAGATCACGATGGTGCCGTTCTCGATCACGCTGCCACCTTCCATGGTGATGATCTTGGCACCTGTGAAGGCGATGCGGCCATCGGGTGCGTCGCTTTTTATTTTCAGTCCGATCTTCACACCGGCCGTATCCAACGGCGGAATAGAGTCGGGTGCGCCGGCCAGGAATTTGAAACGCTTGTTGAGGTCGTTGCTGAAGTATTGGTCGCCCAACGTCCAGTAAATCTTTTTGCTGTCGCCCGACCAGTGCAGGTTGATGCCGGCGTCGCGCGAGAGCTGGCTCACGGGCACGCTGGTAGATCTGGAGTCGAGGTCAAGTGTTTGTCCCAGCGCCGGCATGGCCGACACAAATGCCTTGTGCAGTTGGGTGAAGGCAATCCATTTTTCGTCGGGACTCACCACAAGGCGGTTGGCATATTTCGAGGTGGCCAGTGCGCGATCGTCGCCACCGTCGAGGCGAACGCTCTTCAATGTTTTGGTGAGGTTGCCAAAGAGGTAGCCTCCGGATTGATAAAATACGCGTGTGCCGGCGGCGTTGAACTGTGGATATTCACCCTCCCGCTGAATGAGCTTCGCCGTTCCGCCGGCAGTGGCTATCCAATAGATGCCGGGATTTTTTGTGTAGGTGTAGCCCTGATGATCGTTGCCTTCCTCTTTCACAAAAACAATCTTGCTGCCGTCGGGCGAGAACGATGGTGTGCGATAGATGCCTTTTTCAGTAGTGATCTTTACCGGCTTGGCGCCTTTGGTTTTCAGGTTCAGGGTAACGATGGCACCGGAAGTTTCGTCGCTCCAGGTCACATAGGCCATTTCATTTCCGTTGGCCGAAAACGCCGGCTCAAACTCCAGATCCTTTGATGCTGTGAGGCGGGCGGGCGTGCCGTTGGGCAGGTCTTTTTTCCAGAGGTATCCGGCGGCATTAAACAACAGCGTCTTTCCATCGGGCGAAGTCACGGCGTTGCGTATGGCTTTGCTGTCGAACGTCTCGCTGAAGGCGCTGTTCTTGAAGTGAAGGGCCTCGGCCACTTTGATGGTGGCATCGACGTGAAACGGAATGTCGGATACTTTTTGTGAGGTTACGTTGATGCTTTTGATTTTTCCTTTCGACCACAGCACAATGGCAGCGTCGTCGGGGGTCCAGCTGAAGCCGGGATACACGCCATAGATGGCCCACGCTTCCTGCTGATCTTTGCTGAGGTCGTCGTAGATCGGCCACTCCTCTCCTGTCTTCAGGTCGTGAATGTAGAGCACAGACTTTTCGCGCACGCGGCGCACAAAGGCCAGCTTCGAGCCATTGCGCGAAACCTGTGGTCGCGCAGCACCGCCGGGACCACCCGTTACGATGTCTGTTTCGCCTTTGTTGAAATCATATCGCTTGATCACATAGATCTGGCTGTTGGGATCTTTGTTGTATTGAAAGAAACCTCCGGGATACATGTCTTCGCTGTAGTACAGATATTGTCCGTCGGGGCTCACGGTGGGTTCGTTCACATCCTGCTGGTCGTTCTTGCGTTTGGTGATCTGCAGGCCGCTGCCGCCGGTCACATGATACATCCACATTTCGCCGGCACCCAGCGAGCGTTGTGATGTGAAGTGTTTGCGGGCCACCAGGTAGTTGCCGTCGGGTGTCCAGGTGGCGTTGTTCAGCAAGCGAAAATCTTCTGTGGTTATTTGCTTCGCGTCGCTGCCGTCGCGCTTCATCACCCAGATGTTGTCGCCACCGCCCGCGTCGCTGATGAAGGCAATCGATTTTCCATCGGGGCTGTAGCGGGGCTGCACATCCATGGGCACGCCCGTGCGCAGGGCTTTGGCCGTGCCGCCGGTGATGGGCAGCACATAGAGGTCGCCCAACAGGTCGAACACAATTTCTTTTCCATCGGGACTCACGTCCACGTTCAGCCACGTGCCTTCATCGGTCGAAATTTTTACGTCCTTGATTTTAGCATCAGCGGGTGGGTTGGACACATCCCACTTTTTGTCTTTGTCCTGGGCGTGCAACAAAAGACTTGCCGCCAGGAGCGTGAGGGTTAGAAAGGATTTCATTGAAATGGTTAAGGTTAATGACGGCCGGAAGATAGAAAAAGGAGATGACAACGGAAGGCCCGATAAGGACAAGACGTTGGCGAAAATGGAGAACGGTAAGCGTGTGGCTTTTTGAAATGAGGCTCCTTTGTTATTTCAATCGTACGAAATAGGTTTTCCCGGGCCACAGAAATTTTTGTTTGCCATAGCCGTCTGTCATCGGATGCGAGGAGTATAGCGTCAAACTTTTTTCCGGCTCTATCTCCATCACCACACCACAATGCCCATAGGCCTTGCCGTTATACACATTCCAGAATTGAACAAAGTCGCCAGGAAGTACATGCGCGGCAGAATCTATCGCCACGCCTTTGCCGCTATTAACCAAAGCCTCTTGCACGCCACGAATGATGGGGGCATCGTCATGCACCAAGGCCGGAAGATTGTCGCCCGTAATGATGCGAATGGCCCGTTTGTCTGTTGCTGATAGTGGCTTGAACGGATCGATTACCTTGATAACAAACTCGGTGCAGACCGCTTCGTCATAGCGAGGAGCTAATGATTTTCCGGTTGTTTCAATGAAGTCCAGTAGTTGCCTGTTTCGTGGAGGGAGCCTTGTGAACACAACGCGATCGATCTTTTGATGCTCCACGCGGATGGGCTGCGTTCTTATCCAATACCATGCAAACAAACCCACTGCTGTTACAAACCCTACGCAGGAAAGCGTCAACAGAACTTTCAGTTTCATAGTGATGCAGGAGAAACGATGCTGCGGACTTAGTTCGAGCGAATCGCCAACACCGGATCCAATCGCGCCGCCAGGGCTGCGGGAATGATGCCCGAGATGAGTCCGATGGCCGACGACACACCCAATCCCAACACAATGTTCTTGACTGTGAGCGTCACCACCAGGCTGCCCATGGGCACATAGGTGAGTAAAAATACCAGCAGCAACCCGGCCATGCCGCCAATGAGGCTGAGGAACACGGCTTCGAACAGGAACTGGAAGAGTATGAAATAGTTTTTCGCGCCAAGCGACTTTTGTAGACCAATAATGCTGGTGCGTTCTTTCACCGACACAAACATGATGTTGGCAATGCCAAAGCCGCCCACCAGAATGGAGAAACCACCAATGATCCAGCCGGCCACACCCACCACGTCGAACAGATTTCCGATCACGTTGGCAATGGCCTCGGGGCGGTTGAGCACAAAGTTGTCTTTTTCTTCAGGCTTCAGTCCGCGACGGGTGCGCAAAATGCCCCGCACTTCGTTCTCCAACTCCACAAGCCCCACGTCAGATTCCTTGCCTTTCACGCCAATGCGCGAGGTGAGCTCCTGCGGGTTGCCGGTGCCGGTTTGATAGAGTCGGCGAAATGCCTGATAGGGTATGATGGTGCAATAGTCGTTGCTGGGCGTGCCCAGGAAGCTTTGGCCTTCCTTGCGGATAACACCGGCCACAATGTATTTGAGGTTCTTTATCTTGATGGTCTTGCCCACCGGATCGCCTTCGTTGGGGAACAGGGCCTGGGCCACTTCATAGCCGATGATGGCGACGTTACGACCCGACTCGATTTCTTCCGGCGTGAAGTAGCGACCTTTTTCGATGTTCACTTCAAATACCACATCATAGCCCTGGCTGCCGCCGATGAGGCGGATCTGGCCGATGCTGTTGTTGCCGTATTTGATGACCGAGTTGCCTTTGCCCGAGAAGATCACCATGCCGTTCTCGTTCTTGAGGTTGGCTTGTAGAAACTTAAACTCGTTGTAGGATGCGTTGGGGCGCTTCCAGAAGTCCCACCAGCGATACACGCCGTCGTTGTCGGCAGTGAAGGGCCACTTTTCGATGTAGATCACACCGGTGCCCAGGAAATCGAGACTGTCTTTGATGTTTTTCTCGAGCGAGTCCACAATGGTGAGCACAGAAATGATGGCAAAGATGCCCACGGTGACGCCAAGCAGGGATAGGATGGTCCTTAGCACGTTGGACTTGAGCGCCCTCCAGGCGAAGCGGAAACTCTCGTAAATCTGGCCTAAGGTCTTCATCAGGGGTTAATAACGCGGTTATTTGACTTTGGGTTTGTCGCCGGTTCTGTTGGCGAATTACTTAATCCTAGACTTAAATAAGGCTTTTTTGTTACAACGCTGAAAAAAGACTACCCTTTTGTCGTAAAAGCCAATTCTTGCCTTATTTTTGCACCTCTTAAAAAATTTTACCCTTTATTGGGCACCTTCTGCACACACGAATATGAAGTTATCAGAATTCAAATTTGAACTCCCTAATAATCTTATTGCACTCGACCCTGCCGAAAACAGGGATGAGTCACGCCTTATGGTGGTGCATAAAGATACCGGCAAGATAGAACATAAGATCTTTAAAGATGTGGTGGACTACTTTGTGGAAGGCGACGTGATGGTCGGCAACGACACCATGGTGTTTCCCGCACGCCTCTATGGCCGCAAAGAGAAGACCGGCGCCAAGATTGAAGTGTTCCTGCTTCGCGAACTCAATGCCGAAATGCATTTGTGGGATGTGCTGGTAGACCCTGCCCGCAAGATCCGCGTGGGCAACAAGCTCTATTTCGGCAACGGCGACCTCGTGGCCGAAGTGATCGACAACACCACCTCGCGTGGCCGAACCATCCGCTTCCTGTTTGATGGCGACTCTGCCGCGTTCGACAAAGTGGTGGAAACCCTTGGCGAAACACCGCTTCCCAAATACATCAAGCGCAAGATCAAGCCCGAAGACAAAGAGCGTTTTCAAACCATCTTTGCCAAACACAAAGGCGCTGTCTCCGCTCCTACTGCGGGCATGCACTTTACACGCCAGTTGCTGAAGCGTTTGCAGATCAAAGGTGTGGACATGACGTTTGTGACCTTGCACATCGGCCTGGGCACTTTCCGCCCCGTGGACGTGGAAGATCTCACGAAACACAAAATGGATTCCGAGAATTTCATCGTAGGCCAGGAGGCTGTTGATATCGTGAACAAAGCGCTCGACAACAAAAATCGTGTATGTGCTATCGGCACCACCACGATGCGCGCATTGGAATCGGCCGTGTCGGCTACCAACCGCCTGAAGGCACGCGAAGGCTGGACAGACAAGTTTATCTTCCCGCCCTACGACTTCAAGATCTGCAACGCCATGATCACCAACTTCCACATGCCCGAGTCGACCTTGCTCATGATGGCTTCCGCTTTCGCGGGATATGATCTGGCGATGGAGGCCTACAAAGTTGCCCGCAAGGAAAAGTATAAGTTCCTGACCTACGGCGACGCAATGTTGATCATCTAGTACGATTTCATTTCAATTGAAAATAGAGAAAGGGTTGTGGTAGCACAACCCTTTTTTTGTTGGCATTTTTCACCTGCCCGGAAAATCTCAGAAGCTTTTCTTATTTTTATCGTATGAACAAGGACGAGATCCTGCGAACGCTCCGAGAACACCTACCCGAAATCAAAAAAAAATTTCCGGTAGCAAGCTTGGCGTTGTTCGGTTCGTACGCGCGAGGCGAGCAAACTGAAGAGAGCGATATTGATGTTTTGGTTGAGTTTAATGGCGACATCGGCCTTGAAGTCGTTGATCTTCTCGATGATCTCGAAAAAGCATTGCACCACAAAGTTGATCTCGTCAGCAAAAGAGCGCTAAAGCCTCACTATCGTCCCTACATTGAAGGCGACGCCATCTATGTCTGAACGACGACCACCATCTCTTCTGATCAATGACATCCTAGAATCCATTCAGGACATCTCTGTTTTCACGCATGGAATGAACTACCAGAATTTTGACGCAGACAAGAAAACAAAATATGCGGTATTGCGCTGCCTTGAGGTGATTGGTGAAGCGGTGAACCGCCTCCCGGTTTCTTTAAAAAACAGCTACCCCGAAATTGAATGGAGCAAAATTGTGAGATCCCGCCATATCGTGGCGCATGAATACACAAAAGTTGACTATCTCATTGTCTGGCGAATCATCACTGTGCATTTGTCTGATTTAAAATCCGTTCTCGAAAAAATACAATCGGTTTGAAAGAATACGCCCTCATCGTTGCCGGTGGCAAAGGCACGCGCATCAAAAGCAAAACACCCAAGCAGTTTCTGGAACTGGAAGGCTTGCCCGTGTTGATGCATACCATTCTTGCTTTCTATCGCTACAGCGAATCCATCCAGATCATCCTTGTGCTTCCCGCCGACGACTTTGCCACGTGGGAAAGTTTGTGTGCACAATACGGTTTCTACAAGCCGGTAGTTTTGCAGCAGGGTGGCGACACCCGTTTTCAATCCGTGAAAAACGGGCTCGAAAAAATTGAGGGCGATGGGCTGGTGGCCATTCACGACGGCGTGCGGCCCTTGGTGCACGAAGACATTATCGGCGCATCGTTCAGGCTGGCCGCCGTGCATCAGTCGGCCGTGGCGGCGGTCCGGTTAAAGGAATCGATCCGCATCACCGACCAGGACACCACCAAGGCCATGGACCGTTCGCGGTTCCGCCTCATCCAAACCCCGCAGACGTTTCAGGTGGGCATGATCCGGCGGGCATATGCGCAGAAAGAAGACGACACCCTGACCGACGACGCCAGCGTGGCCGAGCGCGCGGGGCATAGCATATCGTTGTTTGAAGGCAGCTACGAGAACATCAAGATCACCACCCCCGAAGACCTCGTGGTGGCGGCGGCGTTGCTGAAATCGCGGAAGGATGGTTATAAAAAAGACAAAAGCTGACCCTGGCCAGCTTTTGTTTGTTATCACATCATCAACGAAGCGCGATCAATACTCGTCTTCATTAAAGAAAAAGTCTTCCTTGGTGGGGTAGTCGGGCCAAATCTCTTCGATGCTTTCATAGGGTTGGCCGTCATCCTCCAGCTCCTGCAGATTTTCCACTACTTCCAACGGGGCACCCGATCGGATGGAGTAATCTATCAGTTCATCTTTTGTGGCGGGCCAAGGCGCATCTTCTAAGTAAGAGGCAAGTTCAAGCGTCCAATACATAGTTTTAGTCCTCCTTTAATTTTTCGCAAAAATAGAATTTAATTGAAGAAAACAAACTTTATTTCCCTTATCGTTTGCTAGGCCGCAAAAGATCGTTTCTAAATCGATTTCTTGGCGGGAATGTAACCGCATTTCCTGGCATGTCTGCTACACTAACGCTTTATTTTTCGCCATATTTGCGCCCACCAAAGGTTTATGCACCGGAGTTTCACGCGGACACGCGCCGCATTGGCTCCGGCAATCACGAAGCAAACAACATCCAACAATTACGTTAAAAGATGGCTGACGAAAAAATTATCTTCTCGATGGCGGGGGTCAACAAGATCTATCCCCCCAGCAAACAAGTTCTCAAAAACATTTACCTCTCCTTTTTCTACGGCGCCAAAATTGGCGTGCTCGGTCTCAACGGCTCGGGCAAGTCGTCGCTGCTGCGCATCATCGCGGGCATCGACAAGGAATTTCAGGGCGAGGTGGTTTCCGACCTCAGCTTCTCGGTGGGCCTGCTGGAGCAGGAGCCGCAGCTCGACAAAACAAAGACCGTAAAAGAAATCGTTGAAGAAGGCGTGGCCGACGTGGTGGCCCTACTCAAAGAGTTTGAAGCCATCAACGAAAAGTTTGGCGACCCCGCCGTGATGGACGACCCCGACGCGATGGACAAGCTCATCACCAAGCAAGGCGAAATCCAGGAGAAACTGGATGCCACCAACGCCTGGGAACTCGACAACAAACTGGAGCGTGCCATGGACGCCCTGCGTTGTCCTCCACCGGAAGCCAAAATCGAATTCCTGTCGGGTGGTGAAAAACGCCGCGTGGCATTGTGCCGCCTGCTGTTGCAAGAACCCGATGTGCTGCTCCTCGATGAACCCACCAACCACCTTGACGCCGAGTCGGTGTATTGGCTGGAGCAACACTTGAAACAATACAAAGGCACCGTCATTGCCGTGACCCACGACCGTTATTTCCTCGACAACGTGGCCGGCTGGATTCTGGAACTCGACCGTGGCGAAGGCATTCCCTGGAAAGGAAACTACTCGTCGTGGCTCGAACAAAAGCAGAAGCGCCTGGCACAGGAAGAGAAAACCGAATCAAAACGCCAGAAGGCTCTGGAACGCGAATTGGAATGGGTGCGCATGAATCCGAAGGGACGTCAGGCCAAAGGAAAGGCCCGCCTCAGCGCCTACGAAAAACTGCTGAGCCAGGAGAACCGCGAGAAAGAAGAAAAGCTGGAGCTCTTCATCCCCCCCGGGCCACGCCTGGGCAACAAGGTGATCGAGGCCAACGGTGTGGCCAAGGCATACGGCGACAAGCTGCTTTATGAAAACCTCACCTTCTCGCTCCCGCCCGCCGGCATTGTGGGCATTATCGGTCCCAACGGTGCGGGTAAGACTACATTATTCAAAATGATCATCGGCAAAGAACAACCCGACGCCGGCACATTTGTGGTGGGCGACACGGTGAAGATCGCCTATGTGGATCAGGAACACGACGACCTGGCGCCAGACGAAACCGTGTGGCAGGCCATCACAGGCGGCAACGAACTGATGGAGCTGGGCGGCAAGCAACACAACTCGCGCGCCTATGTGGGCAAGTTCAACTTCAACGGCACCGATCAACAGAAAAAAATAAAAGAGCTGTCGGGCGGTATGCGCAACCGCGTGCATTTGGCCATCGCCCTCAAGCAAGGCGGCAACCTGCTCCTGCTCGATGAGCCTACCAACGATTTGGACGTGAACACGCTGCGTGCGCTGGAAGAAGCGTTAGAGAATTTCGGGGGCTGTGCCGTGATCATCTCTCACGACCGCTGGTTCCTCGATCGCGTTTGCACACACATACTGGCGTTCGAAGGCGACTCGCAGGTGGTGTGGTTTGAAGGTGGCTTCAGCGAATATGAAGAAAACAGACGGAAACGTTTGGGCGATGAACAGCCGCACCGGATCAAGTATAAGAAATTGGTTAAATAGAAATCACAAAAGCGTCCCGACGAGTCGGGACGCTTCATTTTTTTATCAGCATGCGAAGTGTTTATACAATTTTGTTGCTCGTGTTGTCCAACACATTTATGACGTTGGCGTGGTATGGGCATTTGAAGTTCAAGGACATGAAGTGGAGTGCGCACCTGTCCATCGCCACCGTTATTCTAATCAGTTGGGGCATTGCGTTGTTTGAGTACATGTTGCAGGTGCCGGCCAACCGGTTGGGGTTTAAGGAATATGGCGGGCCGTTCACACTGTTGCAGTTGAAAATTATTCAGGAGGTGATTACGCTGGTGGTGTTTGTGGCCTTTTCGCTATTGCTCTTCAAAACAGAAACGTTTCGGTTGAATCATTTGATCGGTTTTGTGTTTTTGATTTTGGCGGTGTATTTCATTTTCAAGAAATAAGATTTCGTTTTTCGTTTTTTGTGAATTTACGCTCCGGCAGGAGCGCCCTGTCTATAGAAATTTCTGACAACCAAAGATCAGACTCCGTAGGAGTCACCTGATTTTGCCCCCATCGTCATTCCGAAAAATGAATAATGATCGATTCGGATTGTATGACGGACACGATATTCGTTTCGTTTTTACGATGGTGAATCGTAAAAAAAACTGTTCATGCTGTCGGGCGCGATGATCGAGGTGACGCGAATATGCGTGCCACGTGTAGCGCGAAGATCGATTGAATGTGTGCTGTAGCACTCTTGTTTCGTTCGTCGTTACCCCGGGTTGCACTGGCGTGCTACCCGGGGCTATTGACAGGGAACTCCTCCGGAGTTTGCCCGCTTCCATGGTTTGTGTTTTGTTCATTCTTGTTTCGGGCTCTCATGCTTGTTCATGTTTCATACTCGCCAATACTTTCACGCAGTTCTTTTGATTTGATTGTATGAAGGCTCGTGTTGTGGCGGTGTGTCCTGCTAAATAAAAAAAGGCCCCGACATGTCGAGGCCTTTGCCCATTTTCAAAAATCCCGATTAAACGATTTGAGCCCGGGCTAGTCTCCGTCCAAATTCAGATTTGGGTTGATGGTGATGTCGTTCAGTGGAATGGGGAACGTGTAGTCTGATTTGGTGATGGTGTTGAGGGGTTTCAGGTCGTTCATGTCTTTGTTGGCGTTGGCTTGTTCCACCAGTTCGAGGCGTTGAAGGTCGAACCAGCGGGTGAACTCTCCTGCAAATTCCCAGGCGCGTTCGTCTACCACGGCGTTGATGAAGTCGGCTTGCGAGAGGCCGTCGAGCGGGTCAAGTTCCGCGCGTTCACGAATGGCGTTCAGGGCATCGTAGGCATCTTCGCTGGGTGCGGCTGTGCGGGCTTGTGCTTCGGCATAGACCAGCAGCACGTGTGCATAGCGAATCATGTGCACGGGCAACGACGATTGCCAGGTGTTGTTCACGGCCAACCTGAACTTGCCAAAGTAAGGTTTCTGCTCGGCGCTGTTTTGCCAGGGAACGATGGTCCCGTCGCTCTTCACAAACTCGGTGTGGAAGGTGATGTCTTTGCGTTTGCCTTCGGGAAACTTGTTGAAGAAATGAATCTCGGCGCAAAAATCTTCCCAGCCGTTTTCTTCCTTCGGTGTGCCGGGATGTCCATAGTAGGCGTTGGTCGAGCCGCCAAAGTTCTTCGACGAGTGGAAGGCCATCACTTCTTCTTTGGTGCCGATGGCGGTGGTGGTTCCGCTCCACAGCGTTTCCAGCGGCACAAGGTCGAAGCCATAGGTGGCTTTGTTGTCGATCACTTCTTTGGCTTTGGCTGCGGCAAGTGCATACTTGCTGGCATCTTTCAGGGGCCATCCGCCTTCGGTGAGATATACATCGGCCAGCAAGGCTTTCACCGAACCTTTGTTGGGACGTCCCGGGTCGCGCTTCACGTTGCCCACCAGTTCTTCGGCTTGCTTCAGGTCGGCTTCAATCAGTTCATAGATTTCTTTCGCACCGGTTTTCTTTATGGTGAGCATGGCTTGGGTGAAATCGGCCGAGGTGATGAGGGGCACAGAGCCAAAACCACGCACCAGCCAGTAGTAGCACAGGCCGCGAAGAAAATAAGCTTCGCCCACAATCTGTTTGACCACCGACTGATCGCCGCTCACATTTTGATAGTTGTTGATGATGTTGTTGGCACCCTGAATGGTTTTGTAGCAACCGTTCCAGATGAATGCAATGTGCGAGTTGCCGGAGGTCACTTCAAACTGATCGATCTGTCGCGACCACATCTTCGGCTCGTTGCCGGCGCGGATGGTGGTGAGGTCGTCGCCACCCATGGTGAAGCTTTGTGTCGATGAATTCAGAAAGCCACGGGCCCATGTTCTCAAGATGCCCTTATACGTTCCGGTGAGGGCGGCCTCCAACCCTGCCACATCGCTGATGGCGTTGGTGCCCACAATAGCGCCCTTCGGATTTTCTTCCAGGAAATCTTTACAGCCCGCGAAGGCGGCAAACAGAAGCAGTATGATTATTTTTTTCATAGTCGGTTCGATAGGATGGGTTTAGAAAGTGAAGTTTAATCCGGCGGTGTAGGTCTTCGCGTTGGGATACGATCCAAAGTCGATGCCTTGCTGCACGTCGGTGCCGAAGTTGTCCCACGTGAGGCCGCTCACACCGCTGGAGTTCGACTCGGGGTCGATGCCCTTATACTTCGTGATGGTGAACAGGTTGGTGGCGCTCACAAAGAACCGAACCGCCGCCACATTCTTCAACACGGTTTTCGGAAGCGAATACGTGAGGCTCACATTTTTCAGGCGCACAAAATTGCCACGCTCCACAAACCGCGACGACTGAATGAACGAGTTGCTGGCCGCAGCGCTAAACGCGGGAATGTCGGAGGTTTCGTTCACGCCGGGAATGTAGCGGTTCCGGATGTCGGCAAAGATAATTTCCTTGGCGTCGGTGCTGGCCAGCATGCCGTTGGCATAGGTGTAGTTCAGCTTGTCGAAACCAAAGAAGCCCTGGAAGAAAACATTCAGTGAGAAGTTTTTATAGGTGAACGTGTTGTTCCAGCCCAGCGAGATCTTGGGTGTTCCGTTGCCGATAACCTGATAGTCTTTTTCGTTGATGATGCCGTCGTTGTTCACGTCTTCATAGCGCGCGTCGCCGGGCTTGAGGCCAAAGGCTTGTGCCTGCGCGGCCTGATCGGGTTTCCATGTTCCCAGGAAGCGGAAGCCCCACAGCGAGTTCATGGCCTGGCCTGGGATGAGCACGTTGGTGCCGAGCGGAATGGTGTCGCGGTCGCCGCCCAGACTCACCACTTTGTTTTTGATGGTCGACAGGTTCAGGTTGCTGCTCCATTGAAAGTCGGAAGTTTGTATGGGCGTGGCGCGTAATGAAACTTCCACACCCTTGTTCTGAATCTGTCCGATGTTTGATTGAATGTTATAGCCACCGATGTAGCCGGGCAGGGAGCGCAGCATGAGCAGGTCGCGTGTGTTCTTCACGAAATAGTCTACCGACACACCCAGGCGTCCTTTGAAGATGTCTATGTCCAAACCGCCATCCACTTGCTCGGTGGTTTCCCACTTCAGATCGAGGTTGCCGGGGTTGCCCATCAGAATACCCGACTTGAGTGGACCACCGTTGCCGTTAAACACCACACCGGCGTCGTCAAGGTTGGTCACGTAGGCCGAAAGTGTTCCGTAAGGGCCGATGCCCTGGTTGCCGGTGAGGCCCCAGCTGCCGCGCAGCTTCAGGTTGCTGATGAGCTCCACGGGTTGCATAAAGTCTTCTTCCGAAATCTTCCAACCCACAGCGGCCGAAGGAAACACGCTGTATTTGTTGCTGCCCTGAAACTTCGACGATCCATCGCGACGCACGGCGCCCGAAAACAAATAGCGATCCTTATAGGCATAGTTGACCCGCGCCATCTGCGACAGCAAGCTCCAGCTCGAATAGCCCGAGCTCACCGTGCTGGACGCAGACAACGAGAGGTTGTTGTAGGATTGGGATGGATACGTGAGGTTGGCCACGTTCACATTGAAACCTGTGCCGGTAAACTTCTGCGCTTCCAACACCAACGTCACATCCAGGCTGTGCACCGAATTGAAGAGGTGTTTATAGTTAAGTGTGTTTGTGTTTTGCCACGTAACGTTCTCCGACGACGAGCGGCCGGCCGTGGCCCACGTGCGCGCCACGGGAAAACCCTGAAACGCTTTGCCTTGCGAGTTGAGATAGTTCAACCCCAGTTGCACATCGAAGGTGAGGCCCTGAATGATTTCATACTTCAGGCCGGTGAGCAGGTTGGCGTTTGTGTTTTCGGCGCGGTATTCGTTTTCGTTTGTCACCGCCACCGGGTTGGCAAACAACGAGCTCACGGGATCATACAGAATGTAGTTTCCGTTGGCATCATACACCGGCGTGGTAGGTGCCCAGGCCAATGCTTGTCCCAGCGCACCGCTGCGTTGGCCCGTGCCATCGGAGTTCATGTTCTCGCGGCGTGTGCCTGTGAAGTTGAAACGCATCGAAAACTTTTGCGAGATCTGCGACACGATGTTGGTGCGCACCGCATACCGTTTAAAGTCACTGTTCTCGATGATGCCGTCCTGGTTCAGGTAGTTCATGGAAAGCAGGTAGCTCGTTTTGTCGTTGCCTCCCGAAATGCCCAGCTGATATTCGTGGCCGGCGGCCGGTCTGAAAATTTCGTCCTGCCAGTCGGTGCCTCCATTCTGGCGGAAGCCGGCAATCTGTTCTTCGGTGAAGCGGGGCACATAGGTGCCACCGTCGGGGGTAAGTGCTTTCGCGCGATCGTTGGCCACGTTGGCAAAGTCAACCGCGTTCAGGGTATTGAATTTTTTGATGAGGTGCGAACTGTAGAGGCGAACACCGAAGTCGATTTTCATCTCACCGTTCTTGCCCGACTTGGTGGTGATGATCACCACACCGTTGGCACCACGGCTTCCATAGATGGCGGTGGCCGAAGCATCTTTCAACACATCAATCGAGGCAATGTCGTCGGGGTTAATGGTGTTGAAGTCGGCGCCCACAAAACCGTCAACCACATAGAGCGGATCGTTGTCGCCGCTCAGCGAGTTGGCACCACGAATGCGAATGCGCACAGCACCACCGGGCGAACCACTGGCGTTGGTCACCTGCACGCCGGTGACACGACCTTGGAGTGCCTGATCTACACGGGTGATGGGTTGGCCTTCAAAATCTTTTTTAGATACCGAACTGATGGAGCCGGTCACGTCGCCTTTGCGTTGTGTGCCATAGCCCACCACCACAATCTCCTGCAGTGTTTTGGCGTCAGGATTCAGGGCCACGTTGATGGTGCTCTGGCCGAGCACAGACATTTCGCGTGTCTCATAGCCAATGAAAGTGAACACCAGCACTGCGTTGTCGTCGGGAACGCTGATGGAATATTTTCCGTCGGCATCGGCGGTGGTGCCGCTGGCGGTTCCTTTCAGCAACACGTTCACGCCGGGCAGGCCATTGCCTTGTTCGTCGGTCACGGTGCCACTGATGACGGTGGGCGGTTCAAAACTTTCCGGCTCGGGCAACACGGCTTGTATCTCGCGACGCTCGTCAAACACGGCCGTGATGGTGAGGTCGATCACTTTAAATTTCAGCTTGGTTTTCTGACGCATTCTGCGCAGCACATTGTCCAGACTTTCGTTGCGAAAGGTGAATGAGAAACGTGCCTCGTCGTTCCGGATCTCTTCCGGAAACGCAAACACATACGACGTCTTGTTCTCGATCGTCTTGAAAATCTCCACCAGCTTCTTGTTGCGTATGTCTGCCGAAAGCTTGGTGTCGGCCAGGTTCTGTGCATGTAGATTTCCCGCGACGAGAAACTGCATTGTCAACACCTGAATCATCATGACGATCAAACATTGCACTGACATAAACTTTAGCAGTTTAGATAGATTTATTTGCATAGATTTGTAATGGGTTGAAATAATAAACTTGTTTTGACTCGTAGTCCGGCTACCCTGCATCCGCCAAGATTCAAGGGCAACCGGACTTCCTTTTTTCAGGCCAACGCGGCCCGCAGCTTACGATGTATTCATGACGTGGGTTGATTTAGGGGTTGCATCCTTTTCCATAGAGTGTCACTGTGTTCTGGGCCGTGAACATGAAGTCTACGTGATACATATACTGAATACTTTTCAACACGTTCTCCAGGCTTTCGTCTTTGTATTGACCGTTGATGCGACACGACTTGATGCGCACGTCATCAAAGGCGATGCTCACATTATACCAGCGCTCCATCACGGCCACTGCTTCTTCAATCGTACTGTTTTCAAACAGCAAGGTGTTGTCTTTCCAGGCAAGAAACTTGTCGATGTTCACGTGCGAGATCACCAGGCCTTCCTGCTCCGAGGCATAGACCGCCTGATCGTTGGGGGTGAGTATAACGCGATTGGCACCTTTGCCATCTTCCTGCTGCTGGGGCGACGTGGCCTCCACCTGCACACGGCCCGTGGCCACCGTCACACTGATTTGCTGTTGGGGAAACGCCTGAATGTTGAACGACGTGCCCAGCACTTTCGTGGTCACATTGCCGGAGGTCACCACAAAAGGACGTTTCGGATTTTTTGTGATCTCAAAGAATGCTTCGCCCGTGAGTTTCACTTCGCGGATGTCTGCGTCGAACACTTCCGGATAAGACAAGGAACTGCCGGCATTCAGAAACACACGCGACCCATCGGCCAGGGTGATGACTGATTTTTGGCCACGGGGCGAATCGGATGTGACCCAGTGTGCAGAAGCCGGTTCAGAGAACATGCCCGCATAATAGAGCACACCCCAAACCATGGTGGCCACCAGGGCCAACGACACGGGGAGCAACACACGACGCAAAGGTTTCTTGTTGGCAGGCTTTGTTTTGTGTTGAAGACGGTTTTCGATGGAAGACCACATGGCTTCGCTGAGCCCATAGTGCTCCAGCGATTGCTTCCGTTCCTGGGCGGCGAAGAAATCATCCATCATCCGCTCTTCCGAGGCCGTGGCCTGCCCGGCAAGATACTTATCCATCAGCGCTTCGAATTCTTCTTGAGTCATGTTTCGGCGTATTGAAAGGATGTACCACAACCGTCGCCTATCCCCTATACTCGGGGGTCTTTTTTACGCAATTATTTTCCTGAAATACAAAGGGCACAGACGTTGCCTGAAAGGAGCACGTGAATAAAAAAAGGAAATTTTACAGGAAGAGCATGGCCACCATCAACACGATGCCTTCCAGCTTCGAGCGCAGGAACGTGAGGGCCTTTCCAATTTGGGCTTCAACAGTCTTGGGAGAAATTTTGAGACGTGTCGAGATTTCCTTGTGCGATAAGTTCTGATAACGACTCAGAAAAAAAACTTCCTTGCAGCGCGTGGGCAACACGGCGATGGCCTTTTGAAGTTGTTCTTCCAGCTCCTGAAAATTCAACAGCTCTTCGGTTTGATTGGCGAACTGCACTTTCTGCGCCAGCTTCAGGTGATGCTCCTGCAACTTCCCGTTGCGCAGCTGTTTCAACACCTGAAACTTGATGGCCCGCGAAAGGTAGTGCGACAAGATTTGCACATTGGACGTGTGCCGGCGATTCCACAAATCCACAAACACATCCTGCACCAGGTCCTTGGCCTGATCATCGTCGTTCAGCACGCCAGCGGCCATGCGGAACAAGCGAAGGTTGTGGCGTTCAAAGATCTCTTTCAAAGCCCACGCATGGTCTTCGCGAAGCATCTCAAACAATGCTTCGTCCGACATCTGAAACCGTTCCTGGTGGGCTGAATAATTCATGAAAAAGGGGCTGCAATCGTTTCCGAATGGATGAAGTAGTCTATTTCATCCGGCATTTCAAAGAAAAAATCAACAATAAATTAATCTGGGGCGGGCCTTGAAAGCAGGCAAAATCAGTATGTACCACAACTTCGGCCTATCCCCTACGCCGACCTGAAATAGTGTCACTTTTTTTCATCGGTCGACAACTAAAGCAGGGTCTGCTGTCCATCAACCTTGCGAAACATGAAGCGTCAACTATTTTAAAAACCGATGTTCTTTCCATCGTTTCACCACAACCTTCATCAAAAAAATAAGCAGCGACTCAACTAACATTCTGGTCGTTGACGCGCTGCTATGCTATAAAAAAAACCGGCATTTAAAACATCAAACGGCTGCGGCTAGTTATTTTCCTTCACGGCAATTTCGGCATTCGCTCTCACAGAAAGATCGCCTGCCGTCACCACCCGGCTCTTCATGCTGGGCAAAAAGGTTGACACGTGGTTCTTCACAACTTCTACCTTGCCTTGTTCGAGTTCGGCCTCATACAGCGCGATGGATTCCCGTTGACACTTCATCTGGCAATTCAGATAACACGTGTCGAACTGCATGCCCACAAAGGTGCCCAGTCTGGCAAATTGTTGCTGGTGCGCTTCGTCCATGGCGGTGTTCAGAAAAATGTGGTCATTGTCGGCAATGCGCTTCAGGTCATTGATCGCCTGTTGTTTCGCCATCATGGTCTGTTGTCCAAACGCCCGCACGGCTTCCGATGTGCCTTTCACCGCGGCGAGCCTTGCATATTCCAACTCGGCTTGATTGGCCGCACCTGCTTCAAACAAGAAAGACTTGTCGCTTCCTTCAATCATCGACTCTCTTTCCTCTTCACACGCAACCGTCATCAACCCGATGAGCGCCATTGCTAAAGTCCACGTTTTCATACGGTAAGGGATTTTTACTCAGCATTGACAATAAGAATGCCAGTGCCCATACTGCCCTTGCCACGCTAAAAAACCACATCATCGCATCACACAACACCACGAAACGATTGTTTTCCCCATAATCGCCGTTCCCACTGTAGAATATTATACCGGCCCGCGGCAACGCGAGCGTAGAAATTGCTCACCACCTACCGTGGACAGATTTCAACATCATTCCAGCAAACGAATTTGCAATCCGCGCTGCTTCGGCAAAACGGGAATGAGCATGTAGCGCGCTTTAAATGAAATGCTGCTGCACCGCCATCTTGATCAGCGTGGCGGTGTTCTTGGCTTCGAACTTGGTGAGCAAATTTTTGCGATGGGTGTCCACGGTGGTGGAGCTGATGAAAAGCTTTTCGGCAATCTCGTTGTTGGTAAGCCCTTCGGCAATGAGCACCAGCACTTCTTTTTCGCGACGCGTAATCACAGGCAGCTTAGCGTCCTTGTTGCTTTTCATGGTCACGGAAGCATCGTGACTCAAATAGATGCGGCCGTCCATCACCGCGTCAATGGCTTCGATCAGTTCGTCGCGTGTGGCGTTCTTCAGGGTGTAGCCCGAGGCGCCGTTGTCGAGCATCTTCTGAATAAAACTCTGCTGGTTAAACGAGCTCAGTCCCACAATGTGCACGGCGGGATAATTTTCTTTCACCGTCTTGCACAGGTCAATACCGCTCATGTCGGGCAGGCTGATGTCCATCAGGATCACGTCGGGCTGTTGTTGCCGGAGAAATGCAAGACACGATGCCGCCGTCATGGCATGCCCCATCCACTCCACCCCCGCCTCGTGCTGCAGCAGCGAGCGAATGCCTTCCACAATCATGTAGTGGTCGTCGGTGATAAAAATCTTTGTTGCCATGCGGTTGGTTTTGTTCCGTAGGTGCCCGGGCGCCTTGCTGTGGAATGTACGTTCTGTTTTCGAATCAAAAAAATGGAACGCACCATCATTCCTCATCACCACACAAAGTAACATACCACTGCGTCGTGCCGCGTCCTTGTTTTCCATGATTTTTCACACGCTTCACAAACGGCAGACATGCGCAATATGTCAAAAAGTTTGGGCGTGTCCCTCCGCCTGCAGGCGGAGGGACAGGCTGTCCGCTACAAGTCCTCGCCTCATCGCGCCATCCCCCGCGGCTGTGGGCTTTCCACTGCCATCCTTCACGCAGGGTTGGGTTGGTGGCAAGTGCCCCACACCCAAAGCGCATCCCATTCCATCGGCACTTGGGCAAGTTCAACTTGTTAATATAACGGTAACGTTCTCCTCGCCGCGGGGTAATGCCGGGTGTGTTACTTTGGAAGGTTAAAGTCCCTTCTCACACCTGAACCGTATTTTTTTTGACGATGAAAGACTTCATCTTGGGGTTGCGCATCCGCATCAAGTTGCTGGCTGCCTTCGGATCACTTTTGCTGCTTTCGGTCCTGCTCATCATTTTTTCGGTGTCGTCTATCGATCGGATCATCTACTTCAAGGGCATCAACGAAAAAGCCGATCTGCTGAAACTACAGCTGGAAACCATGGACCTGGCCCTTCGTGAATTCATCTATGAAGGCTACAAATCAAAATCATTCCTCGAACAGCAGCAGTCGCCGGTGTTGGACTCGTTCATGGAAAACTATGCGCAAGCCAAGATCGTGATCACCCAATTCGAGACCTTGCCGGCCGGCGCAACGGACCGAAACATTTCCCAAACCCTCATCGCCCCGCTCGACAGTCTGCAACAGAATTTCCAACAGCTGGTGGCCCTGCTGAAAACCCGCGGCTTCAAAGACTACGGCCTGGAAGGCACCCTCCGCAAAGCCATACACAACGTCGAGAACTCCGGCGTGGACTTCGACAAAAGCACCATGCTCATGCTGCGTCGTCACGAAAAAGATTTTTTCCTTCGCAAGGACCTCAAGTATCTCGACGAATTCAATCAACGTTTCGACATCTTCAGCACACAGCTAACCACCAGTGGCGGCACGGCCCTGTTGCCCCACTTGCAGCACTACAAGACAGAATTCAACAACGTGGTGGCCATCGAAAAACAAATCGGCCTCACCGAAGATCAGGGCCTTCGCGGGCGCATCAAAAACTATTTCACGGTCATTCGCCCGCACATAGAGGCCATCCGAACCCAGGTGAAAGAACGCAACGAGGCCCAGATCGACAGCACGCAATGGATCTTATGGATCATCTTCTCGGTGCAGATTGTGGTGGGCATCGCCATGGCGCTGGTCTATGCCAACCTGCTCACCCGGTCCATCAAAGAAATCCGCAGTGGCATGCAAAAGCTGGCGGCAGGCATTTTTCCCGACAAACTTCACGTGCTCAGCACCGAAGAAATCGGTCAAACCAAAATGGCATTCAACCAATTCATAGACCGTCTGCGGGCGGCCACCACCTTTGCCGAGCGCCTTGGCTCCGGCGACCTCGGCATGCGCTATGAAGACCAATATGCCAACGACGTGCTGGCGCGATCGCTGGTGAGCGCGCAGGAAAAATTGAACCATGCCGAAGAACACCAACGCAAAATAAACTGGATGAACGAAGGCATGGCCCGCTTCAACGACGTGCTGAAGAACGAAGCCGAAGCCCTCGAAACCGTGGGCGACCGCATCCTGAAACTGATGGTCGATTACCTGCATACCAACCAGGGCGCGCTCTACATTTTGCAAGGCCACGACAACGATCGTCACCTCGAACGGCTCTCCACCTATGCCTACGCCAAAAAGAAATTCACCAACGATCGCGTCACTCCCGGAACCGGCCTCATCGGCCAGTGCGTGCTCGAAGGAGAAACCATCTACCTCAAAGATGTTCCCGACGATTTCATAAAGATCACCTCAGGCCTCGGCGAGGCCACACCACGCAACATCGTGCTGGTGCCATTGCAAGTACGAAAGCGCGTGATGGGTGTGCTGGAACTGGCATCGTTCAAGATGCTGCTTCCGCACGAGGTGGAGTTTGTGGAGCGCATCGCCGAAAGCATCGCCACCCTGCTGCTCAACAAACAAACCTCGTCCGAAACACGCCGCCTGCTGGAAGAGTCGCGACAGCGCGCCGACGTGCTCTCCCAAAAAGAAGAACTGATGCGCGAAAATGCCGAAGAGCTTCTGGCCACCCAGGAAGAAATGCACCGCCAACGCGAAGCCCTCGAAGCCGAAATAAGAAGTCTGAAACAACGCCTGGCACTCGCCGAAACATTGGTGGAATCATAGGGAACGGTTGCGCGTTCACGGCCCGAATGAGGCAACGCGATCGCGAAAACCTGCGCATAAAAAATCCAACCCGATGAAGGATTGGATTTTTTTTCTTCCGAGAAGAATATCGCTTAGTTCAGCTTGTTGATTTCCGTGCGGCCAAAGATGAGGCCCTTGTTCACGCTGGCGTCGCCGTTATACGAAATCTGCGATTCGCCAAAGGCGTTTATTTTCAGTTGGTCCTGGGTGCTCAGTTTAAGTTTGCTTTCACCAAAGATGTTGGCGGTGGCCGAATAGCTTTTCAGTTCCTGGGTGTCGATTCGGTTGTCGCCAAACAATTTGTATTTCTGGAATTCAGCTTTGCCGCCTTTGATCCGAAGTTTGTTCTCGCCATAGAGGCTTGTTTTCAGATAGTCGCTTTTCACAGAGGCCAGCGTAATTTCGTTTTCACCATACGCCTTCAGCACAAACTTTTCGGCGGTGAGCGGGCTCTTGCAAGTGAGTTCCTGGTTGCCGCGAATTTCCAGGTGTTCCAATTGTCTGTAGGTCACATAGGCCGTCACGGTCACATCGTGATAGATGCCTCTCCGGCCGTGGGGCGACACGCGTTCGTTGCGCTCGGTCACTTTGGCGTCTTCGAGGTAAACGCGCAGGGTATGCCCGTGAACTTTGATGTTGATTTTGTCGGCATTCACATTGGAGTAGACCAGGCGGATGCTTTCGTGGTCGCCCTGTTCCAGAATGAGGTTGATTTTGGGTGAGGCCACCACTTTGCGGAAGGGCTTCAGGTCGCGCGAAATTTCTTTGGCATCTTGCGCGGCGAGGCTCAGGCTGGCAAACAGCAGCGCGGCGAGGAGGGTGTTTCTTGAAAAGGGTTTCATACGGGAGAATGCTTTTAAAATGTTAAGGGGGTTTGAGCAGAGACAACAGACGCGGCCTTTACCCCTATGCTACGTTCACAATTTTTTTCGACCGTTCCGGAACAGCCACATAGTCTAGACTTGGAAACGCGGACAAAGGTTGCACCTGCCCCCTATTCATTTCGCAAAGATTTCACAGGGTTGCCCCGCGCAGCCCGGCCGGCCTGATAGCCCACCGCAGCAAACGCGATGACAAAACTGATGACGCCGGCCAGCAAAAACGCCAGCCATGGAAACGAAATCCGGTAGGCAAACTGGTTCAGCCAGACATACACAGCCCAGGCTGCCACGGGCCAGGCCAGCACATTGGCCGCCACCACCAACTTCAAAAAATCGCGGTTCATCATCAGCACAATGTCGTTCACCGTGGCGCCCATCACTTTGCGGATACCGATCTCCTTCGTGGCCTGCTCGGCTTTGAATGACGCCAGCCCCAGAAGTCCCAGGCACGCAATGAAGATGGCCAGCGAGGTAAACAGAAAAAAGATGGTGCCCAGCTTTCGTTCTGCCGCCTGCTTCGCCTCAAAATTTTTGTCGAGGAAAACGTATTCGAAAGGCGCGTCGGGCGCATATTTTTTCCAGAATGTGCGGATCAGCGCCAGCTTCTCTTCCGTGTTTTCCTTTGTGATGCGGATGGCCATCTCCCAGTTTGGCTCCGGCCCCAGCACCACCGCCAGCGGTTGCACGGGCTCCTTCAACGATTGAAAATTAAAATCCTGAAGAATGCCAATCACTTCGCGCGCGCGTCCATCGTGGTCATAGTTTGTAACGAGCTTTTTCCCCTTAAATTTTTCCCAGCCAAGTTTTTTTGCCGCGGTCTGGTTTAGGATGATCGCGTTGCTGTCGCTGGCAATCTGGCTGGAAAAGAAGCGGCCCTCGGCCAGGGTGTAGCGCATGGTCTCCAGGTGGTCGGCATCCATTTCGTAGACCGCCAGCAAATATTCCGTCTTCGAATCGACTGGGCGAAACACCGACTGCCAGTCGACCTGAGGTGGCAGGCGGTTGGCGTAGCTGGCCGAGCTGATCTCGGGATAACTCATCAGCTCCCGCTTGAAGGTGATGCCATTCTTGCGAAGGTTCTTGGTGTGGAGCAGGTTCACCACATTGGCTTTGTCAAAGCCCAACGCGGCGCGCTGAATGAAACGCAATTGTTCATAGACCGCCAGCGTGGCAATGATCAGCACCGTGGAAATAAAAAACTGGAACACCACCAGCACATTGCGCAGACTAAAACCCTTGCGGGGAATGCGCAGCTTGCCCGTGAGCACTTCCACCGGGTTGAACCGCGACAGGTAGTAGGCCGGATAGCTTCCCGCCAGCAACCCCACCAACATCACAAATAGCACGAGGCTCGTAAAAAACACCGGACGAAAAAGCGTTGTGACGTGAAGTTGTTTTTCGGTGAAATAATTGAGCACCGGCAACAACACCACAATACCAAAAAGCGACAGTCCAACCGAAATCAACACATAACAATACGACTCCACCAAAAACTGTCCCACCAGTTTGCCATAGGGCGCACCCACTGTTTTGCGCACCCCCACTTCCTTGGCCCGCGTAGACGACCGGGCCGTGGACAGGTTCATGAAGTTGATGCAGGCCAGCAACGTTACCAGCACGGCAATGGAGCCAAAGATGTAGATGTATTGAATGTCGCCGTTGACTTCGATCTCGTCGCTCAGTTGCGAGTGGAGGTGAATGTCGGGCAAGGGTTGGGCAAAAAAGTGGAGACGGTTTCCCCGCGATGTGAACGCAACCCAATCCTGGTGTGTGCCTTGTCCCACTTCGCGTCCCACATTCTTTTCGGTGAGCGCGTTAAACTTTGCCATCGCGCTGTCGGGCGAAGCGCCGGGTTTTAGTTTGGCATACGTCACCAGCTTGCGTGTCATCCAGTCGCCGGTGTTGGCTTCATCCCACGAAATGAGCGACAGCACAAGCGTGAACCGGAAATGCGAATTCAAGGGAGGGTCTTCGGCAATGCCCGACACTTTCACGATATAACCCTGCGCCAGCACCAACGATTTTCCGATGGGCGTTTTATCACCCTTGCCCTTATAGTCGAAGTAGCGGCGGGCAGCCGATTCGGTAATCACAACCTTGCCATCGCCGTGCAGCACCGAGTCGGGATGACCTTCCACGAGGTTGAAGTGAAAGAACCTGAAAAAATTTTCGTCGGCCAGCAACAGCTTGGCTTCGGTGAACACGCGATCCTGATACCGCACCGGAAACGTGGCCCAGCACGCCATGCGCAAGGTGCTTGCCACATCGGGAATTTCTTTTTGCAGCGCGGCTGCCACGGGGCCGCCGGTTTGGGCCGAGCTGAACGTGCGCCCTTCAATGGCGCCGCTAAAACCGATGCGGTAGGTGTCGTCTGCATCGGGATGAAAACGATCGTAGCTCAACTCGTCGCGTATGTAGAGAATGATCAGCAGCGTGCACGTGATGCCGATGGTGAGGCCGGCGATGTTGATCATGGAATACCCCTTGTGCCGGAGCATGAACCGAAGAACAATTTTCAGGTAATTCTTAACCATTGTTTTTAAACGCTACCAATATACTAGATTCATAGAGGTAGTCCACGGCTTGTCACTGCTTCGGTTTCATTTTCTACGCGATACACCATCATCACGGTTTCGAGGTCGTAGCATAGCCCGGGCCGTGCAACACCACGCCGCTCCGCGTTCCGTTGTGTTTGCCGTCTTCAATCACCAGTTGTCCGTTCACGATCACATGGCGGAAGCCGGTCGAAAAAGAATGCGGCTGGCTAAACGTGCTCTTGTCGCCCACGGTCTTTTCATCGAACACCACGATGTCGGCGGCGAGGCCTTCGCGAATCATGCCGCGGTCGCGAAGCTGAAATTTTTGGGCGGGTAAGGAGGTCATGCGCCGCACCGCTTCTTCGAGCGTGATCACATGGAGCTCGCGAACATATTGCCCCAGCACACGCGCATTGGTGCCATAGGCACGCGGGTGTGGCACGCCCGAACCAAAGCGGGCAATGCCTGCGTCGGAGGCAAACATGTTGTAGGGGTATTGCATGATGTTCTTCAGGTCGCTTTCGTTCATGCTGAAGTACACCATTTGTGCGCTGCCTTTCGCCACCATTTCCAAAATGGTTTCGGCTTCGTCGGCGGCTTTGGGCTTGCGGCCTTTCAGCACGTTCACTTCCGAAATGGTTTTGCCGTTCACGGTGGTGTCGGCACCATAGCGGGCCACCACGGCATAGCTATAGCTCTTCAGCAGTTTACGCTTCAGCGTTTCCAGCATTTCGGTTTTTATTTTGGCGCGGATGGCCGGTGTCTTCAAGCGATATTGCAACGAGTCGTCGCCACCGGAAAATGCCCATGAAGGCAACACGGTGTTCAGCGTGGTGCTGCTGGCCACATAGGGGTATTGATCGATGGTAACGTCGATGCCGTCGCGCCGGGCTTTCTCCACTTGCGCCAGGGTGTTCACCGATTTCCCCCAGTTGGGTTTGTACGTCACTTTAAAGTGCGAGATCTCTACGGGCATGTTGGCTTGTCGCCCGATGTTGATGGCTTCTTCAATGGCCTCGGTCACATGGTCGCCTTCGTCGCGGATGTGTGAGGCATAGACGCCGTTGTATTGCGCGGCGGCTTTGGCCAGGCCAATCACCTCGGGTGTTTTAGAATACGTGCCCGGAACATAGATGAGTCCCGTTGAAAAACCCACGGCACCATCGCGCATGGCTTTTGCCACCAGCGCTTCCATTTGTTTTTGTTCATCGGCCGAAGGGTCGCGTTGTGCATCGCCCATCACCGCGCGGCGCACGCTGTTGTGACCCACAAGGGTAGCCACATTCACAGATGTTTTCACGCTGTCGAGTTGCATGAAGTAATGATCGAGCGCCGTGTTGGATGAGCCACAGTTTCCCGTGACCACTGAGGTGACGCCATCAAAAACAAAATTGCCGGCCATGGGCACCTTCAGGTCGTTGCCTTCAATATGCGTGTGCACATCCACAAAGCCGGGAGCTACAATGAGTCCTTTCACATCCAGAACTTTGCGGGCGTCCGGAGAAACGATTTTTCCCACGGCCACAATTTTACCGTTGCGTATTGCCACATCGCCATAGAACCACGAGTTGCCCGAGCCATCCAGAATTTTTCCGTTTATCAACACCAGGTCATAGGGTTGGGCCAGCAGCGGATGGATCAATACCATAGCAAACAGCAGAACTAGGATGGCGCGCATGACGGTGGAGGTTTAGGAATCTGAAAATAAAAAGAACAAACGCCATTCATCAAAAATACTTGATCAGTGGTAGAGGAATCGTGTGAGGCGGCGCGGATTGTTATACAAAACAAAAATGCGTGAACCCCGGCCAGGGTTGGTTGCCACAGGTTATCTTTGCCGCGCATGATGTCAACTCGCCAACAACTCCAGAAGACCCTCGAACTCATCAAACTCGAACGCCAGGCCGACCTGGAATACTACCGGCAGAAAGTGTTGCTCCGCTCGCTCAACCAGCGCACACAGGATGGCACCACGTGGTATCCGGTGCGCCTCAAGCGCGACTACATCGGCACCGGCGAACGGCTCATCATAGAGGTGGAACGCACGGGCCGTCACGAACAACCTCACGCCTTTCAGAGCGGCAAGTCGGTGAGCGTGTTTTCGAACAGTGCGGGCAAACCCGAACGCGACCACATTGGCGGCGTGGTGAACTACGTGCGCGACGACAACATGGTGATTACCCTCAACGCCGAAGAACTGCCCGAGTGGATCGAAGACGGTCTGCTGGGCGTAGACGTGATGTTTGAGGAAATGACCTATCGCGAAATGGAGTTCGCCCTCAAGGAAGTGATCAAAGCCGAAGACAACCGCGTGGCCGAACTGCGCGAAATGTTGCTGGGCGATGCGCGCGCCAAACGCGACAGCGACTATGTGAGAAACAGCGTTACTGTGGCGGGCCTCAACGATCGCCAGCAACAAGCCCTCGACCGCATCGACGGCATGGACGTGGCCTTCATTCATGGCCCACCCGGAACCGGCAAAACCACCACGCTCGTGCAAGCCATCGTGCGCACGGTGGGCGTGGAGAAACAAGTGCTGGTGTGCGCCCCGAGCAACGCCGCAGTCGATCTGTTGACGGATAAACTCAGCGAACAAAATATCTCTGTAGTGCGCATCGGCCACCCCGCGCGTGTCACGGAACAAACCCTCAGCAAAACACTGGATGCTCGCATCGCCGAACATCCACACTACCAGGAGCTGCGCACGCTCAGAAAAAAAATGGAACAGGTGCGCAGCGCAGCGTTCAAATACAAGCGCGAGTTTGGCTACCAGGAACGCCAGCAACGCAAGATGCTGATGCAGGAATCGAAAGCGTTGAAAGCCGACGCCGACTTGCTGGAGTTTTATATTGTGAACGATCTGCTGCAAAACACGCAGGCCATCTGCTGCACCCTGGTGGGTTCGTCGCACGCGGTGTTGCGTGGAAAAAAATTCAGGACCGTGTTCATCGATGAAGCGGGACAGGCGTTGGAGCCTGCATGCTGGGTGCCCATTCTCCGCAGCCATCGCGTGGTGCTGGCGGGCGATCACCAGCAACTTCCGCCCACCATCAAATCAAATGAAGCGGCAAAGCAAGGGCTGGCCCAAACCCTTTTTGAAAAGGGCATGACACGGCAACCCCACACGACCACCATGCTCACGGTGCAGTATCGCATGCACGAAGCCATCATGAAATTTTCGTCGGCTTATTTTTATAGGGATGAGTTGGTGGCCGACGACAGCGTGAAGCACACGTTGCTGCGCCCCAACCAATCGCCCGTGGAGTTTATCGACACGGCGGGGTGTGGCTATACCGAAGCACAAGACAAAGAAACGCTGAGCCGCTTCAACGAAGAAGAAGCCCGTTTGCTGTTGCGCCAGGTGGAAGCATTGGTAGAAGAAATCGGAACCGACGTGTGGCTTGACCAGGGGATCACCATGGGCATCATCACACCCTATCGCGCGCAAGTGGACTACTTCCAAAAACTTGCCGAGGCTTCGGCCATTCTCGAACCATTACATCGTCTCGTGGCCATCAACACCGTGGATGCTTTTCAGGGACAGGAGCGCGACGTGATCGCCATCAGCTTTGTGCGCAGCAACGACAAAAGCGAAGTGGGTTTTCTCGGCGACATCCGCCGCACCAATGTGGCCATGACCCGCGCCCGAAAAAAACTGATCATGATCGGCGACAGTGCCACGCTGGGTGCACACCCGTTTTATCTGGAGCTAATTGAGTATGTACAGGCCGGAGGATTTTATAAAAGCGCATTCGAAATCATCTACTAAACCAACGCGCCATACGATTGAAAATTTTTATTTTGTATTTTCACTTTCAAACGAACCTCATGAAAACACTTTGTAGACCGATGATGCTGCTGGTCTTGTTGGCCCTCACCGCCTGCAAGCACGATGCCTACAACAGCGACGACGGCCTGGCCGCCATCACCCCCACCGGACTTGCCGCTACCATTCAATCGCTTGCCTCCGACGAGTTTCAAGGACGACGCCCCTTCACGGCCGGCGAAAAAACTACGTTGACATACCTCGAAGAACAATTCAAAACCCTGGGGCTCGAACCCGGCAACGGCACAAGCTATTTGCAGGAAGTGCCCATGGTAGAAATT
This sequence comes from Chryseolinea lacunae, assembly GCF_016735595.1. Taxonomy (GTDB): domain Bacteria; phylum Bacteroidota; class Bacteroidia; order Cytophagales; family Cyclobacteriaceae; genus Chryseolinea; species Chryseolinea lacunae. The sequence continues at coordinate 811,787 of NZ_JAERRB010000001.1, forward strand.
CTTCCCACGGCCGACACCACCATGGCCGTGAAGAGCACAAAGAAAAACATCACCCTCTCCGGATTCAAAGACTACGTGCTCTGGTCGCAACGCACCGACTCGTTGCTTTCGTGGAAAGACGAAGAGCTTGTGTTTGCCGGCTTTGGCATTGTGGCACCGGAGTATAACTGGAACGATTACAAGGATCTTGACGTGAAAAATAAAATCGTGCTGGTGCTGGTGAACGATCCCGGCTTTGGCGGCGAAGACACCACGTTCTTCAAAGGCAACACCATGACCTACTATGGACGGTGGACCTATAAATTTGAAGAAGCGGCGCGCCAGGGTGCCAAGGGTTGTCTTGTGATTCATAACACCGTGCCGGCCGGCTATGGTTTTTGGGTGGTGCAAAACAGTTGGAATGCGCCCCACCTCTATCTCGACCCGCGTGGCAAGAATCAATACTTCTGCGAAGGTGTAGGATGGACATCGATGCCGGCCACCGAAAAACTTTTCGAAGCGGCAGGCCTGAACTTTGGCGAATGGCAATCGAAAGCACGACAGCCGGGCTTCAAAGGTTTTTCACTGAACACCAAGGTGAGCACACAGGTGAAACTGAAGACCACTTACAATAAATCATACAACGCCATCGCCAAAATCACGGGCAGCGAGAAACCCGACGAATACATCATCTACACGGCGCACTGGGATCACTTCGGCATCGGCAAACCCAACGACGCGGGCGACTCCATCTACAACGGCGCGGTAGACAACGCCGGCGGTGTGGCCACCATGATGGAAATTGCCAAAGGCTTTAAGGCACTGAAAAACAAACCCAAACGCTCCATTGTGTTTCTCGCCGTGACAGCCGAAGAGCAGGGCCTGTGGGGCTCGGCCTACTATGCACAAAATCCGGTCTACCCCGTCGGGCAAACCGTGGCCAACATCAACATCGATTTCACCAACGTGTATGGCCGCATGAAAGACATCACCGTGATCGGTCTTGGGCAATCGGAGTTAGATGACTATCTGAAAGAGGAAGCTACAAAGCAAGGTCGCTACCTCGCGCCCGATCCCAACCCCGTGGCCGGCATGTATTTCCGTTCCGACCACTTCAACTTTGCCAAGGTGGGCATCCCCGCGTTGTTCTCCGGCAACGGCATCGACCATGTTGACAAGGGGAAAGATTTCGGACGCGAAGCCGAAGCCGAATACACGAAGAACCGCTATCACCAACCCAACGACCAGTTCGATGCGCAGTGGGATCTGAGCGGCGCTGTGGAAGATGCCAAGCTCATGCTCCAGGTGGGCAAGCGCCTGTCGTTCGAAGAAAAATGGCCGCAGTGGAAAAGCACATCGGAGTTTAAATCGCTTCGCGAACCCAAAAAATAAAATCACATCACAAACGTCCGGCCCACGCCGGACGTTTTCGCTATCACTACCATGACATTCTCCGAGCAGATTTTGAATTTCTATTCCACGCTGCACATCGCACAAAAACTTCCAAAGGGCGTGGAGGTGCTTCATCCCTACAAAGACGAAATGGCAATGGCGTTGTGTAAAACTTTTTATAACCAGTATTACGGCGATCAGAAAAAACGCTTCATCATCATGGGCATCAATCCGGGTCGGCTGGGCGGCGGGCTCACCGGCATTCCCTTTACCGACCCGGTGAAGCTTGAAAAATATTGTCACATCCCGAACGACCTCCCCAAAAAAGCAGAGTTGTCGGCCGACTTCATCTACGCCATGATTGAAGCCTTTGGTGGTGCAAAAACATTCTACAAAAAATTCTACATCAGCGCCGTCAGCCCGCTGGGCTTTATGAAAGACGGAAAAAATCTGAACTACTACGACATTCCCAAACTTCAGGAAGTGTTGAAGCCCTTCATCGTAACATCCCTGCAAACCCAACTCCCGTTTGGCATCCACACCACAACCTGCTTCTGTCTGGGCGAAGGGCAGAACTATAAATACCTGAAACGCCTCAACGACGAGCTACAGATTTTTGACACGGTGGTGCCTCTGCCCCACCCGCGCTTCATCATGCAGTATAAGCGAAAGAAGGTGGCTGAATATGTAGACCTCTATCTTGAAAAGTTGAGCGTCTAACGGGCCCTATAAAAAGCTTGGTCTATGTATTTCTGCGTTTCGCGCCGCGCACTGCTTCGGCCGTCCACGGATCTTCGGGCCAATGGTGGCGCGGGTAGCGCATGCGCATTTCCTTGCGCACTTCGTGATAGGTAGTTTGCCAGAAGCTTTTCAGGTCCTGCGTCACCTGCACGGGTTTGTAGCCTGGCGACAGCAGATGGAGAATGATTTTATTTCTGCCTTCGTTCACCGCGGGGGTTTCCTGCAAGCCAAACACTTCCTGCAAGCGCACTTCAATGAACGGCGGCCTGCCATCGGAAGCATAGTGAAGTTTTATCATGGACCCGCTGGGCACGGATAGTTTAGGAGGAGCCAGCACATCGAGGCGACTGTTGAGGTTCCAGGGAATGAGGCCGGCCAAAATCTGATCGAGCGGAAGTTTGTTAAAATCCTGGCGGCGGGTCACGTTTTGTAAATAGGGCGCCAGCCACTCGTCGGTGGTTTGCAACAGATGTTCTGCGCTCACGTCGGGCCAGCCGTCGTCGGGGCGCCAGGTGCGCAGGCTCATCACGCGCGCTTGCCACGCGTCGTGTGTTTCTTCCCAGGGCAACATTTTCAGTCCTTCGGCCTGAACGGCCTCACACAATATTTTTATGCGCAACGCCTCCGACACGTTGGTGAGCGGACGCGTGGCGAGCAATGCATTGCCAATGCGTCTTTCCAGCACCGCCGTGATCATACCTTTCTCAGCATTCCACGACACCACTTCTTTTTCTTCGGCGCGGTGCACAAGATCTTCTTCGTCGAGCGGGGCGGCGAGAAAAATTTTTCCTTCGCCCGTGCCGCTGTCCAGTTGGGCCACGGCAAGCCACGTTTCGCGCATCAGCGGGTCGTGGTCGGGCAGGCGCACCACGCGGCCGTTGGCAAGTTTATAGCGCACGCCCGATTTTTCCATTTGGCGGGCAATGCGTTCGGGATAGGCTTCGGCCAGCAAACGTCCCACATCCGAGTCGATGGGCATCGCGTTGTCGGCGGCAATCTTGAAGATCTTTCGCCACGACAAGGCTACACGCTCAACCCGTTCCAGCGACTGCCGGTCGGCATTGACGCGTTCGCCCGCGCGCCACTTTCTCAACACTTCCACGCGCAGCGACACGTCTGCACCCGCGGTCTTTGCCATGGGGTCGCGTTCTTCCAGCAACGCGGCGATGTCGGTTGCCAGGGCCGTGAGTGTTCCACCTTCCAGCAACATGTGTGCTATGCGCGGATGGGTTGGCAGCCGAAGCATTTCACGACCACGCGCGGTGATCACGTTGCCCACAGTGGCACCAAGCTGCTGCAACAGTTCTTTTGCCTGATTGATGGCGCCCGCGGGTGGTGGCGTGATCCACGTGAGCTCATTGATATTCTGAACACCCCAGTTTGCCAGCTCCAGCATGAGTGGAGCAAGATCGGCTTCTAAAATTTCGGGTTGGCGATGTGGTTGCAAGGTGTGATGCAACGTCTCGGGCCACATCCTGTAGGCTATGCCCGGCCCAAGCCTGCCCGCACGGCCCGACCGTTGATCGGCCGCATCGCGTGTGACGCGAATGGTTTCCAATCGTGTCAGTCCACTGCGCGGATCAAATTTCGGGACGCGCGCATAACCACTGTCCACCACGGTGGTGATGCCTTCGATGGTGAGCGAGGTTTCGGCAATGGATGTGGCCAGCACCACCTTGCGTTTTCCTTGTGGGTGTGGTGTGATGGCCTCCTGCTGTTTCTTGAACGGCAGGTCGCCATAGAGCGGGTTGATGCTCACGTCTGAGTTTTCGGTTTCCAGCAACTCGGCCACACGATGGATGTCGGCGGTGCCGGGTAGAAACGTGAGGATGTCGCCTTGTTGTTCGGTCAATGCCTTGCGAATCACGCGCGCGGTGGCGGGTGCGAGGTAGGTGTCTTTATCGGGTGCGGCATAACGCAGCGACACGGGATATTGTCGTCCGAGGCTGGTGATGATGGGAGCGTTGCCAAGCAGCGACGAAATTTTTTCGCCGTCGAGAGTGGCCGACATGATGAGGATGCGCAGGTCGTCGCGCAGCACATTCTGGGCCTGAAGACAAAGCGCGAGGGCGAGGTCTGCATGGAGGCTGCGTTCGTGAAACTCGTCGAAGATCACGAGGTTCACGCCTTCGAGGGCGTTGTCGTTTTGCAGCATGCGGGTCAGTATCCCCTCCGTTACCACCTCGCAGCGTGTGCGGCCGCTCACCACGCTCTCGAAGCGCACGCGGTAGCCAATGGTTTCGCCGGCGTCTTCGTTGCGCAGGGAGGCCATGCGGTGGGCTACCGAACGCGCGGCCAGTTTGCGCGGTTCCAGCATAATCATCTTGTTGCCCTGCAACCAGGGCTCATCCAGAAGCATCAACGGAAGCACTGTACTTTTTCCGGCACCGGGCGGCGCCTGCAAAATCACCACGCGGTGGTGCAGCAAGGCTTCTTTCAGTTGGGGAACAATTTCCTGGACGGGATATGAAACAGACATGGGCGCAAAATAAGCATTAATCACCGCGCCATCGGCACGCTGAAAACAGAGGCAGGCGTTATTGCAAATCGATGTGATAGACGTCTTGCTGGTTGCGCTGGATGTTCTTCACGTGAAATCCTCCCGGCTGCGGAATTTCCTCGATCAGATCGAACACTTTGCACGACTTGGGCAGGCCCGAAAAAATGAGCAGGAAAGAATGGATGTGATGATCGGGAATGGCCGTCCACATGGGGGCGATGGTGATGTTTTCGGCGTGAAGCAATCCCGCTCTGGCACCCGACGTGTGGTCTACCAGAAACGTGGTCTTCCAGATTCTCACCAACGCGTCGCTATAGTGATTTTCGAAATAACAATGCACGTAGACATACGAATCTTCCAGCATGTTGGGTGAAATGGACAGCAACACCTCCGGATCGATGGCCGGCCTCGCAATGGCTGGCGCAGGTTTAACGATGGTTTTGGCCCGGCTCTCTGGTTTTGGGTGGTGTATGGAAGTGTCCATGGAAAAGATTGTCGCTACAAATTTCGCGTTCTTCCGGAAGGATGTCAACCGGGTTGGTGAAAGATTTGATATGAACCCGCCAAACGCTATTGCCAGCGAGGTTTTTTATGTATTGACGGCAGACATTCGGGTTTAGGATGAACTGAATAACCTCGATTACAAAGAGAATTTCAAACGCTGTTTAAGCATAAAAATCTGCCAGTGCCGAGAAATACACATTGTCCCAGCCGTCGGTGATGTCGTTGTAGTCGCTGTCTGGGATGTTGGTGTGGCGCAGTTCCACAGACGTGCCCTGGGCGTGTGGATGAAGTTTGAGGGTGACGATAGACGGTTCGTCCTGCTCGCCAAAATACCACTGCTGCACAATTTTTTTGCCGGGTTCAAACTCCAGGTTTTTACCTACAATGCTGCCGTCCCACAACGAAAATTCCGATTCGGGTTCTGTCGACATCTCGGCGGGTTCGCCCGACCACAGGTGTATGGTGGAGGCCGTGGTGAGGGCCAGGTATACTTCTTCGGGCGTGGCCGTGAGTGTGTAGTATTTTTTAAAGTCTTTCATTTCTGTGGGCGCGCAAATTTCACGTATACTTGTGCCGAGTTCCGGCTTCGCATATTACACAAGTTTATAACGAGCCCGGGATGAATCGTTAATTTTTTTTCTGCCGCCGTCAATTCTATGAACGCCCAACCCGAAACCTACATCACCTACGTCATCATGGCCGTTACCATCGCGTTCAGCTTCTACGCCTTCAACCGCGCCGAAGTGTTGCGAAAGTTTATGATGACGCCCTATCTCATTCATAGTCGAAAACAATACTACCGCTTTGTGTCGTCGGGCTTCATTCACAACGATCACATGCATTTGCTATTGAATATGTTTTCGTTCTACTTCTTTGGCAGAAACGTCGAGTTCATCTTCCGCGCGATCTTTGGGCCTGTGCTCGGTGGCGTCTACTTTGTGGCGCTCTACATCATGGCCATCGTGGTGTCGGACCTGCCTACCTTTCTCAAACAAAAAAACAATCCTGCCTACAGCGCCCTGGGTGCTTCGGGTGGTGTGGCCGCGATCATCTTCGCGTCCATCATCTTTCAGCCCCTCAACGACATCTGTCTCTATGCCGTTCTTTGTTTCCCTGGCTTCATTCTCGGAACGCTCTATGTGGTGTTTTCCTACTATCAGGGTCGTAAAGCCAACGACGGCATCAACCACGACGCACACCTATACGGCGCGCTGTTCGGCCTGGTGTTTTGCATCGTGATGTATCCGGACTGCATTCCCTTCTTTATCGAGCAATTGAAAGGCTGGAAATACTTTCAAATGTTTCAATAAACACCCGGCATAAAAATTCAGCCAACGCACCACGTTTGTTGCCGCGACAAGTATTATCTTGATTTACAAATCTTCTACATCGTTATGAAAGCCGCATTTCACATTCTGTTCGGACTCGTTCTCCTCCTCACATTGTCCAACTGTTCCTCTTCCAAAAAGATGTCGACCGCTCAAGCCACCGACAGCAGTACGAGCGATGCAACAAACAGCACCGGCGATGGTTCAAGCTTTGAAAATGCGGTATTGATCAAACAGACAAGTTCCACGGCGGGTATCGAGGCGGAATACAAATGGATTAAAGAACACTATCCCGGCAGCAGAGTGCTGGGGCAAAAACTGATATCAAAAGAAAAAACGCCCTACGATGTCATCATGATCGAAACGGCCACCGGCGAGAAGAAGGATGTTCACTTCAACATCTCCAAATTCTTCGGGAAATTCTAGCGATGGATTGATTTACGTCAATCGTTACACTTTTCGCAACTCAATCAACCAATCCCACGGATAGGGAGCTTTCATCCACTCGGGTGGCTCATTAAACTCCGTGGTCCATTCATATTCCACTTTCTCCAGCATGTTGATGCGAACATCGGTTTGCTGCATGATGAGCTCCAGCTCTGCTGGCGTATAGTGTTTGGTGGGCACGCGGTCGATGTGCACGATGCCCTGCACAAATTCGCGTTTGTTGTTTTTGAAATAGTCAATGTCAGAAGCGGGAATATCCTCAACACTCACGCCTTCGCTTTTATACCAGTCGATGAGGCGAAGCGACGACAGCAGCACCGAGTCGAGCGAGGGCACAATGACCACAGCCGTGCCGCCGGGGCGCAATGCGCGGGAAATGTTTTGAAACATTTTCACATTCTTGTCGCGTTCGGGAAGCATGATCACGTTGCAGCAAAACACAAACTCCACTTCCGGAAGCTTCACACCGCGCTGGGTGAGGTCGGCGCGCTTGAACACAATGTTGCTGTGGTTGCGCTGTCGCGCGATGCCCAGGCACTCGGCCGAGATGTCGAGCGCGAGAATGTTTTTGAACCGGGGCGACAAATGGGGAAACGCTTTGCCTGTGCCGCAACCAAAATCGATGGCGTGATGATGAAGGTTGGCATGCTTGTCGAAGTAGCGTGGCAGCACGCCATTCTTATCGCTTTTGAATACGTCGAAAATTTCGGTGTTGTAGTTCGAGGCAATCGTGTTCCAGTGCGATTCTTCGTTCATGCGTGCTTATTTTAGAATTTAGGGTTTTACTACGATTCTAAAATAATACTTTATCGCGCATAACCCTAACACCGATGTCACACACGGCGCGCCGGGTTGTTATCCATGGAAGGTCTCCACATAAAAGTCCTCCACTTTTTTTCGGGCCCACGGTGTTTTGCGCAAAAACGTGAGGCTCGATTTGATGCTGGGGTTGATGAGGAAACAATTCACAGGAATCACTTCTCCCAACGTGTCCCATCCGTAGCGATCTACCAGGTCGGTCACGATGCGCTCCAGTGTTTTGCCGTGCAGGGGATTATTTTTTTGTTCTTCCGCCATAAGTTTTCAAAGGTTCCAGTTCATGATGAAAGTCGTATTGCAAATCTTCGGGCAGCTTCGCCAGGGCCGCATCAATTTTTTTCAGCTGCTGTGCAAACAGGTTTGCCAGCACCTGGCTGTTCTGCAACTTGATGCCCGATTTTTTCACGTTCGCGCAAAAATGAATGCGCACCTCCACTTCCGTTTGTGCGAGGCCCGAGTAGCGAATTTGTTTGTTGGCAATGCGCAGAATTTTCCGCAGCACCTTCTTCACCAGATAGAGGTTGGTTTGTGGAACGGTTTCGAAGAGGTCGTCCATTTCCGTGTTCACGTTTGTCACAAAGGCGGCTTCATCGTCGGCTTCATAGAGCAGATAGGTGAGCAGCTCTTTGTTCTCTTTTTTGTATTTGGCCAGGCGAAGACACAGGTCGCGAAGCTGTTTGGATTCGAGCGATGCCAGTTCTTTCTTGATGTCGCTTAAGGATGCGGCGGTCATGATCGTTTTTACAGGTTGTTCATTTTCTTGTTCGCTTCATCAAACTCCTTCTTGAAGTTCTGAATGATGCGTTCCAGCGGCTGAATGCTGTGGATGTTTTCGATGGCCGGTCCGGCGCACCAAACCGTTTTGTAGGTAGCCCCAAAGGCGGCGCGCTCCACGCTCTTCATGCCGCGCAAAGCGATGAGCATCTTCACATATTTTTTCAACGCCTTGTTCCGGTGAAGCAGCCATTCCAGAAAGTTTGCCTGCGTGCCCAACTGCTGAACATAGGGCGTGTTGATGACCGTGAGCGGCGAGCCCGAAAGCTTCGACGTGCGCACGATGTCTTTTTCGCCATAGTCCACCAGGGCCTTTTTATATTCCGGCGAAATGTCGGCTTCGTCACAAGCCATAAAGAGTGTTCCCACTGACGCGCCGGCGGCGCCCCAGCGCATGGCCTCAGCCAAATCCTGCCCTTGCGCAATGCCGCCTGCCGTGATGATGGGTATGCTGCAATTTTCTTTCAACTCCGTGATCAACGCTTTTGGCGACAAATGTCCGGCATGTCCCCCGGCGCGATCGTTCACGGCGATGACGGCGTCGGCTCCCAGCCCTTCCACTTTCTGGGCATAGGCCAGATCCACCACGTCACAAAAAACTTTGATGCCCCGCGGCTTGCACTGCTCGATCACTTCTTTGGGATTCCCCAGCGACGTGATGATGTAGGCCACATTCATCTCCAGCAACGTGGCGAGTTGTTTTTTGTATTTGGGGTTCGACCTGTTCACGATGAGGTTCACTCCAAACGGTTTTGACGAAGCCTTCTGAATGTCGGTGATGGCTTCGCGCAAGGCCTGGTCGGTGCGATAGTTCAGCGCGGGAAACGCCGCGCTGATGCCCTCGCGCAACGCCACCTTCACCATGCGACTGTTGGAAATCAGAAACATGGGGGCCATGATGAAGGGATAGTCAATGCCCAGAAGTTTGTCGAGTGTTGGCGCTGGTGTCGTTTGCATAGGCGAATCGAAACTAAAGATGCGGGGAATAACCTTAGTTTACAAGGCAGTGATTATTTTGCACCGCGCGCTCCGGGTCCACCAGCCCTATCAACGTGCGCAAGGCACATTTCCGCTATGCACAAATTTTCGGCGCGTGATATTCTGACAGGCTTGCTTTTCTCCATGTTGTGGGCTTCGGCTTCCGTGGCTGGAAAATTCGGCTTGCGTGTTTCTGAACCACTCGTGTTGTTCACCGTGCGTTTTCTGCTGGCAGGGCTGCTGCTGCTGGCCTACGTCTATGGCGTGCAACGCAACCCTTTGCCTCGCGCACGCGAGTGGAAACAGATCACCATTTTCGGAACGTTCAACACCGCGCTCTACCTCGGCCTGTTCATCATTGCCCTGCAATATGTCACGCCGGGCATCACCACGTTGGCCATCGCACTAAATCCGTTGTTCATCAGCATCATGACGGCCGTGTGGATGAAGCGACGTGTGCCCGCTGTGGAATGGACCAGCATTGCCCTGGGCATTGCCGGTGTGGTGGTGGCAGCCTATCCGTTGTTGCAAACCAGTCACGCCACGCCGGGTGGCCTCATGCTGCTCGCGTTGAGTATGCTCACCTATTCTTTTGGCGCGGTCTATTATGCGGCTGTGCGTTGGGAGTCGACACGCATCACCATCAACGCGTGGCAGGTGTTCATTGGCGGCCTGCTCATTTTGCCGCTGGCGTTTTTCATGCACGAAAAAGAAAATCATTTCACCGTCACCTTCTGGCTGTCGTTGGCGTGGCTCATTTTGCCAGTGTCCGTGGTGGCGGTTAACCTGTGGCTGCGCTTGCTGAAGTCGGACGCGGTGCGGGCTTCGTTGTGGCTCTACCTCTGCCCCATCTTTGGGTTTCTATATTCGTGGTTGTTGCTGGGCGAACCGCTCACGGTCTACACATGGGCTGGCACCATTCTGGTGATGACGGCGCTTTATATCGGGCAGCGAAAAGGAAAGTAATTTTTATTGGAACGCTAAATCAGCGGCTCACGGCCTCGATCAATTCGGCCATGCATTGGGTCATGTATTCGCCATTGCCTTTGCCATACCAGTTCATCAACTGGGTTTCATAATGATCCACGTCGTAGTAGCGTTCGGGTGTGACGTAGCCAATATAGCCACCGTTAAAGCTGGTCACCATGGCGCGCAGCCCATGACTGTGAGCAACCGAATCCAACGTGGCGTCAAACTGTCCGGAGAAATCGCAGGGTGTGCCCAGCATCACCAGGTCGCCAAGACGAAGCACGGTGAGGTATTCGTCGTATTCGCCAAAGGCCGACTCAAACACACGCGGGCGAAGACACCAGTTCTTCAGCACTTTTACCTGCGGATCGCTCAGCAGCAACGGCACGCGGTGCATGGCCAGCGCGCCACCTTTGAGCGGCGTGAGCTCGCCTTCGTGTTCCAGAAAATCGTTCGATACTTTTTCCGACATCCAGTCAACACATCCCTGCCCCGCTTCGGGTGCAGCACCCGAATGACTGCCCACGGCCCCCGCCATGAACATGGCGAACGTAAATTTTTTCTGCTCCAGCACATCCACCAGCTTGCCCGGATAGTCGCGCGACAGATTTAAATTATCATCGGGCAAACATGTGGCGTGCGCCGTATAGCTCAACAAGGCCAGTCGGCTGCTGTCGCTGCGATGCACTTCAATGACGCGCAACAACGGGTCTACGGGTCCATTGTCGATGAGGCGGTTTGCCACGGCCGCCACAGGAATGAAACCCGCCTTGAGTGTAGAGGGCAACATGTTTTGTGATGCGCGTTGAATGCTGATTTTTATTTTGTCAACAATAAAATGAACGATTGAATCATTATAGGGACCATACAGCAGGGCCGTTGCACCTTTGGCCCAGTTGCCAATGCTGTTGTGCGAATGGATGGCACCCATGTAGGTGTTGTTGAGGGTGAAGCCCACTTCGGACAATTCCTGCTCCAGCAACAACGTGACGGTGGGGGGAACAATGAGCAGGTCGGTGCTCACAATGGCTACGCGACGCGCGCCGTTGCTCACCACCAGGGTGCGCACAAAAATGGAGTCGTGCACCGTGTCGAACAGTTTGCCACGCCGTGTGCCATAGCCGGCGGTGGCGGTGCGATGACAGGGGGTGATGCTCTCTTTGGCAAAGCCCACCGAAAAGGTAAGCGTGTCTTCCGGGCCGGTAGCCCGCAGGGTGTCGATACGGCCCTTCATGATGTTGCGCAGCGATTGACGGTCTATCGTGCGATCGACGGGCGCAATGCTAATGGCCAGAAACACAACGATCAGCCCCAAAAAAACGGCCAAGGCGAACAGTATAAAACGAAATAGCTTTTTTAGCCGCATAAGGCCGCAAGATAAGTTAACCCCGACGCTAATGCCTTACCGGTTATCAATAAAAGCCCACTCTAACCCCGATTCCTAATAAGTGTTAGCTAAATCATGGCCTTCTCCGTATTTTTAGCCCCTCTAAAACGACGAATGCATGAGCACGCAAACGATGCAGGCAGCCTCGACCGATAAGAAACAAGCACTGGCCGGACACCAGGCCCCGGCCCCCTATAAACCCAAACATAAAGTACGGATTGTGACGGCCGCCAGTCTTTTCGACGGGCACGACGCCGCCATCAACATCATGCGCCGGATCATTCAGGCCACGGGTGTGGAAGTGATTCATCTCGGGCACGACCGCAGCGTGGAAGAAGTGGTGAACACCGCCATCCAGGAAGATGCACAGGCCATTGCCCTCACCAGCTACCAGGGCGGCCACACAGAATATTTCAAATACATGTTCGACCTGCTCCGCGAAAAAGGAGCAAGCCACATCAAAATTTTTGGCGGTGGCGGCGGTGTGATTCTGCCCGAAGAAATAAAGGAGCTGATGGATTATGGCATAACCCGCATTTATTCTCCAGACGATGGCCGCGCCCTCGGCCTGCAAGGCATGATAAACGACCTGGTGGAACAAAGCGATTTTCCGACCGGCGAAAAATTAACAAACGAAATTGATCTGCTTCCCGCGAAAAATCCGTTGGCCATTGCCCGGTTGATTTCGGCAGCAGAAAATTTTCACGACCGCCACGAAGCCACGCTGGCCAAAGTGAAGACGCTGGCCGATGCTTCCACGGCACCGGTGCTGGGCATCACGGGCACAGGTGGTGCGGGCAAGTCGTCGATGGTAGATGAAATTGTGAGACGCTTTCTCATCGACTTCAAAGACAAAACCATCGGCCTCATCTCTGTCGATCCATCCAAACGGAAAACCGGTGGGGCGTTGCTGGGCGATCGCATCCGCATGAATGCCATCAACCATCCGCGTGTGTTCATGCGCTCGCTGGCCACGCGCCAGAGCAACCTCGCGCTCTCGGTCTATGTGCGCGAAGCCATCCAGATCCTGAAAGCTGCAAACTACGACCTCATCATTCTCGAAACTTCCGGCATCGGCCAAAGCGATACGGAAATCCTCGACCACAGCAACGTGTCGTTGTATGTGATGACACCCGAGTATGGCGCTGCCACCCAGCTTGAAAAAATAGACATGCTGGATTTTGCCGACATCATTGCCCTGAACAAGTTCGACAAACGCGGCGCCCTCGACGCGTTGCGCGATGTCAAAAAACAATATCAACGCAACCACCAGCTGTGGGATAAAAAAGCGGAAGACATGCCCGTGTTTGGCACCATCGCGTCGCAGTTCAACGACCCCGGCACCAACCAGCTCTATAAGCATGTGATGGACAAGATCGTGGAGAAGACCGGCTCGGCGTTGGCGTCGGCGTTCGAGATCACACGCGAAATGTCGGAGAAGATTTTTGTGATTCCGCCCAGCCGCACACGCTACATGAGCGAGATCGCCGAAGGTAACCGCGCCTACGATGCCTGGGTGAACGCGCAGGCCGAAGTGGCCGAGAAATATTATGCCATCCAAAAAACACGCGAAACAATCGGCAAGGAACACGACGATGTTCAGAAGGTGTTGCTTGCCGAAGCCGACCGCCTCAAGCTGAACCTCGATCCACGCAACCTGAAGTTGCTGGAAGCGTGGCCCGAGAAGGTGAAGCAATACAAAGCACCGGAATTCACATTCAATGTGCGCGACAAAGTGATCGCCATTCAAACCCATAGCGAATCGCTGTCGCACACACAGATTCCCAAAGTATCACTCCCCCGCTACACCTCGTGGGGCGATTTGCTGCGGTGGAACCTGCAGGAAAATGTGCCGGGAGAATTTCCCTACACCGCGGGCATCTATCCGTTCAAACGCGAAGGCGAAGATCCCACGCGCATGTTTGCGGGCGAAGGCGGACCCGAGCGCACCAACCGTCGCTTCCACTATGTGAGCCAGACCATGCCAGCCAAGCGTCTCTCTACCGCCTTCGATTCGGTGACGCTCTATGGCAACGACCCCGACTATCGCCCCGACATCTATGGCAAAATCGGCAACTCGGGTGTGAGCATCTGCTGCCTCGACGATGCCAAAAAACTTTATAGCGGTTTTGATCTCGCCGATCCCAAGACCTCGGTGTCCATGACCATCAACGGCCCCGCGCCCATGTTGCTGGCCTACTTCATGAACGCCGCCATCGACCAGCAATGCGAGCGCTACATCCGCGCCAACAATCTTGAAGCGGATGTCAACGCAAAAATTGCCGCTCTCTACAAAGGGCGCGAAGCACAACGGCCGGCCTATCAGGGCCCGCTGCCCAAAGGAAACGACGGCCTTGGCCTCATGCTGCTGGGTGTGACCGGCGACCAGGTGCTGCCCGCCGACGTGTATGAAACCATTAAAGCCTCCACCCTCACCCAGGTGCGCGGCACGGTGCAAGCCGACATTCTGAAAGAAGACCAGGCACAAAACACCTGCATCTTCTCTACCGAGTTTGCGTTGCGCCTCATGGGCGATGTGCAGCAATATTTCATCGACCACAACGTGCGCAATTTCTATTCGGTGTCCATCTCCGGCTATCACATTGCGGAAGCGGGTGCCAATCCCATCACACAACTGGCATTCACGCTGGCCAATGGTTTCACTTACGTGGAATATTACCTGAGCCGCGGCATGGACATCAACGAGTTCGCCCCCAACCTTTCGTTCTTCTTCAGCAACGGCATTGATCCTGAATATGCGGTGATCGGTCGCGTGGCCCGGCGCATCTGGGCCAAGGCCATGAAGAACAAATACGGTGCAAACGCGCGGGCCCAAATGTTGAAGTATCACATTCAAACATCAGGTCGCTCACTCCACGCACAGGAGATCGACTTCAACGACATCCGCACCACCCTGCAGGCGTTGTATGCCTTGTATGACAACTGCAATTCGCTACACACCAACGCCTACGACGAAGCCATCACCACACCCACCGAAGAATCGGTGCGCCGGGCCATGGCCATTCAGCTCATCATCAACAAAGAGTTGGGTCTTGCGAAAAACGAAAACCCGTTGCAGGGTTCGTTCATCATCGAAGAGTTGACCGACCTGGTGGAAGACGCTGTACTGGCGGAGTTCGATCGCATCACCGAACGCGGTGGTGTGCTGGGCGCTATGGAAACCATGTATCAGCGCGGCAAGATCCAGGAAGAGAGTTTGTATTATGAAACGCTGAAACACACGGGCGAATATCCCATCATCGGTGTGAACACGTTTCTGAGCTCGAAAGGATCGCCCACGGTCATTCCGCAGGAAGTGATTCGCGCCACCCCCGAAGAAAAAGAATACCAGATCAACATGCTGCGCAACCTCCACGGTTTTCAAAACGATGGTGGCAGCGAAACACTTCGCGTGGTGCAGGAAACGGCCATTCAAAACCGGAATATATTCGAAGCGTTGATGGAAGCCGGAAAAACGTGTAGCCTCGGCCAAATAACAAAAGCGTTGTTTGAAGTGGGCGGCCAATACCGGCGCAACATGTAAGCTAGTGCACGGGCAGAAATGCCGGATGCCACGCACATCGTTGTGCAGATATTTGTATCTTAGTTGGTATGCACCGCCTACTGTTTCTGCTTGCTTTTGTTTTTGGCATTTGCATGTTTGCACACGGGCAGGTCACGCCCGCACAGGCCGACAGCCTGGAAGCCATCTTAAAAAAGCCGGCCGGCAACATCGAACGCGCCGTCATTCTAAACAAGCTCGCCACCTACTACTGGCAAACCAATCCGAAACAAAGTCTTGCGCTCATCAAGACCGGGCTCGCACTGCCGCTGCCCGACTCGCTTCAACGCGATCTGCACGAAACCATGGCCGTGGCGTATGCCATTCTCGCGATAACCGATTCATCGTTTCTCCACTATCACCAGGCACTCGACCTCTCGTGGGTGCTACACGACACGGTGCGCATTGTGCGAACCAATACCAATCTGGCAAACACCTATTGGGTGCAGGGCCAGGTGGAAACTTCGCTCGCCACACTCCTCGAAACCATCGCGCTCTTCGACAGCAAAAAACTGAAACCACAACAGAAGGCCGGCACCTATGGCACACTCGGTGTGGTCTATTCGCTGCTGGCCAATCACGACCTCGCCCTGCACTACGACTCCCTTGCCATCGACATGCTGATCGATGTGCCGTCGCGGCGCACAACGTTGAACACCATCAAATCAAACATGGCAAACCACCTTATCGACGCGGGCAAACCAGAAAAGGCTGAAGTGGTGCTAAAAGAAGTGATTGTTCTTGAGAAAGAACTTGGACGGGCGTTGATCCTCGGCAACAGTTATGTCACGTATTCATTGCTGATGGGCAAACTCAACCGGATCGACGAAGCCTACGAGTCTCTGAGTGAGGCGCTGGCTATATTTCAAAAGGGCAACTTTGCGCGCGAAGAAGCACAGGCCTTGTCGGAACTGTCGGGCATTGAGTTCAAGCGCAAACATTTTGAATCGGCCGAGCAACTCGCGCAAAAGGGACTGAAGCAAAGCGAAGACGTGAAAGACTGGACAGGTCAAAAAAATGCCACGTTCACACTCATGCAGGTGGCGCTTGTGAAACAAAAATTTGATGACGCGGCGCGCTACGAACTGAAATACCGCGTAGCCAGCGACTCGGTGGTGAAGGGCAAGAACGTGGAAGCCACCACCGCCATGCGCATCAAGTTCGACACACAACAAAAAGAAAAAGAAAACGAAATTCTGAAACGCGATCAGCTCATCAACGAAAGCAAACTGCGAACCCGAAACGCGTTGCTGATCATGGGTGCTGCCATCGTGGTGCTGCTGGGCACACTGTTGTTTATTTCGATGCGCCTGCGAAACAAAATAAAAAAAGTGAACCTGGCCCTTAAGCGACGAAACCTGGAAATTGAACGGAAGAATATGGAGATCAGCAAGCAGAATAACGTGCTGGAACATACGCTGCGTGAACTCAACGAAACACAACTGCAACTGATCCACTCCGAAAAAATGGCATCGCTGGGACAGTTCACGGCCGGCATCGCCCACGAAATCAACAACCCCCTAAACTTCATCATGGGCGGGCTGCAGGGCATAACCCACACGTTGAAAAATGCAGACAGCGTTCCGCACACGGAATTGAGCCAGGATCTGGGCGACCTGATTGCGCCACTGGAAAAAGGCGCCTTTCGTGTAAAGAAAATTGTAGACAGCATGCTGGCCATCACACGCCATTCGCTGAACGACATTTCATCGTGCGACCTCGCCGAAAACATGAAGCTGGCCCTGATGCTGGTGAGCACCATGCCCGAAATGAAAAACATCACCATCAACATGGCCACAGAAAACGCGCCCGTGGTGGAGTGTAACGCGGGCGAAATAAACCAGGTGTTCATCAATCTGCTCACCAACGCCGTGCACGCCACGCAAGGTGCCGGCATGATCGGCATCATCTTCCTCCTCGATCATCATGGACATGCCGTTGTGAAGGTGAAGGACAATGGGAAGGGTATACGCCCTGAAGATCTTCCAAAAATTTACGATCCTTTCTTCACTACAAAACCTGCGGGCCAAGGCACCGGCCTCGGCTTGTCTATCTGCCGCAAGATCATTGAGCGACATTCCGGCACGATGAAAATTGAAAGCACGTTTTCGGTGGGCACAACGGTCACGATAACCCTACCGGTTGTGCAGCACCAGTTGATGTGATCCGTACTGTCGGGAATGTTATGCTTTTTTATTCATGGCATAGGTCCAGATCGCGCAGTCGACGCGATTCACCACATCTTCGGCCACGCTTCCGCTTAGCAGATGATTGAGACCATGGCGGCCGTGGGTTCCCATAGCAATGATGTTTCCGTTGATGCTGTGGGTGAAGTTGATGATGCCGGCGGCTTCGCTCTTGTCGTTGTAGACGTGCAACGTAAAATCTTTCAGCATGTGGTGAGTGGCAAAGGCCTGCAGGCGGTCCTGCGTCACGGCATCGCTCACAAAATGATCGGGCGTATTGATGCGAACCACGTGAAGGCGGGCGCCTAAAAAATGTTGCAGGGCTTTCACATGCAGCACCAGATCTTCCTGGCCCTCTTCCAGCGCATTCGGAAACACGATGTCGCGCATCGTGGCGAGCACCTCGTGCTTTTTCACCGCCACCACCGGACAGGGTGAGTCGCGCACAATTTTTTCGGCGTGGGTACCCACCAAAAACGCGGTGATGCCGTGCGCGCCTTTTGTGCCCAGCACCACCAGGTCGATGTGTTCCGTTCTGATATAATCTTGAATGACGCCAAACACGGGACCAAAATCAGTCTTGGTCACAAACCGGTTGTTGCCATGTTTCGAGAGGAGTTCCGCAAAATAATTTTCCGACTGATCCTGCAATTCGGTGAGCAGTGCGGCGTCGAAGGTGAGCGAGGGGGTCACAAGGGTGTCGTGCATGAGGGGCGGTTCCACCACGTGCAGCAAGTGCACCTGACCACCCGAACGTTGCTTCAGTTCCAGCGCCAGTGCAACGGCGGGGTGTGTTTGCTCCGAAAAATCGCAGGGCACGAGTATCTTTTGCATAGCCACGGGTTTAAACGTCTATCCCAAACCTTCCTTTCCGAAGATACGGCATCACGTGGGAATAGAAAAAAAAAATCGCGCGAAAGAAGAACGCTACTCGCTGCCGTAGCAGTATTGTTTCAGGTATTGCCCGGCATCGTCGAGACCGGCGGCAAACGCTTTGGAAAGACACCGGCAACCGTCTTTCACATTGTCTTTTTCCACCAGCGCAATGCCCCGGTAGAACAACAGGGTGTTGTTTGACGGTTCCTGTTTCAGGCCTTTGTCGATGTAGAACAAGGCGGCGTCATATTGCTCTTCGTCGAGACACAACGAGCCGGCGTAGAGGTAGGTTTGAACAATTTCAGGATTGGATGCAATCACCTCGTCGAACGTGGCCAGTGCGCTGTCGATGTTGTGTTCATAGAAATAGCAAAGGCCCAGATACGACTTCAGCTCGGGTCCCGGCTGGTAGGCCATCAGTTGGCGGATGTCGCGCCGGGCATCGTCATAGCGTTCTGCTTCCATCAGCACCGACGCACGCCAGCGCAACAGGTCTGTGTTGGCCGGGTTGGCCGCGAGGAAGGCATTGAGATCTTCGAGTTGGGCTTCGGTGTTGCCCAGGCCCTGGTTGATGTATGTGCGCAGGAGCTTCGCCTGATCGTCGGGAAATTTTTCGAGGTATTGATTCACATCCTTCAGCGCTTCGGCATAATGCTCCAGGCCATAGTGTGAAAAGGCGCGTTTGTAATACACCTTGTAGTCGTCGGGCGATTTGAATTTCGAAGCCTGCACAATCTTGTCATACAGCGCCAGTGCGCCGGCATAGTCCTCCTTGCCCATCAGGGTGTCGGCTTGTGCCTCGAGGACTGCGGGATCGGATTTGGATTGGGCGGCTACAAAAAAAGAACTCATCACCAGTGCGGCGATGAGTCCTGAAGAATATACACGAAAGTTCATTGGCATTTCGCCAGCTTATTTACTGTTTCGCTTACGATCGGTTTCGTTGAGATAAATCTTCCGGAGGCGGATCGATTTCGGTGTCACTTCCACATACTCGTCGGATTGGATGTATTCCAATGCTTCTTCGAGCGAGAAGATGATAGGAGGTGCGATACGCATTTTTTCGTCGGCACCCGAAGCACGCATGTTGGTGAGCTTTTTGGTTTTCGTTACGTTGATCACCAGGTCACCGCTGCGGCTGTGTTCGCCAATTACTTGTCCTTCGTATACGGCCTCGCCTTCGTTGATGAAGAACTTGCCGCGGTCTTGCAGGTTGTGCAAGCTGTAGGCAATAGCTTCGCCTTGTTCCATCACGATGAGCGAACCGTTGATACGTCCGGGGATTTCGCCGCGGTACGGTTGGTATTCTTTGTAGCGGTGGGTCACGATGGCCTCACCTGCCGTTACGTTCAACAAATAGTTACGCAAGCCGATGATACCGCGTGAAGGGATCATGAACTTCAGGATCATGCGATCGCCTTTCGGTTCCATGTTCAACATTTCGCCTTTGCGCTGCGACACGGTTTCGATGGCTTTGCCAGCGTCGGTTTCAGGAAGGTCGATCGTCAACTCTTCCATAGGCTCGGATTTCGCGCCGTCAATTTCTTTGAAGATTACCTGAGGCTGTCCGATCTGCAACTCATAGCCTTCGCGGCGCATGGTTTCGATCAGCACCGACAAGTGAAGAACACCACGGCCAAACACCATGAAGCTATCGGCCGAACCGGTTTCGCCTACGCGCAACGCGAGGTTCTTCTCCAATTCTTTTTCGAGACGTTCTTTGATGTGGCGCGAAGTCACAAACTTACCTTCTTTACCATAGAAAGGTGAGTTGTTGATGGTGAACAACATGCTCATGGTAGGCTCGTCGATAGTGATCGACTTCATGCCTTCGGGCTTTTCGATGTCGGCCACAGTGTCGCCGATGTCGAAGCCTTCCAGACCCACCAGGGCACAGATTTCTCCGGCCTTCACTTCGTCAACTTTCAGTTTGTCGAAGCCTTCGAACACGTAAAGATCTTTGATGCGGGCTTTCACCACAGCGCGGGTTTCGCGTTTCACCAGGGCAATTTGCTGACCGGTTTTGATGGAGCCTCTGTGCACACGGCCAATGGCCACACGGCCGATGTAGGCCGAGTATTCGAGGGAAGTGATCAGCATTTGCGTTGATCCTTCTTCCACTTTCGGTGCAGGAATATATTGGATGATGCCGTCCAGCAAAGGGGTGATGCTATCGGTTGGAACTTTCCAATCCGTGCTCATCCAGCCTTGTTTGGCCGAACCGTAGAACGTGGGGAAATCCAGCTGTTCTTCGGTTCCGTCGAGTTGGAACATGAGTTCGAAAACCTGCTCATGCACTTCGTCGGGCGTACAGTTCTTTTTGTCTACTTTATTAACAACCACGATTGGCTTCAGACCCAGTTGCAGGGCTTTTTGAAGCACAAAGCGAGTTTGGGGCATCGGGCCTTCAAAGGCATCGACCAGCAAAAGACAGCCGTCGGCCATGTTCAGCACGCGTTCCACTTCACCACCAAAGTCGCTGTGACCAGGGGTGTCGATTACGTTGATCTTATAGTCTTTGTATCGAACCGATACGTTCTTTGCCAAAATGGTGATGCCGCGCTCGCGTTCCAGGTCATTGCTGTCCATGATCAGCTCACCGGGCGTTTCGTGGTCTTTGAAAAGCTTGCCGGCCATGAGCAATTTGTCCACCAGGGTAGTTTTACCGTGATCGACGTGGGCAATGATAGCGATGTTCCTGATCTTGTTAACCTCCATAATAACTCGAAATCCTCTTTATTTTTGTCAATTGAGCCGCAAAGATATGACTTTTAATCGGGTATTGGTTATCGCATTGTAAAGGTTTCTGAAGGAGGATGTTATTGAAGGACAACAAACGTGTGATTTCCACCGGCAACAGCATGAACAGTGTTCATTGAACGCCCTAAACCAGCGTTTTTGCTGTGTTTCTGATAAATCCCGTTAATTTCTTTTGTGGAGGGATGTGATGCTTATTTTCGGACCCGGAGCAGTGTTTTCCACCGTGGGCTTCATTTGGAGCCCGATTTTCAGCCAATGTGGCCATTCGGAAGCTTTTTGATGCTTCCACACCTGCCGATGGGATGGGGCCTCATTTTTCAAAACTCGACCGTATGTCCATTCAGTATGGACAGGCGCATTTTGCCGGTCATATGAATCGGTGCATCATATTTGAGCGCCTTCCACACGTAACCTGTAGCCTCTTTTGTATCCGGGTTCACGATCCAATACTCACGTACGCCAAACGTTTCGTACAATGCTTTTTTTCGCACCAGATCGTGCAAGGTGTTTCCGGAAAGTATTTCGATGAGCAGATCAGGAGTACCGTGAATGCCGTCGCGGTGAAGGATGTGTTTATTTTCATCCGACACATAGATGATGTCGGGTTGCACCGCGTTGGCGTGTTCATCAAAATAAACGTCGGTAGGCGCGTAGAATATTTCCCCGTTTTTGTTGCCCGAAATATAGGCGTCGAGGGCGTGAGAAATAATACGCGAAACGCGTTGATGCTCCAACGATGGTGCGGGCGACATAAAGAGTTCTCCGTTTATAAGTTCAGCCAACGTGCCTTCCGGAAGCATTTTAAAATCTTCCATGCTGGTTTGCAGGGGTTTTCTTCCGGATCGCATCACTCAATATACAACGAATCTCCGTGCCGTTCCACTCATTCGCGGAATCTTAAAAACGTGCCCATCGGCAAGTCTTTTCCTTGTGCCGATTTCAGGAAAAACTCTCCGTATTCAGGTTCTTTCATGTCGAAATGCGTGCGCGCCACATTCAGCCCCACAAGGGGAGAAAGCCCCGCAGCATACATACTGAGGATAAAAAAATGATTTTTCTTTTCCAGCAACGCACTGGCCATATGCAACAGCTCGTCGAGCTGCTCCTGAAGGGTCCACTTCTCGCCTTCGGGCCCGCGGCCATAGGGTGGCGGGTCCATGATGAGCCCGTGGTATTTGTTGCCGCGTTTCACTTCGCGCTTCACAAACTTGAACGCGTCTTCATATACCCAGCGAATGTCTTGTAAATTATTTTGCTGCATGTTCTGACTGGCCCAGTTCAACCCGGGACGCGAGGCATCGCAGTGGGTCACGTCGGCGCCCACAGACTTTGCCACCACCGATGCCGCGCCGGTGTAGGCAAACAGGTTCAGCACTTTGGGTTTCTGCAACGCCCAGCCCGAAAGTGTATCGTATATAAAATTCCAGTTGCTGCCTTGCTCGGGGAAAATGCCCACGTGGCCAAAGCCCGTAAGTGCGAGGCGCAGCGTGAGGCGGAGGCCGTTGTAGTTGTATTGCACGTTCCAGCTTTCGGGCATCGACGGTTGTTTGGACCAGCCGCCTTTCACGTCGTCGGTGAACCGGAACTTGTCGGTTTGCTCGCGCACAAATTTGGCGTGGGCTGTTTTTTTCCACACGTCTTCGTCAAGCGATTTGCTCCACAGCGCCTGCGGCTCGGGGCGGATCAGGACAAATTTTCCAAAGCGTTCCAGTTTTTCGAAGTTGCCCGAGTCGAGCAGTTCATAGTCTTGCCAGGATGCAGGGTGTAGCAGTTTCATGCGGTTTGCGAGTGGCGACGGCCGGGTACGTTCCCTGGCGCCGGCCTTTGTGCGGCTCAAAACTATTAAAAAAACAGATGCCCCCGGTTGCCGCCATTCCGAAAAGCCGTGCAGGCCTGGGGTGGGCGATGGTTTTCTTTCATCGTGGGAAAGGAGTAACATTACGCGCAAATTTGCCCGCATGCATCCCCTCATCACCAGCCCGCAGAATCCGAAAATAAAAAATGTGCTTGCCCTGGAAAAAGTACGGGAGCGCCGCGAGCAAAACGTGTTTGTCATCGAAGGCCTGAAAGAGCTTTCGCTGGCGGTGGCGGGAAACTATACCCTTCACAGCGTGTTCTTTTGTCCTGACATCATCGCTGCCGAACAGGTGCTAAAAATCGTGGGCGACGAACGCCTGCTGCTGCCCGTTCAACAAAGCGTGTTCGAGAAAATGGCCTATCGCGAAGGCACCGGCGGTGTGCTGGCCGTGGCCGAACAAAAAAAACACAGCCTGAACGTTATCACACTCCGCAGCACACCGCTGGTGCTGGTGCTGGAGAGCGTAGAAAAACCCGGCAATCTCGGCGCCCTGCTCCGCACCGCCGACGCCGCAGCACTTGATGCCGTCATCATTTGCGATCCCCAAACCGACTTCTATAACCCCAACGTTATCCGCTCCAGCGTGGGCTGCCTGTTCACCACGCCGGTGGCCTCGGCCACGTCGGCCGACACCGTTGCCTGGCTCCGGAAACACAACATTCACATCTTTGCCACCTATTTACAGGCGTCGCGCCCCTATCACGAAATGGACTTCACCCAGCCCGCCGCCATTGTGATGGGCACGGAAGCAACGGGGCTGTCGGACCTCTGGGTGCAGGAGGCCGACGTGAACATCATCATTCCCATGCAGGGCAAAATCGACTCTATGAATGTGTCGACGGCCGCGGCGGTGGTGGTGTTCGAAGCCACACGCCAGCGCGGGTTCGTGCGATTGTAGTAGCAACAATATTTTTACCTCCTCTCATCCTAATCTAGCGGCAAAAGCCGTAACTTAGCCGTCGAGCCCACAGTCTTTTCCCTATGGATAAGATTCCGTTTAAAAAAAAATACGTGCAAGACGATACATTTCTCAACGCTCTGGCGGATGCCTACAGGTTGCAAGAATCGATTATCAGCACGACTGAATTGGCGGTGATTTCCACCACCACCGAAGGGCTCATCACCAGTTTTAACCGCGCGGCCGAAGTGCTTTCGGGCTACACCGCCGAAGAAATGATCGGCAAAGCCACCCCCATGGTGCTGCACGACAACATCCAGCTCATTGAGCGGGCCGACGAGATTTCGACCGAGATGGGCGTGGAAATAGAACCGAATTTCGATGTGCTCACCGCCAAGGCCAGGCTGAAAAAAACAGCCGACCGCCGCGAGTGGACCTATATCCATAAAAATGGCCATCGCTTTCCCGTACTGGTTTCGTTCACCGGTCTGTTCGACGAAAAAGGCCACCTCACCGGTTTTGCCAGCATCGCCACCGACATCACCGAAAGCAAAGCGGCCGAAAAAAAAATACGCGACTCCGAAGCCCACCTCCAGGCCCTCCTCCACTCCATCGACGACATCGCCTTTGAAGTGAGCCGCGACGGCGTGTATACCAACATCTGGACGCGCAAAGATTATTTGTTGCTGGTGACCCCGCGCAACGAATATGTGGGCAAAAAAATGAAAGACGTGTTGCCTCCCGAATTGCTCCAGCAATATATGACGGCGATCGAAAAAGTTTTTCACACGCAAAAATCAGAGTCAATCGAATATCCGCTGCCCAACCACAACCGGTGGAGCTCGGGCAAAATTTCATACATCGACGAGAACCGGGTGCTCATTCTGGTGCGCGACATCACCGCCAAGAAGAAGTCGGAGTTGTTGCTCGCGCAGAGCGAACAGAAGTTCAGGACGCTCACCGAAAACATACCCGGGGTCATCTACCTGCGCCAGGCCGATGCCAGCCAGGGCGTGGTGTATATAAATCAGCAGGTGCGTGAAATCGTGGGCCACGAACCCGACGATTTTGTGTCGGGCAAAATCAGCTTCATGGACCTTTGCCATCCGGAAGACCGCGAACCGGTTTCGTTGGCCATCGACAAAGCCCTGGCGGCAAAAGAAACATTTCACATCAAATACCGCGTGCTCCACAAAAGCGGCTTGTGGCGTTGGGTAGAAGAAATCGGAAGCGCCATTCAACCCGTTGACGGCGCGGCGCCGATGATCGAGGGCTTTATCAGCGACATCACCCGGCAAAAAGAAGCGGAAGCGCAGCTCGAAAAAATTGCAGAAGAAAATCAGCTCATATTCAACAACGCCCTCAACCTTATTGTCATCGCCAGCTTCAAAGGCTATTTTCTGAAGGTCAATCAATACTGGACTGCCTTACTGGGCTGGTCGGAAGAAGAGCTGAAGGCGCGGAAGTTTATTGAGTTTATTCACCCTGACGACCAGAAGGCCACTGAAAATGCCGTGGTGCACCTTCGCGGCGGCCATCACATTGCCACGTTCGAAAACCGTTACCGCCGCAAAGACGGAACCTACCGCTGGCTGTTGTGGACGTCGGCCACCGACGTGAAAAACCAACGTATCTATGCCTCGGCAGTAGACATTACCGAACGAAAAAAATCGGAAGACGAGTTGCTTCGCTCCAAACAAAACGTGGAGGCCATCGCCATGAAACTGCAGGAACAAAACCGGCAGCTCGACGAGTTTGCGCACATCATCTCGCACAACCTGCGGTCGCCCGTGGGCAACATCAAAGCGCTTATTGGCCTGCTCAGTCCTTCGAGCAGCGTGGAGGAATACAAACAGATTTTCGAAAAGCTGCGCCACGTGGCCAACAACCTGGGCGAAACCATGAACGAACTCATGGAAACGCTGCGGGCCAAAAAAGAAACCGACATCGAACAGGTCGACATTCGCTTCGCGGAAATCTTCGACAAGGTAGTGCAGTCGCTGCAAGGCGAACTGCTTCAAACCGGCGCCACCATCACCCACGATTTCAACGACGCACCGGCCATTCACTACTCCCGTCCTTACCTGGAAAGCATTTTCCAGAACCTGCTGAGCAACGCCATCAAATACCGGTCGCCCGACCGCCCACCTCACGTGCATGCCACCACGCGGTGGCACAACGATTCCATCGAGCTCATCGTGCGCGACAACGGCCTGGGCATTGAAATGGATAAATTTGGTGACAAGCTTTTTGGCCTGCACAAAACCTTTCACGACCACAAGGATGCGCGGGGTGTGGGGCTGTTTTTGATAAAGACACAAATTGAAGCGTTGGGAGGATCGATCAGCGCCGAAAGCCAGGCAGGCATGGGCTCAACGTTTACCGTGAGGTTCGGTGTGGGGCAGAAATAAATTCCAGAGATCTAGTTGTCAAATCCGAAAGGGCAAAAAAAGGGTCCAACCAAGACCTTAACCTAAACCTATGAGTTAAAAAGCTGGCTGAACCCCAAGGATCGGAAACCTTGCGAACCGTCTGTTCTGCTGTTTCCGGGTATAAAAATGAGTTTAAACGTTTTCTTGCGTAACCCATTTTACACGAATGGCGCCGCATCTGGCAACCGCCATCGTTTGAAAAGCACATGATTGTGAAAGGTCTTGCCTTCGATTGGTCGTATACGCATCACAATTCCCCCATCAACATCTTCTATCCGCCGTTCGCCCTCTGTTCCTCCCCAAGGTGAATGAGGCACGAACGCGACCACATCGTGTTTTTTGTTTTTTGTGCCGGCGTTGTTCGGCGGCAGCGAATAGGTTATGAATGGCAACTAGCCTGGGGGTTGATGCTTTTACACTGCTGTTCCATGCATTCAAAGGTTGTCGTGTTTTCCACGCTGGGTCTGTTTCAGAGCTCGTTGCCCAACGGAGCTTCATCACGTCATGCCGACTATGCGTTAGCGGGCAGGACCTCCTTCTTTCGCAGCAACGCCGCCGCGAGCAGGGAGATGAGTATCCCAACGGGGAAAATTTCGGTGATCGTCATCCCGAACCGAATGAGCGGATTCTCATAGAGTGCTGCCAACTCCGCCATCGACTTCCGTTCTTCCTCGATCACGGCCGGCGTGGCGCCTTCGCGGGCCAGCTTGTCGAGTTCATATTGTGTATACTTGGCCATGAAGTCGTGGGCGGTTGTGTTGTAGTAGACTTCCCACGTGATGGCATAGAGCAACGACGCGATAAGCGTGATGAACAGGCCGATCTTCAGGCCTTGTCCAAACGTGATTCTGCCCTTGCCGTGTTGATCGCGGTAGGTCTTGATTCCAAAAAAGATCACCGACAGGGCGATCACCATGGACGTGTAGCCCACAACCATACCCATGTCGTAGTTGATAACTCCTTTGTCGAACAACGGATGTGTCAGCACCATGATGGTCGACACGATGATGCCGGCGATGATGCCGTAGGTAATGATGATTTTTTGCATAGCCCTTTTATTTTTTTCCGAAATCACGGCATCACGCCCCGAATGGCCTTCGCCCGAAAGTATGATTCTTCTGAAAGCAGTACCTTCAGGGGATAAGCCCCATAGATTTGCCTTTTTGAATGGCCTGTGTGCGACGCTTCACATCCAGTTTCACAAAAAGATTGGAGGTGTGAGTTTTCACGGTGTTGAGCGACACAAAAAGTTTGTCGGCAATTTCCTGGTTAGACAAACCATTGGCCATGGCATCGAGCACATCGTGCTCGCGGGGGCTGATGCCCGTTTCTTTGAGGGCTGCTTCGTTCAGCACAAACCGCCCGGACGGCATCACCACAAACGCTGTTTTTTTCCGGGTCAGGCGCAGCCCCACCCACACGCCCAGGGCGGTGAACAAAACAGCCACCACGCCCACATAAAACTCAAGCGAAAAATCGCGCACAAAGAAGCGATACTCCAGCACCTTCATGAGGAACACCAGCGCGGCCAGCGAGAGGCCGTAGAAAAGAATGGTTTTGCGCACAACACAAAGCTAATGCGCTGCGCGAACTTGTGCCAGCAGAAAATATTTGGTTAACCCGCCCATCCGTCGCGGTCGAGGCTGCGGTATTGAATGGCTTCGGCCAAATGTTCGGTGGCGATGTTTTCCTTGCCGTCGAGGTCGGCAATGGTGCGCGACACTTTCAGGATGCGGTCATAGGCGCGCGCCGAAAGGCCGATGCGTTCCATGGCCAGCTTCAGCATGGTTCGGCCAGTGTCGTCGATGGCACAGATGTCTTTCACCATGTTCGACGGCATCATGGCGTTGCAGTGAATGCCTTCGTGGGCCGCAAAGCGCAGGGCCTGACGTTCGCGGGCGCGCACCACGCGTAGCCGGATCTCTTCGCTGGTTTCCGATTTCCGGTTGGCCGTCATCTCATCAAAGCTCACGGGCACCACCTCCACATGCAGGTCGATGCGGTCGAGCAACGGGCCGCTGATTTTGCTTAGGTAGCGCTGCACAACGCCCGCCCCACACACACATTCTTTTTCCGGATGATTGAAGTAACCACACGGACACGGGTTCATGCTGGCGATGAGCATGAAGTTGGCCGGATATTCCATCGACACCTTGGCGCGCGATATGGTGACACGCCGCTCTTCCATGGGTTGCCGCATCACCTCCAGCACGGTGCGCTTAAACTCGGGCAGCTCATCGAGAAACAACACGCCGTTGTTGGCCAGCGAAATTTCTCCGGGTTGTGGATTGCCTCCACCGCCCACAAGGGCCACGTCGCTGATGGTGTGATGCGGCGCGCGAAACGGTCGCGTGGTGAGCAACGAAGTTTGCTTGCCCAGACGCCCTGCCACAGAGTGTATCTTGGTGGTCTCCAGCGCCTCGTGCAAGGTGAGTGGCGGCAGAATGGTGGGCAGGCGTTTGGCCAGCATGGTTTTGCCCGCGCCGGGTGGTCCGATCATGATCACGTTGTGGCCTCCGGCAGCAGCGATCTCTAAGGCGCGTTTAATATTTTCCTGTCCTTGCACGTCGCGGAAGTCAGTGTCGTAGTGGTTCAGCTGCGTGGCAAACACTTCGTTGGCATCGATGTGCACCGAAGGGATGGCGAGCTTTTCTTCGAGGAAGTCTACGGCTTCGCGCAGGGTGGCCACCGGATACACTTCGAGGCCGCTCACGATGGCCGCTTCGGGGGCGTTGTCGGTGGGGAGTATAAATCCTTTGAATCCTTCCTTGCGTGCCTGAAGCGCGATGGGCAACACGCCGCGGATGGGGCGCAGCGTGCCGTCGAGGGTGAGCTCGCCCATGATGATGTAGTCTTCCAGTTTTTCGGTGACGAGTTGCTGCGAGGCCTTCATCACGCACAGGGCGATGGGCAGATCGTAAGCTGCGCCTTCCTTGCGGATGTCGGCCGGGGCCAGGTTCACCACGGTTTTGTTGCGGGGCATGAAATAGCGGGCATGCTTCAGGGCCGATTCCACACGGTGCTGGCTTTCCTTCACGGCGTTGTCGGGCAGGCCACTCATAAAAAACTTGGTTCCCTGGCCTACGTTCACTTCAACCATGATGGTTCTGGCATCTACACCGTGCACGGCTCCGCCAAATGTTTTAGCGACCATACACTTTGTTGATTAAGAAAAACTACCGAGGGACTGAGGGGGACTTCTGTTACTGCTTGGGTGCTGGTTTTGCCGCGCTTGAACTTTTGGCGGTTTCCTGGAGATCGAAAAGTTTTGCCTTCAACATGTTCAGTTCGTGGGTCAATGCACCTTTCTCTTTTTCATTATCGCGGTTAACCCTCCACGACCAAACAACGTCTGCTATGATCAGCAGTATTCCAAAAAAGGTGATGTACTTAAACAAGCCGATGTAGTTGTAGATTTTCGTCAGAAAACCAAAATCCTGAATGAGCAGTGTGAAAATAAACGCGCCAATATGAAATATGGCAAACACACTGTAGAAAATGATCCTGGTTTTATTCATGCGGGGTCTGGTTAAATCTAACCGGCTACAACATTATTGTTGTTTAAAGGTAATCGAAAAAAATTAAAATGGGCAATCTGCGTCACCTTATTCAAGCAAAAGGTTTCCGGCGCAGGTGTTCCTACTTCACTTTTTGAATCTCGATAAGTTTTTTATAAAGTCCGTCGCCGGCCATCAGCAATTCGTGGCGTCCTTTTTCGAGGATCTGCCCTTGCTGGATCACCACAATCTCGTCGGCATGCTGAATGGTGCTGAGACGGTGGGCAATCACCACCGACGTACGGTTTTGCATGAGCTTGGTCAACGCATCCTGCACAAGCCGTTCCGATTCCGAGTCGAGGGCCGATGTGGCTTCGTCGAGGATGAGGATGGGCGGGTTCTTCAGCACGGCGCGGGCAATGCTGAGACGCTGGCGCTGGCCTCCCGAAAGTTTGGAGCCGCGCTCGCCAATCACCGTGTCATAGCCATGCTCGGTTTGCATGATGAAGTCGTGTGCGTTGGCCACCTGGGCCGCGTGGATCACCGCTTCCTTGCTCGGGTTCTCGATGCCAAACGCAATGTTGTTGAAAATGGAATCATTGAACAGGATCGACTCCTGTGTCACCACCCCGATTTGCTTGCGCAACGACTCAAGCTCATAGTCGCGCAGCGAAATGCCATCGAGCAAAATGTCGCCACCGGTCGGATCATAAAATCGTGGGATGAGGTCGGCCAGTGTCGACTTGCCGCCACCCGACGAACCTACCAGCGCAATGGTTTTGCCTTTGCCGATTTTGAGGTTGATATCTTTCAACACCGGCTCGCGGTCATAGGCAAACGACATGTTCCGGAATTCAATTTCCGTTTCAAACGACGTCAACACCGTGGCGTTGGGCTTGCTTTTCACGGCAGGTTCTTTATCAATCAATTCAAAAATGCGTTGTGCCGACACCATGCCTTTTTGCAAAGACGTGATGCCGTTGGAGAAATTTTTTGCGGGTTGAATAATGGATGCAAAAATCCCGATGAAGGCCAGGAAAGCACCCGGTGTGAGCGGCGAGTCCTCGGCCAAAACCAACGTCCCGCCAAAGTAGAGAATTGCAGCCACAATGAGCACACCCAATATTTCAGACATCGGCGATGCCAGTTCGTTTTTGCGGGCAATGGAAAGATTGACACGACGATGATAGTCGGTTTCCTGATCCATTTTCTTCAGTATAAAACCACGCGCATTAAAGGCCTGCACCACACGCATGCCGCCAAGTGTCTCGTCGAGTATGTTCACAATTCTACCCAGCGACTCCTGGCTTTGCACGGCTTTAAGTTTCAAACGCTTGATGATCTCCGCCACCACACCACCCACAATGGGCAACAACACCAGCGAGAAAAGTGTGAGCTTGGCCGAGATAAAGAACAGGGCAACAAAGGAAATGATGATGGTGATAGGCTCTTTCCAAACAAACTTCAGACTGTTCACCACAGCATTTTCCACTTCCGAAACATCGTTGGTGAACCGCGATATGAGATCGCCCTTGCGCTGGTCGTTAAAGTAGCCGATGTGAAGGTTTGTGGCGTTTCTGAAAATGTGCATGCGCATGTTTCGCACCACATCCACCTTAATGCGTGATGCCGCCATACGCTCCAGGTAGGTGAACACATTGCCCAGAAAGCGGGCCGCCACCATGGAGATACAAACAAACAAAAGTGCACGCAGGGCGCCTTCTTCAAAAAGTGTGCGTTGCAGATAGTAGTTATACAAGTTTGTGGCATAGTCAATCGAAAGCGCGAACTCGGGTTTGGCTCCGGGTTCAACAACTTTCACATGGCTGAACAACGAGTTCAGCAACGGCGCCACCAACCCCATGCTCACCACCTGGAACACACTGCCGGGAAAAGAATACAGAAAAAATTCAACAAGACGTCGCGCGAGGCGAGGCGCATAGTGAAGTATACGAAAGTAAATTTTCATGAATCAGTTTAAAACTCGTAAAGCCTTCGCGGCAAATTCCACCGCAGCGCAAGCGATCCGATGGTGGTGTCGTTGTTATAGCGTGCCAGGTCCGACTTGCTCTTGCGAACAATAAGGTTGGCGTCGATGAACAGGTTGTGCTTCAGCATCCACGTGGCTGTGAACGTGCCAAACACAATGTCGTTGGCAATGCCCTGCCCGATGGTGTTGCCCAGTTCCTGCTGACGCGTGGTGTTGTTCTTCAGCACATCGCTTCCCCAGTTCACACCCGTGGTGTCGCGGCCGATGCGGCTCACGATGAGCTTGCCCACCAGGTTCAGTCTTCGCAGGGGCTGGTAACGCAGCACGCCCACCACTTCGTTGAAGTTTGCTCCCAGCGGGTGGGCAATGGGTTGCCGGTAGCTGGAATAGTTGGCGTAGTTCGTGTTGTGCGAATAGGTGTAGGGCCGCACGATGTTCACTTCACCCTGCAAGTCAAGATTAGGGACGCCAAACGCGTCAATATATTTTGCACCACCCTGAATGGCAAACTTGTTTGCCCACCAACCGTCGCCCGCTTTGATGTGGCTCAGCACAAATTCGTCGAGCACAAACTGTCCATAGAACGAAAGTTTGCGCACCGCATTCCATTTAAAGTCAAACCCCAGCAACACATTGTCGCTGCTGCCGTTTTGCTGTTCGATGGCGCGGTAGAAAATGATGGGATTGAGATAGTCGAGCCGGAAGTTGTCGGTGCCCGTGGAGTCGTCAACACTAAACATGACAGACTCGAAAACGCCAAGGTTCAGTTTCTTGCCCACGTTGATGCTCAGGTGGTGCATGGCGTTGAATTTTGTGGGGTAGCCTCCATTGGTTGCTTTGAGGCCGCTGAGTGCGCCATCCACATCGGCCGTCATCTGGTTGAGCAGGAACATGTAGTTCAGCTTCCACACTTTCACGGTGCCTTTCAAAAACCAAGTGGGCGGCGAAAAGTCAGAGAAGATGAGCGAGCGATAGCCGTTGCCCACAAACACGCGATCGTGACCAAACTGCACGTTGATGTGGCGGGTGGCTTCAAAGGTGATGTAGCCCCGGGCCTGCAAAAAGTCAACACCCTTGCCTTTCTTGAATTCTTTCCAGAAGCCTTCGTGGGGGATAACGGGGTTGGTGGCCATCTGCTCCCAGACATAAGAAGGCAGCACGGCCTGGTTGTCTGTGAGGTAGGTATAGAATCCCACTTTTTTATCGACCATGCCGCGCACTTCCACGCCGCGGGTGTTGATGAACAACATGTCGTCGCGATGCGAATCGTTGCCGGCGCCAACATAAAGCACGGGGTTGATATGCAGGTCAAACGCATCTTCGTCCACCTTGAACATGTCGGACTTTTTCTTGTAGAGGGCTTTCAGGATGGGCTTGCGGCTGTCGCTGGTTTCGGCGCGCGACCATTCCCAGCTGTCGTTGCGCAGGTATTCGTAGGTAAATTCGTCGGCGCGTGACGTGAACTGGCCGTTGGCATGCAGGGTGTCTACAAAGGCCACAATGTCGGACCGTTTATAGGGCTTCACCCCCGTGAAAATGGTGGGCGATATACGTCCCGATTTCACTTCATAGCGGTCGATGCTGTGATAATAGTCCTCGTTGAGCGGGGCATAGCTGCTTTGGGCCAGCAACCCCAGGGGAAAACTGCAAAACAGAAAAGCCAGTAGCCGTGTCTTCATGAAAGAAAATTAAGTGGGCAAAAATACAGTATTTGCTGCAATCTGAAGTTTTGGGGACGGGCATGGCCGGTTTTAGGGTCAAGGGTGCAGGATTTCACTTTTTTTCAAACCGGGCTGAAGAAGGGTTCACAGCGGTTTTTAGAGCAAATTTTTACGACGGCACCTTGTATATCTCTTCCCGGCCCGTATATTTGCAGTCCTTTTTAAGGAGAAAACAAAGAATTGATATGAAAAAAGGCATTCATCCCGAGTACAGAGAGGTAGTTTTTTGGGACACCTCCAGCGACACGAAATTCATAAGCCGTTCTACTTCGAACACGAAAGAAACCATTAAGTTGGAAGATGGCAAGGAATATCCCGTCATCAAAGTCGAAGTTAGCTCTGCTTCACATCCATTTTTCACTGGCAAAAAGCTGTTCGTTGACACAGCCGGCCGTGTTGAGAAATTCAAGAACAAGTATCAGAAGAAAGCTTAATACTTCTTTTTTTAACATGGAGAGAAAAGCCCCGACTCGTCGGGGCTTTTTTTATTGTCCTTTTGTGTGTGCGAAAGCGACATTTAATCCGGCAATCCCTTTATCATACCGGATCTGACGCTATTTTTGGAACATGAATCTGATCCTCTTCGATGACCCGTCCATCCGCATAGAACTCCTCCCCTTCACCTTCACCCGCCCCGTGGCCGCCATCCGGGTGGGCATTCTCACCCTCGCGGAGAAATGGGAAAAATACCTCAACGTCACCGCGTCCTATAAAACCGAAGCCTATCTCCAACAAAAATATCCCATCGTTTCCACACCCGACAACCTGCTGGTAAACGGCGCGCTGTGTGCCGACCCCGCCCTGGCGGCAGCCGTGAAGGCTTTGCCCGACGGCTATTTCCTCGTAAAAGATTCGCTGCTCCTGGCGGCCCGCAACCCCACGCAGGACATGAGCAGCCGCAACACCATTGAATATCCGGAGTCGCTCACCGTGATCGACAAACCCTGGAGAATATTCCGTGAGAACGGCGCACAGATACGCGCCGATTTCAAACTCATCACCGCCGGTCGCACGTCTGCGCGCATCGACGACCGCCACACCCGCGTGTATGGCGAAGAAAACCTTTTTGTGGAAGAGGGCGTCTATATCCGCGCCGCCGTGCTCAACGCCGAAAACGGCCCCATCTATCTCGGCAAGGGAAGCCAGATACACGAAGGCTCGCTGGTGCGCGGCGCCTTTGCATTGGGCGAAGGCTCACAACTGAACATGGGCGCCAAGATCCGGGGCGACGTCACCATCGGTCCGCACTCCAAGGTGGGCGGCGAGGTGAGCAACTCCATCCTGTTTGCCTACAGCAACAAAGCACACGACGGTTTCCTGGGCAACTCCGTGATTGGCGAGTGGTGCAACTTTGGCGCCGACTCCAACACCTCCAACATGAAGAACAACTATGACGTGGTGAAAATCTGGCGTCATGGCGAGCAACGTTTCGTGCCGACCGAACTCAATTTTTGTGGGCTCATGATGGGCGACCACAGCAAATGTTCCATCAACACCATGTTCAACACCGGCACCGTGGTGGACGTGAGCGCCAGCATTTTTGGCGAGGGCTTTCCCAGCAACTATGTGCCATCCTTTTCCTGGGGTGGCGGCGCAGGCTTCACCACCTATCAGGTAGACAAAGCGCTGGAAACCGCCGCGCGGGTGATGGGCCGCCGCAATGTGGAGCTGACGCGCACCGACGCCGACATCCTGCTACACGTCTATAACACCACCGCACACAGCAGAACGTGGGAAACCAAATGATATGAAGTTTGCATCCATTCCAGGCCTGAACGACGTGAAGACCATGCTGGTGGCCGCCGCCAAAAGCAATCACATTGCGCACGCCCAACTTTTTGTAGGCGCCAACGGCGCATTGAATTTGCCGATGGCCCTCGCCTATGCCACCTACCTGCATTGTGAAAACAAAGGCGACGACTCCTGCGGTGTGTGTGCAGCCTGTTCCAAGAACAGCAAGTTCATTCACCCCGACACACACTTTGTGTTTCCGCTCAGCAACGTGAAGGGCGATAAAGACGAAGACCGTTTCAAAGCCGACATCCTCAAGTCGTGGCGTTCGTTCCTGCTCGAACAACCCTATGGCAACCTGAACGACTGGACAAACTACTATGGCGGCGAAGACAAAGCGGCGCTCATCTCGCGCGAAGAAAGCCGCGAGATCATCAAGACCCTTTCGCTCAAACCGTTCGAAAGCCCCAACAAGGTGATGATCATCTGGCAACCCGAGCTGATGCACCCCTCGGCGGCCAATGGCATTTTGAAAATATTGGAAGAGCCGGCGCCGCACACCTTCTTCATTCTGGTGACCAACGCCGCCGACCGCCTGTTGCCCACCATCATTTCGCGAACACAGATTGTGACCGTGCCCCTGTTGCACGACGAAGAAGTGGAATCCTTTCTGGTGAACCAGCGCAGCATCGAACCGACGCGCGCCGAAAAAATAACATCGCTTGCCGAAGGCAGCCTGAACCAGGCCCTGAGGCTCACCGAAAGCGAAGAAGACAACAACACCCAACGCTTCACCGAGTGGATGCGCCACTGCTTTCGCAAGAGCTATGGCCCGCTGGTGTTCACCGCCGACGAGTTTCACGCCCTGGACAAGCTGAGTCAGAAAAACCTGCTGGCCTACAGCCTGCTGGTGATGCGCGAAACGCTGCTGTTCATTTCGGGTGCCAACACCATGAACCGTTCGCGCGGCGAAGAGCTGAAATTTATACAAGGCTTCAGCAAAGTGATGACGGTGGAAAAAATAGAAAAATCCTTTACATTGATTAACGATGCCAGCTACCACCTGGAGCGAAACGGAAGTGCCAAGATGATTTTCCTGGACCTTTCGCTAAAGCTGGCCAAGATCATCAACCCGTAGACTATGAACAAACTCATTCGCATTGGTACCCGCGGAAGCAAGCTCGCCTTGTGGCAGGCCGAACATATCGCCGGCCTCATCAAGCCCTCGGGCTATCGAACCGAAATTGTACCCATCGAAACACGGGGCGACAAAATTCTGGACGTCAGCATTTCCAAGATCGGCAGCAAGGGCGTGTTCACCGAAGAAATTGAAGCGGGCCTGCTCAACGGCACCATCGACATCGCCGTGCACAGCGCCAAAGACCTCGCGTCCGAAATTCCGGACGAGCTGGAACTGGTGGCCTTCACCGAACGCGAACAAGCCAACGATGTGATTGTGAGCTATCGCAAAGACATCAACCTCGCCAAAGACAAACTGAAGATCGGAACATCGGCCACACGCCGGGTTGCCTTCCTCAAACATTTCTATCCACACGTGGAAGCCGCCACCATTCGCGGCAATCTTCAAACCCGGTTTGCAAAACTGGAAGCGGGCGAATACGACGCGTTGCTACTGGCCTATGCCGGCGTGTATCGCATGGGCTTCGAGCACCTGATCGTTGAGAAAATTGAAACCAGCTATTTCGTGCCTGCAGTAGGACAGGGAAGCATTGCCATTGAATGTCATAAGAAATTAAGTTTTGATAAAAAGGAAATCCTGGAGCGCTGGGTCAATCACCCGGAAACGGAACATTGCATTCGCGCAGAGCGGGCTTTCCTTCGCACCTTGCAAGGCGGCTGCAGCATTCCGGCGTTTGGCTATGCTCACACCGAAGGCAACATGATCACGCTGAAAGGCGGCATCATCTCGCTCGACGGCCAGCAGATTGTGAAGGCCAAACACTCCGCACCTCCCGCCGACTTCAAAGCGCTGGGCGAACGCGTGGGCGACGAAGTGCTCATCAACGGGGGCTCCACCATTTTGAGCGACATCAAAAGCTACGCCAGCACCACGTAATTTTTTCGTAACCGTATCTGATCAATCTTTAATAAAACTTTCCCCATGAAGCGAGTTTCCAGTATAGTTGTGCTTTTCCTCTGTTCTCTTTTTGTGACCAGCTGTGCCCAAAAGAAAGACTACGTTGTGACCATCGAAACCAAGTATGGCAAAATGGTGGCCATCCTCTATGACGAAACACCAAAACACAAAGCCAACTTCATTAAGCTAGCCAAAGAACATTACTACGACAGCACCCTGTTTCACCGGGTCATCTCAGGCTTCATGATTCAGGGCGGCGATCCGGATTCCAAAAAAGCAACGGCCGGCCAACGCCTCGGCACCGGCGGCCCGGGCTACACGGTGGATGCGGAAATCAATCCAAAATTCATCCACGAAAAAGGAGCACTCTCGGCCGCCCGCCTTTCCGACTTTCAAAATCCATCCAAGGCCAGCAGTGGCAGCCAGTTCTACATCGTGCAAGGCACCAAGCTGACGGAAGAAGAATTAAAAACAGACTTCGAAAAAATGAACGGCGTGATGGGCCAGTTCTTTCAAAACCCTGCCAACAAATCGGCCTACGACTCGGTGATGACCGCCTACCAGGCACAAGACATGAAAGCCTTTCAGGCTTTGTTGCTGAAGCTGAAGCCACGCGTTGAAAAACAATTGGGCGTTGCCCTCAGCAAGGAAGTGTCGCCCGAAAAATTGAAAATCTATACCACCGTGGGCGGCACACCCAACCTCGATGATCAGTATACCGTGTTTGGCAAAGTGATCAGCGGACTGGACGTGATCGACAAGATTGCCGCAGTGGCTAAAGATCCCTCTGAACGCCCCGTAGAAGATGTGCGTATGAAGGTGACCGTGGAAGAACTCTCGGTAAAAAAAATCGAGAAGCTTTACGGCTATCACGTTCCTGAAAAAGTGAAATAAACGGAAGGCCCAAACGTCTCCGACTACATTTAGTATTACCCTCTACTCCCGCTACCCCTCATGAAAATTCTTGTCACCGGTGCCAATGGTCTGTTAGGTCAAAAATTAATAGAACGCTGGCAAGGTGATCCTTCCATCGACCTCTATACCACCGCGCGAAGAGCCGCTGTGTTGCCGGTCGATCCCGATAAATTTTTCCTGGCCGACCTAACCGACCCGCACGCCGTGGAGGCGTTGGTTGACCGCATCAAACCCGACACCATTGTGCACACTGCCGCCATGACGCAGGTAGATCAATGCGAGCAGGACAAGGCCGGCTGCTGGAAAGTGAATGTCGATGCTGTAGATTATCTCATCCAGGCCTCGCGAAAAAACAACGCACACCTGGTGCACCTTTCCACAGACTTCATTTTCGATGGAAGTCATGGCCCCCTGCAAGAATCGGATCAACCCAACCCGGTGAACTATTACGGCGAAAGCAAAGTAGCCGCCGAGAAGCTGGTGATGGAAAGCGGACTGACGTGGAGCATTGTGCGCACGGTGCTGGTCTATGGCATCACGCAGGATATGAGCCGCTCCAACATCATTACGTGGGTGAAGAAAAATCTGGAAGCGGGCAGCGTCATCAAAGTAGTGACCGATCAGTGGCGCACGCCCACGCTTGCCGAAGACCTGGCCGAAGGTTGCCACCTGGTGGCTGTGCAACGCGCTACGGGTGTGTATCACATCTCGGGAAAAGATTTTCTCACACCGCACCAGATGGCGTTGCAGACCGCCGACTTCTTTCAGTTGGACGCGTCGCTTATTCAAGAAACCAATGCCGCAATTTTTAAAGAAACAGCACGTCGCCCGCTGCGCACGGGGTTCATCATAGACAAAGCCGTGCGCGAACTTGGCTACGCACCCCACTCCTTTCGCGAAGGCATGGCACTCGTTTCGTCGCAGTTGAAAAAGTAGACTACGCCTTCCTTTTTTGCCGCAGGGCAATGTAATACAACGGCACACCGATCAACGTGATGATCAGTCCCGGCCACGTATAGCCTGGTTTATAGGTGATGAGCAATGTGCAAAACGTGGTGCCCATCAGTATGTAGATTAACGGCAGCACCGGGTAGCCAAACGCTTTATAGGGTCTTGGCGCATCCGGCATTTTTTTACGGAGAATGAAGATGCCGACGATGGTGAGCATGTAGAACAACACCACAACAAACGACACCATGTCGAGCAGGTCGCCATATTTTCCACTGAGACACCACAACGAAGCAAGAACGGCCTGCACCCACAACGCGCGCTGCGGCACAGCAAACCGATTGAGTTCGCCCACCTGACGGAAGAACACACCGTCTTTGGCCATGGTGTAGTAAACACGCGCGCCCGCCAGAATCAACCCGTTGTTACAGCCAAACGTCGACACCATAATCATGAGGGCGATAATGATCGTGCCCCCGTTTCCAAAGATCATGTTCGAAGCCGCCACACCCACTCTGTCTTTTTCGGCAAACGCAATGTCGTGCATGGGCAGCACGGCCGTGTACATGAGGTTGGCGCTTACATAGATGATGGTGACGATGAGCGTTCCCAGAAAGAGGCTGAGCCCAATGTTGCGCTGGGGATTTTTCATTTCGCCGGCAATGAACGTCACGTTGTTCCAGGCATCGCTGCTGAAGATGGAGCCCACCATGGCCGCCGCAATTGCGCCAATGGCCGCGATGGAAGTATAGGTTTCTATGCTGTTGTCGGCGTTGAGTTTGTGAAGGTCCCACGCGTTGGTCCAGTTCGCGGTCCACACGTCGCCATTCATCATGATGAAGCCAAACACAATGAGGCCAAAGAGGCTCAGCAGTTTTGTGACGGTAAACGTTGTTTGAATGGCCTTGCCCCCCTGCACACCGCGGCTGTTGATGAAGGTGAGCACCACGATGATGAAGATGGACACAAGCTGCGCCGGCGAAACTTTCATGAAGGTCAGGTCCAGCAACACGATGTCTTCGCTCACGCCGGGCACAATGTAGGCCATGAATTTCGAGAAGGCCACGCCCACCGCTGCGATAGTGCCCGTTTGAATGACGGCAAAGAAACTCCAGCCGTAGAGAAAAGCAACCAGGGGATTATAAGCTTCCTTGAGGTATACATATTGGCCACCGGCCTTGGGGAACATGCCACTCAGCTCGCCATAGCTCACGGCGGCTGTCACGGTCATGAAGCCGGTGATGAGCCACACGGCAATCAACCATCCCGATCCTCCCACATTGCGCAGGATGTCGGCGCTCACAATAAAAATTCCCGATCCTATCATTGAACCGGCCACCAGCATGGTGCCGTCCCACAAGCCTAGCACAGGCTTAAACTTTGTCTCACTCATCAGCGATTCCGTTATCAATAAGTTTTGAATATAGGGAAATCGCCCGAATCTGCCAGCAAGGTTTTTTTTATGTCACACCACACCCTAACCCCGCCAGTAAACCCCATTGATGGCTATAGCCACTATACCATGTCTTCACCCAATTCTTCGGCCAGTTTCATGTTGGGGATCTCGAACTTGAACATCGTGCCCTCGCCAAAGGTGGATTGCACCGTGATCTGACCCCTCAGTTTTTCCACGGTCTCCTTCACAATGTAGAGCCCCAGCCCGGCACCCTCGCTGCGGTCGGTGGCCCGGAAAAACATATCGAACACGCGGGGAAGCAGGTCGGCCGTGATGCCGATGCCGTTGTCGTGAAAATGGAAGGTGGCTTTGCGTTCATCTACCGTGATGAGAAAACGCACAAACGATTCGTCCTTTTGCAGGTCGCGATATTTGATAGCGTTAGAAAGCAGGTTGTTAAAAATCACCGAGAGGCGATAACCATCGGCGTATAGTGGAATGGTCTCGTCTATTTTGATTTCCTTGATGATCTGATCCGATCCCTCCATGTATTGCAGACGCTCCACGCTGTCGCTCACAATTTCGGCGAGGTTCACCTTTTTCACATTCAGGTTGTTCCGGGCGTTGCGCGAATAGTCCAGGATTTCTTTCAGCGTGTCGTCGAGCTTCTGGATGCTGTGCTCCATCATGTTGAAATAGTGATCGAAGATGTTGTCGCGTTGCTGGTCGTTCATCTTGGCCAGGTTCAACAAGCCCAGCACCGACATGAGGGGTGCGCGCAGATTATGCGACACACTGTAGACAAAGCTGTCGAGCTCCTTGTTGATCTTCACCAGTTCTTCGTTCTGCTTGCGCAGTTCGCCATCGGAACGTTTCCGTTCTTTCTCCAGCGCTTTTTGTTTTAGCGAATTGACGATGGCCGCGGGAAGGCGGATCAGGTTTGACTTCAGCACATAGTCGTCGGCCCCTTGCTTGAGACAGCTCACGGCAAATTCTTCCGACACCGATCCGGTCACCAGGATGAAGGGAATCTGCACGCCCGCACGGCGACACAACTTCAGTGCATCAAAGGAGTTGAACTGGGGCAGACGGTGGTCCGACAAAATCACATCGGCCTCGTAGGTGCGCAGCGCATCCACAAATTCCTGTCGGCTGTCTACACGGTTGGTCTCAAACGTGATCCCTTCCTTCTGCAACACGCGCTCGATCAGTCCTACATCGTCCTCCACGTCTTCTAGCACGAGGATCCTCAACGGTTTATCATTCATAAAAGACATCAGTTTACTTGTTCCTACCTGGGCGGTTCGTTCAACAGCAGCCAGAACAAACCCAGCTGCGCCACCGCTTCCATAAATTTGTCGAATTCAACGGGTTTCACCACGTAGGCATTCACCCCTAGTTTATAAGACTCCACGATATCGCGTTCTTCTTTCGACGATGTGAGCACCACCACGGGAATGACCTTCCGCACGGGATCACTTTTTATTTTTCGCAACACTTCGATACCATCCACTTTCGGCATCTTCAGGTCCAACAAGATTATCTTCGGAATGTTCGAAGCTTCTTCATTAAACAAAAACCGAAGGGCTTCCTCGCCATCCTGCAAATGCACGAGGTTGTTGGCCAGGTTATGTTTTTTCAAAACGCGGATGGTCAATTCTGCGTCGTCCGGGTTGTCTTCAATCAATAGTATTTCAACGGCTGCACTGGTTGTCATGACGGCTATAGGTTATCGGGTTTCAGAAGGAATGTAAAACGAAAATGTGGCACCGGCGTCCACTGCGGCCTCTGCCCAGATTTTGCCGCCGTGACGCGATATGATTCTGTGCACCAACGCCAGGCCCACACCCGTGCCTTCAAAGTCCTGCACTTTGTGGAGGCGCTGAAACACACCAAAAAGTTTATTGGCATATTTCATGTCGAAGCCCACGCCATTGTCGCGAATGGAGTAGATGGTTTTGTCTTCTTCGGTTGTGCAGGTGATTTCAATTTCGGTGAGGGGCTTTTTGCTGGAATATTTCAGTGCGTTGGAGATCAGGTTTTCCCACACCTGCCGCAGCATGTTGTTGTCGCCTTCGACCAGGGCAAGCGGATGCACCACAAAGTTGATAACGCGTTCTTTCTCCTGTTCCATCAACTCGCGGCGGAGATTGTTCACCATGGTGTTGAAGTCTACACGACTGTGCGAAAGTTCCTTGCGGCCGACGCGCGAAAAATCCAGCAAGTCGTCAATAAGTTTGCCCATACGCCTGGCGTTGCGCACCACAATATCGATCACGCGGTTGGCTTCTGGATCGAGTTTGGGCCCATAGTCTTCCTTCAAAATCCGCGCATAGCCATCGATGGAGCGCAGCGGCGCGCGAAGGTCGTGCGACACCGAGTAGGTGAAGGCCTCCAGCTCGTTGTTGAGTTGCATTATTTTCGCTTCGGATTTCTTGCGTTCGGTGAGGTTGAACACGGTGGAGCGGCTTCGCACAAAATCGCCCTGCTCGTTTTTCACTGCCGTGCTGTTGAGTATGACCGGGAGCCCTTCGCCGTTTTTCCGAACCAGGTTAAACTCCAGGTTGCTCACCGAGCCCGTGGTTTTGAATTTCTCAAAGTTATTTTCGAAGAGCGATTTACTCTCTGCCGTAAGCAAGTCTATGAACCTTTTTTTACCCACAATTTCGTCGCGCGTATACCCCAGCCATTGCAACCACATGTTGTTCATTTCGCTGATGTAGCCTTCGGCGTTCAGGGAGTGATAGCCGCAAGGCGCATTGTTGTAGAGGTCACGGATTTCTTCCGACACTTCCCGCAATGATTGTTCAGCCAACACCCGCCTCCGGAACGAAGCATGAATGGCATAAAACACCAACACCAGGATAACGGCACCCGAAAACTGCATCAACAAAAACGTTCTCATAAATTTCGATTCGCCCAGCACGCTGGCTTCGGTGCGGTGCTGCAACAGCACTTTTTCACGTTGCTGCATCTGCATGATGGCTGCCGTGAGTTCTTTCGTGATGGCATCGTTCGCTGCCGACGGCACCAGCCTGCGCGCCGCCAACACGGACTGGCTACGGGCCAGCATCACTTCCTGTAT
Organism: Chryseolinea lacunae; assembly: GCF_016735595.1. Taxonomy (GTDB): domain Bacteria; phylum Bacteroidota; class Bacteroidia; order Cytophagales; family Cyclobacteriaceae; genus Chryseolinea; species Chryseolinea lacunae. The sequence continues at coordinate 855,558 of NZ_JAERRB010000001.1, forward strand.
AAATTTCACTTTTTTGCGACCCGTCATACGCATGCTGTCCAAGGTCCTGAGTTGTGCGGGATTGTCGTGCACAAGCGCTCCCAGAATTCGGGTATGCTCGGCGGCCATGCGCAATTCTCCACGGTAGAAGGACGCAAAAGATGTGTCGCCCGTTTCGATGAATTGATATAGTCCAACTTCAAGTCTCAAGGCCGCAGAATAAAGTTGCTCGACATGATACAACACTTCATTAGTGTGTGTAACCTGTCGCGTGGTAACCGTAGATTCCTTGAAATAACGATAGGTATATATGCCCAGCGAGGCCAGTATGGCAAAGGCAACAATGCAACCCAACAGTATTCTTCTCTCGAAATATACCTTCATACACTTTCCTGTCCGTTAATAATACGCTTCACCGATGCTTTATTGCGTTCGGCTACTACTTCGATATACCCGTGCGGGACATACCCTACCTGACACGTTGCGACAAAGTGTGATGGTCAGGCATTCATCTACACTTCACTGGATGGGCTCCGTAAAAATAAATATACGACCTAGATTCGTATCCAAAATTTATTCTTCGAAAAGAATTTTGGGCACCGTGAGCGACGGGGATTTTTGCAGGTTTAACGGCGGGAATGCTTCCCTGTCCAACCTAAACCTTCATGCGACGTGAGGCCGTTTATTCAAATATTTCAACAATGGGTTGCCCGGTGCTGCCGCTGGGGTATTTAATTTTCAACAATGCCGAAATAGTGGGCGCTATGTCGGTGATGGGATGATAGTGATAAGAAGTGCCCTTCTTCACACCATAGCCATAGAACAGCGCCGGCACGTGTGTATCGTATTTGTAGGGCGAGCCGTGCGTAGTGCCCTGCACCGATGCCGATTCGAACCAGCCGGGCTCCAGGGCAATGAGTATGTCGCCCGAACGCTTGGGATGAAAACCACGAATAAACATTCCCTTCACACCGCCTTCGTCATAGTTGGCCTGACGCAATTGGGATTCTGTGTAATAGTTTGCCACACCGTCTACCGTCATCAGGTATTTGCCGATGAGCTCGGTCACGATGATCATGTCGATTCCCGAAGTTTTGGGGTCCCGCTGAAAAGCTGCCTGGTTCAAAAAGATCTGCTCGTTGCTGATGTTCTCGATGAAGTCGCGCCCCGGATAATAGGTGGCCAGAAATTCGTTCAGTTTTGCTTTCACATAGCTTTCATTGAAATATCCCGCCGGCATCTTGCTGTCTTTCATATACTGCGGCACATCGGCCACGGCGTGATCGGCCGTAAGGAACACCGTATAGTTTCCGGCGCCCACTTGCTTGTCGAGGTTCTTCAACAAATCGTCGATGTTGCGATCAAGGCGCAGATAAATATCTTCTACCTCCACAGCATTGGGGCCCATCATGTGGCCCACCAGGTCGGTGGTGGAATAGGAGATGCACAGAAAATCGGTGACCTCGTGTTTTCCCATTTGCTCGTTCAGCACGGCGGTCTTCGCCATCTCGGTGAGGTAGTCGTTGGCAAAGGGCGTGTAGGGCAACAGTTCGAAGTTGTTATTTTTTCCGCGAAGCTGACTCAATGCATACGGAAACACCGAGCGGTCTTTGCCGTTCATTTTGCGTTCGTAGGGGCTGCTGTCGGGTCCGCTCTCGGTATATTGTTCGATGGGATACAAGGTCTTCCATTCCTGGTTGAGGTATTGATTGGCGAGGTTCTGCCCGTTGAACTTGACGAGCCAATCCGGAAGCTTGCTCATGTAGTAAGTGCTGGTGATAAATTTTCCCGATTGTGAATCATACCAATATGCCGCATCGGCCATGTGTCCGGCAGGCAACGAGGCACCGCGGTCTTTCATGGACACGCCAATCACTTTGGCCCGCTTCTGTGTGAACAGCTTCAGCTCGTCGGTGACGGTAGACGACAACATGCGCCAGGGCGACACATCGCCATTGCCCGCGTCGTTGCCCACCGGTTTTTGCAGCGGATCCTGAACGCAGTTCACATATTGTTTGGCTTGTTTGTCATAAAAATCATTGCCGATGATGCCGTGAATGGCCGGCGTGGAACCCGTGTAGACCGAGGCGTGGCCCGGGCCGGTCACCGTGGGTGCGTAGTTATAGTGCGCATTGCGCAGCATAAAGCCGTCGTTCATCAAACGGCGAAAGCCAGCCTCGCCAAATTTTTCATAGAATCTATAAAGGTACTCCTGCCGCATCTGGTCCACCACAATGCCCACCACCAGCTTCGGGCGGTCGGGGGCGGCCGTTTGTGCATAGAGAGACACGGTGGCTAACGAAAGGATAATGCAAGTGAAGAAGGCGATGATAAAGCGCTGCATACGGCCGGATTTTAGAATCGCAAGTTAACGATTAGGCCGGTTTGTCTATAAAATCTTGCTGAACGGTATGTTAATTTTGTGCGCAGTAGATCTTATCATAATCTTCCTGCTCATAAACCTCCTTGCGCAGCATTTTGCCCTCCCGGCTGTAATAAATCACCACAAAAATGTCCGCTTCCGCCACATGCTTTTCCGTGAAATAGAGCGGATATTCAGCGGAACCCACGTTGATGACGTCGCTGAACGTCATGGGAATGACGGTGCCCATGCGACTGTTGATCACCCCATAGCGGTGATCGCTTACCACAATGGCCAGCTTCTCGCCTGCAGTGTCGCGGATCAATTTGTAGCCGTCGAGCTTGTCGAGCAGCACCTGTTTGGTGTTCAGGGCATACACCTTCCATTGTTTGTCTTTCTTCACAAAGGCAGCCGTGTCGTTCCAGTATTTCACATCGCTGAATTCGATGCCGCTCAACGGCTTGCCGTCCCACCCCACAAAGCCATACAAACCATCCTTGTAGGCAACCACGGTAGACGCGTTGTAGGGCGTCAGGTTTTTGGTGTATTCGGGTTTGATAAGTTTTTTCTTCTCGCACTGAAACAGCCCGAATTTTGCGCCCTTCAGCATCGACACCACGCCGCCGCTCACGGCACCAATGGCATCATATTCCATCGGTAGCAAGGGTTTCCCTTCGGCGTTCACGAGGCCTTTCTTGTCGCGCTTCTGCACCACAAAACAGTTCTCGCCTGCATATTGAATCTTGTCTGCCGCAAGGGTGAAGAGTCGCCTAGCCTCGTGGTTATACAACGTTTTTTTGTCGCCCTGCTCTACCCACAAAAAAACGGCAACGCCCTGGCCGGTCACAAATTCAACACGCACCGGTTGTGGCAACGAGATGGTCCGTGTGGGCGTGAAGTGTATGCGCATGCTGTCGGCCTTCACACCCAACGCGAAAGGACCGGCAAACAGGATGGAATCATAGGCGCGGCTTTGATACGCTTGTGTTGCCGGATCATAAAGACGCCATCCCTTTTCATGGCCCACGGCCGTCCACGCTTCCTTCACCACGATGCGGCCAAACGGCACCGACCGCTCGCCGGCATGATTAACGGCAACGGTACCGGCCGCGTCCGACACGGTGGCGCCGAAGTAGGCCGGCGCGATCGTGTGATGCCCCGCCGGTATATAGATATTGAGTGATTGATCTACCACCCCCCGACCTCGGGTGTCCTTTGTTGCGATCAGGTCGCGGGGCCAGGCTTTTACTTCTTCGATTTCATTTTCAGGAAGCGTTTGTTGCTGTGCCGCGCACTGGGCAATGGTGCTCATGGTCGCCAATGTAATTTTGCCGTGCTTCTTCAACACCACCACATCCTTCAGGGTGGTCACATCGTCCCATACCGCCGGCAACAACGGGCGGCCTGTCAACGTGAATAATGACCAGTGCTCCTCTTTCTTTACAGCGATCATCTTGCCGTTGAGGACGCGGGCATCGTCTACACAGCGGTCGCCCACCGTGAATCCGGATTTGTGAAGGACCTGCGTGCAGTGCTCCTTCTCCACCAATAAAAATCCTGCACCAAGGTCGTCGACCGACAACACTTCTTCCGGCAGCACCACGGCACCGTTCTGCGCCACCAGCCGGTGAGGCAACGCCACGACATCTTCCGAAATATTGCCACAGCGATAGTCGGGTTCCAACGCATCGTTGTCGGGGGCGATGATTTGATTTCCGTCTTTGTCCATGAACCCAAAGCGACCGTCGTGCAGAAAGGGCGCGAGGTAGCCATGCTCAAGGTTCATGATGGTCATAAGCGAATCGCCGATGGGGAATTTCCACCTCAGCTGGCGTTGGTCTTCGGGCAGCAGATGAAAAAGAATGTCGCCGGCCACCTTGGCGGATGCGCTGGCAGGATAGGTTGTTAGAAAATCTTCGTAGCTTTCAAGGGTACCCGACGCGGTCTTGAGTTCGAAGATCTGCCGCTCGGCCTCGCGCCGGTGTGATGTTGATGGATATTCTTTGAGAAAATTTTCGTAGCTGATCAGCTGTTTATCGCGTGTCTTGTTTTCAAAGAGTAATCGTTCATAGTAAGTTTGCGCCTCGGAGGCACGGGCTGCCTTCGGATATCGTTCGAGGTATGCGGCGAAGGCAAGATAGCTGTCTTGCATCTTTGCATCCTGAAACGCGGCCTCATCGCGCAGTGCAGCCGCTTCGTCGCGCTGTGCGGCGGTGGTGAAACTGGCGAGGAAGGCCATGTAAGATTGTTCGGTGTTTTGGTGACGGGCCCGGGCAAACGCGGCACTGTCGATGCGCGCACCGAGGTGGTGGAGCAGGAGGCTGTCAACAGGAATGCGCTTCAAACGTTCCCGTTGCTTTGCCGAACTCTGCCGAAATCCGGTGCGCGACTTCTCGGCATAGGCATGGGCGGAGTCGATTTGAAAACCCGGGTTGGCCGGCTCAAAAAAATAGCGGGCCATCATGTAGGCAGCACCGGTGTTGACAGTGTCTTTGGTGAGGGCCTTGCGGAGTTGACCGTACGCTTTGTCCCACTTCTGCTTCCGGATGTTGCTCTCCGCCTGGTGCTCAACACCCTGCGCGATGACCCCGGATGACAGCAACAGCAGCGTCGTGATGCTCGTAGTAAATTTGTAGATCAACCTCATGAACGATGTGGGTGGATGTAAAACTACAAACTTCACCGCAAGATTTATCCCTAACTAGGGCAAAGGCTGTTGTATCATGTAATAAATTTTGTAAATTTTCAGATTGTTAAAAGCGTACACATGGCAAAGCTTAAGAACATCATAAAGCAACTTTCAGAAAAAGATTTCAAAGCGATCTACGACTCCCTCATCGAGAGCAACGCCGAGAAATCTGCATACCTGCTCCGCTCCCTCCGCGAGCGACAGCTTTCGGACAACAAGATCATGACCGAACTGGACGTCAACGCCAATGCTTACTACACCCTCCGTTCGCGCCTCAACCTCAAGATCGAAGAATATCTCATGGGCCAGTTGGAGAGTCCGCGAACCGATGTGCTGCGCAAAGTAGCCAACATCAACGAAGTGCTCTTCACCAAAAAGAAAGCCATCTCGGTGGCCACCCTCAAAAAACTGGAGAAGGAACTCCTCGACTATGACCTGGCCAACGAACTGACCATCATCTACAAGTCGCTCAAAAAACTCAACATCAACTCGCCCGACTACTTCCAATATTCACAGCTCTACAACCGTCACGTGGCCTACATGCTCGCGGTGGATAAGGCTGAGGACTTATTGGCGGACTATTTCAAAAAATACGGCGACTTCCTGCTCAACGGCGGCGAAGTAGAAAAGCTCGGCCTCGGACTGTTGATGAAGGAAATGCTGAACGTGGCCAAGCTCTACGAATCGCATCGCCTCTATGTGTACCAAAGCTGCATGTACATCTTCCACCGCCTGTTTGTGGAAGTGGACGACAACATGCAACAAGACGGCGAGTCGATCGAAGACATCTTTGACAAAGTGCAGAAGATCTTCGAAAGCTATCACCTCGATTCCATCTACTACCACATGAATCTGGTGTTCGAGTTTTTGAAACTGGAATACTACAACCACTACAAAGTATACCGCCAGGCCGAAAAGTATTTCGAAGAAGTGAACGACGCCTGCGCCAACCTGCTGGTGAACTATTCCACCTTCACCTTCCCCACGCAATTCCTCATCTCGAAGATCGAACGCCACCTGCGCAACGGCACCGAAGTGGAACTGTATGCCGAGAACGAAGGCATCTTCCTCGACTATGAAGTGGACATGATGGACATCCCCAAACACATCGTGTATGTGGTGTACCGCGCCATCTCGTGCTATTATTCAGGCAAGTTTGAAGAATCGGCCAAGCTCATCAACGGCTTGCTCAACGACGTGAGCCTGAAGAAATATCCGTATGCCCAGCTGGAAATAAAATCACTGCTGGCCCTGCAATACACGCTGCTCCGCGACTTCGAATTGTTCAACCAGCTCTCCAACAGCATTCAGCGCCAGATACGCTTGTCGGGCAAAGACAACTGCGAGAATATCCAGCTCTTCCTCAAGATCCTGAAGATTGCCACCAGCGAAGCCAAGAAAGAAAAAGCAAAGAAGATACAGAGTGTTATCCCCCGTCTGTCCAGCCTCAAGGTGGACTACTTCGCGCCCACCATGCTCATCAAGCTGGACGAAAAATTTGTGGAGCTATTGACGGATTTCTAAGCGACGGCCAGACTAACGAAAGCACAACGCGCCTACGAAGCGCGGTCATGCTTCAACACGTCGGCATGCTCAGCGTAGCGACATGCAACTTCCGCCCACGTGCATCACGTCTGCGGAAATTTCAGAAATGTGTGTTTGATTTTTTAAAGGCCCGAAGTAAAGATCACACTTCGAGTTTCACAATGCTTTCGTGCGACAGGGGCTTGTTGAGATACAGCCTCACGTTTTCATATTTCTTTGAACGGTTGAAATCCTGCGGATTGATAGAGGACGTCAACATCACGATTTTGCATTTCTTTTTGGCAATGTTGGTGAGCTTTTCGAACTCATCCAGAAACTGAAAACCATCCATCAGCGGCATGTCGATGTCGAGGAAGATCACATCCGGCAATACCTGATCAGCCACATCCAGCTTCTCCATGTTTTTCAAAAACTCGATTGCGCTTTTTGCACCGGTGTGCGTGTAGATGTTGTCAGTAACGGCTGCCGCTTCAATCATCTTCTGGTTAATCAGGTTGTCAATTTCATTATCGTCAATGAGCATGACAGTTCTATATTTTCGTGCGGCCATAGTGATTTTTAGTGTGAATGGTTTATAAAAATAAGCCTTTGCTCCTGATTTGCAAACATCTCTAAATATCAAATTTTATCCCTTGTGCCAACGGAAGGGTCTCGCCAAAATTGATGGTGTTGGTCTGCCGGCGCATGTAGGCCCTCCAAGCGTCCGACCCAGACTCGCGCCCACCGCCGGTTTCCTTCTCTCCGCCAAACGCACCGCCGATCTCCGCACCCGATGTGCCGATGTTCACATTGGCAATGCCACAGTCCGATCCCGACGCCGACAGGAAGCGCTCCATGTCGCGGAGGCTCGTGGTCATGATCGACGACGACAGGCCTTGCTTCACACCGTTTTGTTTTTCAATGGCTTCCTCCAGGGTGTTGTAACGGATCAGGTATAGGATGGGCGCAAAGGTTTCATGCTGCACAATCTCAAACTCGTTTTGCACTTCGGCAATGGCTGGCTTCACATAGCAGGCCGACTCAAAGCCCTTGCCTTGCAACACCCCACCCTTCACCACAAACTCGCCACCCGCCAGTTTCACTTTCTTCAGGGCGTCGTTATACAGCTTCACGGCCTGCTTGTCGATGAGCGGCCCCACGTGGTTGGCCGGATCAAGCGGATTGCCGATGCTCAGCTGTCCATAGGCTTTCTTCAACTTCTCTTTCACTTCGTCAAAAATGCTGTCGTGCACAATGAGACGTCGCGTAGTGGTGCAGCGTTGTCCTGCAGTGCCCACGGCGCCAAACAACGCGCCGCGAATAGACATGTCGAGGTTTGCATTTTCGGTGATGATGATCGCGTTGTTGCCCCCCAGCTCCAGCAACGAACGGCCCAGTCGCTCGCTCACGGTCCGCGCTACGGCTTTGCCCATGCGGGTGGAACCGGTGGCCGACACCAGCGGCACACGTTCGTCGGCCGCCATCAATTGTCCGATGGTGGCATCGCCATTCACAAGACACGACACACCTTCAGGCACGCCGTTCTTGGCAAAAATCTTTGCTACAATAAGCTGGCAGGCAATGCTGCACAGCGGAGTTTTTTCTGAAGGTTTCCACACGCATACATCGCCACACACCCAGGCCAGCATGGCATTCCACGACCACACGGCCACCGGAAAGTTGAAGGCCGAGATAATGCCTACCGTGCCAATAGGATGCCATTGCTCATACATGCGATGGTTGGGACGCTCCGAGTGCATGGTGAGTCCGTGTAACTGGCGCGACAGGCCCACAGCAAAATCGCAGATATCGATCATCTCCTGCACTTCGCCCAAACCTTCCTGAAGCGACTTGCCCATCTCATACGACACCAGCTTGCCCAGTGGATCTTTGTTCTTCCGCAACGCATCGCCCACTTGCCGCACCACCTCGCCGCGCTTCGGAGCGGGCCAGGTGCGCCAGATCTTGAATGCTTCTTCCGATTGCTTCACCACCTTGTCCCACGTTTTTTCGTCGCCGCCATAGACGGAGCCAATCAGCTTGCCATCGACCGGCGAATAGGATTCGATGAGGCCACCGCCGGAGCGATACCATTTCGAACCCGTGGAAACACCCTGGTTATTTTTTTTGAGGCCGAGCGTGGTCAGCACATCCTTGATACCGAAATTTTTCATGCAAAGTCTGGTTTACGGAACAGGCGATTTTGTTCCAAAAGTGCGTAAAGCTAATAAAATGTTTAATATGAGGGTTTCGCGGAAGTTCCGCGGGGTGTTGGTCTAGGATGGACGGCCCATCACCAATCCACGCCGTAAGTGCCCTTCTGGCCGCCGGGATAGAACCCTTCGATGAGGATGCCCCCGCGCTTGAACTCCAGGATACGATTCAAATCTTCCACATTGTCGACCGGCACTTTGTCGATGTAGGCAATCACAAATCCTTTTTTGATGCCGGTATCTTTCCATTTGTCGGTGGCCACCGAAATGACCCGCACGCCACCTTCCAGTTGCAGCGACGCCAGCTCCTTGTAGGGAATGTCTTCGATCTGCACACCGCTCAGGTCATATTTCACTTCTTTCTTTGTCACCGTTTCGTTGCCCTCGTTGTTTCGCAGCCGCGCCTTCACTTCGCGACGACCACCTTCGCGCAAATACGCCACACGGATTTCCTTACCCGGACGATTTCGCGCCACCCACTCCTGCAATTCCGAAACCGAGTTCACCGCGTGACCATCAATGCCCACAATCACATCGCCACTCGACAGGCCCGATTGCTCGGCCGCGCTTCCGGTGTTGACGCGGTTCACCAGCACGCCCTGGTTCACATTCAGGTGCAGGTCTTCGGCAATGGAGGCGTTCACATCGGTGATCTGAATGCCCAGCAAGCCCCGTTGCACTTGTCCGAATTCCAACAAGTCGTCCATCACTTTTTTGGCGAGGCTCACGGGTATTGCAAACGAATAGCCCTGATAACTTCCCGACGATGTGGCGATGGCCGAGTTGATGCCAATCAGTTCTCCTCTAAGATTCACAAGGGCGCCACCGCTGTTGCCGGGATTCACGGCAGCATCGGTCTGGATAAAAGCTTCTACCTGGAGATTGTTACGGTCGCGCAGAATGCCGATGTTCCGCGCCTTGGCACTCACAATGCCCGCAGTGACGGTGGAGTTCAGATCGAAAGGATTTCCCACGGCCAGCACCCATTCGCCCGGGGTGATTTTGTCGGAGTCGCCGTATTTCAGAAAGGGTAAATGTTGTGCGCGGATTTTCAATAAGGCCAGGTCGGTGGTGGGATCGGCGCCGATCAGTTTGGCGTAGAAGCGCTGGTTGTTGTTCATCACCACTTCGATGTTGCTGGCATCTTCCACCACGTGATTGTTGGTAACAATGTAGCCGTCGTCAGATATGATGACACCCGAGCCCGACGAGCGCGCGGGAGAGTCCATGTAGAACTCCAGCGGGTTGACGCTGAAGTCGCCAGGACCATAGGAGGTGCGGATGTGCACTACACCGGGCGTGACTTTCTGGGCCACGCTCAAAAAATTCATGCCTTCGGAAATGTTATAGGCGGTGTCGCGACCGTAGGCTGTTTGCACAGACTGCTGACGTTGTTCGATGGAGGAATAGGATGCGGTGGTGACGTCGAGAAATTTCAGCGTGAAAATGGCACCGAGAATTCCCCCGATGCACGCTGTTAACATAACGATGAGAATGAGGATGGATCGCTTCATACCGGGCCCTTTCTTTAAACACTTCCTTTGGAGAGGCTTAGAAAGTTAACGTTTCTTTTCCGAAAATGATTGAAGGCCCAAGCGCCAGCCCAAGATTTTCTTTGAGGTGAACTTTTCCCCCGTCCATCACGCATCCTAAGTCATAAAAAACGGCTGGTGGTAGGGCGGAAAAGAAAAAAGGCGCCCCTTGCGGGAGCGCCTTAACCACCTAACCTAAACCCTTTACCCTTAGTTAACTTTGATGGTTGTCTTTACGATCTTCTTCTCATCCTTGGGCACGGTTATCTCCAGGATGCCATTGTTGTATTTTGCTTCGATCTTCGTCGCGTCAATGTTTTCGGGCAACGAGAACGAACGGTTGAAATTGCCATACTGCGATTCCACCACATGCAGGGTCGCTTCTTTTCTCTCCTTCGAGAATTTGCGCTCGCCGCTGATGGTTAAAAAGTTGTCGTTCAAATCGATCTTGAAATCTTCTTTGCTAAGACCAGGAACGGCCACGTGAACCTCATAAGCCTTGTCGGTTTCCACGATGTCGACTTTGGGAACGAACGAGTACGAAGAACCTCCGCCGCGGGTCAGCGAATCGTTGAAAAACCGGTCGATCAAATTGCTGAATGATGTGGGTGTGTAATCATTCGCGGTGCTATAACGTACGATACTCATATGATTTTTATTTTTTTGTTGAACATGTTTTCGTGTTACAGATACCCTATAAGGGAAAAGCATGCCGGCACGATTTTGAGCTCATTTTAATGTCATTATGGCTTGTTTTGAAAGAAATAGCACTTAAAATAAGACAGCATGGCAGTTTTATCCTGTTAAATGGTCATTCTTTGACGGTCCGTTTATCCGAGCACGAGTGAGTTTCTCTGAGAAGATTCTGAGTTCAGAAATGGTCGTATCCATTCCCAGGACAAAAGGGTCGTTTATCCATTGTCCCTTCACATGGTATAGCATTGGGGAAGACATAACGCCATGGCTACCCGTCGATGTGAATATCGGACACATGACGTTGCCTCTATCGATTGTCTGGAGCTTCAAGAAAAAACAATTCTGAAAAAACGGAGACGATGTGCTGGCTCGTTTCGATAGGCGTCACCGCATTTTCCCTGGGGAAATCGACTTATTTAAGTTTCCATTGATTTTTTGCAGGTTCTCAAAGTCGGCTCTAAAAAGAGTAAACAACATGGGTGATGGAAGAGCAAAAAACAAAAAGCCACTTACCGGTTTTGGTAAGTGGCCTGCTTTTTTGCTCCTCCTCTTGGACTTGAACCAAGGACCCTCTGATTAACAGTCAGATGCTCTAACCAGCTGAGCTAAGGAGGAATGCTTAAAAAGGAGTGCAATATTAAGGACTTGTGAGGCAAAGTTCCAACCCTGGACTAAAAAAATTTTAAGAGAATATTTCAGCGTGAGATAATGCTCAAAAACATTCTCCAAACACGTCGTGCAACCTTGCGGGAATGGATACGTTGACTAACTTTGCAACTCAAAGTACTTTCAGATGAAAGAAATCCAGGAATACGAAAAAGACCTCGCCTCCATTCGCACCATGATGGAGCGCTCTGCGAAATTCATTTCCCTCAGCGGTCTCTCGGGCGTGTTGGCCGGCCTCTATGCCCTGGCAGGCGCAGCAGCTGCCTATTTCACCGCACACTATCCCATCTCGCCCCTCAAGTTCCGAATCTTCTCCATACGCGAAACCGACACCCTATTGAAATTGGTCATCATTGCCAGTCTCGTGTTGGGCGCATCGCTGGCCACCGGGTTCTGGCTCAGTGCCAAGAAAGCAAAAAAACAAGGGTTGAAATTGTGGACCTCGTCGAGCAAACGCATGCTGGTGAACATCGCCATTCCACTGGTGTCCGGCGGTCTCTTCATTCTTATACTATTGTATACCGATCACTTCGGATTGGCCGCGCCGGCCAGCCTCATCTTCTATGGCCTCGCCCTCATTCAAGGCAGCGCCAACACGTTTGACGAGATCCGGTATCTGGGCTTTTCCGAAATCATTCTCGGTCTGGTTTCAGCACTCATCCCAGGCTATGGCCTCATCTTCTGGTCGCTTGGATTCGGTGTGCTGCACATCGTGTACGGCACGATCATGTATAACAAATACGACAAGTGAAGAACCCGTTCGAAAATTTAGACAAAGCGCTTGAGCATCGCATCCGCCTTCAGATCATGTCGGTGCTGGTGACCAACGACGCGTTTGAATTCAACGCGCTGAAAGAAATGCTGGGCGTGACCGACGGCAACCTTGCCTCGCACATCAAAGCACTCGAACGCGAAAAATACCTCACCATTTCCAAATCGTTTGTCGATAAAAAGCCAAACACAAAATACAAAGCCACCGAACGCGGGCGAACGGCGTTCAAAAAACACCTCGATGCCCTGGAGGCCGTGGTGAAACAACAAAAATAATTTTTTTATCCATTCACTTTGAAATTGAAAGTACTTTCAGATGATTTATAAGATTCACTCCCGACTGTTGGCCATTAAAGTTCTCTTGTTGTGGCTTGCCTTGCTGAATGTTGTCACCGTTGGCCTGGACTATGGACAGCGTCTGTTGTTGTGGCTTTGGGACAGACTTCGAAGCCTTGGTGTGAAAACATTTCTCCGCAGCCTGGTGTCGCGCTACCTGCTCTATGTCACGTTGATCAACAGCGTGCCCGTGGCCGTGTTGGGATGGCTCTACTTTGGCAACTACGTGGTGCTGGCTGCCATCATCTCGCTGCATCAATCGAAGTGGTGGGCGATCTATAAACTGCTGGCTCTAGTGGTCGCGTTGTGCCACGCGGCATACTCGATTGTGTTGCTGCGGCGAAGAAGCATTCCGCTGCTCTATTTTGTTTCGTTGCTGGTGGCGTTCATGCCGTTTGTCTATGCCTACTGGATGTATCAGGACCAGGTGCTCGCCTATCAGTTCCATCCCTATCCGCTCAATGTGTTGTCGATCCTCATTCATCATTAATGCAAATCGCTTATGAATGTAAAAATGATTTTACCCGCCCTCACCGAAGCCGAAAGTCCGTTTTGGAGGCCCATCAAGTATTCGCTCTTCCCGCCCTTGGGACTGGCCACGCTGGCCGCCTATCTCTCACCCGACGACACCGTATGTCTTCAGGACCAGCACGTCGAAAAAGTTGATCTCAGCGACACACCCGACCTGGTGGTGATTCAGGTCTACATCACCAACGCCTATCGAGCCTATTCGTTTGCCGACCACTATCGTGCAAAGGGTGTTTATGTTATTCTCGGCGGCCTGCACGTCACATCGCTTCCCGAAGAAGCTGCGCAACACGCCGATTCTATTTTTCTTGGACCGGGCGAAGAAACGTTTCCGCAGTTCCTGAAAGACTTCCGCGCAAAGCGGCCACAGAAAAGATATTTTTCGGCCACACGTTCGCTGGTACACGTTCCGCCCATTCGCCGCGAGTTCATCAAACGAAATCTCTACCTGGTGCCCAACTCCATCGTGGTCACACGGGGCTGTCCGCACCATTGCAACTTCTGCTATAAGGATGCCTTCTTTGAAGGGGGCAAGTCGTTCTATACCCAAACCGTTGACGCTGCGCTCGCGGAGATCGACCGGCTGCCCGGACGTCATCTTTATTTTCTGGATGACCATTTGTTGGGCAACGTGAAATTTGCATCGGCCCTGTTCGAAGGCATGAAGGGTATGAACCGCGTGTTTCAATCGGCGGCCACAGTCGACTCCATTTTGCGCGGTAACCTCATTGAACAAGCTGCCGAAGCCGGCCTGCGAAGTTTGTTTGTGGGCTTCGAAACCTTCTCGCCCGAAAATCTAAAACAAAGCAACAAAAAACAGAACCTTCTCAAAGACTATGAACGCGCCGTGAAGCGCCTCCACAGTCTTGGCATCATGATCAACGGCTCCTTTGTGTTCGGACTCGACGACGACGACCAGGATGTTTTTAAGCGAACCGTCGCGTGGGGTGTTGAGAACAGCATCACCACCTCCACCTATCACATCCTGACACCCTATCCCGGCACCTCGCTCTATGCAGACCTGAAACGCGAAGGAAGAATAATGACCGACAACTGGGATTTGTACGACACCCGGCACGTGGTTTACAAAACCAGAAAGCTTTCGCCTCAACAATTGGAAGAAGGTTATCACTGGGCCTACCGCGAATTCTACACGTGGTCGAACATTGCCCGCGCCAGCCTTCATCATGAATCTCCCAAGCACATGCTGAAACATTTTCTGTATAGCGGTGGCTGGAAAAAATTCGAGCCTCTCTGGAACATCGTCATCAAATCGCGCAACCTGGGCACGATGCTGCCTTTGCTGGAGTCCATTCTGTCAAAGGTGAACTACACGTCTGAAAAAAAACAAAACAACATTCCGGTCGCCGAGGCAATTCCCGCTTCCTGACGATCGACTTCACGATTATCCTATCATCCTAAACAAACATCTTTATGGAAACACTTCCCACAACTCCAATCTCGATCCTCGAACGCTTTAATCGATGGATCCAGGAATCGATCATGATCAAGCTTTTCTCGATCGGCTTCCTCATCCTCATCCTGCTCATTCCGTCGAAATGGATCACCGACCTCATCTATGAACGCGAAGAGCGGGCCAACGAAGCCGCGCAGGAAGTCGCCGACAAATGGTCGGGACCTCAAACCGTCTATGGTCCCATGCTGGTGGTTCCCTATCGGAAACAGGAAATTGTTGAAAACGACAAACATGAAAAACAAATACGCGAAACCATCGACAAGGCATTTTTCCTTCCCGAACAGTTGCAAACCGATGGCACCGTAGATACGGAAACACGCGGCCGCGGAATTTTTAATACGATCGTCTACAGCTCCAACTTGAAAATGAAGATCACGTTTGGCACGCCTGATTTCAAAAGTCTTTCCATTGCCGACGACAAGGTGTTGTGGAACGAAGCCTACATGGTGCTCGGCCTCTCTGACCTGCGCGGCATACGCGACACGCCCGACATGCAGGTGGGCGGCATCGCCATTCCCGCCGAGCCTTCCAACGACATCGGCGTCTCCTATCGTCTCCCCCCGCGCGCCTACAACGACAACGACGTTCACGTTTCCGCGGTGAACACCGGCGACAGTCATACCTACGGCATCGTAGCAAAACTGAACTGGGCCTCGGCTCAATCGTTCAAAGGCGATGTGAACATCAACCTCAAGCTCAAAGGCAGCACGCGTCTCAATTTTCTTCCCACGGGAAAAACCACCAGCGTGAAACTCACCAGCCCCTGGCAACATCCCAGCTTCGACGGCGAATTTCTTCCCGACGAACGGAAGGTTTCCGAAAGCGGTTTTGTCGCCTCCTGGAAAGTGCTTCACTTCAATCGCCCTTTCTCCCAACAATGGACCGGCACCGACGAACAACTGAACGGCGGCGACTTCGGCGTCAAATTTTTGATACCCGTAGACCAATATCAAATGACCATGCGCACCTCCAAGTACAGCGTGCTCATCATCCTGCTCACATTCGTAGCATTGTTTCTTGTGGAGATGACGCAAAAGATCCGCATACATCCCTTCCAATATATTTTGGTAGGCGCCGCACTCATCATCTACTACACCCTACTCCTAAGCCTCTCCGAGCAGGACAAGATTGGCTTTCACCTCGGCTATATCATTGCGTCCGGAATGACAGTAGCCCTCATCAGTTTCTATTCACTGTCATTCCTGCGAAGCGGCAAACTCAGCATTCTTTTTTCATTGCTGCTAATCATTTTCTACTCATTCATCTTTGTCATCATCCTCCAGCAAGACTTCTCACTCCTGCTGGGCAGCATAGGATTGTTCCTGATTGTCGGACTGCTAATGTATTTCTCAAGAAAGATAAATTGGTATAACGAACCCGTTGTGTAAGATGCGGTTCCTTGCGCCCCAGGCGCAAGGAACCTTTTTCCTTTGAAGCGCAGGTTGAAAATTGACAGTTGTTGTAGCGTTGTGCTTTTTGCCACGTGCACCTTGCCTCTCACGAACGTGAGCATGTTTTTTGAACGTTCATCAAGGTGAGAGTAGGAGGCGCGAAAAAAGACGTTTGTATACTTTGACTGCGCAAAGTATACAAACGTCTTTTTCGCGTTGTAGAACTTTAAAACACTTCGTGTTTTAAAGTAACTTATAGATCGGAAATACGCGTATTGACATCGAACCGGGTGCGTCCGAATTTCAACGGCGTGGCGGCCCTTAAAACTTATATAAACTTTCATTCCTGTCTACTCGAAGTTGAGCGACTCAGGCCTTCCATAAGAGAATTTACAAAAAAGAGATTATTTTAAATTAGAGCATCCCATGCATCTTCACTAAGAGAATGTCTACGGCCAATGGTCGTCGGTTGTTGGCAACCGACAGCCATTTGCAGTTGTCCGTCCATTGGAACATAGACCATAGACATACATCATAGACATAGCATTTTATTCCATTCATCCACACCCATGCCCCACACGCACAGCTCTCTCCAGCATGCCTCCATCAGGGCCTGAGCTTACCTTCGGCCTGGTCATGGCATGTGCGGGTAAGGTCTAGCCCTGATGGAGGCATGCGGGGCCTCCGCGGCCCGGGAGCGGGGCTATGAAAAGCGAAAGACCCCCTAAAGCAGATTCCCTCCTATCGCACTGAACGCTCAGCACAAAAAAGGCGACGCCAAAATTCTAGTCACACACAACAATAACTTTTAGCAGCAATTCATTAAAATAAGAAGCCCGTAATACAAAGTATTACGGGCTTCTTACGTATTGACAAGTTTCTCTATTCTTTATCCAAAAAAGGATACCGATAATCTATCGGCGTAACAAAAGTCTCCTTAATCGTCCGAAGCGACGTCCACCGAAGCAGATTCACCTTTGCCCCGGCCTTATCATTCGTCCCCGAACCACGGGCTCCCCCAAACGGCTGCTGCCCCACAACGGCCCCGGTAGGCTTATCGTTGATGTAGAAGTTTCCAGCGGAGTTGGAAAGTTTCTTAGTCGCCAGCTCCACAGCATAACGATCCTTTGCAAAAATAGAACCGGTAAGCGCGTAGGGCGATGTACTATCTACCAACTCCAGCGTCTGCTCAAAGTTCTCTTCATGATAGACATATACCGTGATGACCGGCCCGAAGATCTCTTCACACATAGTGATAGACAAGGGGTCTTTCGTTTCGATCACCGTGGGTTCGATGAAGTATCCTTTCGATTTGTCGTAGCCACCACCCGCAATGATTTCGTTGAGCGGATTCTGACGTGCTTTCTCGATGTAGCCCGAGATGGAGTTGAAGGCGCGCTCGTCGATAACGGCGTTGATAAAATTGCCGAAGTCTTCGGTGGGCCCCATCTTGAACGTTTTCAAATCTTCGAGCAGGAATTTTTTCACGTCGTTCCAAAGGTTTGACGGGATGTAGCAACGCGATGCTGCCGAACACTTCTGTCCCTGAAATTCGAAGGCGCCGCGCGAAATGGCGGTGGCCACTTCTTTGGCGTTGGCGCTCTTGTGCACCATGATAAAATCCTTGCCACCGGTTTCGCCCACGATGCGGGGATACGAGCGGTATTTGTGAATGTTCTGGCCGATAGTCTTCCACATGTTTTGGAACACCGCGGTGCTGCCTGTGAAATGCAGGCCACCAAAGTCGCGGTGGTTAAACACCACCTCGCCCACCACGGGGCCGTCGGCATAGATAAGGTTAATAACACCATCGGGGAGACCGGCTTCTTTCAGCACGAGCATGATCACGTTGGCGGCGTAGACTTGGGTGTAGGCGGGTTTCCAGATCACCGTGTTTCCCATCAGCGCCATGCTGGCGGGCAGATTGCCGGCAATGGCCGTGAAGTTGAACGGCGTCACAGCAAACGTGAAACCTTCCAGCGGGCGATACTCCATCCGGTTCCAGACACCGGGCGACGACTCGGGTTGCTCGGCATAGATCTGCGTCATGAAGTGCACGTTGAAGCGCAGGAAGTCGATGAACTCACACGCTGCGTCGATCTCGGCCTGATAGGCATTTTTCGATTGGCCCAACATGGTGGCCGCGTTGATGGTGGCGCGATAGGGACCGGCAAGCAGATCGGCCGCTTTCAGGAAGATGCTGGCGCGATGCTCCCATCCCAGGCCTGCCCACAATTCTTTGGCGCCCAGGGCGGCGTTGATGGCCTGCTCCACGTGTGTGCTGTCGCCTTCGTGAAAATGGGCCAGCAGGTGTTTGTGATCGTGGGGGGGCGTGATGGCTATTTTGTTTCCGGTGCGCACTTCGTCGCCGCCGATATACATGGGAATGTCAAGCACTTTGCTACGGCCTTCTTCGAGGGCGCGCTTCAGGGCTGCGCGTTCTTTGCTGCCGGGTGCATATGACAACACGGGCTCGTTGCGAGGTGTGGGTACGTTGAAAAATCCTTTAGGCATATAATGAGTTTTGAGTTTTCAGAGGTGCAAAGGTAACAGCGGCGATGCTCCAATCAAATCGGTTTCAGAGGATGGCGTAGAGCTCGTGCAGGCTGGCAATTTCATAGTCCGGCGTGGATTCATGGCGCACGCGTTCGGGGTTGAAGTAGACGGCCTCCACGCCGGCATTCCGTGCCCCGCCAATGTCGGTCACCAGGTTGTCGCCTACCATCACGGCTTCGTGATGTTTTATCCCGTTAAGGTCCAGGGCATAGTCGAAAATTTCTTTCCGGGGTTTCTTGTGGCCGGCCTTCTGCGAAGTGACCACGTGGTCGAAGAAGTGCTGCAGGTTGCCCGACGCCAGTTTGAGGTGTTGAATTTCTTCGAAGCCGTTGGTGATGACCGTGAGCTGGTAATGTTTTTTCAGATAGGTCAACACTTCGAACGCGTGGGGAATGAGGTTGCCTTTCTGGGGACACGTGTGAAGATATTCGTGCGAAATATCATAACACAATTTTTCTTCGTAGGCTCCAAAGGGTGTCAGCACTTTTTTGAAACGCTCTTTGCGAATCACGTCACTGTCGATGAGTCCCTGATCATACAACACCCAGAGGGCTGCGTTCACCGTTTGAAATTCTTTCAGAAAATGTTCGTGGCTGGTCACACCACGTTCCTGAAGACGATGGTGTTCATAAAGCTCGCGCAGGGTTTCGGCGGAGTTCAGCTCATAGTCCCACAGTGTGTGGTCGAGATCAAAAAAAATAACCTTGTGTTGTTTCGGGGTATCGTTCGGATTTTCCGGGGTCATGCTGTCAATGTTTTTTGGCGTCGCTGAGGCGACTTTTTTGCCATTCCTGAATTTGCAGTTTGTTCACGGCGAGCTCGCGGTTGGTGAACAGGGTTTGATAGGTTTGCTGGTCGCTTTGCAGCTGCGGATCCTTGCGCAGAAATTGGAACACCTGCTTGATGATGTCTTCTACGCCGTCTTTGATCTGGTAAAACACCCAATGGTTGTAGCGGCGCGCATTGAGAATGCCCGAGTTTTTAAGGTAGATGAGATGACGGGACGTTTTGGCTTGTGTGAAGTCCAGAATTTTTTCGAGGTCGGAAATACACATTTCACCATTCATCACAATCAGGCTTAGGATGCGCAATCGCGATTCATCGGCACAAGCCTTGAAAATTTGCGATCCCAGCGTTAGATTAAAGTTTTTGAGCCGCATCGGGGCACGATTTGTGTCGCGTCAAAGGTATGTAAATTAGGCTGGTAAATGGCTTATCTTTATATTTGAAAAAGTGATTATTAACCCCATTCCCGTGAAGTTGACCATCAAGCACGCCATCGGATTTGCCTTCCTCTTCTCATTGATTTTCGGCGCGCTGGAAACAGCCGTTGCGCAGCAACAAAAGAAGCGGGTCATTCAGCTTTCCGGTGTTGTTCTGGAAGAAGATTCCGCAGCCAACAACAGTCGTCCCCTGGCGGGCGTGCACGTGTATGTGCCCAAGGCCGGACGCGGAACCACCACCAACGGCATGGGTTTCTTCTCGATGCCCGTGTTGGAAAACGACGAGATTGTGGTGAGCTCGGTGGGGTTTCAGAAACAGCACTTCACGGTGCCCGCAGGTTCTCCTGAATATCAGACCATCGTGGTCACCATGGTGATGGACACCACCTACCTCCAGGAAATTGTAATCATCCCCTTCCCCACCGAAGAAGTTTTTAAACAAGCGGTGCTCGCCCTCAACATGCCCGTTGACGACAATGGCGTTGACAAACGAAATTTTAATCAGGAACTGATGGCCCTCATGGTGAAGACTGCCCCGATGGACGGCTACCAAAACCAGCGCTACTATCTCGATCAGTGGGCAGGTTCAGCAAACAATCGCTTTCAACCCGTTACCAACCCATTCCTGAATCCGTTCAACTGGGCAAAGTTCTTCAGCTCGCTAAAGAAGGATAAGAAAAAGAAATAGGGAAAGTTTCTAGAGGTACATGTGCACGTACTTCCGCTTGCGCCACAGTGCGGCGCCAAAAAATCGTTTCGGAATTTTATTCATGTTCAGCGTGCCCATGTTCAAGGCAGAGGCGTGCACCTGAAACGTTGGCGTCACTTCCGTGACATAGCCATACAACTTGATGCGCAGTGAGTATTGCCCCTGCGGAACATTGTTCAATTTGAAATTGCCCAGGCTGTCGCTGGCCACGCCGGTTTGAAGCGTGGAGTCGTTGTAGAGCAACACATATACTTTCATGGGCTTGCCACTTTGATAGTCGTTCACTTTACCCACAACCGTGCCGGGTTGCTGAGCTTTGGAAACGGTGGCGAACGCAAAAGACAAAACGGCGATCAATACGACACGCAGCGCGATGGGCTGCAACAAAGATGTTTGTGACTTCATGTTTCTTTCAAATACTTTTTTCCAGGCGGACAACCCCCGGGACGCTTAACACCACTCCGTTGTGATGGCGGAAACGGAACGAAGCAAGATCGCCCCGGTTGTGTCCGTTAAACCAAATACCAAACTTAAAAATTCCGGAAGTTACCGCTCCCGTGATTCAAAAGTACGAACACTGGCTTTGTTTTAAAAAGAAGTTAGACAAAGCGGTAAGATTGCGAGATGAAATCATCCGCCTGCAAGATCAACAAGCCAACGATTAAACAACTAAACGCACTGAAAACGTTTGAAGAATAGCGCGTAGTACGCGGTGGTCAAAAGATTGTTTTCTTTACGATCGTGTGTTTGGTTACACAAGATTTTTTGGATCGATGAAGCGATAAAGGTTCTCTTTGTAGTGCTCGCTGATGGGCACCTGCACATTGGCTATGCTGATCTTTCCCTTGCGTATGGACACAATTTTATCGACCGACACAATAAATGACTTATGCACACGTATGAACTTGTCGGCCGCCAGCTTCTCGTCGATGGCCTTCAGGCTCATGCGCGTGATGATGGGCCGCGTGGCACTGGTGAGAAATATCTTGATATAGTCTTTTAATCCTTCGATGTACACGATGTCGCGGATGTTCACCTTCACCAGGTTATATTCTGCGTTCACAAAAAGATAGTCGGCCGCCACTGCGCTGGGTGCGGGATTGTTTTTCAGGTTGAACAACTCGTGTGCTTTGTTCGCGCCTTTAAGAAAACGTTCGAACGAAACCGGCTTCAACAGATAATCCACCACGTCGAGGTTAAAACCGTCGAGTGCGAATTGTTCGTAGGCGGTGATGAAGATCACCATTGGCGGCACCTTCACGGTCTGCAGAAATTGAATGCCGCTGATGCCGGGCATCTGCACGTCAAGAAAGATCAGGTCGATCGTTTCTTTCATCAGCACTTCGTGTGCTTCGAATGCATTCTTGCAACGCTGCACCATGGTGAGAAAAGGCACCTTCGATATGTTGTCTTCCAACAGATCAAGCGCCAACGGCTCGTCGTCTACGGCAATACATTTCATCATTGCAATATCAGTTTCAACTCCACCACATACCAAGGGTTCGATTCATAGATGTGCAGTTCATGCATATCCTTATACAAAAGGTCCAGACGCCGACGCACGTTCTGAATGCCAATGCCCGAGCTGGCGTCTTTTGTCTCCATTGCGCCACCGCTGAATTTATTGCGCACGCTAAAGTGCAACGCTTCGCCTTCGGTGGTCAGCGTGATGATGATCATCGGATCTTTCATCATGCCGATGCCGTGCTTGAATGCGTTCTCCACAAAAGGAATGAGCAGCATCGGCTCAATGGGCAGATCGCGGCGTAGCGCCTTCACGTCGAAGTTGATGGGAAAGTCTCTTCCGAAGCGCAGCTTTTGCAGGTCGATGTAGCTTTCAAGGTACTCAATTTCCTTGTCTAACGTCACCCGTTTTTCGTTCGATTCGTAGAGCATATACCGCATGAGGTGCGACAACTGAATGATGACCGACTCCAGCTGGTCGGATTTTTTTCGCGCCAGCGACGCCAGGTTGTTCAGCACGTTGAACATGAAGTGCGGGCTCACTTGCGAACGCAACAGCGACAGTTCAGACTTCAGCGTTTCATTTTCCTTTTCCTTCCGCTCGCGTTCAAACTGCACGCGGTCGCTGGTGAGTCGCAGGGCCGTGCTGAGCCCGAACACCAGCAGAAAATTCAGCACGGTGAAATAGAATGGCCGGCCCGGCCGGAAGGTGCCCGACAACAAAAGATCGTTCACCACTTCTGACGCCACCACAACTACCACAAAGCTCAACACGATGGAAAGCAGGTAGTGTTTCCAGCTTTTGCGGGTCAGCACCTTGGGGATGAGCACGTACATGTTCAGGTAAAAGAACGCCACCAGAAAAACGTTGAACACCAGCGAATGCACGCGCATGCTGTGCAGGTCGAATTCGCCGGGCTGGGGTGGCGGCATGTCCATGTGGCGCGCGCGGAAATGTTCCGAATGGCGCAGGCGGTTGGCGTTGCGCGGCGCGCCCATAAACAGAAAAGGCAACAGGATAAACGTTACCCATCCCACCACGTGCAGCGACGCGATGAGCAAGCGATTCAACACTTGGGGTTTGTTGTTTATCATGTTGCCCTTTTCCGCAAAATACTAATTTTTTTTTCCGCGTTAGTCTACGTCGGCGGCGTTCGGATCAAACATCCAGAGGTCGTCGAAACGAAGGCTTGAGCTGCGACCCGTCGACACATAACCTTTGTCGCCCAGCGCAAATCCCACGGCCGCCTCGCGAAGCGATCCTTCAAACGAAGTTTTCTCGGTCCACTGATCAAGTGTAGGGTTGTATTCCCAGATCTGTGCGTCGAGCGTTGAGCGCGTGCCCAGGCCCACATAACCTTTGCCGTTGATGACGAAGGTCACCGCCAGTTGACGCGCAATGGTATAGCCCGAGTCGTTTGCATCATCGTCGGCGGTGTCGTCCTGCAAGTCGTTCTTTTCTGTCCACTTGTCGTTGATAGGATCGTATTCCCAAAACTCCTGGTTCAGGATGCCGTTGTTCATGCCCCCGCCCAGAAAGCCCTTGCCGTCGATGGCAAACGCAAACGCGTTGATCAGTTTATCGCCGCTGTAGCTGGCCTTTTGCGACCAGGTGTTGCTTTGCGGATCGTAGGCATACATGTCTTTCAGATAGTTTCCATCATAGCCGGCACAAACATAGCCGATGTTGTCGATGGCAAACGCGGTGGCTTCAAAGCGGCCGCTGCCGGTGAAGTCGGCCACCTGCGTCCAGCTGTCGGTAAGCGGATCGTATTCATAAAAATCTTTCAGGTAGTTCGTGCCGTCGGAGCCGGTGCCCACATAGCCCTTGCCATTGGCGGTGAACGCCACGGCCGCACTACGCGCGATGCCGGGGAAGTCTGCTTTTTTGAACCAGTTGTTTTTGTCGGCATCATACTGATAGAAGTCTTTCAGCCATTTGTCGCCATCATAGCCAATGCCGACATACACCTTGCCGTCGATCACAAACGACACGGCGCCACTGCGTGCCACACCTTCATACGAAGATTTTTTGTACCAATCACCCAGGTACACGGTCGTGTCGGTCGAACTGCTGCACCCTGTCAATGAAAGAAAGATACGCAAACTCACCAGCAGCGTGGCCCCTACTTTCAGTACTCTTGGAAAATCTACACGTTTACGATTCATGATAAGAAAATTAGAATTTGGATTTTGGTTACATTATTGTTTGGAGCGCGTATACCACACATTCAATTTCACCCGGTAGGCATCGCTGGTGCCGGCGCTCAGGTTCACTTTTTCGACGCCGGTGTTGATGTCTGCCGGAAGGGGCATAATCAACAGGCCGTTGTCCAGGTTGCCTTCTGTGTTCAGCAGTTTTTGCACATACTGCGTGATGGTGAATGTGTAGCCGCTGGAGAGCTGAAGTTCGTTGTCCACACCAAACGTGGCGGACTGTGCCACGCCGGTTTGATAGTCGGCCGCGAGCTGTTGCAAAGGCAGGTTGCTCTTGTCGGTCAGATACAAGGTGAGCGTTCGCGGATAGGGACGGTTTTTGTCAAACGTTTCTTTCACCGGCTCGATGACCAGCTGCGCGTGGTTCACCATAAACACTTCGCTCAGGTCGATGGTCTTGCGCACATAGGGGAACCGTATTTTTGTGACCACGCCGGTGCCGGCTTGTATATACACTTCGTTGTTGGTAACCGAATTGGCCACCTCATGCTCGGGCGTTAGGTCTTTTAGCAACGTGGCCGAGCGGTCGGCGCTGATGGCGGAGTGATTGTAGAGCGCACTGTTGAACGTGAAGTCCTGATGCAACTGCACCAACTTGTCGCTCACATACTGTTTGTAGTAGAGGCGTATCTTCAGGTTCTCCGGGTTGATGGCCACCACCACCGAAGGGTTGGCAGAGGCGTTGACAATGGAGATGCCCTTGAAATATTCGAGGAACCGGGCCTGCTCAAGAAGGGTAGGCAACTGCGCCTGCGTAGACTCCAGCCACTCGCGTCCCAGCATGTCGCTCAACCTGATCCGGAGCGAGTCTGTGCTTGTAGGGCGGAGGCGGATGGCGCGCGATCCCAGCGGCGTGGGGTCTACAGAATGGGTGGTGGTGTTAAAGAGACTGTTGTCCTTATAGAGGGCTGAGTATTGCCCCTCGTTCACCCAAAACATGGGCAGCGCGTGGGTTTTGAAATCGTTCAGCACACGGTGCACGGCGAAAATTTGCGTCTGCGTAGTGTCACCAAAATAGTAGTTGGCTGTCGCCCCACTCTTCTTATAATAGTTGGCAATGAGCACCAGCGAATCGAACGTGGCGCCTGTGGCAGGCAACCACGAGGTGTTGAGCAACTGGCAATAGCCCGTGGCGGTGAGCTTGCCAAGCCTCGGGTCGGTATAGCCACCCACCAGCAACATGCCTGTGGAAGACGTTGGAATGGAATCCAGCAGCACCGTAGAAACCTTCACCGAGGTGGTGTCGGTTAGCACGACGTCGAAGTCGCCTGAGAAATTGTCGCCAAAGCCCAGGGCTCCCGGCTCACTATGGCAACCCCAACCTAAAATTGCCCACACCAAACACCAAAAAGGAAATTGCCACCGCATACGAGATATTGAAAGCCACGAACTTGAGGCTTTCCGCACGCCCGACGAAAAAGAATATATCAACGGAACCTATGTGTAGACCAACCCCAGGAAAGGGCCGACTTGAAAATTCTGTTTCGAATGGTTCTTGGCGGTTAAAATCTTTCTCTTTATTATTGCACCCCTGATTTGAGAGTCAGAAAATTTCGGGGCGTAGCGCAGCCCGGTTAGCGCACCACGTTAGGGACGTGGGGGTCGGAAGTTCGAATCTTCTCGCCCCGACTGATCATCACTCAAATCATAAAGAAACCCTCTGGACTTCGGTTTGGAGGGTTTCTTTTTTATGGTTTATCCTGACAGACTAAACCGCTTCCAATGGTTTCGGCCCTTCCTCTTCTTTTCTTGATCCGCTCAAATGGTCCTTTAACCAGCCATCCAGCTAAGAAACCGTCCTAATTTGAGATTAGTGATTACAAACGGGTGCGCTTCCCGCGAATTCAGGGTATTCGGCATGACGACCATCTTTTCTTTGGATAAATGCCGCCTTCTCCAAATTCTGTTATTGTAGTCTTGACCATAAGTCTTGCTTGTTCAAACAAGTTGTTTTCTCAAATTGAAAAAACTTCTCATGATGAAACCACTAAATAAGGCTGTTTAGGCGTTTTGGTCGCTTGGCACTGGTTTCGCAATACTGCAACCAGTAACAAGAACATA
Organism: Chryseolinea lacunae; assembly: GCF_016735595.1. Lineage (GTDB taxonomy): Bacteria > Bacteroidota > Bacteroidia > Cytophagales > Cyclobacteriaceae > Chryseolinea > Chryseolinea lacunae. The sequence continues at coordinate 881,952 of NZ_JAERRB010000001.1, forward strand.
AAAAACCAAAAAAATATGAAAGCAGTTAAAGTTCTCTTCCTGGCCCTGGTGATGGTAGCAGCAATGAATGTGGCGAACGCCGGCGATAAGTCGACTTGTGTTTCGGTCCTTTCTATTAAACGCGACATTTTCTACTTCAAGGTGGCCAACAATTTAACCGGCGCCGCCATTGAAGTCTACTCCTCCACTGGCGAACTGATATACAACGACACCATCACACACCACAAGACCCTTATCGATTTCTATTTCGAACAGCCTGGAACGTTCACCATCAAAATCATCAAAGGATCCCATACCGAATCATTCAACTACGAAAAAACATCGCCCTCGCCTTATCAGGATGCAGCCGAAGGCGCAGAGCATCATGTGATCGTAGGAAAATAAAACATTGCGAAGTAGCCCATCCAACACACACGCACCTCACACTCCCTCCTAAAGCGTAAGTTCTTTACGCTTTATTTTCGTTAGATACCTTTCCACTTTCTTTTCGTCGTTTGCCTTCACCCGGTTCGTGGGAATTTTACTGTTTTTTTTGAATTTTCTGACGTAGCAAAACGCAGCTGACATACCGCTGTCACCCCGGGAATGTTACTTTGTGTTACATTAAACACCAAACCCCCATGGAACACGTAATGGAAACTCCCTCCCAAACCAAAACCACCCTGGCAACGCTCCTGCACGACGTTGCCATCTACAACCAATGGGCTAACCAGACGCTGGTTGACTGGCTGCGGAAAAAGCCTTCCGAATTAATGTATCGCGAAGTGGCTTCCAGCTTTCCGGGAATGAAACTCACGCTGGAGCACATCTGGGATACCCAGCGTTTCTGGCATTGTGTGCTACAGGAAATTCCGGCCCCCGAGTCGTTTCGCTTCAAGCCTTTTGAAGGAACCGTGGAAGAAGTTTTTGACGAGCTCACCCGCCAGTCGGAAGAAATGACGGCCTACGTCAAGTCGCTCGACGACGCAGCCCTTACCGAAATTGTGAGCTTCACCACGCCCTGGGTAAGTGGTTCACAACCGCGCGCCGACTTCATCAATCACGCCTTCTTTCACAGCACCTATCACCGCGGCCAGCTCACTTCCATTGGCCGGCAGCTCGGCTTCACCGATGCGCCCATGACCGACTACAACTTTTATATTCTGATGGTGAAAGGAAAATAGAATCTTCTGAAAAAGTGAAGACATAAAAAAAAGGCCCCGACAAGTCGGGGCCTTCTGTTTTTCTATTCGTTATTAATAACGCTTCCGTTTGGAGTCGCTGAATTTGTTGCCGCGTTTGAAGGGGGGAGGTCCACCCGATGTGCGGCCTCGCTTGAAGTCGCGGCCCGACGATTCGCGTCCGCTGGACTCTTTTCGTTCGGTGGCTTCTACGCGCACCTGGCGTCCTTTGTATTCGATGCCCTGAAAACCGTTGGTGATCTCGGCTACTTTATCTTTATCCACCACTTCGAAAAACGAATAGGCCCCTTTCAGTTCGATGTGGCCAATGTGTTGCTTGGAAACACCGCTCACGTCGTCGATGAGGGCAAGCATGTCGCCTTTCTCCATGCCGTCCATTTTGCCGAGGTTGATGAAGAAGCGTGTGCCGGTGCTGCTGTAGCGGGCACCTTCACCACCTTCGCTGCTGCGACGGTCGTCGAGGTTCAGGTCGGGCGCATTGCGGTAGTAGTCGAGGAAACGATTAAATTCAATCGACGCAAAACGTTTGATGAGCTCCGGTTTGGTGAGGTCTTTCAGTTCCTCATAAACGGCAGGCAAAAATTCGCCGATCTCTTCTTCGTTCACTTTCACTTCGCGCACTTTGTGCATCAGGGCCAGCAATTGCTTTTGGCAAACGGCTGCGCCGGTGGGCACCATCATGCGTTTGAAGGGCGACTTCAGTGTTTTTTCGAGCTGCTTCACTTTGCCCAGCTCTCTGCGCGAGATCATGGCGATGGAAATGCCTTTCTTGCCAGCGCGCGCGGTGCGTCCGCTGCGGTGGGTATAGAATTCCATTTCGTCGGGAATGTTCATGTGGATCACGTGGCTGATGTCTTCCACATCGATGCCGCGGGCAGCCACATCGGTAGCCACCAGGATCTGCAACGAACGTTGGCGGAACTTCACCATCACGCGGTCGCGCTGCTGTTGGGTGAGGTCACCGTGCAGGGCGTCGGCATTGTAGCCATCCTTCATCAACATTTCAGCGATGCGCTGGGTGTCGATGCGGGTGCGGCAGAAGATGAGGCCGAAAATCTGAGGGTTGTCGTCGAGAATGCGTTTCAGGGCGGGATACTTGTCTTTCTCCTGCACCATCACATAGCAATGTTCGATGTTGACGTTGCCGGTGTTTTGTTCGCCCACCGTCAGTTCGAAGGGATCGCTCATGTAGTTTTTCATGATCGACTTTACTTCGCGCGGCATGGTGGCCGAGAACAACCAGGTGCTTTTGGTTTCGGGCGTGAACGACAAAATTTTGTCGAGGTCTTCTTTGAAGCCCATGTTCAGCATTTCGTCGGCTTCGTCGAGCACCACATATTGAATGGTGCTGAGGTTGATCGCCTTGCGGTCGATCAGGTCGATCAGACGGCCGGGTGTGGCCACAATGATTTGCGCGCCTTTTTTCACTTTCCGGATTTGTTCGCTTATGCTCGAACCTCCGTAGACAGCAACAATATTAAACGACTTGAATTTCTCTGAAAAATTTTCGAGGTCGTTCGCGATTTGCAAGCCCAACTCACGGGTGGGTGCCAGCACTAAAGCCTGTGTATCGCGACGGACGTCATCTACTAATTCGAGCAATGGCAATCCAAACGCAGCGGTTTTTCCGGTGCCGGTTTGTGCCAGGCCTACAAAGTCACGGTTTCCTTTTAATAAGACAGGGATAGCTTTTTCCTGTATGGGAGTGGGAGTTTCAAAGCCTATTTGCAGCACCGAATCTACCAGTCCCTTGGACAGGCCCAAGGATTCAAAAGATTTCATTAAAGATTTATTAAGGGGCAAAGGTACGTTAATTTACCCAGATAACCCGGACGGGCCTAGAGGTCAGGCATTACCGGAGGTGTTGGTGAGCCGCGGCGCAATAAACTAGCGCACAAATCAACATTTTCAGACAAAAGGCACCCCAAAATTAAGTTGACAATTAAAAGATCTCAATTATATTTGCGCTCCATTTAGGGGGATTAGCTCAGCTGGCTAGAGCGTCACGCTGGCAGTGTGAAGGTCATCGGTTCGACTCCGATATTCTCCACTAAATTTTAAAAGCCGGTTTCACACCGGCTTTTTTTATGTCCACCCTTTTTTTCCAGGCATCACGCCTCACGCCACCCCCGGGGTTCGCCCCTATTTCAAAACCGGCACAGCCGACACTTTCGCCACCATTTGTTTGATATGCTTTTCGGCCGAGAACACATTTTCATATGCGGCGCGAATCACGTGGTCGGCATCCAGCAGGTAGGTGGTGCGTTTGGTGAAAAAATCCATAAAGGGCGGAGTTGTATCGTATGCGCGCGACACCTTCCCATCCGGGTCCGACAACAAATCGAAAGGCAGCCTGAGCTGCGCCTTGAACTGGTGATGCGTCGGAATGTCGTCGCGGCTGATGCCCACAATGGTGATGTTCAACCCCTCAAACAACTCGAAAGTGTCGCGAAAGCCACACGCTTCCTTTGTACAACCCGTGGTGAAATCTTTCGGATAGAAATAGAGAATGCAGGGTTTGCCTTTTGTGTCGTGATAGAGCGAGAAGTTTTTTCCGGAAGTTGATGCGATCGAGAAATCGGGTGCTTTTTGACCTATTGTCAGTGCCATGTGTGTTGTGTAGGTTTTGATAATCATTTACGCAGAAACCAACAGGTTTGGATTTCAATTGACACCTTCGCTACTGAAACCAGTTGCTTTCATTGCCCAACCGGGTGAGTGCAGCCCACTCGACTGAGTTCTGAGCTGAACCGGTTATGCTTTTTTTTACTGAACCGGGTGGACAAATAACTGAACCGAGTGAGTTCTGAACTGATTACGGGTGGTTGTTGGATGCCATATTCTCGCACCACAAGACTTACTGCATGTGATTCCGATCAATAAACTCCTTAAACGATTTTTTATACGTGTCGCCAATCGGCAGAATGGCCTGACCGATTTGCACATCGCCTTTGTGAATGACGTCGATGGCATCGAGCGACACGATGAATGAATTGTGGATGCGTATGAATTTTGACGCGGGCAGTTGCTCTTCCAGGGCTTTGAGGCGTTGCAGGCTCACCACCTTTTGTGTGCGTGTGTGTATGGTGACGTAGTCTTTCAAGCCCTCCACATACAGGATGTCGTCGAGTCTCACCTTCACCAGTTTTGTTCCGTCTTTCACAAACACAAAGGGCGCGGCGGCATCGGCGGTTGGCTTTTCCACAACCACGGTGGTGGTTTTGGATTCGAGGCGTTGAATGAGTTTGTCGACGGTGCGCAGGAAACGTTCGAAGGTGATGGGTTTGAGCAGGTAGTCGGCCACGTCGAGTTCATAGCCTTCCAGGGCGTATTCAGAGTAGGCTGTGGTGAGCACCACCAGTGGTTTTTTTTGCAACACTTTCAACAACGAGATGCCGGTGAGTTCGGGCATTTGCACGTCGAGAAAAAGAATGTCAACAGCGTTGTTGCGTAGCACTTCCAGGGCTGCGAGGGGACTGGCACAGGCTTCCACCAGGTGAAGCGACGGCACTTTGCGCACATACTCGATCATGAGGTTGCGCGCCAGGGGTTCGTCTTCTGCAATCACGCAGTTGTATTTCACGCGAGGGTGAGGTTTAGTTGCACCATGTATTTGTCAGTGTTCTCGGTCACGTCCAGTGTATATTGTCCGGGATAGCTCAACTCCAGTCGGCGTTGCACATTTTGCAGGCCGATGCCCGACTTCTCGCCGTTGCTTGCGGCCATGGTGGGTTTGCTGTTTTCTACGGTGTAGGTGCAGCGCGAGCCTTCCATGCGGATCACGAGGTTCACCCATGCGTTGGGGTCGCTGTTGTTCACGCCGTGTTTGAATGCATTCTCCAGAAATGTAATAAAAATCAGGGGAGCAATCCAGATGTTCTCCATGTTGCCTTCGAGTGTGAATTTGATGGGGATCTGGTTGTTGAGGCGCAGGCGTTCCAGGCTGATGTAGCTCTGCATGTAGTCGATTTCTTTGCTCAACAAAACCTTGGGATGGTTGGACTCATAGATCATGTAGCGCATCATCTGCGAGAGCTTGGCGATTACCTCGGTGGTGTTTTCTGATTTGGTGTAGGCCAGGTAATAGAGGTTGTTCAGCGTGTTGAACAAAAAATGTGGGTTGATTTGTGCTTTCAGAAAATTGAGTTCGGCGGTGAGCTTTTCGTTTTCTACCGCTTTCTTCTTCGACTCCAGTTCAAACCAGTCTACGGCAAAGCGAAGCAGGCCCACAAAGATGACGATGAACAAGGTGACGGCCGTGATCTGCACCACAAAGAAGCTGGAGTAGAAATAGTCTATATGACCGGCAAACTTATCGGCCATGTAGCGTTGCAAATACACACGTGCGGTGATGAGGGCTGCGAAGGGAATGGAAAATTCGAACACATAGCGCCACACGTTTTTGCTTTTGAGAAAGCGGGGCCAGGTGAAGAAATAATTAAAATAGGCGATGAGCATGGTGAACACCAACTGCACAATCATGGAGCCGATGAGGTTTCCCCAATCCCAGCCACGGTCGCGCTGAAAAACGTTGATCTGGTAGACGTTGAACGACAGGTAGACGCACCAGAACGACAGGTGCAGAAACACCACGCGATTACGATTCACAAATGAAGACATCGGCGCATTTTTTTATTGCCACCAAAGGTAGCCCTTCCAAAAGAATCCAACCGTCGTTCTCACGGATTTTCTACCGTTTGCACAATTTGATCGATCCATGCCTGTGAAATGCCCTACCTTGCGGGCCGGTCGAAAAACCGCCGTATCGGTCGAGGAAATGGAGTCGATGGTATAATATCATCCCGGCCATACCAACAAAAGAATTTGTTTTGCAGTTAAACCGATTGGGCACGTCCACAAGCGTGGCTGAAAAGTGTTGTTGATTTCCAATATGTATACCTTAATCATGAAAAAGTCAGTACTCCTATTTTTTGCGTTCGTCAGTATTTTTGGCAGCGTGGCAGCCCAGGCACCCGGTGGTGCTCCGGCAACGCAGCCGGTCATTCAAAAAGGAAATGCCAAGCTCAGCGGCACCGTCATTGATGCCGACGATAACACACCCGTAGAATTTGCAAACGTAGCCCTGCTCGATCCCGCCACCGGCAAACCGGTTGACGGCGGCGTGTGCGACGACAAAGGAACCTTCTCGCTCACCAAAGTGGCCGAAGGCACCTACACCGTATCCATCTCTTTTATCGGCTACGAACCACAAACCATCACCGGCATTAAAGTCGACAAGAAAGCAGACCTCAACCTGGGCGTTATCAAACTCAGCACCGGCGCCAAAGTGCTGAACGAAGTTGTGGTGGAAGGTCAGAAGCAACTGGTGGAAGAACGCGTTGACCGCACCATCTATAATGCAGAGAACGACCAGACCACAAAAGGCGGCGACGCCACCGACGTGTTGAAACGCGTGCCCATGCTTTCGGTAGACATGGACGGCAACGTGACGCTGCGCGGCAGCCAGAACATTAAAGTGCTCATCAACAACAAGCCCTCCACCATCATGGCCAGCAGCATCGCCGACGCGTTGAAGCAAATTCCGGCCGACCAGATCAAGACGGTGGAAGTGATCACATCACCTTCCGCAAAGTATGACGCCGAAGGCTCGGGAGGTATCATCAACATCGTGACCAAGAAAAACACGTTGCAAGGTGCCACACTGAGTGTTGACACGGGGGTTGGTCTTCGCGGTTCGAACCTCGGTTTGAATGGCAGCTACCGCAAAGGCAAGATGGGCTTCTCGCTTGGCGGCTGGGGTCGCACAAACTATAACGTGACCGGAAGCTTCGACAACACCCAAAACATTTTCGACGCCAACCGCACCCCGATATCCACCACACAGCAACGCGCCGACACCCGCTCTAACGGCTTGTTCGGAAACTACACGCTGGGATGGGACTACGACATCGACAAGAAAAATTCACTGGCAGCTTCCGTGCGCTTTGGTGCACGCAACAACAAAAGCTATCAGGACAATCTCTATACACAAACCACCAACTTCACACCCGACCCCGACAGCTCGTTCACGGTGTTGCGCGATGCCTTCACAAAAGATCTTTCCAACACGGTGGATGTGAACCTGACCTACACCCGCACGTTCGACAAACCACAGCGCGAATTCAGCATCCTGGCGTTGTACAGCAAGAACAACCGCACCAACAACTTCGACAACCGCACCAAGCAGGTGAACGACCTCGATAACTTCAGTGGCGTGTTGAACCTGAACAACAGCTACAACCAGGAATCAACCATACAAGCAGACTATCAAACGCCACTTGGCAGCAATCAACTGTTGGAGATGGGCGCGAAAGATATTATGCGTAAAGTGTATAGCAACTTCTCCTTATTTGAAGATCCCGATGGCGACGGTCAGTATGTTCTGAATACTGAAAAAGATTTCAGCAATAACCTGAACTACAATCAGAACATTGCATCTGGCTATCTTTCATACACACTATCAACAAAAAGTGGCTATGCCATCAAAGCAGGCTCGCGCTACGAATACACCACCATTGACGCTTACACAAAAACAGAAGACAACATCAACATTCCTTCATACGGTGTTATTGTTCCGAGCGTGAACGTTTCGCGCAAGTTGAAGAATGGCGGCATGGTGAAAGCGGCCTACAACCGCCGCATCCAACGTCCCTCTATTCAGTTTTTGAATCCAAACATTCAGGCATCAAACCCGTTGAGCATCACGCAAGGAAATCCTTCGCTGAATCCGGAATACACAAACAACTATGAGTTGTCGTATAGCACCTTCATTCAGGGAACCTCGCTCAATTTCACGTCGTTCATGCGCAACACCACGGGATCAATTCAGAGCGTGCGTAATCCCACAGGTGACCCTGTCTATCCGGGGCAAATCCGAACAACCTATGAGAACATCGGAACTGAAGACGCCTATGGTCTCAGCGTTTTTGCCAACGTGAACATCGGCAAGCTGTCGCTCAACGGTGGCTCGGATGTTTACTACGCGAAGCTCGACAACCATGTAGATGCACAAAACCAAGGCTGGGTGGCCAGTGGCCGTCTGTTTGGTAGCTACAACCTCAACAAGGGCTGGGGCTTCCAGTTCTTCAGCTTCTATCGCGGACGCCAGGTGCAGCTGCAAGGTTCGCAAGGCGGCTTCGGAATCTACAGTCTTGGCATCAAGAAAGACATCAACGACAAAAAAGGAAGTATCGGCTTTGGTGCCGAAAATTTCTTCACACCCAACTTCCGCATTCACGGCAACATCACCACACCAACCATAGAGCAGAAGAGTCTGAACATCAATCACACCATGAGTTTCCGCGTGAACTTCAGCTATCGCATCGGCAAGATGTCGGTTGATGCACGTCCCAAACGCAGACGCTCCATCAACAACGACGACTTGAAAGACGGCGGAGACGGTGGTGGCGACGCTGGTGGCCAGCAAGGCGGTGGCGGTGGCCAACGCTCTGGTGGTGGCGCACCCGCTACGGGTCAGCGTGCCGCTGGCATAGCAGCAACAACAGCGCCTGCACTTCCTCCGGCCGATGCAGCCGCGGTGGTGAATGCTGCCGGCAGCTGGAGCTACACCGTTGATTCGCCTCAGGGTGGCGACGGCACCATCACCATCGTGAAAGAAGGTGAAGGCTACACCGGCACCATCACCAGCCGTCGTGGCACCAACACGCTCTCGGATGTGAAGGTGAATGGAAACGAGATCACGTTCCACTACGATGTTAACTCACCCAACGGCACCATGACCATCCAGACCAAAGCCATCATCGATGGCGACAAGATGACGGGCAACATTGCCGTGGGTCAGTTCGGAACCTTCCCGCTGCAAGCCACACGCGCTGCACAAGAAAAGAAATAAGTAAAAGCAGATACAAACAAAAACGTCCTGATCTCTTCGCGAGGTCAGGACGTTTTTGTTTTTAAAGAAAGATTTCGTTTTTCAGGCAGAAGCCTGTGCCGCCTTTTCTGCCAGCGCGCGAATGGCGCGCACCCGATCGGGATCGACAGTTCGCAATTTAAATTCTGCGCCTTCTTCAGAACCCATGCCCGCAATGTTTGGATTGCGATAGGTCATGAGGCTGTCGGTGGTGCTGGCAGCGGAGAAGTGAATTTCTTTTGCACCGGTCTTCGACACGATTTCTTCCACGGTGTTTTCATTCACACCCGAGCCCGGCATGATGGCAATGCGGCCGTTGGCGCGTTTGATCAACTCGGCCAGAAGGTCGAGGCCTTGCACCGCCTGCATGTGTCGACCCGATGTGAGGATGCGGTCGAAGCCCACTTCGATGCAATCTTCCAACGTTTGAAAAGGATCTTCGGTCATGTCGAATGCGCGGTGACACGTCACTTTCAGCGGGCGGGCCTGGTCGATCAGTTCCTTGCAACGTTTTTTATCCAGCGTTCCGTCGGGATTCAAAATGCCCAGCACAATGCCATCCACACTCAGCTTCTGGCATTGCGAGATGTCGCGCTTCATGGCGTGAAACTCATAGCTCGAATAGCAGAAGTCACCTCCGCGCGGACGGATCATAACAAACACATCGATGCCCAGATTTTTGCGCACCACGTCGATGGTGCCGGGGCTTGGGGTTGTGCCGCCGTCGCCGGGGTTGTCGCAAAGTTCAATACGGTCTGCTCCGCCTTCTTGCGCTTTCAGGGCGGCGGCGATGGTGTATACCACAATTTCTACGGTCATCAGAAGTTGCTTTTAGAATCAAAGAGTTTATTTCCGGAGGCATCGTGCACGGCATAGGTGAATCCCTTCTGCAAACAGTAGGCACCATACTCTCCGTTTTTGTTGAGGGCCAGAAAACCCACCTGCACTTCTTTTGCCCGTGCAGGATTTTTTTGAAGGATGCGCTCCACCGCCAAACGGCATGCATCCTGTGGCGAGTTGCCTTGTCGCATCAGTTCCACCACCAGGTGGCAGCCCACAATGCGGATCACTTCTTCGCCCACACCGGTTGATGTGGCGGCGCCGATTTCGTTGTCAACATATAATCCCGCGCCAATGATGGGCGAGTCGCCCACACGGCCACGCATCTTGTAGGCCATGCCGCTGGTGGTGCAGGCGCCCGACAGGTTGCCGCTGGCATCGAGGGCCACAATGCCGATGGTGTCGTGGTTCTCGATGTTGGCGATGGGTTTGTATTCCGATTTTTTCGTCCAATCCTTCCACGCCTTTTCAGATTCTTTGGTGAGGAGTTTTTCTTTTTTGAAACCGTTGGCCAGTGCGAACTGCAACGCGCCGTCGCCCACCAGCATCACGTGTGGTGTTTTTTCCATCACCTTGCGGGCTACAGAAATGGGATGGACAATGTGTTCGAGGTAGGCCACCGAACCACAGTTGCCGTGTTCGTCCATGATGCAGGCATCGAGGGTCACGTGACCATCGCGGTCGGGCAAGCCGCCCAGGCCTACAGACGTTTCTTTGGGGTCTGCTTCGGGCACGCGGGCTCCGGCTTCCACGGCGTCGAGGGCACGGCCGTTTGCCGAAAGCACTTTCCAGGCTTCCACATTGGCGGCCATCCCGAAGTTCCAGGTGGAGATGACGATGGGTTTGTTAAGGATTGACGGAGCGGCCAGGCCTGACGCAGCAGGCAGCATACCCACACCGGCACCCAAAGCAGAGAGCTTCAGGAAGTCGCGGCGGGTCTTGTTGTTGGTGGACATAAAAGTTTAGGTTTTATTCGTGCAGTACGCGGCGCGCGCCGCGAAAGCGTTTCTGATAATATTCGGCATACAGGTTTGTTTCCACCACGCCCAGGGTGCTGGACGAGTGAATGAACTTGATGTCTTCCTTGCCGCGCACGTCGGTGACCAGGCCCACGTGTGTGACTACTTTTCGTTTCTTGCCCGTGGCAAAAAACACGAGGTCGCCGGGAAGGAGGTCGTTCATTTTCACTTCCTCGCCAATCTTGCTTTGCGCCTCCGAACTGCGAGGCAGCGAAACGTTTACGGCCTGAAAGGAGTTGATGAGCAAACCGGAACAATCCATGCCGGACCGGGTGGTGCCGCCATACCTGTAGGGTGTGCCAATGAAGGTGCGTGCTGTGGAGATTACTTTGTCAACTTTCGTCTCCCGTTCGGATGCATTTCGGGCACGGTGTGCGGCGCAGGAACCCAGAAAAACTGTTGCAGCCAGGACCCCGTGAACAAAAAGCTTTTGACTAATTTTGAGGTGAAAAAATGGCATCGCTCAAAGTTTAAAAAATAAGAATACGTAAATATAAATCATTCATGGCATTTGCAGAAGTTTCTACCGACCTCATCGCACAATTCGACGCGATTGTAGGCACGGCCAACGTGATTATCGACCCCGCGAAGCGCTACGACTATTCGCACGACGAAACGGAAGACTATTCGTTTCTGCCCGATGTGGTGCTGAAGCCGGGCACACCCGAAGAGATTAGCCGCATCATGAAACTCTGCCACGAACACGCGCTGCCCGTAACACCCCGCGGCGGCGGCACCGGCCTGAGCGGCGGCGCCCTTCCTCTCGAAAAAGGCGTGGTGATTTCGATGGAGCGCTTCAACAACATTCTCGACATCGACGAGCTGAACCTGCAGGCCACCGTGGAACCCGGCGTGATCACCGAAGTTTTTCAGAACGCCGTGAAAGAGAAAGGCCTGTTCTATCCACCCGACCCGGCAAGCCGCGGCACTTGTTTTATTGGCGGCAACGTGTCTGAAAACAGCGGCGGCCCCAAGGCCGTGAAGTATGGCGTGACACGCGACTACGTGCTGAACCTGGAAGTGGTCTTGCCCACGGGCGAAATTATCTGGACCGGTGCAAACGTTTTAAAAAACTCCACAGGCTATAACCTCACACAACTGATGTGCGGCAGCGAAGGCACACTGGGCATCATCACCAAAATTGTGTTCAAGCTGCGCGGCCTTCCACAGAAGTCGGTGCTGCTGCTCATTCCGTTCTCTACCAACGAAGAAGCCTGCAAGGGCATCGCCGAAATTTTCCGCGCAGGCGTGACACCCTCGGGCATGGAATTTTTTGAACGCGACGGCGCCATGAAAACCATTGACTACTGCGAAAAGATATACGCGGCCAAAGTGACCACACCCTTTCCCGAAAACATGAACGCCTACCTGCTCTGCGAACTCGACGGCAACGACGAAGAGGTGCTGATGCGCGACGCCGAACGTGTGATGCTGACGGTAGAGAAATTTGAAGCAGGCGAAATTCTGTTTGCCGAAACCGCCGCCCAGATTGAAGAGCTGTGGAAGATCCGCAAAAACCTCTCCCCTGCCGTGAACGCCTACACCCTCACCCGTGCCGAAGATGTGGTGGTGCCCCGCGCCAACCTGCCCAAGCTTATTGTGGGCATCAAAGAAATCGGAAAGCAATACGGCTTCAACTCCGTGTGCTACGGTCACCTGGGCGACGGCAACCTGCACATCAACGTGATGAAGGAAGACATCAACGAAGAAGACTGGAACACGAAAGTGGTGGATGGCATCGGCGAGATCTTTAAACTCACCGTGGCCCTGGGCGGAACACTCTCCGGCGAACACGGCATCGGCATCGCAAAGAAGCCCTACATGCACCTGGCCATGAAGGAAGCAAACCTCGAAGTGATGCGGGGCATTAAGAGAGTATTTGATCCGAAAGGGATATTAAATCCGGGGAAGATATTCTGATTGAAAAATACTTACTTCTATCACTTCATCCTAAATCATTGTTGAGCTTTGACAACCGTTAGACAACTACTGAACCAAAAGAGCGTCCGCAGAATGCTCATCGTCACAACACTGTGCCTGATGAACATCGCCCTTCATGCGCAAAACGGATATGTAATTTTTAAGAATGACTCTGTTAAACGCGGATTTATAAAATACATCCGCATGCCTTCCGGGAAGCCTGGCTTCGAACTGTGGAAAACAAAGAAGGACAAGACTCCGCTAAAAATACCAAAAGACGCGCTGAAGGAATACGCAGTCAATAAAGATACATTCAAAATACTGTATGGCTTCCGTCCCTTTCCAAAGGAAGATCTGAGTTTCGCCATGGTCGAGGCAAAGGTGGTTGCACAGGGTAAGATTGAACTCCTGCACATCCTTGCGTATCCTCAGGAACAAGTGATGTTCAACGGCACTGTCAGTGGCACGGCTGGTCCTGGCATTATGCCCTTTACGATGCCGCTTCATGACTATGGGATGGACAATCGTAAAAATATGTATGTCATCAGTGATCCGGAACATGCAACGCTCGAGGGAATTCCGGCCAACAAGTTAAAATTGCGTGAAGCACTCCCCATCTTCTTTCCCGACAATTTCCTTACGGAGTATCAGCAAAAGAATGGCGTGGTCAAATACAAAGACTTGCCGGCGCTGGTGAAAGCCTTCAACGCGTTGCCATAGCCGCGGCGATTCACTATCTTTCTTTCACGTCAACCCAACCCTGCAAGGTCTCTCGCCCATGCACATGGCATTGAAAGAAATATGGCCGCATGCTTCGCTCGCTTCGTTTGTGCGGCTCTATCGCATCGTGGACTTTGAATTTGACGACGACACGCCCGTTCCTCCAAAAGTATATCCACCCCGCCCCGAGCAATGCATCCAGTTTTGCCCCACGCCTTCCTATATGGTGTATGCGGGAAGCGACACGGTGATACGGCCGAAGAACGCCTTTATTCAAGGCCAGCACACCACCGTGAACTATCGCTACAATTTCAGGCGGCTGCTCACGGTGCAGGCCGTGTTTCAACCCGGCGCACTCTTCCGGTTGCTCGGCATGCCGCAAACCGAGATACTGGACCAGCTTGTGGAAGCCGAAGATATTCTGGGACCGGCCGTGGCCCACGTAAACGAACAGATCTTCGAAGCAAAAGACCATGCCACCATGATTGCCGTCGTTGAAAAATTTCTGCACGGCCTAATCCGGAAATACAAGAAAGACGCGCACCCGATGGACGTTGTAATGCAACACATGCTTCAGCCCGATGCCAGCCAGAACCTCGACTACTTTGTGGACCGCGCCAACCTGAGCCATCGCCAGTTTGACCGGAAGTTCATTGAGCGCGCGGGCGTTGGCGCGAAAGAATTTCTGCGCGTGGTTCGTTTCTATAAAGCCTATCTCCTGAAAAACCGTTACCCCGATCTTGACTGGCTCTCCATTGCCCTTCACTGCGACTGCCACGACTACCAACACCTCACGCGCGACTACAAGGATTTCACCGGCTACACCCCGGCGCAGTTTTTTGCGCTGGGTTCGCCCGAACGCACGCTGGGTTCGGAAGAGGTGTATTGAATGTCGGATTTTTACCACCAGATCATTTTGTGCGACCGGCATCTTTAGGTCATTAAAAAACATCCTCGCACAGATATGAAACGAAAAAAATTTCTGCTCGCATCGCTGGCCACACTACCGGCGATAGCCTCTGCCCCAACGTTGCTGGCCGCTTCGCGCAGCAAGACACCCTTTGTGGTCGACGCCGGAAAACCACGCCAGGGAGAACCCGTAAAATTTATGGGCATGCACCCCAACGAATTAAAAATCTCCAGTCGCGACACCGACGGCGAACTCTCGGTGTTTGAATACGTCGGCCTTGCCAAAACAGGACCACCGTTGCATGTGCATTTTGAACAGGACGAGATCTTCTACATTGTGGAAGGTGAGTATCGTTTTGTGGTGGGCGAAAAAACCATGCAGCTCAACGCTGGCGACACGGTTTTTCTTCCGCGCAACATTCCGCACACCTGGCTGCAACTGACGGACCGCGGCAAACTCATCTACTTTCTGCAACCGGCAGGCAAGATGGAAGAGTTCTTTGCCTACATGAACAAACTCACCACCCTGCCTTCGCCCGAAGAGATGGAGAAAGTGCATCGCCAACACAACATGAGCGTTGTGGGTCCGCCGCTAACACTATGATTGTTTCCTCGCGTGTTCAAACGCATCGCCATCGGCACCTTCGAACCCCGGAGGTGCCGTTGTTTTTTGAGGCAGGGCGAGTCGATCGATATCTTTCCTTTCATTCAACGTGTTTTCGACAATTAGAAATATCCATTAAAGATCCAATTCCGGTGCTCTTCAGTTCTTTCAATACTCTGACTAACTGGTTTTTGGCAACAAATTGGCGCGACTGTCAGCCATATTAGCCTTGTCCCGTTTCTCACATTTTATCTTCATCCGATGCAAAAAAAAGGGTAGTATCGAAAACGTTTTCAAAACCACCCCTCATGTCATCCACATCCATCCTTGTTATTGGCAGCTCGAACACCGACATGGTGATCAAGGCCGATACATTTCCCGGGCCGGGGGAAACCATTCTGGGAGGTCAGTTCTTTATGTTTCCCGGCGGCAAGGGCGCCAACCAGGCGGTGGCAGCGTCGCGTCTTGGAGGCGACGTGACGTTCATCGCCAAGATCGGCAACGACATTTTCGGGAAGCAGGCGCTTCAGCAATTCAAGAAAGAAGGCATCCGCACCGACTTCATTGTGGCCGACGCAGAGCATCCTTCTGGTGTTGCGCTCATCACCGTAGATGCCAACGGCGAGAACACCATTGTGGTGGCGCAAGGTGCAAACGGCGCACTGACCGCCGAAGACGTGAACAAGGCCTCGTCTGAATTTTCGCGTGTGGCCATTTTGCTCATGCAACTTGAAATTCCCATCGACACCGTGACACACGCTGCGCGACTCGCCAAACAGGCAGGCAAGAAAGTGATTCTCAATCCCGCGCCCGCGGCCGTGTTGCCCGAGGCGCTTTTCAAAGACCTGCACATCATCACCCCAAACCGTTCGGAGACGGAAACGCTCACGGGCGTTGTCATCAAAGATGCTGCGAGCATAGAAACTGCTGCAAAGCGTCTGAAGGCAAAAGGCGTGGAACACGTCATCATCACCCTGGGATCGGAAGGCGCCTATCTCTACAACGACCAGGGCGGACGACACATCGACACCCCTACTGTGAAAGCGGTCGACACCACAGCCGCCGGCGATGTGTTTAATGGCGCACTCGCCGTGGCCCTGGCCGAACAGATGACGCTCGATGAAGCCGTGGCGTTTGCCAACCGGGCCGCGGCCATCTCCGTCACAAAAATGGGCGCGCAGGCTTCCGCACCCTATCGAAAAGAACTAATGTCTATCCTATGAAAAAAACAATCGTCCTGCTCTTGCTTGCTGTCACCACCATGACCCTGGGCCAGGAGAAAAAAAATTTGAAGAGCACACCGGCATCCGGCATGATCACGCTTTCGAAAGATGTGCTGAAAGACAAGATCATGGGCGGCTGGGCAGGTCAAACCATTGGCGTCACCTTTGGTGGGCCAACCGAGTTTCGTTTCTGCGGCACCATGATTCAAGACTATCAACCCATCGAATGGTATGACGGTCTTCTGAAGAACGCCATGCTGAACAACCCCGGATTGTATGACGACATCTACATGGACCTCACCTTTGTGGATGTGTTCGAGAAAAAAGGATTGGACGCTCCTCTTTCCGAATTTGCCAACGCCTATGCCAATGCCGGGTATGCGTTGTGGCACGCCAACCAGGCCGGACGCTACAACATCCTGCACGGCATTACTCCACCCAAGTCGGGACACTGGCTCAACAACCCGCACGCCGACTGCATCGACTACCAGATCGAAGCCGACTTTGCCGGCCTCATGTCGCCGGGCATGCCCAACGCGGCTTCGGAGATCAGCGACAAGATCGGCCACATCATGAACTATGGCGACGGCTGGTATGGTGGTGTGTATATGGGCGCGATGTATACGCTCGCCTTCACCTCGTCAGACATTCCCTTCATTGTGGAAGAAGGCCTGAAGACCATTCCCGCCGAGAGTCGCTTTCACCACGTGATCAGCGATGTGCTCAAGTGGCACAAACAATATCCCCGCGACTGGAAGGCTACGTGGTTTGAAATTGAAAAGAAATACACCGAAGACATCGGCTGCCCCGAAGGTGTGTTTGTTCCCTTCAACATCGACGCCACCGTGAACGCCGCCTATGTGGTGTTGGGTTTGCTTTATGGTGAAGGCGATTTCACAAAGACATTGGAAATCTCTACACGTGCGGGCCAGGATTCGGATTGCAACCCCTCGTCGGCCGGCGGCATTCTTGGCGCCATTGTGGGTTACAAAAACATTCCCGCCTATTGGAAGATGGGCCTTGCCGAAGCCGAGCCGCTGGATTTTAAATACACCACCATGTCGCTGAACGACGTCTACACCATCGGCTACAACCATGCCCTGAAGATGATTGAAAGAAACGGCGGCAAAACGGATGGCACCAGCGTTTCCATCCGCGTACAACAACCGAAGACTGTTCGGTTTGAACAAAGCTTCGAAGGGCATCATCCCGTATCAAAAAAAGAGATCCGGAAAATCTTAACCGACGAATACACGTTCGACTTTGAAGGCATCGGCTTTGTGGTGCGCGGCGAATCGGCAAAATGGATGGCCACCGAAACCTATGTAGCCAAAGTGGAAATGTATGTAGACAACGCCCTGATAGAAACCCTGGAGCTGCCCGCAGCCTTCACCACGCGGCGCTATGAATTGTTCTGGAAATATCAGCTTCCCCGCCAGAAACACACGGTGCGCCTGAAGATTCTGAACACCGACGGGAAAAATCCGGTGCACTTGAACGAAGCAATCATCTACGACAACAAACCCGCAGTCACCACACATCCTTAACCCATCACCAAGCCCATGTTCATTCTTGAAAGTTATACGGTCGCTGTGTTGTTCTGCTTCATCACCATGCTTTGCTGGGGGTCGTGGGCCAACACACAAAAACTGGCAGAACGCTCGTGGCGCTTCGAATTGTTTTATTGGGACTATGTGCTGGGCATCTTCCTGATGTCGTTGCTGTTCGCCTTCACGCTGGGAAGCAACGGCGAAAGCGGTCGTGGTTTTCTCGACGACCTGGCACAGGCCGACAGCAGCAGTTTGCGTTCAGCATTCATCGGCGGTGTGATCTTTAATCTTGCCAACATCCTGCTCATCGCCGCTATTTCCATTGCGGGCATGTCGGTGGCGTTTCCGGTGGGCATCGGCATCGCGTTGATCTGGGGTGTGCTCGACAACTATCTGAAAGTGCCGGCGGGAAATCCGGCCATCATTTTCACAGGTGTTATACTCATCGCCATCGGCATCGTGGTGAACGCCGTGGCATACAAAAAACTGACCGGCAGCACACAGAAAGTTTCTTCGAAAGGACTCATCATTTCTGTGATTGCCGGTGTGCTCATGGCGCAGTTCTATGGCTTTGTGGTGTCGGGCATGACGCAGAATTTTGATACACCCGCTGTCGGCAAACTCACGCCCTATACGGCCATCGTTATTTTTTCGGCCGGTATTCTCGCCAGCAACGTCATCTTCAACACCGTGCTGATGCGCATGCCCATTGCCGGAGCCCCGGTAAGTTATGGTGACTATTTCAAAGGAAATCTGAAGAGTCACATCACGGGCATTTTGGGCGGCATCATCTGGTGCGTGGGCATGTCGTTCAGCATTCTTGCATCCGACAAAGCGGGGCCAGCCATATCGTATGGATTGGGACAAGGCGCTGTGCTGGTGGCCGCAGTGTGGGGCGTTTTTATCTGGAAGGAATTTAAAGCAGCGCCCAAAGGCGTGAACGCGCTACTCTACATCATGTTCATTTGTTTCTTCGTCGGCCTCAGTCTGCTGGTGTATTCGAAAGCAGCGTGATTACTTTTTTTAAGAACACAACACACAACCCTACTTCTCTCATGCGACTGCTATTCATTCTGCTCTTCTCCATCAGCTTGGCCACCCACGCACAAAAAACAAAGCCGGTCAAGATCATTCTCGACACCGACTTTGGCAATGACTGCGACGACGCGGGTGCGCTGGCCATGCTCCATCAAATGGCCTACAACGGCGAAGCGGAAATTCTCGCCACGGTCTATCCCATGAACGACGACATGGGTGCAGCCGCCATCGACGCCGTGAACACCTACTATGGCAAACCCAACATTCCTGTGGGCACCTACAAAGGCGACTATGTTTACAAAGGCAAACACAACGATTTTTATAACAGCCGCCTGGCCGCATTGCCCAACGACGTGAAGTCCGGCAAGAACGCGCCCGATGCTGTGGCGTTGTATCGCCAGATCCTTGCCGCCCAGCCCAACCACAGTGTCACCATTGTGGTGGTGGGTCCCCAGCGGTTAGTGGCCGACCTTCTCCAGTCAAAACCCGACGCATCGAGCAAACTCGACGGCATGGCGTTGGTGAAAAAGAAAGTGAAACAGCTGGTGTCGATGGGCACTGAATATCTGAAAGGCAACGAGTGGAACATACGCATTTGCCCCGATGCCGCGCAGCGTGTGGAAAAAGAATGGCCTACGCCCATTGTGTATTCAGGCTTCGAAATAGGCAAAGCCATCATGACGGGCGAACGACTCATCACCGAAACACCCGAAGACAACCCGGTGCGCATCGCCTTCGAAACCAACCCCATGGTGACACCCGAAAAGAACCGCCAAAGCTGGGACGAAACAGCCGTGCTCTTCGCCGTGCGCGGCCTCCGCGACTACTGGACCCTCGGCACCGGCCTTCCCCACATTGCCGACGACGGAAAAAATGAATGGACCACATCTACCACCGGAACGCGTCACTACCTCATCGCGAAGAAGCCGACGGGCGACATGAAGAAAGTGTTGGAAGACATGATGGTTGCTCCACCCAAAAACAGCACCGCAAAGCCTTAACGAGTTTTAGCATCCGAACAGATCACGTCCAGATCGGCATGCCTTTGTCGAACTCGGCCACGTTGTGGCGGATCACGGCTTCCAGATCGTTTGTGTTTTGAAAGACCCGTGTCTGGCGTTCGGAGCTGTTGCCCCGCTGGGCAATTTCGTTTACGCGCGCCAGGTAGTCGGTGCAGTTCAGCGCCTGCGCATAGGGCTCCAGTTTTTTGATCCAGTCGGCAATGTCGTCGCGCATGCCTTTGGCTTTGCCGCGGCGTGTGGGAATCATTTCGGCATCGAGGCCATAGCGTATGGCTCGCCATTTATTTTCGCGAAAGATCCAGCGACTCAGGTAGGTGTATGATTTTGTCCACTCCTCCTCATGATCGCGAAACCAATGCGCCAGCACGTGAATGAACGTGACGATGCCAAGTGTTTCATAGAGCGTGGCTGGCTCGTCACAAAAGCGAAGCTCCAGCGTGCCATAGTGCGGACTAGGCCTGAGGTCCCACCACAAATCTTTCATGCTTTGAATGGCCTGTGTTCTCAACAGGAAGCGGTAGAGCTTTTGAAACTCCTTCCAGTCTTTCACCAGGTAGGGCATGCCCGCCGTGGGCAACGATTCATAGGTTGTGGGTCGGCACGACGAGAGCCCTGTGTATTTGCCTTGCCAGAAAGGCGAGCTTCCCGACAGCGCCAGAATGTGGGGCAGGAAGTGCATGAAGAAATAGTTGTAGCGAATGCATGCATCGCCCGAGGGCATGCCAATGTGCACATGCATGCCATAGACGGCCATGCGCCGGATGAGCCACTGGTTGCGGTCGATAAGTTCGTTGTAGCGTTTTGACGGTGTGATGAGCCGCTCGCGATAGTCTGCTAAAGGATGCGTGGCGGTGGAAGCAATCTTCAGGTTTAAGGTGTGGGCCTTGGCCGACACTTTCTGAAGCGAATGTTTCAGGTCCGATTCCACGGCATGTGTGTTGGCGCAGATGCCGGAGATTACTTCCAGCGTGCTCTGAAAAAATTCGAGCTGCAGTTTGTCGTCGTCGCCGCGGTCTATCACTTCGTTGGCGCGGGGCGTCAGCAACAGGCTTTCGCCATCCAAAACCTGCAACTCAAGTTCCACCCCAAGCGTGAGTTCTTTGGCGCTTGTCTTGAAGTTCAGCAGACCTGGTTTCTTTTTCTTGTTGTCCATATCAGGTTTTTCATCACAATAGCTATCGATTCAGGTTTCAAACCGTTGTAATAATGCAAAAAGCACCCGCTTTGTTTTGGCAAACTTTCTAACTTTCAGGCCGGAAAACATCCAACCGGTATTCTATGTGCGGCATCACGGGAATCTTTGCCTTTAACCTCGTCGGGAAATTCAACAAGATCCACATCACCAACGCCACCATGGCGTTGCAAAAACGCGGTCCTGATTTTCAGGACATCTATCTCGACGACTGGGTTGGGCTGGGCCATCGCCGCCTCTCCATCATCGACACCCGCGACGTGGCCAACCAACCCATGTGGGACGGCACCAAACGCTATTGCATTGTTTTCAACGGCGAGATTTTTAACTACCGCGAACTGCGCACCGCACTCGAAGCAAAAGGCATTTCATTCTCCACACAGTCAGACACCGAAGTGCTGCTGAAACTTTATATCCACGAAAAGGAACAATGCCTGTCAAAACTGAATGGCTTCTTCGCCTTCTGTGTGTATGACCGCGTGGAGCAAACCTTCTTTGTGGCCCGCGACCGCTACGGCATCAAACCGCTGCTCTATGTGTTTGACGAAGATAAGTTTTTGTTTGCTTCTGAAATGAAGTCGATCGTTCAATTCGGCATCGACCGCACGCTTGATCACACCTCGCTCTACACGTATTTGCAACTCAACTATATCCCCGGGCCGGACACGATTTTCAAATCGGTGAAAAAACTTTTGCCCGGCCACTACATCAAAGTCAGTCGCCAGAAGATGGAAGCGGCGCGCTACTACGACATTCCCTACAACCGCGAGCAGGCCGAACAAAACAAGATGTCGTATGCCGATGCCAAGGAGAAGTTCAAAGAACTGCTGGAAGCCTCTGTGAAAAGAAGACTGGTGGCCGATGTGCCGCTGGGTGCATTTTTAAGTGGCGGCATCGACTCGTCGGTGGTGTCGGCATTGGCCAGCAAACACAAGCCCGACCTCCACACATTCTCGATCGGCTTTCGCGACGAAAAGTTTTTTGATGAAACGGAATATGCACGCCTCGTGGCCAAGCGGCTCAACACCAAACACACGGTGTTCTCGCTCACCAACAACGACCTCTATGCCCACGTGCATTCCATTCTCGACTACATCGACGAGCCCTTTGCCGATTCGTCGGCCATAGCCGTCTACATCCTCAGCAAAGAAACACGCAAGCACGCCACGGTGGCCCTGTCGGGCGACGGTGCCGACGAAATGTTTGCCGGCTACAACAAACACGCTGCCTTCAGGCAAATCACCAACACGGGCTGGAAAGAAAATATGGTGGGCGCCCTCGGCCCCCTTTGGAAGGCGCTGCCCAAATCGCGCAGCGGCAAGTTTACCAACGTGGTTCGTCAGCTGTCGCGTTTCAGCGAAGGCATGAAACTCTCTTCCAAAGATCGCTACTGGCAATGGGCGGGCTATGCCGGCAAAGACGAAGCGCTGAACATGTTTCAACCCGAGCTGCGGGCAACCCTCGGCCTCGCGGAGTTTGCAAGCCGCCAGCAAAACATTCTGCGACACCTGCCCGAAAAAGAAAACATCAACGACATCCTGCTCACCGACATGCAACTGGTGTTGCCCGACGACATGCTCACCAAAGTGGACCTGATGAGCATGGCCCACGGCCTGGAAGTGCGCGTTCCTTTCCTGGACTATGAAGTGGTGAACTTCGCGTTCAGCCTTCCGGTAGAATACAAAATCAACCCAGACCTGCGCAAACGCATCGTGCAAGACGCCTTCCGCGATGTGCTTCCGGAAGAATTATATAACCGTCCTAAAAAAGGATTTGAAGTGCCCTTGCTGAAATGGTTCCGGAGCGACATGAAGTCACTCATCACAGACGACCTGCTTTCGAAAGAATTGATTCTGGAACAAGGCATCTTCGACTACAGCGTGATCGAAAAACTGAAACAACAACTGTTTTCAGCCAACCCCGGCGACGTGCATGCGCGCATCTGGGGACTCATTGTGTTTCAATGGTGGTGGAAGAAATATATGCGCGGTTATCAGGCGCCGGAATAGATCACTGCACAGCCTTCACAAACTCAAGCCACGCGTCTCTTCCCAGCACAAAGAAATAAAAGAAGCCACCCATCCAACCGTGGAAGAGTCCGAGAATCCAAAGATTTCGATATCGCAGGTAGAGTAAGCTATAGCCAATGGCAAGACCCAAAGTTGCAAACACCAAAGGCAATGAAGGAACGTGCACCACCGAAAACACGATAGCACTTATGGCAACAATGACAGGAGTTTTGATGGTTACGCCTTCCATGTCTTTCAGATTTCTGACCAGCAACCCAATGATGAGAAATTGCTGAATGGTTCCCCAAACGGGATAGAGAAGCAACGCAAACACGAGATGTTCATTGAACAGCAACGTTCTCTTCAACAAGCCCAGAGTAACAAACACGGCCAGCGCCAGCAATGCCACCGGCCCAATCCAGCGAAGGCTGCTACCAAATCCCTCCTTGCGAAATCCCCAATAGGCCGGCGCGCCAGGATTGGTTTTGATACGATAGAGAATATAAACCAACCACAACAGGCTGGCAGATGTGACATACCAGAATTTGAGCTGTAGAAAATCAACCATCACAAACTTGCCAAGACCCGTAACCACCACGGCAATAATTTCAAACATTCGGATGCGTGGGGAATAGTAGGCAGGTGTCATCGTTGGTTTCGGATCTATAAAGATAACATACGTTGTCAAAGACGAAACGGCTTCCCTTTGGAGAACATCTAAAACAGGAGTACTTTTCGATCAAACCAGATCGCCATGAAAAATCTGTTGCGAGCCGAAGAAATCGCTCAATTTGCACTCGCCATTTTTTTAGTGAACACGCTCCCCTATCCGGGCTGGCTATACGCCGTGCTTTTCCTGGCACCCGACGTGGGCATGCTGGGCTACCTTGTGAACACAAAAGCCGGCGCAGCATGATACAACCTAACCCATCATAAAGGCTTGGCCATTGCGCTCTACCTGGCCGGAGTTTATTTTCAACTTGACTGGCTTATTTTCACCGGCCTCCTTTTGTTTGGCCACAGCGCTTTCGACCGCATTTTTGGCTACGGCCTAAAATATCCCGATCACTTCAAACACACCCACCTCGGCTGGCTGCCCGATCCAAAAAAGAACATCTCGTCCTGATCACGAAAATGGCATACAAACTTTTTCTCGACGACCTGCGCACCGTAGCCATGGTGTACCCGCTTTTGCCTGACGACACCTTTGTGACAGTGAGAACGTGGCAACGACTTCAAAAAAACTATTCTTGAAAAAGGTCTTCCCGAATTTATCAGCTTCGACAACGACCTGGGTCTCGATGAAAATGGAAACGTAGCCGACGACGGCTATGCCGCAGCAAAGTGGCTGGTCTATGACTCAGGACTTGACTTGTCGCGACTTCAATTCTATGTGCACTCGGCAAATCCCGTGGCCTCGGTTCAAATAAAAAGTTTGCTCGACAACTATATCGATTTCCTGGAGTCTGAGAAAACGCCACCGGCAGAATAGTGCTTTAGCACAACTACACCACCGGCTCAATCAAATCCCAAAGGTTGCCATAGAGGTCAGCAAACACCATCACTTTGCCATAGACTTCTGTGTGCGGCGCGCGCACAATGGTGACGCCTTTCGCCTTCAGGTTGTCATAGTCGCGTTGCAGGTTGTCGGTGTGCAGAAACAAAAACACACGACCACCGGTTTGATTGCCCACGCGCGACTGTTGCTCGTCGTTAGCGGCTTTGGCCAACAGCAGGCGGCAACCGTCGGAGCCCGGAGGTGCCACCAGTACCCAGCGTTTGGTTTCGCTCAGCGCGGTGTCTTCAATCAGTGTGAAGTGAAGGGTGTCAACATAGAATTGAATGGCTTTGTCGTAGTCGTCTACCACCAGCGCAATGTGTACGAGATTTTGTTTCATGCTTGTTCGCGATAAAAAAGGGAGCGAAAGATAAATGAATTTACCCTTCGCTCCCGGAGTGCTCACCACAAATTGTGAAGTGTGTTTACTTCAATTTCAGAGAATGCCGTTGGTGTGTGGCATCTGGTCGGGCACGCGCTGTTTCACACTCCAATGTTCAGCGATCTTGCCCGCGTCAAGCCGATAGATGTCGTAGATCACAAACGGAACCTTGCTCCACTCCATCGACGATTGGGCCACCACAAAATTGCCTTCGCCCAGCACGCGATGGGTTTGATAGTTCTCCACGTTTTTCAACCACGCTTTCAATCCCTTCACGCCTTGACCCGCATCGGGATCGTGCTGAATGAAGTTGTCGACAAAATACATCGAGGCTTCGTCCCATTCGCGACCACGCAACACGGCCAGTCCGTATTCGGCAATCAGGTTTTTATTCATGGCCGTTAGCGACAGGTCGCTGATCTCGACCGGGCCTTCCACGAGGGTGTTCTCTTTGCCATCAACCGTCAACGGCTGCACGGCATCCCAATGCTCGGCAAACATGCCGTCTTTGAGGCGGACCATATCCAGCACGGCCATTTTTTTTCCACCAAAGGTAATCAGCATGTGAACCGCCACCAGGTCGCCGTCGGCAACGATGCGTACAAAAGGCTTGGGTGGATTTTCGGGCTTTGGCATTTGTTGCAGCATTCGCAACGACTCCAGCAAGGCAGCCTTGCCAGGCTTTCCGGCGGCGCTGTGCTGAATGTAGTCTTCGGCGATGCACTGTTCGGCCAGCGCGAGGTCGCCCTGCCCTATGGCCTTACGCCAGAATTCAAGTACACGTTCTTTATTCGACAATTGTGTTTGCATGATCAATCGGTTTTTTGTTGTCGCAGCCATGCATGCGAAAATGCATATCCCTCCTGCGACGAAATGTTTCCACTGCATAGTCTTGCGCTATTAAATATTGAAAAAGCAGGCAA
The DNA here is from genome assembly GCF_016735595.1 of Chryseolinea lacunae. Taxonomy (GTDB): domain Bacteria; phylum Bacteroidota; class Bacteroidia; order Cytophagales; family Cyclobacteriaceae; genus Chryseolinea; species Chryseolinea lacunae. The sequence goes on from NZ_JAERRB010000001.1 coordinate 907,912, forward strand.
CCGCGACCGCGGACACCCGGTGACAAAACCCCTTCATGATATTCCCCGCTACAAGGCAGGGTTGGGGTGAGATATAGTATGTAGCGTTACTTTTTGATAGTCCTAAGGTAGCAAAATTGATCCAATCGCGGCCAGCATTTTCCGCTTCTTTCTGTAATTCCAACACCACATCACAGACCTATGCCTTGAACCTGGAACTATGCTTCATTTTGCAAACTACAAAAAGTCGTATGGGCGCTTCACCGTGCTCACCATACACGACCTCACGGTGCCCGCAGGCATCTACTGGATCAGAGGCGCCAACGGCTCCGGGAAAAGTACGCTGTTAAAAACCATCGGCGGCATGCTCGCGTTCGACGGCGACATTGTGCTAAACAATCAGAGTGTGAAGAAGGACGCCATCGCGTTTCGCAGCGTGGTGAACTTTGCCGACGCCGAACCGCTCTTTCCGGAATTCTTGACCGGCCAGGAAATGATAGACGTGTTTGTCACCGCCAAGCAAGCGTCCGACGGTCAGGCCGAATATTTTGTCGACAGCATGCACATGAAAAACTACCTGCACCAACCCCTGGGCACCTACTCCAGCGGGATGCTCAAGAAGCTGTCGCTGGTGCTTGCGTTTCTCGGAAACCCCACGCTCATTCTCCTGGACGAACCGTTGATTACACTCGACGCCGATTCGCTCACCATTCTCTATCGCTGGATTGCCGAAAAGCACCGCGCCGACGGCACCATGTTTTTTCTGTCGTCGCACCAGGAACCCGATCACGTGGCCTTGCCCATCGACGGTGAGATGAAAGTAGAAAACAACAGGCTGACCTTTCCTTGCTGATGCAGTCGCCCATCACCACCGTGCTTCTTAAACTATTTCCGCGAGGTTTCTTCCGCGCACATGCCGGATTGTTGCTCTTTCTTTTTGTGTCGATACTAAGCTACTGTTTCTACATCCAGGTGCTGAACGACATTCTGCCGGAGTGGTCCACATTTTTTCACTTGTTGGTGACCCTCACCTTTGTGAGCGATCCCATCATGATGGCCATCGTTTTTTTTGTCTGGTTGCTCTATGCACTCAAGAGCTGGCATTTTGTGGCTGGCCAACTGCAACTGCCACAACATCAATTTTTGCGCTACAGTGTCACGGCCAGTTCGCCCGTCACACAATTCAAAAGCTGGTTTGTGGTGCAGCTTGTCATTTTCATTCCAGCCATCGCCTATGGTGTGGTGGCCATGGGCATCGGGTTGTTGTTCGGGCATTTTGTTGTTCCCCTCATTATTCCCGTATACATCACGCTTCTTCTTGCGCTGAGCGCGTGGGTTTATGTAAGGCTGATGAATCGTGTTGTTGATGGCGGGCAACAAACTTTTCTTTTGAAACTCACGCACCAGTGGCGAAAACCATTGTTTAGTTTCACGTTGTATCACCTGCTCGATGGGCAGCGGCTCACCTTCGTGGTCACCAAAATATTATCGGCGCTTACCCTCGCCGCGATGTTGCACCTGTTTGCGTTGGAAGGGCTGGCATTCCGGACAATCGCCATCGGTGTGTTGTCTATCGCCACGTCGCATGCCGTGTTGATTTTTCAGGCTCGACGGTTTGAGGAAGAGCGGATGAGCTTTGTCCGGAACTTTCCTTTGTCACCACGGCTTCGATATGCGCATTTCGCGGCGGTCGCGTTGATTCTGTTGCTTCCGGAATGCTTTTGGCTCTTCACCATGTTCCCCATTGCAGAAGCGTTGCTACACATGCTCTTTAGTATTAGTATGATGATGCTTTTTTACGGTTTGTTATATGGCATCGGCACGAATATGAAACACTATTTATGGTGGGTATTCGGGTTGTTTGTGTTGTACTTCATTTTCATTTTGTATAGCCTTGTACCCGCGCTGATCGTATTGAATGTTATAATTTCGTTAAGGCTATTTTACCGGAATTATTTTGCTCATAGCGCCTGACGTCGCCTATAGGCGTATGCTTTTTTTGTTACTTACAAGCGTAACTAGAGCACGCTAACGGCACTAATTTTGCAAGGAGGTTGCCTAAAGGATTCACTTATCAAACCTAATCTCTATGAACTTTAAATCTGCACTTTTTTCCATTGCGTTCTTTATCACGGTGTTTGCCAGTCATGCCCAGACTTCAAAAGGCGGATTTCTATTGGGTGGCTCGTTCGGTTTTTCAAGTACAAAAAATTCAAACGTCTACTCCGCTTCACCGATAGTAAGTGAAGCAAAAGTACTAAGGCTAAGCGCCAGCCCTAACATCTCTTATTTTGTAGTTGACAATTTGGCGCTGGGCCTCACGCTGCCTTACAGTTATGACCACTACACCTTTTCCAACTCCAAAAGCAAAACTTCAGAATATGGTGTCGGGCCAGTCGTTCGCTATTATATTCCGTTCGGCAAATGGGCGTTATTCCCCCAGATTAGCTATACTTTGGGACGATCTGTCACCACTGGAACGTACACGGTAACTTCACCGCCCACCACTGAATACAAAAACACTGGTAAATTCACCAACTTCCATGGAGGTGTTGGTTTGGCCTACTTCCTCAATCCAAGCATAGGCATTGAGGGAATTCTCTTTTATGAAAAAGACAAGTACACGTACGACAACTTGGAGCCTAGTGGGATCAACTCAACCAACGAAATAAAAAATTCCAGCATCAAATTTAATATTGGCCTTCAAATCTACTTCTCACGGAAGTCATAACGAAAAATCGCCAAATCGCATAGGTTCGCACCATTCTTCGTGAAATATTTGCAATACCAAAAACATGACCCTCGCCCATGCAAAAATTTACGCTACTGGTTGGCAATGGCATCAACAACATTGAAAAGGACAACAGCTGGGAGAACCTGATCAAAGAAATCGGCCAGTTCTGCAAGATCGGTTTTGCCATTGACGACGAAAAGAAAAAACAGTTCCCGCTGCTCTACGAAGAAATTTTTCTGTCGTCGGCGCGCGACTGCAACATCCGCGAAAACGACCTGAAGAAATTTATTGCTGAGAAAGTCTCCGTCATCAAAAGCAATGTGCTGCACGACGCCATCCGCGCCCTGCCCATCGACGACATCATCACCACCAACTACGAGTTTTCGCTGGAGGGCACTATGCCCGAAAAGAACGAAGGCATTGTGGGCGAAAAACTCTACAGCATCTTCCGCCACTACACCGTCGACAAAAAACGCGTGTGGCACATTCACGGCGACTGCCTCTATCCCAACTCCATCAACCTGGGGTTTGAACACTATGGCGGGCAGCTTCAGAACATCCGTAACTACGTGGCTACAGGCACATCCTATGCCTCCAAAAAGGCGAGCCGTCTGCCGCTCATGAAACGCCTCGAAACCGGCCACCTCAACGGCGCATCGTGGATCGACCTTTTTTTCACCACCCACCTCCACATCATTGGCCTCACCTTTGGCTTTGTGGAAACCGATTTGTGGTGGCTGCTCACCTACCGGGCCCGCATGAAAATACGCGACAAAAAACTCGTGCAAAACCAGATCTCCTACTACATCCCCGAACGCTTCGCCGCCGCCAGCAAACACAAGCTCGACCTGTTCAAAGCCACCGACGTGAACGTAGTGGTGATCGCCAAAGACGATGAAGCCTATTACCGCCACATCTTTGAAAAGATAACCAACAGATAGTCTTCACCATACCTTTTCGTCGCCTGTTGACTCTTGCGCTAAACCTAACGTGGCCTACCTTTGTTTCTATAAAACACTAAATCGTTATTCGCCCATGCACCACCGCTTCGTCATTGCCCTTTTCATTGTTCTGTTTGCCGCCTGCCAGCCACGCAAAGAACAATCGTCAGAAACAACAGCAACACCCTCGCAGTCGGCGGTGCTTCAATCGGGATGTTATGCCTTTCACAAAGGCGGCTCCACCATTCAACTCGACCTGGAAGTGAACGGCGAAAGGGCCAGCGGACAACTGCTCTATTCGCTGGAAGAAAAAGACAAAAACACGGGCACCATTCACGGCACAGCAAAAGGAAACACGCTCGATGTCTATTATGTATTTCTGTCGGAAGGAATAACCAGCACACGCGAAGTGATCTTCCAACTCACCGACAGCGCCCTGGTGGAAGGCATCGGCAACCATGAAGAACGAAACGACACTTCTTTTTATGCCGACAAATCGAAGGTGCGCTTCGAAAACAGCCAGGTGGTGTTAACGCCTTGCCCGAAGCCCTGAGTTTTTCACAAGATCAACTTGGCCCATTAAGCAAGAAGGGTAAACGAGATGATCTCGTTTACCCTTCTTCAAGTATACACTTTTTAAATTTCCTAAATCCTAAAGTCCAGGCTGTTTCAACACAAAGCCCGTGCGTTGTTTTTCATCGGCCACGATTTTGCGCACATCGCCAAGAAGTTTTTTAGCATCGTAGATGATGCCGTCTTTGATGGTATACTTCACGCCGCCCACGCGCACCACTTTGTTGTCGTCGGTGAGTTTGATGGCGCCGGTGCCATAGAGCACCTGCAGGTTCATGAGGGGGTTTTCGTCCACAATCACAAAGTCGGCAAGCTTGCCCACTTCCACAGAGCCGATCTCTTTGTCTTTGCCCAACGCCTGTGCACCATAGAGTGTGGCCGAACGAATTATTTCCAGGGGATGAAAGCCTGCTTCGCGCAGCAATTCAAGCTCACGGATGTAGGCAAAGCCATAGAGTTGAAAAATGAAGCCGGAGTCGGAGCCCGTGGTCACGCGACCTCCGCGGTTTTTATACTCGTTCACAAACGTCATCCACAGGCGGTAGTTCTCACGCCAGTTCACTTCTTCTTCGGTGCCCCACGCGTGCCAGTAGGAGCCGTGCGAAATTTTACTGGGCTGATAGAACGTCCACAGCGACGGCAAGGTGTATTCTTCGTGCCACTCGGCGCGGCGTGCACGTTGCAAGTCGCGGCTGGCTTCATAGATGTTGAACGTGGGGTCGAGCGTGAAGTCAAGGGCCAGCAGGTCGTTCATCACTTTGTTCCAATGTTCGGAATAGGGCGCAGCGGCTTGCTTCCACAGTTTGCCGGCTTCGGCAAAACGATGTTGTTCGTTCTGATAGTTATAGTCCAGCGGATAATCCTGTATGGTCCGGTTTTCAAACAGTGCTTCGGGCAAACCATACCAGTGTTCCATCGACGTGAGGCCGGCTTTGGCCGAGTTCACCACATTCCAGCGTGCCACGTCCACTTGGGCATGGTGGCAGGCCGAGCGCAATCCAAGTTCTTTGTTTTTACGCAAGGCGGCGTCCATCACCGTGGGGCGCGCGCCAAAAAATTTGATGCCGTCGGCGCCTTTGTTCTTGTTGTCAACAACCCACGCCACCGCTTGCTCGGGCGTGGTGATGGGTTCTTTGCTGCCTTGTCCAAACACTGTGTAGGCCAACAGGCGCGGGGCCGTGATGCGATTTTCGGCGCTCAGCTTCTTTTCGTCAAGCACCCAGTCGAGGCCATTGCCTGCCGAAGGGTCGCGCACGGTAGTGATCCCGTGGCCCATCCAAAGCTTGAAGACATATTCGGCATCGGGCGCCTGCCCGCCACCAATGTGCCCGTGCATGTCGATGAAGCCGGGCATGAGATACATACCTTCGGCATTCAGTTCTTTTCCGCCCGGCTCCAGTTTGGGACGACGATCGTTGCTGATCTCGACGCCCGGATAGCCCACGGTTTGGATAGACACAATCTTGTTTTGCTTCACCACGATGTCGGTAGGGCCAATGGGAGGCGCACCGGTTCCATCGATGAGCATCACGCCACGGATGATGAGTTGGGGATAGGGGCCATCGCCTTCTTTCTTCTCGGGTGCCTTCTTCACTTTTTCCTGCGCGAGGCCGGAGAAGCAAATCATGAAACAGAGCAAGGGTAAAAACTTCTTCATATCTTATCTGTTGATAACGTTGAAACTACACAACTTTAATGGAAATGAAAATGAAGTTACCTGCCATTGGCATAATTTGTCTGCTGTCATTTGTTTTCTTTTCCCGTTGTGAGCGTGTGAAGCCCGAGCCTCCCAAACCAACGATGCTCGACACCACACTCACGCCGCCGCTATCAACAGTGGTCATCCCGGTCTATTATCATGTAGACAGCCTGGAGGCCATCATCAACAACAAAGTGAAAGGCACATTCCTGAAAAAGTGGATGGTGATGAATCCCAAAGGCGACAGCCTCTACCTCGAAATGTCGCGCACCGGTCACCTCGACATCGAATGGAACAAGAACGCACTCAGCTGCACCTTTCCGCTAAAGGTGTCGGCCAAGTTCATTAAACGCATCGCGGGCATCAAAATCAAAAATGCACAAGCCGTGGAGATGGAAGTGGTGTTGCACATCGAAACCACCGTAGGCATTGGCAAAGACTGGAACCTGGCGCTCAATTCAACCTTGGGACACATCACATGGGTGAAAGACCCTGTGCTGAAGGTGGGCATGGTGAAAGTGAACCTGCGCAAGAAAGTGGAAGAAGCCCTGAACCTCCACAAAGAACAACTCATCACCAAAATGGACGACGCCCTTCGCGACATGCTCAACACGCGCAAGATCATTGTCAAAATCTGGAACGACCTTCAAAAGCCCATCCGCATCAACAAGAAAGGTCTTGAAGTGTCGCTCAAGCCTTATGCACGCGACTTGAAAGCACGCCTTGCGCAAGACGGCAAGTTCATTGTGCTCGACGTGGAACTGGAAGCCTCGGTGCAAACCATCCTGGAAGGAGACGACATACCCAAGTCGAACACAACCCTGCCGGCATATAAACCAAAGACATCGGAATCGGATAGCCTGAAAATTTTCGTATGGGCCAACCTGCCCTTTTCAAAAGCCAACCAGTTGCTGGAGAAAGAACTGAAGGGAAAGGCCATTGCGGCCGAAGGCTACTCGGCCACCCTGAAAGACATCACCACCTACGGAACCGACGACGGGCTGGCCGTGAAAGTGCGGGTAAAAGGCGACATCACGGGCGACGTGTATCTGCGCGGCACTCCTTATTATGATACAACGCGGGCCGTCTTTACCTTGAAAGACTTCCGTTTCGATGTGGATTCCGAAAACGCACTGATCAACACCGCCGACTGGATGCTGCACGACAATGCCCTGGGGTTTGTGCAGGAAAAACTGGTGGTTGATATGCAGCCGCTTATTGACCGGTTACCCGAATTGATTGAAAACGGCATCGAAAAAGGAAAATCGGGCAACAAAATCAATGTCTATGTTGAACGCCTGCAGTTAACGCCCCAGCAAATCCTGATCACCCGTGATAATATTCAGATCATTTTGAAGGCCACCGGCAAAGCTTCCATAGGTCTGGAGAAAAAGGTGTTTGCGGGCAAAAAGCGTAAAAAGGCATAATTTCGATTGCACCCGTTTTCAAACACAACATTTTATTTGCTTTCGCATAACGCTTCCGTAATGCACTTTTTCTTGTTCAAGTTTCTGTAAATCAAAACGTTGTATACAATTTTAGAACATCTCCACGCGGTGTGTGGCCCGAAATAAACCACAAGCATATCGAACCTTTTCCCCAATAAGTTTCTGCAAGGCTCCACTTTTTAAAAATTTTATAATTTTTCACCGATTTCAGTTAGAATCTCACCCTACCTAAAACGTTTCCGTGAATTTTTTTTCAAAAGTGGGTCATTTTTTACCCTATAAGTGAAATCTTTAACCAGTTATTAATAACAACCAGTAAATTTTTACCCCTATATCCTAAAAACTACAAGCAAATGAAAAAATCAATCGTCTTTCTCGTCCTGCTGATTGCGATAAGCATTCTGGCAGTCTTTATGCCGGGCGTTCCAACAACCATCAATACCGAAGGCATGAATTCGGGTGATGTGGCCTGGATGCTGGCGGCTTCCGCCATGGTATTGCTCATGACACCCGGCCTGGCTTACTTCTATGGCGGGATGATTGACACCAAAAACATTATCACCACCATGCTCCAGAGCTTCATCGCCATGGGCGTGATCTCGGTGCTGTGGATCGTTGTAGGTTTCAGCATTGCCTTCGGCACAGACGTTTCGGGCCTCGGCCTGATTGGTGACCCCACAACCTACTTCATGTTCAACAATGTGCTGGATGCTCCGCTCTGGGGAACCATTCCCCTGGTGTTGTTTGCCTTCTTCCAATTGAAATTCGCCATCATCACCCCCGCACTCATCACGGGAACATTCGCAGAACGTATCCGCTTCAAGTCTTACATCCTTTTCCTGGTGTTGTTCTCCTTGTTCATCTACGCTCCCCTGGCACACTGGACATGGCATGCCGACGGCTTCCTCTTTAAAATGGGTGTGCTTGACTTTGCCGGCGGAACCGTAGTGCACATGTCGGCTGGTTTTGCTGCCTTGGCCGCTTCGATCTACCTGAGATCAAAAGGTGAAACAAAAGCTCCTATTTCTCCTGCAAACATTCCTTTCGTATTGCTTGGCACAGGCTTGCTGTGGTTCGGCTGGTTCGGTTTCAACGCCGGTAGCGCCTTGACTGCTGGTGCCCTTGCTGCTTCTGCTTTTGCTACAACCAACACGGCTTCGGCTGCTGCCGGTCTTGCCTGGATCTTGTTCGATGTGGCCCGTGGCAAGAAACCTTCTGCCCTTGGCTTCTGTATCGGTGCCGTGGTAGGTCTCGTGGCCATCACACCCGCTGCTGGTTTCGTGACGATCCCTTCGAGCTTGTTCATTGGAACTTTCGCGGCCATCATCTCTAACGTGGTGGTGCATTGGAAACAGAAAACTTCTTTGGAAGATACACTCGATGTGTTCCCTTGCCACGGTGTGGGTGGAGCAGTAGGTATGGTGATGACCGGTTTGCTGGCCAACGTGGCGGTGAATCCCCTCAACACCACCGGCAACGGTTTGTTCTTCGGCGAAACTCACCTGTTCGTAGTGCACATGATCGCCCTGGTGATTGTGGTAGGCTACACGTTCGTAGGATCGATGATCCTGTTGAAACTGACCGACCTCATCTCGCCTTTGAAAGTGTCTGCAGAAGAAAAGAAACTGGGTTCCGATTTCAGCCAGCACGGCGAAAATCTTTACCCTGCCGACTTCAGCACACTGAAAGAAGAAATGGCCTGATAAAAAGAAACCGTCCCGATGAATTGTCGGGACGGTTTATAAAAATAACTCATACGACCTAACCTAAACCTAAGCCTTATCCCTAAATCCAATCCCTCAACCCTAACCCCCAACGTATGACGGTGTTTACAACATTCACACACAGTTCTTAAACAAAACAGGCTGTAATTTTTTCAGGAGTGCTTTGCCTGAAAAATATGAAGCAGCCAATGAACCGGGCGATTACTATTAGCCTATTGATCGCTCACCAAAGGTTCACTAAAGCATCCCAAAGGGAGTGTGAGATACTCCCCAGGGATTACTCTAGCTTATTGTTTACTAAAACACACAACAAAATTATGAAATTTCAAAATCTGAGACTTCTCTTTACCGTGGCTTTTTTAGGATCTGTCTTCGCGGTTTCCGCACAGGACTCGACCAAAACTTTTACGCTATCGGGATCGATCGATACATATTACCGCACGTCATTCAAAACCAAAAATCCCTTTGCCGAATCCTATAGCGGTGGCTTAACACCCTATGCTTCGTCTACCTCGTTTGCCGATCTCAAAGGTTTCTCTTTGGGTATGGTAAACCTGGTGGCGGCATACCAAGGTGAGAAAGCCGGATTCGTGGCCGACGTTGTATTCGGTCCCCGTGGTAAAGCAGCCGTGTTCGGCACAAAATCCGGACAGGCCATTATCAATCAGATGTACGCATACCTGAAGTTGGGCAAGTCAGTAACCCTGAACTTAGGTCAGTTCAATACCTTCCTCGGGTATGAAGTGATTTCTCCCACCATCAACTTCAACTACTCTACTTCTTATCTGTTCTCATGGGGTCCCTTCAATCACACGGGCTTGCGTGCAGACTTTGACTTTGGCAACGGCTTCATCGGTAAACTTGCCGTGATGAACCCTACCGACATCGTTGAATTTAACCCGGTCAACACCTACACACTCGGCTTGCAATTGGGCAAGACCTCCGATGCGGGTGGCATCTGGTTCAACTTCCTCTATGGCGATCAGGATGGCAAATTGAAAGTGGAAGAATTCCCCGGTGCTGACGGCGACCTTACGTCTGCAGGCAAACTGTTTCAGGCCGACCTTACTACCGGCTGGAACCTGAGCGATGCATTCTACCTCGGCTTCAACACCTCGTATCAAACAACAGCTTCGGGTGAACGCTTTGTGACCCCCACACAAATCCAGGACATCGGCGGCGACGGCAGCTCGTTCTTTGGCGTGGCCATCTATCCGAAAGTTACCCTTTCCGAAAGCTTTGCACTCGGTTTGAGAGCAGAACAGTTCATGGTGAAAAACGGTCACCTCGGCATCTTTGGACTGGACGACAACGGCGACGGCAGTGTGACCGAAGTTACCCTCTCTGGAAACTACAAGGTGGGAGGCCTCACATTGATCCCCGAATTCAGAATCGACAAAACCAGCGAAGATTCGTTCTTCGACAAAAACGGCGATCCCAAAACCCTGATGTCATCGTTCACGATGGCCGCAGTCTACAAATTCTAAGCATAACATAACTTTTAACCATACTACCTCTATGTCAAAAACTAAACTTGAATACATCTGGCTCGATGGATACAAGCCCACTCAGAGCCTGCGGAGCAAAACCAAAATCGTAAGAAACTTCGATGGCACCCTGGATGGTTGTCCCGGATGGTCTTTCGACGGAAGTTCCACAGAACAAGCTGACGGACATTCTTCCGACTGCCTGTTGCAACCGGTGGCCCTCTTTCCGGACCCCGCGCGCAAAAATGCATTCCTCGTTATGTGCGAGGTGCTGAGCCCCGATGGCACGCCCCACGCGTCCAACGGTAGGGCCACTATCGAAGACGATGACAATGATTTCTGGTTTGGTTTTGAACAAGAGTATTTTCTGTGGAATCCCGAAACAGACAAGCCGGTAGGTTTTCCTTCCAGCGGATATCCCGGTCCTCAAGGTCCCTACTATTGCTCGGTGGGCGCGAAGAATGCCTTCGGCCGCGAGATTGTAGAAGAGCATCTTGACTATTGCCTGGAAGCGGGCATCAACGTGGAAGGTATCAACTCCGAAGTGGCCACCGGCCAGTGGGAGTTCCAGATCTTCGCGAAAGGTGCCAAGGCCGCCGGCGATCAGGTTTGGGTAGCACGCTACTTGCTGGAGCGCACCGCCGAGAAATACGGTGTGGCCATCAACTGGCACTGCAAGCCGCTGGGTGCCACCGACTGGAACGGTTCGGGCATGCACGCAAACTTCTCGAACGAACTGTTGAGAACAGCCGGTTCGAAAGACGTGTACGACACCGTGTGCCAGGCGTTTGCCCCACTGGTAAAAGAACACATCGCCGTCTACGGCGCTGACAATCACCTGCGCCTCACCGGCAAACACGAAACACAATCCATCGACAAGTTCTCGTATGGTGTGTCGGATCGTGGCGCATCTATCCGCATTCCCATCGCCACCGTAGAGAACAACTGGAAGGGCTGGCTCGAAGACCGCCGACCTAACTCAGCGGCCGATCCCTACAAGGTAGCGGCGCGGATCATCAAGACCGTTAAAACTGTTCCCGAATACGCCACGGCGAACGGACACTAATATTAAAAATTTTTAGGGCGTCTGGTTGTAGTTTGAAGTCGGGTAGAAATGCCCGGCTTCTTTTTTTATATCTCGTTCCCAGAAACTTGAATGTGTTGTAAACTTCTTTTTACTTTGAACAATTGTTACGATAACATCACCCAAACATGATCCATCCCCACACGGAACTCAAGTTTATCAGCGACAAAATCGGGTACGGCGTAGTCGCCACCAAATTCATCCCCAAAGGCACCATCACCTGGGCACTTGATAAACTGGACCGCATCTTCACGCCGGCACAAGTGCGGGCCATGGACCCCCTCTACCAGCACGTGCTCGACACCTACACCTATCGAAACCCCGAAGGTAACCACATCCTCTGCTGGGACAACGCCCGGTTTGTGAACCACAGCTCCAACTCCAACTGCATCACTACGGCCTACGAGTTTGAAATCGCCATCCGCGACATCCAGCCCGGCGAGCAGTTGACCGACGACTATGGCTACCTGAACCTGGAAGAACCTTTTGAAGTGGTGCCCGAAGAAGGAACCGACCGTGTCATCATCTACCCCGACGACCTCGTGCGCTACTATCACGTGTGGGATGAAAAACTGTTGGAAGCGTTTGAACGCCTGCAAGGCGTGGAGCAACCTCTGTTGCACATTCTCGAAGCCACCACCCTGGCCAAGGCCCGCCGCGTTTCGGCCGGCGAAGAGCAGATGGATTCCATCCTTAACTGCTACTGCCCCAAGCATGGCAAAATAAACGGCGAAGCCCAACAGGTGAAAGTACGCTCACCCAAAGTGGCCTACCCGTTCTGATTGTCCTGAGAGCCCACAAAGAGCATCAGGTCGTTTTCAACTTTCTCACGATCCTTCCAGAAATTCCGGCTAAACACCATGTGGTGCTTCCATTTCTTTTGTGTGAGCAACGTGGGCGTGTAGGCATGCACCTCTTTGGCTGAAATGGCCGAGAAATAGCGCACGTCGTCGGTAAGAATCACCCCGATATATTGATCGTCCTTCAGCACGTTGATGTCGGTGAAGGGCAGCGCCTGCGTGTCGAAGACAAACTCCGGAATGCGGCCCGTGCTCCACAACTGCAACCGGCGACTGAGGAACCAGGCCTCGGTTTGCTGGCTGGGCAACGTGGACTGCGTCTTGTAGTTTCCCTGGTATACCTCGCGGGCAAACGCGAGGTATTGCTTCAACAGCTTCGGCCCTTCGTTCTTCACATCGTCTACCTTTAGCTGCTCAGGCAGGATGCTGGTGACGATGATGATTTTTTCGCGGCCACGGGTCACGGCCACATTCAACCGGTTCTCGCCCCCTGCCATGTTGAGGCTTCCGAACTGCATGCCCATTTTGCCATGCTTGTCGGGCGCATAGCCCACCGAAAAAATTATGATGTCCTTCTCGTCGCCCTGCACGTTCTCAATGTTCTTCACAAAAAGCGATTCCGGAATGGCTTGGCCACGGGCCGCCGCTTCGGTTTCCAGCGCATCGAGCACAACCATCTGCTGGGGCGCGTTGAAGGTGACCACGCCGATTTCCTTGTCGGGATATTGATTCAGGATGTCCAGTACACGCCGGGAAACCTCTTCGGCCTCCACCGCATTGGTCTGGTTTTCCCACACGCCCTCCACCTTGTGATATTCAAGCGGAGGATCGTTGGTGTTGATCACGTCGCGGTCGGGCAACAGCTGAAGCCTGCCGCCATAAAAATGTTTGTTCGAAAAATCGATAAGGGCCAGCGACTTGCTGCGGTAGTGTCCCTGCAAATGCACCGTGCTGAGGTAGCGCGCCGACAGCTCCAACAACGACTCCACCTCCAGGTCGGGGTTTTCCTGCTCGTCGTTCCAACGCACCTGGTAGAGCTCGCTGGGACGCAGCTGTTTGTCGTCGCCGGCCACCACCAGTTGCTTGCCGCGATACATGGCGGGGATGCCACGCTCGGCAAAACACTGCGATGCTTCGTCAAAGATCACCAGGTCGAACATACCGGTGGTCATCGGGAAAATGGCCGACACCGATTCGGGCGAGGCCATCCAGCACGGCACCAATTGAAACAGTTCATAGGGAAACGCCTCGATGAGCTTGCGCAGCGGCCAGATCTTTTTCTTCTTCGTGACCTGGTGCAGAAGGTCGCGATAGGTCACCATGTTGTTGAGACGGTTGTATTCCAGGTTTTCATATACGCGCTCGCGCGCCTTCACCCACAGAATTTCCTTGCTCAGCTTTTTCTTCTCTTTCAAACATTGCCGCAGCTCATCTTGCAGTGTGTCCATCTTCATAGACGACACGGCGCGCAGAATGGGATATTTTGTTTCGATGTGATCGATCCACGCGAGGCGCAGGCTGTTCTGAAAAAGCAATTCCATCGCCTCCCCTTCCCAGTTGCCCAACTTGTCGTGCAGTTTCAGAATGGCATCGCGCTCAAAAAACGTCAGCGTTTCCTTGAGCGTGTCATACTCGCACAGCGAATCAAAATCGCGTTGCAGGATCTTCCGGTAGTCAGCTTCCTTGGCAGGCTCCAGAATGATTTGCTTCACCTGAAAGGGTGTGAGCCACTGAAGCCACTCTGATTTTTTTGCATCGATAGCGCCCACAATGCCCAGCAGGTCGCGCACCAGCAAAATAAATTCGTCGCGGTTGTATTTCTGAACGTTGATGGCGCCTTTGATTTCGCGAAGCGTGTTGAAGATGAGCTTGGCGCGAATGGCCAGCTTCTGTGCCACAAACCATTTTTGCAACGAGGTCTGCTTATAGTTTTCGGGCAAGGCCATCAGCCACGGTTTACTCTTCAACGCCGTGAGGTGATGTTCGAGGTTGAGGCGGCTGTCGATACGTTGCTCCAGCACCTGCAAGCCTTGCTTGTTGTATTCAAGTCCATTGGCCACCAGCACACGGCGCAGCAAAAATTTCTCTTTCGAAAACAATTCCCAACGGATCAACCGGATCAGGTTGGTGCGTGAATCGAGGCGATGTTGCAACGCTTCCTGAAATTTTCCCAATTGGTCGGATGCCACCGTGATTTCGGGAGGTTCGTCGTCGTAGCAATTCAGCACCACGCGCTCCATGTTGGAGAGCCACAGCATACTGGTTTCGTCGTCCGATTCGCCGATCATCGACTGGAAGTAATAATAGGTCTCGTCGTCTTTCAGCACGCTGATCATGCCCAGGATGTCATCGGTTTTGGAAGCCAGCGCCGCGCAGTCGTCGAGATGTGGGCGGATGCCGATTTTGCTTTCGATGGCATCGGCCACCTGTTTTTGAAAGGCCGGGATGTCGGACAGTGCGTGCTCAATTTGTTTTTCGTCGGAAGGCTTAAGCCCGGCAAACGAGCGACGATCTTTCCAGGCATAATGATCCAATCGGCCCGCATATTGAGCATAGGTTTTCAGCTTTCGCAAAAACTCGTGCAACGTCTGAAAGCCAAAAAACGGATACTCCTGTTTGATGTTCACCGACTGGCCATGCAGGTCGGATGTGAGGTAGAGTTCCTTCACGGAAATGCCCGACTCTTTGTCGTCGAACAAGGCGTGTTTAAATTCCTCCAGCTCTTCGGTGATCTGATCGATGCGGCGGCAAAGCTGAAAAAACTTCCGTTCGGTTTGAATCACGTCGATGCCGCGGTTGCGTGTTTTAAATTCTTCTACGCGTTCGATCTGTCGCGCAATTTTTCCATAGATGTCTTTGCGGTCGTTTCGAAAGTCGTGCACCAGTCCCAGAAAATCGCCGAGGTCAATTTCCTTCAGCCGGTCATACACCACATCCAGTGCGGCGCGCTTCTGGCACACCAGCAATGCCCTTTTTCCCGACGCAATGGCATCGGCCAGCAGGTTGCAAATGAGCTGCGATTTGCCCGTGCCCGGAGGGCCTTGCACCACGATGGACCGGCCGTGCTTGATGGCCTTGATCGCATTTTCCTGGAAGGCATCGAGCACAAAAGGCGCAAATATTTTTTCTTCGCTGATGTTGGGGGCCAATGCATTGCCTTGCGCATTCAACGTTTCTTCGGTGTTGCTTTTTTGAAGAAAGAAGTCTTCGAGATCTGTAATGGAATCGTTCTCGATCAGGTTCAGATAGTCGGGCACCAATTGTGAGCCGGCCTGTGGAAAAATTCCCAGCACCGCTTCAGGATAAAGTTTCAGTTCGCCGTTGCGCAGCGTTTCTTCCAGGGCTTCTTTTTTGAAGGCCTCAAACGGCATGAGGGTGTCCTGAAAATTGTCAGCGTTGAAATTGATTTCCACACGGTCGCGCAGCAGTTCATAGAGCTGGGTGCGAAACACAACGCTGTCGTCTTCAAAATCTTCGAAGCTGGTGTCCAGCAAATCTTCTTCAAGCTTCACCTGGTTATAGAATGCAAATGCCAGCAGAAACGATTTGTTGAATGTGATGCCCGCGTCTTTCCGGGGCTGGATGACCCAGTGTTGTCCCTCTTGAACGATCTCTACAGGAAAATACAACAGCGGACAACGCACCAGCGACCCGTCCGAAAATTTTCCACGCACAAAGGGCCAGCCCACATGCAGGTCGTTGGATCCGCGCTCTTCAAAAATGAAACGGTCGATGCGTTGTAGCTTTTTCAGTTTCTTGCTGCTCTCGTTGTTGGCTTCCATGCGGCTGTCGAGCACCTGGCAAACTTTTTTTGGCTTGCCACCAATAAGGGCCTTGATGAGTTCGAACGACGGCTCGCCGTTGAGGAAGCTCAGTTCTTGTATGTCGATGAGCTGCTCGGCGTGCAGGCGCAGCAACAGCAGCGACCGGTTGTTGCCCGACAGGTTGGTGAGCCTGCGCAGGTAGGTGGGCAATATATTTTTGGGAATATGGTCCATGATGTTCGGTGTTGGATAGGTAAACAGCGGCGGCCGCACACGGGTTCTGACGCGTCAGTTCCGAAAGGTTAAATATGGTGCGATTTTGTCAATGATTTGAACGTCGAGCCCGTGTATCTTTCGAAGATCGTCCGGGGAATTAAATTCTCCATGTTCCTTTCGATAAGCCACAATGATTCGCGCCGCGGTTCGCCGGATGAGCGGGTGGGCCGCCAGTGTTTTTTCGTCGGCCGTGTTCACGTTTAGTTTCTTGGGCTGAAAATTCTCCACCACAAAACATCGCTTCTCCAGCTGCCGGATCGCGGCCGTGTCCAGACCATAGACCTCGCTCAATTGTTGCAGGCTCACAAAGCCTCCCAGGGCATCCCGGAATTTCAAAATGCGCAACGCCAATTTTTCGCCAATGCCATAAAGGCTTTCCAACTGTTCTGCGTCGGCCTGGTTCAGATCGAAACGCACCACTTCTGGTTTTTTCCTGACATCGGCTGGAAATGGTTTGTGTGCGAAAAGTGTGTCCTTCTTTTCCGGCAGCGTGATGTAGGAAAAAACGCGGTGATAGAACGCAGAGTCTACACCATAAATTTTGAGGAGGTCGGCCTTCACCCTGAATTTTCCGCCTTTCTCCCGGTAGTGTGCAATCCGCGTCGACAAAGCCGCCGATAAACCCAACTGTTGCCACTGCGCCACGCTGATGATGTTGGGATCGAACGCAAACAGCAGCGTCTGTTTTTTAGACTTCGCACCCCCTGTGGCAACAACCGAATCGTTTTGTTGAGCGGCCACCCAAAAGGCTACAAGGCTGTCGAGTTTTGCCTGGTCTTTGGTGTTGTCATACGGGCGTGGCAACCGCCAGGCTTTCCACACGGTGGGCGCAAACAGAATGATCACCAGCAGGGGAAGCAACACCAGAAACCCGTTCACCTGTGCACGGGAGAATCCAAAGAAATCACGGACATAACGCTGTATGCGATTCATAAGGCCTAACGTTGTCACTAAAGTGGCAATTTTTTTCAGACATCCAAATGCCACACACTTTTCGTAAATTCAGGTAAGTCGCACGATCTGCAGCAAAACAAAACACATCCCGTGTTCTGCTGTTAATACATAAACGTGACCACACACTAAACCCAAACCCCTCGTGACATGAAACGCCTAAGAATGCTCTCGCTATCGCTTGTGGCCATGTTCGCCGCATTGTTTGTTTATGCCAACGTTCGGCAGCTAAGTGCCACCGAAAAACTGAAATCAGTTCACTTCGCATCGTTCACATGGGGAAGCGATGTGACACCGGTAACCAAACTTTCACTGCACCAAAAAATCAATAGCGTGCCCGGTGTAACCGCCTGTTCCATCAGTCAAGAAGGCACCGGCGCCGCCGTAATTTTTTATCCCGATCAGGTCACCGAAACACAACTGGCCACTCTGCTCGCAACCACAACACACCTTGCGGTGAGCCAAAAAGAATTACCAACGTCGGGCGGGTGCCCGGTTCACAACCTCGATGCATCTTTTCATCGCTTCATTTCCGCACTCGACATCCGTCACTAAAACTTCTTCCGACTTCTTCTAAACCACCTCATCATGAAACGCAACAGAACCCTCCTCGTTTTCGGCATCACCCTGCTCATCGCAGTAGCCGCCGGCTGCAACAAAGACGACGATAACAACACCAACGAACCCACACTCTACACCCGGTTGGGTGGTCTTGAAGGCATCTCGAAAGTGACCGACCAGTTCCTGGCCAACGTGGCCGCCGACAGCAAAATCAACGAACGGTTTGTGGCCACGGTGGCCGATCCCTATCGCCTCCAGCTCTTGCGCAACAACCTCATCGATCAGATTTGTGCAGGCTCGGGCGGGCCGTGTCAATACAAAGGAAAAACCATGCTGGAAGCGCACACCGGCATGAACATCAGTACCGACGAATTCAACGCCCTGGTCAACGACCTCGTCGCGTCCATGACCTATTACAAAGTGGCCGAACAGGAGCAGTCCGCATTGTTGGCCATTCTCGGCCCCATGCAATCGGATATTGTTGGAAAATAATAAGAGACAAATTTTACGAACCAAAAAATCGCCTCTTCCGTAATAGGGGGAGGCGATTTTAGTATGCGTACTTATTTATACTCATTCTAAATTAGTCAATACTGACTTTTGACACCATTTTAATTGACTTTCGGCATCACTCCGTTTCAGTCCAGGCTTTACTTTTGTAACGCGTAATGACACAGAATTTCAAAGCACTCGTCCTCACTTACAAAACCGCTCCGGTGGCCATCCGCGAGCAGGTTTCTTTGAATGAAGAAGCTTCCAAAAAGCTTTTGAATTTCATTCGCGACTACACGGCCGCTACCGATGTGCTGGTAGTATCTACCTGCAACCGCACCGAAGTGTATTATCTGGCCGAAAAGGACTTTTCGACCGAAATTTTCAAAGGACTTTCATTACTCAAGGCGATCGAACCCGGTTTCGAAGCGCATTTTTCCAATTTCAGTGGGCAAGCCGCCGTGCAACATCTATTTGATGTGGCCATCGGCCTCGACGCCCAGGTGATTGGCGACCTCCAGATTTCGGGACAGGTGAAAAACGCCTACCAGTGGAGCGCCGACGAAAACATGGCAGGGCCGTTTTTGCACCGCCTCATGCACACCATCTTTTTTGTGAACAAACGCGTTGTTCAGGAAACCTCTTTCCGCGACGGCGCCGCCTCCATATCATACGCTGCCAAAGAATTGGCCGAAGACCTGACGGCCGGCCTCACCGCACCCAAAGTGCTGGTGGTGGGCGTAGGCGAAATTGGTCAGGATGTGTGCCTCAACCTGGTGCACTCGCGTCTCAAGGAGGTTAAAATCCTGAACCGCACGCCCGAAAAAGCAGAGAAACTTGCACAGCGCTGCGGCTTTTCATTCGGCACCATCGATCAGCTGGCCAGCGAAATTGCCAAAGCCGACATCGTCATCAGCTCCGTGTCGGGCAACCAGCCCCTCATCACGCGCGAGTTGCTGGATCACGTGAAGATTCTCTCCCACAAATATTTCATCGACCTCTCCATGCCCCGCAGCATCGAGAGTGCCATAGAAGAAGTTCCCGGAACACTTGTCTACAACCTTGACGACATCCGCGAAAAGACAAACGAAGCCGTCGAAAAACGGAAAGCGTCTATCCCGCATGTGCAAGCCATCATCCAGGAAGTGATTGCCGATTTCGAAGATTGGTCGAAAGAGATGATTGTGACGCCCACCATTCAAAAGCTGAAAAACACGCTGGAGCAAATCCGCAAAGAAGAGCTGGCGCGTTTCCTGAAGAATGCAAAACCCGAAGAAGCCGAACGCCTCGAAGAAATGAGCCGCTCGCTCATGCAAAAAATCCTGAAGTACCCAGTGCTTCAACTGAAGGCAGCCTGCAAACGCGGCGACGCCGAATCATTGTCTGAAGTGCTGAACGAACTTTTCAACCTGGAAGGCCAGCCCGAAAAGTCCAAACACTAATTTACTCCACTACTTTTTCTTGTTGAGATCAACCTTCTTGTAAAAAAAGAAAGGCTGCGTTAGTTTCTGTACTGCGCAGGGTTGATTCCGAATTTGCGCTTGAACGCCGTAGAAAAGTGATTGGGATTTTTATAACCCACCATGCCGCTCACTTCATTCACATAGGCGCCGGCGTCCTGCAACATGCGGCGTGCATGTTCCATTTTCAGATCGTGCAGGTAGTCGAACACCGTGGTGCCAAACAATTCCTTAAATCCTTTTTTGAGTTTGAACTCATTCAGGCCAAACGTGCGGCTCAGGTTTTTCAGTGAGTGATCTTCGGTGAAGCTTTGATGCAGGAAATCGCGGAGCGCATAGAACGCATCCTGATCTTTTGAATTGATTTTTTGAACGGCCACCGTGTCGTCGCGCTTCACCAGCTGATCGAGTTGCATGGCGATAAGCTCCAGCACTTTGGCTTCGATCACGATCTTGCGCAGGTTGCCGCTGAGCGTGCAGTTCATGATGTCGTGCACAGTGCCAAACATGCGCGGACTCATCTGCATGTTGTCCATCGCACCGCTCACGGCCTGCCGGTTCAATAGTTTCTCTTTAAGACTTGCCGACCATCTCTCCTTCTCACACAACAGGTCGCAATAGTAGAGCCGATCCACCGAAAGGTGCAACACGTTCAGGCGTTCCTGCGCGGTGAGGTAATGGTCCTGGCCCACGTCGGGTTTATACACAAAGTTGTGCATGCCCTTGTGCATGACCATGCCTTTGGTTAACCCGGCAAAGTCCGACTCGATGGTGCCATCCAGAAAGATGCAAGTGTCAACCGTGTTCGACTCCCAACCTTCGCGTTGCTGAAGATGAAGATTTTGATTTACCTGACTGTCGAAAGCCACAACCCTGATTTCAGGGAGCACCATGTCTTTAACATCCACTGTGCCCCACTCGGTGCGAATGGGTGCGTGTGTGGCAAACTCCACCTGGTCGGATGGAGGTGTGTGAAATGCAGGGGGAAGTACGCACGCGTAGTCGACGGTGATGAAGTTGCTCCGGGTCATAAAATCCTTTTTGCGGATGAGATGCTCCGTTTAACGTAGACTTCAAAGTTTGGTTGGACCGTAAAAGCGGGAAACATCTCTCAACCCCTATGCTCAAAAAGATTCTCAAAGTTACCGGCATCGTCCTTGGCGTCATCGTTGTGATCATTGCCGGCTATTACACCAAAGTGTATATCAGCACCGAACGCCGAATGCACAAGAAATATGAAATCGCTCTCGAAGCCTTGCCGCTGAGCCGCGACTCGGCGGTGCTGGCTCGTGGCGCACACCTGGTGCGAACCAAAGCATGCACCGAATGCCATGGCCAAGACCTTGGCGGGAAAGTTTTTGTAGACGATCCTGCACTCGGCTTTCTCATAGCCTCCAACCTCACGAACGGCAAAGGTGGCCGGCCCGCCGACTTCGGCGCCGACGACTGGACACTGGCGCTGAAGCACGGACTGCGTCGCGACCGCACACCCCTCATCTTCATGCCCGCGCACGAGTTTGCTGTGATGAGCGAACAGGACCTCTCGGCCATCGCCTCGTTCTGCGAACAACTGCCCGACGTGGATCGCGAATTTGAACCCAGCAGCCTCGGACCTCTCGCCCGCGTGTTGGCCGACCTCGACAAACTTCCCCTGCTGCCCGCCGAAATGATTGACCACTCGAAAAAACTGGTGAAAGAAGTGAAAGCCGAGATCTCGGCAGACTATGGAAAATATTTGTCCACCTCGTGCCAGGGTTGTCATCGCGAAAACATGAAGGGCGGCGAGCCCGTGGCACCGGGCTTTCCGGAAGTGGCCGACATCAGCAGCAGCGGGCATCCCGGCAAATGGACCGACGAACAGTTTATCAACACCCTGCGCACCGGTACCACGCCCGAAGGCAAAACGCTGAAACCCGACGAGATGCCCTGGACCATGACCAAAGAATTTTCGGACCTGGAGTTGAAAGCCCTGCACCTGTATTTAAAAAGCATTTAAGAATAACCCTTACCCTCTCTGCATGCTCCCGGCAAATCCATTTGGGATTTGTCGTGGAGCACTGTGGATTTATCAACTACTCATCCGTATGCTACCTTTCACAAAACGTCACAAACATGCCTGGTTCGGCACGCCGTTGTTGTATCTGTTCATTCGCATGGCGTATGTTTTTCCCGCACTGATCGTCTTCATGTATCAAAGACGGTCGCTGGTCGATCAGGATGAACGGAAGAGGAATCGGTCGATGAGGCTTGGTTAGTAGTGATATCGAACCTGGAGGATGCAAAGGTTTTGGATACTCTTTTTTGTTCTCGAATCGATTGTTGTTTCGATCCTGTAAACGATCCGATGTTCATCGGTGATTCGTCGCGACCAGTATCCTGAAAGATTTCCTTTAAGCGCTTCAGGTTTGCCAATACCCTTAAAAGGATCTCTGCAGATATCCCTGATCAAATCATTCACCCGGTTTAGAATCTTTGCGTCGTTAGCCTGCCAATGGGAATAATCTCCCCAGCCTGTCGGGGTAAACTTGATGTTCATTTACTTCTTCTTTCGGTTAACGCGGCCTTCGCCGGATTTCTTTGCCACAACACCAACCTTTTTCTTTGGGACACGAACGCCGGCAGGCTTTGGATTGTCCATTTCAACATACTCACCACGCTGATCCTGCGCGATGGCCTCCATCAGGCGAGTGGTGTTGGCTGGTGTTGACAGAAGATAATTCGTTTCCTCCATAGCGTTGTATTGTTCCAGCGTCAATACAACGAAATTTCTGTTTTTAGGTCCAGACAAGATAAGAATGTCCTTGTCGTCCTCGAGTTTTTTGAGTTGTTCTTTCATGTTCGCACGGAATTGTGTTACAGTTGCTGTTTTCATGTGTAATAGCCCCTCAAATAAACGTACGTAAATATATACAAAAAAAAGTACATATTTAACAAAGACAAAATCAGGTTCCTCCTGTAATTATCTTTCTCTACCTTCGACCTATCTATCAAAGACATTTTCTCCTTGGAGACTGCAGAAGAAAAAAGATTCATTAACCTCATCAACGAGCACCAGGGACTCATCCACAAGGTCTGCATCATGTATGAGAACGACCCCGATGTGCGCAACGACCTGTTTCAGGAAATTGTGCTGCAACTGTGGAAATCGTTTGCCTCGTTTCGCGGCGAAGCCAAGATCACCACGTGGATGTATCGCATTGCCCTGAACACGGCCATTTCGGGGTTCCGAAAGCAAACCCGGCATGTGAAAACCGAAGACCTCAAAGAACTGCACCTCAACATCTCCGACGGCTGGGCCGACGATCGTGAAGAAGAAGTGCAACGCCTCCACTGGGCCATCCGGCAACTGTCGGAAATTGAGCGGGCCATGATCATGATGGCCCTCGAAGAAGTGCCGTATGAAGAGATTGCCGAAACCATTGGCATAACACAAAACAATGTGCGGGTCAGAATGAACCGCATCCGTGAAAAACTCAAAAAACTTATGTGCCCCTGACCCATGGAACTCGAAGATTTGAAAAGCATATGGAAAAGCAGCGAGCCGTCCTTTCAACCAAAGGACGCCTCCGAAATTGCGTCCATGTTAACGGGAAAAAGCCGCTCCATCATCGACAAGCTGAAACGCAACGTGTGGTTCGAACTTATCCTGACCCTGGCATTGAGCGTGGGTCTGCTGGTGTATTCGCTCACACTTCCCTCCGGGTTGCTGAAGTGGGCTTTCATCTCCGTCTTGCTCATTTGCCTGGCCTACACATTCTACTACATTAAAAAGCTGATGTTGCTGAACCGGTTCAACCCCGCCACCGGCAACATACACGCCAACCTCGTGTCGCTCATCGACAACCTCACCGGCTACCTGAAGTTCTACAAACGCAGCTATTCCATTCTCTATCCGATTTACTTTGTGCTGGTGCTTCTCTTGGGCCTTATCGAGCGGGGCGCCGATCAGTTTCTCGACCACCTGGCTAAAACCAAAACCATTGTCTCGCTGGTGTCTATGGCGGGCCTTGTGTTTTTTCTCAGCACATCGTTCACCAACTGGTATCTCAAAAAACTGTATGGCAATCACCTCGACAAACTGAAAGGGTTGCTGCGCGATCTCGAACAATAAAAAAATCAACTTTCATTTCACACTTCCAGTAATCACAACTCTATGAAGCGTCATCACGTCTACCTCGTTGTTCTTTTCATGTCCGTTGTTTGTCAATCTGCCGTGGCCCAGAAGCCTGTGGAGAACGCCGTGTTTTGGGAAGTGAGCGGCAATGGTCTGACAAAGCCGTCGTATCTCTTTGGCACCTTTCACCTGAAGGGCGCGCACTATGTAGACAGCCTAACACAGGTGATGGACAAATTTAAAAGCAGCTCCGCCCTGGTAGGAGAATTGCTGATCGACAGCACCCTCACCATGAAGATGATGAGCGCCTCGATCATGAAAGACACCACTCTCGACAAACTGCTGGGTGCCGACGACTATCAAAAGACTGCCGTCTGGCTAAAAGAAGTATCGGGCTACGACCTGAAACTTTTCAACACCATGAACCCCATGACCATCCAGATTGTGTTGATGAGCATGGTGCAACAAAAATATTTCCCCATGAACGGGCCACAAGACGCTCCCATGGACATCTACTTTCAGCAAGAGGCCAAGAAATCAAATAAGAAACTTGTGGGCCTCGAAACTTTCGACGACCAGCTGAAGGCCCTCTTCGGTCAGTTCACCCTGAAACGTCAGGCCGAAATGCTGATGGAGTTTGTGAATGAAAAAGACAAAGCAAAAGACGAAATCATTGCCATGAACCGCCACTATCGCGAAGGCAACCTGATGAAGCTGGAAGAGCTGATGGCTAAACAAACCTACACCGAAAAGGAAGCCACGGTGATGCTCTACGACCGGAACGCAAAATGGATGGAACAATTGCCGCAGCTCATGAAAACACAACAGACTTTTGTGGCCGTGGGCGCGCTTCACCTCGCCGGCAAAATGGGACTGGTCTCATTGCTGCGCAAGGCGGGCTACACTGTGAAACCGCTGAAGACGTTATTATAGCCCTGCGTGGTACGTTGCCAACACTTCCGTTAACCCGTTTTTCATGGCCGTGGCGATATCGTCCCACACGGGTGTGCCGATATATTTTTGATTGAGTTCAATTTCGATGCCTGCATACTTCCGATCATTGAAAACAGTGCGGAGGTAGGTTGGAAACCCATCGTCAATTCCCTTATACGGTTCATTAAACTGAATTACCAATCCCGGTAAATGTGGGGCTAGAGCTTCGGCATAGCGTTCGCAGAATGTGGCCTCGCTGCTGCGGGCCGGATCGAACAACAGGCCAACATCAACCGTGCGCACAACGTTGTTCAGCACGGGGGTGAAGGAATGGATGGCCAGGTGAAGGGTGGTTTCGGATGCGCGCTGAATGAGGTCTTCCACGCTGGACCGGTGCGGATGATAATACTCCTCCAAAATGCGCAGGCGCTCGTCGTCGGTGAGGTGTTGCACATATTCCGAAAACAGGGCCGAATGATGCAGCGACCTGTTGGGCTCCACCAGCAGGCGTGTGGTTTCACAAATCCACAACGGCGCGGCCAACTGGCCCGATAGGTAACGGGCCATCTCCAACGCGCCAGGGTCCCAGCCCCGGTGCGACTGCAACACGTCGTGGCGTCCCTCAAAAAAGTGGCTGTAGGCCGTGGGCACTGCATTGCCCGCATGCTCGCAAGTGAAGATGAGGTTCATAATTTATTTCAACAAAAATAAGGATGCGAAGGTTATTCGCACACCGTGGGCGGGCACATCGCCCTGTTCACCGCTTAACTTTTCGCCCCGGTGCTCATCTTTTCACCACAACCTTCGTTCAAATCAAAGCCTTACCCGTGGTTTTTGCATTTAAACGGGGGTCTGACTTGTCCGATTTTTAATTTCACGTTTTGAAACCGAATTTTGGAAATGCGTTTACGCGAAAAACTTGAAGCCCCGTTTCCGTATTACCTGAACGACGAACGCAAGAACGTTGTGTTCATTCTGTTTGTGAGCGCGTTTGTGGTCTTCTTCCTGCAGGTCTATCATGTGTCGCATCACCACCACATCATCACCATCGGGCACAAATTCATTTTCGGAGGCATCACCTTTCTGGTGCTCATAGTCGACATTGTTGTGCTGCCCCGTTTTTTCCCAAAAGCCTTTGACCCGGCACACTGGACGGTAGGGAAATACATCCTGCTCACGCTGTTGCATTGTGTAGGCATCGGGGCCGTCATTCCCGTAGTGGAGAAGCTCTTCCTGTTTCCCGAGATGCCGTTTTGGGAACTGGTGGAGGGATCTAACCGACAGATCGCCCAAACCGGGGTGATCACCATCACCATCATGACCCTGTTTCTGCGCAACAATGTGCTGAAGCAGAATCTGCGCAGCGCCACCAAAGCCAACCAGGAACTGGACAAGATCAAAACCCTGAAAAAGGAGAACCTGGCCGGCAACGGACAAAACCTCCACCTGACCCTGCATTCAGAGACCACCGAAACCCTGAGCTTCCACCTCCCCGACCTGCTCTACATCGAGGCCGACGACAACTATTCTACCGTGGTGTGGCGCGATGGCAAGGGCATACACAAAAAACTGCTGCGGGCAAACCTCAAGAACATAGAAGGGCAGATCGACAACAACTTTGCCATCCGGTGTCACCGCTCCTATCTCGTGAACGTGAACGCCATCGGGAACATCAGTGGCAACGCCAACGGCTACAAACTCCAGATTCTGGACACCGACATCTCCATTCCCGTGTCGCGGGCCAAGGGCAAAGAGCTCATCGACAAGATCCAGCAGCTGCGCAACGCCATGGAAGTGGCCTGACCGGCATCGCCATTCACCCCAAAACGCTTCTGGCTCACCCCAAGCTTGCACACTTGGCCACAAGTTCGGCGCCGTTCGCTCCATTGCGCGGCATCGGGGCAGCCTCTTGCCGTTCTTCGCGTTGCTATTTCTAATAAATGACAACGCTATGAAAAAATCTATCCTCTTCTTGATTGTGCTGGCCGGTTGTGCGATCCACGCCGTGGCCCAGGAAAAAGCTGCTCCCCGTTCCGAATTTCTCATCGAGCTCTCGGCGTCGGCCGTGGATGTGAAGGCCGGAGAATCGCGCGATGTGACCTTGCAGGTGAACCGCTCGAAAGCCTATTCCAAATTCAAAGGAGTTTTGGGCGTGTCGTCAGGATTGCCCGAGGGTGTTACCGTGTCGTTTGCGCCTGCGCAGGATGTGGATGGAAGCAGCGTGGTGACCATCGCCGCCGATGCCACCGCCAAACCCGGCACCTATACGTTGATTCTCAACGGCACACTGCAACATAAAACCAAGGGCGCCACACTCGCCCTCACCGTGCAGGAAGGTGCAGGCCACACCGTGACCTCCATTCACGAATAAGACATTAACCTAGATTGCGTTCTGCGGCCTTTGCGGGGAAACCTGCAAAGGCGCAAATGCGCGATGGATCACGGCCTGAACATTTCGTTCGCGGCCAGACACTGCGCCAGTTGTTTGTAGACTTCCACCACGCGTTCATGCGTAGGTTCTGCACCCGTGGCTTTCACCATGCGTTGTGCCAATGGACCATCTTCCAGAATAACATCCAGTGGTTTTTTCCATTCTCCCAGTTTGCCCTGGGCAATCATCCGTTCCACAAGGTGCTTCAATATTTCTTGTGCTGTGGCTGCCTTGGCGGGCATGCCCAGCAAGGCCAGGTATTCGGCATTGGCAATGATGGCCTGCTGCCCTTTCTCTACCGTCTGGTCGAGCAACTGTGCCAGCACTTCCGTTTTCCATTTCATTTGCGCTTCATGATCGATGAACTTCCCAGCCACCAGGGCCTTGATGAGTTCGATCACAAACGACACCACCGCGAGATCGGCCGACGGACATTCCTGTATGTCCATGATCCTGATTTCGATGGAGCCACGATCGAAGCGTGGTATGGCGCCGCGCGAGTTCACCCAGATGGGATTCAACTCCCCTTCCGGATCGAACGGCGTGATGTCGGTCTTGATCTTTTCGTAGATGGTATTGAAATAGTTGCGCCGCGAGAACACCGCTTCGGGAATCACTTTGCCCGTGATGCAGGGAATGCGCGATTGGTTTGTCTTATAATATTTCAACCGTGTGTCGAGCAGGCCGGTGAGGCGACCATCCAGAATGGGCGAGCTTGCACAGAGCGCGGGCAGCAACGGCAACACCAGCCGGATTGCCGCATGAAGACGTGCAAACTCTTCGTCGTCATAGAACGGCAGGTTCAGGTGGGTGCTTTGCAGGTTTGACCAACCGTGACCACGACAGTCGAATATTTTATTGTAGATCGTATAGACTTCGTTGTTCTCGTGAGGCCACAGTTTTGTTTCCGTCATCGGGTTCATGAACGGGTGGGCCGCAGACGGCAGCAGCATGGCATTCCACGACGCGAGAATGGTGTTGATGTCGGTCACGTTTTTGGCAAACTCTTTATCCAGCGCCACAAAGTCCGACTCGGGCTTGGTAGATTTTAATTCCACCACGTGCATCACCAGTTCGTTCGACCAGGTGACCATGCCTTTGTCTACGTCGCTGCCATAGTGGCCCAGCACGTGCTTCAGCAAGTCGTCGGTGATGGGTTTCACCTGCAGGGTGGTGCGGTCCACCAGCATGTATTCCAGTTCCACACCGTAGCCCTGGAAGAGGTGTATGCGTGAGGGTTGCGTCATGTTACTTGTCGGCTTTGATCTTGTTTAGAAACACCTCCATGATGGTGGCATAGAGTTTATCTTTCAATATTTTGTCTTCCATGCCCGAGTCAATGTTGGGATTGTCGTTGATCTCGATCACATAGAACTTGCCGTCCACTTCTTTCATGTCCACACCATAGAGGCTGCGTCCAATGAGCGCGGTGGCTTTCAAGGCCGTGCGGATCAGCCCTGCCGGCGCGTTGTCTACTGCCACAGACTCAACATCGCCTTCGCGGTTTTGTTTTTCCGAATTCCAGTTCACGATCTGCCAGTGTTCGGTCGCCATAAAATATTTACACACATACAATGGCTTGCCGTCGATGATGCCCACGCGCCAGTCGAACGTGGTGGGCAGAAATTCCTGCGCAATCAGCAACTCCGATTTCTGAAACATGTCGCCACACACCTTCTTGTATTCATCCGCATCCTTGATCTTGAACACCCCTTTGCTAAAAGCACCATCGGGTTGTTTGAGAATGAACGGATAGGGCAGCTTTTCGGGAAGCGTTTTATGATTTTCTTTGCTCACCACAAACGACTTGGGTGTGAGTATTTTGTTGGACGTAAGCAATTCGTCCAGATACACCTTGTTGGTACACTTGAGTATGGATTCCGGATCGTCGATGACCGACAACCCCAGCGACTGGGCTTTCTTGGCAAAGCGAAACGTGTGATGGTTCACATACGTGGTTTCGCGAATGAACAGCGCGTCGTATTGAATAAGCTCGTCGAAGTCGTCGCGCGTGATGAGTTCCACATTGAAGCCCGCCTGGTCGCCGGCCTTGATAAATTTCTGAATGGCCTTTTCGTCAGAAGGCGGGTTGGGATCGTTCGGATCGACCAAAATGGCCAGGTCGTATTTTTTCTTGTCGGGCACCACGTCGCGTTTGCGCGACAGGTATCGTTCTACAGACGATCGCAGCAACGGCCAATCGCCTTCGGGCACCTCGCCCAAACTCAACGGCTTGATGCTGTGCAAGGCCCACTTGCTTCGCTTGGTGAACTTGGCGTGCAGACATGGCGCCTGTATGTATTGAAAAAGCTGCTTGGCCAATTTGTTCAGGCGTTCCTCCTGCGTGCTGCCAAAGTAGATATCAAACTCCACCTTGTCTTTGTCCGACACGTTCTTGAATGCAGTTTGAATGAGGGCATCAAAGTCTTCAGACTCTTCCCGCAGAATGGACGGGAACCGCAGGTCCTGGATGGTCGACACGCCGGGCAGCACCTTGTGTTTGCGCGCTTCGGCCAGCAACGACACATAATAGCCCAGACTTTGGTATTGATAGGACTTGCAAAGGTTAATCACCTTCAATCCACGCTCGGGATAATCGTCACTCTCGATGTAGTGTGACGGTGTGACCACCTTCACATCTTCGAGGTTGAACTTCCAGAGTGCGGGGTTTTCAACGATTATGAGTTTTGGCATGGGTCTTTTTTTCTTTCGGTTCGATCACCAATAAGTTGGCGTCGTAGGTAACGATGCCGAGCATGATGCTGTTGATGAGGCGTGCAAAACTCACGCCATACAATTGTCCCTTACCCAGCGGGTTGGGTTCCATCGGGTCGGCAATGTAGGCGCAGTTCTTCGCTTCATCATAGCCGGTAATGACCACGAAGTGTCCCGAAGGTTCGCCTTTAATGCTGTCGTAAATATCAAACTGGGGAATTTCGCGGGCCGTGCCATAGAGGTGTGTGGCACTGAGCCCGGCCAGCAGGGGGATGGACCGGTTAAGGTAGTCCTTTATTAAATGCTCATCCAATTCCGTGTTGCGCAGCTCGCCACCGGCTTCCAGAAATTTGATGTAGGCCTTGGAGGCTACCTGCAGCTTGCGTCGCTTTGTTTTGAACTCCATCTGGGCCTGGAGCTGCTGCACCATTTTCTTCGACGAGCTTTTGAACCACGTGGGATCAAACACATTGAGGTTGTAGGTATAAATGTGCGCATTGTAGCCGCGTTCCAGTGCGTGATGTCCCAGCAGCACAGCCAGTGTGCCGCCAAACTTGAGCTGCTTCACTTCCTTGATCACCTCCTTCAGCGGCACCTGGTCGCCAAAATAATTATACAGCGCGTGCAGGCAGGTGGGTCCGCAGGTCACTTCGTCGGGTTGGGCCTGGATGTCGAAACCCAGAACAAGTTCTTTCTTCATAGGGGATGCTTTGGCTTTTGGCTTGGCTGTTCTTTTTCAGGTGAGCCTTAACAATTTTGTGATCAGCAAATCAAAAACCTCCACAAGAATGAGTATGATAATGATCCATTCCAGCAAGTTGCTTTCACGTTGATTGATAATCTCTCTGAAAACGGAAAGATTATCTTCAATGATACGCAACGTATATTCTATTTCACTGAAACGCACGCGCAGGTCAAAATGTTTGATCAATCCCTGGTGCAGTTTGTCCAGGTAGGCATCGTCCCACACCTGGTCGGGCGCGTCGAAGATGTAGATGTTTTCGGCAATGTCGTTTTGTGTGTTGAGGGCGCGGCCCAGGAAGCGCATCATGTTCTTGCGGCTGATCT
Source organism: Chryseolinea lacunae (assembly GCF_016735595.1). Taxonomy (GTDB): domain Bacteria; phylum Bacteroidota; class Bacteroidia; order Cytophagales; family Cyclobacteriaceae; genus Chryseolinea; species Chryseolinea lacunae. The sequence continues at coordinate 939,146 of NZ_JAERRB010000001.1, forward strand.
TGAGCTTGCCGGTTTGTTCCAGCTGATTGGTGAACACCTTGGCTTCGGTGAGCAGGTTTTCGGTGATGGCGTGATAATGGTCGAGCGCCACCGACTGGGCGAGGTTGAACATGGTGATGCGAATCACTTTGTCGTCGATCTTTTCAAGAATCAGCTCGTCAAAGTCGAAGCGCAGTTCGCTGCCTTCGGTGGCGTGCACAATGTGGTCGTCGCGCAGCCAGGGCGTCACCTCGTTGCGTTGAAACGGTTGCACGGTTTTGATGGCCCACTTCATTTCGTCTTCGGTGTAGCCGGCAAACACCACCACACCAAAGTTGAAATAGTATTGAAACTTCTTCTCATCGAAAACATAAAAGAGTTCGGAAGAGGAATCGGCCAGCGGCTTGATATCGAAAAAGGTTTTGATGGCCTTGATGTCGAACTGGTTGGCCACCAGGAAAGCGGAGAGTTTTACCGTTTGGGGCATAGATCGGCCTTTCACTAAAGATATAAATTTAAATTCATGGCCCGTTCATTTGCGTTTGTGGGAAATGTGAGAAATTGCCGCCCATTAATTCGAATATGAAAAAAGTCATTCTCACACTGTCCTTTTTTGCCATCGCCCTCAGCGCCTGGGCCTGGGGCGCCACCGGCCACCGCGCCATCGGTTTTGTGGCCGACAAATACCTTTCTAAAAAAGCACAAAAGGAACTGCAACGCATCCTGGCCGGCCAGTCTACCGCCATGGCCTCCACGTGGATGGACGAGATCCGGTCCGATTCGACCTATGACTATGCCGGCGACTGGCATTGGGTGACTATTCAAGACGGGCAGACCTATGAACAATCGGAAAAGAATCCGCATGGCGACCTCATTCAAACCATTGAGCGCCTCATCACCGAACTGAAATCAAAAAAACTCAACGCCAAAGACGAAGCCGAACATCTGAAAATGCTGATCCACCTCGTGGGCGATGTTCACCAACCCCTGCACGTGGGCCAGGGCACCGACGCGGGCGGCAACAAGGTGAAAGTGACGTGGTTCAGAGGCGACAGCAACCTGCACACGGTGTGGGACAGCGAGATGATTGACGACACACACCTGAGCTATACCGAACTGGGCGAATCGCTTGAGAAACCCGACGCCGTGAAGATTGCCGCATGGCAGAAAAAATCAGTACGCGACTGGGCCTACGAAAGCATGACCTACCGTCCCCAGGTATACGCTATCGGCAATGGCAAACTGAGCTACAAATACGCCTACCTCAACATGCCCGTTGTGCGCCAGCGGTTGGTGCAGGCTGGTGTGCGGCTCGCCGGAATTTTGAACGAGATATATAAATAAACACCACCGTCTCACAAAAAGCGAAGGCGCGGGTTCATCACCCGCGCCTTCGTTGTTTCATGCCCATTGAATTTCTACAACGAACTGCCTAGGGCTTCCAGCCATAGGTAAACGTGTAGGCCCCGGAGCCCAGCTGCAACTTTCCGTCACCACCTTCGGCTGCCAACGGCGACAACGACTTCAGCTTACTGATGTCGATGCCCCCTTCCGTTATTTTGGCATCGGCGGCACGCGGCAATATTACCTGTGCCGTGGTGTTGGCGGGAATGGTGATGGCCAGAATAAAATTACCATTCTCAATTTTCCACGCCGACTTTGCCGGGCCGTATTGTGTGTTCAGTTCTGCCGTGGCGTGCTTGAAGTTGCCGCCCGGCTGTGGCGCGATAATGATTTCTTTATAGCCCGGCGCGGCCTCGCGCAAACCAGTCACCCTTCTGTACATCCAGTCGCCGATGGCGCCGTAGGCATAGTGGTTAAACGAGTTCATGCCCGGCGTTTGAAACGTGCTGTCGGTTTTGATACCGTCCCAACGTTCCCATATGGTGGTGGCGCCCATCTTCACCGGATAGAGCCACGAAGGATAGGTTTCCTGTAACAACAGGTTGTACGCCACGTCCAGGTAGCCATAGCGTGTCAGCACTTCACAGAGATAGGGTGTTCCCAGAAAGCCTGTGGTGAGGTGGTTGCCATAATCTTTCACATTTTGCGCCAACCGATCGGCAGCCTGGGCGCGCAGATTTTCGGGAAGCATGTCGAAGTTCAGGGCCAGCACATAGGCCGTTTGTGTGCCAGCCACCAATCTTCCGTTGGGCGTCATGTATTCCTGCACAAAAGCGTCTTTGATTTTTTTGAGCGACTCCGTGTAGCGTTTCGCGTCATCTTCTTTGCCCAATACTTTTGCCGTGTTGGCCATGATCTGGGTAGAGTTGGCGAAGAAGCATTGTGCAATCAGGTATTTGTCAGTCACTGCCGAGCGACCATCGGTGTCGTCGTTGGGGCGATAGAAGAGCCAGTCGCCAAAGTGAAAACCTTTGTTCCAAAGATTGTTGGTGCTGTTTTTTTCCATAAAGCCCACCCAGGCTTTCATGCTCTCGTATTGTGTTTCGAGAATACGTTTGTCGCCATAGGCATTATAGATGTTCCAGGGAATGATGGTGGCCGCATCGGCCCATCCCGCAGAGGCGGATGCATTTTCGCCCAGCACGTTGGGGATCACAAACGGCACACGTCCATCGGCTACCTGATCGGCCGCCAGGTCTTTCAACCACTTGTGAAAGAAGGTGGCCACGTTCATGTTGTAGGCAGCGGTGCGCGCAAAGGCCTGTGCGTCGCCGGTCCAGCCGAGGCGCTCGTCGCGCTGCGGGCAGTCGGTGGGCACATCCACAAAGTTGCCTTTCTGTCCCCATTGAATGTTGTGTTGCAACTGGTTGATGAGGGCATTGGACGATGTGAACGTTCCTGTTGACGCCATATCGGAATAGAGCGTGGTGGCCACAATGTTTTCGGGGGCGATTTTGGTTTTGCTTTTGATGCGGATGTAACGAAAACCAAAGAAGCTGAAGTGCGGCTCAAAAGTTTCTTCCACGCCACCTTTCAACGTATAGATCACCTCGGCCTGTGCGGCGCGAAGGTTGTCGAGATAGAAGTTTCCTTTTTTGTCGAGCACCTCGGCGTGGTGAATCACCACCTGGTCGCCGGCATTGCCTTTCACTTTAAAGGTTACAAAGCCCACCAGGTTCTGACCAAAGTCGTAGATCACTTCGCCGGCGGCTGTGGTGCTCACCGGTTTGGCTTTGAAGGTTTCGTGTTTTTTCACGGGAGGCGAATAAGAAGCCACCAGGTTGTCGTTCGGGACCTTGATCACGCGCACACCGCGCCAGTCGTTGGGGGCGTACGATGCCAGGGTCCAGTCTTTTTTCTCAAGACGCGCGTCGTAGGCTTCGCCATAGTAGATACCGGCCTGCACAACGGCACCGGTACTGCTCTTCCACTGATCGTTGGACGCGATGGTTTCTTTGGTGCCGTCGGTATAGGTCACCTCCAGTTGAAACAGTAGTGCGAGGTTTTTGCCATAGATATTCCGGTTGTTTTCCCATGCCAGGTTGCCCCGATACCAGCCATCGCTAAGAATGACGCCCGTGGCATTGCGCCCGTTGGTAAGCAACGTGGTGACATTGTAGGTTTGATATTGCAGACGCTTGTTGTAGCTGGTCCAGCCGGGCGTGAGGTATTGATCGCCCACGCGCTGGCCGTTGATGAAACATTCGTAGATGCCGTGCGACGTGATGTAGAGGCGCGCGTTCTTTACCATCTTTTTCAAATCGAACGCGTTGCGCAGCATGGGTGCGGGACTGTGCACACTGTCGCCGGGAAGATCGGGTTCGACCCACGCGGCAGTCCAGTCGGATGACTGCAACAAACCGGTTTCCCACCACTTCATTTCGCTCCAGGCCGACGTGTTGCCCTTGTTGTCAACCACCCGCACCTGCCAGTAATAACGTTGACGCGACGTGAGCGCCGGGCCACCATAGTTCACCAGCACCGACTGATCGGACGGCACCACGCCGCTCTGCCAGAGAATGTTTGCTCCCTTGGCAAGCGCCTTGTCGTCGAAGCCGACGCGAAGCTCATAGGATTTTTGTGTCACCCCCCGCTGCTCCGACACTAGCTTCCACGACAAGCGAGGAACTTTGACATCGATGCCCAGGGGATTGTTTTGATACTCGCACGTAGGTTCGCCCACGCTGAGTTTGGGTGCTGGTTGTGCCAGCAGCGAAGTGGCTGTGGCGGCCAGCAGGCAGAAAAGAAAAACGAAAATGCGCATGTCTGGTAATAGGGTTTAGTGAGACTAAGATACGGACATTCTGGAGGATGGCCGACCTGTACCGTCATGATGGCTCGGCGCTGGCTTCGTCTTGCGTTGGGGATGAGCATAGGGTGAGTGAGGGGTGCCTGTACTGACATCAAAGGCAATGCCTGCCCGGGGTCGGCGAAGCTGACGCCCAACACCGGGCATGGTGTGGATGGTGGCGGAGGCCGCCATCACGTTCCTTTTTACGAAGGAGAAATCTAAATCGCTTAGAGCAGATTATTCAGCTTTGCGTATTGCAGGAGCATGATGGTTTTCGCGTCTTTGATTTCGCCGGTGGTGATCATACCATACGCTTTTTCGAAATCAAGTTCCAGCACTTCAATGTTTTCGTCTTCGTCAACACCTCCGCCTTCGGTCACTTTTTGGGCGGCAGTGTATTCTCCGGTGAAGAAGTAGAGGATTTCGGTTACGGAGCCGGGCGACATGTAGACATCGAAGATCTTTTTCACGTGGGTGATGCGGTAGCCGGTTTCTTCTTCGGTTTCGCGGCGGATGCAGTCTTCGGGATTGTCGAGGTCGAGCAGGCCCGCGCAGGCTTCAATGAGCATGCCGTCGGCGTTGCCGTTCACAAACGTGGGGAGGCGGAACTGGCGTGTGAGCACCACGGTGCGTTGTTCCTTATTGTAGAGCAGGATGGTGGCACCGTTGCCGCGGTCGTAGGCCTCGCGGCTTTGGATGCGTTCTTCGCCGCTGCGTGTAAGAAAAGAAAAGGTGTACTTGTAGAGTTTGTACCAGTTGGCCGACAGCGTTTGCTTGTCGATGATTTTGGGGGTCATTGCGAAAGGGTTAGCCCTTGTTTACGCTTTCACATGAAAGTAGTTGCGCAGCAGGTGATGATAAATTTCCAGGCACACCCAGGCGTCGGTGGCAGCGTAGTCGATTTGTTTCTCGGTGAGCGTGGGCGCTTCCCAGTTCGACGTTTGCGCACTTTTGGAAATGCGGAAGCCCAGCAGCAGGCCCGCCAGTTTTTTCACACTCTCCACCTGCAGTCCCGAGGCCTTGGCCATGGTAGACAGTTCGATGAACGAGGTGGGTTGAAAGCGACTGAGCTTTTGCAAAGCCTTGATGTCGTCGTGGATGGCCACGCCGGCTTTGATGATGTTGGTGTTTTCGAAGATGGATACAATTTCTTCGGGCAGCCCGGTTTGGTGCAGGCGCAGGAGGAAAACTTTGCCGGGAATGGCCAGTTGCAGCAACGCCACCTTATAGGACTGTCCGCGCTTAAAGCTGGGACGCGTCTCGGTGTCGAAGCCCACCACGTCGTGCTTCTCGATTTCGCGCTGCATGGCCGCCAGCTTGGAAGGCTCGGTGATGACGCTCACTTTTCCTTCGAAGGCTTTTAGGGGAAGCTGGTTCACTTCCTCTGCTGTGATGGTGACTTTGGGACCCTGGTGCGCTGGTTCCGGATGCTCTTCTTTCGGTAAATGCATTAAAAAATCGAGGTAAACAGGTGTTAAAAAAATCCCCTACTAATGGGTGCTCTAATTTAAGTCAAAAAAATCAACTATTTTGAGGCCCCTAACTCAAATTGAATGTCGAATTCCCTTTTCCGAAAAAAATCGCTCTCTTCCATCCTTAGTGACGCCTCTGAACGCGACAGCCACGGCTCGCCGGAACTGAGAAAAATATTGGGTGTGAAGGACCTGACGGCGATGGGAATTGCAGCCGTGATCGGCGCCGGCATCTTTTCTACCATTGGCCAGGCGGCCTACGACGGCGGCCCGGGCGTTATCTTCCTGTTCATAATCACCGCGGTGACCTGCGGGTTCACCGCCCTTTGTTATGCCGAATTTGCCTCGCGCGTGCCCGTGGCGGGCAGTGCCTACACCTACTCCTATGTCACCTTTGGAGAAATCACCGCCTGGGTCATTGGCTGGGCACTGATCCTGGAATATGGCATCGGCAACGTGGTGGTGTCCATTTCGTGGAGCAGCTATTTTGTGAACCTGCTCGAAGGCGTGGGCATGCACCTGCCCGCATGGCTTGCCACCGATCCCTCCACCGCCCGGTCGGCCTATGAATCGGCTGTGCAGGCGGGTACCCCTACCGATGCGTTGGCCTGGACCACCGCGCCGCTGGTGGCCGGCTACAAATTCATTTGCAATGTGCCCGCCTTTGTCATCATCATACTCATCACCATCCTGGCATACATCGGCATCCGCGAAAGCCGCAGCAGCGCCAATTTCATGGTGGGGCTGAAGCTGGTGGTGCTGGTGTTTATTGTAGGCATCGGGGTGTTTTATATCGACACCAACAACTGGACGCCCTTCATGCCTAACGGCTTCAGCGGCGTGCTCAAGGGCGTGTCGGCCGTGTTCTTTGCCTACATCGGCTTCGACGCCATTTCAACCACCGCCGAAGAATGCGCCAACCCGCAACGCGACCTCCCACGGGGCATGATCTACTCGCTTATTATCTGCACCATAATTTATGTGGTGGTGACGCTGGTCATCACCGGCATGGTGAACTATTCGGAATTCGATTCAGTAGCCGATCCGTTGGCCTATGTATTCGAAAAAATCAACCAGGGCAAAATCGGGTTCTTCATTTCGGTTAGTGCTGTGGTGGCGGCCACCAGCGTGTTGCTGGTGTTCCAGATTGGCCAGCCCCGCATCTGGATGAGCATGAGCCGCGATGGTCTTATGCCCCGCCGCTTCGGCAAGATCCACCCCAAATATCAGACACCCGGTTTCTCCACCGTCATGACCGGCATCATTGTGGCCATTCCCTCCCTGTTTGTGGAGAGTGCACTCATGACCGACCTCACCAGCATCGGCACCTTGTTTGCCTTCGCCATTGTGTGCGGCGGCGTACTGGTATTGCCCAAACGCGAGAAAACCGCAGAGAAACGATTCAACCTCCCCTACATCAACGGACAGTGGATTGTACCGGTGTTGTTCATTGTTTTCCTCTACGGCTTCCGCGAGCGCTTCATGGACTCGCTCACAAACCTGTCGCACGAGTCGCACCAGGAGATTTTGTTTCTGGTGTTCATTTTGGTAACACTGGTGGTAACCGTGTTTTCGTTTCTGAAGAAGCTGTCGCTCATTCCCATTCTCGGCCTCCTTTGCTGCTGCTACCTGATGATTGAAATTCCGACCCGCAGCTGGGCGGTGTTCTTCGGATGGATGGCGTTTGGACTGGTGATCTACTTCAGCTACGGCTATTGGAAGAGCAAACTTGCCACCAAATCGTAGCAACCTGCACGGCGCAGCGCGCTTTGAAATCTGAAATCCAAACACGATCTTCCGATCACCATCCCGGTGCAGGAAAAATCCAAACTCCTAAGAAACTCCTTAGAAACTCCCTAGAAAGTCCCTTCCCTGGGCAGGGTAAGGGCGGAGTATATGCAGGGTAAAGACGGATGTAAAGCACCCATAAGCCGACGCCATGCGCACCGCCACAACCACACCCCGCACAACAGAATGGGTTCGCGCTTTTCCCTACGACTCCGTAACGCGATAGTTCACGTTGCGTGTCTTCAGGTAGTTCACCACAAAATTGAAATGTTCTTCCTGTTCGCCCAGATATTCGGGAGGGCAAATGCCTTTGCGGGTAAACTTGCCGTCGGCAATAAGGTGCAGGGCCGCGGTGCAGGTGTAGCCTGTGGTGCGGGCCATCGACAGGGTGCTGGTGGCGTTGTCGGTGCGGTCAAGCAAATTGTATTCGTACGTTTTTGTCTTGCCGTTTTCTTCGCCGGTCATGCGGATGCGCATCACGGTGAATTCTTCTTCGCCCGGCTTCAGCTTCCATTTGGGAAACAGCAGCTTGGCGGTGACGTCGATGGGGCGAACTTTCACGCCTTTGATGTCGACCGCTTCATAGGAGAAAAATCCGGATTCACGCAACACGCGCAGGTATTCGATGCAGCCCGGATAGCGCAGCGTTTTCTCGATCATGTTGGGAATGTTGGGCATGGTTTTGATGAGCGACCGCAGGCCGTCAGAATTCCACGACTCCAACGTGCCCACACCGTCGAAGTGAATGAGTTCCGGATCGGACAAAGCTTCTTTTATGATCACAGCTCCCTGCTGCACATAGCGCGCGGGGCGAATGTATTCTTCAATGACGTCGATGGGTGAGAACACTGCCTTGTATTCATAGGGCCACTCGCGCACCACGGGCAGACCGCCCACCAGACATTCGTAGTCGGTAATTTTCATGCGCCGGTTGTGATAGCCCAGAATGATGTTTCCCATGCCGGGGGCCACACCGCAGTCGGTCACCACCGTCACGTTGTTCTTTTTGGCGAGGTCGTCGAGTTGAAAGGGATCTTCGGGAAAGAAGGAAATGTCGGCAATGTTTTTTCCGGCCTCAATCACCGTGCGCACGGTTTGCAACCCCATGAAGCCGGGCACCGCGCCAACCACCAGGTCGAAAGGTTCCAGGGTTTGGGTGAGCTGGCTCAGGTTGGTGAAATCAACCTGCTGTGTTTTGATGCCGTGCTGCGCTACAAACTTGAGGGCTTCTTCGTTGATATCGACAGACGTCACATCAAAGGTTTTTGCCAGGTCAATGGCCATGGCTTTTCCAACAAGACCTGCACCGAGAACGACTACTTTTTTCATGGGTTAATGAATTGATATGAAGCCGTAAATTAATGCGATTACGGCAGGAAGCATTAACACGAGGTCGAGGAAATTAAATTTCTTTTTCATGATGAGGGGAAATAAAAGGTCTGTACAGGAAGACTCCCGCACAGACAAGAGAGGGGACTTTTTTTGCTCCAGAGAGGGGCTCCAAATAAAATTCTTTTTAAAAATCAGGCAGCAACTTCCAGCTGGCCTTTAATCATGGCCGACGAAAGTGTGAGATACACGGCGGTCCAGGCTTCCATAAGCTCTTCGTTCCACTGTTCGCCAAGACCTTGTTCGAGGGTCCACAGCAGGCATTCACCCACCACCTGATAGTGTTCGGGTTTGGCGCCATAGCGGCCGTGGCGTTGCGCCAGCAGCTTCACTTCGTTCATGATGTCGTCAAGCTTGTTGAGCTTGGTCACAATGAGGGTCACCATGTTCATGAGCTTGCGGGCCTGCTCTTTCTGGTCGTGCTTGAACAGGGATTTCACAGCGGGCGCTACGTGAAACAAGCGGCTGTAGAAAAGCTCACCGGCTTCTTGCGCATTGATTACTACATAGGTCCACGAGTTCCTTACGAGAACAATTTGTCTTTCGGTCATACGATACTGAAACGGGTTAGGGATGAAGATTTTGAATACTGCATCCTTGTACCGAAAGCGGTTGAAAAAGGTTGGGCGTTTGCTAAAAAAGGGACGTCTACAATAGGTTTACACTTTCCCTAAAACATTGTTGGTCAAGCGCTTTTGAACGACGCCACGAAGTCAGAAAGATTTTCTTCGGTGGGCAGATTCAGTTTTTTGCGCAACCGGTGTCGTGCCATCTTCACGCTTTCCGGGGATATGCCCATGAGTTCGGCCATCTCTTTCATACTCAAATTGAGGCTGATGAGCGAACAAAGCTTGAGGTCGCCCTGGCTCAGGTCGGGATATTGTTGCCGGAGCCGGTCGAAAAAGGAAGAGTGCACCTTTTCGAAATACATCCTGAATTCGTCCCAATCCTTTTCCGACTCCAGGCTGTAGTCGATCACCTTCAGCAGTTTCGAGATTTTGGTCTTTGCCGTTTTGTCGCCCGTGGCCGCCAGCTCCTGGATGCCTTCGCGCAATCCTTCCATCACGGTGTTTTTCTGCACCAGGTTCAGCGTGTAGGTGAGCAATTCCTTGTGGCGAAATTCCAGGTCGTGTTGCAGCTGGTCCTCCACCAGCTTTTTGTTTTCGATCTCCACCCGCAACAACGCCTGCTGCGCCTGGTGCACCTCCAGGTTTTTTTCGAGCAGCTCCTTTTTTGTGCGGATGGTCTTTCGTTGATAATAGATCACCACGCCACCAATAAACAACGCCAACGCCAGGCCTGCATAGGTCACCTTTTGCCGGAACACACTCCAGGCTTGTTCTTTTTTCAAAAAGTCGATCTCCTGTTCTTTGCGTTCTGTTTCGATAAGCGTTTTCAGCTGGGCATATTGCATGCGGCTGCGCAGGCTTGTCACCGAATCTTTCACGGTGACACGGCGCTGCAAAAATTCGAATGCCTTCTGATAGTCTTTGCGCGCCGCATAGATGTCGGTGTGCAGCTGATACGATTCGATCAGCGCCATGCGGTTGTCGGCTTTCTCGGCAATGGGCAGACCTTGGCTGGCCAGTTGCAGGGCGCGGTCCACGTTGCCTTGCGCCAGCCACACGCGCGACTGGTTGTGATAAGCCGCGGGCAGGCGGTTCAGGTTGTTGGTTTCGCGAAACAACGCCATCGACGGTTCATAATAGCGCAATGCTTTTTCATACTGCCCCATCTCATAATAGATCACCCCGATGTTGTTGAGCAGGTTCGCGATGCCTTCCTTGTTATTGTTTTCACGCTCCAGCGCGAGTGCCTCTTCAAACCGGGCAAGTGCGGCATCATAGTCGAGCAGGTCCGATTCCAGCACGCCGATTTTCCGGAGCGTGAGCGCCATGCCCGGTCTATCGCGAAATGCTTTCTGAATGCCAAGAGCTTTGCTGTATTGTTCGCGCGCGGCATCAAAGTCGCCTTCCTGCTGGTGGGCGGCGCCCATCTCGGTGAAGGTTTCGGCCATGCGCAGGGAATCTTTCAGATCTTGAAACAACTCAAGCGCGCGACGCAGGTTTTCCAGCTCGCGCACGTTCTCGCCTTTGAGGCGGTGCAGCAGGCTTTTGTTTTTGTAGGCCTCTGCCAGCCCCAATGCATACTGAAGCGAGTCGGCAAGATGCAGGGCATGTTCTGTATAAAAGCGTGTCTTTTCAGGTGTGGTGAGGTAGTGCAGCCGCGCGAGACGGTTCAGCACGTTCACACGCTGGGTGTCGCGGGGAAGACTTTGGAGTTTGCGTTCCAACGGCTCCACCTGGGCGTGAAGCGACGCAACAACGCCGAGCAAAACAACTAAGAGAAGGTTTTTCATAACGGAAAGGGTTGTTAAAGGAATATATTTTTCCGCTAACTTCCGAGGTAATTTATGCAACATGGACATCCGTAAATTTCTTGAGCGCGCAAAAACATCGGCCTTCCACCTGTGGGTGTTGAACCAGGGATTGCTGCGCATGGTGCCGTTCAACAAGCCGCATCATTTCAGCGTGGTGGCGCTGGAAGACTATCGCGTCAAAATAAAGATCCCGTTCCGCCGCAAAAACCTCAACCACATCCGGGGGCTGCACGCCTGCGCACTGGCCACCCTGTCGGAATATGCCACGGGTCTGCTGTTGCTTTCACGCCTCGGCTTCGACGCCTACCGCATCATCATGCAACGCTTCGAAATGGACTATCACTACCAGGGCAAAATGGAAGCCTTCGCCGACTTTGCACTCACACCCGAATGGATCGACCAAAACATTATCCAACCCCTCAACGGCCCGGAAGAAGCCGTGGTCATCACCCTCGACGTGAAAATTCACGACGCCCAGGGCAAGCACCTCAGCACGGGAAAAGTATATTGGCAGATTAAAAAATGGGCGAACGTAAAAACGCGTGTAGCCGCCTGATGCAATCGTTTGAAAGATTTGACCGGATCGCGTAAATTACTTCCCTAAACCTGAGGTTATGCGCAAAATCGATCAGCTTCTTTCGGAGTATGGCGAAAGCCACCAGAACGCCACCAACAAAAGCATTCACTGGATTTGTGTGCCCCTGATTTTTCTCAGTGTGGTGGGTCTCATCGCGTCCATTCCGGCACAGCCCGTGCAGTCGGTTTTGGGCGAAGGCAATCCCTATGCCAACTGGGCCGGCGTGCTGCTGGTGCTGGTGCTTATTTATTATGTGTCGCTTTCCATACCTTTGAGCATTGGCATGGCCCTGTTCGGCGCATTTTGCATGATGGTAGTGAACCTGCTGGTGCGCATCAACCTGGCCCCGCTGTGGGTGATGAGCCTCATCATTTTTGCCGTGGCCTGGGTGGGACAATTTTATGGACACAAGATCGAAGGCAAAAAACCGTCGTTCCTGAAAGACATCCAGTTTCTGCTCATCGGTCCGGCGTGGCTCATGCACTTTATTTATAAACGCATTGGAATTCCATACTGATTGGGAGATTACATTTTTCACGAAGCCCCTTTACCCGCAGATTTCACTTTTGATTTCGAAGAGTCGTTGTTCAACACGGCGGCCTATCGGCTGATGCAGTTTCCACAAGGGTGGCACTCGTTCTATGCCGTGGACCGGAAACAACAAACCATAGTCGCCTCCTTTCACCTTCACCTGGCACAAGACTTCGCCCAGAGCCCGGCCCGCGCGCCGTTCGGGTCGGTGGAATGTGCCGACAGCATCCCTCCCGTCATCCTGTTTCAATTCATCGGATTTGTCGACTCGCGCATAAAAACGTTTGGCGCGGCACGCATCCAGGTGAAACAACCACCCGCGGGCTACGCGCCACAACACGCCGCCCTGCTTCAAACATTTTTCCTTAACCTGGGCTACACCGTGGTGGATGCCGAGGTGGGCACGATGATTCCGATCTCCCAAGACTTTTCCACACACCTCCACACCTGGGAGAATCGGAAGCTGAAGCAGGCACAATCGTCGGGACTGGTGTTCCGTCAGGTGGCCTCCGCCGAAATCGACGCGATCTATCTTTTCATCCTGGCGTGTCGCAAGCAAAAAGGATATGCGTTGTCTATGTCGCTGCCCGAGGTTCGTGCCGTCGCTGAGAAACTGCCACAGCACTATCTTTTGTTTGGCGTTTACGAAGCCGAGATCTTAGTGGCCGCTTCCATTGCCATTGTCGTGAACAAGCGCGTGCTCTACAATTTCTATTCGGCCCACGACAACGCCTTCGATCACCTCAGCCCCGTGGTGCTGTTGCTGCAGGGGATGTATGACTACGCGGCAGCGCACGGCATGCAACACCTCGACCTGGGCACTTCGGCCATTGACGGCAAACCCAACTTCGGACTGCTCGATTTCAAACTTCGCCTCGGCGGTGTGCCCTCTTCAAAATTCACGTTCCAAAAAATTCTGGTGTAATGGATCAGCCGCTGGTGTCGGTCATTTGTCTTTGCTACAACCACGCGCCCTTTGTGGTGGAAGCGCTCGAGTCTGTCTTCCACCAAACCTACCTGAACCTGCAAATTATTATTGTGGACGACGCCAGCACCGACAACAGCGTGGCCGTGATTGAACGCATGCTGGGCACGCAGTCCAGCCCAAACCTGCAATTCCTTTCCCTGCCTCAGAACATAGGCAACTGCAAGGCCTTCAACCAGGGCTTGCAACATGCCACCGGCGCGTATGTGGTAGACTTCGCAACCGACGACGTGATGCTGCCCACACGCATCGAGCAACAGGTGAAACTATTCCTCCAACTCGACAACTCCTATGGCGTGGTGTTCACCGACGCATTCTACATCGATCCACAAAGCCAGGTGTTCCGACAGCACTATGCCTATCTGTTTTCAAAGAAACTGCTCACCCACGTGCCACAAGGCGATGTGTATCGCGATGTGCTCAGCACCTACTTTGTTTCTTCACCGAGCATGCTGGTGCGCAAAAATGTTTTGGATGAATTGGGTGGCTACGACGAAACGCTTGCCTATGAAGATTTTGATTTCTGGGTAAGGTCCGCACGCCGCTATAAATATGCCTTCATCAACGAAGCCCTCACCAAAGTGCGTCGTAAACATCAATCACTTTCGTCGGGTTGGTATGTGCCGGGCGATCCTCAACTGCATTCCACCTATCTGGTTTGTCGCAAAGCGCAAAAGCTCAATCGCGATGAAGGCGACAACGAGGCCTTATTAAAACGCGTGCGTTATGAGCTTCGCCAGTCGGTATTTTCTCAAAACTATGAAGAGGCGGAAAGATTCTATTTGTTGTTGAAAGAACTGGCAACACCCCGCGGCACAGATTTGATTCTCGGTCGGCTCATCCAATGGAAACCTCCCCTGGCCCGCCTGCGACAACTCTACCATCACCTGCGCTACTAACGCTTCCACAAACGCATCTCGATGGAGATGCGCGTCTGGTCTTTGTTCAGGTTCGCCGCGCCGCCGTGAATGAGGTAGGGAGAAAAAATCAGCACTTCATTTTCTTTCGGATCAGGCCGCTCCACGGTGTAGTCGCCGCGAATGTCGGTAACGGCCGGCACGTTAAACTTCACGCCGTTGATGTGCGCCCCGGCTTCCGTTTTCTCAATGCGCGACTCAGGCCACCGATGACTTCCCGGAACAAGAATGAGCGACGAGTTTGCATTGCTACCCGCCACGGGAATGTAGAGGTTGATGCAGTCGTCATAGTCTTCCAGCCACACATCGCGATGCAAGGGATTGTTGTCGGCTTGCTGCGGACGGATCACACGAAAGTGAAAAACAGATTGATTATCGTAAGGATTGCACGCCACCAACGACACGCGGCACAACTCAGAAATGCGCGCTTCAACATCAGCAATGGCAATGGGAAAATCGGCAACATTGAGCAGCTTGGTTTTATCTACAGCGCGAAGGTGTGTAGTGAAGTCAGGAACAAGGCGATGATAGTTTTCAAGTAAAAAATTTTCATCCACCGTCAATCCGGCTTCCTGCCAAAGTCTCAACAACAACGCACGGGTTCGTTTGGAAAATTCAGCAAAGAGGTCGGGCGAAAAAAGTTGCTGCACACCAAATCCCGTTTCAGCCCACGAAGTCGCAGCCGTCAGATCAACCGCCGCATCCAACAAAACGTTTGCCTCACCCCACGCGCGACTACCCACAGGCTCGTATGAAAGCGCCACACCGTTGACTTTATATTCCATGCCCCGTCACTAAATACTTTTTTTTACCATGACTAAAGACTCAAGACTTAAGACTCAAGACTAAATTCTACTTCCGGTTGTCTTCTCCCAACATCATGCTCAAATAACTCTCATAGCGACTCAACGCAATTTCACCGGCACGAATAGCGTCGAGCACGGCGCATTGGGGTTCGTTAATGTGCACGCAGCGCGCACCAAACTTGCAGTCGAGGCGCACATCGCGCATCTCGGGAAAATAGTCGGAAATTTCCTGTTCGTTCATGTCCACCAGTCCCCATTCTTTTATGCCCGGCGTGTCGATCACAAAGGTGTTGTTGCCCAGAGGAAACATTTCGGCAAAGGTGGTGGTGTGTGTGCCCTTCGATGAAAAGTCAGACACCTCGCCCACCGTCTGTTTGATGTGCGGGGCAATCTTGTTCAGCAGCGTGGACTTACCTACGCCCGAATGACCCGCCACGAGGGTTGTTTTGCCCTGAAGAATTTCGTGCACCACGTGCTGATCTTCCTCCTGTGCCGAAAGCAGAAAACAGGTGACACCGATTTTAGTATACAAAGCCATCACCGCTTCGGCCTGTTGCAGACCTTCTGCGTCGAGCAGATCTTTTTTGTTGATGATGAGCACCTGTGGAATGCGAAACGATTCGGCCGTCACCAAAAAGCGGTCGATGAAACCCAGCGATGTGCGGGGAAAGGCCAGCGTCATCACCAGCAATGCCTGGTCGATGTTGGCGGCCAGCACATGCGAGTGGCCCGTCTTCTTCACCGACTTGCGCAGGATGTGATTTTTGCGGGGGAGGATGGCCGTGATGGATCCCACGTTGTGCTCCAGGTCGAAGGCCACGGAGTCGCCCACGGCCACGGGGTTGGTTTCCTTGATGCCTTCCAGCCTGATCTTGCCCCGCACGCGACAGGTATGCACCGTACCGTCGGAGGTTTGCACTTCGTAGAATGAGCCGGTGGAGCGTAGAACGATGCCTTCCATTAGGCCAGCAAAGTACGGCAATACTTCATGATCTTTTCGGTAGCCCCCAGGTTTTCCTCCACATAGAGCTTGGTGACGGCGCACGCCAGCAAAAAGCTCTCGGGCGAGTTCAGCAATTCATACTTGGCTTTCAGGTCGGTATAGTCGCGCACTTCGAAGGCGCCCCCCAGGTTGATGAGGTCCACCGCCTCCTGGTATTTCTCGTAGTCTTTGTTTCCAAAAAAAATAGGCACACCATAACACGCCGCTTCCAGGATGTTGTGAAGTCCTTTGCCAAACGCTCCCCCCACAAAGGCAAACTCGCCATAGCGATAGAGCCGCGACAGCATGCCGATGTTGTCGATGATGAGCACCTGGTAATCTTCCAGCGTCTTGCCCTGCGCCTGCGAATAGCGAACCGACTTCACCTGCAACGCACCCTCCATGGTGGCGATGAACGGCTCGGTGATTTCATGTGGCGCGATGATGAACTTCACGTTGTTTTCGTTTATCAACGGTGCCAGCACATCAAAGTCTTCGGGCCAGCAGCTTCCCACCACAACGGTTTTTTGGTCGTTCTTGAACTGGCGCGCCACGGCAATGTCGTCGCCTTGTTTCACAATGTCGAACACCCGGTCGAAACGCGTGTCGCCCACCACCGAGCAGGTGTTGATGCCGATGGATTTCAGCAGGCGAAGCGATGCATCGTTTTGCACAAAAAACCACGAGAAGTTCTTCAGAATGTTCTTGTAGAAACCGCCGTAGGGCTTGAAGAAAAGCTGGTCTTCGCGAAAGATAGACGACACGGAAAGCAACGGTATGTTTCGGTTTTTCAACGTGCGGGCATAGTGATGCCAGAACTCATACTTCACAAAAATGGCCATCACAGGCTTCACGATGTCGACAAATTGCCGGGCATGGGCGGCGCTATCCCACGGCAGGTAGCAAACATGATCGGCCAGTTCATAATGTTTCCGAACTT
This sequence comes from Chryseolinea lacunae, assembly GCF_016735595.1. Taxonomy (GTDB): domain Bacteria; phylum Bacteroidota; class Bacteroidia; order Cytophagales; family Cyclobacteriaceae; genus Chryseolinea; species Chryseolinea lacunae. The sequence continues at coordinate 956,087 of NZ_JAERRB010000001.1, forward strand.
CATAGCCCGAAGGCGAAAAGAACGTGAGCAGGATGTTGACGCGGGGGTATTCTTTCTTCAACGCCTCGATGATGGGACGCCCCTGCTCAAACTCGCCCAGCGACGCGCAATGCACCCACACCACCGGCGCCGTGTTGGACCCGTAGCGGGACTGAAGTATTGAAAAGACATCTTTCCTTCCGGTTACAAATGCATTGGCTTTATTATGAACAAGGGCCGCCACACGATAGGTCGCGCGCATGCACAAGAGCAGGAGATTGTAGAAGACGATCATGCAAGCGTAAAAATAGACAACTTGACGTGAACCACAGAACACCTCATTTTTAATTTGAAGACGCCCACCTGCGGGTAACTAATAAATTTTTACTTTTAGGATTAAAAAACACCTCAAACATGATGCGATCACTACTCCAAAAGCTTTCCATCCTCCTTCTCATCACACTTCCCTTTGCAGGCCACGCACAAACCGAGAGCGACATTGGCAAGTTTCTCAACGCCGGCGCCGACGACGCGGGCAAACTGATGAACGCCTACCTCACCCCCATGATTGAAGGCACATCCTATGGATTCAACGGTGGCTGGTTCACCACGGCAAAGGCACACAAAACACTCGGCTTCGACATCGGCGTTTCCATGAATGCCGTCTTTATCCCCTCCTCCAAAAACACCTTTCGCCCCGACGAGCTGGGCCTGTCGCAAACGCGGCTCATATCGCCCCTCGACGGCAACGCGCCCACCATTGTGGGACCCAAAACAGCCACAACCTACGTCAGCGATTTTGGCGGCGGGTCAACCGCCAGGTTCTCCGGTCCCGAAGGCCTGGACTTCAAAGAGAATTTCAAGATCAGCGGCGTGCTGGCTCCCACCGTTCAGGTTGGGGTGGGCATCTATAAAAATACAGACCTGAAAATCCGGTGGATGCCCGAAGTGAAAGCGGGTGTCACCAAAGTGAAGTATCTTGGCTTCGGTGTTTTGCACGATGTGAAACAACACATCCCCGGCATCAAACACCTGCCCTTCGACCTGTCCGTGTTGGTAGGCTACACAAACATCAAAGGCACCACAAACCTCGCGGGCTATGTGCCGTCGGGCGATGCCAGCCGCGCACAGCAAATCGAATACACCATGAACGCCTGGCTCATGCAGGCACTCATTTCCAAGAAACTTGCCATGGTAACATTCTATGGTGGTTTCGGCTACAACGCCGTGAAGACAAAAGCCAACGTGACGGGCTCCTATGTATTTGAGGCTTCCGCTCCGGCCGTCAGCGATCCCATTGCCATGTCCTTCAAAAACAACGGCCTGCGTGCCACCGCCGGCATGCGCCTCAACCTGGGCCCGATCTATATTTCGGGCGACTATTCATTGCAGTCCTACAACCTGCTGACCGTAGGTTTGGGTGTGACCCTCCGCTAAGCAACAACCTTATTTTCCGGTATAGAGAGGCTTTCGTTTTTCAACGAAAGCCTTCATGCCTTCCTTCTGATCGGCCGACGCAAACGTGAGGTAAAAGTTCTTGCGCTCAAAAGCCAATCCTTCGTCCAGCAACGTTTCGAACGACCGGTTCACGGCCTCCTTGGCAAGCTGCACAGCAATGGGCGACATGCGGGCAATTTCCGTGGCGAGAGCCACCGCTTCCTGCAGATACATTTCGATGGGAACAATCTTCGTGATGAGGCCATGGGCCAGGGCTTCCGTGGCCGGCATGAAACGTCCGGTCAAAATCAACTCCATGGCTTTGGCTTTGCCCAACGCCTTGGTTAGACGCTGTGTGCCACCGGCACCGGGCAACGTGCCGATCTTGATTTCGGGTTGACCAAACGTGGCGGTTTCAGAGGCAATAATCATGTCGCATGTCATGGCAAACTCACAGCCACCTCCCAACGCAAAACCCGACACGGCCGCAATCACGGGCTTCTTGGTTTTCCGGATCTGGTCCCACGTGCTGAACTGGTCAATAAGCAACATGTCTATCGCCGACATATCGGCCATTTGTTTGATGTCGGCGCCGGCGGCAAAGGCCTGGTCGTTGCCGGTGATGATGATAACGCGCACGGCGGCGTTGCCGTCGAGCTGCTTCAGGGCATCGCGCACTTCTTCCATCAATTGCCGGTTCAGGGCGTTCAGTTCTTTCGGACGGTTCAGTTGAATGAGGGCTACGGCGGGAGCATATTGCTCGGTCACAAGGATGAATTCCATAGGGCGGCGGTGTTTGGAAACAAAGCTAAAAAGAATCGCGCCTATAAAATAGAAAAGCCACCTCCTGAGCGAGAGGGGCTTTTCAAATCAAAAGGTAACTTATAAAAGTATACTAATGCAGGGATTAATATCGCGAACGCTTCCATCGTAACCGCGCAGGTATTTATTTTGGGAGGAGTTTACTAAAAAAGCAGTTTTTCTGCCGTTTTCGCCCTATGACTAAAGTAAAAGTTCTTTTTGTGTGCCTGGGAAATATTTGCCGCTCGCCCCTGGCGGAAGCCATTTTCAAGGACAAGATCAAACGCCGCAACCTCGATCACCTGTTTGTGGTAGACTCGTGCGGCACGGCCAACTATCACGTGGGCGACACACCCGACCCGCGCACCATCGCCAACGCAAAAAAGAACGGCGTCGAAATCGACCACCTGGGGCGGCAGTTTGGAACGCGCGACTTCAAAGACTTCGATCACATTCTGGTGATGGACAGCAGCAACCACAGCAACGTGATGCGCCTGCTTGGCGACCCGGCCCACGCCGGCAAGGTGGCCATGATGCGCAACTTCGACCCTACAGGTTTTGGCCACGATGTGCCCGATCCCTACTATGGCCAGGAGCGCCACTTCCAGGAAGTGTTCGACATCCTCGACCGCTCTACCGAAAACTTTTTAGATCACCTGGAGAAAGAACTGAAACGCTAAGGTTTCTCGGTGACAGCACGGCCAATGAGCGCGCTGATCTTTTCAGACACGGCAATCTTGCCCGCGTCTTCAATGGCCTTGCCCGACATTTTCTTTAGCGTCTTGCGGAGAATATCCACCACTTTGTCGTCGTCGTGGCGGGCGGCAAAGTCTTCGAGATAATATTCTATAAACACCAGGCAGATCACGTCTTCCAGCACTTGCGTGTCGGGGTGATGTTGCAGCAGTTCTTTTTTCAAGAGGAGGAACTTCACTTTCTCTATGGTGTCCGTGTCATAGCCACACCTCGTCAACACCTCTTCCGCGATTTTGGCGTGATGCGCCTTCAGGCTGTTGCGCCATTGCAGGTAGCCTTTGCGATCCATCGGGTAGGTGTTCCGTGGTATTTCCCATCGGCCAATGTGCTGGCAGCGTGCGGCAAGCTTCATATACTCCGGCCCCAAGGGCAGAAAGCGCTTGAGCCGTTCGCTCATGCGTTGAGCATACAGCAGTTCTTTGGGAAGGCTCTCGCCGTTCCATTCTTCCAGGTGAGGGTCGTTCTGGTTATAGGCATCAAACATAACGATGGCTTTGTCGAAACGTTCGGAAGTGAAGGCCATAGCGTGAAATTTTTGCCACAAGGTAAGGCATTTCACCGACATGCCGATTGGGAAGCATGGTCCACCGATGTGTTCGCCGACGCCAACAGGTTTCGGTGAACCGGCAGACGATTTTTTCACCGACGCCAATCCGCTGTTCACCTACCGGCCACCGGCCCCGGCCTTTTAGCGATGGCCCTGCAGCCAAAAGGTGCCGTTATTTGAATCATAATCAAACACAACATGGAAACAATCGATAAAAATACAGGCACTCCAGGCAACACCACCCCTACCCCTCCTTCACAAGATTGGGAAAGCGGCAACAACCGTGGACGCATAGCAGGCGGCATCTTTGTGGTAGGCGTAGGCAGCGTGTTGCTGGCGCGCCAACTGGGTGCAGACATTCCCGAGTGGGTATTTTCATGGCCCATGATCCCCATTGTGATCGGTCTTTTTGTGGGCATCAAACATTCGTTCCGTCAAATGGGCTGGCTCATACCCGTGGCTATCGGCACGTTCTTTCTGATGAAAGACTTCATAGGCTTCGACCTGTTGCCCTTCTGGCCCGTCATCATCATCATCGTCGGTCTGGCCATCATGATCAAACCCCGGCGCAACCGCCACTGGCGCCATGCCCGGCACGAAGAGCGTTGGAAGCGCCGCTGGGAGAGTCACCATAGCTCCAACACCACCAGCGACGGCGACCACATAAGCTCGGTATCTATTTTTGGAGGAACAAAAAAAAACGTGATCAGCAAAGACTTTAAAGGTGGCGAAACGGTGTGTCTGTTCGGCGGTCTTGAATTGAACATGATCCAGGCCGACGTGACCAACCGCGTGAAACTGGATGTGGTGCAACTCTTTGGTGCCACCAAAATTGTGGTGCCCGCACACTGGAAAATAGTATCAGACGACCTGGTGACCGTGTTCGGCTCCATTGAAGATAAACGTGTGTTTCAACCCGGCATGGTGTATGACGATGCCAAAGTCCTCGTGCTCGAAGGTACCTGTGTCTTCGGGGGAATAGAACTGAGAAGTTACTAGTAGTAGTATGCAAATTATTATCATCATCCTTCAAGCAATCCTTATGAACTGGTATATCACAAAAATCGTATTCAGCATCTCTGCCGAGCAAAGCGCCAAGGCACAATTCGACGAACAACTCCGGCTGGTGGCCGCCGAATCGAAAGAAGAAGCGTTTCTGAAAGCGCGCGTGATCGGGCTTCACGAAGAAGACACGTTCTATAACGACAACATGAAAAAAGTGAAGTGGGAATTCATCAACGTGTCGGAAGTGGTGGCCCTCAAAAACCTGGAAGACGGTGCGGAAGTATATTCCCGCATCCACGAAATGGAAGAAGGAACATCGTACATAAATTTTGTACACCAAAAAGCCATCGCGCTTCGTCTCAACGCCATGCCTTTATTCTAACTTAGGCGTTCATAACCGGCCCCTATGCAGACGAACCTTACAACCTCAAGAGTAATACTCGCAACCTTTGGCTGGTGCTCGATGCTGGTGCTCTTTGAAACCTATGCACTCATGAGCACCTTCTCGTTCGACCTGACGGTTGCCCTGGCCGACTCCGTCAACTTCAACCTGTTGGTGTTCACCGCCGGCTATGTCATGTTCAACACGTTGAAATTTTATCAGCCTGCCCCCAAAAATGGTTTCTATCTGCTGGTGTGGAGCGTCGCGTTGGCCAGCCTTTGCGCCGTGTTGCACCGCTATGCCATGGCACACTATTTCTTTCAGGACAACGTTGCCTATCAAGAATATCTAGTAGGATCGCACGTGATCCGCGGATTGTTCGCCTGGCTTTTCATTGCCCTCATCGGCATGCAAACCTGGATCTGGTTCTACATCCAGGATCAACGCGCCAGCGAAAAGCGCGAACAGGAAACCCTGAAGTTTTCGCGTGAAGCCGAACTCGCTTCGCTGCGTCAACAACTTCAACCCCATTTTCTTTTCAACAGCCTCAACTCCATCAGCGCCCTGGCCGGTTCCAGACCGGAAGAAGCGCGCAAGATGATTCAACAACTCTCCGACTTTCTGCGCGGAACCATCAAAAAAGATGACCAGCAGCTGGTGAGCCTCGAAGAAGAACTCAAACATTTGCAACTATACCTCGACATCGAGAAGGTGCGCTTCGGTCACCGCCTCAAAACCGAAATCATCAGCAACGAAAACACCGCCACGATGGTGCTACCCGCACTGTTGCTGCAGCCCGTGGTAGAAAACGCCATCAAGTTTGGCCTCTACGACACCATCGGCGAAATCACGATACGCATCCAGGCCAGATCAACCGACAGGAACCTGATCATCGTCGTAGAAAATCCATTCGATCCCGAAACATCACACCCCCGGCAAGGCACAGGCTTCGGCCTCAACTCGGTGCAACGCAGGCTCTCCCTGCTCTATGCAAGACAGGATCTTCTGACAACCCAGGCCGTGGGCACACTCTTCAGAACCGAAATCAAAATTCCCCAACCCGCATGATCAACGTAATCCTCATCGACGACGAACCGTTGGCCCGCAGCATCGTGGCCGAATACCTGCGCGACTTCCCCGAGTTTTCGATCGTGCAGGAATGCAACGATGGCTTTGAAGGCGTGAAAGCCATTGGCATCCACAAACCCGAACTGATTTTCCTCGACATACAAATGCCCAAAATCAACGGCTTCGAAATGCTGGAGCTGCTGGAACAACCTCCGGCCGTGATCTTCACCACAGCGTTCGACGAATACGCCATCAAAGCATTTGAAGCACATGCCACAGACTATCTGCTGAAGCCGTTCAGCAAAGACCGCTTTGGCAAAGCCATTCAGAAATGGTTGAGCCAGCGACAGAACACCGAACCAAAAGCCGAAACGTCGGCGCTCATTCATCAGGAAGTGCGCCAGCCCGACGAGCGCAACCGCGTGGTGGTGAAAGAAGGCAGCAACATCCGAATCATTCCCGTACACGACATGACATACCTGGAAGCGTATGACGACTACGTGAAGATCTTCACGCAAAAGGAAATGTTCCTGAAAAAGAAAACCATGAGCTTCTACGAACAAAGCCTTGACCCGGCCCAGTTCGTGCGCGTGCACCGGTCCTACATTGTGGCCGTCTCACAGATCACCCGCATCGAGCCGCTCGAAAAAGATACACACCTCGCGTTATTGAAAACAGGTGCCAAAATTCCATTGAGCAAAACGGGCTATGCCAAATTGAAAAGTGTGCTGGGACTATAGGTTATAAAATAATAATAAAAAAAACGTTGGGCTAGTGTCCCGTTGCCATCGGTTTGGTGTGGGGCACTCCTTTCAAATTTTTCTTCAGGCTTGCCCGCGCCAGCACCGACGCCAAAATGGTGAGAACCGCCCCCAAAAACATGGGCGCTCCCGGCAGATAGAGTGTGGCAGGATCCTTTGTGAAATAATGAAAGATGCTCGACATAAGAATCGGGCCGATAATGGAAGTAACGCTCATCAAACTGGTAAGTGCCCCTTGCAATTCGCCTTGCTCGTTTGCCGGCACTTGTGTCGAAATGATGCCTTGTATGGCCGGATTGGCAATGCCACCCATGCAATACACCATCGTGAACGCAAACATCATCCAAGATTGCGTAGCCACGGCAAAGAGCACCAGTCCCAACGCGCTAAGACCAAGTCCGATATAGATGCTGCGCATGTTGCCGAGCTTGGGAAGTATGATGCGGATCAATCCACCCTGCACAATGCCCACTGCTAAACCTACAACGGCGAGAGAAATGCCCACCATGGTTTCATTCCACTTGAATTTTTCTTCGGTATAATAAACCCAGTTGCTTTGCACGGCATGCGCCGAAATAAAAACCAGCACAAGCGACGCAACCAGTCCCAAAATCACAGGATAACGCTTCAGGTTAAGCAACGAACTGATGGGATTGGCACGCGACCATTCAAACTTGCGCCGGTTCTCGGGACTGAGTGATTCGGGCAAAATAAAAAATCCATACACACAATTCACCAGGGTAAGTCCCCCCGACACAATGAACGGAACCCGCGAACCATAGGGCGCAAGAAACCCGCCCAGCATGGGGCCAATAATAAAGCCCAATCCAAACGCCGCCCCAATCAATCCAAAATTTTGCGCTCTCTTTTCCGGAGGACTAACGTCGGCAATATACGCCGCCGCGGTAGTAAAGCTCGCGCCCATCATGCCGGCCACGAGGCGTCCCACAAACAGCCAGCCTATGGAGGGCGCCAACGCCAGCAGCGCATAGTCCAGGCCAAAGCCCAGCAACGAAAGCAACAACACGGGTCTGCGACCAAAACGGTCGCTTAGTCCGCCCACAATGGGGGCACAAAGAAATTGCATTGTGGCATACGCCGCCAGAAGCCATCCGCCATACGAAGCCGCCTCGCTCACCGTGCCGCCAATCAATTCCCGGATCAGGGTGGGCGTTACCGGGATGATGATTCCCAGGCCGATAATATCAATGAGGAGGGTGGCAAAGATGAATCCCAGAGCGGGCCTTCTGCTAGACATAGAACGGTGGTTTTGCCGTCAAAGTAAGTTGATTTTTCCCAAATCTGCTGTTGCCTATGCCGGGGATGCCGATAATTTAATAAGCTTCTAAATAGGAGGAAAAGTAATACAAGTCCCTTTCCGTCAAGGTCCGGCATCAACGCCCGTAACCTTTCGTCTATCCGATCGCCCCCGTGCGTTTATCGGCGATCACTGATCAGGTGATCCCTGCACGTACTCGCCAACCCAATTCCACCCGTTTAGAGAAAGTTTTGTCCTGTAATGGGAAGGACCATAAAACCAAAGCGCGTTTTTGAGGTTTCTGGAGCGTTCGGGCCGGTGGCACAGGGTTTGGAATATTGCCATCAACAAACCAACGCTAACCGCTTAAAATTATGAAACCCATTTCCATCATCTTCTTCTTTATCATCATCGCTTCTGCACTTGTGTTTGCCGGAATCTATATGTTTTCTCCTGAAGTGGTGGAATCTAACCCCGCAGTGTTTGCCGTGGGCCTGGTGTCGATCCTGATTGTATGCATGTTTGGTATGATGCACTACATCCCTTCGACTGTAGCTGAGAAAAATCAAAATTACTAATACAAACAAACCTATCCGGTCCATCCTACCGGAGCCGACCGGAAAAAATATTGTTGTGCGCTTTAATCTACTTGAACCCAGGCCAAAAGCCTGGGTTTCTTGTTTTGTGTCTATCCGCAGAAGAACAGTCGATTTTCGCGGGTTGTTACCTTATGCCGGTTGACGCATCGGCTTCAGCGCCTTGGCCCAGCGCTCCAGCTCGCCGAGCATCACCTGCGTGGCTTTTACCAGGGCATCGTCGCCTTTAAAGTTTTCCTGATCGTCGAAATATTTGGTAAAGAAGGGAATGTTCACAGCCTCGGTGAGGGGCACCATCTTCAACGATGTCACCACACCCTTTATCATTTGCAGCGACCGCGTGCCGCCCGACAATCCGCCATAGCTAACAAAACCTACAGGTTTATAGGCCCACTCGTGAAACAAAAAGTCGATCGCGTTTTTGATCGGCGCGGGAAAGCCATAGTTGTATTCTCCCAACACAATCACAAAGGCATCGGCCTCGTCAATCTTTGCACTCCATGCTTTGGTATGCGCATGTTTGTAGTCCTTTAATCGGGGATGGGCTGCTTCGTCCATAAAGGGAAGATTGATCGCGGCGAGGTCCAGCAGTTCCACATCGAAAACGGGGTTGGCTTTTAGGGTCTCGAGGGCCCAGGTGGCAATGGGTTCGCCCTTTCTTCCAGGGCGTGTAGTGGACGTGATGATCTTCAACTTAAGCGGTGTGTTCATAGGTTTGTGTTGGCGTTATCTAAATTCACCCATAACAACCCCGTGTCATTTCAAAAAGTTTGGCGTGCCAGGTTAATAATTCAGACGGCATCACACACAAACCTTGTCGGCCTTGTGCAAGTAGGCTGTGTTTTCTAATTTGTTCCCGATAGGATACAGACCCCCTGCCTTGCGCCATGTACGATCTCATCCTCGACCATATTTCAAGACACATCCGGCTCACACCCGCCGAGGCAAACCGCTTCACCAGCGTGTTGCGTCACCGGAAAATTCGCAGGCGGCAGTACCTGCTCCAGGTCGGCGACGTGAGTCAGTACGAAAACTTCATCACCAAGGGATGTCTGCGTGCCTACACAGTCGACGCTCAGGGCGGTGAGCACATTGCCATGTTTGGTGTGGAAGGCTGGTGGATCTCCGACCTGTTCAGTTTCCTCACCAACACCCCCGCCACCCAAAACATCGATGCCCTGGAAGACAGCGAGGTGCTTTCCATAGAGAAGAGCGACCTGGAAAAATTATACATCGACGTTCCCGAATTCAACAGACTGTTCCGGATCCTGTTGCAAAACGCGTTTGTGGCACATCAAAAAAGAATTCTCGCCTCCATCAGCCAGACGGCCGAAGAGCAGTACATGTCTTTCATTGCCCGCTATCCCACGCTCGACCAACGCGTGCCACAACATCAAATCGCTTCCTACCTGGGCCTCACGCCGGAGACCCTCAGCCGCATCCGCAAGCTGCAGGCAAAAAAATAGCCCGGCACTGCGGGCTTCCAGATCTTGATCTACATCAACGTGCTTTCTTGCGCTACGTCAATGCACAGGCCCGGGCCAGTGCGCAATTTTGTGTCATCATTAAAAACACAAAAATCATGAACACCATCAAAGACAAACTCGCAGACCTCAACCAGCTGGTTGTTTCCGGCAACCTTCTCGAAGCATTTGAAAAGTATTATCACGACGACGTGCAGATGCAGGAAAATGCCAACGCACCCACAGTGGGCAAAGCCGCCAATCGCCTGCGCGAACAGGAGTTCATTGGCAACATCGCCGAATTCAGAAGCGCCACCGTGCACGGCCTCGCCACCGACAACAACATCTCGTTTGTGATCTGGCACTATGACTATACGCACAAGGAATGGGGCGTAAAGAACTACACACAAGTGTCGGTGCAACACTGGCAGGATGGCAAGATCATCAAAGAACATTTTTATTATGGCAGCTGATTTGGAAAACGAATCGTGAACAACGCGCCTTGCCCGGGAAGGCTTTTGATATCGATCGATCCGTTGAGCGCATTGACTTGTGTCTTCACCATGTGCAGCCCAATGCCTTTGCCCTCCACTTCCAGGTGAAAGCGCTGATAGAGGGTAAAGATTTTCTCGCCATACTTCTCCAGGTCTATGCCCATGCCATTGTCCTGAATCCGGATGCCGCAAACCGACTGTGTGCGAAACGTGCTCACATCGATAACCGGCCGGCGTTTGGATGAACGATACTTGATGGCATTCGATATCAGATTATACAACACGCTGTAGTAATAGCTTTTGATTGTGTAAAAAGAATCCATGGCCGATGTATTGACCATGATCTCGGCACCACTTTCATCGATCTGCGATTGCAGCGCCTGCCGTATAGACTGGATCGTATCGTTTGTCGACACCCATTCCTTGGCGTGCACCTCGTGGCTTCGCATCTCCAGAATGGCCGACAGGTCTTTGATGACCTCGTCGAGCCGGCTGGCGGAGTTCACCACCATGCCCAGCATGCGCCGGGTTTCTTCAGGCATTTGTTCCATGCCCATCAGGTTGAGCAAGCCCAGAATGGAAGCCACCGGTCCGCGAAGGTTGTGTGAGGCAATGAAGGAGAACTGAAGCAAATCGTTGTTGCGTTCAATAAGCTGCGACAACAGGTTGTTGCGTTCTTGTTCAGACTGCCGCCGGCTGGTGACATCGCGAAAGTTGGTGACGATGCTGCGCACGCTTTCCACTTCGAGCATGTTGATGGCCGTGCCTTCCATCCATTGCCAGTTGCCGTTTTTGTGTCGTGAGCGAAAGCTGGTACTGATCAGTTTGTTGGGGTTGTTGCGCACATCGGCAAAAAAACGATCATAGTCGTTTTTATTTTCAGGATTTATGATCGACTCCAGGTTCATCACCAGAAAATCTTCCGGCGAATAGCCGGTCACACGTTCCACCCCGGGGTTCACATAGGTCATGCGACCGGCGGGTTCCATAAGACCCACCACATCTTCGCTGTTCTCGATGAGCGCGCGGAACCGCTCTTCGCTTTCACGCAACGAAATGCCGGCGCGTTTAATGGCCGTGTAGTCGTGCACGGTCACGCAGTAGCCCGCCAGGTGTTGATCGGTGCGAACCGCTTCAATCGTGATTTGATACCACAGATGACCGGCTGCCGCATCGTATTCAATTTCATATTCAATAAGCTCGCCCTTCGCCGCGCGTTGTAACGAAAGCAGAAATTGATCACGATGTTCTACCGGCAAATGCTGAAGAATGATGTCGCCTGTTTTAAAGGTCGACGAAAACGCCATCCGGTTTCCCTGGTTAAACATCACAATGGCATAGCGATCGTCGAGCAACGTAAGAATGTCATTGGTGTGATTGATGATGGCCATCATGTGGGCTTGCGAACGCCTCAGGTCGGTCTCTTTCTTTTTCTTTTCAGTGATGTCGATGGAAATAATGGTGACATACTTCACCTTGCCATCGATAAAAACAGGGCTATAGCGCAGCTCATGCACCACCTCGTTGCCGGGCAAATGCACGATAGCTTCGACGGTGACGGATTCGCCACGACGCACCCGCATAAAAAGGTCGAGCGCAGCCTCACGCCGCTCGGCCACGGTCATGTCCCACACAAACATGCCGATTTCCGGTTTTCTACCGGTGCTTTGGGTGATAAAGTTTTCCAGCGCCGCGTTAAACATCACAATCCGCCCATCGCTGTCGAGCAATAAAATTTCTTCGACTGTGTTACTGAAAATAATTTGCAGGTTTTCCTTGTACCTGAAAATCGCTTCGTCCTGTGCCCGTTTTTCCGTCACGTCCATAGCAAAACCTTCGCGGCGCAAGGGCTTGCCGGCGTCATCGCGAACGATGCGCATGTGAAAATTGAACCAGCGCACCTCGCCCCCTTTGCTCTGCAAGCGATAGGTTGCTTCGGAAGTCCCCTGTGTTTGCAACAGTCGCAGCGAGGCTTCACGAATCGGCCTGTCTTCCGGAACCACAAACTCCATCCAGCGTTCGTACTGACCATAAACGTTCTGCAGGCTGTCGCCCAGCAAGTTTTCGACGGTGCGGCTAATAAAATGCCGGTGGTTGCCCGTCATGTCGAACGACCACACCAGCACATTCATCGTGTCTAGCACCTGGTTCAGTTGCTCATCGCGTTGTTTCATGATGATGTCGGACTGCTCGCGAATGGTTTCGGAGGCGGTGTGCAGCTGGTCGTTCAGCGCAGTAAGCTCTTCGTTTGTAGCAGTGAGTTCTTCGTTGGAGGCACGCAGTTCTTCATTGAGGGCATTCACCTCATCATTCTTTTCCCGGAACGCGCGATTGAGACGACGCAACTCTTCTTCGGCTTGCCGGCGTTGTTCATCGCGCACGTTAACGAGGCGGATGGTCATCCACGTGATGATGGCCAACAGAAACGTGATGGCCGACACAAACAGTGCCACCCCAAACTCGGTTGAAATAAATTTCTGCCACGACATCCAAAGCCACAAGTAGCCCAATGTGAGCGGCAACAGGAAAATGGCCGGGAGCAAAACACGCCCGATTTCACCGCCCGGGCCATGCCGGCTCACATCGCGTATAAAGCCATCGTCGGGGTTCAGGTTCAACCACGAAAGTGCAATGAGCATGAAACACGCGGCCGTTTGAATGGCCATGGGGGTGAAGGGCATACCACCATAAAATTCAGGCAGCCGGAACATATATCCCAGAATAGAGAACCAGGCCGTCAACCCAATCCAGCACGCAAGACCTTGGGTAACATAGCGGTTATCGCCAACGCTGAACGGCAGTAACAAGCCACCCAAAATCAGAAAATTCACACCCGACAACAACGCCATCCGGGTACCCGGCTCCTGCGTCATAACGTCGGGATACAACACCGTGTCTACGGACAAAAGGCTTGGAATCGCACTGCACAACACCCGCCAGAAGCCTATACTAAGGCACACCAACGCCATGACAACCACCACCCTGCGGTGAGGCATGCGAGGCGATCGTCGAAACCATAGCGCCAGCGACGCGCACAAGAACGACAACGCCGTCATGGGATTCATGGCTGCTAGTCCTGGCAGAGGTCGCTTAAAGATTTCAACATCGAAATGCCAACCCAACAACACCAGCGATGCTAGCAGAAGGCATGTTCCTGAAAAATAGCGCGACCATCTCGGTGTGTAGGGAGACAGTACCATAACTTTTATTCCGGGTATATCAGCTATCTATTCTAACGTATTCAATTATTGAGTTTCCCTTCAATGCAATCGAATACGAGAAGTTAAGGGTTTTCGGGGACTTCGGAAACGCCGTCTGTCAAATCACGGTTTTATTGTCCACCCCAAGCCTGCAACAAAACCACCGCGGGCGTCACATTTCGAGACGCTTCGGCGGGCATACCAATCTTTTGCCTACCTTTGGAGCTCAGTACGTTCTTTGCATTTTTAAAACATCATCGCCGTTGCAAGGTTTCCCGTAAGGGGAATTAATAAGGAACCGTGTGCAAATCACGGGCTGTCGCGCAACTGTAATCCCGATCTCGACCTTTGTCGAGGTCCAGCTTTTATTCACACATGCCATTGCCTGCCGTTGCAGTCGAGAAGGCGAATAAGAGTCGGGAGAGCCAGGAGACTTGCCTTCAACGCATTGACATTGCTTTCGCGAACTGGAGCATCTGTCGGGCATGAGATCATCTACTATAACAACCCAGGGTTTGTTGTGTTCATGCTTTTCTTCCTGTTTATTTTCCATTTCACGTAAGCATCGTTTTGAGCTGCCGAAGGGCTTGCTGGTTTAACTATTTGTTCAACCTTAAAAAAGCAAACTCATGCTTACAAACATCCTCGGCTACCCGCGCATTGGTAGCCAACGCGAACTGAAGAAGGCTTGCGAACTCTATTGGTCCGGCAAGTCCACCTTCAAGAATTTGTTTCAGGTGGGCCGCAACCTGCGCCAGCAAAACTGGCAACTTCAAAAAGATGCCGGCATCGACCTCATCCCCTGCAACGACTTTTCGTTCTACGATCATGTGCTCGACATGTCGCTTATGGTCAGCGCCATTCCCGAACGCTATCACGAGGTGATCCTCAACAAGAGCAACACCGAAACCGACCTCTACTTTGCGATGGCCCGCGGCTATCAGAAAGAAGGGCTCGACATCACCGCCATGGAAATGACCAAGTGGTTCGACACAAACTATCACTACATCGTGCCCGAATTTCAGAAGGACCAACAGTTCCGGATGCTCTCCACGAAAGTGATCGATGAATTTTATGAAGCAAAACAATTGGGCATCCTCACCAAACCCGTGCTGATCGGTCCCGTGTCTTATCTGCTGCTGGGCAAAGAAAAATCGGAAGGATTCCATCGCATCGACCTCATCAAAAACCTGCTGCCGGTCTACATCGAGCTGTTGAAACGACTCGACAGCCTGAACGTGCAATGGGTGCAATTTGACGAACCGTTTCTCGCGCTGGATTTGTCTGAGAAAGAGAAGCAGGCCTTTACTTATGTATACTCCGAAATCAGAAAGGAATTTCCAACACTCAAAACCATCGTGGCCACCTATTTCGATGGCTTGCGCGACAACGTGAAACTTGCCACATCGCTCCCGGTATGTGCCCTTCACCTTGACCTTGTGCGGAACCCTGCGCAACTCGACGACGTGCTGGAAAACATCTCAGACAAAATGACCCTTTCGCTGGGTGTGGTAGACGGGCGAAACATCTGGATCAACGACTACGCCAAATCGCTTACCCTCATCGAAAAAGCAACGGCCCGGATAACCGCCGACCGCATCATGATCGCCCCCTCCTGTTCATTGATTCATTCGCCCTGCGATCTCACGCTGGAAACAAACGACACCGTGTTGCTTCCGGAAATTAAACGATGGATGGCTTTTGCTCGTCAAAAGCTGCATGAAGTGTCCACCCTGAAGCAGCTCGCCACACCCGGTGCTGCCTCCCCGGCGTTGCAGGAGAATCAGCAGGCGCTTGAAAACCGGAAAACCTCCACACGCATCCACCACAACGATGTGAAACGCAGGGTTGCGGCCATTACCGATGCCGATGCGCGTCGCACAAATCCGTTTGCTACGCGTCGGAAAAAACAAACGGCATCCCTGAAACTGCCGCTCTATCCCACCACCACCATCGGCTCGTTTCCACAAACCGCCGACGTGCGCAACTGGCGCGCTCAATGGAAGAAGGGTGAACTCACCCAAACACAATACGACGATCTGCTGAAAGCCGAAACAAAAAAAACGGTCTATTGGCAGGAAGATATCGGCATCGATGTGCTGGTGCACGGCGAGTTTGAGCGAAATGACATGGTGGAATATTTCGGCGAACAACTGGACGGATACACCTTTTCGAAAAACGGCTGGGTGCAAAGCTATGGCTCGCGCTGTGTGAAACCGCCCATCGTGTTTGGCGACGTGTCGCGACCAAAACCAATGACCGTGGCCTGGACAAAGTATGCGCAATCGCTCACACCAAAACCGGTGAAAGGAATGCTCACCGGGCCCGTCACCATTTTGCAATGGTCGTTTGTGCGCGATGATCAGCCCCGTTCCGAAACGGCGTTTCAGATTGCGCTGGCCATCCGCGACGAAGTGGTGGACCTGGAGCGCGCCGGCATCAAAGTGATTCAGATCGACGAGCCCGCCATTCGTGAAGGCTTGCCGTTGCGTCGTGCCGAGTGGCAACAATATTTGCAGTGGGCTGTTAAAGCATTCAGGATCTCGGCCAGCGGCGTGCGCGACGAAACCCAGATCCACACCCACATGTGCTACTCTGAATTTAACGACATCATTCAGAACATTGCCGACATGGATGCCGACGTGATCACCATAGAATGTTCGCGTTCGCAAATGGAATTGCTCGATGCCTTTGCCGACTTCAACTATCCCAACGAAATCGGACCGGGGGTCTACGACATCCATTCGCCGCGTGTGCCATCGCGCGAAGAAATGGTGTCGCTCATGCGCAAGGCCAGCGCCGTGGTGCCGGCCGAACAACTTTGGGTGAATCCGGATTGTGGCTTGAAGACCCGCCATTGGGATGAAACCAAACGGGCCCTCATCGAAATGGTGGAAGCCGCCAAAGAACTGAGAGCTGCTGTCAACGCCAGCACTATTGCTTAACTTTACCGCAGGCCGGCCCTGAACCGGCCTGCTCTTTTTTATTATGATCAAACACGAAGAAAAAAAATGTCCCCGCTGCCACGCACCGTTCGAGTGCAAGGTGGGGTCGATCGTGCTCTGTCAATGCAGTGCAGTGAAACTGAACGACGACGAACGTCACTACATGCAGCAATGTTTTAACGATTGCCTGTGTGCCAGCTGCATGAAAGAAATGAAATCGGAATTTCAATTGCACCGTTTCAAGACGCGATTGAAACGACTGTTGCGCATGTCCTGATTTCCGACACATGAAAACCGACCATCCAACATTTCGATTCCATCCCCTCCTGTGCTGGGACATTGTGGCGCAAGGCCTCTATCAGAAAAGAAACCGCCTGGCCCTGGAAAGCCTCCGAAAGTTTGCAGCCAAACATCAGCTTCACATCGACCTGCACGCCGTGGCCGAAAAAGATTTCGAAGCCCTCGTGATCACCGATGCCGATCAAACCATTCAATGGGTGAGCCACGGTTTCAAAAGCATGACGGGCTATCCGGCAGCCTACGCCAAACAACGAAAACCCTCATTCCTTCAAGGTCCTGCCACCCGCGCGGCCGACCGCCAACACATTCGCGACGCCGTGTTGCGACATCAACCCTGTTCGGCCACCATCCTGAACTACCGCAAAGACGGCACGTCCTATCAGTGCCACATCGAACTCATTCCACTCTTCACCTCCAACCATATTCTCACGCACTTCCTGGCACTGGAGAAAGAAGCCCGCTGAACGTCAATCAAGGCAAGTCATTTTCGCGACGACAAAAAAATTCCCGAAAGGATTTTCACCTTCCGGGAATGTTCAATCAGACAGATCTGACTTATTTCACATCGATGGTGAACGTGATGTCAAGATCCGATTCTCCCGTGTTGGAGTCTGAAACATCGGACTTCAAATTGGGCTGGTGCTTCAACAACACCCGGAACGTGCCCGACGCTGCGGCCGACGACGCGGTCCACGTAGTGGTTAGCCCCAGCGGCAGATCGTTGGCATCTTTCGAATCGGCACCGCCCGAATAGTTGACGGCATCGTTCCGGTTGTCAACATTGCCGTTGCCCGAAGGATCCGAAAACACATTGTTGGTCCACCCAAAAAAGAACATGTGTTCGTCGCCTTCCTGACGCACTTCGGACGTGATGTCAAATTCGGGGTCGGACGACGCAGCCAGTTCGTTTATCAGTTGAATGCCCAGTGTATAGGTTTTGCCTGTGGCCAATTCGATAGGGCCGTCAACGGTAATGCTTTTATAACCTTCTCCGTCGGGGTCGGTTGCCGTTACCACCGTGGGGGTTCCTCCTCCCGCAGGAGTGAAGGTGAGCGTTGCTTTGGTAATGAGTTCGGGTGTGTCTTCTTTCACCGGATCGTTGTTGCTGCAACTGCTGATGAATGCCGCAGCGGCAATAAGACAAACCAGGGTGAGGACGGGACGTGCTATAGTGAATGATACAAATTTCATATTGAAAAGAAGATTAGGAAGTGTTGAGTGCTGTAAATAAATGTTTCTTCAAAAAGGATGAAGCCATCCTTTCTGATTAAAGGAAACCTACGGGCGTCAAGGCCGGTAGCTTGATGAACAAGAAAGATTTTTACGACAGCACGGGAGGTGCGCGGGAGGGCAATTGCAGGGCCGAAGTGTGCCATAGAAATACGCACGTGGCCATCGGCACAGCAGAAACAAATTCAACGTTGTCGGTATGGGCTTCCTGGCTGAGCCATTGATCGGCATGAAACGAGAACTGACACAGGGGGCACTTTCTTAACTTGGCAACGTGCGTTTTGTGCTCACAACTTTTGTTGTCCTGGTGAAAGATGTTTCGGTGACAAGGGTCTTTCTCCTCTTGCACCGTGTGGAGCGCCACTTCGTTGTTGTGAAAAAAGGCGTGAATCCCTTCGTTGGAAAGCGAACCGACACCATAGAGCAAAAGCCAAAGCAGAACACATCCGCTTTTCAACGTGGCGAGAATGTTTGTGCCGTTATGGTTCTGGATACCCTTCAAAGTTGCCGGTGCCTGAAAGGCAAAAGTAGGTAGCCCGCCTCACTTATGCAACACAATTGCATTTAGTTCACAGCGGGAATATGCCGTTCCTCACTCGATCCGGCGACGCCACTGTTTCTTCTCGGATGCTTTTTTCTTTTTGTTGATCCGGTTTTGGACCGACGTTTTGGAAGGTTTGGTGGCTTTGCGCGCCTTTTTCTTCGCGAACGCTTTTGTTAACCAGGCGTCGAGTTTGGCCACGGCCTCTTCCTTGTTCTGTAGCTGCGAACGTTTGTCTTGCGAGGTGATGATCAGCACACCGTCGGTTGTCATTTTGGTGGCGAGCTTGGCCGCGATGATTTCTTTTTCTTCGGGCGTGAGCACGAGCGATTGGGTCACGTCAAATTTCAGCGTCACTTTCGTGTTCACCTTGTTCACGTTCTGTCCGCCCGGGCCGCTGCTGCGCGAGGTGGTGAAGGTTAGTTCGCTGCCAAGTAGTGCAGCCGTTATCGGACGTTGAGCAGACATGCGGGATAAAACTTTTCGTGAAGATAAAACAAATATTTCTCCGCGATCGAAATGCAACATCATAAATCCGCCAGCAGCCGTGACTATTCTCTCACCGCGGAATTATAAGCATACATCAAACCTAAACACATACGATTATGGCCATGATCAACACGTCCGACGAGACGCGCGGCAAAGTGCGTCGTTCAAAAGCCTCCACACACATCGATATGACACCAATGGTAGACCTTGCCTTCCTGCTGTTAACGTTCTTCATGCTCACCACATCTTTTTTCAAGCCCTACACCATGCAGGTAGACATGCCCGAGAAAGTAGAAAATCCCATACAACAACGTCCTGTTCAAGCCGACAAAGTGCTGACACTGGTGCTGGGCGAAAACAATAAAATCTATTCGTATGTAGGCCTGCCCAAACCCCCACTCCAGGTCACTGACTATTCCACCAAGGGTGTGCGCAAACTGCTGCGCGAAAAAAATGCTTCCGTGAAAGGGTTGTATGTTCTCATCAAACCATCTGTCAAAGCCAAGTATCAAAACATTGTGGACGTGCTCGACGAAATGTCGATCGCCGCGGTTCCCCACTATGCTATCGTGAAGATCACCGACGAAGACACACAGTTGATGAACGGGGTCATCCACTAACACCTTGCTGACCTCATCTTACATTTTCTAAGGACGCAAATGGCGTCCTTAGAAAATTTGAATACCCATCCCTCCTGCTGCGCGGCACCGCGCTTCTGCCCACCATCCCAATCCTGCCAATAAGGCCTCCAAACCGTCAAAAAATGCCCTTATATGGCGAGGGTGACCTGAAAGTTTAATATTATTGTGGGGAATTTGGAACGCTGAAAAGGTGTTCTTCCCGTCTATAGTCTAGCCAAAGTTGGTAAATGGTCATTTCGTCCTAAATTCTACCTATTTCATAGTAAAAAACCATATCCATAACTATATGCCAGGAACTGAATTATTCGGTTACGAAGAAAAAAAAGAAGTGAATGACGTGCTCGAAACCGGCGTTTTGTTTCGCTATGGTCACGATGCCCAGCGGAACAACCAATGGAAAGCACGCGATTTTGAAGCGGAAGTGAAGAAAATCACGGGCGCAAAGTTTGCCCATGCCGTGTCGAGCGGGTCCACCGCCGTGGCGTGTGCGCTGGCCGGTGCCGGCATTGGCGCAGGCGACGAAGTGATTGTTCCTCCCTTCACCTTCATTGCTTCTGTGGAAGCGGTGTTGTTCGCCGGAGCACTCCCCGTGTTTGCCGAAGTAGACGAAACCCTTTGCCTCAGTGCCGACGGCATTCGCAAGGCGGTTACACCAAAAACAAAAGCCGTTCTGCTGGTGCACATGTGTGGCGGCATGGCCAACATGGACGAGATTCTGAAAGTTTGCAAAGAACATAACCTCGTGCTGGTGGAAGATGCAGGCCAGGCATTTGCAGCCTCCTACAAAGGCACCAGTGTGGGCCTCTTTGGAAAAACAGGTTGCTACTCCTTCGACTTCTTCAAGATCGCTACGGCGGGCGAAGGCGGTGTGCTGGTCACCAACGACGAGCAAGCCTATCATCATGCCGAAACCTATTCCGATCACGGTCACGACCACATTGGCAACAACCGCGGCATGGAGAACCACCCCATCATTGGCTTCAACTTCCGCATCAGCGAAGTGCACGCTGCCATCGGCGCCGTGCAGACACGTCGCGTGCCCCACATCCGCGAAGTGAATCGCAAGAACAAAAAGTTTTTAACGGACGCCCTAAGCAAAACACCCGGCATCGGCTTTGCCACCATCGTGGATCCCGAGGGAGACTCGGCTACGTTTCTCAACCTCCTGATGCCCGACACGGAAACCGCCAAGCGCACCGTGGAAGCACTCAACGCCAACGGCATCGGCGGCTTCAACTACTGGTTCACCAACATGTATCACTTCATCAACCAGTGGGATCATTTGAAAGATCTGAAAGTAGCGGCAAAACTTACCATCAACGTGTTGGGCGCGCCGCAGGATTATAAAAACCTCCACCTGCCCAAATCGCAGGATGTGGTGGGCCGTCTCATTTCGTTTGGCATCCGTGTCACATGGACACCGGAACAACTGAACGCTTTGGCGGAAGGAATTTCAAAAAGTGTTAACCAGGCTTTATCGACTGTACATGCATAAGAATTTCAAAGGAATAGAAAAGACCGTCTTCGGCCGTGGATCGTTTGCCCAGCTGGGCGACATTCTGAACGAACGACGAAACGACAACGACAAGTTCATGCTTTTTGTCGTGGACAATTATTTCAAGGACAAACCGCTCGCATCACAAATTCCGCAGAAGCCGGGCGACGTGGTCATGTTTATCGACGTTGATCAATACGAACCCACCACCGAACAAATCGACACCATCCGCGATCAGGTGCTGGCCAAAAATGGTTTGCCCGCCGGCGTTGTCGGCATTGGTGGCGGCAGCATCATGGACATCGCCAAGGCGTCGTCGCTGATGTTTACCAACGAAGGATCTTCCACCCTATATCAAGGCCTGAACCTGGTGAAGAAGCCGGGCATCTATCACGTGGGTGTCCCCACCATCTCCGGAACAGGTGCGGAAGTTTCGATGACCGCCGTGTTGACAGGTCCTGTGAAAAAGCTGGGGCTGAAATGTGAGTGGACGGTGTTTAATCAAGTGGTGCTCGATCCGGATCTCATTGCCAGCGTTCCCACCGACTGGTGGTTCTATACCGGCATGGACACCTACATCCACTGCATCGAATCCGAGAACGGCATCTACAACAATGTCTATAGCCACGCATTTGCCGAACAGGCACTGAAACTTTGTGAAGACGTTTACCTCAACGAAGGCAGCGGCCAGACACCCGATAACGATGAGAAACTTATGGTGGCATCGTTGATGGGCGGACTCAGCCTCACCTACTCCGAAGTGGGTGTATGCCATGCGTTGTCCTACGGGCTTTCAAAAATTCTGGGCACCCGTCATTGCTATGCAAACTGTCTTGCATTCAATCATCTCCAGGACTATTATCCCGAAGGCGTAGCCGATTTCAAAAAGATGTTGAAGAAACACAACATCACCCTGCCCCAAGGAATCGCCAAAGGATGGACCGAAGAGCAAATCACCCGGATGGCCGAAGTGTCATACAATCTTCCGCACATGTGGAACCACGCCATCGGTCTGGATTGGAAAGACAAGATCACCCTCGATACGATCAAGGATTTATTCAAACGCTTATAATATCAACCTTTAAATCTCGCAGCCATGAGCAAAAAAATAGTTAAAGTAGGAAACATTGAATGCGGTGCCGATGAGTTGTTCCTCATCTCCGGTCCCTGTGTGATTGAAGACGAGTTGATCATGATGAAAACTGCCGAGAAGCTGAAAGAAGTTTCGGAACGGTTGAACATCAAAATCATCTACAAGTCTTCATTCCAGAAAGACAATCGCAGCAGCTTGAAATATTACGACGGTCCCGGTCTTGACAAAGGCGTGAAGATGCTGGCAAAAATTCGCGAGCAGTTTGGATTTCCCATCCTCACCGACGTTCATTATCCCGACCAGGCAACCGCTGCCGGTCAAGTGGTGGATGTGATTCAGATTCCCGCCTACTTGTGCATGCAATCTACGCTGATCGTGGCCGCTGCCAAAACAGGCAAGACCATCAACATCAAACACGGCCAGTTTCTGTCGCCCGAAAACATGAAGCACCCCGCAGCAAAATGCGTGGAAGCCGGCAACGACAACATCATTCTGACCGAGCGTGGCTACACGTTTGGCTACAACGATCTCATTGTTGATCCCCGCAGCTTCTATCACATGGGCCGCATCGGCTACCCGGTGGTGTTTGACGTAACGCACTCGATCCGCAAGTATGGCATTCCCAGCGCCGACGCAAAAGGTGGTGCACGCGAATTCCTTCCGGTCCTGTCGCGCGCCGGCGTAGCCTCGGGTGTTGATGGTGTTTTCATCGAAACACACCCCGAGCCTGAAAAGGCGTTGTGCGATGCCGCCAGCCAGCTGTGCGTATACGACCTGGAAGAATTCCTGAAACCCGTTCTCGAACTGCACGCCATTGAAGTGAAATATCGTAGCCGTGAAGTTGTGCTTGCCTGAGCACAGCCGTAGCTATACATTCTTCTGAACGAAGAGCCTGTATCAAAAGCAACACTTGCTTTCCGATGCAGGCTCTTTTAGTTTTACACAATTCCATCACACTTTTCTAAACTTCCGAACATGTCTCTCTCTTCCATCGAAAAAATTTTCAGCACGCCAGGCGGGCAATTTGTTACGCCCATTGAAGAATTGTCGAAGAAATTAAAAAACATCAAAGCCTTTGTGTTCGATTGGGATGGCGTGTTTAACGACGGCACAAAAAACGAACACGGCAGCAGCACCTTTAGCGAAACCGACGCCATGGGCACCAACCTGATGCGCCTGAGCCGTTGGATGCCGGAACAGAAAATGCCGTATGCGGCGGTGTTGTCGGGTGAGGAAAATAAAATATCATTCAAGTTCGGCGCACGCGAACATTTCCATCATGTCTATTTCAAAGTGAGGGACAAAACCATTGCCCTCTCCCACTTCAACAAAACATTCGGACTCACCAACGAAAATATCCTCTTTGTTTTTGACGACGTGCTTGACCTCTCGCTCGCCCGCATCTGCGGCCTGCGCATGATGATCAGCCGGAAGGCCAACCCCATGTTTCGAAAATATGTGATCGACAACGGCCTGGCCGACTACATCACCGCACACGACGGATCACAATTCGGCGTGCGGGAAATCACCGAACTTGTTATTGCCCTCAGTGGAAATTATGATGAAACGCTGGAGCATCGCATAACCTTCTCGCCGGACTACAAAACCTATTTTGAAGAACGACAAAACCTTCCCACTTCTTTTTTCACCGTGGTGAACAACGAGATTGCACGACAGGAAATTGTGCTGTAGTCTCTGAGTTTTGCCTATGAATCATAACGGTTGTTCGGTTTCGCAACTACATTATTTAGAAGCGTTATCAATTACCAGGATCTTCTTTGTTAAAAATTAACGGATGTGTCATTCAGACACATTTCCTACCCTTTGTGGGATACAACAATGACAAACAATTCGTAATATGCCTCTTTAAAATACCATAACTTATGAGTGAGAATGTTTATGATGCCATTGTTGTCGGCTCGGGTATTAGCGGAGGCTGGGCAGCAAAGGAACTTTGTGAAAAAGGACTGAAGGTGATTATGCTGGAACGTGGCCAGAATATAGAACACGTGAAAGACTACACACAGACCAATAAAGCGCCCTGGGAATTTCCCCATCGCGGCAAAGCACCCCTGAGTCTTGTGAAGGACTATCCTGTGCTGAAGCGCGATTATCCGCTGAACGAAATAAATACCGACTGGTGGGCAAGCGACAAAGACTGTCCCTACACAGAAGTGAAGCGCTTCGACTGGTTTCGCGGCTATCACGTGGGAGGACGCTCACTGATGTGGGGCAAGCAAAGCTATCGCCTCAGCGATCTCGACTTTGAAGCCAATGCTAAAGAAGGCATCGCCGTAGACTGGCCCGTGCGCTACAAAGAAATTGCCCCCTGGTATGACTACGTAGAAAAATTTGCCGGCATCAGCGGGAACAAAGATGGCATCGACCACCTTCCCGACGGACAGTTCTTGCCTCCTATGGACATGACCTGTGTGGAGAAGGATGTCGCCGCCCGCATCAAAGAAACCTACAAAGGCAAACGCCACATGATTATCGGCCGCGCCGCGCACGTGACGGGTCCCTTGGCCGGACGCACGCAGTGTCAATACCGTAACAAATGCGGACTGGGCTGTCCCTTCGGTGGATATTTCAGCACACAATCGTCGACCTTGCCGGCTGCGGTGAAGACGGGCAACCTAACCCTGCGCCCCTGGAGCATCGTCACCAAAGTGCTCTACGACAAAGACAAGAAACAAGCAACCGGAGTGGAAGTGCTCGATGCACAGACCAACCAAACCTACGAATACAAAGCCAAAATTGTGTTCCTCAACGCTTCCACGCTAAACACAGCATGGATCATGATGAACTCTGCCACCGACATCTGGCCCGACGGATTGGGCAGTGCCAGTGGCACACTGGGCCACAACCTGATGGACCACCACCTTGGCGTGTGGACCGGCGGCGATGTGGATGGCTATGAAGACAAATATGTTTTCGGAAATCGTCCCAATGGAATTTACATTCCACGCTACCGGAATATGTATGGCGAGAAGCGTGACTATCTGCGTGGCTTTGGCTACCAGGGAGGCGCAAGCCGCGAAGGCTGGGGTCGCAATGTGGCGGAATACAGCATCGGCGCCGAATATAAAGAGGCCCTGAGTGAACCCGGAAAATGGACTATGGGCATGGGTGGCTTCGGCGAAATATTGCCGTATCACGAAAACAAAGTGACGCTCGACAAAACCCGCAAAGACAAATGGGGATTGAATGTTCTCGCCATCGACTGCGAACTGAAAGACAATGAGAACAAGATGCGCAAAGACATGCTGGACGACGCCAAAGAAATGCTGGAAGCGGCCGGTGTGAAAAATGTGAAAGGCCACATAGGCGACGGCACTCCCGGACGTGGCATCCACGAAATGGGAACGGCCCGCATGGGCAAAGACCCGAAAACGTCGGTGCTCAACAAATGGAACCAGGTGTGGGATGCCAAGAACGTGTTCGTTACAGACGGATCGTTCATGACCTCAGCCGCATGTCAGAACCCTTCGCTTACCTACATGGCGTTCACCGCTCGCGCGGCTGACTATGCAGTGAGTGAGTTAAAGAAAAAGAACATCTAATTTTTTAAGAAGCATTATGAACAGAAGAGATGCCATAGCCCGCGTAGGCCTTATCCTCGGCGGAACCGTGATCGGCTCCGAGGTATTCCTCAGCGGATGCGCAAAAAAATCGGAAGTGGCTGCCACCGGCACAACGTTCACGCCGGAAACCATTTCGTTCCTCGACGAAGTGGGCGAAACCATTCTGCCCACCACGGCCGCATCGCCCGGCGCAAAAGAATCGAAGATCGGCGAGTTCATGAAGACCATCGTATCGGACTGCTATGAAGAAAAAGATCAGAAAATCTTTATGGAAGGCATTGGCAAACTGAATGCCGCCGCCGAGAAAAAATTCGCCAACGGTTTCATGGACCTTTCGGCCACCGAGAGACATGACCTGCTGGTGGACGTTGACAAGGAAGCCAAAGACTATGCCGCAGCCAAAAAAGAAGAAGACCCTGCACACTATTTCACCATGGTGAAACAGCTCACGCTGTGGGGATACTTCACATCTGAAGTAGGCTCAACAAAAGCGCTTCGCTTCCTGCCCGTACCCGGAAAATACGACGGCTGCTACCCTTACAAGAAAGGCGACAGAGCCTGGGCTGCAACCTGATCACAGAACTTGACCACAAACAAAATGCTTGATGAGGGATAACTTCATCAAGCATTTTTTTTGCTCTTCCATTTTTTGCTTAGTCTTTCTTAGCAACCATGTGTGTTGCCACGGCCAGGCGATTCCAGGCATTGATGGTGACGATGGTGAAAATGATTTGCGCCACGGTTTGTTCACCAAACAGTGTCACGGCGTGGTTGTAGGTTTTCTCCGAAACACCCTTCCGCGTCATGCGGGTCACTTCTTCTGTAAGCTTCAGGGCTACCTGTTCGGCTTCAGAAAAAAATGGTGTTTCCCACCATGCGCTCACGGCATAGACACGTTGCTCTGTTTCGCCGCCAGCCCGGGCGTCTTTGCTGTGCATGTTGATGCAAAAGCCACAGCCGTTCAGTTGTGAGGCGCGGATACGAATCAGCTCCGCCAATTTGGGATCGATCGAAAATGTTTTTAGCGCTTCTTCCGCAGCATCCATGGCCGTATAAATGCGCGGTTCAATTTTGCCGATGTTCATTCTGGATTTCATGGTGTATTCTATTTGTTTGAATTTTGAATTGTTGGTGATCTCGAATGGTCTGTAAAAATCATGAACGGTTCTGCCATTCATCAAGGCTCCACCGGTAGGCAGGCATGGTGGCCAGCAGGAAGGCGGAAGTGCAGTCTACAAAAACAGCATAGTCAAGAGGAGCCTTCACGCCAAAGGAGTAGGTCATGGCCAGCGCAAACAATAGTGTCAACACAGATGCTCCCACCGCAGCCCATCGCGTCTTGTAGCCCACCAGCAAGAGCAACGCAAACACAACCTCCAGCGTGGTGGCCACTACGGCAAGCAGGGGTACAACGGCCGTTGGTGCAAATGAATTTACTTCGCCTGTGTAGGCCACAAAATTCTGCCACGCATTTGCGTCACCATCCCAAAAGCCCAGCCGGCTGGCCACGGGCGACAGAAAGTTGGCCGCAGTGGCGACTCGCAAAAGCAAGATGGCGAGGTCCTGATATTTTTTCATAGTGTTCATGTTGTGGACTCAAAAATCTATCTTTATTGGACTATTTGAATAGTCCAGGGTAAAGAAGAAAGGTAGTCCAGTCATGAACGTCTTCCGCGAACTCATCACCATCGACAAACACCAGGATGTGCCGGTGTATCTGCAGATCAGCAACGCCATCATTCACAACATCCGCCGGGGCACATTGCGCCGTGGGATGAAACTGCCGGGGTCGCGCGAGCTTGCCGGTTTGCTTAGCATTCATCGCAAGACCATGCTCGCCGCCTACGACGAGCTGATGGCCCAGGGATGGATTGAAATGATTCCGCGCAAAGGCACGTTTGTGGTGCGCGACCTGCCCGACATCAAACCCAAAAAAATAAAGGCGGGCGAAGACGTGGGACAATACCCCACCAAAACACTTTTCGCCATCGACGAAAAAAGCATCGTTCATTTTCCACAGGGAAATTTTCCCGACCCCAACATACTCTGCATCAACGACGGCTTCCCCGACATACGACTGGCGCCCACAGAATTGTTTCTGCGCGAATTCAGAAGCCTGGCCCGGTTGCGTGCGTATAAAAAATATTATCAATACGGAAGTGCGAAAGGTCCCACCTACCTGCGCGAAACACTCGCCCCATACCTGAGCGACACACGTGGACTCCCCATCACGCCCGCCAATGTGCTGGTAACAAAGGGCGCGCAAATGGGAATCTACCTGACGGCACGGCTGCTCATTAAACCCGGCGACAACGTGGTGGTGGGCGAACCCAGCTACTTCGCGGCAACCCGCACCTTCCAGCACGTGGGCGCCCAGATCCTGCGCGTGCCGGTAGACGAAAATGGGATGGATGTGGAAGCCCTGGAGCGACTCTGCAAAAAGAAAAGAATCCGGCTCATCTATGTCATACCCCACCACCATCACCCCACCACGGTGACCCTACCGCCCGACCGGCGCATCCGGTTGCTGGAGTTGGCTGCTCACTATAAGTTTGCCATCATTGAAGACGACTACGACTATGATTTTCATTATGCCAGCAACCCTATTCTGCCCATGGCAAGTCTCGATCATCATGGCAACGTGATCTACATCGGCACACTCAGCAAAACGCTGGCGCCATCCATTCGCGTGGGGTTTATGGTGGCTCCCGAAAATTTTATCAACGCCGCCGCGCATTTGCGGCGGGCCATGGACTGGCAAGGCGACAGCATGATGGAGGTTGCCATTGCAGAATTATATCGCAACGGCGTGATGGGACGACACATCAAGAAAGTGGTAAAAATCTATCACGAACGACGCGATCATTTTTGCCAGCTCATGAAAGACTCGCTTGGCGAAAAGGTGACATTCAAAATTCCAGACGGCGGCATGTCGATCTGGACAACCTTCAACAGTGGCAAACTGACACAGATTGCAGAGAAGGCGGCAAAGAAGGGATTGGTGTTTGCGGATGGAACGCTCTACAACACGCACAAAACAGATTATAATGCTTCGCGAATGGGATTTGCTTCGCTACAGCTGAAAGAACAGGAGAAGGCGATTGCCATTCTCAGCGAGGTGTTATCCTAACCTCAACACAAACTCTCTTCGATCACTTCCATAAAGAGCCTGTCAACATCGATGGTGACGCCCTTGAG
Organism: Chryseolinea lacunae; assembly: GCF_016735595.1. Classification (GTDB taxonomy): domain Bacteria; phylum Bacteroidota; class Bacteroidia; order Cytophagales; family Cyclobacteriaceae; genus Chryseolinea; species Chryseolinea lacunae. The sequence goes on from NZ_JAERRB010000001.1 coordinate 985,350, forward strand.
CCGGCGGTAGTGTTCGGCCGTGTGATCCATCCAGCAGCGCAGCGCGGCCGAGGGCACGTGATGCACCAGCCAAAAAACGACCTTGCGGTCAACGGTTTCGAGTTTGAAAAATTCGGTGCGCATGTATTTTTTAAGTACTCCTCACCCTACGCAACCGCCGTGCCATGGAATTTTACCGTCTCAGCGAAAGATCTGGTTCATTCGGACCGGGGTAGGGCTGTTTATCAACCCCGAATCGAACAACACGTGCCTAAAGTGTACTAATCCCCCGATATTCAGGGCAATTTTCCAAAAAACAGGGCCACCAACCCCGCAATACGGGTTTCCCTTAGGCCAAAGGCGTCCCTTTGCCGGGTACGAAGAACCTGGATACGCTTTTGACAAATCGAACAACGGTAGTTTTTGCCGACGAAATGCACGGCCTCGAAACAAACAACGCCGGCAGAACTTCAAGACCTTCTCACCAAGGGAAAACGAATTCCCGGAATCGACCTTAAGCCCCGAAACAGCGTTCCCTTTCATCACGTACTCGCGCTTCTGATGCGAAAATACTATCTTCCCCCTCAACAAAATCCAGCGTATAGTCCCCAACCTTACCTCACCCATGAAAACACTCGTCGGCGTCACCTTTATGTTGATCACTGCGTTTGCCGTTTCGAATGCGCAGACCCGTTCCCTTTTTAACGGGAAAGATTTTACGGGATGGCACATCGATGTTCCGGCCATGGACAACAACGACACCACCCGAAATCCATTCATTGTTCGCAACGGCATGCTGGTGAGCCTGGCCGATCCGCAGGGTCATATCATAACCGACGCGGTCTATAAAAACTACAGGCTTCGGGTGGAGTATCGCTTTGCGGGTGTGCCCGGCAATTGCGGCGTGCTGGTGCATGCCTCCACACCGCGGGCGCTCTATGGCATGTTCCCGAAATCGATCGAAGCCCAGTTGATGCACGAAAACGCCGGCGATTTCTGGTGCATTGTGGAAGACGTTGCCGTGCCCGACATGGAGAAACGACGCGGTCCCAAAAAAGACTGGGGCATCACCGAGGGCAAAGAAAGAAGAATCAAAAACCTGACCGACAAGTCTGAAAAGCCGTTGGGCGAATGGAACACCATGATTGTGGAATGCGTGGGCCGCGCCATAAGAGTGTGGGTGAACGGCGACCTGGTGAACTCCGGTTTCGACTGCACCGCCACCGAAGGCAACATTGCCCTGCAAGCCGAAGGATCGGAAGTGGAATTCCGGAAAGTGGAACTGACCCCCATCACAAAACTGACGGAGGGAAAAATAAAATAAACGCGCATGCGTCTTGTGAAGCAGGCTGAAAGGACTCCAGCGCAAACTTTAAAAGTCGTTTGCCTGTTTGTCGTTCTATCGGGCCGAATCTCTTCCACCTATCAGACTAACGCCATGCGCAGCGAACAAATTTTCAACGACTACCTGTCCCTTCTCGATCGCCATCTCAACGATGTGCTGAACGGCACTTCTGAAGATATGTTTGAGCTTCGCGAACTGGCGGGGCAACTCTTCATTCATCCCACACACCTCAGCAACGTTGTGAAAGCGTTGACGGGCAAACATCCATGCTATTTCTACGAACAAAAAATTCTCGCCATCGCCAAAGATCTTTTGCAGAACCCCGCCCTTTCCATCAATGAAGTGGCGCGCAAGCTCACCTACGATCCGTCCAATTTCACCAAATGGTTCAAGACCTATGGTGGCATGAGCCCTTCACAGTATCGCAAACAAATCCCGTTAGGGTCCATGAATCTGCGGGCCGTGGCCTGATATTTTTCTACTCCCTCGCGGGTTAGAACCACGCGCGGAATGACGTTTTGAATTTCGCTTTCCCCGCATTGCGATTCCAACCTTCTTCTTACCTTTAGCCCGGCTTTAGGGGTGTTCTGACGAGGAACTGAGATTAGACCCTTTGAACCTGATCCGGCTAATACCGGCGAAGGGAAAAGTAATTCTTGAAACAATTGGTTTCCCGTTCCGGGGAACTCCTTCTGCCACATACATTCTATACCCTTGTAAAAAGCATGAAGGAACAATTCTGGAAAAACATTTTGGCCGTACGGGAAACATCGCCCCTCGTGCACAGCATCACCAACTTTGTGGTGATGAACAATACTGCCAACGCCCTATTGGCTGCCGGCGCGTCGCCCATCATGGCGCATGCGCATGGCGAGATGCGCGACATGGTTTCTATCGTTGGCGCAGTCGTGATCAACATCGGCACGCTCGACGAATATTTTGTGAAGAGCATGTACCTTGCCGTAAAGCAGGCGCATGCGCTCAACAAGCCTTGGGTGCTCGACCCGGTGGGTGCAGGCGCCACACCCTATCGCGACGAAACATTGCAAGCCCTGTTGTTGCTGCGACCCACGGTGATCCGCGGCAACGCGTCGGAGATCATTGCCCTGGCAAAACACAACCACAACAAAACAAAAGGCGTAGACAGCACACACCGAAGCGATGAAGCGCTTGATGCCGCCGCGTTTCTGCACAGCAAGTTTGGAAGCGTGGTTTGCATCTCGGGCGCAACCGACATCATCACAACACCAACCCAAACCATCAAACTTTCCAACGGCAGTCCGTTGATGGCAAAGGTGACGGGTTTGGGTTGCTCGGCCACGGCGTTGATTGGTGCATTTCTCGCCGTCAATCCGGACCAGGCACTGGAGGCAACCGCGTCGGCCATGGCCTTGCTCGGTGTTGCCGGCGAACTGGCAGCACTGGAATCGAAAGGGCCAGGAAGTTTGCAGGTGAATATTCTCGATAAACTTCACACGCTGACTGCCGCTGAATTTTCTTCGCATGTGAAGGTGAGCGCATGACCCTGGCCTCCATCGCATTTCCCTATTCACTATACCTCATCACCGACGAAGCCGCGTGCCGCGGCCGCGACGTGATGGCGGTGACCGAAGCGGCCGTGAAAGGCGGCGTGGACCTGGTGCAGCTTCGCGAAAAAAATCTGGCCGACGATGCATTTCTGACGCGCGCCCTCCGCATGAAAGACATGCTCGATCGCTACGACGTGCCCCTCATCATCAACGACAACCTCGCCATTGCGCAGGCCTGCCACGCTGCGGGCCTGCATGTGGGAAACACCGACATGCCCCCGCGAACGGTGCGTGCGCGATGGCCTGCCTGCACAGTGCTGGGCTATTCGCTGGAATATGAAAAACAAATTCAGAATGCCGAGGCCATGTGTTCCGACTACCTGGCCCTGAGCCCCGTGTTTGCCACACCAACCAAAACCAACACCATCACCGAATGGGGTCTTGCCGGCACACGAAAAGTGCGCGCACTCACCACCACACCGCTTGTGGCCATCGGTGGCATCAACCTGCACAACGCTGCCGATGTGATACGCGCCGGTGCCGACTGCCTCGCCGTGGTGTCGGCCATTTGTTCGGCCGACGATCCGGCGCGGGCAGCCGAAAGACTGAGAGAAGAAATAGAGAAATCAAAACAGAAACGATGACACCGGAAGACACAACATACATCAGAAGAACCCACACCTACCGCAGTGTGCTCACCATCGCCGGCTCCGACAGCGGTGGCGGCGCAGGCATTCAGGCCGACCTCAAAACATTTTCGGCGCTCGGTTGCTTTGGCACCAGCGCCATCACGGCCATCACGGTGCAAAACACACGCGGCGTCACGGGCATTCACAGCGTGCCACCCGGCATTGTTCAACAGCAAATTGTGGCCGTGATGGACGACATCAAACCCGCGGCCATCAAAATCGGAATGGTGCACACCGCCGAGCTGGCGTTGGCCATTGCGTTTTCCATTATGCCCTACACGGTGCCCGTGATCTTCGATCCCGTGATGGTAGCCACCAGCGGCGACCGGCTCATCGAAAAACAAACCGTGAACGCGATGGAGCGAAGCCTGTTCCCCCACGCCACCCTGGTGACGCCCAACCTCGACGAAACCGAATGGCTCACCGGCCTGAAAGTGAGCAACCTGGAGGACATGAAAGTAGCCGCCACCAGGCTTCTCCAAAAGGGATGCCGCGCCGTGCTGGTTAAGGGTGGCCATTTGAAGGGCGAAACCCTGCACGACTACTTCCTCGACAACACTGGTCGCGAAGAAGTGTTCACCTCTACAAACATCAACACCCTCAACACCCATGGCACGGGTTGCACGCTGGCATCGGCCATTGCCGCGTTCATGGCACGTGGTGCTGACCTTGTTCAGGCCATTGCCGCAGCACGATCGTATGTGCACGCTGCGCTCGACGAAGGCAAAGATGTTCAAACAGGCCTGGGTATTGGCCCGCTCAATCATTTTTACAATCCACATAAACTGATCAAATATGACCTGGAGTGTTAGTGCCTGGAAAACCGCAGAGCCCATCTATGCCGCCATCACACGCATGCCGTTCATTGAAGAACTGATGGCGGGCTCGCTGGCGCAGGAAAAATTCAAATTCTACATCGCACAGGATTCGCACTACCTTGAACATTTTGGCAGAACCCTGTCGCTCATTGCCTCGCGGGCGCATGGCAAAGACACTGTGCTCGAATTTATTCGTTTTGCCGAAGGTGCTTTAGTAGTGGAAAGCGCGTTACACGCCGGCTACTTCGAACAACTGGGCATTGCCGATAAGCCCGCGGTTTCTCCCTCCTGCCATCACTACAATGCTTTTCTGTATAGCACTGCTGCACAAGCTCAGGTAGAGACGGCCATGGCAGCGGTGTTGCCTTGTTTCTGGATCTACAAAGCTGTGGGCGATCACATTCTGCAGCATCAAAACAAAAACGGAAATCCCTATCAGCAATGGATCGATACCTATGGTGGCGAAGCCTTTGGTGTGCTGGTGCAAAAGGCCATCCGCATGTGTGATGAAGCAGCCGAAACCTGCACCCCGGCACAACGCGATGCCATGACCGAAGCGTTTGTCACGGCATGCCGGTTGGAGTGGTTATTTTGGGATAGCGCATGGCGACTGGAACACTGGAGCGTGTGAGACAACCGTTGTTTTATTGCGGAAGCTCCCACGCATGCTGGTCGGGAAAGGGTTGACCTTTGCCGGTTTCGTGATACCGTTTCAGGCTTCGCAGAAACATTGCCCAGTCGTAGCTGCACTGGTAGAACATCCGTGAATAGGCCACCCACTTGTCGTGATTGAAGACCAGCGTGCACGCCTGCTCTGATGTTTTTATGATCTGAAACGTGATGATGGTGTCGATCCATTCCTCTACACCTTCGGTGCAGCGCCACACCACTTTTTCGGCAGGGTCGTTTTTCATCACCTGCATTTCCTTGTAGTAGTCGTCGAAGTAAAAACGGATGGTGCCACCTTCGTCGGGTTCGCCGTTCACATTGGGCGTCCACCATTGGGCGAGGCCATCGAGGGTGGTGAGCGATGCGTAGACAGGCCACGCTTGCTGTTGAATTGTGAGCAGGTGTTTGATGCTGCACATGGCGATGAACGTTTGGGGTTGTCTAAAAAGAAGGGAGATGTTTGCATCATCTCCCTGGTATACTAAGATACATCTTCCCGAAAACCTTTTCGCCTGTTATCGTCTCATTCCCGTTTTGAGGGACGAATAATCATACGCAGCGACTGATCGCGGGTGAAATAGGCCGCCGTCCAGTTGTAGAGTGTCTTCAGGCGGTTGCGATAGTTGATAAGCGACAGCAAGTGTATGAACAACCACATGGCCCATGCGATGAAGCCCCTGAAGAACAGACTGCCCGGCAAATCGGCCACGGCCTTGTTGCGCCGGATGATGGCCATGGACCCCTTGTCGTTATAGGCAAATGCTTTTAAGGGCTTCTGATGAAGTTGAGCTTTTAGATTTTTAGCCAACAGCTTTCCTTGCTGAATGGCCACCTGTGCCAGCTGCGGATGTCCTTCCGGAAAATTGGCGTCGGTGGTCTGAATGCTGGTGTCGCCAATGGCATAGATGGCATCAACACCGGTCACTTTGTTGTGTTCGTCCACGATGAGCCGGCGGCCGCGGCCATAACTTTCTTTGGGTATTCCTTCAAACACTTTGGACGTGACGCCGGCCGCCCAGATGAGAATGCGGGTTTCAATTTTTTCGCCGTTGCCCAAAATCACCGCGTTGTCCACATAGTCTTTCACTTGTGTGTTGAGCTTCACCACCACACCACTTTTCACCAGGGTGTCGTAGGTGTATTGCTGCGACTTCTTGCTCATGGGTGGCAGCAGGGTAGGCGATGAATCGATGAGGTATATTTTGATTTCAGCGCCGCGAAGTTCGGGATAGTCCTTTGCAAAAATATACTTCTGCATCTCGGCCAGCATGCCCGATATTTCTACACCGGTTGGTCCGCCGCCCGCGATGACAATTGCCCCCAAACGCTTTCGCTGTATCAGGTCGGTGGAGCGTGTTGCCTGCTCGGCCACCTGCAACAGGTAGTTTCGCATTTCGATAGCGTCGTTGATAGTTTTCATGGGCATGGCGTTTTTCTTCACGTTTTCCATGCCAAAGAAATTTGTTTCGGTGCCAGTGGCCAGCACCAGATAATCGTAGTCTACCTCACCGGTAGACAGCACGATCTTCTTCTGATCGGGAACAATTTTTTGAAGTTCGCCCATGCGATAGAACGTGTTCCGCTTTCCCTGAAAAAGCTTGCGGAAAGGGAAGCTGATGTTTGACGTTTCCAGAAAGCCCGTAGCCACCTGATAGAGCAACGGAGGAAAAAAGTTGTAGTTGTTCTGATCTACTACGGTGACTTTGAACTCGGGATTGTTGTAGAGCGACTGGGCAAGGTTGATGCCGGCAAAGCCTCCGCCGACGATCACGACATGTTTGCTATATTCTTTCATATCAATACAAAATATATACTATAAATCCGGTGAACACGTCAACGGACGAAACAAAATTCTCCTCTAACAGAAGCACATCTCACATTGCTTAGGCGTCACGTTGACACCCGTCTTGATAACGTTTTGCATGGTGATAAGATTTAGAAAACAAGATAATTTACCCACTCTTTTCACGCACGAATGCCCCGTCAGAACAAAGGTTGCATTGCTATCGTTAGCAATGAACAATGGCTGAACACACCGAAGTTGAGCAAGGTCAAGTCACGCTATAGGCAGGAATTTTCTTCTGTAAAATGGCCAAATCCTGCTACCTTCCGTATATATCCATCGTGATGTTTTCCCATACGAAAACCTTTATGGCTTTCGTTTTGTTATCCACGCGAGAGGAAGATTACGCGTCCAGTTCCCTGAAGCCTTTTCGCCGCGAGCGAACAATCTGGCCCCAAAAACACGCCTCCCCTTTCTCGACACCTCACTTGAGCTCCCTGGTCACAGCATAAAACCGGCGGTATCTTTCACAAAGAAGATGCCCGGGCCGAGGCAAAGTGTGTCTTTTGAGCTACCTTATGAAGCAGAATAAAAAAAGAAAAAAGATAGATGAGACAGTTAAAAATCAGTAAACAGATCACCAACCGTGAAAGCCAATCGCTCGACAAGTATTTGCAGGAGATTGGGAAAGTGGATCTGATCACCTCCGAAGACGAGGTGGAGTTAGCCAAGCGTATCCGCCAGGGCGACCCGATAGCCCTCGAAAAGCTCACCAAAGCCAACCTTCGTTTTGTGGTGTCGGTGGCCAAACAATATCAGAACAACGGCATGACCCTCGGCGACCTCATCAATGAAGGCAATGTGGGCCTCATCAAGGCGGCAAAGCGTTTCGATGAAACCCGTGGTTTCAAGTTCATATCCTATGCGGTGTGGTGGATCCGTCAGTCCATTCTGCAGGCACTGGCCGAGCAGTCGCGCATTGTGCGTTTGCCCCTGAACCGTGTGGGATCGCTCAACAAGATTTCGAAAACCTTATCGGAGCTGGAACAGAAATTTCAACGCGATCCGTCGAACGAAGAAGTGGCCACGGCCCTGGAAGTGTCTACAAAAGACGTGACCGACGCCATGATGCTGTCGGGCCGCCACGTGTCGATTGATGCGCCGTTTGTGCAGGGCGAAGAAAACAGCCTGCTCGACGTGATGGTGGATGGCAGCGAAGAAACCCCGGACTCGGGGTTGCTGGCCGATTCGCTGCAACGCGAAGTCGCCCGCGCGCTGGCCACGCTCACCGAACGCGAGTCGCAGGTGATCTCCTTCTACTTCGGCCTCAACGGATCGAATGCCATGACGCTGGAAGAGATCGGCGAGATGTTGCACCTCACCCGCGAACGCGTGCGACAGATCAAAGAAAAAGCCACCCGACGCCTGCGACATACATCACGCAGCAAATCGCTGAAAGCCTATCTGGGATAACATGCGAAATGTGCCTGGAATTCCGGAGGATTAAATAGTATTCTTACCATAACGCATAGCCGGTTTCTATAGAACCGGCTTCTTGCTTTTTATCTATCTTTGAAACCATCGGGCATTTCCGGTCGAAGAAAAATTATGAAGCGTATTCAAATCAACAAGCTGCACCTTTGGCAATTCGACACACTTACAAAAGAAAACGGTATCCGTCATTTTGTTACCGACCGCAGCACGAACGAAAACGGCGCCGAGTTCACCCTGAGTTATTCCAGCACACCCGACAAAGACCTGGTGCGTCGCAACCGGCACTTGCTGGCCGATGCCATGGGCGTGGCCGATGATCGGTTGTATATGCCCTCACAAATACACAAGACCAACATTGTTCGCGTTACGTCACAAACACCCAAGGAAACATTGCTAGACACCGACGCACTCATCTCCAACGAGCGCGGGGTCTGCATTGCCGTGATGTCGGCCGACTGTGTGCCCATTGTGCTGTTCGACAGAACGAACAACGCAGTGGGTGCTGTCCATTCGGGATGGCGCGGAACCGTGGCGCACATTCTGGAAAAAACTTTGCATGCCATGCACGAAGCTTTTGGCACCACGGGAGCAGATCTGGTGGCGGGCATTGGTCCCTCGGTGAGCCAAGATGCCTATGAAGTTGGCGAAGAAGTGGTGACGTCGGTGCACGCGGCGTTTGGCCACGAAAGCGGCCTCATGATTCCACAGCCCGAAGCCAAAGCCAAGCTGGACCTGTGGCGCGCCAACGAGCTGCAACTGCTGGCCTTTGGTGTGGCGCCTCACAACATCGAAATCTCGAACCTTTGTTCGGTGAAAAACAACGTTCACTTTTTCTCGGCCCGCAAAGGCGACGCCGGGCGTTTTGCCGCCGGCATCATGTTGGTTTAGGATGTCCCATAAATGAATAGTTAACCGCAGCCTGTCACGATAAGGTCAATGAATTTACTCGCTACAGATCACACGCCTGTCTACTGCCTCGACTCGTTCAGCAAAAAAGCAAACGATGCGTTGTTCTATATCGAAGACCTGCAAACCCACCTGCGCGAACATGCTTTTGTGAGCGAGCCACACCGGCACGATTTCTACCTGCTGTTGTATGTGACCCACGGCGGCGGCGAACACGTTATCGATTTTGAGAAATACACCGTGAGCCCCGGATCCTATTTTGTGATGACACCCGGGCAGGTTCACGCCTGGAACCTGGAGCCCGGCACCGACGGCTACATTCTTTTTTTTGTGCCCGAGTTCTATCGCATGGCGTGGTCTGAAAACAGTCTGCTGGAATTTCCTTTCTTTCACTCGCTGCATCCCCACCCCCACATACTTTTGTCGCGCGATGCCGACGCGATGCCACATACAGTGATAACAGAAATGCACCGCGAGTTTCACCGTACTTCACCGGTTGACCTGCGACTCCTTAGAAGCTATCTCGATGTGGTGTTGCTGAAACTCTCACAACACTACCGCACCGAAACAAACCAGGTCGCGTCGCAGGGACTAACGTTCAAGCTGCGGAAGCTTGAAGAGATGATCGACGCACACTACACCACCCTGAAACAACCCCGCGACTATGCCGAAAGCATGCACCTGTCGGCGTCCTATCTCAACAATCTTTGCAAGAAGGCATTGGGCAAAACCCTGAGCGACCTCATACACGAGCGTGTCATTCTGGAAGCGAAGCGCTACTTCGCTTATTCCGACCTGACGGTGGCCGAGATTGCCGCTGCCCTGAAGTTTTCGGAAAGCTCGTATTTCATCCGGTTTTTCAAAAAAGAGACCGGCCTCACCCCCGAGCAATTCAAAGAAAGTCTGATTCGTGCTATAAAATAGCTAAACTGTCTTGCGCAAAAGTGGCCCATGGCCGTTTCATTTGTAGAACCAAATCATCATCGCCATGCGCTTCAAGGATTCCACACTGTTCAGCATGCTCGCCATCCGGTGTCCCCGGTGTCACGAGGGCAAAATGTTTCCTGCGGGAACGCTCTATCATCCAGCCAAATTCATGGTCATGAACAAAACGTGTGCTTGCTGCAGCCAGCCGTTCGAGCCAGAACCGGGCTATTATTTCGGGGCGATGTTTGTGAGCTACGCCATCAACACAGCGTTCTTTGTGGCGGTGTGGGTAGCCTTGTCTGTTCTCACCAAAGAAGTGACCACAGCACAAATGATTGCCGTGTTGTTGATTGTTGTTTTTGGATTATTGCCCATCACCTTCCGCCTCTCGCGCGTGTTATGGATCAACATTTTTGTTCATTATGACCTGACGGCCGGAAAGCAGAAATGCTAATGCCACGCTTCTTAGCACGTCGTTAAAAAACAAGAACGCCCGAGCGCAATCCCCGTATTGAGAAATTGCCTCGGGCGTAAAAAAAAATACTAGCCTAACTATTACAAGAACATTCCGCCCGACGCTTCGATACGTTGCGCCGTGATCCAGCGGGCATCCTCCGAACATAGAAACGCAACCACAGTACCAATGTCGTCGGGCACACCGGTGCGACCGAGGGCCGTGTGGGCTTCAATGTATTGAATGGCCTGGGGTGCATGTTCAAAGATGTGTTTTGTGAAATCGGTTTGAATAATGCCGGGGGCCACAACGTTGGCGTTGATGCCGCGGGGTCCCACTTCTTTTGCCAGGTAGCGTGTGAACACCTCGATAGCACCTTTCATAGACGCATAGGCCGCGAACCCCGGTGTGGAGAAACGCGCAAGGCCCGTGGAGATGTTAACAATGCCGCCCTTGTCGTTCAGAAAGGGCAATGCCTTTTGCGTGAGAAAATAAACCCCTTTGAAGTGCACATTCAGCAAGGCGTCGAACGCTTCTTCTGTGGTGTCGGCGATGGACGCGTTTGACTCGATGCCCGCGTTGTTCACCAGGAAATCGAACCGCTCGTGCCCCGTCTTCTCTTTCAGGTGCGTTGACACAGCCCCGAAGAAGGCATCGAACGAATGGATGTCGGCCGTATCCAATTGAAAGGCGACAGCGTTTCTGCCGAGGGCCTTGATGTCGCCCACCGCGTTGTCTGCTTCTGCTTTGTTGCTCTTGTAGGTGATGATGATGTCGTTGCCTTTTTCGGCCAGTCGCATCGCCATGTTCTTGCCCAGCCCGCGGCTGCCGCCGGTAACGAGCGCAATCTTCTGTCTTGATTCCATGTGATCTGATCTTTAAATGATGACACAAAGATCGACGGCACCAGCCCGGGCAGAATGGTGACAGTTTCAGGAAAAATGGTGAGCATTTCAGTATTTTGACAGAAGCCCATTGAACCCGCGCTCAAAACACGGACGTTATTGCAGGCTTGGGATGGTCAGAAAATCAGGATGGTGTGATAGTGTGAAGTCACACTTATGCCATAGCATCTTCCATGAGGCGGTGTATGCGCATCAGGCCATCAAACTCCTTCCGGATGGTGACGGTTATCTGCTCGGCCGAAAGATCAGCATCGCCGGGGCCAAAGTTTTTTCCGACTCTGAACGTGAAATAGCGGCCGTCGTCGCCGCGGGTGAATTCCCACAAGGCGTCTTCGTTGGGAAATGTATCGACATGGCGCACATCGCCGGCCACTTCAATCCAATGCCCGGCGCCAAGTGCGACAAGTTGTTTGAAGAAGTTGGCACGAAACAACGGGTCCTTCAGTTGATCGTGCAGGTAGCGCCTCACTTCCACGCCGGGCGTTAACGGCTCAGACACCAGCCATATTCCAAAATCGCGTTGGCGGAGCACAAGCTGCAATTGCAGGCGCTCCACGGAGCTTCCCGAGCCATAGCACAACCAAAGTGTACGCAGGCGTTGGTCGCTGTGTTGATGCGGGTCCAGACTGCTCACGGCCTGCGGCGCGTCGTCATCCTGTATCTTCAGCGTGGCCACGTGTGCCTTTACGGACTCATGCAGTTGAAGCAACTTCGACAACACACTCTCGCGTTGCGCGCGCAACTCGGTGGTGTCGTGCAACGCGCTGGCACTGGACAGCACCATGAAATCATCCTTCTTAAAATACTGAAGCTTGAACCGGATGCCCTCCCATTGAAATCCATAGGTGGTCAGGTCCATGAATTGTTTTTTATCGCGACGGTTGGCAATCTCGCGTTGCTTCATCATCGGATAGACCCGTTCATATTCGTCGATGATCGCTTCCGTGAGGGGCTCGGCAAATTCGAAATAGCCCACAAACCACGACTTCAGGTTTTCGATTTCTTTGGCGTCGGTAATTTTATAAAACGCTTCCTCCTGGTCTTTCAACCCTTCGAGCGTGAACGCACCGGAGCCGATGAAGGCCACAGACTTGCGAAAGGGAAGGTCGAAGATGTAGACATTGGCGTGGAAAGTATTGCGCGAATAAATCCGCGCTTCGATGCGGTCCGAAAAATGTGCCCATGTTCTGCGCAGCACGGCCGGCGACGTCAGCACATCGAGGCCGGTCACCAACTCCACTTTGCACTTTACCGGCAAACGGCCGATCACAAAATCAAAGGCAGGCTCCGAAACGGCGGCTGTGCCAATGAAGGCGCGTTCGGCTTGAACCAGAATTTTTTCATTGATGAGCGGAGCAGCAAGTTTCTTAACCAACATAGGCGTATACACAAAACTAAAAACCAAATGTACTACAGCAACCGTTGATTACGACAACCCGTGTAGACATAATTCCTCAAACGCGATCTCATAGCGCGCTCCAGCGCTACGTCCACAATTGCTCCGGGCACCTCACACCAACCTTGCACGGGTGCTGGCTTTGGCATGAAATTTTGACGTGCATCGAAACATGTCCGACGAAGACGCGACGGCAAGTCGTCCTTCACCCATCCGCTTATGACTCCAAAAAAGAAACGAAACATTCGCATCATCATCCTTGTCGTGGTGGTCCTGATTGTGGTCGCACGGGTAATCTTGCCTTATGTGGTGCTGACCTATCTCAATAAAACCTTGGCGGACATGAAAGGCTATCGCGGCCATGTGGAGGATGTTGACATTGCACTGGTTCGCGGCGCCTACACCATCGACAGCATTTATCTGAACAAGGTGGATACGGTTCACAACCGGGAAACCCCATTCTTTGCCGCGAAGGCAATCGACTTGTCTGTAGAGTGGAAAGCGCTCTTTCATGGTTCCATTGTGGGCGAGCTGATTTTTGAACGCCCCATGGTTCGCTTCACAAAAGACAAAGTGGAACCCAAACAAATCCGGAACGACTCCTCCGGCTTCAAACAACTGCTCGACGATTTCATGCCGCTCGAAGTGAACCGCGTGGAAGTGAACGACGCGCAGCTTCAATACAAAGACGAGTTCTCGAAACCGAAGGTGGACATCTCGCTCACGCATGCCTATGCGCTGGCCAAGAACCTCCGGAACAGCTACGACTCCACAGCGTTGCTACCGGCTTCGCTTGCGCTTCATGCCGATCTCTATGAAGGCAAACTTTCGGTGAATGCCAGGTTGAATCCGCTGGCGGACGAACCCACATTTGACGTGAACGCCGAACTGAAAAACACCAACCTGGTGAAGCTGAATGAATTTTTTCAGGCCTACGCAAAAATTGACGTGAACAAGGGCCGGTTTGGACTATACATCGAAGTGGCAGCCAAGCAGGGAAAATTTACCGGCTATGTGAAACCGCTCATCCAGGACCTCGATGTGTTGGGAAAAGAAGATCGGAAGGACAATGTTTTTCAGAAGCTCTGGGAAGGCGTGGTGGGCACCGTGGGCACCATTTTCAAAAATCAATCGAAAGACCAGATCGCCACAAAAGTCGAATTTAAAGGCAATCTCAAAAATCCCGACACCAACGTGTGGACGGCGATTTACAACGTGCTGGAGAATGCCTTCATCCAGGCCCTTCAACCCTCCATCGATCGTGAAATAAACATCGCGTCGGTCGACACAAAAAAGGAAGAAAAGAAAAATTTTCTTCAGAAAATATTCGGTAAGAAAGACGATAAGGACAAAAAAGAAGACGAGAAAAAAGAGAAGAACAAAAAGAAGAGCTGACACTCCCAATCATCCTAATTCAACAGAACCTTTATGCAAAAGCAAGGCAAACCCAAACCTCTCCGCAAGCCACAGGCTCAACCCAGACCTGGCCATCAGGCCAGCATGAAACCGGTGCCCGATTCGATGCCCCGAAAATTCAGACAAGGAAAATTGGCCGGCAAGGTAGCGCTCATCACCGGTGGCGACAGCGGCATTGGCCGCGCCGTAGCAATGCTCTTTGCACAGGAAGGGGCGCGCGTAGCCATTGCCTATCTGAACGAACATGCCGACGCACGCGAAACCAAACGTCAGGTGGAAGTCCACACAGAATGCCTGCTCATTGCCGGCGATTTGCGTAAGGAAACGCATTGCAAAAAAGTGGTCGCCGAAACTGTGAAACGATTCGACAAAATTGACATACTGGTTAACAATGCGGCATTGCATTATGAAAAACAGAAGCTCGAAGAAATTTCGTCCAAACAATTGATCAACACGTTTTCATCAAACATCTTCCCCTACTTCTGGGTCACGCAAGCGGCGTTGCCCCACATGCGCAAAGGCAGCAGCATCGTGAACACATCATCGGTCACGGCTTACCGCGGAAGCGACGCGCTCATTGATTATGCATCCACCAAAGGTGCCATCGTTTCGTTCACACGAAGCCTTTCATCAAACCTGGTGAAGCGTGGCATCCGGGTAAACGGTGTTGCACCTGGCCCCATCTGGACGCCACTGATTGCCTCGTCGTTCAAACCCAAAAAGATCGCGAAGTTTGGAAGCGATGTTCCCATGGAACGCGCCGGCCAACCGGCCGAAATCGCTCCCTCCTACCTCTTCCTCGCCTGCGAAGACTCGGCATACATGACCGGACAATTTCTTCATCCCAATGGCGGCGAAATTGTGAATGGCTAATTGAATCAAAACCTTTTCGGATACCTTCGCGTATAATAACTGCAATTACGAATAATATAAACTATCTTTAGACGAACTGGATTTCCAACCCTCATCTATGGACCTGAAAGCGATATGAGCGAACTCCCTATTGCCCCACCAAAATGGCCCCGCAAGCTCCTGAGATTCTTCCTGAAAGAAGAGTATATCGAAGAGGTTGAAGGCGATATGGAAGAACTATTCTACGACAACGTAGAACACCTTTCGCTGAAAAAAGCTAAGCGGATCTATACGCTGGAGATGATAAGCCTGCTCAGGCCCATTCTGCTAAAGAACATCAAGCACGCATCCCCCCTAACACAATATCCTATGTTCAAAAACTACTTCAAGATCACTTCCCGGGTACTTTTAAAAAACCCGGTCAGTTCCTTCATCAATATTTTTGGATTGGCCATTGCCATCGGTTTTTGCACGCTCATCTATGCCTTCACGCAGTGGACATTGACAAAAGACGAATTTCACAAGAACAAAAATGAAGTCTACCTGGCTACTCATTTTGCCGACATGGACGGCACACTCCAACAGATCGGATCTTCGCCAAGACCATTGGCCGAAATGCTGAAACAGGATTTTCCCGAAATCAAAAAAATCTGTCGCATCGACGAGGGCAACATCGTCATCAAATATAATGACAACGTGTTCCATGAACGCGCACAGTTTGTGGACCCCACCTACCTGGAAATGCTGACGTTCCCTTTAAAATGGGGCACACAGCAATCGCTGGCCGACATCAATAGTATCATCATTAGCGAAGAGATGTCGGTTAAATATTTCGGACAGGAGAACCCGGTTGGGCTGGACGTTATGGTGATTTTTAATGAACACTATAGTAAACCTTTCAAAGTGACCGGTGTCGCAGAAACGTTTCCCAAAGCGAGGGCTATTGAATTTTCTTTTCTGATACCCTACGAAAATCTGCACCTTGCAGACCCGGCCTACAACATGACCGACTGGAGCACGTCGTTGCAAGCCACCCTCATTCAAGTTGACAACCCGTCTGACCTGCACCGCATTGAGGCAAAAATGACAAAATATAAAGGCCTTCAAAATGAAACGCAGAACGACTGGAAAATCTCTTCCTTCGCCTTTGAACCCCTGGCAACGCTCTATGAAAAATCGGACAACATTCGAAACAGCATCTCGGGAAAAGGATACAAAAGCAACCTCAGATCCATTTTCTTTCTGTCGTTCATTGGCACGTTCATGCTCCTGCTGGCCTGCTTCAACTACATCAACATTGCCATCGTTTCGGCAGCAAAACGCTTAAAAGAAATTGGCATCAGAAAATCGATTGGCGCCACCGATGGAAAAGTGACGATACAATTCCTGTCGGAAAATATCCTGCTCACGTTCTTCGCCATGTTGCTGGGTGTGGCGCTGGGAAAATTTGTGGTCATTCCATGGTTTGAACAGCTCAACGATTTTCAAATGGAGTTTGCCTTGCTCGACAAAAATCTGTGGCTGTTCTTTTCCGCTGTGTTGCTGCTCACGGGCCTGATGTCGGGACTTTATCCGGCATACTATATATCCAGATTTCAAACGGCCAGAATTTTTAAGGGCACCGTGCAGTATGGCAAACAAAATCCCGCCACCAAAGTCTTCCTGGGATTTCAGTTGGTGCTGGCGTGTATCTTGATTGTTAGCGCCGTGATGTTCACCCAGAACAGCGACTTCATAGCACAACAACCCTGGGGATACGAACCCGACAATACGCTATACGTGAATGTGCACAACGACTTTGCCTTCGAACAAATGAAAGCCGCGATGGAGCAAAACCCGAACGTTACGCTTATCGCCGGAGCCGATCAACACATCGGCAAGAATCACAACACGGCGGTGATCGAACTGCCGGAGCGCAAATATGAAGTGCAGGAGCTGGCGGTCGGCGCCAACTATATGGAAACAATGGGGCTACAATTTTTGGAAGGTCGCGCGTTCACCGATCACGATGGAAGCGATCTGCAAAATGTTGTCGTGAACGAGCTTCTCGTAAAAAACATGGCCTGGAAAAATCCCATTGGCCAACAGTTCAAAATGGACAGCATGACCTACGAAGTGATTGGCGTGGTGAAGAATTTTCAGAGCTATAGTTTCCGAACTCAAATCCAACCCACAGTATTAAAAGTTGCCCGTAAAGAAGATTTCCATTTCCTGGCCGCAAAAGTTCAGAACGGCACAGCCGTGGAAACTTACAAATCGCTGCAGGCACAATGGGCCAAACTTTTTCCGGAGATTCCCTTTCAGGGAGGACATCAGAAAGACGTGTGGGGTGGCTATTTTGAAACGATGAAAGTACATGGAAAATTCTGGCGCACCATTGCCTTCGTCGCCATCCTGCTGGCAAGCCTGGGGCTATACGGTTTGGTGACGCTCAACATCTCCGGCAGAATAAAAGAATTCAGTATCCGAAAAGTGCTTGGCGCAGAGATATCAAACATCACCTACGCTATTCTAAAACAATACGCCTTGCTGTTTTCCGTTGCCTTGCTCATCGGGGCTCCCATCAGCTATATACTGACAAAAAATCTCATCGATCTGGCCTACATCTATCATGTGCCCATGAACAGCGCGGGCGTGGTTGTAGCCGTCACGATTTTGTTGCTGGTTTTGCTTACCGTGGTTCTCACACAAGTTCGCCGGATTGCAAAATCCAACCCCGTGAGTGGATTAAAAACTGACTAGGTATTGAAGACCCTGGATTGTTCAAGGGCTCTTCAATAGTTGCCGGAGCGACACTGTAATACAAAATCCATCGAACGGCTATAACAAAGGCCTGGCTTTTGTTTATTTGGTATGCAAATCCAAATAATCCTACTGCTATGAACAATCTCTTTCGCGGACTTATTGCCGGCTATGGCGCTAAAAAACTGGGTGGCGGTTGCCTGGGAACAGTTTTAGTTTTCATCGTCATCTGGGTCGCCCTCGGTCAATGTCAATAGAATCATCTCGCGCAGACAACCCTATGAACCCGGGGTTGTAGAAAAAATTCTACCCTGTTGCGTATTCTTCTTCCCAAATATCCATCCCGCTTTCAACCGGGATGGGTATTGAGTTGATGTCTCCACTCGCCGTCATTGCTCCTTGAGGCATTGGGTTGGGTTGACCTTGGCTGCGCGAATGGCCTGGCTTCCCACCGTGAGCCACGCAATGAACAACGCCGCCACGCTGGCGCCGGCAAAATAATACCACTCCAGGTCGATCTTGTAGGCAAAGTCCGACAGCCAGTTGCGCGTCATGAAATAACTCACAGGCACCGCCATCACAATGGCCGCCAACACAATTCTGGTGAAATCGCCCGACAACAAATAGACAATGCCGAATTCGCTTGAGCCCAGAATCTTTCGGATGCCAATCTCCTTTTGCCGACGCTCGGCCGTGAACGCCGCCAGACCAAACAAGCCCAGGCATGAAATGAGAATGGCCAGTGCCGCAAAATAACGCGACAGCTGCGACACACGCTGCTCCGACGCATAGAGCGCCTGATAGTCGTCGTCCAGAAACTTGTAGTCAAACGCGAGTCCCGGGTTTTGGTCCTGGTAGAGTGCTTGAAGCTGGGAAAGCGTCTCCGCTTCCTTGCCCGGTTTAATTTTCACCATGATGTTGCCGGGGCGTGTTTCCAATTGCAACAAGCAGGGTTTCATTTCTTCGAAGAGTGACTCGAAATGAAAATTTTTCGCGACACCAATAATCTCCCGTTCTTCGCCCCACACTTTTATGGTTTTGCCAACGGGTTCTTTCAACCCCATCATTTTTATAGCCGCTTCATTTAGTATTATCTTCTTGCGCTCACCGGTAAGACTTCGCGAGTATGAACGTCCCTCGGCGATTTGGATGCCCAGGGTTTCAATGAAGTCGAATCCAATTTCAAGATTCGAAAAACTTTTCTTGCTGTCTTCGTCGCCCGGCTCCCAATCCACACCGCCCATACCGCCGTGCGCACCCACAACGTCGTGATAGAAATTGGCCGCCGACGTAACATTGGGCAATTTGCGCACGCGTGTTAAAAACGTTTCAACGGTCCGCTCCATTCTACCACCCTCGTCAAAGAAAGCCGGATCGCCCGGGTTCTTCACCATAATCTCGAAGTGCACAACGTGCTCGCGGTCGTATCCCAGGTTTTTCGACTGCACATAATCAATCTGCTTATACACTACCACCACCGACACAATGAGAATGATGGACATAGCAAACTGAAAAACAACAAGGCCCTTTCGCGCCCACACCTCGCCCACCGAACTATTGAGCCTGCCCTTCAGCACCGTGGCCGGTTTGAACCCGGAGAGATACAAGGCCGGATAGCTGCCTGAAAGAAGACCCGTAACAAACGTGATACCCGCCATGGTCAGGATCAGGTTGGTATCTAAGTTCAGGGAAAGGTGTTTCCCGGTAACGATATTAAATTGTGGCAGCAGAATGTCGACCACCAGAATGGCCACCGCCAGCGACAGGAAGGTCATGAACATGGACTCGCCCAGATACTGCAACACCAACGTGCGTCGTGCAGCACCCACCGCTTTCTTGATGCCAATTTCCTTCACCCGTCGCGATGCCTTTGCCGTGGACAGGTTCATGAAATTGATACAGGCAATGGCCAGAATCACGATGGCGATCACGGAAAACAACCTCACATATTCAATACGCCCGCCCACAGGCACGCCGTTTTCGAAACGACCGTATAAATAGCGATCGGCGTAGCGCTGAATCACCAGGGTGTTTTTGGTTGCTTTGTCTTTTCGCTGAATGAAGCCGGCAATTTTTTGCTGGAACGCCGTGGGGTCAACGCCATCGCGCAGCAACACAAAGGTGCTGGGGTCGCTGTTGGTCCACAAGTCAAGACCTGTGCGCGTGTCGAAAAACAAGGTGTAGTTCAACAGCATGTCGAACTTGCTGGAAGCGTTGGCAGGTAGATTCTTAAAAACGCCCGAGATGTGAAAGGATTGTGTGAACTGATCGCGCTCCCACGTCACAATTTTTCCCAAGGCATTCTCGGGCGACTGAAACAACTGCATGGCAAGGTCTTCGGAGATGGCGATGCTTGTCTTGTCGGCAAACAAATCCTTTTTTTCGCCTGCCACATAGGGAAGCGGAAACAATTTAAAATAATCGTTGCTCACAAACTGACCGCCCGCTTTCAGGGTGTTGGCCTCATAGCTCATGATGCCTTTTTCTGTGAACCACTCCGCCGGCACCACGCTGGCGGCATACTCCACTTCCGGCATTTCGTCGGCCAGGGCTTTTGCCAGAATACCTTGAGTGCCGGGGCCCGTTGCTATCTCGCGCGAGTCCACAAAGTTTTGCAGCACCTGATACAAACGCGTATCGTTTGCATTGCCCTTGTTCACCTGCCACTCGTCGTTCACCCAAAGGTAAATCATGAGCGCGCACGCCAATCCCGACGACAGGCCCACCAGGTTAATGAAGAATGTGCTCTTAAACCTTTTGAAATTCCGATAGATCAGAAGAAAGTTGTGGCGTAACATAGGATGAATTTAGAATCAGTTTTTAGTTCGCAAGGTTATGCTGTCGACTTATTGTTCCTTCAAACATTTTGTAGGATTGACCCGGGCCGCTTTCATCGCCTGCACACCCACCGTGAGCCAGGCAATGCAAAGCACCATCACACCGGCCGACACAAAATACCACACGCTCAACGTTGTGCGATAAGCAAAACCTTTCAACCAAGTGTTTGCCATAAAAAAGCTTATCGGCAGTGCGATCACCACCGAAGTGAGTACAATCTTTGTAAAGTCTTTCGACAACAACATAACGATGCCCGTCACGCTGGAACCCAATACCTTTCGAATGCCAATCTCTTTCACCCGACGCTCCGCAGTGAACGTCACCAGCCCAAACAGACCCAGGCAGGAAATGAGAATGGCAAGTGCCGCAAAATATTTCGACAGCGTGGCCACCCGCTGCTCTGACGCATACAGCTTTTGATAGTCTTCGTCCACAAAGCTGAATTCGAACGTGAAGCCAGGGTTGATGCGCTGATGAATCGCTTCAAGTCCTTTTAACGCCTCCTTTTCTTTTGCGGCGTCAACTTTGATCATAACATTCCACGTGCCGCCCGGCGCGACGCGCAGGAAAAGTGGTTTCACATTCACGTGCAACGATTCAAAATTAAAGTCCTTCACCACGCCGACAATTTCCATTGGATCGCCCCACAACTTCACGGTTTGACCAACCGGATTCTGCAGCCCCATGAACCGGATCGCTGCTTCATTGAAAATGATGCGCGCCGTGTCGTTAAAATTTTTGGAGAAAAAACGACCCTCGGCCATGGTAAGACCCATGGTCTCCATCATGCCATAATTCACCGTCATGTTTTCAAATTCCGTCTTGTCGTCGGGGTTTCGGGTGGGCCATTCCACGCCATACGTTCCGCTGTTGTGGCCCATCAGGTTGTGGCCAATGCTGGATGCGTTAATTACGCCGGGAACATTTTTCACTTCCGTCAGAAACGTTTCAAGCGTGTTGTCATCATAAAGCGAACCGGTGCGTGTTATGTTAATGATGTTGTCTTTGCTATAGCCCAGGTCTCTGCTTTGCACATATTCAATTTGTTTGTAGACTACCACAACCGACACGATAAAAATGATGGAGAGCGAAAACTGAAAAACCACAAGGCCCGTGCGTGCCCATTGTTCGCCCAGCGACGACACCATTTTTCCCTTCAATACCAGCGCCGGGTTGAAGCCCGAAAGATAGATGGCCGGATAACTTCCCGCCAGCAGCCCCGCAAACAACGCAATGCCCAACAGCGAAAGAACCAACGGTACATCAAACTGAAGGACAATATGTTTTGCCGTGATGATGTTAAACTGTGGCAACAACAGGTCCACCAACAACACCGCCAGCAGCAACGAAAGCAAGCTCATCAATATAGATTCGCCAAGATATTGCATCACCAGCACGTTGCGTCCCGCGCCGACGGCCTTTTTAACGCCCACTTCCTTGATGCGGCGTGAAGCTTTGGCCGTTGACAAGTTCATGAAGTTGATGCAGGCAATCACGAGAATAAAGATGGCAATGATGGAAAATAATTTCACATAGGTTATTCTCCCCCCGGCCTGCACACCGTTTTCATACTTTCCATAGAGATACACATCCCGGAACGGAACCAGGAACGGTGTGCGGTGTGTGATTTTCTTCTCTGTCTTTTTCGAAATGTAGTCTGCAAACTTGGCGTTGAAGGCATTCACGTCTGCGCCTTTTTTCAGCAGCACATAGCCAAACGTTCCCGTGTTTCCCCATTCGCGAACCCATTCGTTGTTGTCTCTGAATTTCTCGAACGGAATTATATACTCCATCTGGAGTGTTGAGTTTGCAGGCATCTTTTTAAAAACTCCCGTCACCAGGTAGGTAGCGTCGTGATCATACAGAATCGACTTGCCCACCACGTTGTCGGTAGTATTGAAGAGTTGAACGGCGAGCGCGTCGCTAATCACAATGGAATTTTTGTCAACAAGCACCTGCCCTGCATCGCCCTGCAGCAACGGAAAGGAAAACATTTTGAAGATGTCTTTTCCGGCGAAGCCACCCTCCACCTGTATGGATCGTTCACCCACGGTGAGCAAGGAGCGATTCGACGACGTGAGGTTAACGGCATACTCCACTTCGGGCATGTCCTGCGGAATGGTCTCCCCCAACGAACCAGACGTGGTGTAGGATGTCCAGATACCTTCCGACTTCACGCGATTTTCAATCACATGATATAGCCGGTCCGATTTTTCATGAAAGGCATTCATGGCCCATTCGTCTTTCACCCACAGATAGATCAGCACGGTGCACGTCAATCCTGTGGAAAGGCCAATAAGGTTTATGAAGAATGTATTTTTAAAACGTTTGAAGTTCCGGTATATGAGAAGTAGACTGTGCTTTATCATGCGATTCAGTATTTAAAATCCGTAATGATGAAATGTGTACGCGTTGCTTTGATGAACGCCATTATTGTTCTTTCAGACAATTCACGGGATTGATACGTGCAGCTTTAAAAGCTTGCGCGCTCACCGTGAGCCACGCCACACCCAACGCCAGCGCACCGGCACCAATGAAATACCACCACTTCAGTTCAATGCGATAGGCGAATTCATTGAGCCAGTAGTTTGCCAGCAGGTAGCTCAACGGCAACCCGATAATGATAGACAGCAACACAATCTTTGTGAAGTCGGACGTGAGCAAGTAGATAATGTTCGCCTCGCTGGAACCCAACACTTTCCGGATCCCCATTTCCTTACGACGACGTTCGGCGGTGAATGTGGCAAGTCCAAACAACCCGAGACAGGAAATGAGCACCGCCAGGCCCGCGAAATAGCGCGACAAAATCGACACGCGCTTTTCAGCCACATAATGCACCTGATAGTCCTGGTCGAGAAATTTATAGTCGAATGAAAATCCAGGATTGAATGTCGCATAGAATTTTGAAAGTCGCGACAGCGCTTCCTGCGTGTTCCCGTTTTCCAGCTTCACCATGATGCGTAAATTTTCTTCAGGGTTATAGCGAAACAGCAAAGGCTTCACGTTTTCATGCAACGACTCGAAATGAAAATTCTTCACCACACCAATGATCTGCATTTTCTTTCCCCACATCTCGATGTCCTTGCCCACAGGATCGTTCAGCCCCATCACATCGATGGCGGCTTCGTTGAAGATGATCTTGGAGCGTTCGTCGCCAAAGCGTTCGGAGAACGAGCGACCGGCAACAACGGTCACGCCCAGCGTTTCCAGAAGATCGTAGTTCGCGCTCACGTTTTCGAACGGGATGATGTCGGCCGGATTTTTTCCCTCCCATTGCAGCCCGGTGGTATAGTTTTCGGAACGCACAATGCCATGCGATGTGCTGGACGCATTTGCCACACCGGGTATTTTCTTTACCTCCGCCAAAAAGGTCGACAGACTCTCGTTCACTTTGCCTTCGGGCTTGAAGAAGATCAGATTGTTTTTATCGTATCCCAGATTTTTATTTTGAACGAATTCAATCTGCTTATACACCACCAACACGGCAACAATGAAAATGACGGATAGTGAGAATTGAAAAACTACCAGTCCCCGGCGTGCCCACAACTCGCCGACCGACGTGTTCAGCTTTCCCTTCAACACTGTGGCGGGATTGAAACCGGAGAGGTACAAGGCAGGATAACTGCCGGCCAACAATCCGGTCATCACAGCGATGCCCGTCAGGCCGCCCACCATGGTCCAGTTAAAACTCAGCGACAGTTGTTTGCCCGTCATGTTGTTAAACAACGGCAGCAACAAATCGACCGCAAGAATTGAAACTGCGAGGGCCAGAAATGTCATAAGCATAGACTCTGACAAATGTTGAATGATCAGCGTTTTGCGGGCCGCACCAATGGCCTTTCTCACGCCTACTTCCTTGATGCGCGTGGCCGCTTGTGCCGTTGACAAGTTCATGAAATTGATGCACGCAATAACCAGAATAAAAATAGCGATGATCGAAAACAATCGCACATACTCGATGCGACCACCGGCCTCCACACCACCTTCATAGCGACCGTGCAGATAACGATCGGAGTAGCGTTTCAAAAACAACGTGACATGCGACTCGGGATCTTTCTTTTTTATGAAGCCTGCTATCTTTTCGCTTACGGCTTCGTTATGTGTGCCTTCCTTCAGCAACGCATAGGTGTTGCTGCCGAAGTTTCCCCACGACAATCCATTTTCGCCCACCACGTCCTTGTAAATTTCAAACGATAGGGCAAATTCAAATTTATCAGAAGCATTCAACGGCAACGTTTCAAAGACACCGCTCACGGTGAATTGTTTCTTCATGCCCATCAGCTCCCAGTCAATCGTCTTTCCCACCGCACCCGCGATGCTGCCGAATAATCTCTTTGCCAGAACATCAGAAACAACTACGGCGCTTTTGTCGGCGAGAACCGTGTTCCCGTCACCTTGCAGGAACGTATAGGAAAATAATTTGAAATAGTTCACGCTCACAAACTGGCCCACGGCGCTCACGTGCTTTGAGCCAGTGCCAATAGAAAACTCATACGGATCTTTGAAGCCAACTGAAGAGGCGATGTATTCCATCTCCGGAATTTCCTGCTCCAGAGCGGCACCCAGAATCGCCGGCGTAGACGACGATGTTTCAATGCCTTCGGCCATTTTCTTGAACGTCATCACCGAAAATATGCGGTCATCGTTTGCCCGGAACTTGTCGAATGCCAGCTCGTCGCTTACCCAAAGAAAGATGAGAATGGCGCACGCCAGCCCTGCCGACAGACCAATGAGATTGATGAAGAACGTGCTTCTGAAGCGTTTGAAATTACGGAAGACGAGGAGCAGATTGTGTCGTATCATAAAAATGCTTTTGCAGGAAAGTCAACGCCGGCGTGTTCATCCACACCGCGTCGGGGTGATGGTAAACACGGGCCGTGCCATGATAATAATGGCGGATTGCGGGCTAAATTTCAACGTTTTTCTGGCCATCCCTGCATTCACTGCCCATCCATAGAAAAGATTGTGTCCAATTATGGGCACTTTTTATGGTTTTTTGATGACAGGGCAATAGTTTTATTCTTTCTAGAAGCAGACAAGAGAATGTGTAAATCCGCAGGACGCATATTGCTGGTCGACGACGACGAATTTGTATTGCTGTCTGTTAAACTTTTGCTGGAGCCGCATTTTGCCAGCGTGAAAACCACAAACAACCCCGAACGCATCCCGGCCTTGTTCGAACAGGAACAGTTTGATGTGGTGGTGCTCGACATGAACTTCCGGCACGGCGACACCACGGGCAACCAGGGTTTGTTCTGGCTCCGAAAAATTCTGAGCCTTCACCCCGACACACAAATTATCCTGCTCACGGCCTACGGCGACATCCAACTGGCCGTTGACTCTATTAAAGAGGGCGCATTGGATTTTATTGTGAAGCCCTGGCAAAACGAAAAGCTTCTCACCACCGTGAAGACGGCCAACGTGGTGAGCCAGGAGAAAAAGAATGTGAAGTTGCTGAAGTCACAACAGAAGTCGCTGGTCTCGGCCTTGCGCCAGGCTCATGAACCGCTCATTGGAAATTCGCCAGCACTCAACGCCATTCGCAAAACCATCGACAAGGTGGCACCCACCGAAGCCGAAGTGCTCATCCTGGGTCAGAACGGCACGGGCAAAGAAGTGATTGCCCGCGAAATACACGCGCGCTCCAAACGCGCCGACGGAATTTTTATGGCCGTAGATGTGGGATCGCTCAGCGAATCATTATTCGAAAGCGAATTGTTCGGCCACCGCAAGGGCGCGTTCACCGACGCCAAAGAAGACCGCATCGGCCGCTTCGAAGCCGCCGCGGGTGGCACGTTGCTGCTCGACGAAATCGGAAATTTATCATTGCCGCTGCAAGCCAAACTGCTCACCGTCTTGCAACATAAAAAGGTGACCCGTCTCGGCACGCACGAGCCCATCGCCCTCGATGTGCGCATCGTCTGCGCCACCAACTGCAACCTGCACGCCATGGTGAGCGACGGAAAATTCCGAGAAGATCTGCTCTATCGTATCAACACCGTGGAGATGACCGTGCCACCCCTCCACGATCGTGCAGAAGACATTCCCCTGATCGCGACACATTTTCTGAAAAAGTTTTCGGCAAAATACCAGAAGCCCTATCTCAAACTTTCCGAAGCCGCGCTGGCGCAACTGCAAGGCTACCGGTGGCCGGGCAACATCCGTGAACTGCAACATGCCGTGGAGCGCGCCGTCATCATGTGCGAAGGAGAAGAACTTCTTCCCGACGACTTTGGCCGCGATCCGCAAAAGGTGCAGGGCGAGTTTTCGTTCGAGCGGCTCAACCTCGAACAGCTTGAAGCGTGGGCTATCCGAAAAGCCATTGCCAAACATCATGGCAACATCAGCCATGCGGCCGAAGAATTGGGTCTGTCGCGTGGCGCACTATACCGGAGAATTGAAACCTATGGTATTTAAAAAATTCAGGATCAACATCGTTCTTCGTGTGGCGCTGCTCACCGCGTGCATTTTGTTGCTGGCGTGGTGCGTGGTGCAGCAGCGATACCTGCGCAGTGCTTACCTCGGCGTCGCGCTTGTCGTGATCCTGGTGGAATTGGTGTGGTACATCGACCGCTTCAACCGCGACATGAAGGTGTTCATGACCAGCCTGCTGCAACGCGACTTCACCACCCATTTTCAATCGACCGGACGCGGCAAAAGCCAGGACGATTTGTATGAAACATTAAATCAGATATCCGAAGCCTTCAAAAAGATCAGCACCGAACGCGAAACGCAATTCCGCTACCTCGAAATGCTGGTGGAACACGTGCGCGTCAGCATCCTCAGCATCGACGCCGACGGGAATGTGCATCTCGCTAACCAGGCGCTAAAAAATCTGCTACAGAAAAACATTCTCCCCAACATCAAAGCGCTGGAATTGTTTGGAGACGCGTTTGTGAACACGCTGCGCGAAATTCGCTCGGGTGAAACCTTGCTGGTGAAACTGCGGGTGAATCAGGAATTGCTTCAATTGTCGCTGCACGCCGCAGAGTTCAAACTGCAGGGGCGCTACTACAAACTCATCTCCATGCAAAACATCCGCAGCGAACTCGACGCGCGCGAAGTAGAAGCCTGGCAAAAGCTCATCCGCGTGCTGGGTCACGAAATCATGAACTCGGTGTCGCCCATCACATCGCTCAGCGCCACCCTGCACGGAATGGTCACACAAAATCAACAGGTTCTGGAAATACCCGGAAACACCTTGTTCGAATCGTTAGACAAAGGGTTGGAAGCCATCAAAATCCGTAGCGAAGGGCTTTACAATTTCACACAAACCTATCGCAAGCTCACAGGCATTCCCAAACACGCGCCACTGCAAACCGATCTCAAAAAAATTGTGGCCCGTGTGCAATTGCTGCTGCAATCCAAACTGGCTGACAACGGCGTGACGCTCTCCGTACACCAGGTCGATGTCAGCGTTTTTGTTGACCCCGAACTAATGGAACACGTGCTCATCAATCTTATCCTGAACGCCATCGACGCTTTGGCCAACACAAAAAATCCCGTCATCGAAATCAAAACATCACAACACCAAAAAGGAAACACCTGCATCCACGTGATCGACAACGGCGAAGGCATGGACGACGCCACGCTCGAAAAAATATTCATCCCCTTCTTCACCACGCGCAAGCATGGATCGGGCATCGGCCTGGCCATCACCAAACAAATCCTACAGCTGCACCGGGCCGACATTCAGGTGATCAGCGAAGCCGGCAACGGCACGGAATTTAAGATTCTTTTATAACGGAATTCACTACACCACTTTTTCCCACGTAACTGTAAACACGGTTTCGCCGGTTTGGGTTGGAACAGGAGGCGTGCTCACCTGCAAAATATTGTCCTTCACCGTAGCGAAGCGAACCTGTTCCATTCCCAGCCAGTTGGGAAAGAGGCTGCCTTCCACCACGTGCACAATCTCGCCGGGCTGTCGTTCAAAATATCTTCCGAAGTAGGCGAGGTAGCTGAGAAAGGCGCCCTTCGCCTCCTCAGCCGTCCCGCTGTTAATACCATCGGATGCAAATCGTTTTCGATCGTTGCGCATCAATTGCGCATTCATGTTGCCTGCTTCGTCATACATCAACACCCCCGTAGCGTCTTTTCCAAAGTAGTCAATCAGTTCGCCATGTTCTCCTGTGAACGTCCACGAGATCAGCTTCCAGGTGCCCACCACCTTGTCTTTCACCGACTCTCGCATGGCCTATGCTGGTTGGTTGATGGTTTGCAACGAACCTTGATGCGCCAACGTTTTTTGAATCGTGGCCGTAACAAACGCAGCGTCCTGCTCAACGTAACGGTGTCCTCCGGGACGCGACACCAGGGCAAACGACTTGGTCGTCTCCTGCTCCCACTGTTCCACTTGCTGATGTGTTACACGCGGGTCGCTCTGACCGTGAAAGGCGACAATCGAAACGGGCAATGCATCTTCACGCACATAGTGATAGTTGTTGAGCAACTCCAGGTCTGCGCGCAGAATGCGGATGAGTATTTGTTGCAACTCCAGGTCCTCCACATTTTCGATGGCCACGTGCGGGAACATTTCCGCCAATTCGCCATCCGACAACTGGTGATTCACCGTGCGTTTGTCGTACGAGAAAAGACTGGGTGTGGATGACACAAAAAGTTTTTCGGGCAGGGCAAGTTTATTTTTGCGCAGGGCGCGGATGGTTTCGAATGCCACCAGTCCGCCCATGCTATGACCAAAGAAGGCAAAGGGCTTATCCATCAGTGCAGTCAACGCGGGCAACACACCTTGCAACAGATCTTCCAATCTGCGGTAAGGCTGCTCCGCCCAACGCTTGCCGCGACCGGGCAATTCCAGCGCTACAATTTCGAATGTGTTGTCAAATTGTTCTTCCCATCCATGATAAAGCGACGCACTGCCGCCAGCGTCGTGGAAACAAATCAACCGGCGTGTGGCCGAAGGGTTTGGCCGTGTCACTACGAACCACTCGTGTTCCACGGCAGGCTTGGGTTGGGCTACCGCGCTGTGTTTTACCAGGTCTTCGATCAGGCGCTGCTCCGCGGTCTGGGTACGCAGGTTGCCAAAGAGGAACGTGGCATATTCGCGGATGCTGGGGTGCGACCAGAACATGGCCACAGACAGTTTCAGTTCCAGGCTCTTCTCCAACAAGTTTCTCAATTGGATGGCCATGAGCGAATCCACACCAAGTCCTTTAAAGGTCATGGTGTTGCCGATGCGCGATGCAGGCATCTTGATAATCTTGCTCACGTGGCGCGTGATCAGTTGTTCGAGTGCGTCCTTGCGTTCGCGTTCGTCGGCCAGCAGCGTGTAGGTTTCCAGGAAGCTGGTTTCTTTTTGTGACACCACGTCCTTGGTCTCCATGAGGCCTTTGAAATAGTTGGTACGTGCCAGGGCCGAGTAGTACGATCCCATTTGCGCCGCGTCAATTTTCATGATGCCGATTTGTGTGAGGTCGTGTGCGGCAATGGTGTCGTAGACCTCCATGGCATCCTGCATCACGATGGGTTCGAAGCCTTCGGCGCGTGCATATTTTTCAAGCTCGGTTTCGTTGGCCACCATGCCCACGTCTTTGATCACACCCCAGTTGATGCTTTGCGCCGTAAGGCCGCTTTGTCTGCGGCGATGTGCCAGCACATCCAGGAAACTGTTCGCTGCCACATAGCTTGCCTGACCGCTGAGGCCGATGAGCGAAGAAGCCGACGAGAACAGGATGAAACATTCCAACGGCAGGTGCTGTGTGAGCATGTGCAAATTCCAGGCTCCTTTCACTTTTGGCGCCAGGGTTTCCATAAATTCAATCTCTGTTATTTTGTCGATGGCTTTCGCCTCGATAACACCGGCGGCATGAATCACACCCTTCAGCGGCGGCATGGTGTCGCCTATATTTTCGATAACCGATTTCAACTGGTCGGTGTGGCTGGTGTCGGCCTGGAATATTTTAAAATGACAACCTTGCGATTCGTAAGCAAGCATTTTGTTCATTACCGAATCAGACGCCGCACCGGTGCGACTCAGCAACGCGAAGTGACGGGCACCGCGTTTGATCATCCACTCAATGAACACAAAGCCAAGTCCTCTGAAACCCGTCACAAGGTATGTTCCGTTTTCCGAGAAGCGTGCCGGCGACTGTTGTGTGGCTGGCGTCATGGTTCCGGTAAAGGTTCTCAGGCGGGGCACATATTGCGTGCGGCCACGCAGGGCGATTTCGCGCTCTTCGGTAAGGTCTTCCTGCATCAATTGAAGAACCTGATCCAGCTCTTCCATCATCGGGTTAAAGCTGAGGTCGTAGCGCTTGCCTTCATACTGCGGCAATTCGTTGCTGATCACGCGCACCAGACCCGAAAGGGCACCGTGCACCACTTGCGTGTGATGCTTGTCGTTGCCCACCATCTGCATGCCGTTGGTGACCACGGCCAGCTTCGGCGTTTTGGACACAATGCGCGACGTGATCTCCTGCATCGTATAAAGCAAACTGATGCTGCCGTATACCTGTTCGCCTTCCAACTCGTCGGCGGTTAATTCACGCTCACTTGAAGGATAGTAGATACCTCCCATGTGTAGGATACCGTCTATGGCCTGACCGTCGTGCAAAAGATCTTTCACCAGGCGTGCGTAGTCTTCTTTGTCGGCATAGTTCAGTTTGTATTCAACACTACCCGTTTCGTCTTGCGCTTTGCCAAAGGCGCGATCGGGTGTTACGTGAATGAGGTGCAAGCCTGCGGGGTCGATCTTTTCAAGAAGGATGCGGCTCAGTCCATACACATCGCCAAACACAATCCAGCTTTCGGGTTTGCTTTTCACCGCCATTGGTTTTTTCGCGAAGGTGCGTTCCGTCCACGCGATGTCATAGAGCCAGTTCTTCACTTTCTCGTTCTCGCGGCGGATGAGGTCTGCATCAAGAATTTTTCCTTGCAGTCCCGACACTTTCAGCACCACACTGTCTTGAGCACCAAAAATCACGAGGTCGGCTTTCACGGTCAATGTGCCACGCTCGTTGTCGATCTTGGCAGGATAAAGCCGCGCTTCACCACGAACCGGCAAAGAATAGTCAACCTTGCCCAACAATTGCACCTCGTCTACCGAAGTGAGAAACGTGGTGCGATCGGACGACGCGTTCTGCTGTTGCGCCACCGTGAGGAACAACGGTTGGAAGCAAGCATCCAGCAACGCGGGATGCAAGGCATAGCGATGGCCATTCTGACGAATGCTGTCTTCGGGCGTCACAACAAACGACACATAGGTGTCTTCGCCATGCTGTTCCGTCGCCAATTCGGTCAGGCCTTGAAAATATTTTCCGTATTGCAGACCCAGACTGGTCAGTGATTGGTAATAAGCTTTTATGTCTACGGGTGCTGCCGCATCGGTGAAGTGCACCAAGCGGTCTTTGTTCACCAGCGATCCGGTATACATGGTCAACTCGCCATCGGCCAGCAATGTCCATCCCGATTTATCGCCTTGTGGTGCTTTGGCAAAGAACTTAAAAACGTTGTTGCCGTTTTCGTCTTCCACCATGCGCAGCTGCACGGTTTTGCTCTCCCCTTCTTCGAGGCTCACCGACTGAATGAAATTGAGCTTGCGAATAACAGGAATGCCGGCGCCGTGAATTTCCGATGCCGCTTCCAGAATAATTTCCACATAGCCGGCGCCTGGGAACACAGGGGTAGCGTTCACCTGGTGGTCGGCCAGATACGGATATTTGCCCAGGCTGACCTGTGTCTCCCAATACCGAAGATGATCCAGACCGGCCAGCGTTAAATGTTGGCCCAGCAAGGGGTAGCGAAGGCCGGAGTTTTTGTCGCGTTGTTCGGCCGAGCGATCTTCCAGCGCATAGGTGTCGCGTTGGAATGGGTAGTGCGGCAGCGTGATGTCGGGAGCGGTTTCGGTTCCATAGAAATCACTCCAGTTCACGGTAAAGCCTTTTGTATAAAGCTCACCCAGGTTTTTGACTAACGTTTCCTGCTCGGGTTTTTCGCGTAGCAACGAGGGCACCGTGATCACTTTTGCTTTTCCAAATTCTGCACATTCGTTCACCGCGTTGGTCAGCACAGGGTGTGGGCTGCATTCAATGAACACCACATGCTGGTCTTCCATCAGTTGCTGCATCACGGCCGAGAACTGCACAGTGTTGCGCAGGTTGGTCACCCAATAGTCGGCGTTCATTTCCTGGCCTTCCATGCGGCGCGCCTGCACCGTGGAGTATACCGGAATTTCACCGGCCATCGGCTTCACAAAATGCAATGCCTGACGCAGGTCTTCTTTCAACGGATCCATCTGCTGACTGTGTGATGCCACGTCAACTTTCACCATGCGACCAAAGAGCCCTTTGCTTTCAAGTTCGTGCAAAAGTTGTTCGATCGACTGCTTGTCGCCGGCCACTACGGTTGACTTGGGACTATTGGACACGGCCACCGACAATGCGGGGTAGCGTTGAATCATTTCTTCGGCCGATGCTTTATTCAGTTCGGTCACCGCCATGGCACCCCCTTGTCCACTCACTTTTTTCATGAGACGGCTGCGGGTGCAGATAATGTTAGCAGCATCATCAAGGCTGATGGTTCCGGCAACACATGCTGCGGCCACCTCCCCCATGCTGTGACCAACCACAGCCTGCGGGCGAATGCCCCACGACATCCACATTTTTGCCAAAGCAATCTGCACGGCGCACAACGCAGGTTGAATCACATTGATTTCATTCAGGCGGCTCTTCTCGGCCGTGGCCTGCAACTGTTCAATGAGCGACCAGTCGGTGAATTTGGCAAATGCCTTGTCGCACGCCTCAATGGTCTTGCGGAACACGGGTTCCTTCTCCATAAGTTCTTTGGCCATGCCAAGCCACTGCGATCCCTGACCCGGAAACACAAACACCACTTTGTCTTCAGCCGTGAGCGCTTGTGCACCGGTGAGTTCTTGTTCCTCCTTCAGGAAGTCGTCGAGCGCTGTGAGCACTTCTTCCTTTGTATCGCCCGAAATGTTGATGCGCAGATCGAAGTTGGGTTTCAGCAACGCCGTGGCCACACACAGATCGTGGAAGGCTTCGTTGGAAAGTTCTTTTATTTTATCGCTATATTCCTTCGCCAGGTTCTTCAGCGCTTTGGGCGACTTGGCCGACAGCGGAAGGCTGTAGCGGATGTTTTCAAGATCGATAACTTTCGCCGAAGGTTCGTCTCTGTATTCTTCAATGATGGTGTGGGCATTAGTGCCGCCCCAGCCAAACGAGTTCACACCGGCTTTCAGTTTCTCGCCGTTCTTCACGGGCCATTGACCCAATTCGTTTTGAACCTGCAACTTCAGCTCGTCGAACGCGATGGCCGGGTTGGGGTTCTTGAAGTTCAAACTTGGCGGCAACATTTTGTTTTGAATCGACAACACCACCTTGATAAGTCCGGCCATGCCGGCGGCGGCTTCGAGGTGACCGATGTTGGTTTTCACCGAACCCACGCGAAGTTTGTTTTTGCGATTGGATCTGAAAAATTCTCCCAGCGCGCGCGTCTCGGTGGGGTCGCCCAGCTTGGTGCCCGTGCCGTGCGCTTCTATATAATGTATGTCTTCCGGAGCAATGCCCGAACCGGCATAGGCCTCCGTGAGCACTTGCTTTTGACCGGCGATGCTGGTGGCGGGCAAGTTGACGTTGAAACCATTGTTGTTCATGGCCGAGCCTTTCACTACAGCGTAGATCTTGTTGCCATCGCGCTCGGCATCGGACAGGCGCTTCAACAGCAACACTCCGGCACCTTCGCCACGCACAAAACCATCGGCGCCTTCATCGAAGGTGCTGCACTTTCCTTTTTTAGATAGTCCGCCAAACTTCGAGAGCAAAACGTTTTGATCGGGATCGAGAATGTGGTTGATGCCGGCGGCGACAGCAAGTTCGGTACTGCCATCCCACAGACTTTGACACGCCAGATGCAAGGCCACAAGCGACGATGAGCAGCCGGTGTCCATCACCAGACTGGGACCTGTGAACCCAAACGCAAACGACACGCGGTTCGCGATGATGTTTGAGGATTGGCCCACGGCAGAGTGCGATGTGACCGGCGCATTTTTATGTTTACGCAGATGTTCGAAGTCGTTCCAGATGTTGCCCACATAAACGCCAACCTTTCCACCCTGCACCTGCTGGTATGGGATGGTTGAGTTCTCGATGGCCTGCCACACCAATTCAAGCATCAGTTTTTGCGAGGGGTTCATTTCGGCTGCTTCGGCCGGCGAGATATTGAAGAACAACGAATCAAAGTCATGAATATCTTCCAACATCGACGCGTGGCGTTGGTGGGACTTACCTTGTGCGCTGGGATCCGGATCGTAGTAGTCGTCGTTGTTCCAGCGCGACTTTGGTATTTCGGTGATGGTATCCCTACCTTCACAAAGAAGTTTCCAAAAGGCTTGCAAGGTTTCAGCTTGGGGGAAACGGCACGACATGCCGACGATGGCGATGGGGTCTTTCATAACTTGGGGTTGATGGTGATGAGGTGTCTTCATATAAAATATCTTGCTATCGTGAAATAATAATCGAATGTACTTACACCTATGACATCAGTTTTTTTAACAACCGGCGAAACATTACCCCCAAACCTTTTTCAGTGAATTGGCTGCTTCATAAAATATTTTTAATCGTACTCCCCGAATCCGGGGGTACATCAATGACCACCCCAAACCATTGCATAACCCGTTCGTGTTAACATCATGATAACTGCTGCCATCTTCGATTCGAGAGTGTATTCTGAATTACCACGGGTTCAAACGCTTAAGGAAAAACTCCATCCCATGTTGTATCCTGAAACTGAATACGCGTTTGAGAATGAGTTACTTATTAGCCTTGTCTCGCGATTGCTCTTGCAGCGGCTTTTGGAAAAAAAAGGTATTTCAATTCAAAAGTTACATATTCACAAAGGACGCTATGGCAAGCCGCTGCTTACTTCTTCCCTGGAATTCTCAATCGCGCATGCCGCAGGTGTGGCGATATGCCTGGTTTCGGATGAGGGCGCCGTGGGGGTTGACGTGGAACTGATCCGCAGCATTCCTGTTGACGAGTACAAGACAAGCTTCACGCACGACGAGTGGCACCTGATACAGGAAGATCCAACCCCCCAATCATTTTTCAACTTGTGGACACGCAAAGAGAGCTTGTTGAAGCTGCATGGCTTCGGGATGCAGGTGCCCTTGCGCCAGGTGGATGTGCTCCACCTCACGGGCAGTATTTATGCGGAAGACATTATATATAGAGGCGTGTTCGTGCGCCTTGACATCGAGGACTACGTATGTCACGCCTGTGTCCCGGAAAAAGACAGTATTCCGCGCATCGAGATTGTGGCTGTAGAATTATAACCCCACTCCCATCTTCAGACCTCATCCCAATCCTGATTGTGGAAAACTTTTTTGGGCTTCGCTTTTTTTTGTTTCTGTTGAGTACGCTATCTTCCCTCGTTATTATAAATTTTCTTGGCCATTATTTTATTAGCTGTAACCCAACAAACAATTATGCAGTCTTTATTTAAAGCAAAGAACATTGAGATCAGTTACGATCCACAGAACAAGTATCTCTATTGTAACTGGCTTGGATTTCAAAACAAGGAATCCATTGTAAAATCCGGTGGCATTATCCTGGAGCTGTTGCAGCAGAAAGGGGTAAGCAAAGTTCTGAATGACAATTCCCAGGTCACAGGCCCCTGGCAGGAAGCAGCCGACTGGACAGCGTCGGTGTGGTTTCCACAAATGATCGAAAGTGGTCTACAGCATTTCGCCTGGGTTTTCTCTCCCAACATCTTTTCCGAACTGTCGGCAAAAAAAGCCATGCCGTCGTCCGGCATTGTCAAGTCTTTTAACTCGTACAACGACGCTTTGAGCTGGCTGTTGCTACAAAAGTAGGTCGTCACGAGACAGGTGCTGCGGCGATTGGAGTGTCTTGCGAATACACGGCACCTTCTCGTCGCAGTATTGATTTTTAATCTTACGCGTTTGTTTTCTCTCATCCTCAATTCCAACTTGATGGATAACGATATTTCTATGTCGTCACAGAATACATTACACCACGCAGTTGTTGGTCATCCTCTAGGCCACGGCACTACACAAGAAAATAGTCAGTTCTCATAATCCCTTGTGCACACATGCTTCACCAGACTATTGTAGGTCGTGGATGCTCTTTCATTTTTTTCCTTACGATAGTCATGGATAAAAAAAGCCCAGCGTGCTGGGCGAGCACGCTGGGCTGGGAAGGATCATGAAAATGCCGGTGAGCGCCGGACTAACGTTTCAGGATACACATTAACTTCTTTGGGTTGAAGGGAAGCCATCCACTTATCGGATAAGATCTTTCCATTTGTTGAGAACGTGCTGTTTCTTCAGCTTGAGCTTGGTCTCGTCCAGATACTCAACATGTTTATCAGCACTGATCTCCACTTTAAACACTTTGGCAGGCATTTGGGTAACCAGCTCAAGCACGGTTCCCTCTCGTCCGTCAAGAAGTGTTATCGTGTCTCGTTTGCGAATGAGTTGTTTCATTTGTTCGGTTTTTCTTTTAGTGAGCACCATGGGGTTGGAGCTTTCTAATCGATTTACCTGGTTCATTCTCTCTCAAACAGGTTCAAAAATTGTACCGTCTACACGGCTAGTAGTGATGCGTGAATTAGGGATCGTTCATAGTGTTAGGATTTAGGGTTCAGTGCTATAGCACACGATTTTCACCCTACCCCCAACATGACCGAAAAGAATCTAATATTCCCAAATCAGAACGAAGTTTATCCAGTATTGGGAATACTTCAAGCTGTTGCGTTCAAAACTTAAAACCCAAAGCCGGTGAAAAATTCATCGATCGAAGAATTTCAAAACATTTTCCGCAAGCACCACAAAGGGATGTGCGACATGGCTTGCAACATCGTGGGCGATGCCGATGCCGCCAAAGATATTGTGCAGGAAGTGTTTATGAAGCTGTGGACCAACCGCGAACGCCTGGACCTTGACGGCCCCATTAAACACTACCTGGCAAAAGCCACCGCACACACCGCCTACAATCACCTGCGCTTCAATAAGAAAATACATCGCCTCGACGACCACATCACCGAAGATACGCTGGTGGCCTACACCGGCACCGAAACCCTGGAGTTCCAGGAATTTGAACGAAAAGTCAAAGAAGCCATCGATAAGCTTCCACCCCAATGCAGAACCGTGTATGTGCTGAGCCGCCAGGAAAATATGAAATACCAGGAGATTGCCGACGTGATGGGGCTTTCACTCAAAACGGTTGAAAATCAAATGGGCATTGCACTCGACAAGCTCCGGGGTGCATTAAAACCCTTCATGACCATCAAATCGCTGGCGGTCGTCATCCTCATTGTATTGACATTTTGCCTGGCGAAAGCCTATTAAAAAAATATATTACCCCCACCTTTGGGGGTAACCCCTCCTTAATGTGCTATTGATCAGAAGGGTTGAATCACCATGAACACGGACCTTAACTTAACGTTGGAAAAAATATCCGCCTATCTGTCGGGGCAACTCACCGCGGCGGAACGCGAAACGTTCGAAACATGGCTGAACGCCTCTGACGAAAACCGCCAGCTTTTTCACGACACCAAGATTATCTGGGAGGCGTCTAACATCCGGCACACCGTGCGCCACGCCGACACCGAAGCAGAGCTGACGAAGTTTATGCAACGTATTCGCGAGACCGACGCAGCACGCGACAGCAAAATCGTTCACCTCTTTAAAGAACGTCCCTGGATTTGGAAGGTCGCGGCCACCCTGCTCTTCACGGTGCTGGCTTCTTACGTGCTTTTCTTTCACGGCTCCACAACCGAATTTGACTTGTCGAGTGGCAATCGCGTGATGATGGTCTATCTGCCCGACAGCACCAAAGTATGGCTCAACACCAACAGTCGCATTTCATACACAAAAGATTTCCATGGACCGCTGCGGTGGGTATACCTGGAAGGGGAAGCCTATTTTCAGGTGACGCCCAACCCAAACCGACCGTTTGAAGTAATCACCAAAAACACCCTGACGCGCGTGCTGGGCACTTCCTTCAATGTGAACGTAGAAGATACGCTCACCACCCTGTCGGTGGCGGAGGGGAAAGTGCTTTTCGGAAACGTAGAAAATCCCAAAGGCGGCCTGGTGTTGACAAAGAAAGAGTCGGCGTCCTACAGCTCAACGTCTCACATGCTGGAACGGTCGTCCACCCCGGCCCTGCACATCGGTGCCTGGCGGGAGAAAAACAATCCAGACTATGAACAGGAAGCACGTGGCATCGCCACCTATCTCAGCCATCGCCACACTTGGAAGAAAAACCCCATCCACCAATCGGTGATTGAGGGTGAGCTCAAAAACACGGCGGCCATTGTGACCTATAAAAACATCGTGCTCCGGGTCTCATATGCCAAAGCCGGCGGCGCCGAAAGAACCACGCACCTCACCATTTCAGAACCGGTACACCCGGGCGAAACGATTGACTATAAACGACGCCTGCTCGACATCTTCACCGAAACAGCCTACGTGAACATCACGATAGAGTCGGCGGAAGTTGTGCTGGACGATCGCACTCCATAAGCACAACCTGATTACGCCATGGCTATACGCCACGGGGACATGTAACAGAGCATCCCAAGCCTGCATCGGGAGCCGTGCGTCAACATCACTTGACCACGTTGTCATTCACGATCTGTCCTCCATTGCCCCGTGAGGAAAAGCAAAACGTAACATTTTGTTAAAATGCCCTACAACTGCCTCTTGCACGGTGAGCCGTAAGAGATGTTTCTGACGTAGATTATCGTTTGCACCCGCCCTGAATGGCTCTTCCCTGTTTTCCGTATTCGTGCATCCTTCTGTGTGCACGTCGCGTTGAACGTGAGGCTCCGCCGGCCCTTTTTTGGATTTTGCGTTGAAATAGGCTGGTCAATGGGGCAAAATCACGGGCGAAGCTTTATTTTTAAGCTGTAAAAACTACCCTCACCGCAATGTTTGAAATTTTGAACAGGCTTCCCGATCGGT
Source organism: Chryseolinea lacunae (assembly GCF_016735595.1). Taxonomy (GTDB): domain Bacteria; phylum Bacteroidota; class Bacteroidia; order Cytophagales; family Cyclobacteriaceae; genus Chryseolinea; species Chryseolinea lacunae. Next base: position 1,025,056 of record NZ_JAERRB010000001.1, read on the forward strand.
TGAAACGGATCACTACCGGCACCGAGCTTATCCGGGAAATTGACGGCCTTCGTTTCATTGCCATCTTCACGGTCCTCATCCAGCACCTTCACGAGCGTTTTGTTCGCAACACGGTTATCCAGTTTGCCACCCCCGTAGAAGACAACGTGCTTGCTTTTGTGGCCACCCGCGGTTTTGTTGGGGTTTATGTTTTTTTCATCATCAGCGGTTTCATCCTCTGCCTGCCCTTTGCCGCCAAACGTATGGCCGGGGCCACCGAGATGAAACTGAAAAACTATTATGTGCGTCGCCTCACCCGCCTCGAACCTCCCTACATCATCTGGATGTCGATCATGTTTGTCGCGTTCATCTTTTTCAAGCACCAGAGCTTTACCGAGTATTTGCCCCACTATTTTGCCAACCTCACCTATACCCACGGTCTCATCTACCAGGGCTGGTCGCTCATCAACCCGGCCACGTGGACGCTGGAAGTGGAAGTGCAATTCTATGTGCTGGCGCCGTTCATGGCCTGGGGATTTTTCTCCATCAAAAACAAAGTCGTGCGCCGTGCGACCATGGTGGCATTCATCTTCGTGTTCATGGTGGTGCAGCAATATTTTGAATTCTTCCGCCTGCCGTGGTACCTGACCGTGCTGGGATATCTTCACTATTTTCTCACCGGCTTCATCATTACCGACATTTATTTGTGCGACTGGAAAGTGCGCCCCCGGCGAAACACGATCTACGACTTTGTGGCCCTTGCCGCGCTGGTGATTGTGATCATGATCTGGGACTGGGAGTTTAACTTTGTGGACCGCCTTGCCGAAGCAGTACTGTTCTTTGTGTTCTTCTATGCCGTGTTCCGCGGAAATTACGCCAACCGCTTTGTGACCAACCGCTGGATCATGTCCATTGGAGGCATGTGCTACACCATCTATCTTTTGCACTTGCCCCTGGCCGAGTTCCTGATGATTCTCACACGGAAACTGCAAATCACCAACTACTATGAAGTGAACATCCTGGTGCAGGCGCTCATCTTCCTGCCGCTGGTGTTTGTGGTGAGTGTGATCAGCTTCCTGCTGTTCGAAAAACCATTCATGAACAAGGACTGGCCCAAAGTGGTGCTGGACCTTTTTAAATCAAAAACCCGGAGCACTTTATAAAAGCTTTCCGGCATTGAGTCGCCAGCCAAATCCTGATAAAAGCAGCTGAACCAGGTTGGTCGGGCAAGCCGCCGCGTGGTTTTCGGGAATGAAGGCCGTTGATTAAGTGCGGGGCAAATCGTTATCTTTGAAGGCTGCATACCAGCCGGTCCTTTGGAGGACCGAACACAAACTCTCCGCAACCACCGGGAGCCCGACACGCGAAACGCACATGAACGACGAGAACAAAATCGGCTTTGATAAAATACACAAGGTTGTCCTCATTGTGGTGGGTGCTGCCACGTCGTTGTTTTTCTTCTATAAAATTCTGTTCGGCTAATGTCAACCCGGTTCTATACGCTCAAGGATTCCTGGATCGTGCCATGCCTGCTGATCCTGGCCAACGTGGGGTTGCTGTTTCTCACCAATCTTTTTGGTATTGTCATCAACGTGCTAGTGATTGGCATCATTGGTTTCATCTCCATTTTCTACTTCTCTTATAAATATCCGCGCTACAACATATTCTTTCTGCTGGGCGCTGCTTTTCTCATACCGTTTTTTATCAAAGCCTTTGGGCTTTTTGGCATTCCGGTGGGTGAAGCCATTCAGGGACTTTGTTTTGTGATTCTGCTCACCCTCACGTTGAACGGGCGCATCGGGGGCATAAAAACTCTTCCGGGCATTCTGTTGTGCATTTGGGTGTTCTACCTGTTCCTCGAACTGCTCAACCCCAGTGCCACGTCGCGTGTTGCCGGGGCGTTGGCACTGCGGGGCTACATCCCGCTCATCTCGGCATTCTTCATCGTCTATGGCTCAACCGAAACCAAAAGCGATGTGCATCTATTTTATATCGCCTGGTTCAGCCTTGGCCTGATCTGCGGCATGTATGGACTGTATCAGGAGTTTGCCGGCCTGCCGGGGTTTGACTATGCGTGGGCCAGCAGCGACGAAAACCTGTACGGCGCATTGTTCACCTGGGGTCGTCTTCGAAAATTCTCATTCTTCTTTTCACCTTCCGAGTTCGGCATGGTGATGGCCATCACGGGCGTGGCGGCGTTTATCATCTTCTTCTACGAGACAAAGCTGCGGCTGCGCATTTTGTCGGCCGTGACGTGTGTGGTTTGTTTGTGGTCCATGCTCTACACCGGATCGCGCACAGCTATGGTGATGTTGCCGTTGGGCATGGCGATCTTTGCCGGCATCACATTGAACCGGAAAGTCATCATCGTGGTGATGTGTTTTATGCTTGCAGGCACGGCCGTCATGTTTGGCCCTTCGTCGGGCGCCGTCTATGTGATGAGTACGGCCTTCTCGGGCACCGACGATCCCTCCATGAACGTGCGTCTGCGAAACCAACAAACCATACGCGCCTACATTCGCGCCAACCCGATCGGCTTTGGTTTAGGTAGCACAGGATATCTGGGGATGAAATATTCCCCGCACACCTTCATCGGTTCTTTCCCGCCGGATTCGGAGTATGTAAAAATCGGAATTGAAACGGGCTGGGTTGGGTTGCTCTTGTGGTGCACGCTCACCGCCATTCTGTTTGGCTATGGCGTGTCGGTCTATTTCAAAACACGCGACCCCGTGTGGCGTTCGGTGGTGGTGATTGCACTCACCGTATTTTTCATGATGATTGTGGGCCTTTATCCGCAGGAAGTGTTCTTCATTTCACAGGTGCTTTCGTTCCTCTACACAGCCATGCTTGGACTGCTGGCAAAAATCAACGGACGTGTGACTGCTCAGGAACCTAAGCCAAAAGACTCTTTTGACGAGACCTCTGAAATTGACGACGTCGTCTTGCATGACGCATCCTGATGCCCCGATTCGCCCCATCACTGTTCTGCTTGCCCTTGCTGTTTTATTTCTGAAGCGTTAGTCGCTGCGCCTGTTGTTGTGCTTTCAGCGCCAGCTCGGTAGCGAGAAAACAATGCGCTTGCGACATAGCCGTTTCTGTGCGATGCAATATATCCTGCACCAATTGTTCGCCATAAGGCAACGGCTCTGCACTGCAGTCGATGTAGCGTGTTTCTTTTTGATCGACCAGGAAGAGGTGATTGCCACCGGCTCTGCCGCCGATATCAACATTCTTGCGCAGCTCAATGAAACCATCGGTGCCCAGAATGGTGAGGCGGCCATCGCCCCAGGTGTTGAGACCGTCGGGTGTGAACCAGTCCACACGGATATAGCCCGAGCCCTTGTTGCCACGCAACGTCACATCACCAAAATCTTCGAAGTCCGGATATTGTGGATAGTGCACATTGCCCACCTGCGACGCCACCACGCTGGCTTGGGTTGAGCCCGTGAAGAACAGGAACTGATCGAATTGATGCGAACCGATATCACACAGAATTCCGCCGTAACGGTTCTTGTCAAAAAACCATTCGGGCCGCGACTTAAGGTTGATGCGATGCGGACCCAGCCCGATAGTTTGAACAACTTGTCCGATGGCACCGGCTTTCACCAACTCTCCGGCTTTGATGGTGGCCCGGTTTTCGAGGCGCTCGCTATACATGATGGAATAGATCCGCTTTGTTTCTTGTTGCACCTTTCGCACATCTGCCAGTTGCTGCAGGGTTGTGATGCCCGGTTTGTCTACCATAAAATCTTTTCCATGCTGCATCACCGCGATGCCCAACAGTGCACGATCGGAGGGAATGGAAGCGCTCACCACAAGCTGTATGGACTTATCTTCCAGAATTTCCTTCTCGGAACGCGCCGCTTTTGCCTGCGGATATTTCTTGGCAAACGCCTCACCCAAATCCTGCTCTTTGGCATAGAATGACACCAACTCCCCGCCACCACGCATCACGGCCTCCACCTGGCTGTAGATGTGACCATGGTTGAGCCCGATCACCGAAAAGCGGATAGCGCCCGCAGCTTTTGCGATAGTTCCTTTTGTATTCATTTCCGAAGGTCGCGACAAAGTTGTTGCGGGCAGCGCCGCTAATCCTGCTGCCGTTGTCAGGGTATGTTGAAGGAATTTACGTCTGTTCGATTTCATAGGCACATGGGGTGTTTACTACGATAATAGAACATTCGCAGAAAATAATCAACGGAAATATAGACGAGTGATAGGCGAGGCACTGCGATTAACTTAGTGCACAACCACCATTAGCATAGGTAAGCTACTTTCTCTCGAAGAGTTCTTTCGAAAGAAGACTGTATTGTTACTGTCGATGAACAGCGATTAATTCGGGCTTGATTTCCCCTCGAACTTTTTCAGGATTGTGCGATCAATGTAAAACGTTCCAAAGGGAATGAAACTTGCCACCAGCACTTTCCATGTGGTGGTCATGAATTTCCATTTATACTCCACAGCCACACCAATCGCCAGAAACACAAAGAGAATGAACAACACACCATGCACGGGACCAATGGCTTTCACCACGGTTGGATTGCCCATGCTATACTTCAACGGCACGCCGATGAATACCAATAGCACCAGCGAAATGCCTTCCAGAAAAGCGACCAACCGAAGTCGTCCAAGAGATGAATTGAAATAGTGTTTCATAGTGTGTTAGAAAGGTCGGATAAAAGGTCGATGTGCCCACGGTGAAAAGGGCCATGGAATGGCCAGCAATATAACGACGAGGGCCACGGAAAACCAAACCAGCATGGTCCTGAATTTTTCGATATCGTTTGTTCTTCGTTTCGCCAACGCAGACCCTACGGTGATCAGCACCACGGCACAAAACATGGCGCCAATGTGCACGATGGTGAAAAAGATACCATCGGCCTGCACCTGCGCATGTTTCCACGCGGCGAACTGCGCCTTCATGAACGGGCTGGTGAAATACAAATAAAATCCAGCCATCAATTGAAGATGCGCGATGGTGGCTGTCCAGTGCCGCGCGGCATTGTCGCGGGGGCTGAAGGGTTGTTGTTTTGCATAGCCCCATGCGGCGCGGACGATGGCGTAGACCAAACTGACTAACACCAGCCAGCGAAAGCATGAGTGAAAGAGAATGACAAATGAATACATACGCGATACGAATGACGTAAAGGAAAAAAAGAAGGGAATGCCAGGTTAGGATCACCGCCGCCTTTTTCAGGACTTTTCAATCCGCTTGCGAAAAGCAACCGGTGTTAGCCCTTCGTGTTTTTTGAACAGTCGTGTGAAATAAGAAGGATCCAGAAACCCGACGTCTTCTGCAATGGCCGCGATGGAGAGGTCGCTTTGGTGCAACAATACTTTCGCCTCAAGCACAATGGCCTCGTCTATCCATTTGGTGGGCGATTTGCCGGTGACGGCCTTCACCGCTTTGTTGAGGTGGTTGGGACTGATGTTAAGGAAAGCAGCGTAGTCACTCACGCGATGATGGGTGCGAAGGTTTTTGAACAAGAGTTCTTTAAACCGGTTGGTCAGCTGCGCAGCTTGCGTTTGAGTAGCCCTGGCAACGGTGGTGTGGGCTTCTTTCAATTCACAGAGCAACGCGATAAAATTCGATTGAATAATATCGCGGTGGGTGAGTCCGTGTTGTTTGTACTCCTGCAAAATTCTTCTGAACAACTGCTCTACGTGTTTCGCAGACGCGGGTTGAAGTGTGATGCAGGGATTCGCCCATGGTTTCAGAAATTCAAAATCCTTCAGCAACGCGTTCTTGCCAAACTTTCCGATCACACTGTCGTCGTGAAAATTGCAGAGATAACCTTTGTTGATGTCGCGGTGGCGGAACGAAAACACCTGGCCTGCCGGCACCACAAAACATTGTCCTTTAAAAATCTTGTGGGTGTCGCTGCCGATGCTCATGATGGCCTCGCCGGAAGTGAGGTAGATCAGCGAATGCGACGTGGCGCGCACCGGTGGAACGGGCAGCTTGATCACGCGCAGCATCTCCTCCACAAGCACGATAAAAAACTTATCAAAGCCCGACTTCATCATGCTGTCAAGAGAAGCCTCTTGTTGCATGAAGTTGTCGCGAAACGACCCGGTGCTGTACGTTTTTATTTTGGGCTTTGTCACAGCGATCTATCAAACGGGGTGCATTCAATCATTTTTTGTGCGCAAAAATTTCACGATGGCCATCACATCTTCTTCGCCGAGGCCGGCCTTCACGGCATCCTGATAGCTACTATGCACGGGCGCGAACATGGGCGACTGCAGGTGTGCGTCCTTCATAAGGCGGAGATCTTTGGCCATGAGCTTGAGCGCGAACGCCGGTGGAAATGCCTGGCTCAGGATGGACGGTGTTTTGCCTTTCACGGCTGCGCTTGCAAAAGCGCCCTCGTTCATGATGGTGAGCATGTCGTCGGCCTTCACACCGTTTGCTTCGGCAAACAACACGGCCTCGGCCACGCCCTGCAACACGAGGGCCACATAGTAGTTCATGGCCAGCTTCGCATAGCTTCCTGCGCCGGACTCGCCAAGGTGAAGCGACAATTTGCCAATGACATCGAACAAAGGTTTGGCCGTTTCGTAGGCGTCGCGCGGGCCGGCGGCGAGAATGATGAGCGTGCCGTCTTGTGCGGGCTTCACGCTGCCCGAAACGGGTGCTTCCAAAAAACGCATGCCTTTGCTCTGACATAGCGCCGCCAAATAGCGAGAGGTGTCTGGCGACACGGTGCTCATGTCGATGATCAGTTTTCCAGAATGGCCGTGCGTGAGCAATCCGCCCTGGCCTTCGAACACGCTTTTCACCGCCGCGTCGTCAGACACCATGGTGAACACCACGTCGCATTGCGTCATCAGTTGCTCCATGCTTTCGGCGGTTCGGGCACCGGCGTCGACCACTTCGGCGTCTTTGCCGGCGGTGCGATTATAGACTTCTACCGCATAACCCGCCTTCAACAAATTTTTGACGATGGGCGTACCCATCTTGCCCAGCCCAATCCAACCTAGTTTGAGTGTATTCATGCGTCCTTGTTTTCAGTGTCGAAGGTAAACACTGTCGTGGAAACTATTGCCATGCGTGGCGGGAGAGACCTTATAAAAAAATTGAATGCCGGCAAAAAAAACAGCATCCCGCCGCCGTGGGAAAGAAAACTTATTGATAGAGACTGAAGATGGAATCGGCTGGCTTGTTTTCCATGGGCAACACTTCTGCATGAAATCCAAAAGCACCCAGTAGGGCAATGATCTCGTGGCATTGCACGGTGCCACCAAAAGATTTGACACGCAGAATTTTGTCGCAGTCTTCCAGGTCGAACGTGACGCGGTACTCCACAAACGTTTCATGAATGCGGTCAATGAGCATGTTTGCCACGCTGCGGTCGTGAACATTGGTCTTGAAAACTTCGATCATCATTTACGAGTCCGTTTGAATGATTATAGAGTTCAATGAAAATGACGGCAAGCACACAAAGGATATGACTTGCCGTCGGGTTCTTTATTTGTTTTGGTTTGTGTCGTGATTAATCATCCACGACACGCCAAACTTGTCGATCACCATGCCGAAGTAGGCTCCCCAGAACATATTCTCCAGGGGCATGGTCACATTTCCGCCAGCCGAAAGTCCGTTGAACAGTTTGTCTGCTTCCGCCTTGCTGTCGGGGCTGAGGCAGAGGTGAAGGTTGTTGCCTGTGTGCACGGTCTGTCCCATCGACTCCAGTGCATCCGTCGCCATCAGTATGTTGCCATTACCAATAGGTAACGCCACGTGCATGATTTTGTTCTGATCTTCGGGCTTCATCTTTGCGCCGTCGGGCGTGTCCTTGAAACGCTGCACCATCAGGAACTCCCCGCCAAAAACGGACTTGTAAAAATTGAACGCTTCTTCGGTGTTGCCTGGAAAATTGAGATACGGATTTAACGTTACCATAGTTTTATATTTTTAGGTGGGTTATAATTTCTCTTTCACTGATGACTATCAACACCACAAAGGTATGCCTGCTGGCAAAACTCCAGGGTGTTGAACGCGGCAAATAACGGGGTGAATTGCGACACTTTTGAAAACGGTGTGCCGACTTATAGAAGTGGTATTCGAAAATGATATTTCTTTTGTGAAAATGCAAGCCGCCCGGAATGCCGCTGCACAAAATACTGGCTACAACACCAATTGTCGATACAGCCGCGCCAGCATTTCCTCCGCGTCGTCGCAGAGGCCGGGATGAACTTTCGACGTTTGTAAAATGGTGCTGCGCGTGGCCGTGAGCCAGCGGAAACGCTCGGCCATAGAAAGCCTGCCGATGGTTCCGGCATCGTCACCTCCACGACAGATGCGCTCGAATGAATGGATGTGGTGTTTCAGTTCTTCGAAGTCGAGATCACAACACAAGGCGCCCAGCCGTTCTTCATCGAGCAGACAGCGTGCTTCCAAAAACTTTTGTTTGGCGCAAAACAAAATCACACCCACGTTGAGAAACTCTTCGCGCTCAACTTTGGGCACCACCCGGATGACGGCGTATTCAAATAAGAGCTGCTCTTGCATATTGCGCTTCCTTTACAAAAAAATCGGCATTGGCTACGCGGTTCACTAAAAACTGCGTGTAGGCATTCCGGTGTTCAAGTGTTGTGGCAAACGGCGACCCTTCGGTGGTCAGCCATTCTTCGGGTATTAGTGACACAATGTTTTGAATCCTTTCTTTGGTCAGCAGCGGCACAAACGTTTCGCTCACTTTGTCGAGGGCTTTGGCCTGGAGCAGTAGCACGTGGTTCTTCACCAGGGGGAAAGGTTTTTGCGGGTCGCTCCAATCGTTCCAGCTGTGGTGAAAATAGAGTGCAGCACCGTGATCGATGAGCCACAGCTCTTTGTGCCACCACAGCATGTTGGTGTTGCGCGCGGTGCGGTCCACATTCATCAGCAAACAATCAAGCCACACAATTTGTGACGCCAGCGGGTCGTCTATTCGTGTGGCGAGTGGATCGAACGTGATGGACCCCGACAGATAATGCAGTGCAAGATTCAATCCCACACTGGCTTTCAGCAAGTCTTGTATTTCTTCGTCGCCCTCAATGCGTCCGAAGGCGACGTCGAGGTTAGCGAAAACAATTTCGGGAACACGCAGCCCCAGGAGCCGTGCTATTTCGCCACCGATGAGTTCGGCAATGAGCGCCTTCGTGCCCTGGCCGGCGCCGCGAAACTTGAGCACATACAGAAACTGATCGTCGGCTTCGGCAATAGCCGGCAGCGATCCGCCTTCGCGCAGTGGCGTCACATAGCGGGTCACGTTGACGGTCCGAAGCTGGAGTTCTTCATCCTTCATAAGCGGCAAGTGCCTGGCAGGGTTAACGCTGGAGCCCGGCAAATTTCCTAAAAGTACATCGAAAAGCATTACACTTCATTCGGCCATACACCCAACGTTCGAAAAAAATCTGGACCGGCCCGGATCATCACGCGGTCATCCAACCCTGCGGTCCATACGCTTCCTATTGTCCCGATCATATTTTCTATTGTATCGTTCATGTTTATTGGGATGACGAGGTGCTGTCATCCACAAATCCATCCACGGCTTTTGTACCTTCCCATCATAACACCTGAAGCTTATGACCGCACCTGCTTTTATATCCATCTTCAAAACGTCGCTGCAAAGCGAAGCCGATAAGCTATCCATTGAACCTCACCTGGGCAGGATTGAGGGCGTGCGGCGTTGGAGTGTGGACCTGAGTGATGCCGACAAGGTGTTGCGCGTGGTTTCTGAAAAAGATGTTTGCCACGACATCATGGTGGTGAGCCGTGCGCTAGGATATTTCTGCGACATTCTTCGCGACTAGTCCGCTATGCCTGTGGTGCGATGGAAAGGTTTGATTTCAAAAAATCGTTCACAAATTTCTGTTCCGGATCGTATTGTTTCATCAGCTGCCTGAAATCGTCGAGGCGTTCGATGCGCGACTGAAGCACGGCGGGTGTTAGCGTGAACAGTTTTCCCCAGTGTGGTCTTGGATTGAAGGGTGCCAGTTGCTCTTCGATGAGGGGGAGCAACGCCATCACACCATCCCGGTTCTGCTTCCATGTGGTGTGTAAGGCCACGCAAGGTTTCTTATAGCAGGGACTCATCCAGAAGTTGTCGGCATCGATGGTGCGTATTTCGGAGATGAAGATGTGCGGCGCTATTTTTTCATGCAGTGTTTCCATGGCCATCATGGCGGCATAGCCGTGTTCGAGGGGCACAAAAAATTCTGACTGCAATTCCTTGCCTGCGCTGGGTGTGAATCCCATTTTAAAATGCGGCAAACGTTCGAACCACGGACCGGGTACCCCCATCTGCTCGGTGCAATTGCCGGCGGGCTGATCTTCGATGGGATGCATATTTTGTGTAGCGGCTTTGGCTCCAAAAAATTCCGGCGCTATCGTCACAGGTTGCCCGGCCGTGACGCGGCTTTTTATCCAGACTTCATTCACATTCTTATTTTTCCAGTCGGTGAACAAACTCACGCTGTAGCCGCTGGACATGATGGCTTCAAAATTCTTTTCCAGCGCAGCCATGGGCAGATTCCGATACACAACCTGCTGAACATCGAAGGTGGGTTGCAACGCCAGGGTCATTTTTGTCACGATGCCCAGCGCGCCGAGGCCTACCACTGCGCCCTGAAACCGATCGCCGTCTTGTGCCGACAAATTCACCACCTCTCCTGCGCCGTTCACAAATTCGAGGGCCACGACTTGTGTAGACAGGTTGCCGTTCTTCACACCCGAGCCGTGCGTGGCAGTGGCACACGATCCGGCCACCGAAATGTGCGGCAGCGACGCCAGGTTGTGAAGGGCAAAGCCGTTGTCGTGCAGATGCTGGCAAAGTTCTCCATACTTGATGCCCGCTTCCACCGTCACCGTTTGGCCAGCCTTGTCCAGCGACACAATCCGGTTGAGGTTGCTGGTGGAGATTTGCGCGGCATTGCTGTCGGCAATGGTGTTGAACGAATGGCGCGAGCCCAGGCCGCGAACTTTCGCACACTGTTTCACCGCCTCCTGCACGGCCTCGACCGTGGCCGGATAAAAAACATTGCTGGTGCTATACTCCAGGTTTCCCGACCAGTTCGACAAAGGTTTGCCGTCGGGCGTGCAACCCGCCAGGCGCGACAGAGCCGTGCCCGCCACGAGGGCCGTAGAGGTTTTCAGAAACGATCGTTTGTCCATGAGGGTGTTGTTGAGGTGTGAACGCAGCAAGGGTTATGGAACCCCGTAGACAAAGATGCAAAAAACGTCGCGCTATTTCCGTGCAGGCTGGCGTAATTCTGTCCGCCTAAATTTATCCATAGTCCATCGCCAGAAACCGCTTATATAGGAATGCCTCGCGGGTGTTCATTTTTTGGTATCTTTCCTTATTAACATTACCAACACAAACCTTCCGCTCATGAAAACTGCACACGCTTCTTTTCTTTTATTACTGCTCTTGTGCGTATGCACCGCCGCACAAGACAAACCTGCCAAAACCGGCGAATGGATCAGCCTCTTCGACGGCAAAACCTTCAACGGCTGGAAGGCCAATGAAAACAAAGGCACATTCACCATTGCCGACGGCATGATTGTGGTTCATGGCGACCGCGCGCATTTGTTTTACGAAGGCGCTGTCATGAATCATAACTTCAAGAATTTCGAATTCAAAGTAAGTGTCATGACCACCCCCGGATCCAACTCGGGCATTTTCATACACACCGCCTATCAGGAAGAAGGCTGGCCTTCGAAGGGCTACGAAATCCAGGTGAACCAAACGCACACCGACTGGCGCAAAACGGGAAGCCTATACGCCATCCAGGATGTGAAAGAAGCGACGGCAAAAGACAATGAATGGTACACCGAAAGCGTGACAGTGCAAGGAAAGAAAATCACCATCAAGGTAAACGACAAGGTGATCAACGAATATACCGAAGGCGAAAACGGAAAATTGTCGAGCGGCACCTTTGCCCTACAGGGTCACGATCCAAAAAGCAAGGTATTCTTCAAAGATGTGATGGTGAAACCCCTGCCCGACTAGTTCGCTTTCACAAACTCAAGGCGCCATAAACTTCAGCAACACGTCTTCCATTTCTTTGAGCGACGGCGTGGCAAAAACTTCCTGCTCCACCATCAGCAGGTGTTTGGAATAATAGTCAGGATTCTCCGTAATTTCTTTCGGGGTGAAGGCCGGCGAGCAAACAATCATGTGATATTGCTCGTCGGCCACGTCGTAGACCACAAACGGCGCCATGATGTTGGCGTGCGGGTTGGTGTATTGCAACATCACCGGATAGTCGAACAACTCAAAGTCTTTCAACTCGGGAATGAGGTTGGCATCAAAATACTCATACTTCAACACCTTGCAATCGGGGTAGCCCTCGCCCAGGCGGTCGCGCAGTTCTTGCAGCTTGTCGCACATGATTCGGAACGGAATGTGCGCGGGCGAAAATTCACGAATCGATAGCCACTGCTGTGAGGCAAACTCCAAATACTGGAGCGAGCGCTTGCCGATAGTAAGCTTGTAGTCGAAATAGGAATAGCCCGGCACAAAATAGCCGGGATAAAAAAACTCGAAGCCCCGGTTTCTGCAAAAATCCATTTTCAGGTAGATGAGAAATTTGCCAAGGCTGTATTTTTTATACAACGGATCATAGACCGATGTGATGCCCATGCCGCTGGTAGCCCCCACGTCGAAGAAGCCAACGGCGATGAGCTTGTCGCCATCGCGCACCGTCACTTCGTAGGTGTGATAGATATTTTGCGCGATGCTTTTTCCGAACAAAAGCTGGTGGAGCGATGCCGACGGTTCGAAGGCCAGGGGTTGCCGGTAGCGTACATACAAATCTTCCTGCTCCAGCGTGAGCGAGGCCGGGCCGATGTGCACCTGAAACTGTTTGTTTTGCCTGGCCAGTTTTGCCTGCGTGCTGTCGCGCGATGCTTCGTCGAGTCTCACCCGCAGCCACAGGGCGCTGTACATTTGCTGGTGAAAATGGAGGAAGTTTGTCGTGAAAATGCCCTGCCCCATCCTGAACCAGCCCCGCTCAAGGTACGCATCGAGTTCGTGAGGTTCTAGGTGTTCAGGAAAATGAACCTGTGCGTGCATAGGCGTAGGGTGAGCGCAAAAAGTGAGTATACATGTCGGGAAACCCTTCAATCGTCCAAATATAATTCTCCGGGCTTGATTTTCGTGTGCCTCGCCGACACACATTTCGCGTCCCTGTCTTTTCTGAACACGGCAACCCCCGACTGTTTACCTTCTGAAGCACGCCGGAACAGGTTGGTGTTTGGTTGCAGGATTTACCGTAAAATATATAGCTTAAGGTTTTAAACCCTGCCCACTCGGGGGCGTCTAAGAAAAAACAAATGATCGACACATGAAACTGAAAACCATTCTTGTTCTTCTATACACCGCTGCTGCGCCGCTTTCGCTCTGGGCGCAAACGGGTGCCCAGGATTCAACGGGCCTTCCAGGCGACAATTTCAGCCTCGAAGGCGCGCTCGAAATGTTCAAAAAAGCCGGCTCGCCCGAAGAGTTTGAGCGCCTCATCAACACCGAAAACAACGCCGTGAACAACCTCGACCTGAACGGTGACGGCGAAACCGACTACATCAAAGTGATCGACAAAAAAGAAGGCGATGCCCATGCCTTCATCCTGCAAGACGCCGTGTCGGAATCTGAAAGCCAGGATGTGGCCGTGATTGAAGTGGAGAAGAAAGGCAACGACAACGCCGTGCTGCAAATCGTGGGCGATGAAGACATCTATGGCGAGCAAATCATTGTAGAGCCCAAACCCGCAGAAGCCGCCCAACCTGCTCCTGCACAAGCAACGCCCGCACCCGCCAGCAACGTAACGGTGAATGTGTGGGCCTGGCCTGCCGTGCGCTATGTGTATGGACCATCGTATGTGGTGTGGGCTTCGCCGTGGGCCTGGCGGGCGCGTCCCGTGTGGTGGCGCCCCTGGCATCCGGTGCGTTGGCATGTGTTCTACGGCTACCGCGCGGTCTATCGCCCTCACTATGTTGTGGTGCCCCACCACCGGGTGGTCTATGCGCACCGTGTGTACCGGCCCGTGCGCACCACGTCGGTGATTGTTCACAACCGTCATCAGGCGTCTGTGAATCACTACCGTGCCACGCGCACAACGCGCACCGTAACCGGTCCACGCGGTGGGCACGTAAAAACTACGCGCACCACAGTGCACGGCAAGCGTGGTGGTCGCACCAGAACTACACGGGTGCGTACCCGAAACTAAAAACGTTTTTCAGAAAGCAAGCGGAGCCGAATGACAAAGGTCGCTCCGTGTTATTTGAACTGCGCGTCAAGAAATGCGAAAAGCTTGGCGCGCACTTCTTCTGCGTCAAACATCTCTCCATAGTGCGGGGCGCCTTTCACATAGGTCAGCTCGCTCTTCACACCGGCCACGTCCAGATACGACTTCAGCAGATAGGATTGCACGGGCGGCACGTCCTGATCTTTCTCGCCATGCACAATAAAAAACGGCGGGTCGTTCTTATCAACATAGGTGACGGGGCTGGCCTGCTTGCTGATGTCGGGGCGATTCAGGGGCGATGCACCCAACAGCAGACCAACAGGGGTTTTGTCGGGCGTTGTGCTTACCACGTTAACGTCGGCAGCGCCATAGAACAGGAGGAAGTCGCTGGGTCCGTAAAAATCGAGAACCGCTTTGATAACGAAGGAAGGTTTCTTGCCTCCAGCATAAAACTCAGGAATGGTGCTGTTGCGCGACAACGCCAGCAACGACGCCAGGTGGCCGCCGGCCGAAAATCCCATCAACACAAATTTGGACTTATCGAGCTTGTATTTGCCGGCGTTGGCATGAAGGTATTCCACGGCCTGGTTGCAGTCCTGAATCTGTGCCGGAAAGGCGGCCGTGGTGCTGTGGCGATAGTCGATGGAGGCCAAGGCATAGCCTTTGTCGAGCATGGTTTTGATGGTGGTTTTCATATAGCCCATGTCGGCATACTTGTCGTTGAGCATCCAGGCGCCACCGTGCACCCAGATGACCAGCGGTGTGTTGGCCGTGGCTTTTGCGGGAAGATAAATATCAAGTTGATGTTTCTTCAACGTGTCGCCAGCATAGGCAATATTCTGGTGCATGATTGTGCCGGCGGGGAAGATGGCTTTGATGCGCTCGGGCTGCGCCACCACACACAAGCTGGCAAAGACAAACAGGAGGCTGACGCCCATCGAAACAGTTTTCATAGGGATTTTTTTAGCTATTGAAAGCTAACCAAAACACTGGTGAAAAAAGGCAAGGGACGGACTTTTTGTGATGAGAGGACGAGAATCCCTCAGAGCAATTTGTAGGTGTGGGTGGAGCGGAGGTTTCGCAGAATAGATTCGATGTCCTCGCGCAGCTTGGCATAGTGCGTGGCTTTGCAGAGGTAGTCGGAGGCTCCCAACTCAAAGCAGTCTTTCACCTCCTGTTCGGCATTGGCTGTGGAATACATCACCACGGGCAGGGCCTTGAGGGTGTGGTCGCGACGAATTTCAGATAGACATTCCTTGCCGTTGATGAGCGGCATGTTGATGTCCAGAAAAACGATGTCGGGCAGCACGTTGGCTTCGCGCAGCATTCTTAGCGCCTGCAGTCCATCGGAGGCAAAAAGTACAACGATAGACCGGTCAATGTCGCGCAGAATCTCCTGAAAGAGCTCGATGTCGTCTGCATCGTCATCGGCATACAACACACAAATCGCTTTGTCCATCTTTGTCACAGCAACATGGGCGCTTGGTTCGAAGAAAGCTCATGTCGCCCGAAAATAATGGAATTAGAAAATGAAATACAAGCGGTCGCCCATCCCAAGCCTGCATAATTTTCGCAAAGTCACACCGTAATCGATGCTTATGCCTTCTGGAGTGTTAACACGACTGTTGTTTCAACACATCAGGAGCACAACATACCCCTGCTATCCGGGGGTGATGCTCACGCAAAGGTCGCATCACTTCTCCTTTTGCTTGCGATGCCGTTCCTGCTGGGCAGCCGATTCGTTGCCCTCGCGCACCTTCTGCGGTGTGCCGGTTTCCTTACGCGACGTGTCGTAGGACGTGAATTTGCGATCGTTGCCTTTGTCGCCTTTTGTAGACGGTGTTTTCACATCGTGATCGTTCGGGTTTACGGGTTTTGTTTTCATACGGAGAACCCGCTACAAATTCGTGCCATGGCGGCGAAGGCATCGCTGGCATTTGTTGGCTGTTTCTATTCAGGTGCTGGGGATAATGGGTGGTACGGTTGTGTAAGAATTGCCTCAGCCAAGGCGTAGGACAAGTCTTGATCGGATATTTAAAACCCAGTAAAATTTGATTGGTATTCACCTTTAGCCAATTGCTCATTAAAGGCATCCCCCAATTCATGAATGATCTTAATTTGCTCTTCGGCCAACGGGCCAAAACTTTCCTCGGGCATAAGAACCACAATCTTATCCTCCGGTCTTAACCAAAGGCTGAATTTGTGATTCTTGTAGTGAATGATCATCATATTGCTGCTGTATTGTCCACCTGGATGAATGGCTTCTTTGGTTAACCCAAGTTGTTGCAAAATGAAATCAGCAAAGACTTGTTGCATTTCATTGTTTACAGGCGTGAGTTGGTAGACCACGTTCTTATCGGCGTACCTACCTTGCCAGAAGGGCAGAACATCATACTGTCTTACCTGCAATCTGTAATGATTGTCTTTGTCCATTACCCATTCGAAGTAGGTCTTGAACCATTCGCGGTTATCGTAGTTCAACTCAATAGACCGTGTGAGCGTGCGGTCATAAGGAACGAGGTATTCGCTTTTTGTAGCGTAGTCATCATAGACAATCATGCCGTATATATAAGCAGGACCCTCTACGGTTTTGCCGCCCATAAAAACAAGATTTTTTTTATCGGGCGAAACGGCGACCACTCCTCCTGCCGACATAAAATAATAGTCGTCAACAACTCTTTTTTGATTTTGCAGTGTTGTCATCTTCAGGTCGGGTATGTGAAGCAACAATTGTTTATTGATCAGCAGGTAGTCTCCTCCCTTCAGTGTATCTACTCTTTTTAAGTCAGAGTCCATATACACGGGAATGGGCACCCCAGGCTGTCCGTCCTGTTCGTCCAGGAATTGAAAGCCGGCAAAATCGCTATCCTGCGTATGCAAAGTTTTCACAACGGCCTCACCATTCTCTTCATTGATCATGAAGAGGCTCTGACTTCCGGCAATGAGTGTTGGCTTTGGAGCGCCTTCCAGAACATAGACCCGCCACAAATGCGAATAGCCCGTGTTTCCCTGAAGTTCATTCGGATATTCAACGATCTTGTCCTTATGCCATACCGAATACCGGATGGTGCTTTGCTTGACTATTCCGTAGTTCGCATTAAACGTCTGGCCCGACACGGTCTCTGCTTTGACGGTGAAAGGACCATAGTTCAAAATGGTTTCAATTTTACGCTTACTTCTGAAGGCAAATGAAGTTAAAAGAACGACCAATAAAACAAGCGCGGAGAGGATGAGAAGGATTTTCATTTGCGATGTGTCGCACGTCATTTCAACGCGCGCTTCATTAACGGAGGAAGTGGCGTTCGGGTTTTACCGTACTGTATCCCAATTTCAGGGAGACAGCCGTATCGTTGCGTTAAATAACCATGCTCCTCAACGCGCAAAAGATTTATACGTTCAGAGTCATAAACCCCAAATCCCAGCGCTATGATAACCCGAATCTGGCACGGCCGAACCCGCACATCGGATGCCGAAAAGTATCTTGATTTCCTACTGACTGCAGGCACACGCGAATATCTGGACACCTCCGGCAACCTGTCGGTGCGCGTCTGGAAAAAGCTTGACCCAGACTGCTGCCACTTCTGGACCGTGACCGAGTGGACCGACGTGGCCGCCATCAAAGCGTTTGCCGGAGAAGACTATGAACGGGCCAAGTATTATCCTGAAGACGATGGTGTGCTATTGGAGTTTGAGGAAAAGGTGGAACACTATGAATCGTTTCGGGTGTCGCAGCCGTCGTAGAAGGATTTTATATTGGGATACTATGCAGGCAACGTCGATACTAGTCTCCCGTGAATGTGTTTGAGAATTTTCTGACAAATGATGTGTTTTTAAAGGCAAGGGTATAGTCCGGCACTTGTGTCAGCAGTTTAGTGCTCCCGTCATTTCGGATCAGGACATGACAGTCCGCACAAAACATTTCCGGATAACGCGCCGATAAATCTGAAACGGCTTTCGAGCCCTGAAACTTGCCGTTGGGTTTTCTTGCTGTGATATTGATGAAAACGACTTTCCCATGAAAGGGTGAAAGCGCGTCGTGCTGAAGTCGGTAGGACGATGATCCCTGGCCTGTGTGCTTGCCGCCAACGATGTAAAGAAACTTCGTGATGCCATCGTTGTGTAGACTCAGAAGTTTTTGATATATGATGGCATCGCGATAGCCATAGTGTGTGTCTTTATAGTTGAACGTATATTGGGAGATCAGATCTTGCATCATTGTTTTCACCATCCCGACGTTTGGTCCAAAGATGGTCTTGTATTGATCCGGGTGAACGGCCACATCAGCCAGCACTGCTTCGGCCGCTTTCCGGCATTTGTCTTTATCGTAGTAATAAAAGACATTGAGCGCATCAAACTTGTTTCGGTGTGATGACTTCTCTTCGAAAATCTCCCGAAACGAACGTAGCCCCGATGGAAGCGCCGTTGTTTCCTGCTCCTTCAGCAAAACATTTATAGCAAGAACCACCGATTCCTGTTTTATTTCAATGTCGGCACTCCTGAGTTTTATTTTTTGATCGTCGGAAAGCTGTTCATTCCATTGCGCCAATTCTTTGAGAAACTGTTGATGTTCGATTCCCCAATAAAAAGTATGTCTCACAATCTCCCGTAGCAACACGGTGTCCTGTGTGTCCAGATATCGATTAACCAAAAACGCCGTACTGGTGCCTCCTTCAATAGCAAGAACCCGCGTGCCATTAAGCTTATGAAGATGCTGAAGGAATTTGAGCGTGGCCCGAGGCATGTCGATTCGATTGTGGACGTCTTCGCCGATAATCACCACATTATTATTCCCGACATCAAAGATTGCCAGGCCCGATGAAGACTCATTGTAGCCGACATTCAAAACGGCAATTGGGGCAACGGCCTGACCGAACACAAAGAAGCTGTTCAGGCAAGCGATAAAAAGGATTGCATGTGCCGTAATTTTCGTCATAGGAAAGAGAGGTTACGTGGATAACGTAAATTCTGTAATCCTTAGTATGAGTACTTAAAATCTAAAAAGAATACGCTGGTCCTTCGGGCATCGTCGGGGAACAACACCATCACAAATCAATGCACCGATCAAATCCAAACCCCACATGCTCTCCATATTTCAGATAACCCAATTGATTACTTGTTAACGTCGAGTCACCAATCTTAAAATCGGGAACGCCCTGGTGATGGTGGCCGTATATCCAATACTGGGCTTTGCTGGCTTCAATCAGATCGAATAGCTCCACGGCGAACGCTTCGTTCAGGGCGCTGGCGCGAAACTTTTCGGGATAGTTCATGAGGGTGGGTACGTGGTGGGTGATGACCACTGTTTTTTGTGCGGGTTGTTTGAGGGCCTCCGTCAAAAATGTTTTGCTGGCATCGTGCAGTCTGTTGAATGACGCGGGCAGGAAATTTTTTCCGTGGTCCTGAATCACGAGAAAGTCGGACATGGCCTGGTGCACGAGGTGTTCGTTTTCCGGGGAGATGTGCGACCAGAGTGTGGTGCAGATCAGTTTCACGTCTTTGTGTTGCACCACGGTGTCGTTCACCAGGGTCACGTTGCTGCGGATGGCTTCGCGCACGGGGCCGGTGCGGTCTTTGCAGTCGGCGTGATAGTATTCGTGATTGCCGGGAATCCAGTAGGTGTGTTCAAAATGATCGGCCACAAAGTCGAAGAAGGGTTGTTCTTTCTTCAGGCGTGAGAAGGGCATGATGTCACCGGCCAGCAACAGGATTTCGCCTTTGGGTATGAGCGGATTGTTTTTCAGAAAATTGTTATTCTCTGAGAACTCCAGGTGCAGGTCGGAACAGTATTGAATGGTCATGAAAACAAATGTAGTTCACCCCGCTACAATCCGGGTGTTTGCAACGATAAGATTTAAATAAAAACAGGACGTGTCGGTTTTGTTCAATTTTCGGGTGTTCGCAGCGGCCACCTTTGAAGAAAAAAACATAAACGCCATGAACAAAAAAATGCCATTGATCCTGGGCGGTACCGGCAAAACCGGAAGCCGTATTTTGAAACGCCTTCGCGACCGCGGCATCGCCGCACAAACCGGCTCACGCACCGCCACCCCGCCGTTCGATTGGGAAGACCGCACCACGTGGTCGCTGTGTCTGCAAAACGCCAACAAGGTCTACATCGCTTTTCAACCCGACCTCGCCGTGCCTGGCGCCGTGGAAACCATTCAGGCTTTTGCCAACACCGCCGCCACCTTGGGCGTTGAACACCTGGTGTTACTGTCGGGCCGCGGTGAACCGGAAGCACAACAGTGTGAAGACGCAGTGAAAGCGTCGGGGGTGGCGTGGACCATTCTTCGGGCCAGCTGGTTTTGTCAAAACTTCAGCGAAGGTTATCTCGCCGATTCTATTCGTGAAGGGTTTCTCGCGCTGCCCGCGGGCGCCGTTGGCGAACCCTTTGTGGATGCCGACGACATTGCCGATGTGGCCATGGCCGCACTGACAGAAAAAGGTCATCTCGGAAAACTCTATGAACTCACCGGCCCACGTCTCATCTCCTTCGCGCAAGCGGTAGACGAAATTGCGCAGGCCACCGGCATACCTATTCGCTATGAACAAGTTTCGCAGCAGGATTTTGCCACCGCGCTCGCCGAACAACAGGTGCCCCGGGAATATATTAGCCTTCTCTCCTATCTATTCAACGAAGTGCTCGATGGCCGCAATGCATCACTCGCCCACGGCGTGGAGCAGGCGTTGAACAGAAAGCCAACCGACTTTCGTGTCTACATCGAAAAGGTAATGAAGAATCACCCGTGGCACGATCGCGTGAACGAGGTGTGAGATTGATTCAGAACTTGATAGCAAGCAGCGGCACGCCGATATCGGGTGTCGCTGCCACGGCTAGGCTACCATTTCCAGCTTGTTGAATTTGTTCCGGTATTCCACCGGGGTGAGGCCCGTTATTTTTTTGAACACGGTGCGGAAGGCCTTGGTGTCGGTGTAGCCCACGTCATAGATCACCTCGTTGATGTTCTTGCGGCTGGTTTCGAAGTCGCGCTTGGCGGCTTCGATCTTGATGCGCTGCACGTATTCCATCACGGTGTTGCCCGTGGCTTTTTTGAAACGCCGTTCGAAGCTGCGGCGGCCAAAGGCAAATTTGTCAGACAGTTCGTCTACGGTGAGTTTGTCGTGGTAGTTGCCTTCAATAAATTGTTGCACTTGTTTGATGGGCTCGTCCTGATGCGTTTTCTGTCCTTCGAAAATAATGAAGGGCGACTGACTCATGCGGTCGATGTCGATGGCATAGCCTTTGGAGGCCAGCACGGCAATGTCGCGGCCTGCATATTTTTCGATGAGGTAGAGCAGGAGGTTCAGGTAGGAATATGCGCCGCCGCTGGTGTAGATGCCGTCGGCTTCGGTGATGATCTTGTTGTCCATCAGGTTCACGTTGGGATACATGTCGCGAAACGCCGCGGCCATCTTCCAGTGCGTGGTGCACGGCTTGCCGTTGAGCAACCCTGTTGACGCGAGAAAGAACGCAGCGATGCACAGACTGGCCACTTCGGCACCCTGTTGGTATTGCTTTTGTATCCAGGGCACAAACTCCGCGTTACGTGCGGCCGCTTCTTTCTGATCGCCGTGCAAAGAAGGGATTATGATGAGGTCGGTTTTCTTCACCTCGTCGATCAACACATCGGGTGTGATAATAAAAAGACCGTTGCGTTGGCTGGTTCCTTTTTCGAGGCCCACCAGTTGCACGGTGAACATGGGCGCACGTCCCATTTCTCCCAAAAAAGAATTCACCTCCGAAAGAATCTGGTGGCTGCCTTCGATGTTGACGAGGCTGGTGTGGCCGCGGGGAACGAGAATGGATATGTGCTTCATGTTTGTAAAGATAAACGAATGCGAACGCACAAAGATTATGACTGTCGTAATTTGCCTTTTAATTGACGGAATCGCCCCCCGTAAACTGCGTCAATGTCTGCAATTTTGTGTCGGGGTCGTCATAAAAAAACCGGCCTCAAGCATGGCAGCCATTCATTCATACCTGACCTTTTCCGGAAATTGCTTTGAAGCGATGACCTTCTATCAGGAATGTCTTGGCGGCGAGCTGGTGATGCAGACGGTTGGCGAATCGCCGCTGGCCGCGCGGTTGCCGTCGCACATGAAAAACTATGTGCTTAACGCGGTGCTCACCAACGAAACGCTTGTGCTCATGGGATCTGACATGGTGCCTGAGCCGGGGCTTTCGAAAGGCAACGCCGTGTCGATGATGCTGCATTGCAACAGCGAGGCCGAAGCGAAACAATTCTACTCCCGGCTTTCGGAGCAGGGCAAGCAAACGCATCCGCTGGAGCAAACCTTTTGGGGCGCGTTCTGTGGTGATCTCACCGACAAATTCGGCAATCACTGGATGCTGCAGTTCGATAGACCGGAGCCGGCATAATGGGCATTCCAAATTTTTATATTTTAACTCTGAACCTTAAATTACACTAACCACAACCCAACGTCACATGAAACGCATCAACATCATCTACTGGATTGTTACAGGCTTATTTGCCGCCTTCATGATTTTCTCGTCCACTTCCAACATCGTGAGTTCGCCCGAAGCGGTGGCCATGCTGCACGATCAACTGGGCTACCCCACCTATTTCATTCCCTTCATCGGTGTGGCCAAGTTGCTGGGCAGCATCACCATCCTGGTTCCCGGTTTTCCGCGATTGAAAGAGTGGGCCTATTCCGGATTGCTGTTCGACCTGATCGGCGCTACCTATTCGTTCTACTCCATCGGCGAGCCGGTCTCCGCATGGTCACCCATGTTTATTTTCATCGGCTTTGGTTTTGCGTCCTACCTGTTGTATCACAAACGCGCTGCCATGAAGGCCGCACAGGCGTAGGCCGTTCATCACCATCATCGCTCTTCGCGAAACAACCATCGACCACATCATCCATATGAGAAAGACCATTGCCCTTCTCCACACCACGCTCGACGGCTTTCTGGCCGGACCCAACGGTGAAATGGACTGGATACAATACGACGAAGAGATTCAGGATCACGTGGCCGCAAAAATGCACGGCATCGACACCGTGTTCTACGGCCGCGTGACCTACGACATGATGGTGGACTTCTGGCCCGCCGAAGCAAACAACCCCGACGCCACCCCCTATCATCGCGAACATGCACGCTGGATTGGCGAAACCACAAAAATTGTGTTCACCAAAACGATGAAAGAAGCCACGTGGCAAAACACGGTGCTGATACACGACAACATTCCAAAAGAAGTGGAGCGCCTCAAAGCCCTTCCCGGCAAAGACATGCTCATTATCGGCAGCGCCTCCATTGCCCGCTTCTTTTTACAAAAAGGTTTGCTGGATGAACTGTGGCTGAACATCAACCCCGTGATTCTTGGCAAAGGCATTGATTTGTATAAAGACCTGCCGCAGAAAATAAACCTCACCTGTCTCGAGGCAAAGAAGTTTGCCTGCGGCGTGGTGGGATATTGTTATCGCGTTGAGCGGTGATGAATTTACCACGGTTTGCGTGACGTATTCTTTTGCTATCTTGAGCGAGATACTTGCAAGTCATGAAACACGTTGGACTTTTTCTTTATCTCATTCTCCTATTCTCCTGCGAAGGCATTGTCCGTTTTGAAGAGCCTCAACCCGAAGGCGTGAAAGCAGAGGTATCCGTTCCCAAAAAGTTGACCGGTACCTACCAGCTTTTTGATAGCCCCAAAAGCGAATTAATCATCACACGCGAGCGTGTCATTCAAAAAATCACCGTAGACACAACCTTCCGCTTCTCCAGCCTGGATTCTGCCGACCGCATCCAAATACTGGAAGACGCAGCCAGGGATAGCTTGAAAAATGATCCGACATTCTTCACAAAAATTGTAGGCGACACGGTCTACGGCCATTTCGGTTTTGTAGACACGCTCCTCAGCATTCCGGACGGCGATGTGCTCAAAAAATTTAAGGGGTATTATTTACTAAACAGCTGTCGGGGAGAAAACAGCTGGTATGTCACTAAACTGGGCGTTGTGAAAGCCGGGCTCGTACTGGGCAACATTTCTACGGGGCAGGATCTGAAAAGCCTGCAGGCGCTAACCAATGCCCCCTCCGACACCATCTATACCTTTCGCCCCACACGCCGCCAGTTCAAAAAATTTATAAATGAACATGGCGATCGACTTCAAACTCTGTACGTGAAAGTCCCCGCACGTCAAAAGCACTAGCATGAAAATTATTTGTCCATAATCTCGTATTTTGCATACGTGTAGGTCGTGCATCCGCATCGCCCGACTATTCCTGGTTATGAAAAAGATTATCCTTGTCCTTTTGCTAAACACGAGCTGGGTTGGGTTGACCAGCGCCCAGCAGACCGTGCTCAAATACCCGCATTGCAACTGCGTTGAAAAAATTACGCTCACCGAAACCGAACCCAAGAAACCCAACGGTCCCTATGAGTGGGTCTGCAACGAGGTGGTGGTGGAGAAGGGACAGTATAAAGATGGCGTCAAGGACGGTCAGTGGACCAACAAGAGCGGCAAGGGTGTGGTGATTGCCCGCATCGACTATGACAGCGGCAAGTTAAACGGCGACTATGAACTGTTTCACTCCGACGGCACCACAAAACTGGTGGCCCACTTCGATCATGGCGCCCCCGAAGGCACGTGGCAATATTTCAACACACAAGGTAAAATCATCAAGACGGGCGCCTACCACGCCGGCAAGCCCGTGGGCCTGTGGACGATCTACGACAAGCTTGGACGCAAAGCGCTGCTCGACTACGACTTCGACCAAACCTCGATGGCTCCCGGCAGCGTGAATCCATACTACAAAAACGACATCATGATTCACGACGATCAAAGCGGCGAATATGTGATCCTCTATTATCCCGATCGCACGCCCCGCGCCGAGATTCAACCGCTGGGCGGCTACTTGCTGGCCAATGACTATTTTGTTCAATACTTCACCATTCCGCCGGTGATGATGGATACGTATGTTAAATACGATTTCGTGGCCAGCGTAGCCGTGGACCACAACGTGGTGAAAGACATCAACGTGCTGTTTCGCGAAACGATGCCCTACTACCCACACGCTCCCTCCTTTCCCTACATCGTGTCCACAAACGGTGCGGGGAAATTGCAACGCGTCACGCACAGTGTGCTGAACCTGAAATACCTTCGCTCCAAAATCCAGGAAACGCTTTTGCTGATGGGACCCTGGCTGGGCACCACATCCACGCCGGTAGAAATTCACGTTCCGTTTGTGCTGAACGACCTCAAGAAATTTTAATAGCGACTTGACGGATTCCTATCCGCTCAACCAAAGCCTGCGCCCACAACGAAATCGTTGCGAAGCGCAGGGGTTTTCTTTACTCTGACTTTAAACTTTTCACGGGATTCATCCGGGCTGCTTTAATGGACTGATAGCTCACCGTGAGCAACGTGATAACTACGGCACCGGCACTTGCCAGGGCAAACGTCCACCACGACAGATCGGTGCGGTAGGTATAGTGCTGCAACCAGTTTTGCAAGGCGAAGTAGGCTATGGGCACTGCCACCACACACGAGATGATGGTGAGCATAACAAAGTCTTTCGAAAGCATGCGCCACAGGCCAAACACCGAAGCGCCCACCACCTTGCGTATGCCGATCTCTTTGGTGCGCTGCTCCGACACAAACGACGCCAATCCGAAAAGACCCAGACAGCTGATGAAAATGGCGAACACCGCGAACACGGAAGCCAGTTTGCCCACACGCTCTTCGGCGGCAAACTTCAGCGCAAATTGCTGGTCGGCAAACGTGTAGTCGAACGGCGCCGACGGTATCACTTTCTTGAACACGCCTTCAATTTTCGGAAGGGCTTCGGCCACGCTCACGCGGGGATCGATCTTGATGCTGAACCAGCCATGCCATCCCTGCAGGAAATAAACCGTGGGTTCCACCAGTTCAAACGGCGATCCCATCACCATGTCTTTCATGACGCCGAGAATTCTATAATCGCGATCCACATTGTAGGCCTCATTTTTCCAATGCATGATTTGCCCTACGGGATCTTTGATGTTCATGTATTTCACCGCCGCTTCGTTCAACACAAAGCCGCTGGAGTCGGACGCAAACTGATCGGAGAAATCGCGACCCGCCACAAACTGCCAGCCCACGGTGGTGCCAAAAGTTTGCGACACCGACAGCGTGGCAAAGTTCGCTTCCAGGTTTGGATCTTTTCCTTGCCAGGTGAAGCCGCCATTGCCCGACCACACATCGGTGACGCGCCCACCCGAGGTGGCGATCTCCTTCACCACACCGGTTTTCTTCAACTCGTTTCGCAGCACTTCGGTTTGAGAATAGAACTCGTCTGTTTTTCGTTGCACCATCACCAGACCTTCGCGGTCGTAGCCCGTGGGCCGGTCTTTCGCAAACATCACCTGCTTGTAGATGATCATGGTGCCGATGATGAGCGCAATGGATATGCTGAATTGCATCACCACCAAAACCTTGCGGGGCAACGACGCCATTCGTCCTATGCGAAACGAGCCTTTCAATGCGGCGGTGGCATTGAACGACGACAGATAGAATGCCGGGTAACTTCCCGACAACAATCCGGTGATGGCCACGAACAGCGCGCTGCTCACCCAAAACCAGGTCTGTCCCCAGGGCATGTGCATGGCTTTGCCCGTGATGTTGTTGAACCACGGCAGGGCAAGACCTATCAAGGCAAGGCTGAGAAAAAACGCCAGGCCCACCACCAAAAACGACTCACTAAAAAACTGTCCGATCAACTGGCGCCGCAGCGACCCGATCGATTTTCGGATGCCCACTTCCTTCGCGCGTTTTTCCGAACGGGCCGTGCTCAGGTTCATGAAGTTTATGCACGCCAGCAGCAACACAAAACCTCCGATGGCTCCGATGATGCGCACGGCTTGTATGGGACCATTCTCGAGCGTCCCACGCTTGAAGGCAGAATACAAATGCCAGTCAGCCATGGGATGGAGCATTACCACGGGGTTGTACTTCACTTCTTCCTGCATGGCTGGCATTTTCCGGATCACTTTCAATTCGGCCTCGCGTATGTTTTCGTTCACACGTTCCAGGGTTGTGTTCGGTGCTATCTCCGCATAGATAAACAGAAAATGATTGGACCATCCTTGGTCCTTCATCCAGCCGTTGGTGATCATCTTGAGCGACCAGGGAAGAATGACCTTCACGCTTTCAAAATTGCTGTTGTAGGGCAGGTCTTCATAAACACCCGTCACCTTCACATCGGTTTCGGTGTCGATCTGAATCATTTTATTCAAAGGCTCCGCGTCGCCAAACAACGCCTTGGCTGCCGACGCCGACATAAGTATGGAATGCGGGTCGTTCAGCCCCGAGCGTGTGCCGCTCAGCATTTTCAACGACAGCATTTCGGCCGCACCGGCGCCCATGTAGGCGCCCGATTGCGAAATGGTTTTGTCGCCCAGGGTCAGCAGGTTGTCGGATTGCTGGCTTGGCACAATGTGTTTGAAGTTGGCGGCGTAGTTCGTTTCCAGTTCTTCGATCAACGGAAAGGGCAAATGCCGTTGGCCTGTGTAGAACTTGCCTTCGAAGTTTCCACCCTTCATGATCTGCACGATGCGCGGGTAATTTTCATGAACCTTGTTGAACGATAACTCATCGACGACCCACAGGCCGATGAGAATGGCCACGGTCATGCCCGCTGCCAGCCCGCCGATGTTGATGAACGAGTAGCCGGGATTCTTCCGAAGATTCCGCAGGGCGATGGAAAGATAATTTCGAATCATGATGATGTATGGTAAAGTGTTACAGAATCAAAAGACAAAGACTAAAGACTACACCCGGCACCTTGCCAAACCTGTGCCAGCCGTGAAACCGTTGCCTGCGAACGTCATGCGCGTATGTGATACCCGCATATGTTCAAAGGCGACCCGATGCTGTGCGGATTCGATCACACCCTACTCCGACCTCAGTCCGTTCACCGGCTTGGCCATGCCCGCGCGAATGGACTGATAGCTGATGGTGACCAACGCGATCATCACGGCCATCACACCCCCCAGCACAAAAACATCCCATGTGATTTCGATCCTGTAGGTGAAATCTTCCAGCCAGTGTTTCATCATGTACCATGCGAGCGGCGCGGCAATCACGATAGAAATAAACACCAGCTTCACAAAATTGAGCGTGAGCAACCGGAAGATGTTTTTGAGCGATGCACCCAGCACCAGCCGGATGCTGATTTCTTTTCCGCGCTGCTCGATCATGAACGACGACAGGGCAAACAATCCCAGACACGCCACAATGATGGCCAGCACAGCAAACGTTGTGAAGATGTGCCCCATGCGCTGCACGTCTTCATACATACGACCAAAGCTGTCGTCGAGGAACGCATAACGAATGGGTTGATGCGGCGATATTTTTTTCCAGATGTCTTTGATAGAGGCAATCGACGCCGCGAGGTTGCCGGGTTTTATTTTTACCGAAACAATGCTCGGACTGTTCCCCAATTTCAACAGCAACGGATCAATCTTGCCCCGCATGGTGTCGAAGTTAAAGTCTTCTACAACCCCAACAATCGTGAACACTTCCCAGTTTTGTATGCGTTTGCCTACGGGATCGGTCAGCCCCAGTTCCTTTGCCATGCGTTGGTTGATGACGACGGCCGAAGAATCGGAAGCCATTTCCCTGGAGAAATCGCGACCCGCTACAATCTTCATCCCCATGGTTTTCACATAGTCGTGGTCGACCACCCAAAACTGACCACCCACCGACTTGTCTACATTCTGGCGACCTTCAACATAGAAGCCGTTGCCATTTCGTTTGGTGCCGCTGATGGGCAGGTAGTCACTCACCGTCACACTCTGCACCGACGACAATTCCAGCAATTCACTTTTTAAGGTGCTCACTTTTTTGCCCAGCGTGTTTGTGCCCTGCAACAGCAGCACCTGCTCCTTGTCAAAGCCGACATCGCGCGTTAATATGTAGTTTACCTGGCGATAGATAATAAACGTGGAAATGATGAGGACGATGGACGTGGTGAACTGAAAGACCACCAGCACACTTCGTGTGGTGGCATTCTTGCTGCCGCGACTCACGTTTCCTTTCAACACCTGGATAGGTCTGAACGACGACAAGTAGAAAGACGGATAGAGGCCCGCCAGGATACCGATGGCCAGGCAAGAACTTAACAGCAAAGGCACCAACCACCATTCGCCCCAGGGAAAGACGAGCGATTTAGCCGCCAGCACATTGAAATAGGGCAACAGTGCCCACGCCAGCAAAATGCCAAACGCAAACGACAGCACACTGAACAACACGGACTCGATGAGAAACTGATTCACGATGTTGCTGCGATAGGATCCCACAGTTTTGCGCAGCCCCACTTCCTTGGCCCGGTTGGCCGACTTGGCTGTTGACAGGTTCACAAAGTTGATGCAGGCAATGATGAGGATGAACGCCGCCACACCTCCAAACAACCAGACAAAGCGGATGTCGCCGTGTGAGATCGGGTCCTGGATGCCCGCATTGCGCAGGTGTATGTCGGTGACGGGCTGCAATTCATAGTGAATGGCTTCCGCCATTTTTTTGGCTTCCGAGCGTCCCTGGTTCAGCCACAGCGGCAAGAGATATTTGCTCACCACCTTATCCATCTTGTGGGCAAGTTCTTTCGGGTCGGTGCCGGGGCGCAACAGCAGGTAGGTAGGATAGTTGTTGGCTCCCCAATAATTCTGTTCGCCCTCCCAGAACTCGCGTCCTTTCATGGTCACGAAAAACTGAAAGTGCAGGTGTGAGTTTTTCGGAAAGTCTTCGATGACGCCCCCGATCTTGAATGGTCCTTCACGATCGTTGTTCACCACCATGAGCTTGCCTACGGGATTTTCGTTCGGAAAATATTTCTCGGCACGGCTCCGTGTAATCACCATCGTCTTGGGTTGATCGAGGCAATGGGCGAGGTTGCCATAGACCATGGGCACTTTCATGATTTCAAGCAGCTCCTGATCGGCAAAGACAAATCCTTCTTCGAACGTGTTCTCGGTCTGATCGTCGCGGCGAATCTGGTTGCTGCCGGCACCAAACAGTTCGCTGGAATTGTAGCGTCCTGCTTTTTCGATTTCGGGATAATCTTCCTTGATGGAGTTGGCAAACGGCGCCTGCATCCACACACCGCGATTTATTTCTCCATTGTCGTTATACACCTCCACCACACGATATATGCGGTTGGCGTCGGGATACTGAAGGTCGTAGCTCAGCTCGTCGCGAATGAACAGGGCAATGAGCAGACACGCCGCGATGCCCAGGGCAAACCCTCCGATCTTGACGAAGGAATACATTTTTTGTTTGACCAGATTTCGCCATCCGATCTTGAAATAGTTTTGAAACATGGCGTAATGAATTAAGGATAGAATCGATTTTCGAATGGCGAAGGGACGCATGTAGTGCATCACTTCATACCAGTAGTGAAGCTTCGCGCGAAAGGGCGATGTTTGCTTCAACTTCAGTTTGTAGGTTTCAAACAAGTCGCCTTCCACTTCTTCGGCAAGGTCGCTGCGAAGAAAAAACAACAGCAGCCGACGGGCGGCACGCGGGGGCGACAACTGTTTTTTCTCCTTCATAGTGTTTGGTTATGACAATGACTTCTGTAAACCCTTGAGGGTTGCAAATCCGGGAAACTGTTTCCAAAGCGAAATCCTGAAATCGCGCGCTTCGGCCAACACTTTGCGGCCGTAGGCGGTGATGGTATAGATGCGCTTGCGCCGACCGCCCCGTTCGGCAGTGGCTTCACCCATTTTCGAGTTCACAAACCCTTTCTCTTCCAGCCGCGTGAGTGTGGAATGCACCGCACCGATAGACACGGCACGCCCCGCCTGCGATTCAAACTCACCCGCTACCCGGAATGCATAAGCGTCTTCGCCCAATATGCCCACCAGCAGCAGGATCACTTCTTCAAATTCACCTAAACGCGTTTCGATCATATCTTTGTTTCTAGATTGTAGAGGAAATATAGACAATCATTTCTCAATATGTTCTACTATTTAGTATGAAATGAAGAAAAAAATATCGCGACAGGTCAAACGCAGCGCCAATAACATGGCTCCCCGCTTAAGAATCACGACGAATTAAAGAATATACCGGTCCTTTATTGAAAGGATACAGCTAGGACGCTAAAAAATTTTCAGAGGTTACATTCGCTTCACGACACCCCTTGCCGGGAATGGCAGTTCGCGTCGGTTAGATTGCGGATTGATAGAGGGTGGCGCTTATTTACGATTCAGCTTCTTCTCCAGTTTTTCGTAGCGGCCATAATAACTTTCCTTTGCCACGGCGGCTTCGGTATCTTCCACGGCTTTCAGCAGACTCGATCCGTTATTATAGACTTGCCGTGCCACTTGTCGCATAATGGCCCACAGCGGTTCCAGCTTTTGCAGCATGGTCTGGGCCTTCGGGGTGAGTTGCAGCAGGCGCTTTCGTTTATCGTCTTTGCTCACCACAGATTTGATCAGTTTTTTCTGTTCCATCTCCCCCACCAGCGCAATGATAGAAGGGTGGCTGTAGCCGATTTCCTGTGCCAGCGCCACCACGTTCATCGACGAGCGCTTCGACAGAACATAGAGCACCGGAAACCACTTCGACTCGAACGCGATGCCGTTCTCTTTATAGATACGCGTCACGTCGCGGCGCATGCTTTCGCTGAGGCGCATCAGCCGCGTGGAAAGTGCCAGTTCGCCAAGCTCGTCGATCAGATTCATGCCGGTGGATTTTCGTTGGGTTCGGTTGGCGTGTCGAGCACGCGTTGCAGAAATTTCAGATCCAGCCATTGGCCAAATTTGTAGCCCACCTGCCGGATGTGGCCCACCTCTTCAAACCCGAGTTGTGCGTGCAGGTGCAGGCTTGCCGTGTTGTTGGCGTCGATGCCGGCAATGAGCGTGTGCACCTCGCGTGCGCGGGCCTGCTCCACAAGTGCTTCCAGAAGTTTGCGGGCAACACCGCGCTGCCGGAAGTTTTTATGAACATAGACCGAATGCTCTACCGAATATTTATAGGCTGGCCACGCCCTGAACGGTCCATAGGATGCAAAGCCGGCCACCTGCCCGTCAATTTCCATCACCAGCACCGGAATGCCCTTCTCTATTTTCTCGTCATACCACGCCTGCCGCATTTCCATCGTGTGCGGTCTGTAGCTGTAGACCGCCGTGGTGTTCACGATGGCATCGTTATAGACATCCAATATCGCCGACAGGTCGCCTTGCACCGCAGGTCGTAGCAGTTGCTGATTCATGATTTTCAGAAATTATGTAGTTGACTACGCAAATATACTTTTCAACGCCTATTCCAGGCAAGCGAAAAAGTGAATTCGCGGGCCGATGGATACATAAAATGCATTTGCAATTCCCCTCGGGATGACTAATTTGCCCTTCATTGTTTTAAACCTTTCCCCTATGACCACCGTCACCGCTCAAGCGTCGCGTTCCGTCCTGACAAAAGTGCTCACCCCAGCCCTCGTGCTGGTGATGCTAACCGTGGGCGCCGCGCAGGCCCAACTTTCCAAAATAGAAAAAAAGCTTGTGGCCAATGTGGATGCACACCGCGCCGAAGCCCTGAAGTTGCTGGAAGAGGTGGTGAACATCAACAGCGGCACCATGAACTTTGAAGGCGTTCAAAAAGTGGGACAGATTTTCCGCGCCAAACTGGACGCCCTGGGCTTCACCACACAATGGATCGACGGCAAACCATTTCAGCGTGCCGGGCATCTGGTGGCTCGTCATGCGGGAAAAGGAAAAACTATTTTACTTATCGGCCACCTCGACACCGTGTTCGAACTGTCGAGCCCCTTTCAGAAGTATACCGTTGAAAACGATTCGGTGGTGCACGGCCCTGGCGTGGGCGACATGAAAGGTGGCGACGTGGTGATCATCCAGTCGCTCCAGGCACTAAACGATGCGGGCCTGCTCAAAGACATGAGCATCATTGTGGTGATGACGGGCGACGAAGAGCTGAGCGGCGAACCGCTGGCATTGTCGAAATATGATCTGATTGAAGCTGCGAAGGTAGCCGACATCGCCATCGGATTTGAAGATGGCGACGGCCTTCCCGAAACAGCAAACATTTCGCGCCGCAGTTCGTCGGACTGGACACTGAAAGTGACTGGGGTGCCCGCGCATTCTTCGCAGATCTTCACCGACAAAATCGGCGCCGGCGCCATCTATGAAGCCAGCCGCATCCTCAATCTTTTTTACAACGATCTGTCGAAAGAACCCGACCTCACCTTCAACCCGGGTGTGATCCTGGGCGGCTCCACGGTTGAACACGACATCAACAAAAACGGCGGCAGTGCTTTTGGCAAGGGAAACATTGTGTCGAAAGAAGTGATTGTGACGGGCGACATCCGCACCATATCGCCCGAGCAACTGGACAAAGCACGCGAAACCATGAAGCGCATCGTGGCACAACACCTGCCACAAACCAACGCCGAGATCACCTTCGACGAAGGTTATCCTCCGCTGGCGGCCACTCCCGGAAACTATGAACTGCTGAAACATTTTGACAAGGTGAGCCGCGACATGGGCTTCGGACCCGTGACCGCCAACCGTCCCCGCGATGCCGGAGCAGCCGACATCAGCTTCACATCGGGCTATGTAGACATGGCCATCGACGGCCTGGGCCTGGGCAGTGCTGGCGGCCACACCGTTCACGAAATTGCCGACCCGCGCACACTGGCCATGCAAAGCAAACGCACCGCCGTGTTGCTTTATCGCCTCACACGCGAAAAAGTTTCGTCGGGTCGCTAAGCCTTTTACAAAGGTGATCGGTTGATTGTGTTTGATTTTTTATAACCAAACGGCTACCCGTGTGTTAAAGAAAAAAGTATGACCATCACCCTCCAGCTCATTTGGCTTTTCACGTTGGCCATTCCCATCGCCAGCGTGGCCTGGACCGTGACACACGAAGAAGTTTTTCGTGAGCCACGCGAATTTTGCATCCATCGAAGCAAAGCCGGAAAGTCTTTGCTGGAACGTAAATTCTTTTACCTCTTCACCTGCGAATATTGCTTCAGTCACTACGTGACCGTGGGTTTCATTATCCTGACCGACTACAAACTCCTGCTCGCCGACTGGCGTGGCTACCTCATTGCGGGCTTTGCGCTGGTGTGGATCGCCAACACCTACATGAGTCTCTTCGACCGCGTTCGCATGGACATCAAACGCGAGAAAACCGAAATTGAAGTGTTGGAAGAAAATGGAACAACCAAGTCTGCAAAGAAGGCTTAACCTGCCTCAACGATTCCAATGGTGTGAGGTCGCAAGTCGGGATACTTCACCCCTTATTGTACCTGATATTTCCGCTAAATAATGAAAGAACTTTCCATTCTCTCTTGCATGATGCTGTTTGTTGTGGCATGTTCGCAGAAGAAAGACAACATCACGACCATGCACTACCCCGACACAAAGAAAGGAGAAACCGTTGACCACTATTTTGACGAAGCCGTGACCGACCCCTATCGCTGGCTCGAAGACGACACCGCCAAAGAAACTGCGGAATGGGTGACGGCCCAAAACGATGTGACGTTTGGCTACCTCGATAAAATTCCCTTTCGCGCAGCCATACAAGAACGGCTAAAGCGCCTCTACAACTATGAGCGTCTGGGCGCGCCTTCAAAAGAGGGTGACTTTTATTACTTCTCTAAAAACACTGGCCTTCAAAATCAAAACGTGGTCTATCGCAAGAAGACCGAAGACGGCACACCGGAAATTTTTCTCGACCCCAACACGTTCTCGAAAGACGGCACCACAGCACTGGCCGGTTTGTCGTTCACGAGCGACGGAAGCCTGGCGGCCTATCTCATTTCCGAAGGCGGATCGGACTGGCGCAAAGCCATCGTCATCAAAACCGCTGACAAAACCGTGGTGGAAGACACACTTGTTGACCTGAAGTTCACGGGCATTTCGTGGCGGGGCAACGAAGGCTTTTACTACAGCAGCTACGACAAACCAAAAGGCTCCGAGCTGTCGTCGAAGACGCCGCATCATAAATTGTTCTACCACAAGCTCGGCTCACCCCAGAGCAGCGATGTGCTGGTGTTTGGTGGAGAAGAAACGCCGCGGCGCTACATCTTTGCCAGCCTCACCGAAGACGAACGTTTTCTGGTGGTGCACGCCGCCAACAGCACCACCGGCAACGAACTCTATGTGCAGGATCTCCACAATCCGCAAAGCAAACTCACACCTGTCGTGAACAACTTCGACAACAACCATTCGATTGTTGAAAACAACGGCGATGTGCTCATCCTCCGCACCAACCTGAACGCCCCCAACTACAGGCTTGTGAGCGTGCCCGCAGCAACGCCCACCCCAGAGCATTGGAAAGACCTTGTGCCGCAAACCGACAATGTTATTCAATCGGTGGGCACGGCCGGAAAAAAAATGTTTGTGAACTATCTGAAGGACGCCAGCACACTCATCCGGCAATACGACTACAGCGGCACATTCGAGCACGAAGTGAAACTGCCGGGCATCGGCACGGCCGGGGGCTTTGGCGGGAAGATGGAAGACGATCATGTGTATTATACCTTCACGTCGTTCACCTACCCTTCGTCTGTTTTCAAACTTGATATTCCAACCGGTGCCTCCACGCTCTATGAAAAACCCGTGGTAGACTTTAATCCGGAGGCCTATGAAACAAAGCAGGTTTTCTACACCAGCAAAGACGGCACAAAGGTGCCCATGTTTATTGTGTACAAGAAAGGACTGGCGCTGAACGGCAAAAACCCGACGATACTCTATGGCTATGGCGGCTTCGATGTGAGCCTCACCCCCAACTTCAACACCTCGCGCATTGTGTGGCTGGAGAACGGCGGTGTGTTTGCCCAACCTAACCTGAGGGGTGGTGGCGAATACGGCGAAGCCTGGCACGTGGCTGGCACCAAGCTGAACAAACAAAACGTGTTCGACGATTTTATTGCTGCGGCCGAATACCTCACCCGCGAAAACTATACATCACCCGAATACCTCGCACTCGCCGGTGGTTCCAACGGTGGGCTACTGGTGGGTGCCACCATGACGCAACGTCCCGACCTGGCCAAGGTGGCGCTGCCCGACGTGGGGGTGATGGACATGCTTCGCTATCACGTGTTCACCGCTGGCGCCGGCTGGGCCTATGACTATGGCACCGCCAACGATTCGAAAGAAATGTTTGAATACCTGAAACGTTACTCGCCTGTTCATGCCCTGAAGCCAGGCACGGCCTACCCCGCAACCCTGGTCACCACAGCCGATCACGATGATCGCGTGGTGCCTGCGCACTCGTTCAAGTTCGCGGCCACGCTGCAGGCTGCACAAGGGGGAACAAACCCCGTGCTCATTCGCATCGCCACAAAGTCGGGACACGGCGCGTCGAATCTATCCAAAGCCATGGAAGTGGTGGCCGATCAGTATGCCTTCGCATGGTATGCCATGGGGGTGTTGCCTCCCCTGGCGAAAAAGGATATGTAGCGCTCCCGCTATAGCACCATCTTTCAAAAAGCAATGTTCGCGCATTGCTTTTTGTGTTTTTGAAGTATTGATCACAAAACACAATGCCGTCTGTGTTCGTTTATCTTTAGAAAAAAACAATGTCATGCCCGAGCCAAAAACCACCAACTACACGGATACTTTCATTGAAGTAGCCGAAGATTCTCCGGCTAAAAAAGCGGAGATCCCTCCTCAAAAAACGGAGAAGACTGTGGCTGCGCGCCAGTTCGATATGCTCTACGATCATCCCTATCAATACACATCCGACGATGTGATTTTCGCCGTGCATGCCGAGAAAAACAACATCGCCAAAAAAGACTTCACCAGTGCGCGGCGTGAATTTTTCTCAAAAGGCCAGGCGTGCTTTCGTTCGTCGCCGCTCGCCAAGCGCTATGGCTGGGGTGTTCACAGCGATGCGCATGGAAAAATTGCCATCTATCCCCTGGAGTCGGCCGAGTATAAAAAGCTGGCCAAAGACAAATCGTTGCAGCATGTGAAGGCCATGCGTTCCAAACGTGGCTGACATCACGAAAGTCCGGTTGAAATAAACGTCCTACCCAAAGGGAATGATCGGTGTTTTATAGTTCAGTCCGCTCGTGGTGCCGCAGGTGACGTCGAGGGTGATGCCTGTAATTTTCCCGGCCATGGGCGAGGCAAGGAACAAGGCCGTGTTGGCGATGTCGGCCATTAGCGGAAGCGTTTTCAACATCGTGTCTTCTCTGAGCTTTTCCATGAACTCCCGGGTCTCTGCACCACCATGCTGCAACGCTTCCACAAACGGGCGCGAGTCGGGCGAGCCTGCCGACCGGATGTTCACCACGCGCACGCCATAAGGACCAAGCTCAACGGCCATGCTGCGCGACAAACCTTCGATGGCGTTGCACACCGGGCCAAAGCCACCCACCTTCGGATAACCCACGCCCCCGGGTGTCGCCGTCAGCGAAAGAATGACGCCCGATTGTTGTTTCATCATGGCGCGCCCGGCGGCCGTCATGGTGGTGAACTGCGACTCCATGGCGATGCGCAACGGACGCGCAAAATCCTCGCGCGGCATGTCGACAAGCAGAATGTTTTGCACGTCCTGCACGCCAATGAGGTTGAACGACACGTCCACATGACCGAACTGTTTTAGTAATCCATCCATGTGGGTGTTCACAGCATCTTCGTTCAGTGCGTCCACTATGGCAACTTCAGCTTTCCCTCCTGCGCGAACAATTTCGGCAGCCAGTGATTCAATCTTGTCGAGGCGGGGCCCCGTCAGAAACACAGTGGCCCCTGCGTTTGCAAAAACTTTTGCCACAGCGCCCGCAACCGAGCCTCCGGCGCCATAGAACACGGCATTCTTATTTTTGAGCATCGCTTTTTTGGATTGGTGATAGAAACAAAAGTAGGTGCCGGCGTGTTGCTACGGGCGGTGTGATCGAGACAGAATGAAGGTCTATTCCGACATTCGGAGCGCGGTCCTGTTGATGCCAGAGTCAAACTCCGCAACGTCTCACGCTATCGGAATCCGGAAAAACAGGCAGAAAACGTCCATCCAAGTCCTGAAACTTCCGCTGTTGGCTTTTGTTTGTGCCGTTCCGATTATTATACTACCTTATATGATCTAAACCTGCTGCCTTCCCCAGACCGGAAGTGTGCCAGGTTTTTTTTCTATTCTCCATCGTTCAAACATTACCCCCGCTGCCATGAAAAATGTTTTGCTAGTAGACGATGACAAAGTTTTCAACTTCATCAACACACAGATGCTGCGGCAGGCGGGCATTGCCAGCGACATTCACACAGCCATGAATGGCAAACAGGCCATCGACTATCTCAACACGTGCAGTGAAGAAACCGCACCGTTCCCCGACCTGATCCTGCTCGATCTCAACATGCCCATCATGGACGGCTTCGGTTTTCTGGAAGCGTTTCGGTTTTTAGGGCACGAAAAAGAAAATGTGAACATCATTGTGCTGAGCTCTTCCGAAAATCCAAGCGACATACACAAAGCCAAAGACATGGGCGCTTCGTTGTATCTCACCAAACCCTTGTCAACCGAAAGCCTGCGCCGCGCGCTGGAGTTCACGTCCTAAAAAAAAAGAAACCCGTCCACAGCAACATGCCATGCGACGGGCTCTTCCATTAACCTAAATCTTTGCTATCGTTTTGTCCGTTTCGTGAACAGACAGTGTTGCGTCTTAATTGGTGAGATATCCGGTGAATGAAAACTCGGGACTCTCCTGACTAAAAAATCCTCCCAACAATTCCACACCACCACCCACATATTCGCCGGCAAATGTTTCGTTGTCGAAGTGCTGCAAAATCATCACCATGTCGTTGGCAATCGCATCGCCGTTTTCGTCTGCCCCGGTATAGGTGAACTTGAATTTTCCGGAAGCATTGATGGCATAGCTGTAGTTATATTGGCAAAGGAACAAATCCTGACCGCGGCTCACCGTCACCACCACATACATTTTTTTGCCGGGCTTGTCGAATATCACAAAGATGTCGGACAGTGTGAGGTTGTATTGTCCGGACTGAAGACTCTCAGCCGCCGTGTTCCAAAGGCCTGTGAAGTTTGTGGATTGACCAGGCAGTGGATTGCTTCCCGCATCAAAGGGGATGCGCACAGCCAGGTAGTCGGTGCCGATGTAGGATGAAAAGAGAATACTGGGTTTGAAGAAATAGGGATCGGTGAGCACGTCCACGCTTTTGCGCGCGCCGTCAATTTCGGCATAGTAGCGACTGTTGTCGGCATCCCACAGGAACGACTGCACACTGCCGGCATTGGTCTTGATGGGTTGACTCAGCACCAGGCCGTCCATCGAAATCACATACGACACTTTGTTGTTCACCACAGCCGTTCCATCGTCGGAAACGTATTGGGCAGTGAGCGACTTGGCGTTGGCATTGAAGGCAAACGTGATGGCCTTGTCTTTCGACAACGAAAGTTTCAGGGCCTTGTTTGCCGTGCCATAGTGCAGAATGTCTTTGATGCGTCCACCCAACACCAGCGCCTGTTCGGCTGCCGTGGCTTTCAGAAACGTGATGCGCGAGCCGCGTTGAATACCCTCCAGCACAAGGCTATCGCCCACGGTGCCTGCAAAAGCAAACTCGGAATCCGAAATGCGGCCTTCCCCATCGGTGCCGCCATTCACACCGCCGGTGGGATCGGCCGGAAGATGAATGTAGGAGTAGGTGGTGAAACTCAGCGTGGTGGTTTGCAACGTCTTCACCGTCCACAAACTCGACTTGGGTGTGCCCGCGGTGGTCTCGTTAAAATCCGACAGCATGCTCACGGTGCCATCGGCATTGAAGTTGAAATAATAAAAGTAGCGAATGCCCGAACCCGTCAGCAGCGAGGCCTTCCAGCCATTCGGTGCTGATGTGAGCAACGCTGTTTGCTCGTTCACGGCCGCTTGTGTGCGCGCGTCTGTCGACTCGTTGAATACGCGATCGTAGTTGTTGTCACAGCCCGTCACCAGCACGGTCAACACCCATGCTGCGGCGGCAAAGAATATCTGAATCTTGTTCTTCATCGTGCTTTGATTTTAGTTGCTCAACTCTCCCACGCAATAGCTTGACGGCGATTCCACCGGAAACAGTGCCGGAAGAAATTCGCCCGAGCACATCTCGAGGTAGTCGGGATAGAATGTGTTGTTGAAATAGGAATACAGCGCCGTGGCACCAAGGTCGTTCACCAGATAGTCAGCGTTGGCATCTTCACTGAGACGGAAGAACTGCAACACGCCTTCATCGAAGGGATCGGTGGCGCGAAACACAAAGTTTGCTTCCTTATACACGCGCACCTCCGACTTGATGTTGTAATAATACAGCGTGAGCATCAGCAAATCCGTGTCATAGAACGACACCTTGAAGTTGTAGTCCATGGCAAAGTTGTTCGCATGAAGCACATCGTTGTCGGCCACGTAGCGAGCAATGAGCTCGTTCGACTCGGGCATGGTCATGAGGTCGAAGTTCATGGTGGTGTATGTTTTGTTATAACCCCACACATCGAGCAACGGATCGGGCACCGAGCCCCCGCCTCCACCGTTCGACGGTGCCACGGCTTCAATAGCCGCCTGCACGTTCGTCTGAAGCTCGTAGAGGTCGATGTTAAACGCCTTGCGGAAATAGTCCACGATAATCTTTTCTTTCTTGCGCAGCGCGGTGTAGCCATCATTGGTAGTTTCGCAGCTCAGCATGCGCTCATAGCCCTCGCGGCCCATCACCAGCATCATAGACACCATTTCGGCAATGTCTTCGTCGGGCGACACCATGGCATAGTTGGTGATAAATCCCAGTTGACGCGCCTGGCTCACCGATATGGTATTCCAGTTGGCGGTATACTTGCCCGCCGAAACTTCTTTCAACTCTGCAGGATAGGTTATCTGCTGATTCAAAATGTGCGTGAACTCGTGTTCGATCACGTGCGTCATCTCCGTCACTGCATAACGATCGGTTTTCAAAAAGCTGTTCACCACATACAGCACCACCTTGCGTCCGCCTTCGGCTGTGCCCAGCGTGATGGAGCCGTCGAAGTTGTAGCTGGGGCTGCCCACCATCACAAATTGTTTCGGACAATATTTTTTGATGAACGCATCACCGGCCAGACCGGCATAGGTGTCTATCCAAATGCTCTTCACCACTTCCATCACATCCTTCACTTTGGTTTGATCGGGCGGCACCAGCGTTTTGAACAGATCCAGTTCGGATGCGTCCTGTCGGTATTTCACTTCGATGTTGTAGGGCTGTGTGAAGTTTTCGTTCAGCCAGTTGTCAAGCGGTGTCTTGGCGTTGGGGCCGCCAACGTATTCACCATCCGACGCGGGATTGTCATTGTAGGCATCGTGGCACGCCGTGACGGTGAGAAAAACCATCAACAGGGCCAGCACACTATTTTTATGTATATGCTTCATGTCTTTGCGATTTTAATTGTCTTAGCGTGGATTAGGTTGAAGTCCGCCGGTGGAAACCGCCTCGCGGGGAATCTGCAACACCCGGCGTGCATCGTCGGCTTTCAACACGATGTCGGCCTCGTTCTTCACCGTGTGCGTCACCACAATCTTGTGGCGCAGGATATCAAACCAGCGCTGGCCTTCGTGCAAAAATTCGATGCGTTTAAAATCCAGGATGGCCGATAACACCACCTCGCGCGACGTGGACTTGTCGGGATAATAGTCAAACAGTTTTTCCATCCACAAGCCGTCGATGCTGCGGTAGTTCACCACGCGTGTGCTGATCCACGTGTTTAGATCGTCAAGCGATTTGGTGTAGTTGTTCAGCATGAGGTAGGCCTCGGCACGGTTAAACAACACCTCTTCGGCCGTGAACATGGGCACGATGGTGTAGGGAAACCCCGTGGTGGAGTTGACGCCGGTCTGCACAAAGTGCTCCTTGAATTTATAGATGAAATACACGCCCGTGGAGTTATAGAACACACTGAAGGCATACTGTCTTCCCGAAGGGTTGGTGTTATACATCTCGCGCAATTTTGGCGCGCCTGTGGAATAGCGATAGCCCAGGAATGAACGCGCCCACAACGACGACGTTTCGCCCAACAACAGGTTGGCCGCTTCGGTCGAGTTGGTATAGTTGAGCGAAAGATCGGCCGCCGTGTAGGTGGAGTATGTTGTGTTCCAGGGACGCAAGTGCGAATAGAAATCTCCATCCGGAAAAACCGCGTTGGCATGATCCACCACTTTCTGATAGTCGCGCTTGAACAAATAGAAGCGTGATGCAAAAGCGTGTGCCGCCGTCTGTGTGAAGTGATATTTCGGTACGCCCGTGCCTTGTGTGCCTGCGCTGTAGACCTGATCGTTGATGAGTGGCAAACCTTCCACCAGATCTTTCTCGATTTTTTCGTAGACGTCTTTCACCGTGCCGCGATCATATTCTTTGAATGATTGTTTTTCGGGATCAGTCACATAGGGAATGCCGGGGTTCGCGGCGTCGGAGCCCGTGCCGGTATACGTCTTTGCAAACAGCGTCACCAGCATGAAGTGCGAATAGGCGCGGGCCACCAGGGCTTCTCCTTTTTGTGCAGCAAAGTTTGCTGCGTCGGGAGCCGAATCGATAAACTCAAGAACATGGTTTGCTGCGGCGATGGCCGTGTAGCATTCGTTCCAGTAATTTTCGGGCGAGTCTTGGTTGGTCGATGTGCCATCGCGCCAGAAGTAGGGGTCGGTGTTCACCGGCGACTGGCTGCCACTGGCATTGTCTTCCACGTTGTCGCTCATGGCTTCACAGAACGCCATGTAGTTTCCTTTCGGATAGGCCGTGACCAGCAGCTCCGACAACTTCTCCTGCGAATCAAGGGTCGCACGGTTGTCGGGAACTTTCGAGAGAAAGTCGTCACATCCTGCCGCGAGCAGCAGTGTGACGATCAGTAATGTTATTGTATATTTTTTCATAAACATCTTCAGGTTAGAAACTCAACTTCACAGACGCGGTGATTTGTTTTGCTACTGGCATGGCCACACCCCCGGCGCTAAAAAATTCAGGGTCCTGGCCATAGAGTTTTTTGTCGGCATAGACAAGCCACAGGTTGGTGCCCGTGAGTGTGAGCGATGCCGTTTTTATTCCCGTAGTGCCCAGCATTTTCGTGGGCAGGTTGTAGGCAAGCGACACCGTGCGCAGCCGCACAAAGGTGCCGTCCACCACGCGCGCCGACGAATAGTTGTAGGTGTTGTAGGGGTAGGTCGACCCCAGCGAGTAGGCCGTCAACACATCGGCAATGGCGGGCACGTTGGTGTGTTGCTCGTCGCCGCGCATCGCCCAGCGATCCAGAAATTCGCGTGGCATGGCATCCAGGTCGGAATAGGATGTTTTGAATGCAGGGTTGAGCCTGATCTTGTTGCCACCCTGGTAGGTGAGAAACACATTCAGCGTAAACGCTTTGTACTTGAAGATGTTGGTCCAGCCTCCCGAGAATGTTGGGTCGACGGCGCCTTCATACTTCAGGTGTTGGGTGGACAGACTTTGCAGGTACACATCCGAACTTTCCACGCCGTCCTGGTTGATGAACAACGGCACGCCGGTTTTCGGATCGAGTCGCGTGAAGTCTACCGAGAACAATCCCCGCACGGGGTAGCCTTCCATGGCGCCGCCTTCGGGAAACACGAGGTTCACGATGCGCGGCTCGTTCTTCAACTTTGTGATCTCGCTCTTGTTGGTGCTGAAGATGAAGTTGGTAGACCACCCGATTCCGTTGTGTTGAAAGATGGGTGCGCCCAGCGAAAGGTCGATACCGTGCGATTTCATGTCGGCATAGTTCACGGCTTTATACGCCTCGCCGCCAATGCCCGAAGTTTTCACAATGCCGATGAGGTCGAATTGATTCCGACGATAATAATCAAACGTGATGGAGAGTTTGTTGAACACGCTGGTGTTCACGCCGATGTTGGCTTCGTATTGTTTCTCCCACGTGAGGTCGGCGTTCTCCAGGCTCTCGATGGCGATCTGCGATTCGTTTTCATAGAGATAGGGCCGTGGCGACGTGCCGCTGCGAAACACAACCGACGAGTTTGTGGCATTGCCGGCGTTGGCTGTCAGACCATAGCCTCCGCGCAACGTCAGGTAATCTACAAAGCGATACGATTCCATAAACGGTTCGGAGTCGATGTTCCAGGCGCCGCTCACGTTCCAAGTTGGCAGCCAGCGCGCGGTGCGCGATTCTCCCAGACGATTCGACCCATCGAGGCGCCCCACCACGTTCAGAATGTACTTGCCACGGTAGGCATAGTTGCCGGAGCCATAGAAGCTGGCATAACGGTCGTAGGTGTTGCCCATGCCGAAGTAGTTGAAGTTGCCTTCGAGCAATTGTTTAATGATGCGATAGTCTGTGAACGGCACCCCGCCTTTGCTGAACTGAAAGCCATAGCCGTTGTTGAATGCATTGCGGCGATCCACAGAACGAATCTCCTGCCCTGCCACCGCGTTGATGGTGTGAATGCTGTTGACCGTGTGTGTCCAGCTGAGCTGATTCTTGAAGTAGTAGCTGTTCATCTGGTCGTCTACGCGGTTGTAGAAGCCGCCTTCGGGCAACACAATCACAGGGTCGGCATTGGGGAAGTCGGGATTGTAGTAGAGAAACTTGTTGCCTTGTT
Source organism: Chryseolinea lacunae (assembly GCF_016735595.1). GTDB lineage: Bacteria > Bacteroidota > Bacteroidia > Cytophagales > Cyclobacteriaceae > Chryseolinea > Chryseolinea lacunae. The sequence goes on from NZ_JAERRB010000001.1 coordinate 1,069,789, forward strand.
TCACCACCTGCGAGTTGGCCGCGCGATAGGCTTCGGCCATGTTCGAACCCTCGGCCACACTGTGTTCGGTGCCGGTGGTGACACGACGCACCGAACCGATGAAATCATATTTCAACGACTTGGTGATCTTGTAGCCCACCTCGCCCTGAATTTTCAGATCGAGCTGGTTCAGGTTGATGTAGTTCTTGTCGATCTCGTTCAGGATGTTGAACGGGGCATAGTTCCGGGTGAAATATTCGCGGTTGCCGTTTTCGTCATAGGGTGTGAGCACGCGACTGGTGTTGAGTGCATAGCCAAACGGATTGATGTCGAAATCGCGCGAGTAGGCACCTTCCACGGCGTTGGTTTCGCGGGCCACAGTGCCGGGCACGCGCTGGGTTCGGGTGGAGCCTGTCGCCAGGATGCCCAGCGATAATTTCTCCGACAGCTTGAACGTTCCGCGCGCGTTGATGGTGTAGCGCTTCACGTTGTCGGCAATGGTCCAGCCGTTGTCGTTGTAATAGCTGGTCGAGAAATACAATTGCGATGCTTCCGTTCCCGACGACACGCCCAACGAATGTTCCTGAACAAACGAATTTTTGAACAGCACATCAAACCAGTCGGTATTGGCCTGCGCATAACGATGCAAAAATGCTGCACGGGCTTCGGGGGTATTCTCCAATCCAAAGGAGCCGTCGTTGGTGTTGTAGGATGTGTTGATCAGGTCATACATCTTCCGGTACACACCACCGCTGGGGCTGCGCGACACGTCGGAGTGATTGAGCCAACCCTTGCGTTCCATCTCACCATACACCGCCATCTGGTCCGACGAATTGAGAATGTTGTAGTTGTCGTATGATGGTTTGAGATACGAAGAAAAATTTCCGGTGTAGGTCACCACAGGTTGTCCCACTTTTCCCTTTTTTGTCTTGATCACAATCACACCATCTTTGGCCCGCGCACCATACAAGGCCGTGGCCGATGCATCTTTCAAAATGGTGAAGCTCTCGATGTCGTCGGAGTTAAGACCGGCCACCGATGAGCCGATGAGTGTTGTGGGATCGCCGGTGGTCAGCTGATCGGCCGACACATTCACCACGTCTTCCAGCACTACGCCATCGACTACCCACAGCGGCTTGTTGTCGCCGTTGATGGACGTTGCGCCGCGAATGCGGATTTTGGGTGCGGCTCCAAATGTGCCCGACACGTTCTGCACCGACACGCCCGCCGCTTTTCCTTGCAGCATGCGGCTCACATCGGTGGCGCCGGCGGTTTTCACATCGGCCGCCGCCAGGTTCACCACGGCGCCCGTGAACAAACGCTTGTCCACTTCCTGGTAGCCATTCGACACCACGGTCACTTCATCCAGCCGCTTCACGTCTTCTTCCAGCACCACGTCAATGGTTGTGCGGCCTGCGGCGATCACTTCCGTAGTGGTGTAGCCGATGAAGGAAAAGATGAGCGTGGCATTTTCATCGGCCTGCAGCTGATAGTTTCCCTGCACATCGGTGATGGCGCCTTGTGTTGTTCCTTTCACGGAAACACTCACTCCCGGCAGACCTTGCTTGTCGGTGGCCGAGGTAACTTTTCCGTGTATGCTGATTACTTGTTCGTATGGTGTTGTGCCGAAGGCTTCAGACGCCAGCAAGAGCAGGGTCATCAGAAAAACCATTCCGGCGTTTCTCCATACGCGCCACGACCTTTCGTGGCTGTATTGTTTTGTATTCATGTCAATAATAGGTTAGGGTACTTAAAAAGGATCTTCGATCGCCCCACATACGGGGCGACAAACTCGACGGCATGCGCGACGTTTTTTTTTACGGGGCAGTGAACACAAACGTCCAGTCGCCTTCGGCCGAATTGGTCCTTCCGTTGTCTTCATTGCACGTGGCGCAGGTGAAGGTGAGCGTCAGGGTTTTGTCGGCCAGCACATAGCGAATGCGAACGCCGTCGTCGCGCACCAGCACATCGTTGGTGTCGGTGGCAAACGTCCACAAGCCGGGTTGTGCAGACCACGGACTGGGTGTGGGAAGTTTGCCGGAGACCGCGTAGGCATAGGGACCTTTCGGCGTGGTTTTGTTGAAGGTGCCCGACACGTTCAGGGTGAGGTCGGGCGACTTGAAGTCGGCCGTGCGATCGCCATCCTGCGAAGCACTTTTGATGACCCATGTTTTTGAAAGCCGGGCAAGTTGTTGTTCTTCCACAGAAGGTTCGTCGGCATCGTCGCTGCCGCAAGCGGAGGACATGATTCCGGCGACTATAAACAGGAAGTATATATGCAGTCGTGAAATGACATTCATGATGGTAAGGATAAAAGCGTAAGAGATTATTTTGATCGTCGTCAAAAACATTTCCCGGTCAGGTACAGGTAATACCCAACCGGGAATGTCTTGTTTAGTGTCGGAGTATTTTCGCCTGCTTGCGGGTGCCGTCGACAAAGACAACCTCCACAACATAAATACCCGGAGCCTGTGCCGACAGATCGAACTGCCAACTCTTCGGGGCACTCACATGCTGTACCCGAAAACCTTGCGCGGTGTAGAGGTTCACACCCTGAACACTGTGCCCATCCAAACCCCGGATGGTGAACACGTCGTGGGTTGGATTGGGATAGACGGCCAGTTCATTTCGGAAGCCGTCTTCCACACCCGTCACCACCCACACATACGGATCGGATGTTGACGAGCACCCTTTCGGATTGGTGACGTCGACCGTGTAAGATCCCGACTTCATTTTGTTTTTATGCAAAACCCAGGGCAGCTCTTCGTTGTCGATGGCCGTGCCGTTGTAGTACCATTGGAATTCGTAGAACCCTTGCAGGGGCAGTGCATAGAGCACCGTGTCGTTTTCGGCAATGGTTGCTTTCGGATAGCGTGTTACCGGCACCGGCACACCCGATGAATAGCCGATGGTAGGACATTCTTCGGGGAAAGCTTTCAGAATATAACCTCCGGGTTCTTTGGCATAGAGGCTGTCGTTGTCGCTGTCGGGAACAAGTTCGCCATCTCTGTACCATTCAAACTTTGCCCAGTTGCCATTGAACGCATTGTTCAGCAATGTGGAATCGCCCACGTGGCAGAGCTCGGCATTGTCGCGGCTCTCCACGGCGGGTGAGCTGTGCACATACGTATCAATCAATACCGGGTCGGACAGGCCTTTGCAGCCATCGAGTTCCACTTCGGCGGTGTACCACACGGCGCCTGCTGCAAGAATAGACAGGCGGCTGCCGTTCACGTTTTCCACCAGCGAACCCTGCACATAGTTGTCATCGCCGTTGTAGGTTGACTTATACCATTTGTAGGATGTGTATCCGGCGGGTAGTGTAAGCGTGAGGTCGGCCTCATCGCAATAGAGGTAGTTGGCAATGGAATCGTAGGATGCCTTGTGCCAGCGATGCACGGCGTGGTCGGGATCGGGTTTGATGTTGGGATTGACCGTAGGCAACAGCTCAAATGTTTCGCTGGTAGACTTCAATCCGCCGGGGCATGACTCGTGACGCGCCTTCACCTGGTAGCCGGTGAACTTCGATACTTTCAGCGTGTTGCCGGTGCCCGCGCCGCTGATGGGCACATAGGTTTCCGTGTAGGGCGACGATTCGCCAAACACGATTTTCTTTTCCAGCCACTGCACGTTGATCCATTCCGACGAAACCGAAAGCGTCACTTCTTCGCCTATACAGGCCGTGGCCTTGTCGTAGTCGATATAGAACGTGCGGTCGGCATTGTCCTGGATCACCACCGACGCCGACGTGATTTCCAGATCGGCGCAGCCAATGGGCGTTGCCTTCACCCGGTAATCGCCGGCTGCGGTAACGGTGAGGGTCGACGATGTTTTTCCGCTGATGGGCTTGTAGGTTGTGCCCGATAATTTATACCATTGAAAATTCTCATAGTCTCCAACCACATCCGACGGAAACAAAATGTCGACGGTGGTGCCCGGGCACAAAAATGTTTTGGTGTAGTCGCTCAGTTCCGGATACAGTGTGGCATCGCTAAAACCTTTCAGGTCGACCGTGGTAGACGACTCGCAGCCGAGGTAGTGTGCCACCACCGTAACGTGCATGTTGCCGTCTACCGGAAACACATACGACGCGCCGTCAACCGTCACTTTGTCGTCTTCGGTATAGTTGTAGTCTTTGTGTTTATACCAGGTGTAGTCATAGCCAACATCCAGCAGCGTCAACGTTGCGTTTTCGCCGGGGCAATAGCCACCACTTTCAATGCCGCTCAGTTCAGGTTGTTTTGGCGACAAGTGCTCCACTTCCGTTTCGTCTGACAGGATAGCGACCTCGGGCCACTCGGCAACCGTTACCGCCAGGCTAAAGAATCCGGATTCGGTGTAGAGCTGTATCGAGTTCCAACCGCTGGCATACGACTTGCCATCCTGCAGCCAGTCATAGCTGGCAAACTGATCGGACGCCGACAGGGTGATGACCGACCCGGAGCAAATTTTTCCGGAGCCATTCACCGGCGGAGCATCCACCGAAATCACCGGTTTCTGAAACACCACGGTGCTGGCGGGGCGTGCTTCCGAGGTAACCGTGCATCCCGCGCGAACAGCCTGCACGGCATAGTATACGTTGGTGCCTGTGAGCGTAACCACTTTGGTGGCCGATGTGGAAGAGGCCATGGGTGTTAGTGCCCCCGGCGTGCTGCCGCTCAGCCATTGGTAGGACGACATGCCGTCGGCGGCTTTCAGCGTAAGCGTTTTTCCGACAAGACTTCCCGTGAATGAAACGGCGGCCGACTTCACACGCACGGTGTTTGAAAACACCGACTGACCCGCCACCGGAACCTGCACTTTGTATTGGCCGGCTTCGGTTGCCGGGTACGTCGCGGCGGTGGCACCGGCGATCGGTTCGTTATTTAAAAACCACTGGTAGGACGTGTAGCTGCCTGTCACCGAAAGCAACTCGGTGTCGGGAGCAGCGCAGAGAAATCCATCGGCCGCGTTGACTTTCACGCTCGACAGAATGTCGACACCGATGACGTTTGAAAACAGCCACATGCCGGTGAAGGACATTTTGGTGCCTCCCCACACAAAAACCGGGGTGGTCACGGTGAGGCTGAAGCTTGAGGTGCCATCGCCGTTGTCGGTGAAATTGGAAAATTGTTTCCAGCTGGTGTCGAGCTGATAGGGATTCGACAAGTCGGGCTGGCTGGTGTGGGTAAAAAATCCCGTCGGAGCCGAATTGTTCTTGTACGTCACAGTCACATGCGTACCCGCCGAAACTTCGAAGGGTTCCTCCAGCCCCGCGGGCGATGTGAAGGTCAGCGTCTGGGCACTCAGTCCCCAGCCGCTCACACCAAAGAGAAAAATGAGTAAAAATCTCTTCATGAGTTTTGAGTTTAGGTTAATAGAATTTTTCTGGCTCTGGGCAGAAATGTACGCCCACATGAAGGGGATTGCGGAAAAACCGGCGTGACAAGGTGTGACATCGCCCCTAAAAAGGAAGCCGAAGGTCGATTTCGGGAAAATTTATGCGCCGTTCGCCGGACTTTGGCTAATAGGGTGTGGCTTTATAGCGCTTCAGCAGAATTTTCACATCCTCGTCTTTTTCGAGGTTGAGCTTTTCCCGCAAACGTTGCTTTTTTTTGCGGATCGATTCGGGGGAGATGTTATAGATCTGGGCGATCTCTTTCGAATTGAGGTCGATGAGCAAGTAGGCACAAAGCCGCAGGTCGTTGGGCGACAGGTCGGGATAGGCTTCCTGGAGTTGGCTGAAAAAACGGGGGTGCACTTCCTCGAAATGAAGTTTGAAGTCCACCCACACCTGGTCCATGTTGTTGTTGCCGCGGATAATTTTTTTGGCCTTGTCCAGCGGCGACCGCACCGTTTGACCGTCGGCGGGGTCTATGGCGTTCAGCAGTTTATAGATCGAGTCGAAGATTTCGTTCTTGTTCACCAGGTGCAGGGTTTTGGTGGCCAGCTCGCGGTCTTTGAACGTGAGCTCCTGTTTCATACGTTCCTGCTCCAGGGCGTTGAGCTTTTCGGTGGCCAGAATGTCCTTCTCCAGCTGCTCGCGCTCCACGCGGTTTTTCTCCAGCGTGAGGCGTGTCACTTCCTGATCCCGTTGCAGGATCACGTTTTTTTGCTGCAGGTTTATGTTTTGGGTGCGCAGCGTGTAGAACAACAGCAGGGCAATGATGGTGGCCACAACAACCACCCCAATCCAGAACTGTCGTTGCCGTGTGGCCTCGGCTTGCAGCAATTCAATTTCATTTTCCTTCTTGCCAAATTCGTAGCGCATCTGCAATTCCGAAATCCACTTGGTGGTCTTTTCGCGCAACAGGCTGTCTTTCCAGGCCAGCGTGAGGTTCGAAAATTTCAGCGCGTCACCGTTGCGTCCCGACGCCTCGGCCACACGCGACAGCCACCGGTAGGCCTCCACAATGCTCTCCGTGCTGGAGGTTTCATGAAACCCCGCCAGGCTTTCCTCCAGATACCAGGTAGCCGAATCGTATTGATGACGATTGACATACGTTTTGCCCAGGCCAAGACAGTATTGAGGATAATAGAATTTATCCTTCACCTTCAGGTTCATGGCAAAAGCCTGTTTGTATTTTCGCAGCGCGCTGTCGTATTGGCCGTGGGCATAATAGAGGTTGGCCGTGTTGTTGATGGCGATGCTGGCGTTGAGCGTGTCGGCTTCCGTCTGGAAAATGGCCAGGGCCTCGTCGAAATATTGCAGGGCCAGGCTATCGTTGCCTTTGTTGTTGAGTTCGGTGCCCATGTTGATGTAGTTCAACGCCAGCCGCCGCTTGTTCACCTGCCCGCGACTGATCTCGATGGCCTTCTCATAATACTCAATGGCTTTGTCGGTGGCGTTGTTGGTGGCATACACAATGCCGATGTTGTTGTAGATGGTGTTGAGCAGATCGTCTTTCTTATACTGCTGCGCCAATTCAAGCGATTGCAGAAAGTATTTCAGGGCTTCTTCCTGGGCGTTATACTTAATATAGAGCGCCCCCATGTTGATGTTGCCCAGGATCTCATTCTTCTCGTCGCCCTGCTTGCGCGACTGTGTGATCACCTCGATCAACTCGGTATGCGCCTGTTCAAAATCTAAATCGTTTGTACTTCGGATGGCTTTCCGCAGCAGCGAGTCAAGGTGGGTTTGCGCATCAGAATCCGTCTTGTCCACAGGCCTGGAGCAGGCCACCCACAACAAGACACCCCCAAAAAAAACCATAGCCGAACGAACTATCCCATAGCGTTTCATACGTACACTCTTCTCGTAAAAAAAATCAAAAAGCCCGGCTCTGACTCCTCAACTCCAATGATCCAGAAATAATAGAATTGCAAGCTAACATATTCTGCGGGATGGTTGCAAGACTGGGGTGGTCTTTGGAGTTGTGGCGCTGACCAGCACTATCATCGTCGCACACAAGTGCTTCTGCAATCTCTGAGAAGAATATTCTGATAGATCGGCAGGACAGAATTCGCGAGGTTAATTTCCACCTCAGCTCTACAAATCCTCGGAATACTGAAAACCCTGACTTCGTGCTACTAAGCCAGTACGCGACGCGGGGGTAGGGAACTCTTAAATCGAGATGCCAATCAATCGTACTGTCGGATATCAACTCATCAACAACGCTTCCAGGTAAATCTCGACGGTTAAATTTTTTATGATTTTTTTTTCAGAACTTGATGATTATCCAAGTTATTAATTGAAACTACACACTCAAAACGAATTAAGAGTTGAAAAGTCTCAAAACCACTCGGGCCACATAGAGCGGTTTCATACCATTCCGAGACTTAAGAAGAATGACTATTATGTCATTGACATTGGGCTTGACGGCGACGCTCCGAAGCAATTTATTAAAGCATACTTTTTCGAACGCGACAGTAACGTTAAAAGAACCAATCGCGCCTCGTGGACACCGTACATAGCAAAGAGCGCAGAAAAATGGTATCCTCATGAGTCTGTCACGGAGTACATGATAAATAAAATTGGCATTGCACTAGGGTTAAACATGAATGCTGTGAAATTGGTGGTGGCTAAAGGACAGATTCGATTTCTGAGCAGATATTTTCTCAAGCCAAATGAGGTATTGATCCACGGTGCAGAAATATGCGGGGAATACCTCGACGACCTTGACATGGCAACAGAAATCGCGAATAGCAAAAAAACTTCTCGTGAGCTATTTACCTTTGAATTCACCTGCGAAGCTATTCGATTTGTGTTTCCTGAAATTTGCGAAACCCTCATACTACACTTTATCAAAATGATTGTTTTCGATGCTATTGTCGGTAATAACGACCGCCATTTCTACAACTGGGGAGTGATCAATACAATCAAAAAAGGTGGAAAACTGGCCAGGTTTGCACCCATCTATGACTCGGCACGCGGGCTATTATGGAACGAGAGTGAAGAAAATCTCGTTAAACACATGGTTCTTCAAACCCAAGGAGGAAAAAAATTAGTAAATTACATCTCCCTAGCAACCCCAAGAATAAGTGTTGAGAATGACGCAAACGTTAACCACTTTGGATTAGTAACTTTCGTAAAGACTTTAACACGTGAATACGCTGAAGTTGTAGACGCCCTCGTCTCGCATTCGCAGGAACAGAAAGTTTTAGGAATGCTAAATGTCGATATTTTCAACTACTTCAGTAGAGAGAGACAGGAGTTAATTTCAATAATTTTGAAAGAAAGATTTGAAACACTGAGAAACTGTTGATATGATTAAGAAGATTTCAAACTTGTTTAATAAAGAAGAAATGGATTTCAACTTGCCATCCAATGACAAGACCGTATTTACGTTAATGGTAGACAAGATCCAAATCGGAAAACTACGTTGCTATAATGGCTTGTGGGAGTTTACCTACTCTGAGGAGTTCAAGAACAATCAACACGAATACAAACGAATTGCAGGATTTCCTGATTTGGATAAAACCTACCAGAAGGAAACACTCTGGCCGTTCTTTCTAACACGCATTCCCGGTCTCAAGCAACCGGCAATAAAAGAAATCATCGAAAAAGAGAATATTGATTCTCGCAATGAGGTAGCGTTATTAAAACGTTTCGGAAAACATTCCATCGCCAATCCATACGAACTGATACCCGGCTAACTCTCTATTTTGTTAAGAACTTGTTAACCTAAAAATAAAGGCCTTTCTCCAAACGTCTCAAGGAGTATATAATCATCAGGCCATGACCATCCCCACCCTCGCCGGCATCATCGACAGACGCATGCTCATCAACTATCGCGTAGACCCCACCGTCCTTCAAAACATCCTGCCACCACCCTTCCGCCCGGTTGTGGTAGGCGGGTTTGGGATGGCCGGCATCTGCCTGATCCGACTAAAGCATGTTCGTCCCAAAGGACTGCCGGAGTTCGCAGGATTGTCATCCGAAAACGGCGCACATCGCATAGCCGTGACGTTGACCGAAAACGGCGTGAGCAAACAGGGCGTCTACATTCCCCGGCGCGACACGTCGTCGGCATTCAACACGTGGGTAGGTGGCCGCTTGTTTCCGGGCGTTCATCACCGGGCCGCATTCACCGTGAACGAACGGCAAGGACATCTTGCCGTGTCCTTCACCAGCGCCGACGGAACCTTCCTGTCTATCGATGCCGAAGAATCGAACCACTGGAACCCCAACAGCGTTTTCGAAAACCTGGAACAGGCATCCGACTTTTTCAAGAACGGCTCGCACGGCTATTCGCCCGACACCCGCGGCGCCTACGACGGCCTTGCGCTGAAAGCCTTTGCGTGGAAAGTGACGCCGCTTCAGGTTCAAGGTGTCCGCTCCAGTTTTTTCGAAGACCGTTCGCGCTTTCCGGAAGGCGCTGTCACATTTGACAACGCCCTGTTGATGAAAAACATCGCGCACGAATGGGATAGCCTCGCCACCCTGCGCACGGAAGCATAGGGCACGTTGTCGCATTCAAAATTTGCCATTCATACCGCCACCCGACTGACATGCTAAACTTCGGCGGGCGATGTGGTGCTTTTCAGTATCTTTAGTTGCGGCAATAACATGCCGCACCACAACCCGAAAACACCACATCATGAAGCATGTTTTGACCGTTCCGTTTATGCTGGCGGCCGCGCTTTCCTTCGCCCAACCCAACCCTGCAACCACGCCGGTTGTGAAACTCATCACGCTGGACCCCGGACATTTTCATGCCGCGCTGGTGCAAAAATCCATGTATCCCCAAGTCGACTCGGTGGTGCACGTCTATGCTCCCGAGGGCAACGACGTGGCCCTTCACCTGCAACGCATCGAAGCCTTTAACAAACGGGCCCTGGCTCCTACGCATTGGAAAGAACAGGTCTATACCGCACCCGACTACTTCGAAAAAATGCTGGCCGAAAAAGCCGGCAACGTGGTGGTGATCGCCGGCAACAACAAACTAAAAACCGAATACATCGACCGCTCGCTCAAGGCCGGCTTCCATGTGCTGGCCGACAAACCCATGGCCATCAACCACGATGGCTTCGAGCGTTTGAAGAAAGCCTTTGAAACCGCGCGGCAACAAAAACATCTGCTCTACGACATCATGACCGAGCGCTACGAAATCACCACACTGCTGCAAAAAGAATTGTCGCTGTTGCCCGACGTGTTTGGAACACTGGAGAAAGGCACGATCGACAATCCCGCAGTTACCAAAGAGAGCGTGCATCATTTCTACAAATATGTGGCCGGCAGTGTGCTCACCCGCCCCGCGTGGTTCATGGATGTGTCGCAGGCTGGCGAAGGCATTGCCGATGTCACCACCCACCTAGTAGACCTTGTGCAGTGGGAATGTTTTCCCAATCAAACGCTCGACTACACCAAGGACATCAAGGTGCTGAAGGGAACACGCTGGCCCACCGAAATGACCTTGCATCAATTCACGGCCATCACCAAACAAAACGCTTTCCCCGACTATCTCAAAAAAGACATTGTCCGCGACAGCGTGCTGAATGTGTTTTGCAACGGTGCCATCAACTATACACTCAAAGGAGTTCACGCCAAAGTCTCTGTCACCTGGGCCTATCAGGCAAAGGTTGGCGGCGACACACACTACTCCATCATGCGCGGAACCAAAGCCAACCTCGTGATCCGGCAAGGTGAAGCCCAAAAGTTTTCTCCCACGCTCTACATCGAACCAATAAAGACAAACGCCAACTATGAAGCGTCGGTGCTGCAACAGTTCAAAAAGCTGGAAGCCAAATTTCCCGGCATCGCGTTGCAGAAATCCGAAAATGGCTGGGAGGTGATCATCCCCGAGAAATACAAAGAAGGTCACGAAGCACACTTTGCACGGGTGACGGAGAAATTCCTCGAATACCTTCGCGACAACACCATGCCCGCGTGGGAGGTGCCGAACATGATCGCGAAATACTACACCACCACGCGCGCATTGGACATGGCACGAAGCGGGAAGTAACCTCCGGGAAGCGCTATCACCACAACATCGGATGCTGTGGTTTGTTTTTGATAAACCAGCCCTCGCATGAAACCATATCTCTATCTGGCCAGTCTGCTGATTTGCTGTCTGGCACACGGCCGCTTGCAGGCACAAGCCTTGTATGACGTGCCTCAGAAAACAAAAACACGTTGGAGCAGTTTTGAAAATCCCGGTGCACAAAGCGGCATGGGTGGCCGCGAAAACAAGGGCGGCAAGGGTCACGCCTTCGACGAGATTGCCGCCAAGGGCTCGAAGGTGTTGCTCGACTACAAAGGTGCCGGTGTGGTGCAACGCATCTGGCTCACCGTGAACGAACGCTCACCAGCAATGCTCCGATCGATGCGACTCGAAATGTATTGGGACGGTGCAAAAACACCGGCTGTGTCGGCGCCACTCGGCGACTTCTTTGGCGTGGGTTTAGGGCGGAGGGTTCCGTTTGAAAGCGAGTTGTTCTCCGATCCCGAAGGACGCTCATTCAATTGCGTCATCCCCATGCCCTTCAACACCGCGGCACGCATCGTCATTCTGAACGACGCAGACATTCCCGTCACGTTGTTCTATGATGTTGACCTGACTACCGTCGACAAACACGAGAAACCGGTCTTCTTTTTCCACGCCTATTGGAATCGTGAACTGAAGACCACGCTGGGACGCGACTTCGTGGTGCTTCCTGCCGTGTCGGGCAAAGGAAGATTTCTGGGCATGAACGTGGGCGTGATTGCCGACAGCGTGTATGAAACCAGCTGGTGGGGCGAAGGTGAAGTGAAAATATTTCTCGACGGCGATTCAGACTTTCCCACGCTCACCGGAACCGGCACCGAAGACTACATCGGCACTGCCTGGGGCCAGGGCCAGTATGCCCACCGTTACCAGGGCTGCCCACTGGCCGACGCGAAGAACCGGCAGTGGAGTTTTTACCGCTATCATGTGCCCGACCCCATCTATTTTCAAACGCAGTGCAAGGTGACCCTCCAGCAAATTGGCGGCGAGATGACCGACTTTGTGCGACGCCTGAAAAAGAACGGCGCCGTGTTGCAACCCGTGAGCGTGGCCGGTAGCACATTTCACAAACTGCTCGAAATGAATCCCGTTCCCGACCTCATGGACCCCACCTTCCCGCAAGGGTGGACCAACTATTATCGCGAAGACGATGTGTCGGCCACAGCCTACTTTTATCTTGACAAACCTGCCAACACATTGCCCGCTATTGCCGCGTTGCCGGCGCGTACGAAAAACCTTCTTGCCACAAAAAAATAGCAGAGCTTACTGAACAAAAAAACAGTCAGGTCATTCAGGCCTGACTGTTTTTTTCGTTTGTGATTTTTATTTTTCCCAGGCGGCACCGCGCACTTCACGGCGCTGCAACAGATCTCCATCCAAAACCACCACGGCCACCCATGGCGTGTTGGTTGAGTTTGTCTTTGCCTTCCATTCAAGCGTAGTGATTGCTCCGGGTTTTAATGTGACGACCTTCTCTTGCGCAGACAACAACAGGTTGTCGGTGCGCAAGGAAAACTTATGGACGCCCGAGCCTTGTGCCATTACGCGAATCGTTACTTCACCACGGGCTGAGGTTGTCTGTGTAGCGTCGAAGCTGGTGCTTACAGTGCGAAGGTCAAGTGTGTAGCTGCCGCCCGGCAGCAAGGTTTGTTTTTGGGCGCGGCCTTTTTGAATCACCTCATAAGTTCCCTCGGGCAGGGTGGTGCGGAAGTGTCCCGTGGCGTCGGGTGACAACGTTGTCTTTTGTTTTGAACGTGCTTCAACAAAAGTTACTTCACCATCGGCTTGTCCTTGCACCAGGGCCGGGCCGGCAAGGTCTTTGAGCAACCAGACCCAGCGTGCCACCGGGTGCACCCAGATCTCTTTATAGGTCCAGGTGTTTTGCACAGGCCAATAGGGTGCGTCGGCTTCGGCTCGGCTTTGAATGCCCACCGGAAGTCCACCCACCATGTCGCCCGACGAGGGTGTATAGATGGGAGGAAAGTCGTAGCCTTCGCCCCACATGGTGCTTTGTGAAAACGGATTTTTGCCGATGATCCATTCCAGTTGTTGTGTGGACAGTTGCGCCGATGAAAGGTCACCACGAAGGTGTGCTGCACTGGCCAACGCCTGTGCTTGCGGGAGTATGGTTCCGAAATGTCCACGATAGTCCATCCACACCGGGAACAAGCGGAGGTAGTGTCCTTTTCCGAGAGGCACGCCATTGAGCACTTGCTTGCGGAAAGATTCCTTACGGCTTTCGGGAACATTGATGTATTCCTGGTCGGTGTAGACCGACGCGGGCATCACGCCATAGGGTTCAGTATACGTCGCCAGATTTTTCAAGTACTCTGAATACAACGTCACAGCCGAATACCATTTCATCCAGTTTGCATCGTTGGGGAAGGCTTCGCACAAAGCCGATAGGGCCAGCGTTGGGCCTTGTTCACGACCGCGATGACAATAGTGCATTATGCGTTCTTTTGTGGTGTTGGTGTAGAAGAAACCGGTCATCGGCACATCCCAATCCGTGCGGCTGCGTTGCTGGGAATCTACAATGAAGCGCGACAGTTCGATGGCTTTGTCAGCATACTTTTTGTTGCCCGTGGCCTTCCACAAATCTACCGAAGCAAGAATGGCTTGTGAAGCCAGTTCATGTTGCACGTTGTCCGAATCGAAGGAGCCTCTCCAGATTTCGGTCGAGGGTTTTATGCTGGCCATGCCTTGCACGGCGAAGGTCCAGTCGGCTTCTGCCATTTTCAAGGCATACTTTGCCAGGCGATCGTCGGTGTCTTTCATTACCCGGAAGGCGATGGCTTCCACGGCGGCCGCCTGAAAGTTGGTCATGGGGCTGTTGCGCGCGGTGGCGGCAATGTCGTCGAAGTCGCCGAGGATGTTGTTGGTGCGCCGGCTGCTGATGGAGCCGCCGTTGCGATAGCCATCGCCAAAGCTGGTCTTGGTCACCCAGTCCAGTCCCCACAACGCTTCTTCGAGCACACGCTCAAACAACGCGGGGTTGTTGTTTTGCGTCTTCAATTTCTCGGCCAGGGTAAACAACCCATAGGCAATCTCGCCGGTATTCTCCAATCCTTGCGTGAGGTCGCCGGCGTCGTGCCAACCCCCGTTGATGTTCATGCGTTTGTCGCCGTGCACACAAGTCCAGTCGCGGTGACATGCACCGTGCACACCGGGAATTTCCGTGCCACAGCGTTCGGCATAAAAAAAATTGAGCGCCTTCCACAACGTGCGTTCATACACGTCGGCCTCGATGCGGAACGGTTGTGTGGACACGCCGCCGGCGGCCACAATGTAGTCGCCCGGTGTGCGCACTTCCGAAAAGTCCATCACCTGAAATTGGCCGATGTGCGAGCGCATTTGTGTGATGGGCTTTGTCAACACGGTTTCGCCGGTGTGCTGATCGATTAACCGAAAATCTTTTGCCGTCATGTTGCTGGCGATGGCGCGTTTCGCAGCGCCGGTCTGATAGCCGGTGTGGCTAAAGGATATTCTTCCGGGCCACACATCCCAGCCTTCAATCTTGTCGGGCTCCACGCGTTCAAGTTCCAGTTGGTCAAAATGAAACTGTATGGTGTCGGCTTCGTCGGGTGTGTTGCCCGAGAGGCCATACGACATTTCGAAGCTTGTAATTTTGTCGCGGGCCACGTTGCCAATCTCCCACACCACGTGGTTCCACTCGTGGTTGCGCAGGATCAGCGATGTTTCCCCTTCCTGTCCAAACAACGCCGGAAGTTTTTCCACGCCGTCGTTATAGAGGCGAAAGTCAAGTGCCGTGGTGTAGAAGCCGGGCAGGTCGGGATAGATCCAGATGGAAATGCGATTGAACGACGACCAGTCTTCGTCTGCAAAATGACGTCTCACCCCAGACCTGCCCCAGCCGCGTCCGCTTTTGGGGGCGGGTCCTTGCAGGCGTGTGGGGGTGACCATGCGCAGCGATTGTTTACCGTCGTGTTTGCGATCCGCGTCCAGGGCCATCGTTGCCACGGCTTCGCTGTCGTCCACAATCTTGATCACCTTGCGGGCGTCCACCACTTCGCCGCCCGCGGTGGTGAAGGCATGCCAGTGTGTGAGGGTTTCCATATCGTCGAGCACACGGCTTTCCAGCACGGGCTTGTTCAACCACCGATAGGTGGCCGAATCTTTCAGGTTTGCCGTGAGGGGTTCGCGAATAAATTGAAAGGCCGCCAGGCAGAGCGTGCCCAGCAACAAAAGCAGGGAGAGACGGAGTTTCATGTTTTGGGTTGTGAAATCAATTCGTGATAGTAGAAGATCATGAAGATAACAATCTGTCGTGGCGTCTATGGACGAGTGTCGTCAAAAAAATTTAAACGGCATCGTGTGTCACACAAGGTTCGTTTTTCGTCTTGTTATTTCCTGTGTGCGTTGTGCGAAATTATGTGAAGTGATAACAAGGGCAGGCGGGGCATTGAAAGCACCTCCGCTTTTCTGCTTCTGCCGAGAATCTTTTCCGGAATCGAAACGTTATTCCACATTCACCCCGCACGCCATGAAGCAACAGACCATCCCAACCCTCAAGAGCGACGCCTACCATAAGACATACTTCAAACACGACGTGCCTGCACCGTTGGCGGCATCCGACCAGCGGCATTTTGAAATACACCACCGCTGCGCGTTGCCCGACGTGATCAACGCACACCGGCTGGATTTTTATATGTTGTTTATGGTGGTCCAGGGCGAGGGCATCCACACGTTTGGCACGAAGGAATATTATATCCGCGAAAACATGTTGTGTTTTGTAGCACCCCACATGGTGCAGTCGTGGCGCGCCGAAAAAAAAGATCAGAAAGGCTACTTTGTAGGCTTTTCGGAAACGTTCTTCCACGAAGGCTTCGAAAACAAACACTTTCTGCAGGAGCTTCCGTTTTTCCAGCTCAACGGCAATGCTGTGCTCGCACTCACCGAGGCCCAGACGCAATACTACCTCACTCAGCTTCGCTTCATGCACGAAGAGTTTCTGCATGCCACCACACATTCCCCGCAAATATTGCGCAGCCAGTTGCAGCTGCTCATCCACAAAGCCCATGCCCAGGCCCTCGAACAAGGTCATGCCTTCGACACCGCACATGCCGCAGGAATCAGGTTGGTAAAATCCTTTAAAGAGCTATACCTCCACGATTTCCGCGCCCTGGGCGACGGCACGGGTCTGGCTTTAAAAAAAATAGCGGTGTATGCCGACACTCTTGGCGTGTCTCAAAATCACCTGAACGACACCGTGAAAAGCATTACCGGCAAATCGGCAGGGCAACTCATTCGCGAACACCTGGCCAACCATGCCACCATGTGTTTGCTGCATGCCGACAAAAGCATTAGCGAGATTGCTTATGCGCTGGGGTTTGAAGACCCCTCCTACTTTGCACGGTTCTATAAAAGTCAGACCGGCAAATCGCCATCCGAATTCAGAGTGTCCGAAAACCTGTAGAAAGTACCAGCCTTCCCGTAGTCTCTCCTGAAAACCCCGCGCGATGTGCGTGACCTTTGTCAAGTCAAACGACTGACAAAGTTTAACACTCAAAATCAAACGACTATGGACTACAGACAATTGGGTGGCGCCGGCATGCGCGTGCCCGTATTAAGTTTAGGCACCGGGACTTTTGGCGGCACCAACGATTTTTTTAAACGCTGGGGCACCACCGACGAAAGAGAAGCCACACGCCTCATCGACGTGAGCCTGGCCCACGGCATGAATTTCTTTGACACGGCCAACGTATATTCTATGGGCGACGCCGAAAAAATTCTCGGCCACGCGCTCAAAGGCAAGCGACACGACGCCATCGTGTCGACCAAGGCCACGTTCAGCATGGGCGCAGGCACCAACGACCAGGGCTCGTCGCGTTATCATATTCTGAAGGCGGCCGACGAAAGTCTGAAACGGCTCGGCACCGACTACATCGATCTCTACTTCATGCACGGCTTCGACGCCACCACCCCCATCGACGAAACACTGCGCACACTGGACGACCTGATCCGGAGCGGAAAGGTGCGCTACGTCGGCGCGTCTAACTTTGCGGGCTGGCAATTGATGAAGGCACTCTCTGTTTCAGAGCGCGAACACCTGTCGCGCTATGTGATTTATCAGGGCTACTACTCGTTGATCGGTCGCGACTATGAATGGGAATTGCTGCCGCTCATACAGGATCAGAAACTGGGACTTCAGGTGTGGAGTCCGTTGGGTTGGGGAAGACTAACGGGAAAAATCAAATCAGGACAACCGTTGCCCGAAGGCCGCATAAAATCAGGTGGCGACGCGGGTGGCCCCAACGTACCCGACGCTTTGTTATTTAGCGTTCTTGCCGTGCTGGAACAACTGGCAGAAGAAACCGGAAAGAGTGTTTCGCAGATCGCGCTCAACTGGTTGCTGCAACGCCCCACCGTATCGAACATCGTGATCGGTGCCCGTAACGAAGAGCAGTTGATTCAGAATTTAGGGGCCGTGGGATGGAGCCTCACACCGGAACAAGTGCAACGCCTCGATGCAGCCGGTGCACAAAAACCGATGTACCCTCATTGGGTCGGCGCGCGCTAGGCGTTTGACATGCCACACACGCATCCCTTTCAACAAATCGCCTCGACAAGTCGGGGCGATTTTGTTTTATAAAAGATTCTAAACATGCATTTCCATTCACGCAAATTGCGGCAAAGTCATGCAAATGCGCGCAGTATCGACAGTACGTCCTCCGAATGCGGAAGAAATACTATTATCTTGTTAACACTCCTCTTCGCGACGACGATGGCTGTGTGAGAAATTTTGAATGAAGCAGGAGTGGTGAAAGCTTGTGATCTTTTCACGAAGCATACCTCCAGCGAAAAAAATGTTTCATCTCGACATACCTTCTCGTGCCATGCAAATTACCAAACTGATCTCTCCCGGTCGCGCCATATTCGCGATCGGCATCCTCGGCCTCGGCTTTCTTTGTGTGCTGACAGGCGACTTCATCATTGGCCGGCCGCCAGCATGGTCAGAAAGTCTTTCGGCCATGAAGCCCGCGTTGGGCTATGTGTCGGGGGCAGTCGTCGTGCTGGCTTGTGCAGCGATCTTGGCGTCGAAGAAAGGCGATGCCGGTGCACTGATCATCGCGCTGCTCATTCTCCTGTTGTCGGGCTTGCGTTTTCTGCCCACGGTGATGACCGACTGGCTCGGTGGCTATAAAACCATGGCGTTGCTGGGAGGCGCGCTCATTGTGGCCTGTTCGTTCGGGCTGGAAGGAAGAACCGATACGTTGATGTTTATGCAGAGAAAAAAAACGACCGACACCCTCATCGCCGTGGGATGTTTTCTGCTCGCAGCGTTTTTTATTGCGGGGGGATATGCCCATTTCAAGTATGCCGACTTTGTGATCGGCTTCATTCCGGAATACATTCCGTTTCACGCCTTCTTCACCTATTTCTGCGGCATATGTTTGGTGGCCGGCGGTGTTGGCATTTTAATTCCCGCCACGCGAATGTTGGCCGCGCTCCTTTCGTCCATTATGTTGTTGGGTTGGTTTCTGTTGCTACACATTCCCCGCTTTGTTGCCAACCCCGGCGATCCCAGCGACCGCATGGGGCTTTGTGAATCGTTTGCCTTTGCGGGAATATTTTTTGTGCTCGCCGGAATTTCGGTCAGGAAAAAATAACCAGGAGTTTCCCAATCGCTCCAACCCCGACCCTGCACTGGCCGAATTATTTCTTCACAAGTTTGCCAGAGCCCGTGTTCGTGAGCCTTATAATATCGGGATTGCCTTTGTAGTACACATCGCCCGACGACATAATAAAAACGTTCACCACCTTCGACGCATTCACTTCTGTGGGCAGAGCGTTCATGGAGCTTACATACACACTGTCGGCCAACAAGTCGAACGCCTTCACACTTGTGGCATTCACGTTCGATACCTGAAAAAAAGGTACCGTTCCAGAAAATTTATACGTTCCCGTGTTCTGGGCCGTCAATCCGAGATAGCCATGGATGGTGATGTTCTGCAAATTGACCGAGCCGGCATGAATGACCATGCTCAACGTGTCGGCCACAAGGGGCGCATCGTTCTCTACCGAGCACGCATTACAATTCAACCGCGTCAGGCTATTGACCGACATGGTCATCTTGCCTCCCGTGGCATTGACCACCAACACACCATTTGACACCGAATACATCGCATCGGCCAACGACGTAGAAATAACACGGTTTTCCGCACCACTCACCAGGTTGAACGTGACGTAGCCGTTGGATTGAATCGCGCTGAACGCCGGCAATACTTTCGCGGGATATTCCCTGGGTTCGCAGCACACCAGCAAAAGACCGCCAACCACCAGCACAAGCGAAGACCAACACGTTTTCATATCAGGAATGTATTTGACCTTTCAAAGTACGCTATCGCCGGGGTGGCGTGTGAATAAGAATGGGGTAATTTCTTACACGATTAGGTTATTGCGCCTTCTGTCGCGCGCCATCGGAGGTCATGATTTAGCTACCATTGCTTAGAAACGACATACAGTTTGCCTGGCGATAAGCCAAAGTTCATCCACAGATAATCCAGAGCTTTATAAGACTGGATTATCTGTGGGTTATCACTGGCTCATATGTGGGTTATCTCTGGGTTATCCTACCTTGTGTTTGGCTGCGACTGTCGAACTGGCAGGACCTCAATACCAACACCTCACTTCGCAAACAACGTCCGAAAACAATTCCACGGCGTGTTCTCTGCGTTTGCTTTGGCATCGTCTTTCTTCGCGTAGTAGCCTTTCAAAAAGCTTTCAGCATCCGACCACACGGTTTGAATGATGCCCTGATAATTTTCTTTCACTTCGGGTGTTGCATCGCGGCGGAAGGCGGCCATGTCGGCAACCTGGGCTGCTCCCACCGTAGTGTTTCGCCAGGGGCAGGTGGCCACTTTAAATCCTTTGTTGGCAAAGATCACGGCGGTTTTGTCGGGACGTTCATAGTGCCAGTCGCAGATCATCACGTCTTTTGGAATGAGGTCGATGGCCCGGTGGGTGTTGTTGTGGCTGGCTTCCCACATGCCGAGGCCGGTGATCTTTCCCTCCAATAAACGGTCGCCCCAAATCCACAGCTCACGATTTTTTTCATGCAGGTGATCGCGCAACGTGCGCACTTCGCCTGCATAGAGTTCGGCTTTGTCGCGACCGCCGCAGCGCGGACATTTGTCGTCGCCCAGGTAGAACACTTCGTCCATGCCGGCGTGAAAGGCGGTGCTTTCGAAGGCATCACAAATTTCGTCCATCATCGAGAACACCACCGCGTGCACGTCGGGATGCAACGGGCAGTAGCTTTTGCAATAGAGACCGTCGGCATTGGGCCATGCATATTTCGCGGGCATTTTCACATGGGGTGTTTCGTCAAACTGTGGATAGACGCGCAAGAGGTTATAGACGGTGCCAGCCCACGACTGGTGGCCCAGCAAATTGATTTGCGGAATGAGGCGGATGCCGTGGTCTTTGCTGGCCTTCACCAGCTTCTTCACATCGGCTTTCGACAGCGCCGCAGAGTCGCGCAGTTCGGGATGTTGTTCGAATTGATAGTTGAAGTCAACCCGAAGAATCAGCACGTTCACCTGGCGGGGTGCAAGCTCTTCGTTGATAAACTTCACAAAGGCATCGACGTTGGCCGCTTTGGGTGCAGCGATACAAAAGCCGCGTGTGGGAAATGTGGCCAAAGGCTTCTGCGCAACAGTGTGAAGGTTGGCCAGCAACATGAGCAGGGCCAGAATGGTGAAGCGTTGCAGGGTCATAGTGGGTATTGGGGGTTAAGATCGTTAAGGCACAGCCAAGATATCAACTCCGGAGCAACGATTAAATTTTCGGGGCCGCACACACGAACACACTTTCAACACAACGGCCAAAATTTTATCAGTGGTAATATTAGGCGATGAAAGTATGCGTGTTCTAAAAACACGTGTCGCAAAATGCCCTGCATTATGTCGGATTTGCACAGCGCACGGCGCAAGGGCGTGCTGTACTTTTGAATCATCAAGTAAAACAAAAAGTCAAAAACACATAAACACTAAAACGTATGGAAACCCTTGCTATTCAAACAACCAACACACCTTCAAAAGGTGCCCTGTGGACCGGTCGCATCATCAGCGGTCTTGTTATTCTGTTCCTGCTTTTCGATTCGATCATGAAGGTGATTCGCGAGTCGCATCACGTGGAAGGCACGGGCAAGTTTGGCTTTGCCGACAGCTTTGTGCAACCACTCGGCATCATCCTGCTGGTGATCACCATGCTCTACATCATTCCGCGCACGGCCGTCATTGGCGTATTGTTCCTTACCGCCTACTTTGGTGGCGCCGTGGCCGTCATGATTCAACACGGTGAGAATTTTATTTTCCCCATCGTGTTCTGTGCACTGGCGTGGATTGGGTTGTTGTTGCAATACCCATCGTTGCGCGGTTTTCTTCAATTGAAACGTCGCTAGGATTTTTCACTTTCCTCCAGGTTGTCTCTACCCGGCGCATGAAAATGGCCGGGTAGCTTTTTTTAACAACTGACCTTTTGTGCCACACCCGGCGAAGACGTAACTTGTTTTCAGTACACCCTAACATTCGCGCTATGCAAAACCGCACCATGCCGACAAGCACCGTCATTCCCGTGCTTGCCTATCCTGATCTGGCCGAAGCGATTGACTGGCTCACAAAAGCTTTCGGATTTTCAACACGGTGGACGGTGGGCGACCACAGGGCACAGCTCAGCCTGCAAGGGGGCACCATTGCCGTTACAAAACAACCCGACGGCACCACGCTCGAAAATCCGGCGGCGGCCTGGTCGATCTCTATCATGATTCGTGTGGTGGATGTTGACGCGCATCACGAACAAGCGCGCCTGCACAACGCCCGCGTGCTCCATCCGCCCATCGATTTTCCCTATGGCGAACGTCAATATTCCGTCATGGATTTTAACGGCTATGTGTGGACATTCTCACAGTCCATCCAGGACCTGCGTCCGGAAGACTGGGGTGGCGTGAGCGTGAACCTTTGAATTGGTGGACGCGAAGATTTAATTCAAAACCTGCTTCTTGAACAGGTTGGGACTTATGCCCACTTCTTTCTTGAACAGGCGCGAGAAGTAGGGTGGATTTTCAAATCCCAAATTGTAAGCAATCTCCGACACCGTGTTGTCTGACGCCAGCAGCATATTTTTTGCTTCCGTCATCAGAAAAATATGGATCAGTTCCAGAGCTGTTTTTCCGGTTTCCTGTTTCAGGAGGTCGCTGAGGTAGCGTCCGGAGATGTTCAGTTCGGCGGCCACATATTTCACGGTGGGCAGTCCTATGGTCTTCAGGTGACCATCTTCAACATAGTGGGTCAGCATGTCGTTGAAGCGCGACACGATTTTTCCCGACAGATCGGTGCGGTTAATGAATTGACGTTTGTAGAAGCGCTGCGAATATTTCAAGATGGAGTCGATGTGCGTGAGGATGATGTCGCGGCTGTATTCGTCGGGGTTGTTGTTATACTCTGTTTCAATTTTGTTATACAACTCCCAAATAATTTGTTCTTCCTTGGCCGAAAGATGCAAGGCTTCGTTGGTTTCGTAGTCGAAGTAGCTGTATTTTTTTATCTCGTGATAGAGCGGGTAGCCGTTCAGGATGTCTTCGTGAAAAAAAATCAGGAAGCCGTCTTCGTGCAGCTCCACGTCTCTCAGCTCGATGACCTGGCGTGGTTTGAAGAACGACATGGACCCGTGATCGTGATCGTATTTGGTGCGGCCATAACGAATCACGCCCGACTTCAGTTTTTTGAAACCGATGGCATAGAAGTCGCTGGTGAACTCCGCATTCGACAGCGAGCATGTGCGCAGCTGGCCACACTTGATCAATCCTATCAACGGGTTGGATGGCGGCTGAAATCCATTTTCACGGTGCAGTTCGCTGATGCTTTTGAAATGTTTCATACGTGTGTTTGAAAGATTTTGCAGAAGCCCCGACGTGTTTCTGAGAACGCCGGAGCTTCCACAAGTTGCCTACGATAACAAAGCGCAGGTCAAATTAATTTACTTTCCGTGTGCTTTTTCTGCCACTTCCTTCCATTCGCCCCAGGTGGCCAGGCGGTCGGAATACACCTGGGTGACCCATGGCAACGCCATTTTGCCCAGGAACAACCGCAGCGGAGGGTTGGCACTGTCAACCAGTTTCAGAATGGCGTCGGTGGTAGCTTCGGGAATGCCGAAGATATCGTCGGTGAGGCCGGCCTGAAAATCGGATTTCACTTTGTTGTAGGCGTCCAGCGGTTGCGTGTGCAACGACGAGGGTCCGGCCCAGTCGGTCGAAAAACCGTTGGGTTCCACCAGCGATACCTTGATGCCGAAGTCTTTCACTTCTGCCGCCAATGTTTCGCTCAAACCTTCCACTGCCCACTTCGATGCGTTATACAAGCCAAGCACCGGCAGCGTCACCATGCCCAGCACGCTCGATATCTGCACGATGTGACCGTGACCTTGTGCGCGCATCACGGGCAATGCGGCCTGTGTTACCCACAACAAACCGAACACGTTTGTTTCGATCTGGTCGCGTGCTTCTTTCTCGCTGGTTTCTTCAATGGAACCGAAGAGGCCATAGCCCGCATTGTTGATCACCACGTCGATGGTGCCGAAGTGTTCTTTTGCTTTTTTGATGGCGGCAAAACATTGCGCCCGGTCGTTCACATCCAGTGCCAATGCCAGCACGGTGCTGCCGTATTGTTTCACCAGGTCTTTTAGTGTTTCGGTGTTGCGTGCTGTGGCGACTACGCGGTCGCCGCGTTTCAAGAAGGCTTCTGCCCAAATTCTTCCAAATCCCTTGGAAGCACCTGTAATAAAGATTGTCTTTGCCATGTGTTGAATTTGTTAAATGATAAGACAAAGCTATGGGGGTGAGGGGCGGTGGGGCTTATACAAAAGTGGGGGATGTGGATACGAAATGACGTTGTGGCTTGCACGTTTTGATAGGTCGGTTTAGTGTTGGTGTTTTTTGGCGCATTTCATAGCCCGCTCAGGGGCCGCGGGGCCCCGCATATTCCCATCAGGGCTTAACCATACCCGCACATGCCATGGCCAGGCCGAAGGTATGCTTATGCCCTGATGGGAATATGCTGAGGGTGGGGGTGGGTGCGTGTGTGAATGTGGTGGTGGTGGGACTTCGGTGTTTATTTTTTGGTCCATGGCACTTTATAATGAAGGCATAAAAAAACCTTGACGCCATTTGGCTCCAAGGTTTTTGTGTGTTGGTAGGTGGGGTGTTACTTTTTCTTCTTTGTGATCTTGTTGTATCGGAGGAGGCCTTCGAGGTAATAGTAGTCGGCGTAGATGATGGGGGTGTCGATTTCGCTTTTGGCGGGTTTGTGGCCGGTGGAGTGTTTTAGGAGGAAATAGTGGTTGCCTTCGGGGGCAAAGTATTCGGGGCTTGACAGGCTTTGCAGTACGTCTTCGGCGAAGGTGAAGTAGGCTTTGCTTTTTTCTCCTTTCACGTAGCCGCTCAGTTCAAGCAAGGCCGAGGCGGCAATGGCGGCGGATGATGCGTCGCGTACGTCGTTGGGGATTTCGGTGGAGTTAAAGTCCCAGTAGGGAATTTTGTCATTGGGTAAGTTGGGATGGTGTGTGAAGAAGTCGGCGATGTGCACGGCTTGGTCGAGGTATTTTTTGTCTTTTGTTTCTCTGAACATCACCACGTAGCCATAGAGTCCCCAGGCCTGGCCACGGGCCCAGGCCGATTCGTCGGCGAAGCCTTGGGCGGTTTTGCGGGCAATGACGTTGCCCACCGAGTCGTAGCAAAGCACGTGGTAGCTGCTGTAGTCGGGGCGGTAGTGATTCTTCAGGGTATTGTCGGCATGGGTCACGCTGAGGTCATAGAACTTTTTGTTGCCCGAGGCTTTGGCGGCCCAGAACAAAAACTCAAGGTTCATCATGTTGTCGATGATGACGGGATATTTATAGCCGTGAAAGTCGTTCCATGATTTGATCACGCCTACTTTCGGGTTGAACCGTGTCGACAGCGATTGGGCGCCGGTGAGCAGAATGGGTTTGTAGGCCGGGTTGTTGGTGAGGCGCAGGCCGTTGCCAAACGAGCAATAGAGCATGAAGCCCAGGTCGTGTGTGCCGGTGTTGTATTGTTCTTTCTTCACGGCGAGGGTCCACTTTTCGGCTGCGGCTTTCATGGCGGGGTCTTTTGTGTATTCGTAGAGATACCACAGGGAGCCGCCGAAGAAGCCCGTGCACCACCATTCGCTTTTCATTTTTTTGTAGGTGCCGTCGGGGTTCACCGATTGGGGAAACAACGTGGTGTCGGTAAATTCCGTGAGCAGGCCTTTGTATTGGTGGAGGCTCAGCTTCATTTGTTTGTCCACATCAATTTTTGGTTGAGCGGTTGCCACCACGGCGCAGGCCAGCAGCAAAATCAGTAGCGTGTGTTTCATAGGGGTTGTAGTATGCGTAGTTAAAAGTTTGGGTTCGTTCCATTCGCCACCGTGCAAAGCTTCCGATGACACCTTTGTCTGTTCTGTAGCGGATCACATCCCACTTCAGGTCATGTCATGTTCATGTTCGCTCTTACCCTAACATGACGAAACACAGCGGTGTATCCCTGATAATATTTGTCATTATTTAGGATTGATGCAACTACTATTTTACGGCCATCTTGTCCCGTACCCGCCGATTCGCGTGCGATCCTGCATTTAACGTCCCTCAGCAGGCTGCGTGGCGTCTTTATTCCTTTTGCTTTTGAGACAGCCCTTACTGCCACGGCCCAACCCTCCATTTCCGGAATGGCAACCTGATGAACAGGATGACGACGGATGCTACTGGCGGGGTTCCCCCTTCACCACAAAAAAAGCCCGCCGAATTTCTCCGGCGGGCCGATCGCCCAAACCCCTACTCACTCCTGTTCACACGACCGCTTACTTTATTTTCCTTCCGCTAAAATCCATTTGGCAATTTCGTCCTTGCGTTTGAAGACCACACCCTTTTGCTTCAGGGCATACTGAAAAAATTGTTTTGCTGCGGCCACCATGGCGGGCGATCCGCCGATGCGATCGTGAAAGCTTATGGACATCTGGCGACGCTTCACGGCGGCTTCGTCATAGAGCTGGTCAAACTCAAGCTTCAATTGGTTGAGAAACTGGTCGGCCGAAAAGTTCTTTCCCTCCACCAGCAGAATGTCGTTGCAACGGATGGTGTAGGGCACCACAGCAAACGGCTTACCGTTGACGGTGGTCACAAAAGGTTCGTCGCGACTGAGGTCGTCTATGTGGTAGCGAAAGCCAAGTTCCTGCAGGATGGCCAATGTGTTTTCGCCGCGGCGCAGCCAGTTGGCGTTGTAGCCCACTGGTGTGGCGCCCGTGGCGTGCTTCACGGCCTGCACGCCATCGTCGATAAACTTCTTCTCTTCCTCGCGCGACATGGCATATTGCGTGCTCCAACGCATGCCGTGGGCCGCAGCCTCATGGCCTCGCAACACAATTTCTTTGGCCAGCGCAGGATTTTTCAACACCGCCTCCCCTACCATGTGCGAGGTCACCTTGATGCCGAATTTATCCCACAAGTCCAGCATGCGCGGAATACCTTCTTCATAGCCGTAGGCATACCACGTTTCGGCCGGCAAGTCTCTATAGCCCGCCTGCATGTTTTGTGGAAAAGGACTTTCAGCGTTGGCCGGTTGCCCTCCGGCCTCAAACTGCATCGACACGGAGATGACCAGGCGTGCCCCTTCGGGCCAAAATTTTTTTCCAACTTCACGATCCGCGTGCGCCCCTACGCCGCGCGCAGCTGCGCCTTGTACCAACAACAAGCCCGCGGCACCGGCCACGCCGGTGTTCTTCAAAAAATTTCTTCGCGTCGTCATGGCTTGTTCTATTTTTTCACAAGTGTGTCCAGCGCATAACCATTGTGTTGCAGGCCCGACAGGAGAATCCCAAAAAAGAAGGCGTGAATGAGCTGCGAGGGAATGGCACCCCAATCCTCGATCATGCCTGCACCAAAGATCAACATCACCATCACCAGGCCCCCGGCAACCAGCGCGGGCCTTGTTAATAATCCAAGTATTAACAACGTGCCAATCACAAATTCAGCCACCGGCAACGCATAGCTGAAGGGAAGCACCATGATCTTTGGCAGCATCGATTTCTCAAATTGTCCTACCATCCATCCACTAAATCCAGTGAGTTTTGGCAGACGCACCAGGCCGTGCGCAAACATGCTGGCGCCAACGGCCAATCGCAGCAACGCAAATGTCAGTTCATTCTCTATCATCGTTATTTTAGTTTAAAGTTGTTTAAGGTTTCGCGTTTTGTAGTTCTATACGGTTACTACAATTTTACCTTTGGTCCGGCCGGTTTCCAGTTGCAGATGCGCCTTGCCCATTTCGTCGAATGGAAAAATATGCGACACATGCGATTTCACAATGCCCGCTTCCAGCCACTGCGCCACCTGACGCATGCCGTCGCCGTTCGATTGCACGAGGAAAAAATACGCGTTCGCATTTTTCGCACGGGCAAGGTCCACCACGTGGGGCGGCACAGCGGTGGGGATGCTGATCAGCGTTCCTCCGGGCTTCACCACCGCTACCGAACGCTCCAGTGTCTCGCCGCCCATCGTATCGAGCACAAAGTCCACATCGTGAACCGTGTCTTCAAATCGTTCGCGTGTATAATCAACATGGTGGTGTGCACCAAGCGACCGTATAAAGTCTTTGTTCGCCGACGATGACGTGGCAATCACGTGTGCTCCGAGGTGCCTCGCCATCTGCACAGCATAGTGCCCCACCCCACCAGCACCGGCGTGGATGAGAACCGATTGGCCGGGCTGTATTTTTGCGCGTTGTGTCAATGCCTCCCAGGCGGTGAGGGCCGCCAGGGTTGCCGCCGCTGCTTCTGGGTGGTCGATGTTTACCGGTTTTCGTGTGA
The DNA here is from genome assembly GCF_016735595.1 of Chryseolinea lacunae. GTDB lineage: Bacteria > Bacteroidota > Bacteroidia > Cytophagales > Cyclobacteriaceae > Chryseolinea > Chryseolinea lacunae. Next base: position 1,098,053 of record NZ_JAERRB010000001.1, read on the forward strand.
CGTGCGCAGCGGGTGTGGTCACGTATTCGGCATACGCCTTTCCATGCCCGGGAAAGTTTACCATACCAAACACTTCGTCGCCTGCAACAAAGTCCTTCACCTGGTTGCCCACAGCGGCGATCGTACCCGAAATGTCCCATCCCAAAATCAACGGCATGTATTCTTTCAGCCTGCCCGACATCCCCTTGCCCGCACGGGTTTTCACATCCACGGGATTTATGCTTACGGCTTTCACCTGCACCAGCAATTCGTTTTCGAGGGGCACGGGTTGGGGCGGCGTTACCTGCACCAGGTGTTCAATACCACCAAACTCATTCAATTGTATGGCCTTCATAGCGTCAGTTGTTTTTTTTGTGCAACAAAGGTGAACTCAAAACACGGGGCATCTCTTGTATTATTATGGGTTTTGCCGGTACTTTTGCAGGATCATGCAAACCGAGAATCTTTACGCTCCTTTTGATATGGAGTATGTGGAAGTAAAAGAGTGCCCCATCGTGGAGCACCGGCACACCTTTTTTGAACTGGTTTATGTGCTGGACGGCACGGGCGTGCAGTCCATCAACAAAAACAAGATGCCATTCGGGCCCGACAAAATGTTTTTGCTGATGCCACAAGACACGCATGCGTTCGAGATCACCAAAGTTTCGAAGTTCTTCTTCATAAGGTTCACCGACGTGTACCTGAAAAATCAGAACAAGGAATGGCTGCAACGGCTGGAGTTCATTTTTCAAAACAACAGTCACCTGCCCGGCTGCATTCTCAAAAACAAACCCGACAAGATGCTGGTGCGTGCCCTGGTGGAAGGCCTCATTCGCGAGCAGGTGAACCAGAAAGAACTTCACCGCGAACTGGTGCAGCAGCTGGTCAACACGCTCATCACCATCGTGGCCCGCAACCTGGCGCTTATGCTTCCTGAAATCAAGCCGCTGCAAACACAGCAACGCCTTTCGCAGGAGATGGTCAACTATGTGCACCAGCATATCTACCTGCCCGAATCGCTTAAGGCCGAAAAAATTGCCGACCGTTTCAACGTGGCCCCTACCTACATCAGTGAATATTTCAAAAAACTCACGGGCCAAAGTTTGCAGCAATACATCATCGTCTACAAGCTGAAGCTGGCCGAAATCCGTTTGCAATACAGCGACATGCGCATGAACGAAATCGCGGCCGAGCTCAACTTCACCGACGAAAGTCACCTGAACCGGATGTTCAAAAAACACCGCGGCAAAAGCCCGTCCGAATTTCGAAGGGGTGTGCTCAAGGCCCGCGCCTGAGGTCTTCGGTCATAAAAAAATAATACCACTGCAAAGTCGTTTCAGTAGACGAGCCGTAATTGTCATGACCATTCAACTTTCATTGTCATGCCCATACACCGCGAGTTTTTAGAAACGATGCTGAACCGGCGAAAAATCACCATTACCCCCTTGCGCTTGCAGGTGTTGGAATGTATCCTGAACTACCGCGAAGCATTCACCATCGAGCAGGTGTGTCATGACCTTGAACACACCACCAAAGTTGATGCGGCCACGGTTTCGCACCTGCTCATCCAGTTCAATCGCAGCGAACTCATCACCCGGTTGGAAGACGAAGAGGTTGGCCTCCGGCGATCGGGCCGGAAAGTGGTTCGGTATGTCTGGCTTAGCCATTACATCCGAACAACCAACCGGCTGTCGGGTCCGCTGGTGGAGTTTAAGAAGAAGCGGAGAAAAGCCGATCGCCCCGGATAACAGAGCCTAATGCTACACCAGCACCGAGCCTCCATCCACCACAATCACTTGCCCCGAGCTGTAGGGTTGCTTCATCAGATACAAATAAGTTTGCGCCACTTCGTCGGGCTCACCCACCCGTTTCACCAGTAACGATTGCCCTACCGCCGTGTAGAGGGCTTCGCGGTCGGGAGCACTCATGCTGTTCCACAGGTCGGTGCGGACCACGCCGGGCGATACGATGTTTACGCGAATAGGCGCCAACTCCACCGCCATGGCGCGCATAAATCCTTCCATGGCGCCGCAGATGCTTGCCCCCAGCGACCATCCTTTTCCGGGACGCGCGCTGGCGATGCCGCTGGTGAGTGTGATCGATCCACCGGGTTGAATGAACGGGTGGGCATATTTCACCGACAGAAACGCTCCCCAATAGCGTATGCTAAAATAGTTTCGGGCAAACGCAACCTCCGTTGAATCGATCGGACTCAGGCTTATGTTTTCGCCTGCCGTGAATACGAGGTGATCAAATTTTCCCACGGCTTCGAAGAACGCCTTGATTTCAATTTCGTTTGTCACGTCGAGTGTGTGACCTTTGCTGTTGGCGGGCAACTGGGCGAGGGCCGCGTCGACACGCTGGCGGTTGCTGGATGCAATCACCACGCGTGCACCTTCTTCTGTCACTGCTTTTGCCGTGGCAAGTCCCAACCCCGAGCTTCCGCCCACCACAACAACTTTCTTGCCGGCCAGCGGCGATGTTTTTCCTTTTGTGTCCATGATTTCTGTTTTTTTCGGCACAAAATTCCGGATGCCACCGCTGTCACGGTTTACCAAATGGTAAATAAGAAACAAGGCTACTTAAAATTTCTGCGAATGCGACTTAACGATTGTTGGGTCACGCCCAGGTAGGCGGCCACGTCGGCAAGGGAAACCTGGCGGGCGATGTCGGCTTGATGTTCCATGAACAAGGCATAACGTTCGAGGGAAGGATGACCCAGGTAGAGGTTCCGCAGTTTCACTTTGTCGAGCAAACCTTGTTGAATAATGTGTTCGATGCGGCCTTCGAGGTAGGGAATTTTTTCGTAGAGCTTTTGCAACTCTGCTTTGGTGATGCGCAGCACGTCGCCGTCGCAGGCCGCCTGTATGTGCTCTTCGGCCACGACGCCTTGTTTGAAACTTTGCAAAATGGTGCAGAACTGATTTTGCTTTAGAAAATAATGAACAACACGTTCGCCTTGTTCGCGCACCATCACAATCTTCAAAACGCCGCGGCAAACAAAAAACATCTCCTTGCAAACGTGACCACCCTCAAAAAGATAGTCGCCCTCGCGCACAGTCTCTTGCCGAAAGGCCTCCAGAATAATTTCCTGGTCTTCTTCGGAAAGGCTTCCAAAACGTTGCAGATAGGTGAGCAGGATGTTTTTCATGAGCGAATGACGACAATATGCGAATCGAACTTCATGTCACCAAACCCTTCGCGTGCAAACTTTCTCCACCGTGTCAACACATAATTCATCAATTCTGGATATTTTACCTCCCGATAGCACCATCGTCGCCTGGGGAAGGTGGCGTGCTCACCCTAAACCACCACAAACGCTATGGCTCAGCCGGAAAAAACACAGGGACAACTTGTGCGCTCGCTCGGATTGTTTTCTGCCTTCATTCTCACCGTCAGTTCCGTTATCGGGTCGGGCGTTTACAAAAAGGTGGCGCCGATGTCGTCCGAGTTGTTGTCGGCCGATCTGGTGTTGGTTTGCTGGGTGCTGGCAGGACTCATCACGCTGTGTGGAGCGTTAAGCAATGCGGAGGTGGCCGGGTTGCTGGCCGATTCGGGTGGGGAGTATGTGTACTTCCGTAAAATCTACAATAAGTTTTTCGCGTTCCTGTTTGGCTGGTCGGCCTTTGCCGTGATACGCTCGGCAGCGGCGGCGTCTATTGCCTATGTGTTTGCGCACTCGTTCAATGCGCTGGTCGCGCTTCCGGAATTGCCGGAGTCGTGGGCCAGCATTTCGGTGATGGGCGTGTTTACGCCGTTCGACAACTTTGGTGTGAAGTCGCTCACGGTGTTGCTCATCGTGGTGTTGTCCTACAATAATTATATCGGTCTCAAATTTGGCGAGGGGCTCAGCAAAGGCGTCACCATCATTGTGGTGTGCAGCATCTTCCTCATCATTGTGCTGGGGCTCACGCTGGGGGGTGGCAGCTGGGCAAACTTCACCACGCCCGCCACTGGGTTCGTGCAACGCTCGTGGACAGACAGCGCGTTTATTCAAAGCATTTTCGCCGCCATGCTTGCCGCGTTCTGGGGCTATGAAGGGTGGACGGCCACAGGGTATATAGGCGGTGAAATAAAAAATCCGAATCGTAACCTTCCTCTCGCCCTGGTGTTCGGCGTTTCGTTTGTTATGCTCGTCTACATCAGTATCAACTTCACCTACCTGTTTGTGTTGCCCATCGACGAGATCGTGGCCGTTCACAAATCGCAAAACACAATCGCGGCCGTAGTCGTGATCAAACATTTTCTTGGCGAGACCGGGGCGTTGTTCATCGCATTGCTCATATTGCTCACCACGTTTGGATGCACCAACACCACGTTGCTGGGGCCTCCCCGACTCTACTATGCCATGGCGAAAGAAGGTATGTTTTTCAAGGCTGCGGCCTACATCCATCCCAAGTATAACACTCCCTCCAAAGCCATCTGGATTCAGGCGGTATGGTCGTCGTTGCTGGTGTTTTCGGGAAGCTTTGATCAGCTAACGGACATGCTGGTGTTTGCCGCCTTCATCTTCTATGGTGCCACCACACTGGGCGTGTTTGTGCTTCGTTTCAAAATGCCCGACGTGCCCCGTCCTTACAAAGCGTGGGGCTACCCCGTGGTGCCGGCCATTTTTATTTTGTTTTGCATCGCGCTCATCACCATCACGCTGGTGTCCAAACCGCGTGAGGCCCTCATTGGCCTAGCGCTCATGGCCAGTGGTCTGCCCTTCTACTTTTACTGGAACAGGGGCGAGAAGCAGGCTCGCTAAAAACGTATCTGACATGACGTGCGTCTGGGTGGTGCGTTGTAAAATTTCTTTAGAAGATCAGCCGGTAGTTTCCACAGAGCGTTCCTTCAATTGTTCGAGCTTCATCTTTTCTGACGACTTCAGTTCGCGGCGGCGCAAAAAGGGCATGAAGGCCAGGGCGATGCACAGGGTGATGGCACCTTGCAACAGCAACGTGTTGGCTGCTCCCACATAGTGCGACAACGACCCGATGAGCAGACTGCCAATGGGCTGCATGCCGAAGAAGGCCATGGCATAGTAGCTGATGACACGCCCCCGCATGGCAGGCACCACCGCCATTTGAATGAGCGTGTTGCTGATGGTGGTTTGCGACATCATGCCGAACCCCGTCAGCACCAGGAATGGCATGGCCAGTGGCATGCTGGAAATGTGTGAAAAGGTGAGCAGGCCCAGGCCAAACAACAGCGTATTCACAAACAGAATGCGTTTCAGCTCCGTGCCCGGCTTTAGCGACGCCAGAAAGAACGCGCCCGCAATGGCACCGAGTCCAACAAAACTGTTCAGATACCCAAACGTAGCCGCACTGCCGTGGTAGATCTCCTTGGCATAGACAGGCAACAACGTGACATAGGGCAACGACAACAAACTGATGAGGGCCAGCATGAGCATGACCCTGCTGATGGCCGGTGTTTCCTTCAAATAGACAAATCCATTCTTGAGGTCGGTGATGGCGTTGTTGAGACGCTCCGTTTTTTTATAGACCGGCAGGCGCATAAACAGCAGCGAAGCAATCACCGCCAGAAAGCTGCAGGCATTGATGAAGAAACATACCGAAGCACCAAGGTTCTCCAACACAATGCCCGACAAGGCCGGGCCGATGAGGCGCGCCAGGTGCACCATAGACGAGTTGAGGGCGATGGCGTTGGGCACGTGCTCTTTATTGTTCACCATGTCGTAGACCATGGCTTGCCGTGCCGGCACATCGAAGGCGTTGATGATGCCTAGCACCACACTGAGCGTGAGAATATGCCACACTTCATAGTGGCCCGACAGGATGAGCCCGGTCACACACAAGGCCTGCACCAAAGACGCTACCTGGGTCAGCAACAACACCCGGTAGCGATTGTAGCGGTCGGAAACCACGCCACCCAGGATAGAGAGCAGAAACGACGGAAACTGGGTGGCAAAAACGGCCGTGCCCAGCATGAACGACGACCCCGTCTTTTCATAGACGAGCCAATACACGGCGGTGCGCTGCATCCATGTGCCGATGAGCGAAACCGATTGTCCTGAAAAATAGAGCCGGTAGTTCCGGCTTTGAAAAGCTTTGAATGCCTGAATCTCTCTCATGCTCCTGTGCTGTGCACCCTCTTCTGCAAACTGCGTGCAAACTAATCCATCGCGGCCGTTCTATCGCTACCGTGTGCAAAACGGGGAGCGCTGTTTTTATTTTTCGGGAACGGTTTTAGTCCTTTCCGTTTATGGCGGATAACTTCCATTCGTGGCCCCGCATTTCCGGTCCGGCGGAATTTGATTTCAGAAACCGGCAATTCCCTCTTCAGCAATTTCGTTCTACCTTTGCCCGTTCCTAATTTTTTAGTACTTCATGACGGCACTCATCCGATACGGCAAGCAAACTTTTTTTATTTCCCTGTTGATGCTGGCCACCGCCACCATCGCTTTTTCACAACAACAACCCAAAGACCGGTCCGATTCGGGCCGAACCTACCGAAGAGATCGCGGCAATGCCATGACCTTGTTTGCCGATTCGGCCAGCGCCACGTCGGCCGAATTCATGTTGCACCTGGAGAGCGCCTATCAACGCATGGATTCCATTCAGGGCGAAACCAAACTGAGTCCCGAAATTATGATCACGGGCCTGAAGCTGCGCGAGAGCGACACCGTGATTCAGTTTGTGAACAAAAGTCTTTCTACTTACGACCAGACGCTGAACCTGCGCAACCTCGAGATGCTGAAGATTCTCCTGGAAAATGTGCAACGCGACCTGCGACACTATAATGAAGATTTCAAAGAACGCTACACCGACCTTGAAGCCCTGCGTACACAAATGCGATCATTCCGTCGAGACACGGTGCTTCGCCAATTGTTTCGCGACTCGGTTGCACGCAAAAAATTTCTGCCTCAATTGCAAAGCCTTCGCGCCAAACGACGCGTCACCGACAGCCTGCTGCGCACCAGCCTCACCACCGTGAACGCTTTTAAAACACAAGCCTCGGCCGGCTCCATCCTCTCGGCACAACTCATGAGCCGGCTCGACAACCAACTGAGCATGGCGAGCAAGACCGTGTTTTCGAAAGAGGTGAACTACCTCTGGGAACACGCCCCTGCCGTGGCCAAAGAAAAACAGAACCTCCGCGAAATTTTGCTCGGCGACCAAACCGCCCTGAATTTATATTTCACCACCTCGGCCGAAAACAGATTTGTGCGCTACCTCATCGGCATCGCATTTCTGTGGTGGGTGGTGCGCAACCTGCGCATTCTGAAACGCGAAGGTAAAGTGGATACCCTGAAGCCTTACGACATCACGTATGTGACACACCAGCCCATCGCCTCCACATTTGCCGTGATCTTCACCATTGCGCCGCTCTTCGACCTGCATGCGCCGGCGGCCTATGTGCAATCGGTGCAGCTCCTGTTGCTGATCGCGCTCACGTTTCTTTACCGGAAGCAGTGGCCGCGCACGTTGTTCACCTATTGGCTTGGTGTGGTGGTTTTGTTCCTATTGTTCAGTGTCACCAGTCACATCATTGTGCCGTCGGTGTGGCAACGGCTGTTCATCATTGCCATGAATGTGGCGGGCGCAGGACTGGCGTGGCTGTTCCTGAAAGCCTTGCCGGCCAACATTCAACTGCGACGCTTCCTGAAGATCGTTTTGATTTTGCAGATCGGGTTGCACGTGCTGGCCATCATCTTTAACATCTATGGACGCATCACATTGTCGCAAATGCTGGGCGCTACGTCCGTGTTTGCCGTGACGCAAGTCATTGGCTTGTCGGCGCTTGTGGAGATTCTTATTGAAGCGCTCCTGCTGCAAATTCACACCAGCCGTGTGAAGAATGCGTTGGAGAACGCGTTTGATCATGCGCCCATCGTACACAACTTTCGCAAGCCGCTGCTGTGGATTGTGGTCGTGATGTGGCTCATTGTGTTCACGACCAACCTGAACCTGTACGACACCCTGTTCAACAACCTGTCTTCCTTGTTGAATGAGACGCACAACATCGGCAGCACCACGTTCACGTTTGGCAGCATCCTGTTGTTCTTCCTCATCATCTGGCTCGCCCACTTCCTGCAACGTTATGTGGGCTATGTGCTGGGCGACATCGGCGACGACGACGGCGAAGGTCTTGCACACCGCTCAAAACTTTTGATGACGCGCCTCATCGTGCTGAGCGCCGGCTACCTGCTGGCCGTGTCGGCTTCGGGCCTGCCAGTCGACCGGATCACCATCGTGCTCGGTGCATTGGGTGTGGGGATTGGCTTGGGCTTGCAGAACATTGTCAACAACTTTGTGTCGGGCATCATTCTCATTTTTGACCGTCCGCTCAAAGTGGGCGATTCGGTAGAAGTAGGAAGTCACGCCGGGCGTGTAAAAGAAATCGGGCTTCGTTCCAGCACGCTGGCCACCACCGACGGTGCCGACATCATCATTCCCAACGGAGATGTGCTTTCACAACATATTGTGAACTGGACACACGGCAACACCTTTAAACGCATCGACCTTGTGCTCACCGTGCTCACCTCGGACGATAAAGAAACCGTGATCGCCCTCATCAAAGAAGTGATCCGCTCCACCGACCGCATTCTCAAAAAACGCGACCCCGTGGTGTTGGTCGACAGTGTGAAAGATGGTGAAATGACGTTGAGAATTTATTTCTGGTGCGAAGATGTGCTGAAGGCCGACATCACAAAAAGCGATGTACGCTACCAGCTTCACCAGGAGTTTAAAGTTAAGGGTATTGGCACGAAATGATTTTCGGCGCCACTACCTACTTCGTGAATTCACGCTTTGCCGCTTCAATCTGTTCCTTTATTTTATTTCCGCAGCCCTTGTTGTTTTCTGACGAACGATCGAAGAAATAGACCAGCATATCGCCAATGGTTTCGTCCTGAAAAGAAGGTGCTTTTGCAACACCGGTGATCGGGATGTCGAACTCAAGGTCGCGCAGCGTGTAGTCGTTTCGGTGGTCGATGGAGCGGGAGTTCCAATGATTGATTTGTTTCAGCACCACACGGTCTTCCTCCACAACAATCTCGCTGAAGTAGCCGGGGCGATAGTCGTCGCCCGCGTTGCAGTGGTGCGCCTGCTTGGCAATGGTGTCGGCGATGGTGAGGTAGCGGGTCACGCTTTCGGAATAGGTTGATTGTTTGGCAGAGGTATTCCAAGTGTAGCCACCCGGCGGTGTGTTCTGTTTGATGAAGTCCTCGACCCTTGCCTCCTGTTCGCGTTTTTCGCAGTATAGACCTGCATAGACCAGGCGATCGTTTTCTATTTCGAAGGTGACCTGCAAATATACGGCAGAAGCATGTTTTTCTTGCTTGGGGAGTTTGCGATCGAGAAAAAGCTTCAGCTTCACCGTGTGGTAGCTCACAACAAGCATGGTGCTGAATCCATCGAACGAGTCACCCGCCGCCTGCCTGTCTTTTTCCTCCATCGTCTCCAGTATGACGAGCAACGTCTGCACCTCGCGAAGGGCATTTAGAATTGAAAGTGTCTCCATATTTTATTCAGTGCGGTCGTAGTAGGAACGGATCTTTTCTTCTTCGAGATCCAGCAGATTTTGATGCCGGCGCACCACGGCTTCGTCGGTGGTGTCGTCTTTGTTTATGCGGTCGAGCAGGTCGCGCTGTTGTTCGAGCAGTTGCAGATAGATCTGGCGGTATTCGTCCTGCTCGGGATCGTCGGTACCCTCCACATGTTTTGTGTCGCGTTCGAACCGGTCTTTCAGGTGTTGCAGACGGGAGTTGACTTTCACTTTTTCGCTGTGCGCGCCGTCGAGGGTTTGTAGAATTTGCACGGCAAGTTTTTTACGCAGTATGGATTCCTGTTGTTCAAGAGGCAGCGCATTGTCGCGATCCTCCATGTTCACCCACCGGATGATGAGCGGCAACGTGAGGCCTTGCAGCACCAGGGTGATAAGGATGACGGTGAAGGTGATGAAGAGAATGAGGTTGCGCTGGGGAAACATTTCACCGTTGGTGAGGTAGAGCGGAATAGACAAGGCCGCCGCCAGCGACACCACACCCCGCATGCCCGCCCACCCTAATATAAGCGGCCCCCGCCATCCCGGCTGGTTGTCGGCCGTGGTGATGTAGCGGCTGATGAACACCGTGAAGTAGGACGCAAACAGCGTGCACAACAACCGGGTGACGATGAGCACCACAGAAATAAGAACGCCATAGCCAATGGCAGACGCTACACTGATTGATCCCAGCTCCTGGATGATCACAGGCAACTCCAGACCGATGAGCATGAACACCAGACCGTTCAGCACAAAGCCCAGTGTAGACCACACGTTGCTCCCCCGCAGCCTGCTTCGATAACTTAGGAATGAATGACTTCGCATAGACAGAAAGAGACCACCACTAACCACCGCGAGCACACCCGAGAAATGAAACGCCTCGGCCGTGACATACATCACATACGGTGCCGTGAGTGTGAGCACGATGTCGATATTAACCGTTGTGGGCAACCACTTATGAATGGCGTAGTAGATGAGCGCGATGACCAGCCCCACCGCGATGCCCATGGCGATGACCAGAACAAAGCTCACGGCCGCTTCGTGAAAAATGAAACGCCCGGTGTCTACAGCGATGAGCGCAAACCGAAACACGATCAAGCTTGAGGCATCGTTCAACAAACTTTCACCTTCGATGATGGAAGACACCCGGCGCGGCACCGTTACATATTTCAACACCGACGTGGCCGACACTGCATCGGGGGGCGACACAATGCCTCCCAGTAAAAATCCCAAGGCCAGCGTGAACCCGGGAATGACCGCGCTCGACACCAGCGCCACCACAAAGGAGGTGACAATGACAATGAGAAACGCAAAGCTGGAAATGACACGACGCCAGCGCCACAGTTCCTTCCAGGACGTGTTCCACGCCGCTTCGTAAAGCAGCGGTGGCAGAAAAATCACAAAGATCAGTTCGGGGTCAATACTCATCACGGGAATGCCCGGCAAGATGCTCAGCAGCAGCCCACCCAAAACCAGCACAATGGGATAGGCGATCTTCAGTTTCTGCGCCAGCATGACCAGCAACAGAATGGCGATGATGAGAAAGAGGTATTGAATGAACGGTTCCAGCATAGTCCGGCAAAGGTTTTTTTTAACGCGCACAGCGTCACGTTTAACGCATAGGTTTTGAACGGCTAAGCTATCACAAAAATCGTAATGTTCCAGCCGCCAACACGCCCGCGCGACGCTCAAATCATGGTTTGACCCTTACATTCCGTAGCGGATTTTTTCCATCACAATCGATTTGTTCGTGCGCCTTCCACGATGCCGTTCCTTCCGGCCGCTTGTGTACAAAATCCGGGTTAAGCCCTAAAAAAATTATTACCTTTCAAGGGTACCCTAACCGCTTTGCCGTCTATCGTAATGAAAAAGATTACCATACCCTATTTTCCCATGGGCCTGAAGATTGCTTCCCCGGTGCTGGCGCTTGCCGGAATATGGCTCATCGTACAATCGCATCCCGTGTGGGGTGTGCTGCTGGTGTTGCTCTGTGTGATCATTTTCACGACGCGGTATGTGACAGAAATTGATTTGCAGAAAAAAGTTTGTCGTGACTATTTGTCGGTGGCCGGCGTGGCATTCGATAAAGAAGAAAAACGATTCAACGCCGCCGACCGCATCCTCATCACCAAGGGCAACTATGCCAAGCGGGCAAATACCATCGTGCAGTCGCGCACGGTGAACTGGACGGACTACACCGGAACTCTCGTGTTTGACAACGACGACACGCTTGACCTGCTCACCCACACCAGCAAGCGCGACCTCATTCTGGGTCTGAAAGAGTTTGCTACGTTCCTCAACGTGGGCATCGAAGACCGCTCTACCAGCCATTACTATTGGGTGGACATCGCACAAGTTGAAAAAGAATAAACTACCTATAGACTACAACAACCCATGAAACACACATTTGTCCTTTTGCTTTTTGTATCGGTTTCGTTTCTCGCGGGCGCCCAGCGTTTTGGCAAGACCCTGAAGAACACACCCGGCATTGTTTCGTACACCTATCGCAACAGCTTTAAAATTGATGTGGCCCTCACGTTAGACACGATCAAAACGCTGGGCATAACCGACATTGAGTTTTCGAATCTCTTTGGCAAAACCGCCGCCGAACTGCGCGCACTTCTCGATGCCCGCGGCATGCACTGCTCGTCGTTTGGCGTGAGCTTCGACGACCTGAAAAACAAAACCCGCGAAGTGGGCACCAATGCCAAAACGTTGGGTGCTTCGTTTGTGCGGGTGGCGTGGGTGCCACACGAAAACCGGACCGTAGACGCGGCCTTCATCAAAGAAACGGCCGATGCCTTTAACGCGGCCGGCAAGGTGCTGAAAGATGAGTTCAACCTCAGCTTCTGTTATCACAACCACGGCTATGAATTTGTGGCGTACGAAAATGGAACGTTGTTCGACTACCTCGTGGCCAACACGGATGCAGCCTACGTGAATTTTGAGTTGGACATTCTCTGGGCGTTTCATCCCGGCCAGGACCCCGCCAAGCTGATCAAGAAATATCCGAAGCGCTTCAAACTCATGCACGTAAAAGATCTGCGCAAGGGTGTGAAGGGTGATTTCACGGGCGGCACGTCGCCGGAAAATGATGTGGCCCTCGGCACCGGGCAGATCAACATTGCCGAAGTGATTAAAGCCGCACAGCAATCGGCCATCGAACATTTTTATATTGAAGACGAAAGCAGCGCCGTGAAAACACAGGTGCCCGCCAGCCTGAAATATTTGAAATCGCTCTAGCCAATCCGGAAAATAACAATCATCCCGACCCATGAGAAAAAACTATATCTCCCTCCTTCTATTATTTGTGCTCTGCGCGGGCACCGCCTTGGCGCAACCCGCCGAACGACTCATCAAAGTGTTGGTAGCACCCAACCACAGCGACTGGACTTACAAGAACGGCGAGAACGTGAAGTTTGATGTGACCGTGCTGGAGAACAGCAACCCGTTGAAGAACGTGAAAGTGTATTACGAAATCGGCCCTGAAAAAATGACGACGGTCAAAAAAGATTCGGCGCTGCTGAAAGACGGCAAGCTGACGCTGGACGGCGGAACCCTGAAGAGCGCCGGTTTTCTGCGCTGCACGGTGACGGCAATCGTGGATGGTGTGAGCTATCGCAACCTGGCCACCGCAGGCTTTGAACCATTGACCCTTAAACCTACCGTTGAACTTCCCGCCGACTTTGTGCAGTTCTGGGATAAGGCAAAAACCGAACTGGCTACCGTGCCGATGGATGCGCGTCTCACCCTGTTGCCCGAACGTTGCACCGAAACGGTGAACGTCTATCATGTGAACCTTCAGAACTATGCGAAGGGCACACGCCTCTATGGCATTTTGTGCGTGCCCAAAAAAGAAGGCAAGTATCCGGCATTGCTGAAAGTTCCGGGTGCCGGCGTGCGGCCCTACAACGGCGATGTGGTGATGGCCGACAAGGGCGTGATCGTGTTCGAGATCGGCATCCACGGCATTCCTGTGAACATGGACCCTGCCGTGTATACATCGCTGGGCAACGGCGCTTTGAAGGGCTATCAAAACTACAACCTCGACGACCGCGACCGCTTCTATTACAAACGTGTTTACCTCGGTTGCGTACGCGCCAATGATTTTATTGTGAGCCTGCCCCAATTCGACGGCACACATCTGGCGGTGAGCGGCGGCAGCCAGGGAGGCGCCTTGTCGGTGATCACGGCCGCGCTTGATCCGCGCGTGAAATGTCTCGGAGCATTCTATCCGGCATTGTGTGATGTGACTGGCTATCTGAAAAATCGCGCCGGTGGATGGCCGCATTATTTTGACACGAACAACATCGCGTTCAACAACAAGAAAGAAAAAATTGAAACGTGTGGGTATTATGATGTGGTGAATTTCGCGAAGCAGCTGAAACAGCCGGCGTGGTTTAGCTGGGGCTTTAATGACGAAACCTGTCCGCCCACATCGATGTATGCCGCCTACAATTCTGTGACAGCACCCAAATCTCTGTTGCTGGCGTTGGAAACCGGTCACTGGACCTATCCGGAGCAGCAGGAAAAAATGACGGCGTGGCTTCTGGAGAAACTGACCGCACACTGACACCTCTTTAAAACCCGGGGGTAATGCACTATCTTTCGTACATGACCCCCCGGCTTCTCTTTCTCTGTTGTTTGATGACGACCGTCATGGCCACCGTTGGCTATGGACAAGGCGCGCGCCGCCCCAAGATTGGGGTGGTGCTTAGTGGCGGGGGTGCCAAAGGCATGGCCCACATCGGCGTGCTGAAGACCCTGGAGGAAGCCGGCATTCGCCCCGACTACATTACCGGCACCAGCATGGGCAGCATCGTGGGCGGCCTCTACGCCATCGGCTATTCGGCCGACGACCTGAAAGAAATCGTGACGGCCATCGATTGGGATGGCGTGCTCACCAACAAGATTCCCCTCGACGAAATCGCCATCGAAGAAAAGCCCTACTATGGCCGCTACATCCTGGAACTTCCGCTGCAGAAGAAACTGAAAGTGGGTCTGCCCGGCGGCATCATTGAAGGCGAGATTCTGGACGAGTTGTTGTTTGACCTCACGCGACCCGTGCACGACATCGACGACTTCCGTCAATTTCCCATCCCGTTTTCGTGTGTGGCCACCGACATCTCTACGGGTCAACCCGTCGTGCTCCATAAAGGCAACCTCGCCCAAAGCCTGCGCGCCAGCATGGCCATCCCCACCGTCTTCACACCCGTGGAGATCAACGACACGCTGCTGGTGGACGGCGGACTGGTCCGGAATTTTCCGGTGCAGGAAGTGATCGACATGGGGGCCGACATTGTGATTGGTGTGTTCGTGAGCAGCGACCTGAACAAAAAAGAAAAACTAAAGAACTTTATCGCCATACTTTTTCAATCGTCGTGGGTGCTGAGCGCGTATGACACGCGGAAGCAAAAAGAAAAAGTGGACTATTATGTAGAACCCGAACTCGGCGCCTACAGCACGGGCAGCTTCAAAGATTCGAAGGCCATTATTGATCTCGGGTTGGCGATGGGGCAAAAACTTATGCCGCGCTTCCGCAAGCTGGCCGACTCACTGAACGCCTTTGGGCCGCAAGCTACCCTGCAACGTCCTGTGTTGCGCGATGCCTACGTGATCGGCGAGATTCGGGTGGAGGGAAATGAAACGATATCGACCGACCTCATCAAAGGAAACCTGCGCATCGAAAACAACTCCACGGTGTTTGCGCATGAAATTGAAAGCCGGATTGAACTGCTCTATGGCACGGGCTACTTCAACACCATTGGCTACCAACTCAAAAAACAAAACGACCGCTACGACCTCGTGGTGAATGTGGCCGAAGCACCCACCGGAAAAATAAAAGCGGCCGTGCACTACGACACCGAAAACAAGGCGGGCGTGAATCTGAACGTGACGCTGCGCAACTTCCTGTTGCCGGCCTCGCGCGCCATTGTGGAAATTGACCTGGCCGAGTTTCCACGAGCCAATCTCAACTACCTGAAATACATCGGCCGGAAACAAAATGCTGCGGGCATGTTCAACGGTGTGTTCAGCAGCTTCTCTCCCGCCGTGAAAGGCGCCGATTCTAAAAGCGAACTCTATACCATCCATCAATATGCACTCACCGGAACGTTGTTTGCCACAGCCGTGAGCAACCGGACCATTGGCCTCAACCTGACCCAGAACTTTATCGACCTGAAACCCAAGATTGCCGACCCGTTCACGTTGAACATCCAGTACATTAAGAGCTCTGCCACCGATGTGCAGCTTTTTGTTCAGCACAACAATCTTGAACGTCCATTCTATCCCCGAAAAGGCGGGAAGGGATTTGTTACGCTCACACAATACTTCAACCCGTCCAGCAAAATAGCCTATCGCGACGACAGCATTCAGTTTGCCACCCGAGCCACACAGCCTTCGTTTTTGCAGGTGGATGTGGGCTACCTGAAAATTCTTCCGGTGCACAAGCGCCTCTCCATCATCGCCGACTCGCACCTGGCGTGGTCTAACATCGCAAGCGACCAGCTTCAAACTTCGGTGATTGGCTACACCTACCTCGGTGGTTTCAGACCCCGCATTGTGAACTCGCATGCTTTCTATGGCGCCGGCAACTTTGACTATTCGCTGACGAGCTACTTCCTGGCCAAGCTCGATGTGCAATGGCAACTGACCTCGCATGTATTTTTCACCGCCGGTGCAAACTACGTCACCATCGAACATCCCATGGACTGGTTTCAAGACACATATCAACCGAACGGCGATTTGCTGGGAACGTTGTGGCGATTGGGCTATGGGGCATCGTTGGGCTACAACAGTCCCATCGGTCCGATATCCGTATCCGCGACCCTGGACAGTGAGAAGAAAACCCTGCTCGGAAATTTCAGCCTTGGTTTCTTTTTCTAAAAAACACGCAGCACAAAAAATAGATTATTCTTAATATCAAATTCTCTCGTTATGAAAAAGAAAATCATCCTGGTGGCGTCGATCGTGATCGTCCTTGTGGTGATTTCTGTGGTGGCTTTTCGCTATTATAACCTCATCAACTTTAAAGATTCGCTCACCGAACTGGTAGAAACTAAAACACACGGGCAATACAAATTGGTGATCGGCAAGGCAAAAATGGATTTGTCGAAGCTTCATTTTGAGCTGAAGAATGTGTCGCTGGTGAAAACGGAGAAGGCCGATGCAAAAGGTGTGGAGTCGGTAACGATACCCCTGGTGGAAGCCGAAGCCGGATCGCTCCGGTCGTTGCTGCGCACGGGACAGATGGTGATTGAAAAACTAGCCATCGAAGAGCCCGTACTGAAAATGACGGCGGGCAGTCCCGACAGCACACAACACCGCGAGCAGGTGGCCCACAGCCTTGTAAAAATTTTCCCCGCCATTGAAGCCGTGCTGGACAAGTTTCTCATCAAGTCGTTCACCCTCCGGCGCGGAGCCGTGCACATTGAGAAAGAAGGACAGCACATGATCAGCCTGAGCCTTATCGACTTCATGGTGCGCGACTGGAACATGAAGCAGCTCAGCGACAGCAGCCAGATACGCCTGAACCTGAAAGGCCAGCAAATGATGTTTGGGAAAACTAACCTCTCGTTTTCTGAAATTGAATTTAAATATCCCGAACACTTTCTGGAATTTCACGACCTCGTGCTGGAATCGGCCGACACGGTGAGCCATTCAAAAATCAAGATCGAAGGAAAGTCGGTGCTCATTCAGGGGCTGGATTACCAGGAGCTTTATGCCCACCAGCGCTACAAGCTGAAGAAGATTCACATTCAGCAACCCCGCATCACCGGCAGCCTGCACCTGGATGGCAAAGCCCACAAGGTGAAACATCCGATTAAGGAAATTCTGGAGCAAGTGTTTGGAGAAGCGCATCTTGACAGCGCCATTCTGTCGGACGCCGACATTGACCTCACGTTGCATCATTACAAGGACTCTATCAAAACACACTTGCCGCACGTGGACCTGGCCCTCAGCAATTTTGAGGTGCGCCCCGACACATCGTCGCTGCTGGTGGATGGTTTGCGAATAGACCTGAACGAAACGTCTATCAAACTCAACAACAACGTGACACTGCACTGCGACGACCTGTTGTTTTTGCGCGGCCACTTTCTTTCCATCACACACGCCACCCTGGTGGACAATGCCGCCAACAAAGTGTTTATGGAATGCGAACGCGTGGACGTGAGCCGGTTTGGGCTGATCGACTTTGTGTTTAGCCGGAAGCTTCACCTCGCATCGCTCACGCTCGAAAATGCCGACATCACCATCACTCCACACTACCTCAACCTGTTCCCGAAATTATCGGCTGCCCGCCGCGACACCACACAAACCAAAAAGAAAACCCTCGACATGAACATCGGTGGCCTGCACGTGAAGCACGCCAACATCCGCTATGCCGACGGCAAAAAAAACATGATTCTGAAAGATGCCAGCCTCGATGTGGGCGCGTTCACCGACGTTTCGTTGTCGACGCTGAGGTCGAAGCTCGCCTATTTCCGCGCCGGCAGTGTGTTGTATGACAACCCAAAAGACAGCACGCACCTTCAGGTGAAGGGCCTTCTGCTATCGAAAACCAGGCTCTCCCTTGGCGCGTTGGATTTGAAGTGGAAGACCTTTATGGCCGTGGGCCAGTCGCTTAGCATCAACGACTATGTGTTTGATACCGAAGCACTGGGTCGTGTGGAATCGAAAACGATACGCATCGAGTCGCTGGCCGTGAAAGGACGATTGCCCGCAGGCAAGGTGCACAAACCGGCGACACCAAAAAAAAATATATCGCTCGTGGTGAACGACGTCCAGATCGGGAAACTGGAAGCCGACGTGCACATGAAAGACCAGCACATCGCCTTCAACGCCAAAGAGCTTTCGGGCCGGGGCATCCGTTTTCAGGAAGGCAAAATGCACTACCAGCACGTGATTGGGCGCATCGACAACATCCACTATCAGAAACCGGAAACAGACGTGCGTGTGGCCTCGATGGACTTCGACTTCTTTGGCAAGAGCCGCATCACCAACGCAAAGGTGCACCACAAAAATCACGACATCGCATTGACGTCGGCCATGCTGGGTGAAATTAAACTGGAAGACCATGCCACCACCGTTGCGTATGTGACGCTGGCAGGCACCACCGTGCAACAGGATGACCAACCTCTGTTCACGACCGACAGCGTGTCGCTTCGAGGCATCGTTCTGCCGCATGAAAAATCGCCGCACATCGGCGCGATGTTTGTCTATCGACCAATCATTCACCTCCACGCGCCGTCGCCTGCAAAAAAAGAAAAAACCAAATCATCAAAACCGCTGTCAACCGATGTGGTCGACAAGTTCGCGGCGTACGACGGCACCCTGACTACCGCCAAAGGCCAGACGTTTCGCTTCACCAAACTGCACGGCAGTCTGACCACGCCACACCGCAGTGTGCGTCTCGAAGGCGGCAAGTTCGACACCGAGAAGGCCGTGCTCCGTGTAGACGGACTGGATGTGGAAGAAAACAAGATCGCGGTAAAACTATTCACCATCACCCCACAAGATGCGTATGTGAAGAACCTGAACGTGTCAGCAAGTTTGTTGACTGGCGAATTGCACGATATCGCCCTCACCGGCTTTAACCTCGACAGCCTGCTGGAGCGGAAGAAGCTGGTGGCGCAGGCCATGAATGTGGACCGGTTTGCACTGCACATCAGCAAAGACAAACAGTTGCCCAGCGGAACGTTGAAAGATAAACCGTTTTTACTTCACGAAATGATGTCGCCAGCGGTGCACGTGAAGCAACTGAACGTGCGTGAAGGCTTTATACAATACCGCGAAACATCCGACAAGACCCACCGCGAGGGCGTGGTGGAACTTCACAAAATAAACCTCGCCGCCACCAGCCTTGGCCCCGACAACTATCTATCGGACGGCATGGTACTGAATGCCTCCACGCGTCTCTACGACAAAGGTGAAATCAATCTGAAATACACGTACCTCTCGCCCACCCAATTTGGCTTGAAGGTAGACCTGAAACCTTTCGACCTCACGGTGCTAAACCAGATCATCGTTCCCGCCCAGGCCCTGGAAATAAGGTCGGGCTACCTCGAAGGCCTGCAGTTCGATGTGATTGCCGATCGCAACAAGGCTGTGGGCAATGCCACGATGAGCTATAAAAATCTGCACCTCGAAATATTTTCAAAGAACGATCCCGAGAAGAAAAATCTCGGCAGCAGTTTGCTCACGCTGCTGGCCGATGGCATTGTGTTGAGACATAACAAGGAAAACGCAACGGCGCCGATAGAGCAGGAGCGCATCGCCACAAAATCGGTGTTCAGCTATTGGGTGAAGATTGCCACACACGGCGCCATGAACGTGGTGCGTCATGGCAAGAGCCGCAAGAATGTGGCCGCGGCATCCGGAAAGAAATAAACGAAACGTGCGCGCTCGCATAGGGTGATCTTTTTCAGGAGTGCGACCTATCTATCTAACCCATAGACCAGCCTCTGAATTACGCTGACATTCCCCCAGCTGGGGCGGCATGGGACCATTATTTTTTGTGGCGGTTAGCCAGAAATGAAACATTTGGTTTACTTTGTGAGCAACGCAAATTGGAACTTCGGGCCAACACCGCATGGACGCAAACGGGCTGGCCGTGGCGGGTTCAGGCCCGGGCAGACGCGAAAAAGCGGTTTGCAGTTGCTACGGCTACAAAACTCATTAACATGGCAAATATCTGGATTAGAAAACCGCTTCAGCAATTGATGCAGGAAACGACTGACAAGGCTGTTGGCCTGCGGCGGACTTTGGGAAGATTCAACCTCATCATGCTCGGCGTGGGCGGCATTATCGGCGCCGGCATCTTTGTGCTCACCGGCCAGGCGGCGGCTAACTATGCCGGGCCGGCCATCATCGTTTCGTTTGTGGTGGCGGGCGTTGCCTGCGGATTTGCCGGACTTTGTTATGCCGAATTTGCCTCGATGATCCCCATTGCGGGAAGTGCCTACACCTATGCCTATGCTACCCTCGGTGAATTTATCGCCTGGATCATTGGATGGGATTTGATATTGGAATACCTCTTCGGCGCAGCCACTGTGGCTGTGGGTTGGTCGGGCTACATCGTGAGTTTTCTCAAAGACTTTGGCATCGTGATTCCCGAACGACTATGCAACGCGCCATTCATCTACGACACCGCGACGCACGAGTGGATACAAACGGGCAGCCTGGTGAACTTCCCCGCCATGTTCATCATCGCCGTCATCACCGTGTTGCTGGTGATCGGTATCCGCGAGTCGGCGAACTTCAACAACGTAATTGTGGTCATCAAAGTAACGGTGATCCTGCTGTTCATCGGCTTCGGCCTCAGCTATGTGTCAATGGACAACCTGCACCCGTTCATTCCTGAGAACACCGGCGTGTTCGGCAAGTTTGGATGGAGCGGCGTCTTCCGCGCCTCGGGCATTGTGTTCTATGCCTATCTCGGCTTCGACGCCGTGTCGACTGTGGCACAGGAAGTGAAGAACCCGCAACGCGACATGCCGTGGGGTATTCTCGGATCGCTCATTGTGTGCACGGTGCTCTACATCACCGTAGGCTTTGTGATGACGGGCATGGTTTCCTACACCGAACTGAACACCGCTGCTCCCATTGCCGTGGCCGTTGACTCAGCAGGCAGTGCCTTGCAGTGGCTGAGAACACCGATCAAGATTGGCGCTATCGCCGGTTTGAGCTCGGTAATCCTTGTGATGCTGATCGGTCAGTCGCGCATCTTTTTCTCCATGGCCAACGATGGCCTCTTGCCCAAGAGCTTTGGCAAAACACACTCGAAATTCAAAACGCCCTACATCACCACCATCGTCACCGGCGGTTTGGCCATGATCATCACCGGCTTGTTTCCCATCAACCTGCTGGGCGAACTGGTATCGATCGGCACCTTGCTCGCCTTCGTGCTGGTGTGTGCCGGCGTGCTGATGCTGCGCTACAAGAGCCCCGAAATACCACGTCCGTTCAAAACACCATTTTTCCCCGCAGTGCCCATCCTGGGTATCCTCACATCCCTTGGCGTGATGGCTACATTGCCCGGCGACACCTGGATTCGTTTGATTGCTTGGATGGCCATTGGTGTGGTGATTTACTTCACGTATAGTATTAAGAAGAGTAAGCTCAATAATTAGTATTGAGTCTTTAGTCTTTAGTCCTGAGTATCGAGTGTTCAATAGTAGTACTCAATACTCAGGACTAAAGACTATAGACCAAACTACGGCTTCAGATACTTCACAAAAAACTCCGCCGTCGCCCTGTCGATCTTCACCGCGTTTGAATATTTCATCCAGTGATGCGTGTCGTCAACAACCACCAGGGTTTCTAAGGGAACACCTTTCTTCTCCAGGCGCACCACCAGGTCGGTGCTTTGATTGAAACGCACATTGCGGTCATCGTCGGCGTGGATGATGAGCACGGGCGATGTCCAGGTGGAAACATAGGCGACCGGCGATGATTGCCATGCCACATCCTTGGCGCGCTGAAAGTCGGGAATCTTTTCGTAGTGGTCGTCGCGGGCATCGAAATCTCTGGCCGTAATAAAATCGTGCACGCCGTGAATGTCTACGCCGGCGGTAAACAATTTTGAGTCACGGGCCAGCGCAAGGGCCGTGAGAAAGCCGCCATAGGAGCCGCCATAAATACCGATGCGCGATGGATCTACGTTAGGTTGTTTGCTCAACCATTCGCCCGCTGCTTTCACATCGAGGTATTCCGATGCTCCGGATGCACCGGCGCGTGCCGGCTGATGAAAATCAAATCCATAACCAATGCCAAGCCGATAGTTTACCGACACCACCACAAACCCCAGGCTGGCGAGGTATTGATTGAGCGCATAGGCATTTGAATAATATTCAGAATAATGCCACCCCAACAACATCTGTCGTGGTGGTCCGCCGTGCACATACACAATGGCAGGCTTCTTTGCGACACCCGATGGCGGCGTGAACACATCGGCATGCACCGTCGCACCATCGCTTGCCGTGAACGTCACCTTGGAAGGCGTCACCAATTTATTGAGCGGAAAATCTTTTGGTATCAGATCGGCAGCCAGCGGTTGCATGCGTTTGGTTGCCCCCAGCAACGGCATCACTACGGGAAGCGGCGGACGTTGGGCGGTTGCGCCAATGCACGCAAGCGTGGCACCATCGCCGGTGATGACGGGTGTCCACTCCAGGCCATTGCCAGGTGTCAACACTTCGGGCGCAGCGCGATCCACGGGCACGCGCACAATGTGGCGACGGTCGAGATCGAGCGCATCGGGGCCGGTGTTGGCGCTGAACGTGAGCCATTTTTTGTCGGCACTCAGGCGAATGTGTTCTGCCATGAAGTTGCCGGGGGTGAG
This sequence comes from Chryseolinea lacunae, assembly GCF_016735595.1. Classification (GTDB taxonomy): domain Bacteria; phylum Bacteroidota; class Bacteroidia; order Cytophagales; family Cyclobacteriaceae; genus Chryseolinea; species Chryseolinea lacunae. The sequence continues at coordinate 1,120,866 of NZ_JAERRB010000001.1, forward strand.
CAACATTTCCTTACCACCTTGCGCTGGGATGGAGTATAGATGCGGCCATCCGTCGTGGTAGGAAAGAAACACCACGCGGTTGCTGGCACCCCAATGCAGGTTGGTGCCTCCGTGTGTGGTGGGAAGCGAACCTCGCAGTGTTTTAGGCGCAGCCCAAAGCAATGATGCTTTGCCCGACGCAGCATCGGCCACCCACAGCGACCAAGGGTTGTGCCGGCGCGTGAGCAGGGAGTCGGGCGTGCCGCCTGGTGACGGCAGGCGTACAAAAACAAGTTTCGAACCATCGGGCGACCAACGTGGTGAGCGATCGCGCGCGAAGGCCGGGGCGATCCATTGCAGTGGCGTGGCAGCGTCTTTGAACACACCAACAAGTGCATGATCGCCGCGCGTCGTCACAAACGCCAGCCGGCTTCCATCGGGCGACCACTGAAGATCGCTCACGGTGCCGCGTGTGGTGAACAAATTTTTCGACGCGGCCGATCCATCGATGGGCACCGTGTGCACCTGATCGCTCTTCACAAACACCACCACATCGCTCTTTGGCGACAGTGCGGGGTCGTCGCCTTCGGCCAGTGTCTTTGCTTCGCCACCTGCAAAGGGGATGCTGATGAGCTGCACCTTCAACGGCTCTGCGGCAAACGCCGGGTTCACGGGCAACGCTCCGTCCCAGTTGGAACCATGTTCGCCACCCCGCACATAGACCACCCACTGGCCATCTGCAGAAATCGACAGGCTTGTGATTTCCTGTGCATCATCGGCGGTGTAGTGTGTGAGCCTGCGCGGTTTAAAATCGGGCCCTTCGGCCACATACACGTTGCGCTTCCCCTGCTCGTCTACAGCCCACGCTATTTTGGAACCACTTGATGAAGCGGTCAGCTCGGTGGGAAAGGGATAGGATTTTACAGATTCAAGCGTGAAAGACTGGGCATTGCCCATGCGACACACAGCCAGGAGGATGGCGAGTTTCGGAAAGAAATATTTTGCCATGCGGGTTCAGGGATAAGATCAAATCCAAGATAACAGGAAATGAAATGATCATCCAGCGCAGGAACAGGTTGATGCGGATTTATTTTATGAAAGGAAAGCAACCCGGCACACGGCACGGCGGAATCGTTGACGAGGACACCCTTCTTTTTGCTGACTACTACAACTCAATTTCTTCTTTCAGGAATTTAATAAAGTACTCATAGTATTCGGGGCGTTCCGGATGGTTGAGGATGGCTGCGTACTGCTGGCGATGCAGGCCTTCGGGGGTGACACGCACCGTGCGCAGCGCAGGGTGTGTGAGGTAGGGTTTCAATGCCCAACGCGCCATCACCAGCACGCCCATGTCGGCCTTCACCATTTCTACCGAAGCCTCTGTTAGCGGAAGAATGGTGAGGTTGGCGGGTTGCACACAGGCGGGACTTAGCACCCGCTGATACACGGTGACAGTGCTCAAGGGCTCGGAGTGGATGATCAGATTTTCGGTTTCGAAGTCGCTCGCCACCACAAATTCTTTTTTTGTCCACGGGTGTGACTCAGGCACCAGGGCCAGCATCTCGTCCTGGAACAGCTCTATGTACTCAATCTTATCGTTCACGATGGGATCGCACGTGATGGCCAGGTCGATTTCACCTTGCAGCAATTTCTGTATGGGGCGGTGTGTTGCCTCGAACGCAATCTTCACATTGATGTTCGGAAAGTCGACGTTGAATTTTTTGAGCACGGCCGGCACCCAGTGATAGCTGGTATAGCATTCGGTGCTCATACGGATGGTGCCCGTTTCGCCCTTGATGAGCTGCTTCACTTCGCGCTCGATCTTGTCCATCTCCTGCAGCACGGCATAGGCCGACGCGAGTATCTTTTCACCCACATCGGTGAGCACAAGCTTCTTGCCGATGCGATGAAAGATCTTGGCGCCCACCTGCAATTCGGCTTCACGCAACTGGTGACTGAGGGCACTGGGGGTAAGGTGAAGTTTATCGATGGCGTTGGCGATGCTGCCTTCTTCTACAATGGCTTTGATGAGGCGCAGGTGACGGATTTCCAGGTTCATGTGCTAAAATTACGATTCCCCTAAACGTAAAGAACACCTGGCTAGCCTGAATATTTTTCACCATCAGCCCTCTTTTATTTCACTTTTCCTGCACGGTAGTCCAACCTACTTTTGAGAAATCACCAAAACTCAAACACTGCCATGAACGAACAACTGAAGCATTACCAGGACAAACTAGCCTTCGAAATTGACTCGGCCGATGTAGCCGATTTTTTTAGCCGCCCGTCCGCCACCGAGAAGCTGGTGGTGATCGATGCCCGGGGCAACGATGCCTTTCAACACGAACACATTCCAGGCGCCATCAGCTTTCCACACCGCACCATGAACGCCGACACGGTGAAAACCCTCGACAAAGACACAACCTATGTTACCTACTGCGACGGCATCGGTTGCAATGCATCTACCAAAGGCGCGCTGAAGCTGTCGACCTACGGCTTTAGGGTGAAAGAACTGATGGGCGGCCTCGACTGGTGGAAACGCGATGGCTACTCTACCGAAGGCCTAGCCGGCGTGGAACGGAACATGAGTGTTCAATGTGCTTGCTAGGAACAACTTTCTGAACAACCAGCCCTCCTCCCTGCCAGGACGGGCGTCTTCAATAGATGCCTGTCCTTTCTTTTTGTGGGTTGTTTCGCCTTCGATCGTTTTGCAGCGCTCAACCGTCTAAAAGGGAAACATCATACAACATGAAAAATTTAACGAACAAGGTAGCGGCCGTCTTTGCCGCCTCGGGCGAGATTGCCGGCGTGGTGGCGAAAGCCTTTGCGCAACATGGTGCAAAAGTTTATGTGTCAGCTCGAAAGGCAGAAGCGGCCATGGCGCTGGCCGACGAAATAAATCAACAGGGCGGCCAAGCCGAAGCCGCTGCAGTAGATGCCCTGAATGAAAACGAGGTGGACAAACACCTGGCGCACATTGCGCAAACTAACGGTTCGCTCGATGTGGTGTTCAATGGCATCGGACTGAACATCGCCGAGATAGGAGGAGGTCTGCCCACTACGCAACTTCCTTTGGAACACTTTCTGAAAACCTTTGAAGTGCATTGTGGCTCACAGTTCCTAACCTCGCGACTGGCCGCGAAACACATGATTGCCTGCCAGGCCGGTGGCACCATTCTCACCCTCACGGCGGCCTTGTCGCGACTGAAACTCCCTTTCACTTCCGGCAGCACAGCGGCGTGCTGTGCCATTGAAGGCCTGACGCGCGTGATGGCGGCCGAATTTGGAAAACACGACATCAAGGTGATTTGCCTCAACGTCGCCGCGCTGCAAGAGACGCGCAGAATAAAAGAAGTGAACCTGTGGAATGGCCGCATGCTGGGAATGGAAGCCGCTGATGTGGCCACGCGGTCAACACAATTTAACCTTCTGAAAACCGGAGTCACCCTCCAGCACGTGGGCGAGGTGGCGGCCTGCCTGGCTTCGGACTATGGCGTCACTTTCAACAGCCATATTGTGGATGTGGATTGTGGAAGATCCAACGTAATCTGAATATATTGAAGGGCCGGACGGCTGCGAAGGCCCTTCACCACACACAACATTGTCAACACCAAAATTGACGCTATGGAAAACGACCCGCTCCTGGACCGCGCGCTACAAGGTGACATCAACGCGTTTCAAACCTTGTTCGCTGTGTTTCAGCCTTCTTTAAAATCCTACCTCTATCGCCTGCTCACCAACCGCGACGATGTGGACGATGTGACGCACGACACCTTCATTAAGGCTTTCGATAAAAGAGCAACCTTTCAGCGCCATGCCTCCCTGAAGACCTGGGTGTTTAAGATCGCCACAAACCTGGCCTACGATCATCTGCGAAAACTGAACCGCTGGCCCGTCGACGCGCAAGACCAGGGCGAACGCCTGGCAAAAAGCTCACCCGAAATCATCCAGACGTTTCGACACATCCATCGCACAGCGGCCAGTGGCAACTATGAAATGAAAGAACACATCGACTTTTGTTTCACCTGCATTTCAAAAACACTGGTGATCGAAAAACAGGTTGCGCTTATTCTGAAAGACATCTACGATTTTCCCGTCAAGGAAATTGCCAGCATCCTCGACAAAACCGAAGGCGTGGTGAAGCATCTGCTTGTGGAGTCGAGAAGCACCATGAGCGAAATTTTTGAACACCGGTGCGCACTCATCAACAAAGAAGGTATTTGCCATCAGTGCAGCGAAATGAACGGCATCTACAATCCCAAGCACGATCAACACCAACAACGCATGGCCCTAATGCCCGACCATACCGACGTGGCCGATCGCGAAGCGCTCTATACATTGCGGGCTGCGTTGGTGAAGGCCATTGATCCGCTTCACAGCAGCGGCACCGACTTGCAGGACGCGCTCATGCAATGTACCCGCAGGGCCATCGGAGAATAGACCACTTTCTAGTTCCTTTAGTTGGCTTGATTGTCAACAATCCGGCACCGTCACGCTATTCGTTACGTATTTTTTTCTCCGACGCACGTCCATAAAGCCTTACCTTTGTGATGACGACATTGTGCGATTCGCTCTAAAAACATCTCTTGTTTTGAACCGGCAACGTTGGCATGAAAGGAATTTTGACCTATGGCCAGGTGGCTTCCGAGCGAAATGCCCGGAAGACGCAAATTAAGTGTCGTGGCGCAGGCAACCTTTTCTTGAAACGCTCCGTCTTGGGAGGAAATTTAAAAATTACTTGGAAGACCCTTCACAGCTAACGGCCATCATCCAGGGCTGCCTTAACGGCAGCCGCGAAGCCCAGAAGATGCTTTACCAGCATTACTATGGCTATGCGATGAGCGTTTGTCTGCGCTATTCACAAACCCGCGAAGAGTCGAAAGAAATTCTGAACGACGGGTTTATGAAGGTGTTTACGCGGCTCAGCCTTCGCGACGAAAAAAGCGCGTTCAAGTTCTGGCTGCGGAAGATCATGATCAATGCCGCCATCGATCATTATCGAAAACACAACAAACACTATCATCACGCCGACGCTGCGGAGTCTATGGCGTGGATGCCCTCTACACAAGACGACGCCATTGGTGAGCTTTCGCATGCCGAGCTGATTGAAATGGTGCAACAGTTGTCGCCGGCCTATCGCGCCGTGTTCAACCTGTTTGTGATTGACGGCTACACACACGAAGAGATTGCCATTCAACTCGACATCACAGTAGGCACTTCAAAGTCGAACCTGTTTAAAGCACGGGAACACCTGAAGGCCATGTTTAAAAAAAATAATATCAAGCGGTATGCCTAACGTTAACGACAACGAATTCGACAAGCTCTTCCAGGAGGCTGCTGCGCACATTGCGCCGGAGTTCGACCCGGAAGACTGGGACCGGCTGGCACAGCGGCTTGAACGGGAAGAAAAAGCAGCGCGCGCCAGAAGCACGTCCTTGTATGCCGTGGTGGCCCTGTTGCTGCTGTCATCGCTCGGTTCGCACTGGCAGAACGCCACCCAAAACAACGTAGGCTTTGGATGGTCGGACACACCATCGTCTGCTGCACAGGGCACATCGACAGAAGAAAAGAACGCTGACACAGACAAAACATCAATACAAATACAGTCCGAAAGTTTGCCGACCAAGGCCACACAAGATGAGAATGGAGAAAATGCAGCCGGCACCAAAAACATAATACCGGAGCAAAGCGACAAAAACGCAGCTGGCGAATCGACGGTGCAAAAGCAAAGCACTGCGTCTGTTGTAGATGCGAAGGAGACGAAAGTAACAACTGTGATTGATGGCAAGACTACGCAGGAACAAAAATCCTCAAGTCCTGGTAATGCAAACGCGCAGCAGAGGGTAGTCAATTCCACTAAAAAGTCTACATCGGATGGTTCGGCCGATTTAGCTGGAAAATCCAAAAAACTTCAATCGACAAGGCCCATCGCTTTCACCAAACAAAACGAAGCAAAGACTCAACATGAGACTACACCACGTCAGTCAACTGAGAAAAGTGCGTCTGATGATCAAGCCAAGACTCTGAACGTGAATAAGGATTCTTCACCCAACGCAAGCGCTTCTTCTACTGACTCCGGCAACGCCAGTCCAAAAACAAATCGGGCTACGGTTCAGCACAATAGTGTTGCGTTGGCATCTGCAGGTTCGCTGGCTTCGAACAAAAAACAGGTCCAGCAAAATACATCAACCGAAATAGCGCGTCCTGAAACGACCGATGCCATTCAAAAAAACGGCGCAGAAAAAACAACTGAAGCGGAGACAACCAATACCCCGATCGTGAGCGCAGCAACGCCGGCAACAACCGACCAGCCCGCTACAGCAGCGCCTGCTTTCACGAACGAACACCAGACACCGGCATCCACCAACCGACCCCTTTCTCACGAACCGATTGTGATCGACACGACAGACAAGATCGTTCCCGTTCGCCTGGCCAACGCTACCGATTCAACCGGAACCCGCGTGGTCTACGACGAAAAGAAAAACGTGACGCATCGCTGGTTCTTGAAACTACCCGTATCGCCCGACTTCAGTTCTATTAATTATGAAACACCCGGCAAGCCGGGCATAAACATCGGGCTGCTGGCGGAGTATAGTTTGTCCAGACATTTTTTCGTGAGCACAGGCGCTATCTGGTCGAAGAAAATATACGACAAAGAAAATCCTGACAAGACCTACAGCTCGGGAGGGTATTCTGCAAAAGCGAAGTCCATGCGTGGCGATTGCCGTGTGCTGGACATTCCCATAAACGTGACGTATTACATTTTCCCCGAAGCCAAAACCAGTTTGTTTGTCACGGTCGGGTCGTCGTCCTACATTATGTTGAACGAGGAGTATGTATACACGGTGTGGGCCAACCAGAGAGATTATGAGTACACCGAAAACTTTAGCAATAAAAATCGTGAATGGTTCAGCATGCTGAATATCTCGTTCGGCATTCAGCGGATGGTCGGCGAGCGATTCTTTGTGCAGGCCGAACCGTTCATTAAAGCTCCCGTGTCGGGTGTTGGAGAAGGAAAGGTAAATCTGGCAAGCACGGGAGCATTTTTTTCTTTGAAATACAGACTTAGCAAATAACTATAAACAATGACTCAAAAGACCTCTCTTTTTAAAATCGCGCTACTCCTGTTGTGTTGCTCGGGCTGCACCTACCGCACAGAATCGGATCTGGTAGATTGTGAAACCGATCACCCGGTGGTGACTCTTGAAAGCAAAACCGATCCCACGGGTTGCAACACACACGACGGCGTTATTTCACTGACCGTGACGTCGGGCACGCCTCCCTATCAGTTTAGCCTGAATGGCGGAGACTTCCAGGACGCCAACGCGTTTACCCAACTCGACGGCGGGTCTTTTACCATCGGCGTCCGTGACTTTAATGGTTGTGGACATGAAACAACGGTATCGCTGGTGGTCGCATCGAGCGATCTGGCCGCCACCGCTGCCACGGAACAAAACACCGAGTGCACTTCAGGAAACGGAACCATCACCGTGACGGCGTCGGGTTCTAACGGCCCGTTTGAATACAGGCTTGACAACGGCAGCTTTGGCACCGACAACACTTTCGTAGGATTAAAACAAGGTCTCTACAATGTGACCATAAAAGATGCTGAAGACTGTTCGCTGTCGCTTAGCACCACCGTGGGTCGTGGGCAAACCGGCATCAGCTGGAACAGCGAGGTGAAAACCATCATCGCTACCAATTGCGCCATCACCGGGTGTCACGTGAAGGGTTCGCAAAATCCCGACCTCTCTGTATTCGCTAACGTGAAAAGTAACGCCGGCAACATCAAGAGCCGCACGTCGAGTCGTGCCATGCCACCCGACGGCCGCACCATCTCACAAACAGAAATCGACAAGATTGCCTGTTGGGTAGACGACGGCGCGACGGAAAACTAAACACAACGCCAGATTCAATACACAATAAGCACCCTTAAAAAGGTGCGCTGGAAATTCCATGTCCAAAACAACCCAAATCAAATGCATCATGAACGTTAAACTCTTTCTCCTCCTGCTGTGCGTCGTGCCGGTCTTGCACGCGCAGGCCCAAAAGTTTGTCACCGAAAAAACTTCCGTCGGTTTCTATTCGCATGCCGCCATCGAAGACATCAAAGCCGAAAACCTGAAAGCATCCGGCCTGTTCGATCCGGCCACAAGCGACATTGCCTTTGTGGTGCCCATCGGCGAATTCAAGTTTGAGAAGTCGCTCATGCAGGAACACTTCAACGAAAAGTATATGGAAACCGAACGCTATCCCAAAGCCACGTTTCAGGGGAAAGTGACCGGCTTCGATGCCTCCGCCGGCGTGTCGCAACCCGTGGTGGCCAAAGGCAAGCTCACGATTCACGGCGTGACCCAAACCGTGGAAATTCCCGGCGAGCTGGAAAAGCGGGGCGATGCATTGCTCCTGAAAGCCAAGTTCGTGGTGAAGCTCGTCGACTACAAAATCGATATCCCAAAACTGTTGTGGCAAAACGTTGCCGAACAAGTGGAGGTGACGGTTCAATTTTCATTCAAACCCCAAACACTTTAGTCGCTCATGAAACACATTTCACTTCTCGTATTGCTCGCGTGTGTAGGTCCGCTGGCTGCGCAGGCACAAGATGATTTGCTCAACCAACTGGAAAAAACAACCGACGCGCCAACCTATGTATCACAAACCTTCAAAGGCACGCGACTGGTCAACGGCCATTCGGTGGAAACCATAGGCGCCGGCACGCTTGAGTTTATATTCTCTCACCGCTTCGGCCGGCTGAACGGCGGCCTCTATGAGCTGTTCGGATTGGATGACGCGTTTGTGAGGATTGGGTTGGAGTATGGCATCACCGACAACCTCGGCGTGGGTATCGGCCGGAACTCGGTCGACAAAACGGTTGACAGCTACCTGAAGTATAAACTGCTGCGCCAGCGACCGGGCGGTTCGCCCCTCACGGTGACGGCCTTTGGAAGCGCAGCCTACAAAACTTCGCCAAAGGACGACGATGTGCCTCCGGGATTTAAGACCTCCGATCGGTTGGCCTACACGGCGCAATTGCTGGTGGCACGCAAGCTCACGTCTAAACTATCGCTTCAGCTCATGCCTACGGTGGTGCACAAAAACTTTGTGGGCGAAGGTTCCGGGCGCAACGATCAGTTTGCCCTGGGTATGGGTGGTCGCATTCGTCTCACACGCAGCGTATCGGTGAACGCCGAATATTATTACCGCATTCAGCCCGAGGCCGGCACACCTTATAAGGACGCGTTGGGTCTGGCCATCGACATCGAAACCGGTGGTCACGTGTTCCAGATCGTGCTCACCAACACACGGGGCATGGTGGAGCGCACGTTTGTGACCGAAACCGACGGCGACTTCTTTGATGGCGACATCCACCTGGGCTTCAACGTGACGCGCGCCTTTCAACTGAAGAAGCAGAAATAGCCCATCCCAGACCAAAGATCCTCTCTTCTCTTTTTTCAACACACGAAATCACACAAATACTTATTGTTTCACTAAATTTAACAACCCATGAAATCAACATTCGAAACGTTTAGAAACCTGACCGGCACCGTCATCAAAACCGGCGCGCTTGCCCTGCTCATCGTCGTGGCCAGCTGTAGCAAAGACGACAATAACGAAGAACCCGTGAAGCCGGATCCAAAAGTGGAACTCACCATCCACCCCACCCTGGGCAACTACCTGACCGATGGCGACGGCAACACGCTGTATTACTTTTCGAACGATGTGGCCGGAGCAAACACCTGCACCGGCGGCTGTGCCACCAACTGGCCCATTTTTTTTGAAGACGCACTCACACAAGACTTCTTGGGAGAAGGACTTTCTCTTGACGACTTCGCCTCCATCACCACACCGGCCGGCAAGCAGACTACCTACAAAGGATGGCCCCTCTACTATTATGCTCCCGGTGGCGTGCGCGAAGCGGCCAACCAACAAACCGGCGAAGCCGTTGGTGGCGTGTGGTTCGTGGCAAAACCCGACTACACCATCATGATCGGTCGCGCACAACTGGTAGGCCAGGACGGCAAGAACTACAACGCCAACTACGAGGAAGGCACCGGCGCCGTAGCATACTTCACCGACGCACACGGCAGAACCATCTATTCCTTTGCGTTTGACAAAAAGGACAAAAACAACTACACCAATGGCGACGGCAGTCACGACGCCGTTTGGCCGATCTATAGCGAAGCACTTGAAGGCGTTCCGTCCACACTTGATCTCAATTTATTCGGAACCATCACCGTGTCGGGTGCCAAACAACTTACCTACAAGGGATGGCCGCTCTACTACTTTGGCAACGACGCCAAACGTGGCGACAACAAAGGCGTGAGCGTTCCCCAGCCTGGCGTGTGGCCCGTGGCGGTGAAGGATGCTGACGAAGCACCGCTGTAGCAGATATTCTTTTTATAGTAAAAGCCCGCGAGCTTGTGTGACAGATGTCGCCTGGTTCGCGGGCTTTTTGTTTTTTTGAGAATTGCCCTGCCGAAGGTCTTCCATTTTGAATGATGCTCAGCAAAATACACTTAACATCACCACTGCAAAAACATTCCCATTTATCTTTCCTGTTAGCCGCGCATTCACGCGTTCATGTTTGACATCAGCACACTTTCTGAAAATTTCTTTTAGCGTATCGAAAAAAAATCACTTCAGCATCATTCATTTCCATCACACATAACACATCCCAAACCTGTCGTTCACCGAAAAACAAATGCACTAGCAGACATTTCGATGGGCGACGTAAGGGATGCGTGGGCTTCGTGGTACATAGTTGAATAATCGTGCGAGATGTGGCTTCAGGTCTTGTTTTTTCTCAGCATGGTCCATGATAGTTGGGGAATCGAACAAGTGGAATTTAACGTCAGCAAACGTTTGTCCTCTATCTTTTAACCCAAACAAAAAATCTATGAAATCAAAACTGTTAGTGTATGGGATGATGGTAGGTGCTGCCTTGATCGGCAGTGCTTACAAGGGCCACGACGGAAAACCGCGTTGGTATGGAAACGATCATTTCAAGATCAACCATCGCGACAACGTGGTGACGGTAGCCATGGCGAAGATGCCATGGGAATCTTTTTCTGTTGACCTCGAAGACCTTCGTGCCTCCGAAGGTGTTATCGCTTTTGAAGTGAAATCGAAAGTGCCCGTTACGTTGCGCGCCGATGGTTTCACCCGCAACAACACGCAAGTGGAGCTTTTCAACGAGCAGCTTTCAGGTGATGCGTATCAACAAGTATCCTACACCTTCTCGGGTCGCGACGCCGGCATCAGTCACATTCTGTTTTATGTTGATCCGGGAAAGGAATTTCACGGCGACCTGGAGTTCCGGAATGTGCAGTCGATGGCCAGTACCGAGGGCGCTGTGATCCGCACGTTCCCCAATCCTACCTCGGGCGAAATCACGGTGCAGCTTCCCGACAACAAATTCAATCTCATCAGCCTCTACGATGCAGCGGGCAACGTGGTGTTGACACGACAGCCCGATGGCCTCACCACAAAAATCAATCTCGCCAACCAGCGCGCGGGCCTCTACCTGCTGAAAGCGCGGAGCAACACGGCGATGCTCACCACCAAAATCATTGTTGAACAATAACCGACCGCCATCATGAGACTATATCTATCCCTGTTAGGGTTATGCCTGTTGCTGTGCACAAATGTATTCGCACAAAAAATAAACCTCACCTCCGCGATGCTCTCCTACTACAATGGTCAGGGGAACTCCGCCATCGGGTTCACCGAACTGGTCGATGAACAGTCGCTCATCACCGGAACACTCACCGACAATTCCTACACACCACATCCCAGCACGTTGTGGATTCCCAGCTGGGGCGCCACACCTTCCGTGCAGGTTAACCTGGGCAGTACCTATGCCGTGTCGCACATTGCGCTCTACGACAGCTGGAACGCGGCCAACCTCACAGTGAAATATGACAACGCCGGTTCATGGGTCACGCTCTTCACGTGGGACATGAGCTATAGTGAAAAATGGAAAGCCGTGAACGTGAATGCCTCCACCAGTAAGCTGTTGTTTGAGTTTGCCGGACTTAATGCACAGATCGGCGAGATCGCCATCTTCGGCTCGGCAGCGTCCGACACACAAGCGCCAACGGTTCCCGGAAGTCTCTCCGCTCCTTCCAAAACCGCCGCGAGCGTGAACCTGAGCTGGACAGCCTCGACCGACAATATTGGCGTGGCGGGCTATGAAGTGTATCGCAACGGAACGCTCTATAGCACCGTGACCACCACCACAGCGTCCGTCACCGGGCTCACGGCGTCGACAGCCTACACGTTTAAGGTGCGCGCGAAAGATGCAGCGAATAATTTCTCTGCATTCACTTCCGATTTGTCCGTGACTACCAATGCAGCAACCGACACCCAAGCACCCACTGTGCCGTCGGGACTGGCATCGTCGGGTGTGACGGCTGGCGCTGTTACGTTGAGTTGGGGTGCTTCCACAGACAATGTGGGCGTGGCCGGCTATGAAGTATATCGCAATGGAACTTTGCTGACGACGGTAACAACACTTACCACTACCGTTACGGGACTGACGGCCTCCACCGCCTATGTATTTAAAGTGCGCGCGAAAGATGCCGCCAACAATTACTCTGCCTTCACATCAGACCTGAATGTGACCACAACCGCGGCAACCGATACCCAAGCGCCCACCGTGCCCGGATCGCTTGCCTCGTCAAATCTTTCCGCCACGGCCGTGACACTGAGCTGGACGGCGTCTATCGACAACGTGGGTGTGACCGGCTATGAAGTCCACAAAGACGGAACCCTGAACACCACCGTGACAACGACCACCGCCACCATCACCGGACTGTCGCCCTCTACAACCTATGTTTTCAGAGTACGTGCAAAAGATGCAGCCAGTAATTTTTCAGGCTACAGCACACAAATCAGTGTGACCACCCTTAGCGGCGGACCCTGCACACCGGGCAAGCTAACACTCACAGCTTCCATGATCAGCGGCGACGGAAATCCTACGGCACTCCTCGATGAGCAAACCCTGGCCGGCGATCCGGCAGGCGGCACGGGAGGCGCAACCTCCACAGCATGGTTCAACGGTTGGAACAGCGCTTCGTATCCGGCACGTGCCACGCTGAACTTCGGTACAACGGCAACACTAAGCGCCATTTATCTTCGCGACGTCAACGACCAGGGAACATTCACGGTAGAAGTTGGCAGCCCCGGCAACTGGAGCACGGTGGCCACCGACAACCTCACGGGCTACATGAGCTGGAACCAGCACAGCGTGAATGCATCGTCGCAGTATCTGCGCTTCACCATGGGAAGCTATTCTTCCAACGTGAGCGAAGTGGTGATCTATGGTTGTCTTGGTCCGGTGGTGCCCGACACAACACCTCCCGGCGCCATTACCACCTTGAGCACGGGCACTGCCTCCAGCACATCCGTTCAACTCGCGTGGACAGCCACGGGCGACGATGGCAACACCGGCTCTGCTTCGTCCTATGACGTGCGCTACAGCACCAGTGCCATCACGGCGGGTAACTTTGCCAGTGCCACACAAGCCACTGGGGAACCTGCACCCTTGTTTGCCGGCAACGCGCAGTCGTTTTTTGTGAGTGGCCTTAGTCCCTCCACTACCTACTACTTCGCCCTGAAGGCGATTGATGAAGCCAACAACACATCGGCCATTTCCAACGTGGTATCGAAAGCTACGTCTGCGGCGGGCACCACGGGCACCATCACCATAGATCAGTTCATCGGCACCAATGCATTTGTTGACGACCCCCTCGACAAAATGCAGGTGGCCGGTTTTGTGCGTGAATATCACAACTGGAATTGGGATGAAGGCGACATCTGGTCGGGCGGTGGCAACTGGGCCTATCCCGGCTATCCCAACAACCAGATCAAATGGGCACCGAGCGAAGCCGGCGGAGGCGGCTGGAACTTCGACACGTTCTATACCAACGTGCTGGCTGGGGGCATCACCATCTCACCCTGCATTCAGGGTTCGGTTGCTTGGCTGCAGGGTGGCACCAATTTCCCCGGCGACGACAAGCCCGTGGACGAAGCGGGCGCCAGCACCACCAACCCCAACTCGTATGAAAAGAAAGCACACCACATGTTTCAGTTTGCCGCGCGCTATGGTTCCACACACGTGGCCGACAACAAGCTGACACTGGCCGCCGGCCAACCGCGCAACACCGGCATGGGCCTGGTGAAATACGTCGAAGACTGGAACGAGCAGGACAAAAACTGGATGGGTGCCAATGCACAATTCTCGGCACAGGAATATGCCGCCATGGCCAGCGCCAACTACGACGGCCACGCCAACACCATGCACCAGGGCAGCGGAACGTTTGGTGTGAAAAATGCCGACCCCAACATGAAGCTTGTGATGGGTGGAATTTTTCAACTCAACCTTCCCTACATCCAGGACATGAAGGCGTGGTTTCAGGCTAACCGCGCCGACGGAAAGTTTGCGGCCGATGTGATCAACGTGCACGACTATGCGTGGCTCAACCCGTGTGGTCCTTGTGGTGGCCCGGCAAAGAGTCCAGAAGAACACGACTATAAAAATCTGTTGCTGCCCTTCACACAATACCGTGATGCAAACCTGCCCGGTCTTGAAGTGTGGATCTCTGAGTTTGGCTGGGACACCAATCAATCGTCGTCGTTGCGTGTGCCGCTCATTGGCCCCTTCGACGCACAGGAAGTGCAAGGTCAATGGATGGTGCGTGCCTACCTCGCCTTTGCTGCCGCGCGGGTCGACCGCGCCATGCAATACATGCTGCGCGACGTGAACCCCAACGACGCCACGCACTTCTCCACTTCGGGCCTTGTGGCACAAAAGAACGACTGGACACCAAAGAAGTCATGGTATTATGTGTATACATTAAAAAATACGTTGACAGGCATGGTGTTCCTGGGCGAGCAAGCCACATCCGATCCGAATGTGCTCATATACAAATTCAAGAGTGCCACGGGCAACAACGGCGCGTATGTGGTATGGGCTAAGACCCGTCAGAACTATACGGCAACCGGATTCAGCGTATCCCTCTCGGGAAGCCCCACGTCGGCCACGAAAGTGGAGATGGTGCCCGGCGACACCGATGGTGTGAGCTCGTCGCTCACCATCACCGGCGGACAGGTTTCGATTAATGTGAGTGAACGACCTGTGTTTATCAAAGTCAATTCAATTCAATAAACGTTGTCTACATGCAAAAACGGCGCGGGAGAAATTTCTCCTGCGCCGTTTTTTTTGTATGCTGCTTTAGAATAGAAGCTAGTTCAACCGTTTCACAAACGCTGCATCACATCTCTCAATATTTCCTTCAGCGTCGTGAAGCTGTCGGGCTTGGTAATGAAGGTCCATGCGCCCAGTTGCAAGGCTTTGTTCTTGTCCTGCTCCACAGAAGATGTGGAGTAGATGATGACAGGAATGTCGCGATAGTGGTGGTCGTTCTTCAATTTATTGAGAAACTCCCAGCCGTCCATCACGGGCATGTTAATGTCCAGGAAGATGGCTTCTACGTCGATGTTTTTTTGCTGAAGCAACCGCAAGGCCTCTTTACCATTCTCCGCCAGGTGGCATGTAATGCTCTTGTCTATCGAGGCCAGTGCTTCCACAAACAACTCGCGGTCGTCGAGATCGTCGTCGGTCAACAAAATGTTCCGGTGGGCGGTCATGCGGGCAAACGTTTTTCGTGATGAACTCTTGGCAAACAGATGGTGAAGGTTGCACCCTGATTTTCGCCCCCCTGCGCAGCAATGGTTCCGCGGTGGCGTTCAACTATTTTCTTGCACAAGGCCAGTCCAAGCCCCGTGCCTTCAAAAGTATCTTTCGAATTCAAACGCGTGAATGCGTTGAAGATGCGATCAGCGTATTGCTGATCGAACCCGATGCCATTGTCGGCCACCACTATGGCGGCATAGTCCTTTCCCTCCACCACCAACTCCTGCGAGGTGATGGTGATGACGGGATGCTCGCGCGAAAACTTCAGCGAGTTGTTGATGAGGTTATAAAACAACTGGTAAATCAACACGGGTGCACCGTCTACCGTGGGCAGATGTTCCCTGGTGATGGTGGCGTTCTTTTGCTGAATCACCACTTCCAGATCTGTTTCAATGCTCGCGATGATGTCGTTCAGGTCTACGCGCGTGATGGTCTGCTCCGATTCGTTTAGCGAAGAATACCGCAACACGCCGTCGATCATGGACAGCATGCGCGCAGACGCCTGTTGCATTTTGTCGAGGTAGTTTTTTCCGCGCTCCGGAATTGACTGACTAAACTCTTCCTGCAATCGATTCACAAAGGTTTTAAATTTCCTGACGGGCTCTTTCAGGTCATGACTGGCCACGTGGGCAAACTGCTGAAGGTCTTCGTTTGACCGCTGCAGCTCGGATGTTCTTTTTTCGACCAGCACTTCGAGAGTCTCTGTGAGCTCGCGATACTTTTTTTCGCTTTCTTCTATTTTTTTCCGTGCCATAACCTGGTCGGTCACTTCAATGGCGAAGTTCAACACCCCTTGTATGTTCCCGCGAAGGTCATACCAGGGTTGATTGATCAGATTAAAATAACGGTCCGTAGACTCGCCATATCTTTGTTTGTCACGAAACACCACACCTTGCTCGTTCTGGCAGATCGTCTTTCCATTTTTATAAACATCTTCCAACATTTCAATAATCCCCTGACCTTCCAGTTCCGGCAAGGCATCGCGAAGTTTCATGCCTGTGAAATCGACGTCGCCAAAGATCTCTTTGTTTTTTGGGTGAAACAGTTCATAGACAAAATCAGGTCCTTTAAACACGTTGATGATGGCGGGCGCTTGCAGGAACAGCTGATAGAATTGCTGCTCGGTTTCACGCCTAACCTGGTTCACGCGAATGTGATTGTTGATGCGCACCAACAGTTCTTTCGCCGAGAATGGTTTGATCAGATAGTCGTCGGCCCCGGCATCGAGACCCTCCACTTTCGCTTCTTCGCCGGCCCGCGCCGACAAAAAGATGACGGGTATATTTTTTAGTTCGGCGTGACTGCGCAGCCGCTTCAGCAAACCAAAGCCATCGAGCTTCGGCATCATGATGTCTGAAAGCAGAAGGTTGGGTTTGTGCACTAGTATCTTTTCATAGGCATCTTCGCCGTCTACCGCGGTGATCACCGCGAACTTGTCGGACAGCAGCCGGTGCACGTAGGCGCGCATGTCGGCGTTGTCGTCGGCCAGCAGCACTTTGTTTTTCCGGGCACCGTTCGCCGTTTCCATTGGCTCCTCAGGTTGCGTGGCTTCGTCGTGCGACCATTTCAAGGCTTCGCCCACAAACGTGGTGGAGTGGTTGAGCGATGGCCCGGAGGTGTTGTTGAGTTCAATTCTGTCGGCCATCAAATGATCTTTGCCAACCGGCATGTGTATCGTAAAAACCGATCCTTCACCGGGCTTGCTCTCCACCCGAATGGTGCCGTGGTGCAGCTTCACCAGCTCTTTCACCATGGCCAACCCGATGCCGGTTCCCTCCTGGCTTCTGCCCCCGCTGTTCTCGACGCGATAGAAACGGTCGAAAATTTTATCGAGCTGATCTTCCGGGATGCCCACACCGGTGTCTGACACCGACACGCTTATCAATTGTCCTTCCTGTTGTATGTCTACCACAATCTCGCCGTCGCGACTATACTTGAACGCGTTAGACACCAGGTTGAGAATGATGCGTTCCCACATGTCGACATCCACATAAACATCGCCGCTGATTTCGCCCCGGTGAATGTGCAGGTGCATGCCCGCGCGTTCGATGGCCGAGCGAAAGGTGCTGGCCAGATCTTCGGTGAGGGCCGCGATGTCGACACGGCTAAATCGCCCTTCCATGCGACCGGCTTCGATCCTCGAAAATTCCAGCAAGGTGTTCACCAGCTTTTGCATCCGCAGCGCGTTTCGATGGGCCACGTCAAGCCGGACCTTATTTTCCGGATTGGTGTGCGGATCGTTCAGCGAATCTTCGAGCGGCGCCAGCAGCAACGTGAGTGGCGTACGGAATTCGTGGCTGATGTTTGAGAAGAATGTGGTTTTGGCTTTGTCGATTTCGGCCAGTGCCTTGGTTCTTTTCCGCTCTTCTTCTAACACGTGAACATCCGAAAAACTTGTCGCTATCTGGTCGGCCACCAGCGAGAAGAAGCCAAGGTATTTTTCGTCGAACAAACGATAGGGATTGAGTCCCACCACCAAAACACCATAAGGATCTTTGCTGCCCGTTTGCACAATGGGCAACACGATCACTTTTTCGGGCGGCTTTGTCCACGCGCCGCTGGGCAGCACGCCAATTTTCTGCGTCACGTTTTCCACCACCTGCACTTTGCGTGTAGCCACGGCTTTGCTTAGCACAACAGCGATTTCATGGTCTGCCCTCAGGTCTACCTCTTCCGCAAACGACGCGGCATGTTGGCCCAATGGCGTGGCCTTGATGAGCCGGGCTTTGTGGTTGGCGATTGTTCTGAAAACCGCGAAGGGAAAATCGAATGGGTTTTCGGTGAGGGTGGCAATGGCGCCTTCTATCACCTGCTCATGCGTTTGTGTGTCGGTGAGGTTCTTGCCCAACTGCGTGAGGGTTCGAAGCTGCCGCTCGCTGATGATCCGCTCGGTGTCGTCGGTGTTGGCACAGATCATTCCGGCCGGGCCGCCGTCGTCGCCTGGAATGGGAGTGTATGAAAATGTGTAGTAGGTTTCTTCCGGGTAGCCGTTGCGTTCCATAATGAGCAACTGCGATTCCACATAGGTGCCCTCGTCGTTCTCCATCACTTTCTTCAGCAGGGGTTCGATGTCGCGCCAAATGTCTTTCCAAACCTCCGAGGCGGGCAACCCCAGGGCACGAGGGTGCTTGCCGCCTACAATTGCTTTGTAGGGATCGTTATACAGCTTGATCAGTTCCTTGCCCCACCCGATCCAGATCGGTTGCCGCGAGGTGAGCATGATGCGAATGCAGGTGCGAAGGTTCTGGGGCCAGGAAGTAATGGGACCAAGGGAAGTTTTCGACCAGTCAAACTCACGGATGCGTTCGCCCATCTCGCCACCACGGGCCAAAAATTCCGGTCTGACAATTTGAGGATTCACATTCTCCATAGGGCAGCAACAGGGAGGGTAATGTTAAACATTGCTAAGATAAAACATATCGGAATAAAGGCATTGCCCTCAAAAACAACGAAGGGGGATGTTTGTTTTGGAAAGCGACCGGAAGCCGGGTTTAGTAAATCCATTCATGGGCGAGGTGGTGGTAAACAACAAAAGGTGCCGACGGCACCTTTTGTTGTTTGAACTTTTGAATTTCGGATCGCCTTTTTTTATGCGAGCGTGGGTTTGCGCAGCACGAACCGGTAGTAGGGACGCGTGCCCGCTTTGAGCGTTGTGTGAAAGGGTGAGCCCACCACGCCGGCAAATTCGCAGAAGAGTTTTTGCCATTTGGCGGGGACGAGTTTCCCGATCAGTTCGCGTTTCTCGGGATCTTCGGCTTCGATGGCGCGCACCACGTTGTCGCTGATATTTTCTTCTTCCACACATTCCAGGCCGCTGGAGGAAAGCTGTTCCTTGAAAATTTTCATGTTTTCGAGCGAGTTCCTGAAATCTACCAGCAGCAAGTAGCCTCCCGGGCTTAGCACACGTTTCGCTTCGGCGAGGAACGTGGCCACACAGCCATAGCCGTGACAGGATTCTACATTGATGACCACGTCGATGGAGTTGTCGGCCAGCGGAATGGCTTCGGCGCTTCCCTGGATGAATTTGAGGTTGGGCGCTACGTGAATTTTGTTGGCCAGGACCACGGAATTTTTGGCGATGTCCATGCCGGTATAGGATGCGGGTTTGAGGGCGCGCACGATGTAGTTTGCCCCGCCGCCGCGACCGCTGCCGATTTCCAGCAATTTTTTTCCTTCCACGTTTGCCTTGGAGGCCAGGTAGTGATACATCTGCATGGAATAGCGTTGGCGGCTGGCCTTTTCACAAATGTCGCTTGGTTTTTCGTTTTCGTTGGCCATGTAGCCATAGTTCATGAAGTGCCAATCGGACGCCGGAATGTACTTCGCCAAAAGCTCATAGGTGATTTTCGCGTTCAGACGTTTGAACCACGGATAGCCTTTCAGGAGACGAATTGTTTTGTTGATCATAGAATGTAGAGATTAGGATAAAAAGTATGTTCTACCGCAGAATGGGATTGGTGTGGAAGAACAGTATAAAGGACGATGCTTTCGCTGAGGTCGGTACAAAGGGCAGAAGGTAAGGATCTCAGAAACTTGTTTGCTTAGCTTGACAAACACCCGACACGCGAGAATCCTCTGAATGCCCAACGATTTTAAATAATAACTTTGTCACAGCGCTTTCTGGGCGGGATTGGTGGAGTGTTGATTGATACAATATCACCCTATAAAAGGATAAATCCTATAGTTTTTACGATTTGCTTTCGGGCATTCGCAGCATAGTGGAAATTGCCGTATCTTTACGCATCCTTCCTGTTTTGAGAAAAGTTTAGCGCGCTAGGCCCTTCCCATTCAACACCAAGGTCCTTTTTCAGAACTCATTATTCACTAACCAACACTACATGGCCCGTTCCCAAGAATCATTCAACAAAAAAGAACTCGAAAAAAGAAGAGTGCAGAAACGCAAAGAGAAAGAGCAACGCAAAGAAGAACGAAAGTCCGAACCAAAGTCGGACAGCTCGTGGGAGAACATGGTCGCCTACGTCGACGAAAACGGGAACATCACCGACACGCCTCCCGATCCCACCCGCAAAAAAGTAATCAACACCCTCGACATCGTGACCGGTTCGCGCAACACCGGCAGCGTAGTTTCTGCAAAGACCAGAAAAGGGAAAGTTATGTTTTTCAACACCTCGAAAGGATTTGGCTTCATCAAAGACACTGAAACCGGCGAAAGCATTTTTGTGCCCAGCAAGAGTCTGATGAACCCCATCAAAGACAACGACATGGTTACATTCGAAACCGAACAAGGTCCCAAGGGCCTGAACGCGGTGAAAGTGAAATCACTGAAATAAAAAACTCCAGGCATAAAAAAAGCCCCGACAAGTCGGGGCTTTTTTTATGTGCTGAAGCGGCTTAGTCAACCAGCTTTACTTTCACGGCATTCAAGCCTTTCTTGCCTTTTTCTACCTCGTATTCCACTTCGTCGTTTTCACGGATCTCGTCGATGAGACCTGACGAATGAACAAAAATATCTTGTTCGTTTGCGTTTGAGGGCTTAATAAATCCAAAACCTTTGGACTCATTAAAGAATTTCACTGTTCCTTGCATTGTAATATTGTTTATAAAAAGATCATCGTATACTGCAGCCAGCCCGATAATTACCAGTAACAATCACATTAATTTTTGTTTGCGAGACGCGAACGAAGAGTAACGAACGGTAGGGGAATTAAAGATGGGAAAAAGACCACGATGTATCAGCCTTGATTCCAGTAAACTTAAACTACAGCACAAAGGTAGTCCTTTGCCTGTGCTAAACCTACGTTATCCAAAAGTATTTGGCGTGTTCGCTACGAAACCTCGCTTTCAGCCTCCAGAGGCTGTTCCACTACAGGCACGCGCACAATGTGCAACACAAACCGGTTGTCGAGTGTGAACTCAAACGTGTTCTTTGCCAGTTGTTCGCTGGCCTTGCGCGACATGTTGAGCATGCTCAGCAGGTCTTGCGCCGTGATCGAGTTCTTGATGTTGTTCTTGGCTTTGCCCAGGTGAGCGTGTAGCACAAACGAAAAACTTTTCTCCTTTGGCGCCAGCGCCTTAAACTCATGTGCATAGAGTTT
The DNA here is from genome assembly GCF_016735595.1 of Chryseolinea lacunae. Taxonomy (GTDB): domain Bacteria; phylum Bacteroidota; class Bacteroidia; order Cytophagales; family Cyclobacteriaceae; genus Chryseolinea; species Chryseolinea lacunae. The sequence goes on from NZ_JAERRB010000001.1 coordinate 1,142,595, forward strand.
ATACTGTTGCGGGCCTTCGGATGCAGCCAGCATAAGGTGTATGATGGCCGGGCGGTATTTGTTCCATAAGGAAAGGTAAGCTGTTGGGGTCATGGTGCTGAAAAGGTTGATATCCATTGTGAGGGCTTTTTTTAAAGGTCAATGCGATTTTTTAGTCCAGGTATGTTCTGATCGAATGGCTATGGACAATGGCCTGTAGCCTCCGGGTTGCCCTCTCTTTTATCGTATGATGGGTGATCTGCCTGCTGCTCGTTGGGTTGCATCATGAGTTAACAATTAAAATACGTTTGCCAGAAACGCGCTGCCGGCACATTCATTCGCCAGCCTTTCTTCACAACTTCAGGCCCCAGGTCAGCCTAAGCCTCTATACCAAAAATGCATTTTACAATCCGCTGCATGCACCGCAAGGTGCGCAGCACTTCCCGTTCAAAACAAAAAGCGCTGCTCCAGGTTCCACCTAGGCGGGTCTCACGCCGAGCTGCTTCAGCAGCTTGCCGTGTTTCACCAGCGCCTGAAAGAACGTGCGTGTGCTTTTGTAGGGAAGTCCAAACTCAGCCGCCGTGTCGCGCACGATACCGGAAATCTTCCTGTAGTGCACGTGGCAGATGTTGGGAAACAAGTGATGTTCGATTTGAAAATTAAGACCGCCCACATACCACGAAAACCAGCGGCTTCGGTTGCCAAAGTTGGTGGTGGTGAGCAATTGGTGCACGGCCCAGTTGTTTTCCAGCGCGTTGGCTTCGTCAGGCAACGGAAAGGCTGTTCCTTCGATGACGTGCGCCGGCTGGAAAATGATGGCCAGGATGAAACCGGCAATGTAGTGCATGATGAGAATGCCCAGCATGATTTGCCACCACAAAAGGGGCGTCACCAGCAAAGGCAGCACAAAAATATAACCGATGTAGAGCAGTTTGGTGAAGATGAGGATGAACCACTCTGCCGTGATGTTTGCATTCTGGCGTTTGGCCAATCCCGATTTCTGATAGCGCACGATGCGCACAAAGTCTTTGAAGAACAGCCACACAATGGTCATGAGGCCGTAGAGAAACCACGCGTAGATAAATTGATACTTGTGCACTTTTTTCCAGGCCGTGTGGGGCGTCATGCGAAGGGCGCCGCGGGGGCTGATATCTTCGTCTTCCTCGTGCACGTTGGTGAAGGTGTGATGCAACACGTTATGCTGCATTTTCCAGTTGAAGGCGTTGGCGCCGATGAGGTTCAGCGAATAGCCGATCACAATGTTGATCCAGTTGCGTTTTGCATAGGCACCGTGGTTGGCATCGTGCATCACCGACAGGCCGATGCCGGCCAGACCAAGGCTCATCACCAGCAACGCCGGCAGCAACATCCAGGATGTTGACACCACGTTTGTTACAATCAGCACATAGGGACCTATGTAGGCCGCGAACATGCAAATTGTTTTGATCACCATTTCCAGGTTGGCATGGCGACTGATTTTGTGGTTCTTGAAATACTCGTTCACGCGCTTGTTCAGCGTGACGGAGAAATCGCGATTGGTGTTGGCAAACGTGATGGTTTTGGGGTTTTGCATTATTCGATTTTATAATAAGAATGGCAATTCTGACGAAGATCCTTGCGCACAATGTCGTGCATCTTCTGTACTGTTGTTAACACCAGGCGTGAACATTAAATTTCACAGCGTCAAATAAACCGGCATTACTAATTGTGGAAGGGATTAAGAAACTACTATTCCGCGGGAAAGAATTAGGGCAGTGTTATTAAAAGAATCCGCAATTGATGCTGTAAAGATACCTCGAATAAAGTTACCAACCTACACTTTCCCAAAAGGGCACGATGAATTGAAAGCGTCACAAAACCACAATATGCAGCTGCATTTGTCGTTAGATAACGCTCTGTGAAGCGCGCGCGAATGTTGCCCGCACGTTTGTCTCAGATTAGGATGTGCTTTAAATGCTGTTTCGGACCAAAATAAAATCACAACCAACCCGAAACACGAATCGCATCACGACACCGAAACCGGTTTCATCACGGTGGTGTCTTCTGTTCCCTTGCGAAACGGTTGCCGTTGCCAATAGGTTAACGCGCGCCACGCCCACTCCAGCGGACCAAAATGAAAGTAGCGCAGCCAGAGCGGACTCACCACCAGCTGAACCAGCCAGACGCCAAACACCACATAGTAAAGCTCATGCCGCATCAGCTTCCCATACATGCCAAAGCCGATGCCCAGAAAAACCGTGTTGCAAATGAGCGTTTGCATGATGTAGTTCGTGAAAGCCATTTGTCCCACCGCCGCCAGCGCGCGTTGCAGCAAGGGAAAAACGCCCGACTTGATGAACAGCATGATGACACCGATGTGCCCGATGGTGGTGAACAGTCGCCCGAGGTCGTAGGTGATGCTGGTGACTTCGCGCGACATCACGCTGAAGTGCTCACGCAGCATGTGGGCGGTTTCAAAATAATTCACGGTGAGGCCCACGGCATAGCCCACACCCACCATGCCAAGATAGTAGGCGTTGGTGCGGGTGGCTTTGAAAATGCCGTTCTTCAAAAACGCCATGCCCATCAACATCATGGCCAACACGTCAAAAAAGAAGTAACGATACATGATGAACGTTTCCATGAATTGATTGATGGATGCCTTGAACCACACGATGTCGAAGTAGCTGCCGTGGCGCCCGGCAATATCTTCCTTGATTTTTTCGGCCGATGGTTTTTGTTCCGCCAGGATGCCCTGCCACGTTTCGATGGCTTTGGTTTCTATGGGTGTCAGGGTTTGTCCGGCTTTTTGTTTTTGTTCGGCGGCCGTGGCATGCTGAAATGCATAGTTTGCTACCAGGTAGTCTTTCACAGACAGCAACGTGAGAAACGACAACAACACCACTGCGCCGATCATAAGATGTTTTGGTTTCCACACTCTGAAACTGAAAGCAACCATGCCCACCAGCGCATAGGCATAGAGAATCTCGCCATCCCACAGCAACACATAGGCATGCAGAACGCCAAACAGCAACAGCCACGTGATTCTGCGAAAGTAAAGATCGGTGACCGACACGCCGTGCACCGTTTCGGTGGCGCGGCTGGTGAACAGGATGATGCCGGCACCAAACAGCATGGAGAACATGCCGCGCATGGTGCCTTCAAAAAACATGGAGCTGATCCACCACACCCGCAGGTCCCACCCTTCGGCACCACCCGACACGGTGGGATCGAAATAGGCATGCGACAAACCGAAGCTGGTGATGTTCATGAGCAAGATGCCGAGCAAGGCAACGCCGCGTATGGTATCCATGGCGTTGATTCTGCCGCTACCGACGGTAGGCGCAAAAACTTGAGAGGTTGACATGGGATGAGAGGGGTTAGAGGGTACTTCGGGAATGAATATAAAAAAAAGTAAACCGATATGCCAGCCCTGAAAACAGTGTGATGCATACGGAACGTTAATTTTTTTTAACGTCGGAACACGCATCCTAAACCAGCCGCTCGTGGTGACGGGCGTTGGTTCTTTTCTTGAAAATGAGGTTATTTATCATTCGGTCACCCAAGCTTATGCATTCCATTGAATCGTTATACTCGTTAGTGCAGTGTATGTCGAAATCGGAGAAGCGGTATTTCCGTTTGAACACCGACATACAGAAAGGTGAGAAGGCCTACATTGCATTGTTCGATGTTCTGGAATCGTGCCACGAGGTTTCGTCGCTTCACGCCGCGGTGGCACGCGCCTTTCCCAACACCCGCGTGGAGCCCGCCCGCAAACATCTTTACAAGGTGTTGATGAAAAGCCTTCGCCAATACACGCGCGAAGACATTGACGTGAAACTTATGAACCTGTTGCAGGACAGTCGCATTCTCTACAACCGCGGGCTGGTGAAAATGAGTTTCGACCAGTTGGCCAAGGGAAAACAACTGGCGCTGGTGCACGAAAAATTTATGTACTACGCCCTGCTGGCCAAGCAGGAACTTCATTCTCTGGAGCGTCTGCAATTTGCCGGCACATCGGAAGCGGCCCTCATCGAAAAGCAGGAAATGCTGGGACGCATGCTGGAACAGGAAAGCAAGATCAGCAAACACGCCATGCTCTTTGAAGTGTTGTTGCTGCGCTATCGGAAAAATGGCGTGGCGCGAAGCGCGAAAGACATTACGGTGCTCAATGACTTGTTGCTGGAAGAATATCAACTGCTGAAGGACGCGCGCTACAAATCGTTTCACGCCGACCAGCTTCACCTGCACTTTCAGTCGACCTATTTTCAGATGACGGGCGATCCGCAAGGCAGCCTGGACGTGTTTCATGAGCTGAACAGCCTGTTCCAAAAAAACCGCCACCTCTGGAAAGACACACCGCTCTATTACCTGCAATTGCTGGAAGGCATTCTCTATGACCTGCGCTGGATGGGCAAGTATGACGACATGGACTTTTTTCTTGGCGAACTGAACACACTGGCCGAGCTGAGCGAAGAGCTTCACCTGGTGGTGAAATACAAAACGGTGGAATATGACCTGCTCCGAAAGGTAGACCAGGGGTTGTTTGCCGACGCGTGGCGCGTGCTGGAACACCATAAGGCCATGATCGCGAAAGAGGCGCATCAGCTTCCCTTTTACATGGAGCTGGCCTTGCAGTTGGCCATGGTGCGAACCTATATGACGCACGGCCACTATTCGCCGGCGCTGAAGATCATCAACAAAATATTGAACCTCCCTCCCGATGCCGTGAACCCTTCGCTGCACACGCTGTTTCAGTTGCTGAACCTGCTGGTGAATGCCCTGATGGACGACGTGACCTATCTCTCGCACGCCCTCCGCGCCGTGGAGCGCAAATTGAAATCGGAGCGCAAGCTGTTTGAAACGGAACAGCTCATTTTGTCGACGCTGAAAAAGTGGGTAGCCCACAAACCGGTTGCCGCGCTGGAGGCTGGACTGGTTACCCTGGCGGAGAATCCTTATGAACACCAACTGATCCGCGAGCTGTGTTTGAAATTCTGGTTTGGGAAAATGAAGTTTCAGAAAGATGTTGGCGCGCGCCGGTATGCGGTTGTTAAAAAGTGAGTTTGCCTGCATGACAGATACAGCGTTCGCATTTCACAGCTTCCGCACCCTGACCGTGAATGCGCTTGCGGGATTCGCTATGAAGAGCATGTCGAGTTCCGCTTGTGAAAATCCGTTTGCTTTCAGGGCTGGGATAAACTGTGTGAAGATGCAGTTGTAGTCTTTGTAATTGCCTCCGTTTGGTTCGCCCACGTTATACCATCCCGAGTCTTGCGACACCAAGACGCGGTGAAGAAGTTTTTCCTTCTTCATGTTTTGAAGACGCTCCACATTTTCCTGCACCGTTTCGGGATTGACGCCGTCGAACGACACCCAGCTTTCTTTACGGGCGGCCTCCACGTGATAGGCCTTGTCGGTTTCGTTTTGGGCGTGCACCCAGATGCGCGCAGCGGGCGACACACCGCGTGCAGCAAGAATGACAAGCTGTTCGCGTGCAGCGTTGCCGTTGCCCGTGTGCACGGCGAGCGTGAGGCCGGTGGCGAGGTGTGTGAGGGCGGCGCTGTCGATGATTTTGCGTTGGGTGTTGGTTAGGGGTGCTTTGTCTACGCTGGTTTTGATGAAGCCGGGGCGGATGCCGGTGCCTTCGATGCCGTGGTGAAATTCGTCGGTCCAGCGGGCGGCGAGTTGTTCGGCGGTTTCGGTGTAGGCGTGTTTGGGGAGGAAACGTTCTTCCACGGCCCCGTAGTAGCCCGTGTTGGTGATGATGTTAAGGCCTGTGGCATCGGCGAGGCGTTTGAGCAGGAGCACATCGCGACCGAGGTAGGCCGGTGAACAATCGATGAAGGTTACACAGCCGCGTTTCTTCACGTCCTGGAGAAAGGGCAACGCGCGGGCAAACACTTCGTCGGCCACGTAGCGGTCGCGGCTGTATTTTTCGGCGCCGATGAAGTCGGCGAGTACGTGTTCGTGGGTGAGGGTGAATTTCAGGTCGCGTGGGCGAAGGGGGCCGTTGACGCCGATGATTGTTTCGTCGGCGGCGCGGGCTGCCGTGACGTGTGGAAAGGTGGCGGCGGTGGCTACCGTTGCTATCGTTTTGTGAATGAATTTTCTGCGGTTCATAAAGGGCGGGCTCTTTTGGTGCGCCATTGAATAACGTGAATAAAAACAACTCTTAGAACCGCCTTTGGACGAACTGCGATGTTTGCCGGACATACAACCACGTTTGCTTTGGAAGTCGCATACCAAGAGGCGGACTTACGAAGTTTTTGCTTTTGCTTTCGGTGTCTGGTTCGGGTTACATTTATTGATCAATGCTGTTGACATGAAAATAAATTTGCTTGTACTCAAAACTTTTAACCCGAAAGCCCTATCTGAGTTTTACGAAATGCTTGGGATCACATTTGAACATCACCGGCATGGGAATGGACCGATGCATTATGCTGCGAACATCGAAGGTGTTGTCTTTGAGATCTATCCTCTTTCCCACGACAAAACCGTTGACAACACGTTGCGTCTGGGCTTTACTGTCGAAAATTTAGATGGTGTGATTGAAAAGATTACTCAGCACACAGGAAGGGTTACGAAGGTTCCGGCGATCACAGAATGGGGGCGGATTGCCGTTGTTGAGGACTTGGATGGGCGGAAGATTGAATTAAAGGAAGCGGCAATATGACAGTGCTTCCTTATGGAAAGTGCAACAATCCACTAAAAAGAAAGCCAGGTTACTCGTGATGTTCAAGGCTCACCAAGAGGAACGTGCTGCCTCTTTATTAATCATCGAATTTATCTATACATAAAACAACACACCATTTCCCTATGAAAACCATCACGTCTCTCCTGTTATGCCTTATCGCATTCACCTCCCTGTCTCAAATAACGACCACACCCAATCAGGCAGCCGCTTCTGCCCCGGGTAGCCGGTTCATTGAAGTTACCGGTGTAGGTGAAATAAACGTCGATCCCAACATCATATATCTGTCCATAGAATTGAAAGAATATAAAAAAAGCGGGAAAATCGTTTCGCTTGAGCAGTTGGAAGACCAATTAAAAAAGGCTCTTCAGGTTGTAAGCATTCCCGTGGAGAATTTGAAAGTGACCGCCTCGTCGGGCAGACAGAGTGCCTTAAAAAAGATGAATGCCGATTTGTTGATCAGCAAGCGTTACATGCTCAAGTTAACAAACATTGATCTCCTGAACCCACTTCTTGGAGAACTGGCCAATGTCGAAATTTTATCAGTGGCCGTCACGGAAGTGACGCACACAGAGATCGAAAAATATAGAACGGAAGCTAAAGTGAAGGCCGCTAACAATGCGCTCGAAAAAGCGACGCTACTGACATCAAGCCTGAACGGCAAACTGGGACCTGTGCTGGAGATAAGTGAGATGAACTTCAACGACCGTCTGGTATTGCGAGGAAAGATTGACTATCAGCCGCGATTCGAAGACACTTCGTACTATGATTCTGACAAGCCGCAAAACGATGTTGCTTTTGAGCAGGTTAAAATATCGTATACATTAATCGCAAAATTCAGAATCGAGTAATGACTGGAGCGACTATTTTTTTCGCAAAGTTGCTGAGAACAAGAATCACACGCATGAATTAGCTCTATTGGCGTTCTTTTGAAACGCTGCTTAATAATAACTTCAACGCTACTACTTGTATGGCATAGCACCCGCGACCTGCGTTAGCGATAGGAACGGAAAGCCCGCAGTGCGGCGGGTTTGGGGGTGGGCGGACTTGCAGTGGATAGCGCGGGCCGAGGATACGAGGCAACGCCATGACTACTGTGCATCACTGATCTTTTAAACTCTTTGCCGGATTGGCCACTGCGGCTTTGATGCTTTGGCTGGCGATGGTGAGCAGGGTGGCCAGCAAAACGATGACGCCGGGCAGAATGATCATCCACCAGCGGATGTCGATTTTGTAGGCGAAGGTTTGCAGCCAGTGCCAGGTGATGTAGTAGGCCAGCGGGAAGGCGAAGGCGCAGCTGATGGCGATGAGCTTGATGTAGGTTTTGGAGAGCATGACCACGATGTTCCACACGGTGGCGCCCAGCACTTTGCGCACGCCGATTTCTTTTGTACGCTTCACCATGGCCAGCGACGCCATGCCGAAGAGGCCGAGGCTGGCCACGGTGATGGAGATGACGCTGAAGAGGCTCAGCAATTTTGCAAAGAGCTCGTCGGCACGGTATTGCTCTTCGAAGAAGCGGTCCATGTAGTAGTAGATGAACGGATCGTTGGGATAGTGTTTGTGCCAGATGGTCTCCATGGCTTTGAGGTAGTTGCCTTCGCGCGATTCCACATTGAAAGAATAGTAGCCGTATTCGTTGGGGTGGCGGTGGAAGAACACGATGGGGTCGACGGGTTTGTGTACCGACTCGTGGTGGTAGTCTTTCCAGACGCCGACCACGGTGGCGATTTCATGGTCGCCGGTGGTGATGCGGGTGTTCACGGCATCGGTGGGTGTGCTGTAGCCCAGGGCGCGTGCAGCCGTCTCGTTGATCATGACGGTGAGGCCGGTTTCTTTGGCGTTGAAGTTTCTTCCGCCCAGCAAGGTGAGTCCGAACGTTTCCTGATAACCTTCGTCGATCCACATGATCCAGAATGATTGTTTGTGTTCGGTGCCGGAGCCCACGGGGTGGATGTCTTCGTCGTGAAAGCGAATTTCCTGACCAGGAATGTTCATGGACGCGGTGCCAGACCGGAGGGCTGCGAGTTGCAGCATGTCGTTGCGGAAGGCGTTGAAGCGCGTGCGTCGCAGGGAGTCGGAGTTGGTTGAGGCGGGCGCGCGCAGGGTGACGGTGTGCCGCGTGTTGAAGCCCGAGTCGAACGCGCGCATGAACGAGAGTTGGCGGCCAGCAATGAGCGTGATGCCCACAATGGCCACGGCCAGAAACAATTGAAAGATCATGAGCCCCTGGTGCAGCAGGTTAGCCTTGCCTTTGCCCGTGCCCAGTTTGTTTTTGAGAATGAGCGCCGGTTTGTATTTGGATATGAAATGCGCGGGATGGAATGCGATGAGCGTGGTGCCCGTCACAAACCCCACAAAGTATAGGCCCCACGTGGTGGGTTGGGTTGGCATGAAGGCGATGTTGGTGAACAGCAGCGCTGCAAAAGGACCGGTGAACAACAGGTAGAGCCCGCAGCCGATCACAAACGTGATGCACGAAAGAATAGCAGCTTCCAATAAAAATTGTCCACTGATGGCGGTGCGTGATGCGCCAAACACTTTGCGCACGCCAATTTCATCGGCGCGCTCGAGTGAGCGTGCCAGCGAGAGGTTGACATAGTTTATCCACGCGGCCAGCAAAATGAACACGGCCAGCGACAACAAGGCATAGAGGATTGTTTTGCGTGTGGCCGGTTTTGCTTCGCCCGACAATTCGTTGGCGGTGTGCAGGTTTTCGTAGGGGCGCAGTTCGTAGCGCGCGGTGTGTCCACGCTTTTCCAGGGTGGTGATGTGTTCGTTGGCCATGGCGGTGAGGCCACGGTTCACGGCGGCGATGTCGGTGATGTTTTCTTTGAGGCGCACATAGGTGAACGTCCACGGTGCGCTGAAGTTTCCGTCTTTGGAGACCCAGCCGTAGTAGGGCATGGTGGACCAGGAGAGCAGAAAGTCAAAATCGAGCGACGCGCTGGCGGGAATGTCTTCGAACACGCCGGTGACGGTGAAGGGCAGGCGTTCGTTGAAGTAGAGTATTTTGCCCATGGGGTCGGCGTCGCCAAAATAGACGCGGGCCTGCGACTTCGAGATCATGACGGAGCTTGGCGGTGTGAGCGATTGATCGGCGGAGCCGCTGACGATTTTGAGGGGAAACACTTTCAGAAACGAACTGTCGACGTAGAGCATGTTCTGGTCTACGATGCGCACGTCTTCGGTGAAGATGTAGGCCTTCTCGTTGTAGACCCGCGTCACGGCTTCCACTTCGGGCGCATATTCGTGCACGAGCAGAGCGGTGCGGTCGTGGGTGCGTGCGGTTTGCAGCACGGGTTGCCCCTGCTGGTATTCGAAGTAGTCGATGCGATAGATGCGTTCGCCGCCGGGATAAAATTTGTCGTAGCTAAACTGGTAGCTCACATAGTTGGTGAGCGCCAGAAAAATGGCAATGCTGATGGAGAGACCCACGATGTTGATGGTCGCGAAAAGTTTGTAGCGCAACAGGTTTCGCAGGGCGGTGTTCCAATAGTGTTTCAGCATAGGATGGACGGTTTGAGCAGTTCGAAGGTAGCGTTTTATATAGGTTCGCCGGAATCAACGTTTCTTCTTCCACAAAAGCTTTTCAACCTCCACGCCCAGGAACACAACGCTCGACACGGCGAGGGTGAGCAACAGTTCGCCAAAGGTGAGCGGCTGTGTTTTGAAGATGGTGTTCAGAAACGGAACGTAGATCACGGCCAGTTGCAAACCTATGGTGATGGCCAGCGCGCCCAGCATGGGTTTGTTAGACAGCAGGCCGATGCGAAAGATTGAGCTGTGTTCGGACCGGATGGCCACCACGTGTCCTAGTTGGCTGAAGCAAAGCACAGTGAAGGTCATGGTTTGCCAGTGCATGTCGCCGGTGTGCAGGGCCAGGGCCTCCATGGCGAGTGTGACGGCGCCCATGAGAAAGCCAAACACAATGATGTGTCGCCCCATACCGTTGGCAAAGATGTTTTCTTTCGGGCTCCGGGGTGGGCGGTTCATGATGTCTGGTTCGGAGGGTTCGGACGCCAGTGCCAGGCCGGGTAGCCCATCCGTGATGAGATTCATCCAGAGGATGTGGATGGGCAACAGGGGAATGGGCAAGCCCACGAGCGGCGCGAGGAACAGGGCCCATATTTCACCAGAGTTGCCCGTCATGATATACTTGATGAATTTGAGGATGTTGTCGAAGATGCGACGACCGTGTTTCACCGCTTTCACGATGGTGGCAAAGTTGTCGTCGAGCAAAATCATGTGTGAGGCTTCTTTCGACACTTCGGTGCCGTTGATGCCCATGGCGATGCCGATGTCGGCGTTCTTGAGGGCGGGTGCGTCGTTCACGCCGTCGCCCGTCATGGCCACAAATTGGTTTCGGGCTTGCAGGGCGCCGATGATGCGCAGCTTTTGTTCGGGATCGACACGTGCATAGACGCGCACATTTTCTACGACGGCGGCAAACGCTGCATCGTCGAGTTTTTTCAGTTCTGCGCCTTCGAGGATCACGTCGGTGGCAGCCGACACGATGCCCAGGTTTTCGGCCACGGCTTTGGCGGTGAGCTTGTGGTCGCCGGTGATCATGACGGGCGTGATGCCAGCGGCCTTGCATTGGGCCACGGCCTCGCGGGCTTCTTCACGGGGCGGGTCCATCATGCCTGCCACGCCGATGAAGGTGAGTGACGTTTCGATGGTTTCGGGTGTGACTTCGGAAGGCATGTCGCTGAACACGCGCACGGCATAGCCAAGTGTGCGGTAGCCGCGTTGTGCCATGGCGTTGGCTTCGTCTTCGAAGGCGGCGATGGAGGCTTGTTGTTCGGGGATCAGTTTGGTGAACAATATGTCTACCGCGCCTTTCACGATGGCCACCACACCGGCGTTGGTCTGGTGCAGCGTGGTCATGCTTTTGCGGCGTGAGTCGAAAGGAAGCTCGCCCAGCCGGGGATATTTTTCTTCGAGCACAAAACGTTCGTGCCCGTTGTCTTGTGCATATTGGGCCAGCGCCACTTCGGTTGACTCTCCTACCCAAACACCTTCCTTGTCTTTGGTGACATCGTTGTTGAGGCCGATGGCTTTGTGGAGCACGTTTTGATTTTCGAAAATGCCCAGCGACGATGCCGCATCATTTTCAAAAATTTCCTGCACCGTCATTTTGTTCAGCGTGAGCGTGCCGGTTTTGTCGGAGCAGATGAAGGTGACCGAGCCGAGGGTTTCTACGGCGGGAAGTTTGCGAATGAGGGCGTTGTTTTTCACGAGGCGTTTTGCCCCCAGCGCCAGCGCGATGGTGACCAGCGCCGGCAAGGCTTCGGGAATGGCCGCTACGGCCAGCGAGATGGAAGTGAGCAGCATGGTGGTCCACGCTTCGCCGCGCAGCCAGCCCACAAAGAAGAACACCACGCAGAGCAAAAGAATGATCACCGTGAGTCGTTTGCCAAAACCGTCGAGTCGTTTTTGCAAGGGTGTTTTGATCTCTTCGGTCTGGATCATTTTGGCGATACGGCCCAGCTCGGTTTTCATGCCGGTGGCCACCACATAGCCGGTGCCGCGACCGTTGGTGACGTGGGTGCCCTTGTAGCCGATGTTGACCCGGTCGCCCAGCGAATATTCACCATCCTGAAGCGTGTCGGGTGTCTTTTCAATGTTCACCGATTCGCCGGTAAGCGACGACTCGTCTACTTTGAGTGCATAGGCTTCGATGACGCGGATATCGGCGGGAATGATGTTGCCGGCTTCGAGCTGCACCACGTCGCCGGGCACCAGTTCGGAAGCAACAACGTCGATGGGATGCCCGTCGCGTAGCACGCGCGCGTGGCTTGCGGCCATGTTCTCCAGTGCTTCCATGGCTTTTTCGGCGCGATATTCCTGTGCCACACCCACGATGGCGTTGATGACCACGATGGCCAGAATGACGATGGTGTCGGTGAGGTCGCCCATCACACCCGAGACCACGGCGGCAGCCACGAGGATGATAATCATGAAGTCGGTGAGCTGCTGCCACAGCATGTGCCACACGGTTTTTCGCTTCTTGGCTTCGAGCGAGTTTTTGCCATGTTCCAGCAGACGTTGTTGCGCCGTGGCGTTGTCGAGGCCAGCCGTGCTGGTTTTCAGTGTCTGGGCAATGGTGGTCAGTGACTGCAGGTGATAATGCATTCGATGGGGGGATTTGGGTTACGCTAGCGCGAGGCTATCTTCCAAAGATACGTATCCTTTCCAGCCATGATGCGCCCGTCTGTATAAAACTGGCTGTTAATTACCCCGGTAATGCGTCAGGAAAAAACTGTTTGGATGTTGACAAATGCAGGACAGCAGCACTTTGGAAAAAGAATTCACTTTCGTTCCAAGAGCCAGCGGATAGGCGACGACTTTTTTTCGTAGGCAAGACCATAGCGCACAATGCTTTTCTCTTTGATGAACTCCACGGCCTCGTCTACAGAATCGGTGACCAGGATCAGCTTGAGGTCCTCGGCGGTGATGGTTTGTTTGAGCTTCATCCATTCGAGATGATCGACCAGGTCTTTGTAGAAGTCGCGGTCGAAGACAATGATGGGAAAACGCAGGATCTTTTTGGTTTGGGTGAGGGTGAGTGCTTCAAAAAATTCGTCCATGGTTCCGAAGCCACCGGGCAGCACGATGAAGGCGAAGGAGTATTTGATGAGGAGTGTTTTTCGCACAAAGAAGTAGCGAATGTTCACCCACTTGTCGAGGTAACGGTTGGGAGCTTGTTCGGTGGGCAACACAATGTTGCAGCCCACCGAGCGGCCGCCGACTTCTTTAGCGCCGCGGTTCGCGGCTTCCATCAACCCCGGACCACCGCCAGTCATGACGGTGAATCCCAGTTGTGCCACGCGCGCCGCCACGTGACGCGCCTCAGCATAGTAGGCGTGCTTTTCGTCGAAGCGCGCCGATCCAAAAAACGTGACGCATGGCCCCACGAAATGCAATGCCCTAAAGCCTTTTATAAAATCAAAAAGAATTTTTATCACAAACGTCAATTCCTCCCACCGCGATTGCGGTCCGGAAAGAAACCGAATCTCTTCCTTTGTCTCGGCCATGATGACGTTTATGAAAATGCTTCTTCTACTTTTCCGGTGAACTCGTGCAACGAAAGCTCCTTCAGTTCGTGTTCGTGGCGGCGTTCCCAACGCAGGATGGTTTCCAATAGCTCGGTGGCCGTGTCAAGTTCCAGCGTTTCGGCATAGCGGACGCTGGCTTCGTAGGCACAGGCTTTGTAAGCGCTGATACGTTGCAGGCAGTTGATAAGCAGCAGGTCCTGCACATGATGCGTCTGTGCGAACTTTAGCCGCACAAACGTTTCTTCTACCAGTTCGTCGATCACATTGGTGTGGCAGGAGATGGGCTCGTGGTTGAGATAGGAAAACACACGATCGATCTTCGACTGTTTGAGTTCGCAGCTTTCGGCATAGCGACGCAGGAGGTTGCGCAGCTTTTCCGACTGCACAATGCCCAACATTTTGATGAGGCTTCCCTTCAGTTTTCGTTCGCTGCAATACAAGTTTTCAAGTTCGAGCACGAGGGCGTCTTCCAGGGTGTTGATCGTGTTTTTCATAGTCGTGGGGTTTTGGATTTAATGAATTGACTCGTCTCCCTTTTGCAGGGGATGTTGGGCCACCCAGTGTTTGAGATCCTCTTTCAGCAACTCGATGCGTGCAGAGAGGGCGACGGCTTCATTCATGATGGCATCGTGCTCGTGATAATATTGCGTGTCCCATTCGCTTTTTGTTTCCAGCATTTTCGCCAGGCGGCTTTCGTGGTTACGCAATTTTTTCCGCATATCTTCGATCACCTCCACGGTGTAGAAGAAGATCAGGTTTTGCAGGTGATCTATTTCAGTCTTGTCGGGCCGCACCACGCCCACAGCAGCATGTTCGTCGAGGAGCTTGTGAAAAAATGCCAGTTCACTTTTCCAGTGCATGGTGGCCGATAGCCAGGCAAGCGTTTTGGCGTGCTTGTCAAGCAAGGCCGGCTGCAACGCATAGTTCTTGGTAACTCCGATGATGGAAATCATAAGCTTGTTTTTTTACGAAAGGTAGCAGACACACAGCGGCGCCGTTATGAGGTTTGTTTTACTGAAACCTGATTTTGGTCACACGCCCACCCCGTCCTTCGGGTGCTGACATAGATTATGCTTTTACCTGACTTTTGTCATGCGCCTGCCCTCGCGATGGCGGTAGCTTTCGGATATAACAAAAACGCCATGTACCCTCAAAAAATGAAAGCCGCAGTCGCTACCCGTTTCGGTGGCAAACTTTCCATTGAAGAAGTGCCTGTGAAACGCCCGGGCAAAAATGAAATCCTGGTGAAAGTGATGGCCTGCGGTGTTTGTCATACAGACTTGCACGCCGTGAGTGGCGACTGGCCCGTGAAGCCCAAGCTTCCCTTCATTCCCGGCCACGAGGGCATTGGCTATGTGGCCGCACTCGGTGAGGACGTGAATTATATGAAGGAGGGCGACGTGGTGGGCGTGCCGTGGTTGTATACGGCCTGCGGGCACTGTGAACATTGCATCACGGGGTGGGAGACTTTGTGTGGTCAGCAAAAAAACACCGGCTATGGTGTGGACGGAAGTTATGCCGAATATGTGGTGGCCGATGCCCGCTATGTGGGTCGCTTTCCCACCAACATTGATTTCATTGCCATGGCTCCCATTCTCTGTGCGGGGGTGACGGTTTATAAAGGTTTGAAGGAAACCGAAGTGAAGCCCGGCGAATGGGTTTCCATTTCGGGCATTGGCGGGTTGGGACATGTGGCGGTGCAATATGCAAAAGCCATGGGCATGCACGTGGCGGCCATCGACGTGGCGGACGACAAGCTTGCGCTGGCGAAGTTGCTTGGCGCGGATGTGGTGGTGAATTCGACACGACAAGATGCCGGCGAGTTTATCAAAAAAGAAACTGGTGGCGTGCACGGCTCGCTGGTGACGGCGGTTTCGCCGGTGGCCTTTCGTCAGGCATTGAACACGCTTCGCCGCAAAGGCACCCTGTCGCTGGTCGGTTTGCCTCCCGGAAGTTTTGACCTGCCTATTTTTGAAACGGTATTGAATCGTTTCACCATTCGCGGCTCCATTGTGGGAACACGCAAAGACTTGCAGGAGTCTATCGAGTTTGCGCTCGATGGAAAAGTGAAAGCCACCGTGCACGCGGCAAAGCTCGAAGACATTAACGACGTGTTCGATAATATGAAAACCGGCAACATCGAAGGACGCGTGGTGCTGAATGTTGGCTCATAGAAATTTATTCATCTCTAAAACTATACATCATGAATTACATATCCGGAGAAGAAGCGGTCAAGGTTATTAAACCCGGCGATCGCGTTTACATACACGGTGGCGCGGCCACTCCCCTCTATCTGTTGAAGAAACTTACCGAACGCGCCGCCGAGTTGTGGAACGTGGAATTGGTGAGCATCAGTCTGCAGGGCAAGGCACTGGTGACGGACCCTCAATACAAAAACAGTTTCCGAATGAACTCGCTGTTTGTGTCGGAGAATGTGCGCGAAGCCGTGAATGACGGACGGGCCGACTATGTTCCCATTTTCCTCAGTGAAATTCCGTTGTTGTTCAAACGAAACATTCTTCCGCTCGACGTGGCCCTGGTGCAGGTGTCGCCGCCCGACAAACATGGCTATTGTTCGCTGGGCGTTTCTGTAGACATTGCCGCCACGGCGATTCAAACTGCGAAACATGTTGTGGCGCAGGTGAACCCGCGCATGCCGCGCACGCTGGGCGACGGCATTGTGCATTGCAGCGCATTCAACGCCATGGTGCTGATGGAACAGGAACTGCCGGAGATCATTAACAACAACCCGCACGAAGAGATTTCGCACCGCATCGGCATGTATTGCGCCGAGCTTGTGGAAGACCGCGCCACCTTGCAAATGGGCATCGGTTCCATTCCCGATGCCGTACTCAAATGCCTGACCGGTCACAAGGGTCTGGGCATTCACACCGAAATGTTTTCCGACGGCATCATTCCGTTGCTTGAGCAGGGTGTGGTGACAAACGAACACAAAAAGAAATACCGGAATAAAACGGTAACTTCATTCTTATTGGGAAGCCGAAAACTCTACGACTTTGTTGACGACAACCCGTCGGTGGTGGTGCTCAACATAGACTATGTGAACGACACGGCGGTGATCCGCACCAATCCGAAAGTGACGGCCATCAACAGCGCCATTGAGGTGGACATTACGGGCCAGGTTTGTTCCGACTCGATTGGCACCTATCATTTCTCGGGCGTGGGTGGCCAGATGGATTTTATGCGCGGGGCAGCGTTGTCGGAGGGTGGCAAGCCTATCATTGCATTGCCTTCCATCACCAAGAAGGGCGAGTCGAAAATCTCGGCGTTTCTGAAACCCGGTGCCGGTGTGGTGACGACGCGGGCGCACGCGCACTATATTGTGACGGAATATGGCATTGCCTATCTCTATGGCAAGAACATGCGGCAACGCGCAAAGGCGCTGATTGACATTGCACACCCCAATCATCGCGAGGCCCTGGAGAAAGCCGCCTTCGAACGCTTTCACAACTATGAATTTGAACGCACATACTATTGATGGGTAACGACGAACATCATCGTTTCGCATAGACCATTTCACTTCCCGGACGCATGTCGACATTGATCATTCAAACTTTGAAACTATGCTGGGCACTCTTTCCAAAAAACAATGTGAGCGCGTGTTGCTTGCGGGGTTGATAGGCCGCGTGGGATGCCACGCCGGCGGCAAGGTCTATATCGTGCCGCTGACCTATGTGTTTGATGGCGGCATGATCTATGCCCATTCGAAAGAAGGCCTGAAGGTGACGATGATGCGCAAGAATCCAAATGTATGTTTCCAGGTGGACCAGGTCGACAATATGACCAACTGGCGAAGCGTGGTGTTGTGGGGAACGTTTGAAGAAGTGAAGACACCAGCCGCACAAGACAAGGTCCTGAAGTTGCTGGTCGACCGGTTTGAAGCGTTTCACACCAGCGAATCGGTGAAACCTGTCTTCCACACCGCCGAGCACCAGCCCCTGAAAGAAAAAAAGCCTGTGATCTTCCGGATCGTCGTAGACGAAATGACAGGTCGATTTGAAAAGAACACGTCCGAAAATATCATCTAAAAAAAACGCTATGAAAATAACCATCCAGACCCCGGGCTTTACCGGCAAACCCGAGTTGCTCAAATTTGCCGAAGAGCATGTTCAAAAGTTCAGCCACCTGAGCGACCGCATCATGGAAGGCAAAGTGGTGCTGCACATCGACAAGTCGGACGAGAAGAAGAATAAGGTATGCGACATTCGTCTTGCCGTGCCGGGCAATGATCTGTTTGCCACCAAAACCGCGGGCAGTTTCGAAGAAGCCATTGCCGACACGTGCCAGGCCCTGCGCAAACAAGTTGAAGGCTGGAAAGAACTTCCAACCCGCTCTGCATAAACGACCATTCTTTGTCACCTGTAAAATCAATCGGTCCCCCACAAAAAACAGTGCATCCTTGAACACATCCATTTTTCCTCCTCCGGATTTTCGAAGCAAACTTATTCAACAATTGCCCGGTGTGTATTACATGGTTCAGTATACAGATCATTGGGAAGTGATTTCCGCCACGGAACAAACCTCCGAGCTGCTGGGTTTCACACCCCGTGAAATTTACATTATGTCGTGCAACTTTTTTGAACGGGTCATTCATCCGGAAGACTTCACCATGGTGAGCGAACGGAAACAAAATTCGTTTGAAGAAGGAAAGCTGTTTGTGTTGGAATATCGAATCTATGACAAGTTCAAGTCCCTGAAATATGTGCGCGACCAATATACCTGTTTCAAAAGTTCGGACGGCACGTGGCTGATGGAAGGCTACCTGAGCGAGATCGCGCAAACGGGCATACGCGACCGGCTCATTCAACAGCTACGGGCCTATCGCGACGCCGTTGATGTGAACATGATCTCGTCTATCACCGACACCAAAGGAAAGATTGTGTATGCAAACGAAAACTTTTGCCGGATCTCCAAATACACCATGTGGGAACTGGTGGGAAAAAATCACCGGATCGTGAACTCCGGCCACCACAGTAGCGAATTTTTTGCAGACCTCTGGAACACCATTTCGGATGGCAAGCTGTGGCAAGGCGAAATTCTCAACAAGGCCAAAGATGGCACGCTCTATTGGGTCGACACCGTGATCATTCCCATCTTCGACGAGAGCAGGAAGATTGTGAACTACCTGTCGCTGCGCATGCCCATAGACGACCGCAAGGATGCCGAGGCGCACCGGAAAAATTATGTTCACCTCCTGGAAAAAATTGCCTTCATCGTGGCCCACGAGGTGAGAGGACCGTTGTGCAGCATTCTGGGCTTGGTGAACCTGCTGGTACTGCCCGACAACACCCCCGAGCAAACCGCGATGGCCATCGGCTATTTGAAAGGCTCGGCCGATCAGCTCAACGCCATCACACAAAAACTTTCGCGCTTTGTGTGGGAGAACGAGATCGAGTTGAAGGTGAATGCCTATAAAGAATAGCAGGCCGAACCCAAAAACCTGACATAAATCAGGTTTTGCGCTGACACCCCTCACACCGGCGCCCGGGGGCTTCCGCTATTTTTGATACATCAACAAACCAACAACACCATGAAAAACATACTTGTCCCCTGCGATTTTTCCAAGCCCGCCATCAATGCCTTCCGGTTCGCATTGGATATTGCCGCGCAATCGGCTGGCACTGTACATTTGGTTAACGTGGTTGAGCTTCCGGTGTTGCACGACACAGTGCTTATGCCGGTGTTGAATTTTGAACAGACGTTGCTGAACGACTTGCGGGCGCATGCCGAAAAGTCGTTTGAAAAAATAACCAGTAAATATTCTAACGAGGGCGCGAAGGTGGTGACGAACGTATCGTTCGGGCCGGTGTATGGTAAAATACTGGATTACATTGCCGACAAAAATATCGACGTCGTGGTGATGGGATCGCACGGCAGCAGCGGCCTGCGCGAGCTCTTTATTGGTTCGAATGCCGAACGCCTGGTTCGTAATTCGCCGGTGCCCGTGCTGGTGTTGAAAGATTATTTCAAAGGTCCTGTGAAAAACATTGTGTTCCCCAACAATCTCGACACCGATTCGCAGGAAGAACTCACATTGAAAGTGAAGGCTCTTCAGGATTTCTTCAAGGCACACCTGCACATTGTGTGGATCAACACACCGCTGAACTTTACATCCGACACGATTACGCTAAAGAGAATGGAAGCGTTTGCCAAGCGGTTTATGCTCAAGAACTATACCCTCAGCATTTTTAATCACACCGACACCGAAGAAGGCATTCTCGAATTCAGCAAAAAAATACAAGGCGACCTCATTGCCATGGCCACACACGGCCGCACGGGCATAGCCCACCTGGTGAACGGAAGCCTGGCCGAAGATGTGGTGAACCACACCAAAGGCATGGTGTGGACCTACACACTGAAGAACGAACTGGTAGAAGCTTAGTCACAAACGGTTTTTACGGATGAACACAAGCGTTGTTGAATCGCTCCGTTGCTTTCATTGTGGTGAACCGTGCGACGACATCCTCTATTTTGAGGACAGACCGTTTTGCTGCGAAGGCTGCAAAACGGTCTATGAAATTCTGGACACCCACAACCTCTGCGACTACTACCAGCTTGATGGCCATTCGGGCCTCACCCTCAAAAATGCAGTTGCGGGATCGTATGCCCACCTCGACGCTCCCGACGTGCGCCGGAAACTCCTGACGTTTGATTCGCCTGAATTGTCGAAAGTGAACTTTCAGGTTCCGTCCATCCATTGCGTGTCGTGCATCTGGCTACTGGAAAATTTGCGGAAGCTGAACGCCGGTGTGTTTAAAGCGGAAGTGAGCTTTGGACGGAAAACTGTGACCATCGATTTTGATCCGTCGCGTGTGAAACTTTCGGAGCTTGCTCACCTCATGGCCTCGGTGGGCTATGCACCGGTGATCCGGCTCGATGAAACTGAAGTAGCCAAAAAACCAACCCATCGCGGACTTCTCTACAAGCTTGTGATTGCGGGCTTTGCGTTTGGCAACATCATGCTCTTCAGCTTTCCGGAATACCTGGGACTAGAAGCAAACGATGATGTTCTGAAATCGCTGTTCTCGTGGCTGAACCTGGCGTTGTCTGTTCCCGTGTTTTTTTATAGTGCTTCAGAATATTTCACATCGGCTTGGAAGAGTTTCCGCCAGAGGCAAATCAACATTGATGTGCCCATTGCAGCCGGCCTGCTGGCGCTGTTTCTGCGCAGCACCTTCGACATTCTCACAGCAACCGGTCCCGGCTATCTCGATTCGTTTTCCGGTTTAGTATTCTTTCTGCTCATTGGCCGGTGGTTCCAGGGGAAAACCTATGAGAGCCTGGCCTTTGACCGCGACTTCAAATCGTATTTCCCACTGGCCGTGAACCGGCTCGCAGGAAAGGATTGGACGTCGGCCATTATCTATGAGCTGAAGAAAGGCGATGTCATAAAAATAAGAAGCATGGAGATTGTTCCCTCCGATGCCGTGCTGAACGACAGCGATGCTTTCTTTGACTACAGTTTTGTGACGGGCGAGGCAAAGCCAGTGAAGGTGAAACGAGGCGACCTGGTGTATGCCGGCGGACGCCTCATTGGGAAACCGGTGGTGCTTACGGTGGAGAAGAGCACGTCGCAAAGTCACCTGACCAGCCTTTGGAACAACGAAGCTTTCCGGAAAACGGAAGAGAGTCAGTATAAAAAAATCATTGATCGTTCGGCACGGAAATTCACGTGGGTGGTGATGGCGCTGGCGGTGGTCACAGCAGGCGTGTGGCAGTGGTATGCGCCACAACACATGTGGCTGGTGCTCACCTCGGTGCTGATGGTGGCGTGTCCGTGCGCGTTGGCGCTGGCGGCGCCCTTCACCTATGGCAGCATGTTGCGTGTGTTTGGTCAACACGGTTTCTTTCTGAAAAATGCCGATGTGATTGAACGGCTGGCGTGCATCGATGCCGTGGTGTTCGACAAGACGGGCACGGTTACGCACGGTCGCGAACCCGGCGTGGAATTTGTGGGCGACCTCGATGCCACTGAACTTGGTGCGGTGAAGTTGCTCACCGGTGCCTCCACGCATCCGCTCAGCACCATTGTTTCGAAATCCATTCACCGACCGCTTCACGAAAACATCACACAGTTCAAAGAGCTGCCGGGCAAGGGTGTGCAGGGGATGATCGGTGACCGATTTGTGCAGGCCGGGTCGGCTAACTTTGTCGGGTTCCGGGAGAACCTTGATCCCCGGGCGTCTTATGTGTTCATCGCCATCGACAACAACATAAAAGGTTATTTCATCATCACGGTTAAAATAAGACCCAATCTCAAACACATGCTGTCACGGCTGGGCACAACCTGTGCGGCGTTGCTCTCGGGCGATAACGACGCCGACCGGGGCAGCATGCGCGCGGTGTTTCCGGCGTCGGCATCGCTGCTGTTCAACCAGGACCCGCACCACAAGCTGGCGTTCATCCAAAGCCTGCAACAGCAAGGCAAGAATGTGTTGATGGTGGGCGATGGCCTCAACGACTCGGGTGCGCTGAAGCAAAGCAACGTGGGCATTGCAGTTTCAGACGACAGCGGCATTTTCACACCCGCCTGCGATGGCATTCTGGACGGCAAGCAACTGCCGCAGCTCGACAAATTTATGGCGCTTGCCAAATACTCGTCTATCATTCTGAAAATCGCTTTTGGCATTTCGTTCTTCTACAACACCATTGCGCTCGGCGTTGCCGTGACCGGTCACCTCACGCCGCTGGTGGCGGCCATTCTTATGCCGGTGAGCAGCATCAGCGTGGTGGGCTTTTCAACTTTTGCTGTCAACGCCGTGGCCCGGCGCAAACTGGGCGCGGTCAACTAAAAAATTATATACTCATGGGAATCATTGTCGCCCTCATCGCCGTCAGCCTCACCCTCGCCGTGGGCTTTCTGGTGTCTTTTTTATGGAGCCTGAAACACGGTCAATTTGACGACACTTATTCGCCTTCGGTGCGCATGCTGTTCGAAGACAAACCTCAACCCAATCCTGCAAACGACGTCAAAAAATGAATCCATCCAACGCTTCCCTCCTCCTCAAAAAATATGACGTGCCCACCCCACGCTATACGAGCTACCCCACTGTGCCCGCCTGGGACACCGAGAACTTTTCGGACGATCGCTGGCAGGACATTGTGCATCGCGCCTTCGAAGAGTCGAACGACAACAAGGGCATAAGCCTCTATATTCACCTGCCGTTTTGCGAAAGTCTGTGCACCTATTGCGCCTGCAACACCCGCATCACACGCAACCACGCGGTGGAGATTCCCTATATCCGTGCCGTGCTGAAAGAGTGGGAACAGTATAGAAAGATTTTCGGCCGGGCACCCGTGTTGCGCGAACTGCACCTGGGCGGCGGCACCCCGACGTTCTTCTCCATCCAAAACCTGCACTGGCTCATCACCTATTTGCTGGAGGATTCGGTGATCCACCCCGACTTTGAATTCAGCTTTGAGGGTCACCCCAACAACACTACTGAAGAACACCTGCGCATGCTGTTCGACCTGGGGTTCACCCGCGTGAGCTTTGGCGTGCAAGACCTCGACGAAAAAGTGCAGCAAACCATTCACCGTATTCAGCCATTCGAAAACCTGGAACGCGTTACCCGGCTTGCCCGCGAGATCGGCTATGAATCGGTGAGCTTCGATTTGATCTATGGCCTGCCGTTCCAGACGCCGTTCACCGTGTCGGACACGATCGATAAGATTCTCACGCTGCATCCCGACCGGCTGTCGTTCTACAGCTATGCGCATGTGCCCTGGCTCCGCCCCGGACAGCGCGGCTATGAAGACGCCGATCTTCCTTCACGCTACCTGAAGCGCCACCTCTATGAAGTGGGGCGCCACAAATTGCGGAAGGCCGGGTATGCCGACATTGGCATGGATCACTTTGCGTTGCCCACCGACGATTTGTTTAAGGCACACGTGCGGGGAAACCTTCACCGGAATTTTATGGGCTATACCACACACCAGACCGACCTGCTGGTTGGCCTGGGCGCGTCGGCCATCAGCGACTCGCGCTATGGCTATGCGCAAAACACAAAGAAGGTGGAAGATTATCTCGAAGCCATCCGCACCAACGGCCTGGCCGTTTGCAAGGGGCACCTCATGTCTGACGAAGACATGCTGCTGCGGCAATGCATTTTGCAGATCTGTTGCCAGGGCGAATTGAATGGTGAACTGCTGGGCCAGGTGATTGACAAAACCATTCTCGACGCCCTTGGCGAAATGGAACAGGAAGGCATTCTCTATTTGTTTGACGGCGGCCTGAAAGTGACCACCGCGGGCGAACCCTTCATCCGGAACATCTGCCGTGTGTTCGACAAACGCATGGACCGCATCGATGCCGGAAAAGAAATTTTCAGCAAGGCGATATAAACCAGGCACGCATCGCCGGGTTGTGCTCTGCTGTCATTGATGTTCGAGGTGTGTCACGTTCAGCTTAAGCCACGTGAAGTCTCCATCGTTCAGTTTCCAGGTGACCTCGCACTGTGCAGGAACAAGACGGCCATTCATTTTTTTATAGCCGGTGATGTTCACCTGCCACACTTCTTTTCTGAACACACCGTCGAAGTCGCCAAAGCGATCGGCCACAACGCTGGCCACGCGGCCGTCTGATAGGAATGTGAACGTGCCCATGGCCGTCACACCTTTGTAGGACATGGTGGCCGTTGCGCGAAGCGGGGCAATTTCTTTCCAGTGCATGTAGGGTTGTGTTGCGGCTTCCGGATACCAGATCATTTCGCTGAGAAAACGAAGCATGGAGCCCTGATCGATTTCGGGGCCGGAGGTATTTGCCATGGTATAGATGAAAAGAGGTTTGATGAGCATGTTCCCCACACCTCCTGCATACTGGTCGCGGCCGGCAATAAACACAAACGGCGCAGCCTGGATGGTGGCTTTCCAGAGGAATGCAGGTGGATTGACCGAACAATATTGTTGTGCCTGAAAGTTCATCCAGCGGCCGTCGCGTGTTGTTCGCATGGCACCGGTGTGTTTCACCCGGGCAACCGCGTAGGTGCTACTGAATGCCCCCGACACCAATAACCATTTCTGAACAATGACCGGGAGCCCGGTGTCGCGTTTTGACTGCGGCATCACCGGCGTCGCATTTTTTTTAAGAACCGAAATTTCCACTTCCGTCTTCTCATCAAATTGCGTGTGCGCCATTTTCAAAACGATGATCACCGCGAGGATTATATTGAAAAACGTTCCGTATTTAACATCCTGCCAATAGAACACAATGAGCGTTTGCGACAACCCCACGCCGACCAGCGCGACCAGCCCATACCAACCGACATTCATCCGGTAGAGCGTAGCGGCGCCCACCAGCAGAATGCAGACGAGCAACCATAGAAATCCGAAGAATTTTGCCAGGGGTCCGGCCGGCGCGAAATGCGATTTCCCTTTCAGCAACATGGGTGGCCCGAGGTTCCATTCTTTGGAGAACCCCATGAGGTGAATCAATCCATGAATCACCAGAAGGCCAGGAAATAATAAGCGAAGCATAGATTCCGTATGTTTTTTTTATTGACGACGACTATCGATCTCGTGCAAACACAACGGGCAAAGCCGGCGGAAATTTATGCCGTCGGATTTCTTTTATGCTGCCGGGCCGTTCACCCGGTCCATGATGTCCTGCATCATTTCGATCTGCACTTTTTGAATCTCCAGAAGCTCGTGTTGCTGGTGGATCATGAGGTGGTCGATCTTTTCGTGAAGGATTCTGATTTCGAGTTCTGATTTCAGGTTTATCATGTAGTCCTTCTTGGAGCGCTCGCGATCTTTTTCTTCCTGGCGATTCTGGCTCATCATGATGAGCGGTGCCTGCAGTGCCGCAAGGCATGACAGGATGAGGTTTAGCAGGATGAAGGGATACGGATCGAACGATCGGTTCTGAAACCAGAAGGCGTTCACGGCAATCCAGAGCAGCAGAAACGCAAAGAAGCTTCCGATAAATTTCCAGCTGCCTCCAAAGGCCGCAATGCGGTCGGCCATGCGTTGACCAAACGAGAGTGGCTCTTCGAGGTCGTTCACCTTGTCGGTGATGGTATCCTTGTTTCGCAAGGCATCGAGCACGGTCGACTCAAGTTCCGACAGTTCGCCTACTTCCCGGGCCAGGTAGCCGGCAATGTATTTCTGGCGATAGATGTTCAACTCCGTGAGCGCACAATGGTTGTCGGACGTGAATTCGGGATGATGGGCCTGGATCACGGTGAGCACCGGTGCCTGAATAGTGCGCGCCGATACTTTTTCGCTCAACGGAAATGCTTTTCCTGAAAGGTCACTGATAAAACTTTCCATACGCTATTAAAAAAAAGACATCACGTTACGCTAAGGTAAACACAAGTCCCCTGGCTGTTGCTGACAAAAATCAGGTTTTCGTGAAGCAATCGTCACCCGTCAGCGTTCGGTGCCACAATACTTTTAGGGCAGAAATAATTCTGTGAAATAACCGTAAGGAATATGCAAATCGAACAATTCAGCTATGACAACAAGATCGTGAAGGCTTTCATGATCGCCACCGTTGTGTTTGGACTGGTGGGCATGCTGGTGGGGTTAACGGCCGCGATACAACTGGTGTATCCGGTATTTAACTTCGACCTGCAGTACACCTCGTTTGGACGAATTCGTCCGCTGCACACCAACGCCATCATCTTTGCCTTTGTGGGCAACGCCATGTTTGCCGGTGTGTATTATTCCATGCAGCGCCTGTTGAAGACGCGCATGTTCAGCGATGCCCTCAGCTGGATTCATTTCTGGGGATGGCAGCTCATCATTCTGGCCGCGGCCATTTCGCTGCCGCTGGGCTACACTACTTCTAAAGAGTATGCCGAGCTGGAGTGGCCCATCGACATTGCCATCACGATTATCTGGGTGGTGTTTGGCTGGAACATGATCGGCACCATCATCAAACGCCGCGAGCGGCACATGTATGTGGCCATCTGGTTCTACATCGCCACGTTTATTACGGTGGCCGTGTTGCACGTGGTGAATTCGTTTGCCATTCCGGTCACGTTCTTCAAAAGCTATTCGTGGTATGCCGGTGTGCAGGATGCCCTGGTGCAATGGTGGTATGGCCACAACGCCGTGGCGTTCTTTCTCACCACACCATTTCTGGGCATGATGTATTATTTTCTTCCGAAGGCCGCCAACCGTCCGGTATATTCCTATCGTCTTTCCATCATTCACTTCTGGTCGCTGATTTTCATCTATATCTGGGCCGGTCCTCACCACTTGCTCTACACGTCGCTTCCCGACTGGGCACAATCGCTGGGCGTTGTGTTTTCGATCATGCTCATCGCGCCATCGTGGGGCGGCATGCTCAATGGTTTGCTCACGTTACGCGGAGCATGGGACAGAGTTCGCGAAGATGCCGTGCTGAAATTCATGGTGGTGGCCGTTACCGCCTATGGCATGGCTACGCTGGAAGGACCGCTGCTGTCGCTCAAGAACGTGAACGCCATTGCGCACTTCACCGACTGGATTGTGGCGCACGTGCACGTGGGTGGTTTGGGGTGGAACGGGTTTATGATCTTTGCCATGCTCTATTGGATCACGCCGCGCATGTGGAACACAAAACTCTACTCCCCGCGTCTGGCCAACACACACTTTTGGTTGGGAACCCTGGGCATCATCTTCTATGCACTGCCCATGTATGTGTCGGGTGTGGTGCAAAGCCTGATGTGGAAAGAATTTAGTCCTGAAGGATTTCTGGTCTACAAAAATTTTCTTGAGACCACCGTTGCCATCCTGCCCCTTCATGCGCTCCGTGCCGTAGGTGGCGCGTTGTATCTGACGGGTGCGATCATCATGACCTATAATCTGATCAAGACTGCCTATGCCGGAAGTTTCATAGCCAACGAACCAGCCGAAGCCGCGCCGCTCGAAAAAGCCTATGTGGCCACCGGCGGATGGCACCATCGTCTGCTGGAACACAAGCCCGTTATCTTCACGGTGCTCACGCTGGTGGCGATCCTGATTGGTGGTGCGATTGAAATGATTCCGACCTTTCTCATCAAATCCAATGTGCCCACCATATCCAGCGTGAAGCCTTACACGCCGCTGGAGTTGCATGGTCGCGATATTTATATCCGCGAAGGTTGTGTGAACTGTCACACACAAATGGTGCGGCCGTTCCGTTCGGAGACCGAGCGCTATGGCGAATACTCGAAGTCGGGTGAGTTTGTCTATGACCACCCGTTTCTCTGGGGTTCGAAGCGCACCGGTCCCGACCTGGCGCGTCTCAACGGAAAGTATTCCAACACGTGGCACTACAATCACTTGCTTGCACCCGATGCCGTGTCGACAGGTTCCATCATGCCGGCCTACCCGTGGTTGTTTGAGCAAACGCTTCACAAAGAACTGACCAACGGAAAAATCTCGGCCATGCGCACGCTCGGTGTTCCCTATGAAATTGGCTACGAAGAAATTGCCAATGACGAACTGGAAGAACAGGCACACGCCATCGCCGGCACGCTCAAAACCGACGGTATAGATGTGGCCGAAGATGCCGAGGTGATTGCACTCATTGCTTACCTGCAGCGTCTTGGCAAAGACATCAAAATTGAAAAGACTGCCGACGCTCAACTTGCTCCCAAACCTTAACCTGAATTGCTATGTATAAGAATGTTCTTCAAAGCATCGATAACATCGCCCTCTGGCCGGTCATATCGTTTGTTATCTTCTTCGTGTTTTTTCTCTGCCTGCTGGCGTGGGTTTTCACGGTCGATAAAAAAATGATCCGCAAAATGAGCGAGCTGCCCCTGGAGGCCTCCGACCGTATTGACGAAAACGCTGAAAACCTGATAGTATGAAAAAGATGATGTTACTTCTTGCCGGCTTGCTGACGTCAGCTGCGGTGTGGGCGCAGGAACCCGTTCAAAAAACATTCTGGGACGACCCCGTGAATCACCCTTCGGCGCCGCTCTATGCCGTGCTCACATTTGTGCTCATTGGTGTTGTGCTGGTGTTGCTGGTGGCCATTGTGCTGCTCAGGGCTTTTAATGTTTTAGTGGAGCAGGCCGAGAAAGACAAGGCAAAAGCATTGGGCGTGCCCTATGTGCCCCGCCCTTCGTTCTGGTCCAGCCTGAAACAGAAGCTGAACAACTCCGTGCCCATCGAACACGAACAGGACATTGACATGGGCCACAGCTTCGACGGCATCCGCGAGTTGGACAATCACTTGCCGCCGTGGTGGAAGTGGCTGTTTATTGGCACCATCGGATGGGCCGCCATCTACGTTGTGGTGTTTCACTTCTCGGCAACCCTTCCGCTGTCGATCGAAGAATATCAGAACGAAGTGGCCGCGGCCGAGCTTGCCAAACAACGGTTGCTGGCGTCACAACCCGAGGCCGTGATTGACGTGGAGAAACTTGAATACAATGCCGACGCGGCCATCCTGAAAAAGGGACAACAGATTTTTGAAGGCAACTGCGTGGCCTGTCATCGGAAAGACGGTGGTGGCAACACCATCGGCCCGAACCTCACCGACACGTATTGGCTTCACGGCAACGGCATCAAAAATATTTACACTACCGTGAACGGCGGCTTTGTGGAGAAAGGCATGCCCGCCTGGGGAAAGGCGCTTAGTCCCACAGAAGTGCGCGACGTAACATTCTTTGTGTTCAGTTTGCAGGGCACCAACCCGCCCAACGCCAAAGCACCACAGGGCGAGCTTGTGGAACCTGTGGCACCCCAAACCGACAGTGTTGCCGTGCGCGCATCCCTATAATATGACCTCATGAAAACAGAAGGCATAGATCTGTATCACTACGAAGAAGAGTTCCGCGACAACATTGCCACGGTAGACGAGAAAGGAAAGCGCATTTGGATCTATCCAAAGAAACCTTCCGGACCGTTGCACCGGTGGCGGATTGTGGTGTCGGTGGTGTTGTTGGCGTTGTTGTTTGGCGGACCTTTCCTCACCATTGGTGGAAAGCCCTTGCTGTTGTTGAATTTTTTTGAGCGTCGTTTTGTCATCTTTGGGCAGCCGTTCTGGCCGCAGGACTTTGTGCTGCTGGCCATCACGCTCATCACGTTTTTTGTGTTCATCATTTTGTTCACCGTGGTGTTCGGGCGTGTTTGGTGCGGATGGCTTTGCCCGCAAACACTGTTTATGGAAATGGTGTTCCGCAAAATAGAATACTGGATCGAAGGCGATGCGCCCGCACAGCGACGATTGGCCAACGGCCCCTGGAACCTTGACAAGGTGCTGAAGAAAACTGCGAAGCACATTCTCTTCATCCTCATCTCGCTGTTGATCGCGCACACCGTGATGGCCTACATGCTGGGTGTTCAGCAAACCTATGCCATCATCACGCACTCGCCGCTCGAAAATCTTACGGGGTTTATCGCGCTGTTTGTGTTCACGCTTATCTTCTATGGTGTGTATGCCAAATTCCGCGAGCAAGCGTGCATCGCAGTGTGCCCCTACGGGCGACTGCAGGGTGTGTTGCTGGTGAAAGATTCCATTGTGGTGGCCTACGACTGGCTTCGGGGCGAACCGCGCGGACACGTGAAAAAAGTTGCCACAGCTGCAGCTCCCAAAGGCGATTGCATTGACTGCAAACTTTGTGTTCACGTGTGCCCTACCGGCATCGACATCCGGAACGGCACACAACTGGAGTGCGTGAACTGCACCGCCTGCATCGACGCGTGCGACGATGTGATGATTAAAATCGGGAAGCCCAAAGGCCTTATCCGTTATGCATCCTATACGTCTATTAAGGAAGGTGTTCAAAAATTGTTCACCGGTCGTGTCATCGGCTATTCGCTTGTGTTGATGGCGTTGCTGGGCGTGCTCGGGTTCACGCTGGCCACGCGGTCGGACGTGAAGACCACGGTGCTGAAAGTGCCGGGAACACTCTATCAAAAAACTGCCGACGGTTTCATCACCAACCTCTACAACATCGAGTTTGTGAACAAGACGTTTGACGACATCACCCTCGAAACCCGCATTGAGTCTCCCGCCACGGCCGTGCTCGAAAAAGCCGATGGCAAACAAATCGTGGTGAAGGCCGAAGGCCTGGTGAAAAACATTGTGTTCATCAAAATTCCCGAGAAGGATGTGATCAGTGCCCGCACCATTATCCGCCTGGGCATTTATCAGAACGGAAAACGTATTGAAACCTTGAAAGTCAAATTTATCGGTCCCGTCACCAAATCGTCGGACATGAACAGCCGGTTGAAGGATGACCAAAATGAATAGTCCACTAAAAACAAACTTGTTATGAATTGGGGTAAGTCAATCATTCTGTCGTTTGTGTTGTTCGCCATCTTTATTGGCGTGCTGGTAACGGTGTGTGTTCGCCAGGAAGTGAGCCTGGTGTCGAAAGAGTATTATAAGGAAGAGCTGGATTTTCAGCACCAGATGGATCGCGAACGAAACACGGATGCGTTGGTGGTGAAACCCGAAATCAGGCTCACCGAAAACCACGCGCTGCAAGTGACCTTCGCCCTATTCGACCAGTTCGAAAAAGGCAAATTGGTGCTCTACTCCCCCGGCGACGCCCGCCAGGACAAAACATTTGCGTTGACAAACGCCAGCGCAGCCGACCAAACCTTTTCGCTCAGCGATTTCAAGAAAGGGAAATACATCGCGCGCATGACGTGGACGATGCGCGGCCAGGATTACTATTACGAAACTGTAGTCATCCTTTAGTATGTGGTATACCGCCCTGCTCATCGGCCTCACCGGCAGCCTGCATTGTGCAGGCATGTGCAGCCCGTTGCTGATGGCGGTGACCAACCTAACCCCGCAAGCTGCCCTGAACCGGATTGTCTACAACGGTGGCCGCGTGTTCACCTATGGTCTTCTTGGTGCGCTCTTTAGTGGCGCCGGGTCGTTGCTACCCCTTGCGCGCTATCAGAATATTTTGTCGGTAGGTTTTGGCGTGGCGTTGGTGCTCGTCGCCGTGCTGCGGATTGAGCGTTTCAAAATTCCCGGTGTGACCCCGGCAACCCACGCGCTCACAACGTGGATAAAATCACGATTTGGTTTCTTCCTGCATCGGAAAAACGTTGTGTCCATGTTCAGCATGGGCATGCTCAACGGGGTGTTGCCTTGCGGCATGACCCTGATCGCCTTCAGCTATTGCCTGCTTCTGAGCGGCCCGATGGACGGCTTCAATTTTATGCTGCTCTTTGGTGTGGGCACGTTGCCGGTGATGCTCGGGTTCGCGCCACTGTTGCTGGCGGGGGTTAAGAAACTTAACCTGAGCCTGCAGCGCGTCACCACGGGACTGATGATTTTGTCGGGCGTTATTCTGGTGGCGCGGATATTCCTTCATGCCGGACTGCAGGCCAGCCAGGGCCACGGCGAAATGATCGACATTGTGCTGTGCCGCTAGCGGGCCACGTTCCAACGCACCACCTTCTCCAGTTTTGTTTGTGATTTGATCCGGATTTTTCCACCCTCAATTTCAATGAGTCCTTCGTCCTTGAAATCGGACAAGACACGGATCACCGACTCGGCTGCTGTGCCCACCATCTTGGCCAGGTCCTCGCGCGAGATCTGGATATTTTCCTTCACGTCTTTCAGCTGTATGGTTTTGAGCAACGCTTCGGCTGTGCGCTGGCGCACAGAGTTGTAGGCCAGGTTCACCAATTGATTTTCTTTGTCGGCCACCTTTTTGCAAAGCAGGGAGATGAAGCTGGCGGAAACATCGGGACTTTGAAACAGCGACAGGAAATCGCTTTTGGGAATGACGGTGAGTTCTGTGTCTTGCAAGGCCACGGCCGACTCCTGGTAGGTGGTGCCCTCCAGGATGGGTTCGAAGCCAAAGAAGTCGTTGGCGTTGACCAGCGCGGTAATGAGTTCCTTGCCGTCGGGGTGCGACTTGAATATTTTCACACTGCCCGACTTCACATAATATACATTCAGCGGGGCGTCGCCTTCGGCAAAAACCTCGCTTTTCTTTTTGAACGCTTTCACTTTTTTGTCCTTGCCAAGCTCCTTCATGTTCAGCACCTGGCGTGCATCGCGTATGAAGGTGTCGAGGCCTTCGGCGGTTGACTCGTAGAGCTTTTGTTGCATGGCGGTTTTGCGCAGGCGGGCTTCAATGGCGTTCAGCAGGTCGGTGTCGTCGAACGGTTTGGTGAGGTAGTCGTCGGCGCCCAGGTTCATGCCCTTTCGGATGTCGGTCTTCTCTGTTTTCGCGGTGAGGAAGATGAAAGGGATACCGGCGGTTTCTTCTTTTTTGCTGAGGATGTGCAACACGCCGTAGCCGTCGAGTTCGGGCATCATGATGTCGCACACAATGAGGTCAGGCTGTTCTTTTTGCGCTAGGTCAACGCCCACTTTCCCGTTGGGTGCCGTCTTCACGTCATAGCCGGCCAGGGTGAGGATCTCAGAGGTGTTTTCCCGAACGTCGGGATTGTCTTCGATGAGCAGGATTTTTTTCATTTGGGTTGATCGTTTGTAGAAATTGGGATGGCCACTATAAACCGGGTTCCTTTGCCATATTCGCTGGTGAACGAGATGGTGCCCTTTAATAAATCGATGTATCGTTTCACAATGTTCAGCCCCAGGCCGGTGCCCTGCACGTTGCCGGCATTGCTGGCCCGGAAGAACCGGTCGAACATGTGCTTCTGATCTTCTAACGGAATGCCGATGCCTTCGTCTCGTACTTCAAAATTCACAAAAGGTCCGTTGTTCATGCAGGTTATGTAGATCGGTTTGTTCACGTCCGAGTATTTGCTGGCGTTGGTGATGAGGTTGAACAGGATGTTACGCAAAATGCGGGCGTCGCACACAATCTCCGACGCTTCCATTCTACAATCCAGCACAAGGTGTTGTCCTTCTTTCAAAAAACCGCTGATCTCTTCCTCGATCTCATCCAGGAATTCTTTTGGATAGATCACTTCGTGCACCACGTCTTCCCTCCCCTCTTCCAGTTTGCCCAGCGACAGGAAGTCGTTCAAAATTCCCGTGAGCTGATTCACCGACGATTTGATGCGCTGAACGTGTTTATGAATCTTGTCGGGTTCGCCACGATCGTTATACTGATCGATGAGCGATGCCGAGCTGAGCACCGTGCTGAGCGGCGTTCTGAATTCGTGTGAGGCGATGGATACAAATTTTGTTTTCAGCTCGTTCAGCTCTCTCTCTTTCTCCAGCGACTTTCTTACTTCTTCTTCTGCCTTCTTCCGTTCGTTCACCTCGTCTTCGAGTTTCAGGATGGTGTGGTTGAGGGCTTCGGTTCGCATCTCCACCTTTTTTTCCAGCTCGGCGGCATACACGATCAATTGTTCTTCGCTGCGCTTCAGGGCGTCTTCTGTTTTTTTGCGGAGCGAAATGTCGCTGATGAATGCCATCACCAGCAGTTCGCCTTTCACCTTGGTGAAGCTTAGCGAGATCTCCACCGGAAATTCGGACCCGTCTTGTCGCAAGGCCGTGAGGTCGCGGCCGACGCCCATGCGGCGGGGAAAAGGGTTTGAATTGAACGCGCTTCTGAAATGGACGTGGCCTCCGCGATAACGTTGTGGCAGCAGGTCTTCCAGCATCAGACCGGTGAGGGCGTCGGTGCCGTAGCCAAACAATTGTTCAGCCATGGGGTTGGCCACCACAATTCTGCCCCGTGTGTCCACCATGATGATGCCTTCGGACATGCTCTGAAAAATTTCACGAAAGGCTTCGTTGGTGATAAGGCCTCCCTCCGGTATGTTCCCCATAGACTGCAATTTAGGATTGATGTCGTTTATAAACCTGACAAAAATCACCTTTTTCCTTGATTTTCATCTACAAAACCGGCGGCAATACTCCTTAGGTTCGCATAAGTTTTCATTTTTTTGAAGGCCATTCTACTATGACTAAGGACATACTTTGCACTATAGACTTTTCAGAAGCTTCTCGCCAAGCCTTGAAGTGGGCCGTTCAGTTTTCGAAAACGCAACACGCCAACCTCATCATTCTCTATACCTACAGGCTCACCAAGAACATGAACGGCGAAGTGGTGGTGTGGAAGAAAAAAATGGAAGAAGAAGCCCAGCAGAAATTTATCTCCTTTGAATCCGATTTTCTGAAGGCGTCGGGCGTTCACTACGACTTCAAGATTGAAGTGGGTTTTGTGTCGGACAGGATTGAAGACCACATCCAGAAAAATGAGGTCAGCTTTTTGGTGATGGACAAAAACATGTGCGCCAGCAGCAAAGACACCTTCGACGATCTGGTTGAACACATCAACGTGCCGTTGGTTGTGATTCCGTGAATAGCAGACCAAGGTCGCAACGGATCAGTATTGTTCCAGGAATTCATCTAACGTACTCTCGTCATTCAGAGTCAGAGTTACACATAGCCAGACAGCGCGTAGCCATCACCCAGATTGGTTTACTTACCAATGAAGTGTTTTACCGCGTTGATCCGTAGAAGTTTTATCATCACGAATGATGTGAATATTTGATCGACTGCTACTCCCCTTCATACTATTGGTTACAAGAAGTTTATAAAAAAAATCAGGAGCTGACTCCGTTTGTATTTTTCAACTGAACGATTTCGATTCACTGTCCACAAATTCCGGACACTTCACATTTCGGACACCTCGTTAAATTGCGCGCCCGTGGCGTTTCTGTTGCTTGAAATCGTTTGGCAAAATTTTCGCTGGTGGCCAAAACATCCTAAGGCCTGAACAAAGCATTCGCTTTTCCGAAACTCTGTCGTTTCGCCTGTAACCATTTTGTATGTAAGAAGTAATTCCTTTCACAAAACCCTTCCCCTATGAACAAATCCATTTTCCTTTTCAGCATGATGTGCCTGCTTGGAGCGACCGTCGCCAACGGTCAGGCAACAGCCGTGGCCGTTAAAGGCACTCCGTATCTGGACGACAAGTATGTTGATGGCGTGGTGTTCTACGCCAGCAAAAGCCTGACGGTGCCCATTCGTTACAATGCTTTCCAGGATTTAATTGAGTATCAGCAAAACGGCAAACCCCTGGTGCTGGATCCTACCACCACCATTAAAAAAGTGCAATTGGGAACCGCCGTCTTTGTGCCGCAGGCCTACGACAAGAAGCTTGGCTATTTTGCCATGCTCGACAGCGGCAAGGTGACGTTGTATTCGAAAAAGAAAATCATTCTCCTGCCCGGCCGCAAAGGTGGAGCCCTCGATGGCAGCGATCAGCCACCCGAATACAAACCGAACCCCGATGTGTTCTACTACAAAATTGGGGATGGCCCGCTGCAAGAAGTCAGCAGCATCAAATCGATGATTGCCAGCCTGCCCGACAAGCAGGACGAACTGACCCAATTCGCCAAAAAAGAAAAGATATCGCCACGCAAGGAAAAGGAGATGCTTCAATTTGTTCAGTACTACAATTCGCTGAGCAAAGAATAAAAAACAGGTTGATAGAACGCTTCTTTCGTGCTATGGCACAAGTCGCCCGTTGGTATCGGGCGACTTGCTATTTTTTATAGTTGACGATTCGTTGTCTACTTCGTATTCCTGAAATTTCTTTCCAGAAAAACCAACACACTATCAAAGCGCTCCTGCGGTTTGGTGTGGCCGCCCTCCACCACGATGTGCTTGTGCGCATACGGAAACTTCACGGCGTCCAGTTGTTTCATCATGGCATCTGCCATTTCGCGCGATGGCCACATTTCGTCGCGGGTGGCCGAGAGGAAGAGGATGGGGCCGTGGATGTTTTCAATTTTTATCCGCGCCCTCGACACGGCTTCCTTGTCTTCGATCATGATATCGAAGGCGCCGCGAAGGTCTCCCTTCATGGCCGAAGGCACGGCCGCCCAGGGCATGGGAACAAATGGCACCTCTTTGCCCGCGTATGTCCACGACGAGGTGGTTGCATTGAGCGTGAGCGCGGGAAACACAGCATAGCCCGGAACGATGCCCACCACACCGTTGATGTCGGGATATAAACTCGCCAGCAGCAACGCCAGCTCAGCACCTTTGGAACCTCCGATGATGGCGATGCGATGGCTATCAATGTTCGGATTTTTTGCGGCCTCCACCATGGCGTCGTGCACGGCCTCCACTGGAATGCGGTCGAGTTGGGATGGAAGACCGTCCATGCCGAAGTAGCCGACAGCTAAAAATGCATAGCCCTTTTCCAGAAATTTGTTGCGTGTAGTTTCCCAGCGGTCGCTGGTCCAGGCATTGCCGCCTTCGGAGCCACCAAGGCCGACAATCAGGGGTTGGTTTGGGCCATCGCCCAGATAGAGTTGTGTATTGACTTTGCCCTGGTGATCGGGTGTAGAGTTGCAGGCAAAACAAAGCAGCAGGGCAACGCACGTGCTGAAAAACAAAAACTTCATGGGGTGCAGGGTTGGGTTGAACGAAGACTCAAACCTAGCCCCGCGGGGCGATCAGAGCGTCCGGGCCGTTACGTCCGAACCACTTTGCTGCGACGGTTGCTCCTTTTTCGCATTTTTCAACACGCTGTGGTAACGCGACGGGGTGAGGCCGGTAAATTTTTTGAACGCTGCATTGAATGCCGTTTTTGAATTGAAGCCCGACTCGAGGGCCATGGCCAGCAACGTGAAATGACTAAAGGCGGGATCGGCCATTTTGGCTTTCACTTCGTCTACACGATAGGTGTTCACAAAATCGAAGAAGTTTTGTTTCTGGAGTTGGTTGAGCACTTGCGACAGGTGGTTCACGGAAATGTGAAGCTGATCGGCCAGCGCGCGGGCGCTCAACTCGCCGTCGAGATAAGGTTTGCGTTCGCGCATGAGCACGAGCAGGCGCGTGTGGTGGTCTGTTGCCTGCTGCTGGTCGAGACCCGAACGCGCATAGGCTGCATCGGCCGATTCGTCTGTCGTGTCAAGTTTGCCGGACGCGACATCGGGTGCATCCGAAAACACTGCGGTCTGCCGAAAGCCATAATATCCCAGCATGAAGATGAACGCCACGTAGCCTGCCTGCAACAACACGGATTGAAGGACCTGCCATGTGCCGCCATGCCCCACCGTGAAAATGCCCACAGGCAACAACACAAGATCAATGACCAGCCAAAGCCCGAACACTTTATTGAGCCAGTCGAGGTTGACACGCTCGGTGTTCGACAAGGCCTGAGATGTGCGCTTCTTGTAGTCGCGAAGAAGCATGTAGAACCACAGCAGGTAAAACGGATCGGTGACCAGGAACAGGACCACAAAGATGGCCCATGGAACAGACACCGCACCGTTGATATACATGACGCCGTGAATGATCTCCGTTTCGTTCTGATAGAACACAAAGGCGTTGTAATACAAAAACGTGAGCACATAGGCGGTGAAGGGCAGCAGGGTCAGCACGGTGATGGTCAGCGGCAATCGCTTGCTGGTGGTGAGCACGTGCATATAATAAAAGAACAACGGCCCTGCCAGCAGAAATGAGCCACGGCCCAACAACATCCAGGGCCGATCCGAAAACGCGCCGGTCGATTCCAGATAGAAGTAGCCCTGGCTCACGACGAAAAAGATCAGGTAGCCGATGAGAAATTTATCGGCCGCGAGTTTGTTTTTCTTGCTCAGCATCAGGCTCAGCAGAAAAACAGCAATTGCCATACCCGACACAATCAGCAGCGGCATTCTCAGCAGGTTTTAAACTGCTTGCAAAATACAAAGAATGCCGGCATGAAAAGAAAACTTTAACGCGACCGCTGTACTGAGAACAACATCGCTATTCGGATCTTAGAATTGTTGCCGGGTTTGTGTTGGCGCCGCGAAAAATCTGGAAACTCACGGTGAGCAACGCCATGCCACACAACATGGCAAAGGGCACCACAAACAAATCCCACTGCAGGCCAATGCGAAACGCAAAACTGCCGAGCCACACATAAAGACCATACCACGCCAACGGCAACCCGATGACGCCAGCAACCATGACCAGCCGCATGAACTGCCACGACAGCAGCGACATAATGTTTTCGGTAGATGCTCCCAACACTTTCCGGATACTGATCTCCTTCCGTTTTTGCGCCGTAGTGAACGATGCCAATCCCCACAACCCCAGGCACGAGATGGCGATGGCCAGGCCTGCAAAGAGACCGAATATTTTTCCAAACTGCTGATCGTCCTGATACTGTCGATTAAAAAAGTCGTCGAGGAAATAATAGTCGTAGGGGTTGCCCGGAAATACTTCCCGGAAGCGTGCGCCGATTTGTTGAATGGCTTCTTGCATATTGTTCCCGTCGAGGTGAATGGAGAAGGCTGATCGCGACACGGTGTCGGCCTTGAAGACGAAGGGACCATAGTCGGTTTTGAGCGAGCTCCAGTTGTAGTTCTTCAACACACCCACAATGGCCACGGTGTCGGTTTCCAGCAATATGCGCTCACGCAAAGCCTGCTCGGGCGATCCCAGGCCCAACGCCGTTACCGCGGCTTCGTTGATGAGCACCGACTCCATGTCGGAGCGGATGTTGGGATTGAAGTTTCTTCCGGCCACCAGCGTCATGTTATAGGTGTCTACAAAATCCGGATCAACCCACACCACACTGCCTCCTTTCGAATCGCTGCGCTGATCGCCAGCGCGCAGCAGCGTAGCGCCCCAGTTGTAGCCTCCACCCGGAATGGCGGCGGACGTGGTCACGTTTATCACACCGGGAATTCTGCGAATGTCGTTCTTCAACATCACGAGCCGGTCGTTTGCATGCGCACCCTGAACAACGGTGGGTCCCTGCACAATGAGCATCTGATCGACGGTGAGTCCTTTGTGCTGCGTGCGCATGAACATGATCTGACGGTAGACGCCAAACGTGCCGGCAATGAGCACAAGCGACGATGCAAACTGAAACACAACCAACGTTTTGCGCAGCCCAAAACCATCGCGTTCCGATTTTGCTTTCAGCATGGCCGTGATTTTGAATGACGACAACACAAATGCCGGATATAAACCGGAGATGACCGAGCCCACCACAAACAACGTCACCAGAATCAAACTCAACCGCGGATCGGCAAAATTGAATGAAAGATCTTTCCCGGTGATTTGATTCAACACGGGCAACAACGCCAGCGCCAATACCATGGCCAGCACAATGCCGAGGAAGTTAACAACAACCGACTCCAACATAAATTGTCGTATGAGCTCACTGCGCAACGCACCGATGGCTTTCTTGATGCCCACCTCATGCGCCCGCTCCATGGCCTGCGCTGTGGAAAGATTGACGTAGTTGATCCAGGCAATGGTTAAAATAAAAACAGCGATGACGATAAAAAAATAGAGCGTGGTGAATCCCGTAGTTGGATTAGGTTCGCCTTTCACACCGGGATGCAGGTGAATGTCGCGGATGGGCTGAAGACCGATCACAATCTTCACATGATCTTCTTCAAAACGTTTGTTGATGTATTTGTCGGCCAATGCCGGAAGCTTTTGGGTGACCGCGTCAACGTGTGCTTCTGGGTAGAGTTCAACGTAGGTCACAAAGTTGTTCCAGCCCCATTCGCTCCCGGCGCTGTATTGTCCGTTTGTTTTCAACACGTTGTGCAGGGGTACCAGCACATCGAAGGTGAGGTGCGAATTGCGTGGCACATTGTCGATCACGGCCGACACCTGGTAGTCGCCATCGCAGCGGCCTCCTGAAATGGTCAACACCTTTCCGATTGCATCTTCGCCCGGACCAAAATACTTTTCAGCCAGCGCCTTTGTCACCACAATGGAATTCGGATTGTCGAGTGCCGAAGTCAGATCGCCGGCAGTGGCGTTGTAGGTGAAAGCGTCAAGAAAAGTGGAGTCTACCATTTGCAGGTTGGTTTCGTGGAAGGAAACCGGGTCGCCTGTGGCCGGTTGGTAGGTGAGCACCACACTGCCGCCGTGCAACGGGTGTGTGCGGATGTAACGTTTCACCTCGGGCACTTCTGCCAGCATGGACGGCCCCAGTCCATAGGTAGATGTGAGGGTTGTGAACTTGAGGACGTCATTCTGGTAGACAGTCCGGTCTACACGATAAAGTTGGGATGCGTGTTTATGATAGGAATCGTAGCGGCTTTCATAGTCGACATAGTTCAGGATGACGAGGCATGCCGCCACGCCTAGGGCGAGGCCGAAAATATTGATACAGGAAAACATCTTTCGCTTCAGGAGGT
This sequence comes from Chryseolinea lacunae, assembly GCF_016735595.1. Classification (GTDB taxonomy): domain Bacteria; phylum Bacteroidota; class Bacteroidia; order Cytophagales; family Cyclobacteriaceae; genus Chryseolinea; species Chryseolinea lacunae. Next base: position 1,183,311 of record NZ_JAERRB010000001.1, read on the forward strand.
TGCGAATGGCCAAAACGAAGAAGACTCTCGGCATACGATTCGTTGTTTAAGGTGTAATGAAACACAAATGCCCCGTGTGGGTGCGAAACGGTAACTCACGAAACTTGGAATGGTTACATCCCTGCCGGGTGTGTTCTAAAAAACACCTCGCGCCGTCTTCTCCGGCCTAACCCTGCTCCCAACGCCGCATTTCTTTAAATTGCTTCACTATTTTTTTTCTGCTTGTAAGATTTCACCCCCTGCATTGTACTAATACAACAAACTGAAGCCTTTTGTGACAGACCCGGAACAGAAACAGATTCTTGAACAATGGCTCGACCAGCACAAAGGCCTGCTTTTCAAAATCGTGAGGGCTTATGCGTTGACAGCCATGGATCGCGACGATCTTTTTCAGGAGATCGTTATCCAGGTGTGGCACTCCATTCCGGCCTTCCGGCACGAAGCGTCCGTTACCACGTGGCTTTATCGCATCGCCCTCAACACGGCCATCAAATGGACGCGAAAGGAACGAAAACACACGCAGGCCGAAGCGCTCGACGATGTTCATCATCTGCTATCCGAAAACAAAACGACAGATGAACGACTGACGTGGCTCTATGAAGAAATTCACAAGCTCGACGAAATCGACCGCTCCGTCACGTTGTTGCTGCTCGATGGTTTCAGCTATAAGGAGATGGCGGCCATGCTGGGCATCAGCGAATCGAATGTGGGTGTGAAAATTAACCGTATCAAAAAACAGCTTATCACTCAATCCAAAAACTATGACAACCCTGGAATTTGAAGATCTGCAACGCATCTGGGATGCGGAACACAACAAGGCTCTATTCGCGATCGACGAAACGGCGCTGCACAACCGCATTCTCACGAAGCAGAGGAAGGCACGTGCCATCACACACATCAGCGAGTTGTTGCTCATTGTGGTGAACCTGGCCGCGGGTGGGTTTGTGTTTGGCATTACCTACTTCAATGCGCGCAGTAGCTTTTTTATGTATGGCATGGCGGTGTGGATGCTGGCCACGGCGGTGTATGTAGCATTGAGTCGCTTGCGCAGAATCCGGGGGGACCGGCAATTTGATCGCTCGCTTCATGGCGACCTTCAGTATGCTATTTCTGTTGCCGGTTATCAGGTTCGGTTGTCGCATCTTATGCGGTTGAATGTGATTCCGATCGGTGTGTTTATTGCGCTTAGCATGTGGGAAGGCGGCAAGCCGTGGTGGATTGCGGGGGTGACGTTGGTGATGTTGTCGGTGGTTTATTATTTCAGCGGGTGGGAACACCAATATTATAAATCACGGAAACGTGAGTTGGAAATTCTGCAGGACAAATTGGTGACGAATCAATAGCGTCATGAAACTAGCACTATTGGTGGTGATGGTTGTTTTAACATCGTCCATTGTGTTTGATCGGAATGATATGGAGTCTTCGTCGTTGGAGGATGCGCGCGTGGGGGATTATATTGATGGGGAAATGTGTGGCGAACACGAAAGATGCTGGGATGTTCAACGGAGTTTTTGTTTTGAAAGCGCGGTTTGTTTTTAAGAATGATGGCGGCATTGGAAATGTGCAATGTGCCTCAGATCAGGTGGCTCCGCTGGAGCCGTTCAAAGGAGTCAGTTTCTTTCTATAGACAGGAAACTCCTCCGGAGTTGTTTCCGGAGGAGTTATTGCTATGACATGGAATTCTTTTACCTATCGAGTAGCCACGGTTCGGCACGTTGTCCATCTTGATGATGGCTTCATAAACCACCTCATTCGAGTCTTACACTTTCAATGGCCACTCCGTGTTTGCGATCCAGTTCTGTTGCCGGGATGGAGGGGCCGATGGAGAACTGTAGTGCTTCAACAGCGCTCAGGTTGAGGGGTGATTGTTTGCTGCTTTCGAAATAGTATGGAAGGAATGATGGGTATGGGCGTGGAAGGGTGACCAGCTTCACGGGGTGGAGTTGGTTCAGGTTGAGTGTGGCTTCTGTTGCGTTGGGGTCAAGGGTGACCGTGGCGCCATAGGCTGTTCCGTCGTTCATCACCAACGCGACCTGAAGTGTGCAGGGGCGGTCGTTCAGGGCTCTGCCTTTCACGATCAGTTTTTTGCGGAGGGGCAATTCGTCTTTGCGTGCGGCGATTTTGCGGGCAAAGGTGTAGCGGAAAGAATAGTCGTAGATTTTTTCGCCGTTCTTGTTTTCGGGATCGCTGTTGAGCAGGTGTTCAACGTTGACCACAAATTCGCCATCGCCCGGTTTGCCGTTGGGCATAAGCCCCGATGTTTTGCTCCATTGGCGCATCACGTCGCGGGCGTCGGTGATGGCGTTGAACAGGTAGAGGTCGTTTGTGTTCGACACCACGGGAACCTGGTAGGCGTTGTCATCATAAAAATCCCATTGCAGGGGCAGGCCCGTCAGTCCGGATGGATAGGTGTGCACTGCGTCTTTTTCTTTCACGGTGATGTAGTAGCGCAGAAATCCCACGTTCAGTTGGTCGCCGGGAATGGTGGCCACATACCGATAACCTTTGTCGCGCTTCATCGCATAAGTCTGCGGGCGCCCCACGCCGAACACAATCAGTTCAACTGCTTCCGGCTCGGACGCAGATACTACCGATGCCTCCACGTTCAATGCTTTTGCTTCTTTCACTTCCGAGGGTGGTGTGTGCAAAACATAGGTTTTGTCTAACACGGCGGCGGGTGCAGAAAATTCTTTCAATACAATGTTCTTCCATTTCTCATCGCCCTTGCGCGAGGCCGTGCTGTTCCTTTCTTTCAGCAAGTAGGTGCCGGGCAGAATGGTGAACGTATTGTTGCTGGCCTTGGTCGTGTAGGTATTGTTGTCGTTGAGTGCGGTCACGCTGAAGTCGCTGCCCAGGTCGGGCAACGTCACGGCCATGGGCCACGCGCGGGTGTTCAGCACGGCCACTTCTTTTTTGAGGCTGTTCTTTCCAAACACATTGCTCACCCAAATGGCATCGGGCAAAATTTCGAGGCGCCACACTCCTTTTTCGAGACGGTCCAGAAAGTAAGCACCAAGCCCCTCGTAGCGCACCAGGTTCGAGTTGCCGGCTCCGGCAATTTCCTCCAGGGTTTCCGGATGCGGAACGGGCGACGTGGTGGTGTTGGTGTGAAAAAACTTTTTATCGGTGATCACCTCCGCCAGGTCCTGCTCATAGCTCACCCGAAACCCGTCGAACGCGGCGTTGGCGGGATAGCGGCCATAGCTTTTGTAGAGGGGAACGGTGTGAAACACCTCCGATGCAATTTTCAAGCTCAGCGCTTTTTGCGGTGCATACACGAGGTTCATGTAGTGCGTGTTGTATTCCGTGTTGGCATAGGCCATAAACGTAGGATCGTAGGCAAAGTGGGTCGCCCACTGAATGCCGGCTTCGCGAAAACTGCGGGCCATGGCGGGGTAGATATACGAACGTCCCACATCGGCGGCGTCGAACTCATAGACCACCTTCGCGATTTTTTTAAACCCGGGGGCATTGGCAAATGGAATCACATAGTGGTCTACGTTCGGCAAAAAATTTCCCTGGATCTCGTGTTGCGAGCCAAGGCCCGTGGGGTACCACTGAAATGTTCCGCCTTGTATGTCGCTCTTGAAGTAGGCATCGGCCAGCTGAATGCTGTGGCTGATGTTGTAGAAGATCGGTTTCTTGCATCCTGTTTTGCGCATCGCTTTCACCATGCGGTTGATGAACGTGGTCACCGAAGCGGGTGTGCCGTCGTGATGGGGTTCGTTGCTGATCTCGAATGCAACCAGGTCTTCATCGTCTTTGTAGGCCACCTTGGTGTAGGGGTTCACGTGATTGAGAAACTGGTACAGGTAGTTTTCCTGTGCGCGAATGGCACCTTCATTTGTGAGGCAGTCTGCCTTGCCATATTTGGCTGCGAAGCCGGGCGTGTTTCCATCGGGTTCGGGATAGCCGTTGTTCCAATAGGCAATGGGTGTGATCAGCAGTTTCATGCCGCGCGCTTTCATTTTCATGAGCATGTAGTCAAACAAGCGCAGGTGTTCGTTTCCTTCCAGCAGGTTGCCCAGCGAGTCGCTGATTTCGGTATCCCACACGTGCACGCGATAGGCATCGAAACCCAATCGTGCAAAGTGGTAGACATCGGCGTCGATGGCTTTTTCAAGATCCACGTTCAACGTCTTGGCGGCACGATAGGCGTGTGCAAACGGCGCGGTGTAGTTCACGCCAAAGCCGTGCACTTCCTTTTTTGAATCGCCCCAGCGCATCACGCCCTGCTCGTCTACATAGACCGTGTTCGATTTCTTTTGCGCAACGGATGGTGTGGACAACCATGTGACCAGCAGGGATGCCAGTATAAATGTATAGTGTATTAAAGGATGTTTCATGATAAACTGGTTTTCACGCGCCGCGAAAATTGTCGGCGCGTTGTGTTCAAAACATAAGTGCTGCGCGAATGCCTAGTTGTAGGTCGCGGTCATGAAGTTGAAAGCGGGCAACGCGTTGCCGCTGAAATCGAAGTAGGCGTTGTTTTCCCACGACGAACCTGTGCCCCACAAGTCTTTCATGTCGGAGCTGATCCATGCCGGCTCCCAATAGATGATGCCCGAGGCGCCACCGGTTTTTAATTGTTGTGTCATCGCTTTCAGGATGGCCAGCTGTCCTTCTTTTGTGAAAGGAAATCCGGTGATGGGTGTTTGTGCTCCGAACTGATTGTTGTAGGAGTCGTTGCCTTGTGTGGTCCACGGATAGGCCGTTTCCAGCATCATCACGTCTTTCTTGTATTTTGCTTTGAAGCCCGCCACGGTCGAGCCCAGGCTGCTCACACCAATGGTGGTGTGCCACAGGGGATAGTACGAAAATCCTACGATGTCGAATCCGGTGACGCCACCTTGCGTGGTCATGTTGTCGAACCACCACGTCACGTTTTTGGGATCGGCCACGTGCAGGATAATTTTTGTTTTGATGGTGGATGTTGCCGCCACATCGTTCACGGCACGGATGGCATTGTTGATTACGGCCCCCAGGTTTTGCCAGTTGCCATCACAAACGTTGCATGCCGGGAAACCCGACGGTGCGTCTGTGTAGAGCATGCCACAATTGGTTTCGTTGCCGATCTGCACAAACTCGGGCATCAATCCCTTTGCGTTGAGATAGCGCAAGGTTTTTGAGGTGTAGTTGTAGACGGAATCTTTCAGCACACCCAGGTCGCGGATGTTCTGCCACGCGGCGGGAATTTTTTGATTTTGCGGATCGGCCCAGGTGTCGGAATAATGAAAATCCAGGAGCACCGATTGGCCTTGTTCTTTCGAGAGACGAATGGATTTTTCCACATCCAGTAAATCATTATACAATTGTGTGCCGCTGGCGCCGTACACTTCTTTTGTCCATGCCGGGTTGTGCCACAGCCTCACGCGCACCAGTGTGTTGCCGTGGTCTTTAAAAATCTTGTACGGACTTCTCACTTCGCCCTGATCTTTGTAAACACCGTTGTGGTCGAGCACCTGGTTCACAAACGAAAGATCAGCGCCAAATTGAAACGTGCCGGTTTCGGCTGGTGTGTCGTCCACGGCGGGTGAATCGTCTTTGCACTTCAGGCAACAAAACGCCGCGAGCGTCAACAAACCGAGTATGCTTTTTCTGAATTTCATTGCTAACAATTTGGTAAAAAGTAAAGGGAAGAGGCCGCTTTGATTTTTCACAAAAACAAACCCCTTCCTTATAATATCAATCAAAGGCCTGCATCGGTCATTCCATCACAATGGTGCCGTTGTTCAGGTCCACGGTGATTTTGTGTGAGGCCGTGGTGCCCACAAACTTAAAGTTTTTGTCGCCATCGTTCACGGCCTGCAGCAACGGATCGACAGCGCCGGTGAAACTTGCCGAGTTCACGGTACCCGCACCCCAGTCGGCCTTGGTGAAGAAGCGGAAGATGCCGTTGTTGTTGAATGTTGTGCTGGTGGTGAACACGCCGTCTCTCAGCCACGTGAGTTGCACGGCCTTGGCCAGATCCCAACCCTGCACCGCGTCGCCGATCATCATCAACGCAGGTTTCTCAACGGCTTCCATGGTGATCACTTTCAATTTTGTATCGGCAACGATTCTGAAAAAGCCTGACGTGCCGTTGAAAATAAAATTACCGTCGCCATCGCCGGCTTCAATCAGGTTGGCGTCTACACTGCCGCCGGCAAAGAAGGGCCAGTTGTAGGGCTTTGCATCCCACGACAAGGTGGCAAAGAAACGGAACTTGCCTCCCTTGTGAAACTCGGCAATGGTTTCATACTTGCTCGGCGCCACACTTCTGGTCTCCACCGCCAGCGGCAGATCCCATCCCAGCAGCGCATCGCCGATCATGTAGATGGGCGGAAACGTTGTGGCATAGGGTGTCATCTTTGTGCTCTTCACGGTGGAGAAGAGCGGCGCCACGTTGGCGTTGATGGTTGACTTTACCCGAAATTCTACCGATGCTTCTTCGTCGGGATCAAAACCGAGGTCCAGCAGTTTGCTGTTCATGGCGCCCACCAGCACGGTGGTGTTCAAGGTACCGGTCGTGCCCAGGTCTATGGCTCCGGCAAAGTTGTTGCCTGCCTTGTCTACCTGCAACGTGTAGGTGGTGGCGGCCTGAAAACCAAAATCGGGTGCGGTCCACGAAAACTCTTCGAGGGGCTTGGCGGCATCATCCAGGGTCAGCACATAGCTGGTTTTGGATGGATCCTGTAGCGTGTTGGCTGCCACATCGTCTTTCAGCTTTGCCTTGATCACATCGTCTTCGCAGGCCATCATGCCCAGCGCGACGATCATATTCAGGATTAGAATGAATGTATTTTTCATGTTCGTTTGCTTTAGGGATTAGTAACCAATGACCACCTGACGCAGGTTTGTGTTGGCCGCCAGATCCGATGCGGGAATGGGAAAGAGATTGCGGAAGGCTTCTGTGGCCGTGCCCGCTTTTGTATTTCCTTTCCAGTTCCACAGATACGTGCCGCCGGTCAACAGGCCGTAGCGAATCAGGTCGGTGCGACGATGACATTCCCACAGCAGTTCGCGCGCGCGTTCGTCAAGCACAAACGCGGTGTTTAATTGACCGGAGGTGATGTTGCCCGAAGCGTTGCCATAGGCTCTTGTGCGCAAGGCGTTCACAAAGTCAAGCGCTTGTGTGGCCGTTCCTCCTGTTCCTCCACGCAGCACGGCTTCGGCATACATGAGGTATGCATCGGCCAGGCGGAACATCGGAAAGTCGATGTCTACAAAATCGGGATTGCCACCACTGGGTGCCGGGCCGCCGGCGAGTGTCTTGTTCTTGAACTTTGTTACGGCATAGCCATCGGTGAATGTGCCCACGTCGTTGATCTCAAGTTGCTGACCACTGGTGTAGAATTGCGCGCGCACATCGGTGGCGCCACTGGGGTCGGCAAACTTGGCTACAAACTCGGGTGTTACGCGGTTCTGTGCCCAGCCACCGTTCACACCAAAGTCGGCGGGCACCATGGAGCCACCAATCTGTCCGTGAACAATAAACGACATGCCGCCATAGGTCTGTGTGTTTTTGGCGTCGTGGTTTATCGGGAAGATAATTTCCGGGCTGGTGTTGTTGTCGGCGCGGAAGTTCAGGAGGTAGTTTGCCGCGAGTGCATACTTGCCCGACGTAAATACTTTATTCAGTGCCGTGATGCATTCGGTGTAGCGCGGCGACTTGATGTAGGTTTCGGCGTTGAGATAGAGTTTTGCCTGCAACATCCACAGCGCGCCTTTGTCGGCACGGCCATATTCGAAGCGCGGTTCGCCCAGTTCGTTTTCAATGGCCGTCAACTCGGAGTCGATGTAGGCAAACAGTTCTTCGGGATTGGTTTGCTTCGGAGAGAATGCGCCGGGAATATCCGTTTCGGTTACGAAGGGAGGATAACCAAACAAATCAAGCGCATGATAATACGACAGCGCGCGGAGAAAGCGTGCTTCGGCATGAAACTTCTTCACGTCGGCATCGGTGGAACCTTGTGATGCGCGGATGAATTCGTTGCAATATGAAATGGTGAGCATCATGCGTGTATACATGGCCGAGATAAAAGAGTTTGTCGCCGTCCAGGTTTGCCAGTGCAGGGGACGAATGCCGCCGTCTTCGGCCCAGGTGTAGACTGCTTCGTCGGTAGGAAGCTCTTGCAAATTCCAGTAGGCACGGAGATACACGCCAAAGCCCACATCGAGATTCGAAATGTCGGAGGCTTCGCCGGGACCAACCTGGCCAGCCACCACATAGCTCGAATACAGTTTTGCCAATCCCATTTTATAGTCGGCCGGTGTTTTATAGGCATCGGCCGAGGTGACCGAGTTGGGGCCCAGCGATTCCGGGTCGAGGTCGCTAACACAGGAGGTAACCATGAAAAGCATGGCAACGCCCGCGGTGATGAGGTTTACTATTTTCTTTTTCATAGGTCGATTAGTAAGTAAGGTTAACGCCCAGCATGAACACCCTGGAGCGCGGATACAAATTGTTGTCGATGCCGTTGTTCACCTCCGGATCGAGGCCTTTATACTTCGTGATGAAGAAGGCGTTTTGCACCGTGAAACTGATGCGTGCCTTCAGCTTCTGGGTGAACAGTTTGTCTACACTATAGCCCATGCTGATGTTGTCCATCTTGAAGAACGATGCGTTGTAGACATAATAGTCTGAAAATGTTTGCAGGCTATAGAACTGTGTGTCGTTCACGCTGGCGGGCAGGTTGTTGAAATAGCCCGTGGAGTAATAGAAGTTGGAATAGTTTGCACCGGTGAACACGTTGTTATAAACATAGTTGCCCAGGCTGAGACGACCCGACATATAGAAATCGAATTTCTTATAGTTCACGCGCGTGTTCACGCCGAAGAGGTGATCGGGTTGTGGTTTGTGATAACGATACTTGTTGTTTTCGCTGGCCGTTACGTCGCCGCCTTGTCCGGAGCGATCCACATATAATCCTTCAACGGGTTTGCCTTCTGCATTATAAACCTGCTGATACACCAGGAACGTGTTGATGGGATAACCCACCTGGATGTTCTGAATGTTTTTCTGCAAGCCCAAACTTCCGGTGGCGATGCCGGCATAGGTTGGATCGTCGGTTTTCAACAGCTTGGTCACTTCGTTGTCGTTGTGCGTGTAGTTGACGCCCACGTTCCATTCGAGGTTTTTGGTTTGCACCACCTTGGCGTTCAACGTCACCTCGATGCCTTTGTTGACGAGGTTGCCCACGTTGGTGATGAGGTAGTTTGAAAAGTTGCTACCGGCTGCCACAGGAATGGAGTTGATGAGGTTGCTGGTGTTGCGCTGGTACACGTCGATGGTACCGGTGAGTTTGTCTTCCAGCAAACCAAAGTCAAGACCAATGTCGGCCTGCCCGGTGGTTTCCCACTTCAGGTTAGCATCGTAGGGTTGCGGACGATAGGTGTTGGTGAAGGAATTGCCAAACTGATATTGTGACGTTGACGAACTCAGTTGATAGGTAGACAAGTAAGGATAAGGGTTGTTGCCCGACACATCCTGTTGACCCGTCACGCCATAGCTGGCGCGCAGCTTCAGGTCGGAGAAAACTTTTGAACCCGTCATGAACGATTCCTTGCTGATTCGCCACGCCACCCCTGCGGCCGGAAAAACGACCCACCGGTTTTGTTTGGCAAAGCGCGACGATGCATCGTCGCGGAAAGAAAGTGTGACCAGGTATTTTTCATTGAACGCGTAGTTTACACGACCAAAGAACGAGAGCAACACATTGGGATTGGAAACAAACTGACGGGGCACCGCTTTGCCTTCGGCGTTGGTTTGATAGTCGGTGTATACGCTCTCGTTGCCATTGCGTCCGAAGTTGGAGCCATCGCGGTCAAAGCGCTGATAGGAATAACCCAGTGTGACATCGAACTTATGGTTGTCGATTTCCTTGGCATAGTTGGCATACAAATCCAGCAGTCGCGACTTGTTGATGCCGGTGTAGTCGATGCGCTGGCCGCCGCCGTTGGCAAACGTGAAGGCTGCATCGTTGGTGGCATTGTTGTGGCCTTTGGAAGTGGTGTAGTCCATGCCGGCGTTCACGGTAAGTTTCACGGCGGGAAGGAACGGAAGACGGTAGTCAACTTTCACGTTGCCGAGGCCGCGATACACATTCGAGCGGTTGTCGGTTTGCATGAGCAAGGCCACGGGGTTGCTGGTGGCCAGCGTGATGGGATCGCCGTTAGGATCGAGTGTGGTGGCCGAAGCCGGTCCCACCCATGCAAAATAACCACCCCAACGCGTGCTGCCGTTATAGACCGGTTGCGTGGGGTCGTAGGCCACGGCTGCTCCCACTGCGCCGGTGTTGCCAAAGTTTTGTTGTGTATAGCTTCCTTTAAACGACACGCTCACATCGAGGTCGCCATCCAGAAAACTGGGTGTGAGGTTCACGTTCAAGGAGCTGCGTTTGAAGTCGGTAGTTTTCAGAATACCTTCCTGATCGGTGTAGCCATACGACACGCGATAGGGCAACACTTTATAAGTGCCCGACACGCCGATGTTGTGATCGTGCGACACGGCGGTTTGATAGATTTCTTTTTGCCAATCGGTGTTGGCGGTGCCTTGCCGTTTTGCAGCATCGGCCGTGAAGCCCGACAGTTTTCCTTCTGACAGCAACTCGCTTGCTTTGGCGCGTATCTCGTCGCCGCTAAGCACATCTATATATTTCATGGCGTTGGCCACCGACACACTGCCGTTGTAGGTGATCTGCGGTTTGCCATTCTTGCCTTTTTTTGTAGTGATGATGATGACACCGTTTGACGCGCGCAGACCATAGATGGCGGTGGCGGAAGCATCCTTTAATACAGTATAGCTTTCGATGTCGTTGGGGTTGATGGCCGCCAGTGAGTTTGACAAGCCACCGATGGCCGTGTTGTCAACAGGAAAACCATCGATCACAATGAGGGGATCCTGGCTGGCCTGTATGGAGCCGTTGCCGCGAATGCGGATGGTTGATGCGCCACCGGGGGCACCGTCGTTGGTGCTTACCTGCACACCGGCGATTTTTCCGATGAGCATGTCCTGCGGCGACGACATGATACCTTTATTAAGGTCGCGCGGGGTGACCGACGCCAGCGAACCGGTCACGTCTTTCTTTTCCTGCTGGCCATAGCCCACCACCACAATTTCGTTGAGCGCCTGCACATCGGGACTCAAAACAACGTCGAGGGTGGTTTGGCCTGCCGCCGCCACTTCCTGCGAAGCATAGCCGACAAAAGAAAAAACCAACGTCGCGTTTGTGCCCACCGTGATGGTATAGAATCCCTCACCGTTTGTGACCGTTCCGTTCAACGTTCCTTTCTCCAGAACATTGACACCCGGCAGCGGAGTGTTGTCATCGCCGGAGAGAATTTTCCCCCGGATGATTTGGTTTTGGGCCATCGCAGCGAGGCTGCCCAGCATCAAAAACCAGATGGTTGTTAGTAGCTTTAGATTCATAAGTTTGTGTTATGTCAAACGATTGCAAATTGGCTTCAAACGATTGCAACGGACGCAAAAAATCATACAGGAATGGATAGATTTCTTACCCGGCGCTATTACAAATCCTGCTTTTTTAGCCATGAAACCGGCGGAATGTGGCAAGGCATTCTAAAAATGAAGATTGTGACGGGTTGCGGATTTTCGGGCATCGCAACGTTCAATGTCCAGCCTGAACCGGCGCTTTTTTGCTACACTATTTTGCGCTAAAATTCGGTAACTTCAATAGACGTGGGTGCGATGATCCGGAGCATTTTTCTTTTTTTAGGTGTGGTGGCAAGCTGCTTTTTGGCGCAGGTTCAGGTTGGGCGCGCGCAATCCACCTTCTTCTCCACCCTCACCACCCGCAAGGGCCTGCCCTCGAACATCATCAGCGCCATTGCCCAGGACAATCACCATTTTATCTGGATTGGAACGGCCAATGGCGTGTGTCGCTATGACGGCTATCGTTTCAAGGTTTTTAAACGCGAAGAGTCTCTTCACTCCCTGCCTGCCAACGAAACCAGTTCATTGTTGGTGGATGGCGACGACCTGTGGGTGGGCACATGGCAAGGGCTCTGCAAGATCAACACCCTCACCTTCGAAGTGACGCGCATCGACCTGAAGGGCAACAACGTGGTGCGCACTCTATATAAAGACGCTCACCACAATCTCTGGATCGGCACCACCACCGGGCTGGTGCGCTTTAACCGCCAGAACAACCAGTTCAAAACCTTCACCACCGAAAACAGCCGCCTGAGCCACAACACCATTCGCGCCATTCACGAAGATGCCCGCGGAACCCTGTGGGTGGGCACCTACGACGGGCTCAATCAATTTGGACCGAACGAGATGTTCGAATCGTTTGACCTGAAAGGCGACTACAAGCCCGCGCTGAAAAACAATCTCATCTGTGACATCAAGCCCGTGAATGGTGTCGACTCCTTATTATGGATCGGAACAGAAACCGGTCTTTGCCTCTTCAACACGCGCTCGCATCGCTACACCGCCTACACGGCGGCCAATTCGAAGTTGAGCAACGAAGTGGTGAAGAACATCTATTCCGACGCCGAAGGCACACTTTGGCTGGGCACTGATTTCGGGCTAAACCTGTTCGATCCCAATACCAACACGAACCGCGCTTACTTTCACAATCCACAGGTTTCGTATTCCATTGCCAGCAACGTGATCTGGCAGATTTTTGAAGACGATGGCGGCGTGATCTGGCTGGTGACTTCAAATGGTCTGAGCCGCATCGACAAGCACCAGAATTTTTATCGCTACCACGAAGTGACGCACCAAACGCATCAGCAAACCGTGGGCAACCAGGTGAAGGCCATGCTGGTGACGCGCAAGGGTGTGATCTGGCTGGCCACCATTCACGGCGTGATCCGCGAAGATCCTGAAACCAAAACGCGCACGTGGTTCGACATCGACTCGCCCCCGGCCAGCCGAATCCTGCTGAACAACGTGAACACGTTAAAGGAAGATGACTATGGCCGCATCTGGATTGGCACCGCGGGCGGCATCAACGTGTGGGATGAAGGTCAGAAAAAAATGTATGCACTCACCGCGCGCTCCGACAACGGACTCACGTCGAACTACATTGCCAACTTCATTCAAGGTTCCGATGGTTCGTTTTGGGTGAGCGCGTGGGAAGGCGGTTTGTTTAAAGTGGTGAGTGGTTTTCAGAATCTCGATGCCATTCGCTTCGAACTGGTGGGCGATTTCAGTTCCGAAAAAAACACCTATGCCCTGAACGCCCTCTGGGCCATTCGCGACAACGCATTGCACCGCATCGATGTGAACACGTTCATAACAAAGAAGATCAAGGGCTTTGACGATGTGGCGCAGGGCAAAGACATCTACAGCCTTTATGCTTCGCCCAAGGGGAGCCTGTGGGCTGGCACGCAAAACGGGTTGATCGAATACAAACCCCAGGCCGACTCTGCATTTTTCTATCCCATCATCACGGGCAACGATGTGGACCTCAACACCATCATTGCCGACGTGCACGGCAACGTGTGGGCGGCGGCCAACAACTTTGTTATCAAATTTAAAACGGCCGATCACACGTTCGAAATATTTCCCCTCGACAAAGAGCTTCCGCTGAAAACATTTTCAAACAGCTGTGCAGCACGCACGTTGACCGGTGAGATTCTGTTTGGAGGCGACAACGGCTACATCAGCCTCTCCCCTTCCATCCGCCCCAACACCTACACGCCCAACATTTACCTGACCGGCCTCGAGATCAACAACCACGTGATCTTTGCCCGCGAGGTGCTCGACGACAACGTGTTGCTGAATGAAGACATTGCCTTTGCCAAAACGCTTACGCTGGAATATGCCCAACGCTCTATCGCCTTCGAGTTCTCGGCCCTGCATTATTGGCAACCCGACATCAACGTGTATGCCTACAAGCTGGATGGCTTTGACGACGACTGGAAGTATGTGTCGGGTTTGAAAAATTTCGCCGTCTACTCCAATCTTTCGCCAGGCAGCTATACGCTGCACGTGAAGGGCACCAACAACTATGGCCTGTGGAGCGACAAGTTGGCTTCAATGCAAATTGTGGTGAAGCCTCCGCTGTTTCTCAGCCCCATGTTTATCATCCTGTATGTGATTCTGCTCATTGTGCTGGGCGTGGTTGCGCTGCGCATCTACCTGGTGAGAATTCATTTGAAGAACGAGGTGAAGATTGCGCGGCTGGAAAAAGAACATGCCGAAGAGATTGTTCAAACCAAACAACAGTCGTTCACCAACATTTCGCACGAGCTGCGCACGCCCATCAGCCTCATCATTCCGCCCATTCAACAAATCATTAAACACGGCAACCTGGATGAAGAAGACCAGAGCCTGATTTTGCTGGCCGAGAAAAATTCGCAACGCCTGCTTCGCCTCATCAACCAAATTCTGGATTTCAGAAAGCTGGAACATGAAAACCAGTCGCTGAAGATCACGCAGTTTGATTTGATTCCGTTCTGCAAAGAATTGTATTCGCTATTTTCGGACAAAGCCGCGCGCAAAGAAATAGAGTTCACGTTCCACACACCGCTGGAAGAATGTTTGCTGTGGGCCGATACCGAAAAGGTGGAGACCATTTTGTTTAATCTTTTATCGAACGCGTTCAAGTTCACGCCCAAGCGTGGCACCATTGCCGTGACCATCGACGAAGTGGAGCCGCGAAAGGGGTTTGAACAGGGAGCTGTGCAAATCACCGTGTCGGACTCGGGCATTGGCATTGCTCCGGCCGAGCAGTCGAAAATATTTGAGCGCTTTTATCAAACACGCGAGGCCCGCAAGATTGAAGACGGGTCGGGCATCGGCCTCACGCTGGTGGCCGAATATACCAAGTTGCTGCGCGGCGATGTGAGCGTGGAAAGTTCCAAAGGCAAAGGCACGTGCTTCACATTGTGTTTCCCCTTGGGCAGTGCGCACTTTCCCATCGACAACCGCGAGCCCAACAAAGAGATCAGCATCCTTGCCACCAAGGCCGCCGCCGAAAACGAAGACCATCGCTATGAGTTTGGTCTGCGGTCTGACAAGCCCCTCATTCTGATTGTGGAAGACAACACCGACATGGTGAACTTTATCCAGATCAGCCTGAAAGAAAAATATAACTTCATTACCGCCGAAAATGGCGAGGAAGGGTTTCAGAAGTGTCACAACTTCATTCCCGACATCATTGTGAGCGACATCATGATGCCCGTGATGGATGGGCTGGCCTTTTGCCGCAAGGTGAAGGCCGATCCGAAGACAAGCTCTGTGCCCATCATTCTGCTGACGGCAAAAAGCCTAACGTCTCAAAAAGTGGAAGGCATTCGCGTGGGCGCCGACATCTACCTCACCAAGCCGTTTGAGATTGAAGTGCTGGAAGCACACATCGACCACCTGCTGGAACGCAAGGCCGAGCTGTCGGAATATTTCAGACACGAGCTCATCACCGAACCGCTGGCCGACTCGGGAAAAGAAAACGAAGACAACCGTTTCCTGAAGAAAGTGATGAACACCATTGAAGCCAACATCTCCAACTCCGAATTCAGCGTGGAGCTGCTCAGCGAAGAAATGGGCATGAGCTCAACCCACCTCTACCGCAAACTGAAAGCGCTCACGCATTTGTCGGCCAACGAGATCATCAAAAAATATCGCATCAAAAAAGCGTCGCTGCTGCTGAAGAACAAGGAAGGCAACATTTCGGAAATCATGTATGACGTGGGCTTCTCCAACCTGTCGTATTTTTCCAAATGTTTCAAGACGGAATACGGTCTC
The DNA here is from genome assembly GCF_016735595.1 of Chryseolinea lacunae. Classification (GTDB taxonomy): domain Bacteria; phylum Bacteroidota; class Bacteroidia; order Cytophagales; family Cyclobacteriaceae; genus Chryseolinea; species Chryseolinea lacunae. The sequence continues at coordinate 1,199,008 of NZ_JAERRB010000001.1, forward strand.
AGCCCCAAGGAGTATCAGCAAAAGATGAGCAAAACCACGTTCGATCTGGAAGAAGATCTGCAACCCGAAAACGACCGTCCCCACGCCTGATCAAAAACAAAACGCCCGCTCCAACCGGAACGGGCGTGAAGACAGGATTGGGATGGCCGCCCGATAAAATATACCGAACGGCCTATCCCAAACTTTTCTTAAATGTGACTTAACAACACCGGCCAAAGCGATGACTCGAATCGCTTCCGGAAGACACCGCTGTGTCCTACTTTGAGCCGCGTGTAGCGGGTTGTGTCAATTTTTAAAATGCGTGTGGGCGCATTCGGAAAAAAATTCATCATGAGCGAAACAGTTTTGTCGTTGGCAATGTAGTCGTCGCTGAAGTAGATGGCGGTGATGGGTGTTTTGATTTTATAAAACCGGTCCGTCTTCAGGTGTCGCGCAATGAAACCGCCGTAGTAGTTTTTGCTGAGGCACCACGAACGCCATTCGAGCAGCGCATTGGGCGGCAGGTTTTCGCCCCAGCCTATTTTTTTCATCTGGCCATAGCCATAGTAGCGAATCATGAGCGGGCCGATCACAAACCACAACAACCAGATGACGGCTTTCATTGGATACGGAAAGTAGCGCCAATAGCCAAGCGCCGCGTTGATGGCGATGATCTGCTTGATGTGTTGATGCTGATCCAGAAAACCCACCAGCTGCGCGCCGATGCTGTGGCCTATCCACACGATGTCGCGACAACCGCGTTCTTCCACCAAATAGTTCAACATCGTGTTCATGTCGAGCGTGCCCCACTCGTGCAGGAAGATGGCCGACTGTTTCAGATCTGGCGGGGCCGACTCCCCTATGCCGCGGTAGTCGAACAACAGCACGGTGTAGCCGCCCTTCACCAGGTAGTTTGCAAAATTGAGATAATACTCCTTCTTAATACATGTGGCGGAACTGATCACTACCGTTCCGCGCACATCCGTTTCAGGTATTCCAAGCAGTCCGTGCAACACATAGCCATCGGATGCTTTCAACATTAGTTTTTCCAAGAGGGTTTTTGATTAAAGCGTGAATCAAAATAGTCAGACGGGATTCATGTCCTCGTTGCACAGTCGTGCGAGTTTGTAGAAAAAGAGATACACATTTTCGAAGCGTTCCTTGCCGGGGAAACGAAATGTTCGCTTGGGCCGATCACTATTCCCAGTGATGGTGTGGTGGGGAGGAGAGGGATTTTTTTTCATGATGCTTGTGTGTTTTATTTTATAACATCACAAATCTGCGTTGAAAAAAAGTGAATGTATGGTGATGTGGTTGCAGTGACGGGTATGCTCGTTGCATTTGTGATGCACACAAAAAGTTGATGCATTTTTTTACCACTATGCCGACATGCGATCGGAATATTCGCGCGGTGACACGCCGTATTTTTTCCGGAACCGTTTTGAAAAATAGGATTGCTCCGAAAAACCAACCGCATACGCTATCTGCGACAACGTGTCGGATTTGTTTTCGATGAGCTTCGCGGCATGTTGCAAACGCAAGTCGCTTATCAGCTCGCTGGGCGATGTGTCGAGAATCATCTTCACTTTGCGAAACAGCTGTGCGCGACTGAGGCACATTTCGTCGGCAAGTTTTTCTACACCAAACGCTGTATCCCCCAGATGCCGGTAGATGATTGCCGTGATGTTGTCGATGAACCTTGCTTCGATGCTCGATGGCACCGGCAGTTGCGTGGCCGGTGCAGCATGGGGCGCGTTTTCAAATCGCTTGCGGTAGTGTGTGGCCAGGTTCTTTCTGTTGTTGATGATGCCCGCCACGCGTGCTTCCAGTTCCTGCATGGAAAATGGTTTTGCCAGGAAGGCATCGGAACCCAGTTGAAGCGCGGCGATTTTTTCGTCGTGGCCCACTTTTGCGGTGAGTAGCACCACGGGAATGTGATGTGTGCGCTCATCCTGCTTTAGCCGTTTCAAAAATTCAACGCCGTCCATCTCGGGCATCATCACGTCTGACAAGATCAGGCTTGGCATTCGCGCGGTCGCGATCTGCAATGCTTCACGGCCGTTGGTGGCGGTGAAGATGTTGAATGCGTTTTTGAAATGATCGCCGATGAACCGACGAAGTTCCTGGTTGTCTTCCACAATCAACAACGACTCCGCGAAATGCTCCACCGGTTCGTCGTCGCTGTCGCGCACCGACAATGTGGGCTCGGGCACCAGCGACGAAGGAAGAATGACAGCCGGCAATGCGTCGGCCGACGATCGCACCAAGGGCAACACCACTTCTACTGATGTGCCCTGTTCCAGTTCGCTGCTCACGGAAATGGAACCGCCGTGCACGTTCACCAACTCCCGCACCAGGGCAAGACCAAGGCCTGTGCCCGGCATGCTGGTGTTTTCCATTTCGCCCGATTGATAGAAGGGCGTGAAGATATGCGGCAGGTCGTCGGCCGAAATGCCCTTGCCAGTGTCGGCAATGCAAATGAGCAAATTGTTCAGGGCATTGTCGACCGTGATGTAGATGGCAATGGTTTCGTTTGCCGGTGTGAACTTGAAGGCGTTGGACAACAGGTTGGTCAGAATTTTTTCCAGCTTGTCAGGATCGAATGCAAACGGCATGTCGGGCACCGACAAGGTGTAGGTAAACGAAATGTGCTGGCTTTGCGACCACGCCTCGAACGACGCGAGCAACGGTGTGAGGAACTTTGTGAGGTCGCCGTCTTGCCTGTGAACTTCCATTTTGCCCGCTTCCAGTTTGGAAAGATCCAGCACCTGGTTCACCAGTTCGGCCAGGCGGTTGGCGTTGCGCATCACCAGCTTCAGATCGTCTTTGTCGTGTTGGGTGAGGGTGGGCGACTTTAGTTTTTCTTCGAGGGGCGCCAGGATCAGGGTGATGGGTGTCCGGAACTCGTGCGAGATGGAGGTGAAGAAACGCGAGCGGATGGCATCGGCTTCCTGAAGTTTTTCGTTCAGTTGTTTTTGTGTGACCAGTAATTGCCGGGCCTTGCGGTTGCGCAGGCGCTGAAGCCTGAAGATGACCCCTCCTAGTATGAGCAGCAACACCGCCACCATCACCAGACCTTTTCGCCACAGCGCCTCGGTTTTCTTTTCCTGCTCCAGCAGCATGATGGTCTGCTCTTTCTTTTCGGTCTGATAGCGTGTTTCCAGTTCGGCAATCTGTTTGTATTTCTCTTCGTTCATGGTGCTGTCGCGGGCAGCCATGTAGGCGTCGACATAGTGGCGAACGTCGTCCACTTTTCCCTGGTGAATTTTGAGGTCGATCAGCCCTTGATAGATGTGAGCCTTTTGTACAATGAGTTTATTTTTGATAGACACCTGCAGGGCTTCCGTCAGATACTTTTCGGCGTTGGTGTAGTCTTTGAGTTGAATATAAATGTTTCCCAAATCGCCCAGCACGTTCAGTTCGGCGGCATGGTTCTGCACCTCGCGTGCCGCCCCGAGTGCGCGCAGCTCGTAGGCGATGGCCACCGTGGGATTGGTCTCGTGATTGATCCACCCCAGCTGACACAGAATGTGCGGAAGGAAATAGCGCACGTTGTGTTTGTTGGCCAGCACCAGGCTTTTTTCAAGGTAGATGCGTGCACTGTCTTCTGCCTGGTGAACGTAGTGCCACATGCCTACGGAACAATAGACCTTTGTGAGCAGTGACATGTTGCGGGTTGCCTGTGCTGCACGTATGGCTTGTTCATAGTAGTGTTTTCCTTTTTTCTGATCGCCCAGGTTCACATAGATGTTTGCCAGCACGCGACAGGCTTCCCCTTTTTCATTGAGGTCGCCACGCTGCTCGGCCAGGGTGAGTGCCTTCATGGCATGATCGATGCCATTGTGATAGTTGGCCGACAACTGGTGTGCCATGGCCAGGGCATTGTGGGCCCTGATCACACCGGGTTCAAAGTTCAGCGAGGTGGCCAGCGTCAGGGCGGATGTGCCATAGTCGAGAATCTCGTTGTTGCTCACGCCGATGTAGGCTCGCGAAAGACTTGTCAACAGGTTTACCCGCTGGGTGTCGGTTGCGTTGTGTTGTTGCAGTAGCCGCTTCAGGCTGTCGATTTGAATGTCTTTTTGTTGCGCATGCCCCACAGCCGTGCACATCACGCAGAACCCCGCGATCAGAAATCTTTTCATACGTGTAAAAAATGATTGCTTTAAGTTAACGGCTCCGGTAACGGTTATTAATCGCCGGAGCGTAACAAATGTTGCAACACGTTCGCGGCAACAGCCCACAACAGGGGACTATGCAACCAAATTACCCTGGAATGCAACCAAAGGAAACCGCATGATGCATGTTCAGAATGAGACGCATGGTTGAGGTCATACCCATATTCCGGTATGCGCATCCGCATCGATTTTTATTCTGCGCGTGTTCTTGCAAGACGCAGGCCGAAGCTTTAACTTCATTACCCTCGCCTGCCCGAAACCGTGATAGACCGCCATTGCGACGGCGCTGTTATAAAAGAACATCCTATGAGAGCGGCCTACACTATCTATCCGAAGATCAGTTTCTTCATCGTCTTCCTGTTTTTACTTTCTTTCGTCGCCTTCTATCCGCGCTATTTCGCCACGCTTCACGCATCGCCCTGGCACATCCACGTGCACTATGTTCTGATGATGGTGTGGACCGCCATGCTCATTGTTCAACCGTGGCTGATTTCAAAAAAGAAGTTTGCCGCGCACCGCGCCTTTGGCCGGCTTAGCTATTTTTTGGTGCCGCTGGTGGTGGCCTTTGGCTACCTGATGTTGCGCAATGGCTATTATCAATCCATCGCCGATCTGCAACATGAGGTAGACGCCGGCACAAGCACAAAGACGCCAGCGGAAATCGTGCACCTGGCCCGCACCTACACCGGATTGCCCGTCTATTATTTTATGGTGCTGATCCTGTTTTATCCGCTGGCCATTCTCAACAAAACCAAACCGCTGGTGCACGCCAAATACATGGTGGCTGCATCACTGAGCATCATCGGCCCGATTATGGATCGCGCTATCTACTTCACGACCGTAAATACAGGCAACACACCGATCTTTGGCCCGGAGTATGTTTCCTTTTTTATCATCGATGCCATCCTACTGTATGTGCTCTTTCTTGACTACAAGAACAAAACATCGACACTGCCTACCCTTGTTTGTCTCTTGGTTTTTGTTGGGGAGCAGATTGTTTATGCGTTCTTTCTGGACTCCGGGGCGTACCAACTCTTTTCCGGGTTGCTGCTGTTCTAACTCTGGCGCCGGAGCGTAGTGCATTGTCGCCAGCCTCCAAGACATATCAACCAATTCACAAAATGGCGGCATTCCCACCGATTTAAACGGTTGCAGTGGATGTTCAATCACAAAACGCAACCTAATTTAATAAGTATACGTTTGTTTACTTATGTTTGTGAAACGATTTGCCCATGCGCCCCAAGGACCTCGATAAAGAAAAAGCCATCCGCACCATGGCGCTCCAGATCATTGCTGAAGAAGGCCTGGAAAATCTCAGTATGCAGAAACTGGCGAAGGCGGCCAACATTTCGCCGCGCACCATCTATATAAAGTATGAGAACAAGGAAGACCTGCTCATTAAACTCTTTGTGGAAGAAGTGCTGGGTGCCTATGAACAGGCCACGCTGAAAGACTTTCGCGAAACGATGGACTTCGAGACTGGTGTGAAAAAAATCTGGCTCAACCTGTTTGCCTATTGCAAAACCAACAAGGAGGCGTTTGTGCTGATGCAGTATGGCAAATCGTCGCCGCTGCTGAACAAAGCCTTTCAGGAAAAAAACATTACCGAAGGGCAGTTCTTCGCTCCCATTCACCGCTTTCTGAAACGTCACGCCAAAAACGGCACCATCAAGAGTTTCCCCATTGCCGTGCACCGTGCCCTTTTGTTTTCTCCCATACTCGACCTGGTGAACGAATATTTTGAACACAAAGACCGGCCGCGCCAGATCGTGACCGAAAAGGTGATCCTGGAATGTTGCGACATGGTGATCAAGGGAATGCTTCTGTAAGAAAAATCAACATTTAATTATTTAAGGAAATGAACATCCTCAAAAACAAAACCATCGCCATTGTGGGCGGTGGTCCGGGCGGGCTCACGCTTGCCCGTTTGCTGCAACTGAAAGGTGCCCACGTGAACGTGTATGAACGCGACGTGAACAAGGACGTGCGCGTGCAAGGTGCAACCCTCGACCTGCACGAGGAGTCGGGACTGAATGCCCTTCGCCATGCCGGGCTGATGGACGCGTTCAACGCGAACTTCCGCCCCGGTGCCGACAAGATGCGCATCGTTGACAAACATGCTACGGTGCTGGTAGACGAACCGGTGAACACCACAGAATTGTCGCGCCCGGAAATTGATCGCGGCCCACTCCGGAAAATACTTTTGGAATCGCTGGACCCCGACACCGTGATCTGGAACAGCTACCTGTTGTCGCTCACCCCCGTTGCCACAGGCTGGCAACTTCAATTTCAAAACGGCACAACGGCAACGGCCGACATCGTGATTGCCGCCGACGGAGCAAACTCTAAAGTGCGGCCCTTCATCACACCGCTGAAACCTTTCTACTCTGGCGTGACGATGGTGGAAGGCAGCGTGTATGATTCGGCAACGGCCGCACCCCGCATGCACGCCCTGCTGGACGGTGGAAAAATATTTGCGATGGGCGACGAAAAAACACTGATCGTTAGTTCTAAAGGCGATGGCAGCCTTGTGTTTTACACCGGTTCGAAAACCGCCGAAAGCTGGCACCGCACCAACGGCATCGACTTCAACGACAGAGCCGAAGTGAAGGCGTGGTTTCAACAGGAGTTTCCCGGATGGAATGATGTGTGGCTCGAACTGTTTGACACCTGTTCTTATCCCCTCACGCTCCGCCCGCAATATTGCATGCCGCTTGACCAGACCTGGACCGCTCAACCCAACCTGACCATGTTGGGCGATGCCGCCCACGTGATGCCGCCCTATGCCGGCGAAGGTGTGAACATGGCCATGCTCGACGCGCTGGAACTTAGCCAGTGCCTCACCAACGATGCCTTTGCCGATGTGCAAACCGCCATTGCGCACTATGAAAAACACATGCTGCTCCGCTTCGCCGAGGTGGCCCAGATGACGCTGGACCAAACCGCTTCGCTGCATTCGGCGAACGGGCTCGCGGGAATGATTGAGATGTTTACGGATGCTGAACGCCGCGACTAAACTACTTCGCGTTCCACGCAGGCTTTGCCTTCAGCACTTTTTTGTAGACGGGGCAATCGGCTGTGTGGGCGCCGGGCAGGATGCCGATGCTCATCAGGAACTCGTTCACGATTTCGCCACCGGTGAACCGAAACGTTTTCTTGAAGAGCTTCACCCATTCTTCCTTTGACCTGGGATGATTGACCATGAGCCAATTTTCGAATGAGCCGTGCTCCTTCTGAAGCTTCAGAATTGTTTTTGCGTTTTCGATGGCGGCATTAATTTTCAGGCGGTTGCGGATAATGCCCGGATCGCCCATGAGTCTTTCGCGATCGGCTTCCGAATAGCCGGCCACTTTTTTGATGTGGAAGTTGTGGTAGGCCAAACGGAAGGTCTGCTCTTTTTTCAGGATCGTTTCCCAGCTCAGACCGGCCTGGTTGATTTCCAGGATTAACCGGCAAAACAGTTCATTGTCGTCGTGGATGGGGAAGCCGTAGTGATGGTCGTGATATTTTTTGTGAACGACTTTCTTTTCGTCGGTCATGAAGGCTATGTAGCTGCAATAGGACATGAGTGCGGTCGTTGAATTAAAAAACTATGTAAACGGAATGTTCACTGAAACGACTGGCGAAATTCCACGGGCGAGACTTTTGTTTTTTGCTTGAACACTTTGTTGAACGACTGCGGATGCTCAAAGCCCAGCTTGTAGGCAATCTCTGCCACCGACAGCGTGCTGGTGCTTAAGAATAATTTCGCTTTTTCTATCAGTCGTGCGTGAATGTGTTGTTGGGTGTTCTGGCCTGTGAGCGCCCGCAGCATGTCGCTGAGGTAGCGCGGTGAAACGTTTAGCTGTTCCGAAAAATGTTGAACGGATGGCAAACCGGTGACCAGTGTTTTTTCGTTTTCGAAATAGTCGGACAACAACGTTTCGAAGCGCGACAGCAAATCGTTGCTGGCCATTTTGCGGGTGATGAACTGCCGGTTGTAGAAACGCTTGCTGTAGCTCAGCAACACATCGATGTGCGACAACATCACGTCCTGACTAAAATGATCGATGGCCGACGAAAGCTCCAGCTCGATGTTTTTGAACACACCGATGATGATCTCTTTTTCTTTCTCCGACAGGTAGAGCGCTTCTGCCACCGCGTAGGAGAAGAAGCCATACTTTGCGATGTTTTTTCCCAGCGGATGATTGCGGATGAAATCGGGATGAAACAACAGGGTGTAGCCTCCATAGTCTGCCTCGCCCTCGCCGGCAGAGATGACCTGGTTTGGTGAAATGAAAGAGAGGCCGCCTTCGTCGAAATCGTAATACTGCTGGCCGTAGCGGATCTTGCCTTTGAAACTCTTCTTGTAGGACACCTTGTAGAAATTAAGGATCATTCCTTTCGAAAGCTCGGACGTGTCGGCGGTGATGGTGCCATAGTCTACCAGGCTCACCAGCGGGTGCAGCGGCTTCGGCAAGCCGAGGGCCGCGTGCAACGCCGAGATGGAATTAAAGACCTGGGGTTGGTTTGCTTCTTTCGCCACGTTCAAAAACCTGTATGCTTTTCCAAAAACACTAAGCTATCAACATTTTCAGACATGCTAAACGTTTGCCGGTTCGGGCGTGTTGAAAAACAGATGTTTCAGCCCGATGCGAAAGGCTTCGGTGCCCTGCGTTTGCCGTTGTTCAAAAATACGGTTGGCGTCGTTGCCCGCGCGGTAGCGCAGTTGATCTTTGCCGTCGGTGGCCGCTTCATAGACCACCTCGGCAATGGTTTCGGGTGCTGTGAATTCGACGAGGGTGCCGTTGGCAAAAAGCTCGGACAATCTTTTGAACAACCCGTCGTAGGCTTTGTCTGACGCCACTTCCATCACGTTCATGTAGTTGCTTTTTATGCCTCCGGGCGCCACGGTTTTGATGCCGATGTTGAATTGTGCCAGGTCATAGGAAATGCTTTCGCTCCATCCTTCCAACGCCCACTTCGTTGCATTGTAGACACTGGACAGTGGATTGGACGAAAAGCCGCACACCGATGTGGTGGTGATGAAGAGGCCACTCTGTTTTTGGCGGAAGTGTGGGATGAACGCTTTGGTGACGCGAAGCACGCCCAGCAGGTTTGTGTTTATCTGCGCAACAATCTGTTCGTCGGTGCAGGCCTCCAACGGACCCACCAGTCCAAAGCCGGCGTTGTTGAACACCACATCCACATCGGCCAGCGCGAGAGCATCGTGCACCGTGTTTTCTATCTGCTCTACGTTGGTGACATCCAGTGGCAGCAGCGTGACATTCGGCAGCCGCGCCAGTTCGGTTTCCTTTTCGGGTTTGCGCATGGTGGCGATCACGTTCCAACCGTTGGCGTGAAACAACAGTGCGGTGGCTTTTCCGAGACCGGCCGATGCACCGGTGATAAAAATTGTTTTCATGGTTATGCTGATGTTTGATTATGCATCAAAGGTCAACACCCGGTGGTGGCGCACTGTAGCCGAAATGGTTTGTGTTGTAGTCGAATTGACGGGCGGTGCAGGCCTTCAAAGATGGCGACTACTTCGACACATTGAAGGCGTTGATCGCATAAGCCGGCATGGCCACGGGGTGTCGCATACCTTCGCTTAGATTTATCCGTTATGGAAGCGCTAAAGAATTTACACTATTTTTTTCGCACATCAGCTCTGACGCGATCGTTTGTTTGATAGCGAAAGAAATTTCTAACACATGCACTGTTGGGTTTTATTTTAATGATAGTTTGAACTTTGAGGCTGGGCAGCGGGAGACGCCTGCTGCTGCCAGACCTCCTTTCCAGACATTTGCGCCCCTGAATGACCCCGATTCCGGCATTCACCACCATCTCCAGTCTAGCTCCTAACCTCCTGTCAATCAAGACAGACCGGCATCTTTCGTCCCGTCAAAGCGTGTCTTTCTAAAAATTAGTAAAAAAACTTTCGCATTCCTGTCCAATCCTGAAAGTGTGATTGTCTTCCTGCCATAAAACGATAAACAAACATCAACATGGAAAAACGACTTAACATTTTCGAAACAGGACCCAACGCAGTGAAGACTCTTTTTGGTATGGGCGCTTATTTAAAGAAGGCATCGATTGAGGCATCGCTTCACGAACTGATTGTGTTCCGGATTTCGCAAATTAATGGATGTGCCTATTGCCTCGACATGCACTATAAAGATGCGCGCGCCAAAGGTGAAACCGAACAACGGCTCTATGGCCTCAGCGCGTGGCACGAAGCTCCTTATTACACACCCCGCGAACGCGCTGCCTTTGCGTGGGCCGAAGCGGTGAACAAGTGCGAGGTGCCCGACGAAACGTATGCCGCCGCAAAGCAGGAATTTTCGGACCTGGAACTGGTGGACCTCACGCTGACCGTAGCCTCTATCAACGCCTGGAACCGGATCAACATTTCGTTTCCCCAGGCGGTGGGCACCTATCAGGTTGGACAATTCGGATAATCTGACACACAAACTTAACTTCACCCATCCAAAACCAGCGAACCGATGAAAGATTTGCTTTCAGCCCTTCGTCATCATCCCAAGGGCGATGCCGACGAAGCCGACAAACCCCGCGAGGCCGCCGACGTGCACCTTCACCAAACCAGCACCAGCGATGGCGATGAGTATGTGGACGAAGCACTGCGCATGCACGAGCAACCTTTTGGCTCGCCGGAAGAATAATTTTTTCTGACGGCACACCACCGAACGTTTCGATTTTTACACGCATTAAAAAAAACAAATAATCATGAACGAATTTCTTTTAGTGATTCACCGCGATCTGAAGAGCAAAGACGCGAGCCCATCGCCCGAGCAAATGCAGCAGGCCATTAAACCTTTTCAGGATTGGATCGGCAGCATTGCCGCCCAAAACAAACTGGTGAACCCGCCCAAGCGCTGGGATGCCGACGGACGCGTGGTGAAACAAAACAACGTGGTGCTGAACGGACCCTATGCCGAAATTAAAGAATCGGTGGGCGGCCTGTTCCTGATCCGCGCCAACGACTATGACGATGCCGTGGAGATTGCCAAGGGCTGTCCCATCATTCAATGGGGTGCCGTGGTGGAAGTGCGCATGGCTGTGCCTACCACCTGATGTGATGAACCGAAATGCCTTTGTATTTTCGCAAAGGCATTTTCTTTTTTTCTAAAGCATGAACGACCAGGCACTCATTCCCCACCTCTTCCGCACCGAATATCGCAACATTGTGTCGGTGTTGTGCTATCGGTTTGGCATTGCGCACATTGAAGAGGCCGAAGACCTGGTGAGCGACACCTTTTTGGCGGCCACCGAGCAGTGGAGCCTTGACGGTGTTCCCGAAAACCCGCGGGCGTGGCTTTATGCCGTGGCCAAAAACAAAACCAAGAACCACATTAAACGCGATGCGTTGTTTGAACAAAAGCTGGCTGTGGAAATAAAATACAACGCAGAAAAATCGGAAGCGTTCGACATTGACCTTTCGCAAAAAAACATTGCCGACAGTCAGCTGGCCATGATGTTTACGGTGTGCAACCCCGTGAACTCGCCCGAGTCGCAGATTGCCCTGGCCCTGAACCTGCTCTGCGGTTTTGGCAGCCCGGAAATTGCCGACGCATTTCTCACCAACAAAGAAGTGATCTACAAACGCCTTCAGCGCGCCAAAGAAAAACTGAAGGAGGCCCACATAAAAATTCAACAGCCCACGCTCCCGGAAATTGCCGAGCGTCTCGACACCGTGATGACCACGCTGTATCTTTTATTTTCCGAAGGCTACTACTCCACCTCACAAAACACCACGCTGCGCAAAGACCTTTGCCTGGAAGCCATGCGGCTGAATGCGCTGCTCATTGAAAACGCCACCACCAACCGCCCCTCGGCCAATGCGTTGCTGGCACTCATGTGTTTTCACGCCTCGCGCTTCGATGCGCGCCTCACTGCCGACGGCGAAGCCATTCTCTATCAAGAGCAAGACGACACCCTGTGGGACAAAAATCTGATTGCCCAGGGAACCCATTTTCTGAACATGGCATCTACGGGGCCAGCGGTCACAAAATATCACCTGGAGGCAGGCATTGCCTATTGGCACACGCAAAAAGAAAACACGGATGAAAAGTGGCAGAACATTCTGAGTCTTTACAACGAGCTGCTGATTCTGGAATATTCGCCGGTGGCGGCCCTGAACCGAACGTTCGCCCTCGCCAAAACCAACGGCAAGGCCGAAGCGATTCGCGAAGCCGAAAAACTGAAACTGACCGACAACCCCTTCTACTACTCATTGCTTGGCAGCCTCTATTCTGATTTAGACAACGGCAAGGCTATACAACATTTTGAAGCCGCCCTGGCGATTACAAACTCGCCGACGGATAAGGTGACGCTGGCGCGGAATATTGAGCGCCTAAAGACATAGCTGCCCTGCCCTGTTTGACGAACGTTAAATTAGCCTCCCTTGGTGGGGCTTTTTTTCCACACTCCCGGGAAGCATCAGCGTTTGGGTTGCCGTGTGCAGGTTTTTCCAACAAAGGCCGCCCCGTGCCACCTCTCTTACCGAAATTGTTTAACACAATCCCTCAAAAAGCGTTAAATTCATATAATCTAACGCGCAACATTGAACAAATCTATACTCTGCCTGCTCATAGACGACGATCAAGATGATCAGGAAATTTTTTCCATGGCGCTGGAAGAGGTGGACCGGGAGATTGAGTGCATTATGGCAAACAACGGCATCTCGGCCCTGAACACCCTGCGGTCGGACAACGCGCCAACTCCCGACTACATTTTTATTGATCTGAACATGCCCAAAATGAATGGCCTGGAGTGCCTGCAGGAAATTCAAAAACTCTCGCACCTGAAAGATGCGCGGGTGTTTATGTATTCCACTTCTGTGGATGACTATGTGCTTCAGAAAAGCAAGGCGCTTGGCGCAATGGAATTTATTGTGAAACCCACGGGCATCACGCCCCTGATCGAAAAGTTGTCGGAGGTTTTCACGCAAAACAGATAACGCATGGCCACCCTCCACACGCCTTCTACCGAACGGGACTTCATTAAAGCCATTGACGAACTGCGAAAGAGTGAGGAGCGCTATCATAAAATGATTGCCGAGGTGGAAGACTATGCCATCATTCTGCTCGACACCGACGGCATCATTCAAAACTGGAACAAGGGCGCCGAAAAAATAAAACAATATAACGAGTCGGAAATTCTGGGGCAGCACTTCAGCAAGTTCTATCTGCCCGAAGACCTTGCGCGCAACCTGCCTAATGTTCTTTTAAACGAAGCCAAACAAAACGGCCGCGCCACACAAGAGGGCTGGCGCAAACGAAAAGACGGCTCGCGCTTCTGGGGCAGCATCACCATCACGGCGCTGCACGATTCTGACAACGCGCTTATCGGCTACTCGAAAGTGACGCGCGACCTCACCGAACGCAAACTTGCCGAAGACGAGCAACGCAAGATTACCGAAGACCTGCGGGAAGCCAATGCCGAACTGATGCTGAGCGAAGAACGCTATCACCAAATGGTGGCCGAAGTGCAGGACTACGCCATCATTCTGCTCGACCCCGAGGGCAACATTCAGAACTGGAACATGGGTGCGCAATACATCAAAGGCTACTCGTCGGAAATTATCGGTCAGAATTTCAAACTCTTCTACACGGCCGAAGATCAACGCAACAACCTGCCGGGTTCCCTGCTCGAAAAAGCGAAGTCCACAGGCAGGGCGGTTCACGAAGGGTGGCGTGTGCGCAAAGACGGCACAAAATTCTGGGGCAGCATTGTGATCACGGCCCTGCACAACAAAACGGGCGACCTCATTGGCTACACGAAAGTGACGCGCGACCTCACCGAACGAAAACAAGCCGAAGAGAAACTGCTGGCCTATGCCAAAGAACTCGAAATTCGCAACCGCGACCTCGAACAGTTTGCCTATGTGACCTCGCACGATTTGCAAGAACCCCTGCGCAAGATCAGAACGTTTACCGACATCATTGAGAAAAATCCCGACAACACCGCGCTGGTGAATCGCTATTTTGCCAAAATAAACAAGGCGGCCGAACGCATGACCGACCTCATCAAGTCGGTGCTCAACTATAGTCGCCTCTCGCAAAACTCGTCGCCGCTCGCGATGGTTGACCTTAACGACGTGGTGGCGCAAGTGAAAAGCGATTTCGAATTGCTCATTGCCGAGAAGCAGGCGGTGATTGTCCACGACACACTGCCCAGCATTCCGGCAAACCGCCCGCAGCTGGAACAACTGTTTTCTAACCTCATCAGCAACGCCATCAAGTTCAACGAAAACAACCCTGTGATCACCCTTCGCGCACGCACCGTGAACACGCACGAGGCACTGAACCCACCCCACGACCTGCCCGCACAAATGCTAATGGAAATTGCCGTGGCCGACAACGGCATTGGTTTCGAGCCGCAATATGCCAAGCTCATCTTCACCATGTTTCAACGCCTCGAAGACCAGGCCACCTATGCAGGCACGGGCATTGGCCTTGCGCTGTGCAAAAAAATTATGGAGAACCATCACGGCTACATCGCCGTGGCGAGCGAACGCGGCAAGGGAACCACGTTCTATGTGTACTTCCCACTGCATCCACCACAGCACTAAGAAACATTGTCTTGGCCGTGCCCCCGCCAGCCGGCGGGGTCGCGCTGTCCGTTGCAAGTCCGGCGCTCCGCAGACCAGCACACTTCGGGCTTTCTACTACCATCGCTCACGGACGTTTCTCTACGATTATGCAGTTCGAAAAACGGTGAGCGCATGAGACCAAAAATTTAATGACCGCATCCCTTCCCTGCGACGTTCATGCCCGGGCAAACCTGTTCACATGCGAACAACCCAAATGCCGACCGCCTTGCTATTTGCGCTGGTTTGCCCGATGTAGCGTTTGGCACAATTATTACTATTCCTACATTTAGGAATAAAGTCAGGCATGAAAAAATATCAACTCGGCGAGTTCGAAGAAATTGTTTTGCTCACCATTGGCGTGCTCTTCAACGAGGCCTATGGTGTGTCGATCAAAAACGAAATTCAAACACGCCTGTCGCGCACCGTGAGCATGGGCGCACTGCACACGGCGCTGGTGCGCCTGGAAGACAAAGGCTATATTAAAACCTTCGACGGCGAAGCCACGGAAGAACGCATGGGCCGACCAAAAAAATATTTTCAGATCACGGCCCTCGGCAAAAAAGCCATGGCCTATTCGAAAGCCACACGCGACGAGCTGTGGAACGCCATTCCGAAAGTGGTTTTTAAACTTGAACCGCTCGCCGGGCGCTGATGATGAAAAACGCTCCGCCAAAAATTTTTATGCGCCTGTTCCGGTGGTATGCACGCCCGTCGCTGGTCAATCACATTGAAGGCGATCTGATTGAAGACTACCAACAACGCCTGAAAACATCCGGACCGCTGAAAGCAAACCTGGGCTTTGCCAAGGATGTGTTGTTGCTGTTCAGGCCCGGCATTGTGAGACCCATTTTTGAATTTAATTCTGCAAACAACCTTCCCATGTTTAGAAGCTATTTTAAAATTGCCTGGAGAAACCTGTTGAAGAACAGAGGCTATTCGTCTATCAACATTGTGGGCCTGGCCGCGGGCATGACGGTGGCCACCCTTATCGGCCTCTGGATTGCCGACGAGCTTTCGTTCGATTCGTATTTCGACAATCACGCGCGCATTGCCGAAGTGATGCTGGACCAAACCGACAAAGGCATTGTGTATACCGGCCCCACCATTGCTTCGCCTGTGGAAGAACCGCTGCGCAGCAAGTTTGGCGGCGACTTCAAAGCCATTGCGCTCTGCTCTTATGCCAACGAAACCATTGTTGCGTTTGGCGACAAAAAACTGGTGATGCCCGCGCGCTGGGTGCAAGCCGACTTTCCCGAAATGTTTACGCTGCACATGCTGGCTGGCACACGCCAGGCCCTGAAAGATCCCTCCACCATTTTGCTGAGCCGCTCTGTGGCCAAAGCCTTGTTTGGCGATGCCGACCCCATGAACAAGATGGTGCGCGCCGACAACCGACACGACCTGACCGTGGGCGGTGTGTTTGAAGACCTGCCGCAGAACACCACGTTTGCCAATACCAAAATGCTGATGCCGTGGCACAACCCCCAGAACTGGAACTTTACGGTGACCGACTGGGACAACCATTCGTGCCTGCTGTTTGTGCAGCTGGCCGACCACGCCAACCTTGAACAGGTGTCGCAAAAAATCAGATCGCTGCCCACACCACACATCAAAGACTGGAAAGAAGAGATCACCCTCTTTGCCTTCGACAGGCTGCACCTCTATGGCTCCGAACAACTTAATGGCGAAGCCAACAATGCGCACATTCAATTTGTGTGGCTCTTTGGCACCATTGGTGGTTTTGTGTTGCTGCTCGCTTGCATCAACTTCATGAACCTTTCCACGGCCCGAAGCGAGAGCCGCGCCAAAGAAGTGGGCATCCGCAAAACCATTGGCTCGGTGCGCGGCCAACTGGTGGGACAATTTCTGACCGAGTCGATTGTGGTGGTGCTGGCTGCCTTTGTGCTTTCACTCGTGCTCACGCAACTGACCCTTCCGTTCTTTAACACCCTGGCCAACAAACAAACCACCATTCCGTGGACGAGCCCCGCGTTCTGGATGACAGCCCTGGGCTTTGCGTTGTTTACGGGTTTGATTTCGGGAAGCTATCCGGCGTTTTATCTGTCGGCCTTTAACCCTGCGCGTGTGCTGAAGGGCGCTGTGAAAACGGGACGTCTTGCTTTGCTGCCGCGCAAGGTGCTGGTGGTGGTGCAGTTCACCGTGTCGGTGACGCTGATCATTTGCACCGTGGTTGTTTTTAAACAGGTGGAGTTTGCTAAAAGCCGCATGGCCGGGTTTTCGCGCGATGGCCTCATTACCGTTTACATTAACACGCCGGAGCTGAACACCCATTTTGATATGATTGCCAACGAGGCGATGCGCACCGGTGCCATAGAGAACGTGGCGCGCACGTCGCAGTCGCCGGCACACTTTGGCAACAACAACAGCGTGGAGTGGCGTGGCAAAGATCCCAACCTGGTGATCTTCTTTAACAACGTGGCCGTGACGCCCACGTTTGGAAAAACTGTGGGCTGGAAAATTAAAGAAGGCCGCGACTTTCATGCCCACACACCCGACTCGACTTCGGTGTTGCTGAACGAAGCGGCCATTAAAGTGATGGGCTTTAAAGATCCAATTGGCGAGACCATTGTGTTCTGGGACAAACCCTACACCGTGGCCGGCGTGGTGCACGACATGATTACGCAATCGCCCTATGAGCCCGTGCAGCCCGCCATTTTTTTGCCCGACGGCTGGATGGGTGTGATTTTGATGAAGTTGAATCCGGCACTTACCGTTCAGGAAGCCATTGCCAAACTGGAGCCTGTGTTTAAGAAAAATAATCCTTCGGGCCCGTTCGAGTTCAGCTTTGTGGACCAGGCGTTTGGCCACAAGTTTGCCAGCGAAGAGCGCATTGGAAAGCTGGCGGCGTTCTTTACCATTCTGGCTGTGTTCATTTCGTGTCTGGGGCTTTTTGGTCTTGCCTCTTTTGTGGCGGCACAACGCACCAAAGAAATCGGCATACGCAAAGTGCTGGGTGCGTCGGTGACCAACCTGTGGCAAATGCTGTCGAAAGACTTTGTGGTGCTGGTGCTGATTTCGTGTGCCATCTCCATTCCCCTGTCGGTGTGGCTGATGGGCGACTGGCTGGAACACTATGACTACAGAACGTCCATTACGTGGCATGTGCTGGCGGGATCGGCGTTTGGTGCGTTTGCCATTACGTTGCTGACGGTGAGCTTTCAGGCGATTCGGGCGGCGGTTAGTAATCCGGTGAAGAGTTTAAGGTCGGAGTGAGATCTGCTTGTTTTGTTTTGCCGAATCTATTGCTGGGTGCTTGAGTTGTTCTTGTTTCGAAAGCTAATGCGATGGTGGGCTAGTGTTCTTTTTGGTGCTGAGCGTTTGGTGCGATAGGAGAAAATCTGCCTGGGAGTTCTTTTGCTTTTCATAGCCCCGCTCCCGGGCCGCGGGGGCCCCGCATGCCCCCATCAGGGCTAAACCTTACCCGCACTTGCCATGACCAGGCCGAAGGTAAGCTTATGCCCTGATGGAGGCATGCTGGAGATTGGGTGTGGCTTGAGTGTGAGGGGGAGGGATGGAATAAATGCAAGGTAGCGTTATGACCCAAAAGGGTTATTGAGCTTCACGCAATGAGGCATTAATTTGAATGCAATATTTAGCCACAACCCGCCTTAGTGGATTCTCACCCCTGGGGCATTAAAAAAACCTGACACTATGCGTTCGATTATTGAAGGCCAGAGGATGCGCGTTAAAAAAGCTTCTATGAAGGCGCAAAATGTAGTTTCTTCAAGCATTGACAGAAGGACTGCCTTAAAAAATATTTCGTCGATGGTGGCGGCGGTGACGCTGCCTATTGCTGCGGAATCGAAAGAAAAAGACTCAACGCAAGAATTGCAATCGGACAAACCGCCAAAACCCTTGCGCAAGATCGCTACTGAAGAAGCGTTCAATATTCCTGAAATAGCGGAGGCGATCGCAGACGTGGTGAAGGAGGGAGGAACAAATCTGGATTTACTTCTTTTGAAACAAATTTATGCCGCGCCCCGCACGTCGCCGCCGACATCGTCGTTGCCCGAAAATGCTGTTGCTGATCGGGACCGCGCTGCGCTGAGTCTCCTGCCAAAGCTTCTTGATTTGAACGAGATACGGCTGGCTGACATGGAAAAAAGTGGCGTCGACATGCATGTTCTTTCACTGGCCATGCCCGGTGTGCAAATTTTTGAGCGCGACAAGGCTGCACAACTGGCCAGTCTTTCGAACGACCGTTTGAGTGAAGCCATTCGCCGCAATCCGAAACGATTTGCCGGTCTTGCCAGTTTTGCTCCTCACCATCCGGGCTCGGCGGCAAAAGAAATGCAACGGGCCATTCATGACCTGAAGCTGAACGGCTTTATTGTGAACTCGCACACCGAAAATTTCTATCTTGATGATGCCCGGTTTTGGCCCATACTGGAGGCTGCCGAAGCACTAGGCGCCCCGTTGTATATCCATCCACGCGCGCCGTCTGACGGCATGGCTGCTCCCTTTCGTGACTACCGTTTGGAAGGAGCCGTTTGGGGCTACGGTCTTGAAACCAGTACACATATTCTACGGCTGATCTTTAGCGGCGTTCTGGACAAGTTTCCGAAGCTTCAAATTGTTATTGGACACATGGGCGAGGCGCTGCCGTTCTGGCTGTGGCGGCTCGACTTTATGGGGGCACCCGGTGCACGCGCCGGCCGCAAGAATGCGCTCAAGCCCAGTGAATATTTTCAACGCAATATCTCCATCACAACCAGTGGTGTTGAAGATCCGCTTGCCCTTCGCTTCTGCATTGACAAAATCGGAATTGATCGCATTATGTGGGCCATTGATTATCCTTTTCAACCTACGGCACCGGCTGTCGCATTTATTGAATCTGCACAACTCTCGGACACTGAACGCGCTAAAATTGCGCATGGCAATGCGGAACGTATTTTCAAAATTAAACCGGTGGACTAGTTGGTGGAAAAGCCAGGAAAAGAAGTCTCATGCTATTTTTTATAATTATTATAATTAAACTCTTCTGGCATAAGTAACAGAATCTAAAATTTATGCAAATCAATTTCAATCTGATGAACACAAAATATTTTTCAGCATTGGCGAGTGGCTTGCAAATGGCGATGTGCTCTTCAAAGCTGTTTGCTCTGGCGCAACATTCAAATATGTGCTCGTTGGTTATGTGAACAAAATCGTTCATGTAGTGCCTCGTGATTTGCGAAACAATGTTCTCGGCACCGTGTAGGTGATAGCCTGGGTAGTTTATGCCTGGTATGTTGGCTTTGATATAGGCGGCGAGCTCGTTAACGGTCATGACACTATGTGATGAGGTGAAGTTGGGCGGGGTTTAGCTGAGCGTCGAGGAGGGTGTCGATTTCTTGGAAGAAGTTTTTTGCGGGGACGTGATAGGTCGTAGTGTTTTGTATTTCTTTGACGATGGCGCTGTAGGTGGCAAGGCTGATTTTGGAAGCGGCGAGGTCGAGAAGCTTTTCCCTGATGATGTACTTATGATGGTTGTCGACTTTTAGATAGAATTTGAATTCTAGGTAGGTTGTGAGGTCGTTTAGGATGCGGTTGATCAGGTTGGAGCGATGCTCCGATAAGATTTCCTGGATTCGGAAGAGGGTGACGTTTTGGTCTGCTTCTTCGAGATGTTTTACGTCGTTTGCTATTCTGATGACTTTCATACACCATTACTATTAGTTTTTCTAAAGATAAATAACTAATAATATTAGTACTTTAAAATGGCGATTCTAAATCGTAAGGTTCTGGTTTTCAGTTACAAAAATTCAGAGAAAACGATACTCTCGATCATTCTCCCTTGTAAATTCACTTACAAAAGTGTATCATTACAATAGAGCCCATCAATAGCAGCAGTGCTATGGATGGGCTTTTTTTATTTTTTTGAAATTCGACACGTCGGCAACGCCTTCCAATTCATCTTATGGAAAAACTTACAACCCTGAACCTCACATTCGACCGAATTATAATTCAACTAGTGACCCCCGGTCTAATAGCCGCCTATCCATACATTCTCCTTTTTTTTCACGAGCGCGAGGACTCTAAGGAATTCTTTTTATCCAATAAAGACGGAATATTTATCGCCTTTCTGATCGTTATCGGACTGATTGTTGGACTACTGCTTGAAAACATAGGAAGCCGAATTGAACTACACTACTACGATCGAAAACAAAAAGAAAAGGATAGTGGCTTTGTTGATACTTGGCAAAAATTTCTACAGCTTCCTATAAAAGGGGATGGCGAAAATGAGCCGGTGGGACACGGCTATATCCGGAATATACTTTTTAGAATGAAATTTGAACTTTCCGTTGGCGTTGCGCTGCTGTTTATGGTTGTCGGCTTGGGAATCTATAATGCGGACAATACAATTTTTAAAAGTTGCTATTTGAATCTACTTCTCGTCTACGTTCTTCCAATTGCTCTAAGTCTCTACTTGATTCTGTTCGAAGGATACGCTAGCGCAAAGATTCTCGGAGAAACGCGAAAACTTCTGGTCATCAAATATTACAAATAGACATCCGTCGACTAAGCCAGAATATATTGAATATGTGTTCCAACCCTTTAAGAACGAACGATCTTAATAATTCAATGGCGCGGCTAAAGATGAAATATTTTTTGCCATTAAAATAATGGAGGAATGCCTGGTTTACTCGAGGAACTCAAGAATAGCAAGTCGTTAGAACTTTCTTTAACAAATAATGAACGATTTCTTTGAACTCTTGAGCCGGGATTCTAAAAAAAACGAAGCCTCATTAGTATGAAGGTACAGCCGAAGAAAGCCATCTCGAAATATGACGCATCAACGTGGATGCATGTATTAGCAGAAGAGCTATGAATAATATCTCATCCACTACAGGGCGACGGTCAAGTAAATTATGAAAGTGATTAATAATCTTTATTCAGATAAGTTATGCCAAAAGGAACCGAGTCGCGGACTAAAAACACGAAGCAACTTCAAACGTACTACTTTCAGCTTGAAGGGGGTAAGGAAAAACAGCTCTCAAGGGAGATTATCAAAGTTGGGAAAGGCTTCACGCAGATTCACTACCCAATTGGATTCAAGGGTGGACCGAAATACAAAACAATTAAGAGGTTTGTCTACAAAGGGTTTCCTCTGAACGATCTTCCAGTCGGAGTTTCTGCATCACCGACCAAGGGGTATGGATTCACAAGGCACCTGAAGACGTTCGAAAAGTTCATCGACAAAGAGTACAAGTTTGACGATATCGTCATTGAAAAAGGCGGCACGATACTTTTCGACCCCAAAAAAAAGGAACTACTGTTGAATGAGTCGGTATTGAGGGATCTAAAGAATTCCTTCGACACCATTGATCGCAGGAGTAAAGATGAAGCGAAGCAAGCATTGGAGACTGTCCTGCATGATTTATTTCCAAAGGTTTTCAAAAAATCAAAAAAGAATTCTTACAGAGCCGGTACCCTTGCCTATACAATTAATTCATGGGGTAATTCGATGGACGAGTTCTCTGAAAATGATAAGCAAGCAATTCGCGATCTATTTGATAAGCTGTCGCTTAAGGACGGCTTCTTGTCCGATGACTCTCTAAAGAAGACGAAGGAGATCATCGACGTTCAGTATTTGCAAAAAACACTTATCAAATATCAAAAACTTTTAGGGACGCCAACGGCAGAAAAACGGTGGCAAGATTTCTTAAGAACAAATAGTTGGATTTTTTCCAGCATCCTTGCTCAACCTGTTATACTCTATCAGGCGGAAGCATTTGTTGGTGGCAAAAAGCTAGACAATACCAACGGAAAAATCACTGATTTTCTCCTGCAAAACTCACTCAGCGATAATATCTCATTCCTGGAGATCAAGACGCATAAAACAAGCCTTTGTGAAAAAAATGCGTATCGTGGTGATGACGTTTTTAGCCCCTCAAATGATCTCGCGGGCTCTATTATTCAAGTCCTCAACCAACGCGACACTTTTCAGAAGGAATTTTATGCAAACCGGTATAAATCAGGACAAGGCAAGAAGCCAGAAGAAGTTCCGAGGTACGAGACGTATAACTCGAAATGCATCGTCCTTTGTGGAATGCTCAAAGATTTAACTCCGAACCAACGCAATGCTTTTGAGTTATTTAGAAACAATAGCCGTGATGTGGATGTATTTACATTTGACGAGCTGGAAGCGAAGATTTCAGCATTGCAGAACTTGATGAACAGAAAATAACCTTTATGAATATAATAACTGTTGTGCTACCTGGTTTGAGATTTATATGGCCATAATTTTACGTCAAAATCAACGTCAACGCAACAAATCTCCGATGCGTTAATGATTTCGCGCGCCCAGTGATTAACTCAAGTGGAGCTGAAAAAAATCACCCGTTACCCTCCGGCGCCGCCTCAAACGCTTTCCGCTTCTCATCCATCCACGCCACCATGGCATCGGGCGATGACATACTACTCCGCATTTCATTCATGGCCTGGATGTGGTCTGCGTCGCCTTGCTGCACTTTTTCGCGGGCGTGTTTGCTGACCATCATGGCGAGCTCGTCGAAGGTGTTGGCGGTGAAGGTTTGGTTGCAGGCGCCGCCCAGTTGGTGGCAGGTCATTGTTTTCATGTGTGCTGAGGTTGGTTGAATTTTTTTTTATAGTTTCTCGAAGGTGAGGAAGTCGGTGCCGCCGTTGCCGCCGCTGATGTGGCGGAGTTCGATTTTTGTGCTGGTGATGGAGAGGATTTCCCAGTCTTCGGTGAGTTCCTGAAAAGCGCTGGGTGTTGTGAAGGCGATGTTGAAGTCGATGTCGTCGTAGTTGGGGTTATCGTCGCTGCTGTCGTTATCGGTTATGGACCAGGTGCCGGTGTGGCCGGCGCTGATGCTGCTTGCCTTGAGCTCGCCGGCGTCGTTGAACATGAAGGCAAAGCCGTTGAAGTTGCTGGTTTGGTCGGAGCCGGAATCTTCGAAGCGGGTGATTTGCCAGGGACCTTGTTTGGCTATGTTTTCGACGTTGGTGGCCTGGGTGCTTTTTGAGGGGGAGTCGTCGTGGCAGGCGGCCAGGGAGAGGGCGGCCAGCAGGAAAAGGATGGTTGTTTTCATGGGGGCTGTGTTTATACGTTAAACATTGGTGAAGATAAAAAGAATGAACGGATTGGTGGGACGTTTATTTGATCGGTGTGGGTGGTTGGGCAAGTCGGAGACTTGGGGGAGGTGGGGCACGGTCCGCCAGCTGGCGGATCGCGCCGGGAATCGTGCCGGGACCATTGAAAAGAATTTATGGCTGTCTGTACCAAGTTTGATTGCCGGGTGGTTGCGGGGGTGTAACTTCGCCGTTAACCATTTTAAATTAAACCCTCATGAAAATTACACTTTCGTTTCTTTTTGCTTTGACGCTTGGTGTGAGCCAGGCACAACATTCTATTGAAAAAATCTGGGAGAGCGACACCACGCTGGCCGTGCCGGAGTCGGTGCTGTTTGACAAAACTATTCTCTATGTTTCACTTATTGACGGCCAACCCTGGGATGTTGACGGGAAGGGCGAGATTGCCAAGGTGGACACCAACGGAAAAATTGTGAACGCCACGTGGGTGACCGGTCTGAATGCTCCGAAAGGGATGGGCATCTGGGATAAAAAATTGTATGTGGCCGATGTTTCGGAAGTGGTGGTGATTAACACCGCTACGGGAAAGATTGAATCGAAAATTGCTGTGGACGGTGCCACCGGACTGAACGACATTACGATCGACAAAAAAGGTGTTGTGTATGTTTCTGACTCCAAGCTGGGACGGGTACATCAGATTAAAAAAGGCAAAGCAGAACTTTATCTCAGCGACCTGAGGGGTGTGAATGGCCTGAAGGCTGTTGACAACGATCTGTATCTGCTCACGGCCAACGACGTGTTCAAAACCGGTGCCGACAAAAAGCTGGTGACCGTGGCCACCACCGAGATGGGCGGCGATGGCATTGAGCCGGTTGGGAACGGCGACTTTGTGGTGTCGTGCTGGCCCGGGTTGGTCTACTACCTGGAGAAAGACGGCAAGCTGACCACGTTGCTCGACACGCGCGAGCAAAAACGAAACACTGCCGACATTGGCTACAACGCCGCCGAACGCATTGTTTATGTTCCTACGTTTTTCAAGAAGTCGATTGTGGCTTACAAACTGAAGTGAGCGGTTTGCTTTGTGCCCTGTGTGGGCGATGAAAAACCGTTTGCTCTTTATCTTTAATTTCGAAACACTAATTTTTTTTATAATGACCAAGACTATTCCCCTACTCGTTGCCGGAGCGGCCCTTGTGCTTGCCTCGTGTGGACCTAAAAAAACAGAACAGACCGCGCCGGTTGCCGATAGCGCAGCCGTGGCCAACGCGCCCGTGGAGACCAAGAAAGCAAACAGCGACTACAAGCCTGCCTTTGAAGGACAGACCCGCACCGCCGGCGTGAAATCGGCAACAGCCTATGAAGGAACCTTGCTTGACAGCACACTGACCAGACCGTGGGGCATTGCCAGCCTGCCCGACGGACGATTTGTTGTTACGGAAAAAGGTGGCTCCATGAAAATTGTTACGGCCGCCGGACAAGTGGGCGCAGCCCTTGGCGGCATGGTGAAAGTGGACAGCGACGGACAAGGCGGTTTGCTGGGCGTGTGCATTGACCCGGCCTTTGAACAAAACAGAATGATTTACTGGGCCTTCTCGGAACCCGTGACCGGCGGCAACCTGACGGCGGTGGCGAAAGGCAAACTATCGGCCGACGAAAAGAAGCTGGAAGGTGTGAAGGTTATTTATCGTGCCACACCGGCGTTTAAAGGCACGCTCCATTTTGGTGGCCGTGTGAAGTTTGCCAAAGATGGCAACCTGATTGTGTCGACAGGCGAGCGCTCGGATCTTGAAACCAGACCCCAAGCACAAGACCTGAACTCGGGCCTTGGCAAAGTGATTCGCATCACCACCGATGGCAAACCCGCAGCGGGCAATCCGTTTGAAGGCAAGGTCGGAGCAAGACCTGAGCTGTATTCGTATGGCCACCGGAATGTGCAGAGCATTGCGTTTCATCCGGAAACCGGCGACCTGTGGGAAGCCGAGTTTGGACCACGCGGCGGCGATGAGCTTAACCGCATTGAGGCTGGAAAAAATTATGGCTGGCCCACAATCACCTACGGCATTGAATATTCGGGCAAGAAGGTGGGCGATTCTATTCAACAGAAAATGGATCTTGAACAACCCACGTATTATTGGGACCCCGTTATTTCGCCCAGCGGTATGACGTTCTATAGCAGCGACAGCATTCCGGAATGGAAAAACAATTTGTTTATTTCATGCCTCAGCGGCATGCACATTTGCAGGCTGATTATCGAGAACAACAAAGTGGTTGGCGAAGAACGATTGCTGGCCGAAGTTGAACAACGCTTCCGCGACATTGCAGAAGGAAAAGATGGTGCGCTGTATGCGGTTACTGATCAGGGAAGGTTGTATCGGATTTATAAGAAGTGAGCGGTCGCTTTTAAATAATCTAGAAAAAAAGGGTTTCTGCATAAGAAACCCTTTTCTTTTTTACGCCAGGGCAGTTGGGGCATAATCCCCCAAATAGCCGCCGCCCAGGGCCAAATCTCCTCTATTGAACATTCAGAAAAGTGGCTTTTCATTTTGACGGGGGCGACGTGAGATTTGGCATGTATTTTACCATAGTGACCGCAAAAGACACCACACTTGGGTGAAACGAAACTATTTTGATGGAATTCAGGGTTTCGTATGGAGAAAAACGAAAACTTTGTTGAACATCTAAGGCACTTACTTCTTTAACGGAAACATGCAAAACATTCTCTTTTTTGGCGACAGCATTACGGCGGGCTATGGGTTGGCAAATCCGACGACGGAGTCTTTTCCGGCGTTGATCCAGCAAAAAATTCAGCTTGAGCATCTGCCCTATAAAGTGACCAACGGGGGCTTGAGTGGCGACACATCGTCGGGCGGGCTGAGCAGGCTTGATCACTGGCTACGGCAGCCGGCGGATGTGTTTGTGCTGGAGCTTGGCCTGAACGACATTATCCGCGGTCTTCCCAACTCGTCTACCCATCACAACCTGGAAAAGATTCTTCAAAAGGTTTCGCTCAAGTATCCTTCGTGCCAGCTGGTGATTCTTGGCGTTGAAGTTCCCTTGTTTAGCTCGGCCGAAAAAATTGAGGAGTTCAGAAAGATTTTTCGTGCGCTGGCCACGGCACACGGCGCCGTGTTTGTGCCGTCGTTGCTGGAGGGTGTGGTGGGTGTGAAACACCATATTCTCAAAGACGGTCTTCATCCTTCTGACAAAGGTCACCAGGTGATTGCCGAAACCGTGTGGGCTGTGCTGAAACCTTTGCTGGCACCGCAGCTGCACAAGCTGTGAAGTCTATTCCGAAGTGATGCTGGCCATGAAACCGCGCAAGGCCATCACCAGGTCGCTGAAGCTGTCGGGCTTTTTCAGGAATTTGACGTGGGGGTCGGAAAAATGGGCTGTGAGGGTGGGATTGAATTCGGTGCTGATGAGCACGATGGTGAGCGCACTCATCCCCGGAAGCGCACGGATGATATCTACGGATTCGTATCCCCCCAGCAAGGGCATGTTCACATCGATGAACAACAGGTCGGGTTTCAGCGTGCCTTCCTTTAAACACGCCACTATGTTTTGACCGCTTTCAATTGCAATGCAGGGCTGATGGGGATTTATTTCCAACAGCGCTTCACAAAACAGCACCCGGTCGTCTTCATCATCATCTACTACGACTATTACCATGGCCTATCTTTGATTTGACTTTGAAAGGGCGTTTCTCACCGTATGGATACACGCCAGTAAGCAGAAGTTGATAATAACCATGCCGTGTTTGCGAAACCCGTTAGATTGAACGATTCGCAGGTGTGCGTTGCTCCCCCATCGTGAAGTTGGGCAATTCGTTTCACGCTTATGGTGCGGCCGTCACCTTATGTCTACAACGCTGCCGGCACGCATCGGGAGTAAATTATTTGTCACTTGAGTTTGTGCCCACCTGCATTCCATATGATTTCTGTGTTCTGCGTGAAGTTTTAGTTTTATCTTCAGGTTAACGTATGACGCACGGGGTATCGCCCTGGCATTTGCAGACACGGACCATTATGACTAAAGTTAATCCCTACCTGTTTTTTGACGGCAACTGTGAAGAGGCTTTTCTCTTTTATAAGTCAGTTTTCCGGAGAGAGTTCAACTACTTAGGACGCTACAAAGACGTTCCGAAAACAGACCGGCACATCTTTGCCGCGCACGACGAAAAGATCATGCATGTGACATTGCCGATCAGCGACGAAACCACCCTGATGGGCTCGGACCATGCAGAATCGCATTCCGCATCAGCATCGGGACCGGTTGATAATTTTGCGCTCTACATCAATACGGACAGCCGGGCCGAAGCAGACCGGTTGTTTAGTGAACTTTCGGTTGGTGGTGACATTAAAGTGCCCATGACAGAAACCTTCTGGGGATCTTACTATGGAATTTTTAAAGATCGATTTGGAATCAACTGGAAGATAACGTTTGACTTGCCGCGATGAATAAACCTTCTAGCTCAAAAAAAATACGGCTTCTGGTTTGATGTGGCCGGGCCATCTCCCTATGCTGTGACGCCTGCCAATTTGGAGCACACAGTTCTATTTTTACTGCCGATGTCGCAACCTGATGTAGTGTTTGATGGTTTATGGTTTGACAACGACATGATTAAAACGGTGCGCATGGAATACGCTTACACAACCATCAACTCCCCCGTCGGCATTTTGAAATTGATTGCCAGCACACAGGCACTGGTCGCCATTTTGTGGCAACACGACGATGGCGAGCGCGTGTCGGTGCATGGCGATGCCGAAAGGGATGATGCACATCCCATACTCCTGGAAACAAAAAAGCAGCTGACGGAATATTTTGACAAGAAGCGCGAAACCTTCACGCTTGCGCTGGACTTTGAAGGGACGGGGTTTCAGAAAAAGGTGTGGCAGGCGTTGCTCACCATTCCCTATGGCACCACCACAACCTATGGCCACATTGCCGAACAGGTTGGCAATGCAAAAGCCGTTCGCGCTGTGGGCGGTGCGGTCAACAAAAATCCGATCTCGATCATTGCCCCGTGTCACCGGGTGGTGGGCAGCACGGGCAACCCGGTTGGGTTTGGCGGAGGGCTTCACAACAAAGCCATTCTGCTACGCCTGGAAGATCGGAATCCTTCGCTTTTTTAAACGTGGTGCGCAACTCTGTTGGTGTATTTTCGTCTTCACTTCTATTGTGGCTTCACCAACACCCCTTCATATCCCCCAACCTTTGTGATACAAACCTTCTCGACCGAAAACTTCCACACGCTGTGCGACACGCTGGCCGCGCAGGATCGTGCGCTGGATCTGATTCTGAAAACGCATGGCTACCCGCCCATGTGGACAAGACCCAACACGTTCGAATCGCTGGTGCACATCATTCTGGAACAACAGGTGTCGCTGGCTTCGGCACTGGCGGCGTTAAATAAACTCCGTGACAAGATAAAAAAGATAACGCCCGAACGACTTCTGTCGCTGACGGACGAAGAACTGAAAGCGTGCTATTTCAGCCGGCAGAAAATGGTGTATGCACGCCTGCTGGCCGAAGCCATTCAAAACAAAACGTTTGTTCCCAAAGCGCAGGAGAAATTATCCGACAGCGCGGTGCGTACCAACATCGTGGCCCTGAAAGGTCTTGGGAACTGGAGTGCCGATATCTACCTCATGTTTGTGTTGCGCCGGGCCGACATTTTTCCGCCGGGCGATCTTGCCGCCGTGAATGCCCTGAAGCAGGTGAAGAAGTTGCCCAAGGATGTTGATCCTGAAAAGTTGCTGAGCATCACGAAGCGATGGCAACCCTATCGCAGCGTGGGCACCATGATGTTGTGGCATCATTATCTGGAGACCCGGAAAAAACCGAGTGCTGCCGGGGAGAAGATCAAGAAAGCGATATCGTTGTGATATCGCTATTCTGCCTGACGACAATTCTCCTTACTGCGCGGGCAAGTATCCGCCGAAATGATAGTCTTGTTCCTCCTGGCTAAAAAATCCGGCCACCACGTTGAAGCCGCCGCCGACATACTTCACGGCAAACGTGTCGTTGTCGAAATGATTGAGCATGCCGATGAGGTCGTTGTAGAGCAGGCCTCCGTTCTGGTCGACGTCTTCCATTTTAAATTTCAGAATGCCGCCGTCGCGTAGCTGATACGAGTATGTGTATTGCGCTGCGTAGAGACTGACTGAACCGTTTTGTCCGGGCTGTGTGAACGTGACCACAAATTGCATGAGGCCGGTGTTGGGTGGGAACACCAACCGGATGTCGCGAAGGGTCAGGCGGTAGAGACCGTTGTATAGTGCGGCCGCCGTTTCATTGTAAAGATCCGTGAACGCGTCTGACTGGCCGGGCAGCGGGTAGATGCCTGCGCCTTCGGGCAAGGTGGCGGTGATCAGTTTTTTGTCGAGCAGGCTGGCGAGCGAAACTGTGGGTTCAAAAATGAACGTATCTTCCGAGCCCACCAGCGGCAGGCCATCGGCTTCGTTCACGAAATAGGATTTTGTTTCGTCGTTCCACAACAGCGCGTGGACGGAAAAGCCGTGAATGGTGATGGGGGCTTTCAGCACGATGCCGTTGATTGAAAACGTGTAGGAGGTGCGTGGCGATTTGATGGTTGTGCCGTCGCTGTCGATGTACTGGAATGACACCAGCTTTTGTGGAATGCTCAGCGCCATGGGCACCACCGTTTGGTCGGGCAGGGTGAGGCGATAGCCGTTGAAGGCTGTGAGGTAGGCGGACGTTTCCTGTAACAAATCCAGAATCCGATCGCCCACAATGGCGCTTTGTTCTTCGGCGCTGGCTTTCACCAACACCAGTTCGGCGCTGTGTTGCACACCCTTCATCACCACGCTGTCGCCCGCGGTGCGCACAATGGCAAACTCAAAATCCGACAACAGGCCACTGCCGGGCAGACCGTTGTTCACGTTGCCGTCGGGATCGGCTGGCAAGTGAATGTAGGAGTAGGTGGTGAAGCTTAGCGTGGCACGTTGCAGGGCCTTTAGTGCCCAGGTGGTTTCCATGGGCTCTCCTGCTGTTTCCTCGTTAAAGTCCGAGAGCATCGTTACCTGTCCGCCGGGTTTGAAATCGAAATAATAAAAATAGCCTGCGCCGGTGCCCGTGTAGAGCGATGCCTTCCAGCCATTGGGTGCGTTCATGAGCAGGGTGTTGTATTGGTCCAGTTCGGCCTGCGCGCGCTGGTCGGGTGTTTCTTTAAAGATGGTGTCATAGTTCCGGTCGCACGCGGTTGTCAACAGCAATGCACAGAGCCAGACGATGCCAAGGGTGGGCTGTATAAAAAGTTTCTTCATCGTTGTCGGGTCCTTAATTTTCCAATACACCAAAACAGAAATTTGCGGGAGAGTCTTGTGGATAGAGTCCAACATACACCTCGCCGCCACACGATTCCACCCAGTCGAAACGGAACGTCCGGTTCGCGAAGAATGCGTTGAGCGCTCCCACACCAAGGTCGTTGTTGAGATACATGCCGTTCTCGTCGGCATAGCTCATCAACACCGCGATGGTGCCGTCGTCCTGGGGAATGAGGAAATAATAGAATGTTGCCTGCTTGTATACTTTGTCTTCGTCGCTCAGATCGTAGTAATATAATTTCAGGGCGAGTTCGTCGGCGGCGGTGTAGTAGAGTTTGAAATTGTAGTCAAGAGCAAGACCGGCTTCGTGCAACACGCGATTGTCTTGTGCGAAGCGCAGCGAAAATTCGCTCGGCTCTGCCATTTGACTCAGGTCAAAACGCACGGTGGTTTTTTCTTTTTCAAAGCCCCACACATCGGCCAGCGGTGGCAGTTCTTCGGGGCCTTCGCCGGGAGGTGCAATGGCGTTGATGGCTTCCTGCACCTTGGTTTGCAACGCATAAAAATCGATGTTGAACGACTCGCGATAATATTGCACCACGAGCGCTTCTTTCTTTCGCAACAGTGAAAGGCTGTTGCTGTTTGTTCCACACGCCAGAATAGCCTCATAGCCTTCCTTGCCTTCGATGAGCATGGTGGCAATCATCTCCACAAAATCTTCGTCGGGCGACGCCATGGCATAGTTGGTGATGAACCCGGCCCCGCGTGCCTGCGCCACCGAGTTGAAACGCCAGTCGCTGGTGTATAGTCCGGGTGTTATTTCGCGGAAGGCCGATGGATAGGAAAGTGTTTGATTGAGGATGTGGCCAAATTCGTGTTGCACAATGTGCATGAGTTGCTTCACGGCCGAACGTTGTGTGGGATCGAACGCGTTCACCACATAGAGCATCACCTTGCGTCCGCCTTCGGCTGTGCCCAGCGTAAACGTGCCGTCGGGGTTGTAGCGCGCACTGCCGATGGTGACAAACTGTTTCGGGCAATATTGTTTCACAAAGGTGGCGCCGGCCAGATCGGAATAGGGATCGATCCACACTTTTTTCACCACCTCCATCACCGGCCGGATCTGCGAAACTTTGGGTGGCACAAGCGTGCGGAAAAGATCGCCTTCGGATGCATCCCAATGATATTTCACTTCGATGTTGTAGGGGTTTGTGAAATTGGACAGCAGCCATTTGTCAAGCTCCGAATCGGGATGGTTGTTGTCGTTGGTCACATAGTCGGTCCTGGAAGGATCGACCGCTTCGTTGTAGCCATCCTTGCACGCCAGCGGCAACACCAGCAGGAGGAGCATCAGCATCCCTATCGATAGTTTCTGTGTCTTCATGATCATGGTCGTTTGGGGCGTTAGCGCGGATTTGGGTTGAGACCGCCAACCGAAATAGCCTCGGCCGGAATTTGCAGTGTGCGTCGCGGATCGTTTGGTCCCAGCGTCAGGCTTTGTCCGTCGTACGATGTGTGTGTTACCGGAATTTTGTGCCGGAGAATGTCGAACCACCGCAGACCTTCGTGCAAAAATTCTACACGGCGCAGTTCCAGTATGCCGCGCACGATGGCCTTCTTGTTGTCGGTTTCCTCATAGAGATTGTAGAGGCGGTTAAACGTGACGTTGTTCACCTTGGGGTCGTAGTTGAGCACCCGCATGCTGATGAAGCGGTTCATGTCGTCGAGTGCTTCGTGAAGCTGCACCTGCATGGCCAGCGCTTCCGCACGACTCAGCAACACTTCTTCTACCGAGAACAACGGGATGATGGCATACGAATAGCCCGTGCTGGCGTTCATGCCCGTGCGCACAAAGTGTTCGCGAAACTTGAACACAAAATTCACCCCGGTGTTGGTATAGTATGTTGAATAGGCATAGTTGCCCGCAGCGGGATTGTTGAGGAAAAACATTTCTGCTCTCCTGACCGCGCCGGT
This sequence comes from Chryseolinea lacunae, assembly GCF_016735595.1. Classification (GTDB taxonomy): domain Bacteria; phylum Bacteroidota; class Bacteroidia; order Cytophagales; family Cyclobacteriaceae; genus Chryseolinea; species Chryseolinea lacunae. Next base: position 1,232,073 of record NZ_JAERRB010000001.1, read on the forward strand.
GGAATAGCGCAGCTGGTTGAAGCTCGTGCCCCAGTTCGATTGCGTGTCGCACAACAACAGGTTTGCTTTTTCGGTGGAGCGTGTGTAGGTCAGCGTCAATTCATTCGACGTGAGCGTGCGGTAGGTTGTGGTCCAGGGGCGCAGCATCGACGGGATGTCGTTCACGTTGAGCACGGCGTTGGCGTGTTCAATCACTTTGTCATATTCTTTTTTGAACAGATAGAACCGTGTGGCAAAAGCATGCGATGCGGCCCGTGTGAAATGAAAGCGTGCAAGGTTTGCGCCGTTTGTGCCTGATCCTTCATAGGCATGATCGTCGATGAGGGGCAGGCCTTCGGTGAGATCCTTCTCGATCATGGCATAGACATAGGCCACGGTTTTGCGATCGTATAGTTTGAGCGACACGGTTTCCGGATCGGTCACATAGGGAATGCCCTGATCGCCCGTGGCGGTTTGGGGATCATACATTTTGGCAAACAGGCTCACCAGCATGAAGTGCGAATAGGCTCTTGCCAAAAGTGCTTCGCCTTTCTGCGCGTCATAAAACGTTGAGTCGTTGCTTTGGCGGATGGCACGCAGGGCGTGATTGGCTGCCGCGATGGCGGTGTAGCATCCGTTCCAGTAAAATTCGGGCGAGTCCTGCCACGTAGCCGACGCATCGCGCCAGAACCAGGGGTCGCCGTTGGTCACGTCTTCGGTGCCACCAAAGTTGTCTTCCACGTTGTCGGACAACGCTTCACAAAAGGGAATGTAGTTCGCCTCCGGATATGCCGTCACCAATAGCTCCGCGATCTTCTCTTTCGAATCGAGACTGGCCCGGTTGTCGGGCGTCTCCGATAAAAAGTCGTTGCAGCCCGTCATCAACACCACGGTGGCTGCAAACAGGATCGATACTTTCTTTTTCATCCGATTACGTTTTAATACTTCGTTTTCAAATTTCATCTCCACCTTTCATCACAAGGTTAGTTTTAGCGACAGCGTGATTTGTCGCGGCACCGGCAGCGCCACCCCGCCCGAGCTAAAGAACTCCGGGTCCTGTCCATACAATTTTTTGTCGGCATAGACCAGCCACAGGTTTGTGCCCGTCACACTGACGGACGCATTGGTGAATGTGGTGCCGGACACCAATTTGTTGGGGAGCATGTAGCTGAGGGAAATGGTGCGCATCCGCACAAACGAACCGTCGGCCACGCGGGCGTTTGAATAGTTGTAGGTGTTGTAGGGATAGGTTGAGCTGAGGCCCGCCAGTACGTTGAGGTCGGCAATGGCCGGAATGTCGGTGCTCTTTTCATCGCCCGGCCTAATCCAACGGTCAAGAAATTCGCGCGGCATGGCGTCGAGGTCTGAGTAGCCATTTTTGAATGAAGGGTTGAGCCTGATTTTGTTTCCGGCCTGGTAGGTGAAAAACACGTTCAGCGTAAGTTGCTTATAGCGGAACGTGTTTGACAAACCTCCGGTGATGGTGGGATCGACCGACCCTTCATATTTGAGATATTGTGTGTTGAGGCTTTGCAGAAAAACATTCGTGCCCAGTTTGCCTTCGTGATCGATGAACGTGGGCACGCCGTTCTCCGGGTTCAGGCCCTGATAGTCGATGGAAAAAAGTCCGCGCACCGGGTAGCCCTGTTGCGCGCCGCCGTCCTGGAACACCAGGTTGTAGATGCGTGGCTGATTCTTCAGGTTGGTGATGCGGCTCTTGTTGTGGCTGAAAACAAAGTTGGTTGTCCACGTCAGTCCGCGGCGATCATAGAGTGTGGCGCCCAGCGAAAAGTCTATGCCGTGCGATTTCATGTCGGCATAGTTGATGGCCTTGTAGGGTTCGCCGCCAATGCCCGATGTTTTGATGACGCTGATGAGGTCGAAATGATTCCGGTTGTAGTAGTCGAAGGTGACGGTGAATTTGTTGAAGAAGCCCGTGCTTAATCCTACGTTCAGTTCATATTGTTTTTCCCACGTCAGGTCCTGATTCTCCAATCCGTCGATGATGATCTGCGACTCGGTTTCGTCGAAGTGTGGATGGGGTGTGGTGCCGCTGCGATACACCACCGACGAGTTTGTGGCATTGCCCACGTTTGCCGTGAGACCGTAGCCCGCCTTGAGTGTGAGGTAGTCGATGGCGCGCGCGTTGCTCATGAAACGTTCGGCATCGAGGTTCCACGCGCCGCTCACGTTCCAGGTGGGAAGCCAGCGGGCCGTGCGGGCTTCACCCAGTTTGTTCGAGCCGTCCATGCGCGTGGTGGCGTTCAGCACATACTTGTCGTTGAACGCATAGTTTGCCGACGCATAGAAGCTTGCATAACGTTCTTTGGAATAGCCCATGCCGAAATAGTTGAAGTTGCCTTCCAGCAGTTGTTTGATGATGAGATAGTCGGTGAATGCCACACCGCCTTTGTTGAATTGATAGCCGTAGCCGTTGTTGTAGGAATTCTGCCGGTCGATCATGCGCAACTCGTGACCCGCCACAAAATTCACCTGGTGTTTGGTGTTGAACACCTGCTTCAGCGTAAGCTGATTTTTCACATAGTAGCTTCGCATCTGGTCGTCGGACCGGTTATAGAAACCGCCTTCGGGCAACACCACCACGGGGTCGAGGTTGGGATAGTCGGGATTGTAATAGAGAAATTTGTTTCCCTGGCGGATCACCTGCGAGCCAGCGGCGCGATAGGCATTGGCCATATTTGAATCGTCGCCCACTTTGTGTTCGGTGGTGGTGCGCACGTCGCGCACGGCGCCGACAAATTCATACTTCAAGGCTTTTACGATCTGATAGCTGAAGTCGCCCTGCAGGCGAAGGTCGAGCAGGTTCAGGTCGATGAAGTTGGTCTGCGATTCTTTGATGATGTTGAACGGTGCATAGTTGCGTGTGAAATATTCCAGGTTGCCCGCGCCATCTTCGGCGGTGAGCACGCGGCTGGTGTTGAGGGCATAGCTGAAGGGGTTGATGTCGAAGTCGCGGTTGTAGCGTCCTTCCACCACATCGACCTGTCGTGCCACGGTGCCGGGCACGCGTTGCTTGCGCGACGAGCCGTTGGCGGTGAGGCCGAAGCGAACCTTGTCGGAAAGTTTGAACGTTGCGCTGGCATTCAGGGTGTAGCGGTCCACGTGGTCGGCAATGGTCCAGCCGTTGTCGTCATAGTAGCTTGTGGAGAAATACAACTGCGACACCTCCGTGCCCGACGACACTCCGAGGGAATGTTCCTGCACAAACGAATTTTTGAAGAGCTCGTCGAACCAGTCGGTGTTGACCAGCGCATAGCGCTGCAAAAACGCGCGACGCTCCTGCGGCGTGTTCAACAATTCGAACTGATCGGTTTCTTCGTTGAACGAGCTGTTGATGATGTCGTACATTTTTTTGTAGACCCCACCGTTTGGTCGCGACACCAGGTCGGAATGATTCAGCAACCCCTTGCGCTCCATCTCGGCATAGACCGACATCTGATCGGCCGAGTTCAGAATGTTGTAGTTGTTGTAGGAAGGCTTGAGATAGGTTGAGAAGTTTCCCGTGTAGGTGATGACCGGCTTGCCCACACGTCCTTTTTTTGTTTTGATAACAATCACCCCGTCTTTGGCGCGCGCGCCATACAACGCCGTGGCCGAAGCGTCTTTCAGGATGGTGATGCTCTCGATGTCGTCGGAGTTGAGTCCTGCCACCGAAGAACCGATGAGGGTGTTGGGATCACCCGTGGTAAGTTGTTCCGCAGAAATATTCACCACGTCTTCCAGCACCACGTTGTCGACCACCCACAAGGGTTTGTTGTCGCCGGTGATGGACGTGGCACCGCGCACTCTGATTTTTGGCGCAGCCCCAAACGTGCCCGACACATTTTGCACCGACACGCCCGCAGCGCGGCCTTGCAACATGCGACTCACATCGAGGGTGCCGTCGGTTTTAAAATCTTTCGAGGCCAGTGTCACCACCGCGCCCGTGAACAAACGCTTGTCCACTTCCTGATAGCCGGTAGAAACCACGGTGACTTCGTTCAGCGTTTTTGCCTCCACCGCCAACTCGATGTTGATGGTTGTTTCGTTGGTCACCTTCACTTCGGAGCTGATATAACCCACAAACGAAAACACGAGCGTGACACCGGGGTCCACGTCCAGCACATATTCACCATTCACATTCGTAACAGTTCCGGTGCCCGTTCCTTTCACGGTCACGTTCACACCGGGCAGCGAAGATTTTATGTCGGCACCCGTCACTTGTCCGCGCACTCTTATTTTTTCGGGACTGTCTTTCAGCACGATCACGATCAGCTTGCCCTCCAGAAATTTATGAGTGAGCTGTGTGTTGTTCAGCATGCGAATGAGCAGGGCACCGATGGGTTCGTTCTGTGCCGTGAGTGAAATTTTCTTTTCCAGGTCTCGAAACGAATCGTTATAGAAAAAAGAATATCCGCTCTCGCGCTCAATGGCATGCAACGCCTGACGGATGGTGACATCCTTCAGCTCAAGACTCACGTTTTGAGAATGCGCCGTGCCCGCCAGCGAAACACCGAGGGGGATCAATAGTAGCAAAAGCCAGATTTTCATAACCAACGCCGTTTTAAGTAATACTGGCCACAGGTTTCCTTGGCCGTATCCATTTTTTTTCATAGAATTCGCTGGGATTAGGTAAAATAATATCGTTCCACTCCGTCACAGGGTTGGTAACTGTTTTGTCTGTCCTAAGGGATCAGGAGATGTGTCAGCATCTTTTGATCCCGCTTTTTTTCAGGCGATGACTATGGTTATGTGAGGTTGTATTGTCTTTTCATCGATCGGGGTTTAAGGTTTGTTATCAAGGTGTGGGTGTTGTCTGATATTTTGATTTCGTGTTTTTGTTCTCGCGCAGTGTCACGCTTTTTTCGTGAATCACAAATTCGATCGGCGACGTGAGCGCCAGCGCCTTCAACACTTGTTCCAAACTGAATTGCTGAATGCGGCCGGTATATTTGTAAGCCTCCAGGTTTTCGTCTTCAAACTGAATGGTGACGTTGTAGAGCCGTTCGATTTTTTTTGACAACTCGCGCAACGATTCGCCGCGCACGGTCAGCCAGCCGTCTTTCCAATCGGCTTCCGCAGCACCATCGATATTTTTCTGAAGCACCAGCGGATGTGTGCCGCGTTCGGCGGGCAATCCCTGCAGGGTGAGTTTCTCGTTGGGGCGAATCAATATTTCTTCGGCCACACCGGCGGCGTTCACGCGGTTCACTTTCAGGCTGCCGCGGATCAGGGTGGTGCTCACCTCATCGTCGTCGCGATAGGCTTTCACATTAAATGCTGTTCCCAACACCGAAATCTCGTAGGCCACGGTTTGCACTTTGAAAGGAACCTTGCGTTTCTCCACATCAAAAAACGCTTCGCCTTCCAATGCCAGGTCGCGATTGTCGCTTCCGAAATGTTGATCGAACGAAATGCGCGAGCCGGCATTCAGCCACACGTGCGAGCTGTCGGGCAACGTCACATAGGTGCGCGCACCGGCCGGCGCTTCAATTCGCGTGAGGAGGGTTTGGGTGGTCGACGGTTTGCTGAACATCCACGCGCCATAGGCACTCACGATCACAAAGGCAAGCATGGCCGCATAGCGCAGCCACGTTGTCAACACAAATTGCTTCGCGGGTTGTTGTGTGGTCCGGATCTTTGCCAGCACCGTTTGCCAGTCTTCGCCCACATTGATCTTTGCATAGGCCGAGGCCTCGAGGGCATGCCAGTGTTTTTCGATCAATGCAAAATCATTTTTAAATTTTTCATTGCGCAGCACAACCTCCCACTCTACTTGCTCGGCATCGGAAAGACCTTCTGTTAACCGCTTCGAAGCGAGATACCAGTTTCTGTCGTCGTTGTTTTCTTCCATCGTGTTTGTATAAAAATGATTTCCTGTTTTGTCGATCAATGCGCGCCCGTGTCTTTCACCACCATGAGCTTGCGGGCTGTGGTGTTGCTTCCGCGCAGGCGCACCACATAGGGTCCTGCCGGAAGATGCGCCACATCAAGTTCCACACGCTCGTGTTTGCCCGCTGGCATAAACCCTTTGTCCTGAACATGCACCGTCTGGCCCATCGTGTTTGTTACTTCCAGCACCACGTTGGTGGGTCTGTGCAACAGCATGTCGATGTTGGCTTTTTCGTTTGTGGGATTGGGGTAGAGTTCAGAGAGCTCGTAGGAGAAAGGACCTTCAACGCCCAGGGGCACTTCGAATGTGAAGTCCAGGTTCACCACACCGTTGGCGGCGTTGGGATCGCCCGGGCCCGCGCCTTCGCCTGTTACACGAATGAAAAACTCCTGCCCATTGGCCACCGGGAAATTCGAAATGCGCGATTGCAACACCAGTGCGCTTTCGTCGATGTCTTTGCTGCACGCCAGCTGGTCGCCGTTCACATCCTGAATGAGCAGCATCGTGTTGAACTTGCTCGTGGACAGATCGACCGTGATCACCCCCGCGGCCGGTGCTTTGAAATGCCACCACACCGAGTTCGATCCATCTTTGGCCGAACCATTGTTGGGCGTGGCACAATAGGCAAGACGCTCCACCACAATCTCTGTTTCGAACGTGGCCTTATAGTTGTAAGAACCCGTGTGCACGGTGGTGCCGGGCGAAGGTTCAATTTCAATGGCATCGGCATAGTTGTCGTTCACCGGCACATCGGGCACCACGGCATGGGTGGCTGCTGTTGTGCTCAACGTGGTGGCATGTTCAACACCGTTCACCACCACACGCTCGAACGTGGCATCCACTTCGGGATAGGGAAAGGTGAGCACGGCATCGTCGGCTTCGAGCGTATACATGAGCCAGAAATAGTTGTCGCCGCGTGCAAGGTCCTGAAAACCTTCGATGGTGAATTCATTTCCGGGATCGGTAATCGAGCCATACACGTCGGCATACACTTCGCCTGTTTCTTCATTGGTAGACAGGAACGAATCGCCATAGGTGGTGTAGAGCATGGCTTTCTTGATCTTCACTTTGGGAGACGAGGCGGCCGTGGTGAAGGTGAGCGCCGAAATGTCGGCGCTGCCGTTGTCGCCCGCTGTGCGCACCACCACGCTGATGATGACCGTGGTGCCCGACTCCACCACGCGGATCACGTTGCTGAACGAACCAAATATTTCTCCCGCGGTATAGTCGAGCGGCTGCACGGCGCGTACCCACACGTTGTCGAGATACCAGTTCTCGCTTCGGGGAAATGGATTCTCCGGGTCGGAGCTCTCGCCCGTCACCGGATTTTTATGCACGAACGCAATGTAGATGGGCTTGTCTTTGTAGGCGGCAAGGTTGAGCAAGAGGCGCTCGGAATATAAATAGCCGGGAAACTCCGGTTCCGTATAACTCTTCAACACCGTGGTGAAGTCGGCGCGGTTAGCGGTCTTGGTAGAGATGCGTACTTCGTAGGTTGATCCATAATCATCCCACACAAACTCCTGGCCCGAGTCGAAGATGAGGTAGTCGTTGGCGCGGGGTGTGATCTGCGGCGTGACCAGCCAGTCTTCGTCTATTTTTCCGGGCAGCGCATACTCCACGCCGCTGGTCATCACTTTGGGACCAAAGAAGCCATAGACCGAGCGCACCCAGCCGTTGCCCTGGTCGCCGTTGAGCGAATAGGATTTCCAACCCACGGGCACTTCGCCCGAGGCGGTGCCGTCGAACGTTTCATAAAACGTGGGGTCCTGTGCCCGGGCCTGCAGCGTGGCCATCGCCAACACCACCGCCATGAATCCCTTCCGGAATTCAATCCCAATCCTAACCTTGCCGACGCGAGAAAAGAAGACCGTAAAAATTCTATCCATAGAAAACCATTAGGGTGAAGCGCTGCTTGAATTATGCTACAGACAGCAAAAGGATGAGCACCCCTTAAAAGGTTTTCGGATTTTTTTGAATATTTTTCTTGAGACGCTGCGGCGCGCCACGGAAAGACGCGTGTCAGAAGAGGGCGGTCAGTGCGTCGCAGCAAAACATCGCGAGGGTGATGACCCACTCGGCCAGGCGCTTCAGGGCAATGGAAATCTGGGTTTCAACCGTTTTCACGGAGATGTTGAGTTGGGTGGCGATGGCCTGGTGCGAGAGCCTGTTCATGCGGCTCATGACAAAAATCTCGCGGCATTTTTCGGGAAGGCGGTCGATGGCCTGCATCAGAATTTCTTCCTGCTCGGCGGCCATCATGTGTTCGAGCGCATTGTCGTTCGACACCAGGGGATAGTTATACCCCATCATGCGTTTCTTCTCCACCTTGTCTGACGCGATGAAATTGAGACAGGCGTTGCGCACACTTTGATAGAGATACATGCGCAGTGAAAAGCGGATGTCGAGCGTTGCCTGCTTTGACCACATGCGCACAAAAAATTCCTGCACAATCTCCTTGGCATCCTCCACGTCGCCCACATATTTTATGGCGAACACGGTGAGCGGACGGTAATAGAGATCGAACACGAGCTTGAATGCTCGTTCGTCTCCGTCGCGCATCCGACGAATCACATCCTCTTCCAGGTTTTCTTCCACAGGCTATTTGCTCCACTGCCGCACGGGTATGACCACATCGCCTCAAAAAAACGATCAGGGCTTCCGGGCAGGCGGATAAAAATAGCAAAAAAGTTTATCGCGCAACTTCAAACGATTGTTCGACGGCGGTGGGGCTGGATTTCCCGCGGCTTTAGCAAGAGGATGAAGGCGGGAATTTTTCCCGGTTGATCTTTGGATTATTTACAAAAAATGAAGGCGCCGCATTATCGCGTCTCCAGCCAGTTCAAAAAACCGCTGGTCTTTTCTTTTCCGATGAGCAGTTTGTCGGGCGTGGGCACCGTGAGTTTAACAAACAGCTTTCTGTCAAAATAATGCTCCACCTCCTTCACGGCACTGAAGTTGACGAGGTACTGGCGGTTGAGCCTGAAAAATTGTTTGACCGACAACATGGCCTGCACCTGGTCCATAGTCTGTGTGAGGTTGTATTCCTGCCCCTGGAAGGTCACGATGGTGGTGGATTCGTTTTTGATGTAGATGAACGCGATGGCGTCGGTTTGCACCGTGGTGTATTTGTTGCTCTTGAAAACCAGGAAGCTTTTTTTGCCTTCGTCGAGCCCCATTTTTTTTAGCAGCCCATCCAGATCGGGTTGCTGATTTTGCTGGAAGAAGTTTTTAAAGTTATCGACTTTTTCGAATGCTTCTTCCAGTTGTTCTTTCGAAAACGGCTTCAGCAAATAGTCGATGCCGTTTGCTTTTATGGCGTCCATGGCATATTCGCCAAAGGCGGTGCAGAACACCACGGGGCATTGAATTTTCACGGCCTTGAAGATGTCGAAGCACATGCCATCGGAAAGCTGCACGTCCATGAAGATGAGGTCGGGCTGTGCGTTCTGCGTCAAAAACTCCACGGCGCTTTCGATGCTCTGCAGTTGCGCCACCAGGGTGGCGTCGGGCCGGAGTTTTGCGATGAGTGCCGCCAGCGACTTCGCCGCTTTTATTTCGTCTTCAATGATTACTATTTTCATGAATGATGGGAAGTTTGATAGAGAATGTGGTCTCACTGACCTTGATCTCGATCTTCTTGTTGATTAAATGGATATAGCGCTGATTGATGTTCTCAAGTCCCATGCCGGTTGATGCTTCCGGGGTGCGTTTAAGTTGCAAGGCATTTTCCACCACCAGCTCATCGCGCTCGGCGTAGACACGAATGTGAAGCGGCCGGTGCAACGACACAACATTATGCTTGATGCAATTCTCTACGAGCAGTTGCAGTGTGAAGGGAGGAATGAATGATGCATAAAGCGCCTTGTCGATGTCGATGTTCAACGCGAAACCTTCTTCGAAGCGTGCTTTCAGCAGGAACACATAGGACTGCAATATTTCCAGCTCTTCGGAAAGTTTGATCAGGTTAAGCTTGCGGCTCTCCAACGTGAAGCGATAGAAATCGGAGAGCTTGAGTATAAAATCTTCGGCATGCGCATCGTGGCTTTCCACCATATACTTCAGGGTGTTCAAACTGTTGAACAGAAAATGCGGATTCACCTGTTGTTTCACCAATTCATATTGCGCGCCCATGTTGTCGGTTTTGGTGCGCTCCAGCTCGATGGCAACCTGCTGGTTCTGGTAGCTCTGATACACCAGGTGCAGAAACATATAGAACGTGAGGTTGATGAGAATGCCCCGCACCTCGATCATGAGCATGACCGGACCAAAGTCGAGGTGCGACAGGATGTACTGTTGGGCGCAGGCCAGAATAAACATCATGGCCATTCCGATGAGCAGGCTTTTCACAAGTCGCACCACAGACAACCCGCTGGCCACATCGCGCGAGGAATAGACCGGCAGCGTGTAGATGTTGTAGTACCATATAAATATGGCAAACAAAAACGTGATCAATGAATTGACGGCGGCCTCATAGGGATTGAAGTGCGACTCGGCCACTTTGGGCACCGACATGAGCACGCCCAGAAAAAAGGAGCTTAGCCAGACTATCCAGTTCGATATTTTAAATGCTTTTGTATTCATGTGTAGCGCCGCTGACGGCTCACTTTTTTTGTTGGCGTTTCGAGAGCATTGATACTTTACCTCCCAGGCCTGCGTAAAAATATTCAACATTCCGTATGATGTTGTCTTTTCAATAGCCGAAGTGGACAAATTTTGAGGTGAGGTTGGCCATTTCTCACGTCATCTGCCCGGCGTGAACCGGGTCCGGACCGTGTGGCGGCTGAATATACCACAGAATCCACGGTATACTTCATGCCATTGTCCAACCTACCTCCGCTCCTGCGCGTTCCAGCAGGAATCGCTAGTTCACATCAAACCGCGCCGCGCCGAGGATGTGACCATCGGATTTCTGCTGCACAAAGCCGATCACTTCCCACCCGTTGGCACCATCGTCCGGAAAATTGAGGGACACATTTTGCTGATCGTTGCGTGCTACAGGCACGCGTAACAATCCGCGCACGATTTGAATGTGGGCCAGGCTCCGGCCCATATTTTCGCCAGCCTTCACTTTGCTCAATGCCGATTTTTGCACCAACGCCAGCACCAGCTCCGTGTCTTTTTTCGAAACCGAAACCTGATAAACAATGTCAACACGCTTGTCTGCTAATGTTCCTTTAAGTGTCAACACATTTGCGGCGGATTGTGCCAGACCGTTGGCGATGGCGCGGCCGATGCGGGATTCGTCGGAACCAACATATTCGGTTGCGCCGTTCACGACCACCTGGGGTGTATACAATGTTCCGAGGTTGAGCCATTCGGCATACTGACGTTGCCGGTTCGAAAATTCGGGATCGCCAAAGCGGTCTTTCCATCCCTGGTGATCCCAATAGTCGACGTGAAAGGCAAGAATATAAATCTGATCGTTGTTGTTTTCGCGCTGAATCTTTTCCACCAAGGCATCAGCTGGAGGACAGCTCGAGCAGCCTTCGGACGTGAAGAGTTCCACTACGGCAAAGCCCCTGGCATCGTCCGCACGTCCTGGATTTTTAATTACGTCGGCCGCAGGCGAAAACGAAAAGGCCGCGGCGGCCACGACCACCACGGCAAGGACAAGAAGATTAATTGATTTCATTACGATGTTCATAAAAAGTTAAAATCAGGTCGACCGACCCGATTGCTGACACAAAATTATTTGACACACCACCGGGCTCATAGTGCATCGCCGCCCAAGCAGACAAATTCGGTGGTGAGCCTGGCAGCTTCCATCCTAAACTATACAGCCCGTTTTCCGCCTATGAGCCTGCACACGCCTTGGGTTGTCGTCCTAAAAGTTGAACGCAACACCACAGCATGTTTTTGAAATAAAGTCGTGCTGTCTGCCTGGGGTCGGCTTTGTCCACTTCACACCTCATTCTGCCGACTTAGCCCAGATTCTGACAGCCCACGTGACACGGGCCGCCTACTTTTGAAACGAACTCAAAAACAAACGCCCTGCGCGGCGCGACAATCACCTGCACACACTTCACTCATTATATCACGACTTAAAAAAATCAACACATGAAATTATCCAGCACGAAACGATCGAGAATACTCCTGGTGGCATTGGGCATTCTATCCCTGATTGTGATCGGGATGCAATTTGCAGAACCCGCAATCAGCAACCCTCCGCCAACCGGCACCTTTGCCGGGCCCGACTCGGTGGTGACTATACTTGAGCGGTCGTGCTACAATTGTCACTCCAACGAAACACGTCTGGCGTGGTATGACAAGATTGCTCCGGTGTCGTGGCTGGTTTCGGCCGATGTGCGCAAAGCCCGGAGCCGTTTCAACTTTTCGCATTGGGATAGTTTGTCGACTACCGATCAGGTCACCAAACTTTGGTATATGGTGAACATGGCTGATCAGGGAAAAATGCCGCTGGCGACCTACACCGCCGTCAACCCTTCCGCGAAATTATCTGAACGCGAAATCAGGACGCTGAAAAATTATGTGGTGGCGCTCGCCGCGAACACTTCGAAAACAAATGGCGCTAAAACTCCGCCATCAACACCCGTGACCCGTCCCTCCACAATACCCGCTTCACCAAATGGCATCCGCTACATCGAAGGCTTTCGGAACTGGAAGGTGATTGCCACTACCAATCGCTTTGACAACGGCACGATGCGCGTGGTGTATGGCAACGACATTGCCGTGAAAGCCATTACCGAAAACACCATCAACCCCTGGCCCAACGGTGCCATCATTGCCAAGGTGGTGTGGAACAAACAGGCTGAAGACACAACGGGAACCGTACGCGCCGGAGACTTTAACAATGTGCAGTTCATGGTGCGCGACGACGTCAAGTATAAAAACACAGAGGGCTGGGGGTTTGCGCGGTTCAGCACACCCAAGCTTGTGCCCTACGGCAACACGATTGCATTCGACGTGGACTGCATCAACTGTCACCGTCTTGCGTCGGCAAACGGCTTCGTGTTCGACATTCCCACTCACCAGAAATACTAAAACCCACATCATGAAAACAAAAACCTTGCTCTTTGCCATGCTGCCCCTGCTGGTTGCGGCATGCCAAACCCCATCCCAACCCGATCTGGCACCCGAGACGTTGTTTGACAACGCGGGGCTTGACGTGATCACCTCGTCGTTCAACACCCGCCAGCAAACCATGTCGACGCTCTATGGCAACACCGCGGCGCTGCGCGCGGCCACAGACTCCAGCAAACACGTGGCGGGCGAAGAATATACGCTGGTGACGTGGGAACAGAAACCCAATCCGCTGTGGTTTGGCAGCAACATTAACGGCGCCGTCAAAACCATCGAACACGTGACCACATCGCTCGACTCCGGAGGTGTGGTGGTTATGCACTACGAACTCGTTCAAGGCAAACCTGAAGACCGCGTGCCAGCTACCCCCGACGATGCGCAACGGATCGTGTATATCCTTCAGCAACGGGCGTCCTTTTTTCCATAGTGCATCGCCTCAGAATATTTTGTTTCATCTCATCATAAACACAGTTCATAACCTAATCAACAAACAAACAAAAAATGAAAACCATGATTCGTAAACAAACACTTCTTTCGGCCTTGCTTGCCGTTGTTCTTTCCTTTATCACGTTGGGTATGGCGAATGCTCAAACGACGGGCGCTGCAAAAAACATTGTCATTGTACACGGGGCTTTTGCCGACGGCTCCGGTTGGGAAACCGTTTTCAAAATTCTGACACGCCGGGGGTATCGCGTGACGATGGTGCAGAATCCGCTCACCTCGCTCGAAGACGACGTTGCCGCCACAGAACGCGCGCTCGACAAACAAGAGGGTCCGGTGGTGTTGGTTGGACATTCGTGGGGCGGCACGGTGATCACGCAGGCCGGTGTGTCTTCGAAGGTGAAAAGCCTTGTGTATGTGGCCGCCTTTGCACCCGACGCAGGCGAGTCTACCCTTGACCTGGCCAAGACCGCGTCGCCCTCGCCCGAAAATGGAATTCTTCCTCCCGACGACAAAGGTTTTATCTACTATGACAAGGCAAAGTTTCGCGCGGGATTTGCCGCCGATGTGAGCCAGGAAAAAGCCGACTACATGTATGCTTCACAAGGCCCGATTGCCGTGAAATCGTTTATCACCCCCGTGACCCAGGCTGCCTGGAAAACAAAACCAGCGTTTGGCATCGTGGCAACGGAAGACAAAAGCATCGCGCCCGACCTTGAACGCTCTATGTATAAACGCATCGGCGCTGTGGTGACGGAAGTGAAAGGCAGTCATGTCATTTTCATTTCCAAACCGGAAGCCGTGGCCAATGTGATCGAGGCTGCCGCCAAAGCCGCGGCGAAATAAACCCGCTCCGCGATGGACAACGTGAGCGGAGGTTCGCGGCGAGCAATGTCCACTTCGCGGCCGAAGTAGTCCAGTTGGAGGGTTTTGCTCCAACCCGGCCCTGAGGCCCGCGTATCTTTACATATCAAATACAAAACATCACTTACTAAAAAAAATAAAATTATGGAAACGCACACTGTAGATTCTGTTATCGCCACCAACGCCCCTGCGCAAATCACCGAAGCCGCCAAAGTATTGTATACCGGCAAGACCCACACCACCGGCGGCCGCGACGGCGCATCGTTAAGTTCGGATGGTCAGTTGAACATCAAGCTGTCAACACCCGGCACACCGCACCCCGGCACAAACCCCGAGCAGTTGTTTGCTGCCGGATGGTCGGCCTGTTTCATTGGCGCCATCGGCATTGCCGCCGGTAAACTAAAAATCAAACTGCCCAAAGAACTGGCTGTTGACACCGAAGTGGACCTGTGTAACCAAGACGGCGGCTACTTTCTGCAAGCCCGTCTTAATGTGAGCCTGCCCGGCATTGACCCTGAAGTGGCCCGTGCCCTTGTGGACACTGCGCATCAAACTTGCCCTTATTCAAAAGCCACACGCGGCAACATCAATGTGGCCATCAACCTGGTTTAATTTCATTCAGAAAAGAACCCTACCCGCGTTCATGGGCAGGGTTCTTTTTTTTTCCCATTCATCACGCAACACGTCTAACCGCTAAACCCATGTCGCAAGTCTCCACGCATACCCCGCGCAGCTTTTCTAATGCTGTCTCTAAATTTCTGATCGTTGCCGGAATTTTCATGTCCGGTCTCAGCACTGCCCAACCTTCATCAACACAAAAAACTGTTTCCGCTTTCAGCACACTGAAGCAGATCAATGCCGGGTTGCTCAATGTTGGATATGTGGATGCCGGACCTTCGCACGGCAAGGTGGTGATTCTGTTGCATGGCTGGCCCTATGACATCCACAGTTTTGTGGACGTGGTTCCCATCCTGACGTCGGCTGGCTATCGTGTCATTGTTCCGCACCTGCGCGGCCACGGCACCACGCGCTTTCTTTCCGATAGCACTGTTCGCAACGGACAACAGTCTGTGGTGGCGCTCGACATCATTGCTTTGATGGACGCGCTGAAAATAGACAAGGCCATTCTGGCGGGCTATGATTGGGGCGCCCGCACGGCCGACATCATCGCGGCACTGTGGCCAGACCGTTGCAAGGCGCTGGTGTCGGTGAACGGATACCTCATCAACAACCTGGAACGCAACAAACAGCCGCTGCCTGCGCGCGCCGAGTGGGGCTGGTGGTATCAATATTATTTTGCCACCGAACGCGGACGCGCCGGCCTTGACGCAAACCGCGCCGACCTGGCCAAACTCATCTGGAAATTTAATTCTCCGAAATGGAACTTCGACGACGCCACGTTCGCACGAACCGCCAAGTCTTTCGACAACCCGGACTATGTTACCATAGTCATTCACAACTACCGCTGGCGACTTAGTTTGGCCGAAGGCGAATCGCAATACGATTCCCTGGAGAAAACGTTGGCCGCCGGTCCTGTCATCACCGTTCCAACCATCACCTTAGACGGCGATGCCGACGGCGTGGTGCCTGCAACCGATGGAACATCGTACAGCAAAAAGTTTTCAGGCAAGCGCACGCACCGCATTGTTGCTGGCGCAGGTCACAACCTGCCGCTCGAAGCACCTCAGGCATTTGCACAGGCCGTGATGGATGTGGATGGGCATTGAACGCTACCGGACTTTGTGCTTCACCACCGACTGACTGTAGCCCGCAAATATTCCATAGCCGTTCTGAATGTTGTTGTAGATCTGCACCGGCTGGGCAAACGGATCGTCTTTTGATTCCAGTTGAAGATTGTAGGTGACGCGGTATTGATAATATTCTTCACCTATTGATTTCAGGATGATGATATATTCCAGCGGTGTTGCCTCATCAATATTTTGCTCAAAGCAGGCGACTTTAAACGTATAGTCGCTGCCGTCGAAAAGGCGATCGTTGAACAAGAGGTTGTATTCGGCGGTGCTTACTTTATAATGCTGAAACCATTCCGAGTAATAGTCTTCTGCAAACGTGGGGTTTAACGGCCGCGTCAGCATCGGTGTGTTTTCGCGGTTAAACGAGTTGTTGCTAACGTTTTGAATGGACAACGCATAATAGTTCAACCGGTGTGCCGGATCTTTGAACCGGATCTCGAAGATGCGCTGATAATACTCCGGCATTTCGGGAAACAAGGTGCGCTCGCTCTTCACTTCCACAATCTCAACCGCCTCGGGAATGGTTACGGTCGACGCGATGGTTTCGTAGCCGGGAGCCGACACGGTTAACGTATACGACTTTCCGGTCGTAGCTTTTTCTTTCGACCGAAAGGTGAGGTATTGTCCATCATAGGAAAGCGGATTGGCGGTGGCACCATCCTTCACCACCACGGTGGCATTGGGCACACGGTCAGCTTCCACGTTCTTGGCGTCGAGTGCATGTTTGCTTTTCCAAACGTGAACATCCCACACGCTGTCGGCTGAGAAAAAACAATTGGCCACGAGCTTTTGCTGTTCTGCGGGAATGTCGAGCTCAACCTGTGTTTGCAACCCGCAGGAAACAAAGACGAACAGCACAAAAATTATAGAAGCAGAGCGCATGTGTTCAAAACTTAAAGGTGTAGGAAATGGCCGGTATGACCGGGAACAAACTGTGTTGAATGACTTTTGAATTGGATTGCCCAGTGGGATCTTCCTGAATGGAGAGGTAGAACGGATTGTTGCGGCTGTAGGCATTATACAACCCGAAGATCCATTTTCGCTCGCCCCACTTTTTTTGCTTGAAAAAACTCAGGGTCACATCCAGGCGGTGATAGGCCCGCATGCGAAAATTGTTTCGCGACGGATAGGCATAGCCATAATGATATCCGAAGTCGGCATGATCATCGCCATGATAACCCGAATACGACGCTGTGGGAAGTGACGTGGGATATCCGGAGCCATACACCCAGGTGAACGCAAGGTCGATGCGTTTGTTCCAGGTGTAGATCACCGCCAGTTCAAGATCGTGGCGACGATCATATTTAAAAGGGAACCGGCGGCCGTTGTCGATGTTTTCAAATTTGCGATAGGCCCACGACAACGTGTAGCCGAGCCAGCCCGTCCAGGCGCCTTCTTTTTTCTTCAGAAAAATTTCACCGCCATAGCTTTCGCCGTTGCCGGTTTCAATTTTTGTTTGCCAGTCTTTGTCGAGGTTCATGAAGCTTGCGCCGTTCTTGTATTCCACGAGGCCGGTCATGTTTTTATAATATCCTTCCACTATCAATTCATAGGTGTTGTCGGGATTGTAGGTGAACCCCACGGCGCCCTGCCACGATTGCTCGGGTGTGGCTACGGATGTGGCCGGCACCCAAAGGTCGGTGGGCAACCCCACCCCCACATTGCTGAGCAAGTGGATGTATTGCTGCATCTGCGCATAGGATGCCTTCACCGAAATTTTGTCAGACACCAGGTAGCGCAGCGCAAGCCGGGGCTGCACGGAACTATACTTTTTTGCTTCCACATGAAAGCCCGAATAGTGAACCCCCAGGTTGACCTTGAGGCGCTTCGACACCGTGATGTCATCTTCGGCATAGGCACCAAACTCCACGGCATTAATTCGATAGGACCCAACGGTTGTGTCGGCAGCGCCTACGCGATAGGTGAGCGATCCCGGCGAAAACTCATGCGCGATGCCATAGCCACCGAACTTGATGGCATGCGTGAGGCTGGGAATGTAGTCTATGTCGGCCTTCAGGGCGAAGTCGCGGATCTCTGACGTATACAGATTTTTGAAATGATCGTGTTTTTCTTCCTTCGAGTTTTTGGTGAACTCGTCAATCTCCTTTCGGGTATCCATTTTGAAACGACTATACGTTGCTGTGATATTCGAAAACAACGTTGGCGTGAGCACGCTGTTGAGGCGCAGCGCGGTGGTGATGTTTCCCCAGGCCAGGTCATAGTCATCTTTCCGGCGGTAGTGCACATCGTCACGAAACAGTTCTTCGGTGGTTGACGTGCGGGTCTTGTCTCTGCCCGAGTATGCGCTCAGGTAGAGGCGATTGTGACTGTTGATGGTTTGATTGAACTTGGCGTTCACATCATAGAAATAATAGCCCTGATCTTCTTTGCCATCCGATGTTTTCCGGAGAATGGGGCGAACAAACAAATCGGCAAACGTTCGCCTGCCGGAAATGATGAACGACGATTTGTTTTTTTTGATAGGCCCTTCAAGCGTGAGCCGCGAGGCCACCAGCCCGATCGATCCTTCGCCGTGAAGCTCCTGCTGATTGCCTTCTTTCATGGTGATGTTCACCACCGACGAAAGTCGCCCGCCATACCGCGCGGGAAACCCGCCTTTGATGAGCTCCACATGGTTGATGGCGTCGGAGTTGAACACCGAGAAGAACCCAAACAAATGCGACACATTATAGACCGGCACGCCATCGAGCAGGATCAGGTTTTGGTCGGGGCTTCCGCCGCGCACATAGAGCCCGCTCGAACCCTCTGATCCACCCTGCACACCCGGCAGCAATTGAAGTCCTTTCATCACATCCACTTCGCCCGCAAGCCGGGGCAACGCTTCAAGCTGACCAACCGACATCTCCACGGTGCTCATGTGGGTGATGTCTCTGGCCGATTCATCGCTCGTCACCACCACTTCATCCAACACTTCCGACGTGAGGCTAACATTCAGCACAGTATCTTTTTCCAGAAAGAACTTCATGCGTTTTGTCTGATAGCCCACATAGGAGACGGAGAGCGTGACGCTATCCGACAACAGGGTAAGGCTGTAGTATCCGTATGCATTGGCGGTGGTGCCGCGAAAATCGGGAAGCGTGTAGATGTTTGCTCCGATCAGGTTTTCGCCGCTGGCCTCGTCGCGTAAAAAACCACTGACCGAATATTTTTTTGCGGGCGGAATGAGAATGATTTTGTCGCCCTGGATTTTATGGGTGAAGCCCGTGGCTTCCCTGATCAGGCGCAAAATCGTGGACACGGCAACGTTGGTTGTTTCAAATTTAAGTACCCGGTTCAGCGGAAGGCTGTTGCCATAGGAAAGCACAATGTTGCCTTGCCCTTTCATCTCCGTGAAAACAGTTTGGATAGAGCATTCCTTTTGGGGCACCGTGATGCGGCGCGAGGCCACATCCTGCGCCATGATTCTGAAAGCCATCAAAACCATCAGCACCAGGATAAGAAACACTTTGGTATAGATCGAACGACGCATAGAGATCTGACTATTATTTTATGTTGATCGTGATGGCTTTTCCCGACGATGCATACTCCATGGGCAGGATCAATTTCATTTCATCGAGCACTTCGGTTAAGGTCGGGTTGGTGAATGTGGATGTATATAACGGAACAACTTTTCCGACACCCCGCAGGGTTATACTAACACCAAAATGTTTCTCCAGGTCATGCACCACGCGGTCGATCGGCGCATTTTCAAAAACAAGAACATGGCTTTGCCACGACAAACGATTCGAGTCGTTGCTGGTTCTTTCGGTCAGCTGGTTTGTGCCCGGATCGAAAACGCCGGTTTCATTTTTCACAAGCTGAACCATTTGATTGTCGGGCGAGCGAAACGAAACCTTGCCGGTCTTCACCACAACTTCCACCAACGCGCTGTCGGCATCCACCAGAAACGATGTGCCCAGCACTTTCACTTCGCATTGCTGCGCCTGAATGGTGAACGGATGCTGCTCGTCGCGCTTCACATCAAAGAAAGCTTCGCCTTGCAGTTCCAGGTTTCGGGCCTCCGCAAAATTTTCGGCGTAGCGAACGGATGCCCCGCCGTTGAGATAGACGGTGCTGCCATCGGCAAGCACAATTTGTTTTTCGTGTTGTGTTGTGTTGATGGCTGTTGTATAGGCCACGGGCGCCGATGTGAATACGGTTTTGTAGGCAGCCACTCCCACCAGTCCAACCAAAACCAGCGAAGCAGCAATTTTGAGCCATAGACGACCACGTTGAGAATGCTGCTGAAGCTGTGCGTTCACCTTTTTCCAGTCGGCATCGGCATCCACAGCCAGCATCACCCGCACACCTTCCGGCGGTGTGGCCAGTTTCTGGAGCGTAGAGCGGTCGATTTCGTTGTGGAGCATCCAGCTTTCAACATGGTCGATCTCTTCCGGCGTGGCCTTGTTGGCCAGGTAGCGGCTGAGCAGTTCGGGATTGAGCGTGTCGCGCATGAGGTCGTGTTTCCCCTATGACAGCGCGGCCGGGCAAAACACGTAGGCGATCGAAAACTTTTTTTAGAATTTAGAATAAAAAGAAAGAAAGCGTCTCCCGCAGCAGGCGAAGGGCATTGGAAATCTGCGTTTCTACGGTGCGTATGGAAATGGACAGCGCATCGGCAATGTCCTGATTCTTACGATTGTCGAGACGGCTCATCACAAAAATCTGCTGGCATTTGGGCGGTAGCTTTTTGATGGCGTTATAGAGTTTGTGCTCCTCTTCTGTTTGCTCCACGGCCTCTTCAAATCCGTCGGTGTTCAACTCGCGTGCATAAAGTTCATGATGCCCCAGCCGCACGGCCTCGCTCTTTTTATGATTGACACAAGCGTTGAAAACCGCTTTATACAAATAGGCCTTCATGCTGTCGTGAACAAGCAGTGTGTCTTTTTTTTCGAAGAGTTTGATGAAGACGGATTGCACGATGTCTTTGGCCGTGTCCTGATCCCTGACAAACCGAAAGGCAAACGCCACCAGCATCGGATAATATTCCGAAAAAAGCTCTTGAAACGAACGGTTGCTTTTCATGAAGGGTCGGCGCGATGCAGCGCAAAACTATCAAGAAGGAAGTACTTAGTCAAATGCGAGTCATCGCGAACAACACTATGTTAATAAGGGAACACACCGCGGTGAATACCAAAATCAGTAGCGAAACGAAATTAAAACTCGTGTGTGCTCCTGTCGCCGCATCATGATTATCATCCACAAAAAACATAAAAGCCGGTCGGACCAAAACGATCCGACCGGCTTTGTCATGATGTGAAAATCATCAGAAGGGAAAGCCGTAGTTCTTCACCCATTTGTCTTTCATGGCGGCACGTGTATCCATGAACTCCTGATCGGCACCCAGCGCCACGGCGTCCATGGCGATGCGCAGCGGGCGTGTGCCTTTGGGCATTTCAATTAAGTTGAGAATGCCATCGGCAACCGTTTGGGGATTCATGTTGAAGTCTGCCATCTTGCCAAACAATGCACCACCCATCGCTTCGAAGCGCTTCGTGGCCTCCTCGCCATAGGCAACAACAATCGCCTCTTTGTTGGCACCGATGCCAGCCTTGGATCCGTTGTTCATTTCGGTTGGATAAACACCTGAAGCGATGCTCACGTTCTCGATGTTATACGGCTTCAATTCCAGGTCGAAACCTTCCACCAGCGATTCCATGGCAAACTTCGAAGCAAAGTAGGGAACCATAAACGGCAACGTGAAGCCGCTTGCTCCGGTAGACAGGTTGATGATCAACCCCGACTTCGCCGACCGCATGTGCGGCAACACGGCCTGGTAGGTGCGATACACACCGTAGAAGTTCACATCAAACATTTTCCTCACCTGATCCAGCGTGTAGGCTTCGGCCACCCCAAACCCGGCAACACCCGCGTTGTTCACCACCACGTCTATCTTGCCGTGTTTCGAAATCACTTGCCCGATGCCGTCTTCCACCGACTGGTCGCTGGTGACATCGAAGTCCAGCACTTCTATATTGCGCACCGCGGCAAGTTCTTTCGCGACGGCCTGATTTTTTCCCTTGGTGTCGCGCATGGCGGCAATGGTGGTGTGACCTGCTTTTGCCAACGTGAGGGCCGTTAATTTGCCCATGCCGGTACTTGTACCGGTTACTAAAATTACTTGTGACATGGTTTTGTTTTTTTTGTTGGAACAAAGCTATGTCGACCCTCGCCGCAGGAAAATGATCTGAAATAAGAAAGGAATTGATCTATATCAAGTGCCGGACAACGCGTGCAAAAAGACGGCCTGGTGTTGACACGTGATGACTGTGACTATTTATTTCTTGACCTGATTCCGGATCCGGCTCAGGGTTTCGGGGGTGATGCCCAGATAGGACGCGATCATGCCAAGCGGGATGCGAAGGATGAAATCGGGATACTTCTCCATCATGTCGAGGTACTTTTCTTCGGCCGTAAAATCCTTGTGGACCAGGAGTCTGTTTTGGGTGGCCACGAAACTTTTCTGGATGATGTCGTGCACCATTGTGGCCATGGCGGGAATTTCGCGGCAGATCACGTCAAACTCTTCCTTGCCAATCAGCAACACTTCGGTGGGCTCCACGGCATCGATGTTGAACTTCGACGGCTTGCCCGATAGCAAACTTTCGCGGTCGCCGGTCCACCAGTTTTCTTTCGCGAAATTAACCACGTGTTCCGTGCCCTTGTCGTCTACACGATACAGTCTCACCAGCCCGCTGACTACGAAAGCATTAAATCGCCACACGTCGCCTTCCTGCAACAGGTACTGTTTTTTCCGGAGCCTTCTGATGGTGCTCACGGCAGCAATGCGTTCAAACTCCGCATCCGTGATGACAACCCGGCTTAGAATATATTTCTTGAAAGACTCAAACACCTTGATTTTTTTTTGACGTGGCCCGAACCGGAACAACGGTTAAAGATACAACGTCTTTTTCTGTTTTAAATGAAATACCAAGTACTGTGGTGCCCTCTCGCGGACCAATTGTCCAACAGCAAACCAACGCAACACCGCCCAACCCAAGTCTCATTTCCGAACGATGTTGTTCGCAATCGAATTTATACATTGACAGGCACCGTGGCATAACCCGGAGAAAGGCGTAATTTTAGATTGGCCCAATCCTTGAATACCACGGGCAAAACCTTTGTCTATGTTCAGAAACTACCTCGTCGTTGCCTGGAGAAGTCTGTTAAAGCACCGGCTCTTCTCGTTTATCAATATTGCCGGGCTGTCGCTGAGCATGGCCGTTTGCATGATGATTATGGTGCGCACGATCGACTTTTTTGGCTACGACACCTTTCATCCCAACCTTTCACAATCCTATCGCATCCTGTCGCGCATCAACAGCGCCGGTGGCGACTCGTGGCGACTGGCCAGCACCCCGCTTCCCCTCACCGACGCACTTGTCCCCAACGACCAGGCTATTGCCGCCACTACCAGTTTGTATCCGGCACTGAACACCACGTTGGTGGGAGGCGTTGAAGAATTGCCGATGGCAGGCGCGTTCACCCAACCCTCGTTCTTTCGGGTGTTCGGATTTTCGCTGCAGCATGGCAACCCACAAACTGCGCTCAACCATCCCTACAGCATTGTCTTGTCGAACCGGATGGCCACAACGTTTTTTGGTAACGTGAATCCCCTGGGCAAAACCGTGACGCTGAAAAACTTTGGAGAATTTCTGGTGACTGGCGTGTTGAATGAACCTCCGGCAAAATCGCATTTCGAATTCGATGCCTACGTTTCGTGGTCCACCGTGGCGCCCCTTGAACACCTGGGACGCCTGTCGAAAAAATCGCAGACGTGGGATTCGTTTGAGTATGGCTACACCTACGTGACCTTACAACCACACGCCACCAAGGCCGCGCTGAACAATGTCCTCAACAACATCAGCCGCACGATCACAAAAGAATCGACAGCGGGAGGAAGTTATGCGTTCGAGTTGCAGCCCCTGGCATCGGTCACACCCGGCTGGGACCATATCAACAACGACATTGCGCGCGGAGGTTCGTGGGGCAAGATCATTGCCGAAGTGAGCATTGCTTTCATCATCCTCATCTCGGCAACGTTCAACTATACCAACCTGTCGATTGCCCGCTCGTTGTCGCGCACGCGCGAAGTGGGCATACGCAAACTGGCCGGTGCGCGGCGCACACAGATCTTTGCGCAGTATATTGTCGAAGCTGTTGTCATCGCTTTGGGGGCGTTGTGTTTTGCGCAGGTCATGCTGGAGTTCATCCTGGAATACAAACCTTTTAACGACAGCTATGAATTTATACCCAGCATGGCCATGAACTGGAAAGTGATGTCGTGCTTTTTACTATTTGCCCTGGTGGTCGGATTTCTGGCGGGGTCGCTTCCGGCGTGGATACTGTCGTCGTTCAGGCCGGTGAAGATGTTGCAGAACGTGGGGGCACAACGCATCATGGGCGCGCTCACCCTGCGCAAGGCATTGCTGGTGTTTCAGTTCTCGCTGTCGCTGCTGGTCATGATTTTTCTGAGCACGTTCTACCGGCAGTTTTCGTTTCTGGCCAGCGGTGACAATGGTTTTCAAAAAGACAATTGCATCAGCATTCACATCAATCCCAAAGACCGGTCGGTCATTAAAACAGCGCTCGACGAACGCAGCACCGTGCAACAGGTGGCGGCCGTGTCGCAGAGTTTTGGAAGCCGCGCGGTTTCAGCATTGCAACTGGGTTTGCCCGATCAGCAAAAGGTGAAGGTGTCGAGCTATGCGGGCGATGCCGGCGTGGTGCCCGTTTTTAATCTCACATTGGTGGCGGGTGCAAACTTCGACAAAACCGCCGAACAACGCGGCGACCAGGTGTTGATCAACGAAGCCGCCGTGAAAGCCCTGGGTTTGAAAACAAACGGTGACGCCATTGGCAAATACCTGCAGGCCAACGACAGTGTGAACCTGCACGTTGCCGGTGTGCTGAAAGATTTCTATCACGAAGGACTCGGCAATGCCATACGGCCCATGATGATCCGCTGCAAACCCGAAGGCTATGCGCTACTCACCCTCCGCGTGCACGAATCCAAAACATCGGCCGCGGTGAAAGACCTGGAGAACATCTGGAAAACTATCTATCCACAACATCCCTTCGTCTACCGCTGGCTCGACCGGACGCTGGAAGAATCTTACTCACAACGCGCCACGGTTTCGTTGCTGGGCTTCCTGGCGTTCACCACCTTGTCTATTGCCGCGTTGGGGTTGCTGGGGCTGGTTGTATACACCGTGGAAACCCGTCGCAAGGAAATCAGCATCCGCAGAGTGGTTGGGGCGCACATCGTGTCCATCATCGCGCTGCTGTCGAAAGGTTATCTGATGTTGCTGGTCGTTGCCGGTTGTATCGCGCTTCCTCTCGGCTATATGCTGAGCAAATTCTTCCTGACCAATTTTGCCAACCAGGTAACACTCGGCATCGGAAGTTTAGTGTTGTGCTTCGGGATGTTGTTGTGTCTGGGAATTTTACTGATCGTTCCACAAACCTATCGTGCATCGATTCAAAATCCGGCTGAAAATTTAAGGAACGAATAGCGCCTACTTCGGGAGCGGTTTGATATTCCACGAGGTCCACGCCGTCCATCGTGCAGTATTCAACTATCAAAGGCAGCGCGTTTATCTTGTTCAGGGGAATGACATAGGTTGTGTCGCCTGCACCGGTGAGTAAACTTTTTATTTGAAAGGTCTGCCACGCGCACTTTTTTCGCCACAAACATAAGATACCCGAATCTAAATTCCCAGCTGCCTTGTTTAGAGAAAAAACGATTCTTTTGGGGCCATCCTTGAAAAGTATAAGGAATGCGTGGATGGATATAAATCAGTCTTTGATTTTACGGTCAGCTTTGTGCCATATTAAAAACTTATCAAAAAATGGAAACAACAAAAATTGCCCTGGTAACCGGCGGAAGCCGCGGGCTGGGAAAAGACATGGCCCTGAGCCTGGCCCGGAAGGGAAACGACGTGATCATTACCTACAACTCCAAAAAAGATGAAGCCTCGGCAGTGGTCGGCGAAATCATAAAAATGGGTCGACGCGCGGTGGCCTTGCAACTCAACACGGGCATGGTGAAAACGTTCGACGCTTTTTTTCAAACTTTGCAGAGTGCTCTCAAAGACACCTTTCACGCCGAACGTTTTGATTTTCTGATAAACAACGCTGGCCATGGCATTGTTGTGCCGTCGTTTGCGCAGACGTCGGAAGAACAATTTGACGAGCTGGTGCAGGTGCACCTGAAGGGTGTTTTTTTTCTTACGCAAAAAGCACTGCCCTTCCTGAACGATGGCGGCGCAATTGTGAACCTGTCGTCGGGATTGACGCGCTTCACCCATCCGGGCAGCGGTGCCTATGCCAGTGTGAAGTCGGGCGTTGAAACGCTCACAAAATACATGGCAAAAGAACTGGGCTCGCGCTTCATTCGCGCCAACGTTGTGGCCCCCGGCGCCATCGCCACCGACTTCAATGGCGGACGGTTAAGAGAAACACCACAGGTGCAGGAACTCATCAAGTCCATCACCGCCCTGCCCCGCATTGGTCAGGCCGACGATATCGGAGGTGTGGTTGCCTTCTTGTGTTCGGACGATGCCAAGTGGGTGAATGGACAACGCATTGAAGTGGCCGGTGGAATGTATCTGTGATCAAAACCAGGCAGCACACCACCATGGCCGGAGATGTGCTGCTGACTGATCTTTATTTTTCTGTACTTTTATTCTATCGTCATGCCAAACCAATTTGTCGATATCACAACCCTTTCCGAACTGCATACCTTATACGGTTGCGCCAAGCCGCGGCATCCCTTGGTGTCGTTCGTGGACCTGAAAGAAGTGACACGCGAAAATTTCAGGGATGAGGAAACCGCCTATCGTTTGGGTTTCTATTCCGTCTATCTGAAACAACTGAAGGGCACCATGAAATACGGCAAGTCATTCTACGACTTCGACGAAGGCACCATGGTGTTCACAGCTCCCGGCCAGGCCATTTCTACCACACGGAAAATTTCCTACAACGAAGGCTGGGGTCTGTTCTTTCATGCCGACCTGCTGCACCGGACAGGGCTTGGCAAAAAAATCAATACGTATTCTTTTTTTCACTATGATGCCAACGAAGCCCTGCATGTGTCGGACGAAGAGAAGGCCATCCTGAGGGACTGTGCCGAAAACATAAAACGCGAATACACCCAGCCCATCGACAAACATTCGCAAGGCGTTATCGTGAGCAACATCGAGCTGCTGCTCAACTACTGCGACCGGTTCTATGACCGGCAGTTCATTACCCGCGCCAACGTGAACCACGACATCGTGCAGCAATTTGAAAAGTTGTTGCTGGACTATTTCTCGCAAGACTCGCTCATCGAAACCGGATTGCCCGATGTGAAGCATTTTGCATCACAGTTAAATTTGTCTCCTAACTATCTATCGGATCTTCTGAAACGCTACACGGGCAAAACCACGCAGGAACACATTCACCTGCAACTTGTGGAGCGGGCCAAGTCCATGTTGTGGAGTTCAGACAAATCGATCAGCGAAATTGCCTATGCCCTTGGCTTTGAACATCCCTCACACTTCACAAAACTTTTTAAGACAAAAGCAGGGAAGTCGCCAAAAGAATTCAGACACTTGAATTAGAAACCGAAGCCTCAAAACTAAAAAACAATTCATGGAACCAAACACAGTATCCATTCGTCCTTTCATCGGTGCCAAAAACTTTGACGTGTCGCGGAGCTTCTACAGAGCCTGCGGCTTTGAGGAAGTTGTTTTGGCGCCTGGCATGTCGCTATTCAAAATCGAGGCGTTGGGATTTTATTTGCAGGACGCCTATGTGAAGGACTGGATCGACAACACGATGGTGTTTGTGGAAGTGAAGGATGTGGATCGTTATTGGAATGATCTTGTGGCCTTAGACCTGCCATCGAAATACGAAGGTGTGAAGCTGGTTCCTATTCGCCATCACGATTGGGGACGGGAATGTTTTCTGCACGACCCGTCGGGAATTCTCTGGCACTTCGGGCAGTTTACCAAAGCAAAATAAATTCGCGTTAGCGTTCATCATAAAAAAACAGCACAGTCGTGCCATTGCTGCAGGAGCTGTGCTGTGAGATAACGCAATGCTCAAAACGGATAATGCCGCAAGCCACCATCCACTACGGCCACCGTGCCGGTGATGTAGCGGGCGCGGGGCGACACCAGGAATGTAACCATGTTGGCTACGTCTTGTGGTGCGCCAAAATCGCCCAGGGCAATTTCGCGTTCAGCAAATTTCCGACGCTCGTCGCCGGGAAAAAACGGGCGAATGTTTTCGGTGTCGATGAGGCCCGGTTGCAGGCAGTTGACCCGGATGCCATAGGGACCCAGTTGTGCCGACAGCTGCTTCGACCACACCACCACCGCCGCCTTGGCCACGGCCGACGCATTGATGGAACGCAACTCGTATGTGCTGGCCAGATTCACGATGGCGCCGGTCTTGCGTTCCATAAGATGCGGCAACAACTGCTGCGTCAGTTGTCGGTGGCGATCAAAGTCCAGCGTCATGGCGGCGCTCCACTCCTCCTCTGCTCCAACCACATCCAACGGGCGACTGCGGCCTGCGTTGTTGATGAGAATGTCTACATGGCCCAGGCTCGCCAGTGCTGCCGATGCAATTTTTTGCGGGCCATCGGGCGCCACAAAATCCTGTATGAGTGTGATCGGTGACACGCCCCCGGCCGCGACAACCTCCGCTTCAAGACTCTTCAACAAATCTTCATTTCTGGCCGTGGCCAGCACATGCACGCCTTCCAACGCCAGCGTTTTGGCAATGGCACGACCAATGCCCTGGCTTGCGCCAGACACCACCGCGGTTTTTCCTTTCAGATACAGATCCATAAATAATTCGGTTTTGAACTTTCCTTCAAAACTAGCGGTAGTCTATGCACGTACGCAGTGCCACCGGCATTTGTATGACACTAACAAACATGTAAGGAATGGCAGCGCGAAAGGAAAACTCAACGTATACCCACAACGAAAAAAATCTCACGGCCTGTGATCTCACCTATGCAATCAACACGATTGACGGGCGATGGAAACTACAGATTTTAAGCAGCCTGGAAAACAAAACGCTTCGCTTCGGCGAACTAAGAAAGAATTTCCGTCCATCACCGAACGTATACTGATCCTGCAACTGCGGGCGTTGGAAAACGATGGATTGCTGACGCGCACGGTCTATGCCGAAGTTCCACCCCGCGTGGAATATGAGCTTACGGCGAAAGCTTTGGAGCTGACACCGATTCTGAAGCAGCTTAGCGAATGGGGAGGCAAGCACCGGAATTAACGGCCTCCCCATTCGCAAAACAGAAACAAAAAACTTATTCCGACCGCAGAATCTTGGCGGGGTTCACCCAGGCAGCCTTGATGGCTTGCGTGCTCACGGTGAGTACTGAAATCAGCAGGGGTATGGCCAGTGCAATGACCAGCACAACCCAGCCCACCGTGGTGTGATAGGTGAATGTGGCGAGCCATTCCTTCATGAGCATCCACCCAATGGGCGTGGCAATGAGCACCGACAGCAGCACGAGCTTTGAAAAATCTTTTGTGAGCAGCAACACAATTTTCGCGACCGGAGCCCCCAACACTTTGCGGATGCTGATCTCCTGCAGGCGCTGACGGATCATGAACGTGGAGAGTCCAAACAAGCCCAGGCAGGCTATGAAAAATGACAGGGCAGCAAAAACATAAAACACCGTTTCCATTTTGCGCTCGTTGGCGTATTGCTGAGCGAGCGATTCGTCTATAAATTTATAGTGCAACGGCACTTCGGGCATGATCTTTTTCCAGGAGGTTTGCAGGTGTTCCATTCCCTCCTGCAGGTGCGCCGTGTTTACACGCACCGACATGTTGTCGCCGTTTATGGAATATCCAACAAGAAGGGGTTGAACGGCCACGTGGAGATTTTCGAAGTGAAAATCGCGCACCACTCCAACCACATAGCGTGTATTGTCGCCGTTACCAAAGGGTTTGCCCAGGGCATTTTCGGCAGTACCCCACCCCAGGTTCTTCACGGCGGCTTCGTTCACCAACACGGCCTTTGCCGAATCGGCTGTGCCTCGCAGAAAGTGACGACCGGCCACAAAACTCATTTTGTATGTATCGAAATAGTCAGGGTCCACATTCATTTGATAGATGCTGGTGGTCACTTCCTTGTCGTCTTTGTCGCGCGTGCTGATCCAGCCGTTGCCCAGGCCTCCCACCACACTGGCGCTGTGCTGACTGGTGCCCTCGATGTAGGGCGCCGTGAGCAACGCGTCGCGCAACACCTGATACCGTTTCTGCACACTTTCGTCGCCATTAAAATCTATCGTGAGCACGCCGTTGCCCTCATAGCCCAGGGGCTTGCTGGCGATGAACTGCATCTGTCGGTTCACGGTGAGAATGGAAATGAGCAACACGGTGGAGATGGTGAACTGAAGTACCACCAACGCTTTCCGAAAAGTTTGTCCACTCTCGCTGCTGAAGAATTTTCCACGCAGCGCCACCATCGGTTGAAATGAAGAAAGCACGATGGACGGATAGATGCCCGACAACAGGGTGACGACCAACACAAAGGCGCCGAGTCCCAGCACATGCAGACCGTCGAACGGTATTGAATACGACTGCCCCATCCACGTTGAAAAGAGCGGCAACACCATTTGCGCCAACGCCACGCCCACCACCACAGCAAGCACGGTGGTGACAAAGGTCTCGAAAAGGAATTGACGTATCAGTTGTCCTTTGCTGGCACCGGCCACTTTGCGCAGCGAAATCTCCTTGGCACGCCGCACCGAGGTGGCGGTGGTCAGGTTGATGTAGTTGAAGCAGGCCAGCAGCAACACCAGAATAGCCACGGCAATGAACACACGCACCGTCATCACATCGCCGTTGTTGGCCGAGTCGTAGCGGTGATGAGAATGAAGATGGATGCTTTTGATGGGCTGAAGAAAATATTGATACGACATTTTGTTGTCTGCCCAGGCTTTCTTCGAATGTTCGGCCACCACCTGGTTCACCATCTTTTCTACCGACTTCCATTTCGATGCATCGTGAATCTCAATGTAGGTGTGAGGCCAACCGCCTAACCATTGGTTGTCGAGGTCCTGCTTCCAATGTTCCATGGCATAGCGATGCATGGTCATATAGGGAACCACGATGTCGAACTGAATGTGGGCGTTGGCGGGGGCATCCTCCACAACTGCTGTCACCGTGACGGGCACATCATTCATGAGCACTATTTTGTCTAATGCCTTTTCGACGCTACCAAAATATTTGATCGCGGCCGAACGTGTGAACACCACTTGATCGGGATTGGTTAGCAGGCGTTGTGCCGAGCCAGACACGATGGGAAAATTGAAGAATGAAAAGAATGTGGAGTCTGCTATAACCACTTTGTTCTCCACATATACTTCGCCTTCATATTTAAACTGAAAGCTCGAATTGAATACACGGCAGGCGCTGGCGATGTCGGCAATTTCTTTGGGCAATTGCGCACCCAACGCGACACCCGATGGCGCTTGCGTGAACGTTTCGGCTTCGCTTTTAAACTCATTCCAGATCCTGAATTTGGCATCGGCGTTGGCATGGAAATTATCGAACGTCAATTCGCGTTCGGCCCACACCGCGATGATGAGGCAGGTGGCCAGGCCAATGGTGAGTCCGGTCACGTTGAGGATGGCCGACACTTTGTTCTTGGTGAGGTGTCGCCAGGCTGCATGGAATATGGTCTTAAACATAAGGCAGGTCAATTTACAACATCCTATATCAATATCATGCCAGTGCTGCCAGCGCGTAAAATGACTTCCATTCACCTTTTCAGAACCAGGTCATGTTCGTTGGTGGGGCGTGGCTGTTCATTTCCGGAACGTCATCAAAAGTATTAAGCCCTGTGGCATGAAGCCCCAGAAGCCCTATGAAAAAGTTATTTAAGAATGACTATCATCCGTAGATTCCCGGAATTATTCATTCAACAGCGCATGAGTGTTGGAGAAACGAACGTTCAGAATTCAGTGGATCATCACAACCTGAACCAACGGGTTTCATTTCGGAACAATAGGTGCTTTCATAAACCTGCCCCACGCCACAAACGCAGCAAGCACTGCCACCACCACATTCACACCAATCAACGAAGCTTCGCCGCGGGCAATGTGAAAAATGCTGGCGCACACCATAAGCACTATCATGAACAGCGCTGTGATGGGTATGAGTGTTGGCTTCACGCGCAACAGCGCGGGCAGTATCAATCCCACCGCTCCCATCAAATCGACAAGCCCCGTGAATTTCACCAGCGCCACCGAAACCTGCCCGGTCCACGGCCACATGGCCGACAATTGTTCGATGGGCTGAAACAACTTCACCATGGCAGCCCAGACGAGATTGATTGCCAAAAGAACTTGTACCACCCAAAGGCCGATATGAATTATCCTCGAAGGTTTTTGTTGATGTGTCATGCGATGCTATTTTTTTAATACAGCATCAAAAGTATTTATATTTGCTACCCCACCGACAGCGCTTCCTGTTTGGATAGCGCTATCCAACGGGATAGTATCGCCAGACAAGCGCACACATAACCTTCTTAATCCTCACACCATGCTGACCAACGGCGGTTGCCCCAAGACGATGCTTTCCATCCGCGATGCCCTGGAGGCCCTGGAAGGAAAATGGAAGCTGTTGATTTTGTTCGCCCTGTCGGCCGGCCCGAAGCGCTTCAAACAAATCTCAAAAGAAGTGCACGGCATCACCGACAAAACCCTTTCGAAAGAACTGAAAAGTTTGGAAGCGAACCGGTTGGTGAAGCGCGATGTCTACGACACCTTCCCGCCCACGGTAGAATATTCCATCACCGAACATGGCAAGTCTTTGGAGATGGTGATGGAAGCGTTACATTATTGGGGGTTATCGCATCGGCGTGAGATTATTGGAAAGAATTGACAATTTCAAACCCCTTCGCCCAACCGTCGCTTCAACCTCTCCAAACTGCACTTCACATTCGCCGGCAAACCATTCATCGCCGGAATCCGTATTGTGAAAGCTACTACCATCTCGTCTTCAAATTTTTATCGATTACCATCTGCTTACATTTCTTTTTCCCTTTGTATCAAGTGCTGGATTTGGAATCTGTGGAAATAGAATTTAAATCGCTGCTCGTTTAGATTATACTTAGATTTTTCACTCGTCGATGAAGTGGGCTTGTTCTGGAGTTTCCGAAATGCGAAATGCATTTTTAGTGTTTGTTATATTGTTAACGGTTGCCGTCAACCAAGCCTCGGGCCAGGGCCAGTTCTATCCTTACTACTATGTGGTGGTGGGCGGGTTTGCTTCCCAGCAGAATGCAGAACGCTTTGTGGCTCAGGTTCACACGCTTAACTATCCGGCCCGCTATGGGTTCAACACCAACCGGAAATTATTTTACGTCTATGTGCGGGTAACAAAAGACAAACAGATTGCGCGCGAAACAACCTACCGCCTTCGCCTCGAATCGGACTTCCGAAAAGCCTGGATCTATAACGGACCGCTTGAAGGCGGGGACATTGCCAAGTCTACAGCAGAAGCCGACAAGGCGGAAACGGATGAAGCCGCACAACACGCTCCTCCTACCATTGACCAACCTATTGCAGGCAAAGACACCACGCAGAACAACGCGACCCAACCCATCACGTCCACACCATCAACCCCTGAGCCGATCAACAAAACGTTTGTTTTTCAACTGACAACCGGTGCCGACAAAAGAACGGTGAACACACGCATCCACGTGCTCGACAAAGAGCCCGACGATCATGTTGAACACTACAACGCGAACGAACGGATCACGGTGAACGCCCCGGAAAAAGGAAAGCTCGTGGTGGTTTGCAATCCCTTGGGCTACAAGCTGGCAAAACGAACCATCAACTTTGCCGACCCGCTGCAAAGCATCAAAGGCGCATTCATTGGCACTGAAAACGAAGTGATCATTCCCATCACACTCATGCCCATTGTGCGGGGTGACTATATTGAATTGGAGAACGTGAAATTTTTCGACAAGACCGCGATCCTCACACCGGCTTCGGAAGAAGAGCTCACGGAGTTGCTGAACCTCATGGCCAACCCGCGCTACAAGATCAGGCTGTTTGGTCACACCAGCAGCGCCGAGTCTGGCGAGATCACGACGATGGGAAGCAGCACCAACTTTTTTGCGCTTGATCCGGCCAACAAACACGGGCAGGGTTCAGCCAAAGAATTGTCGCGCCAACGGGCCGAGGTTGTCAAGGCCTATCTGGTGAGCAAAGGCATTGCGGCCGGGCGCATCGCCATTCAGGGCTACGGCGCCGTGCTGGCCATCTACGAAAATGCGGATGCCAACAACAGAATTGAAGTGGAGATTGTGAGGAATTGATGCGTCAGGATGGAGCCTGTCTCCCGGGCTTCACCTCAACCCGTCAAAACTATACTTCGCGTTTTCCCAAAAACCATCCAGTGCAATGATGCGGGGTTTGAAAAACGAAATGAGGTCGGGCCAGTGATCTTTGTTCATCACCGATACCCCGGGCAACGTTTTGCTGATTCTGCTCACCACCTTTCCTTCCACGGCAACGTGCAGTTGCCATTCCCATTCTTCGTCCAGCGCTTCGTGCAGCAGGTCTTTAAATTGCTGGAACTGCTCGAAGTATAGTTCCTGTATGCCGGCATCGTGTTGTTCGAGCGAAATAGAAATGGTGGCCGACTTCAGACCGGCATCCATGCGAAAGTAGAGATCTTTGATTTTTGTGTGATAGTTGACCCAATTCACCTTGGTGCCTTCGGCGGAGAGCACGGGGTTCATGTATCGGCCAAAGGTGGTCCAGAACTCGTGTCTTGTGCGCGATGCCTCTTCCCGGGTAAACATTGACAATGATGTTGGTTCAATTCAGTCCGCTTGTGTGCAGATCGTATGATGATTAAAAGGCAAGGATAACAATTGACGGAGAATTTTCAAATCTGTGTTAATCCCCGTGACCGGGCGAAAAAAATATCTCAAATGAAGTATATTTAAATCCGTTCTTCCCACCAAACAAACACCAGCCCATGGCTATCCGCAAACCACTCTACTTCTTTTGCATCGTCAGCTTTTTTATTGCATGGCATAACGGCCTCGCGCAATCCGTGCAAATAAAAAACAACAGTAAGGAAAAAACAGTGGTTTTTGGAAACGGGAAAATAACCCTGACCCTTGACTATAATAAAAAAGCAAACATCTCGCTGCTGCAAATAAATGGCCAGCAGGTTGTTCAGGGTGATGCCGGTGTCTATTCAAACATCAGAACAAAGGACGCTACCTATTCCAGTCTTCAACTGCTGGCAGATCCAACGGTGAAGACCTCCAACACCACCGTCAGCATCGGCAACATCCGCTATGGCGACAAGAACCTGACGATAACCGAAACGTGGACGTTCACCATCAGCAACGACGCCGTAAAATTTGATATCGACAGGGTTGCTTCAAAAACCATCGTGGCCGAGCAAGTAGGTTTTCCGGTGTTCATGTTCAGCAGCATCGACACCTGGGAAGGTGCCTATCAGGATTATGGCGGGCTGGCCTGGTTCTATCTCTTCAACAAAAAACGCGACACCTATGGCGTGCACAGCAGCTCATCACGATTCTGGAACAGCAAAACCGGTAACGGCCTCACCATAGCAACTGCCGCGCCCGGCAAGCACGTGGCCATGGACTATAGCCGCACCATGAACGACCGTCTCGCCTACAGCATCGCCGTGTCGCCAACGGAAATTGTGCCACGCTTTGACGCCGACACTCACCGCCGACGCTATGTGCGCGACACCACCGATGTGTGGGCGCCAATCGAAATCGCGGCGGGCAAGTCAAGTCAAAGCATCACGCTTTCGTATTTTGGTTTCGAAGAAAAATTCGGCAGGGGAAAGTTGATGGGCATTAACGGGGAACAAGTGAGCGCCGTGCTCAACACCATTGCACGGATCGGTGTGATTGACAAACAACACTTTGGCGGCAACAGCTGGCACACACCCTATGGCCCCATCTGCCTGCACGAACAATACATCGCACAAATGGGCCTCGCCATAAACGACCCGGCCTACCTGAAAGGATATCAGCAATGTCTTGACTATTATCGCGACAACGCCATCAAGCCCGACGGCAGAGTGTGGCCACGGTGGGCCTACAGCAACGAAGACGCCATGCCCAAGGGCTTCACCGACAAAGGTTTTTATGAAGCTCAATGGGGATACCTGTTGGATTCAAATCCCGACTTTGTTACGAACGTTGCCGAACTCTACGACCAAACGGGAGATCTTGGCTGGGTGAAGTCGCAGCAGCAGGCATGCGAAAAGGCTTTGGACTGGATATTGAAACGCGACACCAACGGCAACGGGCTGGTGGAAATGATGACAGACAGCCACACGCAAAAACGGGGAAGCGACTGGATCGACATCATCTGGGCTGCATACGAAAATGCTTTTGTCAACGCCAAACTTTACCACGCGCTGGTGCTGTGGGCCGATATCGAAAACCAATTGGGCAACACCACAAAAGAGAAACTTTATACGGCAGCCGCCGAAAAACTGAAAGCGAGTTTCAACAAACCCACCACCACCGGTGGCCTCTGGGATGCAGAGAAAAATTGCTACATCCACTGGCGCGACAAAGATGGCTCCATCCACGGCACCAACATGGTGACGCCCGTGAACTTTATGGTGATTACCTACGGCATCTGCACGGACGATGTCCGGAGAAAAACCATACTGGACGACATTGAAACACACATGCAAAAAGAAAATCTTTTCTTCTGGCCACTGTGCCTCTCGACCTACGCACCCGGCGAAGGAAACGACTGGCAATTCCCTTTTCCCAACTACGAGAACGGCGACATCTTTTTGTCGTGGGGAGCGGTGGCCGTGAAAGCGTATGCCGACTACAAACCCGAACTGGCCCTGAAGTATGTGAAGAATGTGCTGGCCCAATATGCCAAAGACGGCCTGGCCTTTCAACGTTATGGCCGCGCCAAACAAGACGGTCTCGGCGACGACATTCTGTCGGGCAACAGCCTCTCGGTGGTGGGCTTGTATCAGGGCATCTATGGCATCAACCCGCGCTACAACCGTTTCTATCTTGACCCACACATCACCGAATCCCTGGCGGGAACGCAAGTGCGATACACCTATCAGAATCAACCCCTCACGATCGACCTCAACCTGAACCAGTACGCCGTTTCGAATGGCAATTTCAAAATAGTCTCCAAAACAAATTTTGGTTTCTTCGCGGCCGACAAGACGCTTGCCTACTTTCATGGTAACACAAACAAAGCGTCGCTAAATGTGACCACCGCCCCGAAGAGCAACCTGACGCTCGACATCAAAACCTGGAATGAGAATGAGCTGGCGTTTACGCAGTCGTCGAAAGATGTTGCCTCGAACAAACTGGTGTATCAAATCAACAACCTCAAACCCAACAGCAACTACACCATAGTCATCAATACCAAACCTCACAAGCAAGCAAAGACTTCTGAAAAAGGCGTTTTACAGTTTGAGTATAAGACTACCCAAAATGCCGATGAGATCGCGGTGCTGAACAAGGAATAAGCAGCCATGGAAACCATTCCCGTACGTCGTCTTCCTTCAGCGCAAAACGAGTTGAACCCGTCCGACAGTTTCAACATACGCGACGTGCGCAACATACTGGGTGGCAAAGACATGATTCAGGAACTGCACCGGCATGACTTCTTCCACATCTTTGTGTTGAAGAAGGGAACGGGTCGTCATGAAATAGATTTCACCTCACACAAAATAGCAGACAACTCGATTTTCATGATGCGCCCCGGGCAGGTGCACAGCATTGTGCTGGATGCTAAAAGCTCGGGGTATCTGATGGAATTCACGACCGACTTCTATCGTTCTCACGACAAGAGTGCAGGCGATGTGTTGCGGCAGGCTACGCAGCCCGATTTGTGTAAACCCGGTGCCGAACAATTCAAAAAAATAGAGGCCATCATGTCCACCATTTTCCAGGAATACACCAGCAAGCACGAACGCTACAAAGACGTTATCAAAGCGCACATGGGCGTTTTTTTCATCGAGCTCATCCGAAGCCGACAAAATAGAAAAAGCGCATCAAAGCCTGTGGCCCCTTATGCACAGGAACGGCTCGACGAATTTCTGGAGCTTCTGGAAACACACATCGCCACGCACAAACAGGTTTCGCACTATGCCGATTTGCTGAACCTTTCTCCTTTTCAACTCAACGCCATCACCAAAGCCATGCTGGGCAAAACGGGTTCGGAAGTGATCACGGAACACATTGTGCTGGAAGCCAAACGAAATCTTCTGGCCACATCGGCGCAGGTGAACCAGATCGCCTATCAATTGGGCTACGAAGATGTTTCTTACTTTATACGCTTCTTCAAAAAACATACCCGCCACACACCCGACGCTTTTCGACGCGCGTTTCTGTGAGTCCTATCAAATCACAATTTTGTCCTATCACGGTGAATCGCTGTGCGCATACTTTTGCAGTACATAAACTTTAAAAGTAATTCACGCATGAAAACAAAAGCAAGATTGTTGGCTACGGCCAAAATATGGGTTGTCATCTATCCTTCCATCACATTGTTCCTCTATGTGTTTGGCGAGCCGTTGTCGCTGCTGCCCCTGTATCAGAGAACTTTCCTGTTGACACTTTCGTTGGTGCCGTGGATCGTGTTTGTGGGGGTGCCGTTTGTAGACTTTGTTCTCCGCATCATCGCGCCGCCTAGCGACAAGAAATAAAACCAGAACCAAAAATGAAAGACAACAGCCTTTTTGATGTCATCATCGTTGGCGGAAGCTATTCAGGACTTGCTGCAGGCATGGCGTTGGGCCGTTCCCTGAAGCAGGTCCTGATTATCGACAACGGCAAACCGTGCAACCGCCAGACCCCGCACTCCCACAACTTCATTACCCACGACGGCAAAACACCAAAAGAAATTGCAACGCTTGCCCGGCAACAAGTGCAAGCCTACAACACCGTTACGTTTTTCAACGGGCTGGCCACAAGCGGAACGAAAGACGGAAAGAACTTCAGCATCCGCACCGACTCGGGAGAAACGTTCCACGCCAAAAAACTGATCTTCGCCACCGGCATCAAAGACATCATGCCCGACATTGAAGGGCATGCCGAATGCTGGGGCATCACCGTGATTCATTGTCCGTATTGTCACGGCTACGAAGTGAAGCACGAACGAACCGGAATCCTGGCCAACGGCGAACCCGGCTTCGAGTTTGCTAAATTTATTTCGAACTGGACCCGCGACCTCACGCTGTTCACGAACGGACCATCGACGCTCACCGCCGACCAAACCGCGAAGCTGGAAACGCACAACATCAAAACCGTGGAAACAGAAATAGAAAAGCTGGAGCACACCAACGGACACCTCAGAAACATTCATTTCAAAGACGGCAGCACCTTTTCGCTGAAAGCCCTCTATTCGCGCACGTCGTTCGAACAACATTGCAACATTCCCCAAAGCCTTGGATGCGAGTTGAACGAGAGCGGTTTTATCAAGATTGACGCCTTTCAAAAAACCACAGTCGACGGCGTTTATGCTTGCGGCGACAACACCACAGGCATGCGCACTGTGGCCAATGCAGTGGCCATGGGCGCGGCGGCGGGAATGATGGTGAATAAAGAGATGGTATTGGAGGAGTTCTAATATTTTTTAGCGTTGGTGCTACTGTAACAAAACAGTAGCATCAATTGCCACTGACCACGCTTAGTTTGCCAGTTTAAATTTCAGTGGAAGCTTAACACACATTTCAACTGGTTCGCCGTTCAGCAATGCGGGACGTGAAAATTTAAGTTTTCTTATAACTCTCACCGCTTCCTTGTCAAGCAGCAAGTGCACGCCCTTTGTCACGGCAATATCCTGAGCCTTTCCTTCCTTTGTTAAAACAAAGGCCAGTTCAACTGAACCTTGAATGCCATGCCGTCTGGCATAAGCCGGATAGCGAAGGGAACGCCCCACAAATGCGCCGAGTCTTTTTTCTTCAAAATCGATTACGGGTGCTGTATATCCTACGGCGATATTGTCTGCAAAAAAATCCGTAAGTCCTTTCAACGACTCCACGTTCGAGCAAGTACTTTCCTTGTAGGGGACTTCAAAATTAAAATCCA
The DNA here is from genome assembly GCF_016735595.1 of Chryseolinea lacunae. Lineage (GTDB taxonomy): Bacteria > Bacteroidota > Bacteroidia > Cytophagales > Cyclobacteriaceae > Chryseolinea > Chryseolinea lacunae. The sequence continues at coordinate 1,272,162 of NZ_JAERRB010000001.1, forward strand.
GTTCCTCAGGGCCACGCCCTGTCCTACCCACCCAGATACCGTAAGGTTCGTCGCCTTTCCAGGTTTCGCTGTCTTCTATCGTCCCTTTCTTCAGGTTCTTTATTGTGGTGGTGATGGTGCCATTGTCGTTTGTAACTGTGCGCGAATAGTTCGCCTTGTTCTCAGGCACTTCCGTATCAAAGGGCCTCGTTCGATAGTATTTTGTTTCCGTGGTTTGCGCCACACCAACGAACGAAACCAGTAAAAAGGCAATAAAAAGGAATACACTCCGCATAGATAACTTCATTAAATCCGCGTGCAAAATAGTTGAAATCCCAAACTTTCAAGCAAAGAAGAATTACCCACAACAAAAGAATGCTGAAACATGAAAGCCAACCGCACATCCCATCGCGCGCTTTCACATTTCAGCATCTTCAATCTTCAACCCTTAAAATCTTATTCGTAGGTCAACGCGGCGGTTGCTTTGCAATCGGCACGTGCCAAAAACCGGATCCAGCGCGCCTGAAACGAATCTTCAAAAACATGTTCAAATTTTTCGCCAGCACCAACGGCAACTTCTTTATACATCATCCAGGTTCCGTTGCCAACCGGATCTACCTCTATTGAAAATGTTACCGGTGTGGCCGATTCGTGCGACAAGGTTAGTTTCCGTTTGTCGTAGAATCCAATCAGGTAGGGATCGGATGGAATGTTCTTTGTGACGGTGGCGTTTTTCCACGGGCCGCCATGGCCACGGGGTTTGCCAAGTTGCCACAGGTCGTCGATGGTGCCTGCCCAGATGCGGGCCTTGCCATCGGCCGAGGTGATCACGTGATCGTTCTTCACGCTTGCGTCTGCTGTCACGCCGGTCATCACCAGCAAGCCGCGATAGGATGCATAGTCGTGAACGGCCAGCGTGTGTGAGGCAACGGGTTTGAGTTTGGCAAAGCCGTCGGCATTTTCGGCGGGCAGCTCATAGAAGGTGCCGTGCACATTGAGCAAATCTCTTTCCGTAGCCACCTCGCGGCAAATTCTGGAAGTGGCCGAAGCAATCAGGTTGTTGTTGGCCGCATCGCCCAGCGGCAGTCGCCACCGTCTTCCCTTGTCGTCCACGATCAACACCGACGATTCGTCCACACTCACCACCTGCGAAGGAATGGCAAACTTGCTGCGGATGAACGCCGCCGTTTCTGCATCGTCTTTGCGCACCAGATTCATGTCGCTATCCAACTCATAGTAGCCCGTTTCGGCAAACGTGTTACCCGAGACATTTCCGGCCAACACACCCAATGCACGACGATCGTTGCCCAGCCCATAGAGCAGGCCCGCGGTGTGATGGCCACTGTTTGTTTTGGCCAACCCTTCAAACAGCGTTGACGACGGTGCGTAGAATCGCGACCGATCGGTGTAGTCAAAATGCACAGTTGCTTTCGTAGCGTTGTCGGTTGCTACGCGAACCCATTCTCCCGTTTCTTTGTCGGTGAACGAAACACGAACGGCTTTGCCGGCCGGCACGCGAATGGTTTTTAGCGAAAGCCATTTGCCGGTTCCGGCTTTGTCAACTTCAAATGTAAAACCTGTCTCGGCGCTGCCTTCGTTAAACACCCAGGCCATGCGCGTGGTCCATCCCGAAAACAGGAATGGCTCCGATGGTTTTTTTGCTTCCACGGTTTCCGACAACCACACGGCACCTTCGGCGGTGGATGGGCCAAGCTTGTCGGGTTTGTTCAGCGGCACAAACCAGAGGTTTGAGTTGGACTGGCCCGGGCCTTCAATGTTTCCCTTCACCTTGCGTTTGTTCAAAAATTCTTTCTGCGCCGAGTCGTCACAGCCAAACACAAGCTGTTCGTTCCAGCGGGTGTAGTCGCCGATCACTTTCAGGTAGGCCGACCGTGGGCGGATGCCTGCGGTGTTGGCAGCGCTGAATGTGCCGGGAAATTTCCAGAACAGGCCGTGCATGGTCATGAGGTAGTCGGGCTTGCCGGGGCTGCCCACATCGCGGATGCGGGGCCACTCGGTGTTCCAGCCGTGCGCGCCATCATAGCTGTGGCTGGACTTGGGCAGGCGATAGAACGACCATGTGCCGTTGTCGCGCACGCCAACCAAAACCGACTTGTGATCCCACCCGGTGGCCCACAGGGGGTCCGTTGTTTTTGCGTTGCCATAGATGCCGCCGGGGCCGGTCACTTCCACAAACTGGTTTCTGCGGATCACTTTCCAGTCTTTTCCGTTCCACTCGGCCAGCACGCCAGCCTCTACATCAAATTTTTCAAGCGCTTCTTTGCTGGCCTCACCGTTGTTGGAAAACACCAGCACGCCTTGTCCGGAATAGAGGCCTTTGCCGTGTGCGCCGGGAAGCAATCCGCCGTGGGGGTTCACCCCCGAGTCGTTGTGTGTGCCTTGTTTTGCATTGGCGTCGGCATACAGTTGTGTTGTGGCGAGCGTGTTCACATTCACGTCATAGAATCCTTCTTCCATGGTGGCGATGTAAAGTTTGTGCTGCGGATCGGTGAGATGGCGCGCCGCGCCGGTGTAGCGTCCCTGTGCCTGCGTATAGGGAATGACGCGCACCTTGCCGGTGGAGTCGATCGCATATGGACCAATGAACAATTGACGGCTTTCGCGGTGTATCATCCGGTTGGCCGGTGTGCCGCCGGTACTTTCCGGCCGCACAACCTGGTTCAGGTCGGGCGTTATTTCATAGAGTTTGTCGGACGAGCCAAACGGCAAGTGCGGACCATAGGTGATCACCCAAAGCTTGCCGGCCCAGGGCACCACGGCACCGGTTCCACATTCGCCTTCCTGGTTGTAGTAGGCCAGGTGTGGATAGATGCCACTGAAACTCCGGCGCGGTTGCCCCACAACGATGGTACTCATCGCGACACAAAAAAACAGCAGCGCGTATACTTTAATATTCACTCTCATGTAGTCGATTTTAGCGGCGGTCAATAATTTGGATTCTGCGAAAGGTTTTTGTTCAACAGGCGGTCCGATGCCGGAACGGGCCAGAGATACATTCTGCTTTCGTCAAAATCATAGTCTTGCAGGAGGCGGGCAAATTTTCCCTGAATAAGTGCATCGGCATCAAAGACCACCACGCCATCTTCATCCACATCAGGGAGTATGACATCGGTGAACGGCCACTGAGCGCGATCCTGATCTGCTGGATTGGGAAGACCGATCAATTTTTTGTCCAGTGCTTTTTTGGCGATGCGCCAGCGGATCAAGTCCTGGTAGCGAAGTCCTTCCAGCATCAATTCTACGCGTCGTTCTCTTCTCACCCGCACGCGCAAACCATCCTGATCCAGCTCAGTCACGGCAGGATAAGCCGCCGTGTTGTCGACGGTCGTTTTGTAGGCGCGTGCGCGCACCTGGTTGATGGCCTGTTGTGCCTTGTCGAGTTCCTGGTTCAGTTCGATGAGGGCTTCGGCATAAATGAGCAACACATCGGCATAACGCAGAATGATGATGTTTGAATCGGCCATGCGGTTGTCGGCCCACGATTGCTCCACACCTTTTCTCCAGAGAAAGCCGGTGTAGGCCGCGAAGTTAGACACGCCGCGCGAGTCGTTGTTGTTCACGAGCGTGTTGTTCCGCAGGTTCTTCACTTTCAGCGTGTCGGGATGCGGCTGATAGCGATAGCCAAGCCACGACGCACCAAACTCCACCACGCTGGCCAGCAACCGCGGGTCGCGATCGGCAAAGGGATGATGGGGATCATATAACGGCGATTCATCGATGGGCAATCCGTCGGTACATTCAAAACTATGCACGGCTTCCCACGTGGGCATCTCGGCACCAAACCCGCCGGCGTTGCGCGGCAGAAAGTCGCGTGTGGTGGTTTCGTCGGTGGTCACCTTGAAGGCAAACGACTGGGGCACAAAATAAATATGCTCGGGGCTGCTGGCACCGCTTTTCAGAAACAGGTTGTCATAGCTCGCGTCAAGTGAATAGGTTTTCAAATCGATCACGGCTTTCGCGGCGTCGCGGGCGGTGTTGTAGTCGCCCACATACAACGCGATGCGTGCCTTGATGCCATGGGCAAAACCTTGTGTGGCGCGGTTGTCGCTTGTGTTGGGCAACACGGCTGCAGCGGCGTCGAGTTCGTCATACACAAATTTCAACACCTGCGCCTGGGGTGTGCGCTCAATGCTCAACGCTTCCTGTGCGCCCAGTCTTGTGGTGATGAGCGGAACGTCGCCAAACTTGGTGATCAGTATGCCATAGAAGTAGGCGCGGATGGCGCGCGCTTCGCCTTCCACCCTGCTGAACACGCCGGCGTCGACATTGCCTTTTGCTTTCTGCATTTCTTCCAGCAACGTGTTGGCGCGTTTGATGCCGTCGTAGAGATCGCGCCAGTATTCGCCCGACAACGCTGATTGCGAGTTCAGCGTGGCGCGCGAAATGTCGTTGGTGGCACCGCCGCCGCGGTGGTGCATGTCGTCGGTCCAGAAATCGCGATCCACTTTCCAAAGTTGTTTGTCGTAGAGGCCATTGAGGGCGATGTCGAGTTCCTTGGCATTGTTAAAAAAGTTGGCCGACGATATGGCCGTCTTCGGCGTCACGTCAAGGTCTTCGCAGGCCGTGAGCCAGAGCGCCGCGATGAGGGTTATATAGAGCGTAGTGTTTCTCATGATTCAGGTCTTTTAAAGTTTCACATTCACACCAAACAGCACCGACTTCATGATCGGGTAGCCGGTGTTGCTGGCTTCGGGATCCCAGCCCGGAAGAAAATTGCGCTGCACGGTGAAGTAGTCGCGCAGGCCCACATAGAACCGAAGTTGCGTGAGCTTGATCCGTGCAATCGCCGACGCAGGCAGCGTGTAGCCCAGCGTTATGTTCTTCACCCGGAAATAGCTTCCGTTGAACAACCAGAAATCAGACACGGCATTGTTGTTCACTTCCGACTTCGACGACAGCCTGGGATATTTCGCCTGCAGGTTTTGTTCGGGCGTGTTTGTCAGGCTCCAGTAGTTTCCTTCCAGCACCGACGGCGCATTGCCAAAGTTCTCGCCAAAGGGCGTCACCTGAAATCCATCGTAGCGGCGCGTGTGTTGGCCCACGCCATTAAACACCACCGACAGATCAAAACCTTTGTATTGCAGGTTGATGTTTCCACCATACGTGAACTTGGGTAGCGACGCACCCAGGGGCACACGATCGCGTTCGTTTATGATTTTGTCGCCGGCATCGGGAACGCCGTCGTTGTTGGTGTCTTCGGTCAACTGATCCACAATCCACACATCGCCGGCCGATGCCTTCACACCATAGTTGTTGGCCTCTTCCACGGTCTGATAAATGCCGCGGGTCTGATAGCCATACCACTCGTTGAATTCGCTCCCCTTGATGTTGATCTTGGTTCCGCCTTCTGTGGTGAAGTCGTTGCGGCCACCCACATCCGTTACTTCGCTCGCCACGCTGGAAACATTTCCGCTTACGCTATACGTCAGGTCGCCGATCGAGTTTTTGTAAGTCGCCTCCAAATCAAGACCCGTCACCCGCATCGAGCCAACGTTGGTTTTGGTGTCGTCCTGATAGCCCAGATAGTTTGGCAGGTCAAGGGTGAGAATAATGTTGTCGGTGTTTTTGCGGTAATAGTCCAGCGACAACAGAAACTTGTCGTTAAACAACCCGATGTCTATGCCACCATCCACCGTGCGCGTGGTTTCCCACACGATGGATTGGTCGGCCAGAAAATCCTGGCGGATGCCGGTGCGCGGTGTGAAGGCGGCGCCATCATAGAAGATGACATTCGAGCGCTCGTACAGACTTTGATAGGGATAGAAGTTAAAAAACTCATTGCCATCGGTGCGCTCCTCGCCGATGCGTTCGTTGCCCACTTCACCGTAGGACACACGGGCTTTCAGATACGAGATGAACGCGGGCAATGCAAAAGATTCATTGCTCACCACCCAGCCCAACGAAAGCGACGGGAACAATCCCCACCGGTTCTCGGGTGCAAACCGCGACGAACCATCTGCGCGCAGGTTCGATTGCAACAGGTAGCGTCCTTTGTAGTCGTAGCTCAGTCTTCCAAAATAGGAACGCAACGCGTTTTCAGATGCGAACAGATTGTTGGTTGTGAGCGACGGGTCGCCAAAGGTGAGCGAGGGCAGGTTCACCACCAGGTTGTTGCTGGCGGTGCGCACTTCTTCATAGGCGGTGCCGATTTCTTCATAGCCCGCCAGCACATCGAGGTGATGGTCTTTGAATTTCTTTGAATAGTTGATGGTCACCTGGCGCGTGAGCGTGGTGATGTCGGTCTCGCGTTTGTCGAGACCGGTGGGCTTCTGTGGCCAGAATTGTGTGGTGCTTCCCTGCCGGGGAATGAGGGGCGGGGTCACAAACAAATCGTACTTGTTGAAATTGTAGGTCGGCGAAAAATTTCCTTTAATGGTCAACCCTTCCAGCGGTGTGATGGTTACGCCGATGATGCCGCTCAGCTGTTTGTATTTCTGATCGAGCGTGCCCCCCTGTTGCGTCACGGCAAGATTGTTTTCGCCGTCCTTTCCTTCACCCCACAGGTTGTCGGTGCGAATGGCCGAATACACATTGGGATACAATCGCGCCAGGCGCATCACGTTGTCGGTGCCAGCCAGGCTTGGGTCGAGCGAGTTGGTTTGTTTATAGTAGAGGTCGATGTTTGCCTCCAGCCATTTGAACATTTTCAAATTGTTGTTGACGCGAAACGTGTAACGGTCATATTTCTTGTTGGCATACAAACCATCTTCCGACACATAGCTCAGCGATGCGCGGGTTTTCACTTTGTCGGTGCCCACAGTCATGGAAAGATCGTGGCGCTGGCGGTTGGTGGTTTTCTTGCTGAGCGTCAGTCCTTGCCAGTCGGTGTCGGGATAGAGATCGGGGTTGGTGGCATGCAGCTCATCGTACTGATCGTTTATGGCTTGATCGTAAATTTTTCCGCCGCCGTCGTTGGTGGACCTTTCGTTGATCATGTTGCGATAGGTCTTGGCTCCGACAAACGTGGGCAATTCCGTGGGGCGGCTGACGCCGTATTCGTAGTCATAGTTGAGTTGCAGCTTTCCTTCTTTGCCGCGCTTGGTGGTGATGAGTATAACCCCCGCGGCAGCGCGTGCTCCGTAGATGGCCTGCGAGGCTGCGTCTTTCAACACGGTGAGACTTTCCACGTCGTTGGGGTTCACGTCGTTGATGCCCAGGCCGGGAACACCGTCAACAATCACCAGCGGGTCGTTCACGTTCAGCGATGTGACACCGCGTATTCTCACGGTGGAGCCGCCGCCGGGTTGGCCATCCGTGCGCGTCACCGTTACACCGGCCATGGTGCCTTGCAACGCATCCGAAACCTGCACCGACTGACGGTTGGCAAGTATGTCGCTCGTTACCGACGACACCGATCCAGTGAGGTCTTTTTTCTCTTGTGTGCCATAGCCCACTACCACCACTTCGTTGAGCGATTGCACATCGGGCATCATGCGCACCGCCAGCGTGGTGCGATTGTCTAACGCAACGTCCTGTGTGGTGTAGCCGATGAATGAAAACACCAGCGTGGCGTTTTCGGATACGCTCACCGAGAATGCGCCGTTCGCATCGGTGGTGGTGCCGTTTGATGTTCCTTTTTCCAGAACGTTCACGCCGGGCAACGCTTCGCCCAGGTCGTCGGTCACCGTTCCTGAAACTGTCACGTTCACGGTGCGGGGTGGCGCAGTGTCGTCGGGTTTCAGTTCCGATGTGTTGGCGGGAAACAGTGAAATGCGGCCGCCGATAAATTCAAATGAAATGCCAAGGGGTGACAATAGTTTCCGAAGCACCACGCCCAGCTTTTCATTTTTCACCTCTACCGAAACCAGCTGCTGATCGTTGACCACGCGCGAACTGTAGGCAAACTTGATGTCGCCCGACTTCTCGAGCTGTTGCAAAACTTTTTCAAGCTTCACATGCGAAAACGAAAGGGTGACATCTCTTTCAAGCACCGCCTGGCCGAGGGCCGTGTGTGCATAGGAGAGTGACGTTAGCGCAAGGGTCAGAATCAGTTGTATGAATGAGATCTTCATTACCCTTCTCAAAAGAACATAGCGTTCCGGCCATGTATAAATATTCATATATTTACATGTTTTGTTTTGAACTACGATTTAAGGCAAAGCACCCTGAAGGATGGTCCTGCAAAGATTCTCTTCAGGGGTACGAGGGCTGACAGGCTTCCTGTTGGCCCTTCTTTTTTAAGCGCTGGATTGGCGTGTCATAAGATTGTTATTGACTTAGGGGTTTAGTGATTGCCAGTGGCGCATCCGGGACCCGACAGGAGGATGCGTGTTCCTTTGGTTTCATAGTCGGCACCGATACTTTTACAGATCACTTTCAACACGTCGTGCAGACCCATTTCGGAAAGATCGCCGGTGAAAGGACAGCCATAGATACGATCGTTGGAAACCAGTATCTCGATTTGATAGAGCGCCGCCACATCTTCCAACACATTTCGCATCACGCGGTTCCGATAGACGAGGGCCGGAATTTTTTCGACCTCCGACACCACCGGCATCGGATTTTTGACCAGCTCCGTCACCCACTTGTCGTCGTCTTTGTAGTAGGTAACTTTTTGATTGGGCGTTAGAATCACACCTTCTTTCACACCACCGGCCGCGTGTTTCGCGGGCGCGTTGTCATAGACCGAAACGCTGCCGGTGCGCACATCCACTTCCACCACCGAGGCCACCGCATTCACTTTCACCAGGAAGCTGGTTCCCAACACGCGCGTCACAATATCGCCCGTGAGCACTTTGAAGGGACGTTCCGAATCTTTTTCAATATTAAAAAACGCTTCGCCGGTGAACTTCACCACGCGTTCGTGGTCTTCGAAAGTTTTTGGATACTCAATGCTCGCGTTTGGCTGCAACGTAACCCGACTTCCATCGGGCAACACCAGTTGTTCTTCGACTGCGTGTGCATTGGTCTTCACCGTCCATCCAAGACCGAAAGCATCGTTGGCCAAACCGGATTTGTTCTCGCGCACCTGGCGCCACGTGAAGAGTCCGGCCACGGCCAGCAACGCGATGGCCGCTGCCCATTTCAGGCGTGGCCATAAAGAAGGTGTGTCGTTGTCATGTTGATCGGATGCCAGGGGTGCGACCTGTTTCAGATTTGCCCACACTCTGGCTCTGGCTTCATGCTCTTCCAACACCGTTGTTTCGCGATCGCCGGCAAGGCTTTCATACCATTGCTCCACGGCCTGCCGCTCTTCGTCTGTGCAGTTGTCGTTCGCATACTTGTCAAGAAGAGCCTGCAGCTTTTCGAGCGCTTGCGCATCATCGCCATCCATATCCTGGGGTGTCAACTTCATCTTCCATCGGTATTTGAAATCCTAGTCGACACTTTCATACAAATCCCTAAAGGCTGCGGCAAATATTTTTTTCTAAGCCGAATTATTACAAACGATTGCGCCAATGCTTAAATTTACACACCTTACTGCCCGATATGCCCCTCTATCAATCCTATACGGACCAACGATTGATTGAACTTCTGCGAAGCGGAAGTGCGGAAGCGTTTGAAGAAATCTTTAACCGCTATTGGTTGGTCGTCTATCGCAGGTTCTTTAAAAAACTGCAATCAAAGACTATCGCAGAAGAATGCACACAGGAATTGTTCACCCGGTTGTGGGAGCGCAAGCACGAACTGGTGGTCACCACATCACTCATTCAATATTTTAATGGTGCTGTCCGGAACATGGTGGTCAACGCCATTCGTCAGGAAGTAAAAAATAAAATTCTACACGAAACGGTGCGCCACGACGTGTCGCTGGTGGATGTGGATGACGAACAACTGGTGGTGAACCTGCACCGCGCCCTGAGCGACTTGCCCGGCAAAACCGGCAACATCATAAAACTCAGCAAGCTCGAAGGCCTGAGCGTGAAAGAAATCGCCGAGCAACAAGCCCTCTCCAACAAGGCCGTGGAATATCACATCACGAAAGCCCTGAAGATGCTGCGGGATTATTTCAAGAAAGTAAAATAATCAAGCCCTACTCCAACGACGCTGTCTTACGAACAGGTATCGGATCAACTATCAGGACTGTCATCACAAACATAAAGGAAGGTTTGCGCACAAATGACCCAAAAGGGTTATTTCAAAACTCTGCTCATTGGTGTATTCTTACTTAGCCGGATTTCGCTGCCTAAAGCCGTCTGTCGCCTAACCATTTCCGGCCAAGCCATATGAAACGCAATAGCTTTCTTCAATTCTGTCGGGCCACCGGCGCGGTCATGATGAGCCCTGTGCATGCCCTGACAAAACCAATCAAAAAATTTCTGCACGACAAAGGCTTCATGGTCGCCTCCGGAAAAGACAGAAACGACAAAAGCATCTCCCTGCTGGAAGGCGACATCTTTGATTGCAAGGTTTCCACAAGCGATACAAAGGCGACATCTATGTTTTCGAATCAACACGCGTCAAGGAAGGCGGGCCCTCTCATCACTATGCAAAATGACGGAAGCCGAGCAAGACCAATTCAGAGAAGAACCTGGATTCAAGCGCGTGGGTCCGCCGATAAAGGAATTTAAAAGGTGGTAGTTGTTCGAGGCACAAAATTTGCGTTCCATCCGCTATGGACGAAAAGGAACTGAATCAGGAGAAAAAATTTACACGGGCCTTTTGCGAAATTATGGAAAGCGCACCGGCCACTGTGAAAGAGACATGGGACGGCACCATTCACTGGAGTGAGCAACCCACCGAGGTAGTGCCCCAATTCACAAACGGGCTTATCGAAAAACTGCCTGCCGACATACGGGAGCGGTTCGACGTGTTGCTGGGGAAATACAAAAACAAACAGTTGTGATTGTTTCGGATCACGGATCATAAATTTTTCACGCATCAAGTCATTGCCCCTGCCGTGCCCGACTGCTGACATATCGCACCACGGTGTGTATTCCATTCCACGAAATGAAGTTGTCAGAAATCCCGCGCTCAACGGTCGTAAAGAATTGTCAACGCGCGAACCTTTCTCGCCAGCGCCGCATCGGGTTGTGTTGTTAACCGCCATGTCCAGTTTCCTTTGGCCGAACCCGGCGTGTTCATTCGCGACGCGCCATCCAGTCCCAGCAAATCCTGGAGGGGCACGATGGCTATCTTGGAAACCGATCCATACGCCAACTGCATCAACACCTCGTGCACATTTTTGTGCGATACGGGACGCCCTGCATACTGCTCCAGCCTAACCCGGTCGGCGGGTGTGAGGTCTTGTTCGAACCAGCCCACGGTGGTGTTGTTGTCGTGTGTGCCGGTGTAGACCAGAAAATTCTTTTCGTGATGGTGCGGGGCATACAACGAGCGGGGCAGGTCTTCGCCAAACGCAAAATGCAACACCTTCATTCCGGGAAGCTCAAACATGTCGCGCAGTTCAAAAACATCGGGTGTGATTTCGCCAAGGTCTTCGGCAATGAAAGGCAGATGTCCAAACGCGGCGCGCACGGCGTCGAAAAATAAATTCCCCGGCCCCGGTTTCCACTCACCACGCACGGCGGTGCTTTCGCTTGCGGGCACTTCCCAATAGCTTGCAAACGCCCTGAAGTGATCGAGTCTAAGCAGATCGTAGCGCTCCATGTTTTTTCGCAGGCGTTGTTTCCACCAGCCAAAGTCATCGTTGCTCATTGCATCCCAGCGATACACAGGCATGCCCCACAGTTGGCCTTCGTCGCTAAAATAGTCGGGAGGCACACCCGCCATGCCCACAATGGAACCGGTGTCGTCAAGCGAAAAAAGTTCACGGTTTGCCCACACGTCGGCAGCGTCGTGGATCACATAGAACGGCAAGTCGCCCACCAGCTTTACGTCCCTGTCGTTGCTGTAGGTTTTCAACTGCTGCCATTGTTCATCGAACATAAACTGCTGCCACTTCACAAAGGCGATGGCATTGGCATGCTCGTTCGAAAACTTCCACAACGCTTCCGGTTGCCGGTGTCTTAGTGGCGCAGGCCATTCTGTCCAGCTTGTTTGATACACATTGCGCAACACGGCAAAAAGAGCGAAGTCGTTGAGCCAGTAGGATTCCCGTTGTGAAAATGCTATCAACGCTTCTTCCGAAAACTTACCGGTATCTTCCTGAAAATTTTTCCAGGCTTTGTCCAGTATAAAAGTCTTTAGCACAGTGGCCTTATCAAAATTCAATGAAGGTGTTGACGTGCGTAACGGTTTCAGATCTGCCTCGGTCAGCAGTCCACCATCCACGAAAAGATCAGGGCTGATCAGCAGCGGATTTCCAGCCATGCTGGAGTAGGCACTGTAGGGCGAATGTTCATGCGACACGCTGGTTGGATTCAGCGGCAAGACCTGCCAATAGGATTGTTTGGCCGACGAAAGAAAATCTACAAAACGATACGCTTCATGCCCCACATCGCCAACAAAATAGGAACCGGGCAACGAGGTGATGTGCATCAACACGCCAGCTCCCCGTGCCGAAGTGTGCGCACGGAAGTGAAGCACGGCAAGGGGAAAGGACTGAAATATGTCCCGTATCAAAATGGCGCCGTTGTGTGCGCGTTCTTCCTTCGTGAACAGGTGCATGCAGGTTGTTGGCATTTCTTCCGGCAACAACACGCGCGTGTCTTTCCAGTCTAGGGCTGTCAAAGCGTTTCCCTGTGTTGTGGCAAGTCGCAGGGCAAAGCGTGGAATAACTGTCACCAGCCATTGTGTGTTGTGCTTACGTGCAAATGCCAGCACGTGATCCTGGCAAGCACCTTCCACCGCCAGCGGAATATAGTCTCCTCTCAAAAATACTTCTGCATATTCGGACCGAACGTCACACAACGCGTGCGTGAGCCACACCTTAATGCGTGCGTCTTCACGGCTTGACCACAATTCCCGAAGCACATGCTTTCCAGTGAGAGACAACACTTCTTTCAAATCTTTTTCACGTTGCTCGAACGCGACCGGACGCCGGTTGTCAGGGTCGACCAGACTAAAATTCCAGCCCTCGGAACCTTGATACACGTCGGGCACACCCGGACACATAAACTTCAAAACCACCTGCACCAGCGAATTCAACAGGCCCGCATCTCCAAATTTTCCAAAGATGTCTTCAAGCGTTCGAAATGCTGCTGTGTTTTCATCCAGCACCTGTGCAACCCTGTCGACCGCGGAAGCCTCGTAGCGTTCGTCGGGCGCGGCCCAGTCAGTATGACGTTTGCCTTCGCGAAGCGCTTTCACAAGGTACGCTTCCATGCGGGACATAAACGACCCGCGCTCTTCCGGACGCCATGCCCCGGCGAGCGTTTGAAGAATAAAGTAACTGTCATTTTCATCGGGCGTTTCTGCCTGTCGCAACAAACTGCGCCATGCCCGAACGTGCGCGATCCATTCGTCGGGTAGCTCGGTAAAGGCATTCAGTCGCGCGCGCACATCTTCGCCGCGTTTGGTGTCGTGCGTGGAGCTGGCGTTAAGTGCCAGCGGCCAGTGGTGCTGTCGGTCCGCCATGCGTGTGTGAAACTCCAAAGCCGTCATGCCGAAATGCTCGGGGCCGTCGCCCACTTCGTTGTGCCCCATGAAACGGTTGTAGGTATACATGAGCGTGTCTTCCACACCCTTCGCCATAAGCGGTCCCGTGAACTGCATGCAACGCAAATAGAATTGCGCTACGCGCGCTGCGTCACGAGCATCGGCCTCCATCCATTTTCCAAGCAACGCCTCTTCCACCAGGCGAACGGCGCGTTTCAATTGCGGCGTGTGCCTGCGAACGTCTTCCAACACCGCGCGTAAGCGCAACGCATCTTCTTCGGGAAGGGGAAAGCGATTGTCGTAGTAGCGATACACCGGGCAGCGAATCAGAAACTCCGCGATGCATTCCTTCACCTCTTCGGGAGGAATGGCGGCGAGTTCAATTTTATCGGCCAGGTTCAACTCCAAAAACAGGTGATAGAGATTGTCGAGCTCGCCCCGCATGTGATGATGCAGCATGTGCGATTTCTTTTTATATATCTCCGCATCAAGGTCGGGTGTTTCTCCCAGGAGGTCGCTATAAAAATTATCCAGCGTTTTTTTCGCCGGGGCAAAGGTCATCAGCTGGTTCACATCGGCCAGAAATTCATAGCCGGTGGTGCCTTGCACGGGCCAGGCAGGAAGCGACTCATCGCGTTTCAAAATCTTCTCCACCACAATGGGAATGTCGCCTGCGTGTTGGCGAAGCTGTTCAAGATAGTATTGCGGATCATAGAGCCCATCCACATGGTCGATGCGAAGGCCCTGGATCATTCCCCTGGAAACAAGACTCAGGATATATTCGTGATAGTGCTGAAAAACCTTTTCATGCTGCATGTTCAGGCCAATCAATTCGTTCACCGTGAAAAACCTGCGGAAGGTTATGCGATGGTCGGTGAGTTGCCAGGGGGTGAGCTTGTAGGTTTGTTCGTCGAGAAGTTGTTGCAGGCGCATGCCCGATGCATTCACGCTCGCCACACAGTCTTCCATAAACGTCCGTGTGGCGGGCACCTGCAACAACGCGTCCAGCTGCAACAGCAGCTCGTGCCAACGCAACGCATAGGACACGGGCTCGTCGGTTTGGTGCAAGTCGGAAATCTGATTTGTGAATTGCCGAACAGCCTCAGGTGCATCGGCATATTCGAAGAGCGTTCGGTAGGAACGTGGATGCAAAGGATAATGTCGTTGTTGGTACGCGAATGACAAACGCTGCTGATGATAGTTGAGCTGAATTTCCTGACGAAAAAAAATATTCTCCAGGGTGTCGGCCAGCACGGGCACGATGCTGCGGCCGTGAAAGAGATCGCTCGTCCATCCCAGATCAAAGAACGTGGCATACACGGAGTAGCGTCCTTTCTCCAGCACATCCATCAGCCAAAGGTTGTTGGTGTGGAAGGCCATGTGGTTGGGCACGATGTCTTGTAGCCATTGCATGTTGCGTTTTCTAAGCGCGGCGGCAATGGAAGCGAGTTCGGCTTCGGTGCCCACCTCCGGGTTGATGCGCAACGGGTTCACCACATCATAGCCGTGCTGGCTTCCGGGCACGGCTTCGAAAATTGGTGAGGCATAGATCGTGCGCACACCCAGGGCGTGCAGATAGGGTATCCATCGTTCGAAATGGCGAAACGTGAAATCTTTGTGAAACTGAATGCGATATGTCGAGGTCAGGTCAATCATGCCGGGCGGTGTAAACAACAAGGGATTGGGATGGGAGAGTGAAGTTGCCGTCGAGAAGCACATCGGGCGAGGCGGCGAGGCCTTGCCAGCGCGCATCACCCGAATCCAGCACTTTCTGCAAATGCCCCTGTTCGGGAATAAGAAACGGCTGAGGAAGTTCAGAGAAATTCATGGCGCACCATACGTGTTGCGGTCCGTGCCACCGATGCAGCAACAGGGTTTGTCCTGCTTCGTTCGCCGTTGCGTCGAGGGTGGTACGGTTCAGGTAGCGCAGGGCGTTGTGCGATTTTCGCAGGACTATTAGCTCCTGGTAGAAAGCAAACAGCACGTGATGGCGTTCATTTTCCAATAGCGACCATTGAAGCCTGGAGCGGAGAAACGTTTCTTGCGCCTGTGGATCGGGTGCTTCTCCCTCGCTTTGAAATGACGCAAACTCCGCACGACGTCCCCGGCGTACAGCCTCGATCAGGGCAGCGTCACCGTGGTGCACGAAATACAGAAACGGATTGGTCTCCCCATACTCCTCGCCCATAAAGAGCAACGGCAAATACGGACTTAGCAACACCGCGCCCGCCATCACTTTCAACAATTCGAACGACACCAGGGTGCTGGTGCGTTCACCCATCATGCGGTTGCCCACCTGGTCGTGATTCTGCGAGAACACTACAAACTTTTCGCCCGCGCAACCATCGGCCTTCACCCCAAAATATTTTTGACGATGTGTTGAATACTGTCCATCGTAGACATAGGCATCGCGATAGGCCTTGGCCAGATGACCCACACCATCGAAGTCTTCGTAGTAGCCTGTGCGCGCCTGCCCGGTGGTCACGCGCAGGGCATGATGAAACTCATCGATCCATTGACCGTCCATGCCATAGCCACCTTTTCGCGCGGGGTGAATGAAGCGCGTGTCGTTCAGATCCAGTTCAACCAAAAGGTAGTGGCGTCGCCATGCTTCACAGATCAACGAAGTGGTATAGCGACGGATATCTTCCAGAATGTGTACCGGACTGAAGTCGCGAATGGCATGCACGGCATCCAGCCGCAGTGCGTCAATATGAAAATCGCGAAGCCACATCAATGCGTTCTCAATAAAAAAATAACGCACGCCGTCGCAGCCTGCATCGTCAAAATTGATGGCATCGCCCCAGGGTGTGTTGTATTTTTTTGTGAAGTAGGGACCAAACTCCCGCAGGTAGTTTCCTTCCGGTCCAACATGATTATAGACCACATCCAGCACAACGGCCAGGCCGTGGCGATGACAGGCGTCTACCAAGCGTTGCAGTCCGCGCGCACCACCATAGCAGTGGTGCACGGCAAAGGGAAACACACCATCATACCCCCAATTCCGATCGCCGGGAAATTGCGACACCGGCATGATTTCCAGCGCAGTGATGCCAAGTGATTTCAGATGCGGAAGTTTTGTGATGACCGCATCAAATGTGCCGGTGTCCGTGAAGGTGCCGACATGAAGTTCGTAGAGTATATAGTCTGCGAGGTTGGGATTCGCCCACTCCGTGTCGGTCCAACCAAAGTCAGCGATGTCGATGGCCTGCGACGGACCATGAACACCATCTGGTTGACTGAGCGATGCCGGGTCGGGCAGAAGTTTTTCGTCCAGAAGAAATTGATAGGCATCGCCGGGTTTCATATCGGCCGTCACCAGCTCCCAGAAGCCATGCTCCTGTTTCAGCAGCGACCGTGTGCCATGCTTCAGTTTCAGCGAAACACTTTTTGCTGTTGGCGCCCATAGCCGCACCACGGCGCGACCGTCTTCACGGAAAGTGACACCGAGCGAACGTCTTGAAGTGTCCGCCAGATCACGCATGGTGCTTGGGGTGAAGCAGCAAAAGAATGGAACGGCCCGCCACCTTAATCGTTGACCCGGCCTTGTGCGCCTGGCCTTCGCCTATCTCACCCGTTGCCGTGTTCAGCACCGGCGTCCACTGCGCACCATATTTTTTTGATGGCAAAACAAACTCAAGGTCTTCGTGATGCGCATTGAAGATGACGTAGAAACTATCGTCCAACACAGGTTGTCCTTTTCGCCCACGGGTGTGAATGCCGTGCCCGTTCAGAAACACACCCAGCGATTTCGCAAAATCGTTGCTCCAGTGCGTTTCATTCATCTCCTCCCCTTCGGGCAAAAACCACGCAATGTCCAGCAGCCCCATGCCCTTGATCGGCTGGCCCTGAAACCACCGACGGCGACAAAACACCGGGTGATTTTTTCGAAGCGCGATCAATTGTTGCGTGAAGTTCAGCAACTCCGAATCAGCATCTTGCCATTGCAACCACGACACCTCATTGTCCTGGCAATAGGCGTTGTTGTTGCCCTGTTGCGTGCGACCCATTTCGTCGCCAGCCACCAACATGGGCACGCCTTGCGAAAGAAAAAGTGTGGTGAGCATATTTCGTTTTTGCTGCATGCGCAACGCCACAATAGCTTCGTCTGTTGTGGGGCCTTCATGTCCGCAATTCCACGACCGGTTATGCGATTCGCCATCGGCATTTCCTTCGAGGTTTGCCTCGTTGTGTTTTTCGTTATACGACACCAGGTCGTGCAACGTGAACCCATCGTGGGCTGTGATGAAGTTGACGCTGGCCGTGGGGCTGCGATAGTCGCCTTCATAAAGATCGGGGCTGCCGGCAAAACGCTGGGCAAATTCACCCAGCATGCTGTCGGCTCCACGCCAATAGTCGCGGATGCAGTCGCGGTATTTTCCGTTCCACTCGGCCCATCCCGGTGGAAATTTCCCCACCTGGTAGCCACCTTCACCAACATCCCACGGTTCGGCGATGAGCTTCACCTGCGAGATCACGGGGTCCTGATGAATGATATCAAAAAAGGCACTGAGCTTGTTCACTTCATGAAGTTCGCGTGCCAGCGTGGAGGCCAGATCAAACCGAAAACCATCCACATGCATTTCCAGAATCCAGTAGCGCAGGCTGTCCATCATCAGTCGCAAAACATTCGGGAGATTTGCGTTCAGGGTGTTGCCGGTGCCAGTGTAGTCAAAGTAAAAACGTTTGTCTTCCGAAAGTCTGTAGTAGCTGGCGTTGTCTATTCCTTTGAACGAGAGCGTGGGACCAAGCTCATTTCCTTCGGCGGTGTGATTGTAGACCACATCCAGAATCACTTCGATGTTGGCTTCGTGCAAGGCTTTTACCATCTCCTTAAATTCAATCACTTGTTCGCCCAACACGCCGCGGCTTGCATACCGAACTTCGGGGGCGAAAAAACCGATGGTGTTGTAGCCCCAATAGTTGGTCAGTCCTTTTTCGAGCAGGTGGCGATCGGCAATGAAATGATGCACGGGCATGAGTTCGATGGCGGTGATGCCCAGGCTGGTGAGATAGGCAATGGTGACGGGATGTCCCAACGCCGCAAACGAGCCACGGATAGATTCCGGTATGTCGGGATGTTGCATGGTGAACCCACGGACATGTGTTTCATAGATCACAGTCTTATGATAGTTGGTTTTGGGCGGACGGTCGTTGCCCCAGTCGAACGAAGGATCGATCACCACACACTTGGGCAGGTGACGGACGCTGTCGGTTTCGCTCATTGAAAGGTCGCCATCGGGATGACCAAGCTCATAGCCAAAAAGCGAATCGTTCCATTCAATTTTTCCGGCGATGGCCTTGGCATAGGGGTCCAGCAAAAGTTTGTGTGCGTTGAACCGGTCGCCGCTGGCAGGATCGTAGGCGCCGTGTGCGCGATAGGCATAGAGTTGCCCGGGTTTGAGGTCCGGAATGTAGACATGCCACACCATGTGCGAATGTTCTGTCATTTTTATTATGTGCGCTTCCCGAACGTCGTCTGCATGATCAAACAAACAGAGCTCGATGAATTTGGCCCGCTCGGAATACAAGGCAAAGTTCACTCCCTCTCCGTCCCAGGTTGCGCCCAGGGGATAGGCATCGCCCGGGTAGGTTTTCAATACAACACCGTCAAGTGTATCAACTTTATTTTTCATAGCTATTTTCCAGTTTCATGGCCCACACAGGCGTGTGCATTTCTCGTCGCTCGGCTTCGGCCTTCAACGATGCTTCCTGTTCGTTGGCCACCGACAGATCTTTTTCGCGCGCCCCAACCAGGCCCGTGAAATCATGTATCACATTCATGTAGTTCACAAACGCTTCATAGGGCGATGCATATGGACTGAAGTAGGCATGCACTTCGCCATCGTTGCTTTTCTTGGTTGACATATAATAGAAATGATCGCTGGTGAGCAGCCTGCGCCAGCGGTCGGTGAGTTCAGCATCGTGCAGGGCTTTCACACGCGTTCCCAATTGCACCAGGTTTTCGAAGGCGTCCTGTTGCATGTCGTTGCCGAGCCAGGCCGAAAGATCTCGCTCGGTGTCGGCCCATGAAATGGTGTCGGGCACATCCAGTGGACCAGCGGGCAGAACAGTGGTTACGGCGTCGGAAGGTTTGATGAGATGAAAGCGGCCCGATGTTGCCAGCGACGTGAGCAGGCCTTCCAGGAATTTAAAAATGCCGCTTTCTTTTTTCTGATGTTCGCCAAAGGTTTCATAGTCCATGGCAAGCGTCACCACTTTTGCGTGGGCCGGTGTTTTTGCGAGGCTCGTCATAAATTTCTCGGGCGTCAGTTTTTTGCCGTGCTCCTGAAAGCGAAAGGCGATGTCGTCACTCAGCGTATAGTCGCGAAGGAAAAGGCGCAGGCCGGTGTCTTCCGGATGATGGTAGAGTTGATGGCGGCTGCGGGTTCCCAGAATGTTGCCAATGCCATCGAGGAACACGCCGTTGAAGCCCAGTCCGCATATTTTTCTTCCTATGGCATTGCTGTAAATCAATTCCGTGTTCCGGAACACACTGGGATGAACGCCCAGATACTTCTGAAGCTTCGCGGTGTGGTCAAGCACCTGTTCCTCAAACTCTGTTCCCGGCACAACACTCGCCAGTGAATGATAGTCGGTCTCTCCCAGAAATTCAACAGACCCGGTAGTCGCGAGCTTCCGAAAGCTGTCAATCACTTCGGGACAAAACCGTTGAAACTGATCGAGTGCCACGCCCGATATGGAAAACGCAACTTTTAGCTGTGGATATTTTTGAATGAGTTTCAAAAGCAACGCGTTGGCCGGCAAATAACATTGCCGTGCCACGCGTGCAGCGATCTCCTCGTTGTCGGGCGTGTCGAAATAGTCGTGGTTCGAGCCGATGTCAAAAAAATGAAACGGACGAAGTCTCCAGGGTTGATGTATTTGGAAATACAAAACGACCTGCGTGGCCAGCGGTGATTTATCGTGTGATTTCATGGTATAGTGTTTTAATTTTTCTCGCGGGCTTTGCCCAGGTTATGTTTTTGATTTCGTGTTTGCTGTTCTTTCGCAGGGTAGACGACAGACTTTTGTAGGCAAGCACCGTGCAAATGGCATTGGCCAGTGCATCGATGTTCCAGAAGTCGACCTTGATGGCATGTTGCATCACTTCCGAAACGCCCGATTGTTTTGACACAATCACCGGGATGCCGGCTTGCACCGCTTCGAGCGGTGTGATGCCAAAGGGCTCCGACACCGAGGGCATCACATACAGGTCTGACACAGACCAAACCTTGTCGACATGGTCGCCCTTCAGAAAACCGGTGAAGTAGAATCGCGACGACAACCGAAGATGTGCCACATGTTCGACCACCGCCGGAAAAAGATCGCCCGAGCCGGCCACAATGAAATGGGTGTCCGGAAACTTCTGCAACACCTTGAAGGCTGCCTGCACAAAATAGAGCGGGCCTTTCTGAAACGTGAGCCGTCCCAAGAACGTGACTACCTGCGAGCCGGGGCGACGCGCCAGGGCGGCGCTGCGTTCTTTTGGAACAACACCGTTGTGCACCACCGAAATTTTGGCGGGCGAAATTCCATAGCGCGACACCAGAATCTGTTTGGTCCAAGCACTCACGGCCACCACATGGTCGGCTCCCTGAAGGCCTTCGCGTTCCATGGCAAAAACCGCTGGATGCGGATGGTCGCCCGAACGATCGAACTCTGTGGAATGCACATGCACAATCAACGGCTTGCCGCTTTCTGCCTTTGCCGCGAGGCCGGCCGGAAAAGTCATCCAGTCGTGAACGTGAATAACATCGTGGTCATGGTGCTGCGCAATGCTGCGCGCCACGTCTGCATAGCGTGCAGTCTCCTGCATCAAATCGCCACCATACGCTCCCGAAAAAGGATACGTTGTAAACTCCGTCACCTCAAGTTCGTCCAGCGCGACGTCCTCTGCACCCGATGAACTGACTGTATTCAACACGGGCGACACACCTTCGCAGTCCTTCAGGTTCGTCGCTGATGCTTGAATTTCCGAACGAGTGTCAGCAGCCTCGCCGTTGTCATATGCTGATTCAAGACTTTCTTCGATATCAAAAGGAACATTCTCCTGGGCGACAACAAAATCTATAGCATAAGGCAACGCGGGCACGGCATAGGGCGTGAGATAGGAAGGCACCTGCACCACAGTCATGGAAGCTACGGCGCGCGGCGCGGCGAAGTGCGGACGAGGCGTAAGTGAAATAACTTGTGTTGATGTTGGCGTTGTCGTCATGGTGTTTCCGTCAGGCTTCGCCTGACGTGCGTCCAAAATCGTACCGGTCACAGCCGTGATTTGTGGCAACGGTGTCTTCTGTGATGAAGGCCGGGCTACCGGAATCGGAATGTCGGCACCGCTAATCATCTGCATGCCCGGTGCGTATTCGTCGCCACCCATTTTTGGTACAACAAAAACAACGTTCACGCCATCCTGCACCAACGATTCGGTGAGGCCCTGGCATGCCGTGCCGAGGCCTCCCGATATGTGCGGAGGAAATTCCCACCCAAACATTAGAACTCTCATTGCCAATCCCTCATGAATTTCAAAATCTCGCCTTGCCAACTATATATCACCAAACCTGGGGTTGCTGAGAAAATAATCTAACTCAACTCCCTTGGTCATCTTTCCAAAGGCCATGCCGCATGTTGTGCGCAGGGTTGGCGGTCGTTGCCTCGCCCGATGGTCAGTATGGATAGTTTCGCGCAGAGCCGCACGTAAGGCTGAGGTCCTTTTTTCCCGGGCGGAAAACCGATTGTGTTCAAATTTCCACATATCTAAAAACGCTCGCGCCCATGTCTGAGCAAACCGCAATGGCGATAGCATGTAGACAAAAAAAAGTTGCTTGCAGTTTCGAAGCGTGGCTTCTACCGCAAACAACTTTCGTTCAACTGTGAGTCGTCGTTTGAACGGAGGTCTACCCAACGCTCTGGACAAAGACGCTTCGCAGGCGAATCTTTACCTACTCCTTTATAGGCTTGCCGTCAGCATCAAAACGGAAGGTTTGTTTTTGTCCGGCGTTCAGCATTTCAATCACGTAGCCGTCGTTGGCTTTGCTTCTGTAGATACTCGAATTTTCCCAGCCTTTGTATTCCGGGCTTTGAAGCGTTTGCTTCAAAGACGCCGGAACTTCCGCGACTTTGATCTTCGTCATGTCTTTTGTATAATTTTGGCTGGGCTGTGTACGATCGTTTTGTTTGATCGTTGCAGGGTCGCTGGTTTGGGGCGTGGTCTTGTCGGTATTGGTGGTGTCCTGCTGGGCAAACGTTGCGGTTACTGTCATAAACAACAGTCCCGCCACAAATAACATTACTCTTTTCATGGATATTGTTTTTTTAAGTTTAACATGCGATCAGTCGATCTATTTTCCTTATTGGGAAAAACATGCCAACACATTCCGGAACCGTAATGTCGTCACAACCCACATGAGACCTGTTTTACCATTCACACCCTCACCCCGCATTGTCGGATGACTTGCCCACAATGCATCGCACTGGTGTGTTAATTCCCCAATGTTCGCTATGGGTCACTTAAAAAAAATGTCCCAGGAAAATCCTGAGACATTTTTTGCAATTTGCGTGAAGCGGAACACTTTCTATTGCGCATCGTCGCCTGATTCCTGTGCGCCTTCTTCAGCGTCGGCCGCACTATCCTTTGCGCCCGAAGCGGGCTTGGCTTTCTTCACCGATTTGTCAACAATTTTTTCGAGCGCACCAATCGCTTCCTGGAGAGGCTTCAGTTTCACCAACAGTTCCACTTCCTCCTCTTTCAATTTCCGTAGCGCGTCCACAACGGGATTTTCTTTTGCAATGCTTTCCTTGGCCATAAATTCGATTTTTGTTTTTTTACTGTGAAATGTCATCCCTGTGCAGAGCAAAACGTTTTGCTCCTCGCCGGAAAAACGGGCCGCTAAAATATCCAAAATTGTGAAGATCGCCAGAACGGAAATAAAATGCAGTCGCCCGACAACGCGCGTTGAATGCAACACCAATCAGAAGTATTTCAACACCAGATATTTATAAAAATGTCCACATCAAAAAGAAACCCGTTAAATCACATTTTATCAACGCACCCCTTCACCCGCACACGCGTTTAAAGCCCCGGCAGGAACTGCAAGCGCACCTGCCCGGTGTCTGTGGTGAAGGTTATTTTTCGTCCCTTTTTCCCCGCGACATTAAATCCTACAATAGGAATATTAAGCGCATATAAAACCTCCTTTGCACACTCCACATTGCGCAGCCCCACTTCATAGGGTTGATCGCCAAATTGCTCAGCCCCGCCAAATACTTTGGCCCGAAGGCTTCCGGAAGAAGAACCGGCGTTGAGCAATTTTTCAACCAGCATTTCGATTGCGATGTCGCCATATTTTTCTGACGGTCGCCCTTCACCTGTCCAATAGGGAAGCATATAGTGATTCATGCCACCGATGCGCAACACGGGGTCGAACAAACAAATGGCGACGCAAGAACCCAATATGGTTTTTACTTCTGCAGGCCTCACATCGAAAAATATTCTGGAAGGCAACAGAAAGTGGTTTTGTCGGGCAACAGATTCTGAAGTACTCAATTTCGAAAGTTACTGTGGCAGGGCCACGTGCAGGTTCATGTTTTCGCGGGCTACTCTGTTGGTCACTTCATGCTGAAGCCCTGGAATGACGACGGTGAAGACGGTTCCGATTCCCACGTTGCTCTTCACGGTGATGGAACCGTTGAGCAAGGTGGTGAGCTCTTTCACAATGGCAAGACCAAGACCGGTTGAGTTCTCTTTGCTGGTGGGCTTGTTGGCCAGACGTTGAAATTTTCCAAACAGTTTTGGCAAATCGTCTTCGGCAATTCCCGGACCTTCGTCTTTCACTTCAAACTGAACGGCATCGCCCAGGGGCGTGGTGACCAATTGAACGGTGCGATGCCACGGAGAAAACTTTATGGCATTCGACACCAGGTTCTCCAATATCCTCGACAACGCATCTGAATCGGTATGAAGGTTAGCGCCGATTTTGTTTACGATCAGCGTGATTCCTTTCTGTTGCGCGTGTTGAAAAAATTCCGCTTCCACGCGTTCCACCAACCGGCTCACATCGATGGATTCTTTTTGAATGTGCATCATGCCCTGGTCGATCCGGTTCACATCGAGCAGATCGGTGATGAGGCGTTGCATTTTTCTGCAAGACTCTTCCATGCGGGTCAGGTATTCAAGGTCCGGGGAGTTTCGTTCGCGTTGTTCCAGTTTCATGAGTCCAACCAAACCCAACACACCCTGCAAGGGCGCTTTCAAATCGTGTGTGGCGATGCCCAGAAAGTGATCTTTCGCCTGGTTCGCCGCCACCAGCTGGCGTGTTCTCTTCTGCACTTTTTCTTCCAGCTTCAAATTGGCCATGCGCAATTTTTTCAGCAACCGACGATTGCTTTTTTCATTCCGCTGCAGCGTGACAAAAGCCAGAAAGCACGTAACGCCTATGAGGCCAAAGGCAGAGAAACGCAAGGGGTCAAGTTTACGGTTGTCGGCCAACACGATGTTGTGCTCTTGCAACACCTGCTCCTCCTGCGCAACAATGTCTTTCACCAGCATGCGCAGGGAATCCAGCTTCTGGTTTCCCGTTGCCGCGACCAACGTTGCGTGCGCGCCGAGCGCGTTGGCCCGGTTAAAAACAGCGCGATCAAGTTCATCGCGTTTGGCCCGGCTAAGCGTCAGGATTTCGCGTTGACGACGATCGTGAAGCACCTTGTGCGACGTTAGCCCCGACAACGTGGCGATCTCGGTTTGCAACATCACATCGGCTTGCCGGTAGTCATCCAAAAACGCGCTGTCGCCGGTAATGGCAAAGCCGCGTTCGCCCGTTTCCATATCCATAAAAAGCACCAGCAATTGCGTTGACGACTGAATGATCTTGTAGGACTTGATGATCTGATCGGTCGACTCTTCCTTCTCGCGTATGTTGTCGTAGGTGATGGCCGCGTTCACAATGGTCAGCACCATGGAGGCAACGAGCAGGCCATAGATTGTTTTGATCTTCATTTTCATGCTGGCGATTTCCATTATGCAGAGGGGATATGTATGCTGGCGGTCACGTTGTGCTGTTCCACTTGCAAGCGCAGTTGCCCGCGAAGTTTGAGCGTTATTTTCTTGGCCGAATAGATGTCGGTAAAATCAGGGTCGTTGAGAACCTCTGCGTAGCTAAAATTCATCAGGTCGATTTTGGCCTGCTGGTCTGGCGTGAGCCGAATGCCGCCTGCACGAAGTTCGAATGCGTGACCTGCCTTGGTGACGGCCGCCTGCAATTTCAAATCGCTGTTGCGCGCACCATGCTGAATAAAAAACGACCTGACGTTCAGCAACAGCGCCAGAATCAACTCGCCGTTTTCAAGATCCGGAACAGTTTCCGAACACGGCGCTGACAGAGCAGACAACGAGTCGTTGGCCATGCATTGAAACTTGCGTTTGATGGCCTCCAGGGTGATGCCACCATCTGTATAAGAACCGCTCTTGTCTGACTCCGCGTAGTAAATAAGTTTGTGCAGACGCTCATCGAGGCGGTCGGCATAGTATTTCATTTTCTCCATGAGAAAACCATAGTCGTTGTTTCCCGGCAATTTCATCAGGTTGAGAAGACCTTTCATGGTGGCCAGTGGCCCCCTCAGGCCATGCGATGTGGCATAGATAAAATCGTCCAGCGCAGCGTCATGCCCATTTGTTTTTGGCGAAACACCGTCTGCTTCCGAAAGGTTTCTGAACGTGAGAATGATGAGTCCTTCCACGTCGGCCACCAACCCCATGTGAAAACCCGACACACTGAACCGCACAACGCCGCCGCTGCTATTCTGTAGCAACACGGTGTAACCTTCAAAGAAGCCGGCTTGCAACAACGTCGCAAGCTCCGTTTCAGAAAGGGCCGATCCCGCGAGGGCAGAAAGGTGAAGTCCATTGAAGTGACCTTCCGGAAATCCCAGAACATCACAAATGTTTTTTCCTGCCGATGCAATGGTGTGGGAACGGACAAGAACGACACCGTCGGAAAGTATTTTTCCGATCGCGTTTGTCAACGTCTGTGCGTTGACAAGCCGCGTTAGATCATCCATCAGAATAGTATTCATGGGTCTTATAGTTAATGGTTCGCCTATTGTCGCGCGAAGGGAATGGACAGGATCACCGTCTTGCCAAGGGCTTCGCCGTTCTCCACATTGTCGGTAATCGAAATTGAAATCGACTCTTCCGAATGCATGAGGCGCAGACGTTCTTCGGTGATCATGGCACTGACCGACATCTCGCGCCGGCGATGGTCGGCGGGTGGCTCGCGGTCAATGCCGTTGTCTTTAATTTTTATGACCACCTGTTGGTGCCCGGTTTCCACCGACAACGCCAGCGTTCCCTTTTTCTCCGCACCACGTCGCAACCGGTGCACGATGGCATTTTCCAGGAAGGGTTTAATGATCATGGGCGGAATCTTCATGGTGAGATCCACATCGGCCGCATGGGTGAGTTTGAAGTCAAACTTGGCTTCGTCGCGCATTTGCTCAAGGCTCACGTAGTTCTTCACCAGCTCTAGTTCTTCGCCCAATCGCGTCGTGTCAGACACGGTGCTGTCGCGAACACCGCGAATCAGTTTGGCAAAAGAGGCCAGGTAGTTGATGGCGCTCTCCTGATCGTTTTCTATGATGTAGTGCTGAATGGAATTCAGCGTACCAAAAATGAAATGTGCGTCAATGGCAGCGCGCCATGCGGCCAGTTTCAAATTGTTAATTTTTTTTCGGGCGGTCTCGATATCGTGTTCCAGATCGATGATGCGATGTCCTTCCGTGAATCTTAGCGATGACTTGTTCCAGCAATACACAGCCAGCCCATCCCTGACCGGATAGATCTGATTTTCCCACCAGGTTTCGTCGGCGATATGATAGACTTCGAGCGTGGCCGGTTTCTGATCTTTCAACACGCGAAGGCAGGCTTCATAAAAAGCGCCGCCCACTTCTTCGGGATGTTCCGCCCAATAATTCTTTCCGGCAACCAAGCGATCGCGAAGCCCGGGGTCGTTGATGTTCACATAGGTGAGCACGCCGTCTTTGTCGACTGAAAAGAAATTTATCATAATGCTGCTTTTAAGTATGAACTAAAGAACCAACATCATTCTCCTCAGAAGTCCCCATCTGCTGTGGTACAACGTAAAGTTGTAAAATAGATTAAGGTGATTGGACGATAGTTGACCAGCCAACGGACAATGCGGAAGCAAACCTGTTTCCCGTTGCCCAGATGGCTATGAGATTGACGAACGACGTTCGTATCCGAAAAGGAATGTTTCGAATACAAATCGGGAGGAGTGTCCCCCATTCGTAGTTTAATTTTCTTATTTTTAAAAAGCTATGGATATTTCCTTCGTGTATTCAAACCAATTGAAGTTCTGGATCGCCAGACATGGAGCATTCTGGGGGGTGATGTTTGCTTACCAATGGCTCGTGGACTTTCTTGTTCCCGCGTTTTTCGAAGGACCAAGCTATGCCGCCGCGCACAAATCATTGCTCTATTCGCTCGTGTATCTTCCAGGACAATTTCTCCTGGTTTATGGCCTGCTGTACATTGTTATCCCTTACTTTATATTAAAGTCAAGCTATGTGTATGGCGCCTTGCTGCTGGCACTGTTTTGCCTGCTGGCCGGCTTTGCCAACGAAACGTTCTATCGGCTGGCCGTATCCTACTCCATCCTCCCCTTGTCCGACACACATTCGCTTGGCATGCATCGCATTTTGGGTGTGGCCGGATTTGCCGGGTGTATCAAGTTCATGAAATACTGGTACGAGAAAAAATACCTGAACAGTGTTCTCGAAAAAGAAAAACTCGTCATCGAACTTCAATCGCTCAAGGCACAGGTTCATCCTCACTTTCTTTTCAATACCTTAAACAACATCTACTCCGTCACCGAAAAAACTTCACCCGTTGCATCCGAAATGCTGCTGCGTTTGTCGGCACTGTTGCGCTACATTCTCTACGAATGCAACAAGCCGGAGATTTTGTTGCAGCAGGAGTTTGAAACGATAAAAGCCTACATCGCCCTGGAAGGCGTGCGGCTCAACACGAACGTAGACATCCAGATGAACTTTGCGCAGGCCACAGGAAACTACCTGGTGTCGCCTCTGTTGTTGCTGCCACTAATTGAGAACTGCTTCAAACACGGCGTCAGCAAAATGATAGACCAACCCTGGATCAACATCCAGGCCGAACTGAAAGGCGACGTGCTCCTCGTGAAGCTCATGAACAGCAAACCCGACCACGCCACCAACGACAGCGTGCCGCACGGCATCGGGTTGACCAACGTAAAAAAACGACTTCAACTTCTATATCCAGAAAAGCATGAACTGAAAATCCACTCCGAACCCGATGTGTTTGTGGTGGCGCTGAAAGTTGAATTGCACAGGGTATCATCGTAACGCCATGAAATCAGCTTCAAAAATATGTAGATGCATTGTCGTGGACGACGAGCCCCTGGCACGCGAGGTGCTAGTCCGCTATGTGGAGCGAATCCCTTCGCTCCAGCTGGTGGGCCAATGCAGCAATGCCATTGAGGCCATCGAGATATTGAAGCAGAACAGTGTCGATATTATTTTTCTCGACATCCAGATGCCCGAGATACTCGGCATTGATCTTATCAAAATATTAAAGAATCCTCCGTCCGTCATCATCACGTCGGCCTTCCAGGAATATGCCATCGAGGGGTATGAGTTGGATGTGGTTGACTACTTGCTGAAGCCCATTAAATTCGAACGGTTTCTCAAATCCATTACAAAGGTTTATCGGCGCCACGACAAGGAGCCCGACAATAGCGACGTCGACGAGGAAAGCGCGGAACCACAGAAAGAGCGTTATCTTTTTTTCAGAACCGATCGCCGCACGGTGAAAGTTATGCAAAACGACATTCTTTATGTGGAAGGGATGGGCAACTATGTGAAAGTGTTTACCGAGGGCGGCGTCATCATCACCAAAAGTTCGATGACCACCCTCGAGACGATGCTTCCCGAGGATGGTTTTATCCGAACACACCGGTCGTTTATTGTTTCCAAGGCCAAGATCAATTCGTTCAACAACGAAGTGGTTGAAATCGGCAAACACCAAATTCCGATAGGCAAACTGTTTAAAAATAATGTACTGCGCGCATTAGGAAGCTAGTGCCTGGCGCTCGCAACGCTGCAGCTGAAACGATAACCTCAATTTGCCTCAGCATATTTTTTGAAGTTGTCGAGAATGGCCTGCCACCCGCCTCTTTGCATCTCCTCCGAATTTTCAGTCTCGGCATCAAAGGTCACGATCACGTTTGTTCCATTGCCCTGCGGTTTAAACTCCACGGTGGCTACGCGGCCATCGCCCAGCACATAGGTGAATGATTTCTGATCCGTCACCTCGCTGTAGGTCGCCTCAAAATCAAATCCCCAGCTTCCGTCTTTGGCCTCCATGCGCGCGCTGTATTTGCCACCCACACGCAGATCGTTTTCGGCTTTGGGGCATTGCCAATCGGGCGATGCAAAATTCCATTTCGTGATATGCTTGGGATTTGTGTAGTAGTCCCAAACTTTTTTTGTGTCGGCCAAAATGTTTGCCTGAACAGAGATCTTTACGGTATTCATTTGTTTTAAGATTTTAGACGTTGTTGGAATCAATTGTTTCACAGAAAGATACTTTGCGGCGGTTGTCCGAAAAGACAACCCACCACAAAACATCCATCGGCGCTATTTTTTTAGTTTAAGCAACAGGTCATCCAGGCGCTCAAGCGTTGATGTCATGCCTTCCTTCATACCCATTTGTATCACGGTTTCCAGATCGGCCAGGGAGCGATAAGACACGATGGTTTGCACGAGCGAATGTTGGGCAAGGTCCTCGAAGGTCACATCCCACTGGGCGCGCGGAAGGTTTGGGTTTAGTGTTCCGGTTTCGTCGCAGAAGCCATCGAGTGCGGTATACTTTTCGATGGGTTGAATTTTCACATAGTCAAGCCTTGCCCAATACTCTTTTCCTTCGGGTTCTACCATGGCATAGAGCCAGTGACCACCGTCGCGGAAGTCCATCGATTTTGTTTTGGTGATGAGCGGCCTTGGGGCAAACCACTGGTCGAGGAGTTCGCGCGTGGTGTGTGCATCCCAAACCAATTGGCGGTCGGCTGCAAATTCACGTCTGATGGTGAGGGTGTTTTTTTCCTTGTCTACAAGGAAATCGAATTGCATGATGTTCTTCATTTTTTTCGTTTTTGAATGGTTGCTAATACGTTGTCAAGTTGATTGAAGCGCGTTTCCCAGATCTTTCTGAATTGCGCCAGCCAGGCATCTATTTCTTTCATTTTGTCGGCCTTTAGTTGATAGGTAATTTCTCTCCCCTGCTGATTGGCTTCAATGAGTTCGCACTCGTTCAGTATTTGAATGTGTTTCGAGATGGTGGGCCGTGCCGTGTCAAAGTTGTCGGCAATGGCGCCGGCGGTCATGGCCTGCGCGGCGAGCAACACCAGGATGGCGCGACGTGTGGGATCGGCTATCGCCTGAAAAGGATCTCTTCTAAGTTTCATAGCTGAAATTTCATCTGGCGCTATTGTGAAGCCATTTGACTACAAATATATGCGTAGCCATATAACTACATATATTTTCCCCCGTATTTTTTTCAAAAAAGAATGATTGATGATTCAATCAGCGTCAAAAAACCGCCATTTAAGACTCACGATCAGGCCGTTACAAAGCTTGTGATCGTTGATTAAAAAAGTTGAAGCCGCGTCATTCAAAAGGACATTGAACGGGTTCATGCCCAATACCAGCTTTTCACTCGGACGTTCGACACGTCCCCAACAGCTATTGTCCATCCCACCCCTCAATTTGTCCACCTCACCCCGATTGCACTCCGACAGGGTCGCTCATTAAAACACCTTTGTCGCATCAATCACATAAACACATCAAGACTATGAACTTAAAAACAACAAAGGCGATCTATTGGGTGGGTGCAGCATTAACCTCGTTATGGTTTGGAGCCAGCGGCTTTTTTGAACTCACCACAAATCCCGTGGTATGGGACATCACGGTGAAGCTGGGGTACCCTTCACATTTCATCTACATTCTTGGCGTGGCCAAACTTTCGGGCGTGGCCGTGCTCCTCACACCAAACCGTTTGCTCCGGTTGAAGGAATGGGTGTTTGCCGGAATCTTTTTCGACATCACATTTGCGTTCTTTTCCAAACTGAGCGTGCTCGGTTTCGCCGACACGGCCGACGCCATCATCGCGTTTGTGATGGTGACCGTGACCTATTTCATGTTCAGGAAACTGTATCCGGCAACCTACACCGACGTGACGACCAACGGTGCGACCGAACAGGTTTCTGCCAACGCCTGAAAAATTCAGACACACGGATTGTCCCGGGAACCTGACCAGTTCCCGAGACATTCTGTTTTTAAATGTGTATTGCTAAGGATTTTAGATTGAGGGCTATGCCTTATACGGAAGTGCTCAGAGAAAAAGCAGCAGTATGGTCAACACAACGCCACCCAGGGTGAAATACAATCCCTTCCTGAACACGGTTGTGTTTGGAAAAAACATCCAGAACGACGACACCACAAAAAACAACAACGACACTCCAAAAAAGATATTCAAAAAGAAGAGCGGTGTCTTTGTGTTAGCCTTGTGCAACCGGGTGATCTTTTCGGCCAGAAAAGGCAATTGCTTTGTGCGATAAACAGCCATGCCGGTTGTCTTATTGTAGGTCCCCTCCTTGAAGGTCACTACGTCGCCCGCTTCTTTTTCGATCTTGAAGTCGCGCATCCGCATTTCGCGACCCAACGCTTCGGCTGTTAACTGCGGGGCGAGTTGCCGTTCGATCACCTTCTCTTCTTTCAGAAAATCGGTGTCCCTGAAAATCAGAATAATTCCGCTGATGGCGTAAACAGCCATGATGCCCGCGAGGAAGAAACCTAGATAGCGATGGTATACTCTCATTCTGCTGTGCATATATCTCTCGTATGTTTTCGATTTGATGGGCTGCAAATAACACAATTATCTCCTACTATTTAAATCTCAAAAAGACTACGCCAATTTCGTAACTTAGGGTGGTTCGCTGCCGGGAATGCACAACAAAACCATGCAGAATCACGTAAGTCCCTCCATGAATAACCTCTACGAGTTCAACCTCAAAACCAATTACAACAAATTGGAATGCGACGGGCTTCTGTTCGTGGAATATCAATGTATGCCGGGCGATGTTCGCAGTGGCATCTGGTCGCAGCACAACTACCTCGCGTTTATTCAAAGTGGCAAAAAAACCTGGATCACACCCGACGGCGAATTTCCCGTGACCGTGGGCGACGCGATCTTCTGCAAGAAGGGCGCACACGCCATCAAAAATTATTACGACGAGCAATTCTGTGCCTTGCTCTTTTTCATCCCCGACGATTTTGTGAAACAGGTCATCCTGGAATCGGAACTTGTTCCCAAACACACCGAGGTTCAATCCAGCATCTTCAGGCTAAAGGTCGACCTAAGCCTGCGAATCTATTTTGAATCGATGATCAGTCAGTTTTTAACCGAAGAGAATCCTTCGAAACATTTGCTGAAGCTCAAGTTTAAAGAGCTGATTCTTCAGGTTGTCACAGCCAACATCAACCCCGAGCTAACGTCTTATTTCTTTGCGCTGGCCCGCGAGGAAAAAGCAAACCTGAAACAGGTCATGCTCAACAACTATCTGTACCGGCTCAGCCAGGAAGACTTTGCAAAACTAACACACCGCAGTCTTTCCAGTTTCAAACGCGATTTTCAGCAAGCGTTTGGCACGTCGTTCACCAAGTGGTTAACCGACATGCGGCTGAAGCATGCCCGCGTTCGTTTGCTCACTACCGAAGAAAGCATCAGCGAAGTGGCCGATCAATCCGGCTTCGACACTACCACGCATTTTATCCGTTGTTTCAAAAAACAATACAACGCACCACCCCAACAGTTCCGCCAGCAAAATGCGGTCACAACCTCCTGACTTTTCCTTGGCCTAAATGAGCAGTTTTTTGGACTAAACTGCAATCTCTGCCCTTTAAGGTTCCCATACTTTTGCCTTCGTGATCACAACGATCACAGACAAAAAAAACCTTAAAGCACAAAAACCAATGTCAGTTTTAGCAACAGAAAAAAAAGCAATCGACTCCCAAAAAGTCGAACAATTTGCCGGGCAGTTCATCCTCGATCTTTCCGCAAACTATTCCGGAGTCATGACGTTCCTCGGCCTGGAGCTGGGGTTGTATGAAGCAATGCGCGGAGCAGGTCCGTTAACGCCCGGGCAACTCGCCGTGAAAACAAAAACCTTCGAACGTTATGTTCGCGAATGGTTGAACAACCAGGCAGCCGGCGGCTACGTGGCGTATGACCCGGGAACAAAAACCTATGCCCTGCCCGAAGAACATGCGCTGGTGTTGTTAGAGAAGGACAGCCCCGTGTTGCTTGGTCCAGCCTATTTCATTGTGAGCAGTTTGTGGAAAGACAAAACCAAACTGATCGACGCTTTCAAATCGGGCATCGGCATTGGCTGGCACGAACATCATCACGATCTGTTTCATGGCATCGAAGCGGTTTACCGGACCGGCTACCTGGCCAACCTGAACACGGCGTGGATTCCTTCGCTGGCCGGCATGGAAGAAAAACTCCGCCGCGGCGGGCGCGTGGCCGATGTAGGTTGCGGGCATGGTGCATCGACCATTCTGATGGCCGAAAAGTTTGTGAACTCCGAATTCTATGGCTTTGACTATCACCAGCAATCTATCGACGTGGCCAGGCAACGCGCCACCGAAAGGGGTCTCACCAATGTATTCTTCAAGAAAGTGGACGCCGAAGCCTACGAACAAGGCAACTTCGATCTGATTTGTTTCTTCGACTGCCTGCACGACCTCGGAGATCCCGGCTTCGCACTGCGCCATGCCCGCACAAAGCTGGCACCTTCGGGCTCACTCCTTATTGTTGAGCCAAACGCCAGCGACAACGTGGAAGAGAACTTCAATCCCATCGGCAGAATGTTCTATGCCGCATCCACGGCGCTCTGCGTTCCACACGCACATGCCGAGGGCGGCGACTATTGCCTTGGTGCACAAGCCGGCCCATCGGCCATCAAAGAGATTGCGGAAGACGCGGGCTTCTCGGTTTTCAGAATAGCCCAGCAAACACCTGTCAACCTGATCTATGAAGCTAAAGTGTGACGGTCGCGCAATGCTATAGCATCCCTTTCCCTCGTATCAATCATAAAAAAACAAGGGCAGGCATTTTCTGTCCCTTGTTTTTTTAAAGACCATGACAATTCTCTTAATCACTTTTGATTTTTATGAAACCTGATCATAGACATCTCATTCGTTTTGAAAAACCTTTAAGTTCAACGCTTGTGCTGCTGGCCGACTTCTCGGGATTGTTTGCATCGGGTTTGTGTTTCATCCATTGTTGGGCTTTGCCGCTGTTGCTGATTTTTCTTCCCGGGTTGATAACACACAATGAACTTGTGCATCCCGTATTGTGCAGCCTGTCCATGGTGAGCACGGCACCGATGCTCTTCAAAAAAACTTTCCGGCAGCAAAGCATCTT
Source organism: Chryseolinea lacunae (assembly GCF_016735595.1). Classification (GTDB taxonomy): domain Bacteria; phylum Bacteroidota; class Bacteroidia; order Cytophagales; family Cyclobacteriaceae; genus Chryseolinea; species Chryseolinea lacunae. The sequence continues at coordinate 1,307,137 of NZ_JAERRB010000001.1, forward strand.
CTTCCGATCTGCGCTGGCCCTGGGAAATTTAATGATGCTGATCATTCTGCTAGCGCACGACAGCTTGCCGTTTGTGGCCGAAATTGTGCTGAACACCGTTGGTGGTCTGTGTCTGATTGTTGTGCATTACAATAGTTTACGGCGAAGTAAAAAATAATCTTTCAGTGTGTTTTCAGAACACGCAACGGGGTGTGCGTGTCCAATTAAAAAATACAGACTCCACTTCCGAAAATCCCGAAAACGATTGTCAAAATGACACACCGTGACCGGTCTTCGTTACGTTTTGCCCGCAATGATGGACCATCCCGATTCGGGAGTTCTCTAACATGATGTTTTGACACGGCCGCCTGCGCAATCAGAGTGGCCACTTACTCACTCAGGTGGCCCGTTTGTATGCTGAGGGTAGAAATACTAACGGGTCCATAGTAGTTTCGATGAAAATTAGCACGTTTCATCCCCCGTTTCATGCAGCCAATTTTGACCAGAAGGTGTTTCCTTTTTTACACGGCAGTTCCCCTGTCGCTGCTGGCCCTGGTGATGGTGCGCGGTTTCGAACCTGAAACATCAAACACACTTTCGCAGCAACAACAGCACAGCACGCTGTTCTCCATTTCCCGATTTAACAACACTCCCACGCCATCGACCACAAACACTTCCTCCCAAACAGACCAGGCAGGTAACGACACAACAATTTCTTCCGAGCAGTTTATGACACAGCTTGACATGGAGTTGTTGGCTGACGAATCGGAACATGAATTTCACAAAGTAAAACTGACGCCCGAGCAGTGGAATTCTCTTCTGTTCTTATCCGCGACAGGCCGCTTTCTTTCAGGATACAATTATTCCGGCTACAAAAAACCATTCCTTCGCCTGATGTGCATGCTTAAAATGGGAGGTCAGGAAGATGCATTGTCAGCGGCCCTACCAACACCGCTGCCCTTCAATCATGTTCTTCCCATTAACTCGCCGTTAGCGCAACACCACCACGCCACATGGGCCAACCCGATCGGCGAAGACAAGCCTCAGGCCAAGCTACCGACCACCCCGCAAGCCAACCACACGTTCTCCGCATCAACGCTTCAGAAAAAAATTGTTCACTCCCCTTTGAAACCCGCTATCCGAATTTCGGGACCTCGATTTCCAATTACCACATCATGAAACCAACTGCAAGCATAGCGCAAATTGAGCAAGGCCATCTTCGCGTAGTTTTTGGCGGCGAGCTCGTTCTCAAATATCAAAGTGAATTAAAATCCATTTTCACCGGCCTGAATGACCGTAGTGAACCCCTGGAGATTCAACTGCTGAAGCCGGAAGGAATCGATCTATGTTTCCTTCAGATGCTGGAAGCCTTTCGACGTGAGAAGAAGCGTGCCAATAGAAAAGTGACCGTAAGTGCTACACTGGAAGAAGAGAACGCAGACTTGCTGAAACGCACCGGACTATTGCACCTGTTGTTGGCCGACGAACCACTGAACACCGACACGATATGAGCAAAACAATTTTGGCGTACGAAACAAAAACAGCGGCTACCACCGCGCGCAGCGTTAAGCCTTCGCAGCAACTATCGACGATCATTCAAAACATAATCCGTTAACCATGGACAAGTTCAAGGCAATCTTTCTGGCCGAAGCAGAAGAGTTGATGGTTGATCTGGAAAAAGCCCTGCTGGACTTTGAACAGGATTTACACAACGATCATCCTGTGAAAGAGATTTTCCGCATCATGCACACGCTGAAAGGCGGCGGCAGCATGTTTGGCTTCGAACACGTGAGCTCCCTCACACACGACCTGGAGACCATCTATGACGGTATCCGCGAAAAGAAAATCACACCCACCAAAGAGATACTGGAGGTGACGTTGACCACCGTTGACCACCTGAAGAAAATATTGCACGACCCCATGCTGGAGGAGCGCGAACACCAGCTTCAGCAGGAAATACAGCGCAACAAAATAAAAGCCCTGCTCGGCGACGTGAAGGTGGTTGTGGCCGTGGCTCCGGAAAAACCAAAAGAACTTTCCACCTACTATGTGCTGATTGAACCCATCGCTACCATTTTTAAAAACGGCACCAACCCGCTTTACCTGGTAGACGACGTGACCGCATTGGGCGAAGCCTTTGTGATGCCCGATCTCTCCGCAATTCCAACCTGGGCAGAACTTCAGGGTGATGTGTGCTACACGCAATTTGAAATCGCCCTCGCGACCGAAAGACCTGCCTCGGAAATCAATGATGTTTTCATCTTTGCCGAAGAGCTCTGCAAAGTGACCGTGCAACTGCTGGCGCAAGAAAACCTGCTGGCTCATCCGGCCTTTCTTCAACCTTTGCAACAGAAGTCGCTGCATGCGCCGGGGCTTGGCTATGACGGCATGAAAGCCTTGGCCGACGCGCTTCGCACAACCGCGGAAGACGAAAACACCAATGCCGCTAAAGTCAACACAAAGACCACTACGGGCGAGAAGCGAAAAGAAACCAGCATCCGCGTGTCGTCTGACAAGTTGGAGGAATTGATGAACCTGGTGAGCGAACTGGTGACCAGCCAGGCACAACTGAGCATGATTGCCGGCAGCAACACCATTGCCGCACTGGCCGGACTGTCGGAGAACATGGAAAAAATCACACGGCGGCTAAGAGACAATGCGTTCTCCATTTGTCTTGTGCCCATCGAAACCCTGGTGACCCGCTTTCAGCGTCTTGTTCGCGACCTCTCTAAAGACCTGCAAAAAGAAATCAGCTTCACGGCATCGGGCACCGAAACCGAGCTCGACAAATCTATTATCGATACGTTGAGCGATCCGCTGCTTCACATCATTCGAAACAGCCTGGACCACGGCATTGAATCGCCCTCGGAGAGATTAAAAAATAACAAGCCCGCAAAAGGAACCATACACCTGCATGCATTTCATGCCGGCACCCATGTCTACATCCAGTTGAAAGACGATGGTAAAGGAATTGATCCGGAAAAGATCCGGAAAAAGGCCATTGAAAGAGGATTGTTGTCGCCACAGGCAACTCCATCGCAGAAGGAAATACTGGACTTCATTTTTGCGGCGGGTTTCTCGACGGCCGAGAAGATCACGGATGTGTCCGGACGCGGCGTTGGGATGGACGTTGTGCGCAGAAACATCGAAGCCATCCACGGCGAAGTGTCGATTGAATCAGAACTTGGAAAAGGCACAATCATCACCTTAAAACTTCCGCTCACCCTTTCCATTATCGATGGCATGCGGGTGCGTGTAGGAAACTCCGACTACATCATTCCCCTCAGCTATGTGGAGAAATGTTTCGAGATGCCTACGGCCAAAATAAAAGCCGAGGTCATTCAACGCCATGTGCTGGATGGAGAGTTGTTGCCGGTGATCAACCTTCACGAGGCTTTTCACGAACCCGCGCCCGACCAGCCCATCACGCAGATCATTAAACTGAAGTATGCCCAGTTTCCCGTGGCCATCACCATCGACGCCATCGTGGGCGAATACCAGGCGGTGATGAAACCGCTGGGCGACCTCTACCAGGGACAGGACGAATTTAGCGGCGCCACTATCCTGGGCGACGGAAGCGTGGCCCTGGTGATCGACACCGACAAACTGGTTCATCAGCTCATCGTCCAACAGGAAAAATCCCTATCGTATTCACATTGAAAATAATACAGCACTATGTCATCAGAAACTTTATCGATTCAATCCTACCTCACGTTCCGGCTCGGGGATGAATATTTTGCCGCCAGTGTTGCACAGGTAAGTGAAATACTGGAGTTGTCGCGCATCACCAAGGTGCCACGGTCTCCGCATTTTATGCGCGGGGTCATTAACCTGCGGGGCAATGTGCTTCCCGTTATCGACACCCGCATCAAATTTGGGTTCGACAAAATCGAAGACAATGTGAACACCTGCATCATGGTGCTCAACGTTGAAATCGAAAATCAAACCATAAGCATCGGCGCCCTGGTAGACGCGGTGCAGGAGGTGATCGAGATCGATCCGTCCACCATTCAACAACCACCCTCCATCGGCGCAAAATACAAAACCGAATTCATCGAGGGCATGATTCAAATGAACGAACATTTTATCATGCTGCTCAACCTGAACCTTGTGTTCAACACCGAAGAAATGTCGATACTCCAACATGTCGCTGAAGAAAAAAATTAAACTCAACATTTATCCATCATACTTATGAAACTTTCCATTAAAGCCCGCCTCATCGCAGCCTTCACTGTGCTGGTGGCATTGTCGGGTGCCATTTTTTACCTGGGCAACAGCAATGCAAATGTGCTGAACGACCGCATCAACTCCATTGTGGACCTGAACGTGACCCGCCTCATGCTAGCCGCCAAAGCGTCGGAAGATATCCAGTTCATCACCAAACGTGAAAAAGAACTGATCCTGACGAAAAACATTGACGACGTGCACGACTACATCAAAATGATCGAAGACCGCGCCGCAGACATGACTGCCCGTATCGATCAGCTCAAAGGCATGTCGGACGAAAAAGGAATTGAAATCCTTGAAAACTTCAGCGCCAGCTGGACCGCTTATCAGAAAGTGTATGCCAAGGTGAAGACACTGAGCCTCACCAACACAGATTCTACCGCCGACGCCGCCTTCAGACTGTCGAGCAGCGAAGGACGTGAAGCCGCCATGGGTGCCGTGAGCGCATTGGCGAAGATTGTGAAGAAAAACGAAAATGCGTTGGCGCTGGCCAAAACGGAAGCCGACCAGGTATATGCCGATGCACGAACCAACATGATCACTTTGCTGATTATTGCCGTGGCCATTTCCATTGGGCTTTCGTACTGGATCATCACCTCCATATCAAAATCGATACAACAGGCAAAGGTAGCCATCAAAAGCATCTCCGAAGGCGACCTCACCATCACCGTAGAAAATACCACGCACGACGAAGTTGGCGAACTGGTGGACTATCTCAAAAACATGATCGAAAAATTGAAGGAAGTGCTCACGTTTGTTTCTACTGCTTCTGATCACATTGCCACGGCCAGCAGCCAGATGAGTTCCACCTCGCAGCAGATGTCGCAGGGTTCGCAAGAGCAGGCCGCTTCTGCCGAAGAGATTTCGTCGTCGATGGAGCAGATGGTTTCCAACATTCAGCAAAACACCGACAACGCACAACAAACCGAAAAGATCGCCTCGAAGGCAGCCGACGATATTCAGGAGGGCAGCAGGTCGGTGAACCAAACGGTTGACTCCATGAAAAAGATTGCCGAAAAAATTTCCATCATCGGTGAGATCGCCAGACAAACCAATTTGCTCGCGCTCAACGCCGCCGTGGAAGCTGCACGTGCCGGCGATCATGGAAAAGGATTCGCCGTAGTGGCCGCTGAAGTGAGAAAGCTTGCCGAACGGAGCCAGGTGGCCGCCGCCGAAATAAACGAACTCTCGTCGTCGAGTGTTTCCATTGCCGACAAGTCGGGCAAATTGCTGGAGCAGATTGTGCCCAACATTCAAAGCACGTCTAAACTGGTTCAGGAAATTTCCGCGTCCAGCATCGAGCAAAACACCGGCGCCAATCAGGTGAACACCGCCATCCAGCAGTTCAACCAGATCATCCAGCAAAATGCTGCCGCGTCAGAAGAGATGGCCACGGGCTCCGAAGAATTGTCGAGCCAGGCAGAACACCTGCGCGAAACCATCTCGTTCTTCAAGATCGACAAAACCCACAGCGCCGCACAACGCGCTTCGGCTTCGAAGTCGCGTGCCACGGCACCACAACCCCTGAAGACGGTCTCGAAAGTAAATTCATCCAGGAAAGGTATCGCGATCGACATGAGCACCAACGGACACGCCGACGCACTCGACAACGCATACGAGAAGTACTAAGCGACCAGGCGGCATGAGCACACCCGATAGCATGACACGGACAGGCATTTCCGATGCAGAATTTTTCCGGCTGCGTGATTTCATTCACAAGCAGTGCGGCATCAACCTGTCCGTATCGAAAAAGATTTTGATGGAAAGTCGTCTGCACAAAAGACTGAGCGCCCTAAAGCTTGACACCTACACGGCCTATTGCAACTATGTGATGAGCCCTGCCGGACTGGACAGCGAACTGGTGCACATGATCGACTGCATCGCCACCAACAAAACGGACTTCTATCGCGAACCCGGCCACTTTCAGTTTATGACCGACGTGGTGATTCCAGAATGGCTCAACGCCAAAGTGCCCCACAAGCCCTTCAAGGTGTGGAGCTCCGCGTGTTCCAGTGGCGAAGAGCCCTACACCATCGCCATGGTTTTACAAGACCTGGCCGTGCGGCATGGCTTTGACTATCGCATTCTGGCCACAGACATCTCTACGAAGATCGTGCAACAAGCTATTGAAGCTGTCTATCCGGAGAGCGCGGCGATACCCATCCCCATAGAAGTGAAAAAACGCTACCTGCTTCGCAGCAAAGTTACCACACCACCCACCGTGCGCATCGTTCCCCAGCTGAGAGCAAAAGTTCAGTTCAGGCGTTTGAACTTAATGGACACTGTGCTGGATGTGGACAAAGATTTTGATCTCGTCTTTTGCAGAAACCTGCTCATTTATTTTGACCGCGCCACGCAAGAAAGAGTTTTGCAAAAGCTGGCCTCCAAGCTCAAACCCGGTGGCTATCTTTTTATCGGGCATTCGGAATCCATCTACGCCATGAACCTTCCCTTGCAGCAGGTTCGGCCAACGGTTTTCCAACGTGTGTAACCTAAAAAAAATATTGTATCAGCTTTTGCCGGCGTCTATTCGACGCTGGGGCAAACGAATGATCACACCTTTATCGAAGCGCAAATGATGAACAAAATAAAGGTGTTGGTGATCGATGATTCGGCCGTGGTTCGCCAGGCGTTGACGGCGTTGCTGGAGAGCGACAAACAAATCGAGGTGACGTCGGCGGCCGACCCATTCATCGCAGCGCAAAAAATGATGAAGGAAGTTCCGGATGTGATCACACTCGACGTGGAAATGCCCCGCATGGACGGCATCACCTTTCTGCGCAAAATCATGTCGCAGCATCCCATTCCCGTCATCATCATTTCCAGTCTGACGGAAAAGAACACAGAGACCGCCATTCACGCGCTTGAACTGGGCGCCATCGATGTTTTGAAAAAACCCACGTTCGACCGGAACGATCACAGCGACTATGCGCAGTCCATCATCCGGGTGGTGCGCGCTGCGTCGAAGGCGGTGGTGAGAAGGAAGCAGGTTGAAACGCTGCGGCCTGTCATCAACAAGCCTGCGCAAAACATGGCCATGATTCGCACCACCGAAAAGCTGGTGGCCATCGGCGCCTCTACCGGCGGCACGGAAGCGCTTGTGGAACTCTTGCAGGCACTGCCGGTAGATTGCCCCGGGATGGTCATTGTTCAGCACATGCCCGAAGTATTTACCAAATCGTTTGCCGAGCGCCTTAACCGCATTTGCAAAATCACCGTGAAGGAAGCCGCGCACGGCGACAGTATCTTGCGCGGACACGCACTGATTGCCCCCGGAAACAAACACATGGAAGTGAAGCGCAGCGGCGCAAGATATTATGTTGAAATCTCACAAGGCGAACCTGTCAATCGCCATCGCCCTTCGGTGGATGTGTTGTTTTCGTCTGTATCGAAGTATGCCGGCAAAAATGCCATCGGTGTGATCATGACCGGCATGGGTGCAGATGGCTCGAAAGGGTTGTTGCAAATGAAAGAAGCGGGAGCCTTCACGATCGCGCAGGATGAAAAATCGTGCATTGTGTTTGGCATGCCGAAAGAAGCTATCAGGTTAAATGCTGTTGACAAAATTGTGGCGCTGAGAGAAATCGCGGGTCAGATACAGACGGCCGCTCACGCCCACTAAGAACACCGGCGCTTTCTCTGCGCATATTTGCCGCGCATCATTATTCTGCTCCTTTCCTAATCAAACAATCAATCTTTTGTTGATCCTTGCCATACCTGGCCAGCATCAGTGCCGTATACCCGTCAACTGTTCTTTTTGCGTGGATGTTCGCACCGCTGCCAATTAATAGTTCCATCAATTGAATATCGCCAAAGGACGTTGCACCCATAAGTGCCGTCCAGCCGCTTACGTTACTTCGATTGGGATCAGCGCCCTTCCTTATCAGCATCTGAGCGATCTTAAGTTCGTTGTGCAAAGATGCCTCCATCAAGGGCGTCATCATGTCTTTATCTGAAAGATTTGGATCGGCTCCATTTCTCAACAAAAATTCAACTGTTTTTAAAAGCCCCTTTTTCGTCGCAACTTTCAGAGCAGTCCATCCCGCTTTATTCTTTAGGTTAATGCTAATCCCTAACTTCACAAATTGTGTAACACCAAGAGTATCGTTGTTATAGGCCTGCTTCATCAAGACCGTCCATGAAGATTGATCAAAGTCCCAGCGTTCTGAATGAGCGTATCCCTGTACGAGCACGAAGGTCAACACCACGACATAGATTCCTCGTTTCATAAAATCTTAAACCATCCCCAATATACAGTGTACCGGATCACCTCGCAATTGTTCGCATGTATGATGCTTGTCCTTATATATGGAGGTAAAGTTTTTTCGTTTCCTTCAGTCTAAAAGAAATTCGGCATTTATACTGGAAATTCACAAATTTACACCAGACCAACTATGCCAACCATGGACGCCAAACAGGCCCTCAAGACCACCATCAGCAAAACATCCACGTTGACAGACGAACAGTTTGATTACTTCTTTTCCCATTTCAAACCCTTGAGCTATAAAAAAGGACAGGCCATCATCAGCGCGGGCGACCTGGTCGACCGCGAATATTTCGTGGTTTCGGGGTGCATAAAGTCTTTCTTTATTAATGAAGACCTGAAAATGTTCATCCTCCAGTTTGCAATGCCGGGATGGTGGAGTTCGGACTACAATGCGCTGTACAATCATACCAAAGCCACCATCAACCTCGACTGCATTACCGATGCCGAAGTGTTGTGCCTCACAAGCGACGATCGCGAAAAACTTTGCAGTGAGCTTCACCCGGTGGAACGTTTCTTCCGGTGGCGAACCAACAACGGCTATGTGGCCACACAAAAACGACTGATGTCGTTCATGAATAACAATGTGAAGTATCGCTACGAAGAGCTTTTGAATCTTTATCCCGAGCTTTACAATATGGTTCCCAAAAACCTGATCGCCGCCTACCTGGGCGTGTCACGCGAGACGCTTAGCCGGCTCCGCGACTGAAGTGATCTACATCACATAATCCATCCCGCCCCTCAAAAGTGATCTAGGTCACCCGACCTCCTTCGATGCGTCCCGTTTATTTGTGTAGTTATTTAAACACACAAAAAAATGAAAAACACAACAGCAAAAATCGAACGTGCACAAAGCACAATTGAATGGGTCGGTAAAAAAGTGACCGGCGCACACAACGGAACGATCGACATCAAAGAAGGCGAACTTGTCTTTTCGGACAACACGCTGACGGGTGGCCATTTTGTGATCGACATCACCTCCATCAAAATTCTGGACATTGAAGATCCTGCAACCAACGCACAGTTTGCCGGCCACCTGGATTCGGATGATTTTTTCTCCACACAAAAATTTCCGGAAGCCACATTCGAAATCACTTCCGTGAAAGGTAATCACGTCGTGGGAAATCTCACCATTAAGGGCATAACCCACCTCATCGGCTTCGAAGCTGCCATTGATTTCAAAAATGAAACAGCAACCGCCACGGCCAAAATCATTGTTGACCGGACAAAGTATGACATGAAGTTTCGCTCCAGCAATTTCTTTGCAAACCTCGGCGACACACTCATCTACAACGACTTTGAATTGAACGTGTCGATCACCGCGCGTGTGGCCACCAAAAATTCATCTGTGTTAGCTTAACCCCACAACGCCATGCCATACATTAAAATCGACGTGACCCGCGAAGGTGTCACCAAAGAACAAAAGAAAGCCCTCATCAAGGGTGTTACCGATCTGATCACCGATGTGCTGAACAAGGACCCTCAGCTGACGCACGTGGTGATTCAGGAACACGACCTCGACAACTGGGGCTTTGGTGGAGAGCAGGTTTCAGAGCTGCGCGCAAAAGGAATCACGGCCGACAAAAAATAAAGCGTCATGAAAAAACAAACCATCATCATTACCGGTGCCTCGTCGGGCATCGGTAAAGAAATTGCCCGTCACTTTCTGCGAAAAGGCGACAACGTCGTGATCAATTCATCGACCGCCGAAAAACTCCAGGAGGTCTATGAAGAACTGGGCGGCGGCGAAAGCCTGGCGTGGGTGGCCGGCAATGTGAGCGAAAAAAGCACAGGCGAAAAACTGGTGGCCACCGCGCTGGCAAAATTCGGCTCCGTAGACGTGCTCGTAAACAACGCCGGCATCTATGAAACCAAACCATTTCTCGAAGTGGACGAAGCTTATCTCGACAGATTTCTGAATACCAACCTGAAGGGAACTTTCTTCACTACGCAGGCGGTCATTCCCCAAATGCTGAGGCAGCACGATGGCGTGGTGATCAACATCGGCACACCATTAGTGAATCACGCACTCGGCGGTGCGCCCAGCACAGCACCCATTTCATCGAAAGGTGCGATCCATGCACTCACACTGCAACTGGCTGCCGAATTTGGACGGCATAACATACGCACCAACACGATTGCTCCCGGCGTGATACGCACCCCGATGCACGGAAACCTGGCCGACGAAAGTGCCTCGCTGCACCTTGTGAACAGAATTGGCGAAGTGGACGACATCGCCGAAATGGTCTATACCGTTGCCAAGAGCACCTTCGTGAACGGAGCCATCATCAACGTTGACGGCGGCATGGCCGCAGGACACAATCTGAATTGACACGAAGCCCTGGCGCGGCTCCTACGCTTCACAAATTTCTAAAACAACCCAAAATTTTAAACACCATGAAAAATAATAAGCAGGATATAATTGAGATCACCGAAACCTTGGAGAACTATTACTTCAAAGGAATCTATGAAGGCGACCTGGACGCGCTGGCAAAAATTTTGAATCCAGGCGCGCTGTTGTTCGGCGATGTGAAGGGCGTGCCCTATGCCAAAACACGCGATCAATACCTCGACGGCGTGAAAAACCGCCAAAGTCCGAAAGACACCGGCAAGCCCTTCAAAGGAACCATCGGTTCGATTGAAGTGATCAATTCCATTGCTGTGGCCAACGTTCAGGTGAAAATGTACGACTTTAACTATGACGAGTTCCTGTCGTTTCATAAACTTGACAACCGGTGGGTCATCGTCACAAAAATGCTCACGGATGTAGCGGCCTGAAAATTTCAACACTATGTGGTATCAAACCAAAGCATCGAAAATACTGGGCATCGACTACCCCATTCTTCAGGGGCCGTTTGGCGGCAACCTGTCGTCGGTTGAGCTTGTAGCGACCGTGTCTAATGCGGGAGGGCTTGGCGGGTATGGGGCATACACCCTGAGTCCGCAAGAAATCATAGCGGTTGACAAACAGATTAAGGCAGCCACCAACAAACCCTACAACATCAACCTCTGGGTTTCGGACACTGACACCGCCGATGGGACAGTTTCGGATGAGCAGTTCAAACAGGCTCAACACGTATTCAAACCCTATTTCGATGAACTGGGAATTGCCTTACCCACGAAACCCACGCCGTTCAAATCGCGGTTTGAAAACCAGGTCGACGTCGTCCTGCATCAACGCCCTGCTGTGTTCAGCTTTATGTTTGGTATTCCCGCGGCCGACATCCTGGAGCAATGCCGCCGGCTGGGCATCGCGACGGTGGGTGCAGCCACCACGTTGGATGAAGCCCTCGCGTTGGAGTCGGCCGGTGTGGACCTGATCATCGCTTCCGGTTTTGAAGCCGGTGGACACCGGCCCTCGTTTCTCGCGCCGGCCGAATCGTCGACAACCGGAACGTTTGTGCTGCTTCAACTGATCCGCGAGAAAGTGAAGACACCGATCATCGCCGCCGGTGGCATTGCCAATGGAAAAGGCATAGCCGCCGCCCTTACACTCGGTGCAGACGCCGCACAGGTTGGCACCGCCTTCCTCGCCACCGAAGAATCGAACGCCACAGACATTCACCGTCAAATGTTGTTTTCTGACAACTCAAAGTATACCACGCTGTCGCGCGCGTTCACTGGTCGCCTGGGCAGAGGAATCACCAGTCGACTTGCCAAAGACCTTGTTCATAAGGAAAGCAGTTTCCTTCCCTTCCCGCTACAAACACAATTCATGTCGTCGCTGAGAACGGCAGCCGTTGAGCAGGAGAAATGGGATATGATTTTGTTCTGGGGCGGACAGATTGCGCCACTATTGAAACATCGGAAAGCGGGTGAACTCATGTTGTCGCTTATTGAAGAGACAACAGCGCATTTTGAGCAATTGAAAAGATAAGGACATAGTTACTTGTGGCCGAACGTGTGAAGTAGATCAATCCTCGATAAAATAAGTCATGTAGTCTGTTGCGTGTCGTTTTATGAAAGGTTCCACATTTTCAGGCGCCTTCAACTTGTCCCTCAGAAACGCGACGATTTCCTCGTATTCTTTTGTGGACTTAAATAGCTCAAATTGACTATCCTTAAATTTTTCATAGTCTTCGTGTGCAAAGTCTTTTGATTTTGTGAACCGGCCCGACCTGATTTCAAGCAACGTATAATTCTCGTAGGTTGAGGCGTAGCCCATGTGCACGTACCGAACAAGCTTGCCGACGGGCAAAGTGAGTATGCCATTGAACCAATCCATCCACACCACGCTTTGGCCGGAAAAAACTTCCGCCATCACAGACTTTTTGCCATCGCCATAATCGCTATCAATGTCAATGTCGCGCAGAAAGAGAGTGCTGTCAATAATTTCAAACGTTGCCCGATAGCCCCTCCACAACGATGTGGATATTGAATTTGTTTTCGGCCTCTTTTCTTGAAACTTCTTGAAATAAGCTTCCAAAGGATTTGTCTGCAGGTTATACGTCTTCCCCTGATAAATCAGGATGTCGGGTTCCTGCGCCGTGCCATAGGCAAAGTCTGTTAACAGGATTAATACCAGGACAAACAACGAAGCTGAAAGCGATTTTTTCATAACGCGACCAAATGGAAACGATCAAATATACTAGAATGTAGCTATTTAACCTGGCTCACCACCACCGAACAAAAGTGTTCAACTCCGAACATCCATTCCGCTCAACACCTCACTCCCGCGCACGTATACGCATGATTTCACCCTGGCATGATTATTATTCCTACATTTAGATATTAATATTGACCAATGAAAAAATACCAGTTGGGCGAATTCGAAGAGATCGTCATCCTCACGGTGGGCATCCTGAACAATGAAGCCTATAGTGTGGCCATTAAAGACGAAATCGAATCGCGGCTTTCGCGCAGCGTGAGCATGGGCGCGCTCCACACCGCCCTGAAGCGAATGGAAGACAAAGGCTATCTGAAATCATTTGCCGGTGAAGCCACCGAGGAGCGGGCCGGCCGGCCAAAGCGCTATTTCGAAATAACCGCCCTGGGCAAGAAAGCCATTCACTACACCAAGTCCACCCGCGAAGAGCTTTGGCGCGCCATTCCGAAATCGGTATTGCAGATTAACCTGGAAGCTTAAGCGGCGATGACAAAAAAAACCGAACACCCACCAAAACTGTTCCTGAAATTTTTTCGCTGGTACTGCCACCCGCAAATGCAGGACTACATTGAAGGCGACCTCATGGAAGTTTATGACGCGCGCTTAAAAAAACTTGGAAAACGAAAGGCCGATCTGAAATTTATAGTCGACGTGCTGTTGCTCTTCCGGCCCGGCATCATCAAACCTGCAGAAGGCTACAAACATTCAACCCCCTACGGTATGTATAAGAGTTACTTTAAAATAGGTTGGAGAAACCTGATCCGGAACAAAGCCTATTCCATCATCAATGTCGCCGGACTGGCGCTGAGTATGACATGCGGGATTTTTATTTTCGCGTTGGTGAAACACAACCTGAGCTTCGACAACTTTCATCAAAACCCCGAACGAATCTACAGAGTGGTCACAGAACTTCATCGCGATGTGATTGCCTACAGAAACAATGTGCCGTCGCCGCTGGGAGAATTTTTCCGAAACGACTATCCCTATGCCGAGAAAGTGGCGCGCGTCTACACCGAAAGCGGCTCACTCATCACCCTGAGAAAAGGAAACGACCTCCTCAAATTTAAAGAAGATGGAAACGTGTCATTCGCCGAAACCACCTTCTTCGACATTTTCAATTTCCCGCTGCTGGAAGGCGACAAAGCCACGGCGTTGACAGCACCCAACACAGCCATCCTGACAAAACGCATGGCCCAAAAATATTTTGGCGACAAGAGTGCTGTAGGCGAAACGTTCTGGCTGGAAAACAAGATCCCTTGCACCGTCACCGGCGTGCTGCACGACCTGCCCACCAACACCGACATCCGGTCCGAAATTTTTGTCTCCTATGCCACACTCAAATCATACGATCCCTGGCTGGCCAGTGCCACCGACGGCTGGAATGGTATTCGCGATGGCATGAAATGTTATGTGCTTCTTCAGCCTGGCGCTTCCGTTGCCAAGGTTGAGGAAGTGATGTCGGCTTATGTAAAAATATATCGCCCCACCAGCAAGAACGTTCATCGCTACAAACTGCAGCCGTTGGCCGACGTTCACTTCAATGCGCAATATGGAGGCTCCATGGAAAAACGCAGCCTCTGGATTCTGTCCGTCATCGGTCTGTTTCTGATGGCAACCGCCTGCGTCAATTTCATAAACCTCGCCACAGCGCAAGCCCTGAAACGTTCGAAAGAAGTTGGTGTGAGAAAGGTTCTCGGCAGCATCAAACGCCAGCTCTTCTGGCAATTTATTTTCGAAACCGGAATGATCACATTCACCGGGTTGATCGTGGCCGCCATGCTCGCCTACATTGGTTTTCCCTATGTGAATGCCTTCTTCAAAACCCAGATCACCATCAACCTGTTTTCCGATTGGACCATGGCCCTCTTCATCGTGGGGCTGGGGTTTGTGGTCACGTTTCTTGCCGGCTACTATCCCGGCCTGGTGCTGTCGGGTGTGCAACCGGTGGCCGCTTTGAAAGGAAAACTTTCTCAACAAAACATTGGCGACTTCAATACGCGACGCACATTGATTGTGGCCCAGTTTGCCATCTCGCAAGTGTTGATCATTGGCATGGTGGTGATCATGAATCAAATGCGTTTTGCCAAACAATCGGATCTCGGGTTCGATAAAGAGGCCATTGTCATGATCAACGCTGGGCGAGACTCTACGGGCACGGTGGCCAACACCATGAAAAACGAAATCTCCAGGCTACCCGGTGTTGAGAAAATTTCGCTTTGCTTTGCCGCACCATCGTCCGAACACGACTGGGGCAATTCCATCCGGATAGACAACAACACGGAAGAAGTAAATTTCAGAACGAGCATTAAATCAGCCGATGCCGACTATGTCTCTACGTTCGACCTGGAGCTTGTTGCCGGAAGGAACCTCGTGACCTCCGACACCGTGAGAGAAATGCTGGTGAACGAAGCCATGGTGCGCAAGCTGAACCTGAAGTCGCCCGAAGACGCCATCGGCCACATCATTGTCGCCAACGGCGGCTCCATGAAGGCTCCCATTGTGGGTGTGCTCAGAGACTTTCACGACAAATCATTCCACGAAGAAATAAATCCTATCCTGGTCACCACCTATCGCGACGACTACTCAAACTATGCCGTGAAGCTCAACATGACCCAGGCAAAATCTACGCTGACCGCCATCGAAAAACTCTGGACGCAACAACACCCCGATCAGCTTTTTGAATATGCGTTTGTCGACGAAAGCATTGCACAGTTCTATGCCAACGAAGAAGCCACGCTCAAGCTCATTCAGATATTCTGTTTCATCGCCATCTTCATCGGCTGCCTGGGGTTGTATGGACTCGTGTCGTTTATGGCGTCGCAGAAAACAAAAGAAATCGGCATCCGGAAAGTGCTGGGTGGCTCGGTGGCGCACATCGCCTGGCTTTTTGGAAAAGAATTTGCACGCCTCATCGTCATCGCCTTTGCACTGGCTGCGCCCATCGGCTGGTGGCTCATGCACAACTGGCTCCAGGGCTTTGAATTTCAGATTTCCATAAACGCATGGACCTTTGTTCTCGCCATAGGTTGCTCATTGTTCGTGGCCACACTCACCGTGGGCTATCAGGTGCTGAAAACAGCCTTCGTCAATCCGGCGAAATCGCTGCGCATTGAATGACGTTCCGTGACCTTCACATCATAAATCATAAAGCCAATCGACTCGGAAGTTGATTGGCTTTATGATTTATCGCGAACCTCGCCGTGGAATTTCTGTATTATCCTTTAGACCGCTGGTGCGGCCTGCAACTGTTCCACCATTCTGCGTTTGTGCGCGTGAACAAACAAGATCAACGACAAGCTTATGAACGAAGCGATAACGAGATAACCAACGCCCAGCATCACCAGCGTTTGGATGTGAAGCAGGCTCACAATGGCATAGCTCACAATAGAGGTGACGATGAACGTGCCGCCACCGGTGATGCCACTGAGGATTCCTGCATTTTTTGAAAACCGACCAAGCGCGTAAGTATAAAAGGTGTTGAACGTGAACCCGGACCCAATATGCAGCAACATCACCATAACCATCATCGCGACGAGGTTGGGAAAGAAATACAAGACAACAACCGACAGGGCCGCCGAAACAAAAATCACCGGGCCTGCAATCAACATCTTCTCGGTTATTGCCTTATGGATAAGTGATTTGCTGAGGAGCCCGCCCATCATGACGGCCAGACCCGAAAGAAGCGATGAGTTGCCCGTGGCCACAGCCGACTGATGAAACACATTTTCGATGATGAAGGGACTGGCCATGTTATACAATATCACGTCTGCGAAACACAAGCCCAGAATCAAGACGCTTAGGGTATAGTCAGGCGTTTTTAAGACCGAAGCATAGACATTTAACAGCGGGCGGATTTTGAAGGGATGAAAAGTCTTTAGCGTTTCGCCACTATACACCAGTTCGAATAACAAGATGGTGAGTGTAGCCAATCCAAGAAAATAGAAGTTCGACTCCCATCCGAAATAAAATTGCAAAAATCCGCCAATAAAAGGAGCAATGATGGGCGCCGTGGACCACACGATGGCAAAGAGACTGGTGTAGTGTTTCAGTTGAGCGCCTGAATAAATGTCCATAAAGAAAGCCCGTTTGCCCACCACGATCAATGCCACGGCCATACCTTGCACAACCCGCATGGCCAGCAACACCGGGAGACTACCGGTTAGGGCGATGACGAAAGAAGAAATTGCAAAAATCAGCAACGCACCCAGGCTAATCCGATAGCGTCCAAAACTATCGAGCAGGCTTCCGACAAAAAGTTGGCTGACGCCACTGCTTATCACAAAAACGATGAGCGATAACTGAATGTCGCCGCGGCTGGTTCCAAAAAAATCGGCCATGGCGGGAAACGACGGAATATAAACATCCGTGGCAAATCCCGATAGCGGAATGAGCGCGAAGGCCAGCACAGTGCTGATGGCGGCATGACTTTGTTTTAATGTTTTCATAAAGTATGGGTATTGTTTTGAGTTGGTATTTTTAGACCGATCGGTCCATTTTCATTCAAAAAAAACTATAGGGTTTCAATTTCATTTTTCAGCACATCAACCACCGTCTTCATAAAGGTTTTGCTGCTGGTTACGCGCGATGCAAAAATGCCACCTTCAATCATGGCAAACATCTTGATTGCAAAAAGGCTCGCGTCTGTCGACTTTTTGAATTCGCCAGAGGCCTTTCCTTCTTCAACCAGTTTTGTCATGCGCGCCTGGCTCCGCTTCACAGCCTTGGCCACCAGCGTTTTCAATTCTACATTGGTGTCGTCGGCCTCGGTGCCAAAATTGAGGAGCGGGCATCCGCCCATATCGCCGGGAGCAAGGTTGTCCTGGTAGTAGTCAAGGAGGGCGAACAGTTTTTCGCGGGCCGTCGATTTTGAGGTCACAGCATTGTCGAGTCCGCTGGCAATTTTGCCGGCCAGGTAGTTGAAGGCCTCGGTGCAGATTTCTTCTTTGCTTTCGAAATTGCCATAGATTCCACCCTTTGCTAGTTTTGTGGCCTCCATCAAATCCGATATAGCCGTGCCGGCAACGCCTTTTTTATTCATGATGGCTGCCGATTGTTCGATGATGAATTGCCGTGTTTTCTCAGATTTTGTCATAGCGTCGTAAAATTAGACCGTTCGGTCCAATTCTTAACGCAGTTGCTCTGATTTTGTTCCCATGAACGGATAAAATTATTGCCACGCACTAAATTTTGTGATCCAGAACGCAGAATCCACGCTTTTCAAAGGTTACAGTATTGAGACCAATACCTGACGGCTCATGCGTCGGAAACCTGAAATGGTCGGTTTGGGAGGTTCAGTCAAGTCTGGCCGAATCTATTATATGGGGATTTCTCCTGTGATGCGTACTTTGCATAGAAATTATAAGAGACAGCGATTGTAACAAATTCAGCATATGATCGTCGTCGGGAGATAGATAAAGAAATGAGCACAGCGATCAACAAGTCCGATTTTTCACCACAATCCTATGCCAGGGTTGGGGGTGTTTTGTACCTTATCATCATCATCGCCGGCATCTTTGGGGAGTTTTTTGTCAGGGGCAAGCTCTTTGTGCCTGGCGATGCCACAGCCACGGCCCATCAGATCGCCGCCTCACCTTTGCTGTGGCGCATCGGCATTTGTGCTGACCTGATCATGCAAAGCTGCGACATTCCCCTGATGCTCATTTTCTATGTGCTGCTCCGGCCAATAAACCGGAATCTTGCCTTACTTAACTTGCTGTTCAACGTCATACAGACCGCTGTTCTGGTGGCCAATAAACTAAACTTGTTGATGGCACTCTTTCTGCTGTCGGATGCTCCCTACCTGCAATCCCTTGATCCAACCCAACTCCACGCCCTCTCCTACCTCTCCATCAAATTGCACGACCATGGTTTTGGCATCGGCCTCATCTTTTTTGGATTTGTGTGCCTGGTGGAAGGGTACTTAATTTTCAAGTCTGGCTATTTTCCAAAAACACTGGGCGTGCTCATGCAAGTAGCCGGTGTGTGCTACCTGATCAATACGTTCTCGCTGCTGCTGGCACCGAAGTTTGCAAGCCAGTTGTTCCCTTTCATTTTGATGCCCTGCTTTATTGCAGAGTTGTCGCTTGGGCTATGGATGTTGGTGAAGGGTGTGAATTTACCGAAGTGGAAAGAACGCGTTGGTTAACTAAGTTTGGTGACGAGTGGGAAGCCTGGCTTTTCGCGAGTTGGCTTCCTGGTGCCAATCGATACAGGTCGTTCAGAGAACTGATTGAATGTGAATTTCAATCCACGCTGGACGTGCTTGATGGAGAGTCCGAAAAATGACTTCTTACATCTAAGCATCGACCAAATTCATGTCCGTCTTCGGTCGAAGTAATACCAGTACCGGGCATGCACATTCCCGACAACCTTCGTTTGCTTGGCGTTGTGGCGTATGGCACAGTTGTTGGCATAACGATGGCATGAAAAAACTTATCCCCTCGCTGGTTGTCGCTGCGCTGTTCATTTCCATGATAGAAGCATACGCCCAAACTCCTGATCCGAAATACTTCAACCAGCCACCGGTGTCCAGCACACCAAAGGTCTTTGCTCCAGGTGTGGTGTCTCTGGAAAATGAATTCGAATTCGGGGCTGTCTTTTCAAAAGATCGCAGTGAATTTTATTATGGTGTAGAAATTAACGGCAAAGCCGAAACACGCATGATGAAATTTGAAAACGGAAAATGGACCGCTCCCACCACGATTCTCGTGCACGATGTCTATAGCTTCAACGATCCGTTTCTCTCTCCCGACGAAACCAAATTATTCTTCATCTCCGACCGTCCACTCTCAGGCCAAGGCCCAAAAAAGGACTATGACATTTGGTACGTTGAGCGCCAGGCCGGAAAATGGTCCCAACCCAAAAACGCCGGCCCCAACGTCAACACAGCCGAAAATCAATACTACATATCGTTCACCAAAACGGGCACCATGTATTTTTCCTCCAATGTCAACAAGAACTATGACATTTATGCTTCCGCCCAAAAGGAAGGAAAATTCCAACCCGCCGAAAAGCTCAGCACCAACGTGAACACCACCCACTACGAAGCCGACGTGTTTGTTGCTCCCGATGAATCGTATGTAATTTTCTCAGCCAACCGCCCCGGAGGATTGGGCAGTGGCGATCTCTACGTGAGTTTTCGCGACAAGGAAGGTCGTTGGTCGCCTTCAAAAAGTTTGGGCAATGCCATCAATTCTGAGACGGACGATTTTTGTCCGTATGTTAGTCCCGATGGAAAATATTTGTTTTATGCCAGCCGCAGGGATATTTATTGGGTGTCGATGGAGGTGGTTCATAAGTTAAAATGATGCCACTATTCGATTGTGCTCCTTCGGTCCTATGTCCTCGATTTCTAAAATTCGTTTAAGATTTGGGTAAGCGCATACGCTAAACCACCCTCCACCGATTCTCCCGAACAAAAGAATTAAACAACTCCGATCGCGAGGGAATTTCCAGGTAAGGATACTTCACTTGTGAGAGATACAATCCCTGCGGATAGGCGCTGTTAATAATTTTTGGGATTTCCTTTGAAATCAGGTGGTTCTCAAATTCGTCTACGCTAAGTTCTCCGCGACCGATCAGGAGGAGTTTCTGCACAATGATTCTGATCATGCCGCTGAGGAAACGGTTTGCCGAAACTTCAAAGCGGATGTTGTCGCCGCTTTCGTCGACATAAAGATTTGCGTGCGTCACTTTGCAGATGGTGGTGCGGTGCGCGGACAAGCTTCTGCAAAACGGACGGTAGTCGTCATATTGGGTGAGGAGCGAAACGGCGCGTTTCATTTCACCAAGGTTGAGGTGTCTTCCGAGATACAAGGAGCTTAGCTTGTTGAGATACGGATCTTTATAGGTATGGATGAAGTAGTTGTACGTGCGGCTTATGGCGTCAAAACGGGCGTGGGGCAATCCGTCCATGGGAAGGATGTCGAAGATGGCGATGTCGGAGGGCAGGTTTTTGTTTAGCCTGAACAGCAGATCATAGTCCCATGCTTCTTCGATGTCGACGTGGAAAAAGAACTGGCTGGCGTGGACCTGTGCATCGGTGCGGCCACACCCCACCACGGTGAGCTGTGTCTTAAGAACCTGGCTCAGCAATGCCTCCACAATGAATTGAACACTGCTTGCCTGTGGCAGTTTTTGCCAACCGCGATAGTTGAAGCCGTTGTAGCCGATGTGAAAAAAGTAGCGCACTATTTTTTTGCCCACAAGGTACAGTTAAAACCAATTGAAGGAAATATCAATATTTTGCATCACGTTAGCGGGCCTTTATTAAAGTACTTTGCTTAATTTTAAGCATCCAGCGGGCAGTTCTTTTCAAAACTATCCATGCATATCACAAGAAAAATCCGACCGTTTGATCGATGACAAAGAGTTTCCGTTATAAGCCTCCATTCTTTTTCATCTTCCTGGGACTCGGTTTTCTATTTGTTTCTTTTCCGATGCTCATTCTAGCCGGAAACGCCGAGGTTGGCCTTTCAATGCTCGCCGGTTTTCTCGGATTGTCTGGCCTGGCACTCGGCATATTCTTTACACTGAAATTCATCACAAATTTTGGCGGGGACCTGCGCATACATGACGACTTCATTGAGATTCCGCTACGAGGGAGGAAATACGCGACGATTAACTTTCGCGACATAAAGAAAATAACCAAAATCGACACTTTCGATAACGTGATCGAACTCTCAAGCAAAAGCGGACTTCATGTCATTGAAGGACACTGGATGAAGAAGAACGACTTTCAGGAATTGAAGGCCATTCTATTGAAGAGTATTAAATGATTGACATGAAAGCGACGCACGGTAACAGCCCTGACTCACAAAAAAGCCCGGCACATTTTAGTGTCGGGCTTTTTTGTGCGAAGGCGTTCTATTTTGTTGCCTGATAAATGTCATACCAATCCTGGTGATCGAGCTCAATGTCGAAAGCGTCAACGATGTTTCGGATGCGTTGCTCTTCTTTTGTGCCGATGAGGGGCAGGGCGCCAAGTTTGATGAGCCACGCCACGGCGATGGACTCCAGGTCTTTGCCATACTTGGTAGCATAGGTCTTGAGCGTTTCGCGCACGCGCACGGCCACGGGGTCGCTACCGGAGGCGATACGGCCTGCTGCCACAGGGGCCGAGGCCAGGGGACGCATGTATTTTTGTTTGATGTAGTCCATCTGCCCGTTGTCAAGCGCAGGGGTGTTGAGCAGGTTCAGCTCCAGGTGGTGAGTAACCACGTTGCTTTGTAGGTGAGCGCTGAGCAACTGGTGCTGGAACACCGAAAAGTTTGCCACACCAATGTTCCGGATCTTACCGGCCTTCAATGCTTGCTCAAGTGCCAGCGCTGTTTCCTCGAGGCTCGAGATCGGGTCGAGATGGTCGAGCAGAAATATGTCGATGTAGTCTGTGTTGAGTTTGGACAGCGATTGGTCGATGCTCTTGCGGATGCGTGCCGCAGAAGTGTCTACATGGCGTATGCGGATGTCGGGCTGCGAGGGATGGGGCACGCGCAGGCCACACTTGGTGAACAAAACGAGGTCTTCGCGTTTGAAGCGCTTTTCCTTGATCAGCTTGCCAAATTGTTCTTCGCAGGAATAGTCGCTGTAGTAGTCGGCATGGTCGAATGTGTTGATCCCGAGCTCAAGGCACAGGTGGACGACTTTCTCCATCTCTGCCGAGTTGGCCGACGTATCGCCATCCCAACGATAGAAACTATAAATGGCTTCCGAAACTTTCGGACCTGAGTCACTGAGGTAAACTTTCTTCATTCGTGGTTTATTTTGACCGATCAAGATCGTAATTAAAAATAAGTTGTCAAAATAGCCCATAATCAGACTCCCGCCACACATTTTCATCATGCCCATCACCCTGCGTTTGGTCCGGTGGCTTCCTGCCCCGCTCGTCCATTAGGAGGAAGCTAAAAGCTTTTCGCGTCCATGGGAAATCTGGTCTGGGGTGATACTTTTGTTCCCTATATTCTCCACCCGGCTTTCGGGGCTCGGCGTCTTTTTCCCCGGAATTTTTCTGCGTGCCATAACTTTGAAATCAAAACATACAGAACCTTCACTTTCTATGGAAACTTCCTATACACCCGTCGCTTACGACTATCGCGAGGTCATTGAAGAGCAGATTGCCGCCGGCAAAATGGGCAAAGTTTTTTTCTGGTCGGCCGATCAAAAAGTCGACGACGTTCAGGGCCGCGTGACTAAACTTGAAGATGTTCCGGGAAAGGGATTGTTCATTACGTTAGACAGTGGCGCACAAATTCGCATCGACAGGATCATCACCCTGTTTGGAAAACCCGGTGCAGCCTATGACGAATATGATGCATTCGCCAATGCATGCCTGGCTTGCACGGCCGGGGTGCCGTTGTAATAAAACAAAAATTCATTCTACTTTTTTTAACTACAGAACTATTGCCGAGATCGGTGTATTTCTTCGTTCCGTATTTCTCCATTCATACATCACATTCAGCAGTTTATTCATTTCCCTCCGCATAGCCGGGGTCTACTTTTGCGCATAGCGAAGAATCATGATCTCCGCTTGTATCCTGTTAAAGCAAAAGAATAACCTTATGAATAAATCAATTCGTATCCTGACGTTTGCTTTCGGAATGATAGCCTATGTTAGCGCCGCTGCCTGCGAAAAGTGCCGTGTCGATGGAGACAACCCCGATTTCAAAATCAAATCAGCCACCGTAACGCTCAACAAAAAATGGGGACAGCTGGAGCTTGAGATCATTGTTGAAGGACAAGCTGGCCGCACCGTGCCCAAACCCGTTGGCAAACTCGACGGCGCCCCGGTGCTGGGTTATGTGTTTCCCACCACCCTGAAACCTGAAGACATCGGATTCAACGCAACGGATGGCATAGTGGCCATGGCACTGACCTCGCATCCCGATTTTGACGACACGCCTTTGTGGGATGAAGACCTTGACGGAAATTACGTCAACGCAAGTGAAGGCATCGTGTGGCATCCGCATTGGGTGATCCTCGTGAAAGACGATCGCGTTCCCGGCGGACTGTCGGTTAAGGAATATGACACCAACGACAAAAGCGTGAAGAAACCCTCGACCGCGGCACCGGGAATGAACATGTATATGGACTCTCCGGGATTTCAAATCGTGACAGAAGGCAACGCCATTCGCATGACAATTCCCACCTATCGCGTCAACAACAAGACGTCGTTCAAGTTCGATGCCGTGGCCTGCTACATGGGAATCAGCGCGCCGGAAGGTGGTCATGGCAAACATGCGAAACCGATGTTGGGTGTGTATACTGTATATAGTATCCTCTCAAAAAATCTGTCGCTCCCGTATTCTACCAAGTAACCCAACCTGAGTTCGAAGTCCTCTTCTCATGGAAGGGGACTTTTCATTTTTACACGCTCTACTCCGCGTCTTGCAGTTCGTCCTGACGCTGCTTCACAAAATCAGAATGCACGGTGCCCCATTTGTCTATCTGCGTCAAAAGCGGAAGTATCGTTTCACCAAAGGGCGTGAGTTTATATTCAGACTTTTTTGGATAGATGTCTTCAGCCGATTTTTCTACAACACCATAAAACAACAGTTCGGCCAGTTGAATCTCGATCACACGCAACGTGGCCGAGGCAATGCTCCTATGGATATCGGTCGGGCGAACAATGCCCTTGTTGATGGCATCGATTATGCAAAGCTTCCATTTGCCACCAAAAATCTTGAAGGCCACCCGCACGCCACAATCCAGTTCCTCGTCTGTTTTTCGGTTATACATAGCAACTATTTTATACTTAAAACTACCAAAATAAAACGGCCCGCGTCGGCCAACCGATACCGAATCTTTTTTCGGTTATTACGTATGCCTGGTGGATAGAGGACTTTTGCTTAAATTCAAAAACAAAGCAATCATGCACAGCAGCAAGCCCTTTAAATTGACCACGACCGACATCACGCCGCTATTGATCTGGCTGGCCATAGCCTTCATCACCTGGACATTTATGCACAGCGCCGACCACTTCCTCGCGCTGACCCCAGAAGCCCTCGGAAAATATTACAACCTCCGGTGGATTCTTATAGCACACATCACCGCAGGCGGGGGATCGTTGATATTGGGCGCTATTCAATTCTGGCCAAAGCTCAGAAACTATTATAAAAAACTTCACCGCGTTATCGGCTTGTTCTATCTTCTGGCAGTGATCGTGAGCAGTTCTTGCGCCGTGGTGCTGGCGTTCACCACGGCCTATCACGTGAACCTGCCTTATGCATTTTCGCTCCAGGTATGGGTCAGTGTCTGGATAAGCTCTACGCTCATCGCCTACTACAGTGCGCTTAAAAGAAAGTTTGAGCTTCACCGCCAATAGATGACGAGAAGCTATCTGGTGACATTAGCCTTTGTTGTTTCCGGCCTGATTCTGAAAATGCCGTTTGTTCAGAAGCTGGGGAGCTTCGAAGAAATATCGCCCTCCCTTTTCTGGCTGGGTTGGGCTGTTCCGTTGTATGTTTATGAAATCATTCGCGGTCAACGCGAGTTGCGCCTGAAGACATAGCAACTTTCTGCTATAGGAACACGGGCGTTGTCGGAAGCGCGTCGGCAGCTTCAAAAGCTTTGGTTGCTTTCTGTCGATAGTCTGCGGCTTCTTTGGTTTTCTTTTGGGCCTCCAAACTTTGCTGCATGCCCAGCAATGACCAGCCGTTGCCCGGATTGGCGATCAGATCTTCCTGGAATATTTTTGCGGCTTCGGCCGGCTTGTTCATCTTGAGCAGATACGTTCCCAGATATTGGCGGGCCGGGATCATCCAGTCGTGCGGCTCGCGATAGATCATCTGATCTTCTTCGGCCACGGCTTTGGTGAAGGCCACGATCGACGCCTGGGTTTTTCCTTCGGCATACAATAGTTGCCCGTTTAAAATACCAGATGCCACCCGGCACGACTGAACCGGACTGTTGAACGGCATCAGCCGCACACCAAGCAAACTGTCGCCGAGCACGGCATTCAACGCAGCCAAACACTTTTTCGCCTCCGGAATATTCTTCGCGTGAATGTGCGCCACACCTTTTGCAAAATTGTCGAGCGCTAGCGCATACTTCCAGCTTGGGTTGGGTTGAGGTGCGCCGAGGATGGCATCCCATTTTCCCAAACGCACGGCGGCTGTGACGGGGATCATGTAGATGAATTGGGCGTAGGCATCTTTTTCAAATGCAGGTGCCATGGCCACTTGCCGTTCGCGGGCACGATCATACAACGGCGCTCCCTTTGTATCCATACCGGCCGTCATGGCGCAATACGATTGCACGGCATAATAGTGGATCGATTTGTTTTTTCCGAGGTTCAGTTGTGGTGCTCTCGAATCGACGCTGTTGCTCACGGCGCTTGCATCTTCGTTCACCTTCACGCCTTTTGCATAGAGCCCGTTGCGCTGATACATGTGCGACGACATGTGCACCATGTGGGGAACGCCGGGCAGATTGTCTTTCAGTGCATCGGCGGCCGACAGTGCGCGCTGTGGCGTGCGCGAAGCTTCGACCAGGTGGATGTAGTAGTGGAGAAAGGCAGGATGATTGGCATCGGTTTTCAATCCCGCTTCGCATACCGAAATCAACTCCTGTGTCCAGGGACGGGCCACGCCGTCGTTGCTCCAGAAATCCCATTTATGCTCCAGCATCACCGCGTCCACATACAAGGCCTTGATATCATGGTCGTCTGGAAATTTCTTCGACGCAGCGGCCAGCGCAAGGGCGTAGTCCCTGTTCAGCTTCTGCCGGTCGGCGTTGGTGAGGTCGTTGGAGTAGCGTTGGTCTATGGCCTCTATCAACACTTTTTCTTTTGCCGTGGCGGTGGACGAATACAGCTTCATGCTGGCCACAACCGCCGGCACTTCTTTTCGCATTTTATAAACATAGGTGTTATAAAAAGGTCCCATAGCAAGCGCCTGTCCCCAATAGACCATGGCGTTCGAAGGATCAAAGCGACTGGCCTCTTTGAAGGAAGCGAGCGATTCGGTGAAATGATAACCATAGTAAAAACTCAGTCCCTGGTTAAAATAAAACTGAGCGCTATCGTTGGCGGACGAAATTTTGTAGTGCAGGTTGCCCCAGCCGGGAAGCACCGAAATGAATTTACCATCCTCGTCGGCGGTGATTGTCCCGGCCGAAGAAGCGCAAATGGCAACGTCGTTTGTTTCAATCCGGTTTGCATTTTCAATGCCAACGGTCTTCTGGGAAAATTGAAATTTCACTACTGCCAGGGTAGCCGTCAGTGCCAACCCTACGGGCCACAGACTAAAAACGATGTTTTTCATTGATCCGCGAAAAGATGTTTGCTAAAGTTACTACAACCTGTAAAGCTTCACAACCCAAACTGTCACGCATCTTAGGCACCTTATGCAACATGCCCGTTGCCACCCATACAAATGAATTGACCATCAAACTAAAAGCTGGCGAAAGGAGTCTATAAAATGACGTGACAATGGTGTAATTTAGATTGACGCACGCGTTTTTAAAAACCAATAACTCAAAGACTGCAGCGCGAAAAATCAATTCAGGCATCACATTATTTTTATAGACATGAGAATAACCTTTGCGATCGTCTTACTGTTGTTGGCGCGGAATGTCAGCGCCACAACCGATTCACTCATTCACAAACGGGTGATCTACAAAGTAGCAGACACCAGTTCGCTTCACCTCGACATCTTCTACGCGCCCGGTGCGCTGAAGCAAAAGAACAACACGGCGCTAGTGTTCATTCACGGTGGTGGCTGGGCCTATGGAAGCCCTTCTGAATTTTATGGCGCCTGTCGTCGCTATGCAATGGCTGGCGCCATCACCTTCTCGGTGCAATACAGACTTTCAAAAGACTCCAAAGGCAACGTGCCGATCGCCGGCATCACGCCCGTTGAATGCGTGAAGGACGCCCGCTCAGCGATGCGATGGGTTCGTGAACACGCCAGTGAATTTTCTATCGATCCACAAAAGATCGTTGTGGGTGGCCAGTCTGTGGGCGGTCATCTTTCGTATGCCACGGCCTACATCGACCAGCACAACGAAGCCACCGACAACCTGAACGTGAGCCCCATGCCCAACGCCATTATATCGTATTCGGGAACAGCAAATTGTATGGAAGCCTGGTGCGACATGCTGCTCGGCGAAAAACGCAACCAGATCTGGAGCATCTCGCCAGCGCACAACGTAAAAAAAGGTATGCCACCAACGCTGGCCTTCCACGGTAAAGAAGACAACATTGTTCCCCTCTGGACAGTCCAGTTTTTCAAGAACGACACCGAGAAGCTTGGCAACCACTTTGAGTTTGTTACCTACGAAGGCCGCAAGCATTATTTGGGAATGGGCAATAAAACCTATTCAAACCTCTTCGATGAAGAAATCCTCCAGAAGACCGACGACTTCCTGCGACGATTGGGATTTCTTAAGTGATCCTTTGAGCATGCCACACTAAAAACACCGCGTCTACTTCTGTTCAAAGTTTGCGCGAATTGGCCCTTGCGAAGACGCCTTCACTTTTCGAAGACGAATCTTCAACACCGTTCCCCTGGGTGTGAGTGTGGAATGGTAGGTTTCATCGCCATTCCAAAGGCGCTCGCGAACCCATTTGTCGCCTTCGTAGTAACCTTCCTCCACCAGCACATAATCAGCTTTTGAAAAACCTGATCCATACTTGGGCCTGAATCTGAATTTTGCATCGAACCCCACAATCAGAAACTCATTGGCACTGAGCTGACCAATGAGTGCCCGACCGCTTCGTGTGCCGCGTTCCTTATAGGAGGGATACCCAAAGTCGAACAACACATCAAACTCGTCGAAGCGCACCAGTTGTTCGTTGAGACCATCTTCTTCGCCAACGGCCCTGAGTTTGTTTTGTTCCTGCAGGGCGAGCACCGGGCTGGCAACTTTTGCCAGAAGTTTGTAGTTGTTGGCGATGTCAGAAAAACGTTCGTCCAGTTTGTCGAAGGTGCGCTTGTCGTGCGGGTCGGCGTGAAACGGGTCGACGCCATAGACCGCCAGGCCTTTTGCATGATAGTTGCCGATGGCATAAAAATGAAACCGCGCATAGGCCACGCAATTGGCTGTTTCCGGGATGAATAGCATGTTGTCGTCGCGGTCGTACTTTTCGCAAAGATCAAGAAAGACGTTCGGGTTGGAGATGTAGATATCGGGTGAAAGAAAATCAAGTTGGGGAGCGGCGATCTTCCACACGCCGATCATGTTCGTGGTGGGTCCTCCGCTGGGATATTCGCCGGGAGTGTGAAACAAATGTTCGCGGCCCCAGGCGTTGGCATACATAGGGAGGTTGTAGACGGCTTTTCCCACGTCGGCAATCTCATTGATATAGGACGCGATGTGCCAGGCGTTAAACGTTTCGGCGGCGGCAATTCCAAAGAGGTCACTCCACTTTCCTGCTTGTTTGCCGAGACCTGTCGCGAGTTTGTCCGGCACATTGGCGTCGAACAATTTGTTGGCAGCTTCCGAGTAGTCGCGGTCGGTGCCCAGCGAACCGGATTCATTTTCTACCTGCACCATGATCACGGTTTGCGCTTCGCTGTCGAGTTCTTTCACGTGCTTCATCAGCGCGGTGAATGCCCGTTTGTCGGCGTCGAGGTTCACACGCGACACCGGCGACAAAACCTGGATCTCGTCGCCATAGCCGTTTCTCATCAGCGGATACTTCTCCGGATTTTCGAGCACCCATGGCGGCGCATAGGTCGAGCTTCCATTTTTATAGGAGGCAAACCAGAGCAGCACAAGCCTTAGCTTTTCTTTCCGGGCATTGAGAATGAGGTTATCAAGTTCTTTAAAGTTATACACGCCCGGTTCCGGTTCTATGTTCTGCCAATACACCGGCGCTTCGAGCGTGTTGCAGTTCAGTTCTCTCAGCTGTGTCCAGAACTTATCCGTCACGACAGGCCAGGCACTGCTGTTCCACAGTTGGGCGCCCAGTACCAGGAATGGTTTGCCATCTACCAGCAATTGATAGCGGCCGTTTCGCTTCACCACTTTGGGAAGTTCTCTACCATAGGAAAGTGCCAGCGCGCACATCAGCACCAGGCTTAGCATTGTGAGTTTCTTCGTCATTGGAAATTTCTTAAGGTCAACCGAATGCTGAAGTTAATAACTTTCTGAAACTGCCGCTATTTGATTCGACTACGCTTCCAGCTTTTTTCAACACGTTATTTTTCTTTCTTGAATGCCACGGCCTCAATTTCCACGAGGTAATCTGGATTTGCCAACGCCGCCACCACAACACCAGTGATCACCGGAGGGTGACTTAACTTTTTCAAAAAGCTCTGTGCGCCCTCAAAACCTTTTCGCACATCCTGCCCTTGTACAATATAAATGGTCAGCTTAAACAGGTCGTCCAGCTTGGCGTGAGCGGCCTTCAACGCGATTTCAACATTTTTCAGAATGTATTCAGTTTGCGCGACAATGTCGTCCTTGCCCACAATTTTGAGATCTTTCGTTATGGCATTTTGCCCGCCGATGTAAACGGTATTGCCATGACCTTTTGTGATCGCAATTTGAGAGAACGCGGGGTTCTTCAATAGCTCGTCCGGATTTAAAAATTCAATGCCTGAGTTCATAACTTTATTTGTTTAAAGGTTGTTGTTAATACTAACGATCTATAATTTTTTAACAACGGCCCTTCCGCTATGTTTGATAAAATTTAACACGCAACGACTTTTTCACACCGTTTGGGTGATTCAGCATAGGCAAAGTTGGCAGCGACAACTTCTGTCGTGTGTTCGATGCGGCAGTGCACAAAAACAGAGGCTGTCCTTTTGAGACAGCCTCCTTTTACAAACTAAAAAACCCAATATTAATTCCAGTCTTCGGATATATCTGTCGACAATGCTGTGTTGGTTGTCTTTTCGATTTGAGGAATCGGAAGTAAGACATGATGATCTTCGAAGGGTTGCTTGCCTAGCTGGAGTTGCTTCTCGCCATTGAGCGTTTGTTTTGCAATTCCCCAACGCACAAGGTCAAACCAGCGCACCTGCTCTCCGGCCAATTCCAATTGTCGCTCGCGTCTTAGAATCGTTTGTGCATTGTCGTGTGTTCCCAGCGATGTGTATTGAAACGCACCCACACGTGCACGCACAGTGTTGATGTAGGGCATGGCATCGCCGATCTTGTTTTGCTCGATCAAACTTTCGGCAAGCATCAGCAACACGTCGGCATAACGAACAATTTGTGTGTTGATGTTGCTGTCGGGGCCTGCATAAAATTCTTTCGTTTCATAATACTCATACTTGCGCCAGTTGTAGCCGATAGCGTTGTTCGCGCCAAACGGATAGGTATAGGGACCGGGCTGATTGGCATCGGGCGCATACACCGCCATGAGGCTTCCTCCTTTGCTGGCCTTTGTGCAGGTGTGACAAAAATCAGTATCACCCCCGCTATCGGCATCGCCATAAAATGTATAGTGTGCCCGTGGATCGGTGTAGTCGTCGCCAACTTCATCTTTGTATTTGAAGGCCTTCACCAGCGCCGGCGACACAAACGTGTTGTTCCAATCGTTCCATCCATACTCCATGGCTCTGCCGGTATGGGTTGTTTTGCCACCCCATGCTTCCTGGCCACCAAACATATAATACTGATCACCCGAAGCCCAGTCGGTCCATTTGTGCTGGATGTCGAACACCGTCTCTACGCTGGTGTTGTTCGTAGCCGAAAACTGATTGTCGAAGTTTGCATTCAAAGTATAGGTGAACGGCGCCGTAGTGAGTTTCCGGAATTCACTTTCGGCCTGCGCATATTTCTTCTGATACAAGAAGGCCTTGCCAAGCAACGCAATGGCGGCACCCTTCGTGACCCGGCCACGATCGGCTGCGCCATAAACAACGGGAAGCGAATTGGCGGCGTTGATGAAATCCGTTTCCACCACGGCCCACACATCGTCTACACTACCGGCGCGCGGTGTCAACTCGGTTGCTTTAGAAAATTCAAGCTTCAGGGGAACACGACCCCAAAGATTCACAAGCATGAAATAGGCATAGCCACGCAGGAAAGAAACTTCGCCAATGTATTGCGTCTTCTTGTCGATGTCGGTCTGCAACGTAGGTTGCCACTCGGTTGCTTTCGCCAGCACCAGGTTGGCACGGAAAATCATGCGATACAGATTTCTCCACAAGTCAGACATCTGGGGTTGTGTGGGACCATAGCTATAGTCGTGAAGCTGTGCCACGTCGCCCAGCAAAAACACATTGTTTTCGGCGTCGTTTGCCAGCAAATCAAAAAGATAGTATGCGTCTCTCGAATACAAACCGTTCATCAGCAAGGTCGAGTAGGTAGCCACAACGCCCTCGTTAAACTGCGGCGCGGTTTTGAAATACGTCGTTTCGCTATACTGGCTTTGGCTTTTGATGTCGAGAATGTCTTCGCTACAGCCGCTGGCCAGCACGAAGACCGGAATCATGATATAGGTTATAATTTTTTTCATAAGCTTATTTTTTTTAGAAGGCGACCTGAACACCGAGCATATAGGTTTTGGGTTGAGGATATTGGCCTCTGTCGATTCCACGATCGAACAGAAAATCCTGGCCCACAATCTCGGGATCATAGCCTTTGTATTTTGTGAAGGTGAACAGGTTCTGCGCGGTCACGTAGACCCGGAGCGACGATATGGTTTTGTTGAGTCCAGGCAACGGCACTTTATAGCCAAGCGTAACGCTGCGCACTCTGATGTAGGAGCCATCTTCCAGAAAACGATCCGACGCCCGCAGGTTTCGGCTCGCGGTGGCGTTTTGTCCGGCCTTGGGATACGCCGAAATGTCGCCTTCTGTTTTCCAACGATCAACAATGGCCACGCTGGAATTGAACGGCCGGGTTGTTCCTTCTGTCCAATACGTCAAGTCATTCCAGACGCTCACTTTCGAAATGCCGTAGAGGCTCAACATGAAATCAAAATTCTTGTAGCCGAGGTTCACGTTCGAACCGAAGTTCCATTTCGGAATGGGACTCCCCAGAAAAGTTTTGTCGGCATCGGTCAACACACCGTCGCCGTTGATGTCACGAAAGATGATGTCGCCCGACAAAAGACCTGCCTGATAGATCGCCGTCGGATTGCCTGTGGCGTTTCGAGCCGCCTGGTTGTAGGAATCCACATCGGCCTGATCGATGGCTACGTGATCTACCACGAAGCCAAAGAACGATCCAATGGGCTGGCCTTTCGCCGTTTTTGTTACGAGGTTCCCGCCGGTCACACCGCCGCGCTGAAATTCAGAACCTTCTCCAAGCGACACCACTTCGTTTTTGTTATAAGCCACATTCGCACCAATGGAATAGCGGAAAGCACCTGCGTTGCCCTGAAAGCTCACATCCACTTCCACACCTTTGTTCGATGCCGTGGCCGTGTTTTTCAGGATGCTCCCCGGATTGTCGAACGGTCCGCCAATACCCGTCGACAACGGAATGGGTACGTAGGTGAGCAGGTCTTCGTTCTTCCGGTTGTAGTAGCCAACGCTCAGCAGCAACCGGTCTTCCATAAGGCCCACATCAATGCCCACATCAAGTTGTTTGGTAGTTTCCCATTTGATGTTCGGATCGAACGACGAGTTTACCGTTGCTCCTTGCACATAGTTTCGTGCGTCGCCAAATGAATACACAATGTTGTTCGACTGTCCCTTCCAGATGGAAGAAAACTGAAGCGGCGCACTGGAGTTTCCGGTGATGCCGTAGCTTCCGCGAAGTTTTAATTGCGAAATAAATTCAACACTCCTCATAAACGATTCTTCACTGATCTTCCACGCCAGGCCCACCGAGGGGAAATTCCCAAACCGGTTGTTCTTACTGAACACATAACTTCCGTCTCTGCGAAAAGAGGCTGTCAACAAATATTTATTCATGAGCGAATAGTTGACACGCGCGAAATAGGAAAGCGAAGAATACTCCGCAATGGTGCCACCGGTGATGCTGCTACCTGGCGCGGCGATAACCGTTTTGAGGTCGTCGTTCGGGAAATTTGTTCCTCTCACATTTACGCTGCGGGCCTGCGATCCATTGCGATAGGTGTTTCCGACCATCACATCAAAATTGTGAACACCCAGTGTTTTGGCATAGGTGAAATAATTTTCCAACAGGGGATTGATATAATAGCCATACGATTCGTCTATGCCATTGGGGTTAACAAGGTTGCCATTGGCATTGGCCTGTTTGTAGTTATAGCTCGACGAGTTGCTGATATCGATCGAAACCTGCGAACGAAACTTTAGCCCCGACAGAATGGTGGCCTCACCAAAAAACTGGCCAAACGTGAGCGAGTTGCGTCCCTTGCGTTCACTCAACCGCACGCTGGTTAAGGGATTAAATGTGTCGTTGAGATCGTCGGCAGAAGTAACTTTTGCATAGCCTCCAAGATTGGTAGGATCGTAGACCGGCGAATAGGTAGGCATGCGTAAGGCTTCGGTGAAGCTTGCTGTGTTGCCCGAGCTGATGTTGTATTGATAGTTTATCGTTTGTCCCAACCTCAACCACTTGCCCACTTTTTCTTCCAGTGCCAGGCGCACAATGAACCGTTTATAGTTGTATGTCTCCATGATGCCGTCCTGGTTCGTATAGGTAGCCGAGGCCTGATACAAAACTTTTTCTGTTCCTCCCGAAAGCCCAATGTTGTGTTCGGTGAGGGATGCGGTTTTAAAAATTTCGTCCTGCCAGTCGGTGCGATCCACGGTCACGTAGTCGCTCTTTAGTTTAGTGGTGAGCGCGTTGTTGGTGATGTCTTTCACCAGGTCCAGGTATTGGGCAGCGTTCATCATGTCGAGTTTTTTCCAGGGCTGCGCAATGCCGTAATAACCATTGTAGGTCACGCGCACATCGCCGGATTTTGCTTTCTTGGTCGTGACAATGATCACACCGTTGGCCGCATTGGCACCATAGATGGCTGTGGATGCTGCGTCTTTCAACACGGTGATACTCTCGATGTCGTATTGACTGATGGCATTAAACAACGATGCGTTGCCTTGAATGCCGTCAATAACATAAAGAGGATCAACACTGGTGAAACTTCCGGCACCGCGCACGGCGATGCGCACACCGCCACCGGGCAGGCCCGAGCTGTTCACCACCTGCACACCCGAAATCTTTCCCTGAATCAATTGCTGCGCCGTGGTGGCCGGCACTTCACCAAAATCTTTTTTCGTGGCCATGCCCACAGAGCCGATCAGGTTTTGTTTTTCAACCGCGCCATAGCCCATCACAATCACTTCGCTAAGCTCACGCACATCGGGATGCAATACCACATTCAACGTTGTTTGAGTTCCCGCCGACACTTCTTGTGTGAGGTAGCCGATGAAACTGAATCGAAGCACATCGCTGGGTGACGCGGAAATAGAAAAATTTCCCTGCGCGTCGGTGGTGGTGCCAATAGTTGTGCCTTTGATGATGACACTTACGCCCGGCACGGGGCTCTTATCGTCTTCGGACGTTACTTGCCCTGT
Organism: Chryseolinea lacunae; assembly: GCF_016735595.1. Taxonomy (GTDB): domain Bacteria; phylum Bacteroidota; class Bacteroidia; order Cytophagales; family Cyclobacteriaceae; genus Chryseolinea; species Chryseolinea lacunae. Next base: position 1,342,616 of record NZ_JAERRB010000001.1, read on the forward strand.
AATAAGGCCTGCCTGAGTCTGTAAATGAATGCCGGCCTGCAGGCTGATCGTGGTTGCGATGCTCAGCGCCAGCATCAGGAACAGTTTGAATCCTGATGTAAATTTATGCTGCATAGATAAAGGGTTTGGTTTCATTTTAATGACCACGCCGCGATGTCGCGTTGGAGGCGAACGATGCCTCGCCAAATGGTTCAATAAAATTATGGCGAATTGTCCGCACACGTTTGTGACATCTTCCCAAGTTGTTGCATTATGTTACCGCGTGCTTTTTCAACCCATCCTCTACCCCTATTGTATCCGTTGGGTAAGTATTCCCAAGTTCTGTAACTATATTCCCAACAGCTCACAGATTGATACGCCAACCCAGTTCAGCCAATCTGCGCCCGGCGTTCAATAGCCGATTCAATGAAAAGTTTCTAAATTACCTTTTGCCTAAACGGGCAGTGGCATGCTATGCTCAAACGCAATCACTTTTTTACACTCGCAGCCTGGCTATCGGCACTCTGCTGTAGTGCACAAACGCTCAACTTCAAACACATCACGGTCGAACACGGGCTGTCGCAAAACACGATCCGGTCTATCTGCCAGGATTCGCTGGGCTACCTGTGGTTTGGCACACAAAACGGCCTCAATCGTTACAACGGCCACGACATCGACATCTATGAGTTCGACAAAACCGATCCGGGTTCGCTCTCCAGCAACTTCATAAACACACTGCACGCAGCAAAAAATGGTGACGTCTGGATTGGAACCAACCACGGTCTTTGTGTGTGGGATCATCGCACGGGACGTTTCGTGCGAATGGACACCAAATTCGACTACGACTGGCGAGGCGGTCAATATACGTTCTACGCCATTTACTTCGACCGCGAAGGCACCCTGTGGACGCTGGCGCATAGCCAGGGCATGCACATCTACCGGAAGGGCCGAAACGAAACCAAATTCCAAAAAGTAAAATTCGTTGAGGATGAAGCCGACGAAAAAACGTGGGACCTGTTTGGTCAGATAACCGAAGACACTGAAGGAAATTTATGGATCGGCTCCACGCGAAACGGCTTGTGGACGTGGCACCGGAAAACAAATGCCTGGACAAAAATCAACAACCCCGGTCACGACTACGCGATCACCTCGGTTGCTGTGGGCAAAAACAATTCGGTGTGGCTGGGCACGTACAGCCACGGGCTCGTGAGGTTTGATGCGAAAAAAAATCACTTTCGTGAGATCGCCGGACTGAACGATCACTCCGTGCGGAAACTGTATTTTGACCGGACCGGAAAGTTCTGGATCGGCACCGACAAAGGCGGCCTCAACCTCTACGACACCACAAGCTCCACGTTCAGCTATGCCGACCATTTCCCCGACGACGCTACCACCCTGAATCACAATTCGGTGATGGACATCTTTCGCGACAGACAAGGCATTCTGTGGGTTGGCACGTTTGCCGGCGGCGCGAACTATGCAGATCCGGGTTCAGGAAAGTTCAAGCTGATAACCGGAAGCGCCCACACCGGCACAAAACTCAGCAACAACATCGTGACCTCCTTCGCCGAAGATCCCCGGGGCAATCTCTGGATCGGCACCGACCGCGGTGGCCTGAACTACTTCGACCGAAAGATGGGCAACTTCAAACACTACCGCAAAGACGATCGCAAACACCACTGGATCTCGACCGACATTATTAAACATCTCCTATACACCAGCCACAATCAATTGTGGATCGGCACCTGGCAGGGTGGCTTAAACTACTTCGACGAACGCAAACAGCAATTCACGCAATACCCGGTGAACGCAACCGCATCGGGTGTGAGTTCGGATATCATATTTTTCCTTGAAGAAGATTCGCAAGGCAACCTTTGGGTAGGCACTCCTGCCGGTCTTGATCGCATCGATGCCAAAAGCATGCACAGTCAGTCGCCGCCTAAGATAAACGTGAAACACTTTAAAAAGACAGGAAGCGGGCCCGGCGAGCTGTCGGACAACTATGCCAACACGATCCTTGAAGACAATCAGAAACAAATCTGGATCGGCACCCGAAACGGCATCAACTTGCTTGACCCAACGTCCAACACGTTCTTCAACACCGGCAACAACCCCCAGCGAAAAAAAATCTTCACCACCGACTATGTGCAATGCATCACGCAAACAAAAGCCGGTGACTTCCTGATCGGAACAATCGAAAACGGCCTGCTCCACTACAACGCACAAAGCGATACGTTGGTCATGTATAACAAAAGCAACGGCTTTCCCAGCAATTCCATTATTGGAATCCTGGAAGCCGCCAACGGAAACTTCTGGATCAGCACCACAAACGGGCTCATCAAGTTTAACCTTCCTAAAGCCACGTTCACCCACTACAGTAAAGAAGACGGCATTCAAAGCAACGAGTTCAAGGAAAATGCTTTTTATAAACTCCGCACCGGCGAAATGCTTTTTGGTGGCACCAATGGGTTCAATCTGTTTCATCCCGACTCCATCACCGAAAATCCATACTCTCCTGTTCCCATCATCACCACGTTCAAACTATTCAACAAACCGGTTTCGCCCGGCGAAAACACGCCGTTGAAACAACACATTTCCATCACCGACCAGATTGTGCTCAGCCACAACCAATCGTTCATTGGTTTTGAGTTCACGTCGCTGAACTTCAGTATCCCCGAAAAAAATCAATATGCCTACCGGCTCGAAGGAATAGACAAGCAATGGAACTATGTGAAGGGCGAACGCTCGGCAAACTATTCGTATCTGCCACCGGGCCGCTACGCGTTTACCGTAAAAGCCGCAAACAACGATGGCGTCTGGAGCCCCACGCCCGCACGCCTCGTCCTCATTGTGAATCCATCGTGGTGGAACACCATATGGTTCAGGATGGCCGTTACGCTGGTCTTGATCGCCATGGTTTGGGCGTTGTTCAAATGGCGCACCCACACCTTGTACCAGCGAAAAAAAATCCTTGAACACACGGTTGCACAACGCACCATCGAATTGCAGGAGTCGAACGCGCTGCTGTCGCTCCGCCAAACGGAGATCATTCACCAGCGCGAAGAAATTAAAACACAGCACGACAACCTGGAGCAACAATACAACACCATCCAATCGCTCAGCGAGATCGGTCAAACCATCACGGCCTCCATCAAACAGGACGAGCTGATCAAACAGATGTATACCACCATCAACAAACTCATGGATGCGTCTCTTTTCTCCATCGGCTATTTCAGCAACGAGAAAAACGTGATCGAGTTCTCCACGCTCAAAGGTTATGGCGCCACGATCGACGCCAACCATATCGGCATTGACGAATCACGGCTTTCGGCATGGTGTCTGCGAAACAACCAGACGCTGTTGCTGGACGACATCCAGGACTATGTGCGCAACGAGGCCCCCGAAATGCAGGAGCGATACGCCGCCGACAGTGCATACCGCTCGGCCATCTATCTGCCCATCGACTCCAAAAAACGAAAACCGACCGAAATCCTGGTGGTGAAGAGTTATCAACCACACTGCTACACACAGACGCACCTCAACACGCTGAAGAATCTCACGGCCTACATCGCCATTGCATTTGACAACGCGCGGGTTTACAAAAAAATTGAACGCCAGTCAGACATGCTGAAAGAACAATCGCTGCGCCTCACGGAGCTCGACAGCATGAAGACCAGGTTCTTCCTTAATATCTCACACGAGTTCCGAACACCCCTCACCCTTATTGTGAGCCCCCTGGCAAAAATGCTGGGCGAGAAAAAAGTGCAGGAGTTACCAAACCTTTACCGCCAACTAGAGATGATGAACAACAACGCAAACCAGCTGCTCCGATTGATCAACGAATTGCTCGAGATCAGAAACATTGAATCGGGCGGATCAACAACGGTGTCGGCCGATCAGATTGACCTGGTGAAATTCACGTCCGACATCATATCGCGTTTCGAAGAAACGGCCCGCGAATTCGACATCCGGTTCAACCTGCTGAGCGACGCTGCCCGAATTATGCTTTGGCTCGACAAAAGCATGATGGAAAAAATTCTCCTGAACCTCTACTCAAACGCCTGCAAATACACACGGGCCGGTGGCCGCATCGACACCTTCATCAGCTATGAAGACACACCCGAGGGCCGCTATGTGAAGATTGCCATAAAGGACACCGGCATCGGCATACCTGAAAATGAACTTCCCTACATCTTCGAGCGCTTCTATCATGGTGCCGAACCGGTAAACTATAACCAGGAAAGCACGGGCATCGGCTTGTCGTTTGTGAAAGACCTTGTGAGCTTCCACTCCGGAAAAATTTCTGTGGAGAGCAAAACCAACAGCGGAACAGCCTTCACCATTCTCCTTCCCCTGGGTCATGCTCACTTCAAGGAGTCGCAGCTCATCCGCTACACCCTCGAAGACAACGACGCGCCCACAGAACCCACACCGGTGGCAGAAGAACCCACCGGCAAAAAGCAGGACGAACTCCCTATTCTGCTAATTGTGGAAGACCATCGCGATGTGAAGGACTTTCTGAAAATGGAACTTGAAAACGAGTTTGTGATTGTGGAAGCAAAGAACGGTGCCGATGGCCTTGACATGGCGTTCCAAAACATTCCCGACCTCATCATCAGCGACATCATGATGCCGGTGATGGACGGCATCAAAATGTGCACTATCCTCAAATCGGACGAGCGCACAAGTCACATCCCCATCATCTTGCTGACGGCAAAGACCGGAGAGGATTCGCACATACGCGGTTTGGATATCGGCGCCGATGACTACATCCCCAAACCGTTCAACATCCGCATTCTTCGCGCACGCATTCAGAATTTGATCGCGTCGCGAAAAATGCTGCACACCATTTTTTCATCGCGCGAAAAAATAGAGGTCACGCAACTCTTCGAAAATAAACACGACCGGATCTTTATCGAGAAAATAAACAATGCCATCCGCCAGAACGTGAAAAATCCGAACCTCAACCACGAGGTGCTGGCCAAAGAAGTTGGCATGAGCAAAACACAACTCTACCGAAAACTGCACGCCATCACAGGTAACACCGTGCATGAGTACATACGCAACTATCGCCTGCGATGTGCCGATGACCTGCTGGGATCGAACCCCGACTTAATGATCTTCGAAATCGCCTACGAACTCGGATTCAAAGACCACGCTTACTTCAGCAAATGTTTTCACGCCCTCTATGGCCAATCGCCTGTGGAACGAAAGAAAGACAAAGAGAAGTCGAGACTGGAGCTGGGCGCGAAAGGTGTTTTATGAAAGAATACAAGCGACCCGGATCTGTGTTCGTGAGTTTTAGTCTATTTCGAAAGTTTATATTCCACTGGATACATGTTGTTGATCCATCTGTCAAACTTTCGTTCTTCCGTGGTCAGCACCCAATCGTCGCTTCGAAAGGGCGACGCAGGGAGGCCCGCCTCGTTGTATAGATTCCCATCGGGGTTGTTGGACCAGGAATAGCGAACCGCTTCGGGCGAAACCACCAACGGACTCTCTACCACCACCACGTTTCCCTTGATGACCGCCGCAGCATTAAAAAAGATCTTATCCTTTCCGGCCACTTCAAAACCCCGAAGATATCCGTAACGATCGCGGGCAATCAGTCGCGCTCCCTCCCGAAAGGTGATCAGTGTTCTTCCATTTTCGAATGACACACTTTTCACTTCCGGTCCGGCACTAACATACTTTTTCCCATAAAGATGATTGAGCGCGATCAGCGACAACCGTTTGCCAACATCTTCCTTGTTTCTTGGATGAACATCTGTTGAATCTCCAAGATCAATCGTCACGGCCATGCCGGTGTTTGGCACAGCCAATGTCTTCTGCATCGACTCGCGGATCTCCGCCCATTGTGCTCCGCCATTTTTAGAATTCTGTTGATATTTCAAATAGTTCGGAAGCTGCACAAAATAGAAAGGCATCTCGGGCTGATCGAACCGTGCACGCCAGTCGGCGATCAATGCCGGCAGAAGCTGACGATATTGAAAAGCATACTCCGCATTGTTCTCTCCCTGATACCACAACACGCCCTTCACCGTATAGGGAATGACCGGGTTAACCATGCCGTTGAAAAGAACATTTGGCTGAACATTCGGCGTGCGTATCCAGGTCTTCGCAGATGCGAAATTCATCTTCCAGGGCAAACCCGACAATTCAATACGCGACGACACACCCTCACTGCCTTCCAAATAGTAGGCTTGTGCGTGGGAAGTAAAGCCGCCGGTTTCCCAATAGTCGTTGATCTTGATAGCGATAACATTTTCGCCCGGAGTCAAAACAGATGCATCAATCACAAGGTCCGACGCGTTGGTGTTGTTGGAAGCGCCTCCTATTCGCTTTCCGTTAATAAAGATGTCGCCATAGTCTTCAACTTTCCCGAGGTGCAATGTCCATCCTTTCGGCGAAGTATGATCGGCCAACCTAAATCTGCCTCGGAACCAGACCGTTCCATCAAATCGAGGCAGCACCGTTTTATCGAAATCACCTGGAAAGGGAATCGAGATCCAATTGAGGTCGGCACAGTCACCCCGATGCCACAGCGAGTCATTCGTTTTGTAGTTGGTGAAAGATTCAATGCCGAGTTTTTTTCCATAGTCAGCATAGAGTGCCTCAACGCTGGCAAACCAGGATGACAGCTGATGGTCAGTTAACGCGGACACATCGCGATAGTCCGGATTTTTGATGAGCGTTGAATGACTCATCCACGCTTCAATGTAGGTGCCTCCCCAGGACGCATTAACAATGCCGACCGGCACGTTCAATTCATGGTTGAGCGCCTTTGCAAAAAAATAGCCAACCGCCGTAAACGACGGAACGGTTTCGGGCGAACAGACCGTCCACGAACCACCGGCAACATCATCGGAAGGCGATGCCGCTATTTTTTCCTTTACTTTAAAATGCCGTATAGTGGGCCAGTTGGCTTTTGCTATCTCCGTTTTGGCCGATGCTGTGTTCTGAACAACAAACTGCATATTGGATTGCCCCGAGCACAACCACACCTCGCCGATAAGAATATCGGTGAAGCGAATTGTGTTTTTCCCTTGCACAACAAGTTCATAAGGTCCACCGGCTACCATTTCCGGAATCACCACAAGCCAACGGCCTGTTTGATCGGTTACAACGGCCTTCTTGAATCCATTGAGATATACAGTCACCCGTTCTCCCTTGTCGGCCCATCCCCAAATTTTGATCGGCGCATTTCGCTGCAGCACGGCGTGGTCTGTAAAAATTCCAGGCATCCGCACATGGGCAGAAACCGCGATGGTGCACAACATGGCAACGGAAAACAAAATCAATTTCTTCATAAAAAACTTTTTAAACAGCACGAAATACCGTTGTTCGTGAACGATTGTAAAACTATTGAACCTTTCACCATGCGTCTAGAATCCGGTTCCCAATCTGTTGTTCCATTTTCCCAGATCCTCACCCCGCGAGATTAACATGACGGGCGCGGGTATCTTTAGCAAAAAAAAAGACTGATCATGTTCAAATTTTTTCTTGCGTTCTTTTTAACCTTCTCCATTCTCTCAACCGCCCAAACGCGAAACGACAGCACGCTGCTCACATCGCCCGACAAGAATGTACACGTGATTATCAAAACCGGAGAGCGCATTTCGTATCGTGTCGTTTTCAAAAACAAACTCATTCTTCCATCCGGCAACATTGCGCTTTCGCTTAGCGACGGAAGTGTGCTGGGCCACAACAGCCGGATGAAGTCAAAAAAATTATTAAGCGTCGACAAAATTGTGACACCTCGCTATGGCATGGCCGACCGTTATCACGACCGGTATAACGAAGTGGAGCTCCAGTTCGAAAACCAGTTTTCGGTCACCTTTCGCGCATACAACAACGGCGTGGCCTATCGCTTCTCGACCCGCCTTCCCGGAAAAATCAAAGTCACAAACGAAGAAACAACGTATAGACTGGGCGCCGACACGCGTGGATGGATGCAAAAAGTTTCCGGCTTTCTCAATTCTTATGAAGAACATTATCTGGATGCGCCCGTCTCGGCGCTCGATTCAGGTAAAATAGCCGTGCTCCCACTATTGGCCGAAACAAAGGGAGTCAAAATCGCTTTCACCGAGGCTGATCTTTTTGACTATCCCGGACTCTATCTTACCTACAGCAAAACAGAAGGTCTCAAAGGCATGCACCCCCCGGTGGCCCTTAAAGACTCGGTAGGAGGCTGTTGCCCTGACTTCGAAAAACTCGTTACCCAAACTGCACCGTACATTGCCGAGACCAATGGCACACGCAAATTCCCCTGGCGCCTCATGATTGTTGCCGAACAAGACAAAGAGCTTCTTTATAACAACCTGGTCTACCTGCTGGCCGCCGATCCTAAAAACGAAACCAACTTCTCATGGGTCAAACCTGGAAAAGTGGTTTGGGATTGGTGGTTTGCCAACAACCTTAAAGGAGTCGGGTTCACCGCCGGCATGAACACGGAAACCTACAAACACTATATCGACTTCGCCGTCGAACACAACATTGCCTACATCAACATGGACGAAGGCTGGAGCGATCAGCACAATCTGCTATCGGTGAGCTCAACAAATAGTCAACCCCTTGACTTGCCCTATCTTTTCCAATACGCGTCACAAAAAGATGTCGGCATCATTTTATGGTGCGTATGGCATACACTCGACAGGCAAATGAAAGAGTCGTTCGACCAGTTTGAAAAATGGGGTGTGAAAGGATTGAAGGTTGACTTTATGGATCGCGACGATCAGTACGTGGTCAATTTCTACGAGCGTGTTGCCAGCGAAGCGGCGAAACGAAAGATGCTCGTCAATTTTCATGGCGCCTTTAAACCCACCGGCATGGAACGGACCTACCCCAATGTTATCAACCGCGAAGCCGTTCTGGGGCTGGAGTATAACAAGTTTTCAAAACGATCCACACCCGATCATGCCGTTGACATTGCTTTCATCCGCATGCTCGCGGGTCCCCTTGACTACACGGCGGGCGGCATGACGAATGCAAACGCAGAAGATTTTCGCATCAGCAAGAACCGCCCCATGACCCAGGGCACCCGTTGCCAGCAACTGGCCATGTTTGCACTTTATTATTCTCCCCTGCAAATGCTGTCAGACTCTCCCGAAGAATATCGGAAAGATCCCGCCATTCTTCACTACATCACGTCTGTGCCCACGGTTTGGGATGAGACCGTTCCCGTGGCCGGAATGATGGGCGAGTATGCGGCGGTGGCCCGAAGAAAAGGCAACGTGTGGTATGTGTCAGGCATAACAAACTGGGCGTCAAGAACCCTTGAAGTCCAGTTAAGCTTTCTGCCCGATGGCGACTACAAAGCAATGCTCTTCACAGACGGAAAGAACGCTTCCCGGATTGGCGACGATTATGTTCAGGAGATTAAAACCCTACATGCCGGCGAAACCATTTCCGTCACGATGGCCGAAGGCGGTGGATTCGCGTTTGTGTTGGAGCCAAAGCATGACAGCGAAAAAGAAAAATAGATCAGGTCGGGTGTCTGAACGAAACGCAACCGTCGCAACACTACGTCATAGCAGCTCCTGCAATTCGGCCAGGCTGCTGATTGTGGCGACCATGCCTTCGGACACAACGCCAAAACCATAGTTTGCAAAAATGAAGGGAACGCCGGCCTGTGTGGCCGCATCATAGTCACCTTTGGTGTCGCCAACATAGACTGGTGCTTTCAACTGGTGATCGTTAACCACGTCTTTAATGTTGTCGGCCTTGGGAGCTCCTTTTGTCCCGAAACACTGATGACCCTGAAAATGAGCATGCAGCCCTGTGAGGTCCAGAAACAATTCGATATACCCCCGCTGACAATTGCTGACAATGTAGAGCTTGTATTTTGAACCGAGGTATTGGAGTGTTTCTTCAAGCCTTGGATAGAGCTCGCCGCCTTTGGTGTGCAAAATGTTCTGCTCGCTCACGGCACAAAGCGCTTGCACTTCTTTGCGCTGCGCGTCCGTGAGGTTCGGGAACAGTTTGTCAAAAATGGCGTCATAGGTCATGCCTGTAACAGAACGCACGCGTTCGCGGGAGATTTCCTCGTCCAGATAGCCGACCTTGTTCACGGCGTCTTGCCAGGCCAGGGCAACGTTTTCGGTACTGTCCCAAAGCGTGCCGTCAAGGTCAAAAATGATACTATCGAAGTTGTGCTTAATCGGGTTCTTCATATCGGCGGCAAGATAAAACTTATTTGCATGTGTAACGAATGCCGCTCATTTGCCAGGGGCATTCCATTTTGATCGCTTGACCTTGTCTTTGCTGTGATCTCTATACTCAGCTTTAACAAACGGCTATATAAAGCCGTTTCATCGAAAAACTCATCGATCACCCATCCTGAAGTTTCAGGTTGATTTCCCGGACAACATGATCAAGTTCATGAGCCGACGTTGACAGGTGTTGGTTGTATTCCTTGATTCTTTCCACCGACAGTTCTCCTTTCATCAAATACGTCAGGCCCATAATGCGCGCCAGGGGTCCGCGCACGTTGTGGGCATTGAAGTAGGCGTAGTCGATCAACATCTCGTTTTGCTTCTTGATGCGGGCGGCGCGATGCAACACCTCTTGTTCCAGGTTGTCGTTTATTCGTCTGATCTCGTCGTTGGCTTCCGAAAGCTCTTCGGCCTGCGTCAGAATCTCTTCATGCTTGTCGTAGATTTCCTTGTTGAGCACTTCGAGCTCGCGCGCAAAACGTTTCTTGTTGAGATAAAACCGATAGACCACAAAACCAAACACGCTCAACACAACGAGCATAAAACCAATGACGGCGATGATGGTTGATTGCATCCGGATCTGGCTGTTCTTGGCTTCCAACAACTGATCTTTTCGTTCCGTCTGATAAACCTTTTCAAGCACGGCAATTTGTTTTGACTTCTCGGCATTGAAAATTGTATCATAGAGGGAGAGGTATGCGTCCTTATAGAACAACGCAGAATCGAACCGGCCAAACGTTTTATACATGTTCGACAGCTTGAGCCGCGAACTCAGTCTGCCGTTGCCATCGCCACGCGCGTCGGCCATGCGCAACGCCCGGTGCAAATTTGAAGTGGCTTCATTTTCCTTTTTCATCTTTCCATAAATGGAGCCAATGGCCTGGTAAAGTTCAATCACCACAAACGGATCGGCGCCGTCGCCCAACAGATCGCTTGCCCGGAAGCAAGCTTCCAGCGCCCCGGCATAGTTCCCTTGTTGCTCATGCACGCCAGCCATGTTAATGAAGGCCGACCCTTCACGCGACCTAAACTTGTTTGTATGAAATATGTCTCGCGCTTCCGAAAACTTCTTTAGCGCAGACGCGTGATCGCCTTTGCCATTATAGATTGTGCCCAGAATGATATGAGCATTGCCAATAGCCTCGGGATCGTTTACCTGCTGCAGTTGCGTCAGGGCTTTGTTTGAATATTCCAACGCCTTGTCGAAATCCTTTTCATAGACATACAATCGCGAAATGTTGTTGAGTGTTCTGGAAATGCCCGTCACGTCTTTCAGCTGTTCACGGATTTCGAGGGCCTTCACAAAATAGTCCATGCTCACGGTGTACTGCCCCTGGATAGCCGAATACACTCCCAGGTTGTTGTTGGCCGCGGCCACGCCCTTTGGGTAGTGTATGGACACCGAGAGCCGCATCGCTTCATTTGCAAACTGCTCGGCCGATGACAGCGAAATCTCGGAATAGGCACGCGAAAGTCTGTTGAGCAGATCAATGCGTTCTTCCATTTTTAGTGGCTTCGCCAACTGGCGTTGAAGAAACTCAAGGGTGTCTACCTGAGCCATGGCCGTAGACGTCAGGAAAACAAAACAATAGAGAAGCAATCTCATATAAGGGCCGTGGTTAAGCTTTCGCATAATCAAAATAAACTCAGAATCTGTTTTGAGCAGGCATGGGTTGGTCTATGCAAACGTCCCGGGCAATCCGGGTAGCTTGCTTAAGATACCGTTACAAAATGAATAATGAAAGAAAAATACCATTGAACAGGGCGATGATTCCGCGATGGGTTGAATGCTCAGCCGTCCGTCCTTCGAAGGGTAGACTTCCAACTAATGGCCAGGCGCAATTAAAAAATGTCTTTCACCCCGACTAAGTCAAACGCTACAACGGTGCGACCGGTGTCATAGCACAATGTCGTTCTTTGGTACTATCGGATCTGGAATTGAACGCTCATCCAACATTTCCCGCATGTCGATTTCGATCGTTCTGCTGATTTGTGTGATGGGAACATCGTTGGCGCTCCCTTCGAAAGGATTCACAGAACTTTCACCCACCGTATCCAGCGTGTGGAGCGCCCAGGTGACAACGGCTGAAAAAGGAATGTTGAACCAAATGGTATTGCCTTCTATGAATGTGCCATGGCCAAGCGTTCCGAATTCGTTGAGCAACCCGAACGGAGCCAGCACCACAAAAATCAACAGCAAGTAGGTAGCGATCGACGAGAAGTTTCTGGGGTATGGAAAATTTTTGATTCGCTCTGCCCTACCTTGATCATCGGTTAGTCGCACAAGGCTCTGTTGAAGTTGCGTCCACTGAAAATCGTTGATGGTCCCGGACTCTCTCAGAGCGCTAAGCTCGTCCGACTGCATGGCTGTTAACTGTGTGACGCGGTTCTTTTTAGAAAGCACATAGTGCAGATCTTTTTCAGACAAGTAGTGTTTCAGTTCATCTGCCAACACGCTCTTCCACTCCGGAACCTCATAGTGCTCCTGGCGATATTCCCGAAATCTTTCCTGTTGCATATTCTCCCATGCCCGCGCTTCCCGCAGTTGAAACCTCAGCGCAGTGAGCCATGCGAAATGCCTGTAGAACATTCGCTTCACGGTTTCGGATTGTTTGCCTTTCAACACATCGCGCAACGTGTAGCCAAAGCTTCGGCTATTGTTGATGATGGAGCCATAGATCTGCCTTGCTTCCCATATTCGATTGTAGCTCGCGTTATTTTTGAAGCCCACAATAAACGCCACCGAAGTTCCCATGATGGCGATGGGTTGCCAGGGCAGTGCCAGGAAGGTTAGCCCCAATGCATACAAGGTGGTAGGAACCGAAGCAATCAGAATCATCCAATAAATATCTCGTCGTGTCCATTTTATGAACTCAATGGGAGTATAACGTTTACCGGTGTGCATGGCCGTGGATGTTTTTATTTTACAGTCATTAAAGATAAAATTATCCTCCTAAGATAAGAACCCATGATTTTAAAATACCAGCTGCAGTATTGGATTCATGGCCACATTCATGTACCTACACAATAAAGATTGGCATAACAACAGTTCTTTGCCATCCGCATGGCTATTTAATGCACCCAACAATGGATTCGATAAAAACCTGATTGCTAAGATCCAACGATTGTCTATGCAAAATTTGTTTAGAAAAATAACAACCACCTTACTGCAATGAGTACCTCCCAGAACTGACCGGGTTTTCTCCATTTTGGTTTCTGGATTTTGAATCTGTCACGCTAGTTATTACTTTAGGACAATCACAACTTGATTTTAAAACATGAGAAGCATTTGTGTGAACCTCCTTGTCATGCTACTGGCTGGAAGTCTGGTTGCCGTTGGGCAGTCCAAAAAACAAAAGATTAAAACATTAGCTGAAATATTCACACCTCCCAACGGGGTATACCTCCGCGACAGCGTATTTATTGACGAGACCGAGATTGCAAATGTCCATTACCTGGAATATCTGTACTATGTCCAGAAAGACTCCAGCACGTCATTCTACTTATCGCAATTGCCGGATACAACGTGCTGGCTGAGGGGGTTTGTACCTACAGACTCCGTAAGCAAGTATGCCGAACATTACCTGCGCTATCCAGGCTATCGCTATTTTCCAGTGGTCGGGGTGTCGTACGAACAGGCCATGAACTATTGCCACTGGAGAGCCATTGCAATCTTGGATTTTCTGAAGAGTGATTCGCTTCATAAAATGTACCCCAACATGGCGCCCTACGAGTTGCAACTCACCTTTCGCCTCCCGACGGAGGAAGAGTGGGAATTTGCTGCCTCCGGTCGGCTAGACAAAAAAACGTATCCACATGGCCTCGTGCGCCCCATAAGCAAGCGCAAATTTTCATTCCGTGTTGCCAAAAAAGATTTGTGTGAATGCCTTGAGTACAACAATATTTCCTGCCGCCCCTCCGATATTATTCATAAGATGGAGTTCAAAATTCGCGAGAAATATTATTTTAATTTGACAGACAAACCCATCGTCTGTCCGATGAATAGCGCCTTTGACCTGGGGTATATCTATGACCTTCCTCCCAACCAACTGGATCTCTACAATATGATAGGCAACATAGCAGAGATGACTGCCACCAGCGGGGTTGCAAAGGGAGGTTCGTACCGACACACGCTGGACGAGTCGAACATTGTGAATAAGCAACTTTATGCGCAGTCAGAGGCGTGGTTAGGATTTCGGTGCATTGCCGTTGTGCATTTAAAAAAGAAATCAATTTAGATACCTTCCTCGAAACTGATGCCAGACGTAAACAGGAACGATGCTTCTCTTCGGGGGCATTGCACTCATCCCAACCGGCAACTATTAAAGAATATCTTTGCATCAAAACTGTTCTGCACTAACGTACAGGTTTAATGACTGACCGACTCGCCATTTCATTCATATTTTTTATACTCGCCGTTTCATGCTCGAGCGTTCCCAAGACATCCTATCAGGATAACGGTCTCAATTTTAAGATCACTCCAGACTTCAGGCTCGGGAGGACAGATACGTACAAGAAAAACCAGGCAACCTACATCCCATTCTATGGCAGAGACAAAAAAGTGTATGCTAAATTCTCTGTAGTGTGGATACCTTGTCGTTCGGACCTTGACTGGGAGGTTCAAAATTATGTAGACGGACTTAACTCCATCTATAAATCTGACGCTCAAAACAAACCCGAATACAGTGAAGTCCGAAGCACTAAATTTGGTTCGCACGACGCCAGGCAAATTGACTACGTTGTGGCCAACGACGGCCCGAGAGTAGGCTCTTACACCGTCTTCTATTGCGACAATCTTACTGTTATCATCGGACAACACAGCACCGTCGAAGGTCAAGCCATGGCCCAGAATTGTCGGGCCACAATCGAGTCAACGTATTCCTGCCCTCATAGCGTACAACACTAGCAGATTCGAGGGTGGCCCGGCGAAAAACAAGCCCCCTATTCCCACCTGTGAACTTTAATGATTAATTGTTAAATTAGTCTGATAGCACGTCATCCATCCAGACGAAGGAAGTCGTTTTGAGGGGTCCGGCGATCACACAAAGCAAAAGACAAAACCAGCAATGGATAAATACAAAACCCTCCACCTCTGGATGATCATCCCGATGGCCATCATGCAATTTGGCATTTTCGAGGATTATTGGGGCGACTTTTCAGACAACGCTTGGGCTGTTCACATCCACTATTGGACGGGCACAATTTGGTATCTCTACCTCATCCTTCAGCCCTACTACATCACGCATGGAAAAATTGAAAGCCACAGAACCAACGGAATCATAGGCATGTTTCTGGCAGGCGGCGTTTGTTTAACGGCCCTGAGCATGATGCACCGCGATCTGGCAAACGCGCACAATGCCCTGACCATGCCCGACAGGTTTGGTCCGTTTCATCCCAGGTTTTTCATAGGGGTGGCCGTTGTTGAAATTGTGATGATGCCCGCATTTGGCTTTGCCGTGATCAAGAGCATAATACACAGAAAGCGAATGGAAGACCATGCCTGGTGGCTGATCTCAACTGTGTTCATCATCATGATGCCCGCGCTCGGCCGCGGTATACAGAACATCTATATTGACCTCCACGCTGAAGCCTGGCCGCACGTCGACATCATGATGCCCATTTACTACACACAAACATTCATCATTGCCATGGTGCTCTCTGCCGCCTGGAAATACGACAAACTCAGGCACCCCGCCACACTTCTGGCCACAGCCGTAAACATTTTTATTTTCTTCCTGGAACCCCTCGGCAAATCAGAAGCCATCCAATCCCTCCTCGAAACCTTTATCAAAGGATAGAACCTGGCGCGAGTCTCCGACTCGTGCCCATCATGCCCCAAGTCTCCGACTTGCACACGCGGGTCAACGAGATTTTCTAAACGCCCTTACAGAATCGGAGTTCACTCCAAAAATCAGCAGGTCATTGATTTCAATCGAACTCCGCACATCACCTCTCACCTTCAAACCCGATTCATACTGCGGAACATACTTGAATCCGCATTTGCCGTCGCCCAAAAACAACATGCCGTGGTTCGCATCATATCTTCCGAACCGCACCCGTGTTTGCGTGAGGTTGCCGGTCAGAATGATATCGTCTAATCCGTCTTTGTTTGCATCCGTTTTCAAAATTGAAAAAACGGGTGAGAACTGAGCCTGAACAGGTAGGTCGATCAGTTGCAGTTTGTTCCCTTCATTTTTCAACACCACACTTTGGAATTTGTTGGCAAAAACAACCGGCACATCCGCTGCCGCCTTGCCTGCCATCAGACTATCGCTGGTCGCCACGGCGTAATTCTTATAGTATAAATACTTCTTCTTCAAAGACGGCACTTGCGAAATCAAATCGTCGAGGTATGGTGAAGGGTAGCTTATGCCGTCAACAAAAAATGTGAGGATCGGATCGATCGATCCGTTTTTGTCGATATCGGCGTAGAATAGTTTCGAGGGCGTTGCCTCATCAGCTCTTATCTGCGCGTTGACACCCAGGTTGCCCACGATAAAATCAATGTCACCGTCATTGTCAAAATCGGCGGACAGAATTTTGTTCCACCATCCGTTGCTGGGTTGCGTGATATACTTTTCGGTTTGTTCTGTAAACTTCCCTGATGTGTTTATGAATACTTTTATAGATGTCCACTCCCCTGCCATGATCAGGTCGGGCCATTGGTCACCATTCAAGTCGGCTACGGCAGCATCGGCAATCATTCCAGGAGACACACCGCCTGCAAAATTCTGCGACACGTCTTCCAGGTTTCCCTTGCCGTCGTTTTCGAACAGAAAACTGGCGGGTGCTGTGGGGTAGCTTCCGGAAATCAACCGGCCGCCAACAAATAAATCAAGGTCTCCGTCTTTGTCGAAGTCGATGGGTTTAACACACGACTTGCTCACCAGCACTGGGGGAAGCGACTTGTTCTTCACAAAATTTCCACGACCATCGTTGATATACAACCGGTCTTGCAACGCAGCATCGCCAGGAACGAACTCGAACCCACCACTCACTACATACAGATCCTGATCGCCGTCTTTATCACAATCAAAAAACAAGGCGTCCACATCTTCGCTCGTGGCGTCGGCCTCCAGTGCTTTCGAAGGCAAATTTTTGAAGCCTCCGGTTTTTGTCTGCACAAACAGCTGTCCGGCAAATCCTTTTGCGCCGCCCACAAAGAAGTCTTCCAGACCATCGCCGTTAACATCGGCCTTGGTCATGCAAGGTCCGAACCGCGACAGAAAATGGGGCAAGAGGGTTTGCACTTTAAAGTCGTTGAATTGATTTTCCTGGTGAAGAAACGCAACCTTGTCGACTGCAGGCATAAAGAACGGCGCGACAGGTTTTGGAGCGGCGCCGGGTTCGTGACCATTCTCTTTTATGCTGACCAGGGAATTGATGGTGGGATTTTTAACCGTTTGGTGTTTGCCGTCGGGCCACGTAATCACAACAGAGTCTACTTTTTCTTTTTTCCCAATTCCAAAAGTGATCACATCATCCACCGACGATTCATAGCCTCGCGACAGAAAATGTTCACGATAAAGTTTCAGGTTGCCAGCGAACAGCTGAACCTTGGCACCCAATGCCTGGGTGTTGCCGGCTGTTCCCATGAGGCGAACACGGACATAATTATTTTTCGCCAGCAGTTCGCTGTTGTTCTGATATACCGAAGCAAAATCGTTGATGTTATTAACCACTAGGTCCAGATCGCCATCGTTGTCGAGGTCGGCATAGGATGCTCCCGACGAAATGCCTTTCTTTTCAAAACCCCACTCCGTGTTTTTTGAAGCAAAGGTGAGGTCGCCATTGTTTTTATAAATATGATTATTCAATTCCGACGATGGCATCTTGGCTATGAGTTCAAGGAAGGTGAGTTCTTTCCCCGTGGCATTCACACGGTTTTGATAGTCGACCATGAATTTCATGAAGTCCATGTTGGTGTAGTCCCGGGCATAGCCGTTGGTAACAAACAGATCCTTGCTTCCATCGTTGTCAAAGTCTGCGAACAGTGGTGTCCAGCTCCAGTCGGTGTTCGAAATGCCCGAGAGGCTTCCGATCTCGCTGAATGTTCCATCGCCGTTGTTGATGTGAAACATGTTTCGCATATACTGCCAGTAGAAACCGGCATCGTTCAGAATTTTGAACTTGTCGAAGTTTTCAGCACCGGCAGTCAACTTCAAACGCAAGTTGTCGGGAGGCAACATGTCTAGTGTCATGAGGTCAAGCAGGCCGTCGTTGTTCACGTCTTCCATGTCAGACCCCATCGAGAACAGGGATATATGATCCATCCGTTTTTCGAGCTCGTTTGTGAACGTACCGTTGCCGTTATTCATGTACAAATAGTCCTGTTCTTTAAAATCGTTTGACACATAAATGTCGGGCCAGCCATTATTGTCAACATCGCCCACCGCCACACCTAGTCCGAAGCTGATAACGTTCGACACGATACCCGCCTTTTCACTGACGTCGACAAAAACGTTGTTGTTGTTTTGGTAGAGCTTGCTACCGAAGTCCTTGCTGGTTGTATTCTTTAGTTTTGTGAATTGATTGTCTACTGGAAAATAATGAATCGAATGGTTCAGGAGAAACATGTCGAGATCGCCATCTTTATCATAATCAAAAAAGGCAGCGTGCGTTGAATAGCCGGTGTCGTCGAGACCATATGCCGCTGCCTTTTCGGTAAAGGTTTGATCTTTGTTGTTGATGTATAAGCGATTTTTCCGGTTCTCCGGTTTGATGTCGCCCGACCGGCAAATGTAAATATCATTCCAGCCGTCGCCATTGATGTCGACCAGCACAACGCCGGTGCTCCAGCCGCCCGCATTTTGAATGCCTGACTTTTGAGAGATGTCATCAAACGCAAAGTTTCCTTTGTTGATATACACGGCGTTTTGTTTTTGGTTGCCGGTAAAAACCAGGTCGGCCAACCCGTCGTTGTTCAGGTCGCCGGCGGCAACGCCACCGCCGTTGTAGAAATAGATATAGCTCAACACATTTTTATCGTCGGTTTCCACGAGGTCGTTCCGGAATTCAATTCCGGTGTCGTCGGGGTCGAGATCCGAAAACAGGGTTTCCTTTTTTTCAGGCGTGCATGAAAACAGGAAAACCATCAACAGGCCGGCAAGACCGGTGGAGCGTTTAGTCTTCACGTCATCGCGGGAGGTGTGTGATGTCTTTCGGATATTTTGCGTTAAGTCCATGGATAAAGCTAAAGTGATTTTTCGAGGGTTGTGTATTTATTCCGGACATGATCCGATGATGTGCTGTCCAGCACCAGGCGCAACGATTGTTTCACGTCGACGCGCGCGCTACTATCCATCCATTCGCGATTCCGTTCCACCGACGCAAAAACACTATCGGCCATCCGCTCCAGATCCTGCTTCAAAAATTGCGATGTGTGACTTTGGTTCTTTAGCTCGGTGGTCAGACAGCTCACATAGTTCATTTTGATCGTTTTGTATCCATATTTCAGAACCACCGCTGTGGGATCATCCGAGTTGTTTATCTGTGTTGCCAGATTCACCATTTTTTCAGTTAGCCGCAGGTTGAAGATCTGGATGTCGATCAATTCGCTGCGATAATAATTGTCAATAACAGGGTTCGAATAGATATCGATCCAGTGGTCGCAAACTAATACAAAGGCCGATATGCGCTCAGCCTTCTCGTTCAATGACAATGTGCTGTCCATCAGAAAAGACACATTTTTCAAACTCAGCATATGCTCAAAAAGCACTCCCGATTTTTTGCTGCCTTTCACGGGAAGCTGATAAGGCCTGTCCCACTTCAATTTGGCAAGCGCCCCGTAGGCCTGGGAAAAATCGTTTATGTCCCACACCTTCGCCGGATCGGGCACGCCCATTTTCATATATTCATCTAGTGTAAGGGAGTTGTCTTCCTGTTTCTTTGCACACGAAAAAATGCCTGTCAGAACAAAGGCGATAAGAAAAATCTGCTTCAGGGAAATGGTGTTCATAAAGAGAAATACGATGCTGGTTAGCATGGCAATACTAAAAAAAAACACCAACTAATCCGTTAGATCAGTTGGTGTCTTTCACTATTAATTACTCAAATAAATCAGAAGTTCGGACCTCCTGTATCCCACCACAAGCGGGTTCCAATTTCGTCAGGACCGCCCAGTTTGGTTGTTGCGTCGGCAACGCCGGCGGGGTTGTTGTTCCGCTCAGAGTTGATGAATGGCATCCGTCTCAGGAAGTCATTCGGCGCAATGATACCCCAGGTTGCATCGCTGTCGTTTTTATAATTGTAGGGAAGTTTAGGATAACCGGTTCTGCGATGATCCACCCAAATCTCCACCGTGTTGTGCACG
Organism: Chryseolinea lacunae; assembly: GCF_016735595.1. Classification (GTDB taxonomy): domain Bacteria; phylum Bacteroidota; class Bacteroidia; order Cytophagales; family Cyclobacteriaceae; genus Chryseolinea; species Chryseolinea lacunae. Next base: position 1,363,121 of record NZ_JAERRB010000001.1, read on the forward strand.
CTTGAAATCCATTTTTGTGTCATGATTTTGTCAAGCTTCACTTCCTTGTCTGCGGCCTCATCCCATTTCACGGTCACCGTCATGCGGTTCACGAAATCGTTGATGTCGCCCGACGCTTTCGGATCGTTGTAGTTCACAGGAAGACCTGTGTCGTTTGACAGGTAGTTGTCAACACCGCCAGCACCCCATTCGGTGAACGATGCTTTCACACCGGCTTCGTAGTTATCCTTTGCTGTTCCGGCACCGGCCCAATCGCGCAACGATGCTTCGGCAAGGGTAAACAGAATATCGGCAGGCATCAGCATTCTTCTCTTGGTGTAGTTCTGCATGGAGGCGTCGATAGTCGAATAGGTAAGTCTGTCATCTTTGGCAACCAGCAAGGCGCCGCTGCGAATACCCTTGTAAGGGAAGTCCGGATGATCAGGATACAACGATTCGTCTGTTGCAGGGTCAAAGAATTTTTCAATTCTGGGATCTTCATAACCAACCAAAACAGATTCCATGGCAGCATCCATGCGTGTGTCGCCCCAGCCGAAGCAAATCCGTGCAGGTTTGAACGGACCGCCATACAACGAGAGATACCATGCATCGGCATCGGTTTTAATCAAACCACCGGGCTCGGCAATTGCCTTTTCACCTTGGGTTTTGGCCAGATCAGGCTTCACTTTCGACAAGCGCATGGCCAATATCAGGCGCCAGCTGTTGGCTACCTTGATCCACTTGGTCACATCGCCGCCATAGCTCGCATCAAACTTGGTCAAGCCAGGATACGTTTTGTTGGCATTGAACGTAGCCAGGATCTCGTCCAGTTCAGTGAACCAGGTGTTGTAGAGCGTTTCTTCGGTGTCGTACTTAATGGTTTGTTCGGTCGAACCATAGTTGGTGTAGATGATCGGTCCGTGGTAGGCCGAAAGTCTCGACGCACCAATGATCCGGATCAGTTTTGCCCAGGCAACAAACACATCATAGTTGTCGGCTTCAGCGATGGCAATTACTTGCCGTGCGGGTGCCATGATGTTGTTGTATACACCGTTCCAGTACGAATCACCCCAGGTGATGTAGTAGGTGGTGTTGTTTCTGCCACTCACAAAAGGTGTGGGTGTGCCCAGGTGGCGTACGAACGACTCATGAACAAGATTGTCGGCAATCTGATCCTGAAATATGTTGTCCAACATAGAAGGATAGAATGCACCAACGTGGTTAAAATCCTGCTTCAATGACTCATCCGTTATCTCGTAAGGATTTCTGTTTGTCTCCTTAAAATTGTCCGTACAGGCGCCTAAGGTCAGCGCAAGCAGGGTTAATGTATAACTTATCTTTCTCATAGAGTCTCTATCAAAAGGTTACTTTGAAGTTAAATCCATAGGTGCGTGTGGCCGGCAGGTTGAAGTTATCCAACGACTGGCTGTTTTGGTCCGTGCTCATCGCCAACTCTGGATCGAATGGTGCTTTCAGATAAATGAGCCACAGGTTCTGACCCACGATCGAGAAGGTTGCAGCCTTCAGGGCTTTGCCACTCGGGATGGGGAATCTGTAGGAAAGTGCAAGTTGTGTAAGTCTCACGCTGGTGCGATCGTATACATACGCTTCGCCGATACCGTTCCGGTCGCCAATGGCGCGGAACCAGGTTTCTGCATCCACTTTGCTTACCGCCACATCGTTCTGAACAGCGTTGATGAACACGCCACCCGCATCGCGAGCGTCAGCTGTGCGCTGGCTCACGCCGGCACCATCAAGCATCGACTCGGTTTGGCTGAATGCCTTGCCGCCAAATTTTCCGTTCACCATGAAGGTCAGGCCGAAGTTGCCATACGACAACGTGTTGCTCCAACCTGCGATCCAATCGGGGTTCAGGTTACCGGCATATTCCACGAGTGCAGTTTTCAAAGGCTTTCCATCAGGACCAAGAATGATGCGGCCCTGCGTGTCGCGCTGATATTTGTAGACATAGATGTCGTTGATCGAACCACCTGCCTGGAATCTCGAATAGTAGCCTTCCGACTCACCGGTTGTGATGGGGTCTTTCAGCTCCGGAGTTGTTTCAACCACCTTGTTGTTGTTCTTCGAGAAATTGACTGCGGTTTTCCAGGTAAAGTTGCCGGTGTGCACGGGTGTGGCATCCACGGTAACTTCAATACCCTTGTTCACGATCTCACCAGCATTAACATAGTAGAACGTGTAGCCTGAACCCGACGGTGCGGGCAGCTTGATGAACTGATCCTTGCTGTTGATGTTGTAGTAAGTAACATCGAAGCCGATGTTGTCGTCAAGGAAACGCATGTTGGCACCGAGCTCGAAGCTCTTCAGCATTTCAGGTTTTGCATCGGGGAACGGACGAATCGTGTTCCGCACCACACCACCACCTGCGCTGATCGTGTTGCCGGGGTTGATGCGGTTGTAAGGCATCTCGTTGGCAACCGACGTGTAGGAAGCGCGTACTTTCGCAAAGCTGATCACTGTAGGCAGGGCAACCATTTCGCTGATGATGCCTGTCAAACCAACCGAAGGATAGAAGTACGAGTCGTTGCCTGTTCCGGCCAGTGACGACGCCCAGTCATTTCTTCCGGCGATGTCGAGGAATAATCTCTCTTTATAACCAATGGTGGCGTTGGCAAACAATGCTTCCTTGATGAGGGCGCTCGACTGTGTCGATTTCACCTGCACAATCGGCATCAGGTTCTGGAAGAAAAATTCATTGGGATACAGCAAACCGTTTTCAGCAGAAGCATCGATGGCGATTCCATTGCCATAGTCAGTTTTCTGATAGCTACCCCCAGCAATGATGTTGAAATCAAAATCACCGGCTTTCTTATTGTACTTCAAGATAGCGTCCGTGTAGATGAGCTTGTCGTTGTACTTCTTGTAGTCCCATGAACCGTTCGGGTTGATGTTTGTAGAGTTCGAGCTTGCCGAGTGACGCTGATCGAACGTTTTGTCCGCATAGTCGTAGTTTCCTCTAACAGAGAAGCTCAGGTCCTTGTTGATTGCATAGTCAAGATCCAGGCTGGCGATAACACGGCTGGTGTTGTCTTTTCTGGGCTCGCGGTTAACAATCCAGTAAGGGTTGGATTGATGGTGATCTACCACAAACCAGTTTTGCACGTCCATGTTTCTGGCTTCGCTGAACACCTGGAAGTTGTCTTTGAAGTCCTGGAAATTTCTTTCGCGGGGGAACATGTACAAACCTGTGAGGGGGTTCAGATAATAACCCGAAGGCATTCTGTTTTTCGACACTTCAGCCGACAACATCACGCTTGACCGGATGGTCAGTTTGTCGTTCAACAATTTTGTGGATTGTTTGAACGTCACGTTGTTTCTGTTGTAGGTGTTGTGTGGGCTGATGCCGGAGGCCGACACGTTGCCATACGAGAAATAAACCGTAGTCTTGGCCGATCCACCGCTGATGGCGAGGGAATTGATGAAGTTGCTTCCGGTCTTGAAGTAGTCGTCAACATAGTTGCTGGCATAGTTGCCAGGGGTGGTTGACCAGCTTTCCTTCGCACCGCCTACAGCACCATACTTAAATTGAAGATCGGGTTTTTTCAACACGCTTTCAAAGGTCACGCCGCTGCTGAATTCAACTTTGGCAGCGCCCTCTTTACCTTTTTTCGTAGTGATAACCACCACACCGTTGGCACCCTGGCTTCCGTAGAGAGCTGCCGCGTTGGAGCCTCTCAGCACCGTCATGCTTTCGATGTCGTCGGGGTTGATCTGGCTCATACCATCTCCACCGTCAACGCCACCCCACATGCCGGGTTGTGTTCCTTTGTTGTTGGCCATGGGAATACCGTCGATTACAAAGAGAGGTTGGCTGTCGCCGGACATGGATTTGTTACCACGCAAAACAATCTTTGTGGAACCCCCGGGACCGGAGCTGCTCTTCTTTATATCCACACCTGCGGCGCGGCCCGAAAGGCTATTCAGTATGTTTATGTCGCGTGCTTCGGTCAGTGTGGAACCACTCACCGTTTGTTGGGCATAGGACAATGATTTGGCTTCACGCTCAATACCGAGCGCGGTTACCACTACTTCTCCCAATTGAGAGACATCTTCTTCCATCTTCACATCAACAACCGCTCTCGATCCGACTACAACCTCTTGCGAGGCGTGACCAATAAAAGAGAAGACAAGAACAGATTCATCAGACGTAACGGATATGGAGTATTTTCCATTGGCATCCGTGGCCGTTCCATTTACGCTGCCTTTTAAGAGTACGTTCACGCCCGGCATGGCACTTCCATCTGAGGAAGTTACCGTACCGGAGATCAGTTTTCCCTGTGCAAAGCTGGCAAAGCCCCACATCAGGAGCACGGCCAGAAGCCAAGCCCTTCGGTAGACATTTTTCATTAAGATTTGGGTTTAGGTGAAATATTATTCCGCATGGAATCGCTGCCGGCAAAACTTCCTGCAAGTGAAACCACGATTTGAAAGTAGAAAATGCAGGAAATAAAAGCAAGTCCAATCCTAAAATGTGCACGCACACATGCAGTGTGTGCGCGAAAACATGCCAAACAATGGATTGCAGCAACCTTTTTTTTAATGCTTACATTTATTTTTTTCGAAGCGGAGTCGAAAAAAACACCAAATAAGAAGGCCCACCGGGGCGGGTGCCGGGGAAAGCATTTTGTAGCCGGGAAGAAAATTGAGGGCTTCGATCAACGAAACGTCAAGGCCTGCCGTGGGGAAACTCAATATTTAATAGGTCATTTTTATGATCCTTCCATCCCAGGTCCAGGCGTCGTTCTTGCGCGTAAAGAACGTGCGGCGGCGCTGCTCGCCCTTTGTGTTTTGTTTGTACAAAACAATGAACGGTGTGGGGTTCACGATCTCCGTGACATAATCTACGATAGCCTTGTTTCCGGAAGCATCGATTTCAATGTTTCTCACACGCAGGAAAATTTCTTCGGCCACCTTCACGCGCTGGATATCGAACGACTTCAGGGTGTCGTTGGTGGTCAGCAAAAAGGGTTGCGCCTTGCCTGTAAAATAGATGAGCGGCTTGCCGATGTCGTCCGGTGTGTGTTTTAGCTGGGCCGTGACCCATCCGTCTTCAACCAGTTTCGCTTCCAGCACTTTGCGCACATCGTTGTCGCTATTGCAAAATATCCTGTGCTCGATGGTTAGCGGATATACGTTGGCTTTTGTGAATGCGGCCTCCACGTCGCGCTCGCCAAAATCGCTGCAGGCTGTCAGCAATATACCCAGCATGAGAAAGCAACCCAATAGCAATCGTGTCATAGCGGTCTAAACAGTTTGTGATTCGCGCCAAGAAAAATAGAAAAAAGTTGTAACCAATTGATGTGGCGTTTTCAAAATCATCCACAGTCCGAGCAGCACGGCATAGCTTCCTCCCCGCTCAACCCATTCAAAAATGGCGTATGCCGGATACGGTATTTCGCTGACCACTTTCCAGATCAGAATCACCAGCACTACCATTCGCGAGGGCCTAACCAGTATCCAGCATGCGGCCAGGCATTCGAACACGCCAATATATAATGCAGCACTCTCCGGCTGAGCGATGCCTAGCTTTGCATACTGATTTAATAGTTCTGCTTTGAGATGCAGATTTAGCCAACCGTGACCCAGCAGCAACAGAAACCCAAAAATCTGCAGCGTGGCCAGAATGGTTTGGCTGCTCACCTGATCTATGGTGGTGTCCGGAATCAGTCGTTCGCCCAACCCAAACCCAGGCTTCACACGGGGAGCCGACAACAGCAGCAATATGACAGGTGCGCCAAAGTTGCCAGCCCGTTCTATTAATTCTGCAAACGGCTCCCCGGCCAACGGCCGAAGCGAAGCCGTGAACAATCCCCAGAACACTAACCACACCGCCGCGAAACGCAACGGATAAACCAGGAGCAGCAAGCCGAGCACAACATCAACGGCGCCAACAACAGGCATTAGCTTATACGCCTGTTGTTCGCCAATGCCAAACACGGCAAAATAGTTACACCATATTTTTTTTGTGATAAACCCGAACATGCCATGCCCGATGAAACACATCGCGCAGGCTATGCGAAAAACAAGATGGCAGGCCGACATCTTCATGGCTGTTGGTTTAAGGAAAGGTTGCTTTCACGTGTGCGCAAGGTGTTCGTGATATATACACCCAGGTTGCGGCCCATCACCAACCCCGTGTCGCACGCAGGCAGGTAATGAATGCCACCATAGAGCCTGCTTATGGCAGCTTCGTCGGCAGCGGCGGCAAACGACTTGAATCTGCGGGCCGTCAACCCGAATTCTGTTTCGGTGGAGTCGGTGAATTGGAAGTTGTCGCCAAAAACACCTGTCAACGCCTGTGCTGCTGCGCCGGATATCACACTATGCCCGCTGATGTATTCCGGAAAGGGAGGCGTTTGCAGCAACGGCACCCAGTTCTCGTCGATGTGTTGATTGATGAACGTTTCGGGGCGCACGAGCTGGCTTCTGTATTTTTCGTCCCAGCACGCAATAAATCCATCGGCCAGCGAGAGGGCTACACGCACATAGGCTTCGGCCGCACGCGCCGCATTGGCGTTGGATGTTCGGCAAGCCACCCGCACAATGTTCATCCAATGTCCACCGGGCGAGATCTTCTTCGTGGCAAACATCACGTGGCCTTTCACATTCATCACAAAAGGATTGCAATCCCAGAAACGTGCAATTTCCTGTTGTTCGGGCGTGAGCGATTTTCCCACATCATACACCTGTAGTGCAAGCGCATAAAAATGACTGCGCTTGTCAGTCGAAAAAGGTGGCGGTGAAGCGGGCCGAAACTGCGATGCCGAATCAATCACAAACGTCCGGATCTTTCGCCAATGTGGTTCAACAGCATCCATGTAGGCCGGAGGTGTTGGCTTCCAGGTGGAGTCTTTCTGATCGATTGAATATTTGGGAAACGACCGGCTTTGTTTGTAGTTATCTTTTGTCGACCATTTTGCAACATGCTCTGCCACGGCCGTACCAAATTCAACCGACCGCTGGTACACATCTTCAGGCATTCCGGAATGTTGATACTCCGCCAGAAGTTGTTGGCTATACTTGTCGAGTTCGTCTTCCGAAAAGATGAGCACGCGCGCCATTTTCAACGCCGCCTGCACCGAAGCCAGCGGGAAACAATAAACCTTTCCCTTTTCAGGTTGGGGCACGTCCGCCAGTCCGTGAAGTTGCCCTTCCAAAGAGAGCAGCGTCGAATCCTGGTGGCGGGCTGCCTCGTACGTTGCAACGCTCACGTAGGCGTAGATGCGGCTGGCCACCGGTGGTGAAAAGATATCATGCACAATGATATCGGTCACTTTTTTTATGGTCTGATGCAAATGTTCGGGATCTTCAATTTTGCTTTTGAAGTCGCCGGCCGGCTTGCAACACATCAACAGGGTGAAGACTGCTGCTGTAACTATTTTTTTTATCATAATCGTGAAGGTGTTTGAAAATCTAAAAACTATGGCTGTGTGTGACCCGTGTTTCCACCGAGCACACACAGCCGAAAATCTAAATCTTAAATCCGATCGAAGCGGTGAAGCTTCGTCCGTCCGATGGCCACACGCCCGGGCCGGGATAAAAGGTCGGGCGCTTGGTGAAGTATTGTTCGTTGGTGGCGTTGTTGAGGTTCAACCGGATCTTTATCATATCCGAAATCCGCAGCGAAGCATTGATGTCGAGCAGACCATACGAAGGCACAAGCCCAACCGCGCCGGTGGCACCGGGCTTTTCGGTGTTCAGCGGGTCGGCATAAGTTTCGCCCGTGAAGCTGTAGAGCAACGAGATGCTCGCCATGCCCACACGGACGGTCATACCGTTGCGTGTGATAACGTCCGGCACGCTCTCCACTTTGTTGCCACTCACATCCACGTTCTGCTCGCCCGCCCGCACACTGGCCGATGTATAGCGACTTCTCATCAAAGCCGTGGACGTGAACACCGACACACTTGATTTTTTACTCAGCGGCACACTATACTCCAGGAATATTTCAGCACCAGTGGTCTTCGAATTCCCGATGTTGGTTCTGTAGAGGATGAACACATCAGTATCGTTGCGCGTGGCCTGGCTGCCAAGGCGGTTGTTGTATTGGAGTTGGAATACACTCACGTCCCAGCGAAAGACATTCGAGGCGCCATACGACAATCCGCGAAAGCCAAGGTCCAGGTTGTAGCCGTCGGCGTCTTTCAGATTTTTGTTGACCGACTCATAGACCGTTGCCGGAATGATGTCTTTGAAAATCACCGGCCGGTAGGCTTGCGACCATCCGCCATAAAACATTGTGCTGCCCTTCACCACATATTGTGCGCTGATGCCAAAGAGCGGAAACTTGTGTTCGATGGTGTTCGGTATATCGTTGGTGGGGTAGTAGGAAATCGAACCATACATTTTTGAATCGCCCACCTCCACGCGCACACCCGGGTTGACCGAAAGTTTTTCCGTGATCTTGAAATTGTTTTCCAGGAACACGGCAACGTTGCTCGACTTCAGGTGCATGTCGCGGCCCCACAACGGATCGGTCAGGGTGAGATCGAAATCTGTTCCGGTTGTTCCTTTCCCTTGTTGTTGACGGTTAAGATCATTCCGGATCAATTGAATGCCACCCGTCAGTGTGCTGCGTTTGTTCAGCAAATTGTAGCCATGCGAAAAGCGGAGCTCTGTTGTGAAGCTGTGGAAGTGATCAACATCAACCTGCCGCGCGGCATAGGCATCGGTGGCCGGGTTGATGGCATCAGGCACATTTGCCGTACGATCGAACTGAACACTATTGCGGTCACCGAGCACGGCCGACGTGAGCCACTGCACACGCGTGCTCTTCGACACCTGCCATTCGAATTTGAGCGAAGGCACATAAATCTCCGGGTTAAAATAATTTCGTGCCCGCGTAGACATGCGCGGATCAGCATGAAACATGCTGTCGGTGAGTGGGCCGGGAATCTGGTAGACATAGTTCGAGCGCGAAAACTCGCCCGAGATTTTGAAATTCTTCGAAGCGTTGTAGACAAGCATCACCGACTGCGCATCATATTTCGACTCGCTATTGTCGCGGTAGCCATCCGACTTCCGGTAGGTGATGTAGGCATAATACTGAAACTTGCCGATTGTTCCGCTCACGGCGTTGTAGGTACTCAACAGCCCGAACGAGCCGGCACCGTTGATGCTTTCAAAGCTAATCGCCTTGGTAGAGTCGGGTTGTTTGGTAATGTAGTTCAGCATGCCGCCAAACTGCGCGCCATATTGCAGTGAACCCGTGCCGCGCACAATTTCGATTCGCTCCACAGCTTCCATGGGAATGCTATAGTGACTCGCCGGATACGCATAGATGTCGGAGTTTGTCATCGCGCCATTTCTGCGAATGTTGAATTCCCAGCCGCGGTGCGGATCAAGACCACGGGCAGCAATGTTGATTTGATTTCCCGTGCCGTCCATGTCATACACAAAAATGCCGGGCACCTTGGCAAAAATCTGGCGGGGCGTTTTTTCGGTAATGTTTGCATCGAGACTCTGCACGTTGATCACCTCGGTTTTTTTTCCCGAAAAGATGAATGTGTTTTTCAACTCGGGCAGCCGAAGCACGGCATTGATGTCGCGCTGGCCCGTCACCAGCACTTCGCTCAATCGTTTAGTTTCTACGGTGTCGGTTTCCTGCGCGTGGACAAGTGCAATAGAAAAAAGATATAGATATAAAAGCAGTAATACTCTGTTCATGATGAAAGAATGAATGGTGGAAAAAAATAGGCAGTCACCTTCCGCAAATCACCGCGAAAGGTTGGCTCAAATAATTTATAGAGTAGAAATAAAAGGGGAATGTCAGCCGATCAACTCGGGAGGATAGTCGATGGTGAAATTGAGGAAGTGACGATAGTGGTTAACGTAGCCGGCAGCGCTGCCGAGGTCAATAGATTTGCGCGATGTTAAAAGCGATGTCTTGCCATGATGCAGGTAGTCTTTCACAACCGAAAGCGCCACCTTGCTATCCGACTTCTTTTCTCCCGAATTGTCGGCCAGCGATTGGGCGTAGTCTTTCAGGGCATCATTCACAGCAATTGTTTTCTCGTCTTTATAACAAACAATGTAGACCGTGTCTTTATAGAATTTCTGTTTCACCATGCGATAGGCCACACCTTCGTATTCAAACACGCCGTCTATGCGTTCGTAGTTTTCACGGTCCGAACCGTTGTAGTAAGACAGGGGGAGTTTTATGGTGATGGCCCGGCTTCCGGCATAGCTGTCCTCGTCGAGACGTTGTGCCAATTGCTTGTCGGTGCGTTGCTGAATGGCGTAAAAAAGCCAATAGGCGCCCACCACATTCAGCAGGTGCAATCCAACAAGCGCTATGCAAAAGACTTTCTTCACACGGGTTTCAAACAATAAATATAGACCAACGTGCCATACCATGCAAGAACGGGTGCGGTTCAGCGTGGTGCCGGTGCCAGGAGTTTGAAGCCGATCACCAGCTGATAAACGTCTTCGCCCTGCGGCTCACATTTTGTTCCGGTGTTGGTGATGTAGGTAATTTCGAACCGTTTGCCGCGGTAGGCCGGGTTGGCAATCACATCGCCATTGGAGTCGCTAGTCAGGTTTTGCCATAGTGTGGCCGACGCCTCGTCCAGAAATGTTTCTGCGTTTCCAAAATCGCCGCAGTCAAAGCCCAGGTGAAAACAATCGCCCAGGCCGGCGTCCTGCAGCACACAGGTGGTCACTTGCTTCCGAAAATCCGGTATCAGCAACGCCCAGATTGCATCGGGCTCAAACGAACGGATGTTCACAGGTTGCAGCAGGTGTTTTCTGCTCGTGGTTTTGTTGTTGGCCTTGTTGCCGCTGTCTTTGGTGGTCACAATGATGTTGCCGTTGCTCAGGTTGTAGTCATAGGTGGTGGTCACTTTGCCATCCGTCACTTTATAGGTCGCCCCGATCACCCTGAAATATTTTTCAGGCGCATAACGATAGCGATGTGTGGTGGTCCACTGTTCGCGCGAGCCACCCGAAAAATCGAGACGCAGCACATTGTTTTTTATTTCCATGCTGGCAAACGGATCACCTTGAGTTCCGCCCGACTGTCCATCCAACACAACATGATCGGCCTGCTCGGCCAGACTATACAGCTTGCTTTGTTTGTCTCTCAACAACAGGATGAGCGACCGCGGCCTTTCGTTCTCCAACGCGTCCCCTGCATACTCCACCACCATGGCCACATCGGCAAGGCTGTCGCGATTCAGATCGCCAACCGCTTCGTGCAACAACGTCCAGTTCTGGGGAATAAAAGATTCTTTGGAGCCGAAAGCCGGTTGAGCTCCTGCGGGTTTCACAAGCACGATCAGAAACAGGAGGATAAAACTGTTTTTCATTGGGGTTGATTAAGGTTCGGTATAGCGGGAGTTGGTTAAAAATCGCTCTAACATTCTCTCCGGGAGGCGGCTTCACACATAAGCTTCCGAAGTGCAGCATTCATTCGAATATACCAATTGTGATCGTAAACCCCACATTAGCATGGGGAACAATGACTATCCCCTAGCCCTTCCTCCTCTCCTAACGTGTAAACATAAAAGTCTTCTGCTTCATCACTTCCCCATTCACAACAATCTCCAACTTGTGCGACCCACTGTGGAGTTTGCGTGTGGTGAAGTCTTGAAAGCGTTGCTTTTTAAGAATAGAAACAGTTTCCCCAGGGGCGAGTGTAATCTCCTTGAGCTTAAAAACCTTGGCCGACTGAATGCCCGATTTCTTGGAGTAATGTATGCGATAGTCCACCATCAGGTTTTGGGATGTTGACTTTTCGGAGACAAGATCGAATTGAAATTGCAGCACGTCATTTAACCTGATCTCCGCGTTGGCCAGGCTGAACCGCTTGATCGAAACCTTGACGTCTTTGGTGAGACCAAAAACGCTCATCGATTTCTTGTCGCCTTTTTTGAGCAGCGAACGGATGCCGCGCTTCACAATCCAGGCCGTGTGCGGTTGGGTGATGTCCCATGCCTTGATCAGCTTCAGCACATAGTCGGGAGAATCTTTTGAAATGTCGTTGAGGTGATTGGCCACCGACTTGCGCACATAAAGCTCCTCATCTTCTTTCAGATTTTCCAGTATCGGCGATGTGAGCTGCGGGGCCTTGATGATCTGATCCAGTTTGAACGACCAAGGAAGTCGCGGCCGGCTTCCCTCCGACGCCAGCCTCCGCACATGATAGTTGCTGTCGGCAGACCATTTTTGCATGACCTTTAGCGTGCGCTCCAGGTCTTGCTTCAAGAACGCGCGGATGGCAAACTCCGAAGAGCCAAACGAAGTGAAGTATTTTAAGGCCTCCATGGATTGCTGAAAGTGCGAAAGTCCATAGAGGCTCACAAAGTCGGGAAAGACCAGTGTCGTATATCCGCCATTAAGTTGGGGCACCACGTCTTTCAGGATGCCGATTGCCTGACTATAATTTTCGGGAAGGTGCTGCTGCAAGACCACGGAGGTTTGGCGCATACGCTGGTTGAGAGAAAGAGTTTCCAGATTGTTGGTCACGTCCTTTACAAACCGGTCTGCCTGAAACGGCTTGTGCACGGATGATAGCACGTCCGCCAAATTCTTGTAATAAGTTTTTCCGAACATTTCTTTCAAGGGCTCCATGCGAATATTTTTTTGCCCGAAGTAAACACAAAACGTGACAGCCTTATGTCAGCAGTTAAACTATTGATGGAAAACTTTGTGAACGACGGGACACACACACCGAAAATTGATTCTTGCAATTTTCTGATTTGGTTTATAAAATAAACTAGTTTACATTTGTTCAAGGTCATCAAGATAATCGACCATAAAGTTCTGAGTTGTCGGGAATGCTTCCGCTATGGCATGGCATTGTCCCGTCAAGCACATGACATTTTCCCGTGCAATACCAGCATCTTCTCTTGTGTGGATGTCAGGAAACGCACGTGCAAAATTTGACGCGGTGCGTCCATAGAATGTTGTTCATATCAGTTTGTAAAAAATCAGTCCATAAAAAACAAATTAAACACCCCTCACTATGAAAAAATCAATGTATGTCCTGTTTGTGTTCGCGTTGTCTATCCACCAACTTTTTGGTCAGGGTCCCGACCATTCTCAACGGTGCAAGGAAGAGATGAAGAAGCTTTCTTTTCTGGTTGGCGATTGGAAAGGCGAAGCCACACACAGAGGTCCCAAGGGCTCCATCACCGTTATGCAGCAGGAACACATCGAGTGGAAGTTGCAGGAAATGGTGATGGTGGTTGAAGGCACGGGCCGCGAGAAAAATGCCACCACGGGAAAAGAAGAGGTCACATTTCAGGCTATGGCCACGCTAAATTTCGACCCGATAGAACAACAGTTCAAGTGGAAGTCGTTTGTGAAAGAAGGGTATAGCACCAATGCCTATTTCAAAATACTTGAAACCAACACATTCGAATGGGGCTTTGACATTCCAACCGGAGGCAAAACCAAGTTCACCATCATTCTCGATCCCACTAAAAACACGTGGCACGAAACGGGAGAATATTCCAAAGACGGTACGCAATGGATGAAGTTTATCGAACTGAACCTGGTGAAACAAACCGGATGAGCGGGTGAGCACGTCGATCAGGAATTCCAGTCTGTGTCTTCCAACGCGAAAATTTCGTCAACGCGAACGCTAAAAACAGTGGCGATTTTTAGCGCGAGCAACGTGGATGGCACATACTTTCCAATTTCTATCGAATTGATGGTTTGACGTGACACGTTCACCTTTTCGGCCAATTCTGCCTGGGTCATGTTTTGTTTTGCCCGCTCCACCTTCAACGTATTCTTCATCTCGTTACTGTTTCAGGATGTATAATCTGCTATAGAAAACAGCATTGGCCAGTGCCAGCACCAGGATGAGGAAGTGATTGATTTCAACCAGCTGGAAAGAGATCAATGCATGTTCATTCAAATTGGAAGTGAGCAGTTTCAGCGCGTAGGAAATACAAAAAGATAAATACAACGACGTGGTTTTTAGCTGTACTGAACGTTCGTCTTGGATTTTTTCAGTCGCGACGAAAAGTGTGAAGAGTCCAACCAGCAGTGGCATTTCGGCTCCCGAAGATTTGTCGATGAGCATTATGGGGATTCCGATAACAATAAGCGCAAGTCCCAGGAATTTGCTGTAGTAGAGAATTTTATGGGCGGGTTTGGATGCTGTTGACATAAGTTGATGTGATTTGCTTCGTACAAAGATAAGTTGTTTTGTCTAAAAGACAAGTTAACTTTACATATTGTGTAGTTTGCTTGCCATTAACTTCACAAATTTCCCTTTGATTAGGCCAAATTGGCTTGGCCAAACCACTGAGCGGCAGCCTTTTCAAGTTCGCTGCAATCAGGATCGCTGTCAGAAGTCCAGGCAACAATTCCATCGGGACGAATGAGCGCCGCGCGCATGCCGGCGTGTTCTTTTGGTGGGCCCCAAACATATTTTATTCGATCGCCATAGGCACTCGCCAAAGTCTTGAGGGAAGCATTCATATCAAAATCAAGCAACATGCCTTGGACATCGAGCATGAGTTCGTCAAGCGTTGTGCCGTATACCATTTTGGTCGCGCCAGGGAAAGGGTAAAGAGCACGGTCACAAACCGCCATCGAACAAAATGCAGAAGGCCCGGTGAGAAATTTTATTTCCCCGGGCCTTCCAAAATTAGTTAGTCGTTGTAAAGTGCTACGATGATCCTTACGGCTTATCGTTGTGCTTCCACCAGGTCAAGGTCAGGCTTCGATTCGTCCGTGAGTTTCACCTTGCCCCGCTCCTGCCGCACCGTGCGCGAAAACAGTGAGATGTTTTTGTCGAACAGGAAGCGGAAGAAAAGTCGTGTCCACGAGGTATGCGACAGCAGGGAATCGTAGAACGCGGGTGCCTGCTTCTTCAGCCGGGGCAACCGGTTCCAGGGCACCGACGGAAAATCGTGATGCTCGTTGTGAAAGCCCACGTTGAAGGCGACGGTGTTGAGGGGGCCATAGTAGCTATAGGTTTCCTGGTCTTTGTCAAGCGTGAGATAATGTTCCTGTATCCACCGTGCACCAAGGGGATGGAGTCCGATCGAGAAAAAGAAACTTGCCAGCATAAACAACAGGGCGCCGGGACCGAAGTAGACCCAGATGGCTACGTTGAAGGCAATCTGCACAAGCCAGTTGGTGATGATCCAGCCGTCGATAGGTTTAATTTCCTTTAGCCGGAACGTTCTCGACACCTGGAAAAACGGGAACAGTAGCAGCCACAGTGCTTTGCCGGCAAACGAGTTGCCGATGAGGCGTGCTTCCCAATGGTCCGGAAGGTCGGCATCCAACTCGTGCACACCCTGAAAAGAATGGTGTTTAATGTGGTAGCGTTTGAACGAAATGGCTGACGGAATGACGTGCGGCAGGTTGGCGATGATGGAGAAAATATTGTTCAGTGCCTTGTTGCGAAACAGCAGGTAGTGCGAGCATTCGTGAATCATAACGAAGAGCGAATGGTTCAGGAAAGCACCAACCCCATAGGCCAGCAGCAGCATGACCCACCACGCGCTGTCTTTCACCCAATAGGAAAGGCCGACCATGGCCCCCACCAGGCCGATTATGGCCAGGCTTGTGAACGGATTCTTCCCCATCAGCGTCTTCACTTCGGGATGTTGCTTCAGTATTTGAAGGGTTCGTATACGATGAGGTTCGGGTACTCCCGAAAAATGAAAGTTGTCGTCAGCAGTCACAAAGCGTGTGTTTAGGAAATGGAAAGATTGGAAAAAAAACGCCGGAACGCAAACGAATAGGTTCCTGCGCAACACAATCGTTGTCTCGTCAATATTTTGCCGTCACGTTAAATCCCACCCCCATTGGATATTTTTTCCACCGCGCCTCACTGGCCTTGCGATAGAAGGTGCCCTTGTTGGCAAAACCCGCCGAAAATACGATGCCCGACGTGGTGCGCCCTGCTATCCATTGGAGTCCAATAAAAAAATCATCATTCACCGCGATGTTGTATTCCGACAAGTCGACCTCAATTTTGCCCGTGCGATTATTTGCCCGCACGAGGATGTCGCGTGTGAGAATATTTTGGGAAGGGAGTCCATTTTTTGCTTCATAAATCGTTACTCTGAACGTGGCCGTGTCGGCCGTGTTGTAGGAGATGTTGAAACAAAACTTTTCGAGATAGGTTGGCCTGCCTTTGGATTTTATCCGTATGGCAAGCTCGCTACCCAAATCGCCGTGCGCGAATTTGCCACCAAAGAATTTAGATTCTGTTTTGTTGCCCAGCACTTTCGTGACAAGCTTCTTTTCAACAATCCCAACTTCTTTCAACTCAACAGACTTTTCCCGCAGGCGAATGCGCAGGCGCTTTTGTGCAGGGACGATATCTTTCAGATAAATCTCCCGGGGTTCGTATCCGATCATTGATATTCTGAGTGTGTCGTGGACATTTGTGTCCTGCAACGGAAGTTGAAATTCGCCTTTACTATCCGTTGTGGTGCCCTGGTCTTTGTTGAGAATTCCAAGGGTTGCGTAGGGCAAGGGCAAATTTGTTGTGAGGTCCTGAACAAGTCCTTTCAATAAAATTTTGTCTGTCGCCCGAGGGGCCGTGGCCTGCGGCTGGGAGAATTTTTTTGTGATCCCTTTCGAAGGAATGCGTTCCTCAAAAACATGGGTTCCTGTTAGCTTGTCGGAAAGATAGTTGATGGTCAGCTGCTGTATGGCATCATAAACGTCGTGCCCCACATCGTTCGGGACCACGACACTTAAGCTGGTGAAATCTTCATGTTTTGAATGGTCTATTTTCAGATACCATTTGTCTCCCAAAATATGATCGGATATGTTATAGACCGAATCGGGCAAATCATCGTCAACGGCATAGTCGCTATCGAGGTAAAGAAAGGATGCGCGGACCGCGTTGGGATTAAAGAAACTTGCTTCACGTATGCGGTTCAGGCTTTCGTCGTCTTCCGGATTGCCATACGAAAACTGTTCAGACCCGTCGAGCGAAACAATGGCTTTCACCTTGTCGGGTTCGGCCATGGCCATAATGACAGAAGCCAGTCCGCCCCAACTATATCCCACCAAACCAACCGCACGGGTCGCGGTGTTGTTTTTTGTTAGATGCTCTATGACAAAGCGTGCGTCGTTAATTTGTTCGAACAACCCCGCGGCGTCCATGGTCATGTTACCCGGATACACGCCGATGGAGCTTACCGCGGCCACCACAAAACCATTCCTTGCCAAGGAATCGAACAATTGATAGTTCTCATAGCTCATTCCATTGAATCCGGCGAAGTAGATAATTAATGGAAAAGGCTGCGCTACTGGTTTTGCATTCACATAGCTATTGGTCTTTATGCTTTTGAGAAGATTATAGTCCGGGCAGTTTAAACCGGCACAGATATATTGAAGCACTTCGTCCGTCAATCCGTCGTATCGTTTTGTGTCGTCATAAAAATTGCTTCTTTTTTCGAGGAGGAGTACCAGGTCGAAAAAAGAGGCGGTGGTATCGGTTGACATTATCCTCGCCGGGTACCACAAGTCGATGTCGATGGGTCGGAAATGCAGACTGTGAGAAGGCGGGGAGTTTGGCTTGTATTGGCGACTTGAATCACACGTGCTTATGATTCTGAAACCCGCCTCATACGTCTGCGCCAGTGAGAACGTGCACCATGCGTTTAAAAAGACTAGTGCTATCGCGAGTAAACCTGCTTTCATGTTCGGATGGGTTGCTACGTATCAAATGCAACGAACCGCCTAAACGATGCCTCGAGGTTGGGAAATAGTTTTGGTGCTGGGAGAAATAAAATCAGTTCTGCTCGTAAATAAAATTATCCGTGGCGCTCAGTTAAATCGCACATACCCCTGCTCTGCCCGCTGCGGCGCATGGCGTCTATAAGAATCTTTGTCTTGTGATGCCCAGGTGTCGAGGCCATCGACATAGCGGTTGAACATGCAGAAGAGGGAGGCGATGAGCACGGTGTCGTTTATTTCAAGGTCTGTAGCGCCCTCGGCTTTGGCCTTCTCCACCTGTTCGGTTGTTACCTGCTTGCCACTTTGCTGCACGCTGCCCGCAATGGCAAGTAGTGCTTTCAGTTTTTCGGAGATGAGCGCCGACTCGTGAATGTTTTTGATGTTTTCGATAACGCTGTGATCGCATTGAAGATAGTGTTGGGTGAGCGATCCGTGCGATTGTTCACAGAAAAAACATTCGTTCAACGCTGAGACATAGGTGCCGATCAATTCGCGCTCGCCACGGGTAAGCGAATTTTCTCCGCGCATCAACTGCTCGGTGAACTCGCTCAGTGATTTTCGCAATTGCGGACGAAGGGCAAGGGGACCGAGAATGCCGGGAAGCGTGGGATCGAGCTGGATGTGTGCCATAGTGCTGGAGTTGATTTGCGTGTAAGAAAGTTAACAATACTATTATTAAAACTCCGCCACCTTGCCATATGCATTTTTCCGTTTCAGATTTTGGTCAAACAACAACGGATAGTCCTTCCGGTCGCGAACAGGGAAATTATCCAGCCACGAGTTTCGATCGCTTACGTTCCAGAAGGTTACTCCCGATATAAACGACCTGTATTTTCTGAAAAGCTCAAAACACGTGCGATAGATCTCTGCCTGTTTCTGCTCTTTTTCCGCCGTGAATTCGGTATTAAAGTCTTGCGCCGTTTTAGCACGGACATTGTGTTCTTTGGGGTAGACGGAAATATCCAATTCGGTGATTTGAATTTTCAATCCGGTTTCCGAAAAGCGCGCCAACGTTTTATCAAGCTGCTCGGCCGAAGGTTCGTTAAGGGCCCAGTGCCCTTGCAGGCCCACGCCGTGAATGGGCACGCCTGCCTGTTTCAGACCGGTGACCATCGTCACTATTTTTTCGCGCTTTGCCGCATCAATCTCATTGTAATCATTGTAGAAAAGCTGAGCCTCCGGATCGGCCTCGTGGGCATACTGAAATGCTTTGGCTATATATTCCTCGCCGCAGATCTTATACCACGCAGACTTGCGATAAACCTCACCGGGTTTATCTGAGATCACCTCGTTCACAACGTCCCAGGCGTAGATCTTTCCCTTATAGCGCGACACCACCGTGGTGATGTGGTCTTTCAGTCGCTGCAACAATATCGTTTTGGAAACAGTGTCGCCCTTCGCGTCAACAAACATCCACGCCGGTGTTTGGTTGTGCCAGCACAAGGTGTGGCCACGAAGTTTCATCTTGTTCCGCTGCGCAAAGGCGACAATCGAATCGGCGTCTGACCAGAAATATTCCTTCTCCTTGGGATGTATGGGTCCCATTTTCATGGCGTTCTCCGGCGTGAGGCTATTAAACTCGCGTTTGATCAATGACGCCTCATCGCCCAGCAACGCGCGAGGTGACACGGCCACGCCCACGGGAAAGTAGTCTTTGTAATAATCTTTCAACCCTTTGTCGCTGGCAACGTCGCTCACAAAAGATGATACCGTCTGAATTGTGCCATCGGCATTGTAGGTCAGCTCGGCAACCTTGATGTTGCGCAGGTGTGTTTTTCCCGATCGCTGCACATCGTGATAGAAGAGATACCACTTGCCGTTGGTTTCAACAATGGAATGATGGTTTGTCCAACCCGCCACAGGTTTCAACAGCACGCCTTTATAAACAAAGGGTCCATAAGGTGAGTTGCCGATGGCATAGCAGATGTTGTGTGTGTCGCCCGTGGAGTAGGAGAAATAATATTTGCCTTTGTATTTGTGCACCCAGGCCGCTTCAAAAAAACGTTTGTCGTTTTGCTTTTCCTGAAACAGTTTTTTGTTTTCATCAACTAAAGCGATTTCTCCCACCTCGCCCTGAAAACTTTTCATGTCTTTCGACAGTTTTGCTATGCGAGGCAACACGGCCTGTTCGTCGGGCTTTCGCAAGGCACCCTTGGGATTGTACTTATGGTCATCCCACCGTTGCAGTTGGCCACCCCAGATGCCACCAAAATACATGTAGAACGTTCCGTCGTCGTCTTTGAACACGCAGGGGTCTATGCTGTAGCTTCGGCCCATCGGTTTCTTTTCGGCTACGAATGGGCCTTCGGGATTTTTACTGGTGGCCACTCCAATGCGGAAGATGCCTTCCTTATCTTTCGCGGGGAAGTATAGATAGTACGTGTTGTTTGCATAGGCCGCGTCGGGCGCCCACAACTGCCGGCTCACCCAGGGAATGTTTTTGATGTCGAGTGCAACGCCATGGTCGGTCACCTTTCCGCCCACATAGCCCATCGACAGCACATGATAGTCTTTCATATCGAAATGACCACCTTCATCGTCCTCGGCCGTGTTGCTTTCAATGTCGTGCGAAGGATAGATGTATATTTTTCCGTTGAAAACATGTGCCGATGGATCGGCAGTGTAGAGGTGATCGACCAACGGTTCCGTTGCAAATTTTTGCGCCGTTGCCACCAACATGGGAGCTACCAAAAGCATCGCTAGCCAGACTATCTTTTTCATATCACTGGATGGGGTTATGGAATTTGTTATCACGTTTTTGCATTCGTTCATGTCCTTACTTTATGTTTTCAGGCTCAAATTATAGTCTTTTTGACTATAAGTAGGCCTATAAAAAAAACTGCGCCAGATGGCTGTCTAAAACAGGCTTCGATTTCCAGGCCATCATGCCACTGCAATCGGTTGTGTAAACATAATGTATTTCCTACACATACAAGGCCATCACCGTCCTGCACCCAAATTTTCCGCGGAAAAAAAGCGTTGTAGAACGCTTTTTTTCCGCCGGGGTCTGCTCATAATCGCGTTAGTTCCCTAACGCGTTCTTTGCATCGTCTATACTTTTTTCCATCGCTGCTTTCACTTTCTCAATCTGTTTCTTCTGCTCTTGCTGAATCTTGAGTGATTCGTCGGGGGCAGTTTCCTTCGGGGCGCTTGCACTGGCGTGTCCGGAAGAATGCTGTGCGTGGCCTACTGGCGCTGACGCTCCGGGAACATCCTGAATGTTGTGCATCCAGTGCATCATGTCGTTGCTGGCCGCTTCGAGTGCAGAAAGTTTTTCGCGCACAATGGATATTTTCTGTGCATTGGTCACGGAGTCGGTAAGCAAAGAATCTCTCCTGGTTTTCAACTTGCCTTCCAGGGTATACACCTCGTCCATGCGAGGCATAAGTTCATCGTGAATTTTCATGGCCTCCTGATACACGGTTTGTGCCGTTGCTTCTGTCGTTACTTTTTGGCGTTCGCAGGCGGTTAACCAGACGAGGGCTGAGCATATGACCAGGATAGTTTTCATAGTGATGTTGTCCATTTTAAAAGTTGAAGGTGAGCGATGTTGTCCAGCGCGCCTTGCTGGTGATGTCGGCCGTGGCGTCGCTGTTGTAGTGTTGAGACACGGGCTTCTGGTAGTTGACACCCAGTGTGAAACGATTGATGTAGATGTCCACACCGCCGGAGCCAAGCCAGGCAGATCCACCGGTGTTCACCTGAATGATATCCCCATCCTTGTGCATGGCAGCCTGCTCATAGTTCATGCCCGCATGTGGAAGGAATGAAAAGGCACCTGCCGTTTGCCAATAGAACAGTTGAGCCGACGCGCGATATTGATTGCCAAACAAATATTCATGACTGTTGCGGGTATTGATTTTGTAGCCCGTCTCCACATTGATGCCTGTCTTCTTATAACGAAGGGTGTAGACGGCGTTTACATTGAAGTCTACGCTTCCCGTGCCGAGCTGAAAATTTCGGTTGATAATCTTCCCTTTATCTTCCAGGTCAAATTTCCCCGTGGGCAGCTTAACACCACCACCGGCAATGAGCGTGTGTTTAAAATCAGACTTGCTTTCGCCGGTATTGACCACCACATAGTTGGCCATGATGGAAATATCTCCAAGTCCGCTGGCCGACACAGCCTGATCGGTTCCGTTCATGTTGTTGTAGGCATAAGGAACAAAGGCAAACAGTTGAATGCGTTTCGTGAGATAATATCTTCCCCAGAGTTCCACCTTGGCATAGGTGTCGTTAGACTGCTGTGCCGACAGGTATTGGGTGGGTGCTATGTAAGAATGAAATTTTGCCTGTGACCATCGCAGGCCCACGAAGTTTTTATTGTAAAGCGGGAGAATGCCAAAGTAGTTTCCGCCCAGTGAACATCCGCAGACATCGCATGCGCGCGCCGGGCATGAAGCAGCAAGGCTCAACAGGATTAAGACCATCATTTTTTTCATGTTCTGTTTAGTTAAGGAACGGATTAGAAAATCGTTTGTCGTTGGTGAAATTCCGATCGGTCAGCGTTTTAATGTAGAGTATAATCTTTGCTTTTTCATCGTCGGTCATGACAATTCCAAGAGCGCCGTTTTGTTTTAATGCAGGATCAAGCGTTTCCGATTCTTTCACAGAATGCGCATAGTGGTTGAGCACTTCTTGTAAGGTTCTGAATCGTCCGTCGTGCATGTAGGGAAACGTAAGCTCGGCATTCCGGAGGCTGGGCACTTTAAATTTGCCGCGGTCGTCGGCCGATTCGGTGACGCGCGCTCTTCCGGAATCCTGCGCGAAGGTTTCGTTCAGTCCGTTGTTGCGAAAGGTGCCGTCGGTGAACATATCTGTGGCATGGCAGGTGCTGCACTTGGTTGCAAACAACTTCATGCCCGCAGCTTCGTCGGCCGTGAGTGTTTCGCCTTCGTGGCGGATGTAGCGATCATATCTTGAATCGGCAGAGATCATCATGTTCATGAATTGCGACAGCGCATACAACATTTTCTGACTGCTCACTTCACCTGTGCCAAACGCGTTCTCGAATTTCTCGCGATACACATCGCTCCGACTCAGCTTCGTGACCACATGGCTCAACGACTCGGCCATCTCTATTTCGCTGGTGATGGCGTTGATGGGAACAAAGTCAAGATGATTCACACCACCGTCCCAGAAGAAGTGTGCTTGAAAGGCCATGTTCTGAATGGCGGGGGCATTCCGAAATCCGGATACGTCGTTCACACCTTTGCTGAATTTATGAACCGGGTCGGAGAAACTTCTCACCTGCTGATGGCAGTTGGCGCAGGCAATGGTGCTATCGGCCGAAAGCACCGGATCATAAAACAACGCCCGGCCAAGTTCAAATCTGTCCTTGGTTACAGGGTTGTTTTCGAAGGTGTAGGTTGCTGGCGGAAAGTTGCTGGGTTGCTGAAAGACATAGGCCGTATCTGCCGGTGAGATGCCTTCGCTGCCGCAACCGAAAAGAAACAATCCGATTATGAACACTATCGCTGTTCGCATAGTCAAGGCGCTGTTAAATCCAATGTGGACTAACGTTGCTTTTTAGTTGGCGTGAACATGATCGACCACAAACGACGCAGCGATGTTGCCGGCCAGCGTCTCGCATGCTTTGGGTGAGTGGCGGCTCGCGTTGGTGGAAAACGTTACCTGCTCGCCCGTGCCATTGAAGAATTTGTTCACATCAAAAAGCAAATGCACCTCAGGTTCGTGTTGGGCTCTTACGGGCGCAGTGTCTCCATTAAAGCTTAGCGTGATCGTTCTGACGTTGTTGACCTGGCTGGACGCGGCGTCGGCCTTGTATCCGCCGACGTGGTATTGAAATACGTTTTCGGTTTCGGTAGATGCTGGCGACACACCTTCGATGGCCAGAAAAATGTAGCCCGAATTCCAACTCCAGAACAGACCTTTGGCAGGATCGAGTGCACCGGTTTGCGCGCCCTGATCTACCTGGCTGGCATCCACACCAATGGTGAACGTTACTTCGGTATAGTCGCCGGCAGGAACATTTTTGAGTGTGATCTCCTGCGACGCTGCATCGTTTTCATCTACCAGGTAGTAGCCTGCCGATCCGTCTGATTTTATCGGATCTTCAAACACGGTGCCGTCTGCTTTTTTGAGCTTGACGTTGCTCACATAATAGGTGAGCCAGGTGAGCTTGTAGGCTTCGCCCTTGGCATTGGTGTAGGGCGTGTTGGTGGTGTTGAGTTGAAGGTTGGTAGCGCCCACAACATTGTCGAACTCCAAGGTGATGGGACCGCTCTCTGCAATGCTCTCGTCGTCGGAGCAGGAAACTGTGGACAATAGAATAACACCCACGAACAGAAGTGAACATATTTTTTTCATGTATGAAAGACTTAAATAGAATGAGATTATTTACGCAAAAGGATAGCTGTTGCCGGACAAAGTCCGGGCAAAAGAAAAAAATGAAAAATGATTTTGCGTGGGTTACGCGGGCGGATGAAAGATCGGGAATCCGGGAGACGTATACTTCTTGTGATGAAGTATAGTGAGGTGATTTGCCAGTGTTATTTCAGAACGTGGATCAACACGAACAAGATCAAATTGAAAGAACAGAATAATTTCGCGGGCCTGCGACAGCGTGGGCGGAAGGTGCGACTTGTCGGAATCGTGCGTCACGATAGTTAAGCCCTTGTCGAAGTCGTAGTCGTGATGACAGACGGCGATTGGAATTTCGTCAATCAGCCCCAGGGCGAATGCAATTTCCTGACGTTGTGCATAGAGGTAGGAAAGGAAATTCATCCTGCTGGCACAATGGAGTACCATGCTGGTCAGGATGAGAAAAATTACAACCTTCCGTAACATGCTGGCAAAGATAACGTCCGAAAAGACAGATGCAAAAGATTAAGCTCATATTCTCGTATGAATAAGGGTAGTGAATTTATTTATTTAAGCATCTCGTCAGTTCCCGTTTGAAAACTTCCGGTTGATCGATCCAGGCTACTGCCACAACAGCACACCAAGATCACTTCCAGATAAGAACAATCATCCCGGCAAAGATCAACGCGCCGCCGAGTATTATTTTGGCATTCACCGGTTCCTTCAAGAGAAAGAAAGACAACAGCAGGGTTATGAGAATGCTGGCTTTGTCGATCGCAGCAACATAAGACACCAGTCCATCCTTCATCGCTCTGTAATAGAAAATCCAGCTCAAAGTAGTGGTGATGCCCGAAGCAATCAGCAATACTATTTGAACCGTCGTGAGGCTTGCAAATTCTTTGAAGCGCGCTCCGACAATGTTCAGGGTGGTGATGATGACGAAGATCACCGTGGTGCGGATGCCTAGCCCAAAGTCGGCACTGATATTTTGAAGTCCGTATTTTGCGAGCACCGAGGTTAGCCCGGCAAAGATCATGGACAGAATCGCGTATAGAACCCAGGTTTGCATGGCATGTCTGTTTAGAATTTGTAGGTATATCCCAGCCTGACCACTTGTGTTTCATAGTAGTCTTTGCTCACATAGTGAAACCCGGCACCCTGAACTTCCTTTTTGATGCGGAGTGTGTTTCCGATGTCGGATGCATTCAGGAAAACTTCGCCCTTGCCGCTCTGAATCGACTTCTTGATTCCCAGGTCTACATAAAAACGCGAGTAGGTTTTTCCTTGCGGAACGATATCGGGTGCCGAGTAGACGCTGGTGAATTGAACATCGTATTTCCGCGGCAAATGAAAGAGCCCGTTCAGCTTCATGTTTCCGGAGAAAATCTCCTGTCGTTCGGCAGCAAATGTATTCTCCTGTGGGTATTTATTAACCACCTGGAAGGCCTCCACAATGTTCTGATAGCCGTTCAGATTTAGATTGAAGACAGCCCACTTGCCAACATTTTGCGACAGGATGATCTCTATTCCGGAGGTGTAGCTGTGTCCGGCATTTTGAAAAATGTTGTAGATAAGATCGCTACCGGGAACCGTGCTGGCAATTCTGGTGATGGTGGCATCCATACTTTTGTGATACAAGGACGAATACAGGTAGCCATCGCTCCAGCTTGTTTTATAGCCAACCTCAACGGTGTTGGTGAACTGCGGACGCAGGCCCGGGTTGCCGACTTTGATAATTTCTGCGTCGTCGTATTTCGGAAAGATTCGGATGTCTACCTCGTTTGGCCGGTCAACACGACGATTATAAAACAGCGACAAGGTGTTGTTGTTGTCGAGCTTAACAGCAAAGCGAAGATTTGGAAACGGCTGTGTGTAGTTATAGCCGTCACTTTTATAGGTGCTGTGGTCGGGATTCACTTTATAGTAGATGTCGACATACTCTACACGAAGGCCCGCTTCAATTTCGAAACGCTGGTTTTCAAAAACATAGTTTCCGTATGCCGCCGGTATCACTTCGCTGTAGTCGGCCCAGCCGCCGGCGCTCACATCGAGCGGCGAATTGAGCCCCGGAATGAATTGCATGTTGGTGGGAATGAAACGGTTTCTGAATTTAAGCCCCGTTTCAAAACGCCCATACCGCAGGGGCTGCACATAGTCGACAGTAAAATCAGCAACGTGCTCGTCGGAGAGCAACTTGAATGAATCGAGTCCGGTGTAGGTAGGCAGGATGTTGGTGAAGAAATATTTTTCATCTTCACGGTGAAATGTGTAGTTAACGCCCACATTCAACGACCGCCCCGGTTGTTTAAATTTATGCTGCCAGGCCGCCATGGCCGTCACGGTTGTTTTCAGTTCGTCTTCCAGAAATTGCCAGAGGCGTTGCCTTTCCGAAAGGTCACCATTGAAGAACGGCTCATCGCCACGGTCCAGGATTTTTTCGCTGCTAAATAGTCCGGACACAGTCAGGGTGTTGTTGTTGTTTACATACCAATCAAACCCTCCTTTGGCCGTGACAATGTTGGTGGTTCGGTTTCGTTTGGTCTGTTGCCGCACGATGTCGCCATTGTCGTAGAACCTGTCGACAAACTCATTCTTGTTTAATGTTTTTGTATACAGATCGTCGGCTTGCAGAAACAGGTTTATTTTTTTCTTGCGATAGTTCACAGAAACAGACGGATTGATCTTTGGTGTGTTGCTATACTGCGGTCGTATGGTTGGATAGTTTTCGCGTTTCTCCCACAGTGCGCCAAGCCCCCCGGTGAACCCCACCTTTCCGTTGAAACCTTCTTTGACTTCCTTTTTATAGACGATGTTAATGATCCCTGCGTTTCCGTTGGCATCATATTTAGAAGATGGGTTGTTGATGACTTCGATTCGCTCAATGGCCGAAGCCGGAATATTGTCTAACGCACGCTGGTTGCCAAAGCCGGTAAGGGCCGTTTGCTTGCCATCGACCAGGACAGCCACTTTATCGCTTCCCCGCAATTTGACAGTTCCTTCTTCGCTGATGGTTACCCCGGGCAGGTTCTGCATGACCTGTAACAATGACCCGCCGCTCTGGTTGATGTTGTCGGCAATCGAAAATGTTTTTTTCTCCAGGGTCTCGGCCACTTCATCCTTGGTGCCGCTCACGGTTATTTCCTGCAGCATTGTGGTGATGGGCTCGATGCTTAACATGCCAAGATCAAGGAACTCGCTCAGCTTGCCAACCAGAAGCGATTGTTTGTGGGGAGCATAGCCGACGTAGGATGTTTCGAGAACATAGTTTCCCGGGGTGATGCCGTTAATTGTGTAGCGGCCATCTTCTGTGGTGACTGTGCCGGCCACAAAGGTGCTGTCGGTGCCGGTCTTCAGAATAACGTTGACGTAAGGAAGGGCTACGCTCGAGACATGATCTTTTACAACGCCAGAGACGGCAACTTTGATTTGTGCATAGGTGCCCGTGGATAGGATGACCAGCAAAAAAAGTGATCCAATTCGTTTCATGCCGGCAAGATGAATTCTAAATCTGTTGAAATTCTGTGGTTAAAAATTCAAGCGTCGGACTGCGATTTCAGGATCTGGTGAAAGAATGACCTGCTGGACTCAAGGTTTATAATTCAGTGGAAATTCTGAAGAAATTATATCATCTCTAGATATTTACCAAAACATTGAAGCTGTTACAAGTTTTCCTTCTTCTGATTAACCAAACCCATCAAACCCAATTAGGCGAATCTTCCGGGATGGTTTTTAAGCACCAGCCGTGTTGTGGGGCAGTTTTTTATGAAATAATGCAAATCCTTGACTAATTTGAACAACTTAAATTATGTCGCAGGCAGCGTCGTCATTTCAGTTTTTTTACAAACGACGGTTGCACTGCATCGAAAGCGCTAGTTTGATTGAAGAATTATTCCAGTAGTATGAACGTGAAACTTTTTGTTAAACCCAAAAAATCACCCTACTCATGAAAAAAACGTTACGATTTTTTTTGGCCTTCGTTGTACTCGCACACATTGTACTGCAGGCAAGCGCGCAAGACGAGAGTTCCTTTGGAGCGTTCTATGCACTGCCGGTGGGAAGCTTTGGATCAACTGATGTAAAAGAGGGTGGCTTTGCCAAACCCGGATGGGGTTTTGTCTTCGACTCGCGCTCCACCTATAAATTCCTTCCCAAAGGAATGTCGCTTTATTTCCATTCCACCTATCAGTGGAATACGATGGATACCGAAAAGGTGGCCGAGGCTTTCACCCAGGCCCTGGGGCGCAGAACCGTTACATCCAGCAGCCGCTACAGCCCTTTGCTCACAACCATCGGTCCTGCCTACACGTTCGACCTGGGCCAGAAGGTGAAGCTGGGCGTGAACACAAGTGTGGGCATCATGTTTAACAATACCCGTGCTTTTTCGCTCCAGGTCTACGACGACAACAACAACGAGCTTCTGCGCGAAACCATCAACTTCAACAACAATGTGGCGTTTGCCTACACCGCCGGATTCGAACTGAAGTTCCCGATCCTGGAAAACGTTTTGAGCGGCGCCATCTATGCCGATTACACCGGTGCCAAACAAAAAACAGAATTAACCTTCGACACGCTCGATCCGATTTCTTCCTTTCAAAAAATCAGGTACTTGAATTTGGGATTCAAACTGATCGTGCCGAAGAAAAAAGCAGAGTAACGTAAACAAAATTCGATCGATTGAAAAAACGACTATCCTTTCTGACGGGAATGTTATGCCTGGTGTTCCTCAACGGCGCAGGACAAACAAAAATCGGTAGCGATTCGGCTCACCATGCCAGCGAACGTGTTGCCGATTCCCGGCCAAAGACCAAAGGATTTGAGATCGAACGAACACGATTGAAACAACGGCGACTGATTGCCGAGATTGAAGAAACAACCCAGTCCATCAAGGACTATCTGCGCCGTGGCATCGATACCCTGTCGATGCGTCGGGAGTTGATCGGGATCGATCACTGGGACTCCCTGGCCCGCGCCGCAAATCACCCCGACGTTGTCACGATCCCGTCTTTTCGCAACGTCACCACTACCGCCCGGATTCTGACCGGGTTGAGAACACTGATGGTGAGGCGAAAAGCCACGCTGGAAAAATATGCCGACGCCCTGGACCACTATACGTATGTGCTCGACTCGTTGCGTGCCGATAGCCTGCTGACCTCGTTGCCCCAAGACGAGCCACCCGCCACCGACGACCTGGTTCAACGCATCAACACACTCACACTCCTGGTGCAACCGGTAGACTCTGCCCTGGCGCGGGCAGCGCTGCACGTGCACACGCTGTTGGCACGTGCCTCCCTGCAACTTAAAAGAGCAGATGCGTCGCTGGAGCATCTCGGCGCTGTGCAAAATGAAATTTCAAAGGCGACCTTTAGCCAGGAAGCAGACTACTTCTGGCGCATGTCGGGCACGCCCGGCGAATGGAACAGCGTTGTCGAATTTTCGATGCTACGCGCCAGGGTTGTGCTGCTTTTTTATTGCGCGGCACATCAAACGGAAATCGTTATCATACTGGTCACACTGATTCTCTGCGCGACCTATCTGTTCACGTTGCGTCGCGTGTTGGAGGAAGAAAAATTGCTACACGCCAACACCGCGGGGCAGCTTGTGCTGCGATATCCATTGCTGTCGGCACCGGTCATTGTCATCAGCCTTTTCCAGTTTATCTTGCCCGACCCACCGGCCATCCTGAACTTCATTTTGTGGATGACTACTGCCCTTTCGCTCACGGTGGTTTTTTCGCACACCGTCAACGGCTACTGGATGAGGGTGTGGCTTGCCTTCCTCATCCTGTTTTTTGTTAGCGGCGTGCTCAACCTCCTGCTTCTTGTTTCGGTTGTGGAGCGCTGGGCCATGCTGTTGCTGGCGCTTGGTGGCAGCGCGGTGGCACTAACGGCCCTGCTGGGCAACAAACACGAGCTTCGTGAGCGACGCATTCTTTATTTTATCGGCCTTGTGCTCATCCTGCAGCTCGCTTCCATTGCGGCAAACCTCGCCGGGATGTATAACCTGTCAAAAAACTTGTTCACCACCGGATACTCAAGCCTGATGATCGGCATCCTGTTTCTCTGGACCGTGCGCCTGATCAATGAAGGCCTGGGCTTGTCGTTTCATGTATACACACTGAACGATCGCAGGCTGTTTAGCATAAACTTCGAAAAGGTTGGAACCCGAACACCCTACTTGCTCACCGCCGGCCTGGTGGTGGGGTGGTTCATTTTGTTCGCCCGCAATTTCTATGTATTCAAAGTCATCTCCGATCCAATAAAAGAATGGGTCCTCACACCGCGCACGGTGGGTGGCTATTCGTTCAGTGTGGCCAGCATCCTGGTATTTATTTCCATCATGGGCGTAGCCGCCGTCATATCCCGCATCGTATCATTTTTTGCTTCCGACCGGCCGCGAAGCAGAGATGGGCGCGCTGGCATAGGGAGCCTGTTGTTGCTTGTTCGCATCGGCATCATGGGCATGGCCTTGTTTCTGGCACTTGCCGCAGCAGGCATACCGTTAGACAAAGTCACCGTCATTCTGGGTGCCTTGAGTCTGGGCATTGGCTTTGGGTTGCAAACGCTCGTGAACAACCTGGTGAGCGGGCTGATCCTGGCCTTCGAACGCCCTGTTAATGTTGGCGACATCGTGGAAGTTCAGGGTAAGGTGGGTGTCATGAAATCGATCGGGTTCAGAAGCAGCCGCATTGGAAGCTGGGATGGCGCCGATGTGATTGTTCCGAATGGCGACCTCTTGAGTGGCCAGCTTGTGAACTGGAGCGACAACGAATCCAGCACACGCCTGGAGCTTGAGCTGGGTGTGGCCTATGGAACCAACCTGCGCCGTGTTGAAACCCTGCTGAACGAAATATTAAAAAAACACGAAGGCATAATCGACAAGCCCGCGCCGGCTGTGCTCTTCCAGGGGTTTGACGAGAGTGCCATCAGCGTGAAAATTCTTTTTTGGGTAACGCAATACAAGGACGGGTCCCGGGTGCGTAGCGAACTTATTGTGAGCATCGACGACGCCTTCAGACAACAGGGCATCATCATGCCGTTCCCACAAAGAGAGGTGAACGTACGAAAAATCGCGCCCACACCCGAGCCGCCTGCGCTTGCATAGTGCCAACCTATTTTTTACGATCGGCACGTTTGCCTACACGGCAAGATCAAACTCAAAACGGCAAGCCAAATCCCACCACGGGTCCCCACATCGGAAGTTTGTTTTGCCACAGCCATTTGTAGCCGTCGATAAAAAAAGGAGCATAGAGCACACAACCATAATCAACACGCAACACCAGCACGTTCACATTCACCCTCAGGCCCACGCCCGCGGTGAGATAGCTGTCGTTAAAAATTTTGTTCCAACGAATTTGTCCATAAGGCCGGCTGGGGTCTTCGCGCAACAGCCACACGTTTCCGGCATCGCTCCACAGGGCGCCGCTCAGGCGGGAATTGATGCGAAAGCGATATTCAAGGTTCACTTCCATCTTCAGGTCGCCCACTTGATTGATCTCGCCCTCGCGCAGTTCAACATAACGTCCCGGCCCGAGCCGCCGCGCATTGATGGGGCGCAGACTGTTGGCACCTCCCACAAAAAACTGCCGGATGTAGGGAAGCTGCCGCGAATTGCCATACGAAATGCCAAAGCCACCCACGTGACGAAAGGCCAGTTCGGCGCGATTGTTAAGCCGGTAGTGTGTGCGGAACTCATAGGTGAGTTCAACAAATTGTGAAAAGTCCAATCCAAAAATACCGCGCCGGTCTTTGCCTTCAGAGCCTCCCGTGTTCACGCGACTAAGCAGGTACAAAAGATTTCCTGCCGATTCAATTTTTCCTTCGAAGTAGGTGCCGATACGTTTATGCGTGGTAGCCAGGTTGTCGTACTTAAAAGAATAGAATGCGCCCAGAATAAACTGATCGGTCAGGCTGGTTTGAAGCGAAGGGTTTTGTTTAACCAGTGTGTCATACAGGGGCGTGGTGTTCAGCAAATCAGAATACGTCACCTCTACCGGCGAAAGGCGGTGCGACATCTTCGGGCTGCTCTTCCAGGTGAAGGCATAGCCAACGCTAAAGCTTGCCATGGTGAAGTAGTCGCGGCGGTCGTTAAGCTCGCCATTCAGCATGATGTTCTTTTTTGGCAGCGAATAACGATCGTGTATAAATCGAAACGGAGGTGTGATGAGCGGGGCCGACAACGTGGACCGCAGCGACACACCCGTTGAATTGGAAACACGCTCCTTATACACGCCGATAGGAAAGTAGTAATAGCCGTCAAGATCAACCGAAAGGTTCTCGGCGCCGTGAAACACATTTAGCTGTGTGAGGTTAAGCCCCAGCGAGGGTCCGTAGTAGCCCGTAGCCCGGTAGTTTCCTTTCACGTTCGCGCTCACCGATGTGGCATCCAGGGTTTGCATCAGCACACGGGCATCAATGGATGTAGAGTCGCCGTTTGCCACACTAAACGACACCTGTGGATTTCCAAACACGCCCATCTCCGACAGATTGCGTATCGACGTTTTCACGTTGGCCAGCGAATAGCGCGTCTGCTTTCTCACGGTGATGAGGCTGTCCAGCAGGCGCCGCCGCATCTTGCCCGCTTCAAAATAATAAAATTTATCGCCGTCGTTTTGTTGCGTCATCGTGTCCACCACCAGCCGCCGTTCTCTGATTGTCTGGGTGGTGAGATAGGCTGGTCGCAAGCCGTCGTCCAGGCCCACGTTCACATCCATTTGTTTGGCTCCCACCGTGGTGTCGGCTTTCACCACCACATGATCGCGCTGAATAAAAAAATGTCCATTGTCCTGGAGAAAATTCCAGAAGGCGGCCTTTTCGCTTTTGATGTCCTCCAGGTTAAACTCGTCGCCGGGCTGCAGCTGCGATTCGAACCGTGCAACCACCGGCTGCATCGCGGCAGCCGTGGTGTCTACGCGATGAGTCACAACCCTATAGGTATACGCCTTCGGTATCAGCAAGCCATAGCTCACCCACGCTTTTGTTCGCTTGCTGTTGTAGTGAACGTTGTAGCTTCCGGTGGTGCCAAAGTGTCCATAGTTTTCGAACAGGTTGATGAGCTTTTGCGTTTTCAGATCGGGCTGGATAGCGCTCAGCAAAACGGGGCGTTCGCCAAAATTGTTCATCATCCAATAGCGAAAACCCGCTGTCTTCTCTGTATAAAACCAGTTATACATAATTAGCCGCGCAGGCACAATCCGGAACGACGGAAAACCAAAGGCAGCACCATTGGGCAGATCCCAAACGGTCCAGTAGGCGCTCGCCTTTTTTATCGAGCCCTCGCGAATGTTCCACCCGGTGGCAGGCGACTTTTCCATCCGCAGCCCGCGGGTGCCCACATAGAGGGTTTCGCCTGGCGGCAAGTGCCGCGTTCCCGAACAGGACACAAACACTATTGCCACAACTACCAAAATCGCCCTGCGCAGTTTCATCATGGCTTCTTTGGTTTTCTATAGCGGCTCAGGAAGTTTCGGAACCGCCTCACATAGGTAACACCCACCGACGATTCGTCTACCATCCCGTCGATCACGCCGGTGTACACGCTGGCCCGGCTGCTTTGCAGTGTCACAGTGGGATCTTCCCGCAGCACATACTCCACCTTGATGTTCGACAGTGACGAATTCCCCCCGGTCAAATCAACGTTGCCGCCCATCGACAGTTTGATCTTCTTGTTCAATATGCCACGCGACATCATATAGCCCAACCGGTTGGTTGGTCCGTTGCCATCCGTAGCCACGCGGCTGTCGTCATAAAAAGATACGTCGGCACCCTTGATGTTCCGGCTTGCAATTTCATTCATCTTGGTCACCAGGCTTTCCATCAAGGGGTTCACTTCAGACGCGCCGCTGGTGTTTATGCGTCCGCGGATCATCAGGGCCAGGGCATTGGCCTGACGCGAGTCGGCCGGTTGCGACCTGATCCAGTCGGCCACCTGGTTGTTGGTGCTGGTCAGGTCGAGGGTGAGCGTCAGATCGTCGAGTGGCTGATCATTGATAGTGGCCACCACGGCTATCGGCCAGCGGTCGGATGTGTTTGTCCACAGCGATGATATTTCACTGGGCGCAAGTCTGAAAACCTCCGACCCCGAGAAGGTGATCAGCGGCCGGTTCAGTTCACCAGCCCAGCGCACCGCCGCCCGCTCAATGGTGAAGCGCAGGTCAGAGATCATGGGTGTGTGATACAAGATGTTGCCCGCGTTGCTTTCGATGCCGCCATACGCAAAGGGCATGGCGCTGTTCCCTGTTTTGAAAAACAATTTGCCCTGGGCCGTGGTCTTAATATGTTCCTGCTCGGCTTCGCTAAACAAAATGGTGGCGTCGATGGTGCCCACATCCAGTTCCACATTCCATGCCACGGGTGTGCTGCGCCTCCGGCTTCGCGGCACAACGTGGGCTTCGGTTTTCTCCTTGCCAAATTCCACAAATTCAATTTCGCGCTCGCGGTCGTCAAGGCTCACCTGATTCTTGTAGAGATACGTTACGGCGGCACCGTGCAAGGTGGCCACTCGCCCACTCACGCTATATTGTCCGCCCGAACCCGACACGCGCACATCGCAGGCCACATCCACCACACCACGCACCACGGCGCGCTCCTGTGTTTCGTCCAACAGCCTGAAGCGGTCGCTCTTCACGGCAAGGTCAAGCGTGCCCGCGTCAAGGTTCACGCCACCCTCAAGGGTCACTGCATGGTCGTGCTCATCGAGCAATGTGAAATGGTTCAGCATCACACGGCCGTCCTTCACCCGCACCGAATCGTTTTTTGTCTTGAAGTGAAGGTCATAGCGGGGTAATCGCACTTCCGTATCGGGAAAAACAACAAAGCCACCGGCATGCCATGTGGAATCATATGTGCCGGCAACGCGGCCATTCACCACACCCGACACGTGCAAGTCGCTTGCGTGCCAGGGCAACAGGGACGTGAGTTGGTGCAGGTCGATCTGTTCCAGCAACAGATCAAACGCCAACGGCTGGGCTAGTGTTCTCTGCAGGGTGGCCACGCACCGTCCCGCGCGTTGCGTCAACAAGGCTTTGGCCTGCAACAATTCCCGGCTGTTCTCGCCTTCAATATGCAGGTCGCCCAACATCACCGTGTCTATCTGTGCATGCATCACTGTTCCGGACCAGGTGTAGCGCTGTTCACGAATGTTGCACACAGCCTGGGCATTCAATACACCCGACAACGGCACGTCCGGCGAAAGCGCAGTAGCCAGAGGATGTATATCAAGACTGTCAACATTCATGCGAAGTTCATTATTCGAACCTTCCACGCGGATGCGCTGCTGTTTGTTGGCCACAACAAGGTTTCCCGAGAACGAGTCGAGCGCGCGGTTCACCTGCAAAAAACTACTTTGTTGGGTGTTCCAGCGCGTGCCTCCAAATTGCAGATCCATACCGCCAAACGCCAGCGTGTAGCCATCGGACAAAACCGACAGCGTGGCGCTCACGTTCAGCCGTTGCTCCAACTCGGGCAGCGACGCACGCAAGCCAACAGCAAATACACTGTCGCGCCGGGTGTCTACACTCAGGTCGGCGCTATCAATCAGCGTGAAAGGAGTGGTCAGTGAGAGGGCCGTCACGTGGCTATCGAGATGGCCACTGGAATAGTCGATATTTCCGGCCAAATCCTGGCCCGCATAGCCCGCCCACTCCGCGCCACGAATCACAAAATCCGCATGCACATTTTCAGCGGTCGATTCAATCACCGCCTTTTCGATCGCCAGCTTTCCCCGTTGCCCGGTCAGTTCCCAAATCAATGTGCTGTCCGCCGTCACGCTAAGTTGTGCTCGCGCCTGTGGAAATGTAGTTGGCCGATGGCCCATCCAGGCTGACTTCCAATCCCAGCTCAAGGCATCGCGATGCAGCAACGCATCGAACCACAACACATTCTCGAGGGCAAGGCGTGTGGTCAGCATCTGTCCGGGTTGTTCGGCAAGCGCGAAACTTCCCGTTGTCACAAAGGCGTCATGACTGTCTGCGCCTGTCATGCGCAACGTGTCGAGCTGTATGGCGAGCGCCCGTCGGTTCTCGACGGGACTATAAGTTCCCCGAAAGATCGAATGAATTCCTGTTGGCGAGCTCCTGGCCGAGAGCGATACAGAATAGTCCACCTTACCGCGGAAATCCATTTCGGCTTGTCGCATCACATTGCCTGCCAGTTCCAGCTCCAGTTGCACGGGCTGCGATTGAAGGGCCAGCGTGGTCATCTTCGGCGTGTAGCGAGCCGCTGCGTGTGGCGCAACGAACCAGGCGTTGTTTAGCAGCATCGAGTCGCTGCGCAATTGTAGGGTGAGGGAGGAAAGCTTTCCTTTGGCAAAATCTGTATTCGTGACTACCGACGCACCCGCGAGTTTCAGGTCCGAATTCAGACCCGTTGCAAAATCGGATACCGATAGCTGCGGCGAATGCAACGTAGCCCGCACGTGCATGCCCTGCTTTGTTTGTGTGATTGACGACGAATAGCGCACGGCCGTGCGATCAACCCAAACCTGCCCCGTTGCGTGCAGCCGGTCATAACGTCCGGCCACGTGCACGGTGCCACGCAGGGCACATTCTTTTTCTGCTGTCGCGCGCGTCATCCCAAACCAACCGGCCAGTTTTCGCGACGATGTGTAAAGGGACGTCACCTTTAGATCGATGCTGTCGCGCAGGCCGCCGATGCCCACAAATCCATTTCCAACAAACGAACCATAGCGGTCTGGCGTCAGGGCCGCGTCGCTAAACATGAGCCGCCCGTGGTGATAAGACGCGCCGCCCTGAAAATCCACACGGGTGTCGGACGGCAACATGCTTTTCCACGACGGAAAAAAGAAAAGCAACAGATTGGTATTAAAATACGAAGGCTTGAACACCGTGCCTACTTCCACGCTCCCGTCGCGATGAGCAATCGCTACTTTCGACGTGGCCACCTGCAGCCCGGGCAACACAAGCGACAGGTTGTTGATGGCCGCGTCGTCCTGGCCATTCACCGTCACGCGGTCGGAAGCGAAGTGCACATCAAGCGAATCCTGATAACGAAACTGCAGCTCGCGCAACGACACGTCTACCTGCTCCGGAGTGTTCGCCCCGCCAAACAGCAGGCTCAGGTTGCTCACCACATAGGGCTTGCCGCCATAATCAATAGCTATGCCGCAGTCGTCAAATTTCGCATAGCGGATGGCAAAACGCGGAAGCGATGAGAGCAAGAATGTTTTTTCTCCAGCGCCTGCTTGGCTATTGCCGTGCACATATTGTCCATCAAACCGGCTCGCCTTGTTTATCAGCGAATCGATGGAAAGGCTATCCTGAAAACGAAGACCGGCCAGGCGCACATCGCCCAGCAGCAGCCTCGAAAAGTTGGAATCGCTGCGAAGCGATATCGCGATGTTCTTCAGACGCACGCGGTCAAACACCATGCCGGGAAGCGTGGCCAGGCTATCGCCACTTTGAGAAGATGCCCGTACGTCGGCGGTAGCGTTCGCGATGGTTAAAAAATTGCCATGGATGTTTCCATGCAACAGTGCGCCCCACGACCAGTTTGCTTCCACCGTGTCGGCTTTCACGGTGAGGGAGGCCTGGTGCACAGACAGGCCGCGCACGTATAGTGTTGAAGGGAACCGGAACGAGGCACGATCATAGGCAATGCCATAGCGTGTCAGCAAATACAAACCCGTGGTAGCGGCTATCACGCACAGCAACACCACGCACGCCAGCGCCCACGCCAGGCGTTTCAGAAATAAGCGCATCGCAGGAGACGAAGTATCCAAAGGGTTTGGGTCGGTTCGGGTCAGACGACTACTAACAAGTTACGCATTCTGGCCAATCGTTTTGTGCTAATGTAAATTTATCGCCGCCCCCAGGCCCAGGTTCACAAACGACAGATTGAAGTACGAATGAACGCTTTCCAAATTCGCCACCGAAGAACTCACTTTTTCGCGTGCCGCCGAATAGTTGGCAAAGGCCACCAGGCTCACGCGTGGCGACAGTGTATACTCCCCGTTGCATCCCAGCAAAAACGTGAAGTTGGGATCGGTGTGAAACTGCACGTCGGCCGTGGTGAGCAGCTTTGCCTGGTTGTCATAAAATGAAAGGTTCAGCGCATCGATGTTGGTCAGCAAAAAACCAATGCCCGTTTTGATGCCGATGCGAAGCGATGGTGACGCGGGAATATAGAACGTGGGGCCGAGGGTGACCAGCAACGGATGAAAGCTGGCTTTTGAAACCCGCGCATTCACATCGAGCGCCTCAGAAAGTTCGGCCGACATCGCATCGTTGTCGATAGGATTATTTTGATAGGAGGTGTGGAGGTTCAACGCAAAAAATGTTGGCCATGACTTGAGTCGCAGTTCATACTCCAGCATCACGCCCCATCCGGATTTAGCGGCGCTGCCGTCGTCAGCAGACGTGGAGCGATACTTGCCCAGCGGCACCGACGAAAAAAGGCCGGCGGTGAGTTTGCCTTGCGCGCCGGCTCCATATCCGGCCAACACAAACGCAATCGATAGCAATAGTTGTTGAATTAGAGAACGGATGACGCGCGTTTTTTTCATAGCAGACCAATTGTGATTCCAAGGTAGGGCATGGGCGCGAATAACCCAACACAGCGGCACCCCTAAGTTGTTTTTACAAGGCCGGCGATCTTTGGGCATCTGCAGGCTTTTTCTTAGTTTCAGGCTGCCAAAAATCGAACGGCAACACCTCGGCCCGAAGTGGGTTGCATGCCCGGGTGTTTGAAGGTTCAACAGGCACAAAACGTTTTCGAAACATCCATGACAAAACACTTTTTGCTTGCCCTCTTGCTTTTCAGCGCAGCCCTTTCCTCTGCCCAAAACATCGCCACGGCTCCCACCTTTCGCGCGCCCGCCCAAACCCTCCCCGCATGGCAGCGCCACCCACTCAGCCTGCACCAGCACAATGTTTTGCTTCTGAAAGACACTTCAAACACCATGAAGAAGCTCAACAGCATGAACACCTTCATGCAGTGGTATATGATTTACTTTCCCGTGCCTTTTGGGTCGTATAGCAAAGAGACCAGCTGGTTGTTCGGGCTCAGCAAATACAACGCGTTCAAAATTCGCCAGGATGCGCACGACACCATTGTGCAGCCTTCAAGCATCTCGGCTTTTGGATACTACACGCTGAACACACAATATAAAATGGTGCTGGAATCGAACCTGATGCTGAAGCACAACAAGGCCATCTGGAAAACCGACCTCATCTATATCTACTATCCGCTGCTTTTCTATGGCGTGGGCAA
The DNA here is from genome assembly GCF_016735595.1 of Chryseolinea lacunae. Lineage (GTDB taxonomy): Bacteria > Bacteroidota > Bacteroidia > Cytophagales > Cyclobacteriaceae > Chryseolinea > Chryseolinea lacunae. The sequence goes on from NZ_JAERRB010000001.1 coordinate 1,402,333, forward strand.
CCAAACCAAGCTGGAACAACAACGCGTGCTCAACACGCTCAACTTCCAATTCAGCACCTTCTATCTTTTCAGGGTCTGGAAGAAGTGGTATGTTGGCCCGACGTTCGACTACTACAACTACAAACAGGTTGAACTATCGGAGCTCTCGCGTGTGTTTGCCGGCGATTCTGCCGCGGTTATCCATGCCGTGGGACGACAGTCTGGTCTGGGGCTAAAGATTTCGATGGAAGGACGCGACAACCGGCTCAATGCAAAGCGTGGTTTTTTCTTCGACGCCAGCTATCAGTTCTTTGACAAATCGCTGGGCAGTCAGTATAACTACGACTACTTTCAACTCGACGCGCGCTACTACTTTCGTTTGACTAAAAAAATAGTGCTGGCCTCGCAGCTGCGCACCGAATCGAAACAGGGCGATGTGCCCGTGCAGTCGCTGGCTTTCCTCGGCGGTGACTACTTTATGCGCGGCTCGTACCTGGGCCGCTATCGCGACAACGTGTCGGTGATTGGCCAAACCGAAATGCGCTTTCCCCTCTTCTGGATTTTTGGCGGCACAGCGTTTGGAGGACTGGGCCAGGTGGCCCCGGACTATAGCAAACTCAACATGAGCTCGTTTCACAGCAACTATGGTGTGGGCCTGCGCCTGCAAGTTGACAACGCACACGACATCAACCTTCGCTTCGACATGGGCTTTAGCGGCGACGAAGCCTTGTTTATTATGAATTTCTCTGAAGCGTTCTAGCAGAAGATTTATTCGCCGTCTTGCTCTGGCAAGGATTGCAGAAACCGATTCACCGTTTCCTTGTTAGACAGCACTACAATTCCTGTGATGCCAAAAATTAACGGCGAAAGTGCAAGCAGCACACCCACCGCAGCATTCCACGGATCGCGCGCGTTGCCCGGAACCGACAAATTCATCATCACCGAAAAATCAAAAAGCCCGTGCACGACCATGGCCGGCACCAGGCTACGCGTTTTGACGCGGATGGCCAGAAAAAGCAATCCTGAAAAGGCCGCCATCACCGCCTGGGCCACACTGCTCCGCAGCTGGCCCGTCACCAGCGTATTCAACACATGGACACCGCCAAAAAAAACCGACACCAACACCACCACCCATAAAAATCTGATGCGGCCTACATGTGCCCCAAAAACATAGCCGCGAAACATCATCTCTTCCGAAAATCCCACCAGCGCGGTGTTCACCAATATCCATTTGAAGTTATCTGCATTGTTAAATCCGCCACCAAACGCGACATGTATCAGTACAGTTGTGATAACAACTGCCGGGTAGATAAGCAGCCAGGCGCCGTGAAGAAATGGCGTTGTTAAACCGGCAGCTCTTCCATGGCGTGTCAGCACTGTGAAGGCCAAAAGCACCAGGCATGCAGACAGGATAGGCCACGACAAGGCTGCGTCGATGGTATTGAGCAGGGTTGTGTCGTGATGTTCGCCCATAAACATCGGGAAGACTATACATCCTATCCAGACAAGCAGCAGGGCCAGCACCTTACCGATGGGAAGGGCGCGTGATGTGTTATTCACTAGCGCTATGCATTTACAGTATGATCAAAAAACTAGTCCGCCGCCTTTTCATACTCCAGCCTGCCCGTCATGTCGTTGTTGATGACACGGCGTTTGGCGTCGAAATATTCAATCGTGAACTTAACCTTTATGATGCTAATCTTCACCGTCAGCACTTTGTTGTCGTCTGAAAGTTTCCACTTTCCGTTACTCGTTTTGCTACCCACAATGCCTTCAAATTTGCCATCGTCAAAAAATACCTGGTAGGTATCATCCTTTATTTCCTTATCAACACCATCCTTGGTTTCTTTCACGAGCTTCCATTTTCCAATAAGCTCTTTCGATGTTTGGGCATTTACAGACACAGCGCCCAGAAACAGTAGTGATGCGATCAGTAATTTCATTGTGATAGTTTTTTGTTTTACATTTTCGATATGTGCAAAATACTATTGGCACGGCTAAAAACAAAGCTTGCACACACAACCTGAGCAGCCTTGCCCCATGGGGAATTGTCTTTATTGCGGTATATTGGTTAGCCGTTGCTGCAACGGCCCCGCACATATGAATGACACGGCAATTCTTTGGATCGTTTTCAACCTCTTTGTGCTGGCGATGCTGGCCCTTGACCTGGGTGTGTTTCATCGAAAATCACACGACGTAACAACGAAGGAGGCCCTTGCCTGGACAGGCGTGTGGGTGAGCCTGGCATTGCTTTTCAACGTTTTTCTGTATTACTATTTCGACAAAGACACCGCCGTTCAATTCTTCACCGGCTACCTGATTGAAAAGTCGCTCAGCGTCGACAACATCTTTGTCATCATCATGATCTTTTCCTATTTCAACGTGCCCAGCGCCTATCAGCACAAAGTATTGTTCTGGGGCATTTTGGGTGCCCTGGTGATGCGGGTCATTTTTATTCTATCGGGGGTCGAACTCATTCACAGATTCCATTGGCTTATCTACATTTTTGGAGCTTTCCTTGTCATCACCGGAATTCGCATGCTGTTTTCGGGAGATGAAAAAATAGAGCCCGAGAAAAATCCCTTGGTGAAGCTGGCCCACAAACTATTTCCGTTCACGCCAACCTTTGAAGGCGATCTGTTCTTTGTGAAACGCGACGCCAGACTATGGGCCACACCACTGTTTCTGGTGGTGATCTTAATTGAGGCGACAGACCTCATTTTTGCAGTGGACTCCATCCCCGCCATCATCGCCATCTCCGACGATCCCTTCATTGTGTACACCTCCAACGTATTTGCCATCCTTGGTTTGCGTTCGCTATACTTTGCGCTCTCGGGAATCGAGAAATATTTCAAGTATCTGAAATATGGTCTTTCGGCCATCCTCATTTTTGTTGGTGTGAAAATGAGCATCACCGATCTCTACAAGATCCCGACCAATTTGTCGCTCGTTGTCATTATCGCCATACTCATCATTGCCATGCTGGCGTCTGTGTTGGCGCAAAAGAAAACGCAAAACGTTAATCGCGTCTAACCAAATGACGCACTTTTTGTCGGCGATGGGAGTGTTTTAGGAGGAAGGCGTTGCTAATTCTGCAGCGCCTCACAATCATAGCCATTGCGCCTCAGAAGTTGAATGACGGCCTGCTCATTTTCTATTTTACTATCAACGCGCAAAACTTTGTCGCAATCGTCGAGGTCGAACGTCCATTTTGCGTTTTCCAAACGTTCTTGCAGCACAGGCTTCAATCGCTGAACATCTGCCTGGGTTGCTACCGAGGTTTTGAATACATAGATCACGGCGGTTGGTTTTAGTTTTTTTATAGTCCCTTCTTTCCCTCAAGCCAATAGCCTTGAGAGAATATTTTTCCGGTGGTTAAATTCTTCAACCCCTTTCTGAACACATGAACCGACTTTGCATTCCCCGTTAAAATAAAGTTGGCGGTCGGCATGTCAGGATAGTGTGGAATGGAAGATGGCCCCTTGGGAAGCACTGTGTAGTTCTCAAAGCCCAGCAACGGAAGCACCTGTTCATTTTCACGGCCCAGCGCGAAGTAGAATTGAAATTGATGTTGATTTTCTTTCAGCACCCGAAGAAACGAACACGCCAGACCCAACGATGTTTCATCTCCAAAAATCACTTGTTGTTTTACAGCGGGTTCGTAAAACTTTTTGCCCCTTGGATCGCTGATAAACAATTCGTCGCCCACGTTAAGACTGTTAATGAAATTGCTTCCCACGCCGTGGCCATGAATGTGAAAGATCATATCCAGAGTGCCGTCCTTTGCATTGTGGCCGGCGACCGTATAGTTTCTGTATTCCGTTTCGCCTACGCGAATCACGTTGGCATAGCCAATCTGGAGGTTCATCTTTGATAGGTCACCCCGAAAACGAATCTTCTTTATTTGCGGACTGAGATAGGTGGTTGCTAGCACCCTGAAGTTTGGGCGGAGCGAAGCCTCAAACAAGTTTCCTATCCACTTCGGTATTGTTGAAATCATAGTTGTAGTCTCTACCGATCGGGAAGAACAGAAACCTCCATTCCAGCCCGATTTGTGTTGACACAAAGGACCGGCGAAAAGGAAAAGCAATCAATGTTCATTCGTAGTAAGCATTGGACTAATCGAGGTTTTTGCTCCGGAAGGTTAAGGGGCTCATCTTGGTGACTTTCGCAAACAGGCGCGAGAAGTAGGGGTAATCGTCGTAGCCCAGCTCGTCTGCAATTTCTTTTACGGTTTTGGTGGAGTGATAGAGCAGCCGCTTCGCTTCCAGAACAACGCGCTGTTGGATGTGATGGGAAACCGATTGGCCGGTTGTGTTCCTAACACATTCGTTGAGATAGGGAATGGATATGTTGAGCATGCTGGCATAAGCCGCCGGCTTTTTGATCGTCACAAAGTTTTGCTCCAAACTGGCCTTGAAAGACTTGGCAATGATCTCAAAACGCGACAACGATTCCACGGCTCTGGACTGCGACAGGTATTGCGAGGCAATTAAGGCGACTAGCGTATTGCAACTGTCTTTTAGCAGGGAGTGGTATAGCTTTTCGTGTTTGCGTTCAGACAGTTTGATGCAAAGGGACACTGCTTCAGAAATAAGCGCAAATGTTTCCTTCTTTAACAACAAGGGCTTAACCGGTGCAATGTCACCCAACAATTTATGGTATTCGGGGGCCAGGCTTTCGTTGTTGATTGCCAAAAAGCTGAGCGTTATGTTTTGAAACTCCCCCACCCTATGGATTTGATTGGGATGAATGTAGATAACCGATGATGGCTTGATCTTGTATTTTTGAAAATCAATCTCTATGGGTGTGCTCCCTTTTTCTTGCAAAAAGAATAAATGATAGTCGTCTCTGTGCGATTGTTCGGCTTCCTCGAAGGTATGCAGATCTTTGATGGTTGCCTTCCCCACGGCAATGCCCGCACCGAACCTTTGGGCCATGGTGTTCAGCGGGATGGATTTTGATTTTTTACGCATCTGATCAAATCATTGCCGGATTTAGCATGGGCAAATATACATTTTAAGCGTTGTGCCGTTCGAACGTATGTGTATTTTTGAAAGAACTATCAGTCACCTATCCATTGGTGATGAAACATTTGACGACGATGGGATTAGGCATTCACTTAAGAGCAAAGATAGCTGCACCAATACAGCTTTCTACTATACAAGATCATCTTACCCGCCATTCGTCGGGGCTATTCAAAGATTTTCTTTCCTTTAGCGGCAACGAAAATTCACTTCACGTTACTGTGCATCCGTGCGAGGAAACCGTGGCATTTGAATTGGTCGATAACAATCTTATTTGTTCGGCAAGAACCAATAGCGTTGGACCAGGGTATCACGCTTACTTGGTTGAGCTAGTTGAAAAACTGGGAACAGTGCTTGGAATAGAATGGAATTGGAATTTTCAGGATGACGAGGAGCATTACTCCGATGAAACTGATTATTACAATCACCGAAATTTCAAGCAACTTCAATTCGAAATGCTTAAATGGCTTCGAGCACTAGCCAATTCTCTCATTGTAGAGAGCAACAGCGAACAGTTCATGCTCACGATGCCCTTGGGGTATCCGAGAATGAAACGTAGCTTTTTTGCCGCATCGCCCATGCGAATATGGACGCGAGAATTATTTAAGAAGATTGCTGAATCTGAAATTGAGGACTTGGAATGGGCCGCTCAAGAATTTTTTATTTGGTGGAATAGAAAAGATGACGAACAGTTCTATAAAAAGACCGGAATTGCATTGCTAAACGTTGAGTGTCCTTGGCATTACCCAACGGACGATTTGGAGAAAAAAGTATTGTATATTATTGACAATACCTTCGAACGATCTAAACAACTAAATCCACAACTCGATCTTCCTCTGAAAGATTGGGACACTGTGAAAAAATTTCTAAATGAAGAAGAAACAGACATTCCTGATACTGAGTTCGGCTACAAAAAACACTTGATGACCTTCGACTTGCCCGGCAAATGGATGATTGATTTGCCCGGAAATATCTACCACACGGTTGATGACAGCTCAGAAGTATATTATGATCATGAAAGGACCGTTCGCTGTATATGCTATACAAGAAACGACGACAAATCTGACGCAGAGTATGCCGACGGCTTTTTTAGCAACAAAAACGACTATGAAGTAGAGTATCTGGCCAGTGCGACGAACATAGCGGGAAACGCAGTGCTGTACTATAGCATAGATAAAGAAACACAACAAGAGTATTGGATATTGCAGGGCGTAAAGGTGAAAGGAGGAAAATTTGCATTCTCTACAATTTCTTATCCCAGTGAAGAACATAAAAAATGGGCTATAGATGCTTGGAATTCAATCAGGTGAGGTTGCTCGCATAGCGTGATAAGGGCTTAATCGAGTTTTGTTTGCTCGCTGGATTTCGCGTTGATTATTCTCCGGAAGACGATTTTTCAATCCCAGTAGCTTACTTGAAACGGTTTATTTTTTTCTTACTTTTCAGTATAGGAAAATATCTAAAACAGTTACACCAAACGGTTAGCGGCTATGGCGACCTGTCACAAATGTGGAGCACCAAACGCAAATTACAGACGGACAACCTACACTGGATTTTCTACTGTGAGTTCGTGGAGCAGGCGTGGCTCTGGCACGCGCACATATTATGGACTTCGCTCCGTTTGCAAAGATTGTGCGAAATCGATTGAGATAGTAGGCATCGTAGACAAAAATGGCATCAGCGAGACAATCTACGGACAGACCGCAAAGTGGTATAAAGTTGACTATAGGGGAACGACAGGTTGGCTATGGAGTGGCTAACTTAAAATACAATAGATGATCCCGACAGCGCCCCAAGATTTTGAAAGACTCCAGTCCATAGTAGCGATCTTCAACTTCCCCTACCTCGGCTCCTTCATTGACAGCACCACTAACCCACCTTCGTCACCTTCAACATCACTTTATCCGGACGCAGCGTAACCAACGGCTTCATCGTTGGTTCTGCGTTGCCCGGTGCAACATGAAACATTTGGATGAACGACTGCAAGAAGATGACCATCTCTGCCATGGCAAAATTGTTGCCGATGCAGAGGCGTGGGCCTGCTCCGAATGGATAGTATATTTTCTTTATGTCCTGGGTATGCTCTTTTGAAAACCGGGAGGGCTTGAATGACAAGGCATCGCCCCATTCGTTTGGGTCGCGATGCAGTCCGTAGTAGAAGATGACGATCACCGTTCCTTTTGGAATTGAAAAATCGGCATACTCATCGTCTTCCAGTGCCACCCGGTCGCTGATCCACGCGGGTGGATACAGGCGCATGCTTTCTTTGATCACATTGTTCAACGCTTCGTTGCCAACGATCTGCTGCAATTCGAGAGACCGCGATGCTTCTTTTGCAATCTGCAATTCATCAGGATGCTGAGCCAGCAGGTATAACGACCACGACAGTGCATTGGCAGTGGTTTCATGCCCTGCAATCAGAATAATTAAGATTTCGTCGATGACCTGCTCTTCGGTCATGGGTTGACCACTTTCTTCGTAACGCGCTTCGAGCAGCATGTCAAGCAGGTCGTTGTGCCGACCTTTGTCGTGTTGACGCTGCCGGATAAGCGAGCGGATCACGTCCCGGGCGCCGGCGGCCTTGTCGAGATTTTCTTGCAGTTCGCCAGACAGCCGAAACCACCAGCGTTTATGTGGATTGCGCACTTCTCTCATCACATACTCCTGCACATCGCTGATGAAGCTGGCCAGCTTTTGCCGCTGCGCTGTCGGCACGTCGACCGTGAACAACGTGTTGATTACGATGTCGAAGGCGAGCTTGTGCATGAGTGGGTATACGTCCACATGGCCCGTGGGGACGGTTGACAGAAACTCGTCGATCGTGTTTTTTATGATCGCATAGAGCGCATGTATTTTTTCGGCGTGAAACCCCGGCTGAATTAGTCTCCGTTGTTTCAGCCAATAGTCGCCGTTGACGGTGAGCAAACCCTTGCCCAGAAATTTGCCGAGGTATTCCGTCTGTATTTGTGACTTGTGATAGTTACGATGATTCGATTTCAGAACATGCTCTATCAACCCGCCATCCTGTGTTGCAATGAGGCGCATCATGCCGAGGTTGACCGTATAGGTTCCGTTGAATCGGGTCATACTTTCCACCATGGCGCCGATGGGATTTTTGGCCTGCTTGTAGGTGCGCACCATCGATGGAAAAAATGAGTAGCCCGGTGGAATGGATTTATTCATGACTCGTAGACTTGCCTGTGAAGTTACCATTTTTTTGACCGGGCGACGCAGGATGCCAAAACTCTTTCAAAAGAACGTTTCCCCGGAAATAGGTGCCCAGCCCATTTCATTGAAGTCTGGCAAGCTCGATTTTCTTAAAAATCCATCCTCCCTCACGGATGGGCTGGGTGTATCCATAGCTACTTATCGAATAATATTTATATTTGTTTATAGCTAAAACTTTGCCTGACCCTATGAAAACGACCCCTTCTCTTCTACTCCTTCTTCTTGTGAGCATCCTGTCTTCCTGCAGTTTCAGCGCAGGCACGAATAAAGATTTTAAAACCGGACTATCGTATTCCTACAATGGCTTCGGACTGGATCAGGTCTACTTTGTTGGACCGGAAGATAAAATACAAACCGATAACAAAGTTGACCTGAATTCGAAAGTAGCAATTGTGGTAGAGGGCCTGAGAAACTATGCGTTAAAAGATGACAAAGCCTCGCCGGGTCTTAAGCTTGCCGTAACTGACAAAGAAGGAAAATTCATTATCAATGAAGCCGATCTCTTCGCGGGCGGCGAGGGATACACGCCTGAGCAGGCTTCTGTTTTGAGAGGAACGGTGACCGTGGGCAGCCCTATGCAATCCGGCGAAAAGTACAAAATCAACATGAAGGTCTGGGACAAAAACAAACCCGAAAATGAATTTACAGCCGAGGTCGAAATAGACGTGAAGTAAGTTTCACAGTGAATCTATTTCTAAAAACCTACCCTATGCTGTCGGCAATGGTACTTAGAAAATATTCAAAGCCATGGCAGCAAATAGCACGGAAATGATCACATTTGCGCCAATGGCAATTTCCGCCAGGGACATTAATGAGCATGTAGTACAACATTAGTTTATGGAAAAGAAAAAAACACTTTCGTTTACGTTTGGCATCGTCGCCATCATTTTAGGCGTCACATTGTTTAAGCAATTTGACTTTGAAAATCTTAAATTTCAAAAAACAGGATTGGCGATTGTTTACTCCATTGCGTTTATAATTTCCATTTATGTGCTCGTGAAGAACTCTAAAACCAAATAGCAGCACGCAGCATCGGCCTGACAGGATGACGACGACCGAAGTGCATCGCGCAAACCTTGTGCATGATTTAGTTTTAAACTCCATACTGTTGTATCGATGGACTACCAGGGCATTTAACCGGGGAACAATGGAAAAATCAAGATCAATTGCTGGCATTGCGGGCCCAACGTTAGTCGTCATGGTTTTGGCTGAATTAAAAATGTGGAATCCCACGCTTTACGATTCACAAATCACGCCTTTGGTATATCTATCAGGCGTTCTTTTTTTTGTTGCTGGCCTTGCCATCGTCCGCAGTCATTCCATTTGGACGGTGGGCTGGCAAACCAGTTTAACGATTCTTGGATGGCTTGCCATTCTATTGGGCATGGCACGGATGTTTTTTCCGGAGCTTTACAAATCTCAATTTAAAAATGATGGCTTCACGTTTGCGATCGAACTACTACTGATTGGCTTTGGTGTGTTCCTAACCTTCAAGGCCTACTCCCCTCTGTCAAAAGCTAACCAAAAGTGACTCACGCCGGCATGGGTGGCCGGACGCGCCCCATTGGCAAATTCACAAATAGCGGGTGCACTTTTTTCGCATTGAGCAGCCATAATTAGCCAAAGGCTGATTTTAATCAGGAAAAAACAAGAGCCTTGTCACCTTCCGATCGCTGCATCAACGGTAGATTTGGCCGCGTCATGAGTCCTCTTCAAAAGCACAATCTCTATTCAATCGCATTTCTCAAAAATGATTTCAAGGCAAGCATCACGGTCTTCTTTGTGGCCTTGCCGCTATGCCTGGGCATATCACTGGCTTCGGGTGCTCCCCTCTATTCCGGTCTTCTGGCGGGCGTCATCGGTGGAATGATTATCCCCCTGATCAGTAAGTCAACGCTAAGCGTTAGCGGTCCGGCCGCCGGGCTTACGGCGATTTGCGCGATGGCCATTGTGTCGCTGGGATCTGTCGAGAAATTCTTTCTGTCGGTGGCCATTGCCGGGTTGCTGCAAATTCTTTTGGGCGTTCTTCGGCTTGGAGGGTTTACCCATTTCATTCCCTCGGCGGTAATTAAAGGTATGCTGGCCGCCATCGGCATCATTTTAATTTTCAAGCAAATGCCCTTGATCATCGGCTATGACAAACCTGATTTTTGGAAAGAAGAACTTTTCAATCTGATCACCTTTCGCGGGTTTGATATGAGCGGACTGTCGGAAAAGGTATCGGCGGGAGCCATACTAATTGCCTGCTTCTCGCTGCTGTTTCTCATCGCCTGGAAAAAGTGGATGGCTCCCCGCCTTGTCTTCTTGCCCACATCGTTTGTTACGGTATTGGCCGGAGCGCTGCTCGCGTTTGTTTTTCAGAAATATGTACCCGCCCTCAGCCTTACTTCCTCACAATTTGTGTTGCTGCCCGCCGACGGTTTTGCTGAACCAAAAATCCCAGAGTTTTCCGCTCTGTTTAGCAACAGCCAGATATGGAAAAGTGCAGTGGTCATTGGCTTGGTTGCTACGCTGGAAACATTGCTGAGCATTGAAGCGATCGACAAACTCGATCCATCCAACCGAATCACACCCCAAAATCGTGAACTGGTTGCACAAGGATTTGCCAATTTCGCCAGTGGTGTTTTGGGGGGCTTGCCCATCACCTCTGTCATTGTCAGGAGCGCCGCCAATGCAGAGGCCGGTGCCAAGACCAGGCTGTCTGCATTTCTTCATGGTGTCTGGTTGTTGCTTACTGCACTGTTCGCTGCGTCATTAGTACAATTCATTCCGTATTGTGTACTGGCAGTCATACTCATGCGCACCGGCTACAACCTGGCACGGCCGGCAATGATTATTGGAGTCTATAAACAGGGACGCGAGCAGTTCCTTCCTTTTGTTGTCACCATTGCGGCAATCCTGTCCACTGATCTGCTCATCGGCGTAGTGATAGGAGTTGCTTACGCTATCTATTTCCTGGTCAAACACACCTATCGCGCAGGCTACACCGTGCAGGAGCGGCAAGACGGAAGCATCCGCCAGTTCACCATCGACCTTGCATTGAATGTGAGTTTTTTGAATAAGAAAAGATTTATGGAACTCCTGGAGCGTATTCCGGAGCATTCGCTGGTAGAGATCAACGGCACACGCAGCGTTTATATTGACCACGATGTTTTGGAAATACTGCATGCCTTCAAGGTAAAAGCCGCAGACCGGCACATTCAGTTGGTTGTGAAAGGCCTCCCGGAAACAGAGGTGATCGCTATTCACTAACCGGCCTAAGAACTCGTTTTCATGTTGCCCAGACCAGACCATCAATTTTATCGCTCCTAACAAATTGGTTTGCTACCTCTGATGTGAGCATGACGGCAACGCGCTTCCACGTTCCTTTCGTTTTACCCAACATATGTGTTGTAGCGACGCAACACCGTCTGATCTTCCGCCCATAAATGAATGTCCCACGCCACACACTATCATACTGCCGGCGACGGTAGTGAAAAAAAATCAAGCTCCCTTGTCGGTCAAAATAGGCATTGCGAAATCGAAAATTAATTTTCACAAGATGCGCCTTGACCGAAGGTAAAATCATACCGGACTATAGGGATCTCAGGAGCCATAACGAAAATTTAATTTAAGTATGCCGTTTCGATGAAGTGGTCAATGATTATCTTAGGTAAACATAACCCTCTCTTCTATGAAAACACTCAACTCCCTCGCCGGTGTGCTCATCTTTGCATGCCTGTTTCTCTCCTCCTGTTTTGGCCCTGGTCCATCGCCAAAAAAACTCCGCATCAAAACCATGGAATGGGGCGGCATTCTTTATCGTGCGCAATACGATCCCTATGGAACGCTTACCCAACTGAAAGCTGCCGACCGCGACATCCATTTCTCCTATGATGAGAATCAAAAACTCTACAGCGCTGACATTGTCCTTCACGGTCAGTCTACGCCAGAAGCTCACCTCGATTTTTCGCAGGGGCCATGGGGCATTTCGAAGATCAGAACCTCGCAGGCATCTTATGCGGATATTGCCCAGCCCAATCGCGTTGACATTATAAATTACCTGACACCCACAAAGCTATCGTCGTTTACCTATCAGGAATGGGGCACCGACCTGGATGGAAATCCTTATGTGGTGTTCGAGCTCGACCGCAGGTTTGTCTATCAAGGCAACAATGTGGCCCGCGTCTATAGTGTTCCCACGTTCACCGAATTTACCGGTTCGGAATACGATCACAAGATTAACCCTTTCATGATCCTCGCCGATGCCGTTAACAATCCGGCCTTCTTTCCCTTGGGCGGTTTTTCCAATTTTCCGGGAGGAAGTTATAGCATCCCGTTGATCAGTACATTCTCGGAAAACAATCCGCTAAAAGGTGTCTATCAAATCGTGGACGCGCCCATCACGGCCACAACCCATGCCTTCAGCTATACGTATGACGGAAACCTCGTCAAAAAGATCGTTTGGAATTCAACCTACCTGGGCGACCCCACCGTGATTAACATATTCAAATTCGAATATGAATGGGCGATCTGCAGGCCGCGTGAGCACCATGGTCATGAGTAAGTGATTTCCACTACAGCATCCTTAAGCGGGTGTTGACATCAGAAGGGTAGCAGATCTGGAGCTATCGGCGAACCATCGTTTTCCAGCCTATGCTCTATGCAGCAGAAAGCCAAAAAAAATGTAACTTCAACATCAAACACTTCATTTATGTTGACTGCACTCCCACCCTTCCTAAGGAATCTTCTCCGGGACAAATTTTTCGCTTTCCTGAACATCCTGGGTTTGACATTAGGGATAACGACGGGAATAATCATGCTACTGATCTGGCAGCATGAGATCGACTATGATAAACACTTTCCGTTACATGAGCGTATCTATCGCGTTGGTGGTGATCAGAAGCAGACGGGACTCTTCTTGCACACGGCACAAAACTCGCCTGCCCTGGGTGTTGTGCTGCCGCTTGAAATGCCGGAAGTCGTGTCGTCAGTAACATTGCTGCCGCTTCCTCCAACACTTGTTTCGAATGGTGTTGCGTCTGCTGAAAAAAGCTTTTATGAAACGGGGCTCGTCATGGCAGACTTGCCCTATTTTTCTGTCTTCCGGCATTCGTTTATCGTCGGCGATGCAACGAGTTGTCTTGCCGAGGTCAACTCCATTGTGCTGACGGAAAGGATGGCAAAAAAGTATTTTGGTGGCACCGAATCTGCCATCAACAGCATGCTTATCGTTGATGGAACATCGCGAATTGTGTCTGCTGTTATCCGCGATCAGCCCGACAACACGCACGTCAAATTCGACCTGCTCATACCACTGCCTCAAACAAAGATAGCCGACATTGTATCGGAAGATTTTTGGAATCCTAATGCGTACGTATACATTTTAGTTCATGAGGGATTTGATGTGCAGGCCTTTCATCAAAAGTTCGCCGCCATTTACCGTAAATATTTTGAGCCGTTTGGTGTTTCCGTTGGTGGTGACTACAAGCCCATCCTTGAACCACTGGCCAGTATTCATTTGCATTCCGATCTGAACGACGATCTGCCGCGCGGAAATCTTTCCTATCTCTATAGTTTGTCCACCGTAGCACTGTTCCTGATTTTGCTTGCCGGGATAAATTACGTTAATCTCTCCACCGCAAAAGCCCTCCTTCGTGCGCAGAGCATCTCCATCAGAAAAATTATTGGCTCCAGCAGAAGGAAGATTGCCAGTGCCCTTCTTTTTGAATCTACGGCTGTGAGCCTGTGCAGTCTTGTCGTTTCAGGGCTTGTGGTCTACGCCGTGGTGACCCTTGGATTTGTAGAAACCACCTTAGGCATACCTCTAAAATTTGAGCCTGTTCAAAACACTACCCTGCTTGTAGGTTCCATCTCCTTAGCACTCCTTACAGGAATTTTATCAGGATTGTATCCGGCTATCTATTTATCGAGCATTCCCGCATTGTCGGGCTTGAAGGGAATATTAAAACACGGACGCTCGGCCTCTGCACTGCGTGGTGTGCTTGTGACCACACAATTGGCAGTCTCCGTTCTGGTGGTTATGTGCACGTGGCAAATGGGATCACAGATTGATTTTCTTCACCAGGCGGACCTTGGCTTTCAAAAAGACAACGTCATCATAGTTCCCTTACGCAGCGACAGTGTGACCAATAAAATTGAAGCGCTCAAAAATGATTTTACAAATCGTGCCGGAATAACTTCAATCACTACTTCATACCAGATAATGGGTTTTAACATGGCCGGGGTGTCGAACTGGATGGTCGAAACAAACACTGGCACGCGTCAGCAAGGATTTAATGTCGCCTATGTCGGAGACGATTTTGTTAAGACCATGGATATGAAAATCATCAAGGGACGGGATTTTGTGAACGGACAGGATTTCGAAAACGCATACCTGGTCAATGAAGCTGCCGTTAAAGCAATGGAATGCGGCGATGACGCTCTCGGCAAAAAGATCGCGTTTTTTCATGGCGAGTATCCGGGAACGGTTGTCGGTGTTCTCAAAGATTTTAACTTCCAGTCGTTGCATCAAAAAGTAGCACCCCTGATAATGGTTAAGCCAAGGTTCCAAGCGGGCATGCTCTATGTGAGAGTAGAACAAAGCCATGCCAAAGAAGCGCTTGCCTACATGGCAAAGCAATGGCCCCACTATGATCCCATCCACCCATTCGACTATTTCTTTCTTAACGATTCATTCAACGAGCAATACAACCACGACGAGAGTCTGCGCACCATAGTATCCTGGCTGTCCTACATCTGTATTGTTATATCGCTACTCGGCATTGTTGGATTGTCCACCTTCACGATATCTCTCCGGCTTAAGGAGATCGGGGTTCGTAAAGTTCTTGGTGCGTCAGTGTTCAGTATCATTTTCCTGGTTTCGAAACGGACGCTTCAGTTTACGGTGTTAGCCTGCATATTGGCAGCGCCCTTCACGTGGCTGATCATGGAGCACTGGAAAAGCAACTTTGCCTACCAGGCACCCTGGAGCTTTGCTGCTTTCCCGTTAATTGGCCTGGGGGCCGTGTTGATTGTCTTTTCTACCATTCTGATTTTCACCTTTCGGGCTGCAGAGTCGAATCCGGTAGACGTATTAAAGAACGACTAGCCTACTGTCCGTCTTGCCTCCCCGGGGCCCGCAACCATCGCTTCAATTCATCGTGCTCGGCGGGCGCCAGGTAGGCGAAGGTTTTTTTATACTCCTTTCTGAATAGCGTTCTACTGAAACTCATCTTCGACAAAATAATTTTACAATACTCCAACATGCTTTTCTTTAAGTCTTTCGTCCTCATTCCTGTTTCGTTTTATTAAAAGCTATTTCCTTTTGCGATAAGTTTCCCGCTGGCAACGCGCTATCGCTTTCTCCATCCATCGCCGGCAAACTTCTCAATGTCTGAAGGCTGCAACACCAGTTCCGGTATTGGCCGATAGGCATAGTCCTGGTTCAGGGCGTCATAGATTCTGCGGTAGGCAAGGCTTGCCGTCTTCCACTGCGTTGTGTCCGATGGTGCGTAGTAGACGATCCGTTCAACCTCTGCGAGGTAGAGCAATGCCAGACACATGGGGCAAGGTTTGATGCTCGTGTAGAGCACGCTGCCCTTCAATGTGGTTGTGCCGGTGTATTGACATGCCGCTTTCACGGCCTCCATCTCACCGTGGGCCGATGGATCGATGAGTTGTTTCGATCGGTCGTGCCCTTCGCCAATCACCGCTCCGTTTTTCACGACAAGACTTGTTGAAGGGGCTGCGTCGGCCGTCTGCGCCACTGCGGCACTCCCGCTCAAAATCTTTTTCATGAACGCATAGTCGTCTACGGTGGCACTGGCTTTCAGTTTTGCCAATCGCTGCTGCCGCCGGCCGTAGTGCTCCATCCGGGTTGCTGCGCGGTAGTTCACATAACCACCCAACAGCAGCAACGTCAGCAGGAGCAGTAGTTTGCCTATGGCTGTCATAATGAATAGTCGCCTACAGCTTCCGGCTGATACGTGACTTTTAAAATTTGAAATCTTCCTTGTCCAGCCGGCACTTTCCAGGACACAACATCGCCGGCCTGCATGCCCAACAACGCCGCGCCTACTGCAGAAAACACAGACACCCTTCGCTCGCGATGGTCGGCGTCTTGCGGATAGGTGATGGTTAGTTCCGTTTCACGCCCGGTCGACAAATCCTTTAGCAACACGCTGGAGTTCATGGTGACGACGCTCTCCGGAATTTCCTCGGGCAATACACGTTCTGCATCGCAGAGTGCGTGGAACAATTGCGCCAACATTTCCGGTGTCTTGCCCGTTTCGGTTGTGAAACCGATCAGACCAATGAGCCGGTGATAGTCTGTATCGGTGATTAACATTTTCTTTTCCATGACGATTCGGTTTACACAACGGCGTTGCAGTATCCGTGCCAGACAAAGGTGCCAATGGCGCGTCTATTTGAACTTGCCCGCGCACCGGCCTGGCCAAAAACTACCCACTGGGTAGAATCTACCCAGCGAACGCGTTAAACTCTTTGGCTCACTTAGTGCTTCACTCTTCATATCTTTACTGTTATTAAAAACGAGGCCGACCATGAATAGCACCGACATAAAACTGAAGGAAAGGGTTAAGGAGCTGAAATGTCTTTACGACTTATCTAAAATAGCCTGGGAGGCCGACAATGATCTGAACGCCATACTCACAAAGACACTCGCCATTCTTCCGCAGGCCATGCAGTATCCCGACCTGGCCGAAGTTTGCATTGTTGTGAACGAAACACGCTACGCTACCAAGGGATTTTCAAAGTGCCATCAGCCGATGACAACGGCCCTGGGAATGGGCAAGAAAAAATACGGAACGATCCAGATAGGCTATCGGGCTCCTCTGAAAAGCAAGAAAGCAAAGTATGTTTTCCTTGCCGAGGAGAACAATCTGGTGAGGATTGTTGCACGCGAGTTGTCGCTATTCGTTAAACGGGCCGCGATCGAGGAAGACAAGCAGAAACTGGAGATGCAGTTGCAACACTCCGAACGTCTTGCGTTTGTTGGCGAACTGTCGGCCGGCATTGCGCACGAACTGAACGAGCCCCTGGGAAGAATACTGGGTTTTGCACAATTGATACAAAAGACCGGTGCACTCGACGAACAAAACGGAAGCGACATCGAACGAATCATCAAAGCTTCGCTCTATACGCGCGAGATCATCAAGAAACTAATGATCTTTTCGCGGCAGATGCCCCGCCAGATCAATGCGGTGAACCTGAATGCAATCGTGTCTAATATTCTCTATTTTATCGACATCCGTTTTCAAAGCCGGGGCATAAAAATTGTGAAGAAACTTGATCCTCACCTTCCGCTTATCCAAGCCGATGAGGTGCAAATGAGCCAGGTGCTTGTTAACCTCATCACCAATGCGATTCATTCGTTGACGCACGGCGGCCAGATAACGGTCACGACCAAACGAAAAAAAGACCACGTAGGCCTGACCGTGAAAGACACGGGCACCGGCATGTTGCCGGAAGTGAGAAAAAAAATCTTTGAGCCCTTCTACTCCACCAAGCCGGTGGGGCAAGGCACAGGGCTGGGCCTTTCGGTGGTGCTGGGAATCGTGGAAGATCACAAGGGAAAGATTCTGGTGAGCAGCACGGTCGGCAAAGGTTCAAAATTTGAGGTATTGCTTCCGTTGAAACAGAATGGTAAATGACATGAAGAAAAAAGAGCTTGTTCCCATCAACGTATTGGTTGTAGATGATTCGCCAGAGAGCGTGGAGCTCATTAAGCGCAACCTGCAGTCGAAAGGCTATGCCATTTATACAGCCCACAATGTTCAGTCGGCCATCAAACTTTTAGGAAGCGTGGCGGTTGATTTGCTGATCACCGATCTGCAAATGCCGGGCGAAAACGGAATTGAGTTGGTGCGACATACGTCGGAAAATTATAAGAACATCGGCATTCTCGTGATCACGGGTTTTCCCTCCATTCAAGGTGCAGTTCAATCCATCAAGATCGGCGCAGAAGAATACCTCGTGAAGTCGTTTACCGATGAGGAGTTGTTCACAGCCGTGGAAAGAGTCTTGCAAAAGACGCACAGGCAAGCCAAGGCCTCGTCTAAACCGGCGATCCAAAACTTTGGAATCATTGGACATTCTGATGGCATGAAGAAAGTTTTTAACACCATCAACAAGGCTAAACCCACGCGCGCCACGGTGCTGATTCAAGGCGAGAGTGGCACGGGAAAAGAATTGGTGGCCCGCGCGCTGCACTATGGCGGCCAGGCTTCGGCTGCCCCCTTTGTGCCGGTGAACTGCGGCGGTATTCCCGACACCCTCCTGGAGAGCGAGCTCTTTGGCTATGTGAAAGGGGCCTTCACAGGCGCAACCGAAACCCGGGCCGGCTTCTTCCAAACCGCCGACGGCGGCACAATCTTTTTGGATGAGATCAGCAACACGAGTCTGGCCATGCAGGCAAAACTTTTGCGCGTGCTCCAGGAAAAGGAGTTCTATATGGTGGGCTCAAAAAAAACCCTCAACGTGAATGTGCGCGTGGTTGCCGCGACTAATGTTGACCTGATGCAGCTGGTGAAGAAAGGATTGTTTCGCGAGGATCTTTATTATCGCCTGAATATTATTTCCATCGATCTGCCGCCGCTGCGCGAACGGGGCGACGATCTGCTTGAGCTCATGGATTTTTTCTTGTCGAAATATGTTCATGAGCTTGGGAAACCACCCATGAAATTTTCGCCAAAAGCACTCCGGGCCATGCAAGCTTATGCGTGGCCGGGAAATGTGCGCGAGCTCCAGAACCTTATTCACCGCGTGGTAATTCTGGCCGAAGACAACACCATCGACATTCCCGACCTGCCCGAATCGTTTCGCTACTCGGGCGTCAGAGCAAAGGGGTTTGACCGGCCCCTGGAAGATGTGGAACGCGAATACATTCAGGATGCTTTGGCGGCTCACCAAAATAACATTTCAAAAACGGCCCTCGTGCTGGGCATTGACCGGAAGACTTTGCGCGATAAGCTAAAGAAATACAAGCTGTAAGGTTGGTGGTACAAAAAGTACCACTGGTTCAAATTTAACCACTGCGTTTGCACGCAGTGTGCCTTCCTTCCTTTGTTTCGCCGATTTATTCGTGGTATGCCTTTTGGATGGCATCGCCATAAAGGCACCCGTATGCTCACTGCTGATTGTCTGGAAACGCTTCTTCAAAATGAACTGCGCGGGCTTTGCCCCGATTGCATTTATGCAGAGAGCTGTTCCTATAGAAGGAGTACAGCGAAAACCATATTTCAGTGCGAGGTCTATGTGGCCGGCGGACAAACGAACATGCACACGCCTGCTGATGTTGCCCAGGGGCTTTGCAAGAGCTGTGTCCATGCGAAGGCATGCTGCTTGCCGGGGCGGCACGCCGGGGTGTTCCATTGTGAAGATTACGCATAGAAGAGTGATGACGGAAATTATTAACCACCTGTTCGGAAAAACGAAACCCAAACCCAAAGAAGGGCGATGGAAAGCGTTTAACCGCCGCGCCGTTCTGATTGCAGAAGGTTGTTACGTGCACAATCTGAAACATGGGCCTTGGCGCGAATATTATGATACGGGAGAATTGATGCTCGAAGAACATTATGAAAACGGTTTGCCGCATGGCCGGTATGCTTCTTACCATCCTTGTGGAGCACTGGTGAGCGAAGGTGTATATGTGCAAGGCAGTCGCGAAGGGTATTTTAAGATCTACACGAAAACAGGAAAACACATAAAGTCACTTCTTTTTATAAACAACGATCTAATAAACGAAGTCTATGTCGATAGCCCCACAGTCGAAACAGAACAAAGAAATGGAAGTTGACTATGTGTTGATTGCCATGGTTGTTATGTATTTTCTTGCTGTTTTGCTGCACGGGGTCTTGTGCTGTGAATGACACAGAACTTCCGCTTTATTTCACATCTTTTCCTGGCAGTGCCGGCAAATCAGGTGGCACCATCAAGATGTATACACCACCAACTGAACCTGGCAGACCCTTCATCCAAAATTAAACTGAATATTTCATGAGCGAAGAAACAATACTTTGGGGATCGTTCAGCCTGTTTGTGGTTGGCATGCTTGCGTTGGACCTGGGCGTCTTCCATCGAAAATCACATTCGGTGTCGATAAAAGAAGCCTTGACCTGGACCGCAGTGTGGATTGCGCTTGCCATGTTGTTCAACCTTTTTGTGTATTACTATTTTGACAAAGAAGAAGCGATCGAATTTTTCACGGCCTATGTGGTGGAGAAGTCGTTGAGCATTGACAATATTTTTGTGATCATCATGATCTTTTCATACTTCCGCGTACCCGATGCCTACCAGCACAAGGTTCTTTTCTGGGGAATATTCGGCGCATTGGTGATGCGGGTGATTTTTATCTTTGCGGGCATTGAGCTCATTCATAAGTTCCATTGGCTCATCTATGTTTTCGGAGGCTTTCTTATCGTGACCGGCGCGCGCATGATCTTTGGAGATGACAAGCCGATGAACCCGGAGAAGAACCCCGTTGTGAAATTGGTTAGGAAGATATTTCCCGTGACAGACTCCTTTGAAGGAGACAAGTTCTTTGTGAAACGCGACCACAAACTTTGGGCAACACCCCTCTTTATTGTGGTTATGCTGATCGAAGCCACCGACCTGATCTTTGCCGTGGATTCGATTCCCGCCATCATTTCCATCTCCGAAAATCCTTTTATTGTCTATACGTCAAACGTCTTTGCCATATTGGGTCTTCGCTCCCTGTATTTTGCGCTGGCCGGAATTGAAAAGTATTTTGCATACTTGAAGTATGGCCTTGCCACGATTCTTGCGTTTGTCGGCTTCAAAATGCTGATCGCCGATTTCTACAAAATTCCTATTGAAATATCGTTGATCATCATTTCCTTCCTGTTGGTCATTTCGATGATTGCCTCGGTGCTGGTTAAAAAGAAATAGGCTGGACGACAGCATGTAGGTTTTTGGGCAAGACTGTCTTTTAATTGTGCTTCAATACCAATTAGTCTATGGACAGTAATGCCTAAATTTGAACCATTCTTTGACAGCAACCTGAACCTTAAAATTAGAGAGACAACGAGATCATGGGACTGAAGACAGCATTTGAAATCACGTGCACGCCATTTTATAAACTTTTCAAAACACTGACCACGGTGGTCATTTCCATTGCAGTCTTATCGGCAATCGGCGTCGGCTGTGGCCGGATTTCGGATGACAAATCGTTATCGCTCAACAACGAAAAGAGCGACAAACACATCAAGGTTCGGGGAACAAACATTCTGGTTGTGCCACCCGACAACTTCTCGGAAGCCAATATTTTTCAGGGCTACTACGACTTCAGCACAACCACTACCCTCAAGTTTTTTCAGGACCGGGAGCCAGTTCAGAAGAAGATAAAAAAATATGACGAGGTCCTCATCAGTCCAAAAGACCTGATCAGCCGGCAGCCGATGACCGTGAATGGTTATGACGGTCTGTATATCGTGGCGCGTGATGGCGAATCGTATAAAAAACATTTTCTTTTTTTCGGCGATGATGACGTCACAGTTACCGTCATTGGGCAGCACCTGCCCTCCGACTCCGTTATGGAGAAACGGATAACGACCGCCATGTTTTCCGTTGTTCTTCAAGATGAGGCCATTCCAGATCCGCGAGACGATGCGGACTTCAAAATTGAAACCGACGATGATCAATTAACGTTTGACCGCCTTCTCAATGGCATGCTGTTATATAAAGGTGCCGGACAAAACTCATCTTCAGACCTCGCGCTGGTGGTAGCCCGCAGAATAGGAGCCACCAATGCCGCAGATCGCCAAGCTGTTGTGGAGCGATACCTGAATACCGAACTGTATCATCAGCATATTCAGATCAAGCGTACCTCCCCTGTTGACATTGATGGCATGCCGGGCTACGAGATCATTGCCGAAGGAGTATCGGATGGCAATAACAAAAATGAGCTGATGTATCTCGTGATGCTGTTCGACCAGGAGGGTGATTATGTGATCTACGGCACCGCTACTGAAAAATTTAAGGAGAATGAAGCCATGTTCCAGGAGGTTGCCGGGACGTTTCAAAGGAAAAAGTAGTGGAGAAAGATGGATAAACCCCTTAGGTTGAACCCGCGCTGAACTCCAATCCGCCGGGAAACTCTCCTGATTTTTTCACTTGTTAAAAAAAAGGTTGTCCGGAAAAGTTTATATCAATCTTATTATTACTTTTGCCGTCAGTAAAGTTTAAGACTTAACGTCATGACAACAAACTTCAACATTCGAAACAACGCTGTAGGCAAAATGGCCATCAACGCTATTATTGCCAGTAGCCACATCGTCTTTATAGGAGATGGGGGGCGCAATATGTATCCGGAAGAATGAGGTAAGTGATCATGATTAAACATCATATCGAGCCTTTCTCATCCGGGAAAGGCTTTTTTGTTGCCTCCCCTTTGAGCGTAATTCTTTAATTAACACAACATGATAAAACATCAGTTAAAAACTATAGTACGTGAAATGATAATGATGCCGGAGACATAGGCAACGGGTAAGACTGTGTGCTTACGAAAGCCTCTCCGGAACGAGAGGCTTTTTTTATTGCTTCACGTACAGATCAACACTTTAAATATTCTGAAAATGACAACGTTAAAAAACATAAGAAATATTGGAATCATGGCTCACGTAGACGCTGGAAAAACTACGGTCACTGAGCGCATACTGTATTACACAGGTGTGATTCATAAAATGGGCAATGTGGATGAAGGCAACACCATGATGGACACAGATCCACAAGAAGCCAAGAGAGGAATTACCATCTCTTCCGCTGCCATAACCACTTTCTGGGAAGTAGGTCAAACACGATACCAGGTCAACTTGATCGACACACCGGGTCACGTAGATTTTACTGCTGAAGTAGAGCGGTCACTTCGCGTGCTTGACGGAGCCGTGGCTGTGTTTTGTGCAAAGTCTGGTGTACAGCCTCAATCGGAAACGGTGTGGCATCAGGCCAATAAGTATAAAGTACCGCGCCTCATCATGGTAAACAAGATGGACCGGCAGGGCGCGGATTTCATCAGGGTGGTAAAGGAGATCAGGGAAAAGTTGGGCACGGTTGCAATACCAGTGCAATTGCCTATTGGCGTTGAAAATTCCTTTGCGGGAGTCATCGATCTCATCGGTTGGAAAGCACAGGTATGGAACAACGCCGATGGAAAATCCTTTGAAAGCACAGCCATACCCGACACGCTCCTTGAAGAGGCAACGTATTGGAGACAACACCTGCTGGAACAGCTCGCATTGGTTGACGAAGTCATCTTTGCGAAGTATACAACCTCTGAAATAGTAACGGAGGAAGAGATCAGACAGGCGTTACGTCAAGCAACACTGTCACTCCAACTTACTCCGGTTCTATGCGGAGCAGCCTTCAGAAACAAAGGCATGCAACCGCTACTGGATGCGATCGTCTCCTATCTGCCTTCACCGGCGGATATCGAAGAGATAAACGGAACGCATCCGGATAGTGGTGAAAGCATCACGAGAAAAACAAATGTCAGTGCGCCGTTTACAGGGCTTGTGTTCAAAGTCATCACGGATGATTATGTTGGCAAGCTTGTGTTGCTAAGGATCTATTCAGGCTCGATAAAGAGTGGCGATCAAATAAAGAACAGCCGCACCGGCAAGTCGATGCGTGTTAGTCGGCTACTCCGCGTTCTGTCTGACCGAATGGAGCCTTTGGAAACGCTACAAGCAGGCGACATCGGTGCTTTGGTAGGATTGAAAGATGCCAAGACAGGCGATTCGTTGTTTGTGCCTGACCATCCGATACGTCTGGAGAGTATGGATTTCCCTGCCCCGGTGATCGGCTACGCCATTGAAGCGAAGTCGGCAAAGGAATCCGGCAAGCTGAGCCAGTCATTGTCCAGGTTGTTGGATGAAGACCCTACGCTGCAGCTGGAAGTAGATTCGCAATCGGGCCAAACCATACTAAGAGGAATGGGCGAGCTTCACCTTGAAGTGGTCATGGAGAAACTCGCGACGGACTACGGTGTTGAGATCACAAAGGGGAAACCCCAGATTGCATACCGCGAAATGTTAACACAGCCGGTGTTGCACAGAGAGGTTTTTAAACGACAGAACGGAGGTAGTGGAAGTTTTGCCGAGATACACTTTGAGTTGCTTCCTGCCGCCAATGAAACGCACGGGTTGGACTTCGTCAACGATGTGAAAGGCGGAGCGATCCCCAGAGAATTCATTTCTTCGGTGAAGAAAGGTTTTGAGGAAGCGATGAAGAATGGAGTTTTGGCAGGATATCCGCTGGAGTCAATGCGGGTACGACTGTTCGACGGTAGCATCCACGATGAAGACTCTCACGCGCAGGATTTTGAAC
Source organism: Chryseolinea lacunae (assembly GCF_016735595.1). Classification (GTDB taxonomy): domain Bacteria; phylum Bacteroidota; class Bacteroidia; order Cytophagales; family Cyclobacteriaceae; genus Chryseolinea; species Chryseolinea lacunae. Next base: position 1,426,911 of record NZ_JAERRB010000001.1, read on the forward strand.
TGGTGGCTTCGTTAGGTTTCAAGCAGGCTGCAAAGAAAGCTTCGCCCAAACTTCTTGAACCCGTGATGCGCGTTGACATCGTCACTCCGGAAGAATACACCGGAGCGATAACCGGTGACCTCAACAGGAGACGCGGCATCATTCGCGAAATTGGCATCAAAGCCAATGCGCAATGGATTGATGCGGAAGTCCCGCTGGCTAACCTCTTTGGTTATGTAACGTCACTCCGAACGGTGTCGTCCGGACGGGCCTCTGCCTCACTCACGTTTTGCCGGTATCAACTGGTACCGGAAAATATTGCCGAAACGGTTTTAATCAAGACTGTGATGTGATTCTATAAGACAGGTTCTCGAAAGAGAGCCTGTCTTTACTATTATAACCTAAACGTTGCATGTCAACAATCGGCGACGCGATCTATGCTATTTCCCAGCCATCCTCTTTCTAATCCGGCTCAACGATGGGCCTTGTATCCCCAGGTATGACGCAATGTGATAGAGGGGCACGGAATTGTAAATGTCGGGGTGTTTCTGGGTCATTTCCAGATATCGTTGTTCGGGGCTTTTAAAAAGAAAGCCTTCGGTGTTCGACATAACATCGTTGAAGGCATGCTCGGCAACCACCCTTCCAAACTTTTCCCATCCGTGAGATTCTGAGTATAACTTATTAAGATGATCGATGTGAATGTATATAACCGTTGAATCGGTTAGTGAAGCGGTATGATATTCGCATGCTGTCTGATTTAAGAAGCTTTTGAACGACGTCATAAATTGCCGCTCAGTGAAGAAAAGCATATTCTTTTCGTCGCCTGTTTCTTCGCCTACATGGTATATTCTGAATACGCCACCTATCACAAAACCGAGGTGTTTGCAAACATTTTTGTATTCGTTGTAGAACTCACCCTTTTTGTAAGATTTTAGTTGCCAATACGGAACAGAAAGTTCGAAGGTTTTATCGTCCATGCCTGTCGCGGACTGTATGGCTGACTTTAATAGTTCTAGCTCGATCATATCATATTGGGATTATTCTTTACAAAAACAAAAGCTCACAAAAATTCATGTGAGCTTTTGCATTGGTTCAATTTTACTATTTAACACTCTTCACGATAGCTTCGGCAAGCTTGCCTGCAGAAGCAATGAATGATGTGTGACTGCTGATGAGGGTTTCCTCTTTGCCGACAGGTGTATTTTTAACCATTGCCTTTTGGGCATTAAAGCTCACCGCATTGTCGAGCGTTGTAAAGATGTAGGCCTTTTTCACTTTTCCAAAGTTCTTTTCTGTGAGCGAAACAGGCGTTGCCAAAGGCGCCAACGGTTCAGCTTTTGTGTTAGCAACCAGGTAAGTTTGTACTTCTTTGGGAGCGTCGAGGGCAAAAACGTCTACGATTCTGTCTTTTGCAATCACCGCGGTGCCGTTCTTCTCGTCGATGTTTAAATATTTTCCAATATGGCTATCCGGATCTTGCTTTGCAAGGGAAAGCAAACTTTCGCCGTTTCGGGGCAGGAACGCAGACAGGTAGACAAGCTCTTTTATTTGACCGGGTATTGCCTCGGCTGTCTGGCTGATGACCAGGCCGGCCATGCTATGACCAACCAGGATTATGTTCTTTTTAGAACCGATCGCGGTTGTTACGGCGTCTACATAAGATTGCAACGAGATGCCGGCAAAGGATGTCTCGTCTTTTCCATGACCGGGAAGATTGACTTCAATAACGCTATAGCCCTTTGCCTGGAGCAGAGGGGTCACGCCATGCCATGCAGAGGCATCGGCCCAGGCGCCGTGCACCAGGACAATGGTTTCATTTTTCTTTGCAGTTGACTGAGCAATGGCCGCAAAACCAAACATTGTGATTGCAGCAAGTAAGAGTGTTGATTTCATTTTCGTTTTTTTGGCCTTTGGCCTTTTTGTTTACACAAACCTACCAAGCCTGAACAACGTAAATTTTCACCCAGGTTAAAATCGCCGTTTACGTTTTCAGTTTCCGGTAGCATGTGCTGCCTCTGTTATTAGTTGTCTTTTAAACCTGTGTTCCCAGGAAAATTTCTACTTCCCTGACAAAATCTTCGTGATGCTGAAACAATCCGCCATGACCTGCATCGCTCCAAATGATGAGTTTGGAGTTGGGAATGTATTGCGACAAAACATAGGAGTTGATGGTAGGCACGATCAGATCGGTTGTTCCATTGACGATGAGCACGGGTTGTTTTATGGCCAGAAGCTGCTTGCGTTCGTCATCTTTCTGGTAGCCGAATGTTATGATTGCCTTCGCCTGCGCGCCCACCGTTTCGTTGGTGCTGGGGGTGTCTCTTTCGTTGGCCCTGAGTTGAAGTCGCTTCATAAAGGCCCTGCCGGCTTCTATGCTTTTGGCCGACTTTGCAAAAAACAGATTGACTAACGCATTCGCCGGCCCATCTTTGTAACCATCGCTGATTACTGATTCCAATTGGGTGATGCCTTCCGAGCCTATCGGGCCCGTGCCGGCCAACACCAGCTTTCTTACCAGCATTGGGTAATTGGCCGCAATGTCTTGCGCGATGAAACCACCCAGTGAGAAACCTAGTAAATCAAACTGGTCATAACCAAGTGCTTTAATAAAGTCGATGGCATCCTTCGCCATTTCAGAAATGGTGTCTGGGGTTTTGCCACTGCTGGTGCTCACGCCTTTGTTGTTAAACAAGACTACGTGGTGATTCTTTGCCAGCGCATTTGTTACCGCCGGGTCCCAATTGTCCATGGTGCCCGTGAAGTGCTGTAGAAAAATGATGGGTATGCCACCTTGTTTCCCAAACGAGCGGTATGCGAACTTCACGCCCTTCACATCAACATAGTCCGTTGGCACGGTTTGGTGCGTAAACGTTGTGTTGCCTGTGTTTGAATTCGGTTTCATTTTTTTGTGTTTAGATTTATAGTGATGTAAAAATCAGAGCAGCCATCAGCCTTGGCGGTGATGCAGAAGTTAAAAGGCATGACACTATCCAACGCGCTGCCAGCACCCCGAAGGCTGATCGCGGTCTGCTCAGGCGTAGGTTACGCTTAATGTGATCGGCACACTCAAGGCCTTTGAGATGATGCAATGTGCTTTTGCCCCTTCGGCGATTTCGGTGAATGTTTTTTCATCGACACCTTCAATAACGGTGGCCTCTAATTCCAGATGGATTCCCGTGATGCTTAATGCCTGCATGTCGAGATCTGCAATGGCGGTGGTGAAGATGTCGCCGGCGGTGATGCCGTGATGTGCCAGGGTGGCGCTAAGGGCCATAGAAAAACAGCCTGCATGTGCTGCAGCAATCAGTTCTTCGGGATTGGTGCCGATGCCATCGGCAAAACGGGTTTTGAATGAATAGCGGGTTTCTTTGAGCACCGTGCTTTGTGTGCTGATCTCGCCAAGGCCTTCTTGCAGGGTGCCTTTCCAATGTGCTTTTGCTGAACGTTTCATAGTGATCGTATTTTGATTGATTGATGAAAATATTTTCTGTTGAATATTATTTTACAATGTTGGTGAGCAGGATGGCGACCGAATCTGGTTTCACAAGGAAGGGGCTGTGGCCGGTGTTTAACGCATAGGTTGCTGCAAACTGAGGTGTTGCTGCCAGCATGCGTTTTTGCAGATCGGGAGTGATGGTGTGGTCTACCAAGGTTTTGATATAGACCTTTGGCACCGAACCATAGTTGGCCGTGGTTAACGCCACCTTGTTGGTGAAGGGGATCAACGGCTCGGTTTGATAGTTTGACAGCACCAGGTCTTTCTGGCTGGTGGTTCCATCCTGTATAAAGGCATTGATGATCTGCTCAGAAACGACATCAATGGTTAACTCGTCGCCAGATGGCCTAAGGTTTCCATGCAACACGGACGTGGTGTCGGGTAGTGCCAGATCTAGCAACGACTGGCCCGACACCGGAACGAATGCTGCGACATAGATCAGCTTTTCAATTTTGGCAGGAATCTTTTCTGCAACTTCAGAAATCACGACACCACCCATGCTATGGCCCACCAGAATAACCTGGCCGCTTAGCGTATTGATCGCGTCGACAACAGCATCGCGATACACGTCGATGCTCAGGTTTTGGGGAGCGGTGTGATCAGAACCGTGACCGGGCAATTGCACTACCACAACCGTGTTGCCCGATTTTTCCAGGTTCGCTTTCACGTTGGCCCATGCATAAGGCGCAGACCATGCTCCCGGCACAATCACATAGGTCTTGGTGACCAGCGTGGGGTCATCATCTTTGGAACACGACAACAGCACTGCAAAAACAACTAAAAGGGTGAATGACAATAAGATTTTTTTCATGTTTTGGTTCGTCTAATTTGTTTGTGTTTTTTTTAGACGATGCAAACCTAGCTTGGCCCAAACCGAATATTTTTCACCCAGGTTAAAATCGAAATTCTTTTTTGGGCTCAACAGAAACGGCAGTGTTAACGGCCACCGGGTTTTCTTTTGTGACAATTCGTTTTCTGATTCGGCTAAGCGATGGCCCTTTGATGCCAAGGTAGGATGCGATATGATAGAGCGGCACTGAATTGAAAATGTCGGGGTGAACGCTCACCAGTTCACGGTAGCGCTCTTCCGGGCTTTTGAACATAACGGCTTCGGTGTTGGTCATCACGGCGAGTAGCGACGATTCGGCAAACACCCGCCCGAAGCGATCCCAAACCGGCGATATTTTATAGAGATGCTGCAGGCTGTCGTGGTGGATATATAATATTTTTGATTTGATGAGCGATTGCGTATGATAGTCGCAGCTGTTCTGACTAAAAAAACCTTTGAACGAACACATGAACTGATTCTTGGTGAAAAAGAACATGTTCTTCTCCGCGCCCGACTGGTCGTGAAACCGGTATATTCTGAACACGCCATCAAGCACAAAGCCAAGATATTTGCACACGTTCTTATACTCATTAAAGAACTCTCCCTTTTTGTAGATTTTGTGTTGCCAATAAGGAACAGAAAGATCAAAGTCTTCGTCGCGCATACCCGAACAGTCTTTCACAAACTTTCTTAACCTTTCTATGTATTCATTGGTCTGGATGCTTCTCATGATTTGCCTTTGTAACTTTTTTTGTGACACATAGGCCGGTCGGGATATGTGTTGTATGAAAATTGTTTTACTAAATGCACGCCGTTCAAGGAGGTTAAAAGCCTTGCCAGGTCATTTGTCTACAAATGAACCATCGCTGAAAGCGAATTTTTTTCACCCAGGTTAAAATCGGAATGGTTTTTTATTTCGAACTGTAAAAGCAAGTTCGCGTGAGCGCGAGTGCCTCGCATGTAAACTAGCTTATCGACAACGCCGCTTTGAAATGCCACGACGTCCGCGGCGTGGTTTCATGCCGGTTGGGGCAAGGGGCACCGGTTCAAGATAATTTGAGAAAGAAATGCTATTTTGTGTAACTGAATTTGCCGCGTGGGTTTTTTGGTGCTGAACGTTTGTGCGATAGGAGAAATTTGCTGCATCAAGTTCTCGTGCTTTTCATAGCCCCGCTCCCGGGCCGTCCCGACGCGCCAGCCACGCCTCCATCAGGGCTTGGGGGTGAATGAACTGCCACAGAAAATTTTAACCGGTCAACACTAAACTATTGCGGCCTTAGCAACATCCCAGCACTATCACCCCCAACTACCATGATCAAATCTTACCTAATCGTCGCCTGGAGAAATCTGCTGAGAAATAAGATATTCTCTTTCATCAACATCATCGGTCTTGCCATCGGCATGGCCGTTGTGTTCATGATCTATCAATACATTCAGGCCGAACGAAGCTACGACTTGTTTCATGCAAACGCATCGCGGCTCTATCGCGTGCCCATTCAATATAGCGGCGCGCTTGCGGCAGGCCCATCCGCCACCAATCACCCGTCTATCGGTCCAGCCATGAAGGCCGACTTTCCCGAGGTCGAAGACTTTGCCAGAGTGATGCGCGGGTCGCAGTTTTTTCCCGCCGTCACCTTCACCTATGAAGGCGATCCCAAGGGCCCCTTAACCTTCAACGAAGAGGCTGTGTTCTTTGCCGACAAATCCTTCCTCTCCATGTTCTCTTTTCCATTGCTCGAGGGCGACACAAGTGCGTTGAGCGACATGAAGTCGGTGGTACTTCGGAAGGAGATCGCAAAAAAATATTTCGGCAACAAACCAGCCGTGGGCAATATATTGTTGCTGAACAGAATGCCCGTGAAAGTAACGGCCGTTGTGGAAGTGCCCGAAAACTCGCACCTGCAGTTTAATGTGCTGCTGTCTACCAGCTTGCTGGGCCCCAATTGGGGCTACGACGAATGGGCATGGCCCGAGTTCTATAACTATGTGTTGTTGAAACCCGGCGCAAGCCCCCATGCCCTGGAAGCAAAGTTGCCGGCACTCATGGAGAAACACACGGCAAAGATCTGGGAGCAATACAAGTTCAGGTCACGCATATGGCTTCAGCCAATCACCGACATTCATTTGAAATCAGACTATACACTAGAGCAAAGCGCAAACGGAAGCGAACGAACAGTCTATTTCTTGTCGCTGCTGGGCATCTTCATCCTCGTCATAGCATGGATCAACTATATAAATCTTTCCACGGCAAAGGCGCTTGAGCGGTCTAAGGAAGTGGGCTTGCGGAAAGTGTCGGGAGCATCACGCATCCAGTTGATGACGCAGTTCTTCTTCGATGCATTCCTGGTCAACATCTTTTCCATTGTGCTGGCGGCAATCATCACCGTGATTGTCACTCCCTATTTCGAATCACTCATAGGCCGGAATTTTTCTCAGACGCTCATGGCGTCCGGCACCTTCTACACACCATCCTTCTGGGCCACGGTGGTGCTCACGTTGCTCGTCGGCATCGCGGTGGTTGGGTTTTATCCTGCGTTGGTATTGTCGTCCTTCAACCCCGCCGTTGTTCTGAAAGGAAAGTTCATCAAGTCGGGCAAAGGCACGGCGTTGCGCAAAGGCATGGTCGTGTTTCAATATGTGTTGTCCATGATTCTGGTGGCGGGCATGGTCACCATGTCCACGCAAATGAACTTCATGCAAAAACAGGACCTCGGCTACGACAAGGAACACATGCTGGTGGTGCGGGCGTCGCCGATAGGTGACTCAACCTATGGAACGCGCGTCAATCAATTTATGAATGCTGTGCGGCAACTGCCGCAGGTGAAACAGATTGCAGGATCTACCGAAGTGCCGGGGCACGTCATTGTGGAACGAAACAATGTTCGCCGGGTCACGCAAGATGAATCGGGCAACGTCGGCACGTTTTTTATCAATACCGACGAGAATTTTTTCTCCACCTATGGCATAAAGATCGTGGCGGGGAGAAACCTCACCGAACAAGACAGGTTTCTCTATGTGCCGAGAGATGTAGACCCAAGTCAACCCAAGCTCATCACAGACGATGGCTACCTGATATCAGGAGCATCAAACCGCATCATGATCAACGAAGCCCTGGCACAAAGCCTGGGGTTCAAGAAACCCGAAGATGCAATCCACGAAAAGGTTGTGTTTGAGCAGGGCCGCAAATTTGTGGGCGAGATCACGGCCGTGATCAGCAATCACAATCAACTGTCGCTTCGCGAAAAATATCAGCCCATCATCTATTATTATCCGATGTACGATTTTTGGCCCTACTTCTCCATAAAGATCGATGCCAAAGAATTGGAAACATCGGCCATGATCAGCCAGGTCGGCAAACTATTCTCAGATGCGTTCCCCAACAGTGCCTACGAATATTTTTTCCTCGACGATCATTTCAACAACCAATACAAGAACGACGTGCAGTTTGCCAGCATCTTTGGTGTGTTCACCATTCTCGCCATCATCATTTCTTCATTGGGCTTGCTGGGCCTTGGCATCTTCAGCGTCTCACAACGCATCAAAGAGATCGGCATCAGAAGAGTGCTTGGCTCGTCGGTCGGCGGAATTCTGTTTCTGTTTTCAAAAGATTCGTTTTGGCTGCTGGTCATTGCCTACGGCCTGTCGCTTCCGGTCACCATCTTGGGCATAAGCAAGTGGCTCGAAAACTTTGCCTTTCGCGTAGGCTATGAATGGCAAATGTTTGTTTTCCCCCCGCTGCTGCTGCTGGCCATTTCGCTTGTCACCATTGTTTTTGTCACGGTGAAGTCGGCGGCGACAAGTCCGGCGGTTTTGTTGAAAACAGAATAGGCCGGTGGGGATATATGATTTCGTCAACCGTCACACGTATATCCTTCCATTCATTGACCGAACAAATCTCTGCCGCCGTACAGCCGCATGACGAACCAACCGACGGCCTGATGATTAAGATGCTGCAAACTCCGACGCCATCAGCTCCGGAGTTTGCAGCGACAATCTTTCACATAGCAGACCGAAGTGACATCAAATTTCCAGACCGGCAGAAATTTCAGTATTTTTGACATTAGTCAAAATGAAATTTTTAATACTCATATCCTTTGTGCTTGCGTCATTGCAAGTCTCCGCACAGTCGCAATTCAATGGCGATAAATTATCAAATGAAGCGAAGGGCATAGTTTCACTAATCGAGAACGACGACACCGTACCATCCAACACCATGGGTCTACACGCTGGATATCTGCCTAAAGATTACCCACTAACGTTACTGAGAGAAAAACTCACGATTGAGGAGTTGGTTGAGCTAACAAACCATAATAGTCCCATCGTGAGATGGTATGGCTTCAAAGCGCTAACGCAACGTAGCGAGAACGCAGCCTTCCAGGTCATAACGAGTCACCTGCAAGACACGATACAAATTTCAACCTACTCCAGCTGTTTAGAGCGCGATGAGTTCGTGGGAGACTATTTCCTGGATGTCTTTCGGGGTCATGAGGCAATTTCTCACGACTCGCTGCATTCAAATACTTTGGATAGCCTTCTTATTTTTACTCCAAACAAATTGGAGGCTAGGAACTGGGCAATCAGAAGAGCTGGAAAGAAGTTAAAATATTACAGTAAGATAAGAGAGGTTGCAATCACCGATAGACTGGCCGGAGCTGTAATTGCCCTTGCCAATTTCAAAAGAGCAGAAGATGCCGACATTATCATGGAGATGAAAGTTACTGGAGAACCGTTTAGGCACTATCCGTTAGCAACCACATTTTTTGCCATTAGTAAATTTCCGCATCCCAAGTTCCTGCCTTTCCTCGAGGATCATCTACAACAAATCATGAGTAAGCCACCTGGTGTTGAAAGCTCTTTCTTCTATCAGGCCATATCCAACTATAATAATAAACAAGGGGGGGTTCTATTGGCTCGCGGGTTTCAAATTAATGATAAGGCATTAAGGTCAAAGCACCTCGAAGAATTATCCCGGGCTTTAACTAAAAACTCAAATCCTATTTATAAAGATCTCCGAAAAAGGATAACCACTGAGGCAAAATTTCAAGTTGACTAGTGTGAATTTATGAGATCAACAGATAACCCTATTGAGGCAGCGAATCACTTTGCAAAAACAGCTTCTGCGGAGGGGTTCTCGTTCGACTTTTCGCTGCAAAGTCTGGAATCTGAAATTGACAAATTCTTGGACAAACACCGCTTCACCAATGAAACATCTAAATCTGAAATAGAATGCAAGCTGACCGCCTATATAGGCGAGACAATTAGACGTTTATATGAGGGGGAGTGGACGGGCGACTACTTCGGACAATCATCTTCTTATCGCGGACCGAATTTTTATACATGCAAAGTGAGCATTGGGAAATTTGAATTCTTTCCGAACCACTTTATTGCTTATTATCTGGAAAATGGAAAAGAGTCAGAGGGCACATTTTATGATTACCTCCATAGTCGGGACAATTCGCACGGACTATTTCACGACTTTTTAGGGGGTGGGCTTTTGAACATTATAGCAAGGGAAAATTCCACCACCATTTGAGCAGAAACAAGTCTAAACAATCAAGGGCTTCGAAAGCTAGACGAAGTTCAATCCTTTAGCGAACTTTAGCTGGACAAGCTGTCCTGCAACAAAGTGGTCAATGGGGTCGGAATTTTCAAATTAGCCCTCTGCGCAACAAAGCTTATGTGCTAACTTTAGGAACAACTTCGATGACAACATTAGAACCCAGAAACAATATCTTTATGGAACAGCAAGGTGCATCCGTGGTAATCAATCACCACATCGTAGACGGGAAGCAAAATCAGTATGAAGACTGGTTAAATAAAATTGCTCCACTATGTAGAAATGCTCCTGGCTACATCGACTGGCAAATCATTCGCCCTATTCCCGATTTAACTTTCAATTATACCGTCATCATTCGATTTGATACTATTGAAAACCTGAGCGCCTGGATGGAGTCAAAGGAGCGGAGAGATCTTATTGAAAAAGCTAAGCCACTCTTCGCGAAAGACGATAACTATTTTATTCGATCCGGCCTGGATTTTCTTTTTCCTGGCGATAATGAAAAGCAGAAAGTCCCCGTGCGCTGGAAACAGTATTTAGTAACATGGTCGGCCATTTATCCATTATCCATTGTTGTCCCGCTGATAATCCTTCCCATTTTAAAAATGGTACATATTCCGGAAAACAAATTTCTCAGCTCATTCTTTGTTTCTGGGAGTGTTGTTTTCATCATGGTTTATTTGCTGATGCCTAATTATACACGAATAATCAAAAAATGGCTTTACAAATAATTTGCAAGAGCTACGCACATGCAAAGGGAAGCATTAATAAATGGAGATATTTAACCTCCACGTTGAAACGTGCTCATTTGTGGGCATGGTCATCATAGGCGAAAGCATGCTGCTTCAAAGACTCTGCTAATAATGATGCAGCCTTTTTCCGGTAAGCGTCTTTAGGCCAGGTAATCGTTGCCTGTCGGATCATACCGGCTCCCGTAAGTCTTACGGCTTTTAACTTGGGATGATTAACGACCGTTGAGCTCATCAGTACGGTAACCCAACGTCCAAAGCGTACAAGTTGCAATAAGGTGTGAATATCGTTGACCTCCATGTTTGGCCTAAGGACAAGATCTTGATCACGCAGGATCTTATCAAAGTAATTGCGGATACTGTACCCACCCGATGGTAATATAAGGGGAAGGGTGATGAGTTCCTTCAGGCTTACCGATTTTCTTTTAACTATCGGATCACTGGATTTCACAATCAGGGAAAGTCGGGAAGAAAAAAGGTGATCTGTGATCAGCATGTAGTTTTCTTTCTGTTCGTAAAAAGAAAGCATCATATCCAGTTTACCGAGCTCCATCTCCTGCAACAACTCTTGCGTTGTGCCAAAATTAATGGTCAGTTTAATCGCTGGATATTGCGCACTGAAGTCGGCAATGGCCTTGGCAAGTAGTTCCGCTAGTCCATAGGTGAGGCCAATGGTCAAAGAGCCTGTTTTCAAACCCATCTGATCCCGCAGCAAATCCCGTCCGTTTTCAGCGTCCTTCACCGTCTTTATTGCATACGGCAAGAAAGTACTACCTGCATCCGTCAGGCGGACACGCTTTGCAATCCGGTTAAACAAGGGAAGCCCAAGCTCATCCTCCAGCTGTTTGATCTGTTGCGATAATGTGCTTTGAGTAATGAACAAAGCCTCAGCGGCATTGGTGAAGTTTTGTAGCTCAGCGGCCTTGATGAAATACTTTAATTGCCTTAGTTCCATAAAACGCAAGTTACAGCATAATCGGTTTTAACGATTAACTATATAGAAAAAATGAGTTTAGACGATTAAGCAATCTGTTGCACCTTTGACTTGTCAAACAAAAAAAAGAAACAGATTATGGAAATCCAACAAACTCAGGCCAATGCTTTATCCCATGCTGTGGCAAAAGCAATTATTAACGCACCAATAGAAAAAGTAGACATCGCTGACTGGCTATTGAACCTTCCCGATGCGGAATACCAGAAATGCTCCGTCAACCATATCGCTGCGGGAGTAACCAGCACTTATGAGGGGCAGCCGATGTCCATCAATGTAGAGATGATTGGTGATGCGTTGGTAATCCAGCATTACGTGGCTACCGAGCACGGACCACATTATTGCCGCATGCTTTCACAATCCGATGTGATTGGAAAAAATGGTCGCAGCAAAGTTCAGGTACTTTGGGAGCTTAAAGCGACAAAGATTGACGAGCACACTTGCGAATACACCAATGAAATTCATGCTACAGCCACTCCCGAATTTCTGGCTTTTATCCGGGAACATAACATCACGTTGGCGCAGGCTGCAGCGGCAAGGCAGTCTGCATCTGATTTACACAATCAGGAAGAAACACCCCTCTTTGCTAAAAGCATAGCACTAAAAGCCTTAACAGGTAAATATGGCATTTGAGAATACGCGAATGTTTATAAACGGCATAATTACCTCATCCCTCGATGGGTGCTGGCACGGAGGTAGGAAGACCTTTTATTATTTTATTTATTCCTTTATCATCCTCTCAATTAATGATACTATCGTATTTACCTTTTCAGGCCATCAAAATAACAGGTTTAAGCAGTCGTCCGATTTTTATTACAGCAAGCACTGTAACTACTTAAGTAACAATCACACCCGGGAAAGACAAAGTCCTACCGAGTCAGTTACTTTACCTTAAGAACAACTTTCCCTCGTGCCCGACCACTCTGCACGTACAGCATGGCTTCGTTGGTTTGATCAAATGAAAACACTTTGTCAATGATCGGGCTAATACTCCCGCTTTCAATCAATTCACCAACTTCAGACAACTGTTTTCCATTCGCTTGCATAAACAAAAAGGAGTATGCCACGTTAAGACGCTTCGCCTGTTTCATGATCTTTCGACTTAACAAAGAAATAAGCGTTCTCATAATCCAAGACAAACCGATTTCCTTCGCAAAGGTGACATCGGGAGGACCGGAAATGGAGATAACCTTTCCGCCAGGCTTTACTATCCGTAATGATTTTTCAAGTGTGTTTGCATCCTGGCTGTTTAAAACGAGATCATAATCTTTCAATATTGTTTCGAAATCCTGTGTTTTATAATCGATCACCACATCAGCGCCAAGGCTCTTCACAAGGTGAGCATTAGCAACGCTTGTTGTGGTGGCAACAGTGGCGCCGATGTGTTTTGCCAGCTGTATGGCTATCGTTCCTACTCCACCGGATCCGGCCTGAATAAATACCTTTTGTCCCTTTTGCAGTTTTGCTTTTTCAACAAAAGCCTGCCACACTGTGAGTGCTACCAGCGGAAGAGCAGCAGCTTCTTCCATGGAAATATTTGCTGGCTTCAGGGCTATGTCGCGCTGGTTGACGGCAATGTATTCCGCAAAGGCTCCCGGCTTTGCTGCCCTCGCAAAAACCTCATCACCCACCTTGAAGTGATCGACACGAGCACCTGCGTTAGTGACCACGCCCGAAACGTCATAACCCAACACTAAAGGAAGTTTGTAAGGCATCAGTAATTTGAACTCACCGCTTTTCACTTTCACATCCAATTGATTGATGCTGGCAGCATGTACTTCCACCAGCACTTCATCATCGTTAATGGTGGGTACAGCTATCTCTGTTTTTGCTACTGCCTGGTTCTTGCCGTATGTATTGATCGTAAATGCTTTCATAACATAAATTTACTCCGAAACTCTCTTCCCAAGGTTCAATTCCAGATCGCCATGCTGCTGCAAGCCCTTCTCAAAGAGCTTTTTGATGCGCTGTCCTGCTTCCGGCCATTGCAATGCCGCAAAGAATTTTGCTTGAGTGTCAAGGATCTGTTCATTAGTTGGAAGTGGTGCCCTCAGATTCATTATTTCTTTAATAGATGCAATGGCTTTTTTATCAAAGCCTGCAATTCGTTTAGCAAGTGCATCCACAAATGAATCAAGCGTCGCATCGGGGATAGCCCTGTTCACCCATCCATAGAATGCGGCTGTTTCAGCATCATAATCGTCTCCGCTTAAAATAATTTCCAACGCCCTCGCCTTTCCGGTGAGCAAATGTAGCCGCTCTAATCCGCCCCCACCTGGAAATGCACCAATCCCAATCTCTACCTGCGCAAAGAAGGCTTTCTCTTTGCTGGCAAATCGCATATCAAAAGCCTGAGCAAATTCACTACCCAACCCTCGCGCTCTTCCCCGGATGGACGCAATACTCACGAAGGGGGCTTGTTCCAAACGTCTGGCTATGTCCGGCCATGACATCGAAAGCCCTGTTCTGCCCATACCTTTTGGAAATTCGTTTACGTTCAGCAGCTCTACGTGGGCAACAAAAAAATTGGGGTTGGCACTTTCAAATACAACCACCTTCAGGTTTTCATCTGCCTCCAGTTCATCCATCAATACAATCAATTGTTTCGAGAATTCAGTATCAAACATATTGATAGGAGCATTATTGAAAGTCACTTTCCAATAGCCCGAGTTCACTTTTTGTGTGGTGAAAATCATAATCAGTTTTGTTTACGTGTTTTTTATAATTAGGAAAGAAACAGGTGGATAGAACCGGCAATCAGCTTAGGGTGCTGGTGCTGCAAGGCGTGCCCCGTATCGGTAATGATAATATGTTGCATAGAAGGAGCTTGCGTAAAAGTGGGAGCCAGTTCTCAACAGCAAAGCTGATGTCGTCATACCGGAATAGCGCCCTGCCAAATTGCCTGAAAGTCAGTTGCAATCCGTTGATGGCGCCAAACTTTATTTCGGAATTTGAGAAGTTTGCTGACATAGTGAATTATTCAATGTTAACCAGTAGAGTAGTATATTTGCACTTGCAAAACGCAAGTGCAAGATGCATTAAATCACTTGCACAATGCAAGTGCTATTGAAAATATTTTATGGCTGATATAAAAAAAAGATCTGGATGCCCCGTCAGTAGCTCGCTGGACATCTGGGGGGATAAATGGTCATTGTTGATTATTCGCGACTTGATGTATGCCAAGCAATGCACCTATGGCGATTTTTTGAAATCCGAAGAAAAAATCGCCACCAACATTTTGGCATCGCGGCTGGAAACATTGGAAGCAACAGGAATAATTACCAGGTTGGAGCACCCGGATAGCAAAGCCAAAGTCCTTTACAAACTCACACAAAAGGGAATCGACATGTTGCCCATATTAATGGAGATCTATTTTTGGGGAGAGAAATATTTTGTTTTATCCGATCAGCATAAAGCATTTCTCAAAGATGTGAAAAAGGATAAGGAGGGATTTATCAAAAGGACGAATGAGAAACTGAAGAAAGCGATTTAAAACCGTCAACTAGGGCTAATACAAGGTTCGTTGAATTTTCAGGTGCGGCACTTTCCATCAGCGGGGTATTTGTATCTTAAAAGCTAAGAAATAAAACGGTAAGACTTCCGATTCCGGTAGATTTTGTTTGACATAGGTCTTAATCAAATGAGATGGAATTGTTCTAAACTCTATGATTCTCCAGCATTACGCAAACAGGCCACTTCAGAATTCGTCAAGAAATATGTTGACTCTGCTGAATCATTAAAGCAAACGGCAGTTTATGATTCGCATAGCATGTTCCGCCGCTAGTAAGTGACTTGTTGATGCAGGAAAAGGCAAGTCCGCCATGGCGTTAAACCATGTTTCGTTAGTAATTTCCAGCCGCTCTCTCAAGGCTTGCCGATAAAAAAACATTTGCACAATCAGACCCAGCATGCCGATTTGTGCAATTGTGTTGACGTGATTAATCGATTTCCTGCAAGATTAGCTCCTCACTTCTCTTCGCATAAACAGATAATATGAGAGGGCGAAGCAAGCGACCGTAGCGGCAATTAGACCACTAATCTGCGGCCAGACTATCATGACGCTTTCCTTGTATGATAAAGGTGAGGGTATAGCCCCAGCCATTTGTTCCATAGTGATCAGTCCCAGACTCCGAACGGATGGCATCAACAAAGTTGTAGTAGCATCCGCAAAAAGTTGGCTTGGAGCCAGCCGAAATAAACGGAACAAAAGCTCATTGTAGCTGAGAATATCGGTTTCAGAAAGTACTGGCGAAGCGGGAACTAGCGCTTTCACCACCATGCTAATTCCAATCTGATAAAACACAGTCAGAAATAACCAAATTCCAATAGCTGCTAGTGCCGATGTAGCAGCCTGTGCGAAAGCGATCGATAGTAGGATGGAAAGGCTTAGCCAAAACCCGATATACATAACACAGACGATTGCGAAGCTCAAAATCCGCAGTGCCTCTTCTGCCTCTATCAGCACCCCTGTAACAAACAGGCCCGTGCCAACCATGATGAGCGTAAGCACAAGGAAGAGCGCGCCCACCAGAACTAAGGAACCCGTAAATTTTGATAACAAAAGATTGTCTCGGTAAACGGGCTGCGCCAAGATTCGTATGAGCGTTCCATTTTGCTTTTCAGCATTTATAGCATCAAAACCAAGGCTGATACCCAATAATGGTCCTAAGAAACTTAAGAGCACGTGAAAGGCCGGTAAGTTGCCATCCGTTGTTGTCAACAATTTGAGGTATACAAACAAGTGATCGGGATCTTTAACGTCATTGACAGCGTCGCCTATATTACCAAAGGACACATAAATTGACCCAAAAAAAGTTAAAGCAACCAAACCCAGCAGCAAGACAAATCGCCAACTACGGATGTGACTGGCAATCTCCCTGCGGACCATTACCCAAAATGGATTTGACCGGGGCTCATCGGTATTTTCAGTTATGTTTCTCTTGAACGAGACTACAAAATTACTCATGCTGACCAGCTTTATAAATTTAGACTTTTTTCAAAATATTTTTGATAGATGTCATCAAGGGCATGTTCTTTCCGTTGTACGCCCACCACTTCATATCCCTTCAAAACAAAAAATTTCACGATCTCGGGTGTATTGTCGTGGCTGGATGTTACCGCGATTTGCTGGCCATCGACAGCTACCTGTTTTATTCCGTTCAATTGGAGAAACTCGGATTCATACTCCCACGGAAGAGCTAAACTGTTTCGAAGCAACACCGAGACCTCAAAGGCTTTCTCTTCAAAAAGATTTTTGGATAGCGTATCCATATTCCCTTCAACCAGGAGTTTGCCTTTGACGAAAATGCCCACACGATCACAAACTTGTTGTACGTGGTGCAGATGGTGAGAAGAAAGCAGAACGGTAAGCCCTTGCTGCCGACTCAATCGTCGAATAAGCCCAAGGAATTCTTTAACACCGCTTGGATCAATGCCCAACGTTGGCTCATCCAGAATCAAAACATCGGGCTGTTTGATGAGCACATCGGCTAGTCCGAGTCGTTGCTTCATGCCGCGTGAGTAAGTCGACGTTTTTTTGTCGATCTCATTCTCAAGGCCCACCATTCGCATCACGTTTCGGGCACGGTCCTTAATTTCCGAATCTGAAATTCCATTTAACTCACCGATATATATGAGGTTTTCAAGCGCCGTCATGCCATCATAAAAGCCGAGGCTATCGGGCATGTAGCCAATTTTTCGTTTTACAGGAATGGGGCTAGTAGTGGCATTGTAGCCACACACATGAGCCGTTCCGGAAGTAGGGTCTGTGAGTCCCAGCATCATTAAGATGGTCGTTGTCTTTCCGGCGCCATTGGGGCCAAGCAAGCCAAAGATTTCTCCCTTCTGAATGTTGAGATTCAAATCATCAACAGCCTTGACGGAGCCGTAACACTTTGTTAAACCCCTCAATTCTATGATAGGATTTTCCATCGGTCTTATCTTCTGCCGTATTTGCGAATAAGGTATACAACCAGAGCAATTGCCGATAAAATAACAAGAATTCCGATCCACCCCGATAACATGGATGTCTTTACCGTCATCCTGAAAACAGTTTGCGCGTTGCTGTTGGCATTTCTCACATTGAACGTTGTTACATAGTCACCCGCCAGGGTTTTATCCGGTACCGATAGTTTGGCTAGTACATCAACCGTTTTGCCAGGCAAGAGTTGCTCGACTTTAGCGGGCTCGAAAGTAGCGTCCCATTTCGGTGGAGTCTCTGCCGACAAGGAAATATCATTCAAAGGCAATGTGCCCGTATTGCTGACTACCAAGTGGATCTCCTTTTGTCGCCCTTCCGTAATATTATCACTTAACCGCCCTGTAGGGGTGTTCAATGCAAGGCCGTACGATCCCCTCACGACTGCCTCCAGCTCAAGTTTCAACGTATCACCACCGGCCGTTGCTGTCACTGGGATTTTATACTTTGAAGGCGCCGCACTATAGGAGGGAATTATTTCAATGGTGATCTCTTCGCCTTTGTTGCCATCCATATTGAGCGAAGTTATCTGGCTCCCCCGGGCGCGAAATACTACGTTCCATCCTTCCGGAACGCCAGCCTTCAATTCATAAACATATGCCTGAGATGTGCCATTCCGAAGGGTGGCGTTATACCGAAATGTTTCATGTACTGCTGCTTCAATGTTAACAAGTTTTGCCGTAAGGCTTGCCTCCTTCGTTGAGGCTTGGGCAATGAGTAGGAAAGGAGAAACGATAAAAACGACCAGAAATAAAAAAGACAGGAAACCCATTCCCGTCTTTGATTGTTGAACGAAACAATTAACAGAATACATAGTAAAAAAAATTTTATTAATTAATAGTGTAAATATTAGTTAATAGGCTCCACGGATAGAGACATTGGCTATATCTCTTTCCAATTTTTTCGCTAAAAAAAAATTAAGCGTGTAAAATGTCAAGTCTGGTTCACAAAAAAATTTTAATCTAAAGGATCCTTCCTGCAGAGATCGGGCGATGGCTATTCGCGCAAAATCATGTAATACTTGGTGCTTGCGCGTTGTTCATTTTACTTTACCAGCAAAGCAAGGGAGCGATTAAAACGAATGAATTAAACTTGTTTAATGGCGTCAAATTTGAAGGACTGGAAACCAAAGATCCGTCACTACGGATGCTTTTGTTCATCGTGCATTTTGGCCCGAGGCATTTTTGTTGACTGAGAATTCCGGAGGTAAGCAGAGCAGTATTGGATTTTCATTTAACCAACTGTTAACCAATTGTTCGCTATCCCCAAAAAAGGGCATGTCTATCCTCTTCAACTAATTTTACAAATTCTTTGAGCGTTTTAACTGTTGGCTTGGGATCGTAGGCATACCATTTCAAGTTGGACCGAAGCCAAAAAACCTTCCAATGATTTTTCGTTTTTACGAAAGTAGCTTTCGCTACCTCAGGGTAAATGATCTTAGCAGCATCATTCCAAACCGGCCTAATCTGATGGATAAATATACTTTGCTGCTCAATTTTATATCCAACGTCAAGCGATGGCCGAATGTGCTCTGGTGGTCGCTTTCTTTCCAGGAAGGCTTCCATTACTTCGATGATGTCTAATATCTGAAGATTATCTACTGCCATAAACTTAAATGACGCGTTCAAATAACTCCTTTTCGTTTTTCGCAGTTATTAGTTATTCCAGCTCCCGAATTGATGATTAGCCATGCGCACTTCCCTTGTTTCCGCATGTGGTGCAATAATTTCTGCTAACGGATAATCACAGTGCAGACAATCGGAGTCCATGGTGGATTTGAATTGATTCTCAACTGCTCACCTTTTCAGCATTACGGGACTTGATTTCCTCATTAATCGATTTCAACGAGATCCACAGGGGCAGCCACGTCATCGGCAGCACCATTACAGAAATGAATGATACGGGCTTGGCTTTGAGAAATAGCAGCACCAAACACGCCAGCACCCCCAGGACTACAAATGCAATGAGACAGCTTTTTAACATGATTCTTCGGCTGGTGAGCTCGTTCAGATTCAGTTCCGATAATTTTTTCATGGCTAAGAAATATTCTGACAAAGGTGAATGTAAAAAACGTTTTTAGAGGCTACACGCTAGTGTGTAAACGTCTTGCTAAGATAGCGCAGAATGAATAGTAAGTCAACCTGTCCACGAAAAAACGAGGCAGGTAAAGCATCAGAAGTTGTCCCTGTTTCTTCTCCACGATGCGATAGCGCGAGGATATTTCGCCATGTTTCTTCCAGCACTTATGCTTCACCATCCAGCACTGGCTTAGCCAAAATTAGCGAGCGCAACCGCGCCTCATTGCGATCGCCCCATTCGCCAATCGCACCTATTACCGGTATCAAACTTTCACCAAATTCAGTAAGGCTATATTCAACTTTGGGTGGAACAACAGGGTAAACAACTTTAGAAATCAACGCGTGATCTTCCAGTTCCTTCAATTGAACATTTAATACCCTTCGTGAAGCATCTGGAATTTGGCGCTGCAATTCGCTCGGGCGCTTGTGACCTTGTTTAATAAACCACAACAGGCGCATTTTCCATTTGCCATACAGCACTTCGCCAACCAGGTCTAGTCCGCAATTCAAATTCAATGGAATTTTTCTGTTTTTCATAGATCAAAAATAACCTAATGCCTGCAAAGTTGCATAGGGGATAAAATTATCCCTATGCAATTAAAATATCCCTACTTGTGCTAACTGATCATACACGCCACTTTTGCCCATATAATCTCGAATAAATTAAAAACGACTAAAAAAATGGAAAATCATTTTAGCAATGAGTTAGCTGGCCAAATCGCCTTGGTAACGGGTGGAACAAAGGGCCTGGGAAAAGCAATTGCAAATCGCTTGGAGAAAGCAGGCGCAAAAGTTATTATCATAGCCCGAGGCAAACCTGAAGAGCATGGCAACATGCACTTCATTTCTGCAGACTTAAGCACTGCAACGGGTACAGACAAAGTGATTAAAGAGGTTCAGTCAAAATTCGGTCACGTAGACATTTTGATAAACAACATGGGTGGCTCAGATACACCAGCAGGTGGTTTTGCAGCCATCACAGACGAAAATTGGGAGAAAACTATTCAAACAAACTTAATTGCGTCAGTCCGGCTAGACAGAGGTTTCCTACCTCAAATGTTAGCACGCAAAACCGGCGTCATCATTCACGTTGCGTCAATTCAAGGCAGGTTGCCGCTGCACGAATCTACCTTGCCTTATGCGGCTGCAAAAGCAGGCTTGATCAATTATAGCAAAGGCCTCTCCAAGGAAGTTTCTCCAAAAGGTGTCCGGGTATTAACCGTTTCACCAGGTTGGATAGCCACCACCACCAATACCGGATTCCTCGAGCGAATTGCAGAAAATGCTAAAATCACCATCGAAGAAGCTACTCAGAGTGTTATGAACGCGCTGGGAGGCATTCCGTTTGGCCGGCCGGCATACCCCGCAGAGATCGCAGAGTTCATCGGTTTTCTGGTTTCTCCAAAAGCTAACTACCTCACCGGAACAGAGTATGTGGTCGACGGTGGCACCATTGCAACCATTTAATCATTATCAATAAATAACAACTAAACAAAAAAACAACATGAAATTACCAAACGTAGTACAAGAATTGATCAAAGCGCAAAACAACTTTGACAGCGAGGCGTATGCCAATCTTTTTTCTGAAACGGGTGTAGCGTATGATGAAGGTAAAACGCATACCGGAAGAAAGGAAGTTCAACAGTGGATTGCCGAAGCTAATGAAAAATACAAATCTGTAATGCAACCTGTTGACTATACACAAACGGATAACAAGGGCATTTTATCAGCCAACGTATCAGGCACATTTCCGGGCAGTCCCGCACTACTGAAATTTTATTTTGAAATCAACGAGGGGCTTATCCAATCATTGAAAATATCCGGATAACTTGCTTCACACCATCAAAGGTAGTTTATCAAACGGGAATGACGAGTTTGATCCTCGTCATTCTGCTCACTACCCTTCAAACCAAGACACGCGAGGTGAGCGAATTAATCTTTTAATAAAATTTTAAAAGTTGTTCCGCGATCTACTTCGCTTTCCACTTCAATTTTACCTCCCAAAGCTACAACCTGAGTCATCACAAGATATAACCCCATCCCTTTGCCTTCCACGTGATTATGGAAGCGACCATATAGCGTAAATAGTTTTTCTTTATATAAAGACAAATCCATTCCCAAACCATTATCGCTCACAGTCAGACAAACGTAAGAATCAACGAGATCTGATCTGACCTGAATTAAGGGACTTCTGCCCGGATGCCGATATTTAATGGCGTTACTGATCAGGTTAATGAGGATGCTATCCAGGTAAGATTTGATTGTGCGAATTCCGGGAGCTCTTGAAAAGTCATAATCAAGGATGGCTCCCGTTTCAATCATTTCCTTTTCCAAATCCATTTTAATTAATTCCAATTCCTCCCCGAAGTCTATTTCGGAGAGTATAGAGATGTTATCTTTTCTTAAAACCAAAATGTCATTCAGATCTTTCACAACGGTATCTAATTCAGTAGTTGTGGAAATTAATTTGTCTATGATCATCTTCTCTTCTTCAGAATTCGCATACCTCAAAATGCCACCCAAACCTAAAATACGTGCAACCGGTGCCCTCAGATTGTGAGCGGAAATAAAAGTAAATTGTTCAAGCTGCTGATTATACTCCAAAAGGTGTTTGGTCCGCTCTTCAACTTGTTGTTCGAGAATATCATTTTTGTGCTCAATCTCTTTATTCTTTGACTCGATAATTCTCTTGGCTTCGCTCAGCATTTCATTTTGCGTTGCCAGCTGATCGCGCTGAGATGTGATCTCTTCCTGCTGGGCAGTCAGTTCCTCGTTTTGAGTGGCAACCTCATTGTTCCGATGTTGTAGTTCCTGGTTTTGTAGATAGATTTCTTCCGTTCTCACCCGAACCATTTCTTCAAGTGTAGCATTTTGATCTGCCAGTAGCTGAGCTTTTTCCAGAGCCAACGTTTTCAGGTCTTCCGCGATAGCGAACTTTCGTAGCGTATGCCTCGCCATAATCAGCAATGCAGGCACACAGATCAAAAAGAGAACGATTTGAACCACGTAGTTTTTGTTAATGGCCGCATTATATTTTGCGGTGGCGGTCTCGTTAATTTGATCTTCAAACGCATAAACCTTTCGTGCAAACACTTCGTATTGCAACCATAAATCATATCCTCTGTCCTGATCGCCCAACCGGAGGAACTCATCTTTTTTATTGTTGTCATACAACGCTTTCAGATGCGTGCAAAATGATGCATAAGCATTTAGTGAATCACTCAGCTGATGAAATTCCTGCAGCGGATAGTTTTGTTCCGCCAGAATTTTCTCAACCACAGCTATGACAGAGTCTTTGTCTTTCAATGCAACGTTATACGGATACAGGTACTTCTCTTTACCGAACAAAGCATATCCCCGCAATCCCAGATCCAAATTGTGAATGATTACGATAGCAAATTGTGAAACATTAACTTTCACCTGCTCGGCCTGCTTCTGAAGAAAACGGTTGGTTTGAATGGTTCTGTTATTATCTCTTGTAATCACCACATCGATAATGATCAAGAGAACAACCAGGAAAACAACGCCAGTCAGGAACTTACCGCGTAGCTTAAGGCCACTAAAATTCATAGGGGTGGGGGGGTGGGCTTTGGGAACTGCTTTAAGTTACGCTATTTCAATTTAAAAGGGAAAATAATTAGACAACAGGCAGCATTTGCTAACCCTGTATAACCACACCCGTAAGCTCCCCTGAGTAGCTACACTCGGGATTGTTACCTTAAAGCAGGTGCCAAGTTGGATTAGCGAGAACCGATTGACTGGTCGCATCTTATCAATGAGACGTTTTGGGAGAACAACTAAGGACCAATCTATACTTGTGCGACGTCTCCCGGATAATTTTCCTGCAGCATGAAATTTGTTTCCGGGATGATTAGGTCAGGAAGAAAATGTAACGGGGTTCAACTGTTTGCCTGACAAACCTGGTGGGCTACTCTTCAACGAGACTGTTTTTCCAAAACGGAAACTGAATCCTGATGCATTTCACTTTACATGGGCCCAACTGACATGATATTTTAAAGACGCCATTGGCACATATACTACTAAAAGTGCCTATTTTGGGAAATTCTTGCATTGAATCAATCATAGGAGCATCAATGCAACAACGAATTATCAACTCATTATGAAAACAAGATCGTGCCTGTATATGGTGGTGTTGCTGCATCTTTGTTTTAACGGGGCAGCACAACCCGCACATGAAAAAAGCATCGCCGACACGGCAACCATCAATGCCATCTCTAAAAAAGGTCAGGCCCTTGTCTATGAAAATCCGGATTCTGCACTCCACTATTTTGGGGAAGCGATCCGCCTGTCAAACGGGCAGCAGTTTGAAAAAGAGAACGCCAGCAATACTCTCTGGGCGGGAGTCGCCTACTACGTGAAGGGAGACTATGACCAGGCACTACCACTATTCACAATGCCGCTTAGAACTTTTGAAAAGAATGGAGATCACTTCGGGCTATCATCATGCTACAATTACATCGGCTTGATCTATCAAACACAGCATCGCTATGACAAGGCCATTGAATATCACAAGAAGGGCGTAGCACATGCAAAATTAATTAACAATAAAGACAGGCAGTGCATCAACAACTTCAACATCGGGCTTGCCTTTGATGAAAGCGGACAATACGACAGCGCGCTGATCTATGTGAAACTGGCCTATGCGCAAAGTGGTGAAATCGGTTTCCAAAGAGTGCTGCTAATGAGTATGAACAGAATTGGAATGATTCTTCATCACTTAAAAAATGACAAAGAAGCAGAACTATACTTCAACAGAGCCCTGGCATACAAGCCCTACAAAAATGACTGGGAAGAATCCCTGGCACTGGTGGGACTGGCCAAGATTCGAGACGGACAAGGGAAATATGAAGAGGGTATCGCGATGGCCCTGAAAGGACTTTCGCTGGCAAAGAAGATGCATGCCAAGTGGGACATCATTCATGCAACCGAAATCCTGTCGAACCTATATGCTCACAAAAAGTCTTACAAGGAAGCCTTTGAAATGTCTCAACTGATGAAGGCGTATAAGGACAGCGTCTTTAATGAAGAAAAAGAAAAGCAGATAAACTACATACACCTGAGCGAAAACGAGCTGGCGCAGGCACAGCTAGAGAAAAAAAACGCCATTCAGTCGGCCGAGCTCAAACAATCAAGGCTGCAATTCACCATGACATTCATTGTTGCCACGTCTTTTCTAATTATTATGCTGGTGCTCTATTCGCGTCACCGACAGAAATTGAAACTTAACACTCAATTGATGCTCACCAATAAAAAGATAGAGCAACAAAACCGCGAACTGAACGAGGCAAACCAAACCAAGGCCAAACTCTTTTCTATCATCAGCCACGACATGCGTGCGCCCTTTGCAAGTCTGCACGGCGTTTTGGAACTATTGAGCAGTGCCGAAATAGACGATCAGCAACGGCAGGAATTATTTGTCCAGCTGGCGGAAGCCTTCAAAACCGTCTCCGGCACATTAGACAATTTGCTACAATGGTCTCAGACTCAAATGGACGGATTGGTTAGTAACCCGAAGATTCACATCGTCGATGAACTGATCGACAAGACATTGCTATTCTGGAAATCTGCTATCGAAAAAAAGGCGCTTGACGTTCGTTTTACAAGACGAAGCCACAAGGCCTATTCAGACATGTATCAATTGAAAATTGTTATCCGAAACATCCTTGGAAATGCAATAAAATTCACACCAGCATCGGGCGCCATTTACATCGACACCTATGAGGGGGATGGAGAAACTATTATTGCCATACGAGACACAGGGATAGGAATTCCGCCCCAGCTGAAAGAAAACCTCTTTAAGTTTCGAAAGGAAAATCAACGCCTTGGCACCAGCGAGGAAAAAGGGACAGGCCTTGGCCTCATGATTTGCGTTCAACTAATCGAAAAAAACGGAGGCAGCATCGATGTTGAAAGCGAAGACCGGAAAGGCTCTACCTTCACTATCAAAGTCCCGCAAACAAAACTCTAGGCATTTGTTGAGTTTTAATGCTTCCACCGAGTTTATTACAGTTAATGGGGACTGAATAAACAGTATTTACAACCTCATTATATTCGATTACCTACGCCAATCACAGCGGCTTCATTTTACTTTCTAGTCAGTCTCGTACACCGAAATTCCAGAAGGAAGAGTAATACGATTACTTATGGTTACCCGATGCCCTTGCAGGTAAGATTTTTTTTTACTGCGGACGTTTGTCCGGGGAGCACGCAATCTTACGCGCCCGCACTGCAGAGCTTGCAGTGTTTTTTTTGAATGGAATGACAAGATAGGCAGGCGAAAAACGGTCGTTGAATGACGCTCCGTCTAACGACGGTCTAACGACGATCTAACGACAGTCATACGACGCGGAAAAACTCACTTTTCAAATTCATGTTTTCTTATAGAATCTACCTTTTTAGAAAAGGAAGATATCAGGCTTGTTACGTCAACGCCAGTCTGTAGCCGACGAAATATCGTTGGCCCGACGAAATATCGTCGGCTTGATATACCCCCATCGTTGGGGGTTGTACGACAGAATTTACAAAAAACGAAGATTGAAGTTTGGCATCGATTTGGTAAGGGCGGTTGCTATGCATGCACGTTTGGGCAACAAGCGCGAGAATGTTAACAATGTTTGCCCGAACCAGATCTGAAAAATGTGTAGTAGTTATTTTAAAAATTTAAAACGTTACGAAAATGAGTAAGTCAGAAGGAAACCCCATCGTTGATGGGTTTAGAGGAAAGCTGGGAAAGTTTCTGGTTTTCAAAAAGGTTAATGGAAACACCATTGCCACCATTGCACCAACAGGTGATAGAGGCGAAGGCACGGAAAAGCAACAGGCGGCACGCAGCCGCTTTAGCCAAGCCGCAGTTTTTGTGAAGTCGCATTTGAAGAACCCTGCAAACAAGGCCCTCTATCAGGCGGCAGCCAAGCGCAAGGGCTTTGTTAATGCACGCACCTTGGCCATGGCCGATTTTTTTGGTTCACCAAAGATCACCGCGATTGACGTGACGGCCTATGCCGGAACCGTTGGAAGCAAAATCTTTATCGAGGCCGACGACGAACTTGAGGTGAAGACTGTGATGGTGGAAATTCTGAATGCCGACGGCAGCAGCGTGGAGAAAGGTAGCGCTGTGTTGCAACCCGAGTCGGGCGTGTGGGAGTATGTGGCAACCGTGGAAAACGCCGACCGCATTGGCGACAAGGTGGTGGTGGTGGCAACGGACAGGCCCGGCAACACCACCACGAAAGAGCTGGTGTTGTAAAAAGCGCCTGACACGTTGTGAGAAAGCATGGAGGGCCGGCGCGACGGCTCTCCTACTTTCTAAATTTTCAAAGTACAGAACAATTTTATCCAATCTTTAAATCCTACAGAATTATGCAACCCGAAATTTTGAAGGCCACCGTGTTTTATAACGACGGCCAGATGCACCTTAAGCAACTGAAAGCGCCTTATGATGCCCGAATGTCTGTTGAAATGTATATCGCCTGTTTTGAAGAACTGATTTACAAGAAAACGAACGCATTTGTGGTTATCGTGATTGATATGAACCGTACGCTTCACGACAACAATGGAAACTATCTGCTGACGGACGACGGTGAAATTTGTTTTCAGGAAATTTATATCGTTTGACTCTGGCAACTCGTAAATCCTTGATTTTCACCCAGAAATTTTCGAACCGCAGCCAGCAGGTGGAAGCTTGGCTTGCATAGCGCGATCAATGGTCTTCAGAAAATCAGTGAGCAGGTGCACATGGTGCGCCATCTCCGAAAAGTTAATGCTCAGTGCATTATGTTCGCGCATAATGTAGATGTGATAGAGCTCAAGAATGGTTTCGCGAATTTCGTCGGCCGAGGCGGTGTCAAGAAGACGAACAAGCTTGTCAAGCACCTCGTCAGTCAAAAAAGCGGGAAGTTGCCCCGTGGATTTGATTTCAGTCATGATTTTGGGATTTTGTGTCCCACCAAGGACGGCCCGCATACTGAAACTGGCCACAGTGCAATAGGATATTTTATCCTCCTTTTTCAAGATAATTTATACTCGCAAAAGCTTGCCGTTATTTATATATTTGTTGATATGAAAGAGAAAGATTTCTTAAAAAAAGAGACAAAGCCACATCAAGGCAGAAATGTGAAACGCTTCCGCGACATGTGGGACATGAAGCAGGAAACACTAGCATCAATGCTGGGTGCCGACTGGAATCAAAAAAAAGTATCGCACCTGGAAGCAATGGAAGAAATCGACGCCGACTTGCTGGAGCCCTTGGCTAAGGCGCTAAAAGTAACGCCAGAGGCCATTAAACAATTTGATGAGGAGAAGATTTTTGCCATCATATCAAATACATTTAACGATAATTCTGGAGTCATCAATAACATATACTCCTCGTTCAAATCGAATGAAGAGCTATTAGGCACAATTAAAAAACTCTACGAACAATTGCTAAGCGAAAAGGACGAGCGAATTGCTTTGTTGCAAAAACGGTTAAATCTACTAGAATCCCATCAATAGGAAATAATTTGCTCAAATCAAGCAAGGCAGTAGTGAATTGATGGGGACAGTAACGGTTATTAGTAACAGTAAATGTAAAAGTTGTGGATTTCTATCTAGGAGTTACTGACACCGAATGGTTCAATTATCTAAAAGGAATAAACCCCGAAGATGTCAACTTCTGGCAGCCTGGGGGAAAAACAATTTTTAAAGTGTAGTAGTTCCGACTTAATCTGACAGTTGGGTTAACTTAGAAGTGCAAACTATCTAAAGTCAAACCCTTTAAACTGTCAGAAAAATGAGAACAGAATCTAAGTTAATCAAAACGAAATTAGGTCTTATAAATCTGGCT
>NZ_JAERRB010000010.1 GCF_016735595.1 Chryseolinea lacunae
GAAGGGATGTCAAGACCGATTGCCGCAGGCAATCGCTCGCCTTGGTCTTGATATCCATGGAGCGGTCACTTAGCTTTGCTTATAGACTGAAAAGGAAACTTTTGAGTGGCCCAATTTTCGGGGAGCTTACAGGTTTAGCGTTCTTTTACTAACTCTCATGATTTGAGCGGCTTCACCTACTTTAAAATACTTTTGGGATGTTCTTTAAAACCTCGCTGGGAGAGATGCTAATTACCTCTTGGGCGTTATGAACGTTAAGCCTTTCCTGTCTGGCAAGCTGCTTATAGTGTCTACCGTTGCACTTTTTAGAGCAATACCTGGTTACGAGAGTCTTTGCTGTAAAAGGTTTTCCACAGTATTCACAGAAACTTCTGAATTGTAAAGTTTGAACTCATGTCAGTACGTGTCTAGGTGTGTCAGGGAGTGTCCACACGTGTCAGCGTGTGCCATCATTTCGCCCGTCTTAGGTTATTTTTGTTACTCGTTTGTTACTCATCGGAAACGAGTAACAAACTGGTAACACAAAGCACCTAAAAAGCCCGTTTCAGGTCAAAAGAAACTTAATCGTTAATTTTGTAACGTACTGAAAATCAGAATGTTGATTTGATTTTGTTTGATATTGTTCGGAACGTTATTTTCCGATACAAAACTTACTAAAAATATTATCCAACAAATCATCCGTTGTAATCGTCCCCGTGATCTCCCCAAGATAATGCAGCGCCTGTCGAATATCCATCGCCAGGAAGTCTCCGGTAATCCCACCACTCATCCCATCAAGCACTCTCGCAAGGGCGTCATACGTTTGAAGCAAGTTCTGGTAGTGACGAAGATTTGTCACCATCACATCGCCAGTCTTCACTTCCTTCACTTGCACGCGGGCCAGCAGTTTTTCTTTCAACACGCCCACGTTGGTTTTGTCGGAGGCTGAGATAAATGTGAAGTCGTGGTCTTGTAGTTTGGAAAGGAGGGAGGGTTCCGCTTTGTCGAGCTTGTTGCCCACACTGATGAATGGGATGCCGAGGGTGATAAGCTCCTTCCGTTGTGTTTCAATTTCTTCGAGGGTGGTGTTGGCGAGGTCGAACAAATAAATGATGAGCGATGCTTTTTTCATGCGCTCCTTTGTGCGTTCCACACCAATGGCTTCAATCACGTCGCTGGTGTCGCGCAGGCCGGCGGTGTCGATGAAGCGGAAGTTGATGCCGCCTAAAATAATTTCGTCTTCAATGGCGTCGCGGGTGGTGCCGGGAATGTCGGACACGATGGCTTTGTCTTCGTTGAGGAGTGTGTTGAGCAGTGTCGATTTTCCGGCGTTGGGTTTTCCGGCGATCACGGTGGGCACGCCGTTTTTGATCACGTTGCCCTGGTCGAACGAGTCGATGAGGGCGCGCAGCACGGTCTGGATTTTCAGGATCAGTTTGCGCAGGTCGTCGCGTTGGGCGAACTCCACGTCTTCTTCGCCAAAGTCAAGTTCCAGTTCAATGAGGGAGGCAAAGTGAATGAGCTCTTCGCGCAGGTGGTCGATCTCTTTCGAAAAACCGCCCCGCATTTGGTTGAGGGCTGCCTGGCGTGCGTTGTCGGTTTCGGCGTGGATGAGGTCGGCCACGGCTTCGGCCTGGGCCAGGTCGAAGCGTCCATGAAAGAAGGCGCGCTTGGTGAACTCGCCGGGTTCGGCCAGACGTGCGCCGTGTTTCAATAAGGTCTTGATGATCTCTTTCACAATGAAGGGCGAGCCGTGACAGGAAATCTCCACCGCGTTTTCTTTCGTGAACGAATTGGGCGCGCGAAACACGGCCACCAACACTTCGTCAATGGTGCGCCCATCGTCCACCATCGTTCCAAAATGAAGGGTGTGCGATGCCTGGGCCTCCAGGTCCTTGCCCCGGAAACATTGCTGCGTGATGCGAATAGAATCTTCTCCCGACAAACGGATGACCGCGATGGCCGCTATGCCCTGCGCAGTGGCCAGGGCCACGATGGTATCTTCAGTGTGAACAGACATGCGGCAAAGTTAGGTATTAGTTACGGTGCGTATTAAAAGTTTTTGCCAATACCGAGGGATAGTCGCCTGCAAGTTCCGAATCCTGAAAGAGACAGACCCGTTTTTGAACCCTTTGCCTCATGACAATAAGGGGTTCTTTCCTAACAAAGGATAGGATAATCCAGAGATAACCCACATATAACCCAGAGATAACCCACTGATAACCCAGTCTTTTAAAGCTCTGGATTATCTCTGGCGGATATCCGGTTCAGGTGTAGGCATAATGTGCCGCATCCAGGCATACGCACGCTGCAAGCGTGGCGGGAAACCGAATGGCATACCCGTCACCTGTGCGCATAGGCGCAGCGTCGACGTCCGGAATGAGGCCGTATGTTGGAAGAAGAAGGAACTCTGAACGAACGACTAAACTCTGACAATGAGCACGGGCACATTCACCCGGTGACGCACCGTGTCGACCGTGGTGCCAAACACAAGGTCCTTAAAGAACTTGTGGCCGTGGGCACCCATCACCAGCAGGTCGGCCTGGAACTCCAGCACCATTTCGGGGATGCAGCGGCGTGGATTGCCGTAGCCTATTTTGATGTCTACGGTGTAGCCTTGTGCGCGGAGCTGGTCGCGGTAGTTTTCGAGCGAGGCCACGTCGCGGTGCGATTCGTGGTCGGCAATGTGGCTGCCATACACCATGGCGCCGGCGGTTTCCACCACGTGCAGCAGCAGGTAGCGGGCCTGCTTTCCACCCTGGGCCACCGCGCTGCGCACGGTGTGGTTGTCGATGTCGCTGAAGTCGAGGGTCACGGCAATGCGGTTGTAGGTGAGGTCGTGTGTCATGTCCAGCGTAACGGCGTGGCCATGCGGTATGCGGGCATCGCGTTCGGCGGCGCGGCGTTCAATGAGGGGCTTGATGGTGATGTAGATCAAAAGACCGGCGGCACCCACGCAAATGGGGATGGCCGTGAGCCAAATGATCCATGCGTTGTTGCCAGCCACGATCAGCCAATCGGTGATTTCCGAAATAACCAGTTTCACATTCAGGCCTACGATGATGAAGGCGATGATCCAAGCGGCCACTTTCACCCAGGGCTTGATCACAAAGATGCCCATCTTGGTTTTGTCGCTGTTGAAGTGAATGAGCGGAATGATGGCGAAGCCCAGCTGCAGGCTCAGCACCACCTGGCTAAAGATGAGCAAGGCACCCGTTTCCTGTTCGCCATAGATGATGATGACCAGCAGCGCCGGCACAATGGCAATGAGGCGTGTGATGAGCCGGCGCATCCACGGTGCAATGCGCAGGTTCAGATACCCTTCCATCACAATCTGTCCGGCCAGCGTGCCGGTGATGGTGGAGCTTTGTCCTGCAGCTACCAGCGCGATGCCAAACAGGAGGGAAGCCCAATGCGTGCCCAGCATGGGCGACAGAAATTTGTAGGCATCCTGAATCTGCTCCACGTCGTTGAGTCCCGCCTTGAAAAAGGTGGCGGCGGCCAGCACCAGGATGGCCGCGTTCACAAAGAATGCAGCGTTGAGCGCAATGGCCGAGTCGATGAAGTTGTATTTAATGGCCGACCAAATCCCGCTTTCTCCTGGACTATAGCGCCGGGTTTGCACGAGCGACGAGTGCAAGTACAGGTTGTGGGGCATCACGGTGGCCCCGATAATACCAATGGCGATATAGAGCGCCTC
Source organism: Chryseolinea lacunae (assembly GCF_016735595.1). Taxonomy (GTDB): domain Bacteria; phylum Bacteroidota; class Bacteroidia; order Cytophagales; family Cyclobacteriaceae; genus Chryseolinea; species Chryseolinea lacunae. The sequence continues at coordinate 3,680 of NZ_JAERRB010000010.1, forward strand.
GTCGTTGGGCAGCGAGGGCACAAAGCCACGCGCCATTTCGGGCAATGACGGCTTCGCCAGAATCATTTCAATGAGGAAGGCTCCGCCAATGATGGCCACCAGTGCGATGATGAACGTTTCGATGCGGCGCATGCCATAGCTTTGCAGCACCAGCAGCAACAACGTGTCGAGCACGGTGAGGCTCACACCCCAGATGAGGGGCAAACCAAAGAGCAGCTGAAGACCAATGGCCATGCCCAGCACTTCGGCCAGGTCGCAGGCGGCAATGGCAATCTCGGCCAGTATCCACAAACAGAAGTTCACGGGGCGGCTATACGCGCTGCGCGAGGCCTGGGCCAGATCAAGCTGGCGCACAATGCCGAGGCGGGCACTGAGGCTTTGCAGCAACAGGGCCATGAGGTTCGACATGAGCAGCACCCACAGCAGCGAGTAACCAAAACGGCTTCCGCCTGCAATGTCGGTGGCCCAGTTGCCGGGGTCCATATAGCCCACACTCACCAGGTAGGCGGGGCCGATAAAGGCCAGCATCTTGCGCCAGCCCTTGCGTTGGCTGGCATCGATGGAGCCGTGCACTTCACTTAATGACTTTCGTTGTATTGTTTCGGTTTCCATAGTCACATTCTCGCTATACAGCTACTAATATATTTTGTGCCACCGCTTTGCTGATGGTCAGTCGTTTTTCGTCTACTTCAATTTCGAGGCTTTCGTCATACTCCTCTTTGGCCAGCAGGCGAATCTTCTTGCCGGGCGTGGCCCCGATGCGGTTCAGGTATTTCAACAGATTAGAGTCAGAGTCTTTCACCGACACGATCGATCCCGCATAGCCGGGCAGTTGGTCGTGCAGCGGCATGGACGAGGGCATGCTGATTTTTCCGTTTTTGTCGGGAATGGGTTCGCCGTGGGGATCGCTTTTCGGGAAGCCGAGAAATTCGTCGAGCTTCTGGATCAGCAACGGCGACTGGATGTGTTCCAGCTGTTCGGCAATGTCGTGCACCTCGTCCCAGTTGAACAGCAGCTTCTCTACCAGAAACGTTTCCCAAAGCCGGTGCTTCCGGATAATCATCAGCGCCTCGCTCTTGCCCTGGCGGCTGATTTTCACGCCATAGTATTTCTCGTAGGAGATAAAATTTTTGGTCGACAGTTTTTTGATCATGTCAGTGACCGACGCCGCCTTGGTGCTCATGGCTTCGGCAATCTCGTTGGTGAGCACGGCCTTCGAGCCGCTTTCCGACAAGTGGTAGATAGCCTTGAGGTAGTTTTCTTCGGTGAAACTGAGCATGGTATGTGAAGAACAGTTCCGTAAAAATAAAAATTTAGACTAGTCTAAAAAAATATTTAGAATAAATAATACACATGCGGCCAAAACGCCCTTTCAACGCAACAGGGCCGCTATTACAGGCAAAAGCCTGCGCGCTTCGGCAGCCCAGTCGATGTTTTGAGGTGGTGCTGTGTAGAACTTCTGGTGGCGGAGCGCGGCCAGCAACGCGGGTGCATCCAGTGCTTCGCGGCGAAATGTGATGGCCGCGGCATAGGGCGCGCAGCGTTCCACCCACGGCTTGTGATCAATCAACAACATGGGCAACGAATGCCCCATGTACTCATAGAGTTTGGTGGGAATGGCGTTGGCGGTGGAAGGATTGGGAGGATAGGCCACGATGCCCACATCGGCGTGTTCAATGGCCGACACAATTTCAGGGTGGGGCACAAGCTGGTCGCCCCCCGTAAGCGTGATGAAGGGATGTTGGGCTATCGTATCTTTCAATTGTTGGAGCACTGCGGGCATGGCGCAGTAGCCGATAATGTGCAGGCTCACCCGCGCGTCGCACGCATGCAGGGCGCGGGCCAGGTCGATGGCCGTGAACACGCCCGTGGTGTGGGCCAGCGTGCCGCTAAACAAGAGGGTGATGGGGGCGTGGCCAAAAGGCTTGCGGGGCTGGGATGGCATGGCCGGTAAAATCGCTTTGTTCTCCAGCACGGTGACGTGTTTTCCGGGGAAACGGATTTCGTTTTCGTAGCCGGCTTCTGCCAGAAAAAACCACGACACAAACGGCCTGGTCATCCATTCCTTGGCGCGAACCCATGCGGCAATCAGGAGTCGGAGCGGCGCGGGAAAGGCCATGCCATAGCGGATGTTCCGACCATAATTTTCCTGCACGTCATACACCACCTTGCAGCCTGTGAAGAGTTTCACCACCACGGCAGCCCACAGTAACTCGTGCGTGCACACCATGAAAACATCTGGCGAAAGCCGCCATGCCTTTCGCATCACCGCGAACACGCGGCCAAACCTTTGCAGGCTCATGCGACGAAAGGGGGCATGACCATGCATCGTCACCCCCTGCGATATCGGGGTGTTGGCTGCGGTGCCGAGAATGTGCACATCATAGACGGTGGCCAGCGAACATCCCAGCTTTTCGAACATGCGTGTGTCGTTCACGGGTTTCAACACCGACGCGAGGACTATTCTCCTTTTTTTTATTTCTTGCATGTCGATTTAAATCTAACATAATGGAATTGAAAGAACGCATTGAACAAATCTGGAACGACCGCACATTGCTTCAACAGGCTGAGAGCCAGGAGCTCATTCGCTCGGTGGTGCAGAAGCTCGACCTGGGTGAGCTGCGCGTGGCCGAACCCGTGGCGTCGGGCTGGCAAGTGAACGAGTGGGTTAAAAAAGCAGTGATCCTCTATTTTCCCATCCAGCAGATGGAGACCATTGAAGTAGGTCCGTTTGAATTTCACGACAAGATAAAACTGAAACGCAATTATAAAGAACTCGGCGTGCGCGTGGTGCCGCATGCCGTGGCCCGTCACGGCGCCTACATCAGCAAGGGCGTGATTCTCATGCCGTCGTATGTAAACATCGGTGCCTACGTAGACGAGGGCACTATGGTCGACACGTGGGCTACGGTGGGCAGTTGTGCACAGATCGGCAAAAATGTGCACCTCAGCGGTGGCGTTGGCATTGGCGGTGTGCTGGAACCTGTGCAGGCAGCACCGGTCATCATTGAAGACGGCGCGTTTCTGGGATCGCGTTGCATTGTGGTGGAAGGCGTGCGCGTGGGCAAGGAAGCGGTGTTGGGCGCCAACGTGGTGCTGACGGCCAGCTCCAAAATTATCGACGTAACCGGCTCGGAGCCAGTGGAATATAAGAACTATGTGCCCGAGCGTTCCGTGGTCATTCCCGGCACCTATGCCAAGACGTTTCCGGCGGGTGTGTTTCAGGTGCCCTGCGCGCTCATCATTGGCCAGCGCAAAGAGAGCACCGACAAGAAAACGTCGCTCAACGATGCGCTACGCGAAAATAATGTTTCGGTGTAGCAACCGTTTTTGACGGGGTTGGCACACGCTTTGGAATTCATAAATCGTTCATACCACCGAAACGTGGAATTGTGTAAATTTGGAATGATTGAATAATGAAGAGAGGAGCTTTTAGTCTATTTATTATCGCCCTTCTCTCCGGCTTTGTGGCGGAGCAGAACGATAGCTATCCCCCGGTGAAGAATCACAGCTTCACCCGTGGCGAGGTGATCAACTTCAAAATGACCTACGGCATTTTCACCGTGGGCAAAGGAAGCGTTAACATTCATCCCAAATATTTCCGGATCAACAACCGCGACTGTTTCAAGATCGATGTCTACGGCAAAACCGTGGGCATGGTCGATTGGGTCGCGGATGTTGACGACCGGTGGGGCGCCTACATCGACACTGTGGCCATGATTCCCCATCAGTTCTACCGCCGCATCCGCGAAGGTCGCTATAAGAAAGACGAGTGGACCAACTTCGACCAGATCAATCACAAAATTGAAGTGAAGACGCTCGACAACGAAACGGGCAAATACAAACCCTCACAACACTACGACGCACCCGCCCAAGTGCGCGACATGGTGGCCGGATTTCTACTGCTGCGCAACATGGACTTGTCGCGTGTGAAAGTGGCCGACACCATTTCGGTGAAAGGATTTTTTGAAGACCAGTTCTATAACTTCAAGATCCTCTACATGGGCAAAGAGACTATTAAGGTGAAGGCGGGCAAAATACGCGCACTGGTGTTCAAGCCGGTGATGCCCGACAACAAAGTGTTCGACGGCGAGAACTCCATCACGGCCTGGTTCTCTGACGACAAGAACCGCATCCCCATCAAGATCAACGCCAACATGTTCATTGGCAGTGCAGGGGTTGAGCTCACCGACTATGCGGGGCTCAAAAATCCGCTCAACGTCGTGCAGGAGTAAACATCCTCGGGCGACGACCTCAGGTATTCCAAAAAAGTAAAGAAGATTGTTTTCGATCAGGCTGCAGCGCGGCTGAGCAGCTCCACGAATTTTTCGCGGCTCACGGGCTTGATGATATATTCACGCACGTTCTCGTCGCGTTTGGCGCGCGTCACATCGCGCGGGTCTATAGATGAGCTCACCATGTAGATGAAGATGTCTTTCTTGAGGTTGGCTTTCAGGGTGGCGTAGTCTTCCAGAAACATCCAGCCGTCAACATAGGGCATATTGATGTCGAGGAAGATATAGTCTGGCAACGTATCCGATTCTGCGGCGTGTTCTCTTAGAAATTGAAGCGCTTCTTCTCCGTTCTCGAACTGCAGGATCTTGTCCGTGAGGTTCGCGGCTTTCAAGGTGCGCGATGAGGTGAGTTGAAAAACCTTATCGTCGTCTACAAGGGCTATGATGGGTGCGCTAGAGGCCATTAAAATAGTACTTATTAAAGTTAACAAAAAATGTAGTTCCCTGGTTTACCTGGCTTTGAATGCTGATTTCTCCACCCATGGCCTCAATTTGATTTTTTATCATGAATAATCCTATACCCCGGCTCTCCGGATGGCGATGAAATGTTTTGTGCAGCTTGAAAATCTGATGACCATAACGCTCCAGGTTAATGCCCAACCCGTTGTCGCTCACCGTTAAGATGGTGTTGCCGTCCTGAAAATAGGTTTTGAAACGCACCAGCGGTTTTTGATTGGGCTGAATGTATTTGAGTGAGTTGCTCAACAGGTTCAGGAAAATACTTTCCATGTAGATGTTGGGATAGAGAATGACCGGGCTCTCCGAGAAGTCGCTTTCAATCGATGCATCGGTCTCGGCAATCTTGGCGCTGAGCATGCTCTTCACGTGCTGCAACACCGACTCGAACCTGATTTCCTGCCGTTCCAAACTTTTGTTTTGTTTGATCTTCAACACCTCGTTCAGCTCGTGCAACGTGCGCAGCGTGGTGGTGCCCGATTCTTTTAGTAATGTCAGATACTCTTCGCGCTCGGAAGGTTTGTCGGAGCTTTCGAAGAAACTGAGCAGCGTCAGGATGTTGCCCACCGGCGAGCGCAGGTTGTGCGACACAATCTGGGTGAACTCTTCCAACTGTTCGTTCTTTCGCTTCAGATCTTCGGTGATGGCCACGAGCCGCGCATTTTGTTCCAGAATTTTTTCGGCGGCCAGCTTCCGGTCGGTGATGTCGCGAAACTCAGTTACGCGGATGGACCTGCCCTGATAGGGGATGTTTTTGGCCTGGATCTCCAGCGAAAAGCGTGAGCCGTCTTTGTGAATGCCTTCCACATCGTAGGGCCTTTCGAAACCCGACATGATCTTTGCCACGGTTTCTTCGCGCCACTCGGGGGCTACCAGCAGCAGGCCGTTGAAGCCGATGAGTTCCTCGCGCGTATAGCCCGTGAGGTCGCAAAGCCCTTGGTTGCAGTCGATGATGATGCCCTTGTCGTGCAGGCCTATGCCGCCAAACGAGGCCTGTTGCAGCGTGCGAAAACGTTGCTCGCTTTCTTTCAGCTCTTCTTCCACACGTTTGCGTTCGGTGATGTCGGTGAAGGTGCACACCACTTCTTTCAGTTCGCCATGTTCCAGGATCGGCTCGGCGTTCACGTACAACCACATGCGTTGTTGCTTTGTGGGATGATAAACGCCCATCACCACACCCCGAACCGGCTTGCGTGTTTTGATGGCCGTGGGAACGGGATGTGTTTCGCCGGGGAAGTCCGTGCCGTTTTCGTGGATCACATTCCACTCCGGATCAAACGAGGTCTTGCCCAGCAACTGATCTTCGGAAATGCCCAGCATCTCGAACGAGGCCCGGTTGCCCACAATGATTTCGGCATTGGGCCCTTGCAGCAGCACGCCCACGTTGAGGTTTCGGATCAGGTTTCTGAAACGCTGTTCGCTGGTGCGTAATGCTTCTTCGGCCTGCTTGCGCGCGGTGATGTCCCACGCAATGGCAATGAGCACTTCCTTGCCGAAGTATGATCCTTTGGTGATGCGCACTTCCTTCAGAAACGCTTCGCCCGATTTCTTGCGCCCCCACCAGTCAAACGCTTGTGGGATGCCCAGGTTGGCGTTGCGAAAAATCGTTTCCAGTTCGCTCATGTCGTTTTTACCTTCGGCACCCAGAAAGGCCGGTGTCTTGCCGACGAACTCTTCTTTCTCATAGCCATACATGCGGCAGGCCCCTTCGTTCACATCAATAAAGAATCCGTCGAGGGTGAGAATATAGATTACCTGCCCGGTCAGGTTAAACAGTTCGCGATAGCTCTTCTCGCTTTCCTTCACCAGGGTTTCGTTGGCTTTCTTCGCGGTGATGTCTTGCGCGATGCCAATGATCTGTTTCACGTTTCCGTTTTTGTCTTGCTGAAACACGGTGTCGCGCCCCATGAACCAGTGCCATTGACCATCCTTGGCCTGCACGCGATATTCGGTTTCTTTCACTTCGCCCAGGGCCTCGGTTGTCCACCGCGGCATCAGGGGCAGGTCATCGGGATGCACCATCCGGGCCAACGCGTTGCCGTCCATGTTGTTCACGTCGTCGGGCGTGTAGCCCAGGAGCGAGAACAGGTTCCGGTTCACATACACATTCCGTTGCGTAGAAAAGTCGTAGACATACAGCACACCGGGCATGGCGTTTTCAAGACTTTCCTTGAAGCGATTGCTTTGCAGCAGTCGTTCTTCGGTTTTCACCTTGTCGCTAACGTCCTCCATGGCACCCAGCATGCGTTGTACTTTGCCGGAGGCATCGGTGATAAAAAAACCACGGTCGTGCACAAACACATAGTCGCCTTTCCTGGTTTTGAAGCGATACTCCAGGTCGAAAGGTTTGAGAGCCGACTCGGCTTTGGCCAGCGCACCCAGGGCACTTGGCCGGTCTTTGGGATGGATAAGGCTGGACCAGCGCCCGATGTCTTTCACTTCCTGGCCCGAATAACCCAGCACTGCCTTGATGTTATGACTCCACACAATGGTGTCGGTAAGGGTGTTGTAGTCGTAGATGACCTGGCCTGTGGATGCGGCCACTAGTTCATAGCGAACCTTCCAGTCTTCCTTCTCCAGCTCAACTTCTTTCTTGGTGGTGATTTCCTGAACTGTGCCGGTCAGCTTCACGGCTTTGCCTTTTTTGTCGAGGATCACATCGCCCATGGCTTCGACCCAGCGCACTTCTTTTTTCCGGAGAATGCGATGTTGGATGAAGTATGATTTTTTCTGGGCCAGTGTCTCGTCAAGCGTGGCCGTTAGGCGCGCGCGGTCGTCGGGGTGAACGTATTTGACGTAGGTTTCGAAACTGCCGTCGAACGCTTCGGGTGGTAGTGCAAAGATTTCGTGAACGTCGTCAGACCAATGGATGACGTCTGTTTTCAGATCCCATTCCCACAGCCCCATGCGGGCCGCGTTGAGGGCGAAGCTTAGCAGTTTCTGGCTTTCGCGCAACGCCTTGTCGGCTTCCTTTTTCCCCTTAAGGGCCGGGGCTTTCTTTTTTGCCGATGATGTTTTCGGTTTGGCCAACGCCTTCCCGGGTTTCTGTTGTGCGCCCTTTTTCTTGGCCATAGACGTTGCTTCGCAAGTCCAAAAGATACCAATTATTGGCGGCTCCTGAAAGCACGTAACGAAACCGTCATTTTGTTGTTAGAGATCTAAAACCTAAATTTCACAGCCAACCTAACCCTCGAAAACGCATGTTGAAACAATTCAAAGAATTTGCCCTTCGCGGAAATGTGATGGACCTCGCCGTTGGGGTAATCATTGGTGCCGCCTTTGGCACGATCGTAAACTCCGTGGTGAACGACCTCATTATGCCGCTGGTAGGCATCGCCTTCAAAGCCGATTTCTCCAACCTCTACATTCCGCTTTCCGAAAAAGTTATCAACGCCCTGTCTGCCGATCCCAACCTGCCGCTGGCCAAAGCCAAAGAACTGGGGCCTGTGTTTGCATGGGGCAACTTCCTCACGGTGGTGATCAACTTCGTCATCCTGGCCTTCATCATCTTCCTTATCGTGAAAGGCATGAATGCCATGAAGAAGAAAGACGCCGAAAAACCTGCCGCACCGGCACCGCCATCGCCCGATGTGTTGTTGCTTACGGAGATACGCGATCTGTTGAAAGCAAAAGCATAATCTGAAAACATACCAAATGAAAAAGCCGCCCCGACATGTCGGGGCGGCTTTTCTGTGTTGTTACGAACTCGCGTCAGCGCTTCTTAAATTGATCGGCCACTACCAGCGTTTTGCTGCCGGCCGCATAGGCATAGAACCCATTGCCCGACTTCACGCCGCGATGCCCCGCCTGCACCATGTTCACCAGCAATGGGCACGGCGCATATTTCGGATTGCCAAAGCCCTGAAAGAGCACATTCAAAATGGCCAGGCACACATCCAGCCCAATAAAGTCGGCCAGCTGCAACGGCCCCATAGGGTGGGCCATGCCCAGCTTCATCACGGTGTCGATCTCCTCCACGCCAGCCACGCCTTCATACAATGTGTAGACGGCTTCGTTGATCATGGGCATGAGAATTCGGTTGGCCACAAAGCCGGGATAGTCGTTCACTTCCACCGGAACCTTTCCCAAGGCGCGCGACAGTTCCATCACGGCATTTGTCACCACGTCGGTGGTGTTGTAGCCGCGAATCACTTCCACCAGTTTCATCAGTGGCACGGGGTTCATGAAGTGCATACCGATGACCTGGCCGGGGCGCTTCGTGACCGATGCAATGCGGGTGATGGAGATGGACGATGTGTTGGAAGCAAGAATGGCGTCGGGGGCAGCGTGGGCATCCAGCTCGCGAAAGATGTTGAGCTTCAGCTCCACATTTTCGGTGGCGGCCTCCACCACCAGTGTGGCGCCGGCAACGCCGTCTTTGATGGCCGTGTGTGTGGTGATGTTGGCGAGGGCCTTGGCTTTTACCTCGGCCGTAATAGTTTCTTTTTCAACCTGGCGTGTCAGGTTCTTATCGATAGTGAACAGGGCTTTCTTCAACGCGTCTTCCGATACGTCGATCAGCGACACCGTGTAACCGTGTTGGGCAAAGACGTGTGCAATTCCGTTTCCCATGGTTCCGGAACCAATAACAGCGATGTTCTTCATGCAGAATGGGGTTTGCGTTTGGGTTTTACTTGCCCGGCAATATCTGCAATTGATCGAGAACGAAAAAGGTTAATTCTCCACGGCCACTTCTTTGGCCAATCCCATGGCGTTGAAACGGATGGCCAGCCGTTTGGCACCCACGGTGTCTTGTTGACACGCCGGGGCAGGTTGCACAAAATAGTAGAAGAACTTCTGGTTGCGCTTATAGAGTTCGTTCTGGTCGGGCTTGCCCAGCACGGCCACAATGTCGTCTTCGCTGAGGGCCAGCAGTTTGTCCTTCTGCCTTTCAATCTGAGTCACCATGGCCCAACGTTTTCCGGCGCACGCATTCTTGTCTTTCTTCCACAGGGCCTGATCGATTCCCTCCAGCGACGGCAGCGGCTTCGTGCACCCCCACATCATCAACATCATCACGACACTACACGAGAGACACTTGCGCATATTTTTTTTGAATACCATAAAACCAGGTTACAGAGATGAAACAGTAGGCACCCCCCACAACATAAAGCCAGGGCGACCAACCGTTTAAGAAACAAAGACTTGCCAACAGGGCAGGGTAGGCCACAATGCGAAACCACTCGGCATACTTTGCCCACGCGCGGTTCTCGAACAGCACACCGGCGTTCACCACCACCAGGCTCACCAGCGCGGCAATGAAAGCCTGCTGACCCAGCGAAAACTTGCCGGCATTGAACAGGAACAGCGCCGTGCCCGCCAGGCAAAGCACATATTGAAACACAACATAGTAGTTGAGCAGGGCAGGAGCAGGCGTATCATACTTGCGATAGGTGGCGCGATCTACCTCGGGCACAGCCCGTTGGCCTCCCAATGATTCCGGAAGCCAGCCCGGTTTTTTGAACAGATAACGCACCTTGTCCCACGCCGTGGGGATACGCTTCAGGTCGTGGGCCATCTCCACATAGTGGCTCACGTTGGCAAACACCGGGTTCCAGCTGTTGATGGGCTTGGTGATGCCATAGATGGGTTTTTCTTCTTCGGCTTGAAAGGTGCCAAACATGCGGTCCCAGATAATGAGCGACCCCGCGTGGTTCTTGTCGATATACTTCGGATTGCGTCCGTGGTGAACGCGATGGTGCGACGGCGTGTTGAACACATACTCAAACCAACCCATTTTGCCGATGGTTTCGGTGTGTATCCAGAACTGGTAAAGGGTGTTCAGCGCCGAGATGAGGGCAAAATGCACCGTGTCAAACCCTAGCAGCGCAATGGGCAGGCTGAACGCAAAGGTCCACACCACCTGCAGCGAGCTCTGGCGCAGGGCCACCGACAGGTTGTATTCCTCGCTTTGATGATGCACCACGTGGCCTCCCCAGAACAGGTTTATCTCGTGGCTCATGCGGTGCGCCCAATAATAGGCCAGGTCCACTAACAGGAAGAGCACCAGCCAGTAGAGCCAGTTGGGTGTGAGCGTGAAGAAGGCAAAATGTTCGAACAAAACCTGGTAGATGCCGATGGCAAAGATCTTCAGAAACAGCCCCGAAAGCTGCGAGGTGATGCCACAACTGAGGTTGGCAATGGCGTCGGGAAGGCGATAGAGGTCCTTGTGTGTGAATCGCTCCACCACCAATTCGATCCCGATGAGGATGAAAAAAATTGGGATTGATAGAACGATGGGGTTTAAGTTCAAGGGTATTTATCGTTTAATTTGCACCCAAATTTACAAACATGGCATTAAAGATATTCAAGGCATTCTGGTTTCTTTCGGTGGTGGTAGTGGTGATAGACGTCTTGTATACCTACGCCGGATTGCCTGAGCATGTGGTGGTTAAGGAAGAAGCAACGGGTCAGATCACCATCGGTCGCGACGCTTTCTTCTATACAGCCGTCGCATTCATCATCCTGGTCAACGCCCTGGTCTATCTCATTGCCAAGATCCAAAAGCACCGTCCCGATTTCCGCACCTGGTTTTATGGGTTCATGATGGCTGTGAACGTGTTTTTTGTCATCGCCCTGAGCTTTATCGCGCTCTACAACAGCAGTGAGAAATTCGACTACAGCCGCATCGATTTCGCGATCTACGGCAGTGTGGCGCTCATTGCGGTTTGGGCCATCAGCTGGCCGGTGTATAGCATTTACCGGAAATTTTCGGTTAAATCATAAGTTTTGTTTGTGGGCTTAAGTGGTCTATCCTTCAATGTTTTGAAAGGATGGTATTAAAGTATTTTTATAACTATAGGTTTATGAAAGTGCTGGAAGTGATTTGAAAAAATGTTTTCTTCGTCGCGAATTGATTTATACTCCGGTTAATATTCGGAGGCATAACATCGGCGACTTTTTAAACGCAATGTTTGATTTTTTGAACTGTTTCATTCTTTATAAACTATTCCGAAACGTGTTATGGGAAAAGTAGAAAAATCAGCCGCTTCGCTGGAATATAATGAGTCGAGCATCCGATCGCTCGATTGGCGCGAGCACATCCGTATGCGACCGGGCATGTATATCGGGAAGCTGGGCGACGGCTCTTCCAAAGACGACGGCATCTATGTGCTGGTGAAGGAAGTGGTCGACAACTCGATCGATGAGCACATGATGGGTCACGGAAAGACCATTGAAGTGAAGATAACCGAACAGAAAGTGACGGTGCGCGACTATGGCCGCGGCATCCCCCTGGGCAAGGTGGTAGACGTGGTGTCGAAGATCAACACCGGCGCCAAATACGACTCCGGCGCATTTCAGAAATCGGTAGGCTTGAATGGTGTAGGTACCAAGGCGGTGAACGCCCTTTCGAACTACTTCCGGGTGCAGGCCTTCCGCGACGGCCAGGCCAAGATGGCCGAGTTCAAAAAAGGTGTGCTTACTAACGACGGCCGCATCGGCAAGTCGGACGAGAAAAACGGAACCCTGGTGGAGTTTGAACCGGACAACACGATGTTCAAGAACTACCACTTCATTCCCGAATACCTAGAAGACCTCATGTGGAACTATGCGTTCCTCAACGCAGGCCTCACCATACTCTACAACGGTAACAAATACTTCTCGAAAGACGGCCTCCTGGACCTGCTGAAGCAGAAAACCGATGCCGAAGACCTTCGCTACCCCATCATCCACATCAAAGGCAACGACATCGAAGTGGCCATCTCGCACGGCAACCAGTACGGCGAAGAATACTACTCGTTTGTGAACGGCCAGAACACCACCCAGGGAGGCACGCACCTTGCCGCCTTCCGCGAAGGCGTGGTGAAAGGCGTGCGCGACTTCTATAAGAAAGACTACGACGCCGCCGACATCCGCGCCAGCATTGTGGCCGCCGTGGCCGTGCGCATTCAGGAGCCGGTGTTCGAGTCGCAGACCAAAACCAAGCTCGGTTCCACCAACATGGCACCCGATGGCGCCACCGTGAGAAGCTATGTGGGCGACTTCGTGGCCAAAGAAATCGAGATCTATCTGCACAAAAATTCCTCGGCCGCCGAAGCCATGCTGAAGCGCATTCTGCAATCGGAACGCGAACGCAAGGAAATTGCCGGCATCAAGAAGCTGGCCAACGACCGCGCGAAAAAGGCCAACCTGCACAACCGGAAGCTGCGCGACTGCCGCTATCATTTTGACGAAAAGAACGAGAAAGGCGTCGACTCCATGGTGTTCATCACCGAGGGCGACTCGGCCAGCGGATCCATCACCAAATCGCGCAGCGTAGAAACCCAGGCGGTGTTCAGCCTTCGGGGCAAGCCTCTCAACTGCTATGCCCTCACCAAGAAAGTAGTGTATGAAAACGAAGAGTTCAACCTGCTTCAACACGCCCTCAACATCGAAGACGGTCTCGAAGGCCTGCGCTACAACAAAGTGATTGTGGCCACCGATGCCGACGTGGACGGCATGCACATCCGCCTGCTGCTCATGACCTTCTTCCTGCAATTCTTTCCAGAGCTGGTGAAAGCCGGCCACGTGTTCATTCTGGAAACACCGTTGTTCCGGGTGCGCAACAAGAAAGAAACCATCTACTGCTACAGCGAAGAAGAGAAACAGGCCGCCGTGGCCAAACTGGGCTCCAAACCCGAGATCACCCGCTTCAAAGGCCTGGGTGAAATCTCGCCCGACGAGTTTGGCAAGTTTATTGGCGAAGACATCCGCCTGCAACCCGTGCTGATGGGCAAAGAAGGACACCTCAGCAAGATTCTGGAATTCTACATGGGCAAAAACACGCCCGACCGCCAAGGCTTCATCATCGAAAACCTGCGCATCGAACTGGACAAGGTGGAAGCAAAGGCGCCTGTGGAGGAAGTGGAAGAAGGAGAGGAAGCCTGATTTGTTAAATAAGATTTTTTAGAGCGAAGCGATACATCATGAGTAAAAAAGACAAACCCAACGCCGGCCCGCCCCGCAGGCCCCCCGTGCCCGAAGGGCACGAGGGCGGCGAAGACGTGGTACACTCGGTAGCCATTGATGGCTTATATGAAAACTGGTTCCTCGACTATGCGTCGTATGTGATTCTGGAACGCGCTGTTCCCAAAATCGAAGACGGGTTCAAACCCGTGCAACGCCGCATCATGCACTCGCTGAAAGAGATGGACGACGGCCGCTTCAACAAAGTGGCAAACGTGATCGGCAACACCATGCAGTTTCACCCGCACGGCGATGCCGCCATCGGCGAAGCCATGGTGAACATTGGCCAGAAAGACATCCTTATCGAAACCCAGGGCAACTGGGGCGACGTGCGCACCGGCGACGGCGCCGCAGCACCCCGCTATATCGAAGCACGCCTTTCCAAGTTCGCGCTCGATGTGGTCTACAACCCGCAAACAACCGAATGGCAATTGTCATACGACGGTCGTAAGCGCGAGCCCGTAACACTACCCGTGAAGTTCCCGCTGTTGCTGGCGCAAGGTGTGGAAGGCATTGCCGTGGGCTTGTCTACCAAAATCCTGCCCCACAACTTCTGCGAGCTCATCAAAGCATCGGTCGACATCCTGAAGGGCAAGAACCCCAAGATCTATCCCGACTTTCCAACGGGGGGCATAGGCGATTTCACCGACTACAACCAGGGCCTTCGCGGCGGCAAGATCAAGGTCCGCGCAAAAATCGAGATCATCGACAAAAAAACACTTGTCATTAAAGATATACCGTTCTCTACCACCACCACTTCGCTGATGGAATCCATCGTGAAGGCCAGTGAGAAGGGACAGATAAAAGTGAAGCAGGTGATCGACAACACGGCCGCCGACGTAGAGATCCAGATCCTGTTGCAACCGGGTCAGTCGCCCGAAATTGCCATGGATGCGCTCTATGCCTTCACCGACTGCGAGATCAGCATATCGCCCAACGCCTGTGTGATTGTGGAAGACAAGCCCCGGTTTTTGGCCGTGGGCGACATCCTGAAATACAACACGCAGCAAACCGTGAAGCTGCTGAAGCAGGAGCTTGAAATCCGGAAGAACGAACTGATGGAGAAGATCCTCTTCTCGTCGCTGGAAAAGATCTTCATCGAAAACCGCATCTACCGCAACATCGAAGAAGCCGAAAGCTGGGAAGAAGTGATCGAAACGATCGACAAAGGCCTGAAGCCCCACAAAAAGAAATTCTATCGCGAAATCACCCGCGACGACATCATACGCCTCACCGAAATCCGCATCAAACGCATTTCGAAGTTCGACTCGTTCAAAGCCGACGAACTGTTGCGCGACCTCCAGAAAGAACTGAAGGAAACGGAACACCACCTCAAGAACCTCGTCGACTACGCCATTGCCTACTACCAGAACCTGCTCACCAAGTATGGCAAAGGCCGTGAACGTAAAACAGAAATCAAGAGCTTCCAGTCGGTGACGGCCGTGGAGGTTATCGCCAACAACCAGAAGCTCTATGTGAACCGCACCGACGGCTTTGTGGGCTATGGCCTGAAACGCGACGAGTACATTGCCGACTGTTCGGAACTTGACGACGTGATTGCCATCCGCAAAGACGGCAAGCTGCTGGTGTCGCGCATCCAGGAGAAAGCCTTTATGGGCAAAGACATCATGTTTGTGGGCATCTGGAAAAAGGGCGACGAACGCATGGTCTATAACGTGATCTATTCCGACGGCAAGAGTGGCAGCGGCTTTGTGAAGCGCTTCAACCTGCCCGGCGTGATCCGCGACAAAGAGTATGATCTGACCCAGGGCCACCCCAACTCAAAACTCTACTACGTGTCGGGCAACGCCAACGGCGAAGCCGAACAGGTAGAGGTGAAGCTGTCGCAGTCGAGCTCGGCGCGCAAGAAGGTATTTGAATTTGATTTTTCTGAACTGGAAGTGAAGGGCCGCAGCGCACGTGGAAACATCCTCACCAAATATCCCATGCGCAAAGTGGACTTCCTGAAAGCCGGAGGCTCCACCCTCAGCAAACTCGACCTCTGGTTCGATCCGGACTCCGGCCGACTTAACAAAGAGAAGCGTGGCAAATACCTGGGCAAGTTCGATGGCGACGATCAACTGATCACATTCTCGCGCAACGGCACCTACAAGATCACAGGCTATGACCTCACGAATCGTTATGAGCCCGAGAAGACCTTGCTGGTAGAAAAATTCAATCCCAAGAAACCGATCTCGGCAGTCTATGTAGACGGCGAGAGCAAGCAATACATGGTGAAACGTTTCATGATCGAAACGACCACACTCGACAAGGAATTCGGATTCATCTCCGAAGGCATTGGCTCGCGCCTGGTGTTGGCCACCTCGTCTGAAACACCCGAAGTGGAAATGACCGAAGTGCGTGGCAAAGACAAAGAGAAAGTGACCGAGGTGATAAACCTGGAAGAACTGATCGATGTGAAAGGCTGGAAAGCACAAGGCAACCGTCTCAGCCAGAACAAAGTGACCAATGTGACCTTGATGGCAGACCCGGAAGAAACCGGGTTCGAAGAGGGTGATGCAGACAACGACATCATCGAGGCGGCCGATGGCGGCCAAAAAAAAAAGAATCTGAAGACGTCAAAGACATCAACGACCCCAACCTCTGGATCGCGGAAGGCGAGCAAGCAAACCTCTTCGGTGAGCCGGAAAAGCCCAAGCACCAAGTCCCCGCAAACCAGCAAAAAGACGGGCAGCCCAGGGTCAAAGTCAAAGTCGAGCAGCAAGACCTCTTCGGCGGGCAAAGCAAAGAAAGCAGCGCCCACGAAAGTGAAAGCCGCGAAGAAAGCGAAAGCCAAACCGGTCAAAGCCAAACCCGCCAAGAAAGCCGCGAAAGCCCCGGCCAAAAAGGCGAAGCCGGCCAAGACCGCGAAGAAGAAACGCTAACCGGAAACGGAACGCCTAAGCCATCATCAAAAGATGATGACGACGACAAGGCGTTTGGTGTTGGCGAAACGATTGAACTTGATTTATAACGAAGCATTCCGGTGTTGACCGGAATGCTTTCTTTTTGCTCTGAAAACTTGAATACCTTTGTTGCTATGAAAAAGACTCTCATCACGCTTTTAGCATTTGCCTGTGCCCATCACTATGCGTTCGCGCAGCAACCCGAGATCCTCGCCGAAGGCAAGATCACCGACTCGCGCACCAACAAGGGCATCAAAGCCAGCGTGCGCTACAGCAGCATCCCCACGGGAAGCATCTTCGGAAGATTTAACGACAGCACCTTCTCGTTCCCCATATTCGGCACGGCAAAATACCAGATCACGGCCGAGGCCACCGGCTACAACCCGCGCACCGTCATTGTCGATCCCAAAGACATCGACGCCAATCGCAAAGTGATGCGCGACATCGCCCTCACACCCATCGGCCAAACCATGCGCCTCTCGCACCTCATCTTCGCGCAGGGCAAATCTACCATCGACCCCAAATCGTTTGGCGAGTTGGATGAGGTTGCTCAGATGATGAAGGAAAACACCAAGGTGGTGATTCAGCTCGAAGGCCACACCGACAACCAGGGAAGCTCCAAAGCAAACCTGGCCCTGTCCGAAGATCGCGTGGAGGCTGTGAAGCGCTACCTCGTCAGCAAAGGCATCGGCAAAGACCGCGTGAAGACAAAAGCCTTCGGCGGCAGCCAACCGCTTTCGAATGAACTAACGCAGGAAGCACGCGCGCTGAACCGCCGCGTGGAGATGCGGATTCTCAAAGATTAACGGCGCGCACCGTCGCGCGCTTTCCATGTTTCATTTGCTCATGCTTGTTTCTCCCAATGAAGGTTGGGATTGCGTTCACCATGCTGAACATAATAGTCAGCGGCAGCGAGAATAGTGTTGAAGTCTGCGCAATACTTATCCGAAAAAAGCCCCGCCTGGCCTCCGGTTACTAACTCAATTTCCTGCTCTCCTTTTTTTGTTAGATCAACCAGGTTGTAAAAATCTTCATCACTTCCTACCGTAAAAGTAAGAACATAGGTTTCATTGTTTCCGCCACCAATTAGTATGCTGCTTGATCTATCCTGTGGAATGATTAGTATTTGAGTGTGCACTTTTCCGTCTAGTAAGGTTAAGTACTTTCGAATGCTGTCGCTTTCCAGAATAGCGGAAGTCCCATGGTCTGCATTCCCTTCCCACGCGTCGGCATGTATTTTAAATTTCATTTTTTAATTCAATCATTTCCCACCATCACGACGCTTCAGGTAATTCGCTTTCAACCGCGCCATCGTTTCATCATATCCCTTCTGATCTGCGAAAACCTCAGGCCGATAACCGTCGCCGGGCTTGCGCTTATCGTGCAATCCAAACTGACTCGCATGCGACGCCACCCAAACGTCAAACTGCAACGCGGGCATCACTTCCATGGTGTAGGCGTAGTCTTTGCCAACATCGGGATAGGTAGACATGCCCGCAAGGTTTGTCTCGTCAAGCACCGAAGGCATGTTGGCAATAAGTAGGCGATAGGAGCGCTTCTCATCGCGCGTGTTGAGCAGGAAGCTGCTGGCGCCGGGCGTATGGCCAGGATGGTGCAGCATCACGATGGAAGTTCCACCTAAGCTCACGGTGTCGCGGTCGTGCAACAGGCGTTCTGCTTTCACAGGCTGAAAGGTGCTGCCCTTGCCACCAAAGAGGAAATCGGAGTTGCCACCGTCGGCCAGCGCGGACGCGTCTTTTTCGTGCACCATCATCGTTGCGCCCGTCTTTTTTTTGATGGCTGCCATGGCACCCACGTGATCATAGTGCGTGTGGGTGGCTAGTAGTATCTTGATGTCTTTGAACTTGAATCCCAGTTTCTCAACATGCGCGCGAATCATCTCCGCCGACTCGGCCAAGCCGGTGTTGATGAGGATGTGACCTTTGGGTGTTGTGATAAAATACGACGCCAGATCGTACGTGCCCACGTAATACACATTGCCTACAAGACGAAACGGTTCATAGTCCTGCGACCATTCTTTCTGCATGAAGGGAGGCTGTATTGTTTTCTGTGCGATGGCAAAAACACTGATCATCAACAGGCATGCGATCAGTGCAGCGCGGGTTAAAGTTCTCAGAATAATCATAGAGGGCAGGAATTAGCTACATAGAAAAAATTCGGGCTGACATTATTGCCCACGCAAATAGAACGTCCGACCTATTTCCGGAAGTCGATCTTCTGCACAGCAGGCAGATCCTTGTTTTCTAAAGCGTATGCAACTTCAAACACACGGGTGAAGGCACCTTTACAGGTTTGCCCACCGCGGTGAGTTTTCCGGTTTTGGGGTTGATCTTGAACGTCACAATGTTGTCGGTTTCCATGTTGGCTACGAAGATGAATTCCCCTTTGGGGTCCATCAGGAAGTTGCGTGGGGTTTTGCCGCCCACGTCCTGGTTGCCCACGAAGGTGAGTTTGCCGGTGGTGGGGGAGATGCTGAAGATGCTGAGGGCGTTGAGGCCACGGTTCGACATGTAGAGGAACTTGCCCTTCGGGTCGATGTGTATGTCGGCGCTGGTGTTTTGTTCTTTGAAGGTGACGGGCAGTGAGCGCACGGTGTCTTCCACAACGGTCCAGGCACCGGTAGTTTTGTTCATGGTGAACACACCCACGGTGGAGGTGAGTTCTTCGGCCACATAGGCAAACTTGCCGTTGGGATGCAGTGCCATGTGGCGAGGGCCGGCGCCGGGCGTTACGGGCACCTCCGGGCTACTGGCCGGTTGAAGGTGCCCTTCCTTGGCGTCGAAATCGTAGACGTATACTTTGTCGGTGCCGAGGTCGGCCACATACAAAAACTTGTTGTCGGGCGAGATAAGGGTGGAGTGGATGTGCGGGCTTTCCTGGCGCTTGGGGTTCACGCTGTTGCCCACATATTTCTTGGCATCGGAGGGGGTGCCCAGCAGGCCGTCGTCGAAGAGGGGCAGCACCACCAGGTTGCCCTGGCTATAGTTTGAGATGAAGGCAAATTGCCCGGTCTTGTCGATGGTGATGTGGCAGGGGCCGTCGCCGTAGGAAGAGCGGTTGTTGAGGCCACTGAGGCGACCCGTTTTGGGGTCGATGCCATAGGCGCTCACCGATCCTTTTTCGCTGTCGGCGGCGTTGGCCTTGCCGCTGTTCACTGAATACAAAAACTTGCCGGTGGGGTGTATGGCCAGATAGTTGGGGCTTTCCAGTCCCGGCACGGTTTGCAACGGCTTGAGGGTGCGCTTCGCGCGATCGAATGTGAACGCATAGATGCCCTGGCTGCCGCGAACGGAGTAGGTGCCTACGTACATGATTTCTTTCTTGGATTGCGCCTGTGCAGCATAGCCGATGAGCAGCAGCGAAAACGACAGTAACAGATTTTTCATGGAGTGGAAAAAGTGGTATTCAAAACTACGCTAACTTTCAACATTCGCCAAGCAGAGAGGCCAGGTGGCGAATCGATAAACAAAAGTTAATGAGAATGCAGCGATTAACTGGCAACCTTTTTTTGAACGGCAACCTGTATCTTTTTGGTGTAGGCAAGCGATGCGAACAAATCGCCGCTGGGCCGGCGCATCCGGTGCATAGTCACGGGGTCGCACTCATAGAGACCAAAGCGCATGGAGGGGCCGAGGTGCCATTCAAAATTATCCCACGTGCTCCAGAAGTAGTAGCCGCGAATGTCGATGCCGTCTTGCAGGGCTTCGTGCAGAATGAGGGCATAGTCCTGGATGGCCTGTAGGCGCAGGAAATCGCTTTCGTCGCACACACCGTTTTCGGTAATGATGATGGGCTTCTTATACTTGTTCCAGTAACGGTCCAGACATGTGCGCAACCCTTCGGGATGATATTCCCAGATGTCGTCGTGGCGGCGGCCCAGCGCTTTTATTTTATGCGGTGTTTCGAGGTAGGTGATGGGCAGCGGGTCGTGGGGGATGCGCCCATAGTAGCTCATGCCAAAGAAGTCGACGCGTTCGAAATGACTGGGCACATATTCCATGAACCACCAGTCCGACAGGCGGGCCGGAAACCACCCCAGCAGATTCTCGGCCGAGAAGATGGTGGCGTTGTGCGAGATGCCGACGGGTTGGTTGGGAAATTTCTCCTTGATGTAGTCATACACGCGGTCGTGGGCCATGCCCATGTGCTTCACCACTTTGCCCGCCAGGAACGGGTTGATTTTGAAAGGCGGGAAGAAGCCGGTAATCCAGCCGTAGCTGGCATAGACGTTGGGTTCGTTGAAGGTGTTCCAGTACGAAACGTAGTGGCCATATTCATCCACCACCTTCTTGGCGAAGTCCACCCAATAGTCGATGTTCTCTTCCTTTTCCCAGCCACCCAGTTTGGCAAACCACAGGGGGTTGGTGAAGTGGTGCAGCACCATCATGATGTTGACGCGCTTGTTTTTCAGGTCCTGGATGAAGGCGTGATATTCTTGTGTGGTATCGGGATGAAATGTGCCATAGGGCTCGCGTTGCAGCTTGCTCCACATGAGGCTCATGCGGTAGTTGGGGGCGAGCGAGGCAATGATGCCGGCGTCTTCTTTGAATCGTTTCTCGTGATCGGTGGTGCGGTCGAACACAAATCCCTGGCGGGCTTTCACCCCTTGCCAGTCGTGTTCGAAGGCGGTTTCGATTTGGGGCGCGGCGGTGCTGGTTCCGAAGAAAAAATGATCGGGAAATGTGATTTTCATCACCGGCGTGTCATCGCACTTTGGGTCACTTCCCAGGCCTTCCAGTATTTGAGCAGAAGCTTCAGGTCTTCTTCCATGCAGGGATATTCGGTGTCGGGCACCACGGGAAAGATGCCGGCCGTGAGGTGTGCCGAGGTGAGGCCACCGGTCCATTCGAAGTGACCGGGGTCGTAGGGCTTGCGCCAACGTCCACCCCAGCGCAGGCCAAGTTTCTCGCCGGCTACGCCCACTTTTTTCCAGAGGGCCACGTTGTCCCACACGGCAACCGAGTCAACAATAGGCACCACATCGATGGCGAGGCCGTACTGATGTTTGGAGCGGCCGGCGCCTGAGTTGGTGTATTTTTTACCCATGGTTTTGTATTCGTTTTGCTTGGCGTGGGTGCGATACGATTCTACCACGGCCAGCTCGATGCCATTCTCGCGGCAGGCGGCCATGAGTTGTTTTATTTTGTCGCGAAAGAAAGGATGCAGGGCCTGCACGTCGGTGATCATGGACATGGCACCGCGGTCTTTGCCAAACGTATAGTTCTCTACGCTGCTCCAGGTTTTCCAACCGTCGATGGTGTCGGGCAACACGATGGGTTCTTCCACGGCCACCACGGCGGCCACCGAATCCAGCGCTATTTCGGCAACGGGCTCATCATAAAACATTTCGGCATGTTCACGACAATCGTAGGGCGTGAACAACGCGCTGATCTGTGCAAAAGACGAAAAACAAGCGACGAGCAAACCGAGTGAAAGAGAGGACCTTAATACAATACGCATGAGCAAAGCCAATTTACGAAAGGGACAAAGATATGATATTTAGCCAATTGCGACCAAAACCAGACCCCCAGAATCCCGTGTAGTTTTGATTTTTTAACGCTGAAGTAAGGTTATAGTAACATTCTCCAGTTCTGGTGCGGGTCGGCGCCCGGTACCCCGCCAGGTCCCAGTCTCCGACTGCACACGCGTGAGCGATGGCAGCGGCACCCCACAGCAAGCGTTGGCCTTGTGCGCGGGTGCGAGGAGTATAGCGGACAGCGCGACCCCGACTCGTCGGGGGCACGCCCAACCCCTCATTTCAACCCTGCAGCAAACGATATATCGTTCGCAAAACCCCTGGCGCGGGTCTGCGACCCCGTGACCACACAAGTTCCCAGTCTCCGACTGGCCCCGCGTGAGCGATGGCAGCGGCACCCCACAGCAGCGCAGCACGGTGCGGCTGCGCGAGGAGTATAGCGGACAGCGCGGACCCGACTCGTCGGGGCACGCCCAAACCCACATCCAATCAAAGTTTCCAAACTGCCAATCATCAAGCTTGCTTGCTATTGCATTCGATAGCAGGGGGCGATGGATTTGGCGGGAGTGAATTCACTAAGAAAATTAGATGTGAATGATCGATGTGACGCGCATGTGGGCATTGATCCAATGGGTTGCATGTGATGCGCAAAATCGCCGGTTCCCCAGCGATTTCAAAAATAAATCATGGGTGCACTGCACCACTGCAAAACCATTGCAGTGAGGCGTGTTATTTTTCGCTCGTCATGAGAAAATGCCGAACGGAACGTATGGCCTAGTGGCCTGATGTGTTTACTGGAAAATATACGCACCGGTTAGTTTTTGTTTTGTTGTGACCTATTTTAATGAAGCCCCCAACTAAAAATACACCTACCCATGAGCACTATGAAAACCACCAAACACCTCGCAATCGTTCTTGCCACTATTCTTTTTTCGTGCAGCAAAGACAATGACCCGACACCAACCGTTGAAGACATCACCGGAAGTTGGGCCGCTACGGCCATCGACTACACCGGTACGACCACCGTTGCTGGCTCGCCATTCAAGACAGATTTTACCGGAAAGGGAAAGGACATGGATCTTACCGTTACCCTTAACAAAAACCCGGCTACATTCAGCAGCAGCGGCGACTACACCATTGCGTTGACAAGTGTTGTGTTGGGCCAAAGCACAACACAAGATTATCCCTTTCAAGGTTTTCTTGCCAACGGCACCTGGACCCTCGACGGCAACACGCTAACCGTTACCTCAGCCCAAGGCGTACAACACGCCACAATCGTCGAGCAAACCGCCACAACGCTGAAGATCAACTGGGACTATGTGCTGGCACAAGGCCCTGCCTCTATGGACATCCACGGCACATACGCTTTCAAAAAGAAATAGCAAAGCGGCGCTGTGCGTTGCAGAAACTATTTCTGCATTTTTGTGAAGCGAAAGATCTTTGCGGAGTTGAAGGCGAAGGAAGCGCTGGCGGCTCACACACCTGCACCGAGGATAGGTTAAGTTCCCACGTTGGCGGAAGACGTGACGTTTCTTAATTCTATTCAGTATCAAAACAACGCACCGCTAAATCGCCGGGCTCTCCCCGACGATTTAGAAAAGCGAAGCGCACCTTTTCAATATATCAGTTTTCCCGCTTCACGCTGGTTTTGATTGAGAGCTCCCTCACCACCTGATACAAAAACTCCTGTCCTTCATAGAACGCCTTGATGCCGATGCGTTCGTCTTTGCCATGGGCGCGCACGTCGTTCATGTCGGCAAAGATGCCGCATACGCCATACGTTGGAATGCCGCCGTTGCGCAGGTGGGCGCCGTCGGTTGCTCCGGTAGACATGACGGGCACGACGGGAACACCGGGCCACATCTTTTGGGTGATGCGTTCAATGGGACCGAACAGCTCGGGGTTGAGGGGCGACGGGGGACTCATGTTGGCCACGTTCTTGGCGGTGACGCTCACGTCGGGATCGTTGAAGACGGTGATGAGTGTGGCTTTGATTTTCTCAGGATCTTCGCCGGGCAAAATGCGGCAGTTTACATTGGCGGTGGCCGTCTGTGGCAGCGCATTGTCGGCATGGCCGCCGTGGATCATGGTGGCCACACAGGTGGTGCGCAGCAGGGCGTTGTAGTTGGGATAGGTTGAGAGGCGGGCGAGGGCGCCGGCGTCGTAGGGAGTTTGGAGGATGCCTTTCATGTCGGCCGCGAGTGTGCCGGTTTCAATTTTTGACGAGCGTTCAAAGTAGACGCGTGTGCCTTCGTTGAGGTTGAGGGGGAAGTCGAACTTGCTGAGGTTGTCGAGGGCGTGGGCGAGTTTGTAGATGGCGTTGTCTTTGCGGGGCTGCGAGCTGTGGCCGCCGCGGTTGTGCACTTCGAGGGTGAAGCTTTGAAACACCTTTTCGCTGAGTTGCACCTGGTTCAGAATTTTCTTTCCGTCTTTCTCCTGGCCGCGGCCTCCTTCGTTGAGGGCGTATTCCGCGTTGATGAGGTCTTTGTGATTTTCGAGCAGCCACTTCACGCCGTTGTTGTCGCCGCCTTCTTCGTCGGCGGTGAGGGCCACAATAATGTCGCGGTCGGGGATGAAGCGTTCGCGTTTGAGTCGGATCAGGTTGGCCACAAAGATGGCGGCCATGGCTTTGTCGTCGCTGGCGCCGCGGGCATAATAGAACCCGTCGATTTCTTCAAACTTGAACGGGTCGGTAGTCCAGTCTTCGCGAAGGGCTTCCACCACGTCGAGGTGGGCGAGGAGGAGCAGGGGCTTGCGTTTGCCGGAGCCACGCAGGGTGGCCACCAGGTTTCCTTTGGTTTCGGTGGGGCCGCCAATGAAAATGTCTTTGTCGGTGAACCCTGCCGTTTTGAGCCGGGCTGCCATGGCTTCGGCGGCGCGTGTGGTGCTGCCCACCGAGTGGGTGGTGTTGATTTCGATCAGTTCCTTAAAGATGTCGTGGGTGAGTTTTTGATCGGCTTGGGCCAGCGCGGTGGCCTGCACCAGCAAGCACAGGGCCATGCTGCGGCAAAGGGTCAACAGGTTCATAGGGTTAGGATGCGTTAAAGTTCAGGGAAGCTAAGCAAGAAAAGCACACGATGCGCGCTGGAACAGGATGGCCGGCAAGGCGGTTGTATTGCAACGTTTGAAAATGGCGGGCAAGGGTGACGCAAGGCTTGGATGGACGCTGATGGCCGAATGAAACCGGGCACAGGTTGTAATTGTAGGTTTTTCTTAAGTTATTTACTTAACAAAGTATAAGTATATGGCAAAGGAATACCTGGGAGAGTTTGAGGAACTGATTCTGACGTTGGTGGCGGGGTTGCAGGACGACGCCTATGGTGCTGCCATTGCCGAAGAAATAGAGACGCGCCTCAAACGCGATGTGAACCTCAGCGCCGTGCACGTAACACTCTATCGCCTGGAAGACAAGGGACTCATCAAGTCGGTGATGGGCGGCGAAACAAAAGAACGCGGCGGCCGCCGGAAACGAATCTACACCGTGACCAGCGCCGGCATGGCCCTGTTGCGCGCCATGAAAGAGATGCGCCTTGATTTGTGGAAGATGGTGCCCCAGCTGAAGATGATTGGCGGGTAGGGGAAGCGTTGCTTATCCTGTGCCCGCATGCTGCTGAATGTTTCGCAGTAGTTGATCTTGTTAAACGTTTTTTCAAATGGCCAATATGCCCAACTCTGCGCCGCCGCGACTGGTGTTGCGTTTCCTGCAATTTGTTTGTCCGCCGCAGTTGCTGGAGGAAATTGAAGGAGACCTTGTGCAGCGATTCGCAAAGGATGTCACTCTACTGGGGGCGCGCCGGGCCAGACTACGGTTTGCCTGGAACGTGATCCGCTATGTGCGTCCGTCCATCCTGTTCCGACGTCATGCATCCACCGTGCGCCGGCGAAACCTCATGTTGGCCAATACCATCAAACTCACGGGGCGCCAATGGATACGCAACAAAACATTTTCGACGGTGAATGTGCTGGGTCTCACGCTGGGCCTCGCGGTGTGTTTGCTGGTGGCGCAGTTTGTGTTGTTCGAAAAAAGCTTTGATCGCTACAGTCCGCATGCCGACCGCACCTATCGGGTGAATCTCTACAACACCGAGAACGGAGTCTTCGACAAGATATCGCCCGCCACGGTGTCGGGTTTGGGATATGAACTGCGCAATCAACTGGCCGCCGTGGAAGACGTGGCACGCGTGGGTTCGAAAACGGGTGGTGTGGTAGCAAACCCCCTGAAAGGCCGCGAAGACCTGGAGAACCAGATCGTGTATGCCGACGCGTCGGTGGCGCATGTGCTGGGGTTGACGTTTGTGAATGGTCAGTCACCAAAAACATTTGCCGACACGCATTCCATTTTCATATCCACAGCGCTGGCCGAAAAATACTTTGATCGCCGCGACGTAACCGGCGAGATGCTGGCGATTGGTTTTAACAACGGCAGTGCGCTTCCGGAAGATTATCACGTGGCCGGTGTGTTTGAAGACATGCCGCCGAACACACACCTCCGCTTCGACATGATTTTACCTCCGCCGAACGAGCAGGCCTGGAACGAGAACTGGTCGTGGGGTGATGTGAGCACCTATGTGTTGCTGCAACCGGAAGCCAATGCCACGGCGCTTGCTCCGGCCTTCGCCGAAATGGTGAAACAACACCACCACTCCAACACCGGCGACCGCTATCTGCTGGAACCCATTGCCAGCATTCGCTTGCAGGCTTTGGATGGGAGTGGAAGAGGCGGGTTAATAAATTTCTTCATGGTACTGGCCGCCATCGTGCTGTTGCTGGCGTGGTTCAATTTTGTGAATCTGTCTACGGCGCGATTTTTCGAACGCCTCAAAGAAGTAGGCGTGCGCAAGCTCATTGGCGCGGGACGGTTTCAGTTGATGATGCAGTTTCTGGTGGAGGCTTTCATTTTCAACCTGGTGTCGGGTGGCCTTGCGCTGATGTTGTTTGTGTTGTGCTGGCCATCGCTGGCGGCCTACTTTGGTCAGCCTGCAACGATCACGCTCTGGCAGGATGGTAATATTTTGTATGGCGTAGGGTTTGTGTTGGTGGGCACGTTGTGTACGGGATTTTATCCGGCCCTGTTTCTGTCGTCGTTCACACCACTGCTGTCGTTGCAGGGAAAGATCGGTTCGTTTGCCGATCGCACCGTGCTGCGCAAGGTGCTGGTGGCGGTGCAACTGTCGGTGAGCGTGGCATTGCTGACGGGCGTGATGGCCGTTCGGCAGCAGGTGGATTTTATGCGCAGCCAAAACCTGGGTATAGCGCTCGACCAAACCCTCATTGTTGAATCACCTTTGCTTACCGACAACACTACCGCTAACCACTATGAACCCTTCCGGCAAGCGTTGCTGAAAATGCCGGGGGTTGAACATGTGACGTATGCCTCAAGTTTTGCCGGAGAAGAAATTGACTGGCATCGCACCGACATCACGCTGGGCGCAGCCGACGCAGGCTATCGCTACGGCAGTCGCATCGTGGGCATCGGCACTGAGTTTCTGGAAGCCTTTGACTTGCCCTTGCTGGCGGGCCGGAACTTTGATGCCACCAACCCTCGCGACACCAAGACGATGCTGATCAGCGAAGCAGCCCTGAAAATGTTTGGCTTCGAAACACCGGCACAGGCCTTGGGGCAAAACGTGTTTGTGGGAAGCCGGCAATTCGAAGTGATTGGTGTGGTGCGCAACTATCATTTCCGCGCATTGCAAACGGCCATACAACCGTTGCTCTACATACAGGGTTATCCACGCAATCCGCGCTACGCCATCAAACTTTCGGGAGGAAACATGCAGGCCACGGTGGCGGCCATCGGGTCGGTGTGGAAGACAACGTATGCCGGCAATGTTTTTAAGTATTATTTTCTGGACGATTTTTTTGATCGACAATATGCGGCTGATCAACAGGTCGGCACGCTGGTGACGGCGCTGTCGCTGCTGGCCGCATTTATTTCCTGCATCGGTTTGTTTGGGCTCACGCTCTATGCTGTGCATCGCCGCACGAAGGAAATCGGCATACGCAAAGTGATGGGCGCCACGGTGTCGCAGGTGATGATGTTGTTGTCGCGCGAGTTCATGATGCTGGCGGGTGTGGGCATGATCCTTCCGCTTCCGTTTCTATACTACGCCGTGAACCAGTGGTTGACGCGCTATGCCTATCGCATAACACCGGGGCCGGTGTTGTTCATTTTGCCGCTGGCGGCCATTCTTTTGCTGGCGTTCATCACCATGAGTTTTCAAACGGTGGTGGCGGCACGTCGAAACCCTGTGGACAGTATGAAACACGAGTGAGCGACACCCATCTTCGGGGGTGATTTGCTATTGCTGAAAATGGATTTTTAATTCAACCGGTTGAAGCCGTTCGTTTGACGGCGAATGATGTTCACTCGTCGGCCACTATCCTTACCGTTATGAAGTTTGCTGCAGACTTATGCAAAAAACTCCGACAGAATATCTTTTTTAACGGGTGAGTGTGTCGAGCGCGAAGAGTACGAGCAGTACCAGGGCAATTCCGATAAACAAACTGATGGAGAGCGCGATGATCAAACCCTTTTTGATCGGGTTGATCTCAAATTTTTCTTGTACACGTGCAGGCATATACTAAAGTATGCCATCGCTTTCACTAAAATATTTCAAATGATGCGTTTGGCTGAGGGTGTATTGTTTCTTTTTTTATTCTACGCTTTTCCGGTGTTAGACAATGTTGAAATTTCCCGGGACGATGCATTTTCATTGGGCAATCGTCGGAAGTAGCGGTGCGATACCGTATGATTAAAAACGTGGAATAAAGCCCGTTATCGATTTCTTAACCTGTGTTGGCAAATTGCTTCGCCATAGAATGGAAATTCACTCCGGGCCACGTCGTCGAACCAGATGCAACGTTGTTTTGAAACGCTAATGCATGTTTTGGTAATGTTTTTTAGAATTCCTCATGGCACCATGAGTTTTTTGTTGGAAATGAACACGGGGTTTCATGGTATTCACCTTCCGCATGCACTCTCTTTGGACAACACATTTGCAACGCATGAAATCAACGTCGTGTTGATTTGAATAATGCAGGATGTTCGCGGTGCATAAGACACATTCAATTTGCTTGGCGTGTATAAGTGACGCATCCTTTGCAAAGCGTGTTCATGTGAGGAAATCGCCGTCTCGAAATCATAATAATAAATAAATCCGTTGAACCACTTCCATCGCGATTGCGTTGGCTAGCTTTACCCCCGGCAATGGGGGAGCACGAACACGGTGAATCCCTTTAACGATGATAAAATCTCTATAAAAACGTGAACAAAAACAGACGACTTCTCACCATCATAATCCTCGGCCTTCTCTCAGCCATCGGACCTTTTTCTATAGACATGTACTTGCCCGGTTTCCCGGCCATTGCCCTCGATCTGCACACCACAGTAGACATGGTTTCCTATTCGCTGGCGAGTTTCTTTGTGGGTATTTGTGTGGGGCAACTCATCAGCGGTCCGCTGCTCGATCGTTTTGGGCGCAAGGTGCCGTTGATCACCGGGTTGACGCTCTACATTCTGTCTTCTATTGGATGTGCGCTGGCGGGTTCGATCGAAATGCTGATTGTGCTCCGGTTTGTGCAGGCTTTGGGTGGATGTGTGAGCATGGTGGCACCACGGGCCATTGTGCGCGACGTGTTTCCGGTGGAGGAAAACGCCAAGATATTTTCACTGCTCATCCTCATCCTGGGGGTGTCGCCCATTCTGGCGCCCACCGTAGGCAGCTACGTGATTGCCACGCTGGGATGGCACTATGTGTTTGCCGTGTTGGGATTGGTGACTGCCGCGATCTTGCTGGCGGTGATTCTATACCTGCCCGAAAGCAAGCAACCTGATCCAACGTTCTCCCTTCGTCCCAAGCCCATTCTCGGCAGCTTTGCCACGGTGCTGAAAGATCCGCAGTTCTATACCTATGCATCGGCAGGTGGCATTGCTTCGGCGGGGTTGTTTGCCTACTTGTCGGGTTCGCCCTTTGTGTTTATGAAATTGTTTGGGGTGACTGAACAACAATACGGATGGATTTTTGCCGTGATTGCAGCGGGCCTCATCACCAGCAGCCAGCTAAACAGCGTGCTGCTCTCACGTTTCAGCAGCGAGCAAATCATGAAAACCGTATTGATATTGCAGAGCCTGGTGGGTGTCACGCTTTTTGCGGGCACGGCCTTTGGCGTTCTCGAACTGTATAGCACCATCTTCCTTATCTTTTTATTTCTCAGCTGCCAGGGATTCAGCTTCCCCAATTCGGCCGCGTTGTCCATGGCGCCGTTCACCAAGGAAGCCGGCAGTGCTTCGGCGTTGATGGGCGCCATTCAGATGGGCCTGGGTGCGCTCGCCGCAGCATCGGTGGGTGCGTTGAACGCGCAGTCGGCCATGCCCATGACAGGGGTGATGGCGGTTTGCGCCTTGTTGGGTTTGGTTATCCTGATTTTTGGTCGCCGAAACATCCGCTACGCTGGCAGACCACTGGATGTGCAGGAAGAAGCCATTGATCTTGTGGAGAAATGCTAGGAGGAAACGCTGCACAACATCGTTGTTGGTCTCGACTGTGCAGGGTTGGGATGCGAGAAACCACGTTCACCTGCCTGCTGTTCTGTGAAGGAAATAGCTAGCTAACGGGAAAGAAGTTTCGCGACGCTCCTGAAAAAATTACCGTAGCGCTACCGATTGAGTTTACCCTTGCATGCAGGGGTGCTTAATTTTTTTTAATAAAGCTTGATTCGTAAAGAAAATGAAAGTTACTTTGTCTATCGAATAAGTAGATAATCAATTCCCACCAGATTGATTTTATAGCAAAACGAAGGGAGAGGGCAGGGCCTCGTTGATCTTCAGCCGAAAGTCCGCTAGGGACATAGAGGTTTAGTCCTGACATTTTATAAAAATGAAACCTATAAAATCAGATGCGATGAACGCACAAAACATGTCCATTTCTTCCGGTTCATTAACCGTGCACAAGCCTGGTCAGTGTTGTTGTTGCTGTTAATCCTTCCCGGTATGTGAACATACCGTCTCGCACATTTTTAGGTGATCGAGGACTTACGAATTTTCTAATATGGCTTCCGGATGCACCGGTCTTTGTGAAAGACTTGGTGGAATTTTACAGAGACACAGGTGCATCCCGCGGCCGCCAATTTTTAAAAATTACCCTTTTATGAAATCAATACTTTCCATACTGCTTGTCTATTTTGTGTTGCTTCCCGCGTCCGCATCGTTTGGTCAAACACCGCCGTCGGGAAAGGTTGTGATAACGGGTGTGCGCTTTGCCTACCCGTTGGTTGAAAAATGGATACAGGACTATAAAGCTGCGAACCCGGATGTGCAGCTTCAGATAGAGCCGCGTACGGTGACTGATCCGTCGCAATACGATCTGCTGATCGAAGCCTATGAGCCGGACGACAAACAGAAAGAAAGCCGCGAGTATCTCTACCTCGCCCGCTATGCACTGCTGCCCGTAGCCAACAGCAAGTCGGCGTTTGCCCGCACCTATGCCGACAAGGGTTTGACAAAGGAGCGCATCAAACAAATTTACTTCAACGATCTCACGGCCGGCAAAAAGGGCGACGATGTCATTGATGCTTCAACCTATACATTGTATACACGTTTGCAAAAGGCCGGTGCTCCCATCACCTTTGCGCATTACTTTGGCTATCAGCAAGCCAACATCAAGGGCAAGGCCATTGCCGGTGCAGACGAACACCTGATCAAGTCGTTGCTGAGAGATTCAACAGGGGTGTCCTATAGCGTTCCCGGGTTGATCTATGATGTGACCACCCGCCAGCCGCTGGCAGGTCTCGTCATCCTTCCCGTTGACGCAGACGACAACGGACGCGTGGCGGCCAGTGAAAAGTTTTATGGCAACCTCGACGAGGTGATTTCGAAGATCGAAGCGGAGACACCAAAGAACATTCCCACAGAACACCTGCACCTGTCTATCGACAAGAACAGCACCAATGCCGAGGCATTGAAATTTTTGAAATGGGTTGCTCAGAATAGTCAGGAAGGTTTGCATAGCTTTGGGTTTCTGAAGCCGGATTCGAAACGTTTCCAGCAAAGCCAGGAGAAGGTTTCCGCTGCAGATGCCGAAGCCCTGAAGGCCCGCAAGGCAAATGGTGGAGCGGCTTCAAAAAACTGATTTACGAATATCGTCCAAATCATCCGTGCTGACAGTAGCACGAAGCTTATGAGACACTTTCTGAAAACGACTTTTGGCCTGCTGGCTCTACTATCCGTTTCATTTTTGTTTTACGCCTTTGCGCGTCCGGAGTTTGCCGAGATGGCCACGGTGAAAGGAGGAACACTCTACACCACCGACCCGATCACGCATGCGGCCAAGCAAGTGGCGATCAAACCTTTTTTGCTGGATAAAAACCTGGTGACGGTGGGCGAGTTCGAAGCTTTTGTGAAGGCCACACACTACGTGACCGAAGCGGAAAAATTTGGAAACGGCGGCGTGTTTGATGCCGCCGCACAGGGATGGACACTAGTTGACGGAGCCAACTTTCGCTATCCCTTTGGCCGGTCCAAACCCAAAGCGCCCGACACACATCCGGTAACACAAGTGTCGTGGAACGATGCTGTGGCTTATGCAACCTGGAAAGGCAAGCGATTGCCCACGCAATGGGAATGGGAGCATGCTGCCAAAAATGGCGAGGCATCGTCCAAACAATATACCTGGGGACAGGACCTTGTGGTGGACGGAAAGTATAAGGCCAACACGTGGCAAGGAAGTTTCCCCAGTCACAATACTGTAGAGGACGGCTATGCCACAACGTCGCCGGTAGGCGTCTTCGGTCCCAACAAGATCGGCCTCACCGACATGGGGGGAAACGTTTGGCAGTGGTGCTCCGACACCATCCAGCCCGTTGGCCGCGAAGCGGAGATGGACCCCGGCATGCGTCGCGTGACCCGTGGCGGTTCTTTTCTCTGCGACCCCATGGTGTGCCACGGCTTTCAGGTAACGGGCCGTTCGTCGTCCACACCGGAGTCGTCGATGGTGCACATTGGTTTCCGGTGTGCGAAATCGATTGGTGAGAAATAACAGTCGGCGATTCGATCGCTGAACGTTCATAACATTCATTCAAGACCTCCATTGTTTGCCCAAGGCTCGCGATGGAGGTTTTTTCTTTGTCGTCCATCCCAAGCCTGCACCTTCTTTAATTACAACGCCCTGGCCGTCAGTGCCCAAGTTTTTGAGGATTTTTTTAGTTTCTTTTGGTCTGTGATCCGTTCACTACTCCGGACCAAATTTGTATCCTATCGCGCGGGCAGCTGTGCGACCATAATTTCACAAACACTATGAACAGACCTCTTTGGATTTTGATTGCCCTGTTGTGCGGCGCTGTGTTGCCCATTCAGGCCGGCTTGAATGCGCGTTTGGGGAAGGCCTTCGAGAACCCGTTATATGCTTCGCTTACGTCTTTTTTGGTGGGCTCTGTGGCGCTGATCGTGTATGTGCTGGTTTCGGGCCAACCCGTTTCGTTTGCCGGTGCCAGAAGTGTTCCGGCAGTGACGTGGATCGGAGGCGTGCTGGGTGCGTTTTATGTCACCGCTATGGTACTGGCTTTCCCGCGTCTTGGACCCGCGCTCACCTTTGGCCTGGTGGTGGCGGGGCAGATGGCCATTTCGCTGGTGCTCGATCATTTTAACATTCTGGTGGCGCAGCCTCACCCCATCAACCCCTGGAGAATTGTGGGCGTTGCGTTTGTGGTGATTGGTGTTATTATCATCCGGAAATTCTGAGCAGGTCCGGAGCGGGTTAAAGGTCATTTCGATAGCGATTGATTTTTTTTTGTATCTATCGGGCATGAAACAAATGTTGTTTGGAATGCTGCTATTCTCCGTGCAGCACGTCTGTGGTCAGGGCCAGATCAGCAAAACAATTTCCGATAAATTTGCTGCCGCTAATTTGGCGGCCGTGCCCACGGTGCAGGCGTTGGCGAAAGAAATTGCCTTGCTAACCCCCAACAAAAAAGAGCAGATCGAAATGCTTTTGCTTTGGTCGTTCGAGTATATGAAACCCGATGCGGCGAGATTCTTTAATGGTGGCGAGCCGCTGTCAACGAGTGTTGCCTTCACGCAACGCCTTGGCCTTTGCGATGAACTGTCTTCTATTGTTTCTGACTTTTGCAAAACACTGAGTATTCCTTGTATGAAGGTGACGGGCTATGTCAAGTACACCAACTTTAAGGCAGGGGATAAGTTTTATGAGACCAACCATGCCTGGAATGTCATTCGCATCGATGATCAGTGGAAATCGTTTGACCTGTTCTGGTCTATCTGTGAATTGAAAGAGAACGCGTCTAAGGGGCATCAGTTTAAAAAGAGACTGACCACCGATTATTTGTTTCCGGCTAAGGCATCTTTTTTACAAGATCATTTACCCGCCGATCCCGTTTTTCAGTTTCAGAACTATCCGATAAGCATAACGGCCTTCACCGGGAAAGTAACGGGTATCGATTCTACAGTTGCCCACCTGCCTTTTCTTCACTACAAGGATTCGTTGCAGGCCATGGCCCGTCTTACGCCACAAACCCTGAATCTGCGCACGGCAAAACATGAATATGCCTTCAATCCCAGCAATCCCAATAGTCTGATCACCGAATACTTCAATAGTGCTGTTGACATTGTGAACAGCGCCCAATCAAAAAAAGCAGATTTGCAACTGGCAGGCGACTATTTTCGCGCAGCCCTTTCGCTTTTAGAAAAGTCAAAAAATCCCGACATCAAGGCGTTGAAAGAAAATTGCAAACAGGGGCTGGACTACGTTTCGCTACGAATGGCTAGAGCACGATCATAAAAAGAGCAGACTGCTACGGGTTTGCGGGTTGTTCCTGTTCGGTCGTGGAGGCGCGCTTTGCCTTTTCCCAAAGCACGGTTTGGCTTCCTTTTAAAAATCGCGAGAGTCCTGCAAACACGGCGAGGTTCATCACGGTGAAATAGTATGGAACAAAGAAACCTTTGATGGAAATGTTTTTGTCGCGATTCAGATAACCCAGGAAGGCCATGCCATAAAAAAACACCTGCAGTCCTAAGGCAAGTTGATAGACGCGATAGCCTTGTGCCGACAGCCACACACTGCTGAGCAGAACAAACACCAGCGAAAGCGGCGCGAGTGTCCAGCGCAGCACGCGATGTGAAACGTATTGAAAGCTGAGGATGCCATAACGAAACGGATTCAGCAAATAGAGCAACATGCCCATGGCCTGAAAGGCGCCGGAGCATATACGCACTTTGCGTTTCCATTCTTCCGCCACCGACGCCGACGCAGTTTCCACAGCATAGGCATCGGGCTCGTAGCGAAAACGATAGCCGCGTGCTGCGATGCGCATAGACATGTAGAAGTCTTCGATCACCATGTTTTGGGGTGGTATTTCGTAAAGCTCGGTGCGCACAGAGAAGAGCTCGCCGGCGGCGCCTACTATCGAGTGAAGTTCGGAGTCCTTCTTTTTCAGGAACGATTCATATTTCCAATACAGTCCTTCGCCCGCTCCGGAGGCATTGTCTTCCGCTTTCTTGAAGATCCGTTTTTCGCCGGCCACACCGCCCACCTCGGGCTGTTGGTAGTGCCGCACAATAAGGCGAATGGCCTGGTCGTTCAGGTCGGTGTTGGCGTCGCAGAAAATAACGATGGGGGTGGTCACCAATTTCATGACCCGGTTCACGGCGTGAATTTTGCCCCGTCGTTCCGGCTCGTGGTATGCCTCGATGACGGGATAGCGCTGCAGAATTTCACCGCTGTTGTCGTTTGAACCGTCTGTCACAAACTTTATAAAGAGTTTGTCTTTGGGATAATCCAGGCTTAACGTATTCCGTATTTTGCTTTCGAGGTAGGGGGCTTCGTTGTAGGCGGCAATGAGCAGGGTCACGTTAGGCAGGTCCTGGTCGGTCTGTGGCTGGATTGGGGTGGCCTTTGGGCGGAGTTTCACCAGCAGATAGACCACGATGCCATAGCCGACATACGTATACAACACAATGGCGCTGCCCAGCCAGAAGAGGAAGATCGAGAGAGTATCCATGACGCGGGTTTTGGGGACTTAAGTCTACACCTTTGCAATTTAAGCAGGAAGTGGAATAGTTAAGATATTTATTAATTTTGTCAATTGCCTTCATGAAAAGCGCTGGTGTTCATGGCTTTTCTCAGGGATCGTCGAGGGAGCTTCCACAACACTCCGGCGAATGTGTGAACACGACGAAGGCCAACATCACCTTATTATGAATTGGAGCGGAGATACGATGCGTTTAGCTTTTATACTGACGGTTTTGCTGTTCCCCGGGGTTGCCCTAGGGCAGGAGTTGGATTTTAGTGTCCCGGTGAAACTGCCGGCCACCGTGAACAGCAACAACAACGAGGCCATGCCGCTCATTTCGGACGATGGCAACACACTGTATTTTATACGCACCGGCACCGAAGAAAACAAGGGCGGAAAGTTTGCCGGCTCCGACATCTGGGTGAGCCACTTCAATACCACCACCAACACGTGGGGCAAAGCCGTGAACACCGAATTGCCCAACGACAAAGGCAACAACGCCGTGATTGGCGTGAACTCGAAGCGCAGGGTGGTCTACACGCTCAACACAACATCGTCGAAACCCTCGAAGGGTTTTTATTTTATGCAGCGCACGGAAGCCGGCTGGGGCAAACCCGAACTGGTGCCCTTCAAGGGACTGAGCTCCGCAGGATTTCTGGGAGTTTATGTGTCGCCCGATTTTGACGTTGTTTTTATTTCGATGAAAGCGCCAGACTCGCGTGGAGAGGAGGATCTTTACATCAGCCTGAAAGGCACCGACGATCAGTGGTCGACGCCACTCAACCTGGGCCCTACCATCAACACAACAGGTTTCGAAATTTCACCTTTTCTTTCGGCCGATAAAACCCGGCTGTATTTCTCGAGCAACGGCCATCCCGGCTCGGGCAACGGCGACATCTTTTATAGCGATCGTCTTTATAATTCATGGGAGACATGGTCCGTTCCCAAGAACCTTGGCCCCGAGTTGAACTCACCACAGTTCGATGCCTACTTCTCGTTGCAAAAAGATTCGTCGGTATACTTCGTGAGCAACCGCGGTGGAAAATCAGACGACATCTATACGGCCAAAGCCAAGCCCCGCCCATCAGCAGCGGCCACGGTCTACCTCACCGAAAAAGAAGTGGAAGACCTCTTTGGTTTCAAGGTGATTCGTAAAATGGAATTTACCCCCGACGTCACCACGCTCACATCGTCGCAGCGCGAGCTCATCTGGTTTCTCGCCAACAAACTTCTGGGCAAGCGCGACATTCGTGTGCAGGTGCAATACTTTGACAAGGAAGACGAGCAAACCACAAAGCGGCTGAGCGAGGTGATCAATCAACTGGTTTTGGCAGGGATCGAAGGATCGCGCATCGACAAGTTTAGCAAAGGCGGCAAGGGGGGAGGCAAAGACCAGGTTGAACTGGTGCTGATGCGTCAGTCGATAAACCGGTAGTGCGCATCCTGGGCCAGCGCCAGCATCTCGCGGTCGCCGCGCGAGTCGCCATAGGCAATCACCCGGTCGTAATCTTCCAGCTTGTAAACCTCTTTGATGCGGCGCGCTTTCTCGGGGCCAAAGCAGTTTTTTCCTTCTATTTTTCCGGTGATGAGATTGTTGGTTGACGCAAGCCGCGTGGCCAGGCAACGGATCTGCCATTGCTCGCACCAGGGGCCAACCCAATCCTCAGGCGAGGCCGACACCACTGCGATATCATATTGTTTTTCTTTATAGTCGCGCAGCAACGCCACACCGTGGTCGCGCAGGAGTGTGGGCACAACCGTGGTGGCAAATGCAATCCCCTTTGCTTTCAATTTTGATACGGGCACCTTGCCAAAGAAATAGGTCATCACGATTTCCTTGGCCTTGTCGTTGGGAATTAATTTCGCCAGGTAAAGCGCCATCACGGGACTGAGCAACACAAACCCGAGCACAAATTTGAAGGTGCCATGATAGAAACGGATAAAGGCGAACAGCGTATCCGATTTGGTGAGCGTGCCGTCGAAATCAAACAACACCAGATGTTTTGATGCCATGCCTCAGATATAAATGATGAGGTAGAAGCTGACAATCCACAGCAACAGGGTGACAATGATGAACTTGTCTTTCAGCAGGATGGTGGTGGGCGATCCGCTGTTCTGCGACACAAACGTGATTTGCAGATAACGCATCACGCCGGCAATCACAAAGATGGTGGTGCCAAAGAGCCATTGTGTGTTCAGACGCTGCGTCACCTCGGGCGACACGGTATACATAATGTAAGCAACGATGATGATACCGGCAAAGATGGCGAGACAGGCGTTGATGAACTCTACGTTATAATTTCGTGACGATTTCCGCACAAACTCTCCTTCTTTTCCCAGCACAAGGTCGTCGCGGCGTTTGGCGAGCGCCAGCAGCAGTGACAACAGCATCACCATGATGGCCAGCCAATGCGACACATACACATCAGACAGCACGCTGCCCGAATAGATCCGGAACAGAAACCCCGAAGCCACAATAAAAATGTCGACGATGGATAAATTTTTTAACCCAAAGGTGTAGGCTACGTTCATACACCCGTATATGCTGAGCAGAATGAGAAAGTTACGGTTGAGTGTGAAGGCGATGAGCAGGGCACTGGCGATGAGCACGGCCATGATCCCAAAACTCACGTAGACGTTCGCCTCACCCGAAGCCAGCGGCCGGAAACGTTTTTTGGGGTGCAAACGGTCTACTTCACGGTCCCGGAAGTCATTGAGGATGTAGATGGCGCTGGCCATGAAGCTGAACGCAAAGAATCCCTGGATTAGGTTGGGGTACAGGTCCCAATCAAAGGCCTGACCCGCGAAAAAGATCGGAACGAAGATGAACGTGTTCTTAGCCCATTGGTGAACCCGAATGAGTTTGATGTAAGCCAGCATAGACGGTTTTTCGTAAATATAAAGGGTTGAAACAATCCTGCTGTATAACTGCCGAATATTTTTGAAGGCTACGATTTTTTAATGAACTTTGATACCTTATGCCCTAGTGTATGGATTTACAAACCCTGTTTCGTGTTCTCTGGAAAAAACGTTGGATACTGATTGTCATTCCGATGATCTCGGTGGGAGGGGCCTTCCTCATCCGCATGCTGGGCGAATGGAAGTATAGGTCGTCGGCTCAAATGGCCACCGGCATCACCATCACCGACGAGTTGATCGACAATGGCAAGTATTTCAACCCCTACGAAATGCAGATCACGTTCACCAACCTGATCGAGCAAATCAAGTCGCGGGTAGTTCTCACGCAGGTATCCTACAGGTTGCTGCTGCGCGATTTAGACGGAAAAGAAATGCCCTTCCGAAAACCGTCCGAAACAAAGCTCGAAGAGCTGGCCAACATCAACATCAACAGCTATAAGGCTGATTTCGAAAAGATACTCACTGAAAAACTGGAGAGTCAATCGCTGCTCGACCTCACCGACCCTAAACAAAAGCTCATCAAAAAAGTGATGGATGTTTATGGCTATAATTATGAATCCCTCAATGAAGAGCTCGCCATCAACCGCATCAACATCTCGGATTATATAGAGATCAGCTACACCTCCGAAAGTCCTTACCTGTCGGCCTATGTGGTGAACACACTTTGCACGGAGTTTATCCGCTACTACACCAATATCAAACTGAGCCGGTCCAACGTGTCGCTGGAGTCGTTGCAATCCATTGTGGAGCAACGGAAGCAATACCTGGCGGAGAAGACCGAGGGCTTGAAAAACTTTCAGGCCAACCATGAAATGATCAACTCCGAAGCCCAGGGCGCCAGCAAAATCCGCCAGATCCAGGACTACGAAGATCAGATTGCCGACGAGCAAAAGAAGATTCGCGGTGCCGAGCTTTCACTCGCCAACATGGAGATGAAAATTGAACAGGCCAGCAGCAGCACAGGCAACAAGCCCAACGCGCGGATTGTTGATCTCAAGAAAAAAATAAACGTATTCAACGAACGCTACATCGCTGGCGGGCAGACCGACCAAATCCTGCTCGATAGTATCACCCTTTTCCGCAATCAGCTGCAGGGTCTCCTCAACGCCGCCGTAGAAGTTCCCAAACTTTCGCCGGTAGAGTTTAATGCTCTGAAAGACAAGCGCGACCAAACGAAAATCGATCTTGAAATTTCAAGAGAGAACCTGGTGTCGCTCAACAATATATTGAACTCCATCCGCTATAGCGTGGGCAACTTTGCCAGCCGCGAAGCTGTGAACCAGGCTATGGGCAAGGAAGTGGAAGTGGCCCGTGAAGAATACCTCGCCGCACAGGCCCGCTACAACGAAGCCCGCGAGAAGTTGGTCACCAACAAAATGCCCCTCAAACAAGTAGTGGTTGGAGAGGTGGCCGAAAAGCCCGAGTCACGCAAAACCATCGTGTTCATGGTCTTCACCGGCGTGCTCAGCTTTGGACTGTGCGCCTTCGTGATCATCCTGCTGGAAATGCTCGACACCCGCATTAAAACACCACAACGATTCAAAAATCTGGCAAAACTTCCCCTGGCCGGCGCCCTCGAACAATTGCCGAAATCGGTTGGACAACCTACGTGGAATTTCTTCAATGCCAGCAATGAATCGACCGAACTGAACCGCCTCAATCACGACCTGCGGAAGATTCGCTATGAAATTGAAAACAAAAAAGGCCAGGTGGTGCTCGTCACCAGCACCAAGAAGGGGCAGGGCAAATCGTTTGCCATCATGTCGCTGGCCTATTCGCTGGGGTTGATCCACAAGCGCACGCTCATCATCGACACCAACATGCGCAACAACAGCCTCACCGTTATGCTCACGGCACGTTTCAGCCTCAAGCAATTAATGGAGTTCTATAACAAGAACACGAAGTTGATCGGCACATCCAAAAGCACCGATCCCAAAGACACCGAAACCAACCTCATCACACCCACCACCAACCCCATGGTCGACATCATTGGCAACAAGATGAGTCAGCTGTCGCCTTCGGAAATCATTCCCGGTGGCGACTTCAAAGTGCTGATCGAGTGGTTGAAAGCGCAATACGACTATATCATTCTGGAAGGCGCCGGTCTCAACGAATTCTCGGATTCGCGCGAGCTGGTAAAATTTGTAGACCTGGTCATTCCCGTATTCTCCGCCGACTCGTCCATCACCGAGGAAGACAAGGAGTCGCTAAACTTTTTGAAATCGCTTCAGAATAAACTCGGACCAGCCATCTTGAACAACGTTCCGAAGGAGGAGAAAAGTTAGCGGTCTATGCTCTTCAGTTCGCCCGAATTCATTTTTGCATTTCTACCGGTAACCCTGGTTGTTTACTTCCTGCTGGCGTCCAACCGGCAGATCGCGAACTCCCGGCTCTGGCTCCTGGTGGCCTCGCTGTTTTTCTACGGCTGGTGGAATTACAACAATCTTATTCTCATCGGGTTGTCGATGATCTTCAATTTCTCGTTTGGCAACCTCATCATCAAACACCGGAAGAAGTGGCTGCTCACGCTGGGTGTTTCGGTGAACCTTGTCGTACTGTTTTACTATAAATACGCCAACTTCTTCCTTACCAACTTCAACACGCTATTCGAAGGACACTATAGCCTGCTCAACGTGATCTTGCCGCTGGGGGTGAGCTTCTTCACGTTCACACAAATTGCCTACCTGGTCGACAGCTATCAGGGCAAAGTTGGGAACTATAAGTTTTCGAACTACTGCCTGTTCGTGACCTTCTTTCCCCACCTGATTGCCGGGCCCATCGTGCACCACACACAGCTGATGCCGCAGTTTGAGGACCAGAAGAATGCAAACCTGAATTCGTGGAATTTTGCCCGTGGGATGTTTATTTTTAACCTGGGTTTAGCTAAGAAAATCATCATTGCCGACACGCTTTCCACCATTGTGTCGAAG
This sequence comes from Chryseolinea lacunae, assembly GCF_016735595.1. Lineage (GTDB taxonomy): Bacteria > Bacteroidota > Bacteroidia > Cytophagales > Cyclobacteriaceae > Chryseolinea > Chryseolinea lacunae. The sequence goes on from NZ_JAERRB010000010.1 coordinate 45,654, forward strand.
GGATATGCCGACACGGCGCTGCTCACCACGTTGCAAGCCTGGGTCACGTCGCTGGCCTATTCGGTGCAGCTCTATTTTGACTTCAGCGGCTATTCAGACATGGCCATTGGTTTAGGATTGTTGTTTAATATAGACTTCCCGCTCAACTTCAATTCGCCCTACCGCGCCAAGAACATTCAGGACTTCTGGCGTCGCTGGCACATCACGTTGAGTCAATTTTTGAGAGATTACATTTATGTGCCACTGGGGGGAAATCGTTCGGGCGAGTGGGCCACGGCACGCAACCTCATGATCACCTTCATCCTGGGCGGTATCTGGCACGGGGCGGGGTGGACGTATATATTCTGGGGATTTTTGCATGGCGCGGCGCTGGTCATTCACCGGCAGTTCACCAAGCTCAAGATTGCGATTCCCGATTGGCTTGGGGTGGCTGTTACGTTCTTTTACGTGAACATCACCTGGGTTTTCTTTCGAGCGCCTTCTTGGACAGCGGCAACCGATTTGCTGCGCGCCATGTTTGGCGTGGGCGCGAAAATGTCGGAGGTATCGCTGGTGAGCGATTACTATTCGGCACCCATCTGGGTGGCAGCGGCCATTCTGTTGTTCACCAAAAACACAAACGAGCTGGGGGCAGAATTCAAACCCGATACCCGTCGTCTCGTGACGCTGGTGCTCGTGATCCTGATAAATTTACTGTTCCTGAATTCGGCGACGAACCAGGAGTTTTTATACTTTGATTTTTAACGCTATGTCGGCCAAGAAATTTTTGATTCGATGTGCACTCGTAGTCATTTTGCTCACCGCGGTGCTGGTGGCCATCAATGCCTATGTGGATCTCTATGGGCTTTTTCGCCCGGCAGGAGAACGCCATCTGTCGATCTATAGCGACGAGCGCACCAGCAAATATCTGCTGGCACACCGTTATGTGCCGGAGAATTTTCAAGGCTACATCCTTGGTCCGTCTTTATCGGCCAACCTGAACCCAAAGCTCATCACCGAATACAAAATCTACAACCTCAGCATGATGGGCGCCAACATCACCGAACAAAAAGCGGTGGTCGACAAAGCCCTGGAGCGCAAAGCCCCCGAGTTTGTGATCGTGTGCCTGCACCCATACCTCACCCAGGATCATGGCATGAAAACAGGCATGATCAACCCCAAGGAATATTATGGCGCGCTCGGCTCCATGAGTCTTTACAAAACGTATGCGATCAAGTTTATCCGCGAGCACAACCTGATGACGCGCAAGTATCCGTCAAACCAATACAACGACTACGGCTATAATTTCTACGACAAGATTTTGCAGGTGATGCCGGTGGAGGAGAAGATTCAGGAACAGTTGAAACGTCCGGATGCTATCAAAACCGCTATCGATTCGGTGGCGCTTCAGGAGTTCACCACCTTGATGAACACCTTTCGTGAAAAGAATGTGAAGGTGATCGGCTATTTCCATCCATTACCCTTCCCGTTGTACGACAAGTTCAGGGCGCCGCTCACGGCCTATCAGCAAACGATGCGTGATGTTCTGGGGAATGATGTGCGCGTTGTGGATTTCAACACGCCCGACTATGAATTTTTCACAAAGGATTTGAGCAACTATATTGATCATGGGCACCTGAGTGAGAAAGGTCAGCAATACTTGTTGCGTGAAATTCTCACCCAGGCCGCCATGGTGCCCGCCCGTTAGGCGCGCACGCAGATCAGGTTTTCGCCCGACACCAGCAGGGCAAAGTTTTCTTCTTTGATTGATTCGAAAAATACGCGGGAGCAACCGGGTTTCATCCGGTCGTGAAGCTCCACCACAATGGTCTTGGTTTTGGGAAGCCATTTTTCGGCACCCGATTCAAACACTTCCTTCTCGGCACCTTCGATATCGATTTTCAACAAGTCGATGGTCTTCAGGTTGTATTGCTCCATCAGATCCGACACCGACAAGGCTTGCACGGCGCCATCTTTTTTGCTTGTGTTTTCTTCCACCATAAATCCCCAATCGCCATAGCCGGGATTGTTGATGATCAGCTCTTCCTTCTTGTTCCAGAGGGCGGCTTGCAGGGGGATGATGTTTTTATAGGATGCGGTATTTTTTTTCAGCTGCTGAAAGTTTCCGGTCTCCGGCTCAATGGCAATGATCTTGGCGTTGGGATAGCGATTGGCAAAATAGACAGAAGCCAAACCGATGTTTGCCCCTGCGTCTATGATCACTCCTAAGTCAGAAGGAATGGCCATGCCGAAATCTTTATCGAGATCATATTCCTTTAAGAGGAACACCTGTTTAAATACCAGCTGATCAGAGTTGCCGGCGCGCAGGGAAATGGGATAGCGCGCATCGGCCACGTTGAGGGTGGCGGTCTTTTTTAGTTTCAGTTTGATGAAAAGCTTTAACCCATTCCACCAGCCGTAGTTCATGATGCATAAACCCAGTTCGTAAAAACGTACTCTATTTCTCATGCTATTTGAACCGGCTTAAGATTCTGGATTTGAAGATGGCCTTGAAGATGTCGGCCGTAGCGCCCATGGCAGCGAGATATTCACCACCGAGGCTTCGCTTGGGAACGATGTGTTCATACATGGTCTGGTCCCAAACCGTTGTGAAGTATTTTTTCAGCTCCGCGTCTGTGGGTTCCACCACATAGTCGATGCGGTCTTTCCATTCATAGTTCACGGTGAAGATTTGCTGCTGTGTGCGTTGCAGAATTTTCCAGCCAAACGAATTGCGCGGCAGGTAGTGGAGGAAGAGGTCGCCGAAGTCGTGCGTGGCAGTCATGCCCAACCGTTGTTTGTCAACGATTACGATCTTCTTATCGATTTCCAGCAGCACCCACCGGTGGGCTCCGCGGGGAATCATGAACTCCCCGATCAGGGAGGGGGCTTCCAGGTATCCGCCTTTGCCCACGCGGCTAAGTTCGTCCATGAACACGGCGGGGTCGTCAACGTGCTCCACCACATGGCAGCAGATCACATAGTCGAACTCGTTGTCCTTAAACGGCAGGGTTTCGCCGTCGGCCTGAACAAAGCGTTGCTTCTTTAAGACTTTGATGTCACCGGCACGATGATAGTTATCATCCACATATTTGTCGGTTACTACGTTTGCACGCGGATGCGGATTGTGACCGCTGCCCACATCAAGCACACTGGCCTGACTGGGAATTTTAAGCTTTAGTCGAGAGGTAGGGTTGCTTACTTTCATATGTTTTATCAACTTACGAAGATTCAAAGATAAGGTTAATTATAACAACTTCATGACCGAAAAAAATTATTGGGTGCGCGCCAGCACTTACGTTACCCTTCAGCGCCTGGCAATTTTTGTGTTTGGCTTCGGTAGTTACTTCTTCATGGTTCGCTACTTCTCCAAAGACACATTCGGTGTTTGGACGTTGTTTGTCGTGATCACCTCAGTGGTGGAGATGTCGCGGTCGGCCTTCATCCAAAACGCGTTTGTAAAATTTTACAGTCAGCCCAATATCGACAGGTTTTCGCTGACTACCGCGAGTATTACGCTTAATTTTATTTCGACCGTTGTTTTTATTGCCCTGATGTTAGTGCTCATCCCAGTCCTCACCATATTCTGGCATACGACAGAAATCTCGGGCCTCATCTTTTGGTATTGTGCCACATCGCTTATTCTGGTTCCTCTCACGCAGCTAAACTACCTGGAACAGGCCAACCAAAGTTTCCGTGGTGTGTTTTGGAGCGCCGTTGTGCGCCAGGGTTTTTTCTTTAGCGTGGTGGCCATCTGCTTTCTGTGGGTGCCCAACCTGTCGCTCAACTTCTTTGCGGCTATGCAGAGCGTTGGGGCCCTGGCCGGCCTCACCTGCGCATGGATTTTATCAAAACAATTCGCTCCCCGGAAACTGGTGACCGACCGTGCCATGGTGCGCAACCTGTTCAAATTTGGCAAATACATTCTGGGCACCGGCGTGGCATCTACCATTGGTAAAAACGCCGACCAGATTCTGTTGGGATCCATCAGCCACAGCTCGGTGGCGCTCTACAACGCGGCCGTGCGCGTCATGAATTTTGTGGAGATTCCCACGTTGTCGATCTCCAACATTGTGTATCCCAAAATTGCCGAACGGGCTAACCTGGAGGGGAGTGCTTCTGCAGGGAGACTCTATGAAAAGTCGGTGGCCACCATTGTGGGCATTATCCTGCCCGTGATTCTGGGGGTGCTTGTGCTGCCCGACATTGTGTTGCTCATCACGGCCGGAAAAAACTACCTGGAAGCCGCGCCAATTTTGCGGATCATGGCAACAGCGTCCATCCTGATCCCGTTCAACGTGCAGGTTGGGTCGGCCTTCGAAGTGATTGGCAAGCCCCACGTCAGCTTCTACATCAACATATCGGCCAATGTCTTTAACCTCGCGCTCAACATCATTCTCATTCCCAGGCTTGGCATTATGGGGGCTGTGTGGTCGATGCTCTTCACCAATGTTTTTATCTTTGTGGTGAGCCAGGTCCTGCTCAAGCGCGAGTTGAGTGTTAGCCTCTTCCGCACCGTGCAGCACCTGTTCGATTTTTACAGAAATGCTCCGCAGCAAATCAAAGGTTTTATATCACGAAAAAAATAGCATGCCCTACAATTTTGTCATCTTCAGTTTGTCGCAGTGGAACATCAACTACGGCGCAAACATTAAAGACCTCAGCTACGAGCTGGCCAAGTCACATCGGGTCTTATATATAGACGTTCCCTTGAAGCGAAAAGATCGCTGGCTGAAGCGGGATCAACCGTTTGTGAAGGAGGTGGAGGAGCGCATCAAAAGCAAAGAGCTGTTGGTGAAAATTCAGGAAAACCTCTGGCACTACATCCCCACGGAAATACTCGAATCGGTGAACCAGGTCAAGTCGCCGTCGTTGTTCAACCTTATCAACGGCGTGAACAACAAACGATTTTCCAAGTCAATTTTGAAGGCCGTGAAGCAAATCGGCTTCGAAGATTTTATTCTGATCAACGACAACGAAGTCTACAACGGCCTCACCATGAAAGAGCTGGTGAAGCCGTCGCTCTATGTATATTACCTGCGCGACAAGCTGGCGGCCATGAAATACTGGAAGCTGCACGTGGGCCGCGTAGAGCCATCGCTTATCAAGTCGGCCGATGTGGTGGTGGCCAATTCCGAATACCTTTCTGACTACGCATCCGAATTCAACCCGCACAGCTACTACGTTGGCCAGGGCTGCGATGTGACGCACTTCCTTACCCGACCACCCCAAGCCAGCATCGACGCCATGCTCAAAGACATTCCCAAGCCCATTGTGGGCTACATGGGTGCGATCAATGCCGAGCGCCTAGACATTCATTTAATAGAAGGCATGGCCACCAAAATGCCCGACCACAGTTTTGTGTTTATCGGCTCCGAAGACCAGGCCTTCAAAGACAGCGCCCTTCACCAACTGAAGAACGTTTATTTCCTGGGCAAGAAAGATTTCTCCGAACTGCCGGCGTTTCTCTATGGTGTTGATGTGACCATCAACCCACAGGCCATGAACGAAATCACCATTGGCAACTATCCCCGAAAAGTGGATGAATACCTGGCAGCAGGGAAGCCCGTGGTGGCCACCAAAACGCACGCCATGAACCCGTTTCGCGAGCACGTTTACCTCGGCGAATCTGTGGACGACTATGTGGCGCTCATTCCCAAGGCCATCGCCGAAAACAGCGAGACAAAGGCCGCAGCACGTCGCGCATTTGCCTTGGAGCATACGTGGAAGAAAAACACAGAGCTCATTCTGGAAGCGATCGAAAAGGTGAAGCCTGAATCTAAAAAACAGGTGCCTGCCTAACTTTACGAAAGAAACCTAACGCTACTAAAAATCAACGTTTGTGCGGATTGCCAACATTGTCGTCGCTCATAAGAATACGAAGCAGGTATTGCGTTTGCTACAGCAATACGATGCACGCCACTTTCACCATTTCGTGCACCTCGACATTCGTTGTCCCTATGCGGGCGAGTTCGATGGGTTGCCTAACGTAACGCTGCTGCCTATCCGGCGCAGATTGGTTTATGCGGGCTATGGTTTTGTGCAGGTCATTCTCGATGCCTTCCGCATAGCGAAAGCGAAAGAGTCCTTTCAGTATTTCAACGTCATGAGCGGACAGGATTATCCCATCAAATCGACGGAAGCCTTCTATCAATTTCTTAAAAACTCCTATGGCACGGAATTCTTCGAGATCTATGACATGCCTTCGTGGCCCCAGGCTTACCATCGCTACGAGCGCTTTCACTTTATAGAGTGGGAGATCAAAGGGCGCTATCGCATCGAGAACATCATCAACCGATTCATTCCCAAACGCAAGTTCTTTCCCGGCCTTGAGCCGTTTGGCCGTTCGGCCTGGTTCACGGCCACCGACCACTTTGTGGACCATGCGCTCAAGTTCATCGATAGCCATCCGCGGTTCATTCGTCATATGAAAACCGTTTGGTCGCCCGATGAATTTATTTTCAATACTATCGCCATGAACTCGTACCTTCGTGAGAAAGTTACGTTCAACAATCTCCGGCACATCGATTGGTCGGAAGGCAACGTGACCCCGAAAATCTTTAAGCGTCACGATCATCAAACGTTGCTGGAAAGTCCCTGCTTCCTGGCGCGCAAGTTTGACGACACCGTGGACGCCGCGATTTTAGACCTGCTGGACGAAAGCAATCTTGCCTATGGCAACGGCCAGAAACAAACGATTGCTTAAGTTTTTCGATGCTTTTGTTTTTGTTTTGCTTTTTAGAATGTCTATTTTTCTTAAACCCTCTAATCTGAAATTACTGTGTGTGGAATAGTTGGCTTCTGTGATTTCAACAAACGTTCTGGCGCTGATGTGCTGAACAAGATGACCCAATCCCTGCATCATCGCGGGCCGGACGACTCCGGAACGTTTCTCGATGAGCAAGCGGGATTCACCCTCGGCTTTGGCCATACCCGTCTCTCCATTCTAGACTTGTCGCCGCTGGGCCATCAGCCGATGCGCGTGGGCAAGATGGTGATCACTTTCAACGGTGAAGTGTATAACTTCATGGAGATACGCGAACGGTTGGAGAAGGAGGGATGCACCTTCAAAAGTCACTCCGATACCGAAGTGATTCTTTACGCCTTTCAACAATGGGGACCTTCATGTCTCCAGTATTTCAGGGGCATGTTTGCCTTCAGTCTCTATGACGAAGAGAAACAAAAACTCTACATCGTGCGCGATCGCGTAGGGGTGAAGCCGTTGTATTTCTACAACCTCGACGGCACGTTGCTGTTCAGCTCCACCCTCAAAGCCTTTCACGTGCACCCCGCGTTCCGCAAGGAAATTGACGTGGCCAGCCTCGGCCTGTTCCTGCAATACAGCTACATCCCCGGCCCGCATTGCATCTTCCAGCATACGCAGAAATTACTGCCCGGCCATTACCTGGAAATTTCGCTCAACACGCGCGACATAAAAATGCACAAGTACTGGGACGTTGTGGACAGCTACAACCAGCCCAAGCTTGACATCGGCGACGACGAAGCCATTCGGGAAACCGAGAAAATATTAACCGAGTCGTTCAACTATCGCATGGTGGCAGATGTGCCCGTGGGGATTTTCCTCAGTGGTGGTTTCGATAGTTCTGCCGTGGCGGCGTTGATTCAGAAAGACAGAACAGACCGTCTGAAAACATTCACCATCGGCTTCGATGTGCCAGGCTTCGATGAAGCACCCGATGCCCGTCGCATTGCCGAACACCTGGGCACCGATCACACCGAATACTACTGCTCGCCCAAAGATGCGCTTGGCATCATCCCAACCCTGCCGGATATCTACGACGAGCCCTTTGCCGACAACTCTTCAGTTCCCTCGGTGCTGGTGTCGCAATTGGCGCGCAAGCAAGTGACGGTGGCCTTGTCGGGCGATGGGGGCGACGAAATTTTTGCGGGCTACAACAAATTCAGCCAGGCCATCAAGTTTGCCAACGGCGGCTTTCCGCAGTGGATGAAAACGTCGCTGGCCAAGACCATGGGCGTGATCAACCCCGAACACATTCCGGTATTGAACCAGCGCTACAATTTTTCCACGCGCTACGAAAAGATGCGCCACATTCTGCAGAGCGGCGATCCGTCGGTGAACATGGACATCATCAGCCAGTATATTCCCCAGCAGGAAGTGAAACGGTTGGTGGCAAAGGATTTTAAAGACTACAAAACATTCTTCCAAATGAAGGAAGAATTTGCAGGCCACAACGATGCGTTGAGCAAGATGCTGGCCATTGATTATAAAACATTTTTGAACGACAACAACCTGGTGAAGATAGACCGCGCCACCATGTCGGTGGGGTTGGAGGGAAGGGAGCCGTTTCTCGATCAGAAAGTGATTGAGTACGTGGCCCGTCTTCCATCGCACCTGAAGATGCGCGACGGCGTGACCAAATACATTCTGAAGCAAATCGTCTACAAACACATTCCGCGCCCGTTGATGGACCGGCCGAAGAAGCCGTTCATTGCGCCGCTCACGGTGTGGTTTATGAACGAGCTGAAAGACTTTTTCCTGAACTACCTCGACGAGAGCCGCATCCGCAAGGAGGGCTTGCTGCAAGCCGCGCCCATCGTGGAAATGCGCAACCAATACCTGTCGGGTAAAAAAGTGAATCATCAGAAATTATGGAATTTGCTGATATTTGAAATGTGGATGGAGAAGTGGATGAAGTGACCGGCAAATCCAGAACCGTTTAAACAAGATCCTTTTTGAAGCGCATAAAAATTATTGAAGCCATCCGCCAGGGCTCCATCGGCGGTGGTGAAAGCCACGTGATCGACGTGGTGAAACACCTGGACAAGGCCCGCTACGAACCGGTGGTGCTCTCGTTCACCGAAGGAGAGATGATCCGCACGCTCAACGACATGGGCGTTAAGACAGTGGTCATACCCACCACCAAGCCCTTCGATTTTCGGATGTGGCCCAAGGTAAAATCCTTTTTCCAACAGGAACAACCCGACGTGGTGCATGCCCACGGCACGCGCGCCATGTCGAACGTGTTCACCTCGGCGCGGGCGTTAAAGATACCCCTCATCTATACCATTCACGGTTGGTCTTTCCACGACAATCAGAAACCTTTGGTGCAGCGCGTGCGCGTGTGGAGCGAAGGGTTCCTGGCGCGAAGGGCCGATGTGAACATATCGGTTTCGCATTCCAACCAGCAGACCGGCAAAGACAAGATAAAGGACTTTGAGTCGGTGGTGGTGAAAAACGGGGTGGACTTTGCCAAGTTCAGCCGGAACACCTCGGCCGAAGATCTGCGCGCGCAGTTGAACATTCCGGCCGGCAATGTGGTGATCGGGTTCATTGCCCGCTTCACCTATCAAAAATCGCCGGTGCTGATGCTGGAGGCGTTTGCGGCCCTTGCCAAGGACCAGCCTAACCTGACCCTGCTCATGGTGGGGGATGGTGAACTGATGCCCGAGGTGAAAGCGTCCATCCAAACCTTGGGCATCGCCGACAAGGTGGTGCTGACGGGCTTCCGCAAAGACGTTCCTGCCTTGCTCCACGTGATCGACATCTTTTGCCTGCCCTCGCTGTGGGAAGGCCTGCCGTTGGGCTTGCTGGAAGCCATGGCCATGCAAAAGGCCGTGGTGGCCACCGCGGTTGACGGATCAAAAGAGATCATTGTGCACGGCGAAAACGGATTGCTGACCACACCGGGCAACCGCGATGAGCTGCAACATGCCCTGGCGCGTGCCGCAGCCGATGAGGGCCTTCGTAAGAAGATGGCGCTGAGCGCTTTTCAGTATGTGACGGCCCACCACAGCGTGCAAACCATGGTGACGCAAATCGAAAACATTTACGACAGCTTTAATGGCAAGACCCGTTGAGCCCGCGCCATCGGTTTTGTCATGCCCGTATTAATTCTCAAATTCGATCCGATTTTTAATCCTCTATATTGATTTCAGACATGAAAAAATTATCTACCCTCGCGCTTGGAGTGTTTGTTCTTTGCCTGCAGGCCGGCGCCCAGCAGATTGACTACAAGAAGATCATCCTTCCGGAAAGTATCTCCAACGTCAGCATCGAGGAGCGCCTGGTGCAACTGGCCTGGAAGAACAACCCCTCGGCCAAAGTGATGCAACACGACGTGGCCGCGGCGCAATATGAAGTGAAGGTGGCCGCCACGCGGTGGACGAGTTTGTTTGGTGCACAAGGCAACTTGAACGAATTCACCATAAAGCAATTCACCAACTCAAGCTCCGGCGCCACCAGCAACACCTTCTATCCGCGTTATAACGTTTACCTCAACCTGCCCTTGTCGGCGTTTTTCGAATTCCCCAACGCCAAAAAAGCGGCCCGCGAGCGCGTGGGCATCAAAGAAGAACAAAACAACATGCTGAAGCTCGACATCCGTGCGCGCGTGCTCAAGGCCTATAAAGACTATCAGAAGTATGATTTCATCGCTAAAATCCGCAACGCTGACCTGGAAGATTTCCGCCAGAACTTTAATACCGTAGAGAAAAATTTCAAGGAAGGTTCGGCCAGTCTGGAGGACTATGCCACGGCACAGCGCCTGTTGCGCGATTTGCAAATTCAGGATGCGATGGCTAAAAACGACTTCGATAAAGCAAAGATCGACCTCGAACAACTCATTGGGGTGAAGATGGAGGAAGTACTATAATTCAGTTTTTTGGCTTTAAAAAGTAACCAGCAAAGTCAAAATATATTTTCAAACCCCTGAAATTAGCCAGAATTCAGGCTTCATTAAAAAATAACAGAAAAATACTATGTAATATTTTTGTCCGTTATGGTATAATTTTTAATTTCGTGTGTGCTTTTGTCGGCTGTCTATAGTTAATTTAATCTATTACCCTTTATGAAAAAGTCCCTGGCTTTACTTGCGACCTTGTTCCTGGTTGCATTTTCAGTCTTTTCCCAAACCGTCCCTTTTCCTACCGGTACACGCGACAACAATGCTTTGGAGCCTTGGGGCTACCAGCAAGTTGGTACCAACTGGGACACATCACCGTTCCTCCCGTTCATTTATCAAAACCGCTGGTTTAGGTTGATGCCTCCAAATGGGGTGACCTATAACACGCCTACGAAAACGTGGACGTTTTCCGAACCCGGAAAACTTTACCCGATGATCATCTTCCTGCACGGAGCAGGGGAGACGGGTACAGACAACAACAACCAGCTGAAACATGGTGGCCAGCGTCACAGAGACGCCGTGAAATCCGGATTATTTCCAGGATTTTTGTTTTATGAGCAATCTTCAACGCTTGATCAGATCAAGGCTCAGCTGGAGAAGATGATCTCTATTCTGCCCATCGACATCAACCGTATCTACATCCACGGTTTGTCTGGTGGTGGTGGTGACACGTGGAAGTTCACGATCGCCAACCCTACGCTGATCGCAGCAGCTTTCCCGATGTCGGCTTCTAACGATGATGCGAAACAAGAAAAAATGTTGTACATCCCCCTGCGTCAGTCGCAAGGTGAGAGAGACAACAACCCTAACCCGGGATGGACTCAGACGATCGTAGATTGGTTTAACACCAACGGTGGTCACCTTGAGTATTTCTACCTCCCTGGCGTGGGTCACGGCACATGGGAAACTATGTATGCCCGTCCTGATTTCTTCCCTTGGTTCTTATCGCACAAGAAAAATGAAATTTTAGTACTCTTTAATAGAAACGAACTTTGTCCTGGCGTTCCCACTTCTGCAACGATGGGTTTCACGCCCGGCTTCGACGCATATGAGTGGAGAAAAGACGGTGTGCTTATTCCGGGTGCAACCACTTACAAAATCACCGCTACGCAATTCGGTGTGTACACCGGTCGTATCAAAAACAGAGGTGTGTGGAGCGAATGGTCTGCTCCGGTTGAAGTGAAAACAAAACAACCTACCTACACGCCTGCTATCGTTCCTTCTGCTAACAAGACGATTGTGTTGCCCGCTCCCGACGGGTCGACAACAACATCGCTTGAAGAACCCGAAGGATACTCTGCTTATGTATGGAGAAACGCTGCAACCAACGCAATCGTAGCTAACACCCGTGTGTTCTCAACGGCAACTGTAGGCACATACAAAGCCACTGTGACTGAAGTGAACGGCTGTTCAAGTGTTGAATCGCCCGTGTTCACGGTGGTGAATGCAAACGGCCCTAACAAGCCCGACGGCATCAGTGGTTTCCTTGGCTATGCCAACACACAAACGCAAATCACCCTGGCGTGGAGCGACAACCCTACACCTCAAAACAACGAAACTGGTTTTGAAATCTACAGAGGTGCGACCGTTACTGGCCCCTTCACCTTATTGACGACTACGGCCGCCAATGCCAACACGTATGTTGACAGCGACCTGACGCCGAACACTACCTATTACTACCTGGTTCGCCCTATCAATGCCTCTGCGGCAGGTCCTATCTCGACCACCATTGGCGTGGCAACGAAAGTGGATGCAACACCTCCTACAGCGCCGTTGAACCTGGTTGTGGCGGGTAGCACAAAAACATCGGTTACACTGGTGTGGGAAGCTGCTACAGACAACGTAGGTGTGTATCGCTACGACATTTTCAAGAATGGCACAAAGGTGCTTGCTGTGAATGGTCTCTCGACTACCGTATATAACCTGACGCCTAATGAAGTGTATAACTTCGTTGTGAAAGCAAGAGACGTGACCGGCAACCTTTCGCCTGAAAGTAACCAGGTGACGGCGGCTTCGATCAACAACGGCCTCAACTATAAAGTATTCACCGGTTCATGGACTGTGCTTCCGGACTTCAACACGCTGACACCCGTGAAATTGGGCAACACGCCTAACATCGACCTTAGCGTGAGAACAACCGATACAAACTTTGCCATGTACTGGGAAGGTTACATCACCATCCCTGTAGCCGGTAACTATACCTTTGAAACATATTCCGACGACGGAAGCAAAGTGTACATCGGTGGCTACGGTGCATCTTATCAGGTTGTGAACAACGACGGTGCACACGGTTTGCAATACCGCACAGGCACAAAGAACTTTGCCACTGCCGGTACGTATCCGATTGTTATCACGTATTTCAACATCACAGGAACTGGAACGATGCAGTTGTATTGGAAAAATACAGCCAGCGGCATTGGTTCAACCCGTCAATTGATTCCGGATTCTCAATTCAAATCAACGTTCACGTATCCTGATGTGGCTCCGGCATTCCCGACACAACTTGCTGCGTCTGCCGTTGCCTACAACCAGATCAACCTGACCTGGAAAGACAACAGCACGAACGAAACAGGCTTCCAACTTTACAGAGCGACTGCTACAGCCGGCCCTTATGCAGCCATTGCTATCGTGCCTGCCAACACCACGTCCTACAGCGACAAGGCAGTTGATCCTGCAACGAAATATTTCTACCGTGTGAAGGCCATTGGCCGCTACGGTGAGTCGACCCTTTCGAATGAAATCACGAGAGGTGTTGCATACTCCTACTACGAACAGACCCTCACCACGTTGGCCAACATTAACTCGCTGACACCCACTTCTACGGGAACGTCCACAGGTTTCGACCTGACGCCCCGGAAGCGTGATGCAAACATTGCATTCAAGTGGGTTGGTAAGATTAAAATTGCCACTACCGGCAACTACACGTTCTTCACCACTTCGGATGACGGAAGCGTGTTGTTCATCGATGGTGTGCAACGTGTGGCAAACGACTTCAACCAAGGCATGACTGAGCGCTCCGGTGTGGTGAACAACCTCACGGCAGGCGTACACGACATCGTGGTTTCATACAGAAACGGTACAGGTGGTTTTGGACTTGAAGTTCGCTACCAAGGACCGGGCGTTGCCAAACAACTCATCCCGTCGACGGTGTTGGCTGATGACGATGTGAATGCTACAACCCTGCCGTTGCCTGCAGCCCCTGCAGCGCCGACAAGCCTTGCAGCATCGCCTTTGTCTAAGACCTCCATCAACGTTTCCTGGACAGATGCCAGCACAACAGAAACGGCATTCGAGTTGTATCGTTCGGTACACACTTCGACCAGCTTTGTGTTGTTCAAAACACTTCCTCCGAACACTACGAGCTTCCTTGACGAAGGATTGTTCCCCAATGAAACATACTTCTATAAAGTATCTGCAGTAGGTACAGGTGGAAGCACGTCCACAGCCATTGTGAGTGCAACTACGCTCAACACGCCTCCTGTGATCACAGGCATTGCCGACATCTTCCTGAAATATGGTAAGACACTTACGTTGAGTGTTGTGGCCCAGGACGACGATCACGAACCGTTGACACTCACTACGCAAAACCTGCCGGCCTTTGCAACGTTCTCGGATCAGGGCGACGGAACCGGTACACTGGTGTTCACACCTCAACTGGCGCACCTCGGACAGTATCCTAACATCCGGATATTTGCAACAGATCAACACACTGGAAAAGATACAGCCACCTTCAAGTTTGTGGTGACCGACAAAGACGTGCCCAACATTGTTCCTGTGAGCGATGTGACCATGAGCGAAGGTCAGACACGCGCCGTAACCATCACGGCATCGTCTGATGCCGGCACGCAGAACCTGATTTGGGAAGCGGTTGATTTCCCTGCCTTTGCTTCGCTGAGCAGCAATGCACAAGGCGTGGGAACCGTAACGCTTACTCCTGACTACATTCACTCAGGCGACTATTCACTCACTGTTAAGGTGAAGGATAACGTTGGCGGTGAATCGGCCAGAACCTTCAAAGTTTCTGTGGGCGATGTGAACCCGAACTCATCGGTATCGATGAACCTGGTGTACTCTACCAGCGCTGTCGCTCCCTGGAACAACATCACAAGCAAAACAACAACAGCGTTGAAAGACAACACAGGTGCTACCACCACCGTTGGTTTGGATTTCCAAACGACTGCCTGGAACACCTGGTTTGAAGGCGCCGTGACCGGCAACAACTCGGGTGTTTATCCTGACGCGGTAATCAGCGACTACTACTACTTCGGTATCTTCGGCGCGCCGAATACCGTGGATGTGAAAGTGACCGGTCTTAACCCTGCACGCAACTATACTCTTAGCTTCCTCGCCAGCAGCAAGTGGACAGGTGTATCCGACAACGGAACAACTACCTACACGATCGGTGCGAAGACGGTTTCGGTTGGAGCACAGAACAACAGCTCAACAGTAGGCAAGATCACCAGCGTGACCCCTGCGGCCGACGGTTCGATCACCTTCACCATGAGCAAAGAAGGTGCCTCGCAAGTAGGTTACCTGAATGCACTGGTTGTTGAATCGGTATATCAGGATGGCACTGCCCCTGCAGCACCCCGCGCACTTGACATCGCGCTCAACGCGAACAACGAAGCCAAGCTGGTTTGGGTGGATGCACCATTCAATGAAAATGGATTTGATGTGTTCCGTTCGCTCACAAAGAACGGCACCTATACAAAAGTGAACGCAGCAGCGGTAGCCGCCAACGGCACTACCTACACGGACGCCACAGTGGTGGAAGACACCAAGTATTACTACAAGGTTAGGTCGTTCAATGATGCAGGAGTGTCGGCTTACTCGAACATCGACTCGATCAGCGTTCCCAACCTTGCGCCTAAAATCACACTCACCGGTAGCCTGGCCCTCACCAGAGGCTCACAATCTACTGTGACGGTTTCGGCAACGGATCTTCCTGCCAACCAACTTACGATTGCTGTAACAGGTCTCCCTTCGTTCGCAACCTATCAGCAAAACACACCGCTCACCGGAACGATAACATTCAATCCGACTTCGGCTAACCTGGGTGTATTCTCCTTCACGGTGAAAGCAACGGATAACAAAGGTGCCGCCACAACGAAAGATGTGACAGTGACTGTAAGCGAAACATTGGTGTACAGAATATCGCTGAACTTCAGCCAGAGCTCGAATGCTGCAGCGCCTTGGAATAACACGTCGAAAGCCCCTGCGGTGAACGATGTGTTTGCAAACCTGAAAGACGATGGCGGTGTGAACCGTAACGTAAGTGTTACCCTCACCTCCGGCTTCGGTGGTGCTTTCAACGAAGGCGCAGTGACCGGATCGGATTCGGGTGTCGTGCCGGATGCCGTATTGAGAGAATACTACTGGTTTGGTGCCTTCAACGCGCCCAACGCAGCACAACTCAAAGTGTCGGGTTTGAGCAAGCTCAACAAGTACACGTTCAAATTCGTAGCCAGCAGTAACTTCACGAACAACGGATCAATCATCAACAATGGCAGCACGGTGTTCACCATCGGAAGCCGCACATCGTCGGTGAATGTTCAAGGCAACACCTCAAACCTGGCCGTGATCTCTGACGTGGTTACAAATGCCAACGGTGAAGTGACTGTCGACATTACGAAAGCAGGCGATGCAACAGTAGGTTACATCAACGGTTTGATAATCGAAGCTGTAGCCATCGATCCTTCCGGATTCGCACCTACTTCGCTGATCGCTTCGGCCAACTCGAAGACCAACATCATCATTGGCTGGTCAGACAATTCGCCTACGGAAACCGGATTTGAAGTGTATCGTTCCACCACCACTGCCGACGGCGTGTATTCGCTCATCGGAACAACTGCAACTGACGTGGCAACCTACACCGACAACACCGGTGCAACCAACGGCAAGAAATACTACTACAAAGTAAGAGCAATCATTCCTGGTGGCTTCACAGGCTACAGCAACGTGGCCAGCGCCGGAACAATCGCCTTCGCAGTATACATTAACATCAACGGTGTGGCAGCATACGATGCACCTGCACCTTGGAACAACCTGAGCCGCCTGGCGGTTGACAACGACGTGTTCTATAACCTGAGAGACGAATCCGGAAATCAAACCGGTCTGCGTCTCCGCTTCGAAGAAGCCATGGAAGGTATGAACGACTGGGGTATGTCTACCGGCAACAACTCGGGAATCTTCCCGGATAAAGTTCTGAAGAGCTTCTACTACACCAACGCCTACAACGGCATCGGTAAACTGACGATAGAAGGTTTGGATCAGGGATTCAATTACAACTTCGGATTCCTTGGCGCCATCGACGTGGCCTTGAACGTGACCACAAACTTTACGATCGGTTCCAGAACAGTATCGAACCGTCAGGATCAAAACATCTCGAACGTTGGCTATCTGAGAAGCATCGTTCCCGATCAGAATAGCGAAGTGAAGATCGCCGTGCAAGAAGCCCTTGGATCGCCTTGGTCAATCCTGAACGCGATCGTGATCGAAGCCTATCCTACAGACGACCGTAGTTCAGGTGTGTCGGGTGGCAGAACCGAAACCAAAGGTGGCACGATGCGTGAAGTTCGCTATGGCGAATCGAACCCTCAAGTGGTGCTGTATCCTAACCCTACTCAAAGCGAGCTGAACATCAAGACGCTCGACTCTTCAATCGGCGACATCCGCTATGCGGTGGTTGACCAAATGGGTAAGGTTGTGAAAGAAGGCACCTACACCAACGATGAAGTGACTTCGACCTTTAGCCTCGATCTGCAAGGCGACGGTGTGAAAAACTCCATCTACTTCCTGAAGCTTGCCTATCCCGATGGCAAAGTGCAAGTGAAGAAATTCGTTAAATACTAAGATGTTCTTTCAAGAAACCTACCTCATTCGCGTGAGGTAGGTTTTTTTTTATCGTATTCACAACACACATATCCCAGAAGATTGAAGTACGTAAAGAATCTAGACGGAATACGTGGCCTGGCCATCGTATTGGTAATGTTCTTTCACTATGATTATCTGATCGAGATGGGCTGGATGGGCGTCCAGTTGTTCTTTGTGCTGTCGGGCTATCTCATCACCACCATTCTGTTGCAAGACAAGCAGGAGCAATCGCTGGGCCTCTACATGAAGGGGTTCTACTGGCGACGTACCCTTCGGATTTTCCCGATCTACTATCTCTACATCTTTTTCGTCGCGGGCGTTTATGCCGCCTTTCACACACCCGAAGACTTCCGGGAAACGGCCCCGTTCCTGTTCACGTACACCTACAACTTATTTCCTCTGGTCTACGACTTCAGGTTTGATACCTTCTTCACACACTTCTGGTCGCTTTCTATTGAAGAGCAGTTCTATCTGTTCTGGCCGCTCATTGTCTACTTCCTCACGCTGCGTCAGCTGCGGGTGGTGCTGGTGGGCATGATCCTGGTAGCGCCTGTGATCCGCTTCCTGCTGGCCAGCTACCTGCTGGAAAAGGGAGTGTCTGCCGACTTCACCGGGCAGATTGTGTATCGCTTCACGTTTGGACAGTGGGACACGTTTGCCTTCGGGGCGGCGATCCCGGTGTTTGGATTGCTGTCGGCGCCCATCAACCCGGCCAAATGGCTTTGGGGTGCGGGCTTCCTCGCGGTGGCTCTGGGACTACTGAACTATGCGGCCATGGTGAACGGCGGATCTGGGGTGGGTATTAGCTCGCTGGGCTATCCGTGCGGGGGGATGGAAAACTATCAGTACGTTTGGTCCTACACGCTCATTGCCTTGTTGTGCATGTGCATCATTTTGGCGGTCGTGAAATACGAGCAGGGAAAGGTGGTTCGTGTGCTGTTCGGGAATGCGTTCATGGTGTTTCTGGGCAAGATATCGTATGGCCTATACGTTTATCATTGGATCATCTGGATGGCTTTTGGTAAATTTGCAAAGCCTTACTTTAAAATTCCATTGCTGGGATTTATATGCTATGGATTGATCTGCATCGGCGTGGCCTACATAAGCTTCGTGGTGGTTGAGAAGCCATTGCTTTCGTTTAAAAATAAGTTCTTCAACCGTAATCAAGTTGCAACATGATACAGACCAGTGAGTTGGTTTCTTTTTTGAAGCTGAAAACCGTGAAGTCGGGTTTCCTGGATCAAATTAAAGTCAGCTACCGGCCGTTGATCTGCCCGTTCGATGAGCTGCTCAACGAAGTGAAGGATGCCAAGAGCGCATTCGACATCGGATGTGGCTCAGGGCAATTTGCGTTGCTCCTGGCGGAATTCACAAACATCAAACGCATCGGAGGCATTGAGATCGACGACCGCCTGGTGAACAACGCCCGCGAGTTGCTAAAGCCCTACAGCGGCAAGGTGACCACCGATTTTCGTCCCTACGACGGCACCACGTTGCCCGACAATATGAATGAGTACGATCTCATTTTTCTCATCGACGTGCTGCATCACATCCCGGTGAAATTCCAGAACGAATTCTTCAAACGAGTATATGCCCACATGCGTCCGGGCGCGCGCTTCATCGTGAAAGACATTAACGGCGGAAGCCCTTTTGTGCTATTCAATAAAATGCATGACCTGGTGTTTGCCCGCGAGATCGGCCACGAATGGTCTATGAAGCGCCTTTGCGAAACCGCTGAGAAAATCGGTTTCAAAATTCTGAGTACGAATAAAAAGCAAATCTATGTTTACCCCCACTACACAGTTATCCTCACGAAGTAAGGTTGCCTATTCCATTCTCATCTTTTTCATCATTGCGTGGATGGCGGCCTATCCCATCTACACCAACTATTATCGCGGGCTTGCCATCGAACAATACGAACGTTTTCTCGATTGGAAAGCCGACCGTTCCATGTTCTACAATCCCTGGCAATACAGGATTTTGTGCTATGAAATCGTAGAGGGAACCTACCAGGTGCTCGATCACACCGTGTTCAAGCTCATTCACTTTGCCGGACCTCAACTGAACTTGCCGGGCAACACCGGCGACAAAAACGAAGTGACTCAAAAGATGCTTCGCCTGGCACAACAGCCGGAGTTCATCAAATACACCATCGTGTTCGTAGGATTCCGTTTCCTGCAAAACGCGTTGATCTTCTTTCTTGCGTTTCAATATTTTTCACACTTCCTGAAAAGCCGCTCAATCGTTTTGCTCAGCATCATGTTTATTCCGTTCATGATGGGCAATGCCGTGGTAGACAGCGATCTGTCGTTCAATACCTATATGGACGTGACGCTCTATTTGCTGGCGGGGCTGGTGATTGTGAAAGGCTATAGTGATTGGTGGATTGTGCCGCTCACCATTCTGGGGGCGTTGAACCGCGAAACATCGTTGATGATCCCGGCGATCTATTTCTGCTCAAAGGTCGATTGGTCGAAATGGCCCGACTTCAAACAGCTGTTCTTTACCAACTTCAAGCCGTGGATTGTTGCCGCGGTGTCTATGGTTTTCTTTGTAGTTATTTTTGCCGCCATACGGATGCACTTTGGTTATCGGCCACAGACCGATTGGCGTGTACCCGCCGGGTTGCCCATGCTGAAGCTTAACCTGTTCAGTTCGGTTAGCGTGAAAACGTATATGGAAATGTATGGCGTGTTTGGCTTCCTGCCCATCTGGTGCCTTTTCCTGTTCAAGGAAATGAATCAGTATCTCAAGATCTTTTTTATTGTGATCGTGCCGGTGTGGTTTGGCATTCATTTGTTTTCGGTGGTGGCCTACCAGAGTCGTTTATACCTGGTGCCTACGCTGCTGATTTTTCTGCCGGTGGTGTTGCAACACATCGAGAATCAAATACAGGCCAGGCAACGCCTGGCCTGATTTAAGAAAGGGCCTTATTCAAGTCGTTTATACCACGCGTCAGCAAACTGTGTTTCGTGGCGTATCTCCATCACGCGATCTAACGTGATGATCTTTGTTTTGTATTTCGAGATGTGCACGTAGTAGTAGTCATCCACTTTCTTTACTTCGGCGGTCACACCATCGTCGGCGAGGTAGCGCACCAGCTTGTTGGCGTTTGATTGTTTCTTGAATGTTCCCACAATCAGATAGTAATACTGGCCGGGCAGTTTGTCGTCAACTTCCATGTGATCTTCCCATGACGAACGTTTGGGTTCGGCCGCAGCGTTCTCGGTCTTTGCAACCGCGTTGTCGGTGGGAGAGACCGCACCGGTGCTATCGGTCTTCTCAGGGTCAACCGTCTTAGTAGCGGCCTTGGCCACATCTTCGTCGGTGCGCGCTGGCGCACTCTCTTTCGAAGGTTTCTTCGACGGCGTGTTTATCGAGCGACCAAAGCGCCACTTCACTTGCACTTCATTGGAACCGCCGGTCGACACCTGCATGTTGGGCGAGGGGAAGTCGTAGGCATAACCAATGGCGATATCCTTCACGTGCACGCGCAGCATGGCCGAAGGTCCAAAGTATTGACGGTAGCCGCCACCCACATCCAACACACCTTTGTAGGACACGAATGCGCTCGCTTCATAGAAGTTCACGTCGTCGTCGTTGAAGCGATATGAAATGGAGGGCTGCAACGCCCAGGTGTCGGGCACCAGGGTGAACCGGTAGGTGGCAAAGAGGTTTTTGTTCTTTAACGGACTGAGCGAAACCTTTTGGAAGCTCTCCTGCGACAAGGTCTTGTGATCGACCAGTTTCAACATGGAAAAGCCCAACACAAAACTCTTGAAAGTGTAGTTCACACCAAACTGACCATCAAACGAAAAATTGTTAGACGTTGTGCTGAGCAACGCCGGGTCCTGTAGATCGATGGGATTGGTGATGTCGTTCAGGCGAATGCGATTGGAAAACACGCCGGCCGAAATGCCAAACCCAAGAGAGTGATCGGTGGCCAGGGGAACCTTATAACCAAACGTGAGCATGGCCGAGGTTGCCGACACCAGCACGGTGCGGTCGTCATACACATTCAGGCCAATGGCCATGCGCGAATCAAGCGGATGTTGGATGTCGAATTGCAACGTGCGTGGTCCATCCTGAATCTGTGTCCATTGTTGGCGATAGGTAATGTTCGCCTCTGTGCGGCGCCCTGCGGCAACCATGGAGGGGTTGATGGTGTACGGATTAAAAATCCATTGTGTGTAGAAGGGGTATTGCTGTCCCGCGCAGGGTAACGCAAGCGAGGCGAGAAGCAAAACCGATACGATGGTAAAAAATTTCAGCATAGGGTCACAGGCTTAGCGTAATATTCGGACTGCTCCGGTCAGTTTGCGGCCGTCCGTACAAGAGAGCGTATAGTAATAATCACCCTCGTTCAGCGGTTTGCCATGGAAGGTTCCGTTCCAGTTGTTCTCGTAGGGGAAGGCTCCAAACACTTCCTGTCCCGAGCGGGCAAAAACTTTCAGCGAGCATTCGCGATACGCTTCCACGTTACGGAAAGTCCAGTAGTCGCCAACGGCATCGTTGTTCGGGGAGAAGAATTTTGGAATCTCATCCACCTTCTCGATCACGGTGATGTTCACATCGTCAAAGCCGCTCAGCGTATCGCTGTCCACCACGGTGAGGCGGAAGGCATACGACCCCAACGTCATGTCGGTGATGTGCAGGATATTGTTTTCCACAGTATAGGGCACTTGCGCACCGGCCGTCTGTTCCCAGAGGTAACGTTCAATAAAGCCATCGGGATCAAGACCCTCTCCGGCAATGGACACGGCGTTGTCGGGCAACACCACAGTCAGGTCGTCGCCGGCATAGGCAATCGGTTTTTTCTTGGTGTCGTTGGGATTCTCCGAAACAAATACAATGGCATCGCTAAAGGCCGAAGCACTGTTGTTGTCGGTTGCCGTAAGTCTGAAAACATACGTTCCGATCACGAGATTGCTCACGGTTAACGTCAGGCTGGTGGAGTTCGCAAGGGTGGCCGTGTTGGGGCCTTGCAATTGTGTCCACTTCACGGCGGTCACGGTTCCATCAGTATCGGTCGCGGTGCCGTTCAGCGTAGTGGCCGTAGCGGGAAGGCTCACCACCTGACTTGGTCCGGCATCCACAACGGGAGGCTGGTTAGGTGGCACGGGGTTCACAACCACCTGCACGTTGTCGGAGGCAACAACGCCCGAGTTGTCTGTGGCGGTGAGCGTGAACACATAGGTGCCAACGGCGAGGCCCGACAGTTGCAGGCTCAGCGTTTGGTCTCCTGTTAATGTCGCTGCTCCGCCGCTGGTTTTGGTCCACTTCAGGGTAGCAATGCTGCCGTCCGAATCTGTGGCCGTGCCGTTCAGGGTGACCTGCGTAGTGGGCAATGCAATTGTTTTGTCCGGACCGGCGCTCACCGTAGGAGGCTGGTTCACGGTGCCGGGCATCACCTTCACCACAATCTGATCAAACGATGATGCACCCACATTGTCGGTGGCTGTCAATTGCAATGTATAGGTTCCTTCCACAAGATTGGTCACGTCCAGGTCTTGCTCGGTAGGATTGTTCAGCGTTAATGCGGGGCCGTTCACTTTGGTCCACAGAAAATTTTGAACGGCACCGTCGTCGGTTACCGAAGCTTTCAGGGACAGTGTGGTCTGGGGAAGATAGATGGTGGTGTCGTTGCCCACAATCACCTGAGGAGCGAGGTTGTTAGTAGGCGGGGCCACCACCAGGGCCATCTCGTCAAACGAACTGGCCAGCATGTCGTCGGTCACGGTGATGCGATACACAAACGAACCTTGTGTCAGCGCGCTCACTTTCAGCGTCGGCACGTCCTGGCCGGTCATGGTAGAAGGTGGTCCGCCGGGTTGTGTCCAGGCATATTCAATCACCGTGCCGTCCACATCCGATCCGCTTCCCAGCAGCGATGTGGCATTCACGGGCAGATACAAACGCTTGTCGCCACCGGCAAATGCAATAGGAGGCTGGTTGATGTTTTGTGGTCTCACAATCACCATCGTCACATCTTCGTTGGAGGCGCCGCCATTGTCGGTCACCACAAGCTTGAAGGTATATTGTCCTGCAGCCATACCGGTAACGGTAAGGGTAGGGGTGTTGTCATTGGCCAATGTTGCTGCACCGCCGCTCACTTTAGACCACTTATAGGTTGTGATGATGCCATCCGGATCAAAACCGGAACCCACGAGGTTGATGCTGTTGGTGGGCAGCGTGATGGTTTGGTTATCCTGAACTATGGCCACGGGAGGCTTGTTGGCCGACGCGTCGCTCACCGTCACCAGGATGTCGTCAGAGCCGGTAGCATTGGCGTTGTCGGTTACCGTGAGTCGGAACGTATAGGTGCCCAGCGCCAGGTTGGAAATGTCTGTTGTAGCGGCCGCAGGCGTAGCAATAACAGCACCGGCAGGTCCGCTGGCCTGTGTCCAGGCATACTTGGTGATCGTGCCGTCTTCATCAAAGCCCGACCCGGTCAGGCTGGTGGTCGACGCAGGCTGATAGAGTGACTGGTTCGGTCCGGCATCGGCAAACGGACTATGGTTCACCGTAGCAGGCAGCACCGTGACGGTGGCAGAAGAAGCGGCAGTAGCACCCTTGTCGTCGGTCACCGTGAGGCGGAACACGTAGGTTCCTTGCAGCAGTCCATTCACAATCAACGATGCATTGGTGGGCGTTGCAAGCGTGGCGGCAGGGCCGGAGGTTTTTATCCACGCATACGAAGCGATGGAACCATCGCTATCGGTTCCCGATCCTGCCAGCGTCACCGTGTTGGTGGGGAGCTGAATGATTTTATTGCCACCGCTGTTGGCCACGGGCGGTTGATTTGTGGTGGCCGGTAGCACAGTCACCTGCACGTCGTCGGTGCCGGTGCCGCCGTTGTTGTCGGTCACGGTGATTTTGAATTTATAAACACCTTGCACCAGGTTTAGCACGGTCAATGCGTCGGTGTTCTGGTTGTCCATGAGGGCAGCCGTGCCACCGGTTTGTGTCCAGGCATTCGACACGATGGTGCCATCGGGATCGTTGGCTGTCGACGTAAGCACGATGCTGTTGGTGGGCAGGTAAATCACCTGATCCGACTCTGCCTTCACCAGCGGAAGTTGATTGGTGGATGCGGGCAATACCGTGAGGGTCATCTGATCTTCAGCGGTGGCCAGCATGTCGTCTGTCACGGTGATCTTGAAAACATAGTTGCCCACAATAAGGTTGCTCACCGACAGTGTAGCCGATCCTTGTCCGCTGAGGGTGGCCGTGTTGGGACCTGAAACCTGTATCCAGGCGAAGAGGTCAATCGTTCCGTCGGGGTCGTTGGCGCTGGCATTGATTTCATAGGAACCCACCGCGGCAGAAACCGTTTTGTCACCACCGGCATTCACCACCGGCGAGATGTTGCCCGTGGTCACGGTCACGGTCGCGAGATCGCTGGCCGATGCACCTTGATTGTCGGTCACGGTAAAGCGGAACACATAGATTCCTTCCACCAGGGCGGAGAGCGAAAGCGTTGCCGTGTTGTCGCCGCTGATCGTTACAGCGGGGCCACTGGCCTTTGTCCACACCACGCTGGCAATCGATCCATCGGGGTCCGACGATGTGCCTGTGAGTGTGGTGGAATTGGCTGGCAAGGTCACAAACTTGTTGGGGCCTGCGCTGGCCACGGGCGACTGATTCACGGTGTTGGGCTGCACCGCCACCACTACGTCGGCGGAGTTCTTCGCGCCTTTGGTGTCGGTTGCTTCGAGGGTAAACACATAGACACCCGCCACCAGATTTTGCAGCGTGAGGTTCAGGGTATTTTGATTGACAAGGGTCGCCGTCGGGCCGCTTTTTTTCGTCCACACGGTCGTGGCAATGCCGTCGGCATCGGTCGCCGTTCCGGTGAGGATAACGGTGTTGGTAGGCAGGGTCAGATTCTTGTCGGCACCGGCATTCACCACCGGCGGTGTGTTCACAGGGATGGCGTTCACCACTACCGTCACTTCATCATAGGCGCTGGCGCTGTTGTTGTCGGTCACGGTCAGCCGGAACACATAGGTGCCGGCCACCAATCCGCTCGCGGTGAGCGTGGCTGTGGCCGCGTTGGTGAGCGTTGCTGCACCGCCGCTGGTTTTGGTCCACGCATAGGTGGTGATGGAACCGTCGTCTGTAGCAGACCCGGAAATCACAACGGTATTGGTGGGCAATGTAATCGACAGATCTTTGCCGGCGTTGGGCACCGGGTTTTGGTTGGCCTGTAGCACCTGCACTGTCACTTCGTCAAACGCGGTGGCACCTTTGTCGTCGGTCACCGTCACGCGAAATACGTAAGTACCCAACAAAAGGCTGCTGGCGGTAAGCGATATTGTTTTGTCATTGGCCAGGGTGGCAGTAGAGCCGGATTTCTTTTCCCACAAAAACGTGAGCGCACCACCTTCCGGATCAGAAGCTGTGGCGGTCAGCACCACCTGGTTAATAGGGAGATAAATGGTCTTGTCTGCGCCGGCCGCCACAACGGGAGGCTTATTGGTCGCGGCGGGATTCACCGTCACCTTCACAGTGGCTGTGGCCGAGGCCCCTTTGTCGTCGGTCACCGTCAGTTGAAATTGGTAGGTGCCCTCCAGCAAGGCCGTCAGCACAAGGTCTGTAGTGGTTGCTCCGGCCAGTGTAACGGCAGGGCCACTCAACTTGGCCCACGCATAGGTAAGCACTGAGCCTTCGGGATCTGTGCCCTGACCTTTCAGAGTGATGGTGCTCGTAGGCAGGGTTACTGTCTGATCTTTTCCCGCATTGGCGGTAGGGTTTTGATTGACGGCCGCCGGATTCACCGTCACGGTCACGTCGTCAAAAGCTGAGCCGCCGGCGTCAGTCACTTCCAGTTGAAAAACATAACTGCCCGCCACAAGACCACTCACACTCAGTGTCGCGGTGAGGTCGTTGGCAAGGGTGGCCACGCCTCCCGATTTCTTGGTCCACTTATAGCCGGTGATGCCCGTCGCGCTGTTGCCCGAGCCGGGCAATGTCACCGAGTTGGTAGGCAATGTGATGATCACATCCTTGCCTGCGTTGGAGGATACTTTTCCACTTTGATATTCAAATGCTCCGATGTCAAACTTTCCATTCGAAGGGCGGATGTTGCCATCGAAGTCGTCGGTGATGCCGAACGACGTCATGTCTTTGCCGGCATCGAGGGCGGGAGAGGTTGGCTGCAAGTGAAAATCTTTGCCCGACGCGTTGACAAACTTCGGCAGGTTGATGTCATTTGTTTTGATGTTGTTGGCGTCGATCAGTTTGATAACACCACTCGGGTTGTTCAGCTTCACATACGAATAGCCCGACTGGTTTGTGGCCACAATGATGTTGTTGACAAACTGCGACTGGGCAGGGTTCTCGCTAAACATCAGCAGACCCACCATCTGACAATTGATAAGCGTGTTGTTGGTAACAATGAAGCCGGTAGGGGCATAGCCCGGGTTGGTGTCCTGCAGCAGGAAGCCACCCTGAAGACCGTTGATGCCAATGTTGTTGTAGTAGATTCCACCGCCCCCCGAATCGTAATAACAATGACCGGTGCCGGTGTCAACGATGTTGTCGTGCACCAGCGCGCGCGTTGTGCCACCGCCGGCCTGAAAGCCGTTCTGGTGACCATAGTTGGCTTTGGTGGCCACGTTATAGATGGTGTTGTGATGCACTTCCACATCTTTGGGTGCGCCACCAATCTGGATGCCGTCGTTTCCGATGTTGCGCAGTTCGTTGTTATAGATGTAGACGCCTTCCATGGCGTGCTCCAAAACGGTTTGTCCGCAACCGCGGTCAACACCCGTGTCGTAGTGCGAATTGCCGAGGTACACGCCTTCGCAGCCTGTGTCGCCGATATAGTTGTCGTGGATGCGAGTGTTGGTCATGGCAAAGTTCGCGCGCCATGTTTTTTGATCGCACGTGGGGTCGGTCTTGGCCACAATGCCGCAGCAGCCGGTGAAGTTCACTTTCAGGTGATCGGCTTCCACTTCGGTGGACAAGCCCTGGAAGTTTATCCCCATTTGGCCACCCCGAATTTCAATACCATATTTTTCTGCTGGATTTGCTGAGCCCGTAAACTGGATGTATTGGCAATTGTCGACTTGAATACAGTTACCATAGCTGGCCGGCGCGTTGATAACCACTTTGCCGTCGCACATGTTGGTGATGATAACGGGCTTGTCTTTTGTTCCTTTGATGTTTAAGAGACCGATGCCGGTTCGTGTTCCCGAGGCAAAACATATTTTGTTTCCGGGTTTAACACCTTTCTTTGCGCCGTCAAATTGCCACTCGGTGGCAGCAGTTGAAATGATGAAGTCACACCCGCACTGGGCATAGACGTGGCTGCATAGCGTTGTTAGCACAGCGGTAAGAACCACTAGAGTAGAGAGTCGACAAGCCATAATCCTTATAGTTCTATATTACTTAATCTACAAAAAAGCAAAACAAGAATAACTGCTTTTCATTTGTTATTTTATTCTAAACCTATGAAATGCAGGAAATCCAAGTTAACCCGTGTTTAATTTCTTTTATGTCTATCCAATCCATAGTGTCTTTCCCTTCGAAAAATCAGGAAGAATTCCAGGATTGGGATGGTCGACCAGGCAAGTGCAGGGTCTGCCATCGTGCAAGATAGACTGCCGTTTCCAAAATGCCGCACATCTGAAATCGATTTCCTGGCGCTTGATTTCGAAAACTGCAATGGATCACACAACACAACGGTGATGCGGCGTATACGCAGGCCGTTCGATTTTTTAACGGCAATTTCAAACAAGAAGAAACATTGTCTGAGGCCCGGGTGTAGCCAAAGAAGTGTCGGTGTCCACGTACCTGTAGTCCATCGGATACTCATAGGTCAAAAGCGCGTTAGGCGTGATTTGAAGTAAGATGCGTACATCGGGCCAAGGCCTGGGGGAAGCCTGGTAGGACAATTTACTAAAAAGGATTTTTAATGTATAGTCATACATCGATTTTCTTAATCACCTTCGCGGGCACTCCGCCCACCACAGTGTAAGGAGGAACGTCGCGTGTAACCACGGAGCCTGTGGCCACCACGGCACCCTTGCCAATGCGAACGCCTTTGAGAATGGTCGAGCGCGTGGCAATCCACACGTCATCTTCTATGATGACAGGCTTTGCCACACCATCCGAGAAGTGGTCCTTCAGATCGTGAAAGTCGCTGTCGAGAATGATGGTATAGGGGGCTATTCTAACGTTGGCGCCAATCTCCACGCGGTGTTGCACATCGATGTGCACGCCGTTGAGCCGCGAGTTTGTGCCCACAATGAGCGATCCCTTTTTTCCGGTATAAAGCTTGGCCTGCACAATGTTCGACCACACGCGCACTTCATCGCCCAGAATCATCTCGCCACGGTTGTCGATGACCGGTTTTCGGTTGATCGACACCATGCGACCGATGCGTGTGCACTTGCGCAAATAGATGCGTGCCATGAACACCCGCATGCCACCTTGAAAAAGATTGATAAAGAAATCAAGCGAACTGCTGTCGGGATTGCTGCGTTTGAACGCCTCCTGCTTTGATCGGATGGTAGCGGCTATAGACATACACCCAAAGCTAATCGTAAGTGTGTCAAATTCCATCCCACCCCACGCAAAAATGCTTTCAATAAAGTCATCTTACCCTTGGCCGTATACTTCAGGATATTCCACGGCAACGAAACGGTGAAGAAAAAAAGCATGCCGCTCAACAAGGGTATGCCACTGAAATTGCGACGCATGAAAATGAGCCGGTTTCGGGTGAGGTAATAGGTCTTGAGCGGACTGTCGTTGCCGGTGCTCACCGACTCGGTGTGCAATATTTTGGAATCGCCGATGTAATACATCGAGAAGCCGGCGCGCTTCACCATCTCACACCAGTCGTGTTCTTCGTAATAGAGAAAATATAACTCAGGCATGAGCCCCACCAGGTCAATGATTCTGCGGGGAATGATCAATGCGGCGCCGTGACCCAGGTCGGTTTTATAATTCTTATCATACTGGCCATGGTCTTGTTCCAACAACCCAAGTCTGCGTCCGCGTCCAGTATAGGGATTGATGCGAATGGCTCCGGCATATTGCAAGGTCTTTCCGTCGGGATACAAAACTTTTGGCGTGGCCATGCCGGCATCGGGGTGTGACTCCATAAACGCAACGATGGGCTCCAGGAAATCCGGAAACACAATCGTGTCGCTGTTCACCAGAAACACATAGTCACCTTTAGAGGCTTTGATGCCCAAATTATTTCCGCCGGCGAAACCGAGGTTTACATCGCTTTGAATAAATTTTATCCAGGGAAATTTTGCCGTGAGTGCTGCGCCAGGCGACACCTTTGAAGCATTGTCCACAACGATCATCTCGATGTTCTTGTAGGTTAGCTTCTCCACAGATTCCAATAGTTGCTGGGTGTCTGTAAGGGTGTTGTAGTTTATGGTGATGAGCGAAACTAACGGTGAGGGAGCCATTAGAGTTTTGGATTAAGGGGTTTTTCGGAGGTGAGGTGCTGTTGTCCGTGCGGCGTATGAATAAACTTCTTGTTGGCGCCTTTCAATTTGAAGAGCAGCGAAAACATGCGCACAAACAAATAGGGGAGCGACAACAAGGCTTTCAAAAATTTAATCGAATAGAACTCACGTGGGATGGACAATAATGTGGCCACCATGTTCACAACAAACAACGTCGCCCAGATGCCATACCCATAGTGAAGATAGTCGCGCACAAAGAACAAACCCACCGTGAGCAGCGTTAGCAAACCGAGGTTGATGAGGCGTGGCAATTGAATGTTGGTGAGGATAGCGCTTTTGAAGAACAGGAAATTGCCTGTGAACAACGAGGTCACGCCTTGTTTGAAATACTTGCGCAGGTAAAAGAACTGACTCGCGATCCAGCGCTTCCGTTGGTTTTCGAACGACTTGGTCTGTGCCACTTTTTCGTCATACACAATCGCATCGCGGTCATAGTAGACATGCACTTTATCCTGGAGCAACAGCAACTCCAGCTCGCGGTCGAAACCTCCCACGGAGTTCATGCTGGTGAGTTTGCTTTTGAAGATACCATAGTCAAACACAATCCCCGACCCAATGATAGACGCCGGCATGCCCAGCGCTACGGTGCCCTGGCGATAGATGTAGTTGTTGATGGCTTCGCTCACGCCGTCGAGAAACGCGAGTGAATTCTCGTCGTTCTTGGCTTTGCGCCGACCTTGAATGACCCGATAGCCTTTCTGGAGCAGACCGTTCATGCGATGCAGGAAATTGTCTTCCATAACGTTGTCGGCATCGAGCAACGCCACGGCATCATAAACGCCGTCGGGCAACACTTCCAGGGCCTTGTTGATGGACTTCACTTTTGTGCTGTTGGTGAACGACACTTCAATCACCCGCAGGCGGAGCTGCTTCAGGGCCACGATGGTTTCGGGCTGCAGCGAGTCGGCGATGACCACCACATCAAACGCTTCCGCAGGATAGGGGTGAACAACAGCCTGCCGGGCCACGGACAATATCACCGCGTCTTCCTTGTAGGAAGGGATGAGAACACAAAACTTTTTGAAGGAGCTGGGGGCATCCAACGGCACCGTTCGATAGAACAAGCCCCCGACAGAAAAGAATGCAGTATAGAAAACGACGAATACGAAATAAGAAAGAACCAGCAGCTCAAGTATCCACATGACGGCTTAAACGCGCTGCTTCTGGATAAGGGCTGGGAATGTTCCTACAAATATTTTCATATCATACAGGAACGAATTGTTCATGGCATACTCCATGTCCAGCTGAATTCTTTCTTCTTCCGACATATTTTCCTTGCCGCGTTTGGTCACTTGCCATAGCCCGGTGATGCCGGCAGGGGCTAGAAATCTCCATGCGATCTGGTCTTTTGTCAGTTTTTCGGCTTCATACAGGGGCAGGGGGCGGTTGCCCACCAACGACATGTCACCTTTCAATACGTTGATCAACTGGGGCAGTTCGTCAAGGCTGGTATCTCTCAACACCTGGCCAAGGCGCGACACACGGGGGTCGTTCTTCAATTTAAAGAACACACTGCCATCGGTTTGTTCGCTGTATTGATTCAGGTGCGCAAGCTTTGCCAATTCGGCGTCGGCACCAATGCGCATAGATCTAAATTTGTAGAAGTCGAAAATTTTGTAGCCGGAGCCGGCGCGTTTCGAAATGTAAAACACAGGGCCTTTAGACTCCAGTTTAATGAGGAGCGCTACCAGCAACATGATGGGCGACAAGAAGAGCAATGCTGTTCCCGAAACCAGGATGTCGAAGGTTCTCTTCAACGCCCACAGCTTGATTTTTGGAGCATCGTCCATGGCTTGCTTCACGTAGGGCTTGTTGCCACGCTTGTTTTTATAGTTCTTCAGCTTGGTGATGAACTCGAGGCGTTTCAGGTAGGCTGCGGTGATGCTACCATAAAAGTAGTCGTCCACACCGTTCTTCAACGCGAGCTCGCGGCATTGCTGATCGTATTTTGCAGAATAAACCACCAGGGGAATGGCTTGCGCTTTGGCCAGTGTTTTCAGAGGCTGAAGGGCAGGAGTGAGCTGGTCAGGGTGAACAAACAGCGCATCAATTTGCTCGGAAGCAATGATGCTGTTCACAGCCCCTTGCAGGGTGGTGTTGGTAAAAAGAGTCGCACCCAGGGCATATTCGTTTTCCAGGGCATTTGCCGGAAAACCGATACGAAGGATGTGACGGGTCAGATCTTTGGCAGACACGGGTTGTGAGTCGATGCTAAGATCTGCGCTAAAATTTTGGGAGTTAAAGGGTAGAACCGCTTCCATGTTAATTTACAAGTAAATTTTCCTTACGAAACGCTAATGCACGATCAACCTCTGTCACGAGGGACTGAGGATCGAAGGGTTTGAGCAGGTACGTGAACGCACCGAGTTCAAGACATCTTCTTCGCTTGCTTCCATCTTCAAAGCCGGAGAGCACAATAACGGGGATGTTGGTGAACAGCCCGCTGTTGCTCAGGTTTTCAAGAAGTTCAATGCCGTCGAGATTGGGCAACTTTAAATCAGAAATGATGAGGTCCGGCGTATTGCCATCGGTCAGCCACGACCAGGCTTCCATACCATCGTTAATGATAAAAATTTCGCAAGTATTCTTGAGGATTTTCTCAAGAAGCAAACAAAGAGGAGCGTCATCCTCGATCAGCAACACTTTTTTCATGGTATTAAAAATTTAAATACCGAATAAAAACTATTGCTTTAAAGATTTGTGAAGAGCGCTTAGGACTGGATTCGGGATCTTTAAAGCCAAACTATTATTAGACATTTCAAAACTAACAAAAAACATTATCGCATGTAACTTTTTTGCAGATTTTATTTAAATATTTTCATGCGAACGTGTGAATAGGGCTGATTTCGGGGATAAAATAACTGAAATCGTCTATAAAATTCCCCAGAAGCATTTTTTTTCATGTACTGCTTTATACTTTTTTGGTCACTTTTTGAATCCGGGCATCACCGGTTAAGTAACCACCCGGGCCACCGTTCATACCCGTTTTTCTTTCAACACTACCATACATCGCTCGGGTATGGTTCTTACGAATCAACAGTCAGGAGGTTGCCAAACCTGAACTTTTGTAAGCATTTTTTTTGAAGCGACCCTGGTTTAGGAAGGTCATTGTGTGTTGGGCGATGTGATTTTTTGGAAAAGCGATGCATTTCCGAACCTGCGGCGCCTGTTTTTTCATCGACCGTTTTTCCCGGGGTGTCCGGCAGTAAAAAAGCATCCCAAGCCTGCATGAAGCCCTCCGGCCGTCCGTTGAATGTGTCCGTAAAAATGTTTCTGGTATCACTAAATCGATTGCAGGCTTGCTTTTAGTGTTTAGATCTCCTAAATTCATTTCATCATCATCCGCTTTATTTTATGGGAAAAGTCAGAAACATCCTGCAGAATAAAGGTACTGCCGTCTTCAGCGTTGAACCTACCATCACTGTGTATCATGGCTTGGAGTTAATGGTTGAACAGAATGTCGGAGGCCTGCTAATCTGCGAAAATGGAAAACTGGTCGGTATCTTCACCGAACGCGATTATGCCCGCAAGCTCGTGTTGAAAGGGAAAAATTCAAAAGAAACCCTCATCCGAGAGCTCATGAGTGAGCGCCCCATCACCGTATGTCCCGATGATAGTATAGAGGAATGTATGCAGGTTATGACCAACCGCAGCATCCGCCACCTGCCGGTGCTGGACGGCGAAACACTGGTCGGCATCATTTCCATCGGCGACATCATTCGCTACATGCTCGAAGAACAACGGTTCATCATCGAGAACCTCGAGCAGTACATCACGCACTAAACGCGCACTGTGGCAGCGGAAAGAGAATTTCGCTGCAAGCATCTTTGACAAACCTGTCTGGTTAATTTTTGAACGTCGGCATTCCAAACGATTTGCTGGAGGCAAATAAGTTTTGAATCGTTCACCTGAAACCGTCACACTCGTATGGCCCATACTCGCGTATGCGGCAATCGTGTTCACCCTCGTTGGCGCAATACTGGGACTGTCGTATGTCTTCGGCCAACGCCACAACGACCGCGCTACAGGCGAGCCCTTCGAGTCGGGCATTCTCAATACCGGCTCTGCACGTCTCCGTTTTTCAGCACAATTTTATCTCATCGCCATGCTCTTTGTCATTTTTGACGTGGAGACCATTTTCATTTTTTCATGGGCCATCGCGTTCCGTGAACTGGGATGGTATGGCTATGCCGGGGTGCTCACGTTCATCATCCTGCTGGTGGTGGTGCTCATTTATGAATGGCGCAACGGCGCGCTCGACTTTGGCCCCGACGGCCGCAAAATTCTGAAGGCTTACAAAAAACGCAAAACTGCAACGCATGAAATGGTGGCTCACTAAACCGGATGCTCCCGTCAGCGCGTTGACGGGCACGGGATCGTTCGAGGAAACGGTGCAGCAAAGTGTCATGCTGTCGTCTATGCAAAGCCTTCTGGGATGGGGCCGGAAAAACTCCATGTGGCCGTTTCATTTCGGTTTGTCGTGCTGCTTTGTGGAAATGGCCACCAGCATGACACCGAAATACGATGTGGCGCGCTTTGGCGCGGAAGTGATCCGGGGCACGCCCCGCGAAGCCGATGTGATGATCGTGGCCGGCACCGTATTCATTAAAATGGCCCCCATCATCAAACGCCTCTACGAACAGATGATGGAGCCGCGTTGGGTAATCTCCATGGGCTCTTGCGCCAACTCCGGAGGCATGTATGATATATATAGTGTGGTGCAGGGCGTGGATAAGTTTATGCCGGTGGATGTGTATGTGCCCGGTTGTCCGCCACGGCCCGATGCATTTATGGAAGGCCTCACCCTGCTCGCCGCTTCGGTTGGAAAAGAACAACGCCCGCTCAGTTGGGTGATTGGCGAACAGGGGGTGATAAAACCTGAAAAAATATCAATGAAAGAACAACGCTATGCGCGGCGAAAGGAGATGACAACCTTTCGCTCTCCCGATGAAGTTTGAACTGTGCACGAGAACCCGGGAACAATTCACAAAGTATGTAACACACTAAACGATGACGAATGAGTGATTGAAAACAGGTTGACCTAAAAATCCGGGCACTGCGGTGTGCGGCATAACTATGGAAAAACCACTTGATCCAACAGAACTGCTGGCGCAAAAGTTTGGCGATGTCTTCGCCAGACAAGCGACAAAGGATGACATGGTCACCCTTTGGCTGCCGTTGGGCCGTTTAAAGGAAGTTCTCTATTTTTTGAAAACCGATCACCGACCCGCCTATCGTTTTCTCTACGACATCACTGCCATCGACGAGCGCTCCCGCAAAAAAGATCCTTCCAATCCTTCCGAACATTTCACCCTGGTCTACCACCTGTTTTCCTATGGTGGCAACGGCTTTCTTCGCCTCAAGGTAGCGTTGAAAGAAGGGGAGTTGTCTGTGCCCAGCATTACCAACCTGTGGGCAAATGCCAATTGGTATGAGCGCGAAGTGTTCGACATGTTTGGTATCCGTTTCGAAGGCCATCCCCACCTCACGCGCATTCTCATGCCGCTGACCTGGGAGGGACACCCGTTGCGAAAAGAACATCCCGCCCGCGCCACCGAAATGGGACCCTTCAGACTGTGGGACGAAAAGCAGGACCGCGAACAAGAGGCCCTGCAATTTAATCCCGAAGACTGGGGACTGGAGCGGCAAAGCGACGACAGTGATTTTATGTTTCTCAACATTGGGCCGCAACATCCCGGCACCCATGGCGTGATTCGTCTCGTCCTTCAACTGGATGGTGAGGACATTGTAGATATTGTGCCCGACATCGGCTTCCACCACCGTGGCGCCGAAAAGATGGCCGAACGCCAGTCGTGGCACACCTACATCCCCTACACCGACCGCATCGATTACCTTGGCGGTGTCAACAACAATCTCGCCTACCTTCTCTCCATCGAAAAACTTGCCGGCATCACAGTTCCCGAACGTGCCAACGTGATTCGCATCATGCTGTGCGAACTGTTTCGCATTGCCAGTCACCTGGTTTGGTATGGAACCTTTGCGCAGGATGTGGGCCAGCTGTCGCCCGTGTTCTATATGTTCACCGACCGCGAGCGTGTGTTCGACATCATTGAAGCCGTGTGTGGCGGACGCATGCATCCCAACTGGTTCCGTATCGGCGGCGTGGCCCAGGATCTTCCGTTGGGATGGGAGAAGCTGGTGAAAACCTTCATTGACTATTTCCCGAAACGCTTAAAGGAATACGACGACCTCGTGATGCGCAACAGCCTGTTCAAAGCGCGCACCATAGGCATCGGCATCTTCACCACCGAAGAAGCCATCGAGTGGGGTGTGACCGGCGCGGGGCTGCGCGCGTGTGGTTTTGATTGGGACTTCCGGAAAAAACAACCCTATTCCGGTTATGAAAATTTTGACTTCGACGTTCCTCTCGGCGAGAATGGCGATTGTTATGATCGCGCGAAAGTGCGCGTGGAAGAAATGCGCCAGAGCCTGCGCATCGTGGAGCAATGCATGAAGAATATGCCGGAAGGTCCCTACAAAGCAGAACACCCGCTCACTACACCGCCCGTGAAAAAACAGACTATGAAAGATATAGAGACGCTCATCACACACTTTTTAGGGGTGAGTTGGGGACCGGTCATTCCGGCGGGCGAGGCCATGGTGTGCACAGAGGCTACCAAAGGTGCCAATAGTTATTATGCCATCAGCGACGGCAACACATCGCCCTATCGCATGCGCATTCGCACCCCGTCGTTTGCACACATGCAGACCGTGCCCTACATCAGCAGAGGTTACACGGTGGCCGACTTGCTGAGCATACTGGGAGCGATGGATTATGTGCTGGCAGATATTGACCGATAGGAACAAAATTCAATCAAACTATAGAATGAAAAGATTATGCTGACGCTCGAAGAAAAACAGGAAATAGAACGCGCCATTCACCAGGTGCCGTTGCGAAAGGCGGCGTGCATCGAAGCACTGAAAGTGGTGCAGGAACATCGACGGTGGGTTTCCGACGAAAGTTTGAAAGACGTGGCTGCGTTCATGGACATGTCGCCCGCGGAGCTTGACTCTGTGGCAACATTCTACAACCTCATTTTCAGAAGACCCGTGGGGCGTCATATCATATTAGTGTGCGACAGCATCAGCTGTTGGGTGATGGGCTATGAAAAGATACAGGCACATCTTTCCCAAAAGCTGAACATCGGCTTTGGAGAAACCACGCTCGACGGGCGCTACACCATGTTGCCCAACCCATGCCTGGGCACCTGCGATCACGCACCGGCATTTATGATCGATCACGACCTGTACCGCGACGTGACAACGGATCAGCTGGACGCCATACTGGAAAAATACACCTGACCTAAACGCTATGAACAAACCGCTCACCCAACATGTTCGCCCCGACGGCAGGCCGTTAACGCTTCAGGAATATGAAAAAGCCGGAGGTTATGCCGCCGTGCGCAAGGCATTGAAAGACATGGCGCCGCAGGCCGTCACCACGTTGGTGAAAGAGTCGAACCTGCGCGGACGTGGGGGCGCTGGCTTTCTTACGGGCATGAAATGGAGTTTTGTTCCGATGAATGCGCCCAAGCCCAAATATCTTATCGCAAATGCAGATGAGATGGAGCCAGGAACTTTCAAAGACCGCATCCTGCTGGAGAACACGCCGCATCAACTCATCGAAGGCATGATCCTGGCGGCCTTCGCCATTCAGGCCGACAACGCGTATGTGTTTTTGCGCTGGGCCTACAAGCAAGCGGCAAAGGTCATCACCACGGCCATAGAGGAAGCATACGCCGCAGGTTATCTCGGCAAAAACATACTGGGTACAGGGTTCGATCTCGACATGCATCTTCACACCGGCGTGGGTCGGTACATGTGTGGCGAAGAAACGGCCCTGCTCAATTCACTAGAAGGCAAACGCGCCACCCCGCGGGCCAAGCCTCCCTTTCCGCAGATCAGCGGATTGTTTGGCAAACCCACCATCGTGAACAATGTGGAAACGTTGTGTTGCATTCCGCATATCGTGAACAATGGCGCCGAGTGGTTCAAGGACCTGAGTCGTGGCTCGGATGCCGGAACAAAAATTTATGGTGTCAGCGGCAATGTGAAACGACCGGGTGCGTGGGAGTTGCCCATGAATGTGACCATGCGCGAACTGGTGGAAGAACATGCTGGCGGGATGCGCGACGGTTATCGTTTTCGCGGCGCGTTGCCAGGCGGTGCATCAACTGATTTTCTTGTAGAAGAACATCTCGACGTGAAAATGGACTACACGTCGGTGGCTGCTGCCGGAAGTCGTTTGGGCACGGGCACCATGATTGTGCTCGACGACCAAACCAGTGTGGTGGGCTTTGTGAAAAATCTCGAACACTTCTTTGCCCAGGAGTCGTGCGGCTTTTGCACGCCGTGTCGTGAAGGTCTTCCGTGGGTCGAGAAGATCCTGCACACCATCGAGCGGGGCGAAGGAAAACCCGAAGACCTGAAGCTGCTGGAGTTCCATACCAAATATCTCGGTCCGGGCAACACGTTTTGCGCGTTGGCGCCGGGAGCGATGGAACCGCTGCAGAGCGCGTTGAAATATTTCCGAAAGGATTTTGAAATGTTGATTCATCATAAAATTTCAGCATAGCCATGGCCACCGTCTATATCGACAACAAATCGTACGAGGTAGGAGCGGGGAAGAACCTGCTGGAGTCGTGCCTCTCGCTGGGCCTCGACTTGCCGTACTTTTGCTGGCATCCTTCGCTGGGCTCGGTGGGCGCCTGCCGGCAGTGTGCCGTGAAAGTATACAAAGATGCCGACGACAAGAAGGGAAGACTCATCATGTCGTGCATGGAACCGGTGGCCGACAATCAGCGCATCTCCATACAGGACCCCGAAGCAAAAGAGTTTCGCGAACACGTGGTGGAATGGCTCATGACCAACCACCCGCACGACTGCGCCGTGTGCGACGAAGGCGGCGCCTGCCACCTGCAAGACATGACCGTGATGACCGGCCACAACTACCGGCATTTTCAATACAAGAAACGCACCTATCAAAATCAATACCTCGGCCCGTTCATCAACCACGAGATGAACCGCTGCATTCAATGTTATCGTTGCGTGAGGTTCTATAAAGACTATGCCGGCGGCAAAGACCTTGATGCATTTGCTTCCCGGAACCAGGTGTATTTCGGACGCCACGAAGAAGGAACGTTGGAAAGTGAGTTCAGCGGCAACCTGGCCGAAATTTGTCCCACGGGTGTGTTCACCGACAAAACGCTGAAGGAACATTACACACGCAAATGGGATCTGACCAACGCGCCGTCCATATGCCAGCACTGCAGCGTGGGTTGCAATACAATTGCCGGCGAACGTTACGGCGAACTGCGATCGATCGTGAATCGCTATAATGGAAAAGTGAACGGTTATTTTCTGTGCGATCGTGGCCGCTTTGGCTATGGCTTTGTGAATGCAGAAGACCGCATACGCAAACCCAGGGTGCGTCACGAAACCGTGTCGCGCGAAACTGTACTGGAAGAGATCAAACGCTCCATTCTGGGGCATAACGTGATCGGTATTGGTTCGCCAAGAGCTTCTCTGCAGTCCAATTTTGTATTGAAGGCCCTGGTAGGAGAAGATAACTTTTATCACGGTGTTAACGACAACGAACACAACCTGGGCGATCTCGTGGTGAAGATCCTCACCGAAGGGCCGGCGCGAAGTCTTCCCTTGAAAGAGGTGGAGAACTGCGATGCTGTTTTTATACTGGGCGAAGACCTGACGAACACGGCGCCCATGGTGGCCCTGGCCGTTCGCCAAAGCGTGCGCCGGCAACCCCTGCAACACGCCGCGAAAAACAATATCGTGGAATGGAATGACGCCGCCGCCCGCGAATTTATACAAGACGAAAAAGGGCCATTGTTCATGGCCACCGTGCACACCACAAAACTGGACGAGCTGGCCACACGTGTTTATCGCGCCGAACCCGACAACATTGCCCGCCTGGGATTTGCCGTGGCGCACCTTCTCGATCCTGAAGCGCCGGCCGTTGATGACCTCAGCAACGATGAAAAAGAACAGGCTTTGCAAATAGCCAACACGTTGCAGCAAGTACAGCGGCCTGTAATTATTTCCGGAACAGGATGTGGCAGCGAGATCATTCTGCGGGCCGCGGCCAACGTGGCCTGGGCGCTGCAAAAGAAAAACAAAGCCGCAGGCATTGTGCTCACGCTATCGGAATCGAATGCCATGGGGCTTGCCCTTCTGAATGGCCACCGGCTTCAGTCGGCGCTCGACACCATCCTGAACCGGCGCGACGACACCGTGATCATTCTGGAAAACGATCTCTATCGTCACGGACCACCGTCAGTCGTAGACGAATTTATGAAGACATGCCACAATGTGATTGTGGTCGACTACCTGAACACACCCACCACACAAAAAGCCAGTGTGGTGGTGCCGGCCGGAACCTTTGCCGAATCCGACGGAACGGTGGTGAACAATGAAGGTCGCGCACAACGC
Organism: Chryseolinea lacunae; assembly: GCF_016735595.1. Lineage (GTDB taxonomy): Bacteria > Bacteroidota > Bacteroidia > Cytophagales > Cyclobacteriaceae > Chryseolinea > Chryseolinea lacunae. Next base: position 86,131 of record NZ_JAERRB010000010.1, read on the forward strand.
TTCTTCCAGGTCTATGAGCCCGCACAAGGCATGCAGGAAAGCTGGCGGTGGCTGTTGAACATTGGCGCGGCCGTTGACCATCCCAGGCTGGCAGCCTGGAAGAATTTTGAAGACGTGACACGCGCCCTGGCCGCCGAAGAAGTTTTGCTTCGCGGCGTGGAGAAGGTCACACCCCCGTCGTCGTTTCGCATGGCGGGGCAGCGCATTCCGCGCGAATCGCACCGCTACAGTGGAAGAACTTCCATGAACGCCGCCATCAACGTGAGCGAACCAAAACCGCCGGAAGACGCAGACTCTTCGCTGTCCTACACCATGGAGGGCTATCGTGGTCAGGCGCCGTCCAGCATGATTCCTTTCTTTTGGTCGCCGGGATGGAACTCGGTGCAGTCGGTAAACAAATACCAGGACGAGGTGGGCCACGCGTTGCGCGATGGCGATCCGGGTGTTCGTTTGCTGGAACCCAAGGAGCGTGGCGCAGCGCCCTATTTCAGCGGCATACCCGAAGCGTTTCATCCCATGAAGGACCATTTGCTGATGGTGCACCTTCATCACATCTACGGGTCGGAAGAATTGAGCAACCATTCCAAACCAGTTGCTGAGCGTATACCCCAACCGTATGTTATGCTGAATAACGACGATGCCGCCGAGCGCCGTCTGAATGCCGGCGACACATTGACATTTGAGGTAGAGGGACAGGCATTTGCGTTGCCCGTGGTCATCAGTCAATATTTGCCAAAGGGCGTGGCCGGGATGCCTTATGGTCTGGAAGGGTTAACGATTGTAGAATTGCCGGCATGGTCCATCCTAAAATAGAACGATCATGGAAAAAACAGCTTTACATCCTATGATCATCATCGGCGCGGTGCTGGGGGCATTGCTTACCATTGCCCCGGGGTTGATCTGGCTTGAGCGCCGCATGCTGGCGTTGTGGCAGGATCGCTATGGTCCCAATCGCGCGGGCCCTTTTGGTTTGCTGGTGGTGCTGGCCGACACCATCAAGTTGTTTTTCAAGGAAGACTGGATACCACCGTTTGCCGATAAGTTTGTGTTTGTGATCGCGCCGGCCATTGTGGCCATCACGGTGTTGATGAGTTTTGTGGTGGTGCCGTTTGCTCCGGGCATTGTGGTGTCGGATCTGAATGTGGGCATACTTTTTTTTCTGGCCATGTCGTCTATGGGAGCCTATAGCATCATTTTGGGAGGCTGGGCTTCGAACAATAAATATTCGTTGCTGGGTGCCATGCGCGGCGCAGCACAATTGATATCCTACGAAGTTTTTATGGGGCTTTCGCTGATGGGCGTGGTGCTCATGTCGGGGTCGTTTAGTTTGAACGACATTGTGGAAGCGCAGCGGGGAATGTGGTATGTGGTGCCGCAGTTTTTTGGATTCCTCATGTTCTTCATTGCCGGCGTCGCCGAAACACACCGCCTGCCGTTCGACATACCCGAAGCAGAGAGTGAACTGGTGGCCGGATTTCACTCGGAATATTCGGGAATGAAATTCGGATTGTTTTTCGTAGGAGAGTATCTGGGCATCACGCTCATCTCGAGTGTGACGGTGGTGTTGTTTTTTGGGGGCTGGCTTGGGCCGGAGTTTTTGCCGCCGGTGGCCTGGTTTGCCTTGAAAACATTCGGTTTCATCATCTTCTTCATCCTACTGCGGGCTTCGTTGCCGCGGCCGCGCTATGATCAGTTGATGGAGTTTGGCTGGAAGATATTATTTCCGCTCACGTTGCTGAACCTGGTGGCTACGGCCACCATTCTGCTGTGGCTGGAAACATAACACATTAACACAAGCTATTTTATGTTCAGCATTGTTCGAAGTCTGTGGATCACGTTCTTGCACATGTTTCATAAACGTGAGACCATTCAATACCCCGAAGAGAAGGTGAAGCTCACCACGCGATGGCGAGGCCGCATTGTGCTCACGCGCGATCCCGACATGGGCGAACGATGCGTGGGTTGTTATCTCTGTGCAGCAGCGTGCCCGGTAGATTGCATTTCGCTGCAGGCCACAGAAGATGAGAACGGCCGGCGTTATCCGGCGTTTTTCAGGATAAACTTTTCGCGTTGCATATTCTGCGGCTACTGCGAAGAGGCATGTCCAACCTATGCCATTCAACTGATCCCCGATTTTGAAATGGGGGAATACAATCGTCAGAACCTGGTCTATGAAAAGAAAGACTTGCTCATCGACGGACAAGGAAAGTATGCCGGCTACAACTATTATAAGGTGGCGGGCATGGCGATCGGTGGAAAAGATAAAGGAGAAGCGGAAAATGAAAATCCGCCGGTAGATGTGAAAAGTTTAATGCCATAACCGCTATGCACCTCACGTTCTATGTCGCTTCCGCCATTGCTGTGTTGTCCACCATCATGGTCATCACGCGCTATAACCTCATTCACGCGTTGCTGTATCTCGTCGTTTCTTTTCTGGCCATTTCCATCGTGTTCTTCGTGCTGGGTGCGCCGTTTGTGGCGGCGCTGGAGATCATTGTTTATGCAGGTGCTATTGTGGTGCTGATCATTTTTGTGATCATGATGCTGAACCTGAAGGCCGAAGCGGTAGAGCAGGAGCGGGAGTGGCTGACGCGAAAGATATTCATCGGCCCCGCGCTGCTTTCAGTGGTGCTCCTGGCGGAATTGGCCTACATGATTTTACAAAGCCGCACCACCGACTTCAACGCACCCATGCTCGATGCCAAAGCTGTCGGGCTTTCATTGTATGGGCCTTATGTGATCGGTGTCGAGTTGAGTGGTATCCTGTTGATGGCGGGCATTGTAGGTGCCTATCACCTTGGACGACAAAAGAAGAAAGTGGTTCACCGCTTTCTGGAAAGCACAGAAGAATGACGACGCTTAAATAATTAGAAAAATGGAAACCGTTCCCGTAGAATCCGGATTGCTCCTGGCCGGCGTGTTGTTCATGCTGGGGTTGATCAGCGTGCTGATCCGGCGCAACATCATCTTCATGCTCATCTCGGTAGAGATCATGCTCAACGCGGCTGGCCTGGCTTTCATTGTGGCCGGATCGCGGTGGGCGCAAGCCGACGGACAGGTGATGTTTATTTTTATTCTCACCATGGCCGCAGCCGAAGTGTCGGTAGGCCTGGCGTTGATTCTGCAGATCTATCATCAATTGAAAACACTCGACGGCGACATGGCCAGTAAAATGAAAGGATAATCCCTATGAAAGAATTGTTGTGGCTCATACCTGCATGGCCGTTGGCCGGAGCGCTCATCCTGATTCTGGGTGGGCACAGGATGTCGCGCACACTGGCCACCCTGGTGGGGGCGGGAAGTGTTGGCCTCTCGGCGCTCATCACGCTATTGATCGGGTTCGCGTTTCTGTCGGCACCCGAGCCGTTTGACCAACACCTCTGGACCTGGATGGCCATTGGAAATTTTCAACCCTCATTCGCTTTTCACCTCGACGCGTTGTCGATGATCTTTCTCTTTGTGATCACCTTCGTGGGATTTCTCATTCACATCTACTCTTCCGAATTTATGGCCGGCGATGAAGGCTTTGCCCGCTTCTTCGCCTATCTCAACCTGTTTGTTTGTTCGATGCTCATCCTGGTGCTGGCCGACAATTTATTGTTGCTCTACCTGGGATGGGAAGGCGTGGGCCTTTGCAGCTATTTGCTGATCGGCTTTTGGTATCAGGAGGAGAAGAACGGCTACGCTGCCCGCAAGGCATTCATCGTGACACGAGTAGGCGACACGGCCATGGCCATTGGCCTCTTCATTCTGTTCCAAACGTTTGGCACCCTTCACATTCAAAGCCTGCTGCAGCAAGCACCCCAAGCCTGGAGTGTTGGCGATCAAACGGCGTTGCTGGTTGGCTTCTTGTTGCTGGGTGGCGCGGTTGGCAAATCGGCACAGCTGCCGTTGCAAACCTGGTTGCCCGATGCCATGGCGGGGCCATCGCCCGTGAGCGCACTCATTCACGCGGCCACTATGGTTACGGCCGGCGTTTACCTCATTGCCCGCACGCACGTGATCTTTGAACTGGCACCACAGGCCCAACTGGCTGTGGGCATTGTTGGCGCGGTAACACTTTTGCTGGCGGGTTTCAGCGCTCTCACGCAAAATGATTTGAAACGTGTGCTGGCCTATTCCACCATCAGCCAGATCGGCTACATGTTTCTTGCGCTTGGGGTGGGCGCATGGTCGGCGGCGATCTTCCATTTCATGATACACGCTTTCTTCAAAGCCTTGTTGTTTCTCGGTGCCGGGGCCATCATCCTGGTGCTGCATCATGAGCACGACATGTTCAAAATGGGCGGGCTTCGTCACAAGCTTCCTGTAATCTATGGGACCTTTCTCATTGGCGCGGCATCGCTGGCCGCCATCCCGCTGGTTACCGGTGGATTCTATAGCAAAGACCAGATCCTTTGGCTGGCCTGGGCGGGAGAACGTGGCAACGTGTTGTTATATCTCGCGGCATTGTTCGGCGCATTCATCACCTCTGTTTATACTTTTCGTATGGTGTTTGTCACGTTCTTCGGAGCGGAACATTCGCATGTTAGTCATCCCGTTGGAAAGGCTATGCTGACGCCACTGGTGGTTTTGGCTGTGTTGTCAACGCTGGCCGGCTTTCTGGAATTGCCGCACACGCTGGGGCATGTCACGATCTTCTCTGACTTTTTGAGCCCGGTGCTTCCGGCAGTAAACGTCCGGCCCGATGCAGAATCGATGGAGTTGTTGTTCCAGGTCATCGCGGCGGTGGTGGCGCTCAGTGGGGTAGGGCTTGCTTATTACCTCTATGTGTTAAAGCCGGACCTGCCTTCGAAAATAAAAGAAGAGATTCCCGGGCTCCACCACCTTTGGTTTGTGGGTTGGGGATTCGACGCGCTCTACGATACGCTGCTGGTGCGACCCTTCGTCTACATAGCGAAAGTAAATAAGCACGACGTACTGGATAAATTCTATACCGGTCTGGTGACGGTGGCCGAGTTTTTCCATCGGGCGCTGGCCTATACACAAAGTGGCATGATGCGCTGGTATGTGATGGGCATTGTGATCGGGGCCATACTGATGTTAACCATTGGATTGATCTTATGATTTTACCCGCATTGATCATCTTCCTTCTCGCCGGTGGGATACTGGCCTGGAGCGCCGAAAAAATAAACGCCTCCTATCCAAAATGGATAGCCCTGGCGGTGCTTGCCATCTATCTTGTGGTTATGGGTTCGCTTTGGAGTGCCGAAAATACTACGGCGCTGACCGGGGGAAGCTGGAAGGTTCATTTTATGAAGCCGTGGATTCCACAATTTGGCGTCAGCTTTCACCTGGCGCTTGATGGCCTCAGCCTGTTGATGTTGTTGCTCACGTTTTTTCTCGGCATGGCTGCGGTGCTCATCTCTTGGAAGGAAATTCAAAACCGGGTGGGCTTCTTTTATTTCAACATGCTGTGGGTGCTGGCCGGCATCAGCGGGGTGTTTTTAGCGATGGACCTTTTTCTGTTTTATTTCTTTTGGGAAATGATGCTGATCCCGATGTATTTTCTCATTGGCATCTGGGGCCATGAGAATCGTCGGTATGCGGCCTACAAGTTTTTCATCTTCACACAAGCCAGCGGGCTGCTGATGTTATTGGCAGTGCTGGGCATGTATTTTGTTCACGGCGCAACGGCTGGAGAATATACGTTCGATTACTTCGCATGGCTGGGCACACCGCTCTCGACCCAAACCGGCCGCTGGCTCATGCTTGGATTTCTGGCCGCCTTCATTGTGAAGCTGCCCGTGGTGCCATTTCATTCGTGGCTGCCCGATGCACACGCCGAAGCGCCCACGGCCGGCAGCGTGATCCTGGCGGGACTGTTGTTGAAGACCGGCGCCTATGGTTTGATCCGTTTTGTGGTACCCCTGTTTCCCGAAGCCTCGCACTACTTCGCGCCGGTGCTCATGGGATTGGGCGTGCTGGGAATTTTATACGGCGCCATCCTCGCCTTTGCACAAACCGACATCAAACGCCTGGTGGCCTACACCAGTGTGAGCCACATGGGCTTTGTGATGCTGGGCGTGTTTGCTTTCAACGAGGTGGCCATGAAAGGTGTGGTCATGCAAATGATCACGCACGGCATCAGCACAGGAGCGTTGTTCATTTTGGCAGGCGTGCTCTATGAACGTATACACACGCGCGACATCAATCACATGGGAGGCTTCTGGCCGCAGGTGCCGTTCATGGGCACCATGGGGTTGGTGTTTGCCATGGCGTCGCTGGGGCTGCCGGGCCTGGGCAACTTTGTAGCGGAGATATTAACCTTGCTGGGAGCATGGCAGGCCAATCATACCCTCACCATACTCGCCACGGTGGGGCTGGTGGCGGCAACCGCCTATTCGCTACGCATCGTTCAAAAAATTTTCCTGGGGAAACCAGAGCACCACTACACACTACCCGATCTTTCGGGGCGTGAGAAACTTATCCTGGTTCCATTGGTAGTGGCAATTGTTTGGCTCGGGCTTTTTCCGCAAGCCGTCATGCAACAGGTAGACCAACCAGCGAAGGCAGGCACTGCACAAACGCAGGTCACCACGTCAGGGCTGTTGGTCAATCAACATGTGAAAGGAGGTGAGCATGACCCGAAATGATTTTCTGAGCGTTGTTCCGCTGTTCATTCTCACCAGCGCGGCCATCCTCATCATGTTCTCCATTGCCGTGAAGCGCAATCATAAAGTCATCTACATCATCACGCTCTTGTCGTTGCTGGCCGATTTTGTTTATGTAGTTGCCAACATGGCGGGCACGCGGCATGAGCTGGAGCCCTTGTTTGTTATCGATGGCTTTGGTGTATTTTATATAGGCCTCATACTGCTGACATCGTTGCTCGTCACCATGATGTCGTATGCCTATTTTGAGCAGCGCGAGGAACGTAAAGAGGAATATTATATCCTGCTGATACTGGCCACGCTGGGTTCGGTGGTGCTGGTCATCAGCAAACATTTTGTGTCGTTGTTTCTGGGATTGGAAATTCTCAGCGTGGCGTTGTATGCCATGATTGCCTACTTGCGCAAGCGCGAGCGGTCTGACGAAGCCGGCATCAAGTATCTGATTCTGGCGGCGTTCTCTTCGGCGTTCCTGTTGTTTGGCATGGCGCTGGTCTATGTCACCACGGGCACCATGTCGTTCGAAGGCATGGCCCAATACCTGGCAACGGTGCAAGGCCTGCCGTTCATGATGGTGGCAGGCCTGGGCATGATGGTGGTGGGCATGGGCTTCAAGCTGAGCGTGGTGCCGTTTCACATGTGGGCGGCCGATGTCTATGAAGGTGCACCCGCCCCGGTCACAGCGTTCATTGCCACCGTGTCGAAAGGAGGTATGGTGGGATTGCTGGTGCGGTTCTTCGACACCCTTCATGCGCAACAATACCCCGTGCTCGTACTTATCTTCACCTGCATCGCCATCACGTCGATGCTCGCCGGAAATTTTCTGGCCTTGCGTCAGAACAATGTGAAGCGTGTGCTGGCCTACTCATCCATATCGCACATGGGTTATCTGCTGGTGGCCTTCATTGCGGGCGATGCCATGGGAACGGAGGCCGTCACCTTTTACTTGGTGGCCTACTTCGTGACCACATTGGGAGCGTTTGGCATTCTGGCCACGCTCTCAGACACCGAGCGCGACGCTGAAGTGATGGACGACTATCGCGGCCTGCTCTGGCGCCGGCCCTGGACGGCCGCCATCTTCACCGCCATGTTACTCTCACTGGCGGGCATTCCCCTCACGGCCGGGTTCGTGGGTAAGTTCTATGTCATCGCCGCCGGTGTGCACACGCAGCAATGGTTGCTGGTGGTGATGCTGGCTGTGAATAGTGTTGTTGGTCTGTATTATTATATCAGAATCATCGCCGTCATGTTCGAGCAGCCACAACGCGACAGCGATCAACCACACATGCTGCACCCGGTGGCCTACATCATCAGCGGGTTCACCATGGCCATCCTCACGGTGTCGCTCATCTGGCTCGGCGTTTTTCCGGCGGGACTGATGGGCATCATTAAAGGGCTGTTGTAATATCAAAAATTTACCTGAGGAAATGTGAAAGCATTCCTGCATCGCCCGACAGCAGCCGGTGGCGATGACTGGTTGGTGTGATCAGACCTTTCCTGGTTATTTTTGTTTTATGGCTTGCCGCTGTGGTGGATATGGGTTGAAGATCGCGACCGTTGTGTTGCTCATGCTCGGCATGGGTTGCAACCGTCACAAAGGCACGGTGGTAGATTCCCAAACGATCAGCATCAAATCGCTGGACGAGGTGGAGATGCTGAAAGACGAATTGGTGAAGCCCGTGTTGTATACCAACGTGTCGGGGTTCGATCGCCTGCCATCGCCCCAGGCCAAAGCCAAGTTCATTGCGGCCGTGTTGCCGTCCATTCTCATCGCCAAACACAACATCGAAGAAGACCGCAAGCGCATGGTGCAGCTGAAAAAGAAGCTGGCGTGGGAAGCCGACGATAGTGTTTTCTTTTTTGATATGAAGGTTCGCTACAAAGCAAAAACAGTGAACGACCTCATCGGCCGGATGCGAACCTTGCCCAACAGCATCGTGCTGGCTCAAACGGCGGTAGAGAGCGGGTGGGGGCAAAGCCGTTTCTTTCTCAGTGCCAGCAACCTGTTTGGCATCTGGTCGTTCAACGCCAACGAGCCGCGCATCGCGGCATCGCACACGCGGGGCAACCGCATGATCTACCTGCGCTCGTACACCGACATGTCGCAGTCCATTCAACACTACTTCGAAATACTTTCGCGATCAACGGCCTACCGAAGCCTGCGCCGCGCCCGCCTCAAGACCGACAATCCGTTCAAGCTCTTGCCGCATCTCAAATATTTCTCCGAACGCCGGTCGGCCTACACCCGCCAGCTTCGTTCGGTGATCGTGGCCAACAACCTCACACAATACGATCGCTATCGCATCGATCCTGAATTTCTGATTGAAGAATAGCCGAAGACGCCACTCAAAAAAAATACGTCTTTCATATCTCGTTTTTCTTCCGATATTTCTATTCTACAACCAAAGACGTTTTATTATGATCAATGCCTCTCGAAGACTCATTCTCGCCGCATGGATTCTTGTCGTGTGCTGCTGCACCACCTTCGCGCAGCAAAAGGCACCGGCCAAAGTGCCGCTTCCCAAAGCGTTCCTCGATTCACTGTCGCGACAGACGTTCGATTTCTTTTGGGACCTGGCCGGTAAAGACAACGGTCAGCAACCCGACCGCTGGCCTTCAGAAAGCTTTTCCAGTATTGCCGCCACCGGCTTTGGACTCACTTCCTATATCGTAGGCGTGGAACGCAAATACATCACCCGCGAACAGGCCGCAACAAGAGTGTTGACGACCCTCAAGTTTATGCAAGCCCTTCCCAAAGGCGACGCCACGGCCGGGGTAGCCGGCTACAAAGGTTTCTTCTATCACTTTCTCGACATGAAGACCGGCCTTCGGTTTCAGCAGGTTGAACTCTCTACCATCGACACGGGCTTGCTCATGGCGGGTATACTCTCCACACAGTCTTACTTCGACGGCGCCTCGGCCACCGAAAAAGAAATTCGTGACATCGCCGAAGCGCTCTACCTCGCTGTGGAGTGGGACTGGGCAATGAACAAAAAAAATGTGATGAGCATGGGCTGGCATCCGGAACACGGTTTCCTTGATGCTACGTGGCGCGGCTACAACGAAGGCATGATCCTCTACATCCTTGCGCTAGGTTCACCCACCCACAGCATCTCACCCGACAGCTGGAAAGCATGGACCGATTCTTATCAATGGACAAAATATCAGGGGCAGGAGTTTGTGAACTTCGGTCCGTTGTTTGGCCATCAGTATTCACACATGTTCATTGACTTCAAAGGCATCTCGGATGACTATATGAAGACAAAGGGCATCGACTATTTCGAAAATTCGCGCCGCGCAACCTATGCCAATCGCTCGTATTGTGTGGTGAACGCTGCAGGATTCAAAGGCTATGAAAAAAGCATCTGGGGTCTCACGGCCTGCGATGGTCCGGGCAACGATGGCAAGCGCAACCCCAACGTGTCGTTTCAGGGCTACAACGCGCGCGGTGCTTCTCAATTCTATCTTCAGGACGATGGCACCATTGCACCAACGGCCGCCGGTGGATCCCTTGCCTTTGCACCGGAGATCTGCATACCGGCACTACAGGAAATGAAGAAACGCTTTGGCACAAAGCTCTACGACAAATACGGATTCAAAGACGCCTTCAACCTCAGCATCGACTATGCCGATGGCACACAAGGATGGTTTGACAAAGATTATCTCGGCATCGATCAGGGACCCATCCTCATTCAACTGGAGAACTGGCGCTCGCAAGTGATCTGGAACGTGATGAAGAAGAACAAACACATTCGAGACGGCTTGAAAAAAGCAGGCTTTGCGGGAGGGTGGCTCGAACAATAAAATGCGCGTCACACATTCGCGGCGCTTTCTGTTGGACAAGTAAGACAACGCATAGTATATTCACGTATGAAGCAGTGGATAGTGACGGGCGTGGCAATCATCATCATTCTGGGCAGTGCCAGTGCCCAGAAAGTGTTTGAGGTGGAAGACGGTCGTAACGAACACAACTTCATGCCCTATGAGTTGGAGTATTATGTAGACACCACCAACACCTTGTCGTTCTGGCAGGTCTCGTCCAACAGTTTTTCGAATCGTTTTCAGGCGCACCCCGACTATCACAACAAGGATTTTAAGACCAACGCTTCCTACTGGATCAGGTTGCCCGTTCGGCATCGGGCCAACAGCACAGAAGTGTGGATGCTGGAGTTCTATGATCAGACCATCGATGAGATTGAGGCCTACATTCCCCAGGAAAACGGATCGTATCGAAACGTGATGATGGGCGACAGTCAGCCTTTTGCCCACCGCCTGTTGCGTCATAAAAACTTTGAGATCGTGTTGAACATCAACGCCGACACGTTGATGTATTATTACTTCAATGTCCGTTCGCATGAGTTTGCCGATATCCGCATCGGGTTCCGGTCGGTTGATAGGTTTGTGTATTATGCTTTGAACGAATACCTGCTCTTCGGCACATTCTATGGCATGATCCTCATCATCAGCCTCTACAACTTCCTGGTGTATCTCGCCATTCGCGAAATAAAAAACATCTACTACATCATCTATATATTGAGTGTGGCGGCCTACGCGATGAGTTATGATGGCATCGGCTTTCAATACCTGTGGCCCAACCATCCGGAATGGAACAACTATGCCGTGGGCGTAACGCTCTATTCCGTTATTGTCTGGGGACTGATTTTTACCCGGCGTTTTTTGAGCACACGCGCCAACGCGCCGAGGCTTGACAAGGCCCTGAAGGGCATGATTGCGCTGCGCACGGTGTGGTTTTTGGTGGAGCTGTTTTTCCTGCCGGAGTTGCTCACCTATCGCAATGTGGAGATCATTCCGCTCTCGCTCATTTTTTATACCGGCATCACCATCTGGAACCAGGGCTACCGGCCGGCGCGCTTCTTTGTGATTGCCTACGGCGTGTTGTTCATTGGATTTTTTATCCGGTCGCTGGTCTACTTCAACGTGTTGCCGTTCACCACGCCGTTGCACTATAGTCTTCACTTCAGCTTTGTGCTGGAAATGTTGTTCCTCACGTTCGCGTTGGGCGATCGCATTCGCATTCTCAAAGACATGCGCGACCGGGCACTGCGCCGCATCATTCACCAGCACGAAGTGAACATGCAGTTGAAAGACAAAGTGACCCGCGAACTGGAACAGAAGGTGCAGGAGCGTACCATCGAACTAAACGATAAGAATCATTTGCTGGAAGAAATTAACACAAAGCTCGAACGCCAGTCGCACGAGATCAACCAGATCAACTCCATTCTCGATCTAGACAATTGGAAACTCAAGAACAGCATCAAGGAAGTGCTGAGCGAGCGCCTTCTGGAAAAGACGATGGACTATCACCAGTTTAAGACGCTTTATCCCGACACGCTGGCGTGCTATCGCTTCCTGGAAAACCTGAAGTGGGAGGGGACCTTTCATTGCCGCAAGTGTGGCAACGAAAAGTATTTCGACGGCGCCCAGAAGTTTGCCCGACGCTGCACGCGCTGTGGCTACAACGAATCCATCACCGCCTACACCATTTTTCACAGCATCAAGTTCCCCATCGAAAAGGCATTCTACATCGCCTACCTCACCGTTATCGGCCAGAAGGAGTACACCCTCGAGATGCTTTCGGAGCAGCTCGACCTGCGGGTGAACACCCTTTGGGCATTCCGTCACAAGGTGGCGGAGCGCATCCACGACCTTGAAAAAACAGGACGCCGGCCACACTCTGCGCGCTGGCAGGAGGTCATTCTGATCCAGGAGAAACCCTCCAAACTGCCTGCCGCGGCGCGGGTCCAGAGCCGGTTGAAAAGCAGCCAGAACTAACCAACGTCTTTCCCAAACACTCACACAGCCAAGGTTTAAAGGCAACGCTAAAATGCGATTTGCGATGCGTTGCGAAGGTGCCTGGACGGGCTTAGCCATCCATTTAGCAAACGTTCCCGCAGCTATGTTTTTATTGCGCCAAAGAAGTGTCCGGGAAGGACCAGAAAACGGTTGAAAGCCGCTGAATTCAATGTTTTTAATCTGGAAAAATAACATACCAGAAACACTCTTCTCCACGGCTGATTTGGTCGACTTTCTTCGAAAAATCTCCCGAAAGCCCTTGACAAGTCCAACCTTCACTGGCGCGAACAGCTAAAAACCTGAACCCAAAACCTGTTGCGCACCAGGGTTTATGCGGACATTTTTACTTACACTTTTCTTGGCCGTGCTGGGCACCCAGGTGCTGGCGCAGAACCGGACCGTGACCGGCAAAGTGACCGACGCCGAAGACGGCAGTCCCCTGCCGGGCGTGAGCGTTCTGGTGCAGGGAACCACCCGGGGAATGGCCACCGACCTGAACGGAGCCTACAGCCTTGAGCTGGGTCCGGGCGAGGATGTGATCACGTTTTCATTTATCGGCTACAAAGCACAAACCATCACCGTGGGCGATCAGACCACCGTGAATGTGGTGATGGAAACCGACGCCACCCAGCTGAACGAAGTGGTGGTTGTGGGCTATGGCGAGCAAAAGAAAAGCGACATCACCGGCGCCACCGCCAACGTGAAAGGCGAAGAACTTTCGAAGCAACCCGTGCTCACCGCCACACAAGCCATGCAAGGCAAAGTGGCGGGCGTGCAAATCATCAGCAGCGGCCAGCCCGGCGCCTCACCCCAGATCCGCGTACGTGGTGTGGGCACTGCCCTGAGTGGAACCACCTCGCTTTATGTGGTTGACGGTGTGCTGACCGACGACATCACCAACATCAACACCGCCGACATCGTGGACATGACCATCCTGAAAGATGCTTCGGCTGCAGCCATCTATGGTTCGCGTGGTGCCAACGGAGTCATCATCATCACCACCCGCAAGGGGTCGGTGGGGGCCATGAAGATTACTTACAACAACAACATCGGCATCCGTCAGGCGGCCAACCTGGTGCAAATGGCTAACAGTGCCGAATACAGCAACTACGTGCAGGCTGCCGTGGGCACGCCACCACCCGCATCGTCCTACAACACCGATTGGTACAAAACCATTTTGCGCACGGCGTGGGAACAGAGCCACAACCTTTCCATTTCCGGAGGCAGCGACAAGTCCACCTATCTGTTCAACGTTGGTTATCTCAACGACGAAGGCATTGTGATTGGCAATGAATTCAAACGCCTCACGCTTCGCCTCAACAACGACTACCAGATTCGTGAAAACCTGAAGTTCGGATTCCAGTCGTCGTATGGCAACAGCATCAATCAAAACGGCTTCAACGTCATCGACATCGACACCTATGGCAATGTGGGTTCGGTTTATAGCGATGCTTATCGTGCGGCGCCGTTCATCCCGAGCATTGTGGATGGTCGCTATGGAAACACATCGGCCTATGGCAACGTGGGCAACCCGCTGCTCGACGTGAAGAGCAACGATGTGAAGGTGAAAGAAAACCGCATGCAGGGATCGGGCTACCTAAGCTACAAGCCCGTGTCGTGGTTAACGCTGCGCACATCGCTTGGCGCCGATTGGAAAAATTCGCTGAATCGTCAATACAACTACCAGTTCAATCCCGACGAAACCACCTTCGTAGTGGCCGGTGGAAATCAGTTGCGTGCCCTGAGCGCATTGAACATAAAACAAATTCAAACTTTCCGGTGGGTGTGGGACAACACGGCCACCATCAATAAATCATTTGGCAAGCACGACTTCACCTTGCTGGTGGGAACAACCGCCGAGAAGTATAATCAAACGTGGATCTCCGCCAATCGCAACGATGTGCCGGCCGATCCCAACCTGTGGTACATCAACGTGGGCGACGCCAATAGCTCACAGAACGATGGCAAAGGCGATGCGTGGGCCAGAAACTCTTACCTCGGAAGATTGAACTATGCCTATGGCGGAAAATATTTGCTGACCGGAACCTTTCGTGTTGACGGTAGTTCTCGACTGCCAAAAGTGAATCGCTTTCAGTCGTTTCCCTCGGTAGGCGCTGCGTGGGTTGTGAGTCGCGAAGGCTTCATGCAGGGGCAGGGCATCTTCGATCTGCTGAAGTTGCGTGCTTCCTATGGAAAAGTGGGCAACGACCAGATTCCAACCGATGCCTACACCAAGAGTGTGACGCTGAACAAACCCTATCCCTACAACGGCAGCACACAAGATGCAACCAACGGTGCCCTCATTGAACAGATCATCGATCCGAACATCAACTGGGAGATCACCAAGGAATATGACGTGGCCCTGGAGTTTGCCATCCTGCAGTCCAAACTGACGGGTGAGGTTAACTACTACGACAAGAAAGTTGAAAACGCCCTCATCAAAGTTCCCGTGAACCTCACCTCGGGCGATGGCGACAAAGTGATCTACACCAACGTGGCTTCCATTCAGAACCGCGGCGTGGAAGTGGTGCTGAACTGGAAAGACAAGATCGGCGATGACTTCTCCTACACCATTGGCGGCAACGTGACCTTCAACAAAAACAAAGTGCTCGCCCTGAACGGCGGCCAGGCTGTATATGGCGGTTCCGTGGGCGCAGGGCAGGGCTTCACCACCTACACCGACAACGGACAGCCTGTGGGAAGCTTTTATGTTTACAAAACGCTAGGCGTGTTCAATTCCGAAGCCGAGATCTCAGCCTACACCAACAGCGCGGGCAAAGTGATTCAACCCACAGCAAAGCCCGGCGACTTCCGCTACCTCGATAAAAACGACGATGGTGTGATTGACGACAGTGACCGCGAGTTTGCCGGATCGTATCAGCCCGTTGCCTACTTCGGTGTGAACCTCGGTGCAAACTATAAAAGCTGGGACTTCTCGCTTTCCATCTATGCCAACGTAGGCAACAAAGTTTATAACGGCAAGAAAGCCGCCCGTGTCTATGGCACCGACAACGTAGAGAAAGACATGGTGTACAAACGGTGGACGTCGGCCAACCACACGCAATCCGAACCTTCGGCCAACACCGGCAACCTGCCCGCGTCAGACTACTTCGTGGAGTCAGGTTCGTTTGCGCGCATCAACAACCTCACCATTGGCTACACGCTCCCGGCCGCGCTGCTGGAGCGTTGGAAGATCGCGAACCTGCGCGTGTTTGTGACGAGCCAGAACCTCTTCACTTATAAAAAGTATAGCGGCTTTACGGCCGAGTTGCCGGGCGACCCCCTGTCGTCGGGAATTGAATTAACATCCTATCCAACCACGCGCACGTTTGCCGCCGGTTTAAATGTGGGTTTTTAAAAACAGAACAGCATGAAAACGAAACGTACTTTACGCCACATACTTTTCACCACGATTGCCCTCACGGCCGTGGCCTGCAGCGACAACTTTCTGGATGTGCCCTTGCAGGGTGGACAAACACCCGACCTCGATCCGAACCTCGCACCAAAACTGGTGACGGGCGTCTATAACAGCATGACCCAGGGCGACTCGTGGGGCAACGGCGACATGCACGGCTTTGCATTTATCTCCGTCACCAACATCATCTCCGACGATGCCGACAAAGGCAGCACCGGCAGCGATCAACTTGTGCCCGTGGGCGACATCGATAACTTCAACACCACACCCACAAACAAATTTGCCGAAACACTTTGGGGTGGACACTACAAAGGAATCAGCGCGGCAAACCAGGCATTGCTGGCACTTTCCACATCCAACCTGGATCCGGCGGTGCGCAGAAAGCTGCAAGGTGAAGTGCGATTCCTGCGAGGTTATTTCTATTTCAACCTTGTGCGCATGTTTGGCGGTGTGCCGCTGGTGCTTCGCGTGGCGGCCGATGCAGACGATGCCAACACCGACGTGTTCAAGGTGCGCGTTGATGCGTCGGTGGTCTACGACAGCATTAAACGCGACCTGCAATTTGCAGCCGACAACCTTCCGTTGAAAACAATTGCCGACGGTCATGCCACCAAAGGCGCGGCGCAAGCCATGCTGGCCAAAGTATACCTCTATCAGAAGGATTGGCCCAAGGTGCTGGAGCTTACCAACGAAGTGATCAGCTCGGGCAAATACAGCCTCGTGGACGACTATGCCGAACTCTGGCGCCAGGTAGGCGACAACAACGAAGAATCGATCTTCGAAATTCAAACGGGGAAATTCAACAACAGCAATTTCAGAGTCGACAACTACACCGTGTGTCAGGGTCCACGCGTAGGGGGTGTGGGCGGTTGGAATGATTTGGGATGGGGTTTCAACGGCCCGTCGGCCAACCTCGTGAATGCCTACGAACCCGGCGACGTGCGCAAAGACGCCACCATCATCGCCATCGACAACTCGGGCACTCACAAGGGCACGGTGTTGTGGGACGGCTTTCGCATTCCCAGCTCCGACTCTGTACAAAACCTATACTACAACTATAAGGCCTACACCAGCAAAACCCTCGAGCAGTTTCCCATCAAGGAAGACAAAGATCATCCGAAAAACATCCGCATCCTGCGCTTTGCCGATGTGTTGCTGATGAATGCCGAGGCGGCGCTCCACGAAGGAGGCGATGCAGCCACACCGTTGAACCTGGTGCGCGCGCGCGCCAAACTCGACCCCAAAGGTGCCGTGACCATAGACGACATCTGGCACGAGCGCAGAGTGGAGCTGGCCATGGAACACGATCGCTTCTGGGATCTGGTGCGCCAGGGACGCGCAGCACAGGTGATGCACGCCGTGGGTAAAACCAACTTCGTGGAAGGCAAACACGAGCTGCTTCCTATTCCCAATTCACAGATTCTGCTGAGCGGAAATAAGCTGAAACAAAACCCGCTCTACTAAGACAACGGTCTATGGCCTCTACGCCAACCAATGGAAGCCACGACAACCCGAATACAACTTTGAATTTTTATACCCTAAATGAAAACTAAAATGAACATGAGAAAATCAATGAACTATCTGAAGGCCGGTGTTCTCGCGCTGGGCGTGTTAACAATCGGGTCTTGCTCGAAAGACGACGATGCGTTGCCGGCAATTGACGGCTACAACAATTCCGATGAAGTTGCAGCTACAAATCTGGTAGCACACTGGACATTCGACGGCACCAACAACGAAGTGATTTCCAGCACGGCACCCAACAAAACCGTGGGCACCGTAGGCTTCACCACAGGCCAGATTGGCCAGGCGTTGCAACTCACCAAAGGCGCCATTGCCTTTCCCGCTATCGACAAAATCAACACCGTGGATGCGTTGAACAACTTCACCATCAGTTTGTGGGTGAATGTGAAGGGAACCAAAGGCGTTGCCGGCGGCGGTTTCACATCGTTCTTCGGAATTTTCCCGACGGCCGTAGACGACATCTGGGGCAACATTCAGGCATGTGCTGAAACGTCGCGCCACTTGCCCACATACGATACGCTGGAGCTGAAAAACTATATGAGCTCCACGGTAGATGGTGCACAAAACGTGCAGGATAACGTGGCCCTGAAAAACACCGGCACAGATGCTCCCAATGGAGGCACCGGAAAATATTTCATGGGCGCCAACAAATGGTCGCACTATGTGATGACCTGGGATGCGGCGACTCACAAATTTGAAATCTATGGCAATGCAGAAGCCGTGGGCGGATATACCAACCGTGGCACCGCACCCATCATGAAAATGCGCGTGCCTGCACAAGCCATGTTTGGCAGCATGGCCGACAAAGACCTGGGCTTTGCCAATGCAACACGTCCCGAGTGGGCACCGTTGGCCACCGCTTCCATCGACGATGTGCGCGTGTTCAACACCGTGTTGGCTCAAAAAGACATCACCGCTTTATTTAATCTCGGAACAGCCGGTAGATAATTCATAGTTGTACAGGGTGAGGGTACACCCGATGGTGTACCCTCTTTTTTTATGTTTCTTCTTTAAACGCTCAATGACAAAATGAAAATATTCCGGAGAACGGCGCTGGTGTGGATGTGTTGCGCGATAGCGTTAAGCGCTTGTAAAAAAGATGACCCGTCTCCGGCCGATGAACCCACGTTCACGCTCGTGTCGCTTGAACTGGACGATCGACCTGTGGGCACCACGGCACCGGGAGCTTCCGTGACTCCCGAAATAGTGGCGTCGTTTTCAGCCCCCATCGATCGCACCACGGCATCGCAGGCCATCGTGCTGGTGAACACCACCGAAGACCTCGACTTGAATTTCTCCTACAGCCATGGCGACAGCACCGTCACCATCACGCCTGGCAGCACGCTGAAGTATCTTAGCAAATACGATTTCCAAATCTCGACAGCGTTAACGTCTGTCGCGAAAAAAGCATTAGGCGGAAACATCAACAGTAAGGTCATTACGACGTTTGATCCCGCCGACAAATTTCCACGCATCACCGACGACGAACTGCTCACCCTCACCCAGAAACGGACCTTCAACTATTTCTGGGAAGGCGCCGATCCTTCCAGCGGCATGGCACGCGAACGCAACAACTCCGGCACCACCGTGACCAGCGGCGGCAGTGGCTTTGGCATCATGGCCCTGGTGGTGGGCATGGAACGGAACTTTGTGACACGCACGGAAGGCGTGCAGCGTCTCAATAAAATTGTGACCTTCCTCGAAACATCAGACCGCTTTCATGGCGCATGGTCGCACTGGATCAACGGCAGCACCGGCAAGGTCATACCCTTCAGCACCAAAGACAACGGCGGCGACCTGGTGGAAACTTCCTTCCTTGTGCAGGGGCTGCTCACCGCCCGCCAATACCTGAACGGCACCGACACCGTGGGGAACAACCTCATCAAACGCATCACCAGATTGTGGGAAGGTGTGGAGTGGGATTGGTATCGCAAAGACAATCAGGAAGTGCTCTATTGGCATTGGTCGCCCAACTACAACTGGGACATGAACTTCGCCTTGTCGGGATATTTCGAAGAGCAGATCACCTATGTGCTCGCCGCCGCATCACCCACGCACGGCATTCCGAAAAGCGTATACGTGAATGGCTACGGACGAAACGGCGCCATCAAAACCGGCAACACCTACTACGACATCGTGCTGCCCCTGGGCACACCCAGTCCGTTGTTCTGGGTGCAGTATTCATACCTCGGACTTGATCCACATTTCAAAGACGATTTCGCCGACTATTGGCAGCAGAACGTGAACGCCACACGCATCAACTATGCCTATTGTGTAGCCAACCCGCGAAAGTATGTTGGCTATAGCGACATGTGCTGGGGCCTCACCGCCAGCGACAATCCCTCGGGCTACGACGCACATTCGCCTGGCAACGATCAGGGGGTGATCACGCCCACGGCGGCACTCTCGTCGTTTCCCTACACACCCGAAGAATCGATGAAGGCCCTGAAGTTCTTCTACTACACGCTGGGCGATCGCTTGTGGGGCACCTATGGATTTTATGACGCATTCGACTTGTCGGAAGGGTGGGTAGCAACCAGCTATCTGGCCATCGATCAGGGACCGATTGTGGTGATGATCGAAAACTATCGCACGGGTTTGTTGTGGGAGCTATTCATGTCAGCACCCGAAGTGCAGGCCGTGAAAACGAAACTTGATTTTCAATAACAGACAGTATATAAACACAAAGAACTCCGGGATAGGAGCCCAGCCAAAGATAAGTTCTTCCGGTATGCGGGAGACTTGCTTTGGTGTGGCGGATGCAACGCAAGGTGACCGATATGCATCTCTTTACAACAATACTTCATTGCATGTTTTATTTATAAATGTGACCTCATGAAACGAATATTCTTTCTGTCGGCCGTGCTCCTCTTGGTGGCCACGGCCTGCCAAAAAAATACAACATCATCGTCGGGCAACATCGAACGTCGTGTCGACTCGGTGATGACGCTGATGACCCTCGATGAAAAAGTGGGACAGCTCACGCTATTCACCAGCGACATCGATGTGACCGGCCCCACCATCCGCGAGAACTACCGCGAAGACATCCGGGCCGGCAGGGTGGGCGCGGTATTCAATGCATTTGGTGCCGACTACACCCGCAAACTCCAGGAACTGGCCGTGAAGGAAACACGCCTGCACATTCCGCTCATCTTTGGCTATGATGTCATTCACGGTCATCGCACCATCTTTCCCATACCCCTTGGTGAAGCGGCGAGCTGGGATCTGACGGCCATGGAACAGTCGGCGCGCATCGCGGCCGACGAAGCCTCAGCGCAGGGGTTGCACTGGACCTATGCCCCCATGTGCGACGTGTCGCGCGATCCGCGCTGGGGTAGGATGGCCGAAGGTGCAGGGGAAGATACTTATCTCGGTGCGTTAATTGCCGCGGCCCGTGTGAAGGGCTTTCAGGGCAACGGCATCGGAGAACTGAACGCCGTGATGGCCTGTGTGAAACACTTTGCTGCCTATGGTGCCTCACAAGCCGGCCGCGACTATCACACCACCGACATGTCGGACCGCGTGCTGCGCGAAGTGTACCTGCCGCCCTACAAGGCCGCAGTCGATGCCGGCGCCGCCACCGTCATGACCTCCTTCAACGAACTGAACGGAATTCCCGCCACGGGCAACAAATACCTCATGACCGACATCCTCCGGAAGGAGTGGAACTTTCAAGGCTTTGTCGTGACCGACTACACCTCCATTATGGAAATGATCCCGCACGGCATTGCCGAAGACACCGCCTCGGCCGCGATGCTTTCGCTCGAAGCCGGTGTGGACATGGACATGCAAGCCGGCTTCTACAACAGCGCCCTCACACGCCTGGTGAAAGAAGGCAAGCTGAAGGAGGCTCTGGTGAACGAGGCCGTGCGCCGCGTGCTGCGAAAGAAATTTGAGTTGGGACTGTTCGACGATCCCTATCGCTTCTGCAATGCCGAACGCGAAAAGGCAACCATCATGAAGCCGGAGTTTCTCGCCGCCTCCCGCGACATGGCCCGCAAGTCGATCGTGTTGCTAAAAAACGACAAGAACGTGTTGCCCCTTTCGAAAAACACAAAGACCATTGCCGTCATCGGTCCGTTGGCCGATGCAAAGAAGGAGATGATCGGGTCGTGGTCGGCCGCGGGCGAAGGCGCCAGGGCGGTGAGTTTGCTGGAAGGCATTAAAGCCGCCACACCACCGGCCACCAAGATTATCTACGCCCGGGGCTGCAACATAAACGACGACACCACAACCTACTTCGCACAAGCGCTGCAAGCGGCCCGCCAAGCCGACGTGGTGGTGATGGCCCTCGGCGAAGCCGCGCTCATGACGGGCGAGGCCGCAAGCCGCGCATCGCTCAACCTCCCCGGTGTGCAACAACAATTGCTGGAAGAAATCTACAAAACCGGCAAGCCCATTGCCGTGGTGCTCATGAACGGTCGCCCCCTCACCATCAACTGGATGACAACAAGCAACGTGTCGATTCTCGAAACCTGGTTCCTCGGCACACAGGCCGGCCACGCCATTGCCGACGTGTTGTTTGGCGACTACAACCCCGCCGGAAAACTGCCCGTCACCTTCCCGCGCTCCGTGGGACAGATTCCGATTTTCTACAGCATGAAAAACACCGGGCGTCCCATGGACCCCGACAATAAATACACCTCGAAATACCTCGACGAAAAAAACACACCGCTTTTTCCCTTCGGCTTTGGCCTGAGCTACACCACGTTCGACTATGGCAACGTGGCCCTCAGCAAACACGACATCACCATGCAAGACAACATCACCGTGACCTGCAAGGTGAAGAACACCGGCAAGCGCGAAGGCGAAGAGATTGTGCAGCTCTATGTACGCGACCTGGTGGGCAGTGTCACGCGCCCCGTGAAAGAACTGAAAGGCTTCCGCAAAGTGATGCTACAACCCGGCGAAACCAAAGACGTGGCCTTCACCCTGAGCCAGCAGGATCTTTCATTCTATCGCCGCGACATGTCGTTTGGCACAGAGCCGGGCAAGTACATTGTGTTTGTCGGCCCCAATGCGGAAACCACCAACCAGGCAACCTTCACACTGCGTTAACCGGAATGGTTTGAGCAGGATGGAGGGGCACATTGATCATGTATGGTCATGGCATTTTGTTCTTCGGGGGCATTTCAGTTCCTTGCGCAAAATGTGCTGACCGATCATGCCCGACATCCAGATTCATAAATCCACGTTCGACTTTTTGAAGAAGCTCGCCGCCAACAACAACCGCGAGTGGTTTCAACAAAACAAACACCACTTCGAAAAGGCAAAGGAAAACACCGAGCAGGTCATGGACGCCCTCATTGCCAAGATGAACGTGCACGACCAACTGGAAACACCCTCGGGCAAGAAGAGCCTATACCGCATCTACAACGATGTGCGCTTTGCCAAAGACAAAAGTCCATACAGCCCGCGCTTTGCCGGATACCTGCGCCGTGTCAAACCTTTCCTGCGCGGAGGCTACTACATCTGGATCAAGCCTGGTGCAACGCGCGTGGCCTGCGGCTTTGCCTATCCTAATCCATCTGACCTCAAGCGCATTCGCGAAGACATGGCCATGAACCTCGCCGACTGGAAGAAACTGCTCCGCACAAAATCAATCGTCAACACCTTTGGAAGCATGACCGGCGAGCAGGTGAAAACAACACCCCGTGGTTTCGACGCCAGCGATCCGTCCATAGCACTGCTGCGCTACAAACAATACTGGTTCGAGCGAACCTTCACCGATCGCGAAGCACTCGCTCACGACTTCCTGAAAACCGTGAACCAAACCTTCAAAAGCATCCGCCCGTTTTTTGACTACGTGAGCGACGTGCTGACAACCGATGGCAACGGCGAACCGGTCTGACGCGATTTGCATAGCCGGAAGGTTGTGTTGGCCTGATTTATTTTCTATCTTGCCGGACCCGTCAAAAAGGCGATCGGCCCCAAGGACGTCTGGCGATGTTTGTTCCGGCAACTACAGGCCTACCGGTAACTCCTTAGAAACACCTTAGAAAGTCCGTTGAAACTCCCTTCCCTCTAAAGGGCAAAGACGGGTAAAAGCCATGTATCAGGCAGGGTTAAGGCAAGGGGAAAGCGGGTTCGCGGTTGTTCAGCGTGCCACAGAAAGTGCCAACCCCACAGCGCAACATCCCGTTAAGGCAAGAAAAAAAAGCCATGGCCTACAAAAACAAGGTGCTTCAGAATCCGCGCACAGGACAGACCATCACCTTTCTCCAAACAGCAAAAGACACGCAGGGAGCCTTGCTGGAAATGGAATCGACCTGGCGCGGCAACTCACAGGAACCCATGGCCCACTATCATCCCAGGCAAGACGAACACTTCACAGTGCTGCAAGGCGAACTGACCGTGAAACTCAACAACGAAACAAAAATCCTGAAAGCTGGCGACACTCTTCACGTTCCCCGCCACACCATCCACGCCATGTGGAACGCAGGCACACAGGAAGCCAAAGCCAACTGGAAAGTGCAACCCGCCCTCGACACCGAAAATCTGTTTGAAGTAACCACCGGTCTGGCCATCGACGGCAAAACCAACAACCAGGGCGTGCCCAACCTACTCCAGGTGGCACTCACCATCGGAAAATACGACCACGTTTTCCGAATGACCAAACCACCCTTCGCCGTGCAGAAGATCCTGTTCGGACTGCTCACCCCGGTGGCCTACCTGTTGGGCTATCGCCCCACGTATCGCCGCTACCTGGATTAAGGAATCACCAAAAAAGCCCAGGCAACAAACGTGTTCATAGTCCCGGCGAATCGCCGGTTCCAAAATAACCCCTGCCCATCTTTTGGGAAGTCGGCTGGCCTTGGTAATTTACGTCTCCGAATGAGGTGGGGGAGTTTTCTCCCAGGCACGAATGAATCAATATCCAGAACGCGCCATTTATCTGGCCGACGACGACGCGGACGACCGCATGCTTTTTGAAGAAGCCCTTCGCGAAGTGTCGGCACGGGCGCGGCTCACATTGGCACACGATGGTCAGGAATTGCTGGCCATGCTCGGGGAAGAGACCCGGGTGCCCGATGTGATCTTTCTGGATTTGAACATGCCCCGCAAAAATGGCATCGAGTGTTTGCAGGAACTCAAACAATCTCCCAAACTTAAGCACATCCCGATTGTTATTTTTTCAACATCAAGTCAACCCGAAACGGTCGACAAGGTGTATGCCGGTGGTGCACACTTCTATGTTCCCAAGCCACGCACTTATGGCGTGCTGAAGAACGTGATTCACAAAATTCTGAACATCGATTGGGGAGCGTCAATGCCGCAGCCCTCGAAAGACAATTTTATACTTCAATCCTAAACGGACAAGCACATGACGGTTGAAACCCCGCATAGCACAGAACAATTTCTTTCCGGCGGGGGAGAACTGGGAGGCCTCATACGCGCCAAAGACTGGGAACAAACCCCGTTGGGCGCACCCGAAACCTGGCCCCAAAGTCTGCGCACAACCCTCAGCATACTGCTTTCGGCACGGTTTCCCATGTTTTTGTGGTGGGGCCCCGAGCTCATTCAATTCTACAACGACGCCTACCGGCCCAGCCTGGGCAACAGTGGCAAACATCCGCATGCCGTGGGCCAGCGGGGCGAGGAATGCTGGCCCGAGATCTGGCCCGTCATCGGCCCGCTCATTCACCAGGTGATGACCCAGGGCGAGTCGGTCTATTTCGAAGATCAGCTCATCCCCATCTATCGCAACGGCCTGCTCGAAGACGTATACTGGACCTTTAGCTACAGTCCCGTGCGGGGCGAATCGGGCAGCATTGAAGGGGTGCTGGTGGTGTGTTCCGAAACCACCGAAAAGGTGCTGAACCTGAATCGCGCCCGCGAAAACGAACGCCAGCTGCGAAGCCTCGTAGACGAAGCCCCCGTGAGCACAGCCGTGTTCAGGGGACCTCAGTTTGTGGTTGAGTTGGCGAACGACGAAGCCCTGAAACTTTGGGGCAAAGACCGCAGTGTGATGGGCAAGCCCGTGGCCGAAGCCATTCCCGAATTGAAGGGCCAGCCTTTCCTGGACCTGCTCACGGACGTATACGCCACCGGGAAAACCTATGAAGGCAAGGAAGACATAGCCTTGCTGGATCACGATGGCAAGCTCCGGAAAATCTACATCAACTTTATCTACAAGGCGCTGCGCGACGAGAGCGGAAACATCAACGGCATTCTCACCATGGGCTATGATGTGACCGACCAGGTGGTGGCGCGCAACCGCATTCGCGACGCCGAAGAACGCACACGCCTGGCCGTGGACGCAGCCATGCTGGGAACGTTCGATCTGAACCTGATCACCGGTGCCCTTATATACTCCGATCGCATCAGCGAACTGTTCGGCAGCAAAAAGAAATTTACCCAACACGATCTCGTGGAGGCCATCCATCCACTCGATCGCCCCATTCGCGACGAGGCCATGGAAGAAGCCATGCGCACCGGACTGTTGGAATATGCCGTAAGAATTGTGCGACCCGATGCCACACAGCTGTGGATTAATGTGAAGGCCAAGATCTTTTTCGACGCACAACGGAAACCCTACCGCATCCTGGGCACCGTGAAAGACATCACTGAGGAAAAAACGTTTGTCGACACCATCCGCGAAAAAGAACGCAAGTTCCGCGACACCGTAACACAGGCTCCGGTAGGCATCATCATCCTGAGAGGCCCCGACTTTATGGTGGAAATCGCCAACACCACTTACCTGCAAATTGTGGACCGCGAGGAGAAAGATTTTGTGGGAAGACACCTGCGCGATGGCCTTCCGGAAGTGATGGAGTTTGTGGGCCCGCTGCTCACCAACGTGCTGGCCACGGGACAGCCTTACTATGGCACTGAGTTTGAAGTGCCCATTGTTCGCCACGGCAAACGACAAGCCTGCTACTTCAATTTTGTATACCACCCGCTCCGCGACAACAACGTGGTAGACGGTGTGATGGTGGTGGCCTCGGAAGTGACCGACCAGGTGCTGGCGCGCAAGAAACTTCACGAGAGCGAACTGCGCTTCCGCAACCTGGTGGCAAACTCGCCCATTGCCATGGCCATTTTCCGCAGCAGAGACCTGGTGATTGAAATCGCCAACAACACCATGCTGAAAAACCTGTGGCGACGCAATTGGGAAGACGTGAAGGGTCGCAAGCTCCTCGACATATTTCCCGAACTGCACGAACAACAATTTCCCCGCCTTTTGTTGGACGTGTTCGACACCGGAAAGCCCTACCGCGAAAACGAAGCCTTCGCCTCGGTAGATGGCGAAGACGGATTGAAGAGCTACTATCTTGATTTTGAATACGCACCCTTGTTCGATTCAGACGGCACGGTGTCGGGCATCATGGTGACGGTGAACGACGTGAGCGAGAAAGTGGAAGCGCGCCAGCAGATCATGGACGCTGCCGAACGCCTCACCCTTGCCACCGAAGGAACACAGCTGGCCACGTGGGACCTCGACCTGAAAACACGCGACATCATTTATTCGCCGCGCCTGGCCCGCATCTTTGGTCGTCGCGAAGATGCCGTGATCACACACGCCGACATGCGCAATGCCCTTCACCCCGAAGACCGTGTGGCCGTGGTGGAGAAAGCATTCACCGCCGCCATGGTCACGGGCAACTACTACTACGAAGCCCGCGTCATTCATCCCGACAATTCAGAACACTGGATACGCACCCACGGCAAAGTGTTCTATGACGACAACCGGCAACCCGAGCGCATGATCGGCACCATGATCGACATCACGGAAACGAAGCGCGCCGAAAAAGTGATCGAGGAAAGCGAAAAGAAATTCCGCACACTGGCCGACTCCATACCTCAGTTTATCTGGACCGCCGATGCCACGGGAGTGATCAACTACTTTAATCAGTCGGTGTCGCACTACACCGGCCTTGCTGCCGAACAGCTTTTTGCCGGAGGATGGACCAACAGCATTCATCCCGAAGAACGCGAGACCTACGACATTGTATGGAGAAACGCCGTGCACATCGGCCAGGAATTCACATTCGAACACCGCATGCGCCGTCGCGATGGCGAAGAGCGCTGGCAACTGAGCCGCGCCGTGCCCCAGCGCGACGCCGCCGGAAAAGTGGTGATGTGGGTGGGCACCAGCACCGACATCCACGACCGTAAAATCTTTACCGATCAATTGGAAAGCATGGTGCAGCAACGCACCGTAGAGCTGAACCAGCTCAACCAAAACCTGCTGCAAAGCAACAACGAACTGGCCCAGTTTGCCTACGTGGCCAGCCACGACTTACAAGAACCGCTGCGCAAAATTCAAACCTTTGCCACACGCATTCTGGAGGTGGAAGAAGCCAATCTGTCTGACCGGGGCAAAGACTACTTCCGCCGCATGCAGTCGGCTTCCGTGCGCATGCAACAGCTCATTCTTGACCTGCTGTCGTTCTCGCGCGCCAACACCAACGAAAAACATTTCGAACGCACAGACCTCAATCACATTCTGAGTCTGGTAAAAGAACAGTTGAAAGAAACCATCGAGCAAAAACACGCCGTGATCTTATCCAGCACATTACCCACACTCAACCTCATAAGCTTCCAGTTCGAACAACTGTTCACCAACCTCATCGCCAACGCCCTCAAGTTTTCGCGACAAGACCTGGCACCCCTCATCGCCATCCATGCCGACATCGTGAACGGACTGGAACTGAAAAACCACGCCACCGCCGAAAACATATCCTACCACCGCATCGTTATCACCGACAACGGCATCGGCTTCGAACATCAATTCAGCGATCGCATCTTCCAGGTGTTCCAGCGCCTGCACGGCAAAGACAAATATCCGGGCACCGGCATCGGCCTCGCCATCTGCAAAAAGATAGTAGAAAACCACCTGGGCTTCATCGAAGCCACCGGCGAACTAAACAAAGGCGCCAAGTTCACCATCTTCATTCCCGCGAATACGGAATGAACTGGCGCGGGTCTGCGACCCGTGCCCCCCACAAAGTCAGTCTATGACTGACACAAAAAAAACTACTTCACATCTAACCGTACAAACTTCCCCTCCCCAATCACACCACCCTTCACCGTATACACCGTTATCCCCGAAGGCATCTGAATCGACCCTTCCTGCGCAGGCCCCACCACCGCCGCGGTTTGCTCATAGCGTGTAGGCTGCCCGTAAGACTCAAACGTGAACACCTGCCGGAAATGAAAATGCCCCGCCAGCGAAAGGGGATAGGGATGCCCGCTAAGAATGCCCACAAGCTCCTGCGCATTCGACACTACATGCCGATAGTGCAACTTGCCCTGCTGCCGCTCCAGCGAACGTCCGGGACCTTCTTCCTCAAAATTCGAAAGGCTTAGCCCGCCCGAAAAGAACGGCATGTGCGCGAACGTCACCACCGGTTGGTTGGCGGGCACGGCGGCGAGGTCGCGCTTCAGCCACGCTACCTGCACCGAGTCCACATGGCCATAATACCACAGGTCTTCAAAATCAACATCGTCGAGCGCCACGAAATGAATGCCGCCGAAGTTGAAAGAATAGTAGTTTGGACCGAGGTAGTGATGAAACATCTTCTTCCCATAGAGCGGATTGGTTTTGCCCACCAGCGACTGATGCCGCTCGATGCCAAAGTTTTCATGATTGCCGGCAGCGCTCCACACGGGCATCGAAAACTTCTTCACCTCCTGCACATAGAGCGCATACAAATCGGACGCTTCCTTTTCAGGAACACGCAATGCATCCTTCACCAGATCGCCCGACACCAGCACAAACGCCGGCCGCAGCGAATCGGCCATGGCCCGCAGCCGCTCGGTGCGCGGAAGACTTGCCGGGCTGATGTGTGTGTCCGAAGCATGAACAAACGTGAAGGTGGCCGGTGCCGGCGCAACCGCCAGCCCGAAATTCACCTCTTCGTTTCCCGCGGGTATGTTCTGCCAATAGGCGCCCACAGTCTTGAAGCCCGTGGGCACACTCACAAACACGAGGCCATAGCCTTGCACGCCGTTCAGCGTATAGCGGCCACTGCCATCGGTTTGCACCACCTGCACCTGGTCCGACACGGCCACGCCGCCAACGCCAGCTTCGTTTTTGTCGCGCACGCCATTGATGTTTTTGTCAACAAACACATAGCCGCTCACCGTGGCCGCGCAAAGCAGGGAAGGAGAGAGCAGGAGAAGAAACGAAAGCAGGTGACGTATCATGGGGTACATTCATTTGGTGATGATGAAAGATGGCCAATCCGCAGAAAATTAGCAAAGCGACAGGTGACGCAAGGTTCGTGAAAATAGAAAAGCCGCCCCGACAAGTCGGAAGCGGCCATCTAACTAAAGCCAGGTTGGACAAAGCTCAGGCATGCACCTTCACTTGCGGTCCCCCCATCAGCGTTTCTTCATTCGCGAACGCCGCGAATTTCTCAAAGTTCTTCAAAAACGATTCGGCCAGGTAGTGTGCCTTATGATCGTAGGCATCCTTGTCGGCCCAGGTGTTGCGCGGGTTCAGCAACTCGGCCGGCACCTGCGGGCAACGGGTGGGGTAGGCCAAACCAAACACATCGTGCGTGTGATAGTCTACGTTGGCCAGCTCACCGTTGAGGGCTGCGCGAATGAGCGCGCGCGTAATGGACAGGCTCATGCGTTTGCCCACGCCATAGGCGCCACCCGACCAGCCCGTGTTCACCAGCCACACGTTCACGTTAGCGTCCTGCATTTTCTGGCTCAGCATGTTGGCATAGGCCGTGGGGTGCAGGGGCATGAACGGCGCGCCGAAGCAGGCCGAGAACGTCATGGTGGGTTCGGTCACACCTTCTTCGGTGCCGGCAACCTTGGCGGTGTAGCCCGATATGAAATGGAAGGCAGCCTGGCCTGGGGTGAGCTTCGAAATAGGAGGGAGCACACCATAAGCATCGCAGGTCAGAAAGAAAATGTTTTTCGGATTCATACCCAGCGAGGGCACGGCAATGTTGGGAATGTGATCGATGGGATAGCTCACACGCGTATTCTCGGTGGTGGAGCAATTTGCGTAGTCAACCTCGGTGGTGCCGGGTTTGAAGCAAATGTTTTCCAGCAGTGCTCCCTTGCGAATGGCGTGGAAGATTTCCGGTTCGCGGGCTTCGTCGAGGTCGATGGTCTTGGCATAGCAGCCGCCTTCAAAATTGAAGATCACATTGTCGGCGGTCCAGCCGTGTTCGTCATCGCCAATGAGCTTGCGCTCCGGATCGGCCGACAGCGTGGTCTTGCCGGTTCCCGAAAGACCAAAGAAGATGGCCGTGTCGCCGGTCTTCCCCATGTTGGCCGAGCAGTGCATAGACAGCACATTGCGTTGTTGCGGCAGCATGAAGTTGAGCGCCGTGAACACACCTTTCTTGATCTCGCCGGTGTAGCCCGAGCCGCCAATGAGGATGATCTTGCGCTTGAAGTCGATAATGGAAAAGTTATGCTGCCGTGTGCCGTCGGTGGCAGGATCGGCCCTGAAGCCCGGCGCATTCAGAATGTGCCACTCGGGAAGGAAGCTCTTCAGCTCGCGCTCCAGTGGACGAAGAAACATGTTGTGCACAAACAGGTTGGACCAGGCGGTTTCGGTGATCACGCGCAGGTTCATGCGATAGCGCGGATCGGCGCAGGCATAGACGTCGCGCACAAAACAGTCCTTGCCGTTAAAGTAGGCAATCATCTTGGTGTAGAGCCTGTCGAAATGCTGCGGATCGAAGGGGATGTTGAAATTGTTCCACCACACAGTGTCGCGGGTAATCTCGTCTTTCACGGTGAACTTGTCTTTGGGCGAGCGACCGGTAAATTCTCCGGTGTTTACGGTAATGGCACCGTTGCTGGCAAGCGTTACCTGGCCATCGCTCAGCGCACGGGCAATGAGTTGGTCGGGAGGCAGGTTCCAGTAGGCTTTCCCCTCCTCAATACCAAGGTCTGCGACCGAGGCATCGGCCGGCTTTATTCCGAGTTCTTGCATGATAATTGGGTTAATGAGTTCACAAATATACCTTCATTCAAGCTATTTCAATCGTTTGCGCTAATAAAAATTACTAACTTTACGACTGTTAGGGTGCATTTGCGAAAATGGATTTATCAGCCTACTTTGAGCCCGATTTGGAGGAAGGAAGCCTGGCCTGAACAACATTTTCCCAAAGGCTCCTTTCGCAGAATATTGATTGGATTTTTTGACCTAAACCTGACTTTGTATTAATGGCGTTTGCACAACGACTACAGGAAGTCCGTACCGGATTTTCTCCAACTTTCTGGATAGCCAACTCCCTGGAGCTTTTTGAACGCCTCGCTTTCTACGGTGCCAAAGCCGTGCTGGTGGTCTTCCTCGTAGAACGGGTAGGCCTCGTGGAAGAAGGAGCCACCTATGCCGGCATCTTCTCCGGCGTCATCTTTTCCCTTCCCATTGTGGCCGGTGTCATTGTGGACCGCTATGGTTTCAAGAAAACCCTGATGGCCTGCTTCTTCATTTTCTGCCTCGGCTATTTCCTGGTCGGCCTCGCCGGCATGAGCTATGGCGAAACCATCGTGAACCTCGTGGGCAAAAAAGCATATGTGTTCTCCATGCTGATGCTCACGGCCGTTGGCGGCTCACTGATCAAACCCTGCATCGTAGGCACCGTGGCCATCACCTCAAAGCCAAGCGTGAAAGGCCTCGGCTTCTCCATCTATTATTCCATGGCCAACCTTGGCGGCGCACTCGGCCCCATTGTGGCGCTCATGGTGCACGAACACTGGGGCATCGAGCATGTGCTCATCATGTCTTCCATAACATCGTTCTTCCTGTTTCTGGGCGCGTGGTTCTTCTATAAGGAACCCGAAAGTCAGGCCACGGAAGTAAGAACCTTTGGGCGAGTGTTCACCGACATGCTCATGGTGTTTGCCAACCTCCGGTTCATTTTCTTTCTCGTGATCTTCTCAGGCTTCTGGATCATGTTCTGGCAGATCTTCTACCTGCTGCCCTTCTATGCAAAGGATGTGTTGCACTTCGAGAAATTCGAACTCCTCGAAACCGTCGATGCCACCGGCATCATCCTGTTCACGGTGCCCATGGCGGCGCTGGTGAAGTCGTGGAAGCCCATCACGGCCATGACCCTGGGTTTTCTGCTGGCGAGCTTTTCGTGGATACTCATCGGCATGGTGCCCACGCTGTGGGCTACCGTGGCAGCCATTGCCTTCTATGCACTGGGCGAGGCCATACAGGCACCGCGCTTCTATGAATATGTGAGCAGCCTGGCACCAAAAGGACAAGTGGGCACCTACATGGGCTTCGCATTTCTGCCCGTGGCCATCGGATCGTTCACGGCAGGTCCCGTGGCCGACTGGCTGCGCATCAACTACCTCACAGACCATCCGCAAACCACGTGGTTCATCGTGGCAGGCATTGGCTTCACGTCAACAGCCCTGATGACACTCTACAACCTGTTCCTGGCCCCCAAACACCAGGACGCATAACTTCTCTGACTCATTAACCTTAACTAACCTTCCATGGAAGAAAATAAATTGTTCAAGCCCTACGTACCCCCCGAATCAAACATGGCGGAGTTCACCGTCAAATCCGTTTTGTTCGGATCGCTGTTCGGCATTTTGTTTGGATCGTCAACGGCATACCTCGCCCTTAAGGCAGGGTTGACCGTAACGGCATCCATACCCATAGCTGTGATAGCCATCACGTTAGGGCGCAAGTTTCTAAAGACAACCATTCTCGAAAACAATATAATTCAAACCACTGGGTCTGCTGGTGAATCCATCGCGGCGGGTGTGGCGTTTACGCTGCCAGGTTTTTTGTTCCTCTCTTCTGATGAAAATGGTATTTCGGTTGGGGCGGACTACTTTAATTACCTCACAATACTGATTCTAGCCTCGTTTGGTGGAATGCTGGGGACGCTCATGATGATTCCCCTTCGTCGTTCTCTCATTGTAAAAGAACATGGTGTCTTGCCCTATCCGGAGGGCACAGCTTGTGCTTCTGTGCTACAGGCGGGCGAAAAGGGTGGTGTATTCGCTCAAACTGCATTCTATGGTATGGGCGTTGCAACGCTCTATGCAGTCATGCAAAAGATATTTCACATCATTTCGGAAGTACCCAGTTTTGTGACAAGTCAGGCGAACAAATACTGGCCCTCTGCAGCATCACGGGGCGAAATAACACCCGAGTATCTGGGTGTTGGATATATCATTGGTCCACGAATCTCGGGTATTCTGGTTGCCGGATCTGTACTGGCCTGGTGGGCAATGATTCCATTGTTAGCAACGTTAGTGCCCTCCGATGTAATAGCACTTCAGTTAATAAAACTTGGCTACCTCACCGATATCCATACGGCCGGTGGAGCTGGATCTTGGGATCCACAAACACACACCTTTGGAAACTATGCCGACGCCATCTATCGTGCCTACATCCGCCAGATCGGTGCAGGTGCTGTGGCAGCCGGGGGATTTATCACGCTTCTTAAGACTATACCAACAATAATTAGCTCATTCAGAGAAAGTGTGGCGTCATTGAAAGAAAAAGGAGAAAGTGGAATCAAACGAACCGATCGCGACCTCTCATTTAAGGTTGTTATTATCGGAAGCATCGCGCTCGTCTTACTCACAACATTTTTGCCGATCATTCCTATTGATAGTCTTCTGCAGAAATTTTTGATTGGGATCTTAGTTATTGTATTCGGCTTCTTTTTTGTGACAGTGTCAAGCCGTATCGTCGGCCTCGTGGGCACCAGCAACAATCCTATTTCAGGGATGACGATTGCAACGCTGATGGGCACTTGCCTGATCTTTACCAGCGTGGGTTGGTCGGGTAAATTCTATGAGCCATTGGCACTCGTGGTAGGTGGTATGATTTGTATAGCGGCCGCCAATGCGGGAGGAACATCACAAGATCTAAAGACTGGTTTCCTTATCGGCGCAACTCCTAAATATCAGCAACTATCTCTATTCATTGGAGCCATTGTATCTTCAATTGCCATTGGAGCGGTTGTATTGATTCTGGACATTCCCACCGAGGCTATGGCAGCAAAAGGCATCACGCACGCGATTGGCAGCGACACCTATCCTGCCGCGCAGGCAACATTAATGGCAACTTTGGCGAAAGGAATTCTTTCTTATAACCTCGATTGGCAGTTTGTGCTGGTTGGAGCATTCGTTTCGGTTACGATGGAATTGTGCGGAATAAAAGCATTGGCATTTGCTATCGGACTTTACCTGCCATTATCTACCACACTTCCCATCTTCGCGGGTGGCGCACTGAAAGGTTTTGTCGACTGGAGAGCTGAACGCAAGGGCGAAAAGAAAGAGGATGATGAGTTGGGCAAAGGAAGTCTCTTTGCAACGGGACTTATCGCCGGAGGAGCAATAACAGGAGTAATAGCAGCCATATTCGCTGTGTTTGTTTCCGGGATGGATCGTGTGAGTTTGGAGGCTAATTTGGTTTCCGTTCTCGGCCACGGCGGCTACCAAATCATGGGCACTCTGTTCTTCATCGCCATGATGGTGATGCTCTATCGCCTCGCTACCAAGAAAGACTAATCAGGCCTCACGCCTGAATTGAAAGTCAATATAATCCTGACGCTGTTCAACCTGAAAAGGAAACACGTCAGGATTTTTTCATTAGGGAGAAACCGAAATACCCCCATCCAGATGTTCGCGGCAAGCGATGAATAGAGCCTGCTTGTCATCCGTGAATATTTCTACGCGTGCTGATTCCCCACGAAAGGACAAGACATTTTTAGAGGTGTCGACCACAACATGAGCATGTGTGTCTAGGCAAAATAAGAAGAGGGGTAAAGTCTAGATAACTCCCGTAAGCTCAATCCGGTGAAACACCCGGTTCGAGGTTTTGGATAGCAGCAACGTGTGCTTGCGCGGAGTTTTGAGGCACTCATAAATCGCCACGTCGCGCACAAGCGCTTCCCAGAACGATGTGGAATGCTGTTGCTCTACAGGAGAAAGAGTGTCATGCAAAGATGATAATTCGGGTGCCGTAAGCGGCCGGCAATGCGTGTCGGCCACGGTGGCGTCTC
Organism: Chryseolinea lacunae; assembly: GCF_016735595.1. Classification (GTDB taxonomy): domain Bacteria; phylum Bacteroidota; class Bacteroidia; order Cytophagales; family Cyclobacteriaceae; genus Chryseolinea; species Chryseolinea lacunae. The sequence goes on from NZ_JAERRB010000010.1 coordinate 121,455, forward strand.
TGGCAAAAGGCGATTGGGCCAGCAGGGCGAGGAGCGTGGGGTGCTCCGCTTCGTATTCAAAGTAATAGACGGCATGGCCATCGGCATATTGAACCTTGATGCCCGACACCTGTTCAAGATGAAGTGTGTTCACCATGCTCGGTGGCAAGGTGTCGCGAAGCGAAACCGCTGTGGCGAGGGGAGGAATGGTGCCGTTGCTGCCTTCGGCATGGCTCAGGTATCCGGGCTTCCGGCACGAAAGCACGCAGAACAAAAAACAGCAGAGGAACAGCAGACCGGTTTTCATAGGCGATGTTCAGGAAACACTCTTGGCCATGTGATGATCGATCACCTTCTTCAGTGCTTCAAGCGTCCGGGTTTCCGACTGGTCGATCTTGCCATCGGCCTGCACAATTTCATAGAGGTCGGCATACACATCGTTGGGCACGGTGGCCGTGGCGTCGCCGCTGAAATGGCGGAGCGATGTGTCGATCACGGTGTTGAGCTTTGCCTTGTCCAGGTCGTTGTATTCGCGCAGGGCAGCGTAGAGCTTGCGTTCCAGGTCGGTGCCTTCGGGAAACAGGCTTTTCATTTTACTTTTGATGGCGGCCAGTTCATGCGGATCATAGCTGTCGTCGGCACGCGAAATGTGCACGTACAGAAACAGGATGAAGTCAGAGAAGGTCGGATGGATAAGCATAGCGGGACAGTTAGAAAACGAAAATAGCAAAAAATCAAATCACCTGTATCTGCGGAGGCGGCAGGCGTGGGAACACAAAAAAAGGCCCCACCAATTGGCGGGGCCTTTTGTGATATAGGAAGGCGATGGATTACATCATGCCGCCCATTCCACCACCGCCATGAGGCATGGCAGGAGCAGCATTTTCTTCAGGGATTTCAGACACCACAGCTTCGGTGGTCAACAGAAGACCTGCGATAGAAGCAGCATTCTCCAGGGCCAGACGAGTCACTTTTGTAGGGTCGATGATACCGGCTTCAAAGAAGTTCTCGAACTTGTTGTCGCGGGCGTTGTATCCGAAGTCTTTCTTGCCATCGCGAACTTTGTTCACGATCACAGAACCTTCTTGTCCGGCGTTCTCGGCAATGGTTCTCAAAGGAGACTCAAGGGCCAGGCGAACAATGTTCACGCCGGTTGCCTGATCTTCGTTGCTCAAACCAAGAGTCGCGATGTCCTTCAGCGATTCAATGGCGCGGATGTAAGCCACACCACCGCCAGGGACGATGCCTTCTTGAACGGCAGCGCGTGTTGCGTGCAATGCATCGTCAACGCGGTCTTTCTTTTCTTTCATTTCCACTTCGGTTGCAGCACCTACGTAGAGGATAGCCACACCACCCGAAAGTTTCGCCAGACGTTCCTGGAGTTTTTCTTTGTCGTAGTCCGACGTAGTGGTTTCGATTTGTGCTTTGATCTGGGCGATGCGAGCCTGGATTTCAGGTTTCTTGCCGGCGCCGTTCACGATCGTAGTGTTGTCTTTGTCGATGTTCACTTTTTCAGCGCGACCCAACATGTCCAACGTAGCGTTTTCCAGTTTGAAGCCTTGCTCTTCAGAGATCACTTTGCCGCCTGTCAGGACAGCGATATCTTCCAGCATAGCTTTTCTTCTGTCGCCAAAGCCGGGAGCTTTCACAGCGGCAACACGGAGGGCGCCACGGATCTTGTTCACCACCAATGTAGCGAGGGCTTCGCCGTCAACTTCTTCAGCGATGATCACCAAAGGTTTGCCGGTTTGTGCCGATTGCTCCAACACAGGAAGCAATTCTTTCATGCTGCTGATTTTCTTGTCGTAGATGAGGATGTAAGGCTGATCGAGGTCAGCTTCCATTTTCTCCGTGTTGGTAACGAAGTAAGCCGAGAGATAACCTCTGTCGAATTGCATACCTTCAACGGTCTTCACTTCGGTTTCGGTTCCTTTTGCTTCTTCAACAGTGATCACACCGTCTTTACCTACTTTATCCATGGCATCGGCGATCATCTTGCCAATGGTCTCATCGCTGTTAGAAGAGATGGTAGCCACTTGCGCGATTTCGCTGCTGTCTTTGATTTTCTTGGATTGTTTGATGAGGTTTTGAACCACTGCATCAACAGCTTTGTCGATACCGCGTTTCAGATCCATCGGGTTGGCACCAGCCGCCACGTTCTTGATGCCGTGTGCATAGATAGATTGGGCCAATACAGTAGCCGTTGTTGTACCGTCGCCGGCAGCATCAGCAGTTTTCGAAGCTACTTCTTTCACGAGTTGTGCACCCATGTTTTCGATAGCGTCTTTCAATTCGATTTCCTTCGCCACGGAAACACCGTCTTTGGTTACGGTAGGGGCGCCGAATTTCTTGTCGAGGATAACGTTGCGGCCTTTGGGACCGAGGGTTACTTTCACTGCGTCGGCAAGTTTGTCAACACCTTTCTTTATCTTATCTCTCGCGTTGGTATCGAAGGTTATTTCTTTAGCCATAATTGTAATGTTTGAATTGTTTGAATTAGATAATGCCGAAAATGTCAGAGTTCCGCATGATCAGATACTCTTTGCCGTCGATGTTGATTTCGGTGCCGGCATATTTGCCATACAACACGTTGTCGCCCACCTTAACAGTAACAGGCTTGTCTTTCAGGCCCTCGCCAACCGCGACGATCGTTCCTTTCTGGGGTTTCTCTTTTGCTGTATCAGGAATGATGATACCCGACGCAGTTTTGGTTTCAGCTTCAGCGGGTTCAACAAGTACCCTGTCCTCATTTGGTTTGAAGTTGATTTTTGCCATATCTCTAAATGGTTTAAAAGGTTAACAAATTGACTTCTTCGGCTTATCACCTATTGTGCCAAGCCGTAAAGAGATGCGAATTACGACTAATTTTTCACAAACTGTCAGCTTTTGCGCCGGTATTTCAATCGTAGTCTGTCAGGCTTTCGCCACATTCAGGCCAGGTTGTCAGTCTTTCTCCGCAAGCACTTTGAAGCTCTATTTTATCAACCGCCATCGCACGCATGTAGTTTCCGGCTCACGGTTGCTCCCTTCCGCAGTTGCGACGTGTTGGCAGAATCGCTAAATTAGGATGTGTTGTAACTGATACTTTCTATGGACAAATTATCGAAAGACTGGCTCACCCAAGGGATGATTGATTTTGAGTACAAGAAATACGTGCTCATGGGCTATCTCCAAACCGTGAAGAACTCCTTTGGCAAAGTAGAGCTCTATCCCTTCCTCGCCGACCTGGTGTTTCACTACCGGAACCTGATGGCCCTGAAAGAAAACAAGACCCTTTTCCGCGAAGCCTTCCCCAAAGAACTCTCGCTCGAAGAACTGAAGAACCTGGAGCTCCGCTACCGCGAAATGGTAGAAGACGACGCCATCATGCAGGAGCTGGAGTCTATTATAAACTTCGCCCTGCCCGAGATCAAGGGCTCCCTTCAGGAAGGCTCTGTCATCTATGAATATGTGGAGTCGCAATGTGAAATATCGCCGGTGGGAGTGACCCCGCTTTACGCGAAAGAGGGCTACCTCTTCGTGACCCAACCCCCTGAAAAAGAGACGCATATCTACCGCTACCAGATGAGCATCTTTGGCGATAGCCAGGAGCAGCTGCGAAGCCTCAACACCCAGTTCATCGACCGTGTGGAGAAGAACACCGCCAACACCTACGAACGCCTCAAGCTCGACCTTATCCGCAAGTTCAAAGACATGCCCAACCCGGCAGCCTACCTCATCCTGGCCCGCACGAAGTTTCCCTTTTCAGAAACCCTCATGCCCGTGGCCAAGCGCCTTTTCGTGAAGCACATTTCGCAAGCGGCCTAAATAACGGATAGGCTGAAAACAAAAAAGACCCCGACACGTCGGGGTCTTTTTTTTATCGTTCGACCGTTTCTTAGTTCGGAGTAGTGTCGGCAGGAGTGCTTCCTGTCGAATCCAGGTTCAGGGCAGGAGCCTGCTGTGTAGCGGGAGCCTGTTGGCCTGCGCGGTCCAGGATGTCGTTTGTGCTGCTGCTTTGCCCAGGAGTAACAAAGTTAGTCGCCAGCGAAAGCACCATGATGCCTACAATGAAGCCCCAGGTAAGTTTCTCCAACAGGTCGCCGGTCTTTTTCACACCGATGATGTTGCTGGCCGAAGAACCACCAAACTGGCTGGTAAGTCCGCCGCCTTTCGAATTCTGGGCCAGAATAACCAGCACCAATAAAAAAGCGAAAAGGATGATAAGGGAAATAATGATTGGATACATACTAGCGGACTAATTTTTTAGTTCTTCAATTTGAGCCGCAAAGTAAGCCTTTTTTTGTGGAAACTTCCAAATCAGCTTCTTCAAAACCTCGATGGCTTTGTCTTTTTTTCCTTGTTTCAGGAGAATATCCACCAGCGTTTCCGACACCACATTGTCGTTGAACTCACCGGTTTTGATGGTGCTCAGGTCGCCGGAGGCGGCATGAACGGGTTTGTCTTTGTTGCTGGTGATGGAGGGCTGGGTTTTGATGAACTGCTCGATCATTTGCAGCTGCTCCTTTTGTTTATCGTTTTCAGGCTTGATCTCTTCCTTGGTGCTGGCGATCTCCTCAATAATGTCTTCGCCACCCTCGTCGCGTTTTTTCTTTCCAGGCGTGCGGGGTTCGGCTTCCGATGGGGCAGCTTGTTCGCGTTGCGCTTCGGCTTCCAGCGACTTGGCAAGTTCAATGATGCGCTCGCGTTTGGTCTTCGGGGGTTCTTCCATGGCGCGGGCCAACTCAATGATGCGCTCGCGCTTCGATTTGTTGGGATCGCGATGAAACGACTCCGGCAGTTCATCGTCGGCTTTGGCCGGTTTTGTTTTCTCGGAGGCTTTGGCTTTTTCCTCCTTGCCTTCGATGAACAGCACTTCAAAATTATGCTTCAGCTGGTGAAGTATCTCCAGGTCGTGCATCACCTCGTCGGCCAGGGTTTCGCCCTCGGCCTCGGGCACTTCAACGGGCGCGGCGGTCATCGTTGCAGCCGCGTCGCTGATGAGCGACGACAGCCTGCCCGACTTCACCACAACCACGTCGCCGGCGGTCATCACCTCTTTCAGCACACCGCGGTCGGCGGCATACACAGCCGCCATCTGCAGTTCGGTGCCCTGTGTGCTAAACCCCTGGTCCTTGCTGAGCCGGGCCGACAGCGCATGCAACAGCTGGCTGTAAGGAAAAGCATCCTTCAGCCCCAACACTTCCTGGGCCTCCTCGGAGGAGCACTCGGGGTAATGTTCCAGTAGTTTAATGAAGCTTTCTTTTTTCACAGTTGGGGTGCCTTAAGGTAAAAATAGTAAAATTTACCAATTGGCAACTGAAGCGTTGAAAAGGTCGTTGATGATCCGCTCGAAAATGGCTTTGGTATACTGCTCGCCCACGTCGGTAATGTTCTGCTCGTTGGGGAAGTCCTTATAGAACGAAAAGGTCTTGTCTTTGAAACTCATCGTTTCGTCGAGCGTGTTCACATAAGTGGCTTTCACGGTGATGGTCAGGCGTGTAGACGAAGCGGTGGTGAGCTGCGTAGGGTCGCCGGTCGACACCGGGGCAATGGGAGAGATCCTGAAATCGGTGATCTCGCCGTCAAGCTGAAGCTCGCCCTCTTCGACCACCACCGCCAGGTTGGAGTTCTGGATGAAATAGTTTTTTAAATCGTTGGTAAACGTCTGCCCCATGTTGGCCGGACCCAGGTCCGTGTTGTTATAGAACTCGCGGATCGAAATGGTTTTGGCGCTGGTCGACGACCCGGTCATGGAATAATGCACACCTACGCCGCAGCCGCCCAAGGTCAGCAACAAGGCCAATGCCACAGGGGTGAAGTACCATAAGTGCTTTCGGCGCAAGGCATTAAGCGACGATGTTGAAGGGACTGTAGCGGGCGCGTTGTGATTAATCTTCAAGGTCGTATTGTTTAATTTTCCGATAGAGTGTGCGTTCGGAAATACCCAAATCGCGTGCCGCATATTTGCGCTTGTTGTTGTTCTTCCGGAGTGCCCGGAGAATCAGTTCCTTTTCCTTTTTCTCGATCGAAAGCGAATCGTCTTCCGTTTCGTGACTGATGTCGTGCACGTCCTCCACATGCCCGTTGCTCTGGTCCGACGCGGAGGGCGACAGGTTAAGCACCACAGGTTCAGACGAGTGGGCGTGACGGTTGTTGTCTTCCACTTCATGTATCCCTTCAAAGAGCTCCGGATGATCCTTCACCAGCTGTGCCGCCTTGGCCTGGCTGGGCAGGGTGTCGAGCACCAGCTTCTTCAGATCGTTAAAGTCCTTCTTCATGTCAAAGAGAACCTTGTAAAGAATGTCGCGTTCCGAAAGACTGTCTTTCTCGCCAACCCCGCTTTTGTAAAGGGCCGGTAGGGTGTTCACCTTGGGCAGGTAACGTTGCAGGCCGTCGGACGTAATTTCCTTGTTATCACTGGATAAAACCGAGATCTGTTCAACCAGATTTTTAAGCTGGCGGATGTTTCCAGGGAAACGGTATTGCAGCAAAAGATCTTTGGCGTCGTCGGTGAGGGCTACGGGTTTTACCTTGTATTTGTCGGCAAAATCGGAGGCAAATTTCCTGAACAGCAGTTCAATATCACGTCCTCGTTCACGGAGAGGCGGAACATAGATGGGCACGGTGCTGAGGCGGTAATAGAGGTCTTCGCGGAATTTTCCGTCTTCCACGTTGTGCATCAGGTTCACATTGGTGGCTGCCACCACCCGTACATCGGTCTTCTGAACCTTCGAGGAACCTACTTTAATGAACTCCCCGTTTTCGAGCACCCGCAGCAGCCGGGCCTGAGTTCCCAAAGGCATTTCGCCAATCTCGTCCAGGAAAATGGTGCCGCCGTTCGATACTTCAAAGTATCCCTTGCGGGCCTCGTGGGCACCGGTGAAAGAGCCCTTCTCGTGCCCGAACAATTCCGAGTCGATGGTGCCCAGCGGAATGGACCCGCAGTTGATGGCGATGAACTGGCCGTGTCGCCGGGGGCTCAGGTGATGAATGATTTTTGAGAACGATTCCTTTCCGCTTCCGCTTTCGCCGGTGATGAGCACCGACATGTCGGTGGGTGCCACTTGCATCGCCACGCTCACCGCGTTGTTCAGCAACGGCGAGTTGCCAATGATGCCGAAGCGTTGTTTGACATTTTGTATTTCTGAATCTGTTATGGCCATGTTTTGATAAGTCACTGATCCTTGTCAGTGTTTTAAGAATGGAAGGGATTGTGATGCCGGTGGCCGGGGAGAAGCGGGGCTCAATAGTCCACTGCTTTGCCCACCAACGTGCCCCCTGTGCAATCCTCTGCCAATACGTTAACATATTGTCCTTTTTGAAAGTGCTCGCGGGGAAACACGAACACCTTGTTTGCCGAATTCCTGCCCTGCAAAAAGTCGGCAGAGCGTTTTGAATTTCCTTCCACCAGAATTCTGTGGACCTTACCCACCTCTTGCTGGTTGCGCAGCACCGCGTGTTGACGTTGCTTCACAATTATCTCCTCCAGACGCCGCTTCTTTACAGCGTCGGATATGTCGTCTTTATATTTCTTGGCGGCAAGTGTTCCGGGGCGTTCGGAGTAATAAAACATGTAGGCAAAATCATATTTCACCTCGTCCATGAGCGTGAGCGTTTCCTGGTGTTCTTCTTCGGTTTCGGAGCAGAAGCCCGCAATCATGTCGGAAGAAAGCGCGCACTCGTCGCCCAATATTTCCTTGATTCTCTGAACTTTACCAAGATACCATTCACGTGAATAACCACGTTCCATCAAGCCCAGCACCCGCGTGCTGCCGCTTTGTAGCGGGAGGTGAATGAATTTGCAGATGTTGTCGTGCCGCGCCATGGTGTGCAGCACTTCGTCGGTGATGTCTTTAGGATGCGACGTCGAAAAACGCACGCGAAGATCGGGGTGCACCAGGGCAACACGCTCCAGCAGGTGCGCAAAAGTCACCACGTTGGTCAGGCCCACTTTTTCGAGACGGGCCTTGTTGTTTTCGTCTGCACTCCACTTGTAGGAGTCAACGTTCTGGCCCAGCAGCGTCACCTCGCGGAAGCCGTTGTCGAACAATTGCCGGGCTTCGGCCACGATACTTTCCGGGTCGCGGCTGCGTTCGCGACCGCGGGTGAAGGGCACCACGCAGAACGAGCACATGTTGTCACATCCCCGCATAATGGAAATGAACGCCGTCACGCCGTTGGAGTTCAGACGCACCGGCTCAATGTCGCCATAGGTTTCTTCGCGCGACAGGAAGGTGTTCACGGCCTTGTTGCCGTCGTCGACCTGGGCAATGAGGTTAGGCAGGTCGCGATAGGCGTCGGGGCCGGCCACGAGGTCTACGATCTTTTCTTCTTCCAGCAATTTTGATTTCAGTCGTTCGGCCATACAGCCCAGCACGCCCACCAGCATTTCGGGCTTGTGTTTCTTGAGGCCGTGAATGTGCATAAGTCTGTGACGAACAGTCTGTTCTGCCTTGTCGCGTATAGAACAGGTGTTCAGGAAAACCACGTCGGCCTCGGTGATGTCGGAAGTGGTGTCGAAGCCGTTTTTCTGAAGAATGGACGCCACGATCTCGCTGTCGGAGAAATTCATCTGGCAGCCATAGCTTTCAATGTAGAGCTTCCGGTTGTTGCCTGTGGAATGGTCTTTCGTAACGTGAAAGGTTTCGCACGCTTCGCCTTCCGGCTCCCTTAATATCTCTAGTTCACTGATCAGATTATCCATTTCTAGGCGTTTCGAACTACAAAAATAACACTTTTACCATCCCCGTGACATCTTGTCAGGTTAGATTTTCTTTAATATTTGAACGCCGGCACAATCGCACGTGCCACCCGCCCGGGTGCGATAGGGCTGGGTTTTAGGTGCCTGTACTCATCCTGCGTTTATCCTCCGTTTCAAAACGCAGGATGAGTACAGCACCTGGGAGGAAAGTGCAAGGCACCTATACCATATCCAACGCGGGCCAACGTTGGCGTTTACCCCCTAAACGGCCAAGCCAGGTCTGCGATCCATTCGTGAGCACGATTTTATTTTGGCCGGGGGTATTTTTAAATCTCCCGGGCATTGTAGCTTTCGCCCAAATTAGAAACGCATGGCACTCATCAAAACCGTGAGAGGGTTCACACCAAAGTTTGGCAACGAATGTTTTGTGGCCGACAACGCCACCGTGGTGGGAGAGGTGGTGATGGGCGACCGTTGCACCGTGTGGTTCAATGCCGTGGTGCGCGGCGACGTGCACTCCATCACCATCGGTAATGACACCAACATACAAGACGGGGCCATCATTCATTGCACCTATCAAAAAGCAAAAACCGTTATCGGCAACAACGTGTCTATAGCGCACAGTGCCATCGTGCACGGGTGCACCATTCACGACGACGTGCTGGTGGGCATGGGCGCCATCATCATGGACGACGCTGTCATCGGATCGAATTCTGTCATTGCCGCGGGAGCCGTGGTGCTGCCCGGCACACAAGTGGAACCCGGAAGCACCTACGCCGGCACACCCGCCAAACGCATCAAAGACACCAGCGAAGAAATGAAGGCCGTCATCCAACGCACGGCACGGAACTATCCCATGTATGCCGAATGGTACAAATGATTTAACCGTCCGATTCCTTCATATTTACATTGAAGTATAGAACAAATTCCACTTTTATTGTTATATTCATAAAGAAGAGTAACGTATGCCCTTAACAAATAATCCATTAGTCGACAACGAAGGCTTCGATCCCAAGTACATCGAAGATTATCAGGCCAAAATGAAAGCCGCAGGAAAGGACTATGTTCTGGATGAAGAAGACGACAATTCCGACGAGTATGCACACTTCTATTTTATAGGCAAATTTGAAGGCCGCGATGTGGTCTATGATGCCGTCATCTACACGCTGCGCCTGCAACACGAAAGCGAGATGTATGAAATTGCCGAGCACCGTGCCGCCCAGCATTTCCCTTCGTATAAAAAAATCACCTACGACGAAGATGAAAACGGAAACCTCGAAGCGCTCGATCCCCTCGAAGAGGAAATCGGCTTGTTCATGGCCGAAGTGATCATGGAGTTGGAGGAAGAAGAAACCATCAAAGTGAAGGAGCACATCGACATCGATCCCCATGCCGAATTTGGGGTGAGCCTCGACGTGGGCCTGCACACGGAAAAAATAACGACGAAGACAATCGAGCGTTTCATTAAAGACTATAATGAGGACAACCTCAAGTTGGACGACACATTATATTCCTTCCAAACCCAGGACCAGGAGGCCGACTAAGGCTTTCGGGTTCATTTCCAGCGGTTTACTTCCCGGCATAGAGCGACCACCTTGGTTTTGCGAGGGTGGGAATAATTTGCCTAAGCTTTTATTTCTGCACATATTTGCGCCCTGAAACTTAAAACCTAGAATGAAGAATTTGTCCCTAATCTTAAATGCCGTGCTGCTGGTTGCAGTGGGTGTTTTGTTTTACTTGCATTTTTCTGCCGGAAAACCCGCCACTGCATCATCGACCACCGCAGCACCCGGCGAGTTGAAGATTGCCTACATAAACTCCGACAGCGTATTGAAAAATTATGAATACCTGAAGGTGAACCGTCAATTGTTGGAAGACAAGACCAAGAAGATGGACCAGGACTATCGCAACCGAGCCATCAGCCTGCAAAATGAAATTGCCGCCTACCAACGCAACGTGCAAAGCATGACGCTGGGCCAGGTGAAAGCCACCGAAGAAGACCTCGGCAAAAAACAACAGAACCTGCAACTCTATCAACAAAGCCTCGGCCAACAGTTGATGGACGAAGAAGCAAAACTGAACAAAGCCCTCTATGAGCGCGTGACCGTTTTCCTGAAAAAATACGGCAAAGAAAATGGCTTGCAAGTGGTTTTGAAAACTGACGTATCAAGCGACGTGTTGTATGCCGACGATGCCCTCGACATTTCGAAGGCCGTTACCGACGGACTCAACAGCGACTACAAAACTGAAAAGGCAGATTCGACAGCCGTGAAAAAGTAGTCGAACAGACCCACAACATGATTCTGAGAAACCGGCCACAAGCCGGTTTTTTTTTTATATTTGGTTTTCGCTATGGCAAATCGTTTCGTTGGTGCCCTTCAAATCAAAACCCAGGAGCAGAAGCAAATTGTGCTGATGCTGTGCACGGGCTTTTTCATGGGGGTGTTCATTGCCACCTACCAGGTAACGGTCGACTCCCTCTTCCTGAACCGTATGGGCGACCAGTTAGACAAAGCCTTCCTGGTGGCCGGCGCGTTGGGGATCATCACCACAGGTCTCTTCTCATTCTTTCAAAACTGGATCAAGTTCACCACGCTGGCGTTGGGCAGTGTGGCCCTCATGTTCCTGTTCACCCTCAGTGCCTACTGGCTCATTCACTTTGGCGATCCCGCATTTACAGACCGGTTCATCTTTGCGCTCTATTGCATGTCGGGACCCAACACAGCGGTTCTGCTGTTGAGCTTCTGGGGAATCTTCGGGCGGCTCTTCAACTTCCGCCAGTCCAAACGCATCATCGGCTGGATCGACACGGGGCAACTTATTGCGGCCATCCTGGCCACCCTCATTTTTATACCCTTCACCTCCGAGATTTTTAAGGACACGTCCAACTACCTGCTCATTTGTGCCATCAGCATCGCCATGGTGTCGGTGTTGCTGTTCATCATTGCCCACACCTTTCCACTCTCCAAAAACGATCCGCGCGAGTTTGGCGTAACGGTTCGGCGCGAAACCAGCATCACCAAGATATTCTCGGATCAATACATCGTGCTTTTGTCGCTGTTCCTGCTGGTGTCGATGGTGATGTTCACTTTCAGCCAGTATACCTTCCAAACCCTGGTGACGGTGCAATACCCCAACGTGCGCGACCTCACCAACTTCAACTCGTTCTTCATCGGCGCGGTCTATGGCATCAGCCTTATTCTGCAGACGTTTGTGAACCAGCGCATCATCAGCAACTACGGTCTGCGCATCTCCCTGTTTGTGTTGCCCATTGTGATGATCATTTTCTCGGTGGGCTCCATCACCATGGGAACGGTGTTCGGGTTCGACAAAAGCATTTCGCCCACGGGGTTCATCTACTTCTTCCTGTTCGTTTCGCTGAGCCGCCTTTTCAACTGGACGTTGCGCGACTCGATGGAGAACCCGGTGTTCAAGCTGTTTTTCATTCCGTTGGAATCGCGCCTTCGCTTCAACATACAAGCCAAAGTGGAAGGGCTGGTGAACGAAAGCGCCCGTTTTATTGCAGGCATTCTCATTTTCGTGCTGGCATTCATTCCGTTCTTCAACATCCTGCACATATCCATATTCCTCATCATTCTGGCGGCCGTCTATTTTGTGGTGGTAAACAACCTCTATAAGGGCTATCGAAACAAGATCCGCCTTAAGCTGGAGAGCACGGAAGAACATCAGGAAAAACTGGAAAAGGGCTATGCGCAAATCACCACGCGCCTGGAGAACATGCTCACGGTGCCCTACTCCAGCAAGGCTGTTTTTTCATATAAGCTGCTGGAGAAGATCAACGCAGCGCTGGTGCCGCAGTGGGCCAACAGCCTCATGAAAAATGAAGACGAAGCCGCGCGCTACTACGCCCAGGAAAAAATGAACGAGCTGAAGGGGTTGTCGGTGTCGGACCAATATGTGATCCGCATGGACGAATCGAAAGTGGATGGCAGCGAGAAGAACGTGCTCAGCATGCTTGACCTGCAACTCATCATCGAGAACGGCGGCGACATCACCAAAACCCGCATCCAGAAGCTCACGCGTTCCACCAATCCCAACGACCGACACTATGCAGCCGAGTTGCTGCTTCACACCTCGAAAGACGAATGCACGTCGTTTCTCATGGAGCTGCTGAACGACACCGAACCCAAGGTGCGCAATACAGCCCTGAAGACGTCCATAAAAAAGAACAACCCCGAAGTGATCAACGCCGTGATCGAAAACCTGGGCAACCCGGTGTTCAGCAACCAGGCCATGAACGCACTGACGCTCATCGGGTCCGAAACCTTGCCGGCTCTCGACTCGGCGTTCTACCGGAGCGGGCAGAGCACGCAGATGATGCTCCGCGTGATCCAGGTGATCGGCCGGATAGGGGGGCAGCGCGCCCGTGAAATTCTGTGGGGCAAAATCGACTACCCCAACAAGATCATCGTGTCGCAGGTGTTGTTGTCGCTGGGCGAATGCGGGTTCAAAGCCGGCATCTCGCAGATCACCCGCATCAAATACGCCATCGAATCCGATATCGCCGACATCAGCTGGAACCTCAGTGCGCTTCAGGAAGTGGGCGACGAGGGATTTCACGAACAGATCAAAACCACGCTGCGTTCGGAAATTCAAAACGACATCGAACACATCTATATGCTGCTCACCATGCTTTACGACACCCGCTCGATACAGCTGGTGAAAGAGAACATCGACAGCGGCACGGCCGAGGGCATCACCTATGCCATCGAGTTGCTGGACGTGTTCTTGTCTGAGCAATTGAAGCAGCGCGTAATCCCCATCCTCGACGACCTCACCGATGCCGAGCGCACCGGTCGTCTCGAAGACTTTTATCCCCGCATCAAACTCGACTCGAAACTGGTGCTGAAGTTCATGATCAACCGCGACTTTGCACAGTCGAACCGGTGGACCAAAGCTTGTGTGATCTACCAGATCGGCATTCTGCGCATCGAAGACTTCAAGCTCGACCTCATTGCACAGCTCTTCAATCCCGACACACTCATTCGCGAAGTGTCGGCCTGGGCACTCAACAGGTTAAGTCCCGACGAGTATAAGAAAAACACCAAGCGTTTGGGTGATGTGATGGAAAAGGAATTGAATGCCCTCATCATTCAGTCGCGTAAGATGACAAGGTTCGAGATGGTGTTGTTTTTCCAGCGCAACAACTTCTTCGAAAATGTGCCGGGGCTCACGCTGTCTTACCTCGCCGACATCTGCGACGAGATCCACCTGAAGCCACACGATTCTCTGCCGCTCGACGAGAAACAGAACAACTCCTTCTATGTGCTGGTGTCGGGCTCGGTCGATTTTTATCAGCGCGGGCAGTTGGTGTCGCAATTTGAAACGGGGCAGTTCATCGGCGAAATGCTGGGGCTTCCCAACTTTGTAAACACCAACCTCATCATTGCCCGCAGCGAAACAGTGGTGCTGAAATTCAACAAAGACCAGTTCTACGAACTATTGTCAGACAATGTGAAGCTGGCCGATAAGGTATTGGAGTATATTTGAGGCCATGTCGCGATCGAAAAAGATCTTTGTGGGGGTAGTGATTTTGTTTGCCATACTGCTGGCCTATGCGAGCTACGACATCAGCCGGAAAACTTCATTTCCAGGGTCGAAATCACAACTTAAGCAACGTCTGAAGGAAAAATACATGCCCCTGGATTCCGGGGTTTCAGATACTGTAAAGGGATTTTCAAAGAAAAATTGATTTTTTTTTGAGGAATTATGATGCAAACGGTTGTTTTGACAACGGATATTTGTATCTTTGAAACAGATTAAAGCCAACTATAGACATGACAATCCCCCTTAGTCGAGTACTTCGGGGGATTTTCAATTTAGGGCATTTTGGTTCCTTATCCTCGTTATCCGTCGTTCAACCCTACTATTTTCCAGTGAACGATTTCACGAATGCCAGTTGAAACACATACCTTACCTTTGACCTAAGATTAAAGCCAACTATAGACAATAACAATCCCCCGGAGTCCAGGATTTCGGGGGATTGTTATTTTCAGCCGTTCCCGGCAACGCTTTATCCCCGCCAGCGACGTCTCGTCCCCATTATTTTCCAATGACCGATTTAAGGGATGATCATGTCAAAACTTGTTTTTACTTTTGTTTCAGATTAAAGCCAACTATAGACAGTAAAAATCCCCCGAGGTCAAGGACTTCGGGGGATTTTTATTTTAACACCCCTGGCATTTGTCTCGAAATTCACGACGACAGAAATTCCGTTTTTGCTAACCCCTGACCATATTTGTTAGGGTTATTGTACCTACAATTGTTTTGTCTAACTTTTCATCTATGAAAACTCGTGTAGTGTCTTTTGGGGTCCTGGCGTTTGTGGTGGTGCTGTTGGCCCAGTGCGTGAACCACAGTGCGCCCGAGGGTTTGTTTAATTGCCAGACGTCGGCAGAGGTGAGTTTTGCCACCGACGTGCAGCCCATCCTTCAATCCAGCTGTGCCATCACCGGCGACGGCGGGTGTCACGATGGGGGCAATGGTGCATCGCGCGACTGGCGTGTGTTTTCGAATGTCCAAAGCCATGCGCTTCAGATCAAAGACCGCGTGACCCGTCCTGCGGGCGCCAGTGGGCACATGCCCAAGATCGGCACAATAACCGACGCACAGATTCGCACGCTGGTCTGTTGGGTAGAGCAGGGCGCGAAGGCCAACTAAGAAGGGACAAACATGCAGATCGTAAAACTGATCGTTCTCTTGCTGGCAAGCGTGCCGGCCATGGCGCAGCGCTATAGCGCTGAGAAGACCTTTGTGTCGTTTTTCTCGAAGGCTTCGGTAGAAGATATTAAAGCGGAAAACACCAAGGCCGTGAGCATGTTCGACGCCACCTCAGGCGAGGTGGCCTATTCTGTTCCGATCAAGGATTTCAAATTCGCGAAGTCGCTCATGCAGGAGCATTTCAATGAAAAATACCTGGAGTCTGAAAAATACCCGAAGTCAACCTTCGAAGGCAAAATTGTAGGCTTCAAAGGTTTGGTGGAGGGCGTTCAGCAGGTGCATGCGCAGGGCAAACTCACCATCCACGGCGTGACCCACGACGTGGACATTCCGGGCACACTCGAAAAACAGGCCGACCGGCTTGTGATGAAATCGAAGTTCATGGTGAAGCTCGAAGACTATAAAGTAAGAATACCCCAGTTGTTTTGGAAGAACATCGCCGAACAGGTGGAGGTCACGATCGACTTCACCTATCAGCCAAAATGAAAACCCTGTGACCTTGCGATCCGACTCACGCTAATCTATGAAGCCTCTAAAACCCCTCTTGCTTCTCCTGATGTTGTCGACTCCGTGGAGCCTGGCAGCACAACAACGTTACTTCGCCGAGAAATCGGTGGTGTCGTTTTTCTCCGATGGTGTAGTGGAAGATATATCGGCCACCAATGCAAAAGTTACCAGCATCTTTGATGCGCAGGATGGCGAAGTGGCCTACCTGTTGGGCGTCAAGGATTTTCAGTTTGTGAACAAGACCATGCAGATCCACTTCAACGAGAAGTATATGGACTCGGAGAAGTTTCCCAAGTCGTCGTTCCAGGGGCAGATCATCGGCTTTAGTCTGGCCGCGGGCGGCAAACAGGATGTGCACGCGAAAGGCAAACTCACGCTTCATGGCGTCACCAAAGAAATTGACGTGCCCGGCACCATCGAGGTGGTGGGCAATCGCCTGGCGCTGAAATCAAAATTCATTGTAAAACTATCGGACTATAACATCAAGATACCCCAACTGGTGTGGCAGAACATCGCCCAGCAAGTGGAAGTAACGCTCGACTTTATGTATCGGCCCCTTTAAATCAACCTGCTATGAAAAAACTAGTACTCATGTTTTTGCTTACCCCGTGCGTTGTGATGGCACAGAACGATTTGTTGGGTGAGTTGGAGAAAGATTCGAAGAAGGAAACTGAATATGCCTTCGCCACTTTTAAAGGAACACGCCTGGGCAACGGCCACACCGTGGAAACAAAACCGGCAGGCACGCTGGAGTTTATATTTGGTCACCGCTTTGGTGCCATCAATGGCGGATCCTACGAAATGTTCGGACTCGACCAGGCCTATGTACGGCTTGGGTTGGACTATGGCATCACCGATCATCTTTCGGCAAGCATTGGCCGGAACTCAACCGACAAAACGATGGACGGCTATTTGAAATACAAGCTGCTACGTCAAAGCAGCGGCGTGAAAAACTTCCCGGTGTCGGTGACGGTGCTGGGTGGTGCCGCCTACAAGCTGTCGCCCAAAGATAACAAGGAGGTCGCGCCCGATTTCGAGAACGTGGACCGGCTGGCCTACACCGGCCAACTGCTCATTGCGCGCAAGTTCTCTCCGAACTTCTCATTCCAACTCATGCCCACGCTGGTGCACAAAAATTATGTAACACAGTCCATCGAGAGCAACGATCAGTTTGCTGTGGGCTTTGGTGGTCGCATCAAATTGACGCGGAGCATCGCGCTCACGGGCGAATACTATTACAACGTGAGCCGCGTCAGCGGGTCGCCCTACTATGACGCCATGTCGCTCGGCATCGACATCGAGACGGGTGGACACGTGTTTCAATTGTTGCTGACCAACGCTATCGGCCTCACCGAGCGTGCCTTCATCACCGAAACGCGCGACAATTTCTTCGACGGCGATATTCACCTCGGCTTCAATGTGACACGCGCATTCCAACTCAAAAAAAATAAGTAGCACAAGCCGACCCGCTTTATGAAAAACTCTCCTGGTTTTTTACTTTTAGACTTTTAACCGTCTAAATACAAGCCACGCATTGTTACTTTTCTCCATCATCACCTACCTCGCGCTCACGGTACTGGTGGGATTTTGGGCTTCCCGAAAAGTAAAAACCTCCGGCGACTTCATGTTGGCGGGTCGCAGCCTGCCGCTGGTGCTGAGCTCGGCCGCCATGTTCGCCACCTGGTTTGGATCTGAAACAGTTTTTGGTGCTTCGTCTGAATTTTTGAAGAATGGACTCTATGGCGTGATCGAAGATCCGTTTGGCGCGGCGTTGTGCCTGATCTTGTTTGGAACATTCTTCGCCGGCAAACTCTATCGCATGAACCTGCTCACCCTGGGCGATTTTTTCAAGATCCGTTTCAACGGTCGCACCGAGCGCGTGGCCAGCTTGTTTCTGGCGCCGCCCTACATTGGCTACACAGCCGCGCAACTGGTGGCCATGGGTTTGATTCTGAACGTGGTGACGGGACTCGAAACCTGGCAGGGCGTGGTGATCAGCGCCCTGGTGGTGACCCTCTACACCTTTGTGGGCGGCATGTGGGCCATCTCCATTGCCGACTTCATGCAAAGCATCATCATCATTGTGGGCTTGCTGGTGCTCGCGGTCATTCTTGCGGGCAAAGCGGGTGGGGTAGGCGTGGTGCTTTTGGAGATGCCACGCGAGAACCTTCGTTTTTTTCCCGACGCAGACTTCAAAGAAATTGTGACCTATATCGCGGCGTGGTCGGTGTTGGGGTTGGGCTCGTTGCCTTCGCAGGATGTGTATCAGCGGGCCATGTCATCGTCGTCCGAGCGCACGGCGGTTTGGTCGTGCTACATCGCGGCGCTCCTCTACTTGTCCATCGCCATGTTGCCGCTGTTCATTAGTTTGTGCATCCGCCACATGTATCCCGACCAGCTCACGGGCGACACACAGCTTGCGCTTCCCAACATGGTGTTGCAGCACACCAACCTTCCCATCCAGATTCTTTTCTTTGGGTCGTTGCTGTCGGCCATCATGAGCACCACCAGCTCGTCTATACTGGCGCCCGCGGCCATATTTTCGGAGAACCTCATGAAGCCCCTCATCGGTCATCGCTACTCCGACAAGCAACTGCTGTTGATGACGCGGATTTCTGTTTTAATTTTCAGCGCATCGGCCACCATTATGGCGTGTTTGCGTTCTAATATCTACGAACTCGTGGGCGAGTCGTCTATCCTCAGCCTGGTGTCGCTGTTTGTGCCCTTAACCTTAGGGTTGTATTGGAAGAAGGCCAACAGCACGGGCGCCTTGTTGTCGATGGTGCTTGGCATGCTCACATGGATTATCTTTGAGGCGTGCGACACAAGCTGGCCAAGCCTGGTGCCGGCAACGCTTGTTAGTTTTTTGGGAATGCTGGCCGGGGTGTATCTCTGGCCGCAGAAAGAAGGAATGTATGGTAAAAATTGAAATCAATCGTTTGAACGACGACTTCCACATGGAAGCCGTGAATGAGCAGGGTGCCAAAATCCAGATGGATGCGTCGCCCGATGTGGGAGGTTCCAACCTGGGCATGCGCCCCATGCAACTGCTGCTGGCTGCCATGGGCGGATGCAGTTCCATCGACATCATCAATATTCTGAAAAAACAGAAGCAACCGCTGAAAGACATCAAGGTGACCGTCACAGGCGAACGCGAGAAAGACGTGGTGCCCTCGCTCTATACCGAAGTGCACGTGCACTTCAAAATGTTTGGTGCCCTCGATCGCGACAAGGTGCAGCGCGCCGTGTCACTGGGTGTCGAGAAATATTGCTCCGTGGCCAAGACGCTCGAAGCCAACGCAAAGATCACCTACAGCTTTGAGATCATACCCTGAGAAAAATCAGCAAGGCCATTAACGTTCATTGACCTATTTACGCCACCACATGGAAGAAGAATTCTATTTTGAGACCAACGCCATTCGCGCCCAGCACGAACGCTCGGAGTTTCGCGAACACTCCGTGCCGTTGTATCTCACCTCAAGTTTTGTATTTGACGATGCCGAGCAAGCACGCGCCATGTTTGCCGATGAAATAGCCGGCAACATCTATAGCCGCTACTCCAATCCCAACACAAACGAATTCATCGCGAAGCTTTGCCTCATGGAGGGCACCGAAGACGGCATTGCCACCGCGTCGGGCATGGCCGCCATGTATAGCAGCATGGCCGCCCTTTTGAAAGCCGGCGACCACGTGCTGGCCTGTCGCTCCGTTTTTGGATCGACGCATCAGATTCTGAACACCATCTTCCCGCGCTTCGGGATCACCCATTCATACGCCGACATTTCGGAACCCGAAACCTGGGAATCTAAAATACAGCCCAACACGCGGATGATCTTTGTGGAAACACCCAGCAACCCCGCGTTGGATTTGCTGGACCTGGAGTGGCTTGGCAAACTGGCCGCGAAACACAATCTCATTCTGAACGTTGACAACTGTTTTGCAACACCCTATCTGCAAACCCCGGCCAAATGGGGCGCACACATCGTGACCCACTCGGCCACAAAATTCATGGACGGTCAGGGCCGTGTTATTGGCGGCGCCATTCTCGGCACAAAAGAACTGATCAAAGAAATCCGTTTCTTCACACGCCACACAGGCCCGGCCATGTCGCCCTTCAATGCATGGGTGCTTTCAAAAAGTTTGGAGACGCTGGCCGTGCGCATGGATCGCCACTGCGACAACGCGCTGAAGCTGGCCACATACCTGGAAAGCAACAGCCATGTGGCCACGGTGAAATATCCTTTCCTGCCCTCGCATCCCCAGCATGCGCTGGCTAAAAAACAAATGCGTCTTGGCGGAGGGCTGGTGACATTCGAAGTGAAAGGTGGACTCGATCAGGGCCGCAGATTTTTGAACAACCTCAAACTCATTTCACACACACCCAACCTCGGCGACACCCGCACCATCGCCATTCACCCGGCATCGACCACACACTCGAAACTAACCGACGAAGAGCGCGCCGTGGTGGGCATCACCCCAGGCTTGATTCGCATCGCCGTTGGCCTGGAAGATATTCGCGACATCATCGCGGATGTGAAACAGGCTATTGAACGGGAATAGACTTCTTCTAAAACGCTTGACACAAAAAAGCCACCTTGAACGGGTGGCTTCATTTTTTTTGAACAGTTCGTTCATCAATACGTAGGCATTTCAGGATCTATTTCCTTTGCCCAGGCCAATATGCCGCCTTTCAGGTTGTAGAGATTTTCGAAGCCGTGATTTTTTTCGAGCCACTGCACCATGTTGCCGCTGCGCGCGCCGCTCCGGCAATGAATCACCACTTTCTTTGTGCGGTCAATCTTGTCGACACTGCCGGGGATGTCGCCTTGCGGGATGAGCTCGCCGCCGAGGTCACAGATATCAAATTCATGAGGCTCGCGCACGTCAATCAGTTGGAAATCGGCGCCTGAATCTTTCAGTTGCTTAAGCTCTTGTACGGTTATTTCCTTCATAGTATTCCATTCGTTAGAGTTCAAAGATTTGTTTTTCTGCTGATTTAAACCACAAAAATCTTCATAATCCACCAGTTCTGTGATGGGCTTCCGGTGAGGAGATTTAATGTAGCGAATGCGACTAAGTGTCATAGACAGCGCGTCGAAGATGGCCAGCGTGTTGGCCAGGGGTTCGCCGAGTTCGGTAATGATCTTGATGGCTTCTGTGGCCTGCATGCTGCCCACCATGCCGGGCAAAATGCCCAGCACGCCGGCTTCTTCACAATTGGGTACGCTTGAAGCATCGGGTGGTTCGGGAAAGAGGTCGCGGTAGTGCGCACTGTTTTCGCCCCGATGATCTTTCATATTAAACACAGACACATGTCCTTCGAAGCGAAGGATGGAGCCATAGACCAGCGGTTTGTCAAGCAGCACACAGGCATCGTTCAGCAGATAGCGTGTAGGGAAGTTGTCTGTGCCGTCGATCACCACATCGAATTCGCGCAGGATGTCCAGGGCGTTTTCGCGGGTTATGGCCGGGTAGGGTTGGAGTGTGATGGTGGGGTTGAGGCGGTGCAGCCTCTCCGTTGCCGCGTCGGCTTTGCGTTTGCCGATGTCGTCGGTGGTGAAGAGCACCTGGCGCTGGAGGTTGGTCAGTTCAACGTGGTCGCCATCGGCAATGCCCAGCGTGCCAATGCCGGCGGCGGCCAGATAGAGCAGGGCAGGGGACCCAAGTCCACCGGCACCCACCACCATCACACAGGCAGCCTTCAGCTTCTCCTGATTGGTCGGGCCAAATTCCTTCAACACCAGGTGGCGGCTGTAGCGAATGTTTTCTTCAGGGGTCAATGTGGTCATGGAGGTGCGCCAGTGCGATTCCAAATATAATCCGAATCGCGGTGTCATAAGTTCCGCGGCGGCATCTTAATTGACCGGGCCGGTGTGAGTTTCTGGCAACGGTTCCCGGCGCCACTGTGGAGAAATAATCCCAGACAACCTAGTGTCATCATCATCACAAGCTCCATTCGGGCCTTAGGCAACGTGGCACAGTTTTTAAGTGGTTTGGAATGGAGCATATAAAACATAAACCCAAACGACAATGAAAACCAATCTTGATATCGACAACCTCACGGGCAAAAATCACGAAGGCGTGAAGGCCAACTCCCCGGTTAGAATTTTAACGGCATCGTCAATCATGAAAGACACCATTGAAGATCCGCAAGGCGAAAAGCTGGGCGACATCAAAGACGTGATGTTAAACGTGGAGACCGGCGCCATTGAATACATTGTGCTGGAGAGTGGTGGTTTTCTTGGCCTCGGCCAAAAGCTGTTTGCCATTCCGTATCGCGCGCTTCGCCTCAACACCAGCGAACATGCTTTTGTGCTGGATCTTGATAAAGAAATCCTGAAGGAAGCCCCCGGCTTCGACAAGGATCATTGGCCCGGCACAAACTCGCACGAGTTTGAATCGACCAACACCTACTGGGGTGGCTTTATGGGTCCCAACACCGGCTCATCCTATTAACATGTTATTGCTGTAGTTGCTAAATCTCTTTCCGGAAAGCATTGGTTTGTCGCCAATGCTTTCTTTTTTTAGGGCCTGTTGAATCGGGCTCACCTTTGTTTGAATACGTCTCAATGTGTCATGCTTGGGATGATCAATGACGCGCCTGAGATTGAACAACGTCCAACAAAACGATTGTGGAAGCCGATGCGCAAAAACGCTCTGAATCTTAAAAATATGCGCATTTTGGCGTTTGGAAACCGGTTTTTTGTATCTTGACCGCAGTTTGGAAAAGCAATTTTCAACTTATTGATTTAGAGCCAGATGAAGATTTTAGTTTGCATTACGCACGTTCCGGATACGACCTCCAAAATCAATTTCACGGATAGCAACACAAAGTTCGACACCACCGGTGTTCAGTTTATCATAGGTCCCTACGACGACTACGCGCTGGCACGGGCCATTGAGTTGAAAGAAACTTCGGGTGCCACCGTCACGGTGCTCAACGTGGGGCTGGCCGACACCGAGCCGACCTTGCGCAAAGCGCTGGCCATTGGTGCCGACGACGCCATCCGCGTGAATGCCGAACCTACCGATTCATTTTTTGTGGCCGCACAAATTGCCGAGCTGGCAAAAGGCGCAGGCTATGATCTGATTCTCATGGGCCGCGAGTCCATCGACTACAACAGTGGCGTGGTGCATGGCATCGTGGCCGAATTGCTGGGCATTCCCTCCATTTCGCCGGTGATGAAACTTGACATCGACGGAACAAAAGCAAAACTGGCCCGCGAAATTGAAGGCGGGAAAGAATACCTGGAAGTGTCGCTTCCTTTTGTGGCCGGTTGTCAGGAACCCATAGCCGAATGGAAGATCCCCAACATGCGGGGCATCATGTCGGCGCGCACCAAACCGCTCAAAGTTGTTGAACCGAAAACCGTTGACAGCGGCGTGAAGCTTCAGAAATTCGAATTGCCTCCTCCAAAAGGTTCTGTGAAGATGATCCCGGCCGACAATGTGGGCGAGCTGGTGAATCTCTTGAAGAACGAGGCCAAAGTATTGTAAGCCGAAGTGTCGTTTACGAAATCATAAATTTTCTTTTAACCTTAATTTTCTCGTATGGCCATACTCGTATTTGTCGAGAGTGCAGAAGGAAAAATAAAAAAGACTTCCATCGAAGCCGTTGCCTATGCCCATGCATTGGGTGGACCGGTAACCGCCATAGCGCTGGGTGCTGTAGATAAAGCCGAGCTGGAAGCGCTTGGAAAATATGGCGCGCAAAAAGTGTTGCACGCTGCCGATGAAAAGTTGAACCAGGGAGTGATCCAGGCCTATGCATCGGTGCTGGAGAAAGCGCTGCAAGACGAAGGCGCCGACATTCTGGTGCTCGCCAACTCGTCGCTGGGCACACCGGTGGCCGCACGCGTAGCCACAAAAATTGGCGCCAGCCTCGCCTCCAACGTGGTGGACCTTCCGCAAACGTCGGGTGGTTTTGTGGTGAAAAGAAGCATCTACACCGGCAAAGCCTTTGCGTGGGTGGAGTTGAAAAATCAGAAGAAAGTGATCGGCCTTCGCAAGAATGCCGCCGAGATAAAAGAGGTGGGAAGTGCTGCGCAGGTAACGCCCTATGCGGTGACCCTGAGCGATGCTGACTTTGCCACGCACATCACATCGTCCGAAAAAGCAACCGGCGAAGTGTTGTTGCCGGAAGCCAACATCGTGGTTTCAGGCGGACGCGGCATGAAGGGACCCGAACACTGGGGCATCCTGGAAGAACTCGCCAAAACCCTGCACGCCGCCACCGGATGCAGCAAGCCTGTGTCTGACATGGGATGGCGACCACACCACGAACACGTAGGGCAAACCGGAGTGAAGGTGGCCCCACAGCTATACATCGCCATCGGCATATCCGGTGCCATTCAGCACCTGGCCGGCGTGAACTCTTCCAAATATATTGTGGTCATCAACAAGGACCCGGAGGCGCCGTTTTTTAAAGCTGCCGACTACGGTATTGTTGGTGATGCTTTCGAAATAATTCCTAAATTGACTGAGGCGATCAAAGCTGCGAAGTAAGTGAAGAAAATTAAACTGGAAATACTAGGACTATCATCGAGTCAATCACAGACCGGCTCGTTCGCGTTGGTGCTTGGCGAAACCGAAGGCAGCCGCCGCCTCCCCATCATCATCGGGATGTTTGAGGCACAGGCTATCGCCATCGAAATAGAAAAGATCATTCCGAACCGGCCCATGACGCACGACCTGTTCAAGGCCTTCGCCAACAATTTTCATTTCACGGTAGAAGAGATCATCATCTCCGACTTGAAAGAAGGTGTGTTCTTCGCGAAAATTGTGTGCAGCGACGGCCTGAAGAAAAGCGAGATCGATGCGCGCCCTTCCGACGCCATCGCCATCGGCCTGCGGTTCGACTCCCCGATCTTTACGTATGAAAACATTCTGGCCGAAGCCGGCATCGTGCTGACCGACGAGGTGGAGGAAGACAAACCCGAACCCAAAACCGAGGCGAAAGCCAAAGTGAAAAAAGAAACCTCCCGCAAAGACGACTTTAAAAACTACTCCATCGAAAAATTGAATGAGCTGCTCAAAGACGCCATCGACAAGGAAGACTATGAGCGGGCCGCAAAGATTCGCGATGAATTGAGCAAACGCAACTGAGAAGAATAACGAAAAGCATGAAGGACTATACTTCGTGCTTTTTTGTGTTTATAGATTTATCGTGACCGAAACCTAAACCTAAACCAATGTGAAGACAATGCCCGGCGCTGGTTCGCCACACGGCATTGTGCTTTTTGCTCTTCGTTATGGATTATATACGCGCGCTGGGTGGCCTGGTGTTTATTGTGGGTGTGGCCTACCTCTTCTCTACGAATCGGAAAGCTGTGGATTGGCGCCTCGTCGCCGCGGGCATTGCCTTGCAAATTGTGTTCGGCTTGCTCATCGCTAAAATAGAAGCCGTGCAACTGGCGTTCGAATATGTGAGCGCGCAGTTCATCGTGTTCCTGAACTTTGCCCAGAAGGGCGCCGAATTTCTCTATGGCGACCTGTCGCGAAACTCCGACGCCGTGAAAGGCGTGAGACACAACCTGGGTTTCCTCTTTGCCTTTCAAACCCTTCCCACCATCATCTTCTTTTCGGCCGTCACCGCCGGCCTCTATCACCTGGGCGTGTTGCAAAAAATTGTATACTGCTTTGCCTGGATCATGACGCGCACCATGAAAATGTCGGGCGCCGAAAGTCTTTCTATCGCGGGCGATGTGTTCATGGGGCAAACCGAAGCACCCTTGCTGGTGAAGCCCTTCATACCCGGCATGACACAGTCTGAACTGCATTGCCTCATGGTGGGTGGCATGGCCACCATCGCGGGAAGTGTGTTTGGAGCCTATGTTTCTTTTCTCGGCGGAAGCGACCCGGCCGAACAAACCAAGTTTGCCACCTATCTGCTCACGGCCTCGATCATGAGTGCGCCAGCGTCGGTGGTGATGGCCAAACTGTTCCTGCCCGAAACCGAACCCATAGACAAATCTTTGAAGCTCACCAAAGATCACGTGGGCGTGAACCTGATCGACTCTATCGCCACAGGCGCCGCCGACGGTCTGAAGCTTGCGCTCAACGTGGGTGCTATGCTGCTGGCGTTCATCGCCGTGATCTATGCTTTGAACTGGATACTGGTAGGCCTCATTGGCCACTACACCGGCCTCAACGAATTTGTGGTGAACAGCACCAACGGAACATTCGACGGCTTTTCGCTGCAATACATTCTCGGACAAGTGTTCCGGGTCTTTGCGTTTTTCATAGGCGTGGATTGGAAAGATACCCTGGCCGTTGGCAGTTTGCTGGGACAGAAAATGGTGATCAACGAGTTTGTGGCCTATTCGGACCTGGGCGTGATGAAGACGGCGGGCATCCTCAGCGAAAAGTCCATTCTTATCTCAACGTATGCGTTATGCGGTTTTGCCAACTTCAGCTCCATCGCCATTCAGATTGGCGGCACGGGTGGCATGGCCCCTTCGCGTCAAGCCGACATTTCGAAGCTGGGATTGCGCGCCATGATCGCGGCCACACTGGCCACCATGATGACGGCCACCATTGCCGGCGCATTGTTCAGCTGAAAAGGTCACTCCTTAGAAACGACCACGTGCTGCAGGCAACACGTGGTTAAAGCTCTTCGTATAACTTTGCATTATGCTCACACCCCACGAACGACTGGTCACGGCCCACTTCGCGCAATTCATATCCGATCATAAGCTGCAAGGCGTGGAAAAGATCATGAACCAGCGGACCCGCCATGTGACGGTGGTACTGGAAGATATCTTTCAATCGCAGAATGCCAGCGCCGTGGTGCGCACCTGCGAGTGCATGGGCCTGCAAGACATACACATTGTAGAGAACATCAGCAAATACAGTATCAACCCGCGCGTGCTGAAAGGGTCGCACAAATGGCTTGACATTGTGCAGCACACCTCCAAACAACACGACAACACCGAAGCGTGCATCGCGAAGCTGAAGGGAGAGGGCTACCGCATTCTCGCAGCCGACCCCGACGAAGACGGCGTATCCATTCACGACGTAGACCCCACACAAGGCAAGGTGGCCCTGCTGTTTGGCAACGAACTCCGCGGCGTGTCGAAGCGCGCCCTCGCGTTGTGCGACACCAAAGTGCGCATCCCCATGTATGGCTTCACCGAAAGCCTCAACATCTCGGTGAGCGTGGCCATCTGCCTCAACTCAATCGTTACCAAACTTCACCAATCGGGCAAGACCTATGGCCTCAGCGACGAAGAGAAAGATCACATCCGGCTGCAGTGGTATCGCAAAATTGTGCGGAACTCCGAGTTGATCGAGCAGGAGTTTCTGCGCGCAATTCAGTAGCTTTGTTTGTCAGGTTAATCTATGCGCAGGCTGAGGAATCTTTTGTGGATCGTTTTTGGGGTATGCATGTTGTTTATCGTTGGGTGTAACCTTTGGGTGGTCTGGAGCACATCCTCAGACGTATTCACCGACCTGCAGCAACTTCCCGATCATCGCGTGGCCTTGGTGTTGGGCACCAGTCACAAAACCGTGGGTGGGGGATCAAATCCCTTTTTTCAAAAACGCATGGAGAAAGCCTATGAGCTCTACCGCCTGGGCAAGGTCGATCACTTCATCCTGAGCGGCGACAACCGTTCAGTGTATTACAACGAACCGATGGAAATGCGCAAGGCCCTCCTCAAAATGGGTGTGCCCGACTATGCCATCACCCTCGACTACGCAGGTCTTCGCACGCTGGATTCGGTTGTGCGTTGTCAGAAGATATTTGGGCAGAACAAGATCATCATCATCACGCAACCCTTTCACAGCTATCGTGCGCTGTTCATCAGCCGCTACTACGACATCGACGCCGTGGCCATGGTGGCCGATGAACCCGATTTCGACTATGCACTCAAGGTTCGGTTCCGCGAGTATTTTGCCCGGCCAAAAGCTGTGCTCGATTTATATATCCTCAAAACCTCGCCGCGTTTTTTGGGCGAGAAAGAAAAGATCAAAGTGAGCACCACCCGCTAAGAACATAACAGGACAAAGCGAGGTTAATTCATTTAAGAACACATCATAACCCCCCGCACGTGCGAAGAGACGTAGCCCACGTATTTTTCCGTACCCGTCTCGTCATGGCCATGTTGCTGTGTGGGCTTCCGGCATTTTTGTGGGCACAGGAAACGGTCATCAAAGGCAAGGTGACCGACGCCAACTCGGGCGACCCCATTCCTTTTGCCAACCTGATTTTCCCGGGCACATCCACGGGGGCCACCACCGACTTCGATGGGAACTATGAAATCAGAACCACGCATCCCGGCGACACACTGGTGGTTTCCTACATCGGCTACCTGTCGCGCAGGAAAGCCGTGGTGAAAGGCAAAACACAAACCATACACTTTCAAATCCGCGAAGACGCCCAAAACCTCCAGGAAGTAGTGGTGCTCTCGGGCGAGAATCCGGCGTTTGCCATCATGCGCAACGTGGTGAAGAACAAAAGCAGGAACGACAAACGCAGACTGGTGGCGTATGAATACGACACCTATACCAAAGTGGAAATAGACGTCGACAACCTCACCGACAAATTCCGGAAACGCAAGGTGGTGCAGAAGATCACCCAGGTGCTCGACAGCATCGAACGCATTGCCGGCGAAGACGGCAAACCCATTCTGCCGATCCTGATCACAGAGAGCGTTTCAAAAGTCTACTACCGCGACAAACCCACCCTGCGCTACGAACACATTCTCAACTCGAAGGTGAACGGCCTCGGCGTGGAGGATGGCAGTACCATCACCCAATTGGTAGGATCTTCTTTTCAGGAATACAACTTCTACCAGAACTGGGTGAACATCGTGACAAAAGACTTTGTGTCGCCCCTGGCCGACGGCTGGCGTCTCTACTATGATTTTGATTTGGTGGATAGCCTTTATGTGGATGGACAATTTTGTTACCGGCTCGACTTCACACCGCGCAGCCCGCAGGACCTCGCCTTCACGGGGTCCATCTGGATCACCAAAGAGGGCTATGCGCTAAAGCAAATCGATGCTGCTGTAGGCAAGCAGGCCAACCTGAATTTTGTAGAGAAGATAAAGATCCAGCAGGAACTGGAACCGGCAGAAGACGGTGCATGGCTCCCGGTGAAGAATCGTGTATTGATCGACGTAGGGGAGATGACGAGCAACAGCGCGGGCATGCTGGCCAAGTTCTATACGTCCAACAAAAACTTTGTAATCAACAAACCTCACGACGTTTCCTTCTACCAATTGCCCATCACCATGGCCGAAGATGTGCGCATGCACGAAGCCGAAGTTTTCTGGGACTCCATCCGCCATGAGCCCTTGAGTGCGACGGAGAAAAACGTCTACAAAATGATCGACACACTGCAGGCTATCCCGGTGGTGCGAACGTATACCGACCTCATCAAGATCTTCATCAATGGCTACTACAAGGTGGGCAAGGTGGACATCGGTCCCTACATTTCGATATTCTCCTACAACAACATTGAAGGCGTCCGGCTGCAACCGGGATTTCGCACCAACATCGCCTTCAGCGACAAGTGGGTGTTTGGTGCACAGCTGGGCTATGGCTTTGGCGACCAACGTGTGAAATACACAGTCTCGGCCCAGAACATCATGTCGCGAAGGCGATGGACAACGCTCACCCTGAGCGCCCGCAGCGACCTGGGCCGCGTGGGCATCGACGCCGAGGCGGCCGCCGACAACTACCTGCTGCTGGCCTCGCAACGGTTTGGCTATTTCAGACGGGGCTACTACACCAACGAAGTGCGGGCCGACTTCAAGCGCGAGTTGTTCAAGGGCTTCACCCAACGGATGGCATTCCGCTATTTCACCTTCGAGCCCACCTACGACTTTGCCTACTACGATCAACCCGACGACATCGCGACATCCACCGTGAGCCAGGATTTTCAATCGGCCGAGGTAACGGTAGAGACACGCTATGCCCGCGACGAAATGTTCCTGCAGTCAGACAACGACCGCATCAGCCTGGGCACTACGCGGTGGCCAATTATCACCCTGCGCTACACCCGCGGCTTCAAAGGATTAGCCAACAGCGATTTTGACTACGACAAACTGCGCCTGAGTCTTTTCAAGCGCATCCGCTTCGGCCCGCTGGGAGAGGCGTTTGTGGATGTGATGGGGGAGTACATTTTCACACCCTTACCGTATCCGTTGCTGGGCCTGCACCTGGGAAACCAGACTCCGCTCTACAGCGCGATCACCTACAACCTGATGAACTATGGCGAGTTCATCAGCGACCGCTACGTCACTCTGCGCTACCGCCACTACTTCGAAGGGTTTCTGCTGAACCGTGTGCCCTTGCTCCGGAAACTGAAGTGGCGTTTGCTGGGCACGGCCAACGTGATCTATGGCGGCCTCAGCGAAGCCAACCGCGCCCTGCTGGCGCCCAACACACCCACTGGCGAACCGACATTGCCCGTCGGCTATTTTGGCAACGAGCCCTATGTGGAGTTGGGCTATGGCGTGGAGAACATCTTCCGCTTTTTGCGCATCGACTTTGTGCATCGCGTCACCTATCTTGACCGGCCCGATGTACACAACTTCGGTGTGTTGTTCAGCTTCCAGTTTCAGCTTTGACCGGCATGTCTGCATGAGAAAATCGGCGCTGGTGAAAACGCGAAATAAAATGTTCCTTTCCCTAAAAACCTGCATAATGCAGCGTAGAATGTTGCATATTTGTGCCCTGAATTAATTTTGTAGTTTAGTTCAAATCATGAATGTAAAAATTTCCCTTCCCGACGGTAGTGTTCGGGAGTATCCTCAGGGCGTGAAAGGCTCTGAAATTGCGTCCAGCATCAGCGAAGGGCTGGCGCGTGTTGCATTGGCCATCGAAGTAAACGGAGAGGTTTGGGACCTTGCGCGTCCCATCACCACAGATGCGTCCATCAAAATTCTCACCTGGAACGACAAAAGCGGCAAAACAACCTTCTGGCACTCGTCGGCTCACTTGCTGGCCGAGGCCCTGGAAGCATTATATCCCGACGTGAAGTTCGGCATTGGCCCCGCCATCGAAAACGGGTTCTACTATGACATCGACCTGAACGGCAAACCTTTTGGCGACGACGACCTCGCGGCCGTGGAAGCCAAAATGAAGGAACTTGCCAAACGCGACAGCCAGTACGTTCGCAGCGACGTGACCAAAGCCGAAGCCCTCAAGTACTTCAACGAGAAAGGCGACCCCTACAAAATCGAACTCATCAGCGGCCTGGATGATGGAAAGATCACCTTCTACAAGCAAGGCGACTTTACGGATCTTTGCAAAGGCCCGCACATACCCCATACCGGTTTCATCAAAGCGGTGAAACTCACCAGCGTGGCCGGCGCCTACTGGCGTGGCGATGAAAAGAACAAGATGCTCACCCGCATCTATGGCATCACGTTTCCCAAGCAAAAGGAGTTGGAAGAATACATCCACCTCATCGAAGAAGCGAAGAAACGCGATCACCGGAAGCTGGGCAAGGAGCTTGAGCTCTTTGCGTTCTCCGAACGCGTGGGCATGGGCCTTCCGTTGTGGCTGCCCAAAGGCACCATTCTGCGCGAACGCCTGGAGCAATTCATGCGCAAAGCCCAGATCAAGGCCGGCTACGACCCCGTGGTGACACCCCACATTGGAAGCAAGCAATTGTATGTGACGTCGGGTCACTATGAAAAATACGGCAAGGATTCGTTCAAGCCCATCCACACACCGGATGAAGGAGAGGAGTTTTTGCTGAAGCCCATGAACTGCCCGCACCACTGCGAGATCTACAGAACCAAGCCGCGCTCATACCGCGACCTGCCCATTCGATTGGCAGAATTTGGGACCGTATATCGCTATGAGCAAAGCGGTGAGTTGCACGGCCTCACCCGCGTGCGCGGCTTCACACAAGACGATGCCCACATCTTCTGTCGCCCCGACCAGGTGAAAGAAGAATTCCTTAAAGTGATAGACCTTGTGTTGCACGTATTCAACTCGTTAGGCTTCGAAAACTTCACGGCTCAAGTATCGCTGCGCGACCCTGAGAACAAGCAGAAATACATCGGCGAAGACAGCGCCTGGGAGAAAGCGGAAGCGGCCATCCAGGAGGCCGCCGACGAAAAAGGACTGAAGACCGTGGCTGTGAAAGGCGAAGCGGCCTTCTATGGCCCCAAACTGGACTTCATGGTGAAGGATGCGTTGGGCCGGAGCTGGCAGTTGGGAACCATTCAGGTCGACTATCAGTTGCCACAGCGGTTCGAATTGGAATATGTTGGATCGGATAATCAGAAACATACACCGGTCATGATTCACCGCGCACCCTTTGGTTCGCTGGAGCGATTCATCGCCGTTTTGATCGAGCACTGCGCGGGCAATTTCCCGTTGTGGCTGGCACCCGATCAGATTGCCGTGTTGCCGATATCCGAGCGTTTTAATGATTATGCAAAGCTTGTATATGACAAGCTTAAGGAGCAGGATATCAGAGGTTTATTGGACGATCGCGACGAGAAAATTGGTCGCAAGATCCGCGACGCCGAAACCAAGAAAATCCCGTATATGCTCATCGTTGGCGAGAAGGAATCGTCCGAGAATCTGGTGGCCTTGCGCAAGCACGGACAAGGTGATCAAGGCAGTTTGCCCCTGGACGAGTTTGTGAATCGCTTTAGAATTGAATGTTCTGCACCCATCTGATATTTTGAAAAGCAAAAAATATCACGATATTTGCACCCTGTTTTTTGAAACTTAAATTTTTAATAGTATCGCAATCTTTAATAACAACAGACCCGGTTTTGGAAAACCGATGAGAAGGGGGCCTCAACGACCCGAAGAGCCTTACCGGATCAATGAAAGGATCACCGCCCAGCGGGTGAGGGTAGTCGGAGAAGAGATCAAGGTCGATGTCTACCCAATCCAGCAAGCCATTAAAATGGCGCAGGACCAAGGTTTGGACCTGGTTGAGATTTCCCCGAATGCCGATCCTCCGGTTTGTAAGATCGTTGACTACTCGAAATTTAAGTACGAGCAGAAAAAGAAGCAGAAGGAGATCAAGTCGAAGGCGCTGAAAGTGGTTTTGAAAGAAATCCGTTTTGGCCCCAACACCGACGAGCATGACTTTAACTTCAAGTTGAAACATGCCGAGAACTTTCTGAAAGAAGGTGCCAAGGTGAAAGCCACGGTATTCTTCGCGGGCCGGTCTATCGTGTACAAAGAGCGTGGAGAGATCCTGCTGCTGAAGTTCGCGCAAGGGCTGGAAGAGTTTGGCAAGGTAGAGCAACTGCCGAAGCTGGAAGGAAAGCGGATGGGCATGATCATCATGCCGAAGGCTAAAAAGTAGAGTTTTCTAATTTTTATATATAATGCCTAAGTTAAAAACAAAATCAGGCGCCAAGAAACGCTTTAAAGTGACTGGCACTGGTAAAATTAAGCGTAAGCACGCTTTCAAAAATCATATCCTGACCAAAAAGGAAACCAAGCAAAAACGCAGATTGTCTGCCAAAGGCCTGGTTGCAAAATCAGATATGAACAATGTGAAAGCCATGCTTATTCTTTAGTGGTTCAATGTTTAACCCGATTGCTGGCGCCTAAGAGTCCCGAACAAAAGAAGGACCGCCATCCGTCAAAAAATGCAATAAAATGCCAAGATCAGTCAACAATGTAGCTTCACGAGCAAAACGCAAACGCATCCTGAAGCTGGCCAAAGGTTTCTTTGGTCGTAAGAAAAACGTATGGACGGTAGCAAAGAATGCCGTTGAAAAAGGTTTAGTCTACGCCTACCGCGATAGAAAACAAAAGAAAAGAGAATTCCGTGGCATCTGGATCGCCCGTATCAACGCCGGCGCACGTGCTCATGGTTTGTCTTACTCCGCTTTGATGGGCAAACTCAACAAAGCCGGCATCAGCCTTAACCGTAAAGTCATTGCCGACCTGGCCATGAATCATCCTGCTGCTTTCGAAGCACTGGTGAATAAGGTGAAGTAATTTAATTCCTTAACGGATAGTATGATAAAGGGGCCTCGAGCCCCTTTTCTTTTTAGTAATTTTAGTTTAAATTCGGCCGTAGCATTTTTTTGGCTTGCTAAGGAGCTACTTTTTTAAACTTAAACCCGAGTGCGCAGTACACGTCTTCAACCCCAGTTATCCACTCTGCTGGCAATCCCGGTTTATCCATGCTGAACGAGCCTTTACATAGCGGCCACGAATATAACCGGGAAGTCCCACTCAATTTTTCACCCGGCGAAGAGAATCCGTTCCCTGGCCTACGACCTTTTTCCATAGACGATTCGCATCTGTTCTTTGGCCGCGATGGCCAGATCGACGATATCCTTCTCAAAATCACACGCAACCGTTTCGTCACGGTGATGGGCTATTCCGGCAGCGGAAAGTCATCGCTCATGTCGTGCGGTCTCATTCCATTCCTCTACGGCGGCTTCGACACCGAGTCGGGCTCATTCTGGAACGTGGTGGCCACCCGCCCCGGGTCAGCACCCCTCAATGGCCTCACAGAATCCATTGTGGACTTCATGGTGAAGACCAAACGGCTGAACGGCAAAGATGCCCAGGTGCACCGCGCCATCGTGAGCTCGGTGCTTCGCAGCGGCTCTGATGGCCTGATTCAAATTGCCCGCTACCTCCAGCGTTCGGGCGAAGAGAATGTGTTTTTCCACATCGACCAGTTCGAGGAGATCTTCCGCTATCGCGAAATGGCCGACAGCGAGGAAGCCCTGAACGAAGCGCAGCTCTATGTGAACCTCGTGCTCACGGCCATCCAGCAAAGCGATGTGCCTGTCTACATAGCCCTGACCATGCGTTCGGACTTTGTGGGCGAATGTTCTGTGTTTGCTGGCCTCACCCAGCAGATCAACCAAAGCAACTACCTCGTTCCTCAGCTCACCCGCGACCAGAAACGCTCGGTGATAGAAGGTCCCGTGACTGTGGCCGGTGGAGCCATTTCCAATCGCCTGGTGAAACGCTTGCTGAACGACGTAGGAAATAACCAGGACCAACTCCCCATCCTGCAGCACGCGCTGATGCGCACGTGGGACTACTGGATCAGCAACCATGAACCCGGCGAGCCGATAGACATCCGGCACTACAACGCCGTGGGCAAGGTGAGCCAGGCCCTGGCCCAACACGCCAACGAAGCCTACGATGAACTTTCGACCCGCGACAAACAGATCGCCGAGGTCTTATTCAAAAACATAACCGAAAAGAACCAGAACAACCGCGGCAAACGTCGTGCATGCCGGTTGGGATTGGTGGCCGAACTGGCCGAAGCCAGCGAAGAAGAAGTGATTGCCGTGGTGGATCAATTCCGGCGTGCAGGTCGCTCGTTTCTGATGCCGGCGGCCAACATTCCGCTGAACACAGATTCCATGATCGAGCTTTCGCACGAAAGCCTCATGCGCATCTGGAACCGCCTGGAGAGCTGGGTGGACGACGAGTTCGAATCGGCCTCCATGTACAAGCGCCTGTCGGAAGCGGCAGCCATGTATCAGATCGGCAAGACCGGTTTGTGGCGTCCGCCCGATTTGCAACTCGCCCTCAACTGGCAGAAGAAACAGAATCCCACGCGCGAATGGGGGCAACGCTACGACGAAGCCTTCGAACGCGCCATCGTATTTCTCGA
The DNA here is from genome assembly GCF_016735595.1 of Chryseolinea lacunae. GTDB lineage: Bacteria > Bacteroidota > Bacteroidia > Cytophagales > Cyclobacteriaceae > Chryseolinea > Chryseolinea lacunae. Next base: position 156,947 of record NZ_JAERRB010000010.1, read on the forward strand.
CACCAGCCGCATCACCTACGAAGCTGAGTTGAAGAACCAGGAGATGATGCAGCGACGGGTGCTTCGCCGCACGCGCGCCACCGCCATCATTCTTGGCATCGCCTTCATTGTGGCCATCATCTTCTTTGTGTTTGCCTACCTGCAAAAGCTACAGGCCGACACGGATAGATTGCGCGCCGAGAAAAACCGTCAGGAAGCGGTGGCGCAATCCAAGATCGCGAAAGCCAATCAGCGCAAAGCAGAAGAGCAGGCCGAGATTGTGAAAAAGCAAAAGGCCGAACTGCAACAGGCCTTCGATCAAATCACAGAGGCGACCAATCAATTGCAGATTGCCTTGAACACGGCCCGCGTGGCCCGCAACGAAGCCATTCAAAACCTGGTGGAGGCCAACGTGCAACGCGACTCGGCCCGTGTGGAACGCAACCGCGCCCAGACAGAATATGTGCGCGCCGAAAAAGCCTATACCGAAGCCAACCGCCTGTTCATGCTCACCAAAGCCCAGGAATTGGCGTCGAAGGCAGCCGTGGAAGACGACGACAACGACCTGGCCGGACTCATGGCCATGCAGGGATTTATGTTCCACCGTCGCTACGAGGGCAAGAAATATGAACCCTATATCTACACCGGTTTATACAGCGCGCTCACAAAAATCAACGGGCTCACGTATAACGCCATGAAAATTCAGGGACCGCCCCGTGTGCACATGAAGTCGTTGATTGTGTCGGATAAGAACAACGAATTTTATTCTGCGGGTGCCGACGGCCGCATCTACAAGGGAGACTTTGATAAACTCACCAACGCGGCCACACCTTTTGCCAATCCATATCCCACCAAGACCATTGGATTGAGCAAGGACGAAACCTACCTCGTGAATGGAAGCGACTCCGCATTCGTGCAGATCTATAACCTGAAAGCGGGAGGGAAGCCCCTCGTGGTGAAAGGCCTGAGCGGCGGCACCAACAGCATTCAATTCCTGCCCGACAATTCGGCGTTCATTGTGTCGAGTGTGGGCAACACGCTTTCGCAGATCAATGCAAAAACCGGTGAGGTAAAGAAGCTGGCATCGTTGCCCTATGAACTAAAATCGTTGAGCCTGAGCAGCGACGGCAAAACGCTGGCCGGCGCATCGTGGTCGGGACAAGTGGTGCTCATCAACCTGGCAGACATGTCTACCACGCTGGTGGCAGACGACAATCCCAACCGTGTGCTCTCCATCAAGTTCAGCCCTTCGGGAAGATACCTGGCCTATGGTGTAGACGATGTGGTGAACAAACGCGGGCTGGTCAAAATCTACGACTTCACCACAAAAGAAACACGACAGTTCACCGGGCACCGCGCCGGCGTGAACGACGTTGAATTTAGCCCCGACGAAAAACTATTGGCGAGCGCCGGACTTGACAAGCGGTTGCAGCTCTATGTGCTGGAAAATCCGGAAGATCTTCCGGTGGTGATGGGCAACAACAATGGCTTTATCTGGGACATCGAATTCGCCAAAGGATCGGACTATCTGATCGCCGCCTGCAGCGAATCTGAAATCCGGGTGTGGCCCACAGACCCCTCGTTGCTGGCCGAGAAAATTTGTCCTAAGTTGACGCGTAACATGACGCAGGATGAGTGGAAGAAATACGTCGGCGACGTGGATGAAATACCCTATGAAAACACATGCGTACGCTTACTAATTAAGGAGTATTGATGTTTGGTAAAAGATTTTTAGTTGGTCTTGTTTTCCTTCTCGCTTGTCACGGCAAAATCCTTGCCCAGGACGAGTGCGAGTTGACCTTGAGCCGTGCGTTGGAAGAATTTAATGAAGGCCACCTGTATGGCATTCCCGGCATGCTAAGCGGTTGCATCGAAAAGAATCAGAACAGTGAGTGGCGTCAACGTGCCTATTTGTTGCTGGCAGAAACTTACTTGTTGCTGGAAGACCCGCTGGGAGCGGAGCAAAGCTACCTCAACGTGTTGCGCGCCAATCCTGAATTTGTTCCCGATCAAAACCGTGACCCGATCGACCTGGTTTACCTGAGCAAGAAGTTCACGGCCACACCCATCTTTTCCTTCTGGGCGCAGGCCGGTCCCAACGTGTCGCCCGTGCGCGTGATCCATGATGTTTCTATTGGGGGAGAAGCAGGAACCAAACAGAAATATAACCTGAAGTTGGGCTACCAGGGCGGGGCGGGATTTGATTTTAATTACAATGAACGCATCAGCGTTTCGGCCGGACTGAATTTCACCTCCACGGTATTTAAGCACACCACCCAAAATCTTTTTGGTCAAAACAAGGACATTGTGGAGATGGTCGATCGGCAAAGTTGGCTGACGGTGCCTATCGCCATTAAATACTGTGACGATGTTGGCAAGATCAGACCGTATGGTTTTATTGGTTTTTCCGTGCAGGCTATGATCACGGATAAGGCCAGCATCAAGATCTTTAACCGCGACAGCAAACTCGGAGAAGAATTGTCGTCCAGTGATAAACAAAGTCCTTCTTTGAATTTTAAAGATAAAAGACAAACGTTCAACCAGTCGCTTTTCGTTGGCGGGGGTGTGCGTTACAAATACAAGCTCGACTACTTTTTTGTAGACTTAAAATATTCGCTTGGATTTAGAAATGTGGTAAGTGCCGATCATCGCTACGATGACATCACCTATCGCTGGACCTATGTGGACGACGATTTCAGATTGGATAATTTAACGTTATCGATCGGCTATGTTCATCCCTTCTACAAGCCACGGAAACTCAAGCATGCCCGGACAAAATCCGTGCTACGGAAAATTAAAAAAGACGATGATGCGGATAACTAGTGTAGCCATTGTCGCAGTTGTTTTATTCCTGTTGGGTTGCGATACTGGCGGCAGGGTGGAGCCTTTTTTTCAGAACTATTTCATAAAGTATTACGGAGCAGACGGTAATCAGGATGGCAGAGATCTGTATGTGAATGATGACGGAACAATGATTCTGTTGGGCAATTCTTCATCGCTCACAGAATCGAGCATGCCTTTTATCGCGAAAACCGATTCGTTGGGCAATGTTCTGTGGCAACGTCACATGGGTGGGCGCAACGAGGAAGCTGTGGATGTGGAGTATATTCCGGGAGGAATTCACCAGGGAAAACTGGTGGTGGTGTCAAACATTGTGAATGCTGGCAGTTACAGCATTCGCGTCACGATCCTCGATCAGGACGGCAAGGGCATTGACAGTCTCGTGCTGCCCAACGCAGGAACACAATTCGCAAAGAGCATCACACCGTCTTCCAACAACGACTTTCTCGTCAGCGGCTATGAACAACCAGACCCTGTTGTGAACCCGGAACCCATCGACCCCGCCGACGACAAGGCCGACATCATGGTGCTGCGCGTAAGCCAGTCGTTAGCGTCCGTGAAAACGCTTTCCCGGCAAGGTGGTGAAAAGGAAGGTTGGGGGACAAAGGTTTTTGAAGTGAACCTCCAAGACACGGTGAAATATGCTGTCTTTGGTTATTCTGATCGTCCTGAATTTGAGGGCACCGGGGTGTTTGTTCCTAAATTTGAAGTGATAGTTGTGAACGTGAACGGCAATCAGTCGATACGCAGAACCACAGGCCAGAACGGCGATGTTACCAAAGCTGCACAGGCCATCAAGGTTCCCGCGGTGCAAGGCGACGGATTTTTCATGATAGGTACCAGCATTAACGGTTCAGGCAGCGATATATTCATCACAAAGTATAGCAAAGATCTATCTGAGTTGAGCCCCAGCCCTGCGCTGAAGTTGCCCGAGGGCGCGCCGATGGAGGGAGTTGCAGCGGCGGCGGCGGTTGCGGAGGATGGCTATTTTTTATTGGCGAATCAAACGCAAAACAACAGTAACAATACGAACATCTTTCTTTCGCATATCCGGCGTGACGGATCGAAGATATGGTCCACAACGTTTGGGAGCGAGGAGGGGAACGATAAAGCCGGCGCGGTGGCCGCGTTGCGAGGCGGGAGAATAGCTGTTTTGGGCACAATCGATTTGGAAACGCAGCGGAAAATGGCACTGATCATTGTGACAAAAACCGGTGGTTTTTCAAATTAGGGGAAGTAGAAGTATATTAGGTGGTTACATTTCCCCAGTTAAAAAAATTAAGTTCATAGCGCATTACTTAGACCTCGAATGGTTCGATTTTACAAAGGGCTCCGTTTTCTATTCATTATAGGTATAGCCTTACTCAAGCCCTATTTCGGGGCTGCGCAATGCAATTTCACAAACCTGAACAGTAGCTACTGCTCCACAGACGCGTCGTTCACACTCACTGGTGGAACAACCTACTACGGCCCCGGCGTGAGTGGATCGACATTCGCGCCCGCGACAGCTGGAGTTGGAACACATACTTTATACACAACCAACGGCACAGCCAATACCTATACTGTGTCGACCGCGGGCGTCTACAGCCCTGACCCCTCGGCAGCCACCACAGTCACATTTCCATCGCTACCAGCCGACGAAAGCAGCGCCTCCACAGGCATCGGGTTCAACTTTACATTCTTCGGCAACACCTACAGCACCCTCACCATAAACGCGAATGGGTACCTGACGTTTGGAACATCCAACTCGGGAATGAATCAAACCCTTCCAAACACCACGGCGCCCAATAACCTCATTGCCGGCGCCTGGGACAATCTCGATATTTCAACCGGCGGAACAGTTACCCGCGTTCTGGTTGGCTCTGCGCCACGCCGGAAATTTATTGTAAACTTCAACGCGGTCCGTCACGCGGGTGCAGCGCAAAGTGTAACGTTTCAAATTCAGCTGCACGAGTCCACCAACATCATCGAAGTGCATTCGCAGAATATACAGTTTGACGGTGGCATGGGTATGACCCAGGGAATCGAGAATGCTGCAGGCACTGTAGCCAATGCCGTTCCGGGTAGAAATAATACAAGCTGGACTGCCGCATCAGATTACGTTGCCTTTATCCCTTCCTGCACGGCTCAAAAGGTGGTGACCATTTCCGGTCCGCCCAGCCCGGTGGTTCCCACAACAGTTACCAACACCATATGCACGGGAGCAACCGCGCAGTTCACCATACCCACCCAAAACAATGTTTCATATCAATTGTGGCGCGTATCGGACAATAGCGTGCTGAGCACAACTTATAATGGCACGGGCAGCTCACTGGTGATGTCAAGCAATGCATTGACCGCGACAACAGACATTAAGATACACGCCGTCAACACCGTCACAGGCTGTCAGGCGGATGTGTATAGTTTCTCCACGATAACCGTATTGGATCCGCCGGCCATAACCGCTCAGCCCACAGCCACACAAAGTATATGCGAAGGGAGCAACGCGTCATTTTCGGTGACGGCCACGGGTAGCGCGCTGACTTATCAATGGCACAAAAACGGCGTCAACATTCCATCGGCCAACGCCAGCACCTATAGTATCCCCAACATTGCCACCGCCGACGGCGCCACGTATACCGTGACCGTTTCGAACGCATGCACTTCGGTGACCAGCAATGGCTCTGTTCTGACAGTTTGGGAGAAGCCGGAGATCACCGTAAACCCTTCCAGCGCAACGTTATGCGCAGGCAACTCTGCCAGTTTCACCGTGAACCCCGGGGTTACGACAAGCCCGGGATATCAATGGTATAAAGGCGCAGCCATCATCGGCGGAGCCACAAGCGCCACCTACACCATTCCTACGATAAATGCGGCAAGTGCCGGAACATACTCAGTAGTGGTTAGCGGCTCGTGCGGACCATCGGCTACGAGCACAAATGCCACCTTAACCGTTCGCGCGCTCACAGCCATCACGACACAACCAGCTGCCGCACAAGCTATTTGTGAAGGCAGTCCCGCATCGTTCACGGTAGTGGCAAGCGGCACGGGCCCGATAACTTACCAGTGGAGAAAAAACGGTGTGGTGATCGGCGCGCCGAACGCAGCAACCTATACCATTCCTTCCATCACGCCCACCGATGCTGCCACCTACACCGTGGTGGTGAGCAACGCCTGTAATTCAGTAACGAGCAGCGGTTCGGTATTGACCGTGCAACGCACGGTGCAAGTAACAACGCCGCCTGCGGCACAAGTGGTTTGTGAAGGCGCCCCGGCCACCTTCACTGTAGATGCCGGTCCAACCACAAACCCTACCTATCAGTGGTACAAAGGGGTGACCCTCATTGGCGGCGCAACGTCAGCAACCTATTCTATCCCGGCGACGACCACAGCAGACGCGGCAACCTATTCCGTGAGTGTGGGAGGAACCTGCGGCTCCAGCATTTTGACCGGAGCAGCACTTACCGTGAATACAGCACCGGCGATTACTGTGCAACCGGCAAGTGTCGCGCAGTGCGAGGGCCTTGGAGCTGCGTTTAGCGTAACTGCCACCGGAACGGCCCTGACCTATCAATGGAGAAAGAATGGGGTGAACATCGCTGGACAAACAAGCTCAAGCCTTTCCCTTTCCAATATTTCTGCCGCCGACAACGGAACGTATACCGTTACGGTGACCGGCACCTGCACCCCGCCCGTGGTAAGCAACGGTGCTGTGTTGACGGTGCAGGAGAGACCGGAGATCACAGCCGGTCCTTCAGGTCAAATCGTATGCGAGGGCGCGGCGGTGAATCTTTCAGTCAATGCAGGTGTCACCACCAATCCCACATATCAATGGGCAAAGGGGGGTGTGGATATATCCGGGGCTACTGGTTCAACCTATTCCATTCCTTCTGCGGTAGCATCCGATGCGGGTAGCTATACGGTGACCGTTAGTGGCACATGCACATCGCCGGTGCTCAGTGCAGCGGCTAACGTGGTGGTGAACTCGGCGCCGGTCATCTCGGTGCAGCCCGTTCCCAGCCAGGCCGTCTGCGAAGGCAATGGGGCATCATTTAGTGTGACCGCGAGTGGTACAGCCCTGACCTATCAATGGAAAAAGAACGGCGTAGACATCGGCGGCGCAACGTCTGCCACCTACAGCATATCATCGGTATCCGCGTCTAACAGTGGCACCTACACCGTGGCCGTGAGCGGAACTTGCTTTCCGGCTGTGGTAAGCAATGGTTCGGTGTTGACGGTTCGCGAAACACCTGAAATCATCGCCGGTCCCGCGGGGCAAACCGTGTGCGAGGGGGCCACGGTGAACTTCACCGTTAACGCCGGCGTGACGACTAATCCTACGTATCAATGGGCCAAAGGGGGCACCGATATTCTGGGTGCCACCAGCGCAACCTATTCCATACCGGGTGCCACCGCTTCCAACGCGGGTAGCTATACGGTGAGAGTTAGTGGCGCGTGCAATCCCCCCATCACAAGCGTTGCGGCGATACTGGTCGTGAACGTTGCGCCAGTAATAACCAGTCAACCCGTCTCAGGCCAGGCCGTCTGCGAAGGTAACAACGCTTCGTTCAGTGTTACGGCCACCGGCACCAGCCTGACCTATCAATGGAAAAAGAACGGCGTCGACATTGCCGGCGCGTCTGCTGCAACGTATACCATTCTCTCTGTTTCGGCGTCCGACAATGCGACATATACAGTGGCCGTCAGTGGCGTGTGCAGTCCTGCCCTGGTGAGCAATGGCTCTGTGTTAACGGTCAACGAAATACCTGAAGTCATTACAGGTCCATCTGACCAGACAGTGTGCGAGGGTGCTGCTGTCACCTTCACGGTCGATGCCGGAGTGACCACAAACCCTACTTATCAATGGGCAAAGGACGGCACGGATATCTCCGGAGCAACCAGTGCCACCTATACGATTTCTTCTGTTGTTGCGGCCGATGCCGGCGACTATACCGTGATAGTAGGAGGGGCCTGCCCCGCGCCGGCGGTGGTGCCGACTGCAACCCTCACGGTTAACGTTGCGCCTGTCATCACCGCACAACCGACGCCCAGTCAGGCCATCTGCGAAGGTAGCGGTGTGACCTTTAGCATTGCGGCCACCGGAACTGCGTTGACCTATCAATGGAAAAAGAACGGCGTGGACATTGCCGGCGCACAAAGTGCTTCCTATTCTATAGCCAATGTTGTTACGGCCAGTAGCGGAACGTATACCGTGGCCGTGAGTGGTACGTGTTTCCCGGCGGTGGTCAGCGATGGCGCTGTGCTCACGGTGCGTGAGGTTCCCGAAATTATTACGGGTCCTTCAAGCCAATCGGTATGTACCGGAGGCACTGTGAGCTTCACGGTGAACCCCGGCGTAACCACCAGTCCAACCTATCAATGGTTCCGGAATGGAACCCCAATTGCCGGAAGCAGCGCGACGTTGACCATCGCCTCAGCAACCCTGGCCAATGCCGGCAACTACACCGTGAGGGTGAGCGGTGCATGCAGTCCTTTTGTGACCAGCGCCCCAGCCACGCTCACCGTGAACACGCCTCCTGTTATTGTTACACAACCGGCACCGTCGCAAGCTATTTGTGAAGGCAACGGCGCCACCTTTAGTGTGAACGCCACCGGCACGGCACTCACGTATCAATGGAGAAAGAATGGTGTGGATATTAGTGGTGCACAGAGCGCGACGTATTCCATATCGTCACTCGTTTCGGCAGATGCCGGAACCTACACAGTATTTGTTGCAGGAACCTGCGCCCCTGGCGTGATCAGTGCCGCATCGGTATTGAACGTGCAGGAAAAGCCCGAGATCATCATACCTCCTGCAGGCCAGACGTTGTGCGAGGGAAATTCCATCACCTTCACCGTGAATGCGGGAGTGACCACATCTCCGGTGTATCAGTGGTATAAAGACGGCGTTACGCCTGTAGGCACAAATTCACCTTCGTTCACCATTTCTTCCGTGACCACGGCCGACGCGGGTAGCTATACCGTAGATGTGAGCGGCACCTGTGGTCCGAACGTGGTGAGCGGTCCGGCCGTGCTGAACGTGAACCGTGTGCCCGACGCAAGCGCATCGGACGCTTCGATTTGTACAGGGCAATTCACCAACATCGCCATTACCAATCCAAACAGCGTGAGCGGCACAGCGTTTACGTGGACCGTTCAAAGCGCCGTGAATGTTACGGGTGCATCGGCTGGAAGCGGCAATCTGATCAGTCAGATGCTTTCTGTTAGCGACGGCGTGAACCAGGGCTCTGTTACCTATCTTATTCAACCCAGTGCTGCAGGTTGCAACGGACTTGCCTATGCTGTGAATGTTATTGTAAAACCCATTCCCACCGCTGCCGCTTCGCCGCAAAGCATCTGCTCGGGTTCCAACACAAGTGTCAATATTCTCAACCCCAATGGTGTTTCGGGCACAACGTTTTCGTGGATCGTGTTTTCGACAACGAACGTGACCGGTGCTTCGGCGGGTAGTGGACCCACAATCATTCAAAACCTTACCTCGAGCGACGGCATAAACAGTGGCACCGTTACGTATCGCATCACGCCAACGGCAGGAGGTTGCCCGGGCAATTCGGTTGATGTTACGGTTACTGTTAATCCGAAACCGGTGATCACCAATTCGGCAACATCGCTGAGTCAGGAAATTTGCAGCGGAGCGTCGCTCAACTTTTTGCCTACCGCATCCATTACAGGAACAACCTTTAGCTGGTCTTCGGTTGTGATCGGTAGCTTAACAAGCGTGAGTGCCAGCGGAAACGGCGCCATCACCGACTCACCGGTAAACTCTTCGAGTGCAACCGGGTTCATTATCTATACCATCACACCATCGTATTCGGGTTGTAGCGGTTCGCCGGTATTTTATGTGGTGACCGTTCGCCCGACACCAAACGCATTTGCATCGCCTCAAACCATTTGTTCGGGGCAGTCCACTTCCATAAGCATCACCAATCCCAACGGCGTATCCGGCACGAACTTCGTGTGGACGGTTTTCTCCAGCCCGAATGTGACCGGCGCTTCGGGAGGTTCCGGAAATACGATATCGCAGTTGCTGTCAAGCAGCGATAATCTTACGAATGGTGTGGTCACCTACCGCATTGTTCCTTCGGCCAACGGTTGCCCTGGCGCACCTTTCTTTGTGACGGCCACGGTGAAACCCGTTCCCGTCATCACAAACAGCGTGTCCAGTTTGTCGCAACAGATTTGCAGCGACATCGCATTGAGTTTTGTGCCCACGTCGTCTATCGCGGGCACCGTGTTTAACTGGACCGGAAACATCAGTGGTCCGATCGATCCTGCATCGGTAACGGCAAGCAGCTCCGGATCGATTACGGATGCTCCCAAGAACACGGGAAATATTGTAGGCACAGTCGTCTACCGCATCGCGCCACAGCACAACGGTTGCGCCGGTGTTCCGGTTGATTTTATTGTGACGGTGAATCCGCTTCCGTCTGCCTCCGCGGCCGACCTCGTGATCTGTAGCGGGCAAACCGCCGTGGTGAACATTTCGCCCGCACCCCAGAATGTTGCCGGAACAACCTTTATCTGGACCGCGACGCCCACGTTGAACGTGACGGGCGCAGCAGATGGTGATGGCTCGGTGATCAGCCAGACCCTTAGCACAACGAACTCTGTGGCGGGTAGTGTGGTATACGCCATAACACCTACTGCCAATACTTGCCCGGGCATTGTGAAATATGTGACCGTGACGGTGAACCCCATTGCTTCGGTGAATGCGGGTGCAGATTTCGCCGTGTGCGAGCCGATCTCAATTCCCGTTAGCGGAACACTGAGTGGCAGCGCAACCTCCGGCGCCTGGTCCATTGTGTCTGGGATGGGAGCGGGAACGATCTCAGGATCGACCGTAGCAGGCAACATCGTTACCGCCACCTACACCGTAGCCGGTGGAGATATTGGTGGCAATGTGGTGTTACGCCTGACAACCAATGATCCCGACGCCTCCGGCCCTTGTTCGATTGCTTCGGACGATGTGTCGATTGCTGTGAATAGACAAGCTCGTGTTACATTGCCTGCCGACTATGTTGTGTGCGAACCCAGCCTGATCAACCTTACGGGTACATTAAGTGGCAGTTCTTCGTCCGGCCTCTGGAGCAAAGTTGCCGGTGTCGGAACACTTTCGGCCACGAGCGTGACGGGTTCTACCGCCGCGGCCATGTACAACGTGGCATTGCCTGGGGATGTAACCAACACGCTCACGTTCCGGTTGACGACAAACGACCCCGATGGTTTTGGTCCCTGCGTGGCCGAACATGCAGACATCAACATCCATATTAACGAGTCGGCCAAGGTGAGTGCTGGTGCGGACTTCCAGGTTTGTGAAGACAAGGTGGTGAACCTCAACGGTTCGTTTAGCGGCACAACGTCGACTGTGACCTGGAGTGGCGGCAGCGGTGCTTCGCGATTCTCGTCCGTCTCCAACCCAACGGCCACCTATTCGCTGACGCCCGCCGACATCACCGCAGGCAGCATCACACTGACCTTAACAACAAACGACCCCGATTCGGGAGGCCCTTGTGGACCGGCTTCGGATCAGGTGTTTATCAAGGTCAATAAACTGCCCATCGTTTCTTTCTTCAACCTGAAATCGGCATACGCTGAGAACAATCCGATCGAAGTGCTCGAAGGATTCCCCGCACCGCCGGGTGGTGTGTTTACCGGTCCGGGTATCATTGCCGGAACGAGCCAGTTTAATCCGGCCACGGCAGGCTACGGTCTGATCGCGGTGACGTATACCTACACCGATGGAAACTCGTGTGTGAATTCATTCACACGCAATACCGTGGTGAACCCCGTTACAACCATCGACTTTGACATCGAAAAACAAACAACCGATGTGAACGGGTTGCCCCAGATTTGTGCAGAGTCAGGAAGCCTGAGGCTGATTGGCTATCCATCCGTGAACGACCCGACCAGTCTTGGGCCCACATTCTTTTCAAGCGCCGACCCGGCCATTGCACCGCGGATTTCGTCAATAACCACCGGGTCGAACACCGAGTTTTATTTGAATACGATTGGGCTGGTGGCTGGATCGTATTCCATGAGCTATACGTTTAAGAATACCGCGGGAGCCGAGACCATTCTGACCAAGACATTCACCGTGTTCCCTGCGCCTAAAGCCATAATCAACATAAACAACGGAACCTGTATTAAAGACGACGTGATATTCAAGGATAACTCGTTCATTCCCCTGGGCACTACCGTTACCTATGCCTGGACCTATGGCGAAGGCGGTAATGGCAACGACGGTGTTTCGAGAGATCCGTCATACCGCTACCAGGCTTCAGGCCTCAAGCACGTGACGCTTACGGTAACAACCAACCAGGGCTGTTCCAACATTGCCGAACAGGATATCCGTATCGGGCCTGTTCCTGTTGTTGATTTCTCTTCTACAAAATTCTGCAGCGGACTGGAAACTACGGAGTTTAAAGACGCTACTGTAACCGGCGGCTTCAGCACAGTAGCAGACTATTCGTGGAACTTTGGCGATGGCGATGTGGTGGCCGGCGCGGCCGGCGCGCCAGTGACGGAGGGAGGCAACAACTCAGGCACCTACACAGAGCCCAAGCACCGCTACACCCAGTTCAAAGTATATGACGTTGAACTGACGGTCACCACCAACGATGGCTGCACGGCAGCGCGCACAAAGAAAATCTTCATTCTTGACTACAACATTCCCAGCCCTACGGCCGGCTATAGCATTGATTTTGCAAACGGTCCTGGTTCATGGGTGGCTGTGACAACGCCTAGCGGAACACCCTCCGATACCAGCTGGGTATTTGGTCCTCCTAATGGTAACAACATCAAACCTTCTGCTGCGGGGCACAACGCCTGGTGGACCGGTGGCAACCCCAATGCGGCCACCGATTTCGGCACGTATTATAACAACGAAAACTCACAGGTGATTGGGCCTTGCCTTAACCTCGAGAACCTGAAACGTCCGATGATCGCCATCAACTACTGGTGCGAGGCACAACCCGGATTTGACGGAGCCGTTGTGCAGTATTCTGTGGACGGTGGCAACAATTGGGAAACCATTGGTAACGCCGACGGTTATGGCATCAACTGGTATAGCAAGCGCGATGTTTCGAGCGAGCCCGGAGGACAGGACAACTTCGCCTGGTCTGACACCACGCGCCAGTGGCACAATGCCCGTTTCAACCTCGACAAGATTCCCGTAAACAAGCGCGCGCTGGTGGTGTTCCGTGTGGCCTTCGCCAGCAACGACGACAACCAGAAAGTGTCGGTGTTGAATGGCTTTGCATTCGACCATGTCTACATCGGCGAAAAGAACCGGAATGTGCTGGTGGAACATTTCACCAACACGAGCTCGCCCAGTGTTTTTGCGGATACCTACTTGAAAGACCTATACGACGTGGAGAAAGCCGCGAAAGATTCTTCCGACTTTTTCTCGATTCAATACCACATGTCGTCGCCGCAGTTTGATCCGCTGAACAGAGATAACCCGGTTGATCCGGAAGCGCGTGCACTGTTCTACGGAGTGTCGCAGGCGCCAACCACGATCATGGACGGTATTCAGGGCCAGTATTTCAACACCGTGTTCACGGGCGGCTACGCGAAAATAACGCGTGACGAAATTGACCGTCGTGCGCTGGAAGATCCGCGGTTCGCCATCAAGATCGACAGCGTGCAAGAATCCGGCAACAACACCCTCATGCGTCCCCGGATCACGTATACCTACATCGATTCAACCAAGACGCTCAGCGGGCCGATCATCCTGCAAGCTGCGTTGATTGAGCGTGGGGCAGCGGGAATGGGAAGCAACGTGGTGCGCAAACTCTTGCTGCAAAGCGAAGGACGCACAGTGAACCGTTCGTGGGTGAAGGGAGACTTTGAGTTGGCCACGATCGAATATGACGTGAACGTTCCTATTCTGAATTCCGACAGCCTTTTCCTGGTGGCGTTTGTGCAGGAGCAAAACACTCCGAGACGAATACTGCAATCCAACATTGTTCCTACCGGCCGCAAGAAAGGCGTGCTGATTGTGGGCGTGGACGATCCAATCCTGGCGGAGCTGAATGGATTAAACATCTATCCCAACCCGGCAACCAAGCTGCTGAACTTCAGCACCGACATCGTGTTGAAAAATGGCTACACCTGGAAGCTTGTCGATCAACGCGGCGTGACCGTGCTGGCTGGAAACCTGAACCGTGACTTCACCCAGGGGCCGCAGCAAGTGGACGTGAGTGGTCTCGCCAACGGCATCTATGTGATGTCGATTCAGACGGGACAGTCGTCGGTGGTTTACCGCAAGATCGCGGTGATGAATTAAGAGAAAACTATTTGAGGGTTTAAGGCAGCGCCTCTTTTGCCAGTTCCGGGAGGATAACATCGCATTGGCGGATAAAATCCGACACCACGCGCGGTATCTCATCGAGCTTGGTGAGCTGCTTGCTGTTCTCTTCGATGAAGAGAATGTTTGCGCGCAGGTTGTTCAGCCCCATGAGTGTGAACGACGGTTTGATTTGATGGGCCAGTCGCGCCAGCTTTTCCCAATCCGAATTTTCGATGGCAGTCTTCATGTCGGTAAGCACCGGTGGAATGGTTTGCGTAAAGGTCAACACCATTTCGCGGATAAACTCTTCGTTGTTTCCGGACACTGACCGGAGGTACTCGAGGTTGTAGGGTTTTGCTTTGGTACTCACTTTCTTTTTTGACTTTTGAATCGGCGTGATCTTCAGATCATTGAACAATTTCCGATACAGATCGTCAGGCGTGAACGGTTTGGGGAGGTAGTCGTTCATGCCGGCGGCAATACATTTTTCTACATCGGTTTTGGTGGCATTGGCCGTGAGGGCCAGCACGGGGATGTTGCACAGGGGAGCATCCATCATGCGGATGGCTTTCGTGGTTTCATAGCCATCCATCACAGGCATCTGGATGTCCATAAGCACCACATCGTATTCCTGGTTCTTTATTTTCTCAAGCGCCACCAATCCGTTTTCGGCGGTGTCGGTGAAGCATTGCCAGTTCTTCAGAATACTCTTGGCATAGAGGCGGTTGATATCGTTGTCTTCCACCAGCAGCACATAGAGTTGGGAGGCGTTCACTTCCTTCAACGCCTTTTCATTTTTGGGCGATGTGACCGAGAAACCGCTGGCCTTGCCCACGGCATACGGCACCAGCACAATGAACGCGGAGCCCACATGTTCTTTGCTCTTCACGGTGATGCTGCCGTTTTGCAATTCGACAAGTTGTTTCACAATGGTGAGGCCCAGTCCGGTGCCGCCATATTTGCGCGTCACGCTGGCGTCGGCCTGGCTAAAGCTTTCAAAGATGGTGTTCAGCTTTTCATCGGGAATGCCCACGCCAGTGTCGATCACTTCGAGGCGCACCCAGCACATGTTTTTCTGTTCGCGCTCCAGGCTGCAAATCACTTTAATCGAGCCATTGTGCGTGAACTTCACCGCGTTGCTGATGAGGTTTATGAGAATCTGGTTCAACCGCACCGGGTCGCCCAGCAAAATCCGGTTCAGCTTTTCGTCGATTTGGTATTCGAGCGAAATGCGTTTCTCGCGGGCCTGATAGGTGAAAGTGCTTAGCAGCGAGGGAACTATGTCGTTGAGGTTGAAGGCAATCTTCTCTAGCCGGAGTTTCCCCGACTCGATGGCGGCTAGGTCGAGGATGTCGTTGATGATCACCTTCAGGTTTTCGGCCGAGTGGCGAATGGCGTTCAGGTAGGTTTCGCGTTCTTCGGGGCTGGGGTTTTGTCCCAGCAGGTTGGCCATGCCGGCGATGCCGTTGATAGGTGTGCGGATTTCGTGGCTCATGTTGGCCAGAAACTGCTCTTTGGCTTTTTGCAGCCTCACCAATTCGGCTTCGTTTTCTTTTCGCTGCGTGATGTCGCGACAGTCGAGGATGAAGCCTGCCAGACCTTCTTTGTGTTTCAGGTTGATGGCGTTGAATTCCAGGTAGCGATAGGAGAGGTCCTTGCACAAAAACTGGAACTCCACGTTTTCGGTATAGGCCCGTTTCTGACTTTTCTTGAATTGCTCCTTCAGGTCTTCAACAGACGTGGGGAGCACATAGTCGAAGAAGTTTTTGCCGATGAGGCTCTTGGAGCGGTAGCCCAGGGTTTCGTGCACGGAAGCATTGTGGTAGCGTATCTTGCCGGTGAAATCAACAATAAAGATGATATCCGATCCGTCTTCCACCACGGCCTCATAGAAGGCCCCTTTGTTTACGTAGTTCTGAAGCTTCATGCCAATGGTTCCCTAGATGCCTGCTTCTTCCATTTCTTTCAGGTAGCGGTAGAGCGACGACTTGCCGATGTCGAGCTTGCGCGCCACTTCCAGCACATTGTTATCGTATTTGTTGAGGAAGTGCCGGATGATCCGATACATAAATTCCTGCATGGTCATTTCCTGATAGAGGAACGATTCCATCCGCGCGGTGCTGTTGAAGCTGATATCCTGCGGGCGTATCTCCTGGTCTTCGGCCATCACCGCCGAGAGTTCGATGATGGATTTTAGTTCGCGGATGTTTCCGGGGAAGGGATATTGTAACAGTTTCTCCTGGGCTTCGGTTGTTATTTTAAACTTGCGCATCTGGTTTTCCTGAGCAAACTGATCCAGGAAATGTTTAGCAACGAGCAACACGTCGTTGCCACGCTCGCGGAGCGGCGGCAATAGAATGGGAAGTCCGAGCAAGCGGTAGTATAAGTCCTCCCTAAAGCGTCCACCCTTAACCTCCTCAGCCAAATCTTTGTGTGTGGCGGCAATGATGCGTACGTCGAGTTTGATAACCTGGTTTCCGCCGATGCGGGTCACTTCGCGTTCTTGCAACACGCGCAGCAACTTGGCTTGCAGGTTCAGGTCCATTTCACCGATCTCGTCCAGAAAGATACTGCCACCTTCCGATTCTTCGAACTTGCCGATGCGCCGGGTCACGGCACCGGTGAAGGCGCCTTTCTCGTGACCAAACAGTTCGCTTTCAATAAGCTCGCGGGGTATGGCCGCGATGTTGACGGCGACAAACGGTTTATTTTTACGTTTGGAGTTATAGTGTATTGCCTTGGCAACTAGTTCTTTACCGGTTCCTGTTTCACCCGAAATGCTAACCGAAATATTGGTCTGCACAGCCTTTTCCAGCAGCGCGAACGTGCGGCGGATGGCCGGGCTGGTGCCGATGATGCTTTTCTCAAATTCGTATTTTTCGGAGATCTCTTTCTTGAGGTGGTCGATCTCCTTAATGAGAGAGGTTTTGTTTCGGGCGTTGTTGATGGAGTTGAGGAGCCGCTCTTTTGTTTCGTGATCCTTCGAAATGTAGTCGTAGGCTCCGGACTTGAGCAGTTCAACGGCCGTATGGATTTTCTCCTGGGCCGACACAATGATGACGTTGATGTTGGGGTCGTGGCTTCGGATCTGGCTCAGCACTTTTTCGCCGGGCATGTCGGGCAGGGAATAGTCGAGCGTGATGACGGCGGGGTTTCGGTACAAGTTGGCGAGACAATCTTTGCCCGTGGTGTAGTACTCCACCTCATAATCCGGGTTGAGGCCCAGAACATATTTTAGGAATTTGGTGTAGGCAGGGTCATCTTCAACAACAAAGATCTTAACAGGGTCTTTTTCGTACATGATTCACGGTCAGGTTAAATATTACATTCTCCGCTCATGGCTACTATCGGGTATGTTTCCTTGCCAGGCTTTCAAAAAAATACAAATCACTACAATATATGTCATTGGAGATAAAGAGGGGTAATTCGTGAAAAGAAAAATTTGGGAAAGTGCTTGATTTGGGAAATTTTGATTAGCTTTTATGGTAGGTGTAATGATAAAAGAATTCGCACGGTTATCGGAAACAGAGACGGAGCTTATGCTGAAAGCCCCGTTGTTGGTGTGCATTCTTATTGCCGGCGCAGATGGAGATATCGACCGTAAGGAGATAAAGGAAGCCATCAACGTGGCCCAGTCAAAGTCGAAAGGCAAGACGGCACTCACGGGATATTTCAGGGAAGTCTCTCAGGATTTTGAGGACAAGCTGAAGATTCTTGTGCAAAGCTACCCCTACGAATCAACCCAGCGTACCCCGTTGCTCACCCAGGAGCTAGGGCAAATCAACGCCGTGTGGAAGAAGATTGACCAGGCCTTCGCCATCCAACTCTATCAGATGATGAAAGAGCTGGCCGCCAAGGTGGCGTCGTCCTCGGGTGGGCTATGGGGCATGAAATCGGTGAACACCGAAGAGGCCCGGCTCATTCAGCTGACCATGATCAGCGACCCGGCTCAAAATTAATTTCCCCTTCCGGTTTCTTTTTTAGCGATCGTTTCGAAGCAATTTTCATCTTTGCACCCTTGTAGCGTGCATGTGATATGGCTTCAGAATCTTCGGTGTTTGGCAGTTCCGTTGTTCCGTTCAGGCTCGTTTTTCTGATGTGGGCGGCGTTCTATCTTGAGATCGTGATCGGCATTCCGTTACGGGAGTTCGGCATCGTGCCCCGGACCCTTCACGGGTTGGTGGGCATTTTTGTGGCGCCCCTGCTGCACGGCGACATCCTTCATCTCATTTCGAACACCATTCCGCTGCTCTTTCTGGGCGTGGTGCTATTCTTCTTTTATAATAAGATTGGCGGCGCCGTGTTTTTTCGCGCCTATTTCTGGACCAACGCCCTGGTTTGGTTGTTTGCCCGTCCCGCCAACCACATTGGCGCCAGCGGCGTGGTGTATTCCCTGGCGTTCTTCCTCATCTTCTTTGGCATATTCCGACGCGATTTCCTGTCGCTTTTCATATCGGTGGTGGTGATCATTCTCTACGGCAGCGTGTTCTATGGCGTGTTGCCCACCGACCCAAGGGTGTCGTGGGAGTCGCATTTTGCCGGAGCGTTGGTGGGAATCGGTTCTGCCATTACCTTTAGCAACAAAAAGACCGTAAGCTGAAACCATGGATGCAAGTGTAAAGAAGATATTGACAGACCTGAAAAGCAAGAAGTATGCACCTGTCTACTTTCTGCAAGGCGAAGAGACGTTCTACATCGACCTCATCTCAGACTATATTGAGAAGCATGTGCTGGCGGAATCGGAGCGGGGCTTTAACCAGGTGATTGTCTATGGCAAGGACGTGACCATGGCGACCATCCTAACCCATGCCCGCAGGTTCCCCATGATGGCCGAACGGCAGGTGGTGATCGTGAAGGAGGCGCAAGACATCCAGGACCTCAACAAAGACATCGGCGGCAAACTGCTGCTCGACTACCTCACCAAGCAAGTGCCCAGCACGGTGCTGGTGTTCTGTCACAAACACAAGTCGCTCGACAAGCGTCGTGAACTTGGCAAGAAGATCGACAAGCTGGCCGAGACCCTTACCACAAAAAAGATATACGAAAACCAGCTCCCGGAATTTGTTCTGGAATACACCAAAGACAAGAAGATCGCGATCGATGACCGGGCCGTGCAAAGCCTCTGCGAGTTTGTGGGCAACGATCTGCATCGCCTCGCCAACGAGATCGACAAGATCATTATATCGCTTCAGGCAGGGGAGGGCATCACCGCCGAACGCGTGATGAACCAGGTGGGTGTGAGCAAGGAGTACAATATTTTTGAATTGCAAAAAGCCATTCTTCACCGCGACACGTTGCTCGCCAATAAAATTGTGAACTACTTCGAAAGCAACTCGAAGAAGAATCCGATGATCCCCGTGGTGGCCTATCTCTATTCATTCTTCAGCAAGTTGCTCATTGCCACACAAGCTCCAGATAAGAGTGAGAAGGGACTAGCTAGTGAACTGAAAGTGAGTCCCTATGCTGTGCGTGATTATAGTTTGGCTTTACGTCAATATCCCCTTCAAAGCATCATCGACAACATTGCGTCACTGAAAGAAGCCGACTTGAAACTGAAAGGTGTGAACAACGGCTCGGCCGATGAAGGACAAATCTTCAGAGAGTTGGTGTGGCGACTCATGCACGTGATGAGCGCATAATTCAGGAACAAATTTGGACAATCACACCTTCGCGCATTACCTTTAAGTCCATGCAATTTGGGCAGCGGAATATTTTTTCAACTTATTTTTTTGGTTCTTTATTTGCAATAATTTTTTTGCAGCGCTGTTTTAGTCACACAACTCATACACCCGTGTAATGATCAGATCTATCATTCTTTCTTTTTTTGTCTGTGTTAGTATTGGCCTCTTCGCCCAGGATCAGCTCTCTCAAAACAAAGTCGAGAAGCTCTATCGCCGCGGCACCGAACTTGTTAGTCACTCCAACTTTGGAGCGGCCCGTCAGGTGTTCACCGAATTCCTGGCGCAAGCATCGCCCACCGATTCGCGCCGGAGCGAAGCGGAATATTATGTAGCCTTCAGCGCCCTCAGCCTCGGCAACAAAGACGGCGAGAAGCTCATCGACGACTTCATCGACCACAATCCCTCGAGCCCCAAAGCATCGACAGCGTATTACGATCTCGCCAACTTCTTTTATTCGGAGGGCAACTACATCAAGGCCGCATCCTATTTCAAGAAAGTGAACTTCCCGGCGCTCACGCTCGACCAGCAGAGCCAGGGACATTTCAAGTGGGGCTACAGCTACTTCAATCAGAAGAAGCTCGACGAAGCCCTGGAGCAATTCAACTTCGTGAAGCGTCTCAGCAATGCCTACACCCCGGCCTCTAACTATTATGCCGGCTACATCGAATACTCCAAAGGCAAATACGACGAAGCCCTGTTCGACCTGAAGAAGGCAGAGAGCAGCCCTTCCTACAGCGCCATCGTGCCCTACCTCATTGCCAACATCTATTATAAACAAGGTCGTTACGACACGGTGATCGAATATGTGAACACCCTCAAGGGACGGTCTGACCTGGCGAATGCCAACGAGATTGCCATGCTGGTGGCCGAAGCTCAATACTATAAGGGCGACTATAAGAAGGCGCTCGAAGCTTATGACAAGTATCTGGGCAACAACGCCAAAGCCGAAACGGGCATCTTGTTCCGTGCGGGCTATGCCAACTACGCCGCAGGCAACACCGCCAAAGGCATCGAGTACCTCGACAAAGCGGCGGCGGCAAAAGACACGGTGAGCTATTATGCTTCCTACTACCTTGGTATTCTGTATCTCAAGCAAGGCAATAAGCCCTATGCCTCCAACGCGTTCAACTATGCCCGCAAAAATCCAAAAGACCCCAAACTGGCCGAAGAGAGCGCGTTCCAATACGCCAAAGTATCTTACGACGCAGGCAAGCCCGACCTGGCGATTGACGAGTTCGAAAGATTTTTAAAGACCTACCCGTCCAGTACCCACACCGTAGAAGTGAAGGAGCTGCTGGCGCAGGGCTATGTGAACGGGAACAACTTCAACAAGGCCATTGAATATATCGACGCCTTGCCGTCGCGCAGCCCTTACATAAACCAGGCTTACCAGAAGGCTGCTTACCTCAAAGGATCGGAACTCTTCAACAAGGAAGAATATGAAGAGGCCGTGGTCTATTTCAAGAAGTCGCTCGAGTTTCCCAACGACCCCAACTATGTGGCGCTGGCCAGTTTCTGGAGCGGGGAGGCCTATTCGATCGGTAAGAAATATGAAGAGGCCGCTACCCACTACCTGCGCGTGGTGGGCTTAGGAGGATCGGTTGATCCTGAAATCCTTGTGAAGACACGCTACGGCCTTGGCTATGCTTACTTCAATTTGCAGACCTACGACAAGGCGTTGTTCAGCTTCAAAGAGTTTGTGAACAAAGGCAACAAGTCGACGCCGAACTATGCCGACGGTGTGATTCGCCTGGGTGATTGTTATTATGTGAGCCGTCAATACGACGAAGCGTTGGCCAACTATAACAAGGCCCGCACACTGGGCTCAACCGACAGCGACTATGTGTTGCTGCAGTCGGGGATGATAAACGGAATCCAGCGGAAGTACGGAGAAGCCCGAACCCAGCTAACAGAGCTGGTGCGTTCCTATCCCAAATCACAATATAAGGATGAAGCCATCTTTCAGCGCGCGCAGTTTGAGATTGAACAGGGCAACTATCAGCAGGCAGCCGATGCATTGTCGCAGCTTATCCGCGAAGGCGCAAACTCCCGTTTCCTGCCCTATGCCTACATGCGCCGTGGAGCATCCTATTTCAACCTGAAACAATACGACCGCACCATTTCGGATTACACGGCCGTGATCCAGAAATTTCCGGGTCATCCTGCTGCACAAGAAGTGTTGCTACCCTTGCAGGAGGTGCTCAGTATCGCCGGTCGCTCTTCGGAGTTTGAAAAATATATGACCGATGTGAAGAAGGCCAGCCCCGACAACAAGGGTTTCGAGAACATCGAGTTCGAGACGGCCAAGAATTTCTATTTCGATCAGCAATATCAAAAAACGGTGACCAGCTTCTCGGCCTACGTGGCAGCCTATCCGCTGAGTGCCAAGTTGCCGGAAGCGCGCTATTACATGGCGGAGTCCTACTATCGCCTGAAAGATTTCGACAAGGCCTTGCCGCTCTATCGCGAGCTGAGCAACGATGCCACATTCGCACAGGCCAACAAAACCGTGGCGCGTCTGGCAGAGATAGAATTCAAGCAGGGCAAATTTGAAAATGCCGTAACGGATTTTAAACGTGTGGAGCGTGTTGCTGCCAGCAAGAAAGATCAGTATAATGCCTGGTCGGGTCTGATGGAGTCGTTCTATGCCTTGGGCAAATACGACTCAGCCGATGTCTATGCGAAGACCATTTTGGAACGGGGCAACGTGAGCGCTGCGTCTCAAAATAAAGCGTCGCTCTATCTTGGAAAGACAGCGGTGGCCCGCGGCGACCTCGAAGGAGCTAAAGACGAATTCCTCAATACGCTCAACTCGGCACACGACGAGTATGGCGCGGAAGCCAAGTATTCGCTGGCCGAGATCTTCTATAAACAAAAGCAATACAAGCAGTGCTACGAAACGCTGGTGAGTCTGAACAACGACTTCGCGTCATATCCAGACTGGGTGGGCAAATCGTTCCTGTTGCTGGCCGACAACTTTGTGGCCATGGACGACCTCTTTCAGGCCAAGGCCACCCTGCAGTCGCTCATCGACAAATTTCCGTTGCAGAACGTGAAGGATGAAGCCAAGCGCAGGCTTAGCCAACTCGACCAAAAAGAAGCCGAGAGACAGAAACAGATTCAAGCCGACACGGTAGACAACAATCGTTAATCCATTTTTTGCGATGACAACACACAACATGCAAACACGCACAACCACTATAGCCTGGACAAAACGGATGACCACCCTTCTGGTGGCCATGCTCTTGTGCGGCACTACACTATACGCTCAACAGGGAGGCACCACGCCCAAGAAGGATTGGGAAAAGGAAGGGGAGATCGAAGACGTGGAGATCGAGATCATAAACAAGCGCGAGATCACCTTGCCCAAGGCCAACCGTAACTTCGAAAAGATTCCGCCACGTCCAGCCGAAACCATAAAGAACCCCATAACCTACGACTTCCGGTCGTTCAGCTTTCAGGCGCCGCCGATCAACCCACCGGTGAAACCGTTGAAGTTGAAGGCCGAAAATCCCACGGGCGTATATGGCGGCTATGTGAGAGCCGGCTTTGGAAATTACGTATCGCCGTTGTTGGAAGCATACTTCAACAGCCGCCGGGATAAGAATAAGCTGATTGGCGCGCACCTCTATCACAACAGTTCCGACAAAGGTCCTGTTGATGGACGCAACTCGGGCAGTGGCTCTACCGGTTTGTCGGTGTTCGGCAAGTCGTTCAGCAACAGCATTGCGTTGTCGGGCAATGCCGGGTTCGAAAACAGAACCACGCACTTCTATGGCTATGCCCCGGGAACGGAAGTAGATGCCGCGTCCATCAAACAATCGTATAATCTCTTCAAACTGGGTGGCGAAGTGTCGAACGCGAAGAACTCGGATTTTGCGTATAGCCTCGGCGCCGTGTTCAGCCACATG
The DNA here is from genome assembly GCF_016735595.1 of Chryseolinea lacunae. Lineage (GTDB taxonomy): Bacteria > Bacteroidota > Bacteroidia > Cytophagales > Cyclobacteriaceae > Chryseolinea > Chryseolinea lacunae. Next base: position 180,649 of record NZ_JAERRB010000010.1, read on the forward strand.
GCCGACAAGTATAAGGCCCGTGAGACGGAAGTCGATCTTAATTTCAAATCCTATTACAAACTCGATGAAGATTCGCGCATTGCCATCAAGGCCGACTACTTCATGATCAGCCGCAAGGATGCGTTGGTGGAAGCAAAGCCCCGCAGCCTGTTCCAGGTATCGCCCTCCTATGAATTTCTGCCCATCGAAGATCTGAAACTCAGCGTTGGCTTTGTGGCCGCCTTCGAGAACGACTCGATCGACAAGAAGAGCACGCACATCTATCCCGATGTGAAGGCAACCTATCCGCTTAGCCCCTCCGTAGACGCAGTGGCGTATATGACCGGCGGTATGGAGAAAGTATCCCTTCAATCATTGAGCAACGAAAACATCTGGCTGGGCCCCAACGTGCCCATCTTTCACACCAACAAGACGTTTGATTTTGGTGCGGGCATTCGCGCCAAAGTAGGCAACAAAGTGTCGGCACATGCCGGCCTGGGATTCACGACATTGAAGAACTGGTATTTCTTTGTGAACACGCCGACAGACGTTTCGAAGTTCACACCGGTGTATGACGTTAGTGCCACAAAGCGTACTAACTTTTATGCAGCCCTGAGCTATGCACAATCGGAGAAAGCGAAGTTCATGGTGCGTGGCGATTTCTATGGCTATTCCACCGGCAAGGTGACGAGCGCCTGGCACCGGCCAACCTACAAGCTCACGGCAAATGCATCGATCAACGTGTATGACAAAATTCTTTTCAACGCTGACCTTATTGCGCAAGGTGGAATGAAGGCACTCGACCCGGTGACGGACAAGTCGGTGAGCTTGAAGGGAGCGTTTGACCTGAACCTGAAGACCGAGTATTTGTTCTCGCAGAGCTTCTCGGCCTTCGTGCAGTTGAACAACATCACGTCGAGCAAGTATCCGTTGTATCTCAACTACCCGGTGCGCGGCTTCCAGGCCATGGCCGGTATCACGTGGAGTTTTTAAGCAGGCCTTGGGTGGAGCAGGGGTGACCGGAGGGGTGGAGCCAAAGGGGGTGACATTTGTATCGGTGAAATTTTAGCTTATTTTTGTATAATTACCCTGTTCCTTAACCATAACGCGCCCAGAACATGGCCAGAAGAAAGAGACCAAACGAAGAACAAGTACCTGAGAATCCCGATAATTCAGACGACACCTTTGGCTTGCCCGAGGTTGACTATGAACCCTTACGGCGCGACACGCCTCCTGAGCCAGAACCTGAACCCATCGCCGAAGCCCCGGTAGAGGAATCGGAACCCGCTGAAGTTGAGAACGAAGTTCCTGTTGAAGACCTGCAGGAGACCAACCAATTCCAGGAGTTCGATCACAAGCAGTTTTCGGAACCGGAAGAAGAGGAAGAGAAACCTGCCGTGTGGCCCAAAGTGCTTGGCATTTTGTTGCTGCTGCTCATTGTGGCAGGGGCAGGCTACTACTTCGGCATTGTGCTTCCCAAGCAGAAGGCCGCCGAAGAAAAGGAACGGAGAGAACTGCAGGCTATTCAGGAAGCCGAACGCAAGAAGGAAGCCGACCGACTGGCCGAGCAACAACGCCAGGAAGAGGAACGCAGAAAGGCAGAAGAAGCAAAAGCTTCGGCCACACCCGAACCCGGCACCATTGAAACACTGAGCGGACGCTCTGGAAAATATTATGTGGTGGTGGCCAGCTCTATCGACGGCGACCTGATCATGGACTTCGCGAAGAAACTCGCGGCAAAAGGAGTGGGATCTAAAATCATCCCTCCGTTTGGTAAAACGAAATTCCACCGCCTGGCAATAGCCGAAGGCGATACCTACGACAACGCACAAACCACAGCCGACGGCCTGAAAGGCGGCGACTATGGCGAGAAGGTGTGGGTCGTGAAATACTAAGAATCAAAAACCTCGATGATCAAACGGTCATCGGGGTTAATTTTTTAACCGGCTTCGTCAATAACAGAAGCCTGCTTTAAGGCGTTATAGAAGTATAGCATTTTTAGCCCAAGCCATATGAGTGCTCGACAAGAAGAAGACAAAAACAGAGTGGTAGCCTTTCTCCTCACGACAGGCCTGCAAGCGCTGTTGATTTTTTTGTCGTTCATCGTCATCGGCTGGCGCGCGCCCGATCCTCCATGGAGTGAGCTTGACCCAGGAGGTATTGAATTAAACTACGGAGTCGACAACCAGGGCAGCGGTGACGTGCAGCCCCTGGAGCCCATTGGCAACAATGGCGATCAGCCCGAAGAAACCGCTAAGCCTCAACCTGAGCCGGAAGAAACAAAGCCTGCCGAGCAACCCGCCGAAACGCGCGAAGAATCCAAACCTGTCGAAACCAAAGCGGTAGAAGAAAAGATATTGTCTTCGCAGGACGAAGAGAGTCCGGTGGCAGTGAAAGAGAACAAGAAGGAAACGAAGCCTGCCGAGAAGCCAAAGGAAAAGGTTGAAGAAAAGAAAGAAGTGAAGCCCGAGGTTAAACCCGCCGAGCCCGTGAAACCTAAGGTCGATTCTAAAGCAGTATACACCCCGCCAACCAACGCGCAGGCTAATGGCGACAAAACGGGAGCCAAGGAAGGCAAGCCCGGCAACCATGGCGACGACGACGGTGCCGTGGGCGACAAGGGGAACCCTAACGGATCGCTCGACGCTAAAGCCCTCTATGGATCTCCGGGGAGCGGCGGTGGCACCGGAGGCGGAACAGGCTCAAGCCTTGAACTGTCGGGCTGGATATGGGATAAGAAACCGGTCGTGAATGTTCCGCCCAACGAAACAGGCCGACTCGTATTTCAGATTGAAATAGACGAAGACGGCAACCTCACCAAAGTCACCCGTCTGGAAAGCACTGTCGGCGCCGAAGCCGAACGCATGTGCCGCAATGCTGTGCAGGAATTGTCCTTCACAAAGACCGGGGCAAACGTGGCCTCCAAATCGGTGGGTAAAGTGATCTTTGTGTTACGCGCCCGGTAAACGCCCCATGCAAGCCCGCTTTGTTGAATTCATACAGGACGTGCTCATCACCCTTCACCAGAACATACGCGACCTGAAAGAGCGGCGTGGCTTTGCCGATGCCGAAGAGCTAACACACATCGAAGCCAAGCTGCTGGCCTACCAGGAAATGTTATCCATACTACAGTCCAGTGCCGACGAATTCAACATTCCCCGCGACGAGCTGGGGTTTTGAAAAAACTGGCGCGGCATGAAGGCATCGCTTACCTTTGTGCCCCATGTTAACGGCCTACGAGGAAACACTCGACTTCCTATACAGCAATCTGCCCATGTTTCAACGTGTAGGGGCGGCGGCGTTAAAGCCCGATCTCACCAACACCCTGAAGCTTTGTGCCCTGCTGGGCAATCCCCAACACAAGTTCAAAAGCATACACGTGGCCGGCACCAACGGCAAGGGCAGCACCTCGCACATGCTGGCGTCCATATTTCAGTCGGCCGGATATAAAACAGGACTCTACACATCGCCCCACCTGAAAACATTCACCGAACGCATTCGCGTGAATGGAGAAGAAATTGATCGGGACTTTATTGTCGATTTTGTGAATCGGATGAAGCCCGCCATCGCCGATATGCAGCCATCGTTTTTTGAGATCACGGTGGCCATGGCGTTCGAATATTTTGTGTCGCGCCAGGTAGACATTGCCATTGTTGAAGTAGGACTTGGGGGCAGACTCGATGCTACCAATGTGATCGTGCCCGAGCTTTCGGTCATCACCAACATCGGCTGGGATCATAAGGATCTGTTGGGCGACACACTCGAAAAAATAGCGGGCGAAAAGGCGGGTATTATCAAGACTAATGTGCCGGTGATCGTCAGCGAAAGACAGCCGGGAATCGATACGGTTTTTCAGGAACGGGCAGATCAACTTCACACCACCATTCAGTTTGCGTCCGACGAGTTTGAGGTGAACCAGCACAACGTGAAGGGATGCGTGGCCTTGTCAATCACAAAAGGCAATCAGACCATATACTCCGACCTCGTCCTGCCTTTGCAGGGATATTATCAGCGAAAGAACATTGCCGGTGTCTTGAAGGCAGTCGAGCTGATGCGCGACCTCGGCTGGAAAATTGACGATAAACAACTTGACGATGGCCTGCAGCGGGTCACTACACAAACCGGTCTGAAAGGACGCTGGCAGATTTTAGAAACGAAGCCGTTCACGGTTTGCGACACGGGTCATAACGTGGACGGCATACGCGAGGTGGTGGCGCAGATCAAAGCCCAGCCATATCGCCGGCTTTTCATGATTGTGGGCATGGTGAAAGACAAAGACATTCGCGACGTGCTTCGGCTTTTGCCAAACGACGCGCGCTATTATTTTTGCCAGGCCAAAATTCCACGCGCCCTGGATGCGCAGGCACTGGCTGCATTGGCCAACGAAGCCGGACTCTCGGGTATTGTGATGCCCGACGTGAACGACGCGTTGGAGGCAGCACGAAAGGAAGCATCGGAAGACGATATGATCTTCGTAGGCGGGAGCACCTTTGTGGTGGCCGAAATTAAAGACTTATGAAACGAAAGCAGGAACGATTTAGAATCATTGAAGCGCGCGACAACGTGATTGAGCGCACCAAAGATATTTACGAAACGATCAAGGGAAACTGGCGTTCGACCTATTTCAAGAACAACAACCCTGTGACGGTGGAACTAGCCTGTGGCCGTGGAGAATATACCGTTAGCCTCGCCAAGCTGTTTCCCGAAAAGAACTTCATTGGCATCGACATCAAAGGTGAGCGCATCTGGAAAGGCAGCACGTTGGCAACAGAACAGAACCTGACCAACGTAGCATTCTTGCGCACACCGATTTTGTTGCTGGAAAACTTTTTCGAGCCGGGCGAGATAGATGAAGTCTGGATCACGTTTCCCGATCCCCGCCCGCGCAAGCGCGACATCAAACGAAGACTCACCAGCCCGCGCTACATAGAGATCTACAAGAAGCTTGTGAGGCCCGGCGCCTACATCCGGCTAAAAACCGACAACACCGGTCTGTACGAATATAGTCTCGAAGAAGCGCAACTGCGCACCGACATCAGCGACCTGCAATTCTCTGACGATGTGTATAATTCTGCTTTGAGGCCGGAGTGTTTCGACATCAAAACCCGCTACGAAGAACACTTTGCCGCCAAGGGAGAAAAGATAAAGTATATGCGCTATCACTTCTAGGATGCACAGAACGGCTTCATAGGTTTGTTGAGATGACAATGAGACCATGATTGGTCCGCCGGGAGAGAACAATTTAAAACGGATGCAGTAGCCGGTTTGTTGCTTCGTAACAATTTCATAATGGGGGTGCTCGTGGAAAGTGGGGGATAAACGTTACTTTTGTTTTGTTAGAATTTTCATCATAGGTCGATGATTTCCTGAAGCCATTGTCTGTTGGGGAATCGCAGTTTGCAAACATGGGGAAGAAGCGAAAACGGGACGTTGAGCTCGTTATATTGTCAGACATCCACCTGGGCACCTATGGGTGTCACGCAGAAGATCTACTGCGTTATCTCAAAACCATCCGTCCCAAAAAACTCATTCTTAACGGCGACATCATAGATATGTGGCAGTTCAGCAAACGCTATTGGCCCAAGTCGCACATGGCGGTGGTGAAGCACATCACGGGCTTGCTGGCCAAGAACACAAAAATCGTTTACCTCACGGGCAACCACGACGAGATGCTGCGCAAGTTTTCACACTTCCGCATTGGTTCCTTCCAGATCGACAACAAGCTGGTGTTGAAACTGAACGGCAAGCGCGCGTGGATTTTTCACGGCGATGTGTTTGATGTGACCATGCAATATTCGAAATGGCTTGCCAAACTGGGCGCCATTGGCTACGACACGCTTATCCTGATCAACACCATGGTGAATTGGTTGCTGGTGAAACTGGGGCGGGAAAAGATATCGCTTTCCAAACGGGTGAAAGACAGCGTGAAGTCGGCGGTGAAATTCATAAACGATTTTGAGAAGACGGCGGCCGACATTGCCATCGAGAACGAATACGACTACGTTATTTGCGGGCACATCCATCACCCGGAAATGAAAAAAATCCAAACCGAAAAAGGTGAAGTTATTTACTTAAATTCGGGTGACTGGATTGAGAATCTTACAGCTCTGGAGTACGACGCCGGCCAATGGCGCATCTATCGTTATCACGACGATGCCCAGGCCCAGGCCGTTAAACTCCCCAAGCGCTTCAACGAAAGCCTGGACGACGACAAGATTTTCAAGGGACTGGTCAATGAATTTTTAAACGTTAAAAAGTGAAAATCCTTTACGCCATTCAGGGAACAGGCAACGGTCACCTAGCCCGCGCCGAAGACATCATCCCCATTCTGAAACAATATGGTGACCTCGACTTGTTTGTGAGCGGTGCACAGGCCGACATCAAACTGGCCTATCCCGTGAAGTACAAATCGAAAGGCCTGAGTTTTTACTTCGGCAAAAGCGGGGGCATCGATTTCGTGAAAACATTTCGGCACAACAGCTCGAAGGAAGTGTATAAAGAAATCAAGAAATTCCCTGTAGAAAAATACGACCTCGTCATCAACGACTTTGAGCCCGTGACGGCGTGGGCCTGCCGCAAGCGCGACATTCCGTGTGTGGGGCTTAGTCATCAGTCATCCTTGTTGTCGCCCAAGGTTCCGAAGCCAAAAAAAATAGACCCGGTGGGAGAATGGGTGTTGCATAACTATGCACCCGTCGATTCGTATGTGTCGTTTCATTTCAACCGCTACGACAAGAACATGTTCACTCCCGTGATACGTGAGGCAGTGCGCAAAGCCAAAAACGAAACGAAAGATCACTACACGGTCTACCTGCCGTCGTATGATGACAAGAAGCTGGTGCCTTTGCTGGCAAAGATCAACAACGTGCGCTGGCACATTTTTTCGAAGCATGCGAAGAAGCCCTACCACGTGGGAAAGCTCTCGGTCTATCCTGTCAACAAAGATGAGTTCGCGGCAAGCATGACGTCGTCGCGGGGAGTTTTGTGTGGTGCGGGGTTTGAAACTCCGGCTGAGGCGCTCTACCTGGGCAAGAAGCTTTTGGTGGTGCCCATGAAGTCGCAGTTGGAGCAACACTACAATGCCGCGTCGTTGAAACAGCTCGGTGTGCCGGTGTTGAAGAAAATGAAGAAGAAAAGTATCGAAAAGATCATCGAATGGATCGATACCGATGCCCATGTATCTGTCGACTATAAAGACATCACCGCCGAAGCCGTAGAGATGGCGGTGGCCATGGGAACCCGTAAGATTGGCAAGCAATAAGCTTCATTTAGCAAGCCGGAGCATCCCGAACATTAAACTTTTCATAACTGCCCTGTAAACGTGGGGTAATAGTGGAGTTGTACTTTGTCGTTCATAAAGCTATGGGCGACAAGAAATCTTTTCGGGTGCTTCTGGTAGATGACGACCGGGACATACTGGAGTTGTTGGAATACAATCTTGAAAAGGAAGGCTTCCGCGTGAAGGCCATCGACGACAGTCTACAGGCCGTTGAGGTGGCCAAGGAATTTCATCCAGACCTTATCATTCTCGACATCATGATGCCACATCCCAACGGCATCGAAATCTGCAAGACACTGCGCAGCATTAAACGTTTTGAGGATACCTACATTTTTTTCCTCACAGCAAAATCGGAGAGCTACTACCAGGAAGCGGCGCTCGACACCGGTGGCGATGACTACATCGAGAAGGTGATCGGCTTGCGTGCGCTTACCTACAAAGTGAAGACGGTGCTGAAGCGCAATTTTGTGATCCGGAAAAGCATTCGCGAATTGAAAATCGGCAACCTGGTAATCAATCGTAAATCAAGCTCGGTCATGTTTAATCATGCCGAAATCACCCTGAGCCGACCGGAGTTTGAGTTGCTGTTTTTCTTTGCCCAGAATCCGAGGAAGACCATCTCGCACGAAAGCCTTCTCCGGAACATCTGGGGTTCAGAAATTTATCTATTCGACACATCGATCGAAGTCTATATCGAAAACCTTCGTCACAAACTCGGCCTTAACCTCATTCATCGCACCTCCGACAACCGCTATCGCCTCGACATCAAATAGTGTGTGTTTGTTAGGGTACAAATTCAATGCTGTTGAGTTTAAGAATGTCGTCATTAGGTTTGTCGGGTTTCACCACCACAAAATACACGTTGTGCATACCCGACTGGGGAGCCGACAGGATGGCCGTGGCCGACTCAAACTTATCGAAACCGCCCGTGCTGTTGCACGTTGCCTTGGCGATGATGGGGCCTGCCTGTGAATCCATGCGCACTTCAATGACGCCGTTTTTATCCTTGGCACTATATTCAAAAATGAACTTCTTGATGCCGGTGAGGTCAATGTTGTTCAGCTGCATAAACGACTTGTGATCGGCTTCGGAAAGGTTGTTTCCAAACCTGCGTATGCCTACTTGCGCGTCGGTGTCTATCGCCCTCACTTTTGCAGGTCGCAGTGTCACCACATCGGTCTTTGTGATGGGGCCTACGCCGTTTGCTCCTTTGTCGGTATAGGTCGCGGTGATTTTATACATGCCGCGGGGCTCGTCGTCCTGGTGATCGTTCAGGGTCAACGTGCCTTGCGCGGGAATGGGAGACTTTTCTTTTTTCGTACGCGACAGCGAGATGATGTACTTCACCATCTCAGTCACGTCGCGCGCATCAAGTTGGGGGTGCGCGCTCATCACGTGTTCTTTGCCCCATGTGCCGCCACCTCCGGCAATCACTTTCTTTGTCAACATGTCAATCGCCTCGGGTTTGCCTTTATAGCGTTGCGCTACCGCGGTGTACGTCGGGCCCACCGAGGGCTTGTCGATAGTGTGGCATGCCTTGCAATCGCTGGCTTGTATCAAAGCATAGCCTATGGGCACGTTCGTTGAGGCAGACACACCCGCTGTCTTGGCCGACGCATCGGGTGCACCAGGCTCAGGGTTGTAGTCATAAAAGACCTTCACCGCGCCGGGGGCTATCTTACCATCTTCGCGGTCGGAGGTAACAACAGTGTAGTTAAAAGGTTTCTTGCCCCAGTAGAATGAGCGGTTGCCTTTTGATGTAATGGCCACCTGAGGACGATCGTTTCCGGCCTTCACCACGATGGTGTCCGTCGCGGTCAATCCGGCCTTGTCGGTAACGCGAAGCACGGCGGCGTAGGTGCCGGGGGTTGTGTAAGTATAGGTTGGATTGGGAATGTTGGCGCCGACGGTTTTTCCGTCAAACAGCCATTCATATGTAACGTTGTCGTCATCGTCAGGATCGTTTGTTCCCATGCTGCCGAACTTCACACGGAGCGGTGTTTCACCAACGGCTTCTTTCACAATGGGGAGCGCGCGATTTTCGGACGTGAGGAACACACGCTTGTTTAGTTGTGCCTGTGCCACCGAGTCGATCACCCGCGCTTTAGCCACGGGTGCGCGGTTGCCGGTGTTGTATTCAATTTTCACCAGTCGCGCATCGTCGTTGTCGGCGCCATACACCGAGCCATACTCCAGCATATACATCACGCCATCACGACCAAATGCCATGTCAATGGGACGACGGAAGTCTCCATTGGCCGACATAAAAGGTTCGCTGCGTACATAGTTTTCATCCTTGTCGAACCGCAGGGCCAACACCCAATTCCGCATCCAGTCAAACACGAACAACGCGCCATCATAATAGTCCGGGAATTTTGTTTTCGAAGAAGATGCTTTGTCAAACGTATAGAACGAGCCGGCCATGGCACTGCGTCCACCCTGACCCAGCTCGGGAAACTCGGGCGAAGCCGCATAGGGATACCAGATCATGGCTGACTGTGCCGGTGGCAATTCGTTCAACCCGGTGTTGTTGGGTGAATTGTTTATCGGCTTCTCCGCTACATAGAGTGGGCCGGCAGTGTTTTTAGCAAAGTCCCATTCGGCATACGCCTTGTTGTTGCCCACAAAATAGGGCCAGCCAAAGTTGCCTGCCTTCTTTGCCTGATTAAACTCGTCATAGCCTCGCGGACCCTGTGGGCCATCGTTGCCCGCATCGGGACCGATCTCTCCCCAATACAAAACGGAAGTCTTCGGGTTCACGGCAATGCGATAGGGATTGCGACATCCCATCACAAAAATCTCCGGACGGGTTTTCTCTGTGCCTTTCGGAAACAGGTTTCCATCCGGAATGGTGTACGTGCCATCGGGCTCGGGATGGATGCGCAACACTTTTCCCTTCAGATCATTGGTGTTGGCAGGACCACGCTGGGCATCAAGCGCATAAAATTCATCACCCGGGCGTTCATCCAGCGGAGGATAGCCGTTGGCAGGAAAGGGGCTTGAACTGTCGCCCGTGGACAGATAGAGATTGCCATTCTTGTCCCAGGCAAGAGAGCCGCCATGGTGCGCACCGCTGTTGATCTGCACAGGAACGTTCAATAGAATTTTTTCCGACGCCATGTCCAGCGTGTTGTCATCTTTCATGGTAAAGCGCGACAGGTTGAAGAGGATCGGCTCCCTGTCGATGGGCGGTGAATAGTACAGATAAATGAAATGATTTTTGGCGAAGTCCGGATCAAGCGTCACCCCGATCAGCCCGGTGCCTCCTTTGGTACAGACGTTGAAACGGTGCACGATCTTATACTCTCCCGTGATCGTGTTATACATGCTGAGGTTAGCTGTGCGCAACTCCGAGAAGAAGATGCGACCATCGCCGGCCACGGCAAGTTCCATGGGTGTGTTGAGATCGTTCACAAGGATTGTCTTCACAAAACGGTTCTCTTCGGGCATGGCCACTGAATAAGCCTTACTGTAGTCTAGCACACCCGTGCCCATGGCATACTTTAGACCGCCCAGCAGGTGAGCGGTGTAAAGGGGTTCGGTGTAGGATGAATCCTGATGACCGCCGCCGGTGTAGAACGCACGTCCGCCATCAAACTCATGATACCAGGCAATGGGGTGATCGGCGCCGTTGGTGCCCCCTTCATACGTATTCTCGTCGAGGTAAGCCAATACTTTCAGATCGGAATAAAAAGATTTATAGTTATACCACTCGTCGGTGCGTTCCCATGTGTCGGGCAGATGTTGCGTGGAGATATGCGATTTGTCGGTGACGTTCACGGTTGCTTTGCGCACGTTCGAGTTGTTGGGATGGCTGGAAAAATAGGCGCCCATAAGTTTTCCATACCAGGGCCATTCATATTCTGTGTCGGCTGCCGAATGTATGCCCACATAGCCGCCTCCGGCTTGAATGTAGCGCTCAAAGGCTGCCTGTTGCTCGGCGTTCAAGACGTTGCGCGTCGTGTTGTTAAACACCACGGCGTGGTAGCGCCTGAGGCTGTCGTCGGTGAAATATGATGCGTTCTTGGTAGTGTCAACGGCAAAACCGTTCTCCGTACCCAACTTTTGTATGGCCGTGTTTGCAAACGGAATGGAGGAGTGTTTCCATCCGTTGGTCTTTGAGAATACCAAAACTCTGGGTGGGGTGGGGCCGGAGCTGTTGCGGCATCCGGACATAGAAAACATCACGATGACAAAGAGCAGGGAGGAAATGAATTTCCCTCCGGACTTGATTCGAAACATAGGGTGCAATGGTTATGGTGATGATAAAATAGCGAAAAAATCGCCCGCAGTTTTAGATTGTTTACCAAAGGAGCAGGGGCCGGTTAAGTGGAGCATGGGGTTTTGTCGGGCGTAAATCAATGGAGGATAGTAAAGCGATTTTCATATCTTCAGTCATGCAATCAGAACCCGTATGAAGTATATCCTTCCGCTATTCCTGTGTCTCGCCCTTGCCGCATGCCGACGGGAGGAGCCCTTGAAAGAAGTGCCTCAGTGGACAACCCTCGAGATTTTGTTGACGGCCGAGAAGAGTTATCCAAATCCTTATACCGATGTGTCGGTATGGGCCGTGTTCAAAAATGACGCCGACTCGCTGGTTCGCCCTGCGTTTTGGGATGGCGCCAATCGCTGGAAAGTACGTTTCGCGCCACTCGATAGTGGCTCAACCTGGACCTGGAAATCGTACGCTTCGGTTGCCGACAACGGTCTGGCTAATAAAACCGGAGCGTTGAAATCCGTTTCCTATTCCGGATCAAACACACTTTTGAAACATGGCTTTCTGAAAATGTCACCCGGAAAACGGAATGCTGTACATGCCGACGGCACACCTTTTTTTGTTGTTGGCGACACCCCCTGGGGAATTCCCTTCAGGGCCACGGCGGAGCAAGTGAAGGTCTATTCGGCCGACCGTCAGAAAAAAGGATTCAACGCAGCCCTGCTCATGTCCGTGCAACCCGACCGTTATGCCGAAGGCCCCGCGCGACGCGACACCGTTACCGGATTTGCGCGTGGATTTGATGACTTACCCGAAGGGCACATCAACAAATTGAAGCCTGAATATTTTCAACACCTCGACAATCTCATGGATGTTCTCGTAGACCATGGAATTGTTCCGGTCTATCAACCCGTGTTCCATGGCTTCGGATGGAAAGGAAAAACGGTGCTGGGCACAACAGCCGATCCCACCGAGTATGCGCGCTATTGTCAATACCTCGTGGCCCGCTACGGAAGCATGCCGGCCTTCTGGCTGGTGAGTGCCGACGGCACCGGCCTTGATCCGGGAGTGAAGCCAGGAGGAGAGATGGTTGAAATGTGGGATGCCTACAAGCAACCCACGGGCATCCACTACAATCCTGCAGACAACTACCTTGCTCCATGGGCGCAAGGCGATAGCACCAAATGCTTCCATCACAACCGCTCGCACCAGGCAGAACCATGGCTCGATTTTCAGTGGGCACAAAGCGGGCATGAGGGCAAGCACGTCACCTATAAAGTGAGTGAAATGTATGCCACTCAACCCACCAAAGCCAACCTCAACGGAGAGCCAACCTACGAAGGCATGGGTGGCGGAAAACTAGGTTTAGGATGGTGGCAGGGTGAGGAAGCGTGGTCGAACCTCATGGAAGGCGGAACGATGGGCGTTGTTTATGGCGCCGCCGGCCTCTGGCAATGGAAGATCACTCCCGACGAACCCGGCTGGGGTGCATGGACCGACCAACCCGTGTCGTGGCGCGAAGCAATTGACCTGGAGGGAAGTCGCTACGTGGGCTATGTGGCCAAAGCTTTCGCCGGCTTTGACTTTGCCGATATGGAAAAACGTTGGGAGCTAACAGAGGGGAACAAACCCTTGCTGGCCAAAGCAGGAAAATTTTATGTCGCTTATCTACCCGCAGGAGGTGAGTTGAAGGTTAAGGATGTTCCGGTGAATATGCCTTACTATTGGTTCAATCCCAAAACAGGCGAGGAGCAGGGTGGAGGAAAGAGCGAAGCGTCTATCACGTATCGAGCTCCGGATGCCGGTCCTTGGGTATTGCTCATCGGTGAACGTTCCAACTGAAAAAACAACTTTGTATGAGAATCTTGATTTCGTTTTACCTCATCTTCAGTAGCGTGGCACAACTGCGCGCGCAGGATGTTTACAAAGACATGCGTGCGCGATGGTTAGAGAAAGCCCGGCAAGCCACACCGGAACTGAGGGAAACCGTGAAGCAACCCATCGGCGTTGTTTCGATGGAACGAGATGTAAAAGCTTTTCAGGGATGGCGGGCCGCTCCGCGTCATCCCATCGACTCGCTTTATACGGGGTCGTTCAAGAAGAAGTCGGGCATAGTACTGGACTTTGGTGAACACCTCACCGGGCATTTCACATTTTCGGTAGATAACATTCGCGGTGTGGCCGATGCTCCCCTGCGTTTCAAGTTCACCTTTGCCGAAGTTCCAGCCGAGGCCATGATGCCCTATGATCCTTATCAGGGAACACTGAGCCGCGCGTGGCTGCAGGATGAAATTGTTACGCTTTCTGAGGTGCCGGCCACCTACACGTTCAGTCGAAGGTTGGCCTTTCGCTATGTAAAGATTGAACTGTTGGGAAGTTCACGTTATTCTGATTTCAGGATAACGCACGTCGAAGCAAAAGCCACCACGAGTGTGACGTCGACTCCTGATGCACTGGCACCCGGAACGAATCCAATGATTGCAGACATCGATAAAATTGGATTAACAACGCTGAAGGAATGCATGCAAACGGTGTATGAAGACGGACCAAAACGCGACCGCCGTTTGTGGATCGGCGATCTTTATCTGGAAGCGCTGGCCAACGCATATTCCTATAAGAATCACACGCTAACCAAGCGATGTTTATACCTGCTGGCCGCGTTGAGCAATGATAAGGGTTATCTCAATGGCAATGTATTTGAGAAGCCCACGCCGCATCCCCAGGCCAACGTGCTTCTGGATTATGCGCTGTTATATAACCTCGTATTGAAAAACTATCTGGAGGCAACAGGCGATAAAGAAACCGTGATAGACCTTTGGCCCGTGGCTGTGAAGCAACTCGAAATAGCCAAACCCTATATCCAAAAAAACAACCTGCTGGACTACGAGAAAGCGGGTCATGACTATTGGCTATTCTTCGACTGGCGCGAAGGACTAGACAAACAGGCTGCTCTGCAAGGCCTCGTGATCCATGCGTATCGCGAAACTTATGCGTTGGCAAAACTCCTGGGAAAGGAAAAGGACGTAGCAGAACTTCCTTCGCTCGTGCAAACACTTACCAAGGCCGCAAGGAAGAATCTATACGATCCCACCTTGAAAGTATTCGTAAGTGGACCATCACGGCAGGTATCATTCGCGTCGCAGGCGTGGATGGTTTTGGGCGGCGTGGCGACAAAGGCGGAGGGTGCCCAGGCGTTCCGGGCGTTGTCGGCCGTCAAGAGTGTGGTGTACCCGGGGGCACCGTATTTGTACCACTACGTCCTCGAAGCCATGATCCAATGCGACCTGAAAGCAGAATCGAAAACGTTGATGATGAATTACTGGGGCGGGATGGTGTCGAAGGGAGCGGACACGTTTTGGGAAGTATACGATCCGCTTAACGATTACTTAACACCCTACAATGCTTTTGTAGTAAATAGTTACTGCCACGCCTGGAGCTGTACACCGGTTTATTTCATCCGGAAGTACCCCGAGGTCTTTCAGCAGTAGGTGTGTATCATGGTGGGAAACAGCGAGACGCTCAAGCCTGCCGTTCAAATCTTTAATTTTCCGACCGTGTACAGGGGTAAAGGTTTTGTCTTGTAAGAGGGCAGACGTTTGATCGTTTGTATTCAAAAATGTTTTGACAAAATGGCCTTAGAAATTACATGCGCCATGAATTGCTGGGTTTGTGTGGGCATTGTATACGGGTTTTATGGCTAGTTTTGGGGTGTTACTAAATGCAGGAGTGTGTCATTAAAAAGGAGAAGTAGTAACGCAACAACGATCTATGAGGAAGCATCTACCAACAAAATCATCCCGGGCCACACTAGCCGGCCGCCATTTAATCACTATCTTTGCCGGTGTAAAACGTTTTTAAGCTATGGTGAAACTGTCTACAATGGGTTGGTCGTTCCGAGCAATTCTCTCGTTCATTTTGTGTATCACGGGATACATTTCGATCGCACAGCAAACGTATTATGCGCGTGTGAATGGCAACTGGACCACTGCGTCTACTTGGTCAACTTCGTCTTGCGGTGGGTCCGCTGCAACGACAACACCGGGGGCTTCGGACAACGTTATAATCTGTGCCGGCCGTACGGTGACCTGGAACGGAGGTAATTCTACAACAGTTGCTAGCTTGGAAATTACCCCAACGGGTATTTTGACCATTAGCTCCAGTAGTAATATCTATTCGAATTCCTTGATCTTGGATGGAACTGTTAACGGCGGGAGCAGCGGCGACCTTCGAATAAGCAATTCGGGTCCGTCCACCTTAAGTGGCGTTGGCTCGTATAGCAACACAAATACAAACAGTTATATAAGACTTCAAAATAACACAACAATCCTCGCGGGCTCTGATATTAAGTTTACAAACAACAGCCGTTTCAGTTTGAATGGTCGGACAGCCACCAACAATGGCAAAATTTCCATTTTGAACCCGTCGAATTTTACAGGCGGTGGCACGTTCGTGAATGCGGCGTCAACTTCCTATTTGCTATATACGAGGCTGGGAAGTTTCCCTACGGGCACGACACTGACTGCAACCGCAACAGGCAACACAGTTGAATACCGTCCCGCTAACGGCAGCAGAAACATGGACGCTCAAAGCTCCTATTACAACCTCATTATTGGCGGGTCTGGGGCTACAGGAGTGTCACGCATCATCAGGACTACAACAACTATTCGGGGAAATCTTACCATCAACGCTTCGGCGACGCTAGATATTTATCAGGGAACAAACATCAATATTGCCGGTAACTGGTCGAACAGCGGAAACTTCACCGAGCGGACCAGTTTGGTTACATTCAACGGAAGTCTGAACAACCAAACCGTTACTGCGGAGCAGTTTTATGATCTGACCATTAACAATTCATTTGCAGGAGGAACAGTTACGGCCAACGGCAACATCACGATAACTTCGGGCCGAACCCTGCGCATGACAGCCGGTGTTTTTGATATGGGAACTTTTACTCTAGGACAAACCGGTGCGGCAAGACTTACGGCAACGGGTGGAGAACTAAGGCTTGGCAAAACCGGAACGACGCTTCCTGAATTGACGGGTACCTACAACATAACGGGCGGCACCATAACATTTAGTGGAGCAGGCAACCAAACGGTGAGGAGTTTGAACGCACCCCCGAGTAGTTATTACAATATTTCGTTTATCAACGCAGGAACAAAGACACTTGGAGGCGACATCAACGTCCGTGGAAACTGGACGAATACGGGACCTTCTGTGGCGGGTAACTTTACAACAACGTTTGGAGGAACCGGTGTGCAGACGATTACCAATGCTGCAGGAGAGTTGTTTTACAGAGTTACTGTAAACACAACCGGCCCCCTCACACTTGCTTCGTCAACCGACGCAACGATTTCAAATACGTTAACCCTGACATCAGGAAACATCAACCTGAACGGAAAAACATTGACGGTCGGCAATGGCGCTGCGGCCACATTGGTAAGAACGACAGGAACCGCCTATGGTGGATTCTTTAGAAGATATTTTCCAACCGTTGCGATTAGCAGCACGGCTGCTCCATTATATGGGTTGTTTCCCGTAGGTACCGCGCTTGCGTATAGACCGGTTCAAATAAATTCCACGAGCAATCCGACGACGGCTGGATACGTAACCGTGTCGCACAATGATGCCAACACAGCAACGGATGTTGCCTATACAGACAATGAATCAACGCCCATTCAACGGGTGACGGATATGAACTCGGTGGTTTCGACAACGACGCTTGCAGGTGGCACATACACTCTAAGCGTCACGATGAATTCACTTTCCAATCAAGGGACCGTGGCCGATTTAAGAATGGAAACTTTGGCAGGTCCTCCTTATGGGGTTGGAACTACGGTAGCCACAACCGGTACACCTGCAGCACCGACAGTGATAAGGTCGGGCCTGTCTGTTACTCAATTGAACAATTCGTTTGTGATTGGCACACGTGATAGAAGTGCTACACCCATGGTGGCATCTTATTATTCAAGAAAATCCAGCACATGGAATGATGCTACTACGGGAAACTCAACATGGTCACTGACACGTGGAGGAGTGAGTTGTAATTGTGTTCCTATTGCGTCCTCAATCGTTTATATCACGGCGGGGACTACAGTCAGATTATCCTCTGCAGCATCGACTGATTTTGTTTTTGTTGAATCGGGGGGTAACCTGACGGCGACAGGAGGAACGTTTACAGTGAATTATGACCTTTCCACCCAAGGGACGGGCAGAATTACACCAACCGGGGGCACTTGGGGAGTGACCAGAAATATGACAATTTCCGGAACAAGCGTATCCTCATCAAGTGCCCCGCTGACCATTGGAGGAAATCTTCAGATTGACGCAGGTAATAGCCTAACAATGGGAAACACTCTATCGGTTGCGGGTGACCTGGAAGTTGATGGTACTTTGGCAATGGGTGGGTCTACATTGACCCTAAGTGGTGTTAACACTACCATTACAGGAGTGACCGGAGCGGCTACCATTAGTGGAACGGGGGCGATAAACGTCACACAATCAAAGACCATTCAGAATACGGCAGACATAACGATCGGTCCCAACATTAACCTTAGTGCCGGAATGACCATCACCAACGGAGGTACAGTGACTCATACCGGAAGTTTGACAGGTGGATCTGCTACGTCTACGTGGGTTAACGATGTTAACGCGGTCTACAACGTTACTGGCGCGGTTATGACCACCGGGGTACTCAACGCAAGCGCATCACCCAATACCGTCAACTATAATGGTGGCGGAGCGCAAACTGTTAAAGTGCCTCTTTCAAGTTACTACGATCTTCAGATTTCAAATGCAGGCACGAAAACCACAGGCGGAGACATCGTAGTTGATAACTCCCTGACAATTCAGGATGCGGCTATATTTGATATGCTAACAAGCACCCTGAATGGTGCTGGAGATTTGATCATGACGGGCACGTCGGAACTTGCGATTGGGAAAACCGCATCAGGAACTTACCCGGAGTTAGCGGGAGCATATGCCTTGAGCGGTGGCACTGTCACACTTAAACAAGCCGCTGGAAATACATATGACGTGCGTCTCGTTGACTACTACAATCTCCAGCTCACGGGCAGCAACGCGGCGACCTACAACTTCACGAATGGTGGAAATGTGACCAATAATTTGACTGTTGCGTTGGCGGGTACTGCGAAAATAGGGTCTTTAGGCGCTCCACTGAATGTGGCAAACGACTTTGTATTTAATAGTTCAAGTACAGCCACTTCGACTTTGGATAACGACGCGATCGTCGGCACATTGACAATGACTGCAGGCAGGCTGACAACAAGCGGGACTTTTACCCTTGAAATTAATGGAGCAGGTGGCTGGACATATAATGGCGGTACATTCACACAAGGGGCAACCACCAACATGCTTTTTTCAGGAGCAGCAGATCAAGCAATGGACGGTGCATTGCCCACTACAATAACGAATTTGGAGTTGAATAATTCGGGTCCCTTGGGAGTTGTTCTTGGTCAAGACATTACGGTTACTGGAACGCTGACGTTCACGTCAGGAAATCTTGTTACGTCAGGCGCAAACTTGCTTCTTCTATCAGCTACTTCGTCCATAACAGGTGTTTCGGACGATAGCTACGTAGAAGGGCCGATGCAGAAGGCTGGCGCTACCGATTTTACTTTTCCGGTAGGAAAGGATGGTGCTTACAGACCCATTACCGCAACCAGCCTGACGGCTACGGGAACCTTTCAGGCGGAATATTTCCACAGTGATCCCACGGCCTTATACAACACGGCACTGAAGGATCCGACCCTCGTGCGTGTCCAGACTGGTGAATATTGGATACTTAATGTTATTTCCGGTATCACTTCTGCATTTGTAACCCTAAGTTGGGATGCGTATTCTGGAACCGTTAATGACTTGAGTAGCATAAAAGTGGCTCGTTGGAACGGCAGTATGTGGAAAGATCATGGAACTGCAGGTGTAACTGGAAGCGCTAGTCCGGCAACGGGAACGGTGACGTCATCCGCGAAAGTCACCGCATTCAGTCCATTTACCCTGGCAACCGGCAACAACAACAACCCGCTTCCCGTCACCCTCGTGAGCTTCACAGCCAAACTATTGTCGGGCGAAGTGGAGCTCGACTGGAATACTGCGACTGAAGTTGATAACGATTATTTCACCGTCGAAAAAACCAAAGACACGAAAAAGTATTCTGAAGTGTTGCGCGTGAAGGGCTCGGGAACAACCAGCATGGCTTCACACTACGGTGGCTTTGACAAAACACCGTACTCCGGTATTTCATACTATCGCCTCCGTCAAACTGACTTTGACGGCAAGACGGTGGATATCGGAATTGTTGCTGTGAACAACTCCGGGGGCTCTGAAAACCAAACGCTTTTAGTATTTCCTAACCCCGCACGCAGCGTGCCTTTGAATGTTAACCTGAGAGGATACGGCGCGAATGAAGATGTGACACTAGATTTGAGAGATATCAAAGGATTGTCGATTTTATCCAAGGTTTTGACCACTGAGAACACAGGGGAATTGATTTACGCGATTGACACCACCTCGATTACTCCCGGGGTTTACATCCTGACGGTGCGTGGCAGTCATGGACCTGCAAGTGTGAAGGTAGTTGTTCAATAGTCTTTAGATCAAACAAAATAAAAGAGGCTGTCTCACTTGGTGAGGCAGCCTTTTTGTTTTGTTGGGGTAGTGGAGAAGAATGCAAAATGTGAAAAAAATGGGCCTTACGGTGAAAACGATTAGGTTTTGATTTTCAGTGAATTGAGTGTGTTGTGCTTGGAAGGACGATGAGGTAAAAAATACACCCGCAGCGTTATGCGAAAAAATAATTTTGCGATCCCTTGAGGGTTTGAATTACTTTGTTGCATAGCGATACCGTTATGATAGCAACCTGTCCAATAAATAGTCTGCTGATAAAAATTTTCTCAGGCTACTCTTTCCGACGTAGAATTATACACGATGACGATGGTGACCTTCGCGTTATTCAAATGAAGGACCTGATGCATCACTATTCGGCCATAAAAATCAGTGGTCTTACGCGGGTTTATTCGGAGAACCTTGAACGAAAAACATTGTTGGCTAAGGGAGATGTGTTGCTGGTTGCTAAGGGGGCGCACAATTGTGCGTTGGAGTATGATTTGAATTTGCCTATGGCTATCGCCTCGTCTGCGTTTTTTGTTCTGCGACCGGATCCGGAGAAGGTTTTGCCTGCGTATCTCGCGTGGTATTTGAATCAATCGAACGTTCAGAATTTCTTTGCGGCTAACCAATCAGGATCGTACATGCTCAGTGTGGCGAAGACCACGCTTGAGCGCGTCACGGTGCAATTACCTTCACGTGAGATTCAGGAAAAGATTGTTGCGGTTGACAAACTTGTGAGAAAGGAAGGCCTTCTGATGCAATCGATCATGCAAAAGAAAAAGATGTTGGTTACCTCGGCGCTGATGAAACTTGTTGATAAAAAAGTATGAGCACGGAAAAGAGCAAGATCGGAGCTGCATTAGATTTGGCTGATGAAACGTTTCGTGCCAGCGAAGATTCATGGCTGAAATTGCAGGGAGTGCTGGCAATTTTTCTGCTGCGCTATATGAGTGATCTTTGGCATGATACACATGAGCGTGCGAAAGAACAGTTTGGTAGCGATGAAGCATGGATTCAACGCAAGATGAAGCGTGTGAGATTTTTAATGCCTCCCGGAAATGATATTGATTCGTTGGTTAGCGGCGCTAGATATTCTTCGGTGAGTGCCGCCACGGACGCCGTGTTTCAGCATATTGCTAAGGAGAATTCTGAAAACATGAAGGATGTTTTTAATAGTTTGATTTTTGATTCAGAGGCTTTTGGTAAAACGCGAGAAAGGGACCAGAGGTTAAAAAGACTTTTGGTGGATTTGTCGGGACGGAGTTGGAGCACTCAGCTTTTGCATGGAAATGACGTTGGAAGTG
This sequence comes from Chryseolinea lacunae, assembly GCF_016735595.1. Classification (GTDB taxonomy): domain Bacteria; phylum Bacteroidota; class Bacteroidia; order Cytophagales; family Cyclobacteriaceae; genus Chryseolinea; species Chryseolinea lacunae. Next base: position 202,055 of record NZ_JAERRB010000010.1, read on the forward strand.
CTGCGTTGAATCTCATCGATAGATTCTTTGAAACCTCGTTGTCGCACGGGGGGAACCATACGCCATCGGCCGTTTCCGAATTGGTTGCCAAGCTATTGGACCCGCAGCCGGGCATGCGGATATATGACCCCTTTCTGGGCACAGGTTCGTTGCTGGTGGCCATGGCGAAACAGGTCAAGGACCGTGATGGACATCCGTCGCGCAATTTTGCGCTGTACGGCCAGGAGGTTAATCGCGATGCGTGGGTTACAGCCAAGCTTAATATGTTTCTTAATAGTCTTGACGATGCCAGAATTGCCTTTGGTGATACGTTGAAGAAACCTGCACACCTTGAAAACAACAACCTCATGTTGTTTGAGCGCGTGGGCAGTTCCCTTCCGTTCACAGCCACGGTGGTCACCTCAGAGGAAGCAAGGCGCGATGTGTTCCAACGTTTTGGGTATGGCTTTCCCGCCAAGGGCAAAAGCGAATGGGCTTATATGCTGCACATCGTCTCAGCAATAGCACCCGGAGGAATGGGTGTTGTTGTGGTTCCGCAGGGAGCATTGTTTCGGGGGCGCCAGGAGAAGAAGATTCGGGAAAGGCTTGTCGCAAAAAATCTCGTTGATGCCGTGATTGAATTGCCGCCGCGTTTGTTTTTTGGACGCACAACGCCCATGGCAATTCTTGTTTTCAGAAAGAACCGGAAGAGTAAGAATATTTTGTTTGTAGATGCCAGCCGTGAATTTCTGGCGGGGAAGGCTCAAAATTCGTTGCGATCGGAAGACATCGAGAAAATAGTGGGAGTTTGCCGTGAGCGGGAATTTATGCCGCAGTATTCGCGACTTGTTCCTGTCGATGACGTGAAGCAGGAACAATGTAATCTTAGTGTTGCACGCTATGTCAACAGAAAAGCGCTGTTCGAGGACGAATCGGAAATCATATCAAGGAATGAGGAAATGGAGCAGTTGGAGGATGCGTTGCAAGAGGTAAGGGTTGAGATCAAATCGAAGCTTGCCGAGTTGGCGATCTATGGCCTCGACGACATCAATCTGACCAAGGCCACCGACGGGGCTCTTCTTTATGTCTCTCCGATGATCGCAGCGGCTAATCGGCTGGCGTATCGGTTGAGAAAACTCCTTCACGAAGCTGGAGAAGATAATGCTGTTACATTGAGCCATCACCGCAGGCTGGATGCTATTGTGGACGCCTATCGGCAGGAAAAAATTGGAGGGGAGGAATACTTGCAGCGTGTTCTGGCGATAAAGGGAGATGTGGAAGCGTATTGCTATGGAACATTTCCAGCATCCGTCAGGTATGGCGAGGATACGCGGACGTTGTTTGGAATTTTGTCGTCGATGTTATTGGAGGCCGATCAGGATCCTGTTGAGGCTAATCTGGAAGAGTTGGTTCATCGTGTAGTAGATGTGTTGCAGCGATCGGCTGTTCGCGATTGGAGCTCCGCTATAAATCATATTAAGGAAACTCAGGGAAAGCTTGAGGATATTTTGCGGGTTGATCAGGGGCAACTTCGAAGATCGGTACGTTGGGATCTGCTTGTTGAGCAGTGCATCGAAGCAGGAAAGGATTACTATCACTTATAACGTTCACTTTTTAAACTTTTGCGGATATGGATGAACATCAAGACAAGATGGTTTTTAAAATTGAATCTTCGTCAAAATTAACGGTGGAGATTATTGCAGAGTTCGAACGCTTGTTGGAATCGGCCACGCCGGAAGAATACAGGGATACGCTGATGGAGATTTATCACCTCTACCTCATCTATGAACACGGAAATTTGCCGCTGAATTTTGATGAGATGGCATCACAAATGTATACTCTCACGGAGTTTCTGCGAAGGGTGGAGGCGGAGATCCGGAAGAAGAACACAGACCCTTCGTGAAAAGGGTATAAGGTTGAAATGCCTACTTGTTGTTGCGTTCGATCTCGCGAAGGTTCTCCATTTTTTTGTTCCGGAGAAATCCGTTGATGTCTTCAAAATGTTCTTTGATTCGCTTGTTGCCGAATTCAAACACTTTTGTTGCCAGGCCGTCGAGGAAGTCGCGATCGTGCGATACAAGGATGAGTGTGCCGTCGAAGGATATGAGGGCTTCTTTCAGGATGTCTTTTGTTTTGATGTCGAGGTGGTTGGTAGGTTCATCCAGAATCAGCAGGTTCACGGGTTGCAGGAGTAGCTTGATCATGGCGAGGCGAGTCTTTTCGCCTCCGGAGAGCACTTTCACTTTCTTGTCGATGGTTTCGCCACTGAACATGAATGCGCCAAGAATGTCTTTGATCTTAGTGCGCACATCGCCCTGTGCAATCTGGTCGATGGTTTCGAAAACCGTGAGGCTTTCATCGAGCAGTGCGGCTTGATTTTGAGCGAAGTATCCAATGAGGCTGTTGTGACCGAGCTGAAGCTTTCCCTCGTATTCAAGCTCTCCCATGATGGCTTTCACCAGCGTGGATTTTCCTTCGCCGTTTTTTCCGACCAGGGCCACGCGTTCGCCGCGGGCAATGGTGATGGAGGCATCCTGAAAAACAACGTGATCGCCATAGCGTTTGGTCAGGCCTTCCACGATGACAGGGTAATTTCCGGAACGCGGAGCAGGCGGGAACTTCAGGTTGAGCGCCGATGTGTCGACCTCATCCACTTCCACGATCTCAATTTTCTCCAGCATCTTCACGCGCGATTGCACCTGAAGTGTTTTTGAATACGTGCCTTTGAAACGATCGATGAATTCCTGTATGTCGGCAATCTGCTTGGCCTGGTCGTCAAATTGTTTCTGTTGTTGCTCGCGACGCTCTTTGCGGAGTTGCAGGTAGTGTGTGTAGTTGGTTTTATAATCGTAGATGCGCCCCATGGTCACCTCGATGGTGCGGTTGGTGAGGTTGTCTACAAAGGTCTTATCGTGACTGATCACGATAACCGCTTTGGCGTTGTTGATGAGAAAATCTTCGAGCCACTGAATGGATTCGATGTCCATGTGGTTGGTAGGCTCATCCAGGAGGATGAGGTCGGGCTTTTGCAGCAAGATCTTCGCCAGTTCAATGCGCATGCGCCATCCGCCGCTGAATTCTTTTGTGGGGCGCGTGAAGTCCGAGCGCAGAAAGCCAAGACCCATCAATGTTTTCTCTACTTCCGCGTCGAAATTGATTTCCTCGATAGAGTAATATTTCTCACTGAGTTCCGAGACCTGTTCGATGATTTTAGAATATTCGTCAGACTCATAGTCGGTGCGTGTCTCCAGTTGATGGTTCAGTTCGTCCATCTGCTTTTTCATGTCCAGTATTTTGGAGAAGGCTTTTGATGCTTCCTCAAAAACCGAGGCATTGTCTTCCGTCAAAAGGTGTTGGGGCAGGTATGCGATGATGGCGTCTTTGGGAGCCGACACTTTGCCGCGTGTAGGTTTGCTCACGCCGGCAATGATCTTCAGCAGCGTGGACTTGCCCGCACCGTTTTTACCCATGAGGGCAATCCGGTCGTTGTCGTTGATGTTGAAGGTGATGTTGCTAAAAAGGGCTGAACCGTTAAACTCTACACTGACCGCGTCGACTGAAATCATGATTTTTGAAATAAGGGGGCAAATATATTATTAAATTGCCAGCCCTTAATGGGTTTTCCGGGTATGATTCCTTTTTTTATCATCATTGCGTTCTGTATTGGATTTGGCATTTTCTATTCCCGGCAACACCAGAAGAAGGTGGTGACAACGCCCATTCCTGAGGCATGGAAAGCCATTTTGCGTCAGAATGTGACGTTCTACACCAACCTTCCCGCATCCGAAAAGCAACGGTTTGAAAACGATGTGATGCGCTTCCTGGCCAACGTGCGCATTACCGGTATCGAAACCACCCTCGACATCACCGACAAATTGCTCGTGGCCAGTAGCGCGGCTATTCCTGTGTTCGGATTTCCCGATTGGGACTATACCTTCCTGGACGAGGTGTTGCTTTATCCTGGCCACTTCGATCGCGACTACGACATTGGAAGCAAAAACGAAGCTATCCTGGGCATGGTGGGCAGCGGAACGCTCGAAGGCAAAATGATCCTGTCCCAACCCGCCCTTCGCGCAGGCTTCGCGAACCGGTCGGATAAACAAAACGTGGGCATCCACGAGTTCGTTCACCTCCTCGACAAGGAGGACGGGAGCGTCGACGGCGTTCCTACTGTTCTGAACGACAAGGCCTATGCCGGCCCCTGGCTGCAACTGATTCATGCCAGCATGAAAGACATCCTGAAAGGAAAGAGCGACATCAATGTTTATGGCGCCACCAACGAACAAGAGTTTCTTGCCGTGGTGGGCGAATACTTTTTTGAACGCCCGCAGTTGCTTCAGAAAAATCACCCTCAGCTTTACACACTTCTCGCGCAAGCCTTTCACCAGGACACGGCGCGTCTTGCCGGGGCAGCGCCGCCCGTGCGCTCTTCCATTCAGCGGAACGATCCGTGCCCGTGTGGTCTGGACAAGAAGTTCAAGCATTGCTGTGGAGCGTAGTATGAAATTTACGTGGCCAACACCAGGACGTTCAGCACCAACAAACATTGCATGGCATTTCTAGAAGTATCCGGAATTTATAAGCAGCGCGACGATGGCCACGTGCTCAGGAACATCAGCTTTTCACTTGGGCAGTTTCAGAAGATAGCGATTGCTGGCGAAACCGGATCGGGGAAGAGCACTTTACTGAAAGCCATTGCCGGGTTGAATCAGCCCGACGCCGGAGAGATCTTTTTTGAAGGTGTGCGCGTGTTGGGCGCTGGAGAGAAACTGGTGGCTGGCCATCCGGCAATCGCTTATCTGTCACAGCATTTTGAATTGCCCAAGTCACTTCGTATCGAACAAGTGTTGCACTACGCCAGCAAGCTTTCGGACGACGACGCTCAACGCTTGTATGACGTGTGCCAGATCACGCATTTGCTGGGGCGCAAAACCGACCAACTGTCGGGAGGCGAACGTCAGCGGGTTGCGCTGGCAAAGTTGCTCATAACGTCGCCAAAGTTGTTGCTGATGGACGAACCCTTCTCGAACCTGGATATGGCTCATAAAACCACCCTGAAGGCTGTGGTGGATGACATCGGGCATAGGTTGGGCATTTCGTGTATGCTGGTGTCGCACGATCCAGATGACACCTTGCCCTGGGCCGATTCCATTATCGTGATACGCGATGGAGAAATCGTGCAGCAGGGAAGCCCACACGAGGTTTACCATGCACCAATCAACGAATATGTGGCCGCGCTCTTTGGTAAGTATTTCATTCTCACGCCTTCGCTGGCAAAAGCCTTTGGGCATGCCTCTGACGAAGGCCGTTTTGTGAGACCTGAGGAATTCCAGGTGTCGCGCGAGGGCCGGCTCGGGCAACCCGGTGTTGTTTCGGCCGTGCACTATTTTGGAAGTCATTATGAGCTGGATGTTGCTGTTGCCGGACAACTCCTCACCGTGCGAGGCAAAGATCCTTTTGCAAAAGGAGAGAACGTCTTCATTTTATTTACTTCGCAAGACGCAGTTATTTGATATTTCGGACGAACCCAACACGGTGTAGGCGGGGTAACTTTTTCCGTTGAGATGGGTTGAACGGTATTAGATGGGATTACAATCGTTTACGAACACTTTGGCGCTGGCTTGGGATGGAGTCGTCTTCGTTGCCCGGACTGAAATTCTGGAGAAGGATGGAAAGCCTTACGCCGATCCCCGTTAACCTGCACGCTGCTGTAATTTCGCCCATTCAATTTAACGTGCAGTATGGATCATTCAACCGACCAGGTAACAATCGCCGTGGCGTTCATCACGGACATCCTGAAAATCTACAAAGAGAAATCACAAAAAGACTACGAAACCCTGAAGGCCATGACGGCCAACATCAACTTGCAGATCCCGACACACCAGGTGCCGATGGATATCTACAACAAAATGTGTGACTATATCGAACAGCAATTGGGCCAGGCCAACATGCGTGTGGTGGGCCGGCAAATTGGCCGCACAGCCTTCGAAGCCATGAAGACCTATAAGATGGTAAGCGACAAATCGACGCCGCTCGAAACCATGAAAGCCCTCGCCACCACGGCCAGCACCATGATCAAGGACCCGAAAGGAAGAGGCTGGGAGATTCTCGAATCATCGCCCAAGCACATCACCATGCGCAGAACCCAGACCTTCAACAGTTCGCTGCAATTCGGGTTGCTGGACGAAATCATTCGCAAAACCGGTGTGCTATCACCCAAAGTGGAATATGCGAAATCAGTAAAAGCTGGTGACTCCTTCGACGACTACAAGATCTCCTGGATATAGAATCACGTTAACGGTCATATTGTTTTTTGAAAAGGAGGGAAGCCTCCTTTTTTTTGTGGCCGAATGTCTGGTCACTCCTATGTTATGATAACCACTGACCGTGGAAAATTTACACACCTTCGTCTTGTCACCCGGTAACCTCATTCTCGCAAGACAGCTCATAACGACGCATGGCGGCTCATTATGGCCATTGATCGGAAGAAATTAAACTGTGCATGCTTTTTGTCGAGGGCTTGTCGTTAGTTTGCCGAACCCTACTATGAAGCAATCATTTTTTGAACTGTTGGAGCGCCTGAAGGTGGCCCTGGGCCGTGTTGTTAATTCTTCATTCCGGCATCAGCGAGCCATACGCATCGCCCTGCTCGCGGTGGCGGGTTTGCTGGCATTGATATTTCTGTTTGTCGGGCTGGTTTGGATTGGACTGTTTGGCCATGTTCCCAACCGGACCGAGCTCCGAACCATACGACATCAGGTAGCCACAGAAGTATATAGCGCCGACAGTGTACTGCTGGGCCGTTACTATTTGCAAGAACGTTCCACCGTTCCGTCGTCGGCCATTTCCGATAATCTCAAGAACGCACTCATTGCCACGGAAGACGCCCGTTTCTATCAGCACAGCGGCATCGACACGCGGAGTCTGTTCAGGGTATTCATCAAAGGCATTCTTTTTCAACGCGAGTCGGCAGGCGGGGGGAGCACGTTGACGCAACAGCTTGCCAAGAATTTGTATCCGCGTCAATCGCATGCTGTTTTCTCGCTCGCGGCTAACAAGGTGAAGGAGATGATTGTTGCACGTCGCCTGGAGCGCGTGTATTCAAAGGATGAGATCCTTACGCTATACCTGAACACCATTCCTTTTGGCGACAATGTGTATGGCATCAAAACGGCGGCCGAGCGATTCTATTCCGTGCCCGTCAATAAGCTCACCACAGATCAATCTGCCGTGCTGGTGGGGATGCTGAAGGCCACGCACACTTACAATCCCCGGATATTTCCCGAACGTGCCAAGGGCAGACGCGATGTGGTGCTGGAGCAGATGGAGAAATACGGTTATCTCACTGAAGAGGAAAAAACGTCGTTGCAAAAACGTCCCTTAAAACTTCAGTACCAAAGGCTCACACACAACTCGGGACTTGCTCCCTACTTTCGTTCCTATATCCAGAACGAATTGCTCGCCTGGTGTCAAAAACATCAGAAGGCCGATGGCACGCCTTACAACTTATATACCGATGGCTTGAAAGTATATACCACCATCGACTCGCGCATGCAACGCTATGCCGAGCAAGCCATGCAGCTGCACATGAAGATTCTTCAAAAGAAATTTGTAGCGCAGGTAGACAAGCGAAGTGTAAAAAACGCTGCAGCAGCCAAACTTAAGTTCATGCCACGCTATGTGTCCCAAAAGCGCGAAGGGCTCTCGGAGAAAGAGATCATGGCTGACTGGAAAAAAGGTGGTCTCCGAAAAGTGTTTACATGGGATGGCGAAAAAGAAATGGACATGAGCGCTTACGATTCTTTGGTGCATCATCTCCAGTTTTTGCAGGCAGGCATACTCGCAGTCGATCCTCATTCCGGCGCCATCAAAGCTTGGGTAGGAGGGATCGATCATGAATTTTTCCAATTCGACCACGTGCGTGAAACCACGAAGCGGCAAGTTGGATCCACCTTCAAGCCGATAGTGTATGCCTCTGCCGTGGAGCAAGGCGTGAGTCCTTGCGACTATATTTCAGCACGCAAAACGGCCTACACAAACATGGAAGGCTGGACCCCTGAGAATTCGCACGACGATACCTATGATCAGAAGTATTCTATGGAAGGCGGCCTGGCCGGTTCCGTCAACACGGTGTCGGTGAAGCTGCTCGAGAAGGCGGGCATACCCAACGCCATTGCCACCGCCCGCAAGATGGGCATCACCAGCGAACTTCCGGCGGTGCCTTCCATCGCGCTCGGCACACCGTCTATTTCGATGTTGGAAATGGTCGGCGCCTACAGCGTATTTGCCAACGGAGGCAACCACGTGGAACCTACTTATCTCACGGCGATTGCAGAAGGCAACGGCACTGTGCTGGAGCAATTTGACGTGAAGCCCAAACCTACCCGCGCCGTCGCGAAGGAGACGGCCGACATCATGCTGCACATGCTTGAGCGTGTGGTGAACGAAGGCACCGGCGCAAGCCTGCGCTCGCGCTACGGCCTGCGAAACGACATCGCCGGCAAAACGGGCACAACCCAATCTAACGCCGACGGGTGGTTTATCGGCATCACGCCCAAGCTGGTGATTGGCTGCTGGGTAGGAGCAGACGATCCGGCCATTCACTTCCGCAGTACCTCACTGGGCCAGGGGGCTTCCACGGCGCTGCCCATTGTGGGCGGCATGCTCCAGCAAATGAACAAGGACAACACACTTCGCGCCGTCACCACCGCGCGCTTTGCACCGCTCTCGCCTGAGGTGGCGGGTAAATTGGATTGCAGCATGGCGCGCTCGGACCGGAACTTCTTTCAGCGTCTCTTCAAGACCAAAAAGAAAACGAAACGCACAACATTCCGTGACCGTTGACGTCAGTCGGCTTTGGCCACTCCCATCGCTGTTTACTAATTGCCCCAGGTGCGCGTAAAATCCACACTGTCCTTTTAAAGAAAAGCGGCTTCGATGCTTCTGAGCACATTTCGTTTTCTGCACGATTTTTAATCTGCTTTTCCTGAAACACTATGTTCAACCTTAAACAAAGGAGGGATTATGAATGTGCACGGAAAAGATTATGAAGTAGACAATGTGACGGGGAGAAATCATGAGGGGCCGATGGCCAATCTTCCGGTTCGACGCCTCACGGCCACCTCTATCATTGGTGACCCGGTGCAGAATGAAGAGGGCGAAAGCCTGGGCACGATCGATAACCTGATGATCAACGTTGTGAGCGGCGGCATTGACTATGCTGTGCTCGAATTCGGTTCGTTTCTGGGGTTGGGCGGCAAACTGTTCGCCATCCCGTTCACCAAACTTTATCTCGACGCTGATCGGGAGTGTTTTGTGCTGGACCGCGACCGCGACAGTTTCAAATCCATGCCGGGTTTTGACAAGAGCCATTGGCCGGCCACCAACGATCATTCCTATTATAACGACGTCAATTCATATTGGGGCGACACGATAGCGCCTGTCTAACAAAGAAAACGCCATTGCGCTGTGGGGCGGTCCATGCATCTTCCGGGATAGGTTAAGGTTGGAAGACGCAGGATAGCCCCCTCGCTGGCGCTCCGAACTTACACCTGCCAGGGTCAATTGATTGCTAAAAACTGCTCAAAGCTTTACGATATATCGTTGATTATCCACGATATATCGTCATTCATCCACTACGGCTTTTCTCGGAATCGCTGTTTCCAGGTCAGAAATGTCTGCTTGTCTCCAAAGCATAGTCCACCATCATTCCATTGAAGGTATCCATGGATTTGTCTTTGGGCTTCTTTGTTCTGCCATAACCATGCGTTCGTAGTGTTCAGGACTTGGGTGTAGGGTGCCTTTACTCATCCTCCGTTTATCCTCCGTATTTAAACGGAGGATAAACGGAGGATGGTTAGAGCTAATACCTTGCCACGAACAACAGGTCCACTGGCGGTTTGCCTCTCAATATTTCTACATTTCAACCGCTTCTTTTTTATCTTCGCATTCACCATTTTGACTTCATAAGGCATGAGTGCAACAACCCCCGAAACGATAACCATTCCCGTATCCGACAGCATTGGCGCGGTGTCGGGACTGCTTATTTTGCCTGAACATCCTAAGGCCCTGATGGTGCTGGCACATGGAGCAGGAGCAGGAATGGAGCACGCGTTCATGGAAAAGCTTGCCTGGCAATTGGCCGGAGTGGGCATCGGCACGCTGCGCTACAACTTCCCGTTTACCGAAAACAAGAAGAAGCGGCCCGACGTGGCGGCTGTAGCAGAAAAAACCGTAGGGGCTGCGTTGGCAAAAGCGCGTGAGCTGTTTCCGAAGCTTCCCTTGTTTGCAGCAGGCAAGTCGTTTGGAGGAAGAATGTCGTCGCGGTTTCTATCAGGAAAGTCAGACACGGGCATCCGCGGCATAGTCTTCTATGGCTTTCCCCTTCATCCGGCAGGAGCTCCCGCAACGGATCGGGCAGAGCACCTCGGACAGGTTGCCGTTCCCATACTGTTTCTTCAGGGCACAAGAGATGCCCTGGCAGATCTGACGCTGATCACCCAGGTATGCGGAAAGCTTCCGTTGGCCACACTGGTGACTTTCGAGGGAGCCGATCATTCATTCAAAAAAGGGAAAAAGGAGTTTATCGAAGAGTTGGTACCGGCAACCGCTGACTGGCTAAAGGAGAAACTGTAGGAATCGATTGCTGTTCAACAAACTAACATCACAACGGAAGGGCGTCGCCCCATCGGCATTTTTAAATGCTGCTCTTATAGGGCAGGCGCGGCTTTGAAACATTGTGCTTCGACTCCACAAATTCTTCGATGCTGTTGTAGAAGCGCAGGCGGTGTTTGAAGATTGTTTTGCTTCCAATGGCCTTTTTGAAATCGCGGAGACAATGTTTGTCTTCGATCCAATAGAGTGTGAGGCCACGTTCGTTTGAGAAGCCAGGCATGAACGTGAAGCTGGAGTGCTCCAGGTTGTGCCGTACGTCGTTTTCGAAATTAGCCTTGCCTCTTAAATACACGGTTGTCCATTCCATAGTTATCTTTTGCGTTGTCGCGTTTAACGGATTTAAATTCTGGATTCCCAAGCCTTGCAGCACGGCCTTCGGGCGAATGCTCGCCCAGGGAAATTTTGTTTGCTTCTTGCTGTTTATCAATAAGTTACGCATACAAATCTACTATCAATACGCGAAGTTGCGGTGATTAGTTTCAGTAATTGCGAAAGAATTGCACAAATCATTACAGGAAGGAGAAATGCTTCCCAATCCGATAATTTTATTACGTCGTGTTGACGCCGAACTGCGTTACTTAGAAATATTCTATTATCTTTGCGTCAAGTTTTTATAATTATTAATAATGAAAGAAGGAACAGTAAAATTCTTTAATGAATCCAAAGGATTCGGATTTATCAAAGAAACAGCAACAGGACAAGAGTATTTTGTACACATCTCAGGACTTCTTGTCGATGCAATTCACGAAAATGATGAAGTCACTTTCGAATTGAAAGAAGGCAAAAAAGGATTGAATGCGGTTAACGTTCGTTTAGCCAACTAATAACACATCATTCTTGCACAAAAGCCACCCCGACAGATCGGGGTGGCTTTTTTGTTTTTATATTCATCCCGCACATTTTTAAAACCAGCACCCCGGCATGAAACGCATATTCCTCATGAGTTTTCTCTCCCTCTTTGCTTACCTGAAAGGCCTTACGCAGGACTTTTCACTGTTCGACAAGAAGACTTTCACCGGGTCGGCCGGAACGCTTCCGTATCGGATTCTATATCCCAAGGCATATGACGAGAAGAATGTCTATCCGCTGGTGTTGCTGCTGCACGGCGCCGGCGAACGGGGAAACGACAACGAGAAGCAGCTCACCTGGGGCGCCTCCATCTTTCTGAATGCCGAACACCGCGCCACCTTTCCCTGCATCGTTGTGATTCCGCAATGCCCGACAAACGACTATTGGGCATCGGTGAAATTTGAGCGCACCCACTATCCGCTTGATCTTGATTTTAACTACACCTATCCCGAGACCACCGCGCTCAAGACCGCCATGGAGCTTGTGGAAGACATCACAAAGCGCGAACGGGTCGATAAGCGGCGGGTCTATATCGTCGGATTATCGATGGGTGGAATGGGCACGTTCGAGGCAGTGTTTCGGCATCGCGATGTGTTTGCAGCGGCCATTCCCATTTGTGGTGGCGCCGACCTGAAAGCATATACCCGGCGCGTGGCCAAGATTCCGTTTTGGATCTTTCACGGTGAGAAAGACAACGTGGTGCCTGTCAAACATTCGCGTAACATCTATGCAAAGTTGAAGAGCTTCGAAGCTCAGGTTAAATACACAGAATATCCCGGCGTGGGGCACGACAGTTGGGTGAAGGCCTTTGCCGACACCGACTTCATTCCCTGGCTATTCACCAACAAACGCTGAAACGAAACACTTACACACTTATGAAAAACACGAAACGAATTTATACAGGATTGTCGTCGCTGGTCCTCGTGCTGCTGCTAACCGCCTGCTCGCTCAAGGCTCAAAAAGAGTCGGACATCCGCCAGATTGAATTCACCAAAACCGGTCGGGGCTATCAGGAAAACGTGAGGGTCACAGCCGATAGCGTGATCTCGAAAATAGAAGACTTCAGGGCCGAAGAGAAATCGAAACGGACCGGCAGAAAACTCGCGCCCAAAGAATGGGAAACATTGCTCAAGACGTTGGCCGGTGTTGAGTTGAAAGAAGTTCCAACGCTTCCTCCACCAACAGACCGACGCGCATACGACGGCGCGTTAGCGGCCAGTCTTCAGATCACCACCACACAAAATCAAACCTTTGGTCATTCGTTCGACAACGAAGAGCCTCACGCTAAGCTCGTGCCCCTGATGAAAGCGGTGCGCGCGCTCACGGCCTCGAAGTGATTTATTCCCACCAGGCTTTATTGGGCAGGTAACTGTTCAACTTCAACACTTCGCCGATGCGGGGTGTGGTGAGGGGCATGTGCAACACCGCGGCTTCCTTTTTTGCGCGGCGAATAGGATCGCGCCAGGGATGGACGGACAGGGTGAACTTGCCCCAGTGCACCGGCATGAGCACGCGTGTTTTCAGATCGATGGCCGCCTGAACGGTTTGCTCCGGCATCATGTGTATGAACGGCCACTTGCGGTCGTATTGTCCGCATTCCAGCAGGGCAATGTCGAAGGGACCGAATTTGTCGCCGATGTTTTTGAACGAGCCGTCATAGCCCGAGTCGCCCCCGATGAATATCCGGTTTGTGGGTGTGCTCAGCACGAACGATGCCCACAGCGTTTGGTAGCGTGTGAACCCTCTTCCTGAAAAATGTCTTGCCGGTGTTGCTGTCAGTTGCATGCCCGGCGAAATGGTTTCGCCTTCCCACCAGTCGAATTCATGGATGCGTTCTTCTTCGATGCCCCAGTGTGCGAGGTGCGATCCCACGCCCAGGGCGGTATAGAAGTTTTTGGTTTTGTCTTTCAGTTTCAGGATGCTATTGTAGTCGAGGTGGTCGTAGTGATCGTGCGTGATAATCACGGCATCGAGGTCGGGGAAGTCGTCGAGGCTGTAGGGTGTCTCAATGGGATAGGCCTTCATGCCCATGTATTGCACGGGCGACGCGCGCAAGCTGAATACAGGATCGACCAGGATATTCTTGCCATCGATGTGGATAAGGTAGGATGAATGTCCGAACCAGACGATGGACGGCTCGCCGTCGGGCAGGTGCTTCAGGTCGGTGCGCACAGAGGGAAGCGTTTTGGTTGGCTCCTTGTCTTCGCCCTTCGAGAAGTATTCGGTGACCATATCCATATACGAAACGTCTTTTGCCAGCATGGGCGTTTCTTCCAGGTTCTGAAAGGCGCCGTCGCGATAGTGTGGCGATTTTTTGATGCGTTCCAGTCGTGCGCCGGAAGGAAGTTTGCCAAAGGGTTTCTGCTGCATAAACAAGTAGGTAATCAAGCTGAGGGCCACAACCGTTAGCGCCAGGCCTTTAATGATTCTGATAACAATCCGTTTCAGTCGTGACATAGGGATGAGTCGCAAAAGGTAGCCTTATTATTTTGCCCGCCCGTAAAAAAATTGCGCCGTCGTGCAACCTAAGTCAGCGTAGATCAATCTTTCTGCCGTCCAGGTTTTCAATTGAAAGGGTGCAAGGTCCAAAAAAATTGAACCCTAACCCTTGAAACCTTTCACCTTTCATCCAGTACCTCATCAAACGCCAAACCCCATGCTGAAGAACTACCTGCTCGTCACTTTCCGGAACCTGGTTAAAAACAGTGTCTACTCGGTCATCAACATCGCCGGTCTTTCCATCGGCATTGCGTGCAGCATCCTCATCCTGCTGTGGGTGTTCGACGAGCTTTCGTTTGACCGCTTTCATCCCAAAACCGACAGGCTTTTCCAGGTGTGGATACATGCTTCCTACGACGGCAAAATAAATTCCTGGACGTCGGTGCCCTTGCCTACCTATGAGGCCATGAAGACGGCCGACAGCAACATCAAGAACTCTGTTGTTGCCGACTGGGGTGGTGATCACATGCTGACGGTGGGGGAGACGCGCATTCTGAAGAAAGGACATTATGTGAGCGAAGAGTTTCTTACCATGTTTGAGTTCCCGCTCGTTAAGGGTAATGCCGCGCAGGTGTTGACCGACGTTCACTCCATTGTTATCAGCGAAGCTGCAGCCAAAGCGTTGTTTGGCGATGCCGATCCGATCAATCAGGTGATCCGCGTGGACGACGAAGCAGATTTGAAGGTGACCGGTGTGCTGAAGAACGTGCCCGAAAATTCAAGCTTCCAGTTCGACTGCCTGTTGCCATGGAAATATAATGAGACGCGTTCGTGGGTTAAGGAAAACAAAAGCAACTGGGGCAACTATTCGTTTCAGGTGTTTGTAGAGCTCAACGACGGCAACAAGGAAGAAGCCGTGGAGAAAGCGATTGTAGACATGCTCGCCAAGCACGACCAGGTGGATACGAAGCGTGAGTTTTTTCTTCATCCGCTGGCCCGCTGGCGCCTGCATTCCCACTTTGAAAATGGGAAGGAAAGCGGCGGCATGATCGAGTATGTTCAGATGTTTACGGTCATCGCCATCTTCATTCTCATCATCGCCTGCATCAACTTCATGAACCTGGCCACGGCGCGTTCCGAACGGCGTGCACGTGAAGTGGGCATACGCAAGAGCGTGGGATCGCGACGGTTTGAAATTATCTTTCAGTTTCTGGGCGAGTCTTTGCTAATCTCCTTCCTGGCGTTTGTGATTGCCGTATTGCTGGCAGAGTTGCTGTTGCCGGCTTATAATAATCTCGTAGACAAGCATCTGTTCATTGCCTATAACAGCGCGTCGTTCTGGATATTTGCTTTTGGTCTTATCTTCTTCACGGGCATTATCTCGGGTAGTTATCCGGCATTCTACCTGTCGTCGTTTCAGCCTTCCAAAGTATTGAAAGGCAAAGTGCAGGTGGGAAAAAGTGCCAGTCTGCCGCGGAAGATATTGGTGACGCTGCAGTTCGGTTTTTCTATTCTGCTCATCATCGGCACGCTGGTTATCTACCGGCAAATCGAACACGTGAAGAGTCGCGACCTGGGCTATAGCCAGAAGAACCTCATCACGGTTGACTATACCACCGACGTTGGCAAGAACTACAAAGTATTGAAACAGGAACTCCTTCAATCGGGGGCGGTGAGTTCGGTCACGAAATCAAACAGTCCCATCACGGGCATCTATTCGAACAATTTTTTGGCCTGGCCAGGCATGGAGCCAGGACGCAAGGTGTTGTTTGCCACCATTGCCACAGAATATGACTACACCAAAACCATGGGCATAAAACTGGTGGAAGGCCGCGATTTCTCCGAGGATTTCAAAAGCGACACTGCTGCCATCCTTGTGAACAAAGCCGCAATGGACATCATGCAACTGAAAAACCCTCTTGGTGCACAGCTTGACCTATGGGACAGGAAGGTGGAATTGATCGGCATCGTAGACAATGTTTTGATGGGATCGCCCGAACATCAGATCGGCCCCATGTTCATCGTGTTGCAGCCGGAGTGGATCAGCGCGGTGTCTATACGCCTCGCCGGCGCCAATGATTTGAAGGAAGAGCTGAGCAAAGTGGAAGCGATTTTCAAGAAGTACAATCCTGCCTATCCGTTTGAATATACGTTTGTGGATGTGGAGTTTCAGAAGAAGTTCACCACCATTGCCATGACCAGCAAACTGGCAAGCCTCTTTGCATCGCTGGCCATTTTCATTACGGGCCTGGGCTTGTTTGGCCTGGCGGCATTCACGGCAGAGCAGCGCACCAAGGAGATTGGCATCCGCAAGGTGTTGGGAGCTTCGGTGGGCAGCTTGGTGGGTTTGATGTCGAAAGATTTCTCGCGACTTGTCATCATCGCCTTTGTGGTGGCGGCGCCGGTGGCGTGGTGGTTGTTGAATATTTTCCTGGAGCGCTATCAGTATCGCATCAGCATTCCGTGGTGGGTGTTTCCGTTCACGGGCTTTGTGGCGCTGGCGTTTGCGTTGATCATTGTGAGCACACAGGCGATGCGTGCCGCCAGAAGCAACCCGGTGAATTCGCTTCGGAACGAGTAAACATGTTGTGGGGTGCTAATCAAGTATCTCTTTCACTCTGCCCACGTCGCCCGACTCCAGCCTCACCTTGATGCCGTGGGTGTGGTTGGGCGACTTGGTGAGAATGTCTTTCACCACGCCTTCGGTTAGTGCGCCCGAGCGCTGATCTTTTTTGAGGACAATGGCCACGCGTTGGCCGGCCCGGATGTTTGAGCGTTGTGTTCCGTTCATCTGCCAGTATTATGCTGAACGGCAAAGCTAATACCTTGCAGATCTTTAAAACAAAAAATCAGGTCAGAACTTCGATGCGGATTATTAGTCCTCCTAGGTTCTGACCTGAGATTTTTGAGCTTTTATGCGTTGGCTTGTTCGGCCTTACGATTTCAGATTCTTATCGCACGTGGTCAACTTGTCCAAATGAGTCTTCAGGTGCGGAAGGGTTTGGTTGATCCATTCCTTCAGCGTCGAGTCGTCTGTTTTCTCCCAGTTGCTTTCAAAGTCTTTGATGGTTTTCTCGTGCTTGTCAACGAGCGTGTTGCACCACTTTTTGTCAAAGTCTTTGGCATCCTGTTTTTCAAGGTCGGCAATCTTGTCTTTGGCGTCGTCCTTTTCTTCAACAGGTATGGAGATGCCGCGTTTGGAGGCGAAGTCTTTCAATTGGTTCAGCACCGCGGTGTGATCGTCTACCAGCATGGCGGCGATGGCCTGCACTTCGGTGTTTGAAGATCTGGTTTTGGCAATCTCGGCCATTTTGATCTCGGCATAGTTTCCAGCCACAGCGTTGGCTACAAACTCCGCGTCGCGTTCGGAAGCTTTTGTTTCGAACTTGTCTTCGTTCTGCTCTTCGGCCACCTCGTTGCTATCGGTGTTTTCTTCTTTGTTCTTTGACGGGCCGCAGCCTACCAGGAAAATTCCCAGCGCTAGTGCCGCCAGCATATTAAGGGTTTTATATTTCATGCTTTTGTAGTTTTGGGTTGTATGATTACTTTTCGATTTCGGTGAATTGATCGCGATAGGTCTTCACCAGATCGTGCGATCCTTTCAGCAAAGCTTTCTGACGGGCAATGAGGCCAAGCACGGTAGGATCTACTTCGGAGCCGGAGTCCATCGCATCACTGTAGGCGCGTTGTGCGGCGTCTTCACCAAACTCGCAGGCGCGGAGCATAGACACGGCGTCGTTGCCGCTGAAGGTTGCCTTCACGTCCATCCACGTTCTGTAGATTTTTCCGGAAGTAGTGGTGTCGGATGCCGGTTGACCACCGAGGTCCACCACTTGCGCCGACAGTTCTTCCACATAGTCACGGCTTTCTTCGGCCATGCGGTGGAAAAGCGTCTTCAGGTCTGCCTCAGCAATTTCTGTGTTGGACGAAGCTTTTTTATAGCCTTCAATTCTGTCGTTATTGATTCGGATGAGGTCGTTCAGTACCTCAATGGTTTTTTCATTCTTTTCCATGAGTGTTGTTCGTTAAGTTATTTGTAAACGTTTTCAACAGGAGGGTAAAAACCATGCCATGCAGGAAACACCCGTTCACGGCGTATGATGTGCTTTTCGGGGCCGTGAGCCACGGTGCTTGGGGAAAAAGATCGCGCTCGTGTGTAGCGCACACCCTAAACGGCGACGAGATGTTGCGTGAAAAACGAAGGCAGACGTGCCTCCGCTACAATTGAGCTGTCTTATATTTCGTTATGCGTAGGCTGGGAGAGGTTAGGCTGAAAACTCTTTGCAGGGGAAAAGGGTTAACTTCAAGACTGAGGTCTGCCGGATGGTGGAATCGCGCGTATTTCATTTTTATAAAAGACAATATTGTATGAGGATACACGTATTTGCCTTTCTGCTCATGGTTCTATCGGTGTCGTTGTTTGCACAGGTTCAGGTGCCTGTTCCGGCCACAACCACCACTGCGCCCGCTGCGCCACAGGATACTACAAAAAAAGAAACACCGGTGTCTGTTCCCGCGGGGAACGACCAGTCGTCGGCACCGCGCAACTACAACAACATTGTTCGCTCCAATACCATCACCCGTCGCGGGCTGTTCACCATTCACAAGACCGACAACAACTACTACTTCGAAATTCCCGACAGCTTGCTAGGCCGTGACCTGCTGATCGTGTGCCGCATTGCGCAGGGGGCAGCGGGCATACGGCAGGAGTATACGGGCTATGCCGGCGATCAGATTAACAACACGGTGATCCGTTTCGAAAAAGGCCCCAGTCACAAACTGTTCCTGCGCCGCATCACCTTCGAGGAAAACGCCGGCGATAGCACCGACGCCATGTATAACGCCGTGGTGCGTTCGAACCTTCAACCGCTCGTGGCCGCGTTTGGTATTGGTGCGTATGGCCCGAGCGGTAGGAGCAGCCTCATCGACGTGACAGACTACATCAATGGCGACAACGACGTGTTCTTTTTCAACTCTGCCGCGCGCAAGACCATGCGTGTGGGCAGCATGCAAAACAACATGAGCTACATCAAGGATGTGAATGCCTTCCCGCTGAACCTGGAAATCAGAACCATAAAGACGTATGTGCAAACGGTGAGCGACAACAATTTTACACTTGAGCTGAACACTTCCGTGGTATTGCTTCCCAAGAAACCCATGCGCAAGCGATTCTCGGACCGGCGCATTGGCTACTTCTCGGAACGCTATACCGACTATGATGCCAACCCGCAAGGCGTGAGGGTGGTGAGCTACATCAAACGCTGGCGCCTCGAGCCCAAACCCGAAGACGTGGCGAAATACATCGCAGGCGAATTGGTGGAGCCTCAGAAACCGATCGTCTACTATATCGACCCGGCCACGCCCAAAGTGTGGGTGCCGTACCTGATCAAAGGTGTGACCGACTGGCAGGTGGCGTTCGAAAAGGCGGGGTTCAAGAATGCGATCATTGCGCTGGAGGCACCCACGGCCCGTGAGAACTCCAACTGGAGCCTCGAGGATTCGCGTCACTCGGCCATTGTCTACAAGCCGTCGTCGTTTGCCAACGCGGCGGGGCCCATCATCACCGATCCCCGAAGCGGCGAGATCCTGGAAAGCCACATCAACTGGTATCACAACCTCATGTCTATTCTGCGGGAGTGGTATATGATTCAATGTGCACCCAACGACCCCCGCGCCCAGAAGATGACCTTCGACGATGAACTGATGGGTCAGCTCATTCGCTCGGTGGCGTCTCACGAAGTGGGGCACTCGCTTGGGCTCACGCACAACTTTGGTGCAAGCGCCACCGTGCCCGTAGAAAAACTTCGCGACCGCGAGTGGCTGGCCACCAACGGCCACACACCGTCGATCATGGACTATGCCCGCTTCAACTATGTGGCCCAACCCGAAGATAGCGTGGGCGAACGCGGACTCATTTCGCGTATCGGTGTGTACGACATCTGGGCCATTGAGTGGGGATACCGTTGGCTGCCCCGTGCAAAGACCGCCGAAGAAGAAACTCCAGTCATGACCATCTGGGCCAACGAGCGCCTGCGCAACGACAAGCTGCGGTTTGGTTCGGAGTTCTCCACAGACGACCCGCGCTCGCAAACCGAAGACCTTGGCGACAACGCCATGCGCGCCGGCGACTATGGCATCAAGAATCTACAACGCGTGGTGCCCCACCTCACCGAGTGGACCTATCAACCGCACGAAGGTTATCGCAGCCTCACAACCATGTATAACGCTCTTACAAACCAGTTTGACTATTACCTCGGCCACGTGATGACCTACATTGGCGGAGAATATGAAACCCTGAAATCCATGGACCAACCCGGACCGGTCTATGAAACGGTGCCGGTAGACCAGCAACGCGAAGCGATGGACTTCCTGTCGCGTCACATCTTTCAAACCCCGATGTGGCTGCTCGACACGGCCATACTCACCCGCATCGGGCAATCGCCAACACAAATTATCAGCCGTTCGCAGGACATGGTGTTGTCGAGTCTGCTCAGCCCTTCGCGCCTTTCGAGGATCGTGACCTCCGAAGCTACTTATGGACGCAAGGCCTATCCGCTCATTAATTACCTCGACGAGCTGGACGAGGCGCTGTGGACCGAACTCAATACGTATGAAAGCATCAGCCTTTACCGGCGCAACCTGCAGCGGTCCTACATCGAACGCCTGCTTGACCTGGCCAGTCCATCCAAATCCGACCGGGAGTATCGCGACGTGGCGCCCATCGTCATCATCAAGCTGGGGGAGATTCAGCAGCACATCAGGAAGGGCATGCTGAAGATGAAAGACGTGATGAGCATCTACCACCTTCGCTACATCGACAACAAAATCACCACCACGCTGGCCGACAAGCAGCGCTGACTCTTTCGTGGCATTATCGGTACGTTAATGTATCTTTAAATTCGCAATATGCGCATCGGCGATCGCGTGGATTGCCTTACTTTTAAGCGTACCCTTTATTTAAACCAGCGAATGGAAACACGCCGCGATTTTCTTAAAAAGGTAGCCATGCTCTCTGCCGCTGCCGGTGGAGCAGGTGTGCTGCCCCCCTCAATTCAAAAAGCATTTGCCATTAACCCTGCCGTTGGCAGCACCTACCTCGATGCCGAACACGTGGTGATTCTCATGCAGGAGAACCGCTCGTTCGACCACAGCTATGGCACCCTGCAGGGCGTGCGCGGTTTCAACGACCCGCGGGCCATCACACTACCCAACAAAAACAAAGTGTGGCTTCAGACCAACGCCGCAGGCGAGACTTATGCACCCTTTCGCCTCAACATGAAAGACACCAAAGCCACCTGGATGGGCTCGCTGCCCCACAGCTGGACAAACCAGGTGGACGCCCGCAACGGGGGCCGATGCGATCAATGGCTCATCGCCAAACCTTCGGGCGAAGAAGAATATAAAGACATGCCGCTCACCCTGGGGCACTACAACCGCGAAGACCTGCCGTTCTATTATGCACTGGCCGATGCCTTCACCGTGTGTGATCAGAACTTCTGTTCGTCGCTGACCGGCACAACGCCCAACCGTCTATACCTATGGACCGGCACCATCCGCGAAAATGTTTCGGCACAAGCGCGTGTGCGCAACGAAGAGCTTGACTATGATAGACCCGCACAATGGACCACCTTCCCCGAACGATTGGAAGAACGTGGCGTGTCGTGGAAGATCTATCAAAACGAACTGAGTGTGGGCGCAGGATTTGAAGGCGAAGAAGACTCATGGCTTTCGAACTTTACCGACAATCCCATTGAGTGGTTCTCGCAATATCATGTCAAGTTCTCGCAGGTATATATCAAACATCTGCCCGCGCAGATCGAGAAGATTACTCATGAGATTGCAGCGGCCGAAAAGAAATTGCAAGGCATGCCTGCCGGCGAAGAAGCCAAAGCGTTTGCCTCCAGGATTGAAAGAGGCAAGACAACGCTTGCCGAATTGCAGCAGGACCTGAAGACGCTCACCCCCGAAGCCTTCGCGAAAATTCCGGAGCGTGAGAAGAGCCTGCACCGGAAAGCGTTCACCACCAACAGCAACGATCCAGACTATCATACGCTCACCACGGCCAAGTATGAAGACGGCGGTACCGTGCGCGAAATGAAAGTCCCCAAGGGCGATGTGCTTCATCAGTTTCGCCAGGATGTGAAGAATGGAACACTGCCCGCCGTTTCGTGGCTGGTGGCTCCCGAGAACTTTTCCGATCACCCCGGCGCACCATGGTATGGCGCGTGGTATGTTTCGGAAACGCTCGACATCCTCACGCAAAACCCGGAGGTATGGAAGAAGACCATCTTCATCCTGGCCTACGACGAAAACGACGGCTACTTCGATCACGTGCCCCCCTTTGTTCCACCACATCCCACCAAACCCAACACCGGCAAACTGTCGCCGGGTCTGGATGCCAATATCGAATATGTTACCATGGCGCAGGAGCTGAAACGCAAGCCTGCTGCAGACAGTCGTGAAAGCTCCATTGGTTTAGGATACCGTGTGCCGCTGGTGATTGCCTCGCCGTGGAGTCGCGGTGGCGCGGTGTGCTCGCAGGTGTTTGATCACACCTCTGTCATTCAGTTCCTGGAGAAATTTGTATCGCACAAAACCGGAAAGCCCTTAACCGAAACCAACATCACGGCCTGGCGTCGCGCGGTGTGTGGCGACCTCACGTCTTCCTTCATTCCCTATAACGGAGAGACGTTTTCGTTGCCGCCGTTTGTGAATAAGGAATCGTTTATTGAAGGTGTTCACAAAGCGCAGTTCAAGCAACTCCCCGCCGGCTTTCAGAAGATCACGGCAGAAGAAGCGGCAAAAATCAATAACGACCCATCGTCGTCTGCACTCATGCCACAACAGGAGAAAGGCACGCGCACATCGCGGCCGTTGCCCTACCAGCTTTATGCCCACGGCAAGCTTAGTGAAGACAGGAAGAGCATTGTCATAAACTTCGATGCCCGCACAGAGAAATTCGGAGCAGCTTCCAGCGGCTCACCCTTTCATGTGTATTCGCACGGCAAAACGTTTGCCACACGCGCCTATGCGGTGTCTGCCGGAAAGCCCATTGCAGACACATGGATGTTGACAGACTTTGGTGCTGATGGCTATGATCTTCATGTGTATGGTCCCAATGGCTTTTACCGCACATTCAAAGGAACATCGCTCGATCCTTCACTGGAAGTGACCGTAGACTATTCGCGCGCAGGCAAAGAGTTCAATGGAAATGTAGACGTGCTGGTGGTGAACAAAAGCAAAAGCAAATTCACCATCGACGTGAAAGACTGGGCCTATCAGAATGGCACACGCGGAAACGTTGTGCAGCCAGGAGGGAAGCTCACCACCACACTCGACCTTACGGAAAGCTCGGGCTGGTATGACTTCAGCGTGCTGATCCGCGAAATGCCAGGCTTTGAGCGCCGCTTTGCCGGCCGCGTGGAAACAGGCCGCCCTGGCACAACCGATCCGTTGATTGGAAGGTAGTCAACATAAAAGAACGCTGTGACATAACCTCATGCGGAATGGTCCAAGCACAGTCTCTCGTCTCGAGGACTGTGCGCGTTCCTTCAAATCCCGCATAGTCCTCGAAACGAGAGACTATGCTATGATGGACCACGTATGATCACAACCGATAATAACATTCTTAATAAGCATCGTGACGCAAGCACTCTCTGCCGGTCACGATGCTTTTGTTTTTATAGGTTACTCTATAGTCTTGGTAGTAGTAACACCGTTGATGGTTATTGTGAGGGTACGGTTTGTGCAGGAGCCGTCGCCAAAATCAACAACTACGGTGTCGGTTCTGTAGTGTGTTTCGAGCGTGCCGCTTACCGGGCCGGAGCGTCTGCCTTCGCACGCCAGGTTTTCGGAAAGGGGTTTGGTGGTTTGGTGGGAATAGATCACCGTGCCGTCGGCTGCCGTAACAAAGGTCTTCACTTCTGTTGTGATCTCGCCGCTTATAGGGCGGCCGTTGTCGTTTAGCACCACGGTGGATGTGCGTGTTTTGTCGCTCGTCCAGGTGGCCACGGTGCCGTCGCTGAAGGTGATCTTTCCATCGGTGACAGTGGTGACGGATTTGCCCGAGCCGGTGGTGGCGTCGAATGTGCTGGTGCGTGTCTTTGTTCCCTCAATGGTGTTGCCGTTCACGGCGTAGTTCTCAAAGGTTGTCACTTCTGTTTTGTTGGCACTGTCGCCACTGCGTGTGATAATGATTTTGCCCGACCGTGTGATCGTGACGGTGTCGCGCCGGTAGGTGACTCCGCTGCCAAAGTCGATCACCGTCTTCGCGATCTTCGACAACAATGAATCATAGACCGGGAACTGATGACCACTGAAGCTGCAACCATTTGGGCCACCCGTGGCGGGAAGCGTGAGCGCAATTACGTTGCCGCTGGCATCGTAGTTTGTGATGGTTGCACCACCGTTACGCGAAATGCGAAGTCCCCTGAAGTCGCTGGCGCTCTCGGCATCGATGATGGTGAGCAACTCTTCCGTAGGTGCCAGAAGATTGGCGCCGTCAAGTATGCCCCTGAACTTCGGATGGCCACGACGACCATGCGCATTTTCGTGAGTGTCGGTGCTGTCGGTGCTGCTTCCGTTGATGCGGAAGCTTGTGCCGCTGGCCAGTTGCCCCGACGTTTCGGCCACGTCTATCAAGGTTGTGTTGCTGGTGCTGGTGTCCGACAGGGCGTTGTCGGCGTTCTCGTTGGCGCAACTCCAGACGAATAAGGCCACGAGGGCCGCGAAAAGAATACGTATGTTTTTCATGAGCTTTCCATTTGCCTCTTAATACGCTCAAGCTGCACAGGAAATTGCTTGAATGACGGGATCATAGACAGGATGGGCTAATGTGTAGACGACCCATGTCATCTTGTTTGTGATGTCGTAGCACAGTCTATCGAGGACTGTGCGTTTCATTATAGAACCCGCATAGTCCTCGAAGCGAGAGACTATGCTACGACGATAAAGCTTTGACGCTTCCTTATATATCGCTTAGTCGAAGCAAACACTGCGTCATCACGCCACCACCATCCGCTCCGTTTCCTTCTCACGGCGGGCTTTCTTCACGTCAGCTTTAATGGCAAACACTGTCGCGAGGTAGGCGGCCGACACAAAGAAGGGAATGGCCACAAAACGTTGATCGGGAAGTGTATACCATAGCACCGTGCAACCAACGGTTCTTGCGATGGCATGTGCCATGTAGAGTGGGCGGCCATAGGTCCAGCCGATCACGGGCCAGTGAATGCCCATGCCCACGCCGATGGCGAGGGGCACGAAAGAGAGGTCGGCACGGGCGCCGGCAAACGCGAGGGGCCAGAACATGAGCATGGAAACAAACGCCGGCAGCAGCAGGTTGGTGAGGGCCGACTTTACCATCAGGTCTGACTTCATTGGCTTGGCCAACGCAAGGCCCAGGGGAAAGATGAGACCCGACGTGAACGCCGCCAGCGGAAACCAGAAGCGTGGTGCCACATAAAGACCGGCAATGCCCAGGGCAAGCCAGTATATAAATCCTGCCACAGGCAAGGCTAGCCCGCCGTTGGCGTTGATGAAGGCGTTTCTTTTTTCGAGGAGGAGGCTTTCTTTAAGATTCATAGGTCTAACAGGTTAAGGAGGTTCAGATAGTTAAGGTAGCGGTGGCGTTGTGATAAACAATAGGATGGTGAAGTGAATAGCACGATCGGAGAAGTGAATGGCAGGAATGAAGCGATATGGCGAGACTCCTGCTTTAAGATACATCATTTCAGAAAGTTATCTACGGTCAGGAAGAACCAGGCAGGTTCATCATAGAAGATGAAGTGTTTCGCGGTGTCGTTGATGGCCACGGTGGCGTGCTTCACGTTGGCCACTTGTGCCTGGTAGGCCGCCACTGAGCCATCGTGTGTGGCCCCATAGCTTTTGTAGGCGGCCCACTGACCCATCACCAGCACGGGACTTTGAATGGCGGCCACGGTGGGGCGAAGGTCGGTGGTGAACATCTCATACATCACTTCGCCCTGGGTGGGTGAGTCGGCTTTCGAGGCAATCTCGGCCACCTGGCTGATGCGTTCGGGGCTGGTGATCATCGACTGCAGGATGCGTTGTTGATTTGTTTTGATTTGCTCGGGGGTCTGGCCGGCCATGGAGTTCTTCATGTTCAGGGCCATGGGTTTCATGTTGTCGGGTGTAGCGCTGGGGTTGGCCAGCACACTCAGGAAGGGAATCCCGTCAACAGCAATCACTTTCTGAAACAGGTCGGGTGCCGACGCGGCGGCCCAGAGCGAAAGGAAACCGCCCATGCTATGTCCCATGATAATCGGGTTCTTCAACTTCTTGTCTTTCACATACGTAATCACCTCGTCCTTCATCGACTCCAGGAAGTGGTCGCTCAGGGCAGGGGCGTTGCCACCAAATCCCGCCAGGGTGATGACGTGGCATTCATAGGCATTCTGGTAGTGTTCAACAGTCTCCTTCCAAACTTCGCCGGAGCAGAACAGGCCATGGATGAGGATCATGGGCTGGCCTTTTCCTGTTACGTTGACCGTGAACAGCTTTTGACCGTTGGCCAGGAAGTTGGTCAGCAGGAAGGAAGCCAGCAGGGCAATGGTGGGGAGGGAATAGATTCGTTTCATGATTTTCGGGTTTTGCGTTTTCATGCTTCAAAGGAACGGCGGTGTGCACGGCCCGGAAATTTTTATTGACTAACTGCACCAATGCCATGACCATCTGCTCCAGCCGACAATAGCAGGCGGCATCATGCTGATTCTACAGGTTTCTACCCTGCACCCTGGCGCATGATTCCGGTTGGTCAATGCTTCGGCGCAGTTGGTCAATGGAATTATTGTGTTTGGGCGGCGATGTTTTACTTTGGGGTTTGAACTGAACCGCATGACGGACACGCGCATCACGCTCTGGCAAAAGCTCTATCGCATCAAAGCACATCACCTGGTGTTGTGGGTTTGCTATTTCCTGTTCTGGATGACGGTCTACCAGGAGCAATACAAATCCAAGGTGATGCTGTTGTTTGTGATCTCGTTCTATTTTGTGTTTAATGCCGCCACGTTCTACAGTGTTATTTATGTGCTGATTCCCAGGTACTTCAATACCCGTCGCTATGGGCTTTTCTGCCTCCTGTTTGTGGGTATGTTGCTGGTCGCTTCCGCGGGATTGGCGGTGTGCATCTCCATGATCTTCAAGGCGAACAACAGCGTCTTTGCGAGCCACTATAGTGTGATCTTCTTTTATGCGCTGACGTCTAACGGTACCGTGTTGGGTGCGTTTGGGGCAGCAAAGTTTCTGGTCGACCGGGTGAAGAACGACCGCCATTCACGCATCGTGGAGCATCAGCGGCTGGAGTCGGAATTGCAATACCTGAAGGCGCAGGTAAACCCTCACTTCCTGTTCAACGCCATCAACAGCGTTTACTTTCTTATTAAGAAGGACCCCGACATGGCTTCCGAAACGCTCATCAAACTATCGGATCTGCTCCGCTTCCAACTCTACGATTGCTCCGACGACAAGATTGCCATCGAGAAAGAGCTTGAATATCTTCAAAACTACATCGCCCTCGAAAAGCTCCGGAAGGGCAGCAAGGTGAAAGTGGACTACGCGCCCGAAGGCATCCTTTCGGGATTTCAGATTGCCCCGTTTCTCATGATCCCCTTTCTCGAAAATGCGTTCAAGTTTGTATCCAACGACAGCGACAAACCCAACGAGATCCGCTTCGGTCTGACCCGCAACGACAACCAACTCGTGGCCACCTTCTTTAACACCCACGACGGCTTGCCAAAGAGCACGGTGGGAGGCATCGGGCTGAAGAATGTGAAACGCAGGCTCGAACTGTTGTATCCCGATCGCCACACCCTGCACATCGACAGCACAGCGCGCACCTATTCTGTAACCCTGACCCTGACGTTATGACCTTGAAAATACAGACCATCATTGTAGAAGACGAACCCCTGGCCCGCGAAGGCCTGCTCTCGTATGTGCGCGAGATCGGCTTCCTCGAGATCAAGGCCACCTGCGAAGACGCCCTCGAAGCCAACAAGGTGCTCGGGTCCACGCCGGTAGACCTCATGTTTCTCGATATCCAGATGCCCAAAATCACGGGCATCGAATTCCTGAAGTCCATCAAAGAGCCGCCCATGGCCATCATGACCACGGCCTATCCCAACTTCGCCCTTCAGGGCTATGAGCTGGATGTGGTGGACTATCTGGTGAAGCCCTTTCCGTTCGAGCGTTTTCTGAAGTCGGTGAACAAAGCCCGCGACTTTTTTGAGCTGAAGCAGAAGGGCAGGAGCGTCGGCAGCGGCCCCACCGAACCCAGGGAAAAGACTGACGAGGACTACTTCTTTGTGAAAGTGGACTATCGCTACGAAAAGATTCACTACAAAGACGTTATGTATGTGGAGGGCATGGAGAACTATGTGGTCATTCACACGGCGGCGCAGCAATACATGACGCTGCTGCGCATGAAGAACCTGGAGGAGATCCTGCAGGCGCCCGCGTTTCTTCGGATTCACAAGTCGTATATCGTGGCCGTGAGGGCCATCTCGGCCATCGACGGCAACGAGGTGGTGGTGGGAAACAAACGCCTGCCGATCAGCCGCGACAAGAAAGCGGAGATCCTGGAGCGCTTAATTAAAAATTGACAGTAAAGTTTTTAAACTTTAACATTTTCAATAACTTAGCAGCACCTGATTCATTTTTTAATCTAACTGATAATGTTATGAGAGCAATCTGGAAAGGACATATCCAATTCTCGCTGGTCACCATCCCGGTTCGTATTTACAACGCCATTGATACTGGCCAAACCATTAGCTTCAACCTGCTGTCGAAAGAAGGGCACAACCCAGTGAGCTACGAGAAGAAGGATAAAGTGACCGGCCAAACCCTGCGCCAGGAAGACATCGTGAAAGGTTACCAGTACGAGCCTGGCCAATACGTGATCATCGAAAATGAAGACTTCGCCAAAGTGAAGTTGAAAAGCGAGAAGGTGATCGAGATCGAAGGCTTTGTCGATTCCTCGGAAGTGCACCCCACCTTGTTTGAAACACCCTATTATATCGGGCCCGATGGCGACATCGCAGCCAAAACCTACGGACTTCTGTCTGAGACGCTGAAGGCGTCTGGAAAGATCGCCGTGGGCAAAGTGGTGCTTCGCGACCGCGAAACGCCGTTGCTGTTGTCGCCTCACGACGGCGGCATCATCATGTACCGCCTCCGCTATCCCAACGAGGTGCGCAGCATGCGCGAGGTGCCCCAGCTCCTGGAAGTGAAAGCCGACAAGGAACAGTTGAAGCTGGCCAAAACGCTGGTCGACTCCATGACCACCAAGTTCAGCAACATCGAAATGAAAGACCATTATTTCGATGCCCTCAAAGGCATCATCGATGCCAAGATAGAAGGCAAGGAAGTGGTGATGGTGGAAGAAGAGGAGCCCAAAGTGGTCGACATCATGACCGCCCTCAAAGCCAGCATCGACGCCGCCAAGAAGCCGATGGAGAAAGCCAAAGGCACCGCCGCCAAAGAGAAAGCCACCGAAAAAGCCGAGAAGCCAAAAGCCAAAACGCGGAAGGCGAGCTAGGAAACTACGGTTCAAAACTACTTGGGCTTCCCGAGGGGCAGCGCTTTCACCTTTCGTACATTACCGTTAACTTTGTACGACATGGCCAAGGTTGTTAAATTTCCTCTTCCCGATCCTGAGAAGTTCGGACCCGTGCGGGTTCAGAAGAAGAGGTCTGTCGAACCGAAACCACCCGGCCAGCTCAACCTGTTTACCGGTGCCAAGATTGTGCGGCTTCACCAACTCTCCGAGTTCGAAGAAGCCCTCATGATCGACAACCAGGGCGACGTGAACGAAGCCCGCAAGCTTTACCAGAAAGCCATCGACGATGGCGACTCCCTGGCCGATGCCTATTGCAACCTCGGCATCCTGGAATGGCAGGAAGGCTACACCACAAAGGCCATCGACAATTTCACCCTGAGTCTCAAGAACGACCCGCGCCACTTCGAGGCGCACTATAACCTGGCGAACCTCTACGGAGAGATTGGCAACTTTCCGTTGGCGAAAGTGCACTATGAAGTGTCCATCGAAATCGAGCCATCGTTTCCCAATAGTTATTTTAACCTTGGCCTCACCCTGGCCATGAACAAGGAATTTCCCGAAGCTGTGCTGGTGCTGCAACGCTACCGCCAGCTCACGTCGCCCGATAACTATAAGCAGGCCGACGACCTCATCAGCAAACTGCAGCAAGCCTATTGATGTTGATTTGAGGAAGGAGCGAAGCTCCCCTTAGATGGAAAGCATCGTGACAATGAACAGCACGAAGCGATAGGCCTCCAGCGCCAGAAACAATCCCACCACACCCAGCATGGCCTTGATGACCAAACGTTTTCCCTTTTGGTTATAGAACGTCTTGGCCGCCCGGAAAATGAAATACACATTGGTGGCAATGAAGATGAGCGTGAGCGTGATGTCGTTCAGGTAGGTGCCCCAGGTGAAGTGCCCCCAATGAAAGAGTTTGCTGAACACCAGGAAAATGAGCGAAAGGCCAATGGCATTTAGCGCCATGTTGAAGCTGGTGAGTTCCACCGCCAGGGCCACGTGGTCGGTATAGAACCGGTTCTTCTTTCGGAAGATGAGGCTGAGGGGCACAGACGCCAGCACCACAAAAATCACCACCAGCAGTTTGGCCAGGTTGGTGGTTTCCTGGTTGTAGATCAATTCGAAACCCTGCATGCTCAGCCCTTGCTCAACCACTTTGTGGTGCACCATTTTGCGCGCCAGGTTGCTGTGGGGCAACACGTTCAGTTGGGTGTAGAGCGACGCGTTGAACATCTGCAACACCGGGAACAGGAAGTAGACCAGGTTCAGGATGAAGAACATTTGCAGGGGGCGCATGTAGCGCACCCGTCGCCCATCAACATACTCCCGTGCCAGGAAGCCCGGGTTGGAGAGGGTGAGGCGTAGCGATTTCAGGAACTTGTTGTCCACAAAGGTGGTGGAGATCAGCACCGTGGTGAGAATGGAATTGAGCTTTCGGTCTTTGGGTTCGATCACCTTCTCGCCACACAGGTTGCAGTAGATACCCTTGAAGGTGTGACCACAGTTTTTGCAGATGTGTTCCGGCAGGTCGGTTTGCTGAGAGATTTCCATTTTCGGTGGGCGAAGATACGCCATAGGCTCAGGAGAAAACAAGGGCAAGGGCAGCGGGAATATTACACGTCACAGGAAGTGGGCCTAAGCGGCGGATCGACGATCCATCTTAGCCAACGCCTTCAGTGTCTTCGCGCCGCGCGACAGGAAGGCAGGCTTCGCGTAGGGCATCTGATCTTCGATGATGATCTTCAGTTCTTCTTTCAGCTCCGGCTCCGACTGCACAAGGGCGAGCAGCACGGTCATGGAAAATACTTTCACGGCCACCGTTTCCGATTTGCTCTGGAGGTAGCCAAAGGCGAGGGCGGCCACCTTTCCATGATAGCGCTTGGGTAGTTCAACGAACTGCAGCAGGCGCATGGTGTTGCGCTTCACCGCGTCGTGGATGCCCGGTTTCTTCAGAAAATCAAGGAGTTGCTTCAGGTGGGGGAGAATCAGGTTCGGGTGATGCTCGGCGATGACGCTCAGCGGCCAGGCGGCCCTCTGGGTAATACGGTAAGGACCAGCAAGATAAACCTCTACCAAAGCTTTAAATCGGGTCTTGTTATGACCCACATAATCAACGATTTTGGTCATTTGAGCTTTGGAGTGCTCTTTTTCGAGGGCCTTGGTCAAATCCATTCGAAGGAATATTTGATCGGTTATCGGAAGTAAAGTCTGATAAACATTTCTGAACGAGGCCGGTTACCTCGATTGACTACTTTCACATCACGATTAAAAACAGGAGGGACGACGTATGGAATTATTCATTACTATATTCTCAACCGTAGTGGTGCAGCTCGGGCTTTGCGTTTTCTGTTTCATCAAAAAACAGTCGGACCACCACGTGCTCGACAAGACTTCAGAGATTAGCTTTAGCCGCTAACTGAAACGCCACGATAAACGACAAGATTGCCACCACGAAGCCGAACATGAAAATGCTGTAGGCGATCCGGAGGTGGCGGTACTTTCTGCCCAACACTTTTCCAAGGTAATAGATGTCTTTGATGAGGCTTCCGTAGAGGTAGTCTGCGTCTTTCATCATTTCCTTCATGCTCCACTCATATTCTTCCAGCTTCATGGCGTGAAAGTTTCCGAAAAACAGGAGGTTGGTCTTCTTGTTCCGAATGTCGTCGCGTGTGAACTTTCCTGACGATACGTTGGGCCGGCTGGCCAGAATGGAAAACACCATCGTGGCCAGACACACCGTGATGAGGATGATGGTGGGAATGGTGAGGTAGGGATTTTCTTCCAGCTTGCGCACCAGCACCGACACCACCAACGACAAGATGATGGAGTTGATGGTGATGAGAATGTTGGCCTTGTTATCGACCATCTGGCTCAGCATGATGTGGTTGTGCGAGGTGGTGCGGAACATGGTTTCGATGCCGCGGTCGGGCTTTAACGTCTTGGCCTTCTCGAGCTTACCCTTCAGGTGCTCCACTTCTTCTTCGAGCTTGCGGTATTTCTTTTCGCTCACACCGTCGCTGCCGCCTTTCAGTAGTGTTTTCAATTTCTTGATGTTCTTTTTCTTGCCTTCTTCCAAAACAGATTGCCCATAGAGCGTTTTATACTCGTGATACTTTAAAAAGTTGATGTTCGACTGTATCCATTCTTCGTTGGTCATGTGCTGGTCGTTCAGCAACGACCACTCGGCCCGCAGCAGTTCGCCTTTCTCCTGGCAAGCTTTGGTGGCCAGGTGATAGAGGTCGGCGTCGCACAGCACCTTGCCGATTTCGTTCTGCGGGTTTTGCGGCATCTTTGTGGCGCCTATGGCCAGGGCGATGTCGTTGATTCTTTTCTCGGCAATGCCCAGGCCCTTCATCCATTCGGTGGCGATGGCGATGGAGGCAGCCTCATGATCCTGCGACCCGTTCTTGTAGCCCACGTCGTGAAGCCAGGCCGCCACAATCACCGACTCCAGGTCTTCGGCACTCAGTTGGGTGTACTTGCCAATCTCGGTAGCCGCAGCCACCACGTCACGGGTGTGTTCGAGGTTGTGAAAAACGTGCTTTTCGAAGGCTCGATCGTGGAAAATTTCCTCTGCTAGCGTTTGCGCTTGCCTGATGAACTCAGAATCCATAACTGTTAAAAGCTAAAGGTAGAAAATATTTTATCTTCGAATCGGTGGAAAGCCCCCCGATGAAACAAACTTTATAGCTTCGTGCAATTTTCATCGGGAGTTCACCCACCGGTCGACTCGATAAGTATTGGCTAGAACGTTCGCGCATGTTAAAAACTATACCCCCCGCTCTGTTATTCTTTTTCGGCTCCCTTGGCCTATGGGCGCAGGCTCCCGCCGAGGTGGCCTACACGCTTTATCTCGTGGGCGATGCCGGTGAACCCGCCATTGTTGACCAACCCCTCGGCAAGGCCCTGCGCCGCGAGGTGTCCGCTTCGGGTGCCAACGCCACCGTGGTCTATCTGGGCGACAACATTTATCCCAAAGGCATGCCGCCCGTGGGCTCCAAGCAACGCGCCATTTCCGAAACCATTCTGAAAACACAGGCCGGGTGGATTCAAGGCCTCGACGCCAAAGGCATTTTTCTGCCTGGCAACCACGATTGGCAACGCGCCCGTCGCCGCGGCCAGGAATACATTCTGAACCAGCAGCAGTTTCTCGATTCGCTGCACGACAACAACATAACCCTCTTGCCCCGCGATGCCTGCCCGGGTCCTGTGGAAATTCCACTCACCGAAAAGGCTGTGCTCGTCATCCTCGACACGCAATGGCTTCTTCACCCGTGGGACAAACCCGGTGAGGAAAGCGACTGCGATGCCAAAACACCGGCCGAAGTGTGGCTGTTGCTGAGCGACATCTTTGCCCGCAACGCCGGCAAGCGTGTGATTGTGGCCGCCCACCATCCGCTCATCACACACGGCGAACACGGTGGCGTGTTCCAATTGAAAGACCACCTCTTTCCCCTCACGGCCGCGAACCATAATTTATACATCCCCATGCCGGTGATCGGCTCCATCTACCCGCTCTACCGGAAATGGTTTGGCGATGTGCAGGATGCAGCCCATCCGTTGTATAAGGAGATGAGCGGCCTCATCCAGAACCTGATGCTGCAATATCCCGGAAGCGTCTATGCCGCCGGGCATGAGCATGCCCTGCAATATCTGGTGCGCGACAGCCTTCACCTCATTGTGAGCGGCGCAGGCTCCAAGACATCGTTCGTGAAGCAAAAGCAATACTCCAAATATGCGGGCGCCGTGCAAGGCTATGTGAAGCTCACGCTTTATACAGACGGTTCGGCTCTGACAGAATACAAACAGGTGGACGAAACCTATCCCGAAGGCAAGTCGGTCTATAGCGACAAGCTTCCGGCATTGCATCGCATGAAGCCGCTGCCGGAGCAAGGCGCGGTGTCGTTCAAAGACAAGGTGGTGCGCGTGAAGGCCAGCGAACAGTATGCCGCCAGCAAGACCCACGAGCGCCTGCTGGGCGCCAACTACCGGTCGGCCTGGGGGCAGGAAATAGATGTGCCTGTGTTCGACATCGCCACCGAGCAGGGTGGGCTCAAGATTGTGCAGAAGGGTGGAGGCATGCAGACGCTTTCGCTGCGCCTCGAAGACTCGACGGGTCGGGAGTTTGTGCTCCGCTCCATTGAAAAATATCCGGAGAACGCCGTGCCCGAAATGCTTCGGAAAACCTTTGCACAGGACCTGGTGCAGGATCAGATATCGGCCTCACATCCATACTCGGCCGTGGTGGTTCCCGGCCTTGCCGACGCGGCCCAGATCTATCACACTAACCCCCGCATCGTCTACATTCCCGACGATGCTCGCCTGGGAATCTATCGCCGCCAATTCGCCAACACCCTGTCGCTGTTCGAAGAGCGGCCGGCGGGCGATTGGTCTGACAAGGCATTTTTTGGTAATTCAAAGAATATAATAAACACAAGTAAAGTCCTGGAAAGGACCGAAAAGGACAACGATAACCAGGTTGATCAGCGGTTCGTGCTGCGCTCGCGCATCTTCGATTTGTGGATTGGCGACTGGGACCGTCACGACGATCAATGGCGCTGGTCTTCATTCAAAACAAAAAAAGGAGAGACCTACCGGCCCGTGCCGCGCGACCGCGACCAGGCGTTCTTTGTGAATGAGGGTGTGATCCCCAAGATCTGGAGTCGCAAGTGGGCGTTGCCGAAGTTTGAAGGCTTTGCTGAAACCATACGGTGGCCCTCCGGATTGTCGTTCAACGCACGCTACTTCGACCGCACATTTCTGACCGAGCCATCGGAAGACGAGTGGGTGGCCGCCGCCAAAGACCTGCAACTGAAATTGACCGACGAGGTGATTGAGACTTCCATCAAAGCATGGCCCATAGAGATCTATGATCTTCATGGTAAGGAAGTGATCCAGAAACTGAAAGTGCGGCGCGAGAACCTGGTGAAAGACGCGGTCTTACATTATAAGTTTTTGGCAAAGGCCGTGGAAGTGGTTGGCTCGGAGAAGGATGAAAAGTTCGACGTGCAACGACAGCCCT
The DNA here is from genome assembly GCF_016735595.1 of Chryseolinea lacunae. Lineage (GTDB taxonomy): Bacteria > Bacteroidota > Bacteroidia > Cytophagales > Cyclobacteriaceae > Chryseolinea > Chryseolinea lacunae. The sequence goes on from NZ_JAERRB010000010.1 coordinate 237,589, forward strand.
CGGGCGATGTGTTGGTGAAGGTCTATAAATACAAAGACGGCGAAGAAGGCAAGAAACTGTATGAACGTCTTTTCAAGAAATTCGAAACGAAAGAGATCCGGTTGTATGGCCGCGGAGGAAAAGACCTGTTTGCCGTGACGGGCACAACCCCTCAAAGCATTTTGGTGCGTGTGATTGGCGGCGACGGCAAAGACACCTTGCGCGACGAGTCGCACGTGACCGGGCTGGCCAACAAGACATTGTTCTATGACCTGAAAGAAGGCAGCACCGTGGTGACCAAAGGCGAAACCGGCAATCGTATGTCGGATGATTCACAGGTGAATGAATGGGACCGCAAGGCCTTCAAATATAACACGTTAGCACCCCTGGTGACGGGCAACGTGAACCCCGACGACGGACTGTTTATCGGGGGCGGGTTTCTTTACCAGACGCAAGGCTTCAGAAAGTCGCCGTTCAAGTCGCGCCACTTTGCACTGTTCAGCGTGGCGCCGCGCACGGCCTCGTTCAATCTTTCGTATCGTGGTGACTTCAACAACGTGGTGGGCAAGTGGGGGCTGCAAATCATTGCCGACCTGAAACAACCCAACTACGTGAACAACTTCTTCGGGTGGGGCAACGAAAGTGTGTATGACCTGAACATCGACGACAAGCCGCAACACGCCGGGCTGTCTACGCCCATTGAATATTATCGTTATCGCTTTGAGGAATGGAAACTGGAAGCTTATATCACCCGTCGCATTGGCAACTGGGGATTGCTCCAGGCCGGACCCGCCTTTCAGCGCGTGGAGGTGGAAGATCCGGGAGGTAAGGACCGGTTTATAGAAGAGTATGCGGCTACCTTGCCCTATCCGTTGTTCGACGGCCACAACACCTATACGGGGGGCGCGTGGAAATTCACCGTCGACAAACGCAACAACCCCATATTCACTACCCGTGGCGTTGTGTTTGCCGTGAGCGGACGCAACATGGCCGGTGTGGACATGCGTGCCCACAGCTTCTCGTCCTACGAAAGTTCGCTGAGCCTCTATCATTCGTTCCGGTTTCCGTCGCGCATTGTGTTTGCCGCGCGTGTAGGAGGAGGATTGAATACGGGGACGTATGAATTCTATCAGGCCCAGATTTTGAGTGGCCGCACGGAAATAAGAGGCTTCCGCAAAACAAGATTTTATGGCGACAGCCGTTTATACTCCAACCTCGAAATGCGGATCAAGCTGTTGAGTCTGAAAACGTATTTGTTTCCAGCCAGCCTGGGCATAGTGGGCTTCCACGATTTTGGAAGAGTGTGGTATAAGGACGCCAATGGAAACGACCCGTCAACCGTGTCGGGAAAATCTAGCGAATGGCACCGGGGGTGGGGTGGTGGACTGTGGTTCACGCCGTTTAACCTCACGATATTGTCGGTAGAAGCCGCGCACTCCGAAGAGGGCACGTTGGGCTACATCCGGATGGGCTTTTTGTTTTGACGAGGCTTCAGATTATCGTTATCTTTCATACTCGAAGACCCTTTGAATAAACTGTGTTTTTTATGCGGCCGTGGATGATCAGGTTATCGGTTTCGTTCTTTTGGGTTGGGATGATCGTTTCCATGCAGGCCTTGGCTGATCCCACGCCGGATATCACCTTTATTGAAAACAAAAATCAGTGGCCGGCCAACGTTCAGTTTTCGGCCACCATACCCGGCGGCAACATGGTGTTGCAACGGGGCGGCTTCAGCTATCGCTTCATCGACCAGGGCAAACTGCAGGCGCTTCACGACCGGTCGCATCACAAACACAGCGAGGCAAACAACCCGACACAAGGCGGCGAAGAACTCATTCAGGGCCACGTGGTGGACGTTACGTTTTCGGGTGCAAACCCCGACGCCGTGCCGCATCCCTTCGGACAATCGTCGGCCTATTTCAATTACTTCATTGGCAACGACCCGGCGCAGTGGGCTTCCGAAGCACATGCCTTTCAGGGAGTACTCTATCCGTCATTCTATGCCGGCATCGATTTGAAAGTATACGGCCTTGGCCAGCAGGTGAAGTATGACCTGGTGGTGGCACCCTATGCAGACCCGTCGCTGATCAGCATGGTGTATGAAGGCACCGACGCCTTGCTGCTCGACAAAGGAAATCTCTATGTGAAAACTTCGGTGGCCGATGTGATTGAGCAGCGGCCGGTAGCCTATCAGTTCATCGATGGCAAGCGCGTGGAGGTGAAGTGTGAATTTTACCTGGAAGGCAACCGCCTGTCGTTTTGCTTTCCACAAGGCTACGACCCATGCTATGAGCTGGTGATTGATCCCCTGCTGATTTTCTCAACCTATTCCGGATCAACAGCCGACAACTGGGGCAGCACGGCTACGCCCGGCGAGCGGGGTACACTCTATTCGGCGGGCGTGACCAGCCGAAACCTGGGCGGATTCTTTCCGGCTACACCGGGGGCCTTTCAAACCAGCTATGGCGGCGCCTATGATGTGGGACTGTTGAAGTATGACTCCACCGGCAGCACCTTGCTCTATGCTTCACACCTGGGGGGCGACCTGTCCGAATCGCCACACAGCCTGGTGATGAATGCCAGCCACGAGTTGGTCGTGCTGGGCACCACCAGTTCCATAAACTTTCCGACATCAGCAACCGCGTTCGACCGCAGCTTCAACGGAGGCACTGCCGTGCAAAACGTGGTGGACTTCGGTCGGGGCACCGACATCTTCCTGAGCCGCGTGAGCAGCGACGGTAAACAATTGCTTGCCTCAACCTATGTTGGCGGTTCGGCCAACGATGGGCAGAATCCACCCTTCAGTCCGCTCACGCAAAACTATGGCGACGAACTTCGCGGCGATGTGATCACCGATGAGTTTGATAATGTGTACATCAGTTCGGTGACTTCGTCGGCAGACTTCCCGGTGCTGAATAGCATCGACAATTCATACAACGGTGGGGAGACCGACGCCATTCTGATGAAGCTCAACAAAAACCTTTCGGCCATCACATGGTCAACATTTCTGGGCGGTGCAGACGCGGATGCATCGCACACCCTGAAGTTTAACAAGGCGGGTGATATTTATATTGCAGGTGGCACAGCCAGCACCGACTTCCCCGTCACTACCGGGTCCTTTCAAACGACCATGGCGGGTTTTGCCGATGGCTGGATCGCCCGTGTCGATCACGATGGCAGCGCCATTAAGCAAGCGACCTTTACCGGCACACTGGGCTTTGATCAAATCTATTTCCTGGACCTGAATGAAGACGATGAAGTGTATGTCTATGGGCAGACCACAGGAGCCTTTCTGGTCACTGCGGGCGTGTTTCGCAATGCCAACAGCGGGCAGTTTGTTCAAAAACTGAATTCGTCACTTTCTTCGGTTGTGTTCTCTACCGTGTTTGGTTCGGGGCGCGGCATACCCGACATATCGCCCACGGCATTTCTGGTGAACGAGTGCAACAACATCTACATGTCGGGGTGGGGTGGTGCCGTGAACGAGGATCATTGGCCAACCAATTTCAACGGCATGCCCGTGACACCCGATGCCTACCAGCGCACCACATCGGGTTCGGACTTTTACTTCATGGTGTTGACCGACGATGCATCGCAGTTTCTGTATGGAACCTATCTTGGCGGAACACAATCGAAGACGCACGTTGATGGTGGCACAAGTCGCTTCGATAAAGGTGGTATTGTCTATCATGCTGTATGCTCTGGTTGTGCCTTCGACAATGCTTCGGGGGGGCCGTCGTCCGATTTTCCGACCACACCCAATGCCCACTCGCGCACCAACAACAGTCAGAATTGCAACAACGCCGCGTTCAAGTTCGACTTGTCGTCGTTGAAAGCCCGCATACAATCCAACTCTGTGGCGCTCGATCGCCCGGGCCTCAACGTGGTTTGCATTCCCGACTCTATCGTGTTTCAAAACTTCAGCACCGGCGGTGAGATTTATGAGTGGGACCTGGGCGACGGTACCAAAATCACAAAGTTCGACACGTCTATGGTGGTGCACCGCTATCAAAACACGGGCACGTACACCATCTGGCTGAAGGCGATAGACAAAGGCACCTGCATTGGGAAAGATTCCACCAGCACCAAGGTGAACGTGTTCATCGCGAAAGCCAAAGTGCAGGACGACGATGCCCTTTGCTTCAATGCGTCCTATACGCTGACGGCGAGCGGCGGTGCGGTGTATGCCTGGCAGAGTAAGGATGGAGCCTTTACGTCGGGAGACGCTACCCCAACCGTTAGTCCGAAAGACACCACGATCTATTATGTGACGGTGACCGAGGCCACGGGTTGTGTGAAGAAGGACACGGTGCAACTTAACGTGATTCCCCTCATTGCACCCGACTTCGAAATAGACCGAACCGCCGAATGTTTTAACCGGCCCGTCATATCCGTTCGCAACCTCACGGACAGCCTCTGGCAAAACGACCGCATCTTCTTTGATTTTGGGGATGGCGCAACGTCCGATGGCGAGCAGGAGCAACACGAATATGAGAAAGACGGCATGTATAACGTGAAGCTGGTGGCCGTGCGGGAATTTTGTGTGACAGAGAAAGTGGTGCCGACGGCCATATTCAAATTATTGATCCCCAACATCATTACTCCCGGCAAAGCCGATAACACCAACGACAGCTTCACCATTCAGTATGGTGACGTACCCGGTTTGACACCGGCAGACTACGGCTTCAAAACCTCGGTAGTGATCTACAACCGATGGGGCAAGAAAGTGTTTGGTGCCGACGACTATCAATACGACTGGGAGGGCGAAGGCCTTGCGGCCGGTGTGTATTATTACGAAGTGACGGTGAGCGACCACGCAACGTGCAAGAGTTGGGTGCAGGTGGTGAAGTGAGATTGATCGTATCTCCTTGGCCAAAGATCGGTAAGCCACGCCCTACGCGTTCGCCTGAGCAAACGCCATCTTCATAAACTTCCTTACTTCTGCATTAACATCTTCGACGCTTGAAAGACGAAGGTGGTGGTTGTATTGCGACGTGCCTGGCACCTGCGCAATTCTGGTAAAGCAAAGATTGTCTTCGTAAGGCTTTGGAAACGGAAAAACAACATCAACAAAGTCGCGTCCCAGCCGGGTGATGTAGGCGATGCGGGTTTTGGCCGCCAGTGCAATCATAGACTTGGTGGGATGAACCGTGACCGGTCCGATCTTTTGATATTGCTCCACAAAATATCGAAATAACGCCAGTGTGTGCTCGGATTTGTTGTACAGAAAATCGCCAAGCACCTTGTCGCCACACGAGTGGCTTTGGTTGGCTTTCACAAAGTTTTGACGGCAGAGCGGACAGGTCCACATGGCGCAACAATGCTATGCAGCAAACGAAGTCACGATCAACACCACACCTGCGAGAATACCCAGCAGGATGTCGGTGCGGCGCACCATTTGATAAACAAGGTTGCCCTGTGTTTGCTTCCCTGTCTTCACAAACAAAAAAACGAACGTGATCAGGAATAGTATTCCGAAGATGAACTTGTAGTATACCATAGCACCTTGTGTTTAGGCTATGAAGATAAGAAAATCGGAGCGGGGTTCTAAATTTCTTTTTCAGGCCTCGTTGTCGATCGCTTCTAAATCCCGCAAAGGATGGTAAAGAATCTTGTAAAGTAGTGGTTAGCTTTTCGTAGCCTTCTGGGTCGGAAATATTCCAAAGTTAAGAAGCTCTGTGTGTCGCACTACCGAAATGTCGACCATGTTGAGGATGTCTTTTTTGGTAAGCTCCTTGAACAGCTCCTGCAACGAGTTCATGGGCTTGCCGTTGAAGGCCGTGATGATGTCGCCCTCTTTCACCTGCGACAATGCCGCCGGCGAGTTTGGTTCGATGCTCACCACAAACAATCCTTTTTGATTGGGCAGATGGAAATGCCGCAGCACCTTTGGTGTGATGTTCACTTCCTGGAGCATAAAGCCAAGGTAGGCTTTGAATACTTTTCCGTTCTTGATGATCTGGCTGGCCACCTCTTTCGCGGTGTTGATGTCAACAGAAAAGCTGAGGCCTTGTGCGCCGGTGATGATGGCGGTGTTCACACCCACCACTTCGCCGTCGGTGTTGATGAGCGGACCGCCCGAGTTGCCGGGGTTGAGGGCGGCATCTGATTGGATCACGTTGTCGACCAGCATGCCCGACTGCGAGCGTAGTGTGCGACCCAATGCGCCTACCACACCCGTTGTGACGGTGTGCTGATAGCCAAACGGGTTGCCAATGGCAATGACCAACTGACCGATTTGCAGTTGCTGCGCATCGCCAAGGGTGGCCACAGAATAGCCGTCGCTATAGATCTTCAGGATGGCCAGATCTGTGTCGGGGTCGGCACCGACAACGGTGCCTTCTATTTCGTTTTCGTTGAGGAGCGATACCATAATTTTCTCCGCGCCCTGCACCACGTGGTGGTTGGTGAAGATGAGACCATCGGATGAAAAGATGAAGCCTGAGCCTGAACCGGCGGGGCGTAGCTTGCCTTGCACGGTTTTGAATACATCAATTTTGACAACGGCGTTCTTCGCGGTGTTCACAGCCGCGATGATCATTTGCGAGAAAGCATCCATACGCTGAAATTTCAGAGTACGTCCTCAAAAAGCTGCCCAGTTGGTTTGGGTGGAAGATTTGGCTGGTTATTGAATGGCGGCAAAGCCAATTTGACAGGAGAGAGGACCTTAATAGCCAACTCCCCTGACAAGTTTCCTGGCTTCCAGCACAATCTGCACCTCGGCCGACAGGTCGGCCAGCTCATCCAACTCGGCATCACTATAAACCAAAAACAGATTGCTGTGCGGACTTGAATAGATGCGGGTGCGACCGTGGGGCAGAGGATTATAGTTTTCGCGCGAATGACGATAGGAGACCACCCACTCAAAAAAGCGTAGCATCTGCTCTTCATCAAACACCAGGAGCACCGTTTTGTAGGCCACGTTATATTCCTGGCAGCACGGACACCGGCTCACAAAGCCGTTGCTGGACTCGGTAATGATTTCGCGTTCGGATTTGGAATGCATGGGCGTGGAGGTTAAAAATAGTGAGAGGTCTTTTTTTAGTTCGGCCATTATTTTACAGTAGACTCAAAGTTGCGCGTGCCATCGGGTTGATAGATGTAGCGGAACGTGAAATAGCGCGACAACGGACGAGTTGCCAGGTCAGCAAACGTGGTGGTGGTAGTCGAGGGATTGCCTTTGTAGTAGCTGATGATTTCTACTTTCACATATTTTCCATCGGCTGTTTTCAACACAATCACTTTGCCGGCGTTGGGAAGAATGGCGTGGTTAGGAACCGATGTTGTGCCGGTGTAGGTATACCAACCGCTGGTGCCGCTGCCCACGATGGCCTTGGCTGCTTGACTGTCGGCGGTGTAGCCGTCTGCGGGAGCTTCTTTCAGTTCGTCGAAGATACCACTCACAATTTGTCCTTGTGCCTGGCCCGGGCCGCTCACGCCACCGTTGAGCACGAGCGTGGTGCCGCGAAAACCAATGTCCCATTTGGAGGATACGCTGTCGGTGTTGGCCACCACGGCGCCATTGGCAAAACTGAACAAGGTAAAGTTTTTGGTGCTTTCCGAATTGAGGTCTTTCACTTCGCTGGCGGTGAGTTTCACAGGTGTATTATCGTCATCGTCGTCGCTGCAGGCAGTGAACACAGTTAGCGCGAGGAACAACATGGCGGCATTCAATTTCAGAATAGATTTCATAATAGTAGAAGTTAAAAAGTGTATAGATTAAAGTGTTGATTTGTTTTTCTTCGAAAGCGTGAACGCAGCACTCACCCAAAGCAATCGCCCGGGAAGTGTGGGAATGTATTGCGGACTGGAATAGTCTAACAGGTTGTCGCATCCGGCTTGCAGGCGCAGCGATTTGCGGATGGTCTTGGCCACAGAGAGATTCACGGTGGCATAGCCCTTCACATATTCGCTGTCGTCGTCCAGGATCACGTTGTTGTTCATGTCGGCAAAGCCATAACGTCCGCGATAGATGGCGCGCAGGGTGGCGCTCCAGCCGTGGGCTTCGTCGTTGTAGAACAGCTTGGCGTTGAGCATGTGGCGCGAGCGATTGAACAAGCCGCCATATTCATTTGCTTTCACGCGGCGTGTCACGTTGGTTTCCGGATCGCGTGCATACACTTCGCCAGCGTTGAGCTGGTCGATCACCGCCTTGTCTTTTGCCACCAGGTATTGATAGCCCAGCGAAAGCGTCAGGTTGTCGGTGGCCATAAAAGACGATTCCATTTCAGCACCTTGCGTGAACACCTGGGCCAGGTTGTAGTAGCTGTACACAAACTGTCCGTTGGTTTTGCGCGCCACAGGTTTGGTGTCGATGATGTCGCGGATGTCGTTGCGAAAAGCATTCAGTGAAACAGAAACACGTTTGGCCGGAACCAGCTTCACACCAAGATTATAGGCACGCGACGATTCCGCTTTCAGCTCGCCAAACGTTGCGGGGTCGGCCAGCATGGCGTCGATCTGACCGTCTTGTTGCAGGCGCGCAATGCCCTGCAAAAGCTCCTCTGAACCCAGCACGGTGTAGCCCACCGTAGAGTTGGTGAAGTTGAGGTATAGCTGACGGAAGTCGGGAGCTTTGAACCCCACTCCAAACGAACCGCGCACACTCAGCCAATGGTTCACGTCATACTGCGCCGATAATTTCGGACTGAACTGCGAACCATAGGCGCTATGCTGATCGAAACGTCCACCGGCCAGCACATTCAACTTCGACAGCGGCTGCCATTCGTATTGCGCATAGGCATAGTTGGTCTGATAGGTCATCCGGTTGTCGTAGCGCGTTGCCGCCACGCTCTCCCAGATTCTGCCCACACCCAAGGTCACCACGTTGCGTGTGTTCACAAAATATTCGACCTGCACTTCCGGACGCAGAAACGTTTGATCGAAATAGGTGTCGTCATACACGGCGCCGTCTGTCCGGTAGTTCAGTGTCGAAGTTGTGCTATATTTTGAATGATAGAACCGGAGCGTTGTCTTCCATTTGTCCGACAGTTTAAAATGCATCACGGGGTTCACGTTCCAGTCTTTCACAGTTCCCTTGCCATCCAGCAGTGCGATGTCGGAGCCGTCGGCGATGCTGCTCACGCTGCTTTGTGATTCGGTGAAGTAGCGACCCGACAGCGAGAACTTGGTGCGCGACGACAGGTCGTAAGACACACGCGTCTGGTATGTGTAGTTTGTGAAAGGACTAACCGTTTTCCCATCAGTGTCCGGTGTCAGGTCGTAGCCGTCGGTGCTGTAGCGGTTTGCAAAGGCGTAGATGCCCAGTTTCTCGCGTTGATAGTTCACGGTGCCGGAGAAATCGGTGGTTTGATTTGCCCCGTAGCGCGTCGTGATGGTTCCGCTGGTTCCGGCTGGACGGTCGGTGATGATGTTCACCACACCGGCCAATGCTTCCGATCCATAGAGACTGGAGCTTGGTCCTTTCATGATCTCTACCTGGCGGATGTTGCCCACAGCAATGCGATTCAGCTCAAGCGTTCCCGCAGCGCGGCCAATGAGTGGTTCGCCGTCGATGAGAATAAGCGTATACTCCGGCGCGAAGCCCTGCATCTGAATGCCCGTGCCATGATCGCTCACCAGGGTGAGGCCGGTTTGTTCGGCCAGCACGTCGTTCAGGCGAAGCGAGCCCATGTTCTTGATTTGTTGCTGCGAAATGACGGTGACCGGCACCGGCAATTCAGAAAGCGCCCGCTCGCTGCGGGTAGCCGAGATCACCACAGCATCCAGCTGACGCGACGCCAGCGAATCCTGCGCCCGCACAACGGGAATGCTGAGCGCCACCAAACCAAGCGCTAGCATTCCCCGCGTCAACCCCTTCCGATAGGGATCGACAGCAAAGGCAACATAAACAGTATCAAAAAATGTAGTCATGATGGTCAGAGAGCAGATAATGATTTCACCACAGCGCGCCACTCGGTCTTCTCGGGAATGCCGGGTTTGCGCAGACCGAAGAATTGCGCGATCATATTTTTCTCCACGTCGAAAAGTTCGATCGAGGTCACATCGCCTTCGGTTGTAGGCTTGCGCACTACCCATGCCGTGTGCACAAGGTCCATGCGCATGTGCATGTTGAAATCGGGATCGAGTATGTTGAGCCATTGTTCAGGACCCGTGTGGCCGCGCTCGAGCACGCGAATGGTCCGCACTTTCCCCTGATGTATTTGCAGATTGCCACGGTTTCCCGCGAAGATCATGATGGGCAATTTGGTTGCGGAAGCTTCGTCGAGTATCCGTTTGGGTGTGGTCTTGGGATTGACGCGATAGGTGAAGGTGCCTTCGGCCAACTCCAGGGCATGATAGCGATGCACGTTGTGACGACGCAGCAAACCGAAGAAGTCGTGTGTGTCTTTCAACTCGCTCCATTCTTTCAGAAATGCTTCGGTGTCTTCAGGACCGTTCTGGGCTTCGGATGCATATGGGGTCACGTCGAGATCAGGGTTTTGATCGGCTGCGCGGAAGTCTTGCACGAGACTTTCGTAGGCAGCGACGTCGCTTTTTTCCTGCAGGTATATTTTGGTTACAGCATCGCCGGCGCCATCAAACACCTGGATGCTTTTCAGGATGCGGTCCGATTTCTCCTCGGTCACAGCAAACGCAAACTTCCAGCCGCTAAAGAACACGCGCGTCTCGATGGGGCCGATCACGGTAGCCATGGCACGGGCACCTTCGCCCATCACATCGATTTGTTGAAAGGGACCTTTGTGTTCCAGAATGCACGTGCCGTTGCGCGTGAGCGACATCACTTTGCCCAGCGTTTTGAAACGGGTGAGCAATTCGGGCCACGGGCCTTGCAAGCGCACAACCTGCTCGCCCGTTTTGGTAGCCAACAGTTCGGCTTCGCTCACACCCAGATCCTTTGCGGCTTCGCGGATGCGGATGCCAGGCTTTGCATTTTGAATTCCTCTCCAGGCTTCGATGAGGGAGGATGATTTACTTTCGGCGATGATGCTCATGTGTGTTATTCGTTTAGCGTTATTTAATTAGAGTTATTGTTTCAAAGGTTGATGGCGACCGATCGCGGTTCCGAAAAGGTTTCGCGTTCGGGAATGATGTAGGGGCAGTTGTTGCACGGGTCGCGATAGATGTTGACGCGGCAGCAAAACGTTTCTTCAATCACGGGCTTGGTGAACACGACATGTGCTTCGCCCGAGGCGATAATCTTGCCGGCCCGCAAAAAATACAGATCGTCTGCAAACTGCACGGCCTGGTTCAGGTCGTGCACAATGGCCATCACACCAATGTTGCGCGAACAGGCCTTCTTGGCAAGCGCGAAAATGAGTTGCTGCTGGGCAATGTCGAGGCTGCTGGTGGGTTCGTCCAGCAAAATGTAGCGGGGAAAGAGGGTCTCCTCCCAAACCTGCGTCAACACACGGGCCAGCTGCACGCGTTGCTTTTCGCCACCCGAAAGCGTGAGGTAGCTGCGGTCGCGAAAAGCTTCGAGGCCCGTGAGCGCGACCACTTCGTCTACGATGTCGTCGTTTTCCCTGCGCGTGCTGCGATGGCCATGACGACCCAGTTCCACAATTTGCTGCACCGTGAAGGCAAACGAGATGGTGGTGTTTTGCGAAAGCACGGCGCGCACCAGCGACAGCTCGCGCGGTGAGTAAACTCTTGCCGACTTGCCATTTACCAGCACTTCGCCCTGATAGTTTCGGTGTTCCTGTGCAAGGGTTTTCAGCAATGTGCTTTTGCCCGCGCCGTTTGGTCCGGCCACCGCCGTGAACTTGCCCGGCACCACCGTGAGGTTCACGTTGTGAAGCAATTGCTTTTCGCCAATGCGGTAGGATATGTTCGTGGCTTGATACATTAGAGTTCGTGTTTGCGTTTGGCGCGAAGAAGAAGGCCGATGAAGAAAGGCGCACCCACAAGGGCTGTCACCACACCAATGGGAAGTTCAGAAGGGGTCACCACGGTGCGGGCCACAATGTCGGCCAGCACCAGCAACAACGCTCCACCCAAAACGGAAGCAGGCAACACCAACCGGTTGTCGGGCCGAAGTCCGAGTCGGATCACGTGTGGCACTACCAATCCGATGAACCCAATGATGCCCGACAGCGACACACTGATGCCTACAGCCAATGCCGTCAGGGCAATGACCTGTTTTTTGACGCGCTCCACATTTGCACCGGAGTGATAGGCTTCGGCCTCGCCAAGCGCCAGCACGTTCAGCGCCGGAGCAAAGAAGAGCAAGGCGACACATGAGCCTACAAGCAACGGTCCAGCAACCAGAAGCTTATCCCACGTGGCACCTCCCAGGTCGCCCAGCGTCCAGAAGGTGAAGGTGCGCAACTGATTTTCGTCAGCATAGAAAATGGCAAGCCCGATGATGGCACCCGACAACGCATTGAGTGCCACGCCCGAAAGAATGAGCACCGCGATGTTGGTTTGTCCCAGCTGACTGCTCAGGCGTAACACGATGAACGTGGCGACAATGCCACCACCAAAGGCCGTGAGTTGCAGCACCGAGTTGTAGAGCCAGTGGCCAGGAGCAATGGCCCACGCACCTCCAAACACGATGACCAACACCACGGCCGAAGCAGATCCACCCGACACCCCAATGAGGCTGGGCTCTACCAAGGGATTTCGAAACAGTGCCTGCAAGGCCGCACCGCTCACACCCAACGATGCACCAATGAGCACCGTCATCAGAATGCGAGGCAAGCGGATGGACGTGAGCACCAGATCATACACATCGTCTACCGGCACGTGCTGAAAAAGACCAAGCTTGTGAAGAAAGATCAGGGCCACATCGTTTACCGGAATAGACACGGCACCCGTGGCCAGCGACAACAGTACAGCCGCCACCAGCGAGGTGCTCAGGCCTGTGAGAAGAAACGGTGTGCGATAGTCGCGAAGGGGAAGCGCAAGATTCATGACCGACTTCTATTTTGCGCGCAACTCAGGATGCAACAGTGTCACCAGTTCTTGTATGGTTTCGCCTACACGCGGTCCGAAGTTGGTGAGCTTCAAGCCATCGATAGACACTATCTGTCGCTGCTTTCCGGCAGTGGTCTGAGCCATGCCCGGCACTTTCAACAGACCATCAATGCCTCCAATGCTTTCGAGGCCCGACGACAGTGTGACCACATACTCGGGATTGGACGCCAGCAAAGCTTCGGCGTTCAGCGGTTTATAGCCTTCCACATCGCCCACGGCACTGGTGGCACCCACGTAGGCGAGAATGTTTCCGAATGTATTTTTGCCGGCCACACTCACCGTTGCAGCACCGCGATTGTAGATGCACAACACCTTGGGATTTGTCTTTGCTTTCTTGAGCTGCGCCGTGGCGTCGGCAATCTGCCGGTCTATTGTGGCGATAAGTTTTTTGCCTTCAGCATCGCGGCCCAACGCAGCAGCAATTTGTGCGATGAAGCGCTTTGTGTCGTCTATAGTATATTGACGATCTACAATGACAAGCTTGATGCCGCTGGCGCGAAGTTGTTGCAGCACGGCATCTTCCACATAGTCTTTCTCGGCAATGATGAGTGTGGGCTTCAGGCTGATGATGCCCTCGGCCTGGATGCCCCCGCGGTAGCCTATGGAGGGTAGCTTCTGAATGTGGGCAGGGTAGAGGCTGGTGCGGTCGGAGGCGATAATTTTGTCGCAGTCGCCGAGTGCGCACACCGTTTCAGTAAGGGCGCTACCGGCGGTAATGATGCGCTCTTGCGCAAAAGAGAAGGCTGAGGTGAATATAAAAAGAACAGCGAGGACCATGTTCTCGCAGCGTAGTTGCTTCTTCATGATGACAAGGTTTAGTTGAATCGGAAGCAAAGGTAGGCCGGTCGTTAACCCTGCGTCAATCGCTTGCAGAAGCCAATTTTCAGTGTCACATGAGAGTAGGGTTTTAGAATGTGACCTACGCCGTAAAGGGTATCACAAGTCCGGTGCTGTTGGTTCGTCAATGTACCCTGAGCAGGGTAGGCGGTTGCAACGCTGAGGGTATATGAAAACTAAAAAGTCCTTGTTGCCAGACATTTGCAGCGGGCAACAAGGACTTGGATGGGCTATGAAAGGCCGGTAGGGCTAGCTCTTCTTCAACAACAGTTTGGTGCCATAGAAGTCGACGGCCGTTTGCAGAAATGCGTTCACCTTAGGCCAGTCTGTTGCGGCGTAGTGATTTTTTGTGTAGTACTTCCGCACGTTGATCACCACCTTCTTGCCGTCGCTGGTGGCCGACGAAACAAAGCCGCCGGCGTCGCTTTCGGTTTTGCGTGTAAAGTTATCGAGGCCTTCCACGGTATAACCCTCGGGAATGGTGAAGGTAATGGTGTGGTTGAATGAGCGGGCAAAGTCCATAAACACATCGCGGGTGCGTGTCTTCTGTTCTTCTTTCAGATCGGTTTGTTTTTCGATGGCCTTGCCCAGTTCCACAATGATGTTCGGGCCGGCGCGTTTGGTCAGGTTCTCGGCCGAGAACTCGTCGCTATAATCTACCGTGGGAGACTCTTGCCACATGCCTGCGCTTTTCACGGTCAGGTTTTTATAGTCGGCAATCTTGACCTCCATGTCGTCTTCCAATTCACTCTTTATGCGTTCGTCGCGTGCCGTATAATCCTGTGTGAGGCGTTGTTCGAACTTCGCCTTCTCTTTGTTATAGTCCTTTATCAGGTCGCGAAGCAAACGCGAACGCTCCACCATGTATTTGGGTTGATCATATTCTTTAATGTAGTCATAGTCCGTCACCACCAGATACTGATGATACACTTTGCTGTGACCAATGGCCTTGATGTTACGTTTCACGTTCAGCTTGGTGTTGTCGTCGGCATCGAGCGTCAGATCAATGTTGGCCGACGTGTTGTTCTGATCGGCGGTGGTAACGGGCGGAATGTTGTCTTTCACAGATGTGTATTGCGCCACGCCCTCCATGCCTTCGAAACCATATGGAACATCGCCGGGCAATGCAAACGGCGTGGGGCGTTTCAGATACAGGGTGGGCTTTATGTTGATCTTCATGATGAGATCGCACGAACCATAGTTCACCAGGTCGGGGAAAGGACCGTATTCGCGCGAAGGGATCAGCAACACCTCGTGCGGAATGTCATACTTGGTGCAATAGCGACTCACCAGAAAGAAAAAGCGATCGGGTGTGTAGCCATTGTCAAGGGGCTCTCCTTGCTTGATGTCGAAGTAGGCTTGTTTGTAGATGGGATTGCGCAGCAGGAAATACAATTCTTCAATGGCCTTGCGTGAGCTCTTGTCTTTCTTGAAGTTCACGTCCATGAAGTCTACAAGATAGCCGATGTCGGAATTGTTGTAGGCGAAATATTTCATAAGATCACGCGCACCCTGTTCGGCATCCGGTTTCTTTTCTTCTTTGGATATGCGGTAGCGGAAGTGGGGTGCTGTGAGGTAGGGATAATTCCAGATGAGGCGTGGCGCTTTGTCGCGCATCTCGTCTTTCAGTGTATAGAGCACGTCGTTGTCTTTCACTTCTTTCTTGAAGTCGGGTGCGCCGTTGTAGGGGGTGTTGTAGAAGTTCATCTGGTGGGGCAGCATGAACGTGATGGTTTGCTTCACAATGGGATACTTCGATTCGAGCAGTTGCTCGTCGCCAAAGTCGGGCATCGTCATGCTCTCATCCCGCAGGGCAATGAAGTAGTCCACAATGTCGCCGGGCTCCAGGTTGGGAATGGGAATCTTCAGGTCGTTGCCGCTTCCGGCGTCCGACTTCACGGCGTCTTTCAGATCCACTTCTTTTTCTGTGCCCGCCGCCTTGATCACCTTGATGCCCAGAATCCGATAGGCCGATGCCTTGCCAAACAAATTGGTCTTGATGGTCTTGTTGTTAAACGAAATCTCCGAATAGTCAGCAACAGCCGCCTTGTCAAGCAACTTGATGCGATAGTGGATGTTGATCTGTTCGATATAGAACCGGTTCACGCTGGCAATGCCGGTCACTTTGGTGGTGAAGTCACAAATATACTCACGCTGAAAGGCCAGCATCACGGCCGACTCGTTCTTCCATTTCTCGGGAACCTGCGTGGTCTTGAATTCGTCAGGCGCCTGGCCCCAGAGTTTCAGCTTCACCTTCTTTTCTACTTCCGATTGCGCCCACAGGCCTTGCACCAAAACAACAGCGAGACTACATGCTAACAGCAGCTTTTTCATGAACGTTATTTTTTTAATACGATTTGATTTTCATAGGCCTTGGCCAGTTGTTTCACCGCGGCATTCCAGCGACCAAACGATGCCTTGCGGATCACGCCTTCGGGCACGGATAGTTCTTTGGTATAGACAATCTTGTTGCCCTGGGTTGCATACTGAATGTTGAAGCTGAACTCCGGATCGTTAATGGCCACGTTGCCCGGCAAGCTCGACACCGAATAGCCGGCTGGCACACTCAGCTCCACAGTAGTTTTGTTATGGATCTTTTCACCAAAGTCAAGATCGCTCTGGCGTGTGTCTTTGATGGTCCAGTGCTTGAAGGTTTTCGAAGGATCGATGTCGACATAATATTCGTTGTTGAACGAGCTCACGGCGCCGGCATATTGCAGCTTGCAATCGAGGGCCAGTGGGCCGCTGCGTTCTTCCAGGTCGGGTAAGGTCAGGTCTGTGTTCTTCACATTCTTGTCGCCGCTGGCGATGAAGTCGGCCAGAAAGTCTTTCCGGTTGTCGGTTTTGGTATAGTGATAGCCGTAGAGGAAATTCTTTTTCGATTCGCCTTTCAGCGTGATGTTGTAGGAGCCTTCCAGGTTTTCGCCATTCACACTGGCTTTCAGCACGCGCAGGTCGGCGTCGCGGTTTTTGTCGGAGGCAGTCACCTTGTCGGCAATAAACGTGTCGCCGTCTTCAATCATCACGGGACGGCTTTGGATGCGCTCAGCGTTTTCGCCGAAGGGCATGTATTTCTCCGTGGCATCCAGAAAGTATTTCTTGCCGTTCAGAATCAGCGTGCAGATCATGTGGTTGTTCACGGCCAGCGACGGTAGCGAGTGGTCGTACATGATGCGCTTGGTGCCAATCCACGTGAGGCGCGCGTCATAGCCCGCCGTCTTCAACATTTCTTTCGTGAGGTTGGCCATGCCCTTGCAATCGCCATAGCGCTTCTCGAAAACGTTTTGTGCTTCGTCGGGCTTGAAGGCCGCGAGCCCATCTTCGAAGGCGATGTAGCGGATGTTGTCCTGCACCCAATAGTAGATGGCTTTGATCTTTTCTTCGTCAGTAGTCTTCCCTTGAATCAACTGCGTCACCGTTGCTTTATAGGCCGCCGGGTTGGGTTGGAGCCTTTTTGTCAGGCTGCTATACCATTTATAAAGATCTTGCGGGGAAGCGAGGATGTTTGTCTTCTGTGCTGCCGTTCCCACCGACTTCATCAGCACCAGAATGTGCGGATGGTTGTATTGCACGCCGCGCGTATAGCTGTCGGATTCAATGCCGGGTATTTCCTTCACGGAATAAACCACCACGCGGTTGCCGCCTTGGGTGGTTTCGGTTTTGGTGATGGGAAAGTCGGCGAGATTAAATTCGCGAAGTTCCACGTCCATGTCTTGAGGAATCACAAACGTCACCTTCTTGTCGATCAATGGAAATTTGTCCTGGAAGTAGACGGCGGTCAGGTATTTGGCGTCGTTGATTTTCTTCACGCTCGAGATGTCCCACACTTCGCCCACTTCCTTCAACTTCAACTGGTGTGTACAAAACTTACTGTCGTCAAAAAACAAACCTTCCGACGTATACGACCCGCACACTTTCGCCGCATCGGGTGCCCGTTGCTTCAGGTTGCTTTCGGCAGAAAACTTTTCGATCAGTGCGTTGCCATCATACACTTCCGATTCCTGAATGGGAACATTGTAGCGCAGCGACAGCAATTGCTCCGAGCGGTTCACCGTGGCCTTGGCACCGACCCGGGAATCTTTTGTGAGAACAAATTCGATGTTAGACCTGAGAATGGCCGCCTCTTCATCCTTGTATTTCACTTGAAGGTCGCGCGCCATCTTAGGATAATCCTGGGCATGCGAAAGCACCGCCGCAGACAGCAGAAAAGCGAGAAGGAGTTTCTTCATAGGTATAGGTAAAACACGCCTTGCGACGTGCGTTTAGTGCGTAACGATCCGGAAATTAAAAAATGCAAGTCAAGCCTTTCTATAAAGGTATATGATGGAAAGACAATCCGCAACCAAGGGAATGAATCTGTCGGGAAGGTTGCCCAGAACATAATTTAACCGTGACGCTTTTTTGCAGTTTTTTCGCAAGACTTTCTTGGAAATCGCACACCCGCGTTTGAGGCACATCGCCCATTGAGCACACCTGATGATTTGCAAAGAAACGCAACACGGCTGCCGGGCTCACAGAATCGCTTAAAACAAACAGTTTTGATGCCGTCCGCTTGTCAGATAACTCGCCCGGTTTTGAATTCCACTTTCCGGCGCGATGGAAATTCAAAGAATGGAGTGAGATCTTACATTCGTAAGGGCAGGGGAGGAATGGTGACGGCCGTTGAGGGGCGTCGGCATTTCTTGGCTGGCGTTCGTGGTTTCGAACGGGTGTTAACATCCAACAACAAAGTATGTTGCCACCATTTTCAATAGCGTCTCCGGCGTAGCCGAATTTGAAAGGAAAAGAGAAGGCATTTCGCTATTGTATTTGCTGGCGGTGTCGATCAAAAAGTCGGGCACGTTGTCGCCGTCAAGGTCGCCGGCAAAAATAACATTGACCATGTGGTCGTCAAAGTTAGGTATGGCTACGATGTGTTGAACAATGATCTGTCCGTTGCGGTTGGCGGCGATGTAAAGCTTATAGTTGTAAATGTCGTACCGATCGGATGGATCACCTTTGTCGCTGCCGGTGGCGAACAAAGCGTAGTCGTTGCCTTGATATCGGAAGGTGATTGAATCGCCGGGCAAAATTTCCGTGCCAGGCAACGTGAGGGGCATTATCTTTCCTTCGGGGAGTGTAATGCCTGAGACCAAGAGGATAGCAGTGTCGGGCGAGACCGTAGAAACAGACCAGCCTGTGTTCTCATCGTCGGCATCCATAATTTCATCGTGAACGCGCTTGGCAACCACTGTCGTTTTTTGTGTGAAGAAGTGGTTGTGTCTGCGAAAAATGGCAACCCAGTTTTCCTTCTCCACCCCTTTCCAAACTTCGTTTGCATGAAAGGTGCCGGTAGCAAGAATCTTGACGGGCGAGTTCTTGTCAACCTTTGGAAGGGATAGTGTGTCGAATTGATAGGACTTTCTCGGGGCTACTTCTTGAGTGGCCACGTCCTGAGAAACCACTTTTATTTCCAACGGACTGTCGATCGGCTGTGTAGAATCGACACGAACGGCTTCTTCAGAATGTTGATTTCCGCGAGGCGAGCATCCGATCAGGATGGTGATTGTAAAGGGGACACCATAGAATAGAATTCTCATTGTTGATGCGATAATACTTCGCATGGGCGAATCTACTTTTTTGCAATCGCATAAACTATTCACCGGGAATGATTTACGTAGATTGTTAGTGTTGGAGCATATTTACCAAAGGGATGTACATAGTTTTATTTCCCCTCCAGGGCTCGTCTTCGTTCTCGTTCCTGAAGTGATTCAATCTCGCGAATGTAAAATTCGCCGGCTTGTTGTTCCACACGTTTGGCATGGGAAGCATTGTCTTTGTCCTGATAACTGCATTCAACGTAGTTAGTGAAGGAAGTATTAAGAGTGACGTCATAACACTTTTGGTCAAAACAAAGTGTGGTGACCGCCTGCATCAGGTTTAATCTGATGATTTGGCCGGGACCAATTTTATGGACAGCACTATCGGCTGTTGTAATTAGAATGGAGTCTTGCCGCTCTTTTTTGGCCCGTCTATAAAACACAACGCTGGCATCCTTTTCAATTCGGCCAATCTCATCGCGGTGACGTTCGTTGTATTTTGAAACATAGGAAAACATTACGCTGCTTCTTCCGCGTCCCTGTTCCTTTTTGTATTGGGTGAAGAGTTGTGGGTCATCTTTTAGAATCGTATTCATCACAGCTTTGTCGAGGATGTAGAACCTTCCGTTGTTGAGATTCATAACGAGACTCTCTGTGTTAACGTGTGGTATGGGTACGGCCACCGGATATGGCAACACTACCAGCCACGTAATGGTAGTGATCCGGTCCACCCAAAAACAATAACGATTCACTTCGCGCATGGCCCGATAACCTTTGTTATGCTGATAGTGTCGGCTATTCACATAAATACTGTCGCCGGTAGAGAACCCCCAAAACGATTTTGCATCCCTTCGGTTCACCACGCTGTCCTTAAGCAACGGAAGACAACCGTGACTGTCCGATCCATTGCTAACCGTGAACTCGTCGCGAATAGAGGGGGCGTTGTTGAGGAACTCTTTGTATGTTCTGTAAATCCCACGCACATAGGCCTTGCTTTCGAGAATGGGAGGAATACGTTGAGCGGAAACGTACGTTGAACAAACAATGAAAAGGCAAGCGAGGCGAATACGACGTGTCATGGGTAGGCTGACGAGTAACGAATTCGAGCAAAGTACATATTTTTTTAAATACTTTGTTGCGCTAGCGTGGTGCGAATTATGGCGGATTGCTTGCGGATATGGTTGTAAATCGCGCGCATTTAGGAATGACACTAGTCGGAGAACTTGAGGAACGGATTGGTAAATAAAAATTTACCTTTTGTGTTTTAAAAAAGGTAAATAAAAGTGTACTTTTGTTGTGTCGCGAGAATGGGTTTGGCTTTTCCTTAGACGTAGGAAAATTGTGTTAGATCAATCCCAGTTATGAATGGCAAAGTGCAGCGAAATTTTACGATTTCTATATCGGAACGGATGGGTAATGGAACGACAGCGCGGTTCGCACATTGTTCTGGGACATCCGGATAGAACAAATAAGATCGTGTTTCCAAATCATGGTTCGCAGGAAATGAAGGTAGGCACGTTGCATGCCGTGCTCAAATCTGCCGGGTTGCATTTGGGAGAAAAGAAGAGAAAATAAATACACTTAAAAATGGCTAAGATTAAAGTGAAAGTAGAGAAGACACGGACTGGCTTTTCGGCCTATGCAGAAAAGTATGCTGCATTCACTACCGGGAAAACCGTTAACGAGCTGACCACAAATATGGTTGAGGCGCTTAACGTGTTGTTTGAAGCAGAGCAAAAGAAAAAGGAAGTAACAAAAGCAGATATCACTTTCGAGATGGATCTCATGAGCATATTCGAAGTGTATCCCGTGATTAATATGAAAGGGCTTTCGGCGCGTGTGGGGATGAACTACTCGTTGTTGGCGCAGTATGCCACGGGAAAGAAAAAACCTTCGTCACGCCAAACGGCGCTTATCATGGATAGTATTCATGAGCTCGGCAGAGAATTGTCGGAGTTGAATCTCATTACGCGTTAAAAGCAAAGCTGAACGGGTTTTGAATTTGTTGGGTGTACTGCGGGGAAATACGCTCGGTATCCTTCAACTAGAAAATCCGGAACCGAATGTCGCGTACATCGCCGGTTCTAAAAACAAAAAAGCAGCTACGGGCTGTAACTGCTTGATATTCAAAGTGGGCCCAGTTGGGAACGATCCAACGACCCCCTGATTATGAGTCAGGTGCTCTAACCATCTGAGCTATGGGCCCCTTTCTGCAACCGTTCTTTGCAGCGCGGTTTGAAAAAGTGCTGCAATGTTACATATTTGAAGTTGAATACACAAAACAGAAATCGTGCGGCCAGATCCTTCCATTAAAAATCTCATCTTCGATCTCGGAGGTGTCATCCTCGACCTCTCCATCGATCACACGCTTCAGGCATTCACCGACTTGTCGGGCATGGACAAACAGAAGGTGCAGGAATTGTTTCACTCCTCCAAGGGCTTTGAAATTTATGAAATGGGAATGATGAGCGACGAAGAGTTTCGCGGCTTTGTGCGCGACACCTACGACGTGAACGCTTCCGATGCCGACGTCGACGCGTGCTGGCTGGCCATGCTGCGACACATTCCCGCGCGAAAACTGGACCTGTTGCAACGACTCAAAAACTCGTTCAACGTTTATCTGCTCAGCAACACCAATGCCATCCACCTGGCGCACATCAATCGCAACATGATCACGGGCGGCGACTCGCTCGATCCGTTTTTTCACCGTGCCTACTACTCACACGTCATGAAGAAGCGTAAGCCCAACGCAGACATCTTTCAGCAAGTATTGGACGAGAATGGATTGGCGGCAGCCGAAACGCTTTTCCTCGACGACAACCTGGCCAACCTCGACGGCGCCCGCGCACTGGGCATCCAAACCCTGCACGTTTCCACTCCCGACGTAATCCTTGAGTTCTTCCATGAATACTGATCTGCGGCGCGGGATTATTCAGGCATCTCTGTTTATCGCGACCATCATCACCACCACACTGGCGGGCGGCGAATTGATGTACGGCAAGTCATTTTTATATGGCCCCTATAGCTGGGATGATTTTATTGGCGGGCTGCAGTTTTCTGTGCCGCTTTTGCTGATTCTGACGGTTCATGAATTTGGTCATTACCTCACAGCGCGCTATCATAAGGTGAAGGCTACCTTGCCGTTCTACATTCCGTTGCCACCCCTTCCGTTTCTGATGTTCAACATCGGCACCATGGGGGCGGTGATCCGGTTGAAGGAACAGGTCTACTCGCGTCGTCAGAATTTCGACATTGGTGTGGCCGGTCCGTTGGCGGGCTTTGTGATGGCGATCATCGTGCTTTTCTATGGCTTCACACATTTGCCGGAGCCGGAGTATATCTTCAACGTGCATCCCGAATATAAGGCGTATGGCCTGGCGTATGCCGACCACGTATATCAGCCGCAGGACAAAGAGGTGATCGACCTAACCATCGGTGACAATCTGTTGTTCCTCTTTTTCAAAAACTATGTGGCCGATCCTGCGCGCATGCCCAATGCGCACGAGATTTATCATTACCCCATCATCTTTGCAGGTTACATGGCCTTATTCTTTACGTTCCTGAATTTGCTTCCCGTGGGGCAGCTTGATGGCGGGCACGTGGTGTATGGATTGTTCGGACTCAAGAAGCATAGGATCATTGCTACTGTGTTTTTTGTGGCCTTCACCTTCTACGGCGCACTGGGGTTCCTAAACCCAACCGATTTTCCCAACGATTCGCTCATGATTGCCGCGCCACTATCCATACTGTTTCTCTACAACGTGCTTCATGCGCTCGGTTTGCCCAAGAAGCGAGACACGCTCATGTATGCCGTGCTCATGTTCGCGGTGTTGTTCGTGCTGGCGCGCTTTGTTCCTCAGGTGCAGGGATACTCGGGCTTTTTGTTTTTTGCTTTTATCGTGGGCAGGTTTGTGGGCATTCAGCATCCTCCGTCGCTCGTTGAGGAGCCGCTCGACTTCAGACGAAAAGTGTTGGGGTGGATCGCGGTGGTTGTCTTTATCATTTGCTTCACACCGGCTCCCCTCCAAATGGCGATCCTGGCAAAGAAAGCAATGCCCTAAAAAACGGAATTGTAACTTGATTGACCGCTTGATAACTACTTAAGCCGGTTCGCTTTCCATTTGCTTACCCCACCCGTTGATGCACTTGCCGTTTCCGCCATCACAACCTTTTCCTGTTGCTGCAGCATCACGGCCAACGCTGCGGCAATCATCTCTTCCTCGGCCACAGGGTTCTGTTGAAGCACGGCGGGCGTGAAGTAGTTTTCCACAAAGCGCGTGTCGAAGTTGCCGGAGCGAAAGGCTTCGTGTTGCATCACGAAGAGGCAAAAGCCCAGTGTGGTTTGCAGGCCGGTGATGTCGTATTCACGAATGGCGCGGATCATTTTTTCGATGGCGTTGGCGCGGGTGTCGGCATAACAGATCAGTTTGGCGATCATAGGGTCGTAATAGAACGGGATGTCCATGCCTTGCTCGAAGCCGTCGTCTACGCGCACGCCAATACCTTGTGGGCGGTTGTAGGTTTTCAGCGTGCCGATGTCGGGCAGGAAGTTGTTGGCGGGGTCTTCGGCGTATACGCGAATCTCTACGGCATGGCCATTGATTTTGAGGTCTTCCTGTTTGAAGGGGATGGGTTCGCCTTCGGCCACTTTCACCTGCAGCTTCACGAGGTCAAGCCCGGTAATCATTTCGGTTACCGGGTGTTCCACCTGAAGGCGTGTGTTCATTTCCAGGAAATAGAAATCGAGGTGATCGTCCAGAATGAACTCCACAGTGCCGGCGCCATAATAGCCACAGGCTTTGGCCACGTTGATGGCCGCTTCGCCCATCAGCTTTCGCTTTTCGGCCGTGAGCACCGACGAGGGCGCTTCTTCCACCACCTTTTGATGGCGACGCTGAATGGAACACTCGCGTTCAAACAAGTGCACCACGTTTCCATGCTGGTCGCCAAACACCTGGAATTCGATGTGGCGGGGCTTGGTGATGTACTTCTCAATGAACACGGAGCCATCGCCAAAAGCCGACTTGGCTTCGCTGGTGGCGCGCTCCATCTGTTCTTCAAAATCGCTTTCCTTGTCCACTACGCGCATGCCTTTTCCGCCACCGCCGGCGCTGGCTTTGATGAGGATGGGGTAGCCCACTTCGGCCGCGATCTTCTTCGCTTTGGTGAGATCGGATATGGGTTCGGAGGTGCCGGGAACGAGGGGTACGTTAAATTTGGCCACAGCCGCCTTTGCGGCCAGCTTGCTGCCCATCAGTTCGATGGCCTTAGCCGAGGGGCCTATAAAGATGATGCCGGCATCTGCGGCCAATTGGGCAAAGTCTTCGTTCTCCGACAGGAAGCCATAGCCGGGGTGCACGGCATCGGCACCGGTTTGCTTGGCGGCGGCGATGATCTTGTCCATGCGCAGATACGATTCCGACGATGCGGGCGGACCAATGAACACGGCCTCGTCGGCATAGCGCACGTGAAGGGCTTCGCGATCGGCTTCGCTATAGACGGCCACGGTTTTTATTCCCATTTCGCGCGCGCTGCGCATCACACGCAAGGCTATTTCGCCACGGTTGGCCACCAGTATTTTCTGAATCTTCGGCATGTTTGAACGTCTGGTCTTGAAAATGATGAAAGCGTTAGGACTTCTGCTGCATGTGCTGAATCTGTTCAAATCATCATGAGGCAAAATCAAAGGTATTTAAATAGGCGAAAACAGGCATGGCGGCGATCCAAATAATTCATATCCGCTTTTTTATCATTTTTGTTGAACAGGCGACCGGCTACCGCTGTTTAAAATACCAATATTAAACACGCTTTTTCGCCACCCACCACCATCGTTGAAGCGTTCGTTAAGGTTTTTTCGTTATTTTTGCCGCAATTTTAATTCAATCAAGACGCAATGGTAGACTTATTTGAAAAGCTCAGAATGGAGGCCGGTCCCCTGGCCAAGTATTCACACCTTCCGGATGACTATTTCTTCTTTCCGAAGCTGGAAGGAGAGATTGGCCCGCGCATGACGTTCAATGGCAGAGAGGTATTGAATTGGAGTTTGAATAACTATCTGGGATTGGCGAATCATCCCGAGGTTAGAAAAGCAGATGCCGATTCGGCAGCGCAATATGGCATGGGCCTTCCCATGGGCGCACGCATGATGTCGGGCAACTCGGTGCATCACCTGGAACTGGAACGCCAACTGGCGGAATTTGAGATGAAAGAGGACGTGATGTTGCTCAACTTTGGCTATCAGGGCGTGGTGTCGATCATCGACGCGCTGGTTGATCGCAAAGACGTGATTGTTTACGATGCCGAATCACACGCGTGCATCATCGACGGCGTTCGCCTGCATATGGGCAAACGTTTTGTCTATACCCACAACGACATGGAAAGCCTGGAGAAACAACTTCAGCGCGCCACCAAGCTGGCCGACGAAACCGGCGGCGGCATTCTCGTGATCACCGAAGGTGTGTTTGGCATGTCGGGCAAGCAGGGCGACCTGAAAGGTGTTGTGGCGCTGAAGAGCAAATACAACTTCCGCCTGTTTGTGGACGACGCGCACGGCTTTGGCACAATGGGTAAAACCGGTGCTGGAACAGGCGAGGAGCAAGGCGTTCAGGATCAGATAGATTTGTACTTCTCAACGTTCGCTAAATCCATGGCCAGCATCGGTGCATTTGTGGCCGGCGACAAGAAGATTTTGAAATACCTGCGCTATAGTGTGCGCTCGCAAATATATGCCAAGAGCTTGCCCATGCCGCTGGTTATCGGTGCCATGAAGCGTCTGGAATTGCTGAAGACCAAGCCCGAACTGAAAGACAACCTGTGGAAAGTGGTGAAAGCCATGCAGGAAGGTCTGAAGGCCCGTGGATTCAATCTCGGCAGCACCAATTCGCCCGTAACGCCTGTACTTTTCAAGGGTGGTGTTGGCGAAGCGGCAAACATGTCGATGGACTTGCGCGAAAACTTCAACATTTTCTGTTCGGTCGTGATCTATCCTGTTGTTCCTAAGGATGTTATCATGTTCCGCATCATTCCGACGGCGGTTCACACGCTGGCCGACGTGGAGTTGACACTTACGGCCTTCTCGAAGCTGAAAGAGAAGCTCGACAACGGGTTCTACAAGGAAGAAGTGTTGGTGTCGGTGACGAAGGGGATGTAAAAAAAACCGCTTTTTCAGTGGTTTTAAAAGGTTATTTTCTAAATTGGCAGTAAGAAACTAATTTTTAATCCTAAAACTCTAATAAAATGCAAAAGTTTGAAGAGCTCAAGAATCTCATAGCTTCGCTTGAAGGAGATGCTGACAAATTCTATAATAAGGGCAACAGTGCTGCCGGTACCCGTGTGAGAAAGGGTATGCAAGATCTCAAGAACCTTGCTCAAGCCATCCGTTCTGAGGTTCAGGATATCAAGAACAAAGCTTAGTCTGCCAGGATTAACCGAAATGAAATATAAAAGGGATAACTTGAAAAGTTATCCCTTATTTTTTGTTCAAAACCGCCAGGATGCGGTCTATTTTAGCTTTCAATTCGCCTGAGCCCGGCACCAAAGGAAGCCGCACGCCCGGGTTCATGATCCCCATTTTCGACAGCACATATTTGATGCCCACGGGATTGCCTTCCTCATACATAGGGCCGTTTATTTCCAGCAGGCGCGCTTGTTCCACCGCCGCCTTGGCATAGTTGCCCGAAAACGCATAGTCCTTGATTTTCCTGAACGACTGTGGAAAGGCATTTGCCAGCACCGAAATAACCCCTTTGCCGCCCACAGCATAGACGCCCAGCGTCCACATGTCGTCTCCGGAAATGAGCACGAAGTCTTTGGGCATGTATTTAGCGATCTTCAGAAACTGCTCCATGTTGCCGGAAGCGTCTTTGATGCCTACGATGTTTTTGTGCTCGGCCAGTTTCAGGGTGGTCTCTGCCGTCACATTAGCGGCCGTACGGCCCGGAACGTTGTAGAGGAGCACCGGAATGGGGCTGGCGTCGGCAACGGCCGTGTAGTGCCTGTAAATGCCCTCTTGCGAGGGCTTGTTGTAGTAGGGGCTCACCGACAGCAGCGCATCCACGCCTTTCAGGTCCGTGGCGATGATTTCGTCCACCACGCTGCGGGTGTCGTTGCCGCCAATGCCGTAGACGATGGGGAGGTTTTTGGGGTTGTTGGCCTTTACGAAATTGAGAACCTTTAGCTTTTCGTCGTCAGAGCAGGTCACCGATTCGCCGGTGGTGCCCATCACCACATAATAGTCTGCGCCCTTCGCGGTGTGCTGAAGAAGTTTTTTCAGGGCTTTGTAGTCCACTTCCAAGGTTTCCGTAAACGGTGTGACCAGCGCCACACCTGTTCCGTAAAGTTTTCTCATTTCGTGTGTTTATTTTAGTTGGGTTGTGTACTTGTACATGTCGTCGATCAGCCCTTTCAGGCTGTTGATAGACTCGATCATGAGTTCGAAATAGGGATGGCTGTCTTCCCATGCCCGGCCCACGCGACACCGCGCATGGCTTCGTGCCAGGATGTTGAGCACGAGGGGATTGGGGGCGATGTCGAGGTAGAACAGGAAGTCGAACTTCATCTCCGAAAAGCTCACGGCGTCAGGCGAGGTGATGTTGCCCCAGAACGACAGGTCTTTCTCGGAAAAGAAGTTGAATTTGAACTCGTAGTTGTCTTTGTTGTTGGGCAGAAACTCCAGCACTTCCACGTGTTTGCCGTCCGTTTCAAATTTGCGTACGAGCTCTTTCACAATTTCGTGTTTGAGCTTGTCTTCCACGCTGAAAATGATGCCGATCTTCTCCGCCTTTTTGTAGGTCACGTTGGTCCGCTCTGCCTTGTTGTTCTTCAGCAGCATGCGGGTTCTCATTTTCAGGAAATTCAGCTTCATCAAATGGTGTTAAAATTATTGTCCCTTCATCAAATTTTCAAAATCCTGCTCGGAAATGATCTTCACGCCCAGTTTTTCGGCTTTCTCCCGCTTTGAAGGCCCCATATTATCACCTGCCAGCAAATAATCCAACTTTCCCGAAATTCCCGACAAAATCCTTCCTCCGTTTTTGAGGATAATGTCGTGCAGTTGTTCGCGTTCATAGGCCTGAAACACGCCCGAAATCACAAACGATTTGTTGCCCAGCACGTCGCTCTCTTTCTCCGGCTCTTTGGCGTCGCTTTCAAAGTGCAGACCGGCCGCTTTCAGACGCTCGATCTCACGTTGGTTCTGCGGGTTGCGGAAGAACTCGTGCACCGTCTGTGCAATCTTTCCACCAATCTCCGGTGCGGCCAGCAGTTCTTCTACCGAAGCCGCGGCCACCTTGTCGATGGTTTTGAAATAGCGCGCCAGCTTCTCGGCCACCGTCTTGCCCACATAGCGGATGCCGATGGCGAACAGTACACTCTCAAACGGCACTTCGCGCGATTTGTCGATGCCGCTCAGCAAGTTCTGCGCAGATTTATCTTTGAAGCCGTCGAGGCGCAGCAGGTCTTCTTTCTTCAGGTCGTATAGGTCAGCGGGGCTTTTTACCAATCCCAGCGTGTGCATTTGTTCAATGGTCTTTTCTCCCAGCGAGTCGATGTCCATGGCTTTGCGCTGGATGAAGTGTTCGATGCGGCCGCGGATCTGGGGTGGACAGCCGTTCAGGTTGGGGCAGTAGAACGCCGCTTCGCCTTCTTCGCGCACCAGCGGTGTGTTGCACTCGGGACATTTGTCGATATACACCACGGGCGTTGAGTGTGCAGGACGTTTCTCTAGTTCAACGCCCGTCACTTTAGGAATGATTTCGCCGCCTTTCTCCACAAACACATAGTCGCCCACGCGCAAGTCGAGTCGCGCAATTTCGTTGGCGTTGTGCAGCGATGCGCGCTTCACCGTTGTGCCGGCGAGAAACACGGGCTCAAGTTCGGCCACCGGCGTTACCGCCCCGGTGCGTCCAACCTGATAGGTGATGCCGTTGAGTCGTGTGCTGATGCTTTGTGCTTTGTATTTGTAGGCGATGGCCCATCGGGGACTTTTGGCCGTGAACCCCAGCGTGCGCTGTTGCTCCAGGCTGTTCACTTTAATCACCACGCCATCTGTTTCGAGGGGAAGGTCCTGGCGTTTTGATTCCCAGTGCTGAATGTACTCCAGCACTTCGGCTATGGTCTTGCACTGCTTGTAGGTAGGCGATACGTTGAAGCGCCAGCTTTCCAGTTTGTGAATGCTTTCTTCGTGTGTCTTCAATCCTGTTTCGTCGCCCAGCAGGTAGTAGGCAAAGCAATCGAGTTTGCGTCGCGCCACTTCGGCCGAGTTTTGCATTTTGAGTGTGCCCGAGGTGGTGTTGCGGGCGTTGGCATAGCGCTCTTCGCCAATGTCGTCGCGTTCCTTGTTCAGTTGGGTGAAAACACTTTTGGGCATAAACACTTCGCCACGCACTTCGAAGGAGGGTGGTACGTTTTTGCCTTTTGCTTTCAGGGGTATGTTGCGGATGGTGCGCACGTTGGCCGTCACATCGTCGCCGCGCACGCCGTCGCCACGGGTCACGCCGCGCACCAGCATACCGTCTTCGTAGGTGAGGCTGATGGACACGCCGTCGAATTTCAATTCGCAGAAATATTCGTAGGGGTCACCGTCCAGGGCTTTGGCTACGCGGGCATCGAACTCTTCCAGTTCTTCCTGGCTGTAGGTGTTGCCCAGCGACAGCATGGGATACTTGTGGTTGACGGAGGCAAACTCTTTTGTGACCGTGCCGCCCACCCGTTGCGAGGGAGAGTTCACGTCGCGGAATTGGGGAAACTGTTCTTCAAGGGCAATCAGTTTCTCCAGGAGTTTGTCGAATGCCTGGTCGCTGATTTCGGTGCGGCTCTGCTGATAGTACAGATCGTTGTGGTGGTTGATCTGTTCCGTCAGTTGTTCAATTTCTGCTTTTGCCTGTTCGGGTTTCATATCGCGTAAACACTAAGGGCATAAAGCTAAAAAATAATGACGAATGTCTGAACGCTTCGCGGCTCTTCTCGAAGAAGTCCCGTGGACGGTGTGACGCATGTAACAGCAGAGGTCTACTTTTGTTGTGTGGGGTCTTCGTAGGCCTTCAGTCCTTCACTGATGTCGATGGTGTTGTTGCGCGTGTTCACATCGGCCATGCGTTGTGATGGATCGATCTGGATCGTGGCGATGTCGGAAGTCTTATGTCCCACCTTGAGGGTGTAGGAGGGATTCACCCAGGGCCAGGCTTCCAGGTCGCTGCGGGGAATGGTTTTGTCTTCCACGGGTTTGTTGCCCAGTGTTTCGTTGAGGGGAATGTAGAACATTTCCTTTGTGCCGTCTTTATAGGTTACCAGCAGGTCGATGGGCATAGGGAATTCACCAAGACGTTCAAGTGTTACAAACGTGTTGCCATCCTGGTCCACAACGTTTTGTATTCCATAGTCGATCTTCTTGGTGGTGTATACCCAATAGCGAAGATACCAGCCCAGTTGCAGGCCCGACACTTTCTCCATCACGCGGATGAAGTCGTTGGGTTCGGGATGTCTGAACTTCCACGTGTTGTAGTATTGGCGCATGCCCTTGTAGAACAGTTCTTCGCCCATCACGTACTTGAGCTGGTGAAGAAACACGGTGCCCATGGCATAGGCCGCCGTGCCATAGGCAGTGTTGGTGTTGTAGTGATCGGAGTGCTGGCTGATGGGTTCTTGCAGGCCGCGTTTGATGAGGTTGAAGTAGGCTGTGTAGCTCGCCTGATGCGCCTCGGCCAGGGGTGTGCTGAACAGGGCCGAGCGCGATTCCTGGCTTGCAAAGTCTGTATACCCTTCGTCCAACCAGGGATAGAGCGATTCGTTCGATGCCAGCACACCTTGATACCAGCTGTGCGACACTTCGTGGCTCATCACACCTTCAAGACTTCCAAAGCTGCCTTCGCCCAGGATCAACGTGCACATGGGATATTCCATGCCGCCGTCGCCACCTTGAATGATGGAGTAGGTTTCGTATGGATATTTACCAAAGGTTTTGTTCATGAACTCGAAATGCTTCACGGCATAGCCTTCCATCTTCAGCCAGTTTTCGGTGGTCTTGTCACTCTTCTGATAGAAGAAGTGAACCTCGGGGCCGTTGGGCACTTGTGCCTTGTCGTGGGTGTAGTCGGGGTCGGCGGCCCAGGCAAAGTCGATCACGTTTTTCGCAACAAAGTTCCAGGTCAGGTCGCCTTCGGGGCGCTTCACGGTGCTACCGGCTTTCTCATAGCCATAGCCCACCTTGTCGGCGTTCACCAGCTTGCCGGTGCCGGCCACCACAAACGAGGGGTCGAGCGTGATCTTCACATCGAAGTCGCCCCACACACCGTGAAATTCGCGGGCCACATATTGATAGGCATGCCATCCCTGAAAATCATATTCGGCCATCTTCGGATACCACTGTGTCATCGAGTAGGCGATGCCCTCTTTGCTGTCGCGACCAGAGCGCCGGATCTGGAGCGGCACTTGCGATTCGAACTTCATGTCGAACGTGGTTTTTGTATTGGGCAGGATGGGTTTGGCCAGGGCCACTTCCAGGATGGTACCGTCCACTTTATAGCCGAGGTCTTTGCCGTCTTGCTTCAGGCTTTGGATGTGCTGGTAGCCGATCTCGTTTTCCTTCAGGTTGAAGATGCGGTCTTTCACACGCGGGTCGGGATCGGGCAGGTTGCGCGAGCGCACGTCCATCATGCTGCCGGGTTGAAAGGTGTTGAAGTAGAGGTGATAGTAAACTTTGGTGAGCGTGTCTTTGGAGTTGTTGAAGTACACAAGCTTTTGCGAGCCGGACACTTTGTGCGTCTTCACATCCAACCGCACGTCCATGGTATATTCGGCGCGTTGTTGCCACCGGTAGTCTTGGGCGGAGCTGGGTTGGACAATGATGAGGACAAAGAGAAGAGCACTCGCAAACTTTAACATTCCGCACATTTTTTGGTAACGTGTGCAAAATATTGAAAGCCTTTAATTTTACAAAGGAAATTTATTCCGCCTGGGCCATTGAAGAAAGTCGGTGAGGCGTTCTTTACGACCACCAACTTTTTTCGGACACAGACGGCCGCTTCACCGCAGAAGCCGGACATCAGGTCTCAGGGCTGTTTCACGAACGTGTAGGAATCATACTCCACGAAGTCGTTCGCCTTTGTCTCGACCGAAATCACCTTTTCTCCGGCGATCTTGAACCTGATGGCAAACAGCCCATACTCGATGTTGTCGTATTTCATTAGCCACTCGTCATTGTCCATGTATTCCAACGTCCCCGTAAGGTCTTTGTGGGTGTTAAAGCGGAATGCAAGATGATTCTGTTGCTGCACAATCGTGAGCTGCCCGTAAAGTTCGTTGGTGTACGTGCCCGCGTAGGCCGGCAACGCAACGGCCGGCTTGTTTCCTTTCACGCTTGTTTTCCAACGGGCTATTTCCGCAAGCTGTGTCTTCATTTCTTTTCGGAAAGCCGGAAGCGATTGCCGGCTGCGATTTATGTATTTCATGCCGAGGTAGGCATCGAGAATCTGATAGCGCAACAATTCGAAGAAGCTCTGATTGTCGTTGTTCGTTAGAATGGCGATACCCAGATTTTCTTGCGGTATGAAGCATACGTTACTAACCATTCCTGCCGCGCCACCGGTGTGCCAATAGGCCTGCCGCCCGTTGTAATCGGCCACCACAAGACCGAGTCCATAGCCGCGAAAATTAATAGGCAACTGAGAAGACCTGCGACTTGAGGTCACGATGTTAATGTCGCGTGTGCGTTGCAGAACGCTGAACGGCATGAGTCTGTTCCCATGGTAGCGGCCACTGTCGAGTTGAAAAAACAGCCAGTGCGAAAGATCGTTCACACTGCTGATAATACTCGCTGCGGGCCCCAGGTTGTCCCACTGGTCGTACGGAACACGATTCAGTACGCCCGTATAACTTGTGGTATACGGGCGGGCAACATTTTCCTTGTTCTCCATGCCCGCACCCACGGCGGTTGACCGGGTCATTTGCAGCGGGCTCAGGAGGGTTTGCTGCACATATTGCTCCCAGCTTTGTCCGGTCACTTTCGATACCACTTCTCCCGCCGCCATAAAACAGCTGTTGCAATATCCATAGTCCTGGCGGAACAGGCCAACCGGCTTCAGCAGGCGCATCTTGTTCATGATTTCGGCGCGTGAAAGCGTGCTGTTCCAAAACGTAAAGTCGCCCTGGAATGTCTTGGTTCCCAAGCGGTGTGACAGCATGTCCCTGATCGTCACCAGGTCGGACGCGTTGGCATCGTATAACGTAAACTCCGGGAAGTATTTGCTGATCTTGTCATTTAACGAAAGCCGTTTTTCATTCTCTAATTGCGCGAGCACCGTGCCGGTAAATAATTTAGTGTTGCTGGCAATCATGAAGAGCGTGTTTGCATCCACCGGTGCCTTGGTCGAAAGGTCGCGCACACCATAGCCTTTCATGGTAACGATTTTGCCATCTTTCACAACCACGATGGCGAGACCGGGTATATTCCAATCGACAATGCCCTTTTGAATGTACGCATCCAGGCTGTCGGTAATGAAACTGGGCGTTTGACCAATGCCGCGACCGGCGATGGCAAGCAAAAGGAGTGTGGTGAGTAGGTAGTTCGTGTAGCGCATTTGTTGGACTTGAAAAAATTGAAAATAGGGATTTTATATTCAATCCCACAACGCCGGGTCATCGTTCACCCTCAATTTTCTGTTTGAAGGAGTATCGGCTTTTTAGCCTCGCGTTCGTCATCATTTTTGAGAAGAAGAGAGAGCTGTGTCGTGTTCATTACGATTCCTAAGCCCTTACTACAACGAGAATTTATTCCGCCTGAACCCCTTAAAGAAGTAGGTGAGGCTGCCCGACAGGTATGAACTTTCCGACAGAGTAAGTGGCTCGCCGGGCAATGCTTTCGGAATATTGTAGGTGTAGGTAAACGTAATGCCCCAATTCCTGAACCCGATAGACACCGGAACACTCGCCGCATAATTCATAATGCCAAAAACATTCCGGGTGGTTTGCACCAGGCTGAAGCGCGTGCCATACTTCCTGAAATTCTCCAGCGCTTCGCGAATCGTTGTCGGTGCCACATATTCAATCGAGGTGATGGTTTCGTTTCCATAGAGCGCGAAGAACGACGGCGACACGGCAATGCGATCAATCCACCTCACATTCTTTTTCTCCAGAATCACACTGAGTCCGGGCATGATGCGGTGCGCGTGGGCATCGCCAAAATAGAAGGCGTAGTTAACACTGATGAGCAGCGGCTTCAACTCGAACATGGGGGTTACCGACAGCGTGTTCTTATAGGGAATGTAGGCGTCTTCGCTGGGCGTGTTGTAGAAGTAACGATCGTACTCGCCCATGATAGAGAACCGTTTCGAGAAGCTGTGCATGTAGCCCACGGAGGCGATGGTGAGGTAGTAGGAGGGTTCAAAGTCTTTGCTCCAGAAGCCGGCCACGTCGGCATAGAGACCCGACTTGTGATAGTAGGAAACCGCGGGTGCGAGTCCGAAGTTTTCGATGCCTAGCGTTCGGCCTGCCGACTGCACGTTGCTGTTGTAGCCCATGCGCAGGGCAAACTGCGAACGCACCGGCTCGCCATATTGCAACAGGCTGTCGATGAGGTTGAAGATCGAGAGCGAGTCTTCGAAAGTGAGCACGTCGTCGATGTCGGGCAATAAAAGCGAATCTGCTTCCTGGGCCGTGGCGGCCAGACAGGAAGCAGACATCAGGATAGTGAAGAGCCATCTTCTACACCAATGCATGCCGCGGGAGAGTCTTGTTTAGTTGTTTCGTTGCTGAAGCCTCTGTTGCTGCTGGTCGCGTAGGTTTTGCCTTCGCTCTTGCTGCAGTTGGCGGCGTTGAATTTGTTCGAGTATCATTTGCCGGAAGCGTCGCTCGGCATCGGGAAGCGTGCGAAGCTTCTGCGCCGAGATCACCTTGAGCAAGCGGCCGGAATAGTCCTTCTCCAGATCAAGCTCTTTCTGTTTCACCTTGAGTTGTGTCTCCACGGCAGCCTGTGCGTTCTGCTCTGTGTTTTGCGTGCCGCCGTCCTGATTGTGCTTCAGCTCTTTCAACTGTTGTCGAATCTCTTTGCGTCGCTCGGCAAACTCGCGATAGATGGGCCAGAAGCGTTCGGCTTCTTCGGGCGTGAGCTGAAGCTGGTCGGTGATGTAGGCTATGCGGGCAGCCTGTATTTTCTCGCGGGCTTTGTGGTCGGGTGCCGGCAGGTCGTCGTCTTGCGCCCACGCCGGCAGGATCATGAGCGTAAATAAAATGCCTAGAATCGCCTTCATCTCAGTATATCTTTTAATCAATGTCGTCTAAAATAATGGTCAGGTCGTCGTCGGGTATGTTCAGTCCATACACATCGCCTTCAATCTCACTGGCGTCAATGCCGTCCAGTTGGGCGTCTTCCAGAAGCTCGTCAGTGCTCACGTCGGTGTCGTTGAGGTAGGCCACCAGTTCTTCGGTTTGCACGGCGGCCAGCAAGCCTTCGGGTGAGAGGTCTGTGCCGGGGCGTGTATACCAGAAGATGCCCGCGGCAAAAAGCACCACGGCAGGAAGCGCATAACGGAGGCCGTAAGCCCACCCGGGTGTGGCCATGGCGGCTCCCGGTTTGCTCACACGGGCGTGAATGATGCCCGGGAGCTTGTCGAAATACCCATCGGGCACCTCGAACACCTCTTTTTTCGGAATATCTTCCAGCTTTTTCATGATCGGTTCTTTGACATCTTAATCTCCTAAAAGTTTAATCATTCTGATAAATAATCTTCAATTTTCTTCACTGCGTGGTGATAGCTCGCCTTCAGTGCACCCACGCTGGTGTCGGTGATTTCACTGATTTGATCGTAGGGCATGTCGTCGAAATATTTCATGTTGAACACCAGCCGTTGCTTGTCGGGCAGTTTCAAGAGCGCCTTTTGCAGCTTCAGCTGAATGTCGTCGCCCGAGAGTTGTGATGAGCTGTCGAGCTTGGCCGCGAGTTCGCCTTCCACATCGCCGATGGGCAGAAAGAAACGCCGCTTCTTGCGTTGCAGAAAGCTGAGGCATTCGTTGGTGGCAATGCGATAGATCCAGGTATATAGCTGGGCGTCTTCGCGAAAGCCGTCGATGTGTTTGTGGATTTTGATAAAGACTTCCTGGGTCAGGTCGTCGGCATCGTCGTGGTCGATCACCATTTTGCGCACGTGCCAATAGACCCGCTTCTGGTATTCGCGCACCAGCAAGTTGAAACCATAATTCCGGGTTTCGGGGCTTCGAAGCTTTTGTAACAGTTCTTTATCTTCCAAGGAAGAAAATCAATCAATTGGACTGTTTAGACTCAGGCGTGAGGGTAAGGTTTAAAAGTAAGCCTAAATTCTTTTCTTCCCGCGCAAGCGGATTCAATTATTTTGGTTTGGGATGCGCTATGGCTTGTAGGCTTCGAGCGTGTCGACCAGGGCTTCGAAATGTTCTTTGGCGTGCGTGGGAAAGTTGGCAAAGCGCAGCTGTGTTTTCTTGGATGGACCATAGCCATCGCCGGGCTGCATGCCTTTTTCGAGAAGCAGTTTGGTGATGCGCTCGGTGTGCTCGCCCGTGTCGGCCACCACCACGGTTTTCGATTGGAAGGCTTTGTCTTTCACAAACGGATTCAGCACACTGTGTTGGTTCAGGGTGTTGTAGAGCAGGGCGGCTTTGTATTCGGTTTCTTTGCGAATGGCTTGTATGCCCTTGCGGTTCATGTCTTCCACCACTTTGCTGAGCAGGTAGATGGCCAGCACGTTTGGCGTTTCGGGTGTTTGGTTCTTCAGCGCGTGGGTGTGCAGGCTTGGGATGGTGTGATAGGACCCGATGGACTTTCCTTTGGCCAGCAGTTGTTCGGCTTTCGCCACGCACTTGTCGTTTACCAGCCAGACGCCCAACCCTGCGGGAAGACCAAAGCCTTTTTGCACGGAGAAGAACACAGAATCCAGCAGGTTAAAATCAAAGTCGGGAAACGGCAGCGACGACACGGCATCCACCGCCAGCAAGGCATCGGGATGGTTGGCGCGAACCGTTTTGAAGAACTCCAGCGGCAGCATCACACCCGTGCTGGTTTCGTTGTGGGTGAGGGCGATAAGCTCCGTGCCTTCGGTGGCGCGGAACGACGCATCAAACCCCTGGCCGTTGGCCACTTCAAGTTTGTCGGCCTTGCGCTGCAGTTGCTGCGACACTTCGAAGAAGCGTTTGGAGAACGAGCCGTTCACCAGGTGAAAGGACTTTTCTTCCACCAGGTTCTCAACAACACGTTCCCATATTTCTGTAGCCGATCCGGTGAAGTAGAGGTGATAGCCTGCCGGAATGTTCAGCAAGGCGCGCAATCCTTCCACAGTGGACTGGTAGTAGCTTTCAAATTTTTTGGTGCGGTGCGACAACGACGGAACGCCTTCGCGGAATGCGGTGCGCACGTGATCTTCGACCGTGAAATAAAGCTGGGAAGGGCCGGGGGTGAAGTTGACTGTAGGGTTCATAATGCGGAAACAAAACTAAAAAAGATATTGATATATCAGGCATTTCCGGCGGGAGCAAACGACTG
The DNA here is from genome assembly GCF_016735595.1 of Chryseolinea lacunae. Classification (GTDB taxonomy): domain Bacteria; phylum Bacteroidota; class Bacteroidia; order Cytophagales; family Cyclobacteriaceae; genus Chryseolinea; species Chryseolinea lacunae. The sequence goes on from NZ_JAERRB010000010.1 coordinate 275,425, forward strand.
CGGTGACCAGAATATTGCTTGCCAAAAAATCTTCCCGATCAAGGTTGATGCAAAAGCATGTTTTGTCTAAGTTGCATACAAATCCCACTCGGGTTTGGGACACGTTTGCTGAACCTAACAATTTAAACAATACCGAGTGAAGCTTTCGTACAAAATCAGGCTTCATCCGCCAATTGGCGGACCTCGCCCAAAAAGCAGGATAACAGAAGAAGGTTGCGAACGACAGCAGCTCAAAACTTGTCTTTCATGGGGTTCAGAAACACCTCACCAAACCCAGTGGGCTTTTTTTTGCCATCGCGCCGTCGCGCGCCGCTTACCCGTTGTTGAGATCGCCGCCGCAGAACTTGCAGAACACGGCATCGGCGTCGTGCCCTTCCTTTAAACAATGCGGGCAGACCTGTGTGGTCACCTGCGAATGTTTCAAACTCACCATCTCTGCCGACACAATGCCCGTGGGCACCGCGAGAATGCCATAGCCCATAATCATGATGAACGAGGCCAGCGTTTGGCCCAGCGCCGTCTGCGGTGCAATGTCGCCATAGCCAACGGTGGTCATGGTCACAATGGCCCAGTAGATGCTGCGGGGTATGCTGGTGAATCCGTGTGTTGGCCCTTCCACCAGATACATGAGCGCGCCCATGATGATGACCGTGGTGAGAATGGTGAACAGAAAGATGGTGATCTTATGCTGACTGGCTTTTAACGCGCGCGTCAGATTTTGCCCTTCGCCAACGTAGCGGGTAAGCTTCAGAATGCGGAACACACGCAGCAACCTGATGCTGCGAATCACCATCAGCGACTGCGCACCGGCCACGAACAAGGCCAGATACGTAGGCAGAATGGAGATGAGATCGAGGATGCCAAAGAAACTGAAAATGTATTTGCGCCGGTTCAACACCACGGCCACACGCGCGATGTACTCCGCCGTGAAGATCAAAGTGAAGGTCATCTCCAGACCAAAGATCCAATCGCCATAGACGTCCTTCACAGACTGGACGCTGTCGAGCATGATGGTGATCACGCTCATCACAATGCAGAACAGCAGCACGAGATCGAAACCCCTTCCGGCCGGTGTGTCGGCTTCAAAGATGATTTCATACAATCTCCGCCGCGTGCCGCGTAGTTCTTCTTTGTTATCCATGTCTGAAAGATATACAGGAATGCATTGAAATGCATCAAAGGACAATGGCGAAGGTTAGGGTTGGTGCGTTCGCGGCGGCGCAATAAAAAAGCCTGTCGACATAGGATCAACAGGCTTTGTGATGTTAAGGCGTCATGCCGATCAATACAGCACGCGGAACTTTATGGTGTTGTCAATTTCGCGAAGTTCTTTGATCACGTCTTTGTCGTATTGTTTGTTGATGTCGGTGATCACGTAGCCGATGCTCTCATTGGTTTTCAGATACTGGCCCACGATGTTGATGCCGTTGTTGGCCAGAATGTGGTTGATCTTGGCGAGTATGCCCGGCACGTTTTCGTGTATGTGAATGAGGCGGTGTGCATTTTCCAGCAGGGGCAACGTCAGGTTCGGGAAGGTCACGCTGTTGGAGGTACTTCCGGTGTTGATGTAGTCCATGATCTTGCCGGGCACAAAGTTGCCGATGTTTTCCTGGGCTTCGGAGGTGCTGCCGCCGATGTGCGGGCTCAGGATGGTGTTTGGCAAGCCGCGCAGTTCAGACATAAATTCTTCGTCGTTGCTCACAGGTTCATAAGGGAACACGTCGATGGCACAGCCTGCCACTTTTCCGCTGAGCACGTTCTCACGGAGGGCCTGGATGTCGACAATGTGTCCGCGGCTGAGGTTGATGAAGATCACACCCTTTTTCATGAGCGCAAACTCCTTGGGACCAATAAGGTTTTGGTTGGACTCGCGACCGTCAACGTGCAACGAGAGCACGTCGGCCTGTTCCAGCACTTCCTTCATCGACTTGCATTTGATGGCGTTGCCAAGGGAGAGTTTCTCTTCGGTGTCGTAGTAGAGCACTTTCATGCCCAACGATTCGGCTATTACCGAAAGCTGTGTGCCGATGTTGCCATAGCCAATGAGGCCCAGCTTTTTACCACGCACTTCAAAGCTTCCTTTTGCCGACTTGTCCCACACGCCATTGTGCATCTTGCTCGACTTGTCAACGATGTTGCGCATGAGCATGATCATTTCGGCCACGGCCAGTTCCACCACCGAGCGGGTGTTGCTGAAGGGGGCGTTGAACACCGCGATGCCTTTTTTGGTGGCGGTCTTCAAATCGATCTGGTTGGTGCCAATGCAGAAGGCGCCAATCACCATGAGGCGGTTGGCATGTTCGAGCACGCGGGCGGTAACCTGCGTTTTGGAGCGAATGCCCAATACCGACACGTTCTTGATCTTTTCGATCAGCTCGTCTTCGGTGAGGGCGGCGTGATAGGTTTCGACGTTGAAGCCTTCCGATTTCAGAAGCTCCACGGCTACGGGGTGCACGTTCTCCAGCAGGAGCACGTTGATCCGGTTTTTGGGATATGAGATGGCGGTGTTCAGCTTGTTGAGGTACAGGAACTCATCCAGGCTTGGTGTGATGTGGTCTGCTTGTTTCAAGACGTTCTCCCTTTCTACGTTTTCAGTAAAGGCGTAAAATTTATTCGCCAGTCCTGCGTGTTTTATTTCATAATCGGTGTATCCGTCACCAATAACGTATACATCGCCGGGGAGGTTCAGTTTTTTGAGTTGTTCCACTTTGCCACCGTTGGCCGACAAGGGGTTCTCGGTGTCGAAGCCAACCACGCGTCCGTCTTCGTCGAAGCGGAACTCGTTGGCCAGTATGTTTTCGGCTTTGATGCCGTATTCCGTCACAATGGGTTCGATAAACTCGCGGAAGCCATTGGAGATGATATAGATGTTGTCGGAGTAGGTGGTGAAGAACTCGCGGTTGCGCTTGAACGACTCCGACACCAGGTCTCTTAGCAAGGCGATGAGCGGACCCAGATGCTGGCGGGTAGGGGCCAGCAGGTTCAAACGTTTTTCCAGCGATTCGCGGAAGGAAAGCGAGCCGTTCATGCCCTGGTTGGTAATGGCAATGATCTGGCTCTTGCGCTGCGCTTGTTCGGGGTGGTCTTTCAGTGAAATGTCGGCGAGTACGTCGAAGGCTTCTACTTTGGTAAAGGTGCTGTCGAAATCGATGACAAAGTACTTGTTCAGTTTCATTGGGTTGGTTGTGAACCGCAAATGTAATTTGGTTTTGCGATTTACGATTGTTAGGCTACCCATTATTTATTGTCCTAACGAATGCTAGTGTAAGTTGACTGATGGTGAGCTATTTGGCTTTGCAGTCGTCGTTCTCGCCCACAAAGTATCGCTGCCCGTTGGCAAACACTTTCTCGTCGCGAATGGTGAGGGCAACCTTCACCGGCGGAAGGCCCTCAAAGGTCAGCACCAGCGTGGTGTTTTCACCCTTACCCGTCACGGACCAGGTACCCGCCTTCTTTCCTTTATAGGGCTTCACGTTGCCATTCACAAACTCATTCGTTTTCAGTCGCGAGTGGAAGGTGCCGCCGGCACACAGGGTCACGGTGTTCTCTTTCTTCACATCATAGGTCAGGGCATAGTTCACCAGCACCTTGTTGGTCAGGAATTCGTTCCAGTCAAAATCCACATAGGGCTCGGCCGAAGGCTCAACAAACGTGGTGTGGTCCATGATCTCCATCACGGCCGCTTTGCCGGCCTCGAAGTTCACGGTCTTGCCTGTGAGGAGCACCACCAGGCAACCGGTTCCTTTCGGGTGGCATTTCGATTCGGCATAGTAGCGGTCTGCCTTGTTTGTTTTCTTTCCCTCGAGCCTGAACTCGGTGGCAATGCCTTCGCCGCGTTGCGTCACGTTGCCGGTCGGGGCAAGCTTTATGTTTGGGTCGAGGTTGATGCCCTGCTCAAACCTTGTGCGCGCGGTGGCCGGGCTGTCCTTTTCGTTCATGAACACAAACACCTGGCCGTTGTCGGGATCGTCGGGCAACACCATGAACACCTCCGTGTCGCGCGGCAACACACCACGCCAGCCCAACGGAATGCGCGACTGCACACCATAGCGTGCCGATCGCACCGTTTCGCCAGCATCGTAGCGTGTGCCGGGTTGTATGCGCGTGTAGGACTGCGCCGACACCATCGCGGCCATGCCGCACAGCAAGATCAGGAGAACGTTTTTCATGACAAGAGGGAGTTTTGAGGAAAAGAACACTTTATGAAATTAAGTTACCGGCCGCCCCAACAATCGGTCACGGCAAATGCACTCGAAACACTAACGGTGTTCGGGACGAGTTGTTCACAGCAGGCACAGAAAGTTTGACGATCGATTTCGCTTGTGCGTGGCGCTGTATCAAAATCGTCGGGCTCCGACGATAGCAATCGATACCCGCATTCAATTGCGCCACGCTCGCGTCATCTCGACACAGGGTTGTTCATGGTGCAAAGGCGCATCACCCGATTCAACGTGCGCTTCGCGTGCCAGAGAGTTTGAAGATCGATTTCGTTTGTGCGTGGCACGAATGCCTTACGAGACACGGCTTGAAATCGCCGGGTGGGAACCCGGCGATTGAGCATGATATTATCCACAATTCCCATACGGGAATGCAAGAGTAGCCTAAGCCAATGAAAGAGTTTTAAGAAAAGATACAGTGATTACCCACCGATCGAAAAGATGGGCATGTGTGCGCGAGCCAACGCAGCCCTAGAGCACCAGTTGCATCACCACTGCCGACGTAGGGCACACATGCGAAAACTCAGACGATGCATTGAGCTCCTGCGGAACGTCTTCACGTTTCACCGGCGAGAAACCTTTGCGCGAGAAAAAGCCGTGTGCGTTTTCTGTCAACAGATAAATGGCTTTCAACTTTCGTTCGCGGGCCTGGGCAATGAGGTGTTCGGTGATGGTGGTGCCAAGGGCCTTGCCACGGATGCCGAACTTGACAGAGAGCGATCGTAGCAGGGCATAGTCGCCATACACTTCAAGGCCACCGGTGCCCACCATGGCGTTGTCTTCGATGTAGCCCACCAGCATGTCGCGTTTATAGTCCAGGTCGTCGGCCGGGAGATTGGAAGAGCGTAGCAGGGTGCGGAAGTGTTCAAAGCTTGCCGCATCGTCTATCATTTTCAGGTTCTGTTCCATAAGCTTAAAGTAAAAGAATTCCCCGCCCGTTTCCACACCGTGTTTTGATTCTTTTCCAATTTTTTTATCGCGTGTTCACCCCGAAGCACGCACGTGTCTGTCGGGCCGACCTGCATGTCGCGTTGCGTGCCATGGATGCGCGAACACCGGTGCATTCATCAAACACCGGAAACAAAAAAAAGCCTGACCTCGAAAGGGAGGTCAGGCTCTTGAAGAATAGGTTGATACAGAAACTAGCGCATCATCAAAATCCGCGACGCGGCTTCCACCTCTTTGGTGTAGCGCTCCAGGGCTTTGGCGGCGATGTCGATCTGTTCCTGTGCTTCCTGCCAGGTGCGTTGTTCAATGCCTTCGCGAACGCCAGGCAATGTCTTCACACCATAGCCGGTGTAGAAGCCCGGGGCATAGATGGTGTGACGATACCACGTGCGACGGGGCAAGCCTGTGTCGGCCATCAGCTTTTGCTCGGCGCGATAGAGGATTTCGTTCAGTTGCTTCAGGTTTGTGTTGGGCACCGTGTTGGCGGCGCGCAGGTCGGCAAACAAGGTCGTTGCTTTTTCCAACCCCGCCAGCGCATTTTGCAACGCTGAGAAGTTCAGGAAGGGCACCGCGTCTTTGGGTGTGGGCGGAATATATTTAATGTTGGGGTCCGATGCCAGCACATAGGTCTTGTTTTGAATCAGCTGGTTCTCAACCGCGGTCGACTCGCGCAGGTTGTCGAGCAGGGCGGTCACTTCGCCCATGTAGCCGTTCACGGTTTTGTAGAAGGCTTTGAAATCGAAGGGCAACACCTCGGCGTTGGCTAGCCTTAGGGTTGCGCGACCGGCGGTTTTGGCCAGCGCGATGCCATAGGCAAACTTGGGATCTTTGAAGCGCACATACATATCGTACGAATCGTAGATGGAGTGGTATTCGCCACCGTTGTCTTCACCACCATAGCCGAGGTTCAGCGAAGGAATGGCAAGGTGTTGGAAGAAAGGACTATAGTCCGATCCCGAACCCAAGGCATCGAGTGTTAATTTCCTTTGATCGAGGGCGTCCTTCTTTGCTTTGGCATTGGGAGCATTCGCCGCTCTGTAGGCCAACTGACGGTCGCGCACGCTGATGCCCGTTTGAGGATCGGCCACATCGCGCGACACTTCATCCATCAACGTTTCCAATGTGTGTGAGCCGCCAGCATCCAGAAAGCCACGGCCGTTGCTGTCGGAGTTAATATAGGCCACAGCCTTTTGTTGCAGCTCGGCGGCGTGGTGCTCTACCCATTCCGTTGAACCAATCAACGACGGCTCTTCACCATCCCATGCACAGTAGATCAAGGTGCGTTTCGGTTTCCAGCCAGTCTTCACCAACTCGCCCACGGCGCGGGCCTCTTCCATGAGGGCCACCATGCCGCTGATGGGATCGTTGGCACCATTCACCCACGCATCGTGGTGGTTGCCCCGCACAACCCATTGGTCGGGCAACTCGCTGCCTTGCAGTTTGGCAATCACATTGTGGCAATCCACCATCTTCCAATCGAACGATAGCTTCAGGTGAACTTTGGCCGCACCTGGCCCCACATGGTAGGTGATGGGCAACGCACCGCGCCAACCCTCAGGTGCCACAGGGCCACCCAAAGCAGCCAGCAACGGCTGCGCATCGGCATAGGAGATGGGCTGCACCGGTATCTTCAACAGGTTGGTGGCAACCTTGCGATCGAGACGCTTGGCATCTTCGGTAGCACCAACACCCGGCGTGAGCGGATCGCCGGGATAGATCGGCATGTCCTGAACCGAACCACGCTGCACACCCTGATAAGGTCTGAACGATCCCTTCGGATAAACATCGCCTTGATAATAGCCATCGCCTTCCGGATCGGAGTAGATGAGGCATCCAATAGCGCCATGCTCCTGAGCAACCTTGGGCTTGATGCCGCGCCATGAGCCGCCATATTTCGCGATCACAATTTTTCCTTTCACGTCAATGCCCATGCGTTCAAGCTGGTCATAGTCGGCGGGCACGCCATAGTTCACAAACACAAGCTCGGCGGTCACGTCGCCATCGGCCGACCATGCATTATAAGTTGGCAATTGTTCTTTCACCTGACCGCTGGTGGCGTCTTCCTTGAAGGCGGGCTCGGTGAGTTTGGCAGTGAAGCGTGTGGGACCAACCAATTCCAGCTGGCGCACCTTGGGCGTGGGGAACAACACTTTATAGGTTTCGATCTGCGCATCGTAGCCCCAGCTTTTAAAGAGGTCGCGCATGTATTCGGCATTCTGCTTTCCATAGGCCGACCCCAGATGGTGGGGGCGACCCGCGAGGCGCTTCATCCACGTGTCGAGGTTGGTGGGTGTGAGGTAGCTGTCGAATTTCTCTTCAGCGCTAAGCTGTCGCTCGGCCGCTTCTTTCGTGTAGCCCGATAGTGTTTTCTGCTGGGCCTGCGCCGCAGCAAACGATAGCAGCACCAACAGGGGTAGGAGTTTTCTCATAGGTTAATGGTTTGAAGAGGAAAGATACTGAAAGGAGAAGGTTGAAACCGGAATTTTATGCGAACGGTTTGGGGTGGGCGGGGGTGTGGGCGCCGGGGCTGAGTCAGGTTGAATGTTCTGGTCTCGTCCACGTGAAGTACTCGAGCATGTAGGGATGAATTGGGTTTAGTTCTGAAAGGTATCTGAATCGACATTGACGATTCGTTTCATAATATTTCGACATCCACCGCACACAATGTGTGTCGGCGCGTGATGTGACGCAACGCGTAATGACCAATCGAAAAAAAAAGACAGAATTACCCCGCTGCGTCTTGCGGGACTTCAATAATAATAATTCACCATAGCACGCCAGCACACGTTCCAACAACGCTTCACGACCAATGGTAGGTCCTAACTATGTTTGTGGAACGTTCCATGGGCTGCCCAGTGCCATGCAAGCAAAGACCATCGGACTGAGGTCGAGTTGGCAGTCTGAATTATTTTCGAGACCGAAATCGTAGGAGGCTGTTGAAGAAGGTGCCGCGGGTCCGGCGCGCGAAGCGGCCATCAATGGGTCGCACGCGGATTCTCGCGTTATCGTCGGGGCTCTGGAATTGTGATTGGGGTGCAATATTGGTTGTTTTATATTTAACATAATATAAATTATAGTGTAATCATGTCTTGCGAATTTAGCCGTTCCTATACATTTTGGATCGCTTTCCCCGTTTCCCCCAATCATGAAGAATAATGGCTTGTGGGAATCGCCGTTCTGGTTTTGATTCTCCTAAAAACTGCCGCTCTGTCAACTCTTTCCCCGCAAAAAAAAAGCAATCTCACTCCATTCCTTACGTCAGCCCATCATTTTCTGCCAAACTGATTTTTGTCAGGTGTTGCTTGCGGGCAGTCCTTCATTTTTGGGCGTAGAAAAAAATTGATGATGAAGACTTTTGGGATTGTGGCCATCTCGTTGGGCCTGGTGTTGCTGCAGATTGCTTTATACATTCACACACAAACACCGTGGCTGCCGGTAGCCGCCGAGTTGTTGATTTTGACCGGCATAGGCATTTGGGTTGTGGTGTTCATGAGAACGCAGACTTCGGTGCAACAAACTCATAAACGTGTTGGCGAGCAAGTTTCGCGTTTTCTGTTTAATAGTGGGGACACGAATAAAGCGAATTTGATGGTGCTGGAAACAGAGCTAAAAAACGCCACCGAATTTATCAAATACATCGGCGAGGGAAAGTTCGATGTCCCCTACCCTGGCATGACTCCCGCGCTGCACGCCTTGAATCAAAACAATCTCTCGGGCGAGTTGCTAAACATGAAAGATAAAATGCGGGCGGTGGCCGAAGAAGAACGGCAGCGCATGTGGACAGCTTCCGGGCTGACGCGCTTTTCGGAGTTAGCACGGCAGCAACATCAAAACACTGCCGAGCTGCTCAACCAATTTATTGGCGAGCTGGTGAGGTATATCGGCGCCAACCAGGGCGGAATTTTTGTGGTTGGGGAAGACGATCATGCCAATCCGGTTTTAGAACTGAAAGGATGTTATGCCTATGGACGCCGGAAATTTGTGGAACGCATCATTGCACCGGGCGAAGGACTTGTGGGGCAAGCGTTTCTGGAAGGTGATGTTACGTTGCTCACGAACATTCCCCGGGACTATGTGAACATCACGTCCGGGCTGGGCGAGGCCACGCCGCGATGTGTTGTGCTGGTGCCCTTGAAAAACTACGACACCGTGGAAGGGGTTTTGGAGGTGGCCTCGTTCACTGTTTGGAAGAAGTATGAGGCAGATTTCCTGGAGCGCGTTGGCGAAATTCTTGGCGCGGCACTGAGCGACATTCGCATGACGGAAGCAACACAAAAGCTGCTGGCGGAGAGTCAGCAACAGGCCACGCAACTGAAGACGAAGGAAGAAGAGCTGCGTCAGAACCTCGAAGAAATTCACGCCACACAGGAAGCCCTGGAACGAAAATCGACTGAGTCACTCCTGCAAAACACAAAGCTGAATGCCATTCTCGACTCGGCCGCCGATACCATCTTCACTGCCGACCGTACTGGAAAGATCGAATCAATGAATCGTGCAGGCCTCGAACTTCTGGGGTATGCCGAAAGTGAAATCATTGGCAAATCTGCGCACCTTATTTTTCCGGAAGCAGATATGGAAATCCTGTTTAACGAAAAGGCAACGTCCATAAAACACAACACGAACACACGCACGGTGCTGGAGGCGTTTCAAAAGCGTGGCGAGAAGGTGCCTGTTGAGTTCACCGTGAAGATGACCACGGTGGCGGGCAAGGAGATCTTTACCTGCATCCTGCACGACATCACCGAGCGCGTGAAATCAGAACACGATCAGCAACAATATATTGAGGAACTGCGCGCGCAGGAAGAAGAGCTGAGTCAGAACATGCGCGAAACACGTCGCGTCAATCAGGAGCTTGATGCGCGCGTGGCAGCCTTGAACACAAGCACCATCATGTCGGAGTCGAACCTTTATGGCGACATCCTGTATGTGAACGAAAAGTTTTGCCAGGTGTCGCAATACAGTCGCGAAGAGTTGGTTGGTGCGCCGCACAAAAAAGTGCGCCATCCCGACATGCCCGGCGAAGTTTTCAAAGCCATGTGGACCACGATCAAAGCAGGCAACGTGTTTCGAGGCATTGTGAAAAACCGGAAGAAAGACGGCTCACACTATTGGGTGGACGCGGTGATTTCGCCGGTGCTGGATGAGCGCGGGAAGCCGATCAAATATATCGGTGTGCGCTATGTCATTGAGGACGACGAGGTCGGGAGCAGGCTTTTTGAGAAGCAGCTACTCGCGATGGGTATCCGAAAGGAAGTAGAACACAAAGTGATTGCATGATCGTCCGTTAACGTGTAGTAGTTCCGACTTAATCTGACAGTTGGGTTAACTTAGAAGTGCAAACTATCTAAAGTCAAACCCTTTAAACTGTCAGAAAAATGAGAACAGAATCTAAGTTAATCAAAACGAAATTAG
>NZ_JAERRB010000011.1 GCF_016735595.1 Chryseolinea lacunae
TGCGAAGGATTCTGCGCGGCCACTCGCGAAGCCCTTGACTTATTTGGAGCGGTGGCTACCTTTGCCTAGTAGGAAGGAATCCCTAGCTCAACTGTCAGATCAAGTACTAGCTATTACAATTTACGTGAGTGTTGTCAGTGAATTTTTTTAAATTTTTATTTTTTCTCACCCAAAATTCTCTCCAACAATGCAATCTTCTCATCCTTCTCCTTCAATAATGCCGCATTCAATTTCTTAATCTCATCATGAGCTTCAATCAACTTATCCAAAGGATTGAACGTGCAATGATAGTTCTCTATGTTCGGGCCTTGATTATTTGAACCCTCATAATTATTCTGAATGTTATAGAATACCGTTTCTTCACTATAACTTTTAATTTCGTCAGCCGAAACATTCAACGCCTTCGCCACTTCCGCCAGCACATCCGGATCGATCGTCTCTCTTGCTTCCAGTTGAGAAATCTTCTTCTGCGTCCATGGGTCGCCGAGCAGGGCGGCGAGGTCTTCTTGTTTCAGCTTGTTGCGTTCGCGGAAGCGGCGCACGTTCTGGCCCAGGTGGCGGGCGCGTGCGGGTTGGTCGGGTTGCGTGGTCATAGAAACAAAGATAGGTCATTTTAGAATTTCTCAAACAGGGCGCCGTGCACCAATCGGTGTCGTGCCGGGTGGGGCAGAGGTGGTGGTTTAGCCGCGCCTACAGATACATGCACCGCCCTATAGCCGATTTGCGCATGCTGCTGCGCGTGGCTTACTTCGTCACAACAAAAAAACAATCGCCATGCCCAACGCACCACCCACACGTTAGCCCTTCGTCCAATTATTTTTTTGACCCTCATGCTGATGAACATTTTCACCACTACCAAAACTTGTTTCAACACCATGAACCCGCTCTTCAAACTTCCTACGCACACCGAGCTGGCGGTGTGCCTGCTTCGCGAAGAACTCAAAATGAGTCGCTTCTTCACCGACCTCTACAACCTGGGTCTCGAAAACCATTCGCCCCACCAGCTCGACCTCGCGCCCATCATCTTCGCCTGCCTGGGCCTGCAAGGCAGCGACGCCATGTTCGAACGCTATGTGGAGCTGCTCGCCCACCACACCGAAGTGGTGCACCTCACCAACGAATCGCTCGCCAAAGAAGCCCTCGCATTTTGCACAGCCCTGGTGGTGTTCAAAAACAGTGGGTGAGGGGGCGGGGATGTTGCCTTTCAGAATGGCCTTTAAAATCCGCCGGTTGGCGTGTTTCCTGTCTGCAGTCCCGAGTCCGCAGCCCGGGGCTGCAAAGGCGATGTTCTTCACCCCAACGTCGGCACTCCACCCGCCGATGTTTGCGTTCAAACATACAACACCGGAGAAAAAACACGCAACGATCCCCAATAAACACCCAGCCGCCGCACATCGCCGGGCAACATCCTTGATTTAGGTGACAATCACCGCAAAAAAAGCCCGAAAGTTTCACAAAAAAGTGTCAACGTCGGCACTTTACTATGCGACGTCGATATGTAGAACTCCGACGTTGTCAGTTTACTATGCGACATCGGAGCAGAAACCTGCGACGTTGCATATCCACATATCAGTGACGGATGTTGAAGTAGCAACGTTGTCATGTTTTTGGCGAAGAAGTCACACTTTTTTCTCCGACGTCGGCATCGCGAGCTGCGACGTTGATACTTTGCATACCGACGTCGCAGCTTTTTTCGCCGGCGTTGGATAGTAAAGTGACAATGTTGCAGCTTTTCAGCCGGAATCTCCACAAAAACATGACAACGTCGGAGGTCTACCTATCGACGTTGATATGTACAGCTCCGACGTTGATATGTAGAACTGCGATGTTGCTACTTGAAGTGAGGACGCTGAGTAGTTGAGCACCGACACATGACAAATTTTCCTCTCGGAACCTGACACGCGAAGTGTAGAAGTGCGACATCGGTGCTCGGAACACCGGCATCGGAGTTCTGAATGCCAACGTCGGTGTTCTGAATACCGGCATCGGTGTTCTGGTTGATCGGCGGGATGTTGGTTTTGAGCGGGCCGGGACGCGTTGCCTCACTCACACTTCAACGTCTCTGCCGGTTTTGTCAACGCGGCCTTTAAGGTTTGTGAGATCACCGACACAAATGCAATCATCAGCACAATGGCTCCGGAAATGGCAAAGGTCCAGAGGCTGATGTGGGTGTGGTAAGGAAATGATTCGAGCCAGTGGTGCATCAGCCACCAGCCCAGGGGGCAGGCCAGCACAATGGCGATCATCACGGGTTGGAGAAACCCTTTGGAGAGCAGCACGATGATGCCCGGCACGGTAGAGCCGAGCACTTTGCGGATGCCGATTTCTTTGGTGCGTTGCAGCGTCATGAACGAGGCGAGGCCGAGCAGACCGAGCGAGGCAATGAAGATGGCGAGGGCGGTGAAGAGTGTGAACACCTGGCCGAAGCGATCGTCGCGGTCGTATTGCCGGTTAAAGAACTGGTCGAGAAAAAAATAGTCCATGGGGTTGCCGGGAAAGGTTTGTTTCCAGGGAACATCGAGCGCCTGGAGCACATCGTGATAGTTATCGGTTTCGAGCTTCAGCGAATAGAAAGCTGCCGAGGGCGCGAAGCGAAACACCACGGGAATCACTTTCGCCTTGAGCGACATCTGGTGATAGTCTTCCAGCACACCTGCAATTTGAAAGGTGTCTCTGCCCAACCTAACCCATTCGTCCACGGCGGCGGCAGGGTCCTTGAACGCCAGCGCCTTCGCCAGCGATTCGTTTATCAAAACTTTTTTGTTGTCGCTAATGAACCTGCGGTCAAAATTTCTACCGGCCACAACGGTGATGCCATACTGCGGAATGTGTTCCTGGTCGAGGGCCACGGTGGTCACAGTGAGGGCGCCTTCCGGTCCGCCCGAGAGTCGCGTGATGCCGCCGGTCCAATAGTTTTCTTCGCCGGGAATGCTCGACGACGCGCTGATGCCTTTCACGCCTTTGATGCGCAGCACTTCGGTCTTGAATGTCTCGTAGTTTTTCAGATACAACGAGTCGGTCACACTCGGTCCTTTCAGCACCAGCGTCTGGTCAATGTTCACGCCCAGGTCGAGCGTCTTCATGTATTGCAGCTGCTGGTAAACAATCAACGAACCGCTGATGAGAAACACCGAAGCTGCGAATTGAAAAACGACCAACCCCTTTCGCAAGTAGTTGCCACGGGTAGACGAAATAAATTTTCCTTTCAACACCGAAATGGGTTTGAACGACGAGAGCACAATGGCCGGATAAAAGCCCGAGCAAACGGCGCCCATCACAAACAACGCAGCCACCAGGAGCCAGAAGTTTCGTGTATAGAAAAAGTCGAGCGGAATGTTCCAGCCGGTGAGTGCCGCAAACGACGGCCACGACCCACGCACAATGGCCAGCGCCAGCCCCACAGCAATGAGGTTGAGCAGCAGCGACTCGGTAAGAAATTGAGTGATGAGCTGGCCGCGAAAAGCACCCACCACTTTTCTGACGCCCACTTCGCCCGCTCTCTTCAGCGACCGTGCCGTGGCCAGGTTCACATAGTTGACCCAGGCAATGAACATGATGAAGAGGGCAATGATGCTGAGCGCATGCACCGAGTCGCCATCGCGAAGGTCTTGTGGCGACGTTTCGTAGAGCAGGTTCGAGTAGAGGTGAATGTCGGTGAGGGGGCGAAGAATAAACGCCTGCTTTTCATTTTGTTTTTCCCAGTCGTCTTTGCGCACACGGGCGAGGTAGGCATCCCACTTTGCCTGCAGGGCCTTCACATCGGTGCCGGGCTTGAGCAACACAAAGCAATAGAAATCATACCATCCCCACGAGGTTTCCGAGCTGTTTTTAGTGAGCGCGTTCAGGGTGGCGTATGAAATGAGGAAGTCGAATTTGATGTGCGAGTTTTCAGGCACGTCGTCAAACACACCGGTCACTTCCAGGGGCATGTCGCCATTGTATTGCAGGCGCTTGCCGATGGGGTCGTCGCTCTTGAAATATTTTTTGGCGGTGCTTTTGGAAACGATCACGGTGTTCAGGGCCTTCAAACACGTTTTGGCATTGCCCGACAAAAGCTTGAAGTCGAACACAGTGAAGAGCGAGGTGTCGGCAAAGTGAATGCGCTCTTCGCGGAACGCGATGGGCTCCTGTCCGGGCGCTTCATATTTCACCACACCGTCGCTGGGAAGAAAGCGCGTGTGGGCTTCCACTTCCGGAAAATTCTGTTTCAGCGCAGCACCCGCAGCGGGCACGGCCACGGCACTCTCGAAGCTAAGCTGCCCGTTTTGCCAATTGTTATATTGAAGACGATAGATGTCGCCCGCGCGCGAATGAAACGTGTCGAAACTTTTCTCGTACGCCACATACTGCACAATGAGCAGGCAAGCCGCCATGCCCAGCGACAGCCCAATCACATTCAACACCGTATAGACTTTCTCCCTCCCAAAATTCCGGAAGGCAATGACGACGTAGTTTCGAATCATGTTCATACCGATAGGGGATAGGGTGAGGATGAAGTTGCCAGAAGTTAAGATAATAAATAATCTACCCTGATTTTGTTTTGGCGCCCTAAAATGTTTGTTCTGTATTAGGTTTTGGTTGGATTTATGGCAGCGATTAGCCTGAACGGTAATGTGAGTTCGGCATGCAATAGATCGGTCAGAAGGCACGCCGTTTCAGAGGAATACCAACGTTGGAGTTTGGAATACCGGCATCGTTGTTCTGGTTGATCGGCGGGATGTTGGTTTTGTTTTCGCACGGGTTGCATTGTCGGCGAAGCCCATAACCTTTAAAATCTTTCTTCAGGCCTGACTAATCCTTCTTGTCTCGATCAAAGCGACGGAGTGCAGTTTCCACATCAACAATTGAAATCAATAATAGTGACAGCGTGAAAATCATCAAATAGATACTGTTCACCTTGCCATAGCAAAAGACAACGCCAGCCACCGTAGAGAGGACGCCGATGATGACCGCGTGGAGTGCCATGCGCTGGTTGGCAAAGGTCCAGTGCGCCGGCGATTTCATGGACCGTGGTGTCCTGTAGCCGAGCCAATAGTTTCGATCGATTTTTGAATATTTAATGATTAGTCCAATCACCAATATGGTCAGGCCTGCCACGATGTAGGAAAGCATATAGTTTGTGTTTAGGTTGAAGCAAGCTTAGGCAAGTGTTCTGAATATAGTTGATAATTCAGGGCGCCGTGATTTCTTTAGGTAATAGTACATGATCACACTGAAATTATTCTTCAGTATGCAAAATGCGGATTCGGTCAGTCGACAAATTTGCATTGTGTTTGCCCTGTACATTACCCTCCCTTCATTCGGATAGCCTATTATTCATCGCCAGTTTTTTCAGGTAAATCCTTCGCCTACTCCACGTTTCAAAATCCGAAAGGAGTTTAGAAAATGCACAAATTCTATATCCAACCCCAGCGTAATCGTTAGCAGTTGCGATATGTACATGCGATTATGCCATACCGCCTTTTACACAAAAAACCATATTCCCTATCTTTATACTGTCACTTAAACCCCTACCCATGTCAAAATCAAAATCGATTATCCTTATCCACGGAAACTTTGTGAACAACATTAGTTGGGCAAAGTGGAAAACCTACTATGAACAAAAAGGCTATAGCGTTCACACCCCGGCAAACCCCGGTCACGATGGGAAGCCCGCCGACCTGCGAAGCAAGGTTCATCCCAACCTCACCAAAACAGGATTTATAGATGTAGTCAACAACATCTCCCGACTCATCGACACCTTGCCTGAGAAGCCATTGGTCATTGGTCATTCCATGGCGGGCATGGCCGCTATGAAGTTGTTGGAGCTGGGAAAAACTGCGGCGGCGGTGAGCATTGACGGTGCGCCGCCAAAGAATGTGTTTCCTCCCTTCACAACACTAAAAGCAGTGTTGCCTGCATTTGGTTTCTTTTCGTCGAAACCCTACTTCATGGGGAGTCGTGAATGGTACGACAAATGTTTTTTCAACACCTTGCCCGAAACAGAAAGAGGTCCGGCGTTTGAAAGCGTTGCCGTGCCCGAAAGTTATAAAGTGAGCCGCGAACTGGTGTTAAATTCTTATTCGAATATTGATTTCGGCAAACCTCACGACCCCGTGTTGTTTATTGGTGGCGGAAGCGACAACATATTCCCGCCGTCTCTCACCCGAACCCTGGCCGGCAAATACAAAGACAAAAACAGCCGGGTAAACCTGAACATCTTCGAAGGCAAGAGCCACTTTATATGTGGCGAACCGGGCTGGGAAAAAGTAGCGGACTACATTCTGGATTGGTACGAAAAACTCTGACGCGGCATTCGAGGCCTGGTGCCGGGAAATAGTTGTATTTTAGAACGACCGCTGTCGGAATAGTTTTTCCATTCGGCAAACGGATCTTTAGTTCAACAACACCCCGCGCACCATGCACTACCGACGAATGCCCATCGAGATAGAAGCCCCCGAAGGTTTCGGATATGAGAACATTGATTGCAATCTGTCCGAAAGCTCCTTCACCGATCAGAAGCTAAGCGACCTGGGCATTTCCATCGACAACCTCACCTTGTTCTATGGCGACCACCTGGGCAAGCCCGCGTTGCGCGAATGCATTGCCGCCGCTGCAAACCTGTTGCCCGATCACGTGCTCGTCACGTCGGGCGCCGCTACGGCTTTGTTCATTGTGGCCACGTCGCTGCTCAGTGCGGGCGATCACATGGTGGTGGCCAAATCAAACTACGCCACCAACATCGAAACACCCCGCGCCATCGGGGCAAAGGTTTCTTATCTCCCCATGCTGTTCGAAAACAACTTCGCGCTCGACCTGGCCGCCCTCGAAGCATTGATCACCCCGCAAACAAAACTGATCAGCATCACCTACCCACACAACCCCACAGGCGTGATGATCGACCTGGCCAAGCTGAAGGCTGTTGTGGCATTGGCCGAACGCAAAGGATGTTATGTGTTGCTGGACGAGACCTATCGCGAAATGTCGTTCGTAGACAAATTGCCAGTGGCGGCCACGTTGTCCGATCGCGTCATCAGCATCTCGTCGATGTCAAAATCGTTTGGCCTTCCCGGCATCCGCATCGGGTGGCTACTCTCCACAAACAAAACGCTGATGGAAACTTTTCTCGCAGCCAAAGAACAAATCTGCATCACCAACTCGGTAGTCGACGAAGAAATTGCCTATCAATACCTTCAACGCAAAGACGCCCTCTTCGCCCCCGTGCAAGCCACCATTCTGAAAAACTTCAACATCCTCAAAACCTTCATGGCCCATCAACACGTGCTGGAATGGGTTGAACCCCAGGGCGGCTGCGTATGCTTCCCCCGCATAAAACAAAACGTCGCCATCAACACCGACGCCTTTCACCATACACTGCTCCACACCTATGCCACCTATGTGGGCCGCGGCCATTGGTTTGAGGAAGACCCCCGATATTTACGCATTGGCTACAGCTGGGACACGTCTGAAAAACTGAGCAAGGGGTTGAATAATATTTTGAAGGCGATTGAAGAGACGCGGGTGGGGTAGGGGTGATGAATGTTTTTTTTCTATGTAGAGCTCGCGCCCCACACGCGCATTTTTTAAGACAGTGATGTGATTCTCCAACGGTCTCAACAGGGAAGAGTATCATGAAAAGTTACGCTCGTGACTGAAGGCACGGGCACAAACGGCATCATTGTTTTCTGTGATATGCCAACAAGCATCCAAGGCTGAAGACAACCAAGAAACAGGATTATCGCCGCTGGCTGGTTTGTGATGACCACTGTTTATGGGGGTGCACCATTTTGGTGTCATCGGTAGGAAGAGCAAGATGCGTTTGGTACATTCGAAATTATGGAGCCCATCCAACACTGGCAAGGTTGTTGGAAGGGCTTTGTTGTTTTTTATGTTGTCACGTAACCCCCTTTATATATGAACCCCATCTCACCCCAGGATTTTCTTCAGCTCATGATGACCGGTGGCGTCATCGAAAATATGAGTGTGACCGGCAACGTTGAAGCCATGATGCAGAATTTCCAGAACCCCGTCATCATCCTCAATTGCGAGATACCCATGCTTGCGCTAAACGAGTCGCCCGTGCAATCGCTCACCATCGCGGGCACGCTGACGCAGATCCCGTCATTAGTTTTGGTAGGTCAGAACACCAACTTCTCGTTGCTCTGCATCGAAGACGACGCCTCCATAGGAAGCCTGTCACTCTCGGGCATGGGCCAGTCCACGACGTTAACGGTTGACGGCAATGTCAATTCGGTGTCGCTCAACGACTGCTCGATCCAAACCGTTGAGGTCGTAGCAACAAACCAAATAAACACGGTTTCGCTAACCAGTGTCGTGTTCATAAACAGCCTTAGGCTTATTGGCCCCTATCAAACCGTGACCGCCGGCTTCTCCTCGTGCAACACCTTGATTTTCGAAGATACCACCGTCACCACAATCAACATAAATTCATCACCCATCGTCAACTATCAATTCACCAATCACCAGGGCGGCACCCTCAGCTTCGACTCCACCTCCTTCAAACAATCCCGCTCCCTCGCATTCAACGAAACCTCATTCGAAACCATAACCGTAAACGGCGACCAGAACCGGACGTTTGCAAATTTGGCGGTGACGTTGACGGGGCAGTAGCAATGCTTTGATAAAAACATAGGTGAGTTAACACATTGTACAATTGGAGGTCGTAGCATAGTCTGCGCTTCGTGACTATGCGTTTTAAATGAGCAATGTCCTTTGCGATCAACGTTTGGCTTCGGAATACGCCAAGTCCCCGATTTCTATGTTTCAAGCAAGGGCATTTTGGTAATTTTTTTGATATAGTCTGTTGTTGTTGACGCAAGCAAAAACGCGACTTATCAACTTATTACGCACAGCGTTGATAACACTCATTTTGTTTTTACCCTCTAATACTTTCCTGTGATAGTATGTTTTTAAGTCGTCGTCGTGGACCATAGCTGTCATGGCTGCCATATGCAACAATTTCTTGAGGGTCATATTGGCCATTTTGGATACCCGTGTCTTTCCTCTAACAGAACTTCCTGAACTGTGTTCAAACGGGGCCACTCCCGAGTAACAGGCAAACTTCTTTGCATCCTTGATACGAGTGAATTCTGCTGTGGAGACAATTATATTCAATCCTGTGATCTTGCCCAGCCCGGTGACCGAGGTTACCAATTGATATTGTCGATCTATTTCAGTGTCGCTTTTGACCAGAGCATCTATTGTCTTCTCAATCTTTTGAATATCATTTTTCAGGCTTTTAATCGAACTTTGACAACTCTTCGCTATCGCTTTGTATAATGACTCTTCGATAAATTCCTCGCATTCTTTTATTGGTCCCTGCAGTTCAGTTTTGACTTTCACCAGGCGTTCTCGGGTTACCAACAGGGCTTTTAGTTTCTGGATAATCAATCTCTGAGGAGTCCAGAATTTGAGACTTTCGCGGTTTTTGTAAGCGTATAGCGCGATACGCTGAGCATCAATTTTGTCAGTCTTTCCACGCACAAGGCCCTGGGATTGCTTTATTTGAAATGCGGATTCAACACATACCTGAATCTGATTTCCGATCAGAAACTCAAGCAACGGCCGACAATAAATCCCCGTGTGCTCCATACACACAACAAGTTGATCGTACGAAATTGAAAACTTCTTCTTTAGATCACTAAACAAGGCCTGGATTGGCTTGCTTGCATTTTCGGCTTCAATCGGGTGGAAATTCTTGCCATCCACGGTGAGGGCACCATCGAATTTTTTCTTTGCGATGTCTATCCCTAAAAAATAAACAGTTTTCATAAATTAGTCTTTTGATAATTAATGTATCCGTTAACGCTTCTAAACACTATCAAAACCTTAATAATAGGCCTGCTAACCTAAATTTCTATTTGATGCTTGTTTAGAAAAACTGACTGAGGATTAAATCGAGGAATAGGCCGAAAAGCCTTGCGGCGAGATTAAGTCACCTCAGTCAGTTGTTAACGTTATCCACAAATTCACATCCTTCAACAAAAGAAAAAAGAACCAAAAAAGAAAAAATCACTATGATGATGGTGAAGTGATGTCTTATTGTGAATACAAGTCTAAAGGAGGCGGGAGACTTGCCTTTGACGAGTGTCCCAACATAGTCTCCCGCTTCGGGGACTATGTTGTTTTGGAACGACAAATGTTCTTACGAATGAATTACAGCTTCGGAATGCGCCAAGTCCCCGAGACGGGAGACTTGCCTTTGACGTTGGGGTTAGAACAAATGTTAAACTTCGCCACGACATCAAAAGACACACGTTACTTTTTCCTCTTCCGCTGCTTCAAATACACCCCGAAATCCCAATTCGCCTTCATTCTCTTTTCCTTCGCGGTCATGGTGGGATGTTGATCGATGAACTCTTTGTAGTAGAAACCCTCGCACTCAATAGTTTTCTGATAATACAGCACCATCTCAATCGACTCATATTCAGAAAGGAAATTATTGTGAGGAAACTCACTCGGCAGGTGATTTCTAAATAAAGTACTGCAAATGAAATAATTGATAAGGTTGGACTTGTTAGTGTCCGTGTCGTAAGAATTGAGAATAAGCTCCAACGGTGGTCCGGATTCATAAAGCACCTGCATTGCTAGCGTGATGCCGCCGATGGAGATGGTATACGTTGTCTTGTAAGGAAAGCAAAAGTTGAAAGAATCGATGCGGATAACAAAGTCACGCGGAAGTTCAAAGTTCAGGTCGTAGCGGCTGGCTTTGGCTGCGGTTTTTAAGGTGTTGTAGTCCAGGCCAAGTTCGTCAGGGGTGAAAAGATTTTTCCCGGCCGTTTTCCATTGGAGAACTCTCGCAACGCTGTCTTTAGTTAACATGGCCGTTTCGCGTAGCGCGATTTCTTTTTTGTCCTTATGCATTGTTGAGGCCACGAAATCGCCATTCTCGTCTTTCTTAAATTCCAGTGCATAAAGTGGGCGGCGACCTTCTTTTGTTGGGGGTTCGTCGACCATTTGGCTGGTGAGAATGATTTTTTTGACGACTTGTCCCCATGAAGGAACCGCCGTCGCGAAGAGAGGCAAAGTCAGAACTATGAATTTCAGGAAGCTTTTCGGCTGCATCATAAACACAAACGTAGCCAAGCAACGTGATTGTTTACGGTATCGGGAAAAATTTCTTCATGCTCCAGGGGATTTAGGTGTTGACGCCAGCGGGTTAATTCTGGTCGCCACTAAAATAAAAATCATCCCAACCCTTATGACGCATCCTTTTCGAACCCTATCTTTTCGCCCGCTATGGAAAAGAAGATATTTCACGATTTTGATTTGACCGCCTTCTGGAAAGACAGCGACTATGCCCGCAAGCGCTACATCAGCGAACCCCTCACCGACGATCTCATTGCCGGGATTGAGCAGGAGTTGGGCTACAAGCTGCCAGCGTCCTATATAGAATTGATGCACTCGCAAAATGGCGGCATTCCTGTTCACAATGGATTTCGTACAACTGAAGTGACTACCTGGGGAGGCAAACATATTGAAATTGCCGGCATCTTGGGCCTTGGTCGCACCAAAGCCTATTCGGTGTGCGGCCACTCGGGAAGCAAATTCATGATCGACGACTGGGGTTATCCGGCGCTCGGCGTCTACATCTGCACAAGCCCCTCGGCCGGGCACGACATGGTGCTGCTCGACTATTCGCAGTGCGGCAAAGACGGTGAGCCGCAGGTAGTGCATGTGGATCAGGAGTCGGACTATAAGGTGACGTTTGTGGCCAAAGACTTTGAAACGTTTGTGCGAGGCCTCACCACGTTGGATTGAATAGGATGAGTGACGACGTGATGTCGTGTTTCAGATCCGTCTCTGCTTGAATTTTTTGTGTTGACAGCATCTTTTGTTGCAAAGGCCTCTACACTTTGCTTCCCTTCCGCTTATTCACATATTCCTTCGGTCCCATACCAAACTGCTTGATAAAACACTTGTCAAAGTAGGAGTGACTGTTAAAGCCAACTTCCAACGCGACCTGGCTGATCGTGAGCCTGCCTTCCAGCAAAAGTTTCAAACTCTGCTTGAGACGAATGGACTTGATAAACTCATGCACACTCTGGCCGGTGAGCGTTTTTATTTTTGTATAGAGGATGCTGCGGCTGATGCCGAACTCTTCGCCAAGAATGCGGGCATCAAGCGTGGTGTCGCTCAGGTTTTGGTTGATGAACTCGATGAGGCGGTTCAGGAATTCTTCGTCGCGTTTGTTCACCACAATGTTTTCGGAATGGGTGGTGTTGTCGCCGAGGATGTTGTCGCGCATGCGTTCGCGCACTTTTTCCTGGTTTTGGATGAGGTTCAGGATCACCTGGATGAGAATTTCTTTTTTAACGGGCTTGGTCAGATACGCATCGGCGCCCGCTTCATAGCCCGACAGCTGACTTCGCTCTTCCGATTGGCTGGTGAGCAGGATCACGGGAATGTGGCTGGTAGAGGTGTTGCCTTTTATTTCTTTGCAAAACTCGATGCCGTTCATCTGGGGCATGATGATGTCGGAGATGATGGCGGTGGGTTGAACTTCAAGGGCCAGCGCCAATCCTTCTTTGCCATTCTCGGCTTCAAAGATTTCGAATGTTTCGGAGATGAGCAGCTTCAGGTAGGTGCGCAGCTCGCGGTTGTCGTCGACGATCAGGATTTTCTTGCCTTTGATTTTGGTGAGCTTTTCCATGGGGAATGCTTCCCAGAAACCGAGGGCAAGCGAGTCGTTGGCCACCGTCATCTTTGTGAGCTTTGTTTTTCCTTTCGTGGCGGCCACGGCTTTCGGCAGGGTGATGAGGAACGTGGTGCCCTTGCCTGCTTCGCTCTGCACCTCGATGCGACCTTTGTTTATTTCGATAAACTCTTTCGACACGATCAGTCCCAGGCCGGTGCCGCGTTCGCCGGCGGTGCCTACGGAGATGTTGCTTTTGTCGAGCTTGAACAGGGCTTGCAGTTGGTCGCGTGTCATGCCCACGCCGGTGTCGGACAGGCTGAGAATAATTTCGTCGTCGTGTTCGTGTGAGGTGATGGTGACGGTGCCATTGTATTCGGTGAACTTGACGCTGTTGCTCAGAATGTTCCGGATCACGGTGTTGGTCATGTTATAGTCCGCGAAAATGAAGTGCTCGGGGTTTACGTTAATTTGCAAAGTGATGTGTTTGTTCGTGAACTGTTGTTCGAGCAGTGTGGCATTCTCTTGCACGAGCTCCTTCACGCTCACAGTCACGGGCGAATATTCAATGCTCTTCGATTGCGTCTGCGACCAGTTTAGTAAGTTGATCAGCAAATCGTAGATGGCGTTCGACGATTTGTAGATGCTGTTCAGATATTCCTGTGCATCCTTCTTTTCCAGCTTGGTGAAATTGTTCTTCACAAAATCAGAAATACCCGTCAGGGCTGAGATGGGGTTCTTCAGGTCGTGGGCCAGGATGGAGAAGAAGTGATCTTTGGTTTTGTTCAGCTTCTGCAGTTCATCCACGTGATGCTCCAGCTTTTGGTTTTGACCGGAGATGTGCATTTGCTGATCAAGAATTTTGTCGGACTGCCGCAGGATCTCTTCGTTAAATTCTTCGAGGCGTTCTTTCTGTAGATTGATCTCTTCATTTCGTTCGATCAGAAATTCATTGGCTTCGCTCAGCTCGTGTGTGCGCCGTTGCACTTCGTCTTTCAGAAACTCGTTTCGTTTTTTGATGGCATTCACTCTGATGTAGAATACACCACTGATGACTGTGATGGCCAGAATAACTACTGCGAACTTAAACCACAACGTCTTCCACCACGGGGGCAGAATAACGATGCTGAATTTGTTTTCAGCCTTGTCCCACGCGCCTGCAATGTCCGTGTAGCGAACGCGGAGTGTGTAGGTTCCCGGATCAAGGTTGGTGAACGACACCTTTCTTTCTTTTTGCAGATCGATCCATTGGTCGTGCAGCCCTTCCAGGATGTAGGCATACTGCGTCTTTGTGGGCGAATAAAAATTAACGGCAGCAAACTCAATAGAGAAGAACGACTGCTCATGGGTGAGTGTGAGCTGATCGGTGAGCGACAACACTTTTTTGAGCGGCGACGTGCTGCTGTTGGGTGTTTGCTTTTGATTGTAGATATAGAGGTCTGTCAAATAGAAGTGCGAGGGGATGGGCAAGGCCTTGAGGCTGTCGGGATGAAATGCGTTGAAACCTCGCGGACCACCCAGGTAGAGTTTGCCGTTCTTTGCACGCAGCGCGGCTTTGTGAAAGAAGGTGTTGCCCTGCAAGCCTTCCGAAGCGTCGTAGCGTTTCAGCGTGTGGGTGTCTTCATTAAAAGAGATGATACCTTCGTTAGAAGTGATCCATAGCGTGTTGCGCTCGTCGGCCACAATAGCCTTCATGGTTTCGGGCAGGTGAAACTTTTCGCTGAGGCGCACAAAGTTGTTGGCGCGTTCGTCGTAGCGGTCCAGTCCGCCCGATTCACTGATCACCCAAATCCTTCCGGTGTTGTCTTCCGTCACCATGTTCACGGAGTTGCTGCTGATGGTGAGGGTGTCGGTGGAGTGCGTGTAGTGGTCCAGGCGTTTGCCATCGAACACGAACAGGCCGCCATAGGTGCTGATCCAGAGACGTTGTTTCGAATCTTTATACAGGTGGTTTATCCACGCGGGCAGGTTCAGGTTGAAGGGGAAGACGGTGTTGTTTTTGTGATGGATAAACGCGCGGCGTTTAAAGTCATAGGCCGTCAGCCCTTTCCCGTGTGTTCCGATCCAGAGAATGGTGTCGTCTACCAGCAGCGTTTTGGCGTCGTTATATATTAAGGAGTTCTCGTTGGCCGGGTCGTTCACAAAGTTGGCGACGCGATTGGTTTGCGGATCGAATTGAATAACACCACCGTGCCAGGTGGTGAGCCACAGGTTGCCGTGCGCATCGCCTTTGATGTCGCTGATGGCGTTGCTGCTGAATTTATGGGTGGCCGCCGTGAAGCGTGCGAACGATTTGTTGCGTGGATCAAACTTCAGCAGCCCGCCGCCGTCGGTGCCGATCCAGATGTTTTGGTTCGTGTCTTCATAGAAGCACGTCACGGTGTTCGACTCCAGTCCTTTCACATTGCCCGTAGTGCGCAGGTAGTTTTCAAAAACGTTTTTGGTGGCGTTGGTATAGAACAGGCCGTTGCCGTTGGTGGCAAACCAGATGTTGCCAAAGCTGTCTTCACAAATCGAACTGACAGAGAGAAATTGATTTTGATTGTTGTCGTTCAGCGTTTCGGTGAGTGGTTCGGGATGGTCGCCGTCCATATAGAATAAAGACTCGCGGCCCACGCCAATCCAAATGGTTTTGCGCTTGTCTTCATAGATGCAATTGATGGTGCCTTGAATGGCCGACTGATCTTTGGTGAAGTGCGGATAGTGTTTCAAAACTTTCCCATGCGTGTTCACTACCGACACACCGTTGTCGGCCGTGCCCACCCAGATTTTGTTTTCGTGGTCGATGAGCAGACTTTTTATTTTGTCGCTGGCAATGGTGCGCGCATCGTTTTTGGTGTGGCGAAAGCTGGTGAACGTTTTGGTTTCGGGCGAGAACATGCGCAGGCCGTCGTTGAAGGTGCCTGCCCAGATGTTGTCGCTGGCGTCTACGGCCAGGGCAAAGATGATGTCGTCGCTGCTTTGGTTGTTGTGCCACTCCGATGTGCCGCGCGTGTGGTCGTAGGTGCAAAGCCCGAACGAAGTGCCCAGCCAAAGTCTGTGTTTAGAATCTTCGAGAATGGCGTTGACGGGAATTTTCTGGCCCTGTTGGCCGATGGTGCATTTAATAAAACCGTCGATGGCGCGGTCGTAGAGGTTCAGGCCTTCTATGGTGCCGATCCAGAGGTGACGTTGGCTGTCCTCAAACACCGAATAAACGATGTTGTGATTCAGGCTGTTGGGATCTTTTTCGTTGTGATAATATTTTTTGAATGCATAGCCGTCCCAGCGAAAGAGTCCATCATAAGAAGCGAGCCATAAAAAACCATACGAATCCTGATACACAAACTGGAAGTCGCTGGTAGGCAGACCGTTTTCGCTCGATAGATTATAGATGTTATAGTTGCCGCGTTGTGCAAACGCGAGCAGGGTTGTCAACACTAAAATTGCGGTGATGCTGAATCTTCTCATAAACCTTCCTCCGGTCAAAATCGCAAGCCGCTCGTGCCTTCTATATAATAAGGAGATTGGCGCCCTTCAAAATTAGCAAGTTTTGCAGGCAGATGGCGCATTCGATTTTTTGAACGGTTCAATCGAATGAAATTTTTAGGAATCCGGACTATTGTACAAGAGTCCGAGCAGCGTCGCCGCTACTTTTAGGCCCATTATTCAACTAAAAACATCATTTATGATAAAACGACGACTACTCTATTACCTGACGGTGCTATTCTTTTTAGTCCCCTGGGTTGTGCAAGCACAGTCCGATGGGTTAGTCACAGGCACAGTAAAGGACGGCCAAAGCCAGCCCTTGCCCGGTGTCTCTATCATGGTTAAGGGAACGTCCACCGGCACCACCACCGACGCCGACGGCAAGTTCAAACTTCAGGTCGGAAGTGCCGACGCCACACTGGTGTTCTCGTTTGTCGGCTTCCAATCGCAGGAAGCTAAAGTGGGTTCGCAAACCGAATTCAACATCGTGCTCACCGAAGACATCAGCACCTTGCAAGAGGTTGTGGTGGTGGGCTATGGCGAAATGAAAAAGAGCGATCTCACCGGTTCGGTGGCCACATTGAAAGGTGACAACCTCAACAAAACACCGGCGTCGTCGATGGACCAATTGCTGCAAGGAAAAATTGCTGGCGTGCAAGTCATCACCAACGGTGGTCAGCCGGGGTCGGGTGCCACCATCCGTATTCGCGGTGCCAGCTCACTCAACGGCTCGAAAGATCCACTGGTTGTGGTTGACGGGTACCCCTGGGGTGATGCCGGTAACTTGAAACAGATCAACCCCGACGATATTGAATCGATTGAAGTGTTGAAAGATGCATCGGCTGCCGCCATCTATGGATCGCGCGGTGCCAACGGTGTCATCCTCGTCACCACGCGCAAAGGTCGTTCGGGCTCGCCCCGCATCACGTTCAACACGCTGCAAACCGTATCTACACTTGCTGTGAAGCCCGACGTTTGGCGCGATCCGGTTGAGCAAGCGACCTACGATAACGAGGCGGCCACAACAGGCGGCTCATCACCTGCCGACATTCCGTTCATCGGCACCACACGCGGCGGCGTTTATTATCCATCTATAGCCGAGCTGCGTGGCCTTGATCCCAACAAACCACAATGGCCATACAACACCGATTGGGTTGACCTTGTATATCGCAATCCACATTCGCAGAGCTACACACTCACGGCCGATGGTGGTTCGGATAAAACAAAATATTCTATTTCGGGCAACTACTATAAAGAAGACGGTCTTGTCATCGCCAACGGCTACGACAAATACACCGGGCGCATGAACCTCGACCAAAAGCTCACCAACGCGGTGACGGTGGGAACAAATGTGATTCTCGCCTACACCAACAGCCGTGGTCAACAGCTCGGCGCCGGGCGCTCGCCCATCTGGCCGGTCTATGATGCCAACGGCGACTACTTCAAAACCAGCGCCACCGATTTTGGAAACCCCATTGCCCTGGCGAATGAGTTGTATAATAAAACAAAAACATTCGACCTGCTGGCCAGTGTGTATGCCAACATCAAGATCACAGATTGGCTGCAGTTCCGCACCACGCTTAACACAAAGTTTGGCAACTCGGTGCAGGATCAATACGATCCCATCAACAGCACACAACGCGCACTTGACAACAAAGGCAGCTACGGCTCCATTGTTAACGGCAACTACAACGACTTGCTGAACGAAAATTATTTCACCATCAACAAGACGTTTGGCGATGTGCATGTGATCACGCTCACGGGAGGTTTCTCCATTCAGAAAACCACGAACCGCTTCAGCACACTCACCGGTCAGAATTTTGTGAACGACGTGTTGCAGAATGAAAACCTGGGGTCGGCCGGCACTATGCTCATCTCGAACGATCTGCAACGTTTTGGATTGCAGTCGTGGTATGGTCGCGCCAACTATGTGCTGAAAGATCGTTACCTGTTCACGTTGACGGGTCGTGCCGATGGTTCCACAAAGTTTGGTGCCGACAACAAGTGGGCGTTCTTCCCTTCGGGCGCCGTGGCGTGGAAGATTCACGAAGAAAATTTCATGCAAGCCATTCCGGCCGTGTCTGATTTGAAACTGCGCGCCAGCTATGGCCTCACCGGTAATCAGGGCATTGCGCCGTATCAAACACAGGATCGTTTTGGTTCTTACAAATATTATGTGGGCACCGGTTTCAAAACCGGTTTTGGTCCTGGCTTTGCCGGCGCCAACGACGAGCAGGGACGCACCGTGGTGTCGGGCCTTGGCAACAGCAAGCTGAAGTGGGAAACCACCAAGTCGTTTGATGTGGGCCTGGACATCGGCATCCTCGATCAACGCTTCACGCTCACCGCCGACTATTACATCAAGAACACATCGGACCTGTTGCGTCTTCAAACCATCGCCCCGTCATCGGGCTTCGATCGCCAGTGGATCAACGACGGCGAGATCAGCAACCGTGGTGTGGAGTTGGGCCTCAACGCAGAAGTGTTGACAACCGATGCGTTGACATGGACCGTGGGTGCAAACTTCACCATGAACCGCAACCGCGTGGTGTCGATGGGCGAGAGCGACAGGGTGCTTATCGGAACACTGTATGAATCGGTGCGCCAACAGATCAGCACCTACACCGTGAACCAACCGATGTATGCGTTCTATGGCTACAAAACCGACGGCATCATTCAGACGTTGGAAGAAGGCATCAAGGCAGGCCTGACGGGTCGCGACGCAGAACCTGGTGAAATAAAATACCTCGACATCTCCGGTCCCGAAGGCAAACCCGATGGCGTGGTGAACGAATTGGATCGCACCATCATTGGCAATCCCAATCCGAATTTCATCTACAGCTTCAACACCAATGTGCGCTACAAACAATTCGATTTCTCGGCACAGCTCTATGGCGTGCAAGGCAACGACGTGTTCGATTTTCAAAAGATGTCGCCCAGCCGCCAGCTGCAGCGCTGGACACTCGACAACCCCAGCAACGACTATCCCCGCGCCAACAACTCGCGAGGTTATCGTGCCTCCGACTTTTTCCTGACCGACGGTTCGTTTCTGCGCTTGCAGAACGTGACGGTGGGCTACAACCTGCCCTCCGAAACCATCAAAGGTGTGAAGAGCCTGCGTGTGTTTTTCTCAGGCAACAACCTCTACACCTTCACCGGCTTTCACGGCGGGTTTGATCCGGAAGTGGGAGAGCTGAGCATCAACAACGGCAGCTACCCCAGACCGCGTGCCTTCACACTCGGGTTGAACATTGGTCTCTAACATGTATTAAAAAATGCTGAACATGAACTACAGAAAATATTTATACGGAACCTTCCTCACGGCCGCACTGCTCAGTTGCTCCGACATGGAAGAGCAACCCTATGGCATCATCAACTCCACCACGTTCTATAAAACACCGGAGGATGCCGAGTCGGCCATTGTGTATTGCTATTCGATTTTGCCCGAAGTGGGCTACTATTCCAGAGGCTACACCATTGTGACGGAGTTGCCCACCGAAAACCTCACGCAGAAAGGCGACGCAGGCACGTCGAACTTTGAATTGGACGAGTTGCGCACCACAGCCACCAACTCCAACCTGGACGATATGTGGACCTACATCTATCGCGGCATATCGCGCGCCAACGGTGTCATCACCAACGTGCCCAACATTGCCATGAACCAGACCACACGCGATCAGATTGTGGGTGAAGCCTACTTCCTGCGCGCCCTGCACTACTTTAACCTCGTGCGTATGTTTGGTGAAGTGCCCATTCGGTTGCAGACCATCGATACGCCAACGCAAATTCCCCTGGCAAAGTCGCCGGTGAAAGATGTGTATGACCTCATCATTGCAGACCTGAAACAATCGGAACAACTCATCACGGTGCCCCGCATCAGCGAAGGCCGCGCCAACAAAGTGGCCGCACAAGGTTTGCTGGCGAAAGTGTATCTGCACCTGGCGTCATCCAAAAGCTCAGCCTCACCAGGCTATGAGTTTGTTAGCAATGCCGACGAAATGTATACACAAGCCGCTGCCTACGCAGGCAAAGTGGTGAACGAACAAACCACCTTTGCCTTCACCGACAACCTGGTAGACATCTGGAACACCGAGATCTACAAGAAAGCCGCCGTGAGCGAACACATCTTCGATGCGGCCGTCGATCGCAGTGGCGACCGCGAAGGAAGTTTCTCCAAACTGCCCAACATGTTTCTTCCGGCCGACAGGCCCATGGAGATCGTGTATAACCCCAGCGATCCGGCCAGCGCAAAGATCAACATCGGTCAGGGCTGGAGTCACTTCAGAACAGAAGCGAACCTCTATAACAACTATGCCGACGACGACAAGCGCAAGACCGACTTGATCGTGTCCAAATACTGGAACGCCGGAACAGAATACAACCTCGACATCACCAGCAGCTCGCGCCCGTTCACGCGCAAGTATATCGATCCCCTGCGCATCGGCGACGCCAGCAGCTGCAACACACCCATCGTTCGCTACTCTGATATTTTATTGGTGTATGCAGAAGGCGTTGGACCCACAACCGAAGGTTATGCGGCCATCAACAAAATTCGCGCACGTGCCGGTGTGGGCGACCTGGCCCCGGGACTTAGCGTTGACGCCTTCCGCAAGGCGGTGGTAGAAGAACGCGCCAACGAGCTGGCCTTTGAAGGCAATCGCCTCTTCGACTTGCGTCGGACAAACAGCATGGAAGAAGTGTTGGTGAACAAGTATGGCAAGACCATCACCAGCGGCGCCTATTTCTTTCCCATACCCCAACGGGAAATTGACACCAATCCTTTAATGAAGCCTTAAACATTCGAACCATGAAGATGAGAATCAGTATTCAATATAGTTTTGTGATCGCGGCGCTATTGCTGTGCAGCTCGTGTCTGAAAGATCCCTATAACGATGTGGTGAGCAACGAACGCTCCATCGAAGCGGTGACTTTGGGTGGAGGACTAACGCAGGTTGGTCCCGCCATTGTGGATCGCGAAGCGGGAAAAGTATCGGTGCAGGTGTTGATGGAAGCCAACACCAAGCTCGACAACGTGTCGCCCATTTTGCAGGCATCCTATCACGCCACCACATTTCCCGCATCGGGTGAGCCGGTAAATTTTGAGGCAAGCAACAACCAATATACCTACACGGTAACGGCGCAATCGGGCCAGACACGCGAGTGGGTGATTGAGTTGGTGCCCTTCACCGAAACACTTCCGGGCACCTACAAAATCACCGGACAAGTTTTGTATGGCGGCACCGGGCCCGAGTATGGCGGCGGCGGTGTGATGAAACTCACTGATAAATCGTGGGTATGGCCCGCAACGGGTGGCCCGGCGGCAGAAGATGACAACATACTCACGTTCGAATTCAAAGGCGTGACTCCTGAAGGCCACACGTTTGGCGCCGTGAGCAACACCGCCGGAACCGACGGTCTCTATGCCGACTATCAATTCATAGACAAGGTTCCCACAGACGTGAACAAGTTCTATCGCAAAATTCCCAAAGGCGAAGGCACATGGGAACGCGACTACAGCAAACAAACCATCACGTTCAAGTTTGCCGACGGCACCACAACCACCGGCTCAGTCTCTGACGCGAAGACCATCGACCTCGGCAACGGCCTTTCCAAAACCATTGCCGACAAAGCCTTCGACTTCATCCTGAACGGCACCGACGACTGGGGAAACATCTATTCCGACTACGACAAGATTGTGAAGAAGCCACGACGCTTCTGGATTGACGTGAAGAAGCAATGATGCTCGTTCACGTTCGGGATCTCCACCGCGCAACCGGCAGGAGAGATTGGAATAACAACACTAACACAAAGCAACAGCTGGGTTAGGCTGGCGAGGCGTTGGCGATCCTGCGGGATTGTCAACGCGCTTGCGGCTTTGAACCGGTTGACTATCTAACGCCTTATGGTAAATATTAAAAAACGTAGCATGCATATATTCCTGTTCCTAACGGTACTGTCATGTGGAACGCTGATTCACTGTGAAAAAGAAACTGACCCCGTTACCATTGTGCCCGGAGACACCACAACCATACATCCCGACACGGGCTTCAAAACCCTGAACTATCTCTACAAGATTTCGGGATCGTCTACGCTGTCGGGCATTCACAACCGCGAGCCCAACAGCGCACCGGCAAAGTGGACCAACGAAATTTTTAACACCACAGGAAAATATCCTGCCCTGTGGAGCGGCGACTTTTTGTTCCAGCAAGACAACATCAACAACCGCCAGATCATGGTGGAAGAAGCATTGAAGCAATGGAGGAAAGGCGCTGTCGTGAACCTGATGTGGCACGCATGCAACCCCGCGCTCTCGCAACCCTGCGAGTGGAACACCGACGGTGTGCTCAGCAAAATGACCGACGCCCAATGGACCGAACTCCTCACCGACGGAACCCCCATCAACACCAAATGGAAAGCGATGATGGACGAAGTGGCCACCTACCTGCAATTCCTCGAAGACAACAAGGTGGAAGTGTTGTGGCGCCCTCTTCACGAAATGAACCAGGGCGCTTTTTGGTGGGGAGGTCGCCCCGGCGCCAACGGCACACGCAAACTCTATCAACTCACACACGACTACTTTAAAAACACCAAAGGCCTCACCAACCTGATCTGGGTCTGGGATGTGCAAGACTTCGAAACCCTGACCAGCGACGTAACCAGCTACAACCCCGGCGACGAATACTGGGACGTGCTGGCCCTCGACTTCTACGACAACGGCAGCGGCTACTCAACACTAAAATACACCACCATTGTGAACGCCGCCAAAGGCAAACCCATTGCCATCGGCGAATGCCAGAAGCTTCCCACCGTCGCTCAATT
Source organism: Chryseolinea lacunae (assembly GCF_016735595.1). Classification (GTDB taxonomy): domain Bacteria; phylum Bacteroidota; class Bacteroidia; order Cytophagales; family Cyclobacteriaceae; genus Chryseolinea; species Chryseolinea lacunae. The sequence goes on from NZ_JAERRB010000011.1 coordinate 22,922, forward strand.
GATCGCCCAACCCAAGTGGTCCTTCTTCATGAGCTGGTCGGAATTAACGTTTGATAGTAATTCAAATGAAGAGATAAAGGCGTTGTATAAAGGTTTATATGTGAAGACGCTTGATGAGTTGCCGGGGTGGTGATTGTGTTGAGTAGTAAGTTTAGACGAAGAGTAGTTTAGGTAAACGAAAGGCCCGGCGATGAACCGGGCCTTTTATTTTGATCGTAATAGCAGTAAAGAATGCAAGAACATGACATTGAAATTCGTCGGGTTCCACCCGACGAACGATGTGCATCAATGCCTGTATCGCGGCGATCGCACGGTTCGGCTCTTGCGAATGCTCACCGTTTTGTTTTTGGGATAACGCACGGTGAACGCAATCTTAAACTTCGACGTCTCACCCGAACCCAGCGTCTTCACCCATTGAAGACGGCCCGAAGGAGCGTTGAGGTTTGCGCCGGAAAGTTCTGAGGTCTCTACGGTGATGTCCTTTTCCTGCGACACAGGAATTTGATCCTGCACGCGAATAGAGACAGGCACCTTTCTATTGTTGCGCAGCTGAATTTCATAGACAAACGATTCGCTCCGTTTGCCGCCAATAGACGGTGTGTTGCCGGTGTCTTCCACTTTGCTGCGGCTCACCACAATCTGGTTGTCGCGGCCCAAGGAAAGTTCGAGTGTGTCGCCGATGAGGCGTGTGTTGATGTTCGACTCGCCCACATAGGCATTGCCGAAATAGACTTTGGCCGTGCCGTCCATCAGGTTCAGTTTTTCCCAGCCGGTGACTTTGGCCAGCAGGAAGGCGCTCATCTCAAGTTTCGGGAGTGTGATGTATTCGAAAGATGCCTGAAGCGATTCGTCTTGCAGGGTGATGTGGTAGGGTTGACCGTTCGCGGCAATGGTGTGGTGCTGGTCCAACACGAATGAAGTGTTTAGTTCAGACACGGTTCGTTCTTCTGTTTCGGCTGAGGCAACGCTTTTGTCTTGCGATAGGTTTTGGGCGGTCGCGTTCAACGTTCCTTCGTTGGCTTGCGAGGTGTAGTTAAGAATCCAGGTGGTGAGGTAGGGGCGGGTAGCATTTTGGGAGATATCGCCGGTGGAGAGAGACAGTTTCACGTCACGCCAGTCGATGTGGGTTTCGTTATAGATGTCGGCTTTGTATTTCAGTGTGACAGGCTTGCCGATTTCGGGAGCAACAATGTCGTAGGAAGCTTCCCATCCGCAGTCGTTCACGAGGTGGCGCAGGCGGAACTCAACTGCTTGATCGGTTTTTGAGTTCACGGTTACCACCACCGTGTAGCGCAAGGGGTTGGTCTTTTGACTTTCGGCCGTAAGCTCGTTGGTTTTTTGCTGGAGCAGTTGCGTGAGTTTGCTCTGCGTTTTTGTCAATCCAAAAAGAGCCTGATTAATTTTCAGCGTTCGTTCGCGAAAAAAGTCTGCGGCTTTTGTCAGTTCCACTAGCGACACGGCAGCCTGCGCGCCGCCGAGGTGTTGATTCTGCTCCAGCATTTTTTTCTCCACCTGGTAGGCGTCAATCTGATTGTTGACAAGGGCGATGTTATCGGCCAGCAACGCCGTGGTGTCGGTGAGCGCTTTCACACGCGGGTTGATGTCTTGCGCGTTCAACGTTTGTGTTTCGGTAGACACCGAAACCACATCCACCGTGCTGCCCACCACCACCTGCACGCTGTTTTGTTCCAGCGCTGGCGACAGGCCTTTGAAGTGAACCACGTTGGTTCCTTTTTTTAACGACACAGATTCCACAAACTGAATTTCGGCGCCGCTCAGGTAAACGACAACTTCCTGGATTTTCGGTTTGAGAACAATGGGTTGCTGACTAAATGCCGTGAACCCACACAGCAGGGCGATCAATGCGAAACTAACTTTTTTCATAACAGGAGGGTAGGTACAAAGTTTTAGAGAAGTAGAATGAGGCACCCATTTAGGGGTAAGCGATAAACGCACGGTATGTGTCGTTGCGTGTTTAAGTATACAAGTTTTTTGTGATTGAACAACTGGTTTAACGACCGGCGTTTCTACTTCGGAATGCGCCAAGTCCCGGGGCGGGAGACTTGGCTTCGACAACATGCTTAAGGTAATATTTAAATAGGGTGACTATCACTATATAGTCTCCCGCTTTGGGGACCATGTTGTTTTGAAACCACTACCTTTCCTGACGCTAAAATCTCCCTGTCAGTTTTCATGTCGGCCACGTTTTTCCAGATACAAAATCCCCATTCAGCTTTGGCTGGTGTATCAGCTCCGGGCTTCTTTTCAAACATTTTTTATATTTACACTTCCTGACCTTGATTTGCCCTGTGAAAATGTTGAAATGGCTTCTTCCGATCGTGTTGTTGTGTGGGATATTCCAGGGTGGTGTTGCGCAGAAGCGTAGCCGCCTTCAGCACATTTCGGTGGAGGAGGGGCTTTCACAAAACACCGTCAACACCATTTTTCAGGACAGCCGCGGCTATATGTGGTTTGGCACACAAAACGGACTGAACCGCTATGACGCCTCCAACTTTCTCGTCTTCAAACATTCGCCCGAAGATTCTACCAGCATTGCCAGCAGCGACATCTACGCCATGCACGAAGACCGTCGCGGCACACTCTGGATCGGCACCCGCGCGGGCCTCTCGAAATACAACCGCGACCTCGATCGTTTTCTGAACCTGGAAGACGATGCCCAAAACGAATTTGCCATGCGCCCCGTGTGGTGCATGGCCGGTGCAGCCACCGACGACGACCTGTGGCTGGGCGCATCGGGCGGACTCTTTCAGTTTAACACCGTCACCCAAAAATTCAGGCACTTCAAGATCAACGACAGCTTGCAGAACGCGAACTCCATCCGCGCCATCTGCCGCGACCGCAGTGGCAAGCTTTGGGTTTGTCCCACCATTGGCAAAGTGCGCGTGTTCGACAAGGCCACGTCGTCGTTCATGGATGTGAATGCAGCCGTGGCCCACCACATGCACGACGTCACGTCCATCATGGAAGACTCCGAAGGGTTTATCTGGATGGCGCGCGAAGATGGTTCGTTGTTAAAGTACAACCCGGGCGAAGGCACGCTGCAGGAACTGAATGCGCTCAAAGGCAAATATCCCATCCGTGTCATCACCGAAGATCACGAAGGAAGAATCTGGATCGGCACCGACAAAGGCGGCGTGTTTCTGCTGAACCAGGACAGCAATTGCTTCATTGGCCTGCCCGACAAACAGGAGAACGGAACCAACGTGGTGCTGTCTTTTTTCAACGACGCCAAGGGCGACATGTGGCTGGGCACGTATCATGGCGGCGCCTATCTGTTTGATAAAATCGACACCACGTTCAATCACTTCAGTCCCTATCCCGAAGTGAAACACGCCAACGAAAGCAACTCGGTGCTGGCGGTGTTCACCGAAGGAAAAGAAGTGTGGCTCGGCACAGACGGCGGCGGCCTGGTGCGCCGGCGCGACGGTTTGGTAACGTACTTCCGGAACGAACCCGGCAAGAACAGTCTCGCAGGCAACACGGTGCTGAGCATCTCGAAGGACAAGGCTGGACTGTTATATCTGGGCACCTATGCCGACGGCCTTTCGGTGTTTGACCGAACCACAAACAAATTCACCACCTACAATCAAACAAACGGCCTCAACGACAACAGCGTGTGGACCGTGTTTCACGATGGCGACCATGTGTGGATCGGGACAAACCGAGGCGGCCTCAACCTCTTTAATAAGAAAACAAAACGTTTCCGCTACTTCACCAACACGCTCAAAGACAAAAGCAGCATCAGCTCCAACACCATCCGCTGCATCTATAAAGACAGCCGAAGCAAACTTTGGGTGGGCACCGTGTCGGGGTTGAATGTGCTGAACGAAAAAGACAGCACGTTCTCGTCGTTCTTTCATCGCGAAGGAAACACCATCAGCGATGCCAACGTGCTCTGCATCTATGAAGACTCCCGGCGCAACGTGTGGTTTGGCACACATGGTGGCGGCATCAACCGCTATAACTATCGCACCAATGAGTTTGAGCGCTGGCAGGAAAAAGATGGGCTGGCCGGAAACATCGTGTATGGCATTCTCGAAGACGGCCAGGGCAACCTGTGGGTGAGCACCGACAAAGGCATTTCGAAATTTGACATCGAACGCAAGGAGTTCAAAAACTTCGACACCAAGAGCGGCCTGGAGAGTTCGCAGTTCAACACGGGTGCCTACTTCAAGCAGAGCGACGGCAGAATGTATTTCGGCAACATCGAAGGCGTCACATTCTTCTATCCGCACAACATCCGCCAAAATGCATTTGTGCCTCCCATTGTGTTCACAGATTTTTACCTGTTCAACAAACCCGTGAGCGTTGGCGAAAACTCGCCACTAACTGCTGCCATCGACGAGACGCATGAGATTGTGCTTGACCATTCGCAGTCGGTGTTCAGCATCCGGTTTGCCGCGCTCAACTTCACCCACGCCGACAAAAACCAGTTTGAATATCAGCTCGAACCCTTTGACAAGGAATGGATACGCACCAACAACACGCACACAGCAACCTACACCAACCTGGATCCGGGCACCTACACCTTTAAAGTGAAAGGCTCCAACAACGACGGCGTGTGGAACGAAACCTTCCGCACACTAACCATTGTGATACGGCCGCCCTACTGGAGCACGTGGTGGTTCCGCATGCTGGTGGTGGGCATGCTGGCCATGGCGTTGTATGTGGCCTACCGTCGCAAAATTAGCCAGATCAAAAAGCAGAAGGAACTGCTGGCATCGCTCGTGGCTGTGCGCACCGCCGAGATCGAAGAGAAAAACAATCTGCTCCTGGAAACCGAAAAGCAAAACGCGCAGCTCATGAACCAGAAGCTGAACGACGAACTCTCGTCGCGCAGCAAGGAACTGACCAACTACACCCTGCTCATCATTCAGAAAAACCGCCTGCTCGACGAGCTCAAAGGCAAGCTGAAAGAATTTATACGCCACCCCGGTTCATCCAACCTGCGCGACTTCCGCCAGCTGGTGCAAATGATCAGCCTCAACTTCAGTTCCGAAAAAGAGTGGCGCGACTTCGACGAGAACTTCAACCGCCTGCACGAAGGCTTCAGCGACAAACTACGCACCCGCTTCCCCGACCTCACCGGCAACGACATTAAACTCTGCACCCTCTACCGCATCGGCATCCCCACCCGCGACATCGCCGAAGCCATGGGCATCTCCCAAACCAGCGTGAAAATGGCCCGCTACCGCCTGCGCAAAAAACTACAGCTTTTGCCGGACGAGGATATTCAGGTGTTTCTTCAAAATATCGAGTAAGAGATATTGAATAGCAATGACGGGAGATGCCTTGTGTTCAACGTAGCGGTGAGGTAGGCCGCTGAACAGATATCATGAAGGATAATAAAGTAAGGATGAAACACTCTGATAGAAGGAAGATATTTTACCTGAAATTTGATTCGCGCGATATCTTAGATTCCCTAATCAGCTTTCGAAGTATTTGATCCGTCCGCCTTTTGAATTACACCCGATCGTCTTAATAATTCAATGTATCCTTCTTTTGTTAGAGGACAATCGAAGAAATTCTCTGCGTCGTGGCTGTTGGTGAAGTAGAGTTGTGTTTTGATGCGAGCCATTAAGTTTTTATCGTATTCAATGGCTCCGTGACTGAGGTATATGAAAACTTGTGATTTCTTCCCCTCAACTTTCAGGTGGAAATATTCGTGGTGGCTTTTTTGTTTGCCCGAAATCTTCTCGAAGCCCTTCTTTAAGAGTGCTTTTTCGATGTCTCTTGTTTTCCTAGGTTTCATTTTGGTTAACGGATTTGATAATATTTTGTAATGCCTGCTTCACGGCGATGGCTTCCGTAGTAAGATTTTTATCATCTTCCAGATAGATCGATTCGATGAAGGAGATAAAGGTGAAACTAAATGCTTCCTCTGCTTCTTTTCGATCTTGTCCCCATGCAGTGATGTTAAAGGGAGGATAGGATATAATGAAGTGGCCCGTTTCTTCGTCGTATGACACAGGTGCAGAAATAGTATTATTAAACACAATTCTTTTGTCTTCGAAGTGTAAAGTGTTGACTTGATACGGATATATTGGCTTCACAGGTTCTTCAAATATACGATGCATCTGATCTTAATTTTCTGGAAGAAACGGCTGAGTTTATTTTAGTTCGCCTTTTAAATAAGGGCTTTCGTGTTCAAAAAGCAAACGCTCAGGCGTGGTGGCCCGAATCAAGAGAAAACGACGTGACCGTTCTTTCGACGAATACCATAGATTCGCTAGCGATATGTTCATATTTGCTACCGAACCGTTAGCCAGTGAGTCAAATAATTCGAGTTAGAATTATTTTTTTAATGCCATGAGTTGCAGCATTAAAAAGCAGATTTCAAGTCTGCATTCCCTGGAGCCATTTAACGAACCTATCGATTTAAAGAGAATGAGACATTGCGCGACAATTGCTCGGTATCGAAAATGCAGGTTTATACAACCGTCAAGATCCACGAAGCTTTGGAGTATTGAAATGTTAGAATTGACTCTTTTGCTTTTCTGAATCGGAAATATGTATCCTACAAATCCATCACCCCAAATCCTTGCGGGAACTAAAGTTAACGGCCTCCAAAGGGGTAAAACCACTTCACGTGCCGATTCGGCGTTGTTCGTTTTGGACATCGTGGGTGCTGTTCATGATAGAGGATATGGCATAAGAACCCACCCACAGCCCTTGAAATCGGTTGCATCTCTCATCTCCTCCAATTCGCCCGTCCAGCCAAACCCATACACTCCCCTGTAGCCCACTAAATCCGCGTAGTCGTCTCAAAATCCACATTTATCTCATCATTGTAGCCCCAAAAATGGGCTTGGTAGGTTTTATTGTAGCCCCATAAAGTTTCGGGTTTTGGGTTGTTAAGGGAATATTGTATCGCCAATACGCCCTATTCGTAAATTTTTATTAACCCTAACCTACATGAAGAACAACTTTACAAAAATCGGGATGACAGCCCTGTTGCTGCTGTTCGTGTTGTGCTGGAGCCGACAGGTTCATGCGCAATCCGTCGTTCTTTCCGGGGTGGTCACGTCTGCAGAAGACAAGACGCCATTGCCGGGAGTTTCCATCGTCATCAAGGGCACGTCGTCGGGCACGGTCACCAACTCGGCCGGCAACTACACGCTGGAAGTGCGGCGTGGAAGCACCCTCGTCTTTTCCTTTCTTGGAACCAAGACACAGGAGGTCACCGTAGACACACAAACCCAAATCGACATCGCCCTGATCACCGACATTACCAACCTCGATGAAGTGGTGGTGACGGCCCTGGGCATTAAGCGTGAGAAAAAAGCGATTGGCTATTCCGTGTCCGAACTGTCGGGCTCGCAATTGTCTACCGCTGTGGAAGTGAACGCCGTCAACTCCCTTTCGGGAAAAGTGGCCGGTGTCGACATCTCCACCAACACGGCTGGCCCCACGGGCTCCACCCGCGTGGTGATTCGCGGCGCCACACGCCTCGACACCAAAAACCAACCGCTCTATGTTATTGACGGTGTGCCCATGGACAACTCCGATATGGGTTCCGACGCCACCAACTGGGGCGGCTATGATCTGGGCAACGGCATTTCGAACCTGAACCCGAAAGACATCGAAACCATTTCGGTGTTGAAGGGCGCGTCTGCTTCGGCGCTCTATGGATCGCGTGCATCGAACGGTGTCATCCTCATCACCACCAAATCGGGCAAAGCACAGAAGGGCCTGGGTGTGGAGTTCACCAGCAACTTCACGGTAGAGAAAGTGCTGTCGAAGTTCGACGACTATCAAACCGAATATGGCATGGGCCGCAACGGCGAATTGCCTTTGGAAAACAATGCACAGAGCACGCAGGTGGCGTGGGGCGCAAAGCTTGACCCCACTCAAAACGTGAGCATCTATAACGGACAACAAAAACCTTACGGTGTTGTAGACAACAACATACTGAGTTTCTTCCGCACGGGCACCACGGCTACGAACACGGTGTCGGTTTCGGGTGGCACAGACAAAGCAAAAATTCTGGTGTCGGCATCCGACATGCGCAACCGCGACATTGTGCCCAGCACAGGATTGAACCGGAACACGTTTCTGGTGAACACGTCGGTTACACTCGGCGAAAAACTCACGCTCTCCGGCAAAGCCAACTATGTGGTAGAGAAAGTGAAGAACCGTCCGGCGCTTTCCGACAATCCCAACAACGTGGGGCTTGCCTTGCTGGGCATCGCGCCCAACTTCGATCAGCATTGGCTGGGCGAAAACTACAAAGACGATCAGGGACGCTATGAAGACTGGAACGGTGGCAACATCTACCGCATCAATCCCTATTGGACCATTAATGAATTGCAAAACGAGTCGTCCAAAAACCGTTTGATGGGCTACCTGCAATTGAACTACAAGTTCACCGACTGGCTCAGCCTGCAAGCCCGCGCGGGCACAGACAACACACGCTTTCGCTACACCAACTATTCGCCCAAGGGAACACCCACGGTTGAGTTAGGTCAGATTGAGGAACAATCAACCGATGTGACGGAGAACAACTACGAAGCCATGCTGCGATTCGATAAGAAATTTTCGGAAGACATCACGTTGGGCGCGTTCGTGGGTGGCAACATCATGAGTTACAAACGCGAGAACTTCGGCTTGCTGGGGCAGGACATTATCCTGGAAGACATTCATCCGATCAACAACTTCAAGACCATACGTCCTTCGTATGCCTATTTCCAGAAGCAGGTAAACTCTGTGTTTGGTTCGGCGCAAATCGGTTATAAGGAAACGTATTTCCTCGATGCCACCTTCCGCAACGACTGGGCATCGACGTTGCCGGATGCAAACCGTTCCTATTTTTATCCTGCCGTTTCGGGAAGCTTTGTGTTCTCGAACGTGCTGCCCGACAGCAAAGCATTGTCGTTTGGCAAAGTGCGCGCTTCGGTGGCACAAGTGGGTGGCGACACCGATCCTTATCGCCTCACGATGACCTATGGTCTTCAGGACTTCACACACCTTGGCAAACCACTGGGTCAGATTTCGAACACACAAATTCCCAACGCCAAGCTGAAGCCCACCGAAACCCTTTCGTGGGAAGTGGGCACCGACCTGCAATTCTACGAAGGAAGAATCCGGTTAGACCTTGCTTACTACAGCGCAAAGACGGTGAACCAGATTCTCGGTCTCAAGATTCCCCGCACCGGTGGCTATGAAGCCGCCGTGATCAACGCGGGCGAAATCACCAACAAAGGTTTCGAGATTGCTTTGTCGGGCACACCCGTGTCAACCGCGAGCGGCTTCAAGTGGGATGTGGGCGTGAACTTCACACGCAACGTCAACAAAGTGGTGTCGCTGCACGAACAGATCAAATCGGTTGAACTGTCGGCGGCCCGCTGGGCAGGTGCTGTTATTCAGGCGCGCGAAGGTGCTGCTTATGGTGTGATTGTGGGCAAGAAGCTGAAACGCGATCCCAACGGAAACATCATCCACACGGCCGCAGGTTTGCCGGTGGCTACAGACGAGTCTGATCAGACCATACTGGGCAATGGTGTTTACAAATGGATGTCGGGTATCAGCAACACCTTCACCTACAAAAACATGACGCTGAGTGCACTGGTGGATGTGAAGGTTGGCGCCGACATCTATTCCATGAGCAACGCGTTGGCCTATCAAAACGGAACGGCTACTGAAACGCTCGAAGGTCGTGCCGCATGGTATGCATCCGAAGAAGCACGTCAGGCCGCCGGTGTTGCCGAAGGCGCATGGACACCTACGGGCGGTTACATTGGCAAAGGTGTGGTGAACACCGGCACCAGCGACAACCCGGTGTACACGCCCAACACAACACCCGTAAATCCTCAGGACTACTGGCAGAATTTTCTGCAGAACTCTCCCGAGACATTCATCTACGACGCCACCTATGCAAAACTGCGCGAAGTTGTTTTCTCCTACAATTTCCCGTCGCGCATTCTGGGCAAGTCGCCTTTCCAAAACATCTCGCTGTCGTTTGTGGCGCGTAACCTGTTCATCCTCTATAGCAACATTCCGAACATCGATCCGGAGTCGGGCTATAACAACGGCAACGGACAAGGTTTTGAATATGGATCATTGCCTTCGCGCAGAAGCTATGGTTTGAGCCTGAACGCTAAATTTTAACAACACCATGCAACGAACTATGAAAACAAATCGATATACAAAATGGATCGCGGTGGCCCTCACCGTTGTGTTGCTGATGCGGTGCGAGAGCTTTGATGAAATGAATCAGAACCCCACCACATCAACCAACATGGACCCCAACATCATGCTGTCTACCATACAGCTGCAGTTGTCGGGTTCGCAATTTGAAGCGCTACGCAACGGCTTCATCTATTCCGGTCACTGGATGCAACAATGGACGGGTGAATACTCGTCTACCGAATATGGCGGAAAGTGTATACGCAACGAAGCCTACATGAGCGCGTTGTGGGTAACACAATATTCCCGCGAAATCAAGAACATCGTCGACATGGTGGAAAGCACCCGGGGCGACGCGGCCAGAGTGAACATCAACTCGGTGTCGCGCATCATGAAGGTGTACATCTTCTCGCGGCTCACCGATTTGTATGGCGACATTCCCTACTTCAATGCAGCCAAGGGATATTACACCGGAACCTACGCGCCGGAATACGACAGCCAGGAAGCGATCTACAACGATTTTTTCAAAGAGCTTGACGAAGCCACCAAAGCCATCGACGCCACCAAAGACAAAGTGACGAGCGACTACTATTTTGAAGGCGACCTTGCCAAGTGGAAGAAATTCGGAAACTCCCTGCGTCTGCGTCTGGCCCTGCGCCTCACCAAAAGAGACGAAGGCAAAGCCAAGACCGAAGCCGAAGCCGCCATTGCCGGTGGCGTGATGACCAGCACGGCCGACATGGCCACCATGAAACACACCAAGGTGTCGTGGAATGGCGGCACGTTTGGAGGCAACGCCGTTTCGTATGTGTTCATGAACCAGGCGCTTGATGCCGAGAAGAGTTTGTTCCGCATCTGCACAACGTTTGTCGATCACCTGGTGAGCACCGGCGACCCGCGCCTGCGCTTGCTGGCTGGCAGCTATCTGGAAGGCGCCAAGCGTCCCAACGACATCACCGACCAGGTGCTGGCCAAAGTGGGAAGTTATCACGCCATGGCTTTGCCCCCCAGCTATTTCACCTACGAAGCCAACCAGCTTGGCGGCGCTGTGGAAGTGACGGTGGCTGGCGCGCCCGTGCAAGTGACGCGCGAATACCAGAGCCTCCAGCCCTCGCGTTGGATTTCTGAAATTGAAGCACCCTACATCATGATGAGCTATGCCGAAGTGGAACTGTGGCTGGCCGAAGCGGCCTTCCGCACCTGGAACACCGGCGCAACCGCAGCACAACACTATGCCAATGCCCTCGAAGCCGGTGTGAAAGAAATGACCGTGTATGGCGCACCCGAAGTAGCACAAAACGTGATCAGCGATTTTGTGGCAGACAACGCACTCACAGCAGGGCAGGAGCTGAAACAAATCAACACGGCGTTGTGGGTTGAGTTTGCCCTGAACGGACAGGAAGCTTATGCCAACTGGAGAAGGTCGGGCTTTCCCGCGCTGGTCTATCCAAACCGCGACCCGGGTGTGAACGAATCGAATGGACAGATTCCCAGAAGAATGCAATATCCGCAGGAGGAATTTGACTACAACACGGCAAACGTGCGCGCCGCCGTGGCACTGCTGCCCGCAGGCAAAGACGATTGGACAAGTCCGGTTTGGTGGGATAAACAATAATCACAGTAAAGAAATCAGATTATGAAAAGAATACAGTATATAGGAATATGCCTGATGGCGCTGGTGATGGGGTTGTCGGGTTGTGAAGACCCTATAGAAAACCCGTCGTTTGGTCCCGATGAACAACCGCGCATCTTTGGATGGAGCACCGTCAACAAATATTTTGTCGACATCAAAGACTCGCTGGTCATCGACATGAAAATTTCGCCCAGTGCGGGCGCCACCTACAAGTGGTTTGTGAACGACGTGGAAGTGAGCAGCAAACGCCGCTTCAGCTATAAGTTCAGCGACACCGAAACCTACCGGATCAAGTTTGAAGTGGACCGCAACGGTGTGAAGAACTCACGTCAGGGCGATGCCATCGTGACCAAACCGTTTGTGGCAAAAACCTACAACAAAAAAGTGGTAGGCTTCATGACACGCGACGGTTCGCTGGAAACCATCAACCTGAAAAACCTGACACACCTGGTGATCTCTTCGGCCGTGGTGGAAGAAATTGGCGATCAATTGGTAGACACCACATTCACCACGCTCAACATTCCGCTCATCATCAAGGCTGCACACAACGAAGGCGTGTATGTGTTGCTTGACGTGACGGGCAGACTGGTGAACATGACCGGCGGCGGCGAATATGCCAGCTATGGTTTCTATAACGTTATCAAAGATGTGGACAAGCGCGACAAGGCCATCGCGGCATTCCTGAAGTTTGCCAAGAACAACGCCTTCGACGGGGTGAACATTTATCTGAACAACGCGTCGGAAGATGCGGGCATTCTGAAACCCGCCATCACGTTGCCGTTCTATCAGGCCGTGGCCGCAGCGTTGCCCGAAGGACCAAACGGCAAGTTCTTCTACACGGCATCTGCCATGGGCGGATGGCTCACCAGCGAGCTCAAGCCCATCACGCAAGTGGAAGAAATTGATTGGGTAAACCTGCATCCCTTCCGCTATGGTGCACCCGAAATTTCGGAAGACGCACCCTATAGCGGCTTTGTTGATCTGGCCGCCACATGGGAAAGCTTTGGCATGCCGAAGGAAAAAATCGTGAACGGCATTCCCGCCTTTGGCCTGCACTACATCTATCCGCACGACGGCACCACCGTGGGCTGGGGCAACATGTGGCTCTATACTTCCTACGATAGCTACAAGAGCATCCTGGCGCGCGACGCACAAGCCTACACGAAAAACAAACTGGATGTAGACGACGGCATCTTCTATGACGGCCATCCGGCTGCGCAGAAAAAATCGCAGTATGTGCTGGATCAGGGCTTGGGTGGTGTGATGGTGTGGGGTATTGAAAACGACACACAAGACCAATCCAAATCGTTGGTGAAAGCCGTGAGCACGGCGTTGGGCAATGACTAGAGCTCAACATGCAACAGGACCACAGGATAACTTGAAAGACGCTATGAAAAACAAATTTAAAATCATGAAGGCAGGCATCCTGTGGGCCTTCATGCTACTGGGTGGCGTGGCCTCGGCGCAACTGAAAGTGGTGGGCTATGTGGGCAACGAAGATCCGCTGGTTTCGGTCGACTACTCAAGGGTCACACACCTGAACATGGCCTTTGTGAATCCCACCGATGCCGCAGGAACGCTGAGCTTCACCAACTGGCAACAAAGCGCCATCCCGATGAAGACACAGTATGTGACAAGCGCACACGCGCAGGGACGCAAAGTGCTGGCCTCACTGGCCGGTGGCACGGCGTCCGAAAATGCCGCCATGCGCAACCGCTACTTCAACCTCATCAGCGATGCGAACCGCGCGGGCTTTGTGCAGAAGATTGTCGACTTCGTGAAGAACAACAACCTCGACGGCATCGACGTGGACCTGGAAGGTGCGGCCATCAACGCCGACTATGGAAAGTTTGTGATCGCCCTCTGCAACGCCCTTCAACCCCAGGGCAAACTGGTGACGGCCGCATTGTCGCACCTGAACGGCGCCGCGAATGTTCCCACCGATGCCATGAATCGTTTCGACTTTCTGAACATCATGGCCTACGACCGAACCGGTCCGTGGAATCCATCATCGCCCGGACAACACGCGTCGTTCGATTTTGCCGAGGAGAGCGTGAACTACTGGACGGCCAGGGGACTGGCACCCTCGAAATGTATTCTGGGTGTGCCCTTCTATGGCTACAGCTTCGGCGCCGACAACACCGCGCGAACCTATGCCTACATTGTTGACAACTTCCCCGGCGCCGAAAACAAAGACGACGTGACGGCCAATGGCACCACGATCTATTACAACGGCACGGCCACCATACAACAAAAGGCGCAATACGTGAAAGACCACGAACTGGGCGGCATCATGATCTGGAACGTGAGCCAGGACAAACCTTCGTCAGACACCAGGTCGTTGCTCCGCGCCATTGACGATGTTCTGAAAATTTCGTCTATCGTGACAGACGCTGCCGATGAAAGAAAGGAGAACAGCATAAAGGTTTTTCCAAACCCCGCTAGTTCCCTACTAACCATCAAGGCGGGTGATGATTATAGGAAAGGAACAATACGCATTGTAGACAGTATGGGAACCGTGCGCGTCTATGAAAAGTATTCCGGAACAGACGTCGACGTGTCATCTTTTTCACCGGGTGCCTACCTGGTGTTGTTGGAAAATGGCAGCCGGTCGGCCACTGTGAAATTTGTGAGACAATGAAATAGTGATGTAGTATTCCTGAAGCAGTGGGGTAGCCGGAATTTGGGTTTTCCCGGAATACTCCGCTGCTTTTTTTGATGACGGATTTATGGTTAACAAGTTGTTCGTTGTGTAACAACCGTTGTATGTGTTTTTTTGAAGCGCTGACTTTTGTGTAGAGTCAGCGCTTTTTTTATGGAGCATGCCGCGGGTTTCTTTCCGCAAGAATCAGGTTGATGACCATTGGTGAAAACACAAGCTTTGTGTATACAAAAAGAAAAGGTATGCACATCACATCAGAACCCGCCATTCTTTATTTTGGCACCCCGGTGGTGCTGGTCAGCACCGTGAACGAAGATGGAAGCTACAACCTCGCGCCGATATCGTCGGTGTTCTGGCTGGGATGGCGCTGTGTCATTGGCATGGGCGCGGTGTCGAAGACGGTAGAGAATCTGTTGCGCACAAAACACTGCGTACTCAACCTGCCCTCTGTGCACGAAGCAGCCCAGGTCAACGCACTGGCGCTCACCACGGGCTCCGACCCGGTGCCCGAAGGAAAAAAGCTGAAAGGCTATCAAACTGTGCGCAACAAATTTGAGCGCGCAGGATTCACACCCGAAGCCTCATTGCACGTGGCGTCGCCCCGCGTGCAGGAATGCCCTGTTCACCTGGAAGCCGAAGTGGCCACCGTGCACGGCCTGGCCGAAGACGATCCCGCCAAGGCCGGCCGCATCGTCACCATCGAACTGCGCATTGTGAAGGTGCACGTGGACCACACCATCCTTGCCGACGGCGAACCCAACCGCATCGACCCCGACAAATGGCGACCGTTGATGATGAGCTTTCAGAAATTCTATGGTCTTGGCAAACAGGTACATGCGTCCACGCTGGCCGAGATACCCGAGCACCTCTATCGGTAGGTAAAGAAAACGTCTTAAAAAGGTAACATGAGCCCATTGTAATCTGACGTCACAAGCTATTCTTTTGCGGGATCTAAGCCGCCGGGGGTTTACCTTGCGACTGTATCTTTGTTGCTCATGAAAAAAACATATTCACTCCTCATCCTCATCCTCATCCTGCTGGCCTGCCACGCGGGCGCACAAAACGCGGCCCCGAAAATGCACGCCCACAATGACTATATCCACCCCGTGCCTTTCTGGGAAGCGTTTGCCAATGGCTACGAATCCATTGAAGCCGATGTGTTTCTTCACAACGGCGCCGTGGTGGTGGCCCACGAAGAAGAAAGCATTTCGCCCCAGCGCACCCTCGAAGCCTTGTATCTCGCGCCCTTGCGTGAAGCCTTTTCGCCCGCACTGGGCAAGCGACGCAACCTGCAGTTTTTAATCGATATCAAATCCGATCCCTATCAAACCCTGGCCCAGGTAGTGAAGGTGCTGGAGCCTTACAAAGACCTGACGCGCACTGCCGATCGCGCAGGCGTGGAGGTGGTGATTTCCGGAAACCGCCCCGCGCCCAAAGACTATGTGAACTATCCCGACTATATCCGCTTCGACTATCAAAGCATCGACCGCGGCGCCGATGTGCCATGGCAAAAAGTGGCCATGGTGAGCTTTGCGTTCAAAACATTTTCGGAGTGGAATGGCCTGGGCCGCATGACCGATGCGGATAGGCACGCCGTGTCAGACATCATTACCAAAGTGCACGCCACCGGCAAACCCATTCGCTTCTGGGCCACGCCCGACATTTCTACTGCATGGCGCGCACTGGCCGACTTGGGTGTGGACTTCATCAACACCGATCACCTGTTTCAGGCCGCAGCCTTTGTGCACAACATGCCCCGTGAGCGTTACATCGCCAAAACAAAAACAACGCCCTACACACCCACCTTCGCCTCCGACGGAAAAGAAAAGAAAATCAAGAACGTGATCCTCTTCATTGGCGACGGCATGGGCCTCGCACAGGTAACGGCTGGCATGGTGGGCAACGGCAACACATTGTCGCTTACACAACTGAAAAACATCGGCCTCAGCAAAACCCAATCGGCCGACGATTTCACTACCGACTCAGCGGCAGGAGCAACGGCACTATCAACCGGTAAGAAAACAAAGAACCGCTACATCGGCATGGCTGCGGACGCCACGCGTCTCGAAAACCTTTCTGAATATGTGCGCCGTTTTCAATTCAACACCGGCGTGATCACCACCGACCGCGTGACAGGTGCAACACCGTCGTCGTTCTATGCACACCGAACCGACCGGGGCATGACCGAAGCCATCGCAGGCGACCTGTCAACCAGCGGCCTCACCGTGTTTGTGGGTGCCGGTGAAGAAGATTTTACGACGAGCCGCAAGGCCTTGCAGGATGCAGGATTTACGTTGACAACTTCGCTGAAAGACATTTCCACATCGCACGACAAACGCGTTGGATTTTTTGCAGCCCCGGGCGACCTGCCCGGCAAAACTTCCGGAAGAGACAACTACTTGCCCGAAGCCGTCGACGCCACACTCGCGTTTCTGACGGAAAAGAAACAACCCTTCTTCCTGATGGTGGAAGGCGCCAAAGTGGACTCGGGCGGACATGCCAACGACCTGGGCACCGTGGTGGAAGAAATGATCGACATGGACAAAGCCCTTGCCTCGGCACTTCGCTTTGCCGACGCCAATGGAGAAACCCTCATCGTTGTGACGGCCGATCATGAAACAGGAGGACTGTCGTTGCCGCAAGGTGACCTGGCACAACGCCAGGTGGCCGGCCAGTTTCAATCCAACGATCACTCGGCGATTATGGTGCCAGTGTTTGCCTATGGACCACACGCTGGTGCCTTCAGAGGGGTGTATGAGAACACAGAGATCCACCGTGTCATCGTGGAGTTGTTGAAGAAATATTACAAGTAGAGATGACGACCAAATCGATCTTGCTGACTGGACTGTTGCTGACATTTTTTGTTGTCGGTGCCAGCAGCCAACGCTCCAGGGAAACGGTGAGCGGTCGTGTGTTTTTGGATGACAACCACAACGGCATTTTTGAAGCTTCAGAAAAACCGTTGGCTGGTGTGATGATTTGCAACGGAGAAGATATTGTCCGCACCGACCCGCAGGGACACTACAGTCTTTCCCTTCGCAAGGATCGCGCTGTGTTTGTGGTGAAGCCCGCCGGATATAGTGTGCCACAAACAAACGACCATCGTCCGCAAGGTTATCGTCTGCCCGCACAAATCGCAACGCAGAAAGGACGCGTCGACTTTCCACTCTACAAAAATGAAGAAGGCGATTCCTTCACCATCGCCCTGCTGGGCGACCCGCAAGTGGACGCCATGGACGACATCCATCATGTGAGCAAACTGGTTACGGAAGAGCTGGCCTTGCACAAACCTGATTTCATGGTGCCCCTCGGCGACCTCACGTTCGACAACCTGTCGATGTTCGATCCGCTGGCCAAGACACTGGGTCTTGTTGGTTCTCCCCTCTACTACACCATCGGCAATCACGACCTCAACTTCGGCAAGTCACACCTGCACGAACGCGACGACAGTTTTGAAGCAGCCTTTGGACCATCCTATTATGCGTTTGAATATGGCGCATCCCTTTTCCTGGTGCTCAACGATATCTATCCCACTTCGGCGCGTGCCTATGAAGGCCGCATCGACGACCAGCAGATGCACTTCATCCAAAACCTGCTTGCGCTGGAGAGTCGCGACAAACCCGTATACATCTTTCTTCACATTCCCCTGGAGTTTGTAGAAAACCGGCAAGCCTTGCTCGACCTTTTGCAGGAACGCGAGAATGTGTTTGTGGGGAGTGGTCACACGCACACCCAATACCACAACTACTATGCGCGCCCGGGTCGCAAGCCCGTGCACGAACTGGTGGCCGGTGCCGTGTGTGGGGCATGGTGGCAAGGCCCTCACGATGTGCAGGGGATTCCATTCGCGCTGATGTATGACGGCACACCAAAAGGTTATTGGTACATGCACATCAACCAATCAACATACACGCTCGACTACAAGGCGTCATCATACGCACCCGAAAAGCAAATGGATTTGTGGGCACCCGAAGTAAACGAATGGGACACGGTGCTGAACGTGCTAAACACCGACACGCTATACGCCAACATCTATGCCGCCGACGCCTTCACCACGGTGAAGCTGCAATGGGACAATGCCGGCCCATGGCAATCCATGGAACGACACGAAGGCGTGGCACCGTTGTTTGCGCGCTTGCAGAAACTTCAGGCACTGGGCCGCTTTGCATCCGCACACGGCTCGCCCATTCCCGACGAGCAAACGTCAAGCAAGCACCTGTGGAGATTCGCCATCCCGAAAAACCTTTCCCCCGGCCCACACCTGGTGACGGTGACGGCCGAACGGGAAACCTACGGACTCAAAGCCATTGGAAAGAAAGTGGTGTGGGTGAAATGACAAAAAGGAGCGTGTCGTTTTTTAGGTTGACACTTCCGATTCAACATTGTCAAACGCTATTTAAAAAAGAAAGCACCCCGACTTGTCGGGGTGCTTTCAAACAGCTAACAATTACTCGTCAACTGTGTAAGCAATGTAACGTGCGTTACGGTTTGGGATTAGGAACCAGCTTACCTTTGTCGTCGAAACGATAGGTCTGTGGTTGTCCTCCCTGATTCATCATCTGAACCGTGTAGCCGGAGTTAGCGTCGCTTTTGTAGATCGTAGAGTTCGTTTCCCAGCCCTTGTATTCGGGGCTTTGCAACGTTTGACGCAACGAGGCAGGAATTTCGGCAGTCTTTATTTGCGTCATGCCCTTGGTGGCATCGTTCGAATAGTTCTGGCTTTGTTGAGGCGCGGGCTGCTGTTGTTCAGGAGGAGCAGGTTGCACGCGGGGCTCACCGTTGCGTTGCGTTTTGGTGGTATCAATTTGAGCGAAGGTTGCGGCCGTTCCTACGAACAGCATGCCGGCGGCGAATAACATTATCTTTTTCATATCGATTTTGTTTTTTTTGGTTTACGGCTTTGATTAATCCTATTCAAAATTTCGTGCCACATCAGGATCACGCGAATTGTAGTGGCTGATTGGCGTTGTGTGAGACTGCATTGTGTCACTATTGCTCACATTGATGCGTTATGACGAGAAATGTCTACAACCACCGGTGTGCACGCAATCGTATATCGAAACCTCGTCACACAATTTGTCGGCGATTCGGGAACTATTCGTCGGGGCGTTTCGGAATTTCCGGAGGAGCCGACGGGGGCGTGGTGAGTGGTTCGTGCCCGGGAATGGTCTCCGGTTCCTTCTTTGGCCACACGGTGGGTTCGGGCGTTGGGCCCGGCTTGATTTCAGGTTCCCTTCCCGGAACCGGAATTTCAGTTGGTCTTTCCATTTTCATAATGCGTTCTTTCCAGGAGTCATCGAAGAACTGTGCCAACCCAAACCTGCATTTCACATGTGAAAACTTCGCGTATTTTTGCCTCGCTCAAAAGCCACGCAAATGAACACACCCCAAGCCATCATCTTCGACCTGAACGGCACCATGATCGACGACATGCAATTCCACCTCGAAGAGTGGTATAACGTGATCGTGAACCACCTCGGCGCCAACCTAACCCTGCAGCAGGTGAAGGCCCAGATGTATGGCAGCAACTTCGAATTGTTCGAGCGCGTGTTTGGAAAGGGACGCTACACCCCCGAAGAAATAGAAGCCATCGCCATGATGAAGGAGCGACAATATCAGGAGCGCTTCCGGCCGCACCTTCGCCTCATTGAAGGTCTTCCTCTTTTTCTCGACCGCATTGCACGCAACCAAGTCAAGCTCGGCATCGCTTCGGCTGCACCGCCATTCAACATTGATTTTGTGCTCGATGCCCTCGACATCCGAAAGCAGTTCGGCGCCGTGGTGAGCGCCGCCGATGTTAAAAAAAGCAAGCCCGATCCGGAGCCTTTTCTGAAAGCTGCCCAGCAACTTGGCGTAGCTCCCGAACACTGCCTCGTTTTTGAAGACGCTCCCAAAGGCATCGAGGCCGCCCTGCGCGCGGGCATGAAGGCCGTGGCAATCACCACGATACACACCGCAGCCGAGTTCAGCCAATATCCCGACGTTCTCTTCTTTATTAAGGACTATACCGACCCCCGGCTGTCCACCCTGATCCCGGAATAATAATTGCCCGATATTTTTATAAATGTTTATTATACACTTATAAAATAATATGTATCTTCACCGTTCAAACGATTGAATGGAATGAACGATGCTTATGTGATTGGGCTGGATTATGGAACCGACTCGGTGCGGGCCATGATTGCCGATGCCCGTTCGGGGGAGGAGATAGCTTCCTCCGTCTATTATTATCCGCGGTGGCGCGATGGTTTGTTTTGTGATGCTTCGCGCAATCAATTCCGCCAACACCCGCTCGACTATGTGGAAGGGTTGGAGGCCGCCATCAAGGCGTGTCTGCAACAGGCGGGCCCTTCGGTTCTCAGTGCCATCAAAGCCATTGCCATAGACACCACCGGATCAACACCCGTGGCCGTAGATAGCAAAGGCACACCGCTGGCGCTCACACCCGGGTTCGAAAAAAATCCCAACGCCATGTTTGTGTTGTGGAAGGACCATACCTCCACCAAAGAAGCAGCCGAGATCAACCGGCATGCCCTCAAGTTCGATGTGAACTACCTGCAATTTGTGGGCGGCATCTACTCGTCGGAGTGGTTTTGGGCAAAGTTGCTCCACGTGTTGCGCGCCGATGCCGACGTGCGGCAAGCATGCCACTCGTGGGTGGAACATTGCGACTGGATTCCCTTCCTGCTCACCGGCGGCAACGACGTGCGCGCCATGAAGCGTGGCGTTTGTTCGGCGGGACACAAAGCGTTGTGGGCCGCTGAATTTAACGGCCTTCCGCCCGACGTATTTTTCTCGTCGCTCGATCCGTTGCTGAAAGGATTTACCGAACGCCTTTTCAAAGATACCTACACCGCCGACAAACCTGCCGGAACATTAAGCCCCGAATGGGCTACACGCCTCGGTCTCAACACCAACGTTGTGGTGGGTGTGGGAGCGTTCGACTGCCACATGGGCGCGGTGGGTGGACAGATAGAACCCTACCACCTCAGCAAAGTGATGGGCACATCCACGTGCGACATGATGGTGGTGCCCGTGGCCGACATGGAAGGCAAACTGGTGCGCGGCATCTGTGGCCAGGTGAACGGCTCGATCATTCCCGGCATGATGGGACTTGAAGCGGGCCAGTCTGCCTTTGGCGACACCTATGCCTGGTTCCGGAATTTCCTGCTGTGGCCCACCGAAACATTTTTGAAATCGTCGACGCTCATCTCTCCCGAGATAGCCGAAAAACTAAAAGCCGAAATTGCCGACAAGATGGTGCCCGAACTTTCGCGCCAGGCAGCAGCCCTGCCGTTGACGGAAGAAAACGAGCTGGCCATCGACTGGCTGAACGGCCGCCGCACACCCGATGCAAACCAATTGCTGAAAGGCGCCGTGACCGGTTTAAGTTTAGGCTCCGATGCGCCGCGATTATTTAAGGCCTGGGTTGAAGCCACATGCTTTGGTGCCAAAGCCATTGTGGATCGGTTCAACAACGAAGACGTTCCCGTGAAAGGCCTTATTGGTCTGGGCGGTGTGGCAAAAAAATCGCCCTACATCATGCAGGTGATGGCCGATGTAATGAACATGCCGTTGCGCATTCACAAGTCGGAGCAAACCTGTGCTGCGGGTGCCGCGATGTTTGCGGCGACAGCGGCGGGGTTGTATCCGTCTGTTACCGATGCCATGAATGCGATGGGGCAGGGGTTTGATGCGGAATATAAACCCGAGCCAAAAGCGGCGGCGTTGTATGCCAAACGCTATCAGCAATATCTCGACCTCGGCACGGTTCTCGAAAACAAGGAAGCTTCTGTCGAAGCTGCACAGTAAACAAGACTTACCTACGACATGAGTCACTACGATCATATCAAAGCGGCCGCCTACGCCGCCAACATGCAATTGCCCAAGCTAGGCCTGGTGGTTTTTACTTTTGGAAATGTGAGTGCCGCCGACCGCGCACTCGGCGTTTTCGCCATCAAGCCCAGCGGTGTTCCTTATGAAGACCTCACGCCCGACAGTATGGTGATTGTGGACTTCGAAGGAAAAACGGTGGAAGGAAAACTCCGGCCCTCGTCCGACACGCGCACGCACGCCGTGCTCTATCGCCACTGGGCCCACATCGGTGGCATTGTGCACACGCACTCCACCTATGCCACGGCCTGGGCACAGGCCCAGCGCGACATCCCCATCTTCGGCACCACACACGCCGACCACAACACTGTAGACATTCCCTGCGCACCGCCCATGGACGATGCCATGATACAAGGCGACTATGAATATGAAACCGGCTTTCAAATCATGAACTGCCTCAACGACCGCAAGCTTCGCTACGAAGAAGTGGAAATGATACTGGTAGGCAACCATGCGCCATTCACCTGGGGCAAAACGCCCGAAAAGGCCGTGTATAACAGTGCCGTGCTGGAGTCGGTTGCGCAGATGGCGTTGTTGACGGAACAAATAAATCCGAGAGCCCCGCGATTGAAAGACTCTCTGATCAAGAAACATTTTGAACGCAAGCACGGCCCCGATTCTTATTACGGCCAGGCATAACAATCATCAAAACATTTTTACAGGAAATTAAAACTGACGATAGAATCATCATGAACGATCTGAAAAAACTCGAAGCCTGGTTTGTCACCGGTAGTCAACATTTGTATGGCGAAGAAACACTGAAGAAAGTAGCCGAACATTCACAACAAATTGCCAAGGCATTGGATGCTGCTGCGGGCATACCCGTGCGCGTGGTGTTCAAGCCCGTGTTGAAATCGCCTGAAGAAATATATCAGCTCTGCCAGGAAGCCAACGCGGCAAAAGACTGCATCGGCATCGTGGCCTGGATGCATACTTTTTCACCGGCTAAAATGTGGATTGGCGGGTTAAAGATTTTGCAAAAGCCCCTCATGCACCTGCACACACAATTTAACCGCGACATTCCCTGGAAGGACATCGACATGGATTTCATGAACCTGAACCAGAGCGCGCACGGCGATCGCGAATTTGGTTTCATCATGTCGCGCATGCGTCTGAACCGTAAAGTGGTGGTGGGTCATTGGGAAGACAAGGGCGTGCAGGAAAAACTGAACGTGTGGATGCGCGCCGCCAGCGGATGGCACGACATGCAAGGCGCAAAGTTTGCGCGCTTTGGCGACAACATGCGCTACGTGGCCGTTACCGACGGCGACAAAGTGGAAGCAGAAATTAAGTTCGGCTACTCCGTGAATGGCTACGGCATTGGCGATCTCGTGAGTGTGATCAACGCCGTGTCGGATGGCGACATCGCTTCGCTCATGGCAGAATACGAATCAAAATATGTGTTGGCCGAAGGCTTGCGCAAGGGCGGACAACAACACGCCTCCCTGCGCGAAGCGGCGAAGATTGAAATTGGCTTGCGCACATTTTTGAAGCAGGGAAATTTTAAAGGCTTCACCGACACGTTCGAAGACCTGCACGGCCTTGTGCAGTTGCCAGGCCTTGCCGTGCAACGCCTCATGGCCGAAGGCTATGGATTTGGTGCCGAAGGCGATTGGAAAACCGCCGCGTTGGTGCGCGCCATGAAAGTGATGGGCAGTGGTTTGAAAGGGGGCAACTCGTTCATGGAAGACTACACCTATCATTTTGACCCGGCACAACAAATGGTGTTGGGTGCACACATGCTGGAAATTTGTGAATCGATTGCCGATGGAAAACCGTCGTGCGAAATTCACCCGTTGGGCATTGGTGGCAAAGCCGATCCGGTGCGACTGGTGTTCAACAGCGCCCCCGGTGCAGCGCTCAACGCGTCCATCATCGACATGGGCAACCGCTTCCGATTGCTGGTGAACGAAGTGGAGGCCGTGAAGCCTTTACACGATTTGCCCAAGCTTCCCGTAGCCCGCGTGTTGTGGAAACCTTATCCCGACATGCTCACCGGTTGTGCCGCGTGGATACTGGCCGGCGGTGCCCACCACACATGCTACAGCCAAAACCTGACGGCAGAGCATCTTCAGGACTTTGCCGAGATGGCCAACATTGAGTTTGTGCTCATCGGAAAAGAAACCAAACTCTACGACTTCAAAAACGAGCTTCGCTGGAACGAAGTGTATTATAAGTAAGAGCCCAAACCCACAGCCCTAAACCAAAACCAAGACCTCAACCTTTGCCCTATGAATAAAGCGCTTGTATTTGCCGACTATGCCGTCTTTGTCGTATACTTTTTTATCGTCGCCGGCTATGGCTACTGGGTATACCAACGAAAGAAAAAGGCGGTGACCGACACCAAGGATTTTTTCCTGGCCGAAGGGTCGCTCACATGGTGGGCCATCGGTGCGTCGCTCATTGCGTCGAATATATCGGCGGAGCAATTCATCGGCATGAGCGGTGAAGGATATTTTGTGGGCATTGCCGTGGCGGCCTATGAATGGATTGCGGCCATCGCGCTCATCATCATCGCAGTGTGGTTCATACCCATTTATCTCAAGAACAAGATCTACACCATGCCGCAGTTTTTGAAAACGCGCTACAACGAAACGGTGGCGTTGATCATGGCGGTGTTCTGGTTGTTCCTCTACATCTTCGTGAACCTCACGTCCATCTTGTATCTCGGCGCCGTGGCCATCAACGGACTGGTGGGAGGGGAGTCGCTGCACATGCTCATGATTGGCCTCGCTGTGTTTGCGTTGGTCATCACCCTGGGCGGCATGAAAGTTATCGGCTACACCGATGTGATTCAGGTTGGGGTGTTGATCATTGGCGGGCTGGCCACCATCTATCTGGCGTTGGTGATGGTGAGCGAAAAATTTGGAATGGGCTCCAGTGCCATCGAGGGATTTGGCGTGTTGATGAGAGAAGCCCCCGATCACTTTCACATGATCCTTTCGAAGCCGGGACCGGACGCGTCGCAGGAGTACATCAACAAATACCTTGTGTTGCCCGGCATCGCCATGTATTTCGCAGGACAGTGGATCGTGAACCTCAACTATTGGGGATGCAACCAATACATCACACAACGGGCGCTGGGTGCCGACCTGCAGACGGCGCGCACCGGCATTCTCTTCGCCGGACTCATCAAGCTGATGATGCCCGTCATTGTGATGTTGCCCGGCATCGCGGCCTATGTGTTGTATAAGAACGGCCACCTGCCACAACTGGAAGGCGGAAGCAAAGACGGCGCTTATTCGGCCATACTTGGTTTTCTGCCCAGCGGTCTGAAAGGCCTCTCCATCGCGGCCCTCACGGCGGCCATTGTGGCGTCGCTGGCCGGAAAGCTCAACAGCATCTCGACAATTTTCACACTCGACATCTACAAAAAATACATCAAGACATCGGCCGATGAAACGGGTATGGTTTGGGTTGGACGTGTCACGGTGCTGGGCGCCATGGTGCTGGCCTTGATCTTCACCTGGAAAGATTTGTTGGGCATTGGTGGCGAAGGCGGGTTCACGTTCATTCAAAAATACACGGGCTTTATCAGTCCCGGGGTGTTTGCCATGTTCATACTCGGCATGTTCTGGAAGCGCACCACGGGTGCGGCGGCCATTGCGGGGGTGATCACGGGCTTTGTGTTGTCGGTGTTCTTCAACCAGTTTGCACCGGAGGTGCTGGGGCATGAGACCCTATTCTACACTGCCTTTCCCAATGGAAAGGGCGGGTTCGAAATACCGTTTCTCATCTGCATGGGCTTGTCGTTCTTCTTCACCATGGCGGTGATGATTGTGATGAGCCTTGCCGGGCCAAAAGTAAACCCGAAGGCCTTTGCCATCGACGCGTCCATGTTTAAGGTGAGCGCCACCACGCAGGTGCTGATCATCGTCACACTTTTATTGTTGACGGCACTATACGTGAAGTTTTGGTAATATGTTGATATTAGCGCAACGTCAACGTCGGGCGAAATGGATATTGGAAAATACAAAAGTCACGATCGCATACTGGTAGCCGTAGATTGCATCATCTTCGGGTTCGATGGCCAGCACCTGCAAGCCTTGCTCATCAAACGGGGTTTTGAACCGGAGAAGGGCAAGTGGTCGCTCATGGGCGGCTTTGTGAACCAGGACGAAAGCACCGACGACGCGGCCATCCGAATCCTGAACCAGCTCACGGGCATGGACAACATCTATATGGAGCAGCTCTATTGCTTCAGCGATGTGAACCGCGACCTGGCGGGCCGGGTCATTTCCATTGCCTATTTTGCGCTCATCAACATCGCAGACTATAACGAACAATTGCAAAGCGAACACGAGGCCCGTTGGTTTCCGTTAGATAAAATTCCAGCCCTCGTGTTCGACCACAAAGAAATGGTGGCCACGGCCAAGGCGCGCCTGCAAGCCAAAGTAACCAACCATCCCATTGGCTTTGAGTTGCTGCCCGAAAAATTCACACTGCCCCAATTGCAAAACCTCTACGAAGCCATCTACGAAAGCGAATTGGACAAGCGCAACTTCACCAAAAAAATACTGGCCCTCGGCATTCTCAACAAGCTCGACGAAAAGGAAAAAGCGTCGTCCAAGAAAGGTGCCTTCTATTATGTGTTCGACAAGAACAAATACCGCAAGCTGCACAGCGAGGGCGTGAAGTTCATTTAGGCCAGCCGTTACATTTTTTTAACCCACAAAAATCCCAAAGTTC
The DNA here is from genome assembly GCF_016735595.1 of Chryseolinea lacunae. GTDB lineage: Bacteria > Bacteroidota > Bacteroidia > Cytophagales > Cyclobacteriaceae > Chryseolinea > Chryseolinea lacunae. The sequence continues at coordinate 49,945 of NZ_JAERRB010000011.1, forward strand.
CCGGGAGGAGCGGTATGCCGTGCTAGCCAATTTTTGTATACTTTTAGATTGAGAAATCAAGAAGACATCCAATAATCCCCATTTGGAGCTTGATTTGGGCGATTTTTGAAGGGTTTTGATAGCGTAAGCTTCCCTGAGTAGCTACACTCGAATGTAATAATTATCATCGTAAAATGTCTAGCAAGGGAATCTGTAAATTGACCAGTTGACTCACCAAATGCCTTGGTCCTTGGCAAGGGGCACCTGGAGTACCCCTGAGGTAGTGTGCCCAGGGAAAAAAGAATTTCCGTTACATTCGAGAAATAGCTATTACGATAATGGCAACAATGATAATTGTGATTACCAACAATATAGCAAATGTTGCCACAATACTTTTCATTTCGGACGGAGTGGCTTCTTCATCCTCATTATCATAAAAATTGCTCTTCATAATCACGTTTATAAATTATTGAATGGTCTTCCTGCTGCGCCTATAGATGAACCAGATACCTAAAATCGCGCCCAAGAAAATGAGTATACTTGTGCCTTCTAACGGCACAGGCTCAGCTCGCTTGACTCCGGGCTGGCCGTACACAACTGTGTTTGCTAGTACGAAAAGAAGCCCCGAAATTATTTTTGCACGACTCTTCATGTGTCATTTTATTTATTTAAATACTTGTGTCTTATGCACGGCAATAGTCATCATGTGTCCGTGGCGCAAGGAGCAATATCAAAATGATTCACTTGCACATATTGTTTGAGGTTATTCATAGAGCCGAATGAATATCTGCACATTGTGGGGAGCAGGGATGTGGCCACCGAAATACGGCCAAAGCATATAATACACACCACGTTCACATGTGTTGCCACGCTTTATGAATACCGGGGGGTCATTATTTAGAAAGAAGGCGTAGTGATCTTCTCTGATCTCAATTCGGTAATGATTGAATTCATTCAGATCAACAACACCGACAAATTGTTCAAGACGTTCCCGGTTTGCATAGCAGTAGGCATAAATCTCCAGCCTTCCGTTGAGCCACTGCCAGGCAAATCGTGCGCTGTTCTCATGATGAAGGGAATTGCAATCTGAAAATCCAAGCAACTTGTTTTTATTACTCTGTAGTGCGGGATCACCAAAATCATAGATCGCAGTTTCGTTGAACATAGCATCAAATGCTAACGTCCGGCTTTGAAGACTTTCTACCACTCGTGGAAGCGCATAGTGTTCACCTTGTCGTGTGACAAACGTTCTAATGAGCTCCACTTCAGGTTCACAACCCTGGCCGAGTAAAAGCGCTAACGAAGCCAATAGTCCAAACCCCTTGTGCATCATACCAACGAAGATTTAGTTACAATGTATGCCACGGCCGACCATGTAACTATGTTTACAATGACAAGCCATTTTATCATTCTGGTGCAATGGTCCATACGTTGTTCAAACCATATTTTATTCAACTCTGGATAACCGGGATCAAGCAAATCATTTGACTTGTTCATAGTCTATATTTTAATGTTCATGGATGTTTGAGCTGACAGGTATCCTTTCCGGATACTGATGGCAACGTTTAGGTGAAATCGCTTTAGAAGTTTCAACTCCGTAGCAACTGCGGGGCACAACACCAGGAAGTATTTGTTAACGAAGCCCACTCGACTGTTGCCGTAAAATGTTATTCGGTCCGCTTTCATCAGCGGAGCGGAGACGGTCATGCCCCAAAATTGGTCGTGTGGTCTGGTCTGTTCCAGCCTTGATAAAGAGGTTTGGTAGAAAACTCCAAACCTCCATTGAGATTGAACTTCCAGTGAGATTGAACCTCCATATTGATAGTTGTTGATTGTTTTTTCAACCATTGGTGATACTACTACGTGCTGAGCCGACAGCCATGCTGGCGTCACGAAAAGAACCGAGAAAAGTATCTTCCGCTTCATGCTGCTTTTTTCAGATTAGGTATAACGATCGAACACGTTGTCCCTTCGTGTTCTTGCGAATGAATGGAGAATTCAGCACCCAGTTTTTCTGTCAAGGTCTTTACAAGGAACAATCCCAGGCCACCCTGTGATTGAGTCGATGCGCGAAAGAAAGGCTGACAAATTGATGTTTGCTGTTCCTTGCCTATACCGATTCCATTATCACGAATGTTGATCAGCATTCCCCTTTTATTCGACCTTGCACGGATATCGACCTGTCTCACCCGTTTTTCATGGTCGGAAAATTGAATAGCATTTCCGATCACATTTTTAAGGATCAGAAAATTGCAATCGTGATCAGAAACCCATTGGTGACTTTGCTCAATGCTTGCTACAACCTGAAGCCCTTTGTCTCTGATTTCCGGTTTGTACTGATTCAGGATAATATCTACCATGTTGCCGGCATCTAATTCATCACAACTCAGGTCGCGTTGTGAGTGTGTTATGTAGGCTTCCAGATTGCGGATCATCTCCTGCATGTTTTTCGCGCAGCATTGAATAAGGTTGAGACAATTACTCAACTCGTCGGCATTTGCATGGCGGGCTATTTGGGTTAATCCCTGTATGGAAGCCAATGGTCCGCGGAGATCGTGTGAACAACTGCGAGCAAAGCGTTCAATGATCATTTTGCTTTGTGCCAATTCTTCTTTGATTCTATTTTCGCTTTTCTGTTTCATTTGCTGCGTTCTTTAATTTTCCCAAAACTGATTCCAATACTTATCGAGACAGGGTTTATGATACGGGTGTGGTCAAATACCTCGCGGGTACAATGCATTGCCACAGGAACACCGCACGCAACTTCTGCAAACAGATGAATGAAATCTCCATGATCGTTCTCTAGTTGATATTCAGCACCCAAGCCAACATTGAATTGTGTGGTAATTCCTTTTCCCAGAAACTGTTCTTCGGATGTACTAAAGTTGCGTGTGGCGTTCTTATCAAGATAGTTGCCATAGAACTTAATGTGCTGCTGGGAGATACCGCCAATAAAGTATGGCTCTACAGTGTGATGCTTGGGACTGCTGATTCGCAATAAGTACGCATGAGCGGACAAGCCCCCCGTAAACAAGTCGAAGCTATAAGGAAGGGAGGCATCGGAATAGTAGAGCCCTGCATTAACCTTGAGTTTGCCAAACGTATTGGCGACAACACCGCCAACAATAACGCCCAGGTTGCTTACGCGGAGGTGATTAAGTTCGGTAAGGTTACTTTTCAGCGTGTAGATAGGTCTGCCCAAGGCAAGTTCATATCCCAGGTAAACAGGTTTGTTAGTTCTCTTGCTGACACTATCGGTCTGCAGGTAAGACTCTGCTGTATAACCATACTCCTTGATAGTGGTCGTTGGTGCCTGGCCTTTTACCACACACGACTTGAACGATAGAAACAAGCACAAAATGGCAATCAGCCATCGCGTGAGGCTGTCGCCTTCGAGTCTTCTTTTTGCTGTCATAACTTTGCTGTTTAGTATGGCTAAAGTGCAACTCAGAAGCGCAGGAAAAATCAGCTATAGCTGATTCCAAAAAATCAGATAATGGGAATCGTCAAGGATAATTATATGCCTTGACGCGAGTGACGATCGCGCCTTGGGCTATTAAGAACACGCACAAGTGCGTGGGCAGGCTACAGGAATTATCTTAATCCTGTTCAGGGCGAGTGAAATTTGCGTGGCGAATAGATCCGGCCAGACAGACGGAGGCATCAGATAAATCTGATCTGAGTAAGATCAAGACTACAATTAAGCTAAACGGGTATTTTAAAATTCAATCAATTCATTTTTGATTGCATACTTGACCAGTTCAGCGGTGTTTTTTAATCCGAGTTTGTCAAGGATATGCATTTTATGCGTATTCACTGTCTTTGTACTGATAAATAGTTGGTCCGCCACTTCCTTGTCGGACTTTCCCGATGCGACCAGTTGAAGAACTTCCATTTCGCGTTTACTCAGGTTTGTGAGCTCAAGGTGCTGTTTTGTCTGGCGTGCTGAAACTTCCCTGCTATAGAAGTCTTCAAAAACCAGGCTCGTGATCGCTTCATTGAAATATTTCTCGCCTTTACTCACAACGCGAATGGCCTCTATGAGGGTGGATTTTTGCACATCTTTCGGAAGGTAGCCGTCAATGCCAGATTGTATTCCGGCAGATACAAGTTCCTTCTTTACCTCCATAGAAAGTAAAATCACTTTTACTTTGTTGTTGCGTTCTTTCACCCAGCGCGTTGCCTCAATTCCGGTCATACCTTTCATGTGTATATCCATGATGATGACGTCGGGATTAAGATCTCTCATTTTACTGATCAGTTCTTCACCACTTGAGAGCGACCCAACGATTTGTATATCATCGAACTGCGCCAACATGATGGCGATTGAATCGCGAACGATAGTGTGATCATCGACTAGTAAAACTTTGATCCGTGCCACGAGCTTTTATTTAATTACAAGTTGTCATTTCGCTGGTATCGTAACCGAAAACACTGAACCATTTCCCGGTTTACTCAATACATCAATGGTGCCACCCATCAGGTCGACTGCCTTCTTCGCAATGGAAAGGCCCAATCCTGTTCCCTGGATTCCTTTTGTATTCTGTCCTCGCTCAAAGGGCTCAAATATTTTTATTAAATCCACTTCGTTTATACCTATGCCTTCATCTTTAATCTCAATCCGTAAGTTTTCGCCAAGATCGTGGACATGTACCCAAACCTGTGACTTGCCTGGCGAGAATTTGATCGCATTGCTCAAAAGATTGACAAATATATTGCGGAGTAAGTCATCGTCAGCATCTATGTATTTACTTTCAAAGTCAAACTGGCAAAGGATGGAGTGGGAACCATTACTGATTTCTTCCAGGTCATTTTTCAGGGACTCAAAAAAGGATCGGATTTCAACTTTCCGCTTAACCACTGCAATCTTGTTCTCATCAGCACGGCCGAGCACCAACAAATCCTCCATCATTCGATTCATGAGGTCAACCTGTGCAAGCACTATTCCGATCTTATCATTTAAAGATTCCGGTTCGATACGATCTCTATACCTTCGAACGTAGTTTGCCGTATTTCTTATTGCCGCCAATGGCGTTCTGAATTCATGCGATACCATCGAACCAAACCTGGCTTTCCATGCTGTCAATTCTTGCTCCTTCTCTAATGCCTTCTGTAATTCCTGCGTGCGAAGAAGCACTTTTGCTTCAAGCGCTTTCCTGAACTGGATTAACTCCGTGATGTCGTTCGAAAAACATCCGATTCCAATGATGGTATTGTCTTCACTTCTGACCGGGTTCAGTCTTATTTCGTGATAAAATTCTGAACCATCCGGTTCTACTACGTGGGTGATATCCACAACGTTTTCTCCCCCTAATGCCTGCCGATAAAGCCGCTCCCATAGATCTTTCGCTTTTTTAGTCAGACCTGGGAAAATCAAAGAGTCGCCTTCTGCGATTTCTAAGTCGGTAATTTTTTTTAAGCTTTTGAAAAATGCTCGATTCGCCTTTACTAATCTTAGATCCGTGCTCGCCAGCCATATTTCGCCAGGCGAACTATTGATCAGTACATCTAAATTTTGTTCGCTTTCCTTTAGCATTCTTTCCGCAACCTTTTGTTCCGTAAAGTCAAGTGCCATCGACAGCACTTTCGGGCCATCGTTCATTGGGATTGCGATCATTGAGAAGCGGACATCCAATAGCTTTCCATTCTTATCCTTAAGTTTAACTTCCTCATTATTGACCACTCCGCCATGCTTAATATTTTCGACCAATGCGTCTCTTTGGACTGGGTTAAGCCAGAAATCCAGATCTCTGATTGTTTTGCCCACTACTTCATCAGACGTAAATCCAAAAAGATTTGTGAAAGAGGCATTTACATCGATGTACCTGCCATCATCAAAATCGGAGAGAACCATTGGAAGGAATGGATTGAGATGAAATAGCCTTGAGAAGCGTTCAGCAGAGACCTTTACCTCCTGAAGGGCTTGCAGGAGTTGACCGTTTCGCTCTTCCACAAGTTTTTCAACCTCTTCTTTTAATTTTTTAATTTCTGCTTTGCTTCGTTTTAGTTCTGGTTTCTCAAGGATCTCCAATTTCCCATTTCTCATGGTAGCAGCCATCTCATGTGCATGCGCAACATCCAGCACATCCGCCGCCTTACATTTGTCAAGCGGGTACGTGCACAGAACAATCATACGTTTACCCGTTATCCAATTGTTAAGTTCACGTTCATACTCGATGAAATCTTTCCAGACGTGGCGCTCGAGCCAAGCTTCGTTGCCATTCACGCGCATGCCTTCGTGTCCTCTTGCCAAAGCAGCATTCAGTTTCTCGTCCCATCCGTGAATGACACGCGCGGGGTCGAATACATCATCTTTTAAATACCAGTCTGCATGCGGCAAAACTTCGATGGCGTTGGAGGTAATATATCGGTCAAGAAGTGGAATGCCATGGCGAAGGCTTGCCAGAGCGTCCTTCACAGACACAGGATCGCTTGTTATCCAAAGACAAAATTCATTGTTTTCCAAACCAGCCTTGAAGTACGGAACCAGCGTTTCCAACAGGTCTTGCTTGGAATAAAAGAAATTACAGAAATGTGTACCCCACGGTGCATTACCGATAACATCAATACCGGTATATCTAGACTGATTCCCAAGGTCGGCACTTTCCATACAGGTGTTTGCTTCTAAAAAGCTAGGAAATAAATCATTAAAACTACAGGTTCCGTGTGATTTTGTTTTATGTATGAAGGGGGCGTCCATCTTTTGCAGTGTTGCCCTGACCATCAATTTAGCTTGCTTGTACCACCCAATTCCTCTACCATTTGACCAGAAACGAGTCAGCGGCAATCAGGAAGTTTCCAGGTGAATAAGCTTAGCAACCCAATTTATGCAAACGCTTCGGGCAAAGAAGTTGTCTGTTGATAAATTCAAGTATTTCAACTTAAGTATGTAGATGGTGGCGCGGCGAATTGGCTAACGAACACGCAAAGGCAGTTTGTGCTATTTCTTAGGCGCGGTGCCTGGTGCTCACTGAGTCCAATCATTACACCAGAACAATGGCTGCATTTATAAAAAACTGAACTCCTTTTTTTGTTTAAGGCATGTGATGGGAAGGCGAAATTTGAAGCCTGGGATCAGGAAGGCGTATCGGCTATTTGCAATTGAATCATTCTTGTTAGGGTCAGTCTTCCGAGAGACGTGAAAAGTAGTTGAATGCAACTCGTTTAGTCAAATGCACATAGGCCTGTCAAAATGATCCACATCGGATCTGTGATTTGTATAAGTCTTTTTATGGTTCAGGATATTTAAGCTGTGAAAAAATTAACATTTATTTTCTCTTACCCGCCGGTTAAAAAAAATGATATTGCTGCATTTGAAATGGCCTAAAACATAAAATACCGTTAGCGTTTAAATCGTTTATTCTTGCGAATAATGGTGGTAGCGTAACAGAAGTAGTCTTCAATTGCAGTGGCGGGGTTAGCGAATCCTGATTAACCTGGTGGAGATTGAGACGGTGGCGTTTAAGAAGGAGAAGAAATAATCATCCACATACTTCTGTAAAATAATCTTCCAGTAAAAAAAAGCGGAAGACTATTTTATAGATAATGTCTTAGGCAAGCACGCCAGCATTCTTTAAGGGCTATTGTACCCAATCAACAGACACCGCTGTATTGCTAGTGTAGTTGGTCAGCGTTTCTTGGAGAATGTCAGATAATCCTGTGTTGGCGTAGGCGTCGGTGCCAAGATATACGGCCTTTACGAAATAGTTTGTGCCGTCCCATCCTCCATAAACAAGTACTTCAATGCTGGCGTTAAATGTTGGTGATCGCATGGATCCCTCACGCCACATGAAGTAATTATAGTCGTCGTAGCCAGTCCGGCAACCAACGCGGTCAAAGGTGCCGCCAAAGCCATTCCGGTTTCCGAGCATAAACCCACCTTTGTTGTCAAAAAAGTCGATATAGTTGTAGGATCCCCCTTCGGAGAAACCCAACCCATCATCGATTTTGCCGGCTGCCGATTGATAGATCAGGCGATCGTTGCCACCATAAGCCTCGATAAAATATCCGTGCTCGTCAAGGCTGTTCATGGAGAAAGACAAAACAGCGTCCTTGCTGTAGTTCGTGACCGGCTGCTCGATGTCGATGCGCTCGCCATACCATTCAACCTTATTGTTCACCAGCATGTATAAAGTGGAGGTGTTTCGTACCCAGCCCATCTGGTCTATATGAGTGTATTGCCACAATGTTTCGATCACCTTTCCGTCGGTGGCGCTGATAATGACGGGATGTCCGCCCTCATTGAGATAGGCCACCTTTTTGCGGTCGCTGGAGAGTTTCACATCGGTCTTTTCTTGGGTGGCGCTGTTGGTGAGTCTGCGCGGCACGGTGTCTAGCCGGTTGAAGTAGTAGACGTCGTTGTTTATGATGGCTACAACATTTCTCACCGCTTTGAGGGGATTGCGCGAGTCGTTAATGTTGTCTGCGATTCGCTGTGCCTCTTCTTTGGAAAGATACGGCGAGCTGCTGCAACCTGTCAGCACGGCGAGGCCGAGCATGATAAGGGATGTTAGTTTGGGGAAATGCATCAGAATGAATAGTTTAAGGCAAGGCTTGTCGAATACAGATGTTGCGTGGTGCCGAGGTTCGGATTGTAGTCGACCGATTCGGGATCGTTGCTGCCCACTTGCACCATGAACGAGTATGAAATCGATGGGATTATGCTGAGAGCGCTGCTGAGCTTAAATTCTATTGCCGCCTGCGGGCCCATTGTCGCCCACATAACAGATTCGTCATACGATTCGCCGCCACCAGTAAACGTGGTGAACTCGAAACTCTGAGAGCCGTACATGCCGCCAATGGCAATTCCCGGCTCAAAGAAGATCTTTTTCTTTTTGAGGGAAATCGCGCGATGAATGAATAGCTGAAATTGCAGCATTTTATAGGGACTGAATACCGCCGTGCCCAAACCAACGCTCTCGTTCGACAGGCCATCTACATCGCTATCAATCACATAAAACAAGGTGTCGGCTCGGGGCTGCAATTTTGTGTAGCTCAAAGTCAATCCAGTGATGAAGCGCGGCACTCCTTTTTTATGCGACTGAACATAGACGAACGAAACACTGGCGCCCGGGCTAGGCAAGTAGCTCCAGGAAAGTTTGCCGAGCGGAATGGTGTACGTCGGCGCAATGCGCACGGCGTTGTCTTGCGAAAACGAACAGACCGGCAAAAAAAGCAACACGAAGACGAACGTCCCCATAACGACAACGCGTTTAAGGTGTTGACCTTGCCTCAAGTTTTCAAGGCAGCCGGCCAACCATTGCACCAAAGAATGGACAGCGCACACTGTTTTTGTTTGCGCCTTAACCGTGAACCAGGCATCTGCGAATAGCCATGCAACAGAACTAGATGATCTCATAAGTATTAAAAAGTTAATGGTAGAACAACATGATACCGGCGCACCGCTCTGCCATGCAATGCCGGACTGGTTTGGCAAAAGTCCGACTTCACACTGCAATGAAATTGCAGTCAAAAAAAAATTGTGCGATTGAAGTCTGGAGTTTGCGTTGTGTGCCTGGCTGGAGTGTTAGCGTAAAACGAAAAAAAGGCACTTTGCTTTAGTGTAGAGTGATGCCCTACCTTATCCTAGAAACTTGCGATCACACTTACGGTCATTTAATCATTTTTTGAGTAGCTACACTCAGATTTGATAATTTGTCACCTGGATACAAAGCCTTCGTAGGGATGGGGTTCAAGTTATTGACTTGCAACCCTCTTAGGAATTTTGAGTAACAAAGGAGTAACAAAACGGACCTAAAACGCCATCAGAATACATAGCCAAACCGGGTCTCATTGGAGCTAAAAAATGCGAAAACAGGGGAATTTTACGGGTTTTCTTATACCTTGGTGGGCTTGTCTAATTTAAGATTGGTAAAGTTTTCCTTTTTATGAAAGTGTGGATTCTCTTGGGGGTGATGCTTGTGACGGGGTCGGCCATGGCCCGATCGACAAGCGACAGCTTGCTGGTGGCGCTGAACAAAGTGATTGAACGGCGCGAAGAGTTTACAAAACCGAAACTGGATCGGCTCGAAGACCTGCACCGCCAACTGAGCGGCCCCAACGGCCGCGACGACCAGTTCCGTTTCCTGGTGCTCCAAAATCTGTCGGACGAATACAAAGCCTTCATTTATGACTCAGCCTTTGCCAACATCCAGCGCCTGCAATTGCTGGCCCGCAAAATAGACGACCCCGTTAAAATCGCCTATGCCAAAGTGAAACTGGGGTTCATCCTGCTCTCGTCAGGCATGTTCAAAGAAACCATCGACTCGCTGGGCGGCCTGCAGGTGCGCGGTTTGCCCGACAGCATCCGCGTTGACTACTACTCCATTCTGGCCCGAACCTACTATGATCTTGGCGATTTTGACCGCGACGGTTTCTACACGCCCCGCTACACGGCCATGGGCAACAAATATGTGGACTCAGCCAAGGCGTTGTGCAAACCCAACGACTACAACTTTTTGTACCTGAGCGGCCTGAAAAACCTGAAAAACGAAAACACCAGCGAGGCACTAAACAACCTGAACGAGCTGATGGGCCACTATCCGCTCACCCCACACCAGCTGGCGGTAACGGCCTCGACCCTCAGCTACTTCTACATTTCGCGCGACGAAACCGACCAGGCCATCAACCTGCTGGCCCGGGCCGCCATTGCCGACATCCAGTCGGCCACCAAAGAAACAGCCGCCATGTGGAGCCTGGCCGAGTTGCTCTATAATAATGGAGACGTCAAAAATGCCTACACCTTCATTCAACAAGCCATGGAGGATGCCATTTTTTATGGCGCCCGCCAGCGCAAAGTGCAGGTGGGTTCGGTGTTGCCCGTGATCGCCGCCGCCAAAGTGCACAATGTGGACGAGCAACGCAGGCTTTGGTTGATCTACTCCACGGCCCTCACCGTGCTGGCCGTGTTGGTGATTGTGTTTGCCGTGGTCATTTTCAAACAACTCAAAAAGCTGAAACGCACCGAAAAGGCGCTCATGGAGGCCAACACCATCAAGGAAGAATACATCGGCTACTATTTCAACATCAATTCCGAATACCTCGGCAAGATCGAAGCCTTCAAGAAAGCGGTGGAAATGAAGCTGATCACCAAAAAGCTGGAAGACATCAAGTTCATTGTCAACAACATCAACGTGAAGAAGGAGCGTGAGGAGCTCTATTTCAGTTTCGACAAAGTATTCCTGAAACTGTTCCCGGACTTCATCAGCGTGTTCAACTCCTATTTTAAGGAGGAAGACCGGATCGTATTGAAAGAAGGCCAGCTCATGAACACCGAGTTGCGGATCTTCGCCCTCATCCGCATGGGCATCCACGACACCGAGAAAATTGCGAAGATTCTGGACTACTCCATCAATACCATCTACAACTACAAAGCCCGGGTCAAAGGCAAGTCCATTATCCCGAACGAGAAGTTCGAACAGAAGATAATGGAGATACAAACGATTTAGACGACCTGAAAACGGCCCGAAAACCCCTCACATGGGTTTATATTTTTGCCTGTTCCATATTTTCGCAATCGATTGATATTCAAATTTCTAGGCATTTACATGCCCCACTTTTATTTACATTTTTAGTGGGATAATTCATCCGTCCTTTTCCGCAGGCGTGCTTTGTTGAGCTAACGCAAACGGTGGCAGAGACCCTTTCTGCTCCTTTTGTCCCTAACCCAAACGCTCAACACATGAAGGCATTCTACGTCGTTTTACTGATTTTTCTCTTCGCCCTGATCGCTTTGACGGGCACTACCAAAGACCGACCGGTGGAGGTGTCGTCGCCCAATGGAAAGGTGACGGTGCAGTTTGAACTGAAGGACGGCGTGCCGTTCTATAGCGTGCTCCGTAACAAAGTTGCGGTGCTGAACCCCTCGGCTCTCGGCTTTGTGCTGAAAGACTTGCCCGCCCTGAACAAGGATTTCAAGATTGTGTCGTCCACACCCGCGTCGTTCAACGAGACCTGGACGCAGGTTTGGGGTGAAGCGAAGACCATCCGAAACCAATACAACAGCCTCACGCTGGCGTTGGAAGAACGCTCCAACCTGAAGCGCAAGCTCAACATCATCTTCAAAGTCTATAACGACGGCATAGGCTTCCGCTATGAAATTCCCGCCCAGCCTAATCTGAAAAACTTTGTGATCCTGGACGAGCTCACCGAGTTTGCCCTCGCACAAGATCTTTCGGCGTGGTGGATTCCTACCTACGGCAACGACATTGATTCCGAATATCTCTTCACCCAGAACAACGTGAGCGAGCTGAAAGAGACGGTGAACACACCCCTCACACTCTCGGCCGGCAACAAAAACTTTGTGAGCATTCACGAAGCTGCACTGGTAGACTATGCCTCTATGGCGCTGGTGAAAAAAGGTCATCACACCCTCAAGGCCGACCTCGTGCCGTGGGCAAACGGAAATCGCGTGGAGGCTGCGGCCCCGTTGCAAACACCCTGGAGAACCATACAACTGGGCGACACCCCCGGCGACCTCGTCACATCATACCTCATCCTGAACCTGAACGAACCCAACAAACTTGCCGACGTGTCGTGGATCAAGCCCGGCAAATATAACGGCATGTGGTGGGGCATGCATTTGAAAACATTCACGTGGGAAGGTGGTCCTCACCACGGAGCCACTACGGCAAACATGAAAGAGCTGATCGACTTTGCCAGCACTCACCACCTCTCGGCCACACTGGCCGAAGGCTGGAACGAAGGCTGGGAAGGCGACTGGACCAAAGGCGAGAACTTCAATTTCACCAAACCATATTCCGACTACGACCTCGCCGAAGTGAGTCGCTATGCACACGAGAAAAACGTAGGCATCATTGCCCATCACGAAACCGGCGGCAACATTGCCAACTATGAGAAACAGCTGGAAGATGCTTTCAAGCTTTGCGCGCAGTACGATATTCACCGGCTGAAGACAGGCTATGTGAATCGCAAGCCCGCCGGTGAATTGCACCAGGGACAATTTATGGTGCGTCACTATCAAAAGGTGATGGAGATGGCCGCGAAGTATAAGGTGATGCTCGACGTGCACGAACCCATCAAAGACACGGGCTTGCGCAGAACGTATCCCAACATGATGACACGCGAAGGTGGTCGTGGCACCGAGTATGAAGCGTGGAGCACAGGCAACCCTCCGGCACACACCACCATCATTCCGTTCACCCGTTGTCTTGGTGGCCCGTTCGACTACACACCCGGCATCTTCGACATTCAGTTCAAGACCGATGGCAACTTTCGCGTGCACACCACATTGGCAAAACAACTCGCCTTGTATGTGGTGATCTACAGTCCCATGCACATGGCCGCCGACCTTCCGCAAAACTATGAAGGCAAACCCGCCTTCAAATTTATCGAAGATGTTCCCACCGATTGGGACGACACCAAAGTCTTGAACGCCGAGATCGGAAAGTATGTGACCACCGCGCGCAAAGACCGCAACAGCAACGACTGGTTTGTGGGCAGCATCACCAACGAAGACGCGCGCACGCTTCCGGTGAAACTCGACTTCCTCACGCCCGGAAAAAAATATACAGCCACGATCTATCAGGATGGTAACGGCGCCGACATGGTCACCAATCCGCTGCCGCTAGACATTGTGTCGAAAGAGGTAGATGCCACCACCGTGCTTGACTTGAAACTGGCACCCGGTGGTGGCGCGGCAATACGATTCCAGGAGAAACCCTGACGTGAAGAGCAACCTGCAGCAGAAGCAATTCCGCTGCATGAAAAAATATACCTGCATGCCGGATAGAACCGGTGTGCAAGAAACAAACCCACAACCCTAACCTATGACGAAAACATTACCAAGAATTTTATTCGCCATGCCTTCCCTCATCACACTGGTGGTGCTTCTGCAGCTGTTCGCCGTGTGGGATGTGCAGGGGCAGGCCACGGCGGGGCGCCAGATTTCAGGGCGCGTAACGGATGCGAAGAGCGAACCTATTCCCGGTGTGAGCATCTATGAAAAGGGCACCACCACGGGAACGCTGAGCGACGGCGAGGGAAACTTCCAGTTGCAGGTGTCGCCCGAGGCGGTGATCGTGTTCAGCTCCATCGGTTTCATCACCAAAGAGATTCCACTGGGCACACAGTCGACGCTGAACATATCGCTCACCGAAGACATTCAGGCGCTCGACGAAGTAGTGGTGGTAGGCTATGGCGAGCAGAAGCGCTCCAACGTGATTGGCGCCGTGGCGTCGGTGAACGTGAAAGACATGGAGAACAAATCGGTGTTGCGTTTGGACCAGGCGTTGCAAGGCATGACGGCCGGTGTGACGGTGGCCCGAAACGGTGGTGCACCCGGTGCTGCTCCCACAGTTCACATCCGCGGCGTGGGCTCCATCAACAACACCGACCCGCTGTGGATTGTCGACGGCATTCGCATGGACCCGGGCAATCAGTTTGATGTGGACGACGTGGAGTCGATCGAGATTTTGAAAGACGCGGCGGCATCGGCCATCTATGGTGCGCGTGCGGCCAACGGGGTGATCCTTGTCACCACAAAACGCGGCAAAGGAAACTTGCAGGTAAACTTTAAGACCTCCATCGGCAAACGTTCGCCGGTGAAGCTGCCCACGTTGCTGAACAGCGCCGACTTTGTGAAATACAGAAAAGAAGGTCGCCTCAACGCCGGTCAAAATCCCGATCCTTCCTGGGATAACTACTCATCCGACACTGACTGGGTAAATGCCTTCTATGCTGGCAGCGGCGTGCTGCGCACCTATGATCTCTCGGTTTCGAAGGGCGACGACAAATCGAATTTCTATCTGGGCTTTGGTCACGACACCGAAGACGGCATTCTCATCGACAACAACTACAAACGCTACAGCATGCGCCTCAACTCCGACATGCACCTCACCAAATGGCTGAAGCTGGGCGAAAGCATTTTGTTGTCGCGCGTCATTGAAAATCCGATTGGCAACAACGACGAAAACAGTGCGGGCGGAATTCCGTATCGCTCCATTCCCATCATGCCCATTTATGACGACACCAATCCCTATGGCGGATGGGGCAGGGGACCGGTTTATTTCCAGGGCCCCAATCCCGTGGCAACGCAATATCAGCAACACGAAAAAAGAACCTACAGTCGCCTCGACGGAAATGTTTACCTCGAAGCCACGCCGGTGAAGGGCCTGGTGATTCGCGGCACCGTGGGCTACAACTACTACAACATGCTCGGCGAAAAATTCAACGAAGCGTTTGACTACGGTTCGTTGTCTAACCCCATCGCGCAGCTCACCTACAGCTCGGGCAATGATCAGACCATCACGGCCAACGGCTATGCCACCTACACGCGCTCGTTCAACAAACACAGTGTGAAAGTGATGGGCGGATACGAAGCTTCGCAGTGGGACTCGCGTCACTTCAACGTGGTGGGCAACAACTTTCCCATCGACGTAGCGTCCAGCCTGAACCTGGCCACGGGCGCCATCTCTACCACCGACAAACAGAACGTGAACCAAACCCGCCTGCTCTCGCAGTTTGGTCGCTTCGACTACAACTTTGATGAAAAGTATTTGCTGGAAGCCAACATCCGCCGCGATGCCTCGGCACCCAAGTTTGGGCCGTCAAATTTGTGGGGTGTGTTTCCGTCGGTGTCGGCAGGGTGGAGGATATCGCAGGAGTCGTTCTTCCGGAATGTGCCCTACATCACCAACCTGAAGCTGCGCGCCAGCACGGGCAAGCTCGGTTCGGAAAACATTGGCAGCTGGATCTATCTCAAAACCTATACGTCGCAATTCTCGACCTATGCTTTCAACACATCGGGCAGCAACAAGGTGACGGGTTTCTTCATCAGCAAATATCCCAACGGCGAAGTGCATTGGGAGGAAGCCTACATGCACAACGTGGCCCTCGACATCAAGGCGTTCAAGAACAAAGTGTCGCTGAGTGTTGACTACTACATCAAAGACTCGAAGTCGCTGTTGTATCCCGTGCCCATTCCACCGTCGGTGGGCATCGCGGTGCACAACTTCGATCCGGTGAACCCCGAAGTGAACATCGGCACCATGCGCAACCGGGGCATCGACATCGACTTTGGCTACACCACCACGGTGCAGAAGTTTGACCTCACCTTCAACGGCAACACATCGTTTCTCAAAAACGAACTCACCAAGCTGAACGGCGACGATGCCATCACCGCCGGAAGCGCCGGCGGACAAATCGGCGGCATGTCGCGCACACAGGTGGGCAAGCCCGTGGGAAGTTTCTATGGCTACCAGGTGCAGCAGGTGCTCAACTCGGCCAACGACGTGTATGCCGTGAACTCGTGGGCACCCGATGGCATCTATCAGGAAGCGGGAACTGCGCCGGGCGACTTTATGTATCGCGACCTCAGCGGCGCCAACGGTGTTCCCGATGGCGATGTCACGGCCGACTTCGATCGCACCATCATTGGCAACCCCTGGCCCAAGATGACCTACGCACTCAACATCGGCGCGGTCTATAACAAACTCATCGATGTGAACCTGCAGTTTCAGGGTGTGCAGGGTGTCGATGTCTTCAATGCCAGCAAGGCCTACACGCGCAACTTCTTTGGCGACAACAACACCACAACGGCCATTCACGACGCATGGACTCCCGAGAATCACACGGGCAACCCGCGCAACATATCAAGCGATCCGAACGGCAACTGGGGCAAGCCTTCCAGCTATTTCGTGGAGAACGGATCGTATCTCAAACTGCGCAACATCCAGATCGGCCTCAACGTGCCGCAGCGGCTGTTGCAGAAGTGGCACATCACGCGGCTGCGGGTGTATGCGAATGCCAACAACGTGTTGACGTTCACAAAATATTCCGGTCTCGATCCGGAAGTGGCGGGCACCAACGTGAGCCGTGGTGTTGACTTTGGAAACTACCCGCAGGTGCGTTCGTTCACCGGCGGTCTTGAACTTCAATTTTAGAATGATATGAAAAGCACGCGCATAAAAATACTTTCTTCCCTTCTTGTCGTGAGCATGCTCATCACACTGGTGAGCTGCTCCGACAACTTTCTGGACCTTACCAACCAGAACGAACTGAACGCCGACAACTTCTATACAAAAATTGAAAACTTCGACCTGTCGCTAAACGCCACCTACGACGCCGTTAAAAACCTTGACCTCTTCGGACAAACGTTCTACGTGCAAACCCTGCTGGCCCTGCCACACGAGTCTGACTATTGGAACGCGGGCAACCGTAACGAAGTGACATCGATAGACGGCAACGTCTACATCGCATGGCGCGGTTTCTATCGCATCGTGGCACGTGCCAACGATCTCATCGAAAATGCACCGGCATTCGAAGCCTCGGGAAAAGCAACGGCCGATCAGGTTGTTCAGCTGAAGAAGATGGTGGCGCAGGCACACTTCCTTCGCGGCTTTGCCTATTTCCACATGGTGCGCCTGTGGGGAGAAGCCACCTACAAAGAAGACAGCGCGCGACTGGCAGTGCCGCTCATTTTGAAAGTGGCGACCAACAATGCCGAGATGATGGTGCCCCGCGCATCGGTGGGAAAAGTCTACCAGCAAATCATCAAAGACTTTGAAGCGGCCGAGGCCGGACTGCCCGACACGTGGGATGGTTCCAACATCGCGCGCGTGTCGAAGTATGCCGTGAAAGGATATCTCGGTCAGGTGTATCTCTACATGGAAGAGTATCAAAAATCGAAGACCTATTTCGAAGAAGTGTTCAACAGCGGTCTCTACAACCTGTTGCCATCGAAGAACTACGACGACTTGTTTCAGGGCAAGGCCGAGTTCAGCAAGGAGTCATTGCTGGAGATCAACTACACGGTAGACATGCAGCAAAACATTTGGGAGAATGGACTTGGCTCGGGCATCGCGCTGGTGCTGGCTCCTCCCGGCAGAGGCTGGAGCAACTGCACACCACACGGCCTGAACATCTTCCGCTTCGGCACCGACCCGCGCCTGAAAATCTGCACCTACGCACCCACCGACTCTGCAATGGATTCGGATGGAAAGATGACGCAGGTTGGCAAAAGCGAATTCAACTTCACCGGCCACAGCTTCCGCAAGTATGTGCCCAAAGACTATTGCGTGCTGGCCACCAACCGCAACAGCGGCATAAACTATTTGCTGATGCGCCTTGCCGATGTGTACCTCATGTATGCCGAAGCGATGAACAAACTTGGCGACGACCCCACGGCACAGGAGTATACCAACAAAGTGCGTCGTCGTGCCTATGGCTTTGCGCCTGAAGGTGCACAACCCACCGTTGACTTTTCGGGCCTGAGCGGAACGGCGCTGCGCGACAAGATTCGCGAGGAGCGCTTCCTCGAACTGTTTGGCGAAGGCCATCGCTGGTACGACATCGTGCGCTGGCACATCGTGCAGGAAGAAGTGGAGAAATACAACACCTACAACAAGACACAAGGCACCATCATCTACAACGACAAGGACTATTACTACCCCATACCGTTGCGCGAGGTGGACACGAACAAAAACATGAAACCCAGCACGGGCTACTGAGCATGACGACACAAACCATGAAACGACCGGCATTTTATTATTCACTGCAGTGCTTCGCGATGGCGGCCTTTCTGATGCTGCCCATGCTGCCGGGGTGCAGTTCGTCAGAGCCCGATCCGGAACCAACGGTGGAGGAGGAGGAACCCCTGTTGCCCACGGCCACAAAGACCAACCCCATGAAGTTGTATATGCACTACATGCCGTGGTTTCAAAGCAAGCCGGTGTCGGGCTATTGGGGCTCGCACTGGACCATGACCAACAAAAATCCGGATGTGATTGAAGACAACGGACAGCGTCAGATTGCTTCCCACTATCATCCGATCATCGGCCCCTACGATTCGAAAGACACCGACGTGCTCGACTATCATTTGCTGCTGATGAAATACGCCGGCGTAGACGGCATTCTGGTGGACTGGTATGGCACCTACAAGGTCTACGACTACTACACAAACTTTCAGGCCACCGAAGCTTTGGTGAAACAAGCCGAAAGCGCAGGCGTGCAGTTCGCGATGGTCTATGAAGACTACACCGCCCAGGTGGTGGCACCAAAGCTGGGCATCACGGGTATTGACGCCGCGAAAACAGACATGAAGTTTTTGAGCGACAACTATTTCAAAAACAAATATCACATCGCCATCGACAAGAAGCCGCTGCTGCTCACGTTCGGGCCGCGCTATTTCAAAGACATGGATCAGTGGACAGACATCTTCAAGGACGTGACAAAGCCTGCGTTTCTTCCCCTCTGGGATCATGCCGGTTTTGTGGGCAACAACGGCAGCGGTCAGTTTGCGTGGGTGGATTTTAATGCGTCGCTCAGTCAGCTCAATTCATTCTATAACAAGAAGGGCAACATGAGTGTGCTGATGGGCTCGGCCTATCCACGCTTCCACGATTTCTATAAAGAAGGCGGCACAGGCAACAGCTATGGCTATGTGGATTTCAACGATGGACAAACGTTCAGCAACACACTGGCCAAAGCAAAGGAATATAACCTCGACTATTTGCAGCTGGTGACCTGGAACGACTTTGGCGAAGGCACGGTGATTGAGCCGACCACCGAAGATCAATACAAGTGTCTCGAAATTCTCCAGCAGTTCGCCGGCGTTGCCTACACACGCACGGAGCTGGAGATGGTGCACGAATATTACCTCAAGAAAATAAAGTACAAAGGCAACGACGCGGCGCTGGCCACGCTGAAACAAACCTATCAACACCTGGTGAACCTGGAAGTGGAACAGGCGCGCAATCTGTTGAAAACCCTGGAATGACTTTTAAAGAAACAACCGAACGAATTGAATTCAAATCATTAATCAAACTGAACTCTTATGAAAAAATTATTCTCTGTAAAATTTTTGATGATGCTGGTGATGCCGCTTGTGTTTGTGGCGTGTAGCAAAGACGATCCCGCACCCGAAGAACTGGTTCCCAAGCTGGACGGCGTGTATATCTATGGAACCAACACCATAGCCGAAACGGCTGTTGAGCCCGCCGCACGCATGGCCCTGGCACAACTCGATCTGAACAAGGCACCGAAAACAAAAACGGTAGACGGCGTGTATGGCAAGTTTATGTATATCGGCGCCGGTGCTAAAATTAAAATAGCAAACGTGGTGAGTGGTGTGGCGACACGTCTCGGTGTTGTGGGTGGCGGCAAAAAAGAAAAAGGCACCGATGTGGCCGACAATCTTATTCCCATTGGCAACACGGTGATCCATGGCGACCTGGTGGCAGATGAAGCCGAGATTTCGGTGACAGATGCCGGCCTCTATTTCGCCGTAGTGAACATAAACAAAAAGACAGTAGTGCTTGCGCCGGTAACGGCCAACATCATTGGCGATGCAACACCCGGCAACTGGGCAACGGGCACGGCCATCGCGCCGAAGTCTGCATCAAAAGACTCAACCGTGTTCGAAAGCACCATCAAGCTGAAAGGCGCGGCGGGCTATCGCTATCGCTTCCACGACGGATGGAATGCCTACAACCAGGAGGGCGCAGCCACCACTCTGTCGAGCCTTGGCGTGGCAAACTATGGCGACTCATGGGCCAGTGGCAAGAACCCGCTCGTGTTCTCGCTCGAAAACATTCCCAACAAAGTGGCTGGCGACATCAAAGTGAAGTTGCTCTACAACCAGGCCACCGACACATGGTCGGAGTTTAAAGACCTGAGCAACGTGAAGCTTGGACTGTTTGGCAACGCCTACAAAATAGGCGACAAGCAAGCCGCATGGGACACCCCCTATGACGTGAAAGCCCCCACACGCTCCGGCTCGAAATTTATCTGGAAATGGACCGATGCCGAACTCATTGCCGATGGTGAGTTTGTGTTCCTGCAAGACGGCGCATGGGGCGGATGGTTTCTCGACTACACCGTGCCCAACAGCGTAGGCGGTGCAGCCGTGACCGAAGGAAAAATTAAAAATGCCAAAGACGTGGGTGGAGCAGATGCAAACTACCGTGTGATCACGGCTGGCAAATATGACGTGACCGTTACGGTCGACGCCAAAGAAGGAGGCACCACGGTTAGTTTTGTAGCGAAATAGAACCGGGTTTGTTTAGTTGTGTAGTATGAAAAGAAGCTGACCATTTCTTTTCCGGAGCGGGGTGTTCCTCCAGGTGAAGGAGCACCCCTGCACCGTTTTTATAAATATCAGCATATCGATTTTTTTAACGCGCTTTAAAAACAACATCTGTTCATGAGAATAAAAAAACAACCACTGCAACCGTTGCCCCGAAAAATTGAATTTGATGGTGTCCACAGAAACGACTCGCTGCTCATTGGCAACTTTGGCGATGTGGAGTTTGTGGCAAAAGGTTCGTTCGAGCTCTCGGGCTTGATCTATTGCGTGCGCAACGCGGTAACTTTTTTTGTGAAGGGCGATGGCCACCTCACGTTTCACGGCACCTGCCGCAAGCTGGTGGTGGAATATGCCAGCGGCAACTGTGTGCTGGACTTCAGCAAGCTGGAAACCAAGGAAGTGTGCTGCGTGGCATTGAAAGGAAATGCTGAAGTGATTATCGGCCCCACAAAAGTGGTGAGCCGCGCCAACGTGCACGACGAAGCCGTGCTGCGCTACACCAACAACCCCGTGTTCACCAACCACACCGTGTCGGGCATGGCGCGCATCGAACCGGTGGAGCGCATGGCCGTGGCGAAAGCAGGCTGAGCGTTGTCTTAGTTTTTCTTCTGTAAAGTTTCATACGCTTTCATAAGCGCTGCATTCTCCGGCTCGGAGCGTAGCAGTGCTTTTCTTTTTTCGGCGTCGGGCTCCCAGCGATAGAGCCAGCTGAAACCGGCGCTGCCGGTATAATATTCTTTCCGTGCATACACATCGTCGGTCAACGCTTTGTCGAGGGTGATGAAAGCATATCCTTTTTTCTGAAGTCCTTCCACCAGCGCGGGCAAGTAGTCGGTGTTGAGTGCGTTGTCGTGGCAGAGGTAGATGTGTTTGATGGGGCGGCCAAGTTGCTTCAGGCACAAGGCTTCGAAATAGTCGAACAAGGCAAGTGTGGTGCTGACGTAGGTTGAGCCGATGGTTTTGGCCTTGGCCTGGTCGCCGTGCAGAAGCGCATCTTCGTAGACAGCGGAGTAGGCCCAATCCGAATTCTCGATGGTGAACGGCGCCACGATGTAGCCCTTGTTTTGAAGAAAGGTTTTCATTTGGCGGTGCATGCTGCTGTCTTTGCCCATGTCGTTGAACGGGAAACGAAAATAGCGAAGGGTTTTGCCTTGCTGTTTCAAAAGATTTTCGGTGATCACTTCGCCCTTCTCCACACTCTCTTCAAAAACCTTGGCACCAACATTCGAATAGCCCACATGATTAAACGTGTGGTTTCCCGCCGTGATATTTTTGTTGCCGATCCATTGCGCCAGCGCTTTATAGTTGTCGGCGGCCGACGTGTTCTGATAAAGATTGCCCTCGTTGCTGAAGATGGCCACGGGCAGTTGAAGACGCGTGATGTTTTCCAGCAACAACGACCGGTTGTTGTCTTTTTTATAAAGCCCCACGTTGGGCACATCGTCGAGGGTGATAGACACTTCTTTCTGGGCCAGCGCCACCGAGGCCAGGAGTGAGCAAGCGAAGAGGAGACGGAGTTTCATGCGCGCGAGGGTTAACGTTCAATCTTAAAAGTACGGCTATTTTCCAATTGCGACATGGCCGGGAAAACCGCTCGCATAATTTTTTCGCAACGGTTGCTGGCAAATGCCTTATCTTTCATTACAATCACTGCCCCAAAAAAACGAAACAACCTGCATGAAAAAAGCACTCTTTGCAATAGGTCTCCTGTTTGTAGCATTCCACACCACCCGCGCGCAAGCACCCTTCTGGGACGAGATCCGCGACTTCAAAAAACAAGACAGCATCAGCCCGCCACCCAAACGCCCCATCCTGTTTGTGGGCAGCTCTTCGTTTCGCGTATGGAGAGATGTGCAACATGCATTTCCAGCACACACCATCCTGAACCGTGGCTTTGGCGGCTCGTCGTTGCCCGACGTGATTCGCTACGAAAACGACATCATCTTCCCCTACAAACCCAAACAGGTAGTGATCTATTGTGGCGAGAACGACATCGCCGCTTCCGACACCGTGACGGCCAAAACCGTATTCGCCAGGTTTAAGAAACTACACACCGACATCCGCGCCAACCTGGGCAAAGTGCCGGTGCTTTTCGTCTCCATAAAACCAAGCCCAAGCCGCCAGAAATTTCAGCCGGTGGTGATCGAAGCCAACCGCCTCATTGGCGACTATCTGAAAAAAGACAAGCGCGCCACCTTCGTGAATGTCTACGACGCCATGTTGGGTCCGGATGGTTTGCCCATGAAAGAGATTTTCACACAAGACATGCTGCACATGAATCCGAAAGGCTATGAAATCTGGAAAAAGATATTGGAGCCGTACTTGCTGAAATAAAATCTACCGACCACTGAAACACCCGAAACGCCGCTAACCAAAACGGCACACATCGTGTAGGGGTCTGGCATAAAAAAAACTGTCCTATCCCAGGAACACAAACACGCATCACCCTAATTCAAACACCTATGAATAACCGCAGAGATTTCATTAAACAAGCAACCCTGGCTGGCGCTGGCATCTTTGTCGCCCCCAACGTGTTCAGCTTCGTGGGTTCGCCAAACGAAAAGGTCGTGATCGGCATGGTTGGCACCAACAGCCGCGGATGGGCCCTCGCCACCATGTTTGCCAAACTGCCAAACGTAGAGGTGGGCTACATCTGTGATGTTGACGACAATGTGATTGCCAAAACCGTGGCCGAAATCGAAAAGATCTCCGGCAAAAAACCACAGGGCATCAAAGACGTGCGCAAGCTCCTGGAAATAAAAGACGTAGACGCCATCGTGATTGCTGCGCCCGACCACTGGCATGCTCCGGCCGCGATGCTGGCCTTGAAAGCAGGCAAGCATGTGTATGTAGAAAAACCCTGCTCGCACAACCCGGCCGAAGGCGAAATGCTGGTGGCCGGTGCTGCGAAATATAACAAGCTGGTGCAGATGGGAAGCCAGCGCCGCTCATTCCCCAAAGTGATGGAAGCCATGCAGGAGCTGCACGCGGGTGCCATTGGCCGTGTGTATTTTGCAAAGGGCTGGTATGCCAACGGCCGCAAGCCTATTGGCACCGGCAAGGTGGCGCCCGTACCCGCCACGTTAGACTTTGAACTGTGGCAAGGCCCCGCGCCGCGTCGCGAATACAAAGACAACCTGGTGCCCTACAACTGGCACTGGTTCTGGCATTGGGGCACGGGCGAAGCCCTCAACAACGGCACACACGAAATGGACGTGATGCGCTGGGGCCTTGGCGTGGACTATCCCACCAAAGTGGTCTCGGCTGGCGGACGCTTCGCCTACAAAGACGACTGGGAAACCCCCGACACCCAAACCATCACCTTCGAATTCAACAACAACACCGCCATGACCTGGGAAGGCCGCAGCTGCAACAGCTTTGGCGTGGAGGGCGTCGGTCGAGGCGTGGTGTTCTATGGCGAAAAAGGAACCATGCTCATTCCCGGCGGCGACGACTACAAAATCTTCGACCCCGCCAACAAACTCATCAAAGAAGTGAAGACCGACCTGCAGGCCGCCGATGCCGTAAACACCATGGGCATGGGCGAGCGTCTCGACGGCATGCACCTGCTCAACTTTGTGGAAGCCGTGCGCGGAAAAACAAAACTCAACGCACCCATTTCCGAAGGCCACAAGTCAACCTTGCTCCCGCAGTTGGGCAACATCGCCTATCGCACGGGCGCAACGCTCTATTGTGATCCGGCAAACGGACACATCAAAGACAATCCCAAAGCCACGGCGTTGTGGAAGCGCGAATATGAAAAAGGTTGGGAAATGAAGTTGTAATGCTGATCAACGAAAAGCCCTTTCTCCACTGGCTCACGCACTTCTACGGCTATGGCGCGTGGCAGGCAAAGGTCTGGTTTGTGGGCTATGAAGAAGGCGGCGGCGACCTGCCGGAAGAAGTGGCCGCCAAGATCAACTATTTTCTGGATGCCCACGGAGCCGCCACCGCTCCCGAACTTTGCGACATGCGCGAAGTATATCGCCATGTTCCATTTTTTAGCGATGGCCCAAAAGCCGACAAGTTCACAAACCGCCACGACTACCGGTTTGGCAACCAGGCCGTGCTTCATGGCGTGTGGAAAAACCTGATCAGCTTCGAGCACGGCTACAGAAACGAAAAGCTGCCCGATCTTTTAGCCTATCAGAAAAATTCTTTTGCAGTGGCATCGGCGCAAAGACAGGCGCTGGTTCAGCTCTATCCTTTGCCAAGTCCTCACAACCATGCGTGGTATTACAGCTGGCTGGACCTGCCGCAGTTTCCCTTTCTGAAAAGCCGTGTGTTGTATGAGAAACATGTTTATGACTACAGAATAAAAAACATTCTGCAACAGGTCGTCACACACAAACCCGAAGTGGTGTTGATGTATGGCATGAACAACATCAACGCACTGAAATTGTCGGTGCAGGAATTTTTTCCGGATGCGAAATTCAAAATGATCAAGGCTGTGAAACTCCACATCCCACAGCATCACCTTGCCGACCTTGGCGAAACAAAGCTGATCGTCACCACACAGATTCCCGCGTTGCGGCATGGCAGGGTGGAGACGGGGTTTGATTGGGAGGCGTTTGGGAAGAGTCTGCGATAAGTCTGTTTGGTCGACAACTACTTTTTGGGTTTAATTCCTTCAATAAGGGCTTGAAGTTTTTCAATGTCCAGTGCATCGATAGCAGCCGTTTTTTGTTCGAGCACCGAAACAATTTGTGTTAACCGCTTCACCTCGCTTCGAAGCGAATCAAGATCTTGCCGGAGCTGGTCAATTGTTTTTCCATCTACCATGGTTGTGTTGTTTTAGTTAAGTTCTGAATGACATCTGAGTATTTCAATTTAGATTTTATTTTTCGGTTGTGGGTTGTGTAATCAAAGTGGTAACACTATGATAATGCTTACGAAATCAACCGCTATTGTTGGGAGCCCTAACCCATTCCACGGGAAATTCCGGATTCTTGAAATAAAATCGCGAGCTTATTTTAAAGAAACCAATCAGTTGCGCGTATATTCGTATGCAGATGGCTTCGAAGAAGTTTTTACAACCTGACGACTAGAAGCAACTATAGGAAAGCGAAGTTGAAAACGGCAAACACATTACGATGAGAAAAATAATTGTTCTATCGATGATCACCCTGGATGGTGTGATGCAAGCACCCGGTGGTCCCGAAGAAGACACATCGGGAAAATTTAAACATGGTGGCTGGACGGCTCCCTATGGCGACGAAGCCTACAGCAAAATTGTGCGCGAAGAACTGAAACCGGCAGACTATCTGTTGGGCCGAAAAACATTCGACATCTGGGCCGACTATTGGCCAAAGCATGCAGACTTCTGGCCGGGCATTAACGATGGCACAAAATACGTGATGTCCCGAACCGTGAAAAAATCGGATTGGAAAAACACAGTGTTTATCGATAGTGTTGCCGACATCAAAAAAATAAAGAATTCGGAGGGCTCCGACATTCAGGTTTGGGGCAGTAGCGAACTCATTGATGTGTTGTTTCAAAATGACCTCGTGGACGAACTCAGGCTAAAAATTCACCCGCTCACGTTGGGCACCGGGAAAAAGTTATTTAACAGTGGCGTGATCCCTGCGACATTCACATTGGTGGGCAGCGTCATTACGTCGACCGGCGTGATCATTACCAACTACAAGCGGGCCGGAAATGTGGAGACGGGTAATTTGGCGAAGTAAATACGCCGGAAAGAGTGTGCTTAGTTCAATCAGCCTTAAACCTGAATTTGTTTAATGACACGTGCGGGCACGCCACCGACTATTGTATTGGCGGGAACATCTTTGTTAACCACTGCGCCTGCTGCGACAATTGAATTTTCACCAATGGTCACTCCGGGGAGAATGGTCGCCCCGGCACCTATCCAAACGTTGCGTTTGATGAGTATTGATTTCAGGTCCAGATGTTTTCTCATCGACGGGTCTACGGGATGATTTTCAGTGACCAGGTTCGTTCTCGGGCCGATCTGCACATCATCTTCAATGGTTATGCCGCCCATGTCGAGAAAGCTGCACGCGTGATTGATAAACACGTTCTTGCCAATTTTTATGTGTCGACCAAAGTTTGTGTAAAACGGAATAAAGAGTGTTGAACTCTTATCAATCTGCGTTCCGATAATTTCGCTCAAACGTTTGCGCATCTGGTCAACATTGGTCGACGCGTTGAGTGTTGGCGACAGTTCTTGTGCCCGAAACACAACCTTCCATGCCTCAGCCATTTCGGGATCGTCATTTCGGATTATTCCTCCGGAAAGCATTTTTTTGAAGATGTCCATTTGTGTCGTTCTTAAGTCTGCTACTAAACTGATCAGGAGACCTCCGTAGGTCTGATCGCCAGGGGATTGGTTCCGGTGATTCGCTTAAAGAAGTTATTAAAGTAAGTAGGGTATTCAAAACCGAGAGCGTACCCTATATCGGCCACGTTCCAATTCGTGTGGAGCAGCAATGCCTTTGCTTCACTGGCCATGCGTTCGCTAATATGCGTTGTTGTTGATTTTCCGGTGATCTCTTTCACGGCCCTGTTCAGGTAATTGACATGCAGATTCAAATTGTTTGCATAATCCTGCGCGGTTCGAAGTTGCAAGGGGCGGTCAATGCTCTCAATTGGGAATTGTCTTTCAAGCAATTCAAGGAAAACATTTGTGATTCTATGCGAGGCATTTTTTACCTGATCAAAATTCCCGGCAGGCTGGAGTTTCAGCGCTTCATGAATAATGAGGTTGATGTAGTTCCGGATAAGGTCATCCTTGAACGCATAGTCAGTGTTTTGTTCCACCATCATGTTCCGGAAAATCCCATTGAGGAATTCACGCTTTTCTTCTGAAATTTTAAAGATTGGCGTGCCGCCTATTTTGAAAAGTGACGAATGTTGGAGGCTCTCCGTGCGATCTGAAGGTTTATAAAAGTCCTCCGAAAAAAGGCATGTATAACCGACATAACTTCTTGAAAGGGTTTCCCAGGAATAGGGAACATTGGGGTTGGCAAAAAACAGGATGGTGCCGGTCATGTCATAACTACGGTCGGCATAGTTAATGATGCTTTCTCCCGTTGTTAAGCAGATTTTGTAAAAATCTTTGCGGCTATAGTTCCGTACCGCATTTGAATCTTCCTCGATTTGGAAAACATTAAAACCTTTAAGCCTTAGCTCATTGTTAAAAGGTGATACGGAGCGCACGATCTCTTTCTTTTGCATGATGAATGGGACCTGTCATCCCGTTATAGATTTGGAAAAGATGTTTGCTTCGACAACCAATCCATGGCTTGCCGAATTGCAGTCCTGATTTTGTTCATTTGATTTTATTTAAGGCTGCAAGTTCACTGGTTCAACGAAGTTATCGGTTAAGAAATTCAAACCATAACTTAAGAATATCAAATATCGGAAGAATTGAAGATCTCGGACCCATCAAAAACGGAATCTCATAAGGCAATTAGTTAGGTTAAAATCACCGAAGCCGTCAAAATGACCTTGCCTTTGAGGCCCCATCCATGTCATGGCCTTTAAATCTTGAAAGGGATGAAGTTTGAAATTCGTAATAATCGGTTTGAATTTCTTTATCCGCACACCTCGGCCTATGGCGACCTTTGAATAACAAAAACAGACTATTCAACACCAACATTATGGCAAGTTGGAACATTCGGTGAACCAGTTAAACCCCAGGAAAGACCTATGAAAAAAGATAGAAGCAACGCGTCAAGAAGGGAGTTCATTCAGCAATCTGCGCTGGCAGGTGCAGGACTGGCACTTGCCAACCCACTGCAGATGTTTGCCCAGGAAAAACAGCAAACCCCCACGGCTAAAAACATAAAGTCAAAAGGTTATGCAGCCAAAGATGCATCCGGAAAATTGAGTCCCTGGGAATTTGAGCGGAGACCCATAGGGGACAACGATATTCTAATTGAAATCAAGTATGCCAGTATCTGCCATTCGGATATACACCAGATGAAAGGCGACTGGGTACCACAGCAATATCCCCAGGTTCCGGGTCATGAAATAGCAGGCATTGTCACCGCCATTGGTAAAAATGTTACCAAATTTAAAGTGGGCGATAAAGCTGGCGTAGGCTGCATGGTCGATAGCTGCATGCAATGTGAAAGTTGCAAACACGGCGAAGAGCAATTCTGTGACAACGGCGCTACAGTGTTCACATACGGTGCCGCCGATAAGACCTCACCAACAGGCATCACACAGGGAGGTTATTCGAACAACATCGTGGTGAAAGACCATTTCGCCATTCACATACCGGATCATATCAGCTTGCAGGAAGCAGCACCGCTGCTTTGTGCGGGCATCACAACATACTCCCCGTTAATGAAAGCAAATTTCAGAAGAGGAGATAAGGTGGGCGTTGCGGGCATTGGCGGACTCGGACACCTGGCCATTAAGCTGGCCGTAGCAAAGGGCGCTGATGTCTATGCCTTCACCACATCAGCCGACAAAACGAAAGACATTTTATCGTTCAGCGCCAAAGAGGCTGTTGTTGTTGATGATATTTTGAAGTTGAAACCCTATAAAGGAAAGCTTGACTATATGATTTCTACCATCCCGGTGCTGTTTGACGTGGCGTCTTATGCAGCGATGGTGAAACGCAATGGATTTTTTACACAGGTGGGCATGCCGGTTGGATTTCAGGTGGCTTTCAGTAATATCGGACTTGCAAATTCCCGCGTTAACTTCAATGCATCTTTAATCGGAGGCATACCTGAAACACAAGAAGTGGTTCACTATTGTGCCGACAATAAAATTCTCCCCAACATCCAGATCATTAAGGCCGACCAGATCAATGATGCCTGGGGAAAAATATTAAACAAACAAGCGAGGTATCGCTACGTCATCGATGCAGCAACTTTTTGAAAGTTTAAAAGCACAGAACATGAAATATCTAATGGCTATAATCGCCTTTGTATTCCCGCTCGTGATTGGAACGGCTTGCGACAATGAAGGTCCGCTTCCGGCAACCAATGCTCAGGATATTGTAGATGAAAATGATGACCACATGAAAGACACCATTACAATCCACGTTGGCGACAAAGTGTTCTCCGCAACACTTCTCGACAATGCTGCCGCCACTGCCCTCAAGGCAATGCTGCCATTTACGATTAACATGACAGAGCTGAACGGAAATGAAAAATTTTTCCGCCTCCCAGGCAACTTACCCACAAGCGCATCGAATCCGACAACGATAAATTCTGGCGATTTGATGCTTTGGGGATCTAACACACTCGTATTGTTTTACGAAACCTTTTCAACATCCTACAGCTATACGAAACTTGGGAGGATAGATAGTCCCACAGGTCTGGCTGCGGCCTTAGGCACGGGAAATGTGACGGTTACGATTGATTTTCAATGATTTGATTCGATGGACGTTGATAATGCGCCAGGTTCGCATTCCCCCTTGACGCACACGCGTTCATGGCACACAGGGCACGCCCCTTAATTCAACGTGCATTTTGCGCGCCTATAGCGTGAAGCTCGACGCGGCTTGTGCTGTGGCACCATTGGCAAATTAGATAGTGTCTTTCAGGTACCCATCAATGCAACGCTTTAAGAAGTTCACTTGATCGTGCTTGCAAATCTGTTTCGCCGAAATTATAATTTCTCATTATGATCACACCAAATTTACCATTCCTGTCGAAGCTCAGCTGCGCCGTGTAGCCAGCAACCGCACCGCCGTGGTTAACGATCTCAAGGTCTCCGTCTTTGTTTATGAAAAAGCCCAGACCGTAGTTATCCATCCCCGACACTTCCCTGGTTTGCATGATTTTTAAATTGGCCGGGCTAAGCAGAGCCGGATGGCCCCTCATGGCCATAATGAATTTCGCCAGATCATTCGGGGTGGAGTATATGCCACCATTGGGAACCTTATAGCCGCGCCCGGCATGTTCCATGTTTGGTGTTTCCGTTTCAAGTTCTTCAGGACCTCCGTTCAGTCCCACAGCAACATGCGACGACATGTTGGCGGGCACCTTAAAGTAGGAAGCGTTCATTTTTAACGCAGTAAATATTCTGTCCTGAATCAACTCCATAAACGGTTTGTGTGCCGCGCGCGACAAGGATAGTCCAAGAATGCCGTAGCCGATGTTTGAGTAGCTGAAGTTCTTACCAACCTGTCCTTCAAACGAGGTGGTTGGAATGGACGCAATAATTTTGTCTTCCCAGTGCTCTATGGGGCCCGCGGCGGCGTCTTCCAGTTCGGGCTCACGCGAAAGGCCGGAAGTGTGTGTGGCCAGTTGCAGGAGCGTGATTTTTGTGGACGCTGAATAGCCTTTCAGTTGTTTGACTTCTGGCAGATAAGTTTCTACGGGGTCGTTCAAGTTAACAACACCTTCCTGCACCAGCTGCATCAGCAAAAAGGCCGTAAACGATTTTGTGATTGAACCGGTCCTGTAGATGGTGCTGGTGTCGGCAAGTGTCTTTGATGTCCTGTCGGAATAGCCAAAGGCCTTTGACCAGATAATTTTATTGTCCTGAACAATGGCCGCCGAAATGCTGCCGTCAATGTTGTCTTCGGCCAGATCATCTTTAAGCGTCCGCTCAAATCTGGAAATAACAGAATCTAAACTTTCTGCTTCAGAACTCGACTTAATGGATTTGCTGCAACCTGATATAAGTATGGTGAAAAGTATGGCGAGGATAGTCTTTGTCATTCTGTGTGATGGTGTTTGTTGTGGGTAGTGTATTTTGGTCTCAGGCAGTTATGGCCAGCAAATGACTTTGTCTATCGAACTCCTTTCATGCGATCCAGTTCGCTGCTTCGGTGTTCTCGTAAAAGAATGGGTTAACGATGACGGCCTTAAGATAGTAGATTTTTTTTGCGAAACCGTTCATAACTTTCCCCTGGCGCGGCAATTCCAAATTGCACATCTTCCCCAAACCAACAGAACGCCACCATGAAAAACCTTCTCCTCGCCAGCATCCTGTTCTTGCCCACAATGCTGCTCGCTCAATCCGGCAAAGTATACGACAACCTATCCCTGCCCAGCAAAATTCTGAAAGGCGACCGCAAGTTTGCCATCTATCTGCCGCCCGACTACGAAAGCTCGCAGCGAAGCTACCCGGTGCTTTACCTCCTGCATGGTGGCGGCGACGATCAAACGGGATGGGTACAGTTTGGCGAAGTGCTCAACATCACCGACAAGGCCATCGCCGAGGGCAAGGCCACGTCCATGATCATTGTGATGCCCGATGCCAACACCGGCCAGCGCGGCTATGCCAACGACCTGAAAAACGAATGGCGCTATGAAGACTTTTTCTTTCAGGAACTGATGCCCTATGTGGAGAAAACCTATCGCATCAAAAAAGACAAACACTATCGCGCCGTGGCCGGTTTGTCCATGGGAGGGGAGGGATCGTTCACCTATGCCCTGCATCATCCCGAACTGTTCATGTCGGCCTGCCCGCTAAGCGCTGGCACCGGACCGCTGTCGCTTGAAGACACCAAGGCCTACCTCGAACGACGCAACAACCAGAAAGGCACCGACGCCGAAATAGAAGCATTCTACAAACGCCAAAGCGTGCTCGAACTCATCAAAGCCATGCCCGACGACCAGAAGAAAGCCGTGCGCTGGTACATCGACTGTGGCGACGACGACTTCCTGTTCGAAGGAAACTCGCTGGTGCACATCGCCCTCCGCAAAAAAGAAATCCCCCACGAATTCCGCATCCACGACGGCGGCCACAACTGGACCTACTGGCGCACCGCCCTGCCCACCGTGCTGGCGTTTGTGTCGGATGGGTTTCATCAGTATTGACTAACCACCGATTTCGGACAATCAATTTCTTACGAATAATAGAAATTGTTTTAAACATTATGACGGTGGGGTCTCAGAAATTTGTGACGACGCCAGACTTTGCATTCCTCAGCCCCGGCGGGGCTACCTGTCTATAGAAAAGCGTCACCTGCAATAGCCGGACTCCGTAGGAGTCACCTATTGCGTTCGCAAGGCTTGGGCGTTTGGCGCCATTCTTCTAAAGCAGGAGACTCCTAACGGAGTCCAATAATATTTGGATGTGGTTTCTATAGACAGGGTGCTCCGCTGGAGCAAAACTTTATTGATAATTCACATTCGGGTTGAAGCATAGTCTGTGCTTCGCAACTATGCCGGCGTTTGAGCAACCATGTTTTTATGAAATCCTTATGAGACCCGTTCCTCAGCCCCGGCGGGGCTACCTGTTTATAGAATCCGTATGGCAAAGGCACCGACTCCGGTAGGAGTCACTTGTTGTATTGACTGTGAATGTTGGGCGTTGGGTTTATTATGAACAGGCGACTCCTGCCGGGGTCCAAGTTCGTAATAATATGGTTTCTATAAACAGGCTGCTCCGGCCGGAGCAAAATAGCGTTCAACAAACTTTGGAATGCCAATGTGGTCGTCGCATAGTCTGCGCTTCGCGACTATGCGTCTTTGTGTCCGCTACGTTTGTTTCATCAAAGCTCCCACTCCAATCGGTTATGTTGGAAAAGCTGGCTAAATCATATTCGGTCGTAGCATAGTCTGCGCTTCGCGACCATGCGTCTTTGCATCCCCTACGTTTGTTCACCAAAGCTCCCCCATCAGTCGGTTATGTCAGAAAAACTGGCTAAATTCATCAATGGCAAAATTCAAAGATCACTGGGAAAAGATCTATTCAACCAAAGGTGTAAACGAGGTGAGCTGGACACAGGAAGTACCCCAGACTTCACTGGACTTTATACGTGGTTATAACCTCCCCAGAAACGCTGCCATTATTGACATTGGCGGAGGTGAGAGTAAGTTGGTTGATTTTCTTCTGGATGAAGGATATACAAACATAACGGTGCTCGACATTTCGGCCCAAGCGCTGGCGAAAACACAGATGCGGTTGGGCGAACGCGCCGCCAGGGTGAGGTGGGTTGTTTCTGACGTTACAGAATTCAAGCCTGAACAGATGTTTGACGTATGGCATGACCGGGCAACTTTTCATTTTCTGACCACAAAGGAGCAGATTGAAAAATACATCGAGCTCGCTGCCAGCTTCGTGAATGAAAAAGGTTTTATGGCGATCGGCACTTTTTCTGAGAACGGACCAACCAAATGCAGTGGTCTTGAGATCAAACAATATTCTGAGGCGGAACTTGAAAAAACGTTGCGCTATCATTTCAAAAAAATCAGGTGCCTCACGGAAGATCATATCACGCCTTTCAAAACAACCCAGAATTTTTTGTTTTGCAGTTTTAAAAAAGCAGCTTAATATGAAAAAGTTACTACTCATTTTTCTTCTTAGTCCTGTTGCCATTTACGGTCAAATGACGAAGCAGGACAGTGTTTGGCTTCCTTTTAAAAGCATGATTGGAAAATGGAAGGGCACCTCAGAAGGGCAACCCGGCAAGGGCACTTACGAGCGGAGTTATGAATTTGTTCTGAACAAGAAGTTTATAGAAATAAAGAACAGGTCAACCTATCCGCCGTCAAAAGAAAATCCCAAGGGAGAGGTTCACGAAGATCACGGGTTCATCAGTTACGATAAAGGCCGGAAGACGTTTGTTCTACGGCAGTTTCATATCGAAGGGTTTGTAAATCAATTTAAGATCGAGTCCATTTCACCCGACGGCAAAACCATTGTGTTCATTTCAGAAAGTATCGAAAACATTCCTGCCGGTTTCAGAGCAAAGGAATCTTATGAGATCGTGAATTTGAATGAGTTTAAAGAAACATTTGAACTCGCAGAACCTGGAAAGGATTTCGAGCTATATTCTAAGGCGATACTAAAGCGTGTTAAGTGAAGTGCTTAAACGCTGCGAAGTTTGAAAATAGGGGTAGCGTAGCCCGTCCTTTGCCTTAGTAGTTCAAAGTCCAAACGCGGCGGAAATGTGGCAATATGGTTGAGTTAGGTCGGGTTCCGGGGTGAGAAAAACTTGAATTTCAATTGAAACATGTCATATCTGCAGGATAAACAAGATCAATGCTTAGATTTATGACGTGAAACTGGTCCACGTCATATTTGCGCTATACATCGCTGCACTGTCTGTGTATCCTTGCTATGACGAGTGCAAAAACGACGCTTGTCTGGCCGGCCAGGAAGATCGGGAGCCGTCTCACAACGACGAGGCCGATTTGTGTTCACCCTTCTGTGTAAGCGCCTGTTGCGCAGTGCACGTTCTCTACACGCCTTCTTTCGACAATGTTCTGGATTTCAGAAATGTTGTGTCCGAAAATTCAGGCTATCGGATTGGGTTCGTCCCTTCCGTAATTGTTCCGATCTGGCAGCCGCCAAAGCTGGGATAGTTTTAGATCTCTTTCTCCCTCAACCTTCTGTGGGGAGAGTTTCCTATTCTATCACAATCATAAAATGTTTCTATGCGAATCATCATAGGTATAGTTATTAGTGTATTTATATTTTCGTCGGCCTATAGCCAAAACACGTTCAAAGCTTTAATAAAGGCAAAAGAATCATCGGAAGCCTTGCCCGGAGCAACGGCCAACATCAAAAGCTTGTCACTCGGCGCAACGGCCAACGAGCAGGGCGTGCTTCAGATAGCCAATGTGCCCGATGGCGAACATATCATTGAGTTTAGCTTTGTTGGCTATGAAAGCCAGTCCATTGCGGTCACCTTCCCGCGGAGTTCGCAGGAGCCCATGGAAATTAGCCTGCAGCCCTCGGAAGAAGAATTGGAAGAGATCGTGGTTTCTTCTACGCGAAGCAGCAGAACGATTGCCGACATTCCCACGCGGGTTGAATTTATTGCTGGCGAAGAGCTTGAAGAGAAGGGAAATATGAAGCCGGGCGACATCCGCATGTTGCTCAATGAAAGCACCGGCATCCAAACCCAGCAAACCTCGGCCACATCGGCAAATGCCTCCATCCGCATTCAGGGATTGGATGGTCGCTATACGCAGATTTTGAAAGATGGCTTCCCCCTCTATGCCGGTTTTTCGGGCGGACTTGGTTTACTGCAAACTCCTCCGCTCGATTTAAAACAAGTTGAGGTCATCAAAGGATCTTCGTCCACACTCTACGGCGGCGGCGCCATTGCGGGCCTCGTCAACCTGATCAGCAAGCGGCCAACCGAGGAACGCGAACTTCGATTGTGGGCAAATGGCACCTCGGCAAAAGGACTTGACCTCAATGGTTTTTATGGACAACAACTGGGGAAAGTTGGTGTAACCTTGTTCTTATCAAGGAATACCAATGCAGCCTACGACCCTGCGAACATTGACTTAACGGCCATTCCGAAATTCGAGCGCTACACCATTAATCCCAAACTGTTTTTCGAACTAAATGCTAAAAACAAACTCGACGTTGGATTAAATTTTAATACGGAAGACCGTATCGGCGGCGACATGCTTTACATTGACGGAAAGGGCGACAACACACATAGTTATTTTGAAGAAAATAACTCCGACCGTTTTTCAACACAGGTGTCATACACACATCTGTTTAATGCACAGAACAAGTTGAACGTTAAAAACAGCATCAATCATTTTAAACGTCTTATCAATACCCCCGGATATACCTTCGACGGTGTGCAAAACAGTACGTTCACCGAACTGAATTATGTTTCCAATCGCGAAAACAGTGAGTGGATTGGCGGCGTAAACCTTTGGACAGATACGTTTTCGGAGAATAGAACAACGGCAACGCCCTTGCGCGATTATGACCAGACAACTATGGGAGCCTTTGTGCAGAACAATGCGAAATTGTCTGAGGCATTCAGACTCGAGTCAGGTTTGCGAGGCGACTATGTGATTGACTATGGCTTTTCGTTGCTGCCACGCGTGTCGCTGTTGTATAAGCCCTCGTTAGCTTTCTCATCACGACTGGGAGGTGGTTTGGGATATAAGGCACCGACAATCTTCACCGAGGAAAGCGAACGCATACAATATAGAAACGTGCGTCCGGTTTTGTCATCGACAAACAAGCTGGAGCGATCATATGGTGCGAATTGGGACTTTAACTATAAAACCTCCTTTTCCGATGGCGCAGTTGGATTGAGTATTAATCAGCTTTTCTTCTATACCTACCTGAACGATCCTTTGTTTCTGGCACCGTTGCAATCGGGCGACTATGAATTTGTGAATTTAACCGGCTACACCGACAGCAAAGGCACGGAAACCAATGTGAAATTAGACTATGCAGATTTCAAATTGTTCATTGGCTACACCTACACCGATACAAAAATTCACAATGAAGGCATTGTCGCTCAAAACCCCCTCACGGCAAAGCACCGGTTAAACAACGTGCTGATGTATGAAGTGGAAGAAAAATGGAAGGTGGGATTGGAGGCTTACTATTTCAGTCCCCAGAAACTTAGCGACGGCACAACAGGCAAGGAATATTGGATCTGTGGATTGATGATTGAAAAGATCTGGGAACACCTTTCTGTATACGTCAACTTCGAAAATTTCACCGATACCCGTCAGACACGCTTCGACTCCATCTACACAGGAACCATAACCAACCCCGTCTTCAGAGACATCTATGCCCCGGTAGATGGTTTTGTTGTGAACGGTGGTGTGAAAATTTCATTGTAGCATTGTTAAAAAGGAGGGACATTGGTTCCCTCCTTAATCTATACGGCTCGGACCGAACAGCCAAACCAGTCCCCAATCGGCGTTTGAAAGAAAAAAGTCCTGACTTTTTGTGATTTTTAGTCATTTCTTGCGAATAACATAACGCAATCAAATCAAAGCGTGAACACAACCATCGATAAGGAAGAATTTATACGCATCATACGGGAGAATAGAAGAATAATCTACAAGATAGTTTACACATACTGTAGCGATCCCGACGATCGGAAAGATCTGGAACAGGAGATGTTGATTCAACTATGGCAATCCCTTAAAAACTACGACAGCAACTATCGGTTGTCAACATGGCTTTATAAAGTCTGTTTGAATGTTGCCATTTCGCACTATCGGAAAGAGAAAAAGCACACCGACGGGCGCGAGTCACTTGATGTGTCTATTTTCAAAATGGCCGACGAGGGCCAAGACGAGATCATGTCTGAGCGCACGCAACGCCTGCACACATTCATCAATCAACTGGATAAACTCAATAAGGCCGTTATCATTCTGCATCTGGAAGGACACAGCCACAAAGAAACCGCCGACATATTGGGCATATCAGAATCGAATGTAGGCACCAAGATGCATCGCATAAAGAATTTACTGAAACAGAATTTTTCAACTACGCCAAACTAAAAATTATGGAACTGAACGACCTCAAGGCCTTCTGGAATGAAGATGCTGATAAATTAAGCAACAGGATTAACCTGAACGAGAAGGTTATTGGAGAAATGAAGTTGGAGAACGTGGTGAACGGATTCCTTTCGTTTTTGAATGTTTCCCTGTGGGGAAGAAACCTTGCGCTTGTCTATAGTTTGATCTCCGTCGTTTGTGCACTGTTTGTGTGGCATGAATATCAATACAGCATCCCGCTGCTGATTGGCGCCGCAGCCATGCTTTGGTCATTTGTGCATCATCTATCCATTGAAGAGCCAAAGGATTATTTCAAGATTTCAATTGTAGAATTCCAAAAATCAATATGCAAATTCAGAATTCATACAGCCCGTGCAAAGAAATACGATACGTCCATTGTGATCGTGTGGTTTCTCACGTTGCTTCCGTTGTGTTTGAGAAAGATTTTTGGGATGGATGTGTATGACAATACGCAATATTTAATTGCTTTAGTTGTATTGGATGTTGTGGTTGTTGTTGTGATGGTCCTTTTTTCTCGCTACATCTATAAAGTATATGACCGGGAGCTGAAGGCAGCAGAATCTCATCTCGCCGAAATCTTAACGTTCGAAAAGACGTCGTTATGAATCGTCGGGTTCCACCCGACGATTTCGAGACTACCCATCGTGTACTTGCGCCACGCTCGCATCTCCTCGACGCATGCACGTTCATGGCGCACAGGGCGCATCATCCGATTCAGCGTGTACTTCGCGCGCCAATTAAGTAAGAAGCTCGAGGTAGTTTGTGCTGTGGCGCGAATATGGTTTAATGATATTTTTCAATTGCCAGGTGGGAACCCGGCAATTGAGCAGGAGTTTCATCTCTTGGAAGTCGGCTGCTATGGGGCTTTTGGAATAGTTACGTCTCTTTTGTTACTTCGCGGCAATTCAAGATGTCTCAACACATTGCATTGCTTATGAAGAGCATACTAGCCTATTCAAATTCGATCGTCTTTTTGACAAGCCGTGATAGGCAACTGGTAATCGAAGAGACATTCGACATCCTTGACCGGAAGATTGGCGGAATGAAGCCCACGGAGCGTCGTCGAACAAACGACACCCTCTGGTTCGGGTGGCATGTTCAGGTTTGTTTGGAACTGGAATTTGTTGAAAACAATAACATTCATCGAAATAACGCTAAAAGAAAAAGGCACAGACATAGTGCTGAAGTATAGAATTAATTTCACAGAACTATTTGTTATTTCCCTGTTATTAAGCCTGCCCGTCTTTTACATCTGGAGCGGAAGTATTGGTGAAAAAATAATCATATTTCTAATTCAAAACGCATTGTTCTATGGCCTCAACGTGGTCATTACCATACTCCGTTGCAACCGGCTTATGCGGTCCACACTAGCAGACATCCAGGAACACGAACCACCCACGGTTTCGAAAGAGCAACAAGCATGGATTTCCGATGCCGCTAGATGCGACGCCTGCGGACACGCGATAGAACCCCGCGACAAAATCTGTCCCGACTGTGGAATTCGATTAGGTTGAAGTTAATGCAGCGGCACTAAACTGCACACTGCCCTGGGGGGGTGACGGCTGTTGGATATTAATTAACGGGCTTGTCGTTGACGTAGGTTATTACTTTTTCTAAAATCCCTGCTTCAGTATAATACTCCCACTTGCCTTCCTTGCCTCCTTTGTCATTGATAAGTATTCTTTTGCCCTTTTCTTTGAGCTGCCCATTGCGGTATCTGTTTGTGTAGTCACAGATAAGGCGTATTTGTCCGTTAACAGTATCCTTTCTGCATCGGGTCTCGCCCGTTGGTGGCATTCCTGCATCGCCTAAAATGTCTTCATCGACGAGGTAGCCGAACCGATCGAAATTTGTGATCGTGTATAGTTCCTGTCCGTCTTTTGATGTTTGTCGCCATTCGCCAACTTCTTTAATGACAAGGCCACTTTCATTTTTCCTTACCAAAAGATTGCCGGTCCAATACTGTCTATACCAGTTTGCCTTTCCGGAAAAGTTTTTGATGAGGGTGCCGTTGGCGTTTAGGTAAATTTTGTCTGCCTTGGTCAGTGACTTTCTGTAGTAGTGATTTTCTGTAGCACAGGATAAAGTGAAAAATACCAGAATAAGTAATACAAATGATCTCATCGTTTTCGGGTTGTCGGCTTTGTCTCTAACGTTTACACCTAGACACGTCTTGCTAAATATATCCTTATCTAACATCGCTGACGAAATTTAATAGTCCAACCGTTAAGAACCGATAATGCAGCTGACGCACACAAAAAAAAATTTGGGATATGCCCATCGGGCGGAAATTATAGGTCATAGGAGTGATCCGATGTGTCTGGTGTCAAAGATGAAATTTGATCCTTTGATACTTTGTAAATAATTAGCTGCCTTGCACTCAAGTTGTTTAATATCAATATGTCCTCATTCAAATACTCAATTTTGTATTTGACGTTTTGTCCAACGAAATGAAAGGTACTGTCATTCAAAAGGCTCCATTTTGGAAGATACTTAGTCACATATTTGAGACGCACCCCATTTTTCTTTTCATAAAACACTTCGTAGGTGCCATCGTCTTTAATTAACAAGCCCTTACCAATTTTGAGTGGGTGCTCATACACAAGATTCCAGTACTTTTGAGAATTATATGTTAAATGCTTCACAACTGTTTTCTGCTCACACGAAAAAGAGATAACTGCGAGGTTTGCAATAAAGAAAAAATTAATCAGGTGTTTCATGAGCTTTAATTGGGGCTGTGAATTTTCGGAATCTGCACGTACAGTTATGACAGGATATGATTAAAAACTTAAACCAAGCCCCACAATGGCACATGCATTTTGTCAGCGGGCGTTACCTGTCACTTCCTTGTCTTTTGTCAATTGATCAATTTCTGATTTATTACATCCATCATATTTCAGAAACCTGTATTCATCATCAAACAAGTAGATTGGGAACTTAATCATCGTTCCAAAATTATCTCTGTTAAAACTTATTTCGTAGTACGTTTTTTCACCTACCTTCCACACATGGTCAAGCGTTATGTTGTCGCCAACTTCATTGGTTGTAAAAGCCCGGTCCTTAAATATGTTAGGATGAAAAATTAGCACAAATTTGAAATAGGTATTGTCCTTTACTAATCTTTCAGCCAACTTGAAATCCCTATTAGTAATGGCTTTAGTAATAGAGTCTTCTGGTATTTTTAGAAAACTGGTCAGTCGAAACAGCGAATCATTCTCAATTTTGAAACCTTCACGCCATAGTGAAGCCAAAACAACATTTCCTTGATCGTCCAACTTCTCCACATAATCGGTCAGTCCGAATGATTTCTCCTCAATTAGCTTATTGAGCTGTTTTATGTCGTCGTCCAAATAAATACCCCCGGTGGTGTACCAACTACTTTTAGTCCAGTATACTATCGTATCTCCTTTTATTT
This sequence comes from Chryseolinea lacunae, assembly GCF_016735595.1. Lineage (GTDB taxonomy): Bacteria > Bacteroidota > Bacteroidia > Cytophagales > Cyclobacteriaceae > Chryseolinea > Chryseolinea lacunae. Next base: position 91,562 of record NZ_JAERRB010000011.1, read on the forward strand.
GTTTCAATATAGGAGTTGAGTCACAGTCGTAAATCAAGTCCTTGGGATTAGCTTTTGGTAAGCGCCCGAAAACTATGTTGTTCTCATTTATCCACTTAGTAAAAACCTCAACTCGTCTTTTTTTATTCTTGTCCTTGTTATTTGATTCCGTTCGTGCTTGTCCCATTGAGTAAGTTGTCAATGTCAGCAATATCAAACCATTAATTAGATGTCTCATTTCTGTTTGTTAATCCTCGCTAACGTTTATGTGTGTGACGCTGTGGCTTTTAGATTAGTAAATTGTCCCCACGCCACCGAACGTTGCTTGAAAGATAAAACTAAAACTTAGTTATGAAAGGTCAGCGTTCAGGCGTTGTTTTTCTCCTACCGTTTTGAGCAGCCGACGAAATATCGTCGGCCCAACGATATTTCGTCGGCTATGATAGTTTCACAACCCCCGACATTGGGGGTTTAAGCAAAGGAGAGCTTTGTTTATCAGTCCGCATTTTTGAGGTTTTCTTTTTCTTCTTCAAAAAAACTTACATCGTTTTTCATCTGCGTTGTGCAATGCTTCAACACCGTTGTTGAATGTCTAAACATTCAGTCGTGTTTGGCAGCAGCAGCAAAATTTGTATACCATCTATAGAGCGTTTGCGATGCGTCCATTTTCGTTTGCGCCAACACCACGATTTTGGGTGATAAAAAATGTCTGTTTATGGCATTGCCGTTTCCCTTGCAGGCAATGGCGCTTCTCTCCGCGAAAAAGGCAATTTCTTCTTCTACAGAAGCAGCGGAGATTAAGCGGGGACAACATCGGTTGGGCTAAGAACAAAATGAATATCCCCACAAAACAGTTCGTGCCGCGACAGAACAAGTTCGCAATGCACCCTTGCAGACTTACAATAGAACAGAACAAGTTTGCAAACCTCCTTTGTGAACTTGAACTGAAACAAAACAAGTTTGCAGTGCTTCATTGTGAACTTGCAAAGACGCAAAGCAAGTTTACAATGCTCTGTTGTGAACTTGCAAACGCGCAAAGCAAGTTAGCAAAACCACATAGTGAACTTGTTTTGTGCCGATGCAAACAGCAATAGGAGCGGAATCAAATCGCCCGCCTGCACGTGCAAACATTTGTTTCTGAGAAAGACATGGTGCTGCGATTGCCCGGATGCGTGCGGACATGGATTATGTTTTCGGTGATTTTTAATACATGGGGTTTTTGAGGTTGCCAAATCTGGCACGGCGAAGTGGCATGCGGGTTGTCAGAGGGGTTGGAAAAAATAAAAATTCTATGAACATCGTAAAAGTTCTCATCAGCTTCACGCGTCTCAGAGACGACTTGCTGGACACCTTTGCCCAAAACATTTTCAACAAAATGACAGGCAATGTCAATTTTCTAACGCCTTCACCTGCACTGACCGACCTCGACGTTGTGCTCAAAGCCTATCAGGCAGCACTGGCGGTGGCGATTAGCGGAAACAAGGAACAAACCTCAAACAAGAACGACAAGCGCGAAGCCCTCGAGCGGGTGTTGCGCGAGTTGGCTATGTATGTTGAACTCACGAGCAAGAACAACGCCACGGTGGCGCTCAGTTCGGGCTTCGACATCCGGAAACCATCGGCACCCATTGGCATACTGGCCAAGCCGGTCAGCGTCAAACTTGAAACAGGTCCTAATCAAGGTTCCATGAGTGTAGGCATCGAGCGCATCAACGGTGCCGACAGCTATCTGTTTCAGTATGCCGAAACCCCCATCACACCCACCAGCGCTTGGTTCACACAAGCGTCCACCACCCGCACAGTCGTCATCAACAACCTTACCGTCGGCAAAGAATACGCCTTCCGCATTGCGGCCGTCGGTGCTCACCCCACGCTCGTCTATTCGAACGTGCTGACACGCTTCGTGTCCTGATTTTCTTTTCTCCAACATCCAACCCCTTCGCTTCATTCAATTGCGGCGAAGGGGTGGGGGTGGAGACTCCCGCCCAGTAAAGGCATTTCATCAAAAAAAAAAAGAATAGCGCTACCGTTTCAGATGGTGGCGCTTTTTTTTGTGCGTAGCCATACGCCAAGTCTCCTGCGGGAGAGTAAGGATGTTCTCACGGGGAAAATTTCGAATAGTCCATTTGTTAGTCCGCTATCGCTTCCGCAACTCATCCATGCAATTCGCCATAGCGCGATAGTGATGATACGTTGCTTTCCAGATGTGACCCTTCAATGCGGTTTTCTTTTCGGGTTGTTTGTCTATGCCCGCTTCAAACCAATCTCCGTTCACGTGGTCAATGAGGTTGGTGTCGATGTAGGTCCACTGGGTTTTGAATTTTTCGAAGTAGTGATGTGGGTCGTCGGGAAAGCGGTCGGCCATGAGGAGCAGGGTGTTCATGCCTTCGGCTTGTGCCCACCAGTTTTTGGTGTCGCGGGTAATGGTGATGCCGGGCCTGTCTTTGAAATAGTAGGCTTCGTCATAGAAACCGCCGGTTGAGTCCAGGCCGTTGTCGATGGCGTGATCAACCATTTTCTTGGCGATGCGCAGCGTGGTGGTGTCGTTCTCGTTGCCTGCCATGTGCGACGCCTCCAGCATGAGGTAGGCTGTTTCAATGTCGTGACCAAACGACACGTGGTCGAGGCCGTGATGTTTTTGTATGGAGGCTTCAGACGAGTCGCGAAACGACACGGGTGTCCAGTCGGGCAGGAAGAACAATTGCAGGTAGCCCTTGGGGTGCACAATGGTGTCGCGAATAAGCACCAGCATTTCCTGCAGGCGTTCGTGCACCAGGGGGTCGGGCCACACCGAATAGAGTTCGGTGAGTGCTTCCAGCAAATGGATGGAGCTGTTCTGATCTTTGTAGCCCGTCTCTGCGGTGCTCGCCACGGTGGTGTCGCGCACAATCACGGTGCCGTCGCGTTTCAGGTGTTGAAAATATCCTTTCTGGTTGGGGTCGTGGCTGTGGGCTTCGAGCCAGGCAAAACATTTTTTGGCGAGGTTCAGGGCGGCGGTGTCGTGCGAGGCATGATAGTAGGCCGACAGGGCATACAACCCAAACGAATTTCCGTAGGCCGTCTTCTCTTCGTGGCCTGTCGCCTTCACGGCACCGGCGCGATCCACCAGGGTGTGAAAGCCGCCATAGGTTTTGTCCCACATCACATCGCGCAAAAACAGGAAACCATGATGTGCATTTTCTTTATACTGTGCCACGTCGGGATAGCGCTCCGATGCTCTGGCGTTGGTCCACACGTGGCGGGCCTGTGTCACAATCATTTTGTCCTGGTCGCCGGTGGGTTTGAAGTCGAACGTGAAGGTGCTGAGAAAGCCGCCGTATTGGCTGTCGATTGCCAGCGGATACCACTTGTCAAGTGTTTCCGTGCGCAACGATTTCTCCATGGCCGCGGCAATGTTTTCGCGCAGCGGATCTTTTTTCGGCGCGCTGCAGGCGAGACAAAGCGCCAGGGCCAGGAGCGGGAGGGAAGCTTTCATAGCGTGTGTTCGGGTTAAGATCTATGGGGAATATAGGCAGTGCCGGGGCGTTGTGCTGCAAAGATAACAAGACCGGTGTCAACGGATGACATGCGGTTTTGTGACGCAGTTTTATTTTTCGAGTATGGCCACCACCCCCATGCCACCACCGGTGCAGATGGAAATGAGTCCGCGTCCTTTGCCTTTTTCGTGCAGCAGCTTGGCCAGTGTGGCCACGATGCGCGCACCCGTGGCACCAAACGGATGGCCCAGTGCCAGGCTGCCGCCTTTCACATTCAATTTGTTTCGGTCAATGTTGCCCAGCGGGGCAGAGAGGCCCAGTTCGTCTTTGCAGTAGTCGGCGCTTTCCCAGGCTTTCAGGGTGCACAGCACCTGACCGGCAAAGGCTTCGTGAATTTCATAGAAGTCAAAATCCTGAAGGGTCAGCCTGTTGCGTTGCAGCATGCGGGCAACGGCCAGGGTGGGCGCCATCAGCAGGCCTGCACCGTTCACGTAGTCTACGGCGGCGGCTTCCACATCGGTCACGTAGGCCTGTATGCCTAGGTTGTTTCGCGCGGCAAAATCTTCGGAGGCCAGCAGCACGGCGGCGGCGCCATCGGTAAACGAGGTGCTGTTGCCAGCGGTGAGTGTTCCGGCCGACGACTTGTCAAACGCAGGCTTCAGCGTGGCAAGCTTGGCCATGGTGGTGTCATCGCGAAGAATGGTGTCGCGCGTCACGTTTTTATAGGGAGTAACAAGGTCGTTGTAAAAACCGTCGCGGTAAGCCTTTGCGCCTTTCGCATGACTTTCAAACGCAAGCTCGTCCTGGGCCAGGCGCGAGATGCCCCATTCTTTCACCATCAGTTCGGTGTGTTGCCCCATGGAAAGCCCGGTCTGGGGTTCCACAATGTCGGGATAGGAGGGTTTGAAATCGCGGAAGCGCAAACGCGACAGCACCGAGAGGCGTTGGCCCAGGGTCTTCGCGTTGTTCAGGTCCATCAGCTTCCACGCCAGCGACCGTTGTGCCACCACGGGCAGGTCGCTGTTGGTGTCGCTGCCAGCGGCAATGCCCGAGTCAATTTGTCCGGCGGCAATTTTCAGGGCCATGAGGCCCAGGGTTTCCAGGCTTGTGCCGCAGGCGCGCGATGCATTGAAGGCCGGTGTGTGGGCACTGAGGCTTGTGCCCTGCACCACTTCGCGGGCCAGGTTCCATTCCATGGGGTTGGCCATCACGGCGCCCAGCGCCACATCGCCAACACGTTTGCCGCCCAGGTTGTGGCGCTGCACCAACGCCTCCATGGCGGCCGTGAGCATCTCCTGGTTCGATGTGCGGGCATACTCGCGAAACGAACGCACAAACGGAATGCGCTGCCCGCCCACAATAGCCACTTTGCGTTGAAGGTTGAACATAGTGGGAAGTTAATGCATAAAAAACGAAAGCCGTAGCGAAGGAAATGGAAAGTGACGCAGCCCGCCTGAAGAAAGAAGCGGGCGCTCATGTTGCCGGAGTGGTTCGTTAACTAACCCCGACATCGGGGGGGAACAGCAAATAAAAAATCCGGAAGCATGGGTCGGCGATTGAAAAAGAAAATCAATCGCGACGGCAATGCTTCCGGATGGGTTATGCCTGCGTGGCCTGGTGTTAAACCAACGTGGCGTCTAGTGTGATTTCTGCCTTGAACAGTTTCGACACGGGGCAGTTGGCTTTGGCGTCGGCGGCGGCGGCGTCAAATTTTTCTTTGGTGATGCCGGGCACTTTGGCTTTCAACACAAGCTCGGCTTTGGTGATGGTGCCGGTGGCAGGGTCGAGGGTGATGGAGCAGTCGGTGTTGAGTTCGTCGGCGGTGAAGCCTGCTTCGTTCAGCGAGAAGCTCATCTTCATGGTGAAGCAGCCGGCGTGTGCCGCGGCGAGGAGTTCTTCGGGGTTTGTGCCAACGCCATCGGCGAAGCGGGTGTTGAACGAATACTGTGTTTTGTTGAGCACGGTGCTTTGTGTTGTTACCGTGCCTTTGCCTTCTTTGCCGGAGCCGTTCCAAACGGCCGATGCTCTTCTTTTAATGCTCATAGGGTTGATTTGATTTTGGTTGAGATTCTTTTTTAACGATTACACAGTCGGCAGCCACCGTCGAAAGAAACCCGCGGCGAGCGGCCATGTGTTGCGAGCGAAGGTAAATAAATTACCGCTATCGCGTCGTGTTGGTGCACAGCATTTCACATTAAGATTTTAGGGATAATGTTGTCTTTTTGCGCGGGAGGCGCATAAAAAAAGCCCCGAAGCTTTTGGCTACGAGGCTTTTCCGAAAAGCGCGGTATTATATTTTACCCGAAAGCTCTTTGCTGGCTTTGAATTTGGCCACTTTTTTTGCTTTGATTTTGATGGCTTCGCCGGTGAACGGGTTGCGGCCTTTGCGCGCAGCACGTTTCGACACCGAGAATGTGCCGAAGCCTACCAATGTGAGTCTCTCACCTTTTTTCAACGTCTTCTGTACTCCTTCGAAAAATGTGCTCAAGGCAGTTGAAGCTTGCACTTTGGTGATACCGGCTTCTTCTGCAATCTTGGTGATCAATTCAGCTTTGTTCATAGTGTAAAATAAGGATTTAATGATGGTTAACGGGGCGCAAATTTAGACGCTTTTTGTTCTTCACAAATTATTTTCTGCGCGAATGCACAGGCGATTATCCCGCATCGGGTTGAGTGTTGATTTGTGGGAGACAGAACTGCAAAAACAAGAGCCGAACGGCGTGACTCGTCGCCACGATTTTATTTTACTTTCACGCCATGAAATGATCGGATATGCGATACTTATTTTTATATGCACGGCGCGATCAGAACTTTTTGAATACAGCAACATCTTCGGCAGGGCTTGCCATCATCAACGTTGTGAACATTTTCGGTAGTGTCATTAAAGCATTGGCGATCAAGTGCATTCCACTCCGCAAAACAGGAAGGGAGCCGCGCGCATAAAAACACGGATGAGGCTGTGTAAATCTCAGAATTATAGTGTAAAATTAACAATTAATAAGAAGGAGCCCGGGTTGACCGTGAAACGCCGACCACCTTCGCATTGACCGGAACTACAGACCAGATCGTATATGAAAAACACATCCGAAAACTCTTCCCGCAGGGGCGCAATAAAAAAGATTGCGGGCTCTGCTGCCGTGGCCCTTGCCGGCACGTCGCTAGCGCATCGCTTGTCGGCGGCCGAAGCGGTCATGGAACCGAACCTGAAAGGCAAAGTGAATCACTCCGTTTGCCGCTGGTGCTACAACGACATTCCCTTTGAAGACCTTTGCAAGGCTGCCAAAAAGATCGGCCTCTCGTCAATCGAACTCACCGGGCCAGAAGAATGGCCCATCCTCAAAAAATACGGACTCACCTCGGCATTGCCCTGGGGTGCTGGCAAAGGCATTGGCGAAGGGTTCAACAATCCCGCCCTGCACGACGAGCTGGTGAAAAGCTATAGCGAAGTGATTCCCCTCGCTGCCGCCGCAGGTCTTAACCAGATCATCTGTTTCTCCGGAAACCGCAATGGCCTTGCCGACGAAAAAGGAATAGAGAACTGTGCCATCGGGTTGAAGCGTCTCATGCCTATCGCCGAAAAATATAAAGTCACCATGGTGATGGAACTGCTCAACAGCAAAGTGAATCACCCCGACTATCAATGCGACCGCACCCCGTGGGGCGCCGCCCTCTGCGATCAGGTAGGCTCCGAGCGCTTCAAGTTGCTCTACGACATCTATCACATGCAGATCATGGAAGGCGACGTGATTGCCACCATCCAGAAATATCAGAAATACATCTCGCACTATCACACCGGCGGTGTTCCCGGCCGCAACGAAATAGACGACACACAAGAACTCAACTACCCCGCCATCATGAAAGCCATTGTGCAAACAGGCTTCAAAGGCTACGTAGCCCAGGAGTTCATCCCGAAACGCCAGGACAAAATCGCCTCCCTGAAACAAGGCGTTTTGATTTGCGACGTAGGGTAACCGAAGGCCCACACGCATTCACATGAGCGATTAAACCAACGGGACTGCACAAGCAGCGCCACCGGGAGTTGCATGAACATCCCGCGGAAGCCTATGGCCGTTTCGTTTTTGAAGTATACCCAAATTTTATTTACCCAAACATCCATTCCACCCATCAAACAAAAACACAACAATGAAGCACTTCCTCACACTCATCCTGACCCTCTCGGTGGTCGCGCTGTTTGCACAACCGGCAAACCGCATTGTGGCGAACCCCGAATACAGCAAGAACATCATCAGCAAACATATCTACGGTCACTTCTCCGAACACCTGGGGCATTGCATCTATGGCGGATATTTTGTTGACGAAGGCTCGACCATTCCCAACACACGCCGCATCCGCACCGACATTGTGGACGCGCTGAAGAAAATAAAAATCCCCAACCTGCGCTGGCCCGGCGGCTGCTTTGCCGACGAATACCATTGGAACGATGGCATTGGCCTGCGCAGCGAACGCCCCAAGATGGTGAACACCAACTGGGGCGGCGTGACCGAAGACAACAGCTTTGGCACACACGAGTTTCTGGACTTGTGCGAGATGCTGGGCACCGAACCCTACATCTGCGGCAACGTGGGTAGCGGCACCGTGGCAGAAATGTCGAAGTGGGTGGAGTATCTGAACTTCGACGGCGTTAGCCCCATGGCCGACCTGCGCAAGAAGAACGGCCACGACAAACCCTGGAAAGTACGCTTCTGGGGTGTGGGCAACGAAAACTGGGGCTGCGGCGGAAGCATGACGGCCGAGTTCTATGCCGACCAATATCGGCGCTATGCCACCTATGCCCGCAACTATGGCGACGCCAAGCTGATGAAGATTGCCGGCGGCGCCAACTCGGGCGACTACCACTGGACCGAAACCCTCATGAAGAACGTTCCCCTTAACATGATGTGGGGCATCTCGCTGCACTACTACACCATTCCTAAAACCTGGGCCAGCAAAGGCTCCGCCACAGCGTTTGGCGAAGACGAATATTTCTCGGCCATGAAATCGTGCCTGCACATGGAAGAATTGGTGAGCCGCCACAGCGCCGTGATGGACCAATACGATCCCGAAAAACGTGTAGCCCTGGCCGTTGACGAATGGGGCATCTGGACCGACGTTGAGCCCGGCACCAACCCCGGCTTCCTCTTCCAGCAAAACAGTCTCCGCGACGCCCTCATTGCCGCCTCCACCCTCAACATCTTCAACAACCACAGCGACCGCGTGCGCATGTCGAACCTGGCCCAAACTGTGAACGTGTTGCAAGCCCTCATCCTCACCGACAAAGAGAAGATGCTGCTCACGCCAACCTATCACATCTACGACTTGTATCAGGTGCACCAGGAAGCCACGTTGATTCCCCTCGTGCTCCGCACCAAAGACTATGTGTTGGGCAACGACAAACTCCCCGCCCTCAACGCCTCTGCCTCCAGAGACAAAGACGGCAACATCCACATTTCCGTAGTGAACATCGACCCCACAAACGCCCAGGATTTGCAAATCGACATCGCGGGCACCCAAGCCCTGAAAGCATCGGCCCAAATCCTGACCAGCGAAAAATATACCGACCACAACACGTTCGAAAAACCCAACGCCCTGAAACCTGCCCCCTTTGCAGGCACCAAAAAATCAGGCGAATCCATCTCGCTGAAAGTTCCGGCGAAGTCGGTGGTGATGATCACACTGGCGAAGTAAAAAAAGAATCGCCGGGCGGAGCCCGGCGATTCTTTTTTTTGATTTCATGTAGTTACGTGACGTCACTTTCAAATTGACAGTTCACTCATCCGGGAACTAGATCTCCGAATACGCCACCGGGCGCAGGAAGTAAATGTTGATCTTCGAAACGTTGTGTTGGTATTCGCTCATGCCCGAGAGTTTTTTCCATTCGGGGTCTGCAGAGAAGGCTTTCCAGTGTTCGTCGCGCGAGGTTTGGTTGGCGAAGGTGGTCATGTACATGAGGTTGGGGGTGCGGGGGCCGGAGAGCACTTCGGCGTAGAACACGGCGTTGAAGCCGAGGCGTTTGAAGAGCGCGATTTCGTCGCCCACGTTAAACATCTTCACTTTGTTCTGGAATATTTTTTCGGTGTGGCCTTCGTAGCTGCGCAACTCATACACGCGCTCGGTCACGGGTGTGGTGTGTTTGGGCGCTTCCAGCTGGCCCATGCCGGTGAAGGCCTGGAGCAGGATGCTTTCAATGCGGGCATAGGGTGGATTGTCGAAGGGGGCGTTGAGGTAGTCGGCGCCAGCGGTTTCATATTGTTTGTCTTTCAGCAACGTCTCGGGCAATTTCACAAACTGGTCCATCGATGTGAAGGGGATGAGCACATAGACGCGTTTGCCAAAGGTGGTGTCGGTTTCCACCGGCTTGAACACGCCCACTTTGCCGATGCCCGCGCGGTGCAGGGCAGGAAGGTAGGCTTCCTTCAGATATTTTTCCACGCTCTGTTCCTGGGCGCTGCTGGTCACACGATAGATCTTGATTTCGTAGAACTCACGTTTCGGTGCCGCTGTTGCGGCAAACGCCACGCAGGAGACCATTACAAATAGGGAGGATAGCAATTTCATAAGTGAATGTGTTTGGGTGTAAAAGAGGTTGTATGCACAGAAAGGTAAGCGATCTGGCGCAACATAATCAACAACAAAGGGACCGGCGGTAGTGAAAGGTTGAAAGGCAGCCCTAGCTTCCCATCTTCTTCGCGCCCGGCAGCAACCGACGGATGTCTTCGTCGGTATGGAGGAAGTTCATTTGCTGGATCACCCACGGGTAGCGTTTGTTGATATATTTCGAAACGGGTTTCACCGTATACTTCTTCGGGTTGGGCAGCGATGCGGCAATCATGGCGGCTTCGTTGCGCGTGAGCTTTTTGGCCGACTTGTTGAAAAACTTGCGCGATGCAGCTTCAATGCCAAACACGCCTTTGCCCATCTCGGCCACGTTCAGATACATTTCCAGGATGCGACGCTTGCCCCACACCGCTTCAATCATAAACGTGAAGTACACCTCAAGGCCCTTGCGCAACCAGCTGCGCCCCTGCCAGAGGAAAACATTTTTTGCCACCTGCTGGCTGATGGTGGAAGCGCCGCGCAGACGGTTGGGCTTTTTCTTGTTCAGCTCCATGGCTTTCTTGATGCTCTTGATGTCGAAGCCGTTGTGGTCGGGAAAGAGCTGGTCTTCGGAAGCAATCACGGCCAGGGCCGCGTGTGGCGACATGTCGTCGAGGTTCACATAGTCGCGGCGAAGACCGTCGCGGTGCACCCAGCTCTGGAGTTGGGTCACGGTGATGGGCGGGTCCACCCACTTCAGCACAATGATGTAGATAAGTTGCGCGGCAAACAAAAACAGGAATATGTTCTTGATTTTCAGACCTACGGAAATGAGCCATGCCTTCATGCCAGTGCGATTCGTGTTCCCAATAACTGGAAGAACGCGCGAAAATACAAAAATGTGTTCTTCCGCAAAGCCCTGTGTGGCGATCGTCAAATAAGATCGCGCTTTCTGTTCCGGGAAAAAGAATCCTCACTATCTTTAACTTCACACATTCGATTGAACGCGGGAACAATCCACCATCACATCCCCGAGAATGTGCGCAATATGCTCTGAGCCTATGAAACGTTTTTGCTTTGCACTCGACCTGCGGGATGATCCTGCCCTCATTGCTGAATATGAATTCTGGCACCGAAACGTGTGGCCCGGAATTCCGAAAACCATCACCGACGCCGGCATCACCAACATGGAAATCTATCGCATCCTCAACCGGCTTTTCATGATCATGGACACCACCGACGACTACGACCCGGCCGCCAAAGCCGCGGCAGACGCCGCCAACCCCCTCGTGCAACAATGGGAAGCCCACACGTGGAAATATCAGCAGGCACTTCCCCATGCCATGCCCGGCGAGAAATGGATGCCCATGGAAAAAATCTTCCAGCTCTAACGCATGGCACGCATCGACGCACACCAGCACTTCTGGCGGTTCGACCCCGTTCGCGACAGCTGGATCAACGACGATATGCTCACCATCCGCCGCGACTTCCTGCCCGCCGACCTCAAACCTGTGCTCGACGCCAACGGCATCGACGGCTGCGTGATAGTGCAGTCCGATCAGTCGGAAACCGAAAACTTTTTTCAGCTCGACAACGCCAACCGTCACGACTTCATCAAAGGCGTGGTGGGGTGGGTGGACTTCAAATCGCCGGAAGTGGAAGCACGACTGGATTACTATAGCACCTTCGCGAAAATGAAAGGCTTTCGCCACGTGCTGCAAGGCGAACGCCAACGCGACTACATGCTCGACCCTGCGTTTATGCAGGGCATCGAAAAACTGAACGCACACAACTTCACCTACGACATCCTCATCTATCCCGACCAACTGGTCTACACAAAAGAATTTTTGAAAGCCTTTCCCCACCAACGCTTCGTCATCGATCACCTCGCCAAACCCGACATTAAATCGGGCGACATTGCCGCGTGGAAAAAAAACATCGAGGCCGTGGCCGCTTTCGAAAACGTGCACTGCAAAGTGTCGGGCATGGTGACGGAAGCCGACTGGAAACACTGGACACGCGAAGACTTTGCACCCTGCCTCGACACCGTGACGGAAGCCTTTGGCACAAGCCGCCTGCTGTTTGGCAGCGACTGGCCCGTGTGCCTGGTGGCCGCAACCTATGCCGAAGCCTTCAACCTGGTGAAAGAATATTATTCAGCGTTCAGCAAAAACGAACAGGACGCAATTTTTGGAAACAACGCCATTCAATTTTATAACCTATAAAAAAATCAAGCTATGGATTTAGGCTTAAAAGATCATGTGATAATTGTGACCGGCGGAGCAAAAGGCATCGGCGAAGGTATCGTGAAAGTGCTGGCTGCCGAAGGCGCCATTCCGGTGGTGGTGGGAAGAAGTGAAGAAGACAATACAAAGATTGTGAACGAAGTAACGGCCAAAGGCGGAAAAGCTTTTCAGATCGTGGCCGAACTCACCGAGCCCGCCGCAGCAGAACGCGCCGTGAACGCCACGCTGCAAAAGTTTGGAAAGATAAACGGCCTGGTGAACAACGCAGGCGTGAACGATGGCGTGGGTCTGGAAAACGGCAACTACGAAAAGTTTATCGCCTCCCTTCATAAAAACCTGGTGCACTACTACCTCATGGCGCACTACGCACTTCCCGCTTTGAAAGTCACACAAGGTGCCATCGTGAACATCGGTTCCAAAACGGCCGAGACAGGGCAGGGGGGAACCTCGGCCTATGCCGCCTCCAACGGCGGACGCAACGCCCTCACACGCGAGTGGGCCGTGGAGCTTTTGAAATACAACATCCGTGTCAACGCCATCATCGTGGCCGAGTGCTACACACCACTCTATGAGAGGTGGATCGAAACGCTGCCCAACCCCAAAGAGAAGCTAAAGGAAATTGAATCTAAAATTCCCCTGGGCCAGCGCATGACCACCGCCGAAGAAATCGCCAACGCCGCAGCCTTCCTGCTCTCGCCACGCTCCAGCCACACCACCGGCCAACTGGTGTATGTGGACGGCGGCTATGTGCACCTCGATCGCGGACTGGCAAACGCCTGATCGGTTAATCTTTTTATGCTCTACAATATTTCCGTGCAGGAATAGGCAGAAACCGCCCTTTTTTAAATAACGGAATAAATGTTCCTGATTGTTGAACCTTTATATGGAACGATCGTTCCTATACTTGTATCAACAACAAACAGCATGAAAAGATTAGCAAACAAAACCGCACTCATCACCGGCGGCAACAGCGGCATCGGCTTTGCCACCGCCAAAGATTTTATTGAAGAAGGCGCTACCGTGGTGATCACTGCCCGCTCGCAAGCCGCCGTAGACGCGGCCGTGAAAGAACTCGGCCCGCAAGCCAAAGGCATCGCCCTCGATGTGGCCGACATGACACAGGTGAAAAGCTTTGGTGCAAAACTGAAAGCCGTGGCACCGGTGGTGAACGCTTTCTTTGTGAACGCAGGCATCGCCAAGTTTTCAAGCATCGAGCAAGCCGACGAACAACATTTCGACGAACAATTTAACGTGAACGTGAAAGGTGCATACTTCTCCATCCAGCAAGTGCTTCCACTCATGCCCGAAGGAAGTTCGATTGTGCTGAACACCTCCATAAACGCCAGCATCGGCATGCCGAATGCATCGGTCTATTCGGCCACAAAAGCCGCCTTCCTCACGCTGGTGCGAACACTGTCGGCCGAACTGCTTCCCCGCAAGATCCGCGTCAACGCCGTGAGTCCGGGACCCGTGTCCACACCGTTGTATACACCCGACAAGATGGGCCTGCCCGGCGAACAAATTCAAGCCATTGGCGAGGCCATTGCTGGTAAGATTCCCCTCGGCCGCTTTGGTCGCCCCGAAGAGATTGCCCGCGTGGTCACCTTCTTTGCCTCCGACGATTCATCGTTTGTGCTGGGCGCAGAGTTGATTGTGGATGGTGGAATGGCGACGTTGTAAGATCATCAACGTTCACATCGGAATAAAAAACAGATGATGTGATCAATATCCAGGATGAGAGCGGGGTTCAATATCCGCCCGCGTTCTGGATGTTGTTGTGAACGTTACTTCAATCCCTCTCCTGCCTCAACATCCAGCATCACCAACCCGTGTGCGAGAGTTTGAAAAATGCTCGCCGGAATTTCAGGTGAGGGTGTTATCGTAAAGGCCTTTTTCAAGATGTCGTTTTTCTTCCGGCCGTTGGCCAGCAGAATGGGCAACTTGGCTTCGCGCACGTGCTTCAGGCCAAGCGTGATGCCTTTGTCCAGGATGGTGGATTGTTCGAAATATTTTTGGCCAACCGTTTTGGTTTCTTCCGCCAGCGTGCTCACATGTGCGGCGATGGTGAAGGGTGTGCCCGGTTCGTTCATGGCAATGTGGCCGTTTGTGCCCACGCCCACCAGCATGATGTCGAGGCCCCCACGCCTTTCAATGAGTGCATTGATGCGGTCGGCTTCGGTTTGAAGATTGGGCGAAAGGGCATCGAAGAATGCAATTTGATTTTCGGAAATGCCTGCGGGTTCAAAAAACGATTTGTCCATCATTTCGCGACACGATCCGTTCTGGTTGGGCGCGATTCCCACCCATTCGTCCAATCCCACAAAGGTGCATTGCGAAACATCGAGCTGCCCCGCGTGGATGTCTTTAACAAGGCATTCGAACACCCCGAGGGGCGAATGGCCGGAAGCGAGGCAAACCAGGGCGTTTGGGGTTTTGGTGATGTAGTCGCGGATCACATCGGCTGTGGCGCGGCTAAGGCGTTGGTAGTCTGAGAACAGGTGGACGTGCATGGGTGAAGGGCTAGTGCCGGATGCAGAAATGTAGGCGATTTTTTGATGTCGTGCACCATGCTTCCGCAATCGTTTGTAACTTCCCGGGCACAAGTTGCACACAAAATGCGCCTGTCGTTCATACCCATGAAGTCTTTAAACTTTTGTCGCGTGAAAAAAATAATTCTCTTCGTGTTTGCGCTCGCCGTGTTCGGCATGGCCGGGGCACAGACTGCCGTCACCACACCGGCGCAGCTCACGTGCGAATATCGCACCACGCCGCTGGGCATCGAAACCACGACGCCAAGATTTGGATGGACGTTCAACACCGCGTTGCAAAATCAATCGCAGTCGGCCTATGAGCTTGTGGTGACGGAAGGTCCTTCCACCAGCGTGGCAAAAGTGGTGTGGAGCAGCGGCAAAGTGCACGGCGACGAAAACATTCAGCAGGTATACAACGGCGAACCGCTAAAAGCATTTACGCGCTACTACTGGAAAGTGAAAACATACGATGCCCACGACCAACCCTCGGCCTGGAGTGCGGACACATGGTTCGAAACGGCCATGCTCAACCCCGACGATTGGAAAGCGCAATGGATCGGCGATGGCAGCAAGCCCTTCGTGCAGGATGAAGATTTCTACAAAGACGACCCGATGCCCCTCTTCCGCAAGGAACTGAACGTGAAGAGCACACCTGTTTTGGCACGACTCTACATCGCGGGCGTAGGCTACTACGAAGCCTATCTGAATGGCCACAAGGTGAGCGACAACATGCTGGATGCCGGATGGACAACCTACAAGAAAGAAGTGCTCTACGTGTCGCACGACATCACGCCGCTGTTGAAACCCGGCTCGAACGTGGCAGGAGTGATGCTGGGCAACGGCTGGTGGAACCCGCTGCCCCTGCGTTTGTTTGGACGCTTCAACCTGCGCAACGCACAGCAAACCGGCCGCCCCTGTGTGAAAGCCGAAATTCACGTGACCTATGCCGACGGCACCACCGACGTGATCACCACCGACGACACCTGGCAAACCACGCCCGGCCCGGTGCTGCGGAACAATGTCTACCTGGGCGAACACCACGACGCCCGCCGCGAAGTGAAAAACTGGAACACTACATCGCCCGGCGGCGCATGGAAAAATGCAACGCTGGTGACCGGTCCGGCCGGCGAGTTGCACCCACAGATGCAGCCTCCCATAAAAGTGACTACAGTATTAAAACCCATAAAGATCCTGCAAGTGAAACCCGGCCTCTACATCGCCGACATGGGACAGAATTTTGCAGGCGTGGCGCGCATCAAAGTGAAAGGCAAAGCAGGAACCAAAATCAGCCTGCGCTACGGCGAAGCGCTGATGCCCGATGGAACGTTGAACTACCTCACCACCGTGGCGGGACAACTGAAAGAAATCTGGCGCATGAACGGCGGCCCCGGCGCACCACCCACAGCCTGGCAACAGGACAGCTACACGCTGAAGGGCTCGGGCATTGAAACCTGGAACCCGCGCTTCACCTTCCACGGCTTTCGTTATGTTGAAATCTCAGGCTGGCCCGGCAAGCCGACCGTGAACGACATTGAAGGCCTGCGCATGAACACCGACCTCACACCGGTGGGCGAATTTGCATGCTCCAACGACATGTTCAACGCCATTCACAAGGCCGTGCAGTGGACGTTTCTCAGCAACGTGTTCAGCGTGCAGTCCGATTGTCCCGGGCGCGAGAAGATGGGCTACGGCGCCGACATGGTGGTGACGGCAAATGCCTATCTCTACAACTACGACATGAGCCAGTTCTACAGCAAAGCCGTGCGCGATTTTGCCGACGAGCAACAACCCGACGGCGGCATCACCGAAATAGCTCCCTACACCGGCATCCACGACAAAGGACTGGGAGGAGAGTCAGGCCCGCTGGGATGGCAGCTTGCCTTTCCCTATCTGCAAAAACAACTCTACGAATTTTATGGCGACACCCGCATCATTGCCGCGCAGTATTCGCGCGTTCAAAAGCAACTCGCCTTCCTGCAAGACAACGCCATCGACGGACTTTTTCATTGGGACATCAGCGACCACGTGGCACTCGATCCCAAACCGGAAGCCCTGAGCGCATCGGCATTCTACTACCATCATGCCGTGCTGGCCGCAGAGTTTGCCACCATTCTGAAGAAGCAGGCCGACGCCGAAAAGTATGCAACGCTGGCAAAGCAAATAAAGACACGCATTGCTGAAAAATACCTGGTGCCCAACACGGGCCGGTTCGACAACGGCACACAATCGGCACAACTCTTTGCCTTGTGGTATGACCTGTCGCCCGAGAAAGAGAAAACATTTCAGGCGCTCATGGGTGAGTTTGCGCGCCACAAAGATCATGTGTCGTCCGGAATTTTTGGGGTGATGATGATGTTCGACGTGCTGCGCGAAAGCGGGCAGAACGAAGTGGCCTACCGCATCGCCAACCAGAAAGACTATCCCGGCTGGGGCTTCATGCTGAAAGAAGGCGCCACCACCTTGTGGGAATCGTGGGAGTATCCCGACAATGCACCGTCGCAAAACCATCCCATGTTTGGCTCTATAGACGAGTGGTTCTACCGCGCACTGCTGGGCATCAACCCACTGGAGCCGGGCTTCAAAAAGATTCAGATAAAACCACAACCTGCGGGTGACCTCACCTGGGCAAAGGGAAGCTTCACGTCCATACACGGCAAAATTGTGAGCGACTGGAAAAAGGTGGGCGATCGTTTTCAACTCACGGTGTCGATCCCCGCAAACACCGCGGCCGAAGTGTGGGTGCCGAACAAACCCGGTGTGCAAGTGAGAGAAGGCGGGGCACCGATCGATCCGCAGTCGGGCATAAAAACATTGCGCAACGAGGGAGGCTATTCCGTGTTATCGGTGCCTTCGGGCGAGTATCATTTTGAAGGTACGGACGGGAAGAATTAGACCGCGTGAAATTCAACTCCGGGGCAGCGGAAGCCTTTTTCGGGAAAAAATGACTCGGGGCGCTCTTTGATGTTGTGAGAGGATGTTGCTTATTTAATTTGAGGCTACATATTCGACGAGAAAGGCACGTTGGGAGAGCATGAAATTGTTGAAATGGTGGCGATTAGATCCTGTACTTCTTATGTGGGGCACGACTCGTGTGAAAGATTGAGGCGATCACGATGATCCGATTTTTGTCAGAGATCCGATAAACTACTAGAAAGGGAAAATCCTTAACTTTTGCTGCTCGAAATGAATTTTTTCTTTGAGCGTACATCAAAGGGTTTGATCGAATCTGTGAGAGCACCGCGTGAACCGCATCCGTAAAACGATCGCCAAGACCATCTAACTGCATTTGATACCAAGAGAAACCGTCAGCAAATTCTTGGTCAGCAGCACGGTGAAAAACAACATTAAACGGCATTGATCTTATCTATCCTTTGCAAATTGTTTCGCACGGGCGACTACTTCTTCCCAGGAGTAAACTTTTGCGTCTCCTTTTTCAGCCTCATCGAATCGATTGTTAAGTTCAGCTAGAAACTCATCTGTCCAGATGTCAGGCGCTTCCATCTGAATTTCGTTTTCGACCATAGTGTAAAGTGCATGCACTTTTTTCTCGTCGGCCACTTGAATATAGTCAACAAGTTTTTGTCTGATCTCTTCGGTTTTCATCGACTTTAGGATTAAGGTATCTTGCCAGCCAGCCTGGACCAGTGCTTTAGGGTCGATACCGGTTGGAAAATGTATTCGAATATAAGTAAAATCGCCTTGGAGTGTTCAGGGAAATTAACATCATGACGCCAGCATAATCAAACGCGATAGTTTCATTCATTTCCGCCTTGATTTCCTGAAAATTCGATCTAAATGTATTTGGGGCCTAAGGAACGTGGGTAGAACATATTCCGCCGATGCTACCCCGGAAGGTTCTCAGCGGCCCCCAAGTCGCCGTTTATAACCCTGCCTTTAAGCCTTCTTTAAGGTCGGCCACCGGCTGTAAAAAAAATGGAGGAAACCTTTTCAAACCATACGGCAGTTGCTCACTTTTGCGTACATTTTCGTCGTGTTTATTTAACCTCAAAAAATTATGCTTAGCGGAATAGGTGTTCAGGAGATTTTGCTGATCGGTGTTTTCGTCCTCGTTTTCTTTGGATCGAAGAAGATTCCCGAATTCATGAAAGGCCTTGGCAAGGGCGTGCGCGAATTCAAAGGCGCTATCAGCGACGTACAGAAAGAGGTGGACAATGTGAAGAGCGAAGTTCCTCGCATCAACACAGATCTGTAGGCCTTTCCCCACGCGGGTTTGCAGAAACCACCGGGGTGGCGCATCAACGCGCAGGTTTTTAGAAAATTCAATCAACAAAGTATTGTGAAGCGGATCCGCACTGGATCCGCTTTTTTTGTTGCTTCCTTTTTTTGAACGGCAAACGGCGTGTGGGATTTCGGTTGTAGATTCACAAAAGCATCAAAACCCCCTCGCCATGAAACTCCTGTTCCCTTTCGCCTTTCTGCTCTCACTTTCGCTGCACGCACAAACGCCGCCACGCCTCATTGTGCGGGGCGACGACATGGGGTTTTCGCACGCCGGCAACGAAGCCCTCGTGAAGTGTTTTCGCGAAGGCATCGAAACCTCCATCGAAGTGATTGTGCCCTCGCCGTGGTTTCCGGAAGCTGTGAAATTGCTTAGCGAAAATCCCACGGTCGACGTGGGCATTCACATTGCCCTCACCAGCGAGTGGGACAACGTGAAATATCGCCCCGTGTCCAATTGCCCCAGCCTCACCAACGCCGACGGCTATTTTTATCCCATGATCTGGCCCAACAAAAATTATCCCGGCCAGGCGTTGCAGGAAAACAAATGGAACATTGCCGACATCGAAAAAGAGATGCGTGCGCAAATAACCCTGGCGTTAAAAAAGATTCCGCGCATCAGCCACATCTCTGCCCACATGGGCTGCTACTACCTGAACGACGATGTGAAGGCCCTGGCCAAACGCCTTGCGGTGGAATATAAAATCGACATCGACCCCACGGACTATAACGTGAAAGACGCCCGCTATGTGGGCAGCCACACCACCTCCGAAGAGAAGGTGGCCAGCATCCTCGCCATGCTTGAAGGACTGAAGCCCGGCGAAACCTACCTCTTCGTAGAACACCCCGGCCTCGACACGCCCGAGCTACGCGCCATCCATCACATTGGCTACGAGAACGTGGCCGAAGACCGCCAGGGCGTGACCAACGCCTGGACACACCCCAGGGTGAAGGAGTTGATAAAGAAAAAAGGGATCAAGCTGATCAGCTATGCGGATCTGAAACGGTAGGCGGGGTAGCATAAAAGTGCAATCCCAAGCAATGTTTGTCGGGGAAGCTGTTTTCTGAAACAGATCTTGTCTGAAGAACAGGTTTTACCCAAAACATTGAATAAATAAAAACCGCCAACCCCCGATCATGTGATCGCGGATTGACGGTTTTGTTTGTTTTGCGGATAGGGTAGAGGTTATTCCTCTTTTGCTTCGAACTTGGCGCTGTCGCGTGTGTTTTTTTGCACGGCAATGGCGGCGAACAAACTCAGGATGAAGGACATTCCGTAGAAACCTTTTTCGCTGAGCGTGAGCGTGGCGTTCCAGAGGCCGACCACCAGCAACAGGATGGCCAGAATGGTCGAGAACCAGCTTAGGCCATAATAGATGTTGGTTACGGGAATGCCTTCCATTTGGTCGCGCACGCTTTTTTGAAGCGACACGGCCGAGAACAAGCCATACATGAGCACGGTGAAATAGTAGCCTTTCTCGTTCAGAAGCATGTCGGCATTCCACAGTCCTACATTATAGGAAACGATTCCAGCCATGAGGGCAACCCACGACGCAGCAATGAAGGCATTGGATGGTTTTTGGTTCATATAGAAAATAAAGATGGTTTCGGTTGGGCAGACAACTTTGGTTTGCGGCAAGGCGCTTCGATAAAACTCCAAATGTATGACGGGCTCACAATGACGCGGGCAAGATAGAGATTGCCGCGGATTTCTCAAATGGGTTTCGCGCGAAACAAAATGCGTTATCCGTATATTATATTCCCCGACGCCAGCGTTGGGAGCTTCGGTTTGTGAACGATAGTTTTGTATCTTAAGAGACATTTTATTGACCCAACATTCGCCACCTTTGTCGTGCCGTGAAAAACATTTTTTTAGTTTGACCCTAACCCTCATATCGCAACATGAAACGTAAACTGGAAGGACAAGTAGCCATTGTGACCGGGGCCAGCTCTGGCATTGGTGCCGGCGTTGCCAAAGCCCTCGCCGCCGAAGGCGCGGCCGTGGTGGTGAACTATTCGTCGAGCCCCGACAAAGCCGAAAAAGTGCTGCAGGAAATTAAAGCCGCGGGAGGCTCGGCCATCACCGTGAAAGCCGACGTGAGCAGCGAGCCCGAAGTGCTGGCCATGTTTGCCGAAACGCTGAAGACCTATGGCACCGTCGACATCCTCATCAACAATGCCGGCTTGCAAAAAGATAACAAGTTTCACGAGATGTCGCTCGACGAATGGAACCGCGTGATCGGCATCAACCTCACCGGCCAGTTTCTCTGCGCACGCGAGGCCATCAAAGAATTTTTGCGCCGCGGTGTGGTGCCCGAAAAATCGAAGGCCGCCGGAAAAATAATTTGTATGAGTTCTGTGCACGAAGTCATTCCCTGGGCGGGCCACGCCAACTATGCGGCCTCCAAAGGTGGTGTGATGATGCTGATGAAAAGCATAGCGCAGGAATATGCACCGTTAAAGATCCGCGTCAACAGCATTGGCCCCGGAGCCATACGCACCCCCATCAACCACGCGGCATGGCAAACGCCCGAGTCATACAATCAGTTGCTAAAGCTCATCCCCTCCAAGCGCATCGGCGAAGCCGAAGACATTGGCGGCGCGGCCGTGTGGCTGGCCTCGGATGATTCGGACTATGTGAACGGCATCACCCTGTTTGTGGACGGCGGCATGTTGCTCTATCCCGGCTTCGAAGACAACGGGTAGGCGACCCGCAGCATGCACGTTGACAACCTTAAAAGAACACACCCAACCATACCCGATGCGCAAGCATTGCCGCCCATGACCGCAGAAGAACAAAGACTGCACGACGATCGAGACAAAAAACAAAACTGGCGCTTATGGGGGCCATACCTCACCGAACGCCAGTGGGGCACCGTGCGCGAAGACTATAGTCCTCACGGCAACGCCTGGGAATATGTGTCGCACGACGCCGCGCGAAGCAAAGCCTATCGCTGGGGCGAAGAAGGCATTGGCGGCATTAGCGACGACAAACAGCACGTTTGTTTTTCGCTGGCCTTGTGGAACACCAAAGATCCCATCCTGAAAGAACGCCTCTTCGGCCTCACCGGCAACGAGGGCAACCACGGCGAAGACTGCAAGGAACATTATTATTACCTCGACAGCACACCGTCGCATTCCTACATGAAGATGCTCTACAAGTATCCGCAGGAAGCGTTTCCCTATAACCAGCTGGTAGACGAAAACCGCCGCCGTGGCAAGCTTGACCCGGAGTATGAGTTGCTCGACACGGGCATCTTCAACGACAACCGCTACTTCGATGTGTTCATTGAATATGCCAAAGCCGACACCAACGACCTGCTCATTAAAATCACCGTGCACAACCGCGGCAACGAAAAAGCCACGGTGCACGTGTTGCCGCAAATCTGGTTTCGAAACACGTGGGCATGGGGCTATGATGCCTACAAGCCCGAGATGATTCGCGACGAAGAAGACGTTATTCAGATCCATCACAAAGAACTGGGCACCTACTACCTCGCCGGCGAAGGCGAACCCGGCGTCTTGTTTTGTGAGAACGAAACCAACGTGAAGCGCCTCTACAACGTGGACGGTACCGGCCTTTACAAAGACGGCATCAACGACTATGTGGTGAACGGACAGCGCAATGCCGTGAGCACACAGCACAAAGGCACGAAGGGTGCGTTTCACTACGAACTGTCGGTGCCCGCTGGCAACTCACAAAGTGTGTCGCTGCGGTTGTCGGGCAAATATCATGTCGATCCCTTCAAGGATTTTGAACGGGTGCTGAAGCAACGCGTCAGCGAAGCCGACAGTTTCTATGGCAGCGTGCAAAACGGAATTGCAGACGCCGACAAGCGCGACATTCAGCGCCAGGCCATCGCGGGCATGTTGTGGAGCAAACAGTTTTTCTACTACAACGTGGCCGAGTGGCTCAAGGGCGATCCCGCCCAACCGGCACCACCCGAGCAACGCCTCAACGGGCGCAACCACGAGTGGAAGCACCTCAACAACAGCGACATCATTTCCATGCCCGACAAGTGGGAATATCCCTGGTATGCCGCATGGGACCTGGCCTTTCATACCTTGCCCATCGCCATGGTGGACCCCGAGTTTGCCAAGCACCAGCTGATACTCCTCACCAAGGAATGGTATATGCACCCCAACGGCCAACTGCCCGCCTACGAGTGGGCGCTGGGCGATGTGAACCCGCCCGTGCACGCATGGGCCACCTGGCGTGTCTACAAAATGGACGAGAAACTTCAGGGCGGCAAAGGCGACCGGAAATTTCTGGAAGAAGTATTTCACAAGCTCCTGCTCAACTTCACATGGTGGGTGAACCGCAAAGACAACAACGGAAACAACATCTTCCAGGGTGGCTTTCTGGGCATGGACAACATTGGCGTGTTCGACCGCAGCGCAAAGCTTCCCACAGGTGGCTACATCGAACAATCGGACGGCACCAGCTGGATGGCCATGTTCACCCTGAATCTGCTGCGCATATCGCTTGAGTTGTCGAAAGAGAATCCTACGTACCAAAGCCTGGCGACAAAATTTTTCGAACACTTCCTCTACATCGCTGGCGCCATGACCAACGAGAAGATCGATCTGTGGGACGAGGAGGACGAATTTTTCTATGATGTGCTGCGCACCCCCGATGGCGAGCGCACCGTGATGCGCGTTCATTCCATGGTGGGCCTCATACCCATGTTTGCCGTGGAGGTGCTTGACCAGGAGTTGTTCGACTCCATGCCCGAGTTTACCGAGCGCGCCATCTGGTTTCTCGAAAATCGTCCGGACCTGGCCAACCTCATTTCGAGGTGGACAGAAAAAGGAAAAGGCGCGCGACACCTGCTGTCGTTGCTGCGCGGCCATCGCATGAAGCGCCTGCTGAAACGTATGCTCGACGAAACCGAATTTTTGTCGGGCTATGGCATTCGTGCACTGTCGCGCTATCACCTCGATCATCCGTATGTGTTGCGTACCGGCGGCACGGAATTTAAAGTGAAATACACGCCGGGCGAGAGCGACACGTCGTTGTTTGGCGGCAACTCAAACTGGCGTGGTCCCATTTGGTTCCCGGTGAATTTTTTGCTCATCGAATCGCTGCAACGCTTTCATCACTATTATGGCGACGACTTCAAAGTGGAGCATCCCACAGGATCGGGCAACATGAAAACGCTGAAACAAATTGCCGACGATCTTTCCGAGCGACTGATCAGCATTTTCAGAAAAGACGCCAATGGAAGACGACCCGTGCATGGCGATTTTGAGAAGCTGCAAACCGATCCCCATTTCCGCGACTATATTCCGTTCTTCGAATATTTTCACGGCGACAGCGGCCGCGGCGTGGGCGCGACACACCAGACCGGCTGGACCGGGTTGGTGGCCAAGCTTATTCAACCGCGCAGAAAAAAAACACAGTGAAGGAGTAGAAACGTTACATAAACTATTGGGCCATGAAGTTTGACAACACAACACTTTCCGACTTTGACACCGCGCTTGGTCTGGAATGGATCGAAGCAAATGGACTGGGTGGCTATGCTGCAGGCACCGTGTCGGGCGCCAACGCACGTCGCTATCACGGACTGCTGGTGGCGGCACAGCAACCACCGGTGGGTCGCATGGTGGCACTCTCCAAGCTTGACGAAACATTGGTGTTGACGGAAGGAGAGGACACAACGCGCATCGAACTGGGTACCAACCAATATCCCGGTGTCGTGCATCCGCAGGGATATACGCACCTGAAATCTTTTGAGCGCGAGTTTTTTCCGGTGTTCACCTACGAAGCAGGAGGCATCGAATTGCGCAAGACCATTGCCGCTGTGCATGGCGAAAGCACCACGCTGGTTATTTATGAAGTGCTGCGCGCCCCCGCGCCATTCACATTGGAACTGCTGCCGTTGAGTTCGTGTCGCGACTTTCACAGCCTGTCGCACGCCAACGACTACATTGGCCGACAATATCTTTTTGAAGACGGCATCTTCCGCACGCTAAACTACCAGGGCTGTCCTGAAATTTTTATCGCCGTGCCCGGCGCCACATTCACCGAACAACAGGGCTGGTATTATAATTTTGAATATGCCGTGGAGCAACAACGCGGCCTCGACTTTCAGGAAGACCTCTATACGCTGGGCAAATTTTCGGTGACGCTGAAATACGGCGACGTGCTTGGTGTTATTGTCTCTACCGACGATCCGGAAGGAAAGAATGCGTTGAAGTTGTTGGCAAACGAACGGAAGCGTCGCGAAAAGCTCACCGAGAAATTTTCGACACATGCAAGCCTGCAACAACTTGCGCTTGCCGCCGACCAGTTCATTGTGAAGCGCGGTGCATTGAGCACCATCCTGGCAGGCTACCACTGGTTTGCCGACTGGGGCCGCGACACCATGATTGCCCTGCCGGGCCTGTGCCTCACCACAGAACGTTTTGGCGAAGCAAAAAAGATCCTGCTTCAATTTGCCGGAAGCGTGAGCGAAGGCATGTTGCCCAACCGCTTCTCCGACTATGGCGAAGCACCCGAATACAACACCATCGATGCCACGCTGTGGTATTTTCAGGCGGTGTATCACTATTATCAAAACACCGAAGACAAATCGTTTCTGAAAGCGGTGATGCCCGTGTTGCGCGACATCATGCAATGGCACGAAAAAGGAACGCGCTATAACATAAAAGTCGATCCCGAAGATGGCCTCCTCGGTGGTGGCCAGGAAGGCGTGCAACTCACGTGGATGGATGTGAAGGTGGGCGACTGGGTGGTGACTCCCCGCAGAGGCAAGCCCGTTGAAATCAATGCCCTGTGGTATAACGCCCTTTGCATCATGAATTTTCTCTGTGCCGAATCCGACAAAGACGAAGAAGCCAAAGCCTACGAACTGAAAGCAGCCCGGGTGAAAACAAGTTTTAATGCCGTGTTCTGGAACAAAGAACAAAACGTGCTGTATGACTACGTGAACGACTCGGAAAAAAATGCCGAGCTGCGTCCCAATCAACTCTATGCCATCAGCCTTCCTTTTCCCCTGCTCACCAAAGAGCGCGCAAAGAAAGTGTTGAGCGCGGTGACCAAACACTTGCTCACACCCCGGGGACTGCGCAGCCTGTCGCCACAAGACCGTGAGTATTGTCCAGCCTATGGCGGCGATGTGCGCAGTCGCGACGGTGCCTATCATCAGGGCACAGTGTGGAGCTATTTGCTGGGACCTTATGTTGACGCCGTGATGGTGGTGAAAGAAGAAAAGGGATGGGCGGAAGCATCGCAGTTGGTGCAAAAATTCCTTGCGCATTTAAACGAGGGATGTGTAGGCACCGTGTCGGAAATATTCGACGCCGAAGCGCCCTACGCCCCGCGCGGTTGTGTGGCGCAGGCCTGGGGTGTGGGAGAAATATTGCGCGTTATTAAACAATACGGATTGCTGGAAGCGGCGCCGCGCGAAGTCACACAGGCCAAGTCTACAACGGCCGTGTGATACGGAGAAAAAACGCATGGGGTTGAAGGAGGTAGTTTTGTTTCCGCTCATCACATAGCAACAACTCCGGCAAAGTTTTTTACGTACGGATGCTGTCAATACTTTGGAGGGGACGCCAAATCGTACCCCGCCATGGGGTACATAAAACCAACTGCCTATGCTTAAGAATTTTTTCAAGACAGCCTTTCGCAACATCCTCAAGTACAAAGCCTACGCGTTCATCAACTTTGTGGGCCTCACCTGTGGACTTGCGCTTGCCCTGCTCATCATCACCTACGTGCGAAGCGAACTTTCCTACGACCGCTTCCACGAGAAGGCAGATCGCCTCTATCGCATGCGCTACACAGCGCCCAACGGCCTGGAGATTGCCAGCTCGCCGCCACCCATCGCTCCCGTATTGAAAGATTATTTTCCGGAAGTAGAAGAAGCCGCGCGCGTCTACCTGCGCAACGTCAGCATCACGCGTCCCAACAACGCCGAAGCCTTCGAAGAGTCGGGGGTGTTGTTTGCCGACTCGGCCCTGGCCAAAATGTTTACGTTCGAGTTTGTGAAGGGCAATCCTAAACGCGCCTTGTGCGACAAGTTCACGGTGCTCATCAATGAAGAGATGGCCAAAAAATATTTCGGCGATGCCAATCCCATCGGCGAATCGCTCATCTTCTCGGGCCGTCAAAGTTTCAAGGTGGTGGGTGTGGTGAAAGACTTCCCCGAAAACTCGCACATCCGCTTCAACATGCTGGTGCCCTACGACAACATGTTCGACCTGGAGACACCTCAAACGGCCGAAGTGCTGCGTAAAAATCTCGACATCAATTTCATCATCTCGCACTCCTACACCTATGTGCTGCTGAAGCCGGGGACCACGTCGGCCCACATCAACAGCAGCATGGGCGACTTCCTGAAAAAATATGCACAGCCGCGTTTCCTGGTGGGGCAGGTGTTTCAGCTCATGCCCCTGCTCGACATCCATTTGAAAAGCACGTTGCTGGCCGAGCCGTCGTCGACCAACAGCATGGCCAACATCTACATCTTTGTGGGGGTGGGCATTCTCACGCTCATCATCGCCTGTATAAACTACATCAACCTCAGCACGGCCCAGTCGTTTTCGCGCATCAAGGAAATCGGCATACGTAAAATATTGGGTTCCATGAAATTTCAGCTCATCGTGCAGTTTCTGGCCGAGAGTTTTTTGTTCTCGCTGTTGTCGATGGCTTTTGCCTATGCGGTGTTTCATCTCACGCTGCCGCTGTTGAACCTGCTCACGGGCAAGCATCTTGTTTTTGCCGAAGCGGTAGATGTGAAATTGATTGTGGCTTCGGTGCTGCTGTTGCTGTTCATCACCGCCATGGCGGGAGGATACCCGGCCTATTTTGTGACGCAGTTCGAATCGGTCAATGCACTGAAGGGCCACGGCAAACTGGATCATGGCAGCCAATTCTTTCGAAAGGCGTTGGTTGTTTTTCAGCTGGCCATTGCCTGCATGCTGCTGTCGGCCTCGTTGCTTATTGTGAAACAGCTTCGTTACCTCGAAGACCGCCCGCTTGGGTTTCTGCACGACCAGGTCATCAACATTCCACTGACCAGCCAAAACCTGAACGGCATCTTTAGTCAGCGCGACAGCGCCTTCAGCTCGCGCCTAGAAACCTTTCGCCACACGGCCGAGGGATTGGCGGGTGTTAAATTAACAACGCTGTCGTCGGGCGCGCCGGGACTTGGTGTCATTTTTCACGGCATCACTCCCGAAGGCTTCACCCCCGAAGACAACATGTTCATCGCCAACATGTCGGTTGACTACGACTTTCTGAAATCGTATGACATGGAGTTGGTGGCGGGCCGGGGCTTCAGCCGCGAACACGGCACCGATGCCGAAGAGGGATATGTGGTGAACGAAACCGCCGTGCGCGAATTTAAATGGGAAACCCCTCAGAACGCATTGGGCAAAACCGTGAACAAGGAAGGCAAGAAGGGCAAGGTGATTGGCGTGGTAAAAGATTTTAACTTCGCGTCGTTGTCAACACCCATGTCGGCACTCGTGCTCGATCTTGATGCCGACCAGTTCACCACCCTCAGCATCACGTTCCAAAATGCCAACGGACAAGACATCATCAACAAGCTGGAGGCTGACTGGAACAAACTGTTTCCCGAGAAGGCGTTTGAATACGGTTTCCTCGACGATGCCCTGAATGGACAATACAACAACTACCGCGACTTCGGCACCATCATCCAGGCCTTCACCGGCATCGCCATTCTCATATCCTGTCTCGGGGTGTATGGCCTTGTGCTCTTCACCGTGCAACGCAAGGTGAAAGAGATTGGCGTGCGCAAAGTGCTGGGCGCAAATGTGAAGAGCATCCTGATGCTGATCTATCGCGACTTTGCCGTGTTGATTGTGCTGGGCTTTGTTATCGCCGTGCCCGTATCCTACTACCTCATGAACCAATGGCTCACCAACTTCGTATACCACACCGACATCACGGCCACATCGTATGTGATCAGCCTGGTGATGGTGTTGGTCATCGTGACATTGACCGTGAGTTATCAGGCGGTGCGCGCCGCGCTTGCCAACCCGGTGACGTCGCTGCGAAGCGAGTAATTGAAAGTGCACAAACCAAAAGGCCATGTCTTCTTCAAGACATGGCCTTTTTTTTATCAGGCGTGTGTAGCGTAAAAAGCGCTCAGGCTCCGCCATAGATCTTCACCACATTCTCGCGCCACGGCCCGGTGGCATCCGAGCAAAGATGGGCGAGTGCGTCGGCGATGGCTTCGGGTTTCACCCACGTGTCGAACTTGGCGTTGGGCATGGCTTCACGATTCACGGGAGTGTCTATCGTGCTGGGCACAACCACGGAGGCCGTTACGTTGGAGCCGCTGCCGGCCGCATTCAGAAACTCCGCCAGTTTGAACACCAGCGATTTCGACAAGGCATAGCCCAGCGACTTCTTGCCATCAGACGCTTTCAGGGCGGTGCGTGCACCAATAAAAATGATGCGGCCTCCCGTAGACTGCAACAGCATTTGCTGAAACACAGGACGCGAAACATAATAGGCCGTTTCAAAATTCAACGCCATCATTTTTTTCAACACGGCTCCGTCGGTTTCGGCAATACCACCAAAGGTGTAGCCGCCCACCAGCAGCAAGGCCGCGTCGATGGCGCCGTGCTGTTCAATGATGGTGGCGATCACACCCGACACAGACTTCTCGTCGGTCAGGTCGGCTTCATACGTTTGGATGTCGCCCGACACCTCGAAGCCCAACGTCTTGCCTGGCGTGACGGTGGCGAGCACCTTGTAGCCTTCTTTCAAAAACTTTTCGACCGAGGCTTTCCCCAAATTACCGGATGCACCGGTGATCAATACTTTCTTCATAGCCCTAAGGTAACATCATCGCCTATGAAGACAAGCGCCTGCCTGCTCGCAGCGCGAAATTTTTTCGGAAGAAGGAGTGGAATCTGTTGTGCGCCGTTGACGCGAACCATGCCGGCTATGCCGTCTGGTCATCATTCATCTCGTTTCGATTGGTCACATATTTCGCCAGCAACACAGGCCACAGCACAACGCAAGCCGGCAAGATGATGAGCATGAACGTCCACCGTGTTTCGCTCGATGCCTCGTGGAGCGCGGTGATGAAACGTGACAAAAAGATTAAGCTGAACGTGACGCCGCACAGCACATACAAAATCAGAAAGAGTAGGAACATAGCATTTGAATTTTAGGTGAAACGAAAACAAACGCGAAAAGAAGCCTGATAATCGCAAGCGTATCGAAGATACAATGCTTTGCTGTTTTTATACAAATCCGTACACCCGATAGCCTGGTCGCCTAATGTTCGCAAATGGGGGAGATACATCACCAACGATCAGATTGTTGTCATGATGATAATAGTTTAGCCACATACCGTTTTGGGGTTTCATCCGATTGAATAGAAAGAAAAAGCACCTTTCCTGTAAGGTGGTCGCGCGCTATTTAACGTCAGGAGAGTAACTGACTAAAACACTTAAAGCCTATGAAATTTTTATTACGGTATGGAACGCTCTCGCTCATCGGGGTTATGCTCTGCATGAGTCCGGTGGGTGTTTATGCAAATGCGAGCGGCGCAATGGCGATGCTCCAGGCCACCACGGTCACGGGAACGGTCTCGGACGACTCCGGTGTGGGAATGCCTGGTGTGAACGTGATTGTGAAAGGAACAAGCAACGGCACCACCACCGATGCAGACGGAAAGTATTCGATCGCTGTTGCAGGCGATGCTTCGGCCACGTTGGTTTTCACCTTTATTGGTTATCTGGCACAGGAACAACCCCTCAACGGTAGAAGCACGGTGAACGTGACGCTAGCCGCCGACATCCAGCAACTGACGGAAGTTGTGGTGGTGGGTTATGGAACACAGCGCAAAAAGGATATCACCGGTTCGGTGGCATCGGTATCGACCAAGGAAGTGACGGAGCTTCCCGTAACCAACGCACAACAAGCCTTGCAAGGACGCATCGCCGGTGTTGACGTGGTGTCGACCGGAACAACCCCCGGTTCGGGTGTGAGCGTGCGCATTCGCGGACGTCGCTCCTTCAACGCGGGCAACGACCCGCTCTATGTATTGGACGGTATTCCCCTGGCCGGCGGCATCGGCGACATCAATCCGCAAGACATCCAGTCGATGGATGTGTTGAAAGATGCATCGGCCACTGCCATCTACGGATCGCGCGGTGCCAACGGCGTGGTGCTCATCACCACGAAACGTGGCTCTACTGATGGAAAAACGAAAGTGACCTACGATGGCTACTACGGCGTGTCGAGCAGTCTCGGCAACATCGACATGATGGACGGCGCACAGTTTGCTGAATACAAACGCGAATCGCGCCGCGCCACCGGCACCTATGACGACAACGACAAAGTGGCCGCCGACAAGAAATTGTTTGAGCCCACAGAACTTGAAGGCATTCAGTCGGGTCGCACTACCGACTATCAGGATCTGATCATCCGCAACGGCCACCAGCAAAATCACCAGATCGGTATTTTGGGTGGTAACGAGAACACACAATTTGCCGTATCGGCCAACTATTTCAACGACGTGGGCATTGTGCCAAACCAGGACTTTACACGCGCAACCTTCCGCATCAACCTTGACCATAAATTCGGCAAGCGTTTCAAGATCGGAACATCAACGCTCACCTCGTATAACAAACAAAACGGCGACGGCTTCAATCCCATCCCGGAAGCGTTGCTGAACAACCCGCTGGGCAATCCTTACAATGCCGACGGTTCCTTGAATTTTCTTCCCACCACCGACGGTCTTCGTTCGAACCCGTTGAATGAAATTGTTCCCGGCGCCATTGTGCGCGAAGACAAGCGCATGCGCGTGTTCACCTCCTTCTATGCAGAAGCAAAAATCATTGAAGGCCTCACGTATCGCATCAACTTCGGCCCCGACTTTCAGAACAGAAGAAAAGGAGAATTCACCGGAAGCCTCACCAACGCGCGCCGCAAGGGCGATCCCACAGCACGTGGCGACAACTGGAGCACGGTAGCCTACACACTGGAGAACGTGGTGAACTATGCAAAGACCATTGGGTCCAGCAACTTCAACGTGACGGGCCTCTATAGCTTGCAGCGCCAGACCGACGAATATTATACCACACAGGTTCGTGGCGTGCCCGCAGAATACATGCAGTTTGAAAACCTGGGTGCTGCGCCGATCATCGAAGGTGTGGGCAGCATTTATGTTGACTGGGCCATTCAGTCGTATATGGGTCGCGTGAACTATTCTTTTAAAGATAAATACCTGCTAACGATTACGGGACGGGCCGACGGTTCGTCGCGCTTTGCCGATGGTCGTAAATACGGGTTCTTCCCGTCGGCTGCAGTGGGTTGGAATATCATTGAAGAAGACTTCATGAAAGGCATTCCTGTGTTCACCAACCTGAAGCTGCGCGCCAGCTATGGCAAAACCGGCA
This sequence comes from Chryseolinea lacunae, assembly GCF_016735595.1. GTDB lineage: Bacteria > Bacteroidota > Bacteroidia > Cytophagales > Cyclobacteriaceae > Chryseolinea > Chryseolinea lacunae. The sequence goes on from NZ_JAERRB010000011.1 coordinate 123,959, forward strand.
ACACAGGCATTGATCCCTACAGAACGCTGGGCGACCTGGAAAGAACCAGGTATGCTTTTGGAAACTCGGGGGCTTACGGCTACCGTCCGCGCAACCTGAAAAACCCCGATCTGAAATGGGAAACCACCGTGTCGGCCAACATCGGTCTGGACTTCGGGTTGTTTAATGGCCGTGTGCAGGGTTCGTTAGACTTCTATGTGCAGAACACCTCCGACTTGCTGATGGAACAACAGTTGCCGGCAAACTCCGGAACATCAAACCTCTTCCTGTCGAACGTGGGCAAGACCCGCAACAAGGGCATCGAACTTTCGATCGGAACGGTGAACATCGACAACGGTAACTTCAAGTGGACAACCGACTTCAACATCTATGCAAACCGCGAAGCCATCGTGAACCTGTATGGTGGCACGAAGGATGACATCGGCAACGGCTGGTTTATCGGCCAGCCCATGACGGTGTTCTTCGACTATCAGAAAGTAGGCATCTGGCAAACCGCAGAGTTGGATCAGGCCACGCAATACCAACGCAAGCCCGGTGAAATTAAAGTAGCCGACCTTGCGGGTCGCGATGCAAACGGCAACCTGGTGGCTGGTGCCGACGGCAAGATCAACGCCGACGACCGCACCATTCTCGGTTCTGATGTTCCCGACTGGACCGGTGGCATGACAAACCGTTTCTCGTATAAAGGATTCGATTTTTCGTTCTTCATCTACACCCGCCAGGGCGGCATGATCCGCAGCTTGTTCCACAGCAACTACAACAACCTGTTTGGTCGCTACAACAACCTGGACGTGAACTACTGGACGCCCAACAATCCTTCGAACGACTATCCACGCCCCAACCAAAACCAGGAGTTCCCGGTATATGGCTCGTCGCTGACCTATTTCGACGGATCGTTTGTGAAGATTCGTAATATCACGTTTGGCTACACGCTGCCCAAGGGCATCTCCGAACGCCTGCACCTTGAGTCGGTGCGCATCTATGCCAGCGCGCAGAACCCGTTCATCTTTGCTTCGTATCGTTCGAAATACAAAGGCATCGATCCTGAATTTGCACGCACACCTTCGGCCGGCCGCGAACGCACCGCCGAGTTGGACGCTTCAACGCCTGCCAGCAAACTCATCTTGTTCGGTATCAACCTGAAACTCTAATCTACCAGGACCATGAAGAAAATTATCGCTATATGCTTTGTCGCCCTCGTATTTCAGTCGTGTGCTGATATGCTGGAGGAGAAAAATAAATCGAATGCCGTTCCGGACTACTTCAACACCATACCCGGTTTTGAAGATGCTGTGAAAGGCGCCTACTCATTCATGCGCTCGTTCTATGCTACCGAACGCGGAATGTCGCTCACAGTGTTTGGCACCGACGAATACACCAACGGCTCGGATGGAAGCTTCAAGTTTGTGAATCAATACACCTCACAATTCGATTCACGCACCAGCATCCTGTCGGAACTGTGGACTGATTTTTATCGTGGCATCAACACGGCCAACACGGCCATCGACCGCGCCGACAAGATTGTGGGCCTCGATGCTGCGGTGAAAACAACCCGTGTGGCCGAAGCAAAATTTCTGCGCGCGCAGTTCTATTTCATTCTTGTGCAATTGTACGGCCCCGTGCCCCTCACACTCAACGAGACGGTAACGGCCAGCACCGAAGCCCATCGCGCACCGGTGCCCGACATCTATGATGCCATCGTGGCCGACCTCGAATTTGCCATAGCCAACCTGCCCGCCACCCAACCCAACTGGGGACGCGCCACCAAACCCGCCGCACAACACCTGTTGTCGCGTGTGCACCTGACGCGGGCCACGGTAGATCCCACGGCCACACCACAGGAAGAATATCAGAAAGCTGCCGACCTTTCGAACGAAGTGCTCACCAAGTATTCGTTCAAGTTGCTGAGCGACTATGCAAAAGTGTTTGAGCAAGGCTCGGGCGAAATCAACGAAGAAGTGATCTGGTCTGTGCAATACACCAGCGATCCGTTGACCAACGGCGGCGGCAACAACGCCCACGTGTTTTTCCTCATGGAATACGACGTGCAGCCCGGCATGCAACGCGACATCGCCAACGGTCGTCCGTTCAAACGCTTCAAGCCCACCAACTACACGCTGGGACTTTACGATCGCGCCAAAGACAGCCGCTATGACAAAAACTTCAAGCAGGTGTTCTATTGCAACAAGCCCGGCACCTACACCATCAACGGCAAGTCGGTGACGCTGGCCACCGGCGACACCACCATGTGGCTGCCCGGCGTGGAGCTTGCCCCCGAAGTGATTGCCGCGAAAAACTTCCAGGTAATCACACCCAGCAAATACACCGAGAAGCTTTTCCCTTCCCTGCGCAAATACCTCGACCCGCTCCGTCCTGACGTGACCACGTTTGAAGGTTCGCGCGACTTTCTTGCGTTCCGCTTGGCAGAAACCTACCTCATTCGTGCCGAAGCGTTGCTCATGCTGGGCCAACCCGGCTCGGCAGCCCTCATCAACACCGTGCGCCGTCGTGCAGCATTTGCAGGCAAAGAAGCCGACATGGAAATTGCCGATGCGGATGTGACGCTTGACTTCATTCTCGACGAACGTTCGCGCGAATTGCTGGGCGAACAACACCGTTGGTTTGACCTGGTGCGCACGAAAAAATTGCTGGAGCGCGTGAAGCTTTATAACGCGCAAGCAAAAGACAACATTAAAGAAACCAGTACGGTGCGGCCCATTCCGCAAGACCAGATTGACAGGACTTCGAATTCCGACGGTTCGCTCTTTTTGCAGAACCCCGGCTATTAGAGAAGGTGGATTTAGTTTTGGAAGGAAGAAGCCCCGACACGTCGGGGCTTCTTTGTTTTCATCCACATAAGAAAGTCAGTGTCTTCTATTTCTTAAAGCACCTGCTTCGCGCCGGTCGATTCGCGAATCACCAGTTTGCTTTTGATGATCCGGTTTTCGGGCTTCAGGTTCTGATGGCGGATTTGTGTGATCAGAATTTCGGCGGCGGCGGCGCCCATGTCGTGTGCCGGATGATCGATGCTGCTGAGCGGTGGCTCCACAAAACGACACATGCTCTCGTTGTTGAAGCCGAGAAACGCAATGTCGTCTGGAATTTTCAGGCCGCTCTTTTTCATGATGTGCATCATCTCGATGGCGGCATAATCGTTGATGGCAAACACGGCGTCGGGGCGTTGTGGCAGTTGCATGAGGTAGCGCGTATACTCTTCCACTTTGTCGCTGCGATAGTGCGAATGCACGATATAAGATTCTCTGACGGGAAGGTTGTGTTTCTTCAGCGCATCCACATAACCCTGAAGCCGGTTTCGGCTGTTGAATAAATGCTGTGGTCCCGCCACAAAGGCAATGCGCCGATAGCCTTGCAGAATGAGATGTTCCGTTCCCTCAAAAGCAATCTCATAGTTGTCGGTATACACCTGCGAGGCGTCGATGTCCTGACAGATGCGATCGAAGAACACCATGGGAATGCCGCGGTCGATGATGGGCTTGAAGTGATCGGTGCGGTCGGTCTCGCGCGAAATGGAAACGATGAGGCCGTCCACGCGGCTCGACACCAGGGAGTGGAGGTTGTTTTTCTCGGAGATATACGATTCGTTCGATTGGCAGATCATCACATTCACACCGGCCATGTCAGACACCTTCTGGATGCCGCCCACGGCGTGGGCAAAGAAACGGTTCATGGTTTCGGGAATGATCACGCCGATGGTGTTGGTCTTTTGTTGCTTCAGGTTTATGGCCAGGGCGTTGGGTTCGTAGTGAAGCTCGCTGGCCAGGGCCATGATTTTCTGCTTGGTCTCGGGATGAATGTCGGAGCGCCCGCTGAGGGCGCGCGACACGGTTGACTTTGAAATGCCCAGCATGCGGGCAATGTCTTTGATGGTGACGGTTTTTTTATCCATGGAATTTGGGATCGGGGAGCCGGGAATAAAGATAATACTTGATACCGTTCCCGGGAACGGTCCCGTGAAAATATTATGAAAAAACTAATCGAATCGTGATTGTTTCCTGATAAAAATGTCAAAATTAGAGCAATCAATCGATTTCGTTATGATTCAACCTCTACCTGCAAACAACTTTACTTCTTCGGAATCACGCGGGAATTATGGGTCATTCCCGGGAATTTCGCTCAACCTGAATTCCGATACCGACACGTTGATGAGCCGCATCATCCAACACGACGACTACACGGCGTTTCAATTGCTCTTCAAAAAAATGTATTCTCCGTTGTGTCAGTTCTGCATGAAGTTCGTGAAGGCTCGTGAGGTGGCCGAAGAGTTGGTGAGCGATGTCTTCTACAACATTTGGAAAAACCGGAGCCGCCTCGTCATCGCTTCACCAAAAGCCTATCTGTTTGCATCGGTCCGGAACAAAGGATATGACCACTTACGTAAAATCAAGAATACAGCCTGGTGCGACCTCGAAGAAGCATCGGATGTGCCCGCCGGCGTCACCGACAGTCAGGACCTGCTGGTGCTGGAAGAACTGAACACCACCCTCGAACAGTCCATGGCAAGGCTTCCCAAGCAATGCCGCCTCATTTTTACCCTGAGCCGCGAAGAAGGCCTCAAGTACAGAGAGATAGCCGCCCAGCTCAACCTGAGCGTTAAAACAGTGGAAACCCAAATGGGCCGCGCCCTCAAACACCTGCGCAGCGCTTTGCCGCCCCTGTAAAATTCACATAACCCCCCATTGTAATTCAGGGTATCGTCTCCCAAATTCGTCTTTTCAATTGGAGTTGAACACACCATGAAAGGACTCACCACGGGAGACTGGTCTTTAATTGCCCGCTATCTGAAATCGGAAGCGAGCGAAACCGACTTGGTGGAACTGGACGACCTGGTGACACGCCACCCTGAATTGAAATCGGAATTGAAACGGATGGATCAAAACGTAAACCCCGTAGATCCGGAGCCACCGTTTGATGCCGACCGCGCCTTTGCCAGATTAACACAACGTTTCAAGGACGAGGATCTGTTGTGACGCCATAGAAGAAGTGCAGCCGGCACTTTGTAACCCTTTGGTTTCAGACAAGTATTTCTGTTCTATCTTTACCCGAACGAAAATCATTCAAATCCATACTTCAATAACTTTTTTATGACAGGACTTTTTGATGTGAAAGGAAAGACAGCTGTGATGACCGGAGGCACGGGTGTGCTGGGAGGCGCCATGGCAAAAGGATTGGCCGACGCCGGCGCACGCACGGTAATTATTGGCCGCCGCAAGGAAGCCGGCGACGAAGTGGTGAAAGCCATCCGCAGCAAAGGACAAGAAGCCATCTTTGTGGAAGCCGACGTGCTGAACGCCGACCATCTGCTGAAAGCAAAAGAAACCATCCTGTCAACCTACGGCTCACTCGACATCCTGGTGAACGCCGCCGGAGGAAACATGGCCGGCGCCGTGATCGCGCCCGATCAGAATTTCTTCGACCTCAAAATGGACGCCTTCAAGCAAGTGGTGGCCCTCAACCTCGACGGCACCGTGTTGCCCACACAGATCTTTGCCGAAGAAATGGCAAAACAAAAGAAGGGCGTCATCATCAACATCGCTTCCATGGCGTCGTACCGTCCCATCACACGTGTGGTAGGCTACTCGGCAGCAAAAGCGGCTGTAGACAACTTCACACATTGGCTGGCCGTGGAGATGGCCAAGAAATTCGGCGAAGGCATTCGTGTCAACGCCATTGCTCCCGGCTTTTTCCTCACCGAACAAAACCGTAACCTGTTAACAAACCCCGACGGCAGCTATACCGCCCGTGGTGAAGCGGCCATCCGTCAAACACCGTTTGCGCGGTTTGGCCAACCCGAAGAATTGATAGGAACCCTCATCTGGCTATGCTCGGATGCGTCCAAATTTGTGACCGGCGTAACGGTTCCGGTAGACGGCGGATTCACCGTGTTCTGTGGCGTGTAGGAAAAGTGACGACGATAAGAAACTGTTGAGAAAGCCCAGAACATGAACCGTACTCTCGAACAAACCTGGCGTTGGTTTGGACCCAGCGATCCCGTGAGCCTCGCCGACATCCGGCAAGCCGGCGCCACGGGCATCGTCACCGCCCTGCACCACATTCCAAACGGCGAAGCATGGCCCATCGAAGAAATCCATGCCCGCAAAAAATTGATTGAAGCTGCAGGACTGGTGTGGTCGGTGGTAGAAAGCGTGCCCGTGCACGAAGACATCAAAAAACAAAAGCCGGGCTATCAACGCTACATTGAAAGCTATAAGCAAAGCATACGGAACCTCGCCACCTGCGGCGTATACACCGTGTGCTACAACTTTATGCCCGTGCTCGACTGGACCCGCACCGACCTGGCCTATGAAGTGGCCGATGGATCGAAAGCCCTGCGCTTCGACGCCAACGCCTTTGCCGCCTTCGACATGTTTGTGCTGAAGCGCCCGGGAGCGGAGGCCGAATACACCACCACCCAAGTTGCCAAAGCCAGCGCCTACATGGAAAATGCCTGGCAAACCGAGCTGGTGTCGCTGCAAAAAAACGTGCTGGCCGGACTGCCCGGAGCCGAAGAAGGCTACACGCTCGAAGAATTTCAAAACGCCTTGAACGAATACGCCACCATAGGCGACGCCGAGCTGCGCAAGCACCTCTACGAATTTATCGCGGCCGTGGCCCCGGTAGCCGAGAAGGCCGGCGTGAAGCTCACCATACACCCCGACGACCCTCCGTTTCCCATCTTCGGCTTGCCCCGCGTGGTGAGCACCGAAAAAGATGTGGAGCAACTGCTGGCCGCCTACGATGCACCCAGCAACGGCCTATGTTTTTGCACAGGCTCGTTTGGCGTGCGCCCCGACAACAACCTGCCCGCCATGGTGCGGCGTTTTGCCTCGCGCATAAACTTCATCCACCTGCGCAACACCACGCGCGACGCCGATGGAAACTTCTATGAAGCCAACCACCTCGAAGGCGACACCGACATGTTTGCTGTGATGCAGGAACTGGTGCGTGAGCAACACAAACGTGAAAAGGCCATCCCATTCCGGCCCGACCACGGTCATCAGATGCTCGACGATCTGAAAAAGAAAACAAACCCCGGCTATTCTGCCATAGGCCGTCTGCGGGGCTTGGCCGAATTGAGAGGACTCGAAACGGGCATACAACGCATGCTGAACGAACATTGAACCATCAGGGTATGATAAAAACATCCAAGACTTTCCTCGGCGACGACTTCCTTCTGGAAACCGACGTGGCGCGCTATCTCTACGAACAACACGCCGCCACCAAGCCCATCATCGACTATCATAACCACCTCTCGCCAAAAGACATTGCCGAGAACCGCCGGTTCAACAACCTCACCGAAATCTGGCTGGAGGGCGACCACTACAAATGGCGCGGCATGCGCACCAACGGCGTGGCCGAACGCTATTGCACCGGCAACGCCGCACCCTTCGAAAAATTTATGAAATGGGCTGAGACCGTTCCCTACACCCTGCGCAATCCCCTGTTTCACTGGACACACCTGGAGCTGAAAAACTATTTCGGCATCACCACCCTGCTCGACGAATCGTCGGCCCACGAGATCTATGAAACCTGCACAGCCCTGCTACAACAGGAAGACTATTCCGTGCAAAGCCTGCTGACAAAAATGAACGTGGAGGTGCTGTGCACCACCGACGATCCCATTGACTCGCTGGAATATCACCGCCAGTTTGCCTCACAACGCGCAGGCTTCCGCATGTTCCCCACGTTCCGTCCCGACAAATCGTTTGGGGTAGAGAATGCCGTGGCGTATAAAAAATACATCGAACAACTCGCCGTCGCCGCCGGCACAAGCATCGTGAACTTCGACGACTTATTGCAGGCGTTGAAGAACCGCGTCGACTATTTCCATCAGCTGGGATGTCGTGTGTCGGATCATGGCCTGGAGCATTTGTATTTCCACGAAAGGGGAGAGCAGGAAGCACCAGCATTGTTCACCAAAGTGATGTCGGGCAAAACACTCGATGCAAACGAAGTGCTGCTGTTCAAGAGCGCTGTGTTGGTGAACCTAGGCAAGATCTACCACAGCAAAGGCTGGGTACAGCAATTTCACCTGGGCGCCATGCGCAACAACAACTCGCGCATGCTCCGTGAACTGGGTCCCGACACGGGCTTCGATTCCATTGGCGAATATGCTCAGGGAAAACCGATGACACGTTTCTTCGATCACCTCGACAACACCAACCAGCTGGCCAAAACCATCCTCTACAACCTCAACCCCGCCGACAACGAACTGTTCGCCACCATGACGGGCAACTTCAACGACGGCACCGTGCCCGGCAAAATGCAGTTTGGCAGCGGCTGGTGGTTCCTCGACCAGAAAGACGGCATGGAGCGACAAATGAACACCCTCTCCAACATGGGCCTGCTGTCGCGCTTTGTAGGCATGGTTACCGACTCGCGCAGCTTCCTGTCGTTCCCGCGCCACGAATACTTCCGCCGCATCCTCTGCAACCTCGTTGGCAACGACGTCGAAAAAGGCGAACTCCCCGACGACATGCGCCACCTCAGCCGTCTCATCAGCGACATCAGCTACGGCAATGCAAAACAATACTTCAATTTCTAATACAAAACAAAAATCACAGTCCCCGCATATTTACGAGGACTGTGATTTTATCTGAAAGCGTGTGCGTTAAAATCCGCATAGTATCAAAGGCAAAACAACATTCCAATTTCTGAACCGGGCCTCTGCAAAATCGCCGGGTTCCACCCGGCGATTTAAATAACATCTCCGCACCATCGTGCCACAGCACAAATCACCTCGATCTACTGAATTATATTGGCACACGAAGTCCACCCTTCATCAGGCGATACCCGACAGTCGCCAGGAGCATGCACATCCCAACCCACATAGTCTCCGCCAACTGGCGGAAGACCACGCCGGCGACGTGCTATTCCATAAAACAAAAGATTTTCAACGACAACAGAACGCAATTCAGGAATGGCTCAACACCTTCCGCGCCCGATTCCTGATCTCTTCAAAGTCCACAATAGGAACTTCGGTTTCCTTAGCCAATTCATCCCACTGACGCAGGCGAATGAAGGTGGGAAACAAGGGATGCGACTCAAACACAAGCGCTTCATCTTCGTGCATGGGGCCACCCTGATACTCCAGAGTTTTTTTGCTGGCCTCGCTAAGCGCATTATAATACTCCGGATATTTAAACGTGAGGTAGCGCTTCGCTTGCACGTGGCTCTCCACCATTTGTGCCACGGCTTCGGGAAACCCTTTTGCGCGCAGGTAGTCGGCGCCAATTTTTTCGTGGCTTTTCACACCGTAGCCGCCCATGTTGTTTTCTTCGTTGTTCATCACACAAATGTGCCCGATGTCGTGAAAGAAAGCGGCCAGCACCACCTGGTCGTCATAGCCTTCCTGGATGGCCAGTTGTGCCGACTGCGACATGTGTTCCAGCTGCGACACGGGTTCGCCGATGTAGTCGGCGTTGCCAAATTTTTCGTAGAGACCCAAAACTTCGTCAACGATGGTGTCAATGGAGGTGCTGCTCATGATGTAAGGAGATTTTGAGAAACGAAGGTAAAAAGGATTGTATTACGAGGGGATTATTTTTTTCAAATAATCAAATGGTAAACTAAGATTCATTTGATTTGCAGGGGTGCTTTCGCAAAACCCCGGTAACTTGGAACCAAACTTTTAGAAAACCATGGCCATAGAACTTGTCGTATTCGATCTCGCGGGAACAACCGTGAAAGATAATAAAGATGTGCACCGCGTGTTGCAGCAAGCCCTCGCCGCCGAAGGCGTTGAAATTTCAATCGACGATGCCAACGACGTGATGGGCATTCCCAAACCCGTGGCCATCCGCCAGCTGCTGGAGAAACGTTATGCAGGTCCGTTGAGCATCAGCGACGCGTGGATCGATCGCATTCACGAAATCTTTGTAGAGGGCATGATCCGGTTCTATGAAACGGATGCGTCGGTGGGCGAGAAACCCGGCGTGAGCGAAACATTCAAAAAGTTGAAGGAGCGTAAACTCAAAGTTGCCGTCGACACAGGCTTTGACCGGAAAATAACAAATGCGCTGCTGGCAAGACTGGGATGGAACGAACGCGGCCTCATCGATGCCAGCGTCACCAGCGACGAAGTGCCCCGTGGCAGACCCTATCCCGACCTGGTGTTCAAAGCCATGGAACTCACCGGTGTGATGGCCGCGGCGCACGTAGCAAAAGTAGGCGACACTGCTTCCGACATGCAGGAAGGCATAGCCGCAGGATGTGGATGGGTGATCGGCGTCACCACCGGCGCATTCACAAGACAACAACTTCTGAAAGAAAAACATACACACCTCGTAGAGAATGTGGCCGAGTTGCTCGATATATTTTAGGGTGAAAGATTGATCCGGCATTACTGAATTGTTATATTCATGTTACGCGAATGTGACATGAAGTGAAACGACTATTCATTTGTTTACTCTGGCTCAACGTTCAAACTGCGGCCGCTAGCCCACCCGTTTGGCACGATGGTGCCGTGGTGCTTGCCACAGGCGAAGTGCTCACCGGCAAACTTTCGGTGGAGGTGTCGCACGATCTGATATTGCTTCAGCACGGCGACGGATGCAGGGTGCTGCCGGCACACAAAGTGAAATCCTTTTATTACTACGATACGGAAGCCAACATCAACCGGAAGTTTGTGACGTGGCAGGAGGGAAGCGAAACCGTGAAGCTCTCACGCTTCTTTGAAGTTGTTTTGAACGGAGACATCGGCGTTTTGCGCCGCCAGAAGGAAAGCGTTGCCCACGCCAATTCAGACGCGTTGGACTTCGACTACTTCATTGTCTTTCACGACAATTTAATTTCGTTGCACAAGTTCAACCAGAAAGTATATCCCACGCTGGTGGAAACCTCGGGCGACAAAATTGTTTTCTTCATCACCTCCAACAAGCTCAGCACAACCCGCAGCGCCGATGCCATTCGCATTCTGGAATTCTATAACCAGGGCATCAGGGTAGAACAGTCGATGGCGTCGTTTTGATTTGGCCTGCCTGCCACTGCCGGTGTTTCCAATGGAAATAGAACATGGACCCGCCAATGAGCGCACTGCCGGCAACCGAAATGAAATAGCCCGACGAAATGAAGAAGTCTAGCCAGCTCACTTTAGCAAACCCAAACTCTTTGAACAGCACCACGCCAAGGCTTCCGAGATAACCAAACGAATCGGCCACATAGATAACAAAGCCCACGGTGCCCACATATTTGAACGCGGCCAGCAGACGGTCGAAGAAAATGCTGTTGAAGGGAACATAGCCCAGATACAAACCCAGCCCGATAAGAATCATCCAGCCTGTGGGTGATACAAGCTCCTGCTGATATAAAAACGTGCTCACGCCAATGAGCACCATGCCAAAGAAGATGATGAGGTGGTTCACCATCAACGCAAGTTTATTGTTTTTGATAAGCATGGTGGCGCCCATCACCATCAGCACGGCAATGGAAACGGGAATCTCGGTAGTGGTGAAAATTTCGGGCGAGTTGCCATAGCCCAACGTCTTCCACACTTCGGCCGAGAAATTATCGCGCAGGTCGCGGAAGGTGGTGAGCATCATATAGCTCAGGGTGAACAATACAATGCCGGGAAGAAATGTGCGCACAAAAGTTTTGCGTTCGGTGGCATCCATGGGCAAGCGCTTGGTGCGCAGGATCTCGTCTTCTTCAGTAGGTGGTGGAAGCTTGTCAAGAAAATAGAGAAACACCAGCAGGGGGCCCAGAAACACACAGCACGTTGCAAACGGCATCCACATTTCCGAAACGCCCCAGTCGCGCATAATGAAACCGCCAACCGATTTGGCAAAACCTGCCGAGAAGATAAAGCTCACCGACAACCCGGCGCCCAGCACTTCGGTGAACCGCCGGCCTTCGAGATAGCCAAACACCATGCCCCACACAAAGCCCAGCGGGAAACCGTTGGTGAACAGAAAAATGATGTTGTAGGGAGCGGGTGTCAACGCAAAAAACAACCACGACACACCGGCCACGGCCACCATCATGAGAATGCCTTTGGCGCGCGACGATGCTTTCAGTTCAGAAATGATTTTGATGCCGGCAAATTTCGAACAGGCATAGCCAATCACCTGAAAGATGACAAGCCAGCTTTTGTAGCTCAACGGCCCAAAGCTCATGCCTTCGAATGTGGCGACGGAAAATGTTTTGCGAAAAGCATACACACACGTGTAGAGACAAAAGGCCATCAGCGTGGCATAGAGTGCAAACCAAAAGCTATGGGTTTGCTTCAGCCATCGGGTGATGGGTGATTCAAGGGTGGAGGCCATGTGTGTTGAATGAAAAAGGTTTCCAGGTGCCTTCGTGCAGCACCATTATGGTTTTGAATCCGATGGACGACAGCAACGCCGCCGTTTCGGGGAATTGGTTTGTCAGATCGTCGGGGTGATGGGCGTCGCTGTTGAGCGTGATGGGGATGTTTTCTTCGTGTAGCCGTTGTAGCACCCAGGGGCTGGGGTAGGGTGTGGTCGACTTTTTCTGATAGAGCCCACGCGTGTTCACTTCCACAATGGCGCCACTTTTTTGGATGGTGCGCAGGGTTTGGTTGATCTGGTCCTGATACCACGCATCGTGTTCGTCAAAAAACTTGCCGTCCACATTCTGTATTTTGATTTTGTCGATGTGGCCCACCACGGTAGGGCAGGACGTTTCCACCATCGCGCGCGTCAGTTCATAGTAGCGCGAAATAACGTCGCGGATGTTGGACTGAAATATTTTTTCGTAGCCTTCCAGGAACAAGGTGTGAAGCCCATCAATTTCCCAAGGCGTGCCGTCGGGCAAGGCGTCCACAAAGTGAACGGACCCCACGGTGTAGTCGAGTTTTGATGCAAAGTCTTTGGGGCCGATCATGCCGGGAATGAAATCAACTTCCAGCCCGCGGTAAATTTCCAGCCCTGCAGAATTTTGCGCCAGCGATTTCACGGCGGCAATGTATTCGTCGAGACGTTCGGCTTTCATACACCACTTGCAGTCGAATGGAACGGGCGCGTGCGATGAGAAGCCAAGGCTCGTCATGTTCAACGCCTGCGCGCGTGCTACATAGTCGGAAAGAGGGCCTTTGCCATCGCAGAAATTACTATGAGTGTGCACGTTCGACCACATGGCGGTTGACAGGTTTCGGTTTCAACCTCCAGTTTAGAGTATTTCGCGCGGCTTTCAAAATTTATTCGCCGTCGTTCCCACCTGACGCGGACAGGCGGCGAATAAATTCTTGTTCCGGTAACACACGCTACGCGTTCAGATAAAATTCAGTCATCTCATTGTCGTTCCCCTCATACTGCACCGGCGTCCTCCCGGTGAATTCAATAAACGCGCTGATCATGTGCGACTGGTCGTAATAGCCTGCCAGGTAAGCCAGCTCCGCCCACCGGATGTTCGGACGACTTTTGAGAATGCCCAGCATGGTGTTGAACTTAACAACCTTGCTCATGTACTTGGGCGATATGCCCACCTGTTCGCGAAAACGCTTCTCCAGCAAGCGACCCGATACATGGAAGTAGTCGGCCAGCGCCGACACCTGTACGTTTCCTTTTTTTGCCGCGATGTAGTGAAGCGCTTCCTGCACCAATGGCCCAACGTTGTTGGGGTGTTTGAACAACTTCAGAAAGTAGTCGTCGACCAACCGAAGCCTGCGAGCCTCCGCGTCGGCCTCGGCGATGCGGTCGGAAAGTTGAAGCACGCTGTTGCCAAACACATCTTCGCCGGGCAGGATGTTGTGTGTGAGCGTGTCCATGTTGAATCCGCAGAATCGGTTCAATGCGGTGGGCCGGAACAGTATGCCAATAATGTCGAGGTCGTCGGGAATGATGACTTCGAGATTGTTGTAGTACTGGCCCATCACAACAACCTTGTGCGTTTGCACAATACGTTCGCCAAAGGTCCGCAGCTTCAGATGCTTTTTTCCAAAAGAGATCAGCATTGAACTGCAGCCCGTAGAGGGCAGGAAAACAGTGGGAATAGTTTCACCATGGGGCACATGGCCAATCCAATAATATTGAATGACAGATGCTAGTGATGGTGGAGGAAGAGAGGGTTTTATCATCCACATAGATAGAGGTGTTAACGTGTTATACTATTTTACTATGTCATGGCGTGGTGGTTTTAGAATAGTTAATTTAAGTAAAGACGGATAGAACTCCTTGGGCTGTGAACAAAATCCATCAAATTTTCTTTTCAGTAAGCTTTGATAATCTTAATGAAACGATAAAACCCTTTGCATGAACACCACCACAATTCAGTTTAAACTTGCATTTTTGTCAGACAGATACATCAGGGAAAATTACAGAACAACACATCATGGATAATACAGCAGACATCGCCATCGTTGGCGCCGGCATCGTTGGACTGGCCCACGCCTACATGGCACTCAAAAAAGGACACCGGGTTGTGATGTTCGAGCGCGACCAGTTTGCCGTTGGCGCCTCCGTTAGAAATTTCGGATTGTCGTGGCCCATCGGGCAGGAACCCAGCGTGGGCCTCGACTATGCGCTGCGCGCCAGGCAACACTGGCAGGAAGTGGCCCGCGAGGCAGGCTTCTGGATGAAACCCAACGGCTCGCTGCACGTGGTCTATCACGACGACGAGTGGGACGTGTTGCAGGAATTTATGGAGCGCTATGCCGCCTCACCCTTTCAGTGTGCGTTGCTGACACCCGCACAGGTGAAAGAGAAGTCGGCCGTGGTGAAGCAGCAGGGACTGCGTGGTGCCTTGTGGAGCGCCACCGAAGGCACGGTGAATCCGCGCGAAGCCATTCGCCGCATCCCCCTGTGGCTACAGGAAAAATACGGGCTGATATTGAAGTTCGGTCACGTGGTGACCGAGATCGCCCTTCCCCGCGTGAAGACAGCACGCGAAACCTGGAACGTGTCGAAAGTGTTTGTGTGCAGCGGCGCCGATTTCGAAACGCTCTACCCCGAAGTGTTTGATCAGCACCCCGTGTCGAAATGCAAACTGCACATGATGAAAGCCGTCACGGCAAAACCGGTTGACCTCGGGCCGACACTGTGCGCAGGCTTAACGCTTCGTCACTACGCCGCCTTTGGAAAATGTCCGTCGTTGTCTAAAGTCGACGCGCGCTACGACCGGGAATCGGAAGCGTATAAAAACCACGGCGTGCACGTGTTGCTGGCGCAGAACGCAGCAGGCGAACTCATCATCGGCGACTCGCACCACTACAGCCGCACCGTGGAACCCTTCGACAGCGAAGAGGTGAACGACATCATCCTGAACTACCTCCGTTCGTTTGCCGAACTGGGCGACCTGCGCATCACCGAGCGCTGGCACGGCGTGTATCCCAAAGTGCAAGGCAACATCAACCTCACCGTGCATCCCGAGCCGGGCGTTACCATCGTCACAGGCATGGGCGGCGCAGGCATGACCTTGAGTTTTGGATTGGCCGAAAAAAATATAGAAGCCCTGTAAGGGCACAGAATCTTAAAATGTCAAAAGGCCCGGGCTACATCCATCGTTGGACAAAGCCCGGGCCTTTTTTAGTATGCGTGAAATTATCCTTTCGGTAAAATGAAATAGACCACCAGCATCACGGCGTTCTTGCGTGTTTTGTTGAGCGGCAGGTGAGGCACAGAGGCGTCGAGATAAAGTGAATCGCCTTCTTCCATGGTAAACGTTTCGTCGTGGATCTGATAGTCGCACGTGCCGGCCAGGATGTGCTTGAAGGCAAAACCTTCAGTGGGTACGGTTCTGCCTTTGGCGCCGGGCTCTAGCGTGAGGATCAGTGCCTCCATGGTGCAGTGTGGAATGGTTTGGGAAAGGATGTAGTGATAGTTGAAACCCTCGCGGCGTTCGCGTTCCATGTTGCGATAGTCGCCCTTCTTCACAAACAGGTAGTCTTTGCCGTGCATCAACACCATGTCCTGAAAAAATTCCTTCAGCGAAATCTCCAGCGACTGAATGAGCGTGATGAAAACGGGAAGCGAAGGAATGGTACGCGAGTTTTCGATCTTCGACAGCAGGCCTTTGCTCACGTGTGTGCGCGTGGCCAGTTGCTGAATGGTCAGATTTTTTTCGAGCCGTGTGCTGCGAATCTTTTGGGCAATGCGGGTCACTACTTCGTTGTCGATCATGAGGGGGTAGGTTTACTTCGGGTAAACATAAATGAAATGGAAAAGAAATGGGAGGTGCCCCAACCGGCGGTGACAACGCATTAAATGAATGTTAATGACGATTCGTTTCTCTGGCAACGGAATCGAAGGCGACGCTGGGTTATGTGCAAAACGCTTCACCAAATTTTCATTTCCACGGGCAAAGTTTAATGTCGGCGTAACATGTCGGGTGCCGCCGAAACTATGGGCAGGAGACGTTGGAATGGCATTTTTGCGCCTTTGCCCATCATTCCAGGCCGTCATTCGACAACGTTACCGGCATCGTTTTTTTGCCATTTACCCCTACATTGCTGTAGAATGCCTTCGATACTTACCCGAAAAAAGTAAGATTGCCATAGATCCTCTTCCCCTAACCATAAACCCTATGCGTTTTTTGAAATTCACTAGTGTTCTTTTCTGTTGTGTAGCCCCAACCGTTGCCTTGTTTGCGCAAGCTGATAAAGCTCCGGCCTATCCGTTGGTGACACACAATCCCTACTTCAGCATCTGGTCGTTCACCGATAAACTAAACGAAAGCGTTACTCGTCACTGGACGGGCAAAGCAAATCCCCTGCTGGGCCTCATCAAAGTAGATGGCAAAACCTACGCGTTTCTCGGGCAACCCGAATATCCCGCGCAAACCCTGCTGCCCACGGGTGAGGAAAAACCATATGCCTGTCAGTACACCGAAGACAAGCCGGGAGCCGACTGGATGCAGTCATCCTTCAACGACGCCTCCTGGAAAAAAGGCACCGCGCCCTTCGGAACACCCGAAGGAAACCCCGCCACCGTGTGGACATCAAAAGAAATCTGGGTGCGCCGAACATTTGAGTTTAAAGACACAGGCTCCCTCGAACAACTGATCCTCCAACTTCGCCACGACGACGATGTGGAAGTGTATATCAACGGCGAACTGGCGTATAGCTGTGTAGACTGCTACGTGGGCGACTACAGACCCTACAAACTCAGCGACGCCGTGAAAAGCAAACTGGTGAAAGGCCGTAACGTGCTGGCCATGCATTGCATCAACCCCCGTGGCAACGCGTGGATAGACGCCGGCTTGGCGCGCCAGGTGGTGCCCAAAGGACTGACACCGGCCGTGCAAACCGCCGTGCGCATCACGGCCACCCAAACCAAATACACATTGCAATGCGGACCCGTGGCACTCGACCTCACCTTCCTTTCCCCGCTTTTGATGAGCGACCTTGATCTGCTGGCCCGCCCCGTCACCTACGTGAGCATGAGCACGCGCGCTACGGATGGCAAGCCGCACACCGTGCAACTTAACTTCAGTGCCTCGTCCGATCTGGCCGTGAACACGGCGAAGCAACCGGTGCTGGCCGAACGAAAAAGCGAAGGCGGCTTTCAATGGCTGAAAGCTGGAACCGTGGAGCAACCGGTTTTGAAACGCAAAGGCGACGATGTGCGCATCGATTGGGGCTATGCTTATGTGGTGGCCACCGACAGCGACAAACCCGTGCAAACCCTCGGCAGCGTAGAAGAAACACTGAAGAATTTTAGCAGTGGCAAAGTTGCTCCCGGCAAAACACAAGCGAACGGCACCAGCGTATGGATGAATACCTACTACGACCTCGGCACCATTGGCAACACCGCCGTAGACAAAACCCTGATGCTTGCCTATGACGATCGCGAGGCCATCCAATACTTCAATCAAAATCTGAAAGCCTGGTGGAGCAAAGATGGCGCGTCTATTCAGGACGTTGTAGCCAAAGCATCGAAAGACTATAAAGCCATTCAATCGGCCTGCAAGGCATTCGATGAAAAGATGTATGCCGAAGCGCTGAAAGCGGGTGGTGAAGAATATGCCAAACTTTGTGCGCTGGCCTATCGTCAATCCATTGCCGCGCATCAGTTGGTGAAGAGTCCGCAAGGTGACATACTTTTTCTGTCAAAAGAAAACTTCAGCAATGGTTCCATCAACACGGTTGATGTTACCTATCCATCGGCTCCGCTTTTCCTGCTCTACAATCCCGATCTGCTGAAGGGCATGCTGAATGGAATTTTCTATTATAGCGAATCCGGCAAATGGACCAAACCGTTTGCTGCTCACGACCTTGGCACCTATCCGCTGGCCAATGGGCAAACGTATGGCGAAGACATGCCGGTAGAAGAATCGGGCAACATGATCATTCTCACCGCTGCCATCGCGAAAGCCGAGGGCAACGCGGAGTATGCCCGCAAGCACTGGACCACCCTGACCCAATGGGTGAAGTTCCTGGAGAACGACGGCTTTGATCCCGCCAACCAACTGTGCACCGACGACTTTGCAGGTCACCTTGCGCGCAACGCAAACCTCTCTGTGAAAGCCATTGTGGGCATTGGTGCCTACGCGCAACTGGCCGACAAACTTGGCGAGAAAGAGGCCGCAGCAAAATACAGCGCCCTGGCAAAAGCCTTCGCACAAAAATGGATGACCATGGCCGACGATGGCGACCACTACACCCTGGCCTTTGGACAACCCGGCACGTGGAGTCAGAAGTACAACCTGGTGTGGGACAAACTGCTGGGCCTGTCGTTGTTTCCGAAAGACGTGTACGCGAAGGAAATAAAATACTACCTCACCAAACAAAACACCTTTGGCATTCCCCTCGACAGCCGCAAGACCTACACAAAGTCCGATTGGATTGTGTGGACGTCAACGTTGGCCGACAACCGCAGCGACTTTGAAGCCTTGATCAAACCGATCTACACCTATGCCACCGAAACCCCGACACGCGTGCCCCTCTGCGACTGGCACGAAACCACCGACGGCCGACAAGTAGGCTTCCAGGCGCGCAGCGTGGTGGGTGGATACTTCATTAAAATGCTTGACAAATAACACAGGGGATACAGGAGTGTACAGAACAGCTGAGAACGCCGGATTAATTATCTTAGAACAAACCACAACCTCATGCGTATGAAAAACCTGCTCTTCTTTTGTGTATGCTCTTTGCTGGCAACGGCCACCCTGGCGCAGTCGCCGGCAAACTTCAACGGACTCGACATGAACCTGGGCAATCTCTACCGGATGTCCAACGCGAAGACACGTTCCATCAGTCCCGAAAACTTTACAGGCGAGCCGGGCAAAGGCGGCGCCGCCACCCTCGAACAGGGCAACGCCCGCAATGCAGCGCGCGACCTGGGTCAAGGTTGGAAGGTGAATCCCTTTGTGCTCATCGAACCCGGGCAAACATTCACCCTGGGCGAGATCACCGGCCCCGGTGCCATCCAACACATCTGGATGACACCCACCGGAAACTGGCGCTATTCGATTCTTCGTTTCTATTGGGACGATGAGAAAGAGCCTTCGGTGGAAGTGCCGGTGGGAGACTTCTTTGGCATGGGATGGGGTGAGTATGCGCACCTCAATTCGCTGCCCGTCACCGTCAACCCCGGCAGTGCATTCAACTGCTACTGGACCATGCCCTTCCGCAAGAAGTGCAGAATCACCATGGAGAACATCGGCGCCGAGCGCATGAGCCTCTACTACCAGGTGGACTACACACTCACCGATGTGCCTGCCGACGCGGCCTATCTGCACGCACAATTCAGAAGAAACAATCCCACCAAGGGATCGCTCTTCACCCTCATCGACGGCATCAAAGGGAAAGGCCACTATGTGGGAACATACATGGCCTGGGGTGTGAACAACAACGGCTGGTGGGGCGAAGGTGAAATCAAATTCTTTATGGATGGCGACAGCAAGTTTCCCACCATTGCCGGCACCGGCACCGAAGATTATTTCTGCGGCTCCTACAATTTTGAAAACAAGAAGACCCATCAATACCAGGAATTCTCCACGGCCTACACCGGCCTGCACCAGGTCATTCGCCCCGACGGCTTGTACACCACGCAGCAGCGCTTTGGCTTGTATCGCTGGCACATCATGGACCCCATTCGCTTCGAAAAAGAATTGAAGATCACCATTCAGGATTTGGGATGGCGCAGCGAAGGCCGCTACCTGCCACAGCAGTCCGACATCAGCGCGGTGGTCTATTGGTATCAGGCCGAACCCCATGCGTCGTTTCCGAAACTGCCGGCGAAGAATGATTTGGAAGTGAACTGAGCGTAAGAAACAATTACCAAAACCAACTATAAAAGTCAACATGAAGTCAATGTTCAAAACAACGTCTCTCATAGCACTGTGCTTCGCAGCCGTGTTGCTATCGTGCGCGAAAAAAGAAAAGCCGGCCGAAACCACGGCGGCGGTCGACACGGTGAAAGCCGTTCGTGAGATATGGAGCAAGGAGCAAGCCAACGAGTGGTATAAACAATGGGGATGGCTGCGCGGCAGCGACTTCATTCCGAGCTCGGCCATCAACCAGCTGGAGATGTGGCAAGCCGAATCGTTCGACACCACCACCATCAGCCGCGAGCTGGGTTGGGCTGAGTCGATCGGCCTCAACTCCATGCGCGTCTACCTCCACCACCTCGCGTGGGAAGTGGACCCCGCGGGCTTCAAGGACCGCGTGAACACCTACCTCACCATTGCCGACAAACATCACATCTCCACGCTGTTCGTGTTCTTCGACGACTGCTGGAACCCATCCTACGAAGCCGGCAAACAACCCGCACCCAAAACTGGCATCCACAACTCCGGCTGGGTTCGCGACCCCGGCAACAAGGTGTTCACGGACACCACGTTCACCACCTTCGACAGCACGCAGCTGGCCACTCTGGAACGCTACGTGAAAGACGTGCTCACCACCTTCAAAGACGACAAACGCATTGTGCTTTGGGATCTCTACAACGAACCCGGCAACAGCAACTACGGCAACAAGTCGCTGCCCTTGCTGGAGAAAACCTTCCTGTGGGCACGCGAAGTAAATCCCTCACAACCGCTGTCGTCGGGCGTGTGGCGCAAAGACCTGGTAGACCTCAACAACTACCAACTGAACAACTCCGACGTGACCACCTATCACAACTACGCCGACGAAAAAGACCACAAGTCGTGGATCGACAGCCTGCGCACCTATGGCCGCCCGCTGATCTGCACCGAATACATGGCCCGCACCCGCGGCAGCCGCTTCGAAAACATCATGCCCCTGCTGAAAGCCGAAAACATCGGCGCCTACAACTGGGGCCTCGTAGCCGGCAAAACAAACACCATCTATGCCTGGAGTGACCCCATGCCCAACGGCAAAGAACCCAAAGTCTGGTTCCACGAAATCTTCCGCAAAGACGGAACCCCCTACAAGAAAGAAGAAGTAGCGTTGATAAAATCACTCACGGGAAAGAAATAGTTTAACGTGTCGCAGCGCAGTCTCCCATCGGGGACTGCGCGTCTTTGAACGACGTGGTCCACAATGCAACGCCAAGTCCCTGAGGCAGGAGACTTGGCTTGGACGCCGAGAAAGGAAGAAGTGACGTTAAAACCCCTTACGGGAAAGAAATAGAGGACACACAAATAGAAAGCGCAACGTTCGTTCACGGACGTTGCGCTTTTTTTGTTTTGTGTCAAGATATACGGAGATGCATCCAACATCGCAGCGCAGTTTGCCATCAGCAACGGCACGCCTTCGAATGGTGTTGCCCGTAGAGCCATGCAGCATCAGAATCAGGTGACTCCTATCGGAGTCTGAATATCCTGATTCGGATTTTCTATAGACAGGATGCTCCTGACGGAGCGGAGACTTTAGCGTTTTGCTCCGGTAGGAGCATCCGGTGTATAGAACAACGTGAAAGGAAACAGCGTGCGTGTTCGGATGAGCATTAGCTCGTTGGAAGTCAGGTGACTCCTATCGGAGTCTAATATCTTGAATATGATTTTCTATATACAGGATGCTCCTGACGGAGCGGAAACTTTTGCGTTTGCTCCTGTAGGAGCATCCTGTCTATAGAAAAAGCGTGAAAGGAAGCGATTGAGCTCTGTTAGGAGCTACCTGTAATGCACGCCGATTTTCATTAAGATTTGCCTGGTGAAATGAAGTGCACCTATTCCACACTCAACCTTCTATGATAATTCACCTGTCCCAAATGATATCCCAAATGCGCAGACAGGTGAATAAGAAAATAAGACGTAGTCATCGGATAGTCAAACACCGGCGCGGGATATTCCTGTTCGAGAACAGCGGGATCCATTTTTTCAAGCGTGGAAGAAACAGCTTGCCGTGTTTTCTGAATCTCTGCCAGCAGGTCCTTACGTGCAATGTTCCTGGCAGAAAATTCAAGATCCCGATTTCTCACATAACCCGTGTTGCCCAGCACGGCGCCGATATAGTTCTGAAGATTGCCACACAAATGAAGACAAAGATTGCCACCAGGATTTTTGATGGCCCCGCTGATGTTCCACAACGATTCCTCTGTGGGATATTGTTTGATTTCTTCTTCGAGCTTGGCGAGGTCGCGGGCGAAGATTTTGTGGAGGGAGAGGAGCAGGGGATTCATAACCGTGATTTTTTATCAGACAAAAGTTGAATTGCCGGAACACAAGGGTTGAAAGATGATCTTTCGTTGCTTGTGTTCCGGCAATTTAAAAACCTTAGACCGAAAGCAGGTAGGCTTCCAGCTGTTTGATCTTCTCATCCAGGGTGGCATTCACCTTGGCAAAGTCTTCTTTCGACTTCAGCGGGGCATGCACGCTTACATAGAATTTTATTTTTGGTTCTGTGCCCGAAGGCCGCACCGACAGCTTGCTGCCGTCTTGCAGATAGAATTGCAACACGTCAGAGTTGGGGAAGTCGAGCGTGGAGGTGGCGCCGGTGATGAGGTTCTTTTCGCTGAGTGTCTTGTAGTCGAGGAGGCGTTCCACTTTGCTGCCGGTGATTTCGGCGGGAGGGTTGCTGCGGAATTTTTCCATCAGCGCTTTGATCTCCTGTTCGCCCTGCTGTCCTTTCTTGGTCACGTTCACGAGGGCTTCTTTGTAGAAACCGAAGTCAACATACATGTCGATGAGCCAGTCATACATCGACTTGTTTTCGTCGGTGGCGCTGGCGGCCATGGCGGCAAAGAAGGCACACGCCGAAACGGCATCCTTGTCGCGCACGAAGTCGCCCACCATGTAGCCATAGCTTTCTTCGCCGGCGGCAATGAAACGTTGTTTGCCTTCGAGCTTGCCCATCAGTTCGGCAATGTATTTGAAACCGGTCAGGGTGTTATAGCACGCAATGCCCAGTTGCTTCGCCATGGTGTCCACCAGTTCGGAGGTCACGATGGTCTTCGCGATGTAGGCGTTGTTTTTGTCTTTTTGATTTTTGAGAATGAAATACATCATGAGGCAGAACGCCTGGTTGCCATTCAGCAAAATAAATTCGCCGTCGGCCTTGCGCACGCCAATGCCTACGCGGTCGGTGTCGGGGTCGGTGGCCATCACCATGGTGGCGTTCACGGCTTTGCCTTTGGCGATCACCATTTCCATGGCCGACTTTTCTTCGGGGTTGGGCGAGGGCACCGTGGGGAAATTTCCATCGGGCACTTTCTGTTCGTCTACCAATTGAATGTTGGTGAACCCGATTTGTTTCAAACACTCGGGCACCATCGTGATGCCGGCGCCGTGAATGCTGGTGTAGACCAACGGAATGTTATGGTGACGGGCAATGACTTCCTTGTTGGGAATAAGTTTTTTCACTTCTTCATAATACGCCTTCTCCACTTCGGGGCCAATGGTGTGGATGCGCGAAGCGTCGGCCTGGAAGCGCACTTGCTCAAACGACGTGATGGCATTCACTTCTGTGATGATGTTCTTGTCGTGCGGCGGCACAACCTGTGCACCACCCGTCCAGTAAGCTTTGTAGCCGTTGTATTCTTTCGGATTGTGCGACGCCGTGATGACGATGCCCGACTGGCAATTGAGATAACGAATGGCAAACGACAACAGCGGTGTGGGACGCAGTTCTGCAAACATGTGCACGTCGATGCCGTTGGCCGACAACACGCCGGCGGCCACTTCGGCAAAGAAGCGGCTGTTGTTGCGGCTGTCGTGCGCGATGGCGAGGGAGATTTTTTTGCCGGGGAATGTTTTGTTCAGGTAGTTGGCAAGTCCCTGGGTGGCCACACCCACGGTGTATTTGTTCATGCAGTTGGAGCCGGCGCCCATGATGCCGCGCAAACCGCCTGTGCCAAATTCAAGATCTTTGTAGAAGTTGTCGATGAGTTCTTTCGAATCGGGTTTTGCCAAAAGGGCTTTCACGTCAGCCTTGGTTGCATCGTCAATGGCGGGGCTGTCGAGCCAGGTTTGTGCTTTTGTGCGCACGCTTTCCAGAAGGTCGTTCATTCAGGTATTTTAAAATAAGGTGATACGCGCCAAAAGTAGGAATTTTTCCTAATTACTGTGTGAACGTACCGTTAACCTGGGATGGACGACCGCGCCATGCAGGCAAAAGGCGACAACCCGAACGGTTCAGGTTGACGCCTTTTGCTTGTGTGAACAGAAAGGGGAGGAAGCTCTAAAGATTTCCCCGTAGCTCCTGCTCGCGCTCGATCGACTCGAAGAGCGCCTTGAAATTACCTTTGCCAAACGACTTGGCCCCATTGCGCTCAATGATTTCGAAGAACACCGTGGGGCGGTCTTGCAGGGGCTTGGTGAAGATCTGAAGCAGGTAGCCTTCCTCGTCGCGATCGATCAGGATGTTGAGCTTCTTCAGCTCGTTGAGGTCTTCGCTGATGGTGCCCACGCGATCCATCACATCGCTATAATAGTTGTCGGGCACGTAAAGGAACTCCACACCACGGCGGCGCAGCTCGGCCACGGTATAGATGATGTCGTCGGTGGCGATGGCAATGTGTTGCACACCGGGACCGTTGTAGAAGTCGAGGTATTCTTCGATCTGCGATTTCTTTTTTCCCGAAGCCGGCTCGTTGATGGGGAACTTCACATAGCCGTTGCCATTGGAAACCACCTTCGACATGAGCGCGCTGTATTCCGTAGAAATGTCGGCATCGTCAAACGTGACCATGAGCTTGAAGCCCATCACGTCTTCATAAAATTTCACCCACCGGTTCATCTGTCCCAGTTCAACATTGCCCACACAATGGTCGATGTGCAGCAAGCCGATGGGCTGTGCTTCAATAAATCCTTTGCGGGGTTTGTAGCCGGGAAGGAACGGGCCCTTATAATTTTTACGCTCCACAAAAGTGTGCAGCGTTTCACCATAGGTCTTGATCGACGCCATCACCACGTCGCCAAACTCATCGCTCAGCACACGAGGTTCGTGCACGGCTTCTGCGCCACGCGACGTAGTTTCGATAAACGACTTGCGCGCATCATCCACCCACAGCGCCAGCACCTTCACACCGTCGCCATGCTTGCGCACGTGGTCGGCGATAGGAGAGTCCTGTTGCAACGATGTGGTGAGTACGATACGGATCTTGTTCTGCTGCAACACATACGATGCACGATCGCGCACACCGGTTTCGGGACCAGCATAGGCCACCAGTTGAAAGCCAAGACAGTGTTGATAGAACAACGCGGCTTGCTTGGCATTGCCCACATACATCTCCACATGGTCGGTGCCGAGCAGCGGCAGAAAATCTTCCGTCATAGAACAATCGTTTTAAGTCTCCCAAAATTAACGTATCCCCAACTCCCGCACCCGCATTGCGAAGGACATTCTGCAAAGCGCGATTTGAAGAACGATTCTTCGGCCCACCCCGCAAAAAACGTCGACCTCACCAAATTTTATGGACGTAGTTTCCCTTCACTTCCGGCAGGACATGCCCTGGAGTTGGGTCTAAGGCATGATACCGGCAGGACGGAGGCAAGTCACAGGCATGATAGAGGCATTAGGGGCGCAGAAAGCGTCGGGATCTACCGGCCGATGTTCTCAACTCCATTTTTGTATTTCCACGAATTCTTCAATCTTTACGGAAAATATCACTTATGGACACGAAAGCACTCGACCAGGCCCTTCAGGAAATTGTTGCAAAGCGGGGAGAACTGGAAAAGTTAGACTATAACAACCCGAAATACGACGACCTGGAAGACCAATTGCACGACCTGGAAGACGACTTTCAGGATGAGTATGGCGACTATCTGGAGGAAGCCTTCCAAAACGTGCACGACGAATTCTGTCCTGATAACGATGTGCTCACGGCCATTGCCTACCTCGGCGCCGGCATTCCCGTAGACATCGACAAGCTGCCCGGCAAAGACACACGCCTCGTGTTGTATGCAGGTCCCACCCGCATTGTTCTGGCCCTTGGCAAAGACAAACAACAAGTAGTGTGGAGCGCTGAGAAAGCATAAGAACCTCCCCGGACGACTATTCCCATTTACAACAGCATTGGGCCTGCATCGAACTGACCTTCAGGTGTCAGTATGCTAAAGCTTTGCTTTTTAAGGAAGCACAAGGGATAACCTAAATAGGGTCTGTTCGAGAAATATGAAGAGAAAACGGACCGCGCTAACACGAACGTGCTGCGCGGCCCTGTTCCTTATTTTGTTCCTAGCTTTTTGCGCACCCGGTCCAGCACGGCAAACGCCACGTTGCGGGCCTTGGCTTCTCCTTCTTCGAGTTTCTGCTCCAGCGCCTCCAGGTTGCTCATGTAGTAGTTAAAGGCTTCGCGTTCTTTGGCGAACTTGGTGAGAATCACCTCCAGCAATTCCTGCTTGGCATGGCCGTAGCCATAGTTGCCCGCGCGATATTTCTGTCGCATGGCCAACGTTTGCTCCGGAGTGGCTAGCAGTTTGTAGAGGGCAAACACATTGTCGGTGTCGGGATCTTTGGGGTCTTCAAGCCCTTTGCTGTCGGTCTTGATGGTCTTGAGCTGCTTCAGCAATTCTTTCTCCGGAAGGAAGATGTCGATGATGTTGCCATACGACTTGCTCATCTTCTGGCCGTCGGTGCCGGGCACGGTCATCACACTTTCTTCGATCTTGGCTTCGGGAATCACAAACGTTTCGCCATACACATTGTTGAATGCCGTGGCAATGTCGCGGGCAATCTCCAGGTGCTGACGCTGATCTTTTCCGACGGGCACATAGTGTGCATCGTAGAGAATGATGTCGGCCGTCATCAGCACGGGATAGGTGAACAAGCCGGCGTTCACATCCGACAGTTTTTCGGATTTGTCTTTGAACGAATGCGCATTGGCCAGCATGGGAAACGGCGTGAGACAGCTGAGATACCACGTGAGCTCGCACACCTCGGGGATGCGCGACTGACGGTAGAGGTAGTTTTTCTCTGTATCAAACCCGAATGCGAGCCAGGCGGCGGCCACAGCCTGCACATTGTTGGTGCGTGTTTCGGTGTCTTTGATGGTGATGAGCGAGTGGAGGTCGGCGATGAAAAAAAACGACTCGTTGCCAGGCGCTTTCGACAGCTCGATGGCCGGGATGATGGCTCCCAGCAAATTGCCCAAATGCGGGCGGCCGCTGCTCTGAATGCCGGTTAAGATTCTTGACATAGTTTTGCAAAGAAAATAAAATAAAGCTGAACTGAATTAGTTTTAAATTTGCGTAGATAAAATAATGAGCATCATGCGGGTATCCCTAAGCGTCTTTTTCCTTTTTGCCGTTGTTGTTTCTTTTGGTCAGATGGCCCGGCCGGTTCAGTTCCGCGAGGAATTGTTCGATTTCGGGTCTGTGAAGGAGGAGGGAGGCCCTGTCACCCATGAGTTCCTGTTCACCAACACCACCGGCCGCTTCATCAAAATACTGTCGGTGCAGGCTTCGTGCGGATGCACCACGCCGGCATGGTCGAAAGAACCCGTAGGCCCCGGCAAAACCGGCTTCATCCAGGCCAGCTATAACCCCAAAGGACGCCCCGGCTATTTCAACAAGTCGCTCACCGTCACCACCGATGCCGATTCCAATCCCATTATCCTCCAGATCAAAGGCCAGGTGGCCGTGGAAGGCGACGGCGTGAACACCGACTATCAGGTCTCCAACGGCAGCTGGAAACTGAAATCAGGCTCGTTCAACATGGGCAAAGTGTATGTGAAAGACGAGTTCACCATTCGCGATTTTGTGTTTGTGAACGGCGGCACCAAGGACATTGCCTACTCCGGCAAATTTGTGGGACCGGCCTACATCAAAGTGGATATATCGCCCAAAGTGCTTCACCCCGGCGAAAAAGGAAACATCAAGATCAGCTATAACGGCAAGATGAAAGGACAATACGGCTTTCAATCCGACAACATCGAACTCTTCACCGACGACGAGCAAGGCAGCGCAAAGTCATTCTCGGTCTATGCCACCCTCGAAGATCAATTTCCCGACCTGAAACCCGAAGAGCTTGCCAAAGCACCCCAACTGCGCCTGCAAGCCACCAGCCTCGACTTTGGCCGTGTGCAACCCAATGCCACCACCGAGCGCGAGGTGCAACTGTTCAATGCGGGCAAAAAAGAACTGGCCATCAAATCGGTGCAGGGCAATTGCTCGTGCATATCGGCTTCCGCAAAAAAGACCACGCTGAAGCCCGGCGAGAGCAGCACCATACGCATCGCCTTCAACCCGCTTGAGCGCAAGGGCACGCAGCAGAAGTCTGTGACCGTCTATTCCAACGATCCACAGAACCCTGTGCAGCGCATCACCTTCTCAGCCTACGTTGAGGACTAAGAGAAGGCGGGTATTCCTGTAATGTTATTTCCGAGAATGAGCAAGTGAATGTCGTGTGTGCCTTCGTAGGTCACCACCGACTCCAGGTTCATCATGTGACGCATCATGGGATACTCTCCGGTGATGCCCATGCCGCCGTGTATCTGGCGGGCTTCGCGTGCAATCTCTAATGCTACGTGCACGTTGTTGCGTTTTGCGAGCGATATCTGTGGGGTGGACGCTTTGCCTTCGTTCATGAGCACACCCAGGCGCCAGTTCAGCAACTGTGCTTTGGTGATCTCGGTGAGCATTTCGGCCAGCTTCTTTTGTACGAGTTGAAAGGATGCGATGGGTTTGCCAAACTGCACACGTTCGGCGGCATAGCGACGTGCCGATTCATAGCAGTCCATGGCTGCGCCGATGGCGCCCCACGCAATGCCGTAGCGTGCCGAGTCGAGGCACATCATGGGTGCACCGAGGCCGCTCTTGCCGGGCAACAGATTTTCTTTGGGAACCTTCACGTTGTCGAACACCAGCTCGCCCGTTGCGCTGGCCCGCAGCGACCACTTGCCGTGTGTTTCGGGCGTGGAAAAACCTTCCATGCCACGCTCTACAATGAGGCCGTGAATGCGGCCGCTTTCGTCTTTGGCCCACACCACGGCCACATCGGCGCGGGGTGAGTTGGAGATCCACATCTTGGCGCCGTTCAGCAGATAGTGGTCGCCCATGTCTTTGAAGTTGGTCACCATGCCCGAGGGGTTGGAGCCGTGGTCGGGTTCTGTCAATCCAAAGCAGCCGAGCCACTCACCCGAAGCCAGCTTGGGCAGGTATTTCTTGCGTTGTGCTTCCGAACCGAATTTGTAGATGGGATACATCACCAGCGAGCCTTGCACCGACGCGGTAGAGCGCATGCCCGAATCGCCGCGTTCAATCTCCTGCATGATGATGCCGTAGGAAATATAGTCAAGACCGCCGCCGCCATATTCGGTGGGCACGGTGGGTCCAAAGGCGCCGATGTCGCCAAACTTTTTCACAATCTCATAGGGGAAGTGTGCGCGTTGTGCCCAGTCTTCGATGTAGGGCGAGATGTCGCGTTTCACAAAATCGCGGATGGCACTGCGGATCAGCTTGTGTTCTTCCGTCAGCAGGTCGTCGATGGCGTAAAAGTCGGGTTGCTCATACACATCTTGCTTCAGCGATTTCTTGGTTTGGGTTGCTTCCTTGCCGTTCTGGGTTGACATATGAATTCAGTTTGGTTAATGCGCGTGGTGGATAAAAACAGGCCCGGGCTTGGGATGCGCTGTGCTTTGCCGGCGAAACCGGTGTTCGCATCAACTTTTTCCGTCTCCCTTCCGTTGTTTTTGAAGCCTGGGGTTCGCTCCGGTAATCTTTTTGTTTTTAACTTTCGGGACAAATTTACACAAGTAATTTACATTCTTATCTCAAGCACATGGCCGACAACGCGGTGGATCCTTCCCTTCTGGAACAGTTGAAAAAACTTCAGGCCAAATACAACGTGATGGGTCAGGACCTGTCCTCATACCTCGACGGATTGCTCTATTCCGACTATTTAACCTACTGGGACTATATTCACCTCGACACCCTGCTGAGCCTTCAAACCCCCAAAACGCACTTTGCCGACGAGAAGGTGTTCATCGTCTATCACCAGATCACCGAACTATACTTCAACCTCATCCTGCACGAGCTGGAACAACTGGCCAACCGCGAAACCGTGGACGAAACATTCTTTGTGGCGCGGCTCAAGCGCGTGAACCGCTATTTTCACCAGCTCAAGGAATCGTTTTCCATCATGGTGGAAGGCATGGAGAAAGAGCAGTTTCTCAAGTTCCGCATGTCGCTGCTGCCAGCCAGCGGCTTTCAATCGGCCCAATACCGCCTCATCGAAATTTGCAGCACCGACATGATCAACCTCGTGAACGTGTCGGAGCGCGAAGCCGTGAACGAATACAGCGACATCGACTCGCAGCTTGAAAAACTCTATTGGCGCAGCGGAGCCACCGAGCTGGCCACCGGCAAAAAGACGTTGACACTCCAGCAGTTTGAAGAGAAATACATGGCCTGGTTCAAAAGCACCGGCATGAAATTCCGCGACAAAAACGTGCGCAAACGCTACCTCAAATATTTCCCCCACAGCCCCGAAGTCATTTCGGCCCTCCGCGAATTCGACACCCTGGCCAACGTGCTTTGGCCGCTGGCCCACCTCAAGGCGGCCGGTCACTACCTGCACAAAAACACCGAAGACATCAAGGCCACCGGGGGCACCAACTGGCAGAAGTTCCTGCCTCCGCGATTCCAGAAAATCATGTTTTTCCCCGAATTGTGGTCGCCCGAAGAAAAGGACGATTGGGGCAAAGCCGCCTTCGTGAGCAATCCCATGGAACTGATTCATAAACCCTGAATAATTGCTACCTTTGCCAGGGACTAACGCGCTGGCTTTGAGAATTTTTACAACGATAATTATCCTCCTCCTTGCGGGCGTCGGCTTGCGCGTTTGTGGCCAGGGCATCACCCGGCAAACCTATCACGACGCCGAACGCAAACACCTCAAAGAAGTCTACCAGGTCAAAGACACGCTCAAGAACGTGTTGAACGGCCACTACATTTCCTACTTCCTCAGCGGCAAGATCGAATCGAAAGGACAGTTCACCAACAACGAAACATCGGGTGTGTGGGAATTCTATTATGAAACCGGCAACCTCAAAATGCGCGGCATCCTTTTTAAAGGCGCCAACTATGGCATGTGGGAGTATTTTTTCGAGAGCGGCCGCAAAAGCATGGAGGGCATCATCTACGGAAAGAACCGCGAAGGTGAATGGAAAACCTACTACGAAACCGGGCAGCTCAAAGAAACCGGCGAATACAAATCGGGCAAACACATCGGCCGCTGGAAAACCTATTTTGAAGACGGTCCCCTCAAAGGCGAAATAGAATACGTCGACGACTTTGGGCGCTACACGGAATATTATCACTCCGGAAAAATATACGGCGAAGGTCCGCGCAGTGGCACAAAGAACGTGGGCCTCTGGCGCTACTATGCCGAAGACGGAACACTGCAGAACGAAGGCGACTTCGACAACGGAAAAAAGAACGGCACCTGGACATCCTACTATCCCTCGGGCAAAGTGGCCTCCAAAGGCGTGTTCAACAACGACGACCCTAACGGCAGCTGGCAATACCTCTATGAAGACGGCACCGTGCGCTCGCAAGGTGAATTTCAAAACGGCAAAAAAGACGGCTACTGGAAAACACTCGACGCCGCGGGCAAACTGAAAAGCGAAGTGACCTATGCCAAAGGCACGGGCGAATACAAAGAATATTACCCCAGCGGCAAACTGAAAGTGCGCGGCAACCTGGTAGACGAAAAGCGCCAGGGCAAGTGGGAGTTCTATTATGAAGACGGCAAGAAAGAAGGCACCTGCGAATACGACAAAGGCAAAGGCACCTACTATGGCTACTATCCCAGCGGCAACCTCCAAACCAAAGGAACACTGGAAGACGATTTGAAAACCGGCACATGGGAGATCTACGAAAAAGACGGAAAACTATCGGGCTACTACCGTCCTTTCTACGACGATCAAAAACTGAGTCAGGAAATTGCCACACTGGCCAACAAGAAGGGAACGGTGAAGAAAGGACAGGCTGCATCACGCAGGTTCGGATACTTCGATTCGCGCTTCAACGAATTTCAGGGCGTGATCTTTGGAACCAACCCCGTGTGGCTCGCCACGGGCCGGATACCGCTCGGATTGGAGTTCTACATTCAGGAACGCATCGGTCACGAATTTGAATTCATCGGCATCCGAAGTCCCTTCTTTGTGGCCGACGGCAGCATCACACCCGGCAAGCGTTTCGAGCGCGGCTACAGCATCGCCATCAAACAAAAGTTCTACAATCCTCTGAAAGCAGGCATGTGGTATTTTGGTCAGGAGATACGCTTCACCAACCTGGGCCACTTCGTGAACATGAAACAGGTGAACAGCCAAAACCCCGACGACATCTTCACCTTCAACGCCGTGGAGCAACGCATCGAGTGGGGAGCCATGCTGGGCTACCGCATCATGAAACGCAACAACGCCACCGGCTTCACCATCGACGCCTTCATCTCCGGCGACATCGGCTATCGCGGCTTCGATGTGGACCCCAACTTTTCATCCTATTTTGCCGACCTCAAACAATCTCCCTTTTCAAAGAGCGTGCACGTGGGACTTAATTTGGGGAATGTGTTTTCGTTTAAGTAAAACAAGCCGCCACGCATAACCTCGTATGATGAAACTTTGCCTGCGACTCACCACGACGAAAATAATACTCAGTGGTGTTCTTGTTTTCAGTCTCTGCACAACCCAGGCCCAGATCATCAATGGTACCTACAGAACGGTTCGGGAAGAACATATCAAACTTCACTACCTGACCTTTAAAACTCCTGGAAACTGTTCGCTCAAGTTCGAAGGATTAAATCACGGTGAGGCCATGGCGGGTGTGCGATATCCGTCCGAAATCTTGCTGCACTATAAGATGGTAAACGACACGATCACGTTTTCGGTCGTTAGCATGCGAAACTCCCCCGGCCCACCAACCCACAAGGTTATAAACGACACTATAACCTTCACACCGGCAAAGCCGCCCGACTTAATTGTGGTGAAACGTTTGCTTGCCGCGAAATTTGTGATTCGCGAGAAGAATTTATACGACTGCGTATCGGGTCTTACATATGTGGATAAAAATAGCATCTCGGACAAGTACATGCTCTATGTATTGAATGGAAAACATTACAAGCAGCGGATAGACAAGGTCGACGGCTATGGTCTTGTGTTGAAGAGCCATAAAGTGAACCGCGAATTTCAAAAAGACCTGAGCAAACAGGATCTGTCCAAGCTCACCGTCCGAACCCTCACCGGCAAAAAAGCCTTCGATAAATATGGCGTGTTGGGAATGAACGGTGTCTATGAAGTGGAGAAGAAAAAGTAGGTACGCTTCATTTTCGCAAGCGACACTCACCACTTCGGCCGTATGCCCGGTGCAAATGGAAACTCCAGCCCTTCATAATATGGCAGTGTGTGATCTGGCTTCTCCAACCCCGCAGGAATAGGCTGTCGAGAGAACGTTTGGAAATAGACCACACAAGCATTACGCCACCACACCGCCTCCTGGTGCTGAATGGCCAACAGGCTCTTCACGTGTTGAAATTGTTCGTCATCCACTTTGTGTTCCGTCAGGTTCCATTGTTGCTGCATCCAGCGTGCAGAGTCGGCGCCGTGATAGTAGGCAAAACAGATCTCATCCCACAACGATTTTCCTGACTTCAATTTGTGATCCCACGGCAGGTGGTGAAACCATAGCAGATATTTTTCGGGACAGTTCGCTAACGGCCCATACAAATCCTGAACCGGCTGTGCATATTGCGAGAGCGCATCGCTTCCGGTTTTTGTCCGGTCAAACCCAACGCCAAGGCTGTCGGCCTGATGATAATAAACCGACGTCCAGTCGGCACGAGGCTTGTCTCTGATCCACGGTCCGGGGCCATAGTGATGATTGTATCCCATAATGTGATGCAGGCCCAGCGGCGTCATATACTGCACAGCAATTTCGCGCGACGACAGCATCATTGCCTTCACCGGTGTTATCACCGAAGGATCATTCGAAAACGTCATGCGAATCCATTCGTCGGCGATCGCTTCAGCAGTCAGGGCATGGTTCCACGCCAGGCGTCCATACGCATACCAGTTGGCCTGCCCAAACGGATGCCCGCACCAGTTCCGGTCGTTGCCAATGTTGGCCACACCGGCCATGGCCGACACGGTGTGATGATCCAGCGACCCGTCAACAACCTTCGACACCTGCGAGCCCTTGCCTTTCGCATACGTGTCGGCGTCGAGGGTTTCCTTGAAGAGGGGCGCGAGGTAGACGAGGTGCGTGGCAAAACCGAGATACTCCTGCGTTAACTGAAACTCCAGCATCAGCGGCGTCTTGGGCATCGCGCCAAACAGCGGATGAAACGGTTCGCGTGGCTGAAAGTCGATGGCGCCGTTTTTCACTTGCACCAGTGCGTTGCTGTTGAACTTGCCGTCGAGTGGTTTGAATTCGGTATAGGCTTGCTTCGCGCGGTCGTCGGGGGTTTCGTTGCTGTACACAAACGCGCGCCACATCACAATGCCCCCGTGGGGCGCGAGCATTTCGGCAAAGAGGTTTGCGCCGTCGGCGTGTGAGCGGTTATAGTTTTGGGGGCCGGGTTGTCCTTCTGAATTTGCCTTCACACAAAAGCCGCCAAAGTCGGGCACATAGGTATAGATCTCGTCGATCTTCTTTTTCCACCATGCCTTCACTGCCGGGTCTAACGGGTCGGCTGTAGACAATCCCCCAATTTCCACCGGCGCACTGAACCGTGCCGTGAGATAAACCTTCAAGCCATAGGGACGGAAAACGTCGGCCAATGCTTTCACTTTGCGGAGGTAAGGTTCCGTGAGAATTTGGGCATTGGCATTCACATTGGTGAGCACCGTGCCGTTGATGCCGATGGACGCATTGGCGCGCGCATAGGCGTGATAGCGGGGATCGATATAGTCGGGAAGCTTGTGCCAATCCCACAGCGAAAAACCGGCATAGCCACGCTCCACCGTGCGGTCAAGATTATCCCAGTGATTAAGAATGCGTCGTTGAATGACCGGCGCCTGCGCAACAGACAGGTTTTGGATGGACTGTTGTGTTTGCAGCAGGCGGATGAAATGAAACGTTCCATACAACATACCCACATCGGTGTTGGCGGCAATAACAATGCACGGTTTGCCTTTCACCGTGGTGTTCACAATCACAAAACCTTCGTCGCCCAGGGTGGCCAGGGAGGCGAGATTTAACGACGCGATGAGCGGCGATTGTCGTGGCGTGCCGAGCAGGAGAGATCCTTGTGCAGGTGTCTTTGCACGCACAAGCGATGTCTTTAACAGGCCTGCAGTGGCGCGCGTTATTTCATGGGTCGCCAGGGTTAGGGTGGGCGACTCATATTCCGTAACCAGCGTTTGAAGCGCAGCCTTGTAGCGTTTCACCACCGTAGCATCTGCAAGAGGGCGATAGGAAAGCCAAAGCTCGTAACCATCGTCAGCAAAGCCTGAAACACAAACGCTGAGCGAAAGACAAAGAACAAAACAAACGCGGGTGAGTGATGACATAGAGCGGCGAGGTTATTTTTTTCGAAGCGACGATTCCCTGACAATAAGGTCGTGACGAAGCACCAAAGTGTTGATGCTGCTGCCCTCATTCCGGTCGAGCTTGCGGATGAGCGTGGCGGCAGCGAGCTCGCCCATTTCCTGTCCGGGATAGTTCAGGGTGGTGAGGTTAGGCTCAATTACTTTCGACAGCGGATCGTTGTTGAAGCCAGCCACAGCAATTTGTTCGGGAATGCGGATGCCCGCTTGCTTCAACACGCGCATGCAGTTGACGGCGGTGGTGTCGTTGGTACAAAAAACTCCGTCGGGCGGGTGGGGGAGTGCCAGCAGGTGACTGGCGGCTTCGGCGCCGGCCTGTTCGCTGAGGTTGCAATAATACACCAAGGCCTCATCGAAGGGCAGGCCTGCGTTGGCAAGCGCCTGCTTGTAGCCACGCAGACGGTCGCTATACACATTGCGCATGATGTTGCCCGTCACGTGAGCAATACGTTTGCACCCCTGGTCAATAAGGTGTTGCGTCACTTCATAGCCGGCCTTGAAATTGTCGATCACAATGCTGGTGCACTGCGGATGCTCAAACACGCGGTCAAAGAAAATGAGCGGAATGCCTTTGGCCAGAAACAGGTCGAAGTGCGAAATATCTTCTGTGTCATAGGCCAGCGACACCAGCAGGCCATCCACACGGCTGTCGTAAAGCGTCTTCACATTCGTGAATTCTTTTTCCTTCGACTCGATCGACTGGCTGATGATGAGGTTGTAGCCGGCCGCATTCGCCACCTTCTCCATCCCCGAAATGACCGACGCCATAAAGTAACTATTGAGCCTCGGCACAATGACGCCGATGGTGTTGCTTTTGCTTTTGCGCAGGTTGCTGGCAAAGTGGTTTTGCTGATAGCCCATCTCCCGGGCTTTGTCGACGATGCGCTTGCGCGTATCCTTCCGGATGGCCGGATGATCTTTCAGCCCCCGGCTCACGGTGGCCGGCGAAAGCTGAAGTGCTTCTGCGATATCGTATATGGTGATCTGCTTACTCATGTGTGCGAAACAAAAATCCTTTTTTGTGAAAGTTATGGAATGCCCAATCCGAATCAATCTCCCCGTTGCTCAACCCCCCAACATTGTTTTTCATCATGAATCAAAGGATATGGCTGGTTGTGCCCTCCTGCCCAGCCGGCAGAGGCACTATAAAATCCTCGACCTCCCCTTTGTCCTCGTTCCCAGCATCTATTCGTAAGTCGCTATTAAAGGAGTGAATAATGATATCGGTTGCATTACAATTATGATCATTTTAATCGATTTACGATAGTATTTGAAGATATTTTTGCAATCGGTTGCAATATTATAGGCAATCGCGGACATTAGTCTTCTCATTGTTTCTTTTCGCCGGAGATTTTGCCGCTACCGCTTTCTGTGAGGCCGGGATGAGAAGCTGTTTGCTATAGTTATGCAATCGTTTGCAATCATTCTAAACCCTATACTTATGAAACAGAAAAGTCTACTATTTTCAATTGGCCTGGCGTGGTTGCGACGGATGTGTCGCTGGGGCGTGCCGCTCCATTTCCTCCTGCTGGCGCACACCGCGCAGGCTCAGAACAACGTGTCGGGTAAAGTGATCGACAACGAAGGCGTTGGCATGCCCGGCGTGAACGTGCTGCTCAAGAATTCAACCACGGGCACCACAACGGATGCAGATGGCCGCTATGTGCTGAGCATTCCCGAGTCCGCTCAAAATCCGGTGCTGGTGTTTTCGTTCATCGGCTTTGACAGTCAGGAACAAACCGTTGCCGGTCGCTCGGCCATCGACGTATCGCTCGCTCCCAACATTCAGGCCCTCAACGAAGTGGTTGTGGTGGGCTATGGCACAGCCAAGAAAAGCGATGTGACCGGAGCCTTGGTGCGCGTAGATGAACAAACCCTGCGCGAAGTGCCCACGTCAAATGTAGGGTTGGCCTTGCAGGGCCGCGCAGCAGGCGTCACGTTAGATCGCACATCGTCGCGCCCCGGGGCCGGCATGCAGATCCGCGTGCGTGGCACTCGCTCCCTGGGTGCAGCCGATGCCGGCAACAATGATCCCCTCATCGTGGTAGACGGCATTCCCTTTAGCGGCACCATCAACGACATCAACCCCGACGAGATCGCCGCCATCGATGTGTTGAAAGATGCATCGGCCACCGCCATTTACGGCTCACGCGGATCTAACGGTGTCATCCTCATTTCCACCAAACGTGGAAAAGTGGGCAAGCCCCAACTGACCTACGACGGCTACTATGGCGTGAGTTCCGCCATTGAAAAATACGGACTGTTTAACGGACCAGAATATGCTGCATTCCGCACCGCCTCGGGCTACAACGGCGCTACGGCCGCCGATCCCCTGAAAGGATTCACCACCGACGAACAAGCTTCGTTCAACGCCGGCACGCAAACCGACTGGCAGGATGAAGTATACAAGAAAGGATTCATCACCAACCACAACGTCGGCCTTTCGGGTGGCGTGGAGAACACACAATATTCCATCGGTGCCGGCTACTTCAAAGAAACCACCGTGCTTCCGGGGCAGGCCTTCTCGCGCTATTCGCTGCGCGCCACACTCGATCAGAAAGTGGGCGAGCGCATCAAGATCGGGTTGAACACGCTCAACTCTGTGAACATCACCGACGGCGAAAATGCCAACCCCATGTTCCAGGTCATCACCCTGAGCCCGCTCTACAGAGCACACAACGCCGACGGCTCCATCAACGAACTTCCCGCCACCGGATCGATAGACAACACTACACGCAACCCACTGCTCATCTACAACAACGACCTCTGGAAACAGCAACGCAAAAGACTGCGCACCTTCAACAGTCTCTACGGCGAAGTGAAACTCACCGAAGGGCTACGCTACCGGCTCAACGTAGGGCTTGACTATTTCACCGACACCTTCGGCGACTATCGCGGCTCCAACACACCGTTTCAAAACGGCGCCATCAGCACGGCCCAGATCCGCGACGAAACCAACTGGAGCTACACGCTCGAAAACCTGTTGATCTACGACAAGACCTTTGCCGAAAAACACAAACTGAATTTCACGGGCCTCTTCAGTGTGCAGGAACTGGAAAACAGCTCAAGTACCTTTAACATGAGCGACATCCTGGCCGACCCCGTGCAATACACCAACCCGTCGCTGGCCAACACCTTCAACAGCGCCACGGGCACGTACTCACGTTGGGGCCTGCTCTCCTACATGGGTCGTGTGAACTACAACTACAACGACCGCTATCTCCTCACCGTCACCGCCCGCGC
Source organism: Chryseolinea lacunae (assembly GCF_016735595.1). Lineage (GTDB taxonomy): Bacteria > Bacteroidota > Bacteroidia > Cytophagales > Cyclobacteriaceae > Chryseolinea > Chryseolinea lacunae. The sequence goes on from NZ_JAERRB010000011.1 coordinate 163,006, forward strand.
CGATGGATCGTCGCGGTTGGCCGAAGGCAACAAATGGTTCTACTATCCCGCAGCTGCGCTGGCCTGGAATGTTCACAACGAAACGTTCATGGAAAACGTGACGGCACTGTCGAACCTGAAACTGCGACTGGGCATCGGCAAAACATCCAACCAGGCCATCGCGCCCTATTCGTCGCTGGGGCAACTCACGCGCGTGCCCTACAATTTTGGCACTACCGGTCTTTATGGTCTGTTGGTGCAGAACGTGCCCAACCCGGGCCTGAGCTGGGAGTTCACCACCACGGCAAACATTGGGCTTGACTTTGGCCTGCTGCGAAACCGCATCACCGGTTCCATCGAATTCTATCAGCAGAAAACTTCCGACATCCTGCAGAACCGCACACTGCCTGTCACCGCCGGCATACCCGGTGCCTATGCGCAGAACATCGGCAAGACCGAAAACAAAGGAATAGAAGTGACCCTGAGTTCGGTGAACATCGAAAGCAAAAACAGCGGAGGGTTTGGTTGGACAACTGAACTCAACTACTTCCGCAACCGCGAAGAAATTACCTACCTGGCCGACGGCGCCACACAAGACATCAACAACGGTTGGTTTGTGGGACAACCCGTAGACGTGATCTACGACTATAAAAAAATCGGCATCTGGCAAACCGAAGAAGCCACCGCCGCTGCCGCGTTCGACGGCTCGAAAGCAGGCTACATCAAAATAGCCGACATCAACCCGAACGGTGTGGCCGACCCGGCCGACCGCACCATCATAGGTTCACTGCAACCCAAATGGCAGGGTGGCATGACAAACCGTTTCACCTATAAAGGCTTCGACCTTTCCATTGTCATGTTTGCCCGTGTAGGAGGGATGCTCGTCAGCACACTCTATCAATCCAACCCCAGCTTCCCCATCAGCACACTCGAAGGAAGACGCAACGGCCCCAAGGTTGACTACTGGACACCCGACAACCCTACCAATGACTATCCCAAACCTGCAAGCCTGGGCAACGACAACAAGTATGGCTCAACGCTCGGCTATTTCGATGCTACGTTTCTGAAAGTGAGAAGCATCAACCTCGGCTACAAACTTCCCGACAGCTGGTTGGGACGCACCGGCCTGAGCTCGGTAAGAATCTATGTAGCGGCCAACAATCCGTTCAAAGCATTCTTCTCGCCTTATGTAGACGCAGGAGGACTCGATCCCGAAGCCACGGGCAGAGGTTCGGCCGCGCAAACCGGATGGGGACAGCGCCTCACGGTGCAACCTAACACGCCGCTCACGCGCTCCTTCATTGTCGGACTCAGCATTAAGTACTAAGCCTTTAACATCAACTGTATGAAAACACAATTCAAACTATACACCACACTCTTCGTTGCCCTGTTCGTGCTGGCATCGTCGTGCAATCAGGTGCTGGAAGAACATCCGAAAGACCGGTTGACCCCCGACTATTTTCAAACTGCGCAAGGCGTTACCTCCGGCTTGACGGCCGCCTATTCGTATTTCAGATTTTATTACGGCACACAAGGCGGCATGAACCTTTCGGTGTTTGGAACCGACGAGTTCACACACGGGTCGGAGCTGAACAACCCGCCGCTGAATATCTACACCGGCATCAACTCCAGCAACGGCGATGTGTCCGGACCATGGAACCGCGCCTATCCCGCCATCAACACCTGCAACGGCGTGATTGAGTATGCACAGAAATCAACAGCGCTCACCGACGCGCAGAAAACCCTCTTGCTGGCAGAAGCCAAGTTTTTAAGAGCGCAATGGTATTTCATATTGCTACAGACATTTGGCCCCGTCACCCTCGACCTCGGATCAGGGCCGCTAAAGTTTAATGCCACACCTTCTAACATTGCCAGTCGCTCATCGGTGGCCGAAGTTTATACCGCCATCATCGACGATGCCACAGAAGCTTCGAAGAACCTGCCCGACAGACCGGCTGCCCAGGGACGTGTGTGGAAAGCCAGCGCACTGCACCTGCTCGCAAAAGCTTATCTCACGCGTGGATGGTCGGCCCAGGCTCAGGCAAACGATTTTCAAAATGCCTACCAGGTCGCGAAACAACTCATCGACAACAAAACAACCTATGGCGTGGATCTCTTGCCCGACTATGCCGACGTGCACCGGCAGGGAAATGAATACAGCAAGGAAGTGCTCTTTCAGGTAGACTGGATCGACAATACACAATACAATAACAACGTGGCCAACGGCGCGCAAGGCGACGACGGCGTGCGCCAGAACGTGAGCCTTTTCCTTTTCCGCTGTCGCTACATCGACTTGCCCGGCATGGTGCGCGATGTCACCAACGGCCGCCCCTTTGTGCGCTACAAACCAACGCCATGGCTGCTGGACAACGCCTTTGCAGACAAGGTGAACGATTCGCGCTACAACAAATCGTTTCAAACCGTATGGATCGCCAACACCGCCGGCACCATTCCCACCTGGACACAAGCCGACGTGGACGCCGGAAATGTTTCGGCCGGAAAAATCGGGCAACCGAAGTTTGCACTCGGCGACACCGCGGCCTTCATGGTTCCCAAAAACCTGGAAGGCAAGTTCACGCCGCTGAAAGATAAAAAAGGATACCGCGTGTTTCTGCCCACGGAAGTGAACGGCCAGAATAAATTCTATCCCACGCTGAAAAAGTTTGACGCCACCCAAGGCCGTCCCAACAACGACCCCAACATCACGTCGGTGCGGCCCTTCATCGTCTATCGTTTCGCAGAGACTTACCTCATAGCCGCCGAAGCAGCCTACAAACTGGGCCAGATCAACGATGCAGCCAACCTCATCAACGTGGTGCGTACACGCGCTGCCGCGAATGTCGGCGCCATTGCCGCCATAACGGCCAACACAGAAGCTGACCTGACGGCCACCGGCATCGACTACATCCTCGACGAACGCGCACGCGAATTGTGTGGCGAACAAATGCGATGGTTCGACCTCGCACGCACAGGCAAGCTGCTCGACCGCGTGAAAGCCTTCAACGCCCAGGCAGCCCCGGGCATCAAAGACTTCCACGTGCTTCGCCCCATTCCCCAGCCCCAGATTGACGGTTCAGTCGACCCCACGGCCGGCGATAAGAAGTATCCTCAGAACGGGGGGTATTGATTGGCGCTGAGGATTAATACTGAATAATTAAAAATGTTGAACAACAAAAAAGGAGAGCCGTCTGCTCTCCTTTTTTAGTTTGATGCCGAAACGTTACGGGTAGTTTGTTTCGGTTTGTCTTTGGAATCGCGAGTTATTTGCCGAAGCAGAATGACACGCAAAGCCAAAAAGTCTTTAACTCGTTCCACTTAGAATTGTGAACGCAGCGATATTATTTTCACACGGGTCAACATCCAGAGCAGTCCGGCCACGGCAAACAAACCCAACACTACAATCACCGTGGAGGTCACCTGCGCCGAGCCGGTTTCGGTTGGTGCGAACAGCGTGAGGACAGAAAGGCCCAGACCGCCACCCAGAAAATAGGCCGTGGTGCCGAGGCTTGACGCAACACCATGATGCTCGTCGCGCACGTGCTGAACAGTGAGCACCATGAGGCTGGGAATGCAAATCGCCATGCCCACACCCGAGATGCACAGTATGGCCATGAGCAAGAACATAAAATTATAGTCACCCTGGAAAAAGAACAACAGCGCCGCCGCCCCGGCCACCATGCTCACCAATCCCAGCATGCCAATGGCGTGCATGTTGAACCGGTGAAGCAACAACGGCAACGCATATTTGGAAACCACCATCGACACCAGACCAAAAGGAAAAAGCAGAAGCCCCGCGTGGGCCGCGCTATAGTGCAGACTGTTTTGAAGAATGATGGAGATCACAAACAAATAGCCGTTGAAGAAAGCCCCCAGCAGCACAAACACACCCACGGCCAATCTGGTGGACGAATTGAGCATCGCCGAAAAATTGATGAGCGGATTTTTGGATGAAGTGCTTCGCAGAATGAAAATGCCAAGCGTGATGCCAAACGACACCAGCATGATGAGCGACAGCGCCACATGCTGACGAAGGTCGCCCGCCAGGTGAATGAATGCCGACAACAGCACGATGCTGCCCGTGAGACAGGCCGCCGACAAAATATCGGGCCGGGCATCGTTTTCTTTCACATCATCGTTGTCCATGAACCTGTAGCCCAGCCATAGCGTGGAGGCGATCACGGGGACGTTGATGAAGAACACCCAGGGCCAACCCAGAAACGTGGCCACCAGTCCACCTACCGACATACCCAGTCCTGATCCCACCGCGGCAAACGCACTGAAGATGCCCATCGCTTTGCCCCGTGCTGCCGGCTCCTGAAACGTGAATGAAATGATAGACAGCGCGGCCGGCATGATCAACGCAGCACCCACACCCTGCACCATGCGAAAGAAAAGTAAAACCTCGTATGAAGTTGAAAGCCCGGCACACAATGAGGTGAGCATGAAAATGAAACCGCCGCACAAAAACATACGCTTGCGTCCATAGGTATCGGCCAGTTTGCCACCCAGAATAAGAAAGCCACCATACGGAATGAGGTAGAGCGTTTGAAGCCACTGAATACTGTTTGCACTCAGGACCAGGTCGCGCTGAATGATGGGCGCCGCCAGGTTCACAATGGCAATGTCGAGCGCCTCAAAGAAGACGGCCGTCGACGCCACCATTAGAATAAGGTTTTTGTGCTGTTGCATGGGTTTGTTTTAGTGCTTTGTTCCTGCAATTCTACGCGATTATGAAACGAATGAATAGAATAGATAAAAAATTGGAACAAACGTCCATAAATGTGTTCTTTGTAAGAACAAACACACTGTTTCGCTATGCCAAAGCCGTCCCCGAAAGAACAACCGACCAGTGCTGCAGTGCTGGACAAAAAAGACTATGAAATTCTGCGCCTGTTGCAGGGCAACGCTAAACTGACGGTGCGTGAGATTGCTGCCCAGGTCCACCTCAGTCCAACGCCGGTGCACGAACGCATCAAACGGATGGAGACCGATGGCGTGATCCGCCAGTATGTGGCCCTGCTCGACCCGCGCCACGTCAACAAAGGCATCAAGGTGATTTGTTATGTCTCCCTGTCTGAACACAGCCGCAAAGCCGGTAAAGTATTCATCGAGGCCATTCTGAAATTCAAGGAGATTGTGGAATGCTACAACGTGTCGGGCGACTTCGACTTCATGCTCAAGATCGTAGCCGAAAGCATGGCCGACTATCATAGCTTCTATGTGAATGTGCTGAGCGAAGTGAAAGGCATCGGGCAGACCAAAAGCATCTTCATTATGGATACCATCAAAGAAACGCACGAGATCATCTAATATCCCCGCGGCAGGCGTATCACAAACTCCGTTCCTTCGCCCACACCGGTGCGCACCGTGAGCGTGCCGCCGTGTTTTTGAATGATCTTCATGGTGATGGGCAAGCCAAGTCCTGTGCCCTGGCCCACCGCCTTGGTCGTGAAGAAGGGATCGAATATTTTAGGCAGATGGTGCGGAGCAATGCCGGTGCCCGTGTCGCGCACAATAATTTCGGTTGTGCTCTCGTCACCATATTCCGTCACCGAAATGTCGACCCGCCCGGCGTCAGGAATGGCTTGTACGGCATTGGTGAGCAGGTTCACCATGGCCTGGTTGATTTCGCCCGAGTTGCCGAGAATGATGGGCGACCCTTCCACGTGCACGGCGATTTTGACGTCGCGTGTTTTCACCGAAGTTTGAATCAGCACCAGCGCGAGCTCAATGTTCTCCACCAGGTTCACATTGCCAATGGTTTCCGTGTTGTCGTGCGAAATTTTGAGAAGACTCTCTACAATGGCGCGCATGCGCAGGCTGCCGGTGCGAATGGTGTTCGACAGCAATTCCACTTCGGCAAGGGTTTCGTGCGAGTCGTCGCCGTTGCGCACAGCCTCCAGGTTGGACTTGATGCCTTCGGCGCCGTTCACGACAAAATTGAGCGGGTTGTTTATTTCGTGTGCAATGCCCGCAATGAGTTGGCCAAGCCCCGCCATTTTTTCGGCGTGAATCAATTGCGACTCGGTTTCTTTCAACTCCTGAAACGCATCGTCTGTCTTTTGTTTTTGCAAAACAATCTCGTCGTGCTGTTGCTTCAACACCACGTTGGCGGCTTGCTTCTGGCGGTAGTTATAAAATGCAATTCCGGTCGACAACGCCAGCAACGCAATTCCCCCAACACCAAAGAGAATGATATTCTTCTGCCTTTCAATGGTGTCTGTCTGTTGATGTTTGTCCAGTTGCAGCATGGCGTTCTCATGTTCTTTCTCCAGCGTCCTGAATCGTGCCAGTGCTTCGCTTTGCGCATAGGCCATCTCGGAGTGTGTCACAGAATCTTTTAGCAACAGATACCGTTGCAGCGAATTCAAGGCATCTTCTGTTCGGCCCACGGCCTGGTAGCACGGATAGAGCAGGGGTTCGATCGAGTAGGCATCCCAGAAGTCGCCCAGTTTCAATCCCGTCTCGAAAAATGAAATGGCCTTGTCGTAGTGGCCACGTTGCTTTTCCAGGCTCCCGGCCACCCGGTAGTAGTCGAACACCAGGTAGTTGCTTCGCTCCACAACAGCGATAGCATTTTCGGGATGAAAGCCCTTGAGGATAGCGGCATTTCTGAGTTGCAAAGCCTGGTGAACCTGGTCCATATAAACGCGGGCGCTATCGATCTGGTCGGCTTGCAAAAACAGATCGCTCCGTTGCACCAGTAGTGTCTCACGGTAGAGCGGCATCAATTTTTCGCGCAGGGCCACGGAATTGTAGAAGAAGGCAGAATCAAGCTGTCCCAATTTTTTATAGGCCGTGGCAATGCCCCGTAGAAAGGTGGAACGGTTCACCTCAAAACCATTGGCGGGTATGTCTAGCAAACGAAGCCCTTGTTTCAGTGATTGAATGGATCGCGGATAATCTTCAACCTCACTGTAGAGATGGGCAAAATGGCGGAGCAAATAGGCTTCTACCTGCGGGGAAGGTTCTTTCATTTGGTGATGCAGGGCATATGTGGAATCGAGCAACTGGAAATTTTCCCTGAAGTGGCCCATGGAACGAAACACGTTTGCCAGGTTCAACTGAGAACTGATAACTTTCGTGGTGTCTTTCAGTTGCCGTGCCCACCGAATGGTCTCGCGCGCAGCGGCAATGCTCTCCGGGTATTTGCCCAAGGCATGATAAATGATGATGCTCGTGCTGCGATAACTTCGCATGTGGGCCATGTTGCCATCGGCTTTTGCGTATTGAAAGGCTTTCTCGTTAAGCAGATCCGCGCGTTCCAGGTCACCCATTTCCAAGAGAATCTGTGAATAGGTGCCATACAAGGTTTCACTGTAGCTACTGGTGGGATATTTTCCGGCAAGCTGTACCGCCTCTTCCATCGGCGCGTTGAATTTATCGTACTGCTTGTTGCTGTAAAGATACACCCCTTTGGTCGTGAGCAGAATCAACAGATTGTTATGATCGTTCGCTTTTCGAGCCAGTGCAATGGCCTCGTCCATGATCATCGATGCTTTCACGTGGTTGTTTTTTCTTTCTTCAATCATGCCCCACACGCGCAACGCTTGCAGCTGTTGGGGAACAGCATCACGTTTTCTTGCTTTCTGCAAGGCCGACTGAATTTTCTTTTCGGCCAGGTCAAGTTTTTCCGAAAGCATATACAGCCGCGCCAATAGGATGGATGCCCGAAGGTTTTCTTTTTCGTAACCATTGCTTTCCGCCATCGAATCGGCTTTCGCACAATACGTCAAAGCCAGCTCCACATGCGAAAGATTGTTATGACGAAACGCCATTTCCAGATAGGTCTGCGTGAGTTCCAGGTTGTGTTGCCACGGAATCAGCGCCGAAAGACTGTCTACAATCCGGTCTTGCGATTTGGCGCCGGGTGCTATCGAGAAGAAGGCGATCAAAACGCAGATCCGCTGTAGAGGGGTGGGGGAAAGGGTTAGCAGTTGCCTGCCGAACCGACAACATGTTGCCCACAAAGCGAAAATTCCGGTTGTTTGATGGGTCTTCATGGCGAGGAGTTTTAGTGTGCAAAGGATGAATTCCTCCGCCATTGTCAATCGCCATACCAAGAACCAAGGCATTTTCGTTTTTCCGGAAACGAGGCGTTTTAGAGATGTAAGGTCTTCCGGGATAATGGTGCCGCCATCGGTTTTCCGCCTGGAGTTCCGGCGGCATCAAATCCTTCGGCAAGCAGAATACCATGATCACGCTCGGAATCTCCATCGAGTTACTCCGGCGTGTAGATGTAAGTTTATCGATTTACTTTTGGAAAATGAGCATCGAAGAAGCGAGCCACAGCTGTCGCTAACGCCTCGTTCGATAGGTTTTTTTGAGGGCGTGCCGACGAAATATCGTTGGCCCAACGAAATATCGTTGGCAAGCCTGTGATTGAATGTTTTAACGCCGGTATTGGGGACCATTAAGGCCATGCAAAACTGGGAATGTTTAGGGGGGATCATTCTGCGGTCCAGGGTCGTTTTTGCAGTGTGTCATTCGAAGCTCTGTCGAAGCGGTGTCGAACCTCTGTCGAACCTCTGTCGAAGCGGTGTCGAACAACATTCGAAGAACACTCGAAGCGGATTCGAAGCGGATTCGAACAAATAACGATCGATTAAGCACCGCAACACAAGTTTCTGACCAGGGCAATGGTTCAGGTAATTCCAGAATTGAGATTCGAAATATGGAAATGAGACATTTGCCCTGCATTGGTTGCCAACGGTTGCAATCAAAATATGCGTAATTCGCTGTTTTTCATACATTACCGAAATCCCACGTACCCCCAAGCGGATTGGAATGATTTTGATAAGTACATCAGCAAGAACATTAGAAATCATGACCAGCTTCTTTGAACACCAACGCTCCAGCTTCAAACGCAACTACCTCCGCAACCTCATTGTCCTGGCTTCGGCCGATGGCCATCTGGAATCGGAAGAAAAAGCACTCATCACCAAAATCGGCGTGCGCCGCGGCCTGAAGGTTTGGCAAATCGACGAACTCATCGAAGACAAAAGCGCACACACCGTGTTTTTGCCCGAATCGATGGCCAACCGCATGAACATGCTCTACGACCTCATGGAGCTGGTATACGTTGACCGTCAGGTGAATGAAAACGAAATCTTGTTTATCCGAAACTTGCTGGTGTCGTTCCACTTGCCTGCCGAAGTGATGGACGAACTGATGGACCTGTTTAGCAACGGAACCCCCGGTGCCCTGGTGTGGCGCGATTTTGTAGACGAAGTTTGCGCCGTCACAGCGCATCACGAATAGTCATTTCGGCCCCACCGCATTCCGGTGGGTCCACGTTGTCGGCCATGCAAGTGAAGTGAGTTATCGGACATTGGTTTGTCGTCATCCGCATTGCGCCATTTCCCTGCCCTGTGCTGCCGGTTCGCAAGTGTTATACAGTTTTACTATTTTCGAACCTTTCGGAATAGAATGGTTGTTGCTTTGTGGCAACAGCCTGACACAATACACACTTTTTTCACAGATCGCACGTATGGCTCAAACACTGGAAATACCAAAACGCCCCAAACGAAAATTTCTCGGCGAAGATTTTAAAGTCACATCCTGGGATGTGCTCAAACCGCTCTTCGATAACCTTCTGGAAAGACCGCTCAACACCGCGCAAGCCCTTAAGACGTGGTTCCTCGACCGCAGCGAACTCGAGTCCGTCATCAGCGAAGACATGGCCTGGCGCTATATCCGCATGACGTGCTACACCGACAACGAAGAATACCGCAAACACTATCAAGACTTCGTAGAAAACATACAGCCACTTGTGGCCCCGGTGTCGGACAAGCTCAACAAAAAAGCCGCCGCCTCACCCTTCCTCGATGAGCTGGCGCACACCGAAGGCTACGACATCATGATCCGCAGCCTCAAAAAAGAAATCGAAATCTTTCGCGACGCCAACGTGCCGCTCTACACGGAGATCAACATCGAAACACAGAAGTACGCCCAGCTCAATGGCGCCATGACGGTGCAGGTAGACGGCAAGGAACTGACGCTGCAACAAGCTTCGGTCTACCTTATGTCGACCGACCGCGCGGTGCGCGAAGAAGTCTATCATAAAATTGCCGACCGCCGTCTCAAAGACAAAGACGCCCTCGACAGTTTGTTTTCCACCCTGGTGAACTTGCGCCATCGCGTGGCAGAAAATGCAGGCTTCGCCAACTTCAGAGACTACATGTTCAAATCGTTGGGACGGTTCGACTACACGCCCCAGGATTGCTTCGACTTTCACGACGCCATTCAACATCAGGTGGTGCCCATCCTCAACACGTTTTCACAGGAACGCAAAGCCGCACTGAAGGTATCGCAGCTTCGCCCGTGGGACAAAGCTGTCGATCCCGAAGGACGCGAAGCGCTGAAGCCATTCACCAGCAGCCAGGAACTGACCGACAAGACTATAGAAGTGTTTCATCGCCTTGATCCGTTTCTGGGCCAATGCCTGTCCATCATGAAAGCCATGGGGCATCTTGATCTGGAATCGAGAAAAGGAAAAGCGCCGGGCGGCTATAACTATCCTCTCGCGGAAATTGGCGTGCCCTTCATTTTCATGAACGCCACATCAACCCTTCGCGACATGGTCACCATTCTGCACGAAGGAGGCCACGCGGTTCATAATTTTCTGACACGCGACCTGGAGCTGAACGACTTCAAGTCAACACCGTCGGAAGTGGCCGAGCTTGCTTCCATGTCCATGGAGCTGATCTCGCTCGATCACTGGGATGTTTTTTTTACCGACCCTGCCGAGCTGAAGCGCGCCAAACGCGAACACCTCGAAGACATTATCGAGACCTTGCCCTGGGTAGCCACCATAGACCGCTACCAACATTGGCTCTACACCAACCCCAACCACACACCCGCGCAGCGCACGGCCGAATGGAACGCCATCTTCGACCGCTTCGCCGACACGGCAACAGACTGGTCTGGACTGCAACCGGTGAAAGATTATCTGTGGCAAAAACAATTGCACTTGTATGAAGTGCCGTTCTACTACATCGAATATGGCATGGCCCAACTGGGTGCCATTGCGGTGTGGCGCAATTTCAGAAAGAATCCGGAGAAGGGCTTGGCGGGCTATCAGAACGCGTTGAAGCTGGGTTATCTGCGCAGCATACCCGAGATCTATAAAGCCGCCGGCATCGAATTCAACTTCAGCCGCGAATACATAAAAGAACTGATGGATTTTGTGCGCGAAGAACTGGCCAAAGTATAGGCCTCGCGTTACAGGAACACAGTCGAAATCAATAGAGGATAACGTGAAGAAAGAGCTTTGCGTTATCCTCTGCTTTTATCCAGCAGGTTGCTGAGTTGCAGGGCCTCTTCGTCGGAGAGGCTGAGGATGTTGTCTAGCTCACTTTGTTTTTTGTCGATGGTGCGCAGCAGTTCCAGACCGGCGTCGGTGAGGTTCACGTCAGACGCGCGCTTGTCGGTGGGGCAGGCTTTTCGCACAATCACATTTTTAGACACAAGTCGGTCGAGCAAACGCGATACGTCCGAATTGCGGTCGAGCATACGCGATTTGATTTCGGTGGCCGAAATGCTGTTGGGATGTTGGCCTTTCAGAATGCGAAGGATGTTGAATTGCTGCGGGGTGATGTTGAAAGACTTGAACAGATGCTGGTGTTTGCCTTGCAGCCAATTGACGGTGTAGAGCAGGTTGATGACTGCCTTCTGGTGTGCGTTGAGAAATTTCTTCTGTTTGATTTCGTCTTCGATCTTCATAAAAAGAGAAACGACCCCTGTTTGTGCAGGGGTCGTTTTTAAAAAACTTATGCGGCTTTGTTCAATTCAATTTTGCAGACGATTTCAACCTGGTCGCCTACTACCATTTCGCCATTCGAGAGTTTGTTGCTCCACTTCAGGCCATAGTCCAGACGGTTGATTTTGCCATTCAGTTTGAACCCGGCTTTCACGCCATTGCCAGTGTCAACGGTGCCACCATACGTAACGTCGAATGTTACGGGTTTGGTCACGTCGCGCAGGGTCAGGTTGCCCTTCAAAACATACTTGCCACCTTCTTTCACGAGGGTGCCTTTGAATTTTACTTCAGGGAATTTTTCAGCGGCGAAGAAGTCGTCCGACTTCAAGTGGCCATCTCTTTTTTCGTTGTCGGTGTTGACCGAAGCCACCTTGGCGGTGAACTCAACATCGGCACCGTTGAAATCTTCGGTTTTGCTTTTCACAACGCCCGAAAAATCTTTAAAGCTTCCATTCACTTCCGACACCACCATGTGCGTAACGTTGAACTGAACGTTCGAATGGTTTTTGTCGAGGTTCCATGTGGTTTGTGCAAACACGCCAGCCGTAGCAAACAGCAAAAGCGCGAAGAGTGTGTTGATTTTTTTCATACGTGTCTTGTCTAATTTTTTGTTGGTAATACAAACATAAACAAAACGCGAAGGTATTTGTTTAAACAAGTACTTTTTATTTTGTAATGAATTGATTGTCAGGGATTATCTTTTTGACTGGTGCGAAACCGCATGCTAAATTTGGACGACCAAGTTCAACTGAAAAAGTATGAGCCCGAAGCTACGGCCGGTCGTTCTACGCCCGCAGAAAGTAATGAATACTCTCGCGCACCAGCGCGTTATGTCCACACTCCAGCACTTCGAAACGGTGGGTCTTTACATGCCGCAGCAGCCGGTGCATGTTTGCCGGCCGAATCACTTTGTCGTATTTACCAGACGTGAGAGTGAACGAAATGTTATGTGTGTTCACCAGCGACGCAATGTGACGAAGGTTAAACCGAAGATCGCGAAACACAACCCACGAGCAATAGACCTGTTGTCGTTTTTCGGGCGTGTTCATCTGATGCTCGGCAAAACGCAGCAGCCCTTTGTCAACAACGCCCAGGGTAAGGAATGTGCGGGTCAGCGTGGTGAATCGCGACGGATGCACAATCATGCTTTTAAAGAACCTGCGGAACATAACCGGGTATGTGGCGAGGCTATACCAGAAACTGGTTTTTACGCCGTCGGGCGCCATGAGAAACACGGCGTTGATTTTTTCGGGAAACGCTTCCAGTGTGGCCAGCACAAATTTGCCCCCCAGGCTAAAGCCTCCCAACGAAAAACGGGTGAGCCGTTGCTGATCCAGAAACGCCTGCAGAATTTTTTTCCAATACGGTTTTGTCAGCGGCTGTTCGCCCAACCCCCACTTGCTCTGGCCATGGAAATAAAGATCGAACGCATAAACGGTGTAGTGAGACGCCAGCACTTCGAGGTGCGTGGCAAACGCGCGGTGATCCTGGCCGAAACCGTGGAAGAGGAGTAGCGGTTCCGGTCCATGACCCGACACCGTGTAATGCAGGGTTGTGGTTTCGTAGGGGAAAAACGCCGACGTCATGCTGTAATAATCGTGAAAAATGTTAACGGTGCCGCAGGCTCTATCCTAAACCGGGATTTATTTTTTTGTAATTTAAAGGCTGTGAATACTTTTCAGGAGCAATTTTTAAAGGGAGAGCTTGGACCGGAATTTTTTGCCTCCATTTTCGACATCACATCCGAAGCCATTTGGATGAAAGACATAAACACCGGTGCGGGCACATGGATCGCCTCGGATGAAAATCGGAGGAAATACAACATACCGGATGAGGTGCCCCAGGACTTCTGGTTGCAGGGCATCCATCCCGACGACGCAACCCAGGCCACCGCGGCGTTTGCAAAAGCGCTGGCCGACAAAAACGTGCTGAAGTTCAAGCACACCTATCGCTATCGGGGCTACAAAGCCCAATACTTCTACATTGAAGACACGATGAAGTTTCTGCGCCATGCCGATGGCCGCGCCTATAAGGTGATCGGGGCGTGGAAAGACATCAGTGACCAGCGCAGCCGTCAACAAATGCTGGAGGACACGCTGCGCAACCTGGAAACCGAACGCGAACGCTTCAAACTCATCTCCGAAATTTCAAACGCCGCCATGTGGGACCTCGACGTGGCCACCGGAAACCTGTCGTGGTATGCCGGCAGCAAAGCCCTGGACGAATTTGGACTGAACCGGGTTGGCTATGTATTGGGAGACTGGAAGAACTCCCTTCACGAAGACGACCGCGACCGCGTGGACAAATATTTTGACGACGTGCTCAGCTCGGGATCGTCGCGCTATGTCGACGTTTACCGCGTGAAGAAACTCGATGGCAGCTATGCCTCCATGCTTGATCAGGCCACCATCATCCGCGACGAAAACGGCAACGCCGTTCGCGCGTTGGGCGGCTGGGTGGACATCACCCGCGAGCGCCAGCGTGAGAGCGTGCTTGAAGAAGCCCTGCAATACCAGCGCAACCTAAACGAAGAACTTGCCCTGCGCGAAGAAGAACTGACCAGCACCGAAGAAGAGCTGCGTCAGATCAACGAACAACTTTCTGAAAATGTGAAAACGCTCTCCGAGCGTGAATTCATCCTCACCCAATCGCAACACCTCGCCAAGATCGGCAGCTGGGACTATGATGTGCAGGCCAAAACCATGTACTGGTCCAACGAGATGTATAACATCTTTGGCGTAGACCACTCCTTCAACGTGAACAGCCTAAATGAAATCTATGGGTTGTTCGACGAAAACAGCGGGCACCTGGTGAAGGAATCGTTTCAAAACATTCTGCAGCAACAGAATCATCCCTTTGACCTTACGGCCCTCACGGTTACGCCGCTGGGCTATAAAAAATGGGTGCGCATCACGGCCTACCCCATGCTGGAGGGCGACACCTTCCGCCGTGTGCTGGGCCTGACCTACGACATCACCTATTTCAAGGAATCGGAAGAGCGCCTCAAAGCGAGTGAGGAAAAATTTGCAAAAGCCTTCCGCAACAATCCCGACCTCATGACCATCATGCGCGAAGAAGACTTCGTGATTGTGGACGTTAACGAAAAGATTTTCGATGTGCTGGGCTACACGCGCCAGGAAGTGGTTGGCAAAGTGGCCATGGAGTTTGGCTTCTTTGTGAACGACCACGAGCGACAGGCCTATTACATGCAATACTTCACACACGGCGAAGTGTCGCTGGAATGCGCGTGGCGAAGAAAGGAGGGAAGAAGCATCCAGATCCGCCTCAACAGCAGTCGTATCGAAATAGAGGGAAAAGCCTTTATTATTTCCGTGATCCAGGACATTTCCGAACGCAAAGCCGCCGAAGAGAAATTTCAAAAAGCATTCGACCTCAACCCTGACCTCACGCTCATTTTCCGCGAACGCGACATGGTGCTGGTGGAAGCCAACAGCAAGCTGGAAGAAGTGTCCTACTACAAACGCGAAGAAGTGATCGGACGCTCGTCGACAGAATTTAATTTGTGGATGAATCTGGATGAGCGCCAGCTGTTTTTTGAAGAGCTTTTCAAACACGGCGAAGCTTACTATGAAGCGATGTTTCTGAAAAAAAATGGAGAATCGTTTTATGGAACCGTGGCATCGAGCCGCATCAACCTCTCGGGCGAGCGACACATCATCACCATCGTGCGCGACATCACCGAGAAAAAAGAGGCAGAGGCCAAGCTGATCTCCAGCGAAGCCAACCTGAACGCCACCATCAACAATACAGAATTTTTTATCTGGTCCATCAACCGTCAATACCAACTCACGTCGCTCAACAAGCCGTGGAAAGATCACATAAAGCGCACCTACGGCGCAGACCTGGAAGTGGGCATGGACGTGCGGTCGTTTTTCAAAACGTCGTTTCCCGAAACGCAGTTGGCCTCGTGGTCGGAGTGGTGTCAGAAAGTGTTGTCGGGCGAACCGTTGAAAGTGGAGGCTCGTTTCCGCGACCGCGACTTTCAATATTCGCTGAGCCCCATCCTCAGCAACGACAGCGTTGACGGGGTGGCGGTGTTTGCCGAAGACATTACCGACCGGCGACTGGCCGAACGGAAAATTCTGCAAAACGAGGTGAACATGAACGCCATCATCAACAACTCCGACATGAGCATCTGGTCGGTCGACAAAGACTTCCGGTTGATGGCCGTGAACAACAATTTCATCACCTACATGCGCGAATGGTATGGGTTGGACTATGAAGTGGGGCAGCAGATGATTGACATTTCGAAAGACAAGGTGCCCGACGAAATGCTGGACTACTGGACCTCGCTCTTCAAGCGAGCGCTGGCCGGCGAAATTGTGCTGACCGAAGGTGAACTGAACAACGCCTACCTGCAATATTCCGTGAACCCGATCATCGAAGGCCAGAACGTGGTGGGTGCAGCCATCTATTCGCGCAACATCACCGACCGGGTGCTACGCGAACGCGAACTGCTGGAAGCAAACAAAAAGATCGGCGAGCTCAAACTCATGGCCCTGCGCTCGGTCATGAACCCGCACTTCATCTTCAACGCCCTCAACTCCATACAATTCTTTATCGCCAAAAACGACAGGCTCAACGCCATCAACTATTTGTCGACCTTTTCGAAGCTGATCCGGGGCATTCTCACAAACTCTGTGAAAAACAAGATCAGGCTGGCCGACGAAATTGAATTGCTGCAGCACTATGTGAACCTTGAGCTGGTGCGTTTCGAAGACAAGTTTGACTGTGTGTTTGAAGTGAGCCCCGACCTGGACGTGGACAACATCGAAATCCCGTCGCTGTTAATTCAGCCGTATGTGGAGAACGCCATTCTTCACGGCCTCTACAACAAGGCGGGCAAAGGTAGGTTGTGCATTCGCGTGCAGGAAGACGGCGACCGGGTGCTGTTTGAGATCGAAGACGACGGTATTGGCCGTACGGCGGCCCTCAAGTTGCGTCAGCAGAACTTTCCCCAGCACAAATCCATGGGCACGGTCCTCACCGAAGAACGCCTCAAACTGGTGAACCAGGACGAGCAGGTATCCTATGAAGTGATTGACCTCTTCCAAGGCGGGCAGCCCGCGGGCACCCGGGTAAAGATTTGGATAGGGATGTAAGAAAATAGTAATTTCTTAATATCTTGAATACGAGTCTTTTCTTAGGTTTGACCCTTGAAGAACTTTAATGACTTAATGATACGTTTTGATCCCCCGCTAAGAACTGTATGCTAAAAGCCATAATTGTTGACGATGAATCCAAAAGTCGTGAAAGTCTTCAGATTCTCTTGCATGATTTTGTGGAAGGAGTGGAAGTGAAGTCGCTGTGCCAGGACATCTCCGAAGCCATGCAAGCCATTGAACGCGACAAACCCGACATCGTTTTCCTCGACATTCAGCTGCAACGCGAAACCGGATTCGACCTGCTCACCAAGGTGAAAGACATCAACTTCGAAGTGATCTTCACCACAGCCTATTCCGAATATGCCATCAAAGCGTTTCGTTTCTCGGCCATCGACTACCTGCTGAAACCCATCGACATCGAAGAGCTGAAGAAGGCCGTGGGCAAAGTGGAGAAGCGCGTGAACGGAAACATCACGAGCCGCCTCACCGAGCTGGTGCAAAACCTGCGCGTAGGCACTACCGAAAACTACAAGCTGGCATTGCCCACGCTGGAAGGACTCATTTTTATTCGCACAAACGACATTCTCTATTGCGAAGCCTCCAGCAACTACACCCAGATCTACACCGGCGACGGAAAGAAATATCTGGTCAGCAAGACGTTGAAGGAATATGAAGACCTGCTATCTGATCACAACTTCTTTCGCATCCACAATTCCTACCTCATTAATCTGAACGCGATCAAAAAATATGTGAAAGGCGAAGGAGGCTATGTCATCCTCAGCAACGACGTATCGCTGGATGTGTCCAAACGCAAAAAGGAAGCGTTCCTCAGCAAGATCGGCGTGCGAAATGCCTAAGTAACGCCCTGACAATGAGTGCACTGTCAAGTGCCTGATGGCCGGTATTTTAATCGAATTTTAAGCCGTTGTCCGCCCGCTCACTCAACACCCCCACCTGCTCATTCTATGTTCTCTTTTGAGGCTGGCGCACGTAATCTTGTGTATCAATTAACCACGGCACGAAAAAACGTTTATGAGCAGGCTTCGCTACACTTTGGTAAAACAGGCAACCTTCGAGAAAATCAGAAGCTCGCTGCAAACCAAGGAAACGCAGATTTCGTCCGCAACGGTTTTCGTGAAGGAAATCGAACGTGGAAACCTGGATGCTCAGTATACGCAGGAGGAAGTTGCCGGAAACGAAGTTGATGCCCTCAGCGTATCGCTGCAAAGCATGCGCGATCAGATGAAAAAATTCTCGCAGGAAGAGAAGGAACGCAACTGGGCCACCGAAGGACTTGCCAAATTTGTGGACATCCTCCGTTCGAAAAATGAAGACCTGTCCACCTTGTCGGATAACATCATCCGCCACCTGGTGAAATACATGGGCGCCAACCAGGGCGCACTCTACCTGGTGAACGACGACGATCAACAGGACGTGTTCATAGAAATGTCGGCGTGCTATGCCTACGACCGCAAAAAGCACATGCACCAGCGGATCGCGTTGGGCGAAGGCCTGGTGGGGCAAGTGGTGCTTGAGCAGGCCACGCTTTACATGACCGACATTCCCAAAAACTTTGTACGCATCACATCGGGTCTGGGCGACGCGCTTCCGCGCAACCTCCTCATCGTGCCCCTGAAGATCGAAGAAAAAGTGTTTGGTGTGGTGGAGATGGCTTCGTTCGAACCCATCAAATCGTATCAACGCGAGTTTGTTGAAAAACTGGGCGAGAGCATCGCAGCCACCATATCGGCGGCCAAAGTGAGCGACCGCACCTCGAAGCTGTTGCACGAAACACAAGTGCAGGCCGAGCAAATGAAGTCGCAGGAAGAAGAGATGCGCCAGAACATGGAAGAGCTTTCGGCCACACAGGAAGAAATGCACCGTGTGTTGAAAGAAGTGCAAGGCAAGGAGCGCTACATGAACGAACTCATCGATTCATCGAACGACGCCATTGCCACTGTAGACAGAAGCTATCGCGTGCAAAACTTCAACAAGTCGTTCCGCCGCGCCGTGGGGGGCGACCTTGAGAAGGGTTTCGACATGCTGAGTCTTTTGCAAGGCGAACAAAAAGTAAAAAACAAATCCTATTATGATAGAGCGTTTAAGGGAGAGACTTTCGAGGTTACTGACCGCTATGAAACCCAAGGTCATGAAACCTATTATGTTACCAGCTACAGTCCCCTCCGCGACGAGAAGGGTGAGATAGTTTCGGTTGCCCTCTTTGCCAAGGACGCTACATTGCTGATCCGGGCGCAAAAGGAAACCGAGCGCTTGCTGGAAGAATCAAAAAATCAATTCGCCTACTTCAACGACGCGCTGAACGGACTGTCGGACAGCATCCTCACCGTAGACAAGAACTACACCATTGTGCTGGCCAACAGCATGATCACCGAAACATTCGGGAAAAATGGTGTGAACCTGTCGAAAGGCGCGAGCGTGTTGACACTTGCCGGCGCCGGAAACGTGGAGACTTTCAAAACACCCTACGACCGCGCCTTCAAAGGCGAGCAGACCAAGGCAAACAAATCTTATTTCGGCCGCGACTTTGAAGTGCACTACGGGCCTTTGAAAAACTCGCAAGGCGAAGTGATCGGTGCCAGCCTCGTGGCCCACGACATCACCGAAGCCACACGCCTCCAACAGCAAACCGACGCGTTGCTGAAAGAAGCACAACAACAAGCCGAAGAGCTGAAAGCGCAGGAAGAAGAGATTCGCCAGAACATGGAAGAACTCTCGGCCACACAAGACGAAATGCAACGTGTGCTGGGCCTGGTGCAGGACAAGGAAGCCTATCTCAGCGCCCTGCTCAATGCCTACAACGACGCCATCGTGACGGTGGATCTGGAGTTGAACATCGTGATGTTCAACCAATACCTCGCAAAAACATTTCAGGCACAGGGCCTCACGGTCGAAACCGGCATGAGTGTGTTTGCGTTGTCGCATCCCGATCAACAGGAACATTCCCGCGAAAACTATCGCCGTGTGTTGCAGGGCGAAACCATCACCGAGAACCAGGAATATTTTGGCAAGTTCTACGAAATCACCACGCTGCCGCTCTATGACCGCGAAGGAAAAATTTCGGGTGCCTGTGTGTTCACCAAAGACATTACCACAAACGTGCAGTCGGTGAAAGCCGCACAATTGGAAAAAGACAGAGCCAACACAGCGATTGCCGAACAGGAAGAGAAGTTCAACCGCAAGGAAGCAGAATATCAGGCACGCATCGCCGAACTGGAAAACCAGTTGAGACGACACGTAGCATAAGAAAAGAAGCCTGTTCAGCAAACAGGGAGTAGTGAAGAAAACAGATCAACAAAACAATTAAACTCAAATCCCCATGAGTAAGAAGAGATTGGAAAACGCAGCCATCCAGGTGTATGTTAACGGTACGGTGGGTTCGGTTGCTGTGGAGTGGGTAACGGTGCCGACTTCAAGTGAAGTGCTTCGCATTCTGTCGGGCACACAAAGCCAGCGACAAAGTCAATTTGCCCAGTGGATTCTTACCTGGAACTGGGGCGTAAAACAAAACTAAGATTAGGGTTAGGTTAGGGAAAAGTTAGTGCCCGGTTCTTTCTGAGCGGAGAACCGGCACTTCTTTTAACGTGTAGCTATGAGCATAAGCGATCCAGATATATCATCGCGATTAATTTCGCAGGAATCCATACGTGAGAAGTTGCCCACCATCTTTTTGGATTCGATGGTAGTGGACCTGAATTTCAATATTGTGGTGATTAGCCAGAACGTTCTGGATTTTCTTGAATTCACCAACGAAGAACTGCGACTGAAACCCATCAACTATGTGGCTGGTGAAGAAGATCTTGCCATGGTGTTGAAGCGTGCGCTGTCGTCGGGTTTCTTCGAAGAACAGCAAGTAGGTTTCTACACCAAAGGCAATCGTCGCGTGAGCGTTGGCATATCGGGTTTCTACCTGGGCCTGATCAGCGACATCAACGGCCACATCATTCTGAAAGTGCGCAACCTCGACGAGGTGCAACTCATCAACCAGCAGCTTCAGCAGAAGAAAGCCGAGCTCGACAAATTTATCTACCGCGCGGCCCACGATCTGCGCGGCCCGCTGGCCACCATGCAAGGCCTGCTGAATCTCCTGAAAATACGCGAAGACGATACGGAACTCGACCGCATCATCCAATTGTTGGATGCCCACGCCCACAAACTGGACGAGCGCCTCTACCACATGGTGTATCTGGCCCAGTCGGACGAGGAGGACAACACCCCCTGCAACAGCATCAACTTCAACCAGTTTGAAACGCTGCTGCGCAAGGTGATCGAACAAAATGCGTTCATCGACTTTCTGGAATTTCATTTTTCCGCCCCGCGTGAAAATTTGATGGGTGTGAATGAGATCCTGCTGAAGTCGTTGCTCTCCAATGTGTTGCTATATCTTTTATCGTTGCCCAAGAGCAAGCTGAACAACCAGATCTTTTTCCGCCTGAACGTGGAGGAGGGCCAGTTGATCATCACCATCGGAGCCCACGGGTTCGAGGTGGAGGATGCCATGCGCAAGGCGATGCGTCAGGAGGAGTTTCTGTACACCGACATGATTCACTATCCGCGTCTTCTCAATTTCTTTGCCGCCCAGAAAGTGGCCTGGAAAATGAACGCCCGGATGACCGTGCACTTCCTGACACCCGAAAAGCAACGCATCACCATCTCCATTCCGGTGAAAGACATGCAACAGCTTCCGCTGTTTTGAAAACGACGGGTTGTCCGGTGACCCGAAAATTCCTCCCGTCTGCTAAAAACATCTCCCACTTACTCATCCAAACCCGCCGCCTGCGCAGTGTCACTATCGCCCCGGGCAAAAGCGGTGCACCTTTGTACCACAACAGTAATTTTTCCTGCGCATAGGTTAGGGTTTAGGTTGCAGGATTTCAAAAGGCCCTTGTGATAGACGATCGCAGGGCCTTTTTCTTTTATACACCATCCCAAGCCTGCAAGCTCCGCACAAAACCGCTCCACACCACCACCAAAAATTAAACCTCGA
Source organism: Chryseolinea lacunae (assembly GCF_016735595.1). Classification (GTDB taxonomy): domain Bacteria; phylum Bacteroidota; class Bacteroidia; order Cytophagales; family Cyclobacteriaceae; genus Chryseolinea; species Chryseolinea lacunae. Next base: position 184,877 of record NZ_JAERRB010000011.1, read on the forward strand.
CCGTTTGCAATGTACATTCGCCTACTGCGTTTGGTTTATCCCACTTGCTAACGCAACGGTCCCGCTTAATCATTCTGGATTCGCCGGCAACAAAATAAGAGAGAGTTTTGGTTCATAAACTTTTAAACCAAATGAGAAAATCTCTTCTATTGTTGCCATTTCTGGGAGCCGCGATTCTGAGCCACGGGCAAACCGAAAAGCCCGAACTTGTGACTGACCGTCCTGACCAAACGGAAGCCCCTGTGCTTGTTCCCAAAGGTGGCCTGCAGGTGGAAACCGGTTTTGTCTACGAGAAAGACCATCAGGGCGACACGGACATGACCAACTTCACCTACAATACCACGCTCATCAAATACGGTGTCAATGATCATTTCGAACTTCGTTTCATTACAGAATTTTTAGGAAACCGCGCCCGCGTTGCCGAAGCGCCGGTGTCGAAAGTGCAGGGCTTCAGCCCGCTGGCCCTGGGTGTGAAAATCAAACTTGCCGAAGAGAAAGGCCTTTGGCCCACGGCGGCATTCATTGGCCATATCAACCTGAAAACCGGCTCGAAGGAATACACCCCCAGCTACACCGCGGCCGATTTCCGGTTCACGTTTGCCCACACCCTCAGCGAAAAATTCGCACTGAGCTACAACCTTGGTGCCGAGTGGAATGGCGAAACACCCGATGCGGCGTTCCTCTACACCCTGTCGTTGGGCTACGCAGCTTCGGATCGCGTTGGCATGTTTGTGGAATCGTATAGCTTCTTCCCCGAAGAAGACAAAGCCGACCACCGTTTCGACTGCGGTCTCACCTACAAGTTCACGCCCATCGTGCAGTGGGATGTTTCGGGCGGGATTGGGTTGAACGATGTTGCCCCTGATTATTTCCTCAGCACCGGTATTTCCTTCAGAGCATTTAAATAATCCACTTGCTAAGTTCTGCGGCCCGGCTGCTCATTGTGCCAAGGACGCGGGAACTAAACACGATATCTTCGAATCATAAATCGACAAATTAATTTCCCCCAAAATGAAAAAAACGATTTTAGTTGTAGACGACTTTGCCAGCATCCGCGATTTTGTGTGTGAAACATTGCAGCGCAAAGGTTACGACACCGTAGGCGCTTCCAACGGAAACCATGCCTACGAACTGTTGGCCGACAAACCAGAAGTGAGCCTCGTGCTGACCGATTACAACATGCCCGACTGCACGGGTTTTGAACTGCTGAAAAAAATTAAATCCAATCCAACCATTGCCCAGGTGCCCGTGGTGTTTCTCACCACCGAAAGCAACCCCGACAAGATGCGTGCGGCAAAAGAAGCCGGCCTCAGCGCGTGGATCAAAAAACCGTATCGCGCCGAAACATTCTTTGCGCAGATCGAAAATGCCATGAGCAATGGATAGTAACCAAAAGCGTTTTGTAGAAGACGCGCTCGACCTGCTGAACGAGCTGGATGAAGGCCTCATGCAATTGGAGGCTAATCCAAACGCCAGCGCCCCCCTCGAGCAAGTTTTCCGCACCATGCACACCATCAAAGGCGGCGCCAACATGTTTGGCTTCGAGAAGATTGGTGAGCTGGCCCACCAGTTGGAAACGCTTTATGACCTGGTGCGTCAAGGCCATCTGCAGGTTTCGGATGGACTGATCAGCATCACGCTGCACGCCTTCGACAAAGTGCGCGATTTGCTGAAAGAAAAAGACGCCGCCAAAATTGCCCAGGCCGACGACCTGAAAGACCACTTGCGCATTGCCATGGAATTTTTGAAATCCGTGGAGTCGCAATCCAGCACAGCCCTGGACAGCAACACCGTGCAACGCGACGAGCTTGCCACGTTCTATCTGTGCATCACACCCACCATCAGCATGACGGAAGATGGCAACCACCCTTTGGTGTTCATCATCCAGGACATTGCTGCCCTCGGAACCGCCAAAACCCGGCTCATGAAAAAAGCATCGGGCGAGGTTGCGTGCTGGGAGCTTTTCATCTCCACCACCACACCACAGGCGGAACTGGAAAGCTATTTTCTGTTTGTTGAAAATGAATGCCATGTTTCTTATACCAAACTTGCTGCTTGCGATCTATTCGAGCAACCCGAATTTGTTCAGCATCTTGAGACGTTGGGTGATGATCCGTTTGAGATTGCAACCCTTGAACCAATCATTGCGCTTTCGCTGGAACGTTCTAAAAAACAGGACGACGATGACGACGCCGAAGGAGGAGTTGTTTCCCGAAAACGAGTTCTCAACGATACCTACATTAAAGTAAGCAAACGCAAGATCGACGACCTGCTCAACTGGATCAGCGAACTCATCATCTTGCAAGCCCAGCTCACCACGGCCACCAGCGGTATCCAATCAACCGACATCCGCGAAGTGACCGAGCAGCTGGAGATGATCACCAACCGCCTGCGCGACACGTCGCTCGAAATCGGACTAGTGCCCATCGAAACCCTGGTCACAAAGTTTAAACGCCTCGTGCGCGACTTGTCCAAGTCGTTGGGTAAAAAGGTGAACTTCATTTCTGAGGGTGCCGATACCGAAATGGACAAGGATGTGATTGAAGTGATGGGTGAACCCATCATGCACATTGTGCGGAACGCCATCGATCACGGCATTGAAAAACCTGCCGATCGGAAAGCTGCCGGCAAATCGGAACACGGCACGGTGAAGCTGAAGGCCTACAACTCCAGCTCGTATGTGCACATCGTGGTGAGCGACGACGGCAAGGGGATCGACAAAGACCGTGTGCTGGCCAAGGCCATAGACAAAGGCCTGGTGTCGGCCGATGTTTCGCTGACCGAAGAAGAAATTCTGGATTTTATTTTTCACCCTGGCTTGTCAACCGCGTCACAACTCTCCGAAGTGTCGGGTCGTGGCGTGGGCATGGATGTGGTGAAGCAAAAGATAAACGAACTGCGCGGCTACGTGACGGTGAAAAGCACCCCCACAAAGGGCACGTCCATTCACATCAAACTGCCGCTGTCGCGTTCCATCATCGAAGGTTTGCTTGTGAACGTGGCCGAGACACGCTATGTGGTGCCGTTGAACGTGGTGGACCGCATCGACCGCATTCCCTATGAAGCGCTGGATCGCGAGAACACCGTGAACAAAACCATTGTTGTGAATGAACAACCGTTGTCGGTTTTTTCGCTGCGAAAAGAATTTCACAAAACCGCGGCCCTGCCAAAAACCACCGACATCATTTCGGTGACTGTGAACGGTGTGAAGAAGGGCATTGCTGTGGACCGTATAGAAGGAAAAATGCAAACGGTACTGAAACCTCTGGGCGATGCCTATCAACAACAGGACTTCATTGCCGGGAGCACCATTCTTGGCGACGGAAGCCTGGCGCTTGTGCTGGACCCATCGCGGTTGTTTTTATTATCCCATAATTAAATCTCCCCCAAATAAATGAAAAACGATTCCAATGCGTACCTCACTTTTGCCCTGGGCAGCGAGAAGTTCGCCATTAAAGTAGATCATGTGCAGGAGGTTGTTGAGTTTGGCCAATTCACAAAAGTTCCGCATGCGCCAGCCTATATGTTGGGCATCATCAACCTGCGTGGCCGCGTGTTGCCGTTGCTGGATACCAAATTGAAACTTGGCTTGCAGGCTACGGAACGCACCCAGAAAAGCCGCATCATGGTGCTCGACATTCAAATGTCGGACGAAAAGAGTCTGCAGATCGGCGCCATGGTCGACATCGCCCGCGAGGTGGTGGAGATCAGCGACAGCGAAATTCAGGAAGCACCCGAATTTGAAAACCTGAAGACCGATGCCCCCATCACCGGCATTGTGAATCAGCAAGGCGACATCACCATGATCATGGACATCGCCAAGGTGTTTTCCGTGAACGACATCGTAGAACTTAACCGATCCTTAAATTAAAAAATATTACCCCCGAAGTATATGTTTACCATGACTATTCGAACCAAACTGATCATTGCCTTCTCCGTACTCATCCTGTTGATGGGCGTGATCTTCGCGATTGCCTTCCTCCGTTTCCGCGAAATGAACGCGCGGATCAACGAGATCACCGATGTCACCTCCCACAAGGTGCTGCTCATCGGCCAGATCAAGCACGACATTACCGCTATTTCACGCGATCAGAAAAACATGATTGCCACCATCGACGACGAGAAGATGGTTGAGATTGGCCGCGTGATCGACAAAAACATCAAAGCCATCACCGACAACATGACGAAGCTGGAAAGCCTTAGCGAAGGCGAAACCCTCACGCTCGTGAAGTCTTTGAAGGACATCCTGGATGACTATTTTAATGTGCAGGAAAACATCCAGCGCATTGCCACCCAGAACACCGAGATCAAAGCAGAAGAACTTTCCGACAACGAAGCAAAAGCCGCTTTCGAAAAAGCCATCGGCACGTTGAACCAGATCATCAGTGAAGTGACCAACAAACAAGCGGTGAGCGAACTCGTGTTGCTGAAGCAAGCGGTGTCGCAGATCAACTCGATCGAAAAAGATCTTATCATATCCAAGACCGACGACGACATCAACAAACACCTGGGTCAGGTGGCCGATGCAGAACGCATTGTGGAAGAAAACACGACAGTGCTGGATCGCATGCTTAGCGGCGAATCTAAGTTGCTCTTCGATCGTTTCGAAATGCAGTATGCAAACTACTACACCGTGCACATGCAGGTGAGAAATCTCGCCCGCACCAACTCCGGTGGAAAAGCAGAAGAAATCTCGGTGTTGCAGGGTGAAAAAATCGACGACCAGGCCGACGAAGTGATTGGCCGCATCTACGACATCATCAACGCACAGTTGGAAAAAGATCAGGTTGACACAGACGAAATGTATGACAGCGTGGTTCGCACCATGGTGATTGTGATCCTGCTGGCCATCCTCATCGGAAGCCTCGTAGCCATCTGGTTGCTGAAAGATGTGATGTCGTCGCTGAGCATGGCCACCGGTGCCATCAAGAAAATTGCCGCCGGCGATTTCTCGGCCGACGTGAACGTGAACAAGAGCGACGAAATAGGTTTGATGCTGAAAGAACTTCAGTTTATGATCGACAAATTGCGAAGCAGCGTTGATGTGGCCAAGCGTGTGAGCAAAGGCGACCTCACGATGGATTTCAGCAGCATGTCGAACCGCGGCGGCGACCTTGACCAGGCCCTCGAAGAAATGGTGAACAACCTGCGCGACATCGCCACAACAATTTATAACGGCGCCGAAAACGTGTCGACCGCTTCACAACAAGTAGCCGCTGCATCGCAGCAGATGTCGCAAGGTGCGCAGGAGCAAGCCAGCGCGTCGGAAGAAGTATCGTCTTCTATGGAACAGATGGTGGCCAACATTCAGCAGAACACCGACAACTCGCGTGAAACCGAGAAGATCGCGAACAAAGCAGCGAAAGATATCCATGTGAGCAGCGAGTCGGTATCGACTACGGTGGATGCCATCAAGACCATTGCCGAACGCATTGCTATCATTGAAGAGATTGCTTCGAAGACCGACCTGTTGGCCCTGAACGCTGCGGTGGAAGCTGCACGTGCCGGCGAGCATGGAAAAGGATTTGCCGTGGTAGCTGCCGAGGTGCGCAAGCTGGCTGAGAGAAGCCAGAAGGCCGCAGCCGAGATCACCGAAATTTCAGGCAAGACTGTGAAGTCGGCCGAAGAGTCGAAGCTCTTGCTGGTGAACACGCTTCCCGACATAAACAAAACCGCCGAATTGGTGCAGGAAATTGCCGCAGCCAGTGTGGAACAAAATACAGGAGCTGACCAGGTGAACGGTGCGATACAACAACTGTCGCAGGTAACACAAGGCAACGCATCGGCTGCCGAAGAAATGTCGTCGAACGCAGAAGAACTCAACAGCCAGGCCGAAGAATTGAAAGCGGCCGTGAGCTACTTCAAACTCGACAACCGTGTGAGTGCAAAAACCTCGCGCAAAAACATGATCAAACGTGCCGTGTCGAAGCCCCGTGTGGCCGAAGCCTTGGCGCATGAAAATGGTAACGGCCACGCCAATGGTCACGGCTTCGACCTGAAGCTCGACAGTGATCTTTCGGATGGGGACTTCACCGAGTTCTAGAATCAATCTATCAAACCCCCCGTATCGCATTTGGCGATAGGGGGGGTAAGTGTCCTGCGGGCCTGGAATTCTTGTTAGGAGCCCAGCCCGTGGGCACTTTCTAATGACGCTTGAAATGGTCCGCGCGCTGCGGAAGTAGCAGCGGATGATCGATCGAAACAAGACCCTCGTATTTATGGAATCCCCCGTCAACGGCTTTTTCCGCATGGACGAAGAAAGCTTTGAACGCCTCAGCCAATATGTGACCCAGGAATATGGCATCAAACTGCCAGCCACCAAAAAGTCGATGCTGGAAAGCCGGCTCAATAAAAAGGTGAAAAGCCTCGGCATGAGTTCCTATAAGGAATTTCTTGACTTCATTTTCAGCGACGAGGGAAAGCAAGGCGAACTCTATCATGTGATCGACCTGATCACCACTAACAAGACTGATTTTTTTCGCGAAGCCGCACACTTTCATTTTCTCACGCAGCAATTTCTTCCGGGCTATCAAAACCAGGGCTCGCGCAACCATCTCAAGATATGGTCGGCGGGATGCTCCACCGGCGAAGAACCCTACACGCTCATCATGACGCTGGAGGAATACAAAAAAACACATCCCGAACTGACGTATAACCTTCTGGCCAGCGACATTTCCATTCGCGTCATTCAAACGGCCTATCAGGGCATTTATGATCTGGAGAAAGTGGAGCCCGTGCCGTTGGAAATGAAGCGCACCTACCTGATGCGTGGAAAGTTGAACCCGCGGTTGGTGCGCGTAAAGCCTCAGTACCGGAAGAAGATTCAGTACAAACGCATCAACCTCATGGACGATCACTATGGGTTGGTGAAGAACGATCTCGACATCATTTTCTGCCGCAACGTGCTTATCTATTTTGACAAGGCCACGCAGGAGAAAGTGATCCGCAAGTTTTGCAACCTGCTACGTCCCGGAGGACTTTTATTTCTCGGGCATAGCGAATCGATCATGGGCATGGACTTGCCCTTGCGCCAGGTGAAACCCACCGTGTATCAAGTGCAATGATGCGTCTCATGAACCTGATCCGAAAATATTATATCCAGAACGGCCAGTTCTTCATCACCACCACACCGGTGCTCATCTCCACGGTGTTGGGATCGTGCGTGTCGGTTTGCCTCTGGGATAAACGAACACACATCGGAGGGATGAATCACTATCTGTTGCCGGGTACGGAAGAGGACAAGGCGGGCAACGCCGACCGCGGGTTTCCGGCTGTGAAGATGCTGATCCGCTCGCTGTTGAATCGCGGTGTGGACAAGGCCGACCTGGAGGCTAAAATTTTTGGCGGATGCAATTCGCTCTACCAAAAGAACGACCTCTACGAAATTGGTAAACGCAACATCGACGTTGCCAGGCAAATCCTGAAAGAGAACGACATTGCCATCGTGGCCAGCGACACCGGTGGTCAATTTGGACGGAAAATAATTTTCAACACCGGCACCGGCAAAGTGAAAATGCGACTATTGAACAGAACAGCAGCAGATATTAATGAAGAAATCAATAAAGGTTTTAATTATTGACGACTCCGCCCTGGTGCGGCAAACGCTAACGGAAATCATCAACTCCGACGATCAGTTGGAAGTGGTGGGCACGGCAGCGGACCCGTATTTCGCGGCGCAGAAAATCAAGACCTTCATCCCCGACGTGATCACACTCGACGTGGAAATGCCCCGCATGGACGGCCTCACGTTTTTGAAAACACTGATGGCCCAGTATCCCATTCCCGTGGTGATCATCTCCAGCCTGACCCAGCGCGGAAGCCAGCTGGCGTTGCGCGCGTTCGATCTGGGTGCCATCGAAATTGTGGCGAAGTCGGAGATACGAAACACAAAGGAACACCTGGAGGAATCCTGCATTCGTATCACCGACGCGATCAAAGCGGCGTATATGGCACCCGTTAAACGCAAGAGCCTGCGCACGGCGGCCGACGAAAGCCCCGTTGTGAAACCCGATCCCGCCAATCCCAATTCGCCGATCTATAAGACCACCGACAAAGTTATTGCCGTGGGAGCGTCGACGGGGGGAACGGAAGCGCTGCGTTTTTTGCTGCGCAGCATACCCGCCAACTGCCCCGGCATTCTCATTACACAACACATGCCACCCGGCTTCACAAAATCGTTTGCCGATCAGGTGAACACCATCTGCGAGGTGACGGTGAAGGAAGCCACCGACGGCGAACGCGTGATGCGCGGACATGCCTACATTGCGCCCGGCGGAAGACACATGGAGCTGTATCGCAGCGGCGCCAAATACTACATCCGCATTCGCGACGGCGAGCTGGTGAACCGCCACAAACCTTCGGTTGACGTGTTGTTCAATTCCATCGCCAAACACGCCGGACAAAACGCGCTGGGCATCATCATGACAGGCATGGGACGCGACGGTGCCGAAGGACTTTTGAACATGAAATCGGCCGGCGCCAAAACCGTGGCGCAGGACGAAAAGTCGAGCGTGGTGTTTGGTATGCCCAAAGAAGCCATCAAGCTCGGGGCAGCCGACCAGGTGTTGTCGCTGTCGGACATGCCGCAGAAAGTGCGCGCGTTTTCGTAGGTCTTAGCATCGTGATTTCCTTTTTTGATTAATGCATAAGCATCCGGCACGCGATGTTCCGGTGCATCCCTGCATTCTGCAAAACTTTTATTATTTTGTGTGGCCCTAAAGTTTTGCACCCGTGTCGACTCTCAAAATTCTTGCCGTTGAAGACGATCCCATCTATGCCGCATCGCTGGAAATGGTGGTGGAACAACTGGGCTACGACCTCACCGGCATTGTGGACAACGCCGCCGCCGCCCTGAAGCTGCTGGAGACCGACCCGCCCGACCTGATCCTCATGGACATTGGCATTCGCGACACCATGAACGGCATTGAACTGGCGGCCCGCATCAACCAAAGCCTGCGCGTGCCGATCATCTACGTCACGGCCTTCAAAGACAACGCAACGTTTCAGCAAGCCAAACTCACCTCGCCCGCGGCCTACATTCTGAAACCCTACGATCCCGTGAGCCTCCAGTCTGCCATTGAGCTGGCGTTTTTCAGCCGTGTCGACCAGCCCAAGCCTGCACAGGAAACGACCGCCGTGCAAAGCGATGCTTTCTTCATCAAAGACAACACCCGTCTCATCAAAATAAAGCTCGATGAAGTGATGATGGTGGAAGTGGATGAAAAATATTGCTTCATCGTCACGACCCGCAAGCGACACATCATCAACATGCGGTTGAAAGATCTGCTGGACAAGCTTCCGGCGGGCGACTTCATTCAGGTGCATCGCTCTTTTGTGGTGAGGAAAAGCGCCATAGAAGAAATCAATACCGGCGACCAGACACTGCGGATATTGGACAAAACCATTCCCGTGGGAAAGACGTATAAGGACCATCTTTTAGCAACGCTAAATTATCTGTCATAACACATGGTACCCGCATCGCATGTTGAGTTCCTGAAACAACCGTTGTCGTTCTGGCTCGCGACCACCGGGCTGAATAATATCTCCGAACCCATAAAGTGTACCGGCATTGTCTTTGATCCGGCGACTGAGATATTCACCTGCTTTGTCCCTGAAAAATTTATGACCATAGGTTTTGAACACCTTCGTGAGAACCCCGTATTGGCGTTGGTGGTGACCGAGCTGCATTCTTTCGAAAGCTATCAATACAAGGGAAACTACCTGGCGTGGCGACGCTGCACCGAAGATGAAGTGGAATTTCAACGCGGTTACATGGAAGCGTTTTCCGACATCCTGGGTTCGTTTGGTCACTCAAAACAGGGATTGTATGGTGCCTATTTTCACATCCCTGTGCTCGCGTTGACCTTTCAGGTTACCCACGTGTTTGACCAATCGCCGCGAAGTGGCACCGGAGAAAAAGTTTGCGCATGACTACCGAGGATAAAATTCACCTGGAAGACATGATGCCGGCGCTGCAAGGCGTTATTCCGACCATCGTGGCTACGGCATCGGCCGATCACACGCCGAACGTGACCTATATATCGCAAGTGTATTTTGTGGATGCCGATCATGTGGCGTTGTCGTATCAGTTTTTTAACAAGACCATCCGCAACGTGCGCGAGAATCCGATGCTCACCGCCATCGTGACGTGCCCGGTGCACTACGACCTCTATCGTTTCATTCTCCGCTATGAGGAGTCGCAAACGGACGGAGAAATATTTGATGCCATGGAGATACAGCTCGAAGCGCTGGCCACCGCGCAAAACAAGGAGGGCATCTTCAAACTCAAGGCTGCCGATATCTACGAAGTCGTGTCCATCGAAAAAATATAATCCCTTGGAAACCGCCGCGCTTCACAAACTCACGACGCAACTGGAATGCTCGCAGCGAAAGATGGACATCATCACCAAGGTGTCGTTCGAGCTGAGCAAGCTGGTGAGCCTTCCGCAAAAGCTGCATACCATACTTGACATTCTGAACGATCAATTCTCCCTGCAGAACAGCATGATTCTGGTGCCCGACGGCGAGCAGCGGCAACTCACCGTGGTGGCCAGTCACGGCTACGACGAAGATCCGAAAGACAAGGTGGTTCCCTTCGGGCAGGGCATCGTGGGGTTGTCGGCAGCGCGTCGCAAGCACATCAACCTCACGGGCATCCGCAGAAAACAACACTACATGGCCGCGGTGAGCCACGAAGGCGAATTGAACTTTTTGAAGCCCCTCGGGTTGCCCGATGCCGAGAGCCAGGTGGCCATTCCCCTTGTGGCCAACGACGCCCTGGTGGCTGTGCTCATGGCCGAGAGCCGAAGCTTCTGCGTGTTCACGCGCGACGACGAAAACTTTCTGATTACCCTGGCACAGCCACTCGCCGTGTCCATACAGAACTCCATGCTGTACGACAGTATGGAGGAAAAAATACGCGAACGCACCGCCGAGTTACAAAGGCTCAGCGAAACCAAAGACAAATTTTTTTCCATCATCAGTCATGACCTCCGCGGACCGGTCACATCGTTTCAGAGTCTCGCGCGACTTTTCAGTCACTATCATAAACTTGGACAGACCGACAAGATTGATAGCCTCTGCGACAAGGTGGATCAGTCGGCCGACAACCTCAATCATTTGTTGGAGAATCTGCTCGACTGGTCGCTGAGTCAAACCAACGGGATACAATGTGTTTTTGAAACCATAACGCTCCCCGGATTTCTGAAACAAATTGTAGCGTTATATCAGGACAGTCTGCTGGCAAAAGAAATCACATTGAATCTATCTGTAGAAGATGATCTGACGCTGCAGGCCGATCACCACACGCTGGCCACGGCCATCCGAAACCTGGTCAGCAACGCCATAAAGTTCACACCTCGCGGAGGCGTCATCACGATGGTGGCCGCACGGCACGAACAACTTGTCACCCTTAGCATTCGCGATTCGGGCGTGGGCATCGACAAACAAAAACGCGATGCGTTGTTCTCCCTCCGAGGCCAACGCACCACGTGCGGCACTGAGCGTGAGAAGGGTACGGGTCTTGGACTCATCCTTGTGAAAGAATTCACGGAGCTCAATCACGGACGTGTTGCCATCGAAAGCGAACAGGGACACGGCACAACCTTCACATTGACCTTTCCCGGAAAATAAAGAAACCCCGGAAAACCGGTGTCTCTTTATTTGTGATAGACAGACGAGAACCTGCCCGACAGGCATGCCGTAAACGCATAGAAAAATACCCCTCCATGTTTCATCATCATTCCGACGGTGCGTGTTTTCACAACCGCTACAAATTGTATTCGCGTTTCCGCCGCTGGCACGGTCAGCGTTTCGCGGACACCTTTCTATTTTGTCGCATTCATGTTGACAGAAATGTTTACGGCATCGAAGCGGGTAACAATAATGCCGGGACAAACGCATTGGGCTAGCCACGACGTAGCCTCGTTCGATCATCCCTCTTTATCCTGAATTTTATTTACAGGTTTCAACATTGGTACCTGAAAATCTGTATGGATTTACACCAAAAGGGGTATTTCATACGGCGCTATAAGCATGAACTTTGTATTCAAAAAATGTTGCTTTTCAATATCCCCCCCTCGTATGAAAAAGAATGCTCTCTTGATTTTGTTGTTTGTTTCTGTTGGTACCCTTCCTGCACTAGGGCAGGCGTTGAAAGGGAAAATACAGGACGTGAACGGTGCGCCGTTGCCGTTTGTGAATGTGTTGCTGCTCGCTAGCAAAGACTCTCTTCTGGTGAAGGGCGTACTCTCCGACACATCGGGTGTGTATGCGATCGATCATGTGATGGCCGGAACCTATTTGCTGAAGGTCACTATGGTGGGCTACAAACAGGTTAACCCGGTTCCGGTAAATGTTACGGGTGACGACGAACCAAAAAGTGTGATCATCACCCTGACCGAAGACAGCCGACAACTTGATGAAGTGGTGGTGACCGAGAAGCGTCCGTTTGTTGAGCAACATCTTGACCGGATGGTGGTGAACGTGGCCAACAGCATTATCGCCAGCGGAAGCACGGCGTTGGAGGTGCTCGAAAAGGCGCCCGGCGTCACCGTTGACCGGCAGAACGGTATGTTGCAGCTCCAGGGAAAAGACGGGGTCACCGTTCAGCTCGACGGCAAACAAACCTACATGGCCATGGCCGACCTCATCACGTTGCTGAGCACCATGTCGAGCGACAACATCGACAAGATCGAACTGGTCACCAACCCATCTTCAAAATATGATGCTGCCGGAAACTCGGGCATCATCAACATCCGGCTAAAGAAAAACAACAGCGTGGGCACGAACGGATCGCTCTCTCTGGGTGCCGGCACAGGCTACTACGATCGGGAGCGAGGCTCTGTGCAGGTCAATCACCGGACCAAGGGCATGAACTTCTTTGGAAACTACAGCGTGAATCGCGGAGGAAATTATTTTGATCTGGAAACACATCAGACCGTGACCCGCAATGAAACGCAAAACTTTGCCGACAAGTCTACCTATGTTCACCTAATGAATAGTGGTCACAATGCAAAAGCCGGTGTGGACTATTTCCTCAGCCAGAACACCACGATCGGTGTGGTGTGGACAGGCTTCTGGAACGACAACGGCGAGGCAGGCACTGCGGAAAGTTATTTTCGAAAGGCAGCGAACGGCCCCGTCTATCTGCAGGCGCTGACCGACAAAACCATTGACAACGTTTCGTCCAATCAGATCGGCAACGTGAATGTGCAACACACCTTCGGCGCGAAAGGAGGGCAGTTGTCGGCCGATGTGGATGTGGCGCGCTATGTGCGCACGTTCTCGAACGCCCTTCATACCACTACCAGTTCGCCGGGCCAACCCGTTCAGCCGCTCACCGGACTGCTGATGGAGATGCCGACCACCATCGACATACGCACCGCGAAGATCGACTACAACCGCACCATCGCCACAACGTGGAAGCTGGAAAGCGGTGTGAAGAGCAGCTACGTTTACAGCGACAACAACCTGACGTTGAGCCAGGGCGAGGACGGACATTTGACGGAGGACGTTTCGCAGTCGAACCATTTTCAATACACCGAGCAGGTCAATGCGGCCTATGCCAGTGTGTCGGGCAAGGCAGGCAAGGCGCAGCTCCAGCTGGGCGTGCGTGCCGAGCATACCCACTCCGTTGGAAATTCCATTACCCTAAACAACAAGGTGGTGCGCGACTATCTTAATTTCTTTCCTGCCTTGTTTGTGTCGCGACCGTTGTCGGCGCACCACACGCTCACGCTTTCTTACAGCTATCGCATAGACCGTCCCAACTATCAATCGCTGAACCCCGCGCGGTCCTATGCCGACCCGTATCTTTACAGCCAGGGCAATGCCTACCTGGTGCCGCAATACACGCATTCGCTTGAGCTGAAACATGGCTTTCACGAAAAGTTATTTACGTCGTTGTCGGCAAGCTTCATCAACGACATGGTGTCGTATCTGGTGCAGCCTGTGGATAGCGTGATCACGGAACGCATTCCGCTAAACATCGGTAAGGCCCAATCCTACAGCCTCACCGTGAGTTTCCCCATTTCGGTTATGAAGGGATGGAATGTTCAAACAAATTTTCTCGGGGTGTATAGTCGTTTCGATTATCTTTTTCAGGGAACACCCGTGCTGGTGCAACAGGTGTCGGGGCGCTTCAATGCCTCCAACACGTTTGTGCTGGGGCATGGCTGGACGGCCGAGGCAACGGGGTGGGTGAGGACGCCGTCGGCCTACGCGCAGTCGCGTGCCCCCTGGTTGGGGTCGCTTGACCTAGGCCTTCAAAAAGCCGTAACGCCCAGACTTCAGGCGAAGCTTAGCCTGCAGGATGTGTTTCACTCCAATCGTTTTATCGGGAAAATGGACAATCCCAATTTCAAATCGAACTATCGCCTGGCATTCGACACGCGTGTGGTGATGCTGAACCTTACGTATTCGTTTGGCAACCAGCAGCTCAAGCGGGCCCGCCAGCGAAGCACCGGCTCGGAAGACGAAACCCAGCGGACAAACTGAGGCGTTGACCCTGCGCTGACGGCGCAGCCCAAATCCAAAGCGCTAACGGGTAGCGGGAGGGGTTGGGCATGCGGACAGGTATTTTGAACCAAAAAAAGGGGCTTGGGATAGCCATTAATTGCAGGATTTCAGGATTGGAGATGCTGGAAAAACCCTGAATCTATTTTACAGTAACAAACATCGTGTATTTTTGAGGAAGGGGGGTTACTTGCCCTGGCGCCACACGTATATGTTACATCGTTTAACTGTGAAATTGTGAAGCTCAGGACATTCCGGACCATGCTGGACCCGTTGGAAGGCGAAGCCGGCTCCATGCAAACGATGCGTAAAAGCGCCAAGATGACGGCCCGCATCGCCCTGGTATTCGCAGCGCTCACCGGCGTGCTCATGCTCGTTTCGGTGCTCAGCTTTGGGGTGTCGCGCGCCACACCGCTGTCGGCAGGAATGGCCCTTATTTTCATCGGACTGTTTTTTGCGAACGGCTACGGCCACGTCAACATCAGCAGCTTTTTGCTGTGCGTCATTCCTTCTGCCGTGCTGTTGACCATCACCATGGTGTTAAAAAAAAACATGCCCGGCGACGATCTGCACTACTTCGACAGTCGCATCATTCTGGTGGGCTTCTGCGCCCTTCCGGGCATGATCTTCAGTTCGCGCGAGCCGGTGCGCATGTATGGCGCCATCCTTTTTGATTTTCTGTGTCTTGCACTCTACGATCCCATCCACGAATGGTTTGGGTTGGGCTATTTTCAACGGGGCTTTGCTAACGCTACGTATTATCACATCAACACCATTGCCATGCTGGTGAGCTTGTCGGTGGTAGGCGGCATCATTTTCCTGAAACGCATAGTGGTGGCCGAAGAGGACCGGAACCGCGATCTGTTAAAAACAATGTCCAACCAGAACCATGAGTTGGAAACGCAAAACGAAGAGATTGCTGCACAAACGGAACAACTCACGGCCGCCTTCGAGCTCATTGAAGAGCAAAAGGAAAAGCTGGAGGAGTTGGTGCATTTAAAAAATCAGGACCTTATCCAATCCAACGAAGAGCTGCGCAAAATCAACAGCGAGCTGCGCCAGTTTTCCTATACCGTATCGCACAACCTGCGCGCCCCCGTGGCTCGACTGCTGGGGCTCGGCAGCCTGGTAGACACCCGCGATCCGCACCTTTCGGCCGAGAACCGGCAGGTGGTGAGTTTGCTGCGCGAGTCCACGCTGGAGCTCGACACCATCATCAAAGAACTTTCGCGCATCATCGACATCCGGAACGATTTGTACACAGTGAAGGAGAAAGTGTTTTTTGAGGAAGAGTGGACGCACGTCTACAAATCGCTGCAGTCACAAATTGATGAAGGCATGTTTGTGCATACCGATTTCAAGGAAGCACCGTTTGTTTATACCATCCGTCCATTCCTGCACAGCATCTTATACAACCTGGCCAGCAACGCCATCCGCTACCGGTCGCCGCAGCGACCTTTGCTGCTCGATGTGAAGACCACACTCCACCGGGGCTCCATCCGCATTGCCGTGAGCGACAACGGGCTGGGCATTAATCTCGATCAGTTCGGGAAGAATCTCTTTGGCATGTATAAACGTTTTCACACCCACGTGGAAGGCCGTGGTCTTGGACTCTATCTGGTGAAAACACAAGTGGAAGCATTGCAGGGCACGATTGTGGCCGAAAGCGAACTGAACAAAGGAACCACGTTCACCATCGACATAAAACTGCCGGGCGATATTGAAGGACAGCTGTGTTTTGATTGTGACTATGGATCGGTGCTCTATAACGCACGCACCAATACCATGGGCCTCAGCTGGAAGCGCAAGGTGAGCAGCGAAGAATACAGATTGCTGTTGACCAAGTGCCTGGAGATGCTGCACGTCTACAACACCCCGCGGTGGATTGCCGATGTGCGCAAGCGTGGCAACCTCGGCGAAAGCGATCACGTGTGGTTTGGTGAATCGATCCTGAACGAAGGATCAAAAAACGGGTTACGGAAAATTGCCTGCATCGACACCCCCGATCAGCAAAAACACCAGCGCGAACAGATGATTCTCACCGCGGGTCGGTTCAACATCGACATGAAATTTTTTCAGACACGCCACGAAGCCGAAACGTGGATTGAGCAGGAAGCCTGAACGCCGTGATGTGTTGGCTTATTTTTACCAGAATTTCTTCATCAACTTTCGCATGACGCTCTTTTTTTCCTCTACGAGGGTGAGATCCTTTTTTCGGATCAGCTCGTGCAGATACTCGGCAATGGTCGACATGGAGGTTCCGAGTCTTTCCCTGCTGTCAGACAACGTATAGGCGTGGATAATGTAGGCGTCATCTTCTTTTTCAACTTCCCATAGTTGGTGAAAACGTTCGTGTCGATAGGTGCCGGATAGATCTTTCATGATCAATTTCTGTGCGTTACGGATAGTGGTTGGGGCGGAAACCTTTGGTTGTAAGGCTCACCCACAAAACCTCACTGATAAATTAGTGCCAACCTTGCGATACGGGTGTTCGAACCTTGGGATGGCAAGATGAGGTTGAATATTGAATGTTGGTATGTGTGCGTGGCGCCAGGCCTACCCATAACCACAACACAATGCGGAATTAACTCCACAACCTGAGGCATGAAACACCGCGCGGTCGCCCTGGATTTATAATGAATATTTATTTCGCCGAAGCCTGTTGGGTTTTGTCGACCAGAATGGCTTGCCCGTAACTATGGAACAGGGCAGGGGCTTGCGGCATACACTTTGCAACTTCGACACGCATTACCCCCGCGGTTCAGAATCGATAACCCTAAAACAAAAGGCCCATGCAACCACACGTGAAAACACTAAAAAATGATAAGCCTTACGTCACGCTCGGATGGAGCAAGGTGAGGCAAAAATCGAGCATCAGCATCATGAGCATATTTGTCACCATCCTACTGATCCTATATGGATTGACATAGGGCAACACCATAGAGCCTTCTCAGCTTAGGAGGTCAAGCTTTTTTCGCAGCGCCTGTTTGTCCGTTTCGGTGCGCGCCAGCATGAGCGCCTCTTCAAAATGTTGTTTTGCTTTGCCATTATCGATGTTCGTATACAGGTCGCCCAACAACGCATAATAAAAGTGGTTGCTGGTGAGCTTCAGTTTTTCTGCTTCCCGAATGGCCTGCGCTTTCCCATTCGCTTTCCATAACGCATAGGTGCGATTAAGTGCCGCAATGGGTGTATATTCTATTTGCAGCAGTTGGTTGTAGAGCTGCAACATGCTTTCCCATTTTTCGCGTGTGTCCTGATGTTGTGTGTTCCAATAGGCAATGCCCGCTTCGAGGTGATACTTTGAAAGCGTGGTGCCGGTGGCGGCGCAATGCAGAAAATAGCCGCCTTTGCTAATGAGGTCGGTGTTCCAAAGGTTGGTGTCTTGCGCATCATAGAGCACAAGCTCACCACGTGTGTTGAGACGGGCGTCGAAGCGTGACGCATGAAAACACATGAGGGCGAGCAATGCATTGACACGCGGTTTGTTGGTAGCCTTGTTCTCCACCAGCATGGTGCAAAGCCGCATCGCTTCCAGGCAAAGATCTTTTCGCAGCGTGTTGTTGCTGCTCACAGAATAATACCCTTCGTTGAACACAAGATACAGTGTGGTGAGCACCGGGTCGAGTCGAACGTCGATCTGCGCTGGATCGGGCATAACAATGTCAATCTTTTCGTCGCGCAGTTTTTCTTTGGCGCGCAGCAGGCGTTTGTTAATGGTTTCTTTTTGGGTGAGAAAGGCGTCGGCAATTTCTTCGATGCCAAAGCCGCACAAGATGCGCAAGGCGAGGCCGACCTGTGCTTCGGCGGGGATCACCGGATGGCAAAGCGCAAACATCATCTGCAATTGACTGTCGTTTATATTTTGCGGCGACAAATCAAGGTCCGGTTCGTGGACTGTGGGTGTAGCTTTGAGTTGTGGCGAAATTTTAGATTCGAACAGCTCGTGGCGTTGCAGATGGTTTTTGGCTTTGTTCTTGGCCACGGCATACAGCCACGCGGTTGGGTTTGGTGGCGTGCCTTCCAGTCCCCAGGTTTGGGTGGCCGTCAGAAACGTGTCGCTGGCGATGTCTTCGGCCGTTTCCATTTGGTCGAACCCAAAACGCTTGCAAAGCACGGACACGATCTTTCGATACTCCGTTCTGAACAAGTGGGGGATGAGTTCTACGTTGGCCATGCGTGTGGTGATGAAACAGGTGGACGATGGCCTACAGGTTGTGCACCGACACCACCTTTCGCACCTCAACGCTATTGCCTTCGCCGCCCAGGATAGGACACTCGCGGGCCATGTTCACGGCGTCGTCAAAGTCGGCGGCGCGAATCATGATGTAGCCGGCGATGGATTCTTTAATTTCGGCAAAAGGGCCGTCGGTCATCACATGGTTGTGTTTCAAAACTTTTCCCTCGGTAGAAAGTCCTTTGCCGCCAACAAATTTGTTCTGCGCCGCGATGCCGCCAACCCAGTCCTGATATTGTTTCATGTACACTTGCATCTGCTCGGGCGACGGCTGTGCATCCTTGGTCAGGATGTCGAGCCGGAATAATAATACGAATTCTTCCATGGTTCACGGTGTGTTTATGGTTACTCAATATACTATGAAGGGATCAAAAATCGCCCACACAACGGGGCCTGCTATTTTTTTTCGGGTGCATAACACAGCAGCACCACGCCGCTTTTGAACGTATGCGTCTTGGTGTGCGTCAGGTTCAACGGCATGCGCAGCCCTTTGAAGGTGGGGGTGCCATCGCCCAGCGCCACGGGGTCGATCATAAACTGATATTCGTCGATCAGGCCCGCATCGGCCAGTTGAGTCACCAGTGTGCCGCTGCCCAGCACGGTCATGTCGGTGTTGCCTTTTTTGAGCTTTTTAATTTCATCGACCACATCGGTTTTCACGAGGCGTGTGTTTTGCCAGCCGGCTTTCTGAAGGGTGCGTGAGAATACAATTTTTTGCGTGCTGTTCATGCCCTTCGCCACGTCGGGCGCGCTTTCCAGTGCCATGGGTGTGGGCCAATAGCCGGCCATCATTTCGTAGGTGATGCGACCGAAGAGCAGGATCACGGGACCGACGTTCATGGCCTCGGCGGCATACCGACCTTCTTCCTCGCCGTGTTTGTGCCAGCGGGTGTCGTTGCCAGGACCTTTGAAATAGCCGTTCAGGGTTGTGAAATTGAAGATTACGAGCTTTGCCATGGTGTTTTGTTTTTGTTTACGATTGTTTTTATAAAGCCATGACAAACGAAAGGACCCGGATAGGACAAAGCCGACGAAGAAAATTTTAAAAAAGTTAGTGAGCGAAGACCAGCGCTCCGTGAAAACTAAATTTTCAGTGAATCCGAACTGTCGATTCTTTTTTATCTTCGGATACAAAACTAAAGATTATGGAAACATCAGACACCGGCACGTCGCCGGTCTTGTTGGGCGTGGAGCCGGTTCTTCCCGTTGCCAGCGTCACCGATACCATATCGTATTGGCACAACGTGTTGGGCTTCCCAGCGCATTGGACATGGGGCGAACCACCGAATCATGGTGCCGTTTCGTGGCACGGCCTGCAGATACAGTTTTCGCTCACGCCCGAAGTTTCGGCAGGGCAAGCCATTTTCATCAACGTCCGAAATCTGCCCGCGCTCTACGCATTTCATCAGACCCAGGGCGCCGACATTGTGGATCCCCTTGAAAACAAACCCTGGCACATGGCCGGCTACACGTTGCGCGACATCAACGGCCACTACATCAACTTTGGTGGTGCCTTGTTGTCGGAGCGGGGCACCAACGATGCACACATGCCGGCGGATATTGCCATCGTGGCCCGCACCCCCACCGCCGAAGAATACGCACACCTGATCGCCGCCGTGGGCTGGACAGCCACGACCAACCTACACCTGACCACCACCATTCTTGCTGCACCGGTATTCGCCGTTGTGGCCCAGCATAAAACGTCGGGTCAGGTTGTGGGCTGCGCCTTGTTGCTCAGCGACAACGCCAGTGTGTATTATGTGAAAGATGTGATGGTGCACCCGGAGTGGCAAGGCAAGCGCATAGGCACGACCCTCATGCAGACCCTGCGTCAATGGCTGGACAAACACGCGCCAAACAACGCATTGGCTACCCTCATCACAGGTGAGAACCTCACACCTTTTTATCGGCAAGTGGGATTCGTTCCGGCGTTTGGGATGATGCAATGGATACGGAAGGAGTGAGACGGCAGCGTTAACAGATGAAAGGCGATGCCTTTGCGATGTGCAGTTAAAACAATTTATAGCCTAATGCCGCCTGATACCAAACGTATTTGTAGCGGGGTGTGAGATCGGTTGAACTGTTGGTGTTGGGCAGCACATCCCAACCCAGCCGCGTGCTAAACACCAGGTGCTGGACAATGAACTCGGCGCCGATAACAATTGCGACATTGGTTTTTCGGACTGGCTCGCGATTAAACTCATCGCGTGTGGCAGGAGCGCCCGCCGAAAACGAATCGTGATGGCGGAGCAAGTATGAAAATTGCGGCCCCGCCAACAACGAAATAAAGCGAGCAGGTTTGATCACCAGCAGCACGGGAACATCAAGATGGTTTGTGGTTCGGGTAAAAGAATAAGGATTGGTAGGCGAGGTGCCCGTGCCCTTGATGCCGCGGGTGGAAAACAGAACTTCGGGCTGGAGGCTGAGCGACCGGCAGAGAGGAATCTCCATAAACAAACCTCCCGCAAAATTAACGGTGGGCTTGGCGGTGAAAGCCTCCGGCAGGGCATAGGCACTGGAGAAATTGATGCCTGCTTTCAGACCGACGTTCCATTGTGAGTGCCCGTGCACAAACACCGTATCCTGACTATAGCCGGTGAAGGATATTGCGAACAGGACAAGGAAGGAGATGACGAGCGTTTTCATATTGCTACGTTAACAGCCGATTTGGAATGCTGGCACTGGCTATGCGGCACAAGCTCATAGTCAAAATAAACACGCGCTTTTTTGTCGATGTCTTCGAAAAGCCTGCAATAATACAGTCCTTTAAAGTAGCGCTCCACCACCAACAGGCGGCCTGGGTTTATGCTATCGCACACAATGTCGTTTTCGCTATATCGTGTCATCGCAGATTGTGTTTAAATGTGTTAGTTGGTCATCAGACCTCTACCTCTTCATAGCCGCTTTTGATTACTGTGGATATCATTTTGAACCGCACGTTGGCCGTGATGGAGTTTCTGGAATGCGCCGGAATGATGATAGACTGGCCCACTTCAAGCGAGTTGCTCACACCATCGATAAGGATCTGCGCCGTTCCATCGATCACTTGAATGAACGTGTCAAAGGCCGATGATTTCTCGGTGAGGGCTTCTCCTGAATCGAACGAAACAACCGAAACATTTCCAGTCGTTTTTTTCATGATGGTTTTTATGACCACGGAATTGGGGACGTATTCAATAATCTCGACGATGATGAATAACTTTGATTTTTCGACTTCAGAATTTTCCACTGCATAGAAGTTTAGTTAAACGGTGTGCCGATAGAAAAGAAGCTGGGCAGGCAGCTTTTTTCGTTTAAGCCTGGGTTATGCCTTTGCCGTGGGCTTTCCCTTTTTAATTATGTTGATGAGCTCTTCTCTTTTTTTGTGTAGCCGGGCCTCCATACGGACAAGCAGTTCCGGTTTCGAATTTCAGATCGGCGTCGGTGAGTTGTGCATATTTCAGCTTCAATAGTTTCGACTGCATGGCCCAATCGCCGGTGATCGTAAAAACTTCAATTGGTTTTTTTGTGGTTTCCATTCGTTTCGTTTTAGTGGACGACCTTACAAAGGACGCGCTATTACCAGCTTGAAGTCTTATACATTATGTCGGGAATCTTGCATAGATCCCATGTTCTTCGCTTGCACCGATCCAGACTCGCCTCGTTTTGGGGAATATCTTGCCCGATAAAGATGCAAGTTTAAAAGGCAGCGCCGCATAGCCATCAGCTAAAAGGAAAGGGACAGACGTTTTAGTTTCTGTCCGCTTTCACTGTCAACTATATAGGACGATGTATTATTGATGCACCTGGCGGTTTCTGAATGTGGTCCTTGAAATGGGGTAAGCAATTTGTTTCGGGCGAGTCGTCCCGTGTTGACAGGTGAGGCAGACAGGTGAGGCAGTAAGCAAAGGTGATGATTCCACCAGTGCTGCTGTTACAGATATATTGTATCTTTTATAGATTTCTCACATAATGCGCTAACATAGCATCGATCAAAGACTTTCCAGATTGCCTTTTCGGGATTGCCGCATTTTTTTGAAGTAGGAGGGGGTGAGTCCTGTGATTTTTTTGAACTGGTTCGACAGATGGGCCACGCTGCTGTAATGCAGCTTGTAGGAAATTTCGGTGAGGTTCAACTCATCGTAGAGCAGAAGTTCTTTCACCCGCTCTATTTTATGAATGATGATGAATTGTTGAATGGTGATGCCCTTCACCTCCGAAAATATGTTGGACAGGTAGGTGTAGTCGTAGTTTAGCTTTTCGCTGATGTAGTCGGAATAGTTTTGCGTGGGCAGCTCGTCGGAGTAATGAATCATTTCCGTGATCACATTTTTGATTCGTTCAATCAGGATGCTCTTTTTGTCGTCTAGCAGCTCCAGTCCCGATTTCAGAAGGTTTTCGCGAAGCTGTTCCCGTTGCGTGAGGCTCATTTCTTCCAGTACCTCAACCAAACCCAGGTCCACAATCACGGCATGAAGTCCCAGTTTATTCAGTTCCTCCTTCACAAGTAGTTTGCACCGCAGGCTGACCATATACTTGATGTACAGTTTCATTTCATGGTGTTGGGGCACGCTGCGGGGGTTTTATGTGCAATCTTTCTCAAAGATACGCAATGATTGCTTCCCGGTCACTTGGGCCGATGAGGCGTAATCAACCAACACCAGTCCTTCCCAATTCGTTCTGCCCATCCCAACCTGTGAATAGTGTAACATTTCAGAATTTGAATGCAATACTTGCTGCGCCGGGAATGACGACCTTTATAGATTAAGGTGACGCAACCTGGCGAGCCCCAGACGGCACTTTAAATCAATGCTACGTTTTAAATTCTTTATTATGAACAAACACTCCACATGCCCTGTTTCAATGTTGACGTCTGTCAGCGGTGGTACTACAAAGAATTTACAGCGGATGATGATCTCCTGGAAGAAAATTCAAATCACGGTAAGGAATACGGCAGGGGTTTGCCTCTAGGGACACCGTTTGCCAACCGGCGGTGTCTTCACTTTTCAACGTCCTAAACATAGTCCAAAAAAAATAACAAAAAATGCGAAACACCCCGAGTTCAGACAATATTTATCCGGTAGGCATGGGCATCACGGCAAAGGTGAATCCTGACTTGCCGCTCACCATTGCGCGATACTATCAGCGGATATACTACTGTTCCGTTGTGGGACAACCAGACCACAAGCACTTCGCGTATTTTGAGCGCGAATTGGTGGCGCCACCGCAGAAATAGTGCGCCGTAGTATTTCACAAATAATCAGGACATGGACAACACTAACGTTTAGAGACCGTGTTGTTCTTTCATCTTAAATAAATTAAATCTTATGAAACTGCTGCTTAAGCTGTGCCCGATAGTAACAACCATGACCATGAAAGATATTATTGAAAATATCTTCCGACTGCTTTCCCATCCGCCCTCAGGCCTGGTGGCAAAATTCTCGGCAGTACCCGACGAGATCAGAAATCCATTTCCCCCGTTCGCAAATACACGTGGCAACGGCATGGAACCATGGAATAAGTTGCGTGCCATGCGCGAATGATGCAAGAAAAATAAAAAGTTATGCAACGCGCCGGCCACTGCAAATCGCGACGTTTGGAGAGCGCCAATGAAATAAACTAGAGATGGCGAAAGGTTTGAGCTATGCGCGTTCGGGTGCATCGGCTCATGTTCGGCACTCATGCAAGTGACTGGCCTTATGAACTTGATCGCGCTATAAATAAACGAGCCTGACAACATTATGTAAGCGCCCTCCGAATGGAAAGGTCGGATCATGTGACCTGTTTCATTTGGATTTTAAATCGGGCGCATTACAATAAAAAATGAACCAATGAAGTTTTTAGAAGTTTTTGGAGCAGAAAGAATACCCTGGGAACGAATTGACGACATCAAAGACAGCGCTCCCGAAGTGATTGTTTGGGCCATTCCCGCCATGTTTTTCTTTGTGCTGGTGGAACTGGTTATCTCGTATAAACAAAACAAAAACTATTACGACAAGAAGGAGACGCTGGGTTCGGTTGGACTTGGGTTGGGCAATGTGCTCATCAGCACGTGGATTAAAGTGAGCCTGTTCTACATGGCCGTGTGGATCTATAACATTGTGCCGTGGCGCATGGAACTAAACTGGTGGACGCTGGTGCCCTGTTATGTGTTTTTTGATTTTTGCAGCTACTGGACCCATCGCATTTCGCACAGTCAGCGGTTCTGGTGGGCCACCCACGTGGCACATCATTCCGGCGAACACTACAACCTCACCGTGTCGTTCAGGCTCAGTTGGGTTCAATACCTGAAAGTTATTTTTCTTTTTCCGGTGGCCGTCATGGGGTTTCACCCGGTCATATTTTTTGTGACCAACCAAATCGCCATCCTCTTTCAATTCTGGGTTCACACCGAATACATTCGCAGACTTCCCCGTTTTTTCGAATACATCTTTGCCACACCATCCAATCACCGCGTGCACCACGGCTCGCAGGAAAAATACATCGACAAAAATTTCGGGGCCACATTCATTTTTTGGGATCGCATGTTCAATACCTATCAAAAGGAAGAGGAGCAGGCCGTGTATGGTATCACCCACAATATCGAACATAAGGCAAATCCGTTGCACATCAATTTCCATGAATACGCCGACATGTTGCGCGACGTGAAGCATGCTCGTGGATGGAAACGAAAACTCTTCTATATCTTTGGAAGCCCGACGCGGATTGCCAACGCTAAAAAGCAGGCACAACGTGCCTAGCAGGTCACGTGATTAACCCGGTGGCACGCTGCTGAAATCTATTTTCCCCATTTCCTCATAGCACTTCAAAAAAATAAATGTAAAGAAGTGAAACATTAATCGTAATATTACGATTACAACAAATATGGGGCTTACCAAAACAGAAGAATTCACAAAAGCGCAGAACGAATTGGCGGTGTTGGCCAAAGCGTTGGGGCATCCCGCCCGCATAGCAATTCTTCAGTTTTTGATAAAGACCAGGTCGTGTGTTTGTGGCGACATCGTAGAAGAACTGCCGCTGTCGCAGTCTACCGTGTCGCAACATCTCAAGGCATTGAAAAACGCCGGATTGATAAAGGGCGACATCGAAGGCCCCAGTGTCTGCTATTGCATCGACGAGAAAGCCTGGAACAAAGCCAAGAAGGCGATTGCCGATTTGTTTGAAAGCTATAAAGAGCCGGGCTGCTGCTAGGCCTTTTTTTTGATTTGATTGATCGTAATATTACGATGGTTATATATACACATAAACAATAAACCCTATGGAAACTTTGCAAACCCCCGAACAACTGAAGCAAATGGTGAAAGAGAAATACAGTCAGATCGCCATGCAGAGTAAGGACGAGAACGAAACGAGTTGTTGTGGCGCCACGTGCGGATGCTCTACAATAGATAGCGCCCTGATGGCCGACGACTACGGCGCGTTAGAAGGCTATGTCGCCGACGCCGACCTTGGCCTGGGATGTGGATTGCCAACCGAATTTGCCCTGATAAAACCAGGCGACACGGTAGTGGATCTTGGTTCGGGCGCAGGCAACGACTGCTTTGTGGCCCGATCGATCACCGGCGAAACGGGAACCATCATCGGCATCGACTTCACGGAGAAGATGGTAGAGAAGGCCAGAGCCAATGCAGCAACGTTGGGCTATAAGAATGTTGAGTTCCGTCAGGGCGATGTTGAAAATATGCCGCTGGCGGGTGGCACGGCCGATGTGGTGGTGAGCAACTGTGTGCTCAACCTTGTGCCCGACAAGAAGCAGGCATTTGCAGAAACGTTCAGGGTGTTGAAAAAGGGTGGGCACTTCAGCGTTTCGGATATCGTGCTGGTAGGCGAACTTCCGGGTGAATTGCAAAAAAGCGCGGAGATGTATGCCGGATGCGTTTCGGGAGCCATTCAAAAAGATGAATACCTGGCCATCATTGAAAATGCAGGATTCAAAAATATTAAAATTCAAAAAGAGAAACGGATCACGTTGCCAACAGAAATTCTGAGCGAATATCTGGACGACAAAGCGCTTCATGAGTTTAAAGAAGGCAAGACCGGAATTTTCAGCATCACTGTGTATGCCGAAAAGCCCGTGAATTGCTGTGCGCCGGGATGCTGTGACTGATGAGCCTGAACGAAGAGAACACAACGTCCCAAAGAAATACAATGTTGCTTACCCGTTCAGAAGACGCTTAAGCATCATTGTCGTGCTAATTACCCGCCAGAAACTCGTTGACCATGGCCACAAAGAGCTCCGGAACTTTGCTGTTCACATCCTGCGTCATGGCTTCACCCATGTAGCTGCCGTGAGTGCCGGGCAAGATGGCCAGACGGGCGTGGGACAGAAGGCGCGACATTTGCACCGTGTGCTCGGCACTCACAACGTCGCGGTCGGCCGTCACCACAAGCGATGGTGCCTGTATGGCGCGGAGGTCGTCGTCGCTCCAGTCTTTGAACGTGCGCATGCGTGTAGCATCCCGGTTAAACATGTTCAGGAGGGCGGCGGGGTCGTTGTTGATTTTCAGGAATGCGTCTTTATAAATTTGTGGCATGTCGCTGAATTGGGCATTGTCCATTCCTTTCCAGAATTCTGAAGGCATGCCCGCGCGTTTGTAGAAAGAGGAAGCGATGATGAGCTTGTGCACACGTTCCGGATGCCGGATGGCAACTTGCATGGCCGTGTTGCCACCGTTGCTGAAACCAAAGAGATCGGCGCCGCGGATATTAAGTTGTTTCAACAGCTCGGCCACATCGTCTGCATCCTGCGCGAACGATTCGGGCGCTTCCCTGTCGGATGTGTGGCCGTGCGCCTGCAATTCCACGGCAATCACCTGATGTGTCCTGGCGAGTATCGGCAGAATTTTTCCAAAGGTGGTGCCAATGGTTGATCCTCCGCCGTGTATGAGCACCAGCGGATGACCACTGCCGTGGAGTTCATAATACATTTTTATGCCGTTCACCTGGGCATATTTGCCCGGCGCTTGGGCATGCGAGAGAGATGCATTCATGATCAATAAAATAAAGGTGAAGTTCTTTAGAATTTTCATGATGGAGGTTCTTTAGGTCTAACGTTGTTTACGATTTGTTTTTTTGGTTGACAACGTACGCATCGAGCTTCTCCAGGTTTTGTTTCAAGCCTTCGTCGGCCTTGAATGTTTTCACGACCTGTATAAATTGTTCGCGTGTTTCGAAAACCATTTGCCAACGGATAAGTGTTTTTTCGCCCTGTTCTTCAAATTCTATGGTCGCGATAAATTTGGGTGCGGTCACGTGTTCGTACACGATCTTTTTGTGAAGCACAATTTCCTTGAAAATGCTTTTGTTTTTATAGTCGGTTCCGTCGGGGCCATGCATCACGAGGTCCCATTCGCCGCCGGGCTTCACGTCCATTTTGGCAATGGTATTTGTGAATCCGTCGGGTCCCCACCAGTGGACAATGTGCTCCGGTTCTGTCCACACTTCCCATACCAGGTCAACCGGTGCGTTTATCGTTCTGGAAAGAAGAATCTCACGGTCTTTGGTGTCACTTTTTACGTTTTCCATGCCTTTCTTTTTTTAGTTTTTCGATATAGGTCTCCATTGCATCCAATTTGCTTTCCCAATGCCTGCGATACTGCTCCACCCATTGGGCCACTTCACCAAGCTGATCCAGCTGCGCTTCACAAAACCGGTCACGGCCCTGTTGCCTGATCGTCACAAGTCCGCAGTCGATAAGGATTTTTACATGCAGCGAAATGGCCTGGCGACTCACCTCAAATTTTTCGGCAATAGCATTCACGTTGTGAGGTTCGGTGGCAATCATGTTGATGATGGCCCGCCGTGTGGGGTCGGCAATGGCCTGATAGACGTCGCGTCTGGCTTTCATAATAGGCAAGTAGGTGCTTGCGAATATATAAGCAAGTAAATGCTTGCGCAAATTTTTGTATGAAAATATTTCCGGTGTGGGCGGCGGGCGTTACCGCGACAGCATCCAGGTCAGATATTTCTCAAGCTGCGACACGGCGTAGTAGGGGAGGTTGAGCAGGGAAAACGATTTGCCGTTTGGGGTAACGACGTCGGCAACGGAAACTTCGCCGGCATAGAAACGAACCGCGAGGTCATGCGGCGTGGCATCCATAAATTGATGAAGCGAACGCAGGGTTCCGGTAGTGCCCGATTTCACTTCAATGGGAATGAGCCGGCCTTCAAACGGAAACAGATAGTCAACTTCGGCAACGGATGTCTTTTTTTCACGGACCCAGAAGTGCAATGCGCTGAGTGCGTCGTGTTGAAATGCAAGCAGCTCCTGGCCAATCATGTGTTCAATCATGTTTCCCTGATATACTTTGTTGAGATCGTCTGTACTTAAAATTTCTTTTTGAATGGCGGCGAAATAATTCATCAGCCCTGTGTCCAGCACATGAAGGCGGGGTGACTTCTTCAGGTCAGGCAGCAGCGGGAGAGTATACCCGGTGTCGGGGAACACAAGATAAAGGAGCAGTGCTTTTTGTAACGCACGCAACGCTTCTCCCATGTCTCTGGATCCGTAACTTGAGTTCCCGAAGCCTTGATATTTGATGCGCTTTCCGGCCTGGGCAAACGACGCGCGGATGGCGTGTCGTATGATCTGCATCTGTGAATCATTGCGCGCATATTTTTCAACATCGTCGATGTAGGACGTGAGCAACGAATCGTAAATCGGCGCGAGCGACACCAGGTCCTTGTTTGTGCTGTAGTGCTGCACGGCTTCCGGCATGCCGCCAATCAGCGCGTAGGTGTGAAATAACGCCAGCAACTTCCGGTGCGCAAACGACTCGGCCGGCACATGTTGAAGTTGTTCGCGCGCGGCCGTTTCATTCATGGCCGAAAGAAATTCGGGGAACGATGCCGGGCGCAACACCTTGTATTCGACCCGCCCCACGGGGAAGCTGACGTTTTTATTGAACAATGTTTCTAACATGCTCCCCGCGGCAATCACGGCGATGTCGGGAGCCTCCTCGTGGAAATAACGCAGAATGTTCATGGCCTCGGGAGCCGCCTGAATTTCGTCTATGAACAAAAGCGTATACTGCCTTTGGGAGAGACTTTTATTTTTCAAAAAGAATACGGCCTGCAGCAACACCGCTATGGTGGTGAACTGTTCGAAAGGCTGTCGGTCGTCGGGCAGCTCCAGGTTCAAATAGATGTATTGCTCGAAGCTCGCGGCAAACTGGGTGACCACGGTAGTCTTCCCCGCTGCACTTGCTTCGCTGCTGGATGAATACAACAAATTGGTGAAAAGCATCCTGGAGCTGAAAGAGCAGAAGACTACAAAAGATTTTCTATTCTGGGCATTGGGCGGGACTGCCGCGCTAATTGTCGGGTACCTGGTGTATGATAATCGTGCATCGTTAAAAAAGCAGATCAACGCATTGGACAAATAAAATTTCAACTATGAACATAGCAACATTAGGCGATGCAACAAGTGTCGCCACCACCGCGCCGGCCACGACCAACTGGATGGACAAATTGAACAACGTCATCACCAAAGTGGTGCAACCGGCAACGAACGTTTACACCCAAATAAAAACGGGTAATAACGCTACATCACAGCAGCCGGCCGCGCCTGCGAATCCATGGGTGACAAACCCCGATCCCAACCCTACACCGGGTACACCCGCGCCGGCCGCAGAAAGCAACACGTTGAAATATGTGATGATTGCGGGCGGTGTCGCACTGGCGGGCATTGCTACCTATTTCGTCGTTTCAAGTTCTAAGAAGAAAAAGTAATGCACGGTTTAGGACTTACACCACTGGAATGTCAGCGGGCCTTCAGTGCAGGCGACATCAACTATTGGAAAGCTGCGGGCTGTGCCGGCAGCTTAGAAAACAATGCGTTGGTTGCCTCCAAAAAACAGGAGCTCGACGGGAAGACGGTGGCCATTATGGTCGGTGGGGTTTTGTTCACCGGGTTACTTATATATTTCGTTTCATCTCCATCAAAAAAATAAAGGGCATGGGAAAAGCAGTAGTGTTAGTTGTGGGCGCAGGTCTTGCCGGTGGCATCATCTGGTACCTCTACAAAAAGAATCAAACGCCGGCCGTTCAGAATACAGCGACCACACCGGCAGGACCGGCAGCCACCGCGCCCGGAACGCCTGCGGTGAATTCAAGCGGTGTTGTGCCGGTAAAACAAACACTTTGGAAAGACCCGGATGGTCATATTTTTGAAATGACTGCCACAGAGAACAAATACGGGAAACTTGTGAAAGTGGATGGTAAAGATTCTGTCTACGTTTCGGAGCTGAAGCAGGGGCCAGATGGATATATTTCAATCATAGGCATTCACTCGGGGCTGCGAATGAGCTTTGAAAAGCCCGGACCGTATCGATTCAAAGGCGACTGGCAAAAGGGAGGACTTTTGAGTGGTCTACACGGCCTTGGTGCCGGTGCGTATCTGTTGAGTTAACATGAAGGGTTCAGGGTGGTAGTGTCCGAAGCGTGCTATGTGTAAGAACATAGACCTGAACGGGTGGCCTATACGTTAGGGAAGGAAACTCGCACTATCCTGAAGCCCTTCACCAAATCCATACCGTTTTTCTCCTTTTCTTTCTTAATAAAAGCCATTATGTGGTTTTTTTTCCACAATTTAGATATGTAAAGTGTTGGCAGCTAGAAAAAGGACTACTCTCCACTAATCAAAAGAGACGATGAGCGAAGTAACAGTGCAAATTCTTCGTACCCTCACGGGGGCAAACAGTAGTTTCAAATCTACGGTTTTGAAAGGCCTTGGGGGCCTTATTATGATACTAGTCGTTGCCCTTTTTGGCATCCTATATTTAAAGGGTCCGGAGTGGCTATTGATATCAGTGTTCATTTTTCTCGGACTAGCAATTCTAATATTCATGGGTGCGTATCTTTATTGCTTGCACAAGGATCCGAACCTCCTTAGGAGCGAAAGGCATACTGAACAGATGATAGCATTCGAAAAAGGCTATCAAGGCGACAGCCTTAGCGGATTTAGCAAGATAGCTCCTTCGCCAACGCAAACGAGAATAGGATCGATCGCAAATCAAACTGATATTAAAACCAATGAGGACTAGGTTCATTGTTTCAATTTCTCAATCAATAGGCCAGAACAAAATGGATATTGAATTTGCAAATTTCCTGACGACGTTAGGTTGTGGGTTTTGGCATTGGATACCTGGCACATGGTTGATTATTATTCATCAGGCTATGACAGTGCACGAGATATCTCAGAATATCAAGCAATATTTTCCGGGTGTCCAATTTATGGTCCATACTGTTAACGGAAATGAAGCCTGGCTTCTTAACGGATTTGGCGATTCAGCTGCCCCCAGCCCTGCCGGAAAGTGGTTGCTTGAAATCTGGTCCCCACAATAGACTACTTATATTTTATCGCTTCATATTTACCGTTGCGCGTGTCTAGGATGATGCCATCTGCCTTTTCTTTTGCTGCAATGCTCACAGCTTTATCTACGAGGCCATCGGTACCGCGCAGGGTCATGGTTGCCGCTGTACCTGACTTTACTACCTGGTAGGGGTTTGAAGGCTTCGAATACACAAACACGTCGATTCCGTCTATCTTATCTACAATGGCATTGGGCTGCTGCGATTGATAGGTAAATGAAAGGAGAAACATGATGGACACGATTGTCAGGATGTTGAGAACTTGATTTTTCATATAGTAAATTTAATTGTGTGGGCTAGCAATAATGGAAAAATAGTTGCTTAGAGTTGCTCCTTGCACAACTACGCCCTCCAGACGTTTAATTTCCCAATTTGTGTCCTTTTCGTAATCGATCCAATGATATTCCGAAGTTGCAACCAATCTACTATTGAAGTCTCTGATAAATTCATTTATCAATTCCTTTTCAACCAATATACCAACGCTAACACATTTGTTTTCAGCGAAAGACAATGCCAATAGATCTAGAACAATATCTTCCCCATCTCTATCTCCCGAATCAATGCCGTACAATTGAAGTGTCTCATATTCCGCAATTAGTGAGGCGCCTTCTAAGCTGAGGAATTTTTTTTTTGCTACGTCCTTAGGTAGCCCGAAAAAAGTGGTGACTTCAAGTTGGCCAAAACAGTAACCAATTGAAGTGATCCACACAAAAAACGCTAGAACTGATTTCGCAGCTTTCATTTTTAATCTGTTGGTGATTGATTGCAGAATTAATTTACACAAAAATTCACTTTGGATTCTAAATCGGGCCCTTCCATTGATTCAGCTGAACGAAGTCATCGAGCACGCCCAAGTCCCGAAGGTACGTGTTGGTTTGCTCGATTGACTGGTGCCGGCACTGCGCCTGCACTAGCTTGATGTCCTTGGTGGCCTTGTAGAGCGCGATGGCGCCCGTGTGTTTGAAGCTATAGAGCGTGTAGTTGGGAGATTTATCTTGTAGAATCCCAGCGCTCTTATAACGGGCGCTATTGACTTATAGAAGAAACTCTTTCCGACAGGTGAGGGGCCGGGATTGTGAGGTTTTGATTTTCGCCCCCATCCCCCGTGGAACCCGTTGTTTGAGAAAAGGTAGCACGACGGCGGGAATTCCATAATCCTACGCTCCTGGAGGATAGCGGCAAAGGCGTCGTTGATGCCCACATATTGTTCGATGCCGGTTTTGGCCGTTTCGTCCCGGAACAAAATTCGTCGCTTCTCTAAATCGATGTGCCCCACCTGCAGGAAGCGCATCTCTTCGGGACGGGCCAGCGTGTAATACATCACCTGAATAAAAAACACCAGGTGGTGTTCCCCTGCCTTCACCAGGGCGGCGCGGATCTGCGCCAGCTGTTCGTCGGTATAGGCCGCGTGCATGCGCGTGGTGGTGCTGAGCATTTTAATAGCGGCAACCGGATTTTTCCCTTTGAAAAGGTTCCTGTCGCGATCGATCAGCACGGCCATGACCGCATGAAAAGACGCCCGGTGTCCGTTGTAGGTTTTGTTGGCGACATCCCGCACCTGCTTCAGGTAGTCAAAATACATGCGCATGAACGCCGCGTTTACCTCCCGAAGCTTGTAGTCCTGACTTAATTTTTGATGCTGAAGGAATTCCACCACCGTGGTGCGCAGGGATGCGTATGCCTTAACGCTGTTGGCGCGAAGGTCTTCCACATCGCGTTTGTAGGCCGACACGTAGTCGATCGCCTTCAGCACGGTGAAGTGTTTAAAATCGAATTCGAGAATCTTTGGCGCCGGTTCAAGGCTTTCGGTATGCCAGTCGTCAAAAAGCAGGGAGTTTATTTCCGCAATGGCCTGGTGGGCGAAGATGGTGCGCAAGTCGGGGTTTTCGATCGCGGCCAGCTCGGCGTGCAGCACGCGGCGGCGGATCAGTTTTTGGTTGAGACTGTCGGTGGTGTAGAAAACGATGTACCAGGGATTTTTTTCCGAAGACACGAGGGCAGCCTTTCGGTAGAGGAAACCGGAACGGGACTTTAGTGGGGTTCTTGGTCGCTTATCTGACAATGCTAACTGACCGAAGTTTTTAAGGGAAGAAAAAAACAGCGAATCAAATCTGAATTCGCTGTTTTTATGTGTCGGGGCGGCCAGATTCGAACTGACGACCTCTTGGTCCCAAACCAAGCGCGATACCGGGCTACGCTACGCCCCGAACATTTTGGGACCGCAAAGATACGTTTAATAGCTTGAGGTCCTAATGTGCGCGTCTAAATTTTCTGTTTTTTATGAAGTATTAACCGAAGCACTCTCAAAATGGAGCCAGGATGTTTTTAAACGTAGCGCAGGAAGAATGTACCCATCGCGTTGAGCGATTACGCGAAGTGGAGCGCTAACATTTTTTCAACTCGTCTTCCATGTTCTTCTTAAACTCGTGGTTCGCCGCTGCCTCGTCGATGGAGTGTGACTGCTGAAGGCTTTCTTCCTTCTTGGCATATTCGCTGAGATGGGCGTAGTATTTTTTGATGACCTTCAGTTCGTCTTCCGTCATGTTCTCAACGCTCACCAACCGGTTGCTTGCAAACTCATGGGCCGCCACCAGTTCATTCAGTTTAAGCTGGATGGCCAGCGAATCTTTGTTTTGAGATTTCTGAATAAGAAACACCATAAGAAAGGTGACGATGGTGGTGCCCGTGTTGATCACCAGTTGCCATTGTTCCGAATAGTGAAACACCGGCCCGGTAACAGCCCAAAGCAACACCAGCGTGAAGGCCACAATAAACGCCGGCGTGCTTCCTGCGGCAGAGGTAACGGCGCCCGAGAATTTCTCGAAGAAACTCTTTTTACCCACGTTGACCTCGTTCGGTTTTTTATCCTGCTTGATGTCCATATGAATTTACTTCCGTCATGTGACCGGATCGGATTGTCGGATTGCAAACTTGATGCCCGCTTCTTCCTTGAATGTTTACCATGCAGAAAAGGCGCAGTGTTTGCAATGATGTAAACAGGTTGGAAGTGGCGATCTCTCGCGGTTCCTGAAACGGCGGCGATTAATGCATGACCAGGTCAGAACATAGACATGAACGGACATGTGATGAGGTATATTTGTGTATAAATTCCGCTATAACCTGTTGAAGTTTTTCCACAACGGTCGCCCCACAAGGATGATAATTCCACGTTTGACAACGGTTTCCAAAGGGCACGAAATTTGGGATGCTGCAACCCATATGAAAAACTTCCCACAGAACATGGCCGATACGGCAGTGGTGGATCAGGACGTCCGCCTAGAGAAACTTTTCGAAGATGAACTGCGCGAAATCTATTGGACGGAGAAAGCGCTCATCAAGGTGCTTGCCCGCATGGTGCGCCAGGCCACAGCCGCCAATCTCGTGAAAGTTCTCGATGGTCACCTCGTGGAAACCGAAGAACATGCAGCACGTGCAGAAGAAATTTTTAACGTGATCGGTAAAGACCATCGCGCCCGCAAATCCGATACCGCAGACCGCCTCATTCGCGAAGCCGACGTTCTCACGAAAGAACGCAGAGCAGGCAACCAGCGCGATGCCGCCATACTTTTCATTCTTCAGAAAATAGAACGCTATGAAATCCTCGCCTATAAGACCATGAAGACGTTGGCCATCACCATGGGATGCGAAAGGGCAGTGACCTTGCTCCAATATACATTGGACGAAGAAAGTGCGAACTATAAAAAACTGATGACGCTATCAGCAACAGGCATGAACGTAGACGTCGCAGAAATTCAACCGTGACTTAGGTAGATGAAAAGTTATACAACCCAGAAGGATCGCGTCGAGGCCAATCCCAACGTGATGAAAGAAAAAAAGGAACCGGGCAACCCCGAGTCCTCACAACCCAAACCTGCAGTGATAACATCCCACAAGAAGCGCGTGTGGGATCCGTGCGCGCTTTATTTCTAACGAGTGCAGCTTGCTATAATACCGCCGACAAGAAATTGAGTCCCCCGGCATTGTCGCCGAATACGTTACGTTCCCGTTGCCACGGAAATATGACAAGGCTGTATTGTTGCCCCTGATTCTGATTATCCGGGATAGTTTTAACAATTGTGTAGAATAAGCCCGATGTTGATAATTCTGATTTTTTGAGATTAACAAAACGCCATGGGCACAGGGCAGAGGGTGATGTTGTCAGGTCATTCTGAATTCCGGGAGTGAGATTAGTAGAATTATACTATGCCCGAAAAGCCACCCATTAACGCGGGGCGCTTTAATTTTGTGTGTTGCTATGATGAAACGTTATTTAAAAATCACCATTTTCGTTGCCGGCGCGGCGCTATTGATCGGACTGGCCTTCATTGTTTATGTGCTAATGCTATTTGGCCACTGAGCCCGCCTTTTTATATCTCCGCTTCCAGAACTTGAACCAATGCTTGTTCTTCGGATAGCTTCGGTGTGGAGTCGCGTTGTTGCAAAGCAGGGCCACAAAGAAAAGGATGAGAACACCCGAAAGCACAGGGCTGATCACATAGAAAAATCCCAACGACTGAATTTTGGCCGACCCGATGTTGGCAATCAACGCCGTGGCACCACCCGGCGGGTGCAGGGTCTTGGTGATCTGCATAAACACGATCGACAACGCCACCGATAGGGCAGAGGTGAGCCAGACTTCACCCGGGACCAGTTTGTGCACCAGCACACCCGTGAAGGCACAGATCACATGGCCGCCAATAAGATTTCGCGGTTGCGCCAGGGGGCTGTTAATAATACCATAGATAAGCACGGAGGAGGCCCCGAAGGAGCCGATTAAAAACAGGTTGTCAGATGCCGGCAGGTAGGTGCTGTTGAACAGCCCGATAATTCCGATGCCTAGAAAAGCGCCCACGAACGTCCACAAATGTTCCTGGAAATCGACAAGCGTTTCCTGGTAAATGATCCGGCGGGCTTTGAAGATGTGTCGCTTAACGTGTCGTTTCATTGGCGATATTGCATCGACCACGCCAAGGTTGATGCTACTTGTTTTTTGAAGAAAATGATCGGCCGCTAAACTAGGTCGTGCTGGTTGTTAATCAAACGTCCATATCTCAGAGTTTATCGCATAATTATATCAGGGTAAATCCGGATATCGGAGTCTGAAAACTTATCCCCGCTTCTCACGCTTATCCTGCCCCGATACATTCGGACTCGACCGGTCGGGAGACACCCCTTTGCGCTTCCCTTGGTCGCTATCTGAACCAAAATTTCCGGCCTGTCCTTCGCCCTCGTCGGAGGTGGGTTTCTTGCTTTTACTTTCCGAACTGTGGCGCGGATGTTTTTTTTCTGTGGTGCTCATTTTTTTTGTGTTTATGTACGCACTACCCACACAAAAACGATACCCGGCAAACGTCTCGCTATGCTGCATTTTTTGCAGGCACCCGGATGTGTTCAGTAGAGAAAAGTCCCCGTAGCGCGTCCCCATGCCTCACTTCGCCCGCTCATGCAGGGTTGAGATGGACAGCCGTTTTGAACGGCGGTGCCTGTGGTTTTCCTGAAAAAAGATGCCGGCGATTTTCATTATTCAACGATTTATTGTTATTTGCTTAACAAAATATAAGTAAATGAAGTCGGATCGCATGGGCCAACACAAAGGAGGGAGCCAATGAGCAAGCAACCGCCCTTCATACCTCCGCGCTGGGCCCTGAAGTTTCTGCTTGCCATTTGCCCGCCACACCTTGCCGAAGAGATCGAAGGCGACCTTTTGCAAACTTTCGCGCGCGACTGCAGGCGGGTGGGTGAGCAACGCGCCCGCCGAAAATATGTGTGGAACGCCGTGCGCTATTGTCGCCCCGGCATTCTGCTTCGAAATTCATTTTCCTATTCGTTAATCAACACCATCATGCTACGCAACTACATCCTCATCGCCATCCGGAATGTCACCAAAAACAAAGTGTTTTCAGGCATCAACATATTCGGGCTGGGCACGGGCCTAGCGGCATGCCTGCTCATCTTTCAGTTTGTGTCCTACGAACTGAGCTATGACACCTTCTTCGAAAATGCCGATCGCATCTATCGCATCACCAACGATCGTTTTCAAAACGGCAAACTCATTCAACACGGCACCATCACCTATCCCACCATTGGCCCCACCATGGCCAAAGACTACCCGGAAATTGAACGCTACACGCGCCTCATGCCCGGCGGCGACCTCAACGTGAAGGTGAACGACAAAATGTTTCGTGGCGACAACTGCCATTTCGCAGATGAAAATTTCCTGTCCGTGTTCAGTTTTCCCCTGCGGGCCGGCGACCGCACCACCGCATTGAAAGATCCACATACCATCATGCTCACCGAAACCACGGCGCGAAAATTTTTCGGCGTCACCGACAACGCGTGGGCCGACGTGCTGGGCAAGACGTTGTATTGGGGAAACGACGAACAACCCTATAAGGTAACCGCCATCTGCGAGGATGTTCCCGACAATTCGCACATTCAATTCAACGCACTTGTTTCCTACAGCACACTCCACAGCGGCGACGAAAAAGGTGCAGACATCAGCTGGACCTGGTCCGACTTCCGCCACTACATCGTGCTGAAGCCCGGCACCGATCCCAAAGCGTTGGAAAACAAATTCCCCGCCTTCAGCGACCGCTACTTCAAAGGCGATAAAGTATCGGGCAGCGTAGAAAAATTTTACCTGCAACCCCTCAAGAAAGCCCATCTGTATTCCGACTATGAATACGACATTGCGCGTACGGCCAGCGGCAAAGCCGTTTGGGCCATGCTGGTGGTGGCCGTGTTCATTTTGCTCATCGCGTGGATCAACTACATCAACCTCACCACCTCGCGCGCACTCGACCGCGCCAAAGAAGTGGGCTTGCGCAAAGTGATGGGTGCGCTCAAGTCGCAGCTCGTGCGCCAGTTCATTTTCGAATCCATACTCATCAGCATGCTGGCCTTTGTGGTGGCGTGGGTCATCGTGTTGGCGTCGCAGCAAAGTTTCAACACCATCATTGGCGCACAGCTGTCGTGGTGGGGCGTGCTCAGCAGCCTCAAGCCGACCACGGTGTTTATCCTCGCCGGTGTCATGATTGCTGGTGTCATACTCGCGGGCTTCTATCCCGCCTTTGTGCTGTCGTCCTATCAGCCGGCCACGGTGTTGAAAGGCAAGTTTCAACGGTCGTCGCGTGGCGGGCTGCTGCGCAAAGGGCTGGTTGTTTTTCAATTCACCGCGGCGGCAACGCTCATCACGGGCACGCTCATTGTGTCGCGCCAGTTGAAATTTATGAACGAGGCCGACCTGGGCATGAACCTCAGCCGTGTCATGATCGTGAGTCCACCGGAGCGCACGGCGTGGGACTCCACCTTCATCGAACGGGTAGAAAGCTATAAGGCAGAACTTGCGCAGTTGAACCAGGTGGTCAGCGTGTCCACCTCAAGCCAGCTGCCCGGGCAACGGTTGGGCCGGGCGTTTGGGCTGCGTCTTCGCGAGCAGCCATCCGAAGCGCACTACACCATGAGCTTCATGGGCGCCGACTATGCGCACTTCGACACCTATGGCGTGTCGCTGGTGGCCGGTCGTGGTTTCCGTCCCGCCGATCACCAGGCCGATTTCTCTAAGATCACCACGGCCATCCTAAACCAGAATGCTGTGGCGCTGTTGGGCATTGCCAACGCGCAGGAAGCCATCGGCAAAGACATCATCGATGGCGACGGCCACTGGGTCATCATCGGCGTGGTCAACAACTTTCACCAGGAGTCACTAAAGAAACCCATGGAGCCCATTGTGTTTCTGCCCACCTACAGCACCTACGCGTCCACGTCCATCAAAACAAACACGTCAACACCCCAGGCCCTGGTGGCCAGCGTAGAAAAGATCTATCTGAAATTTTTCCCCGGCAACGTCTTTGAATACTCGTTCATCGAAGACCGCTACCGCTCACAATACAACGACGAAAATCGGTTTGCCAAAATCGTCACCATCTTCACGGTGCTCGGCATCATGATCTCCTGCCTCGGCCTCATCGGACTTTCATCCTACACCGCCGTGCAGCGCACCAAAGAAATTGGCATACGCAAAGCCCTGGGCGCATCGCTGGCCAGCATCATCACCTTGCTGTCTGCCGATTTCATCCGCCTGGTCACCGTGGCCATCATCGTGGCCGTGCCGCTGGCCTACCTCGCCATGCAACAATGGCTTTCCAACTATCCCTATCGCATCGCGCTGCAATGGTTCCTGTTTGTGGTGCCCGCACTGCTCATCGTTATCATCGCCGCCATCACCATCAGCTTTCAGGTTCTTAAAACCGCGCGCACCAACCCGGCCGACACCCTGAAATACGAATAAAGCCCGGGCCTGTTCAATGCAGGCTTGGGATGATTCAAACATTCGGAGAAAAACGTGGGCGTGTCCCCGACCCGTCGGGGCCAGGCCGTCCATTCCAAGTCCTCGCCCCACGCACATGCCCCAGCGGCTGTGGGCTTTCCATTACCGTCCTTCACGCAGTGTGTGTGCGGGCATGCCACCACGTTGAACCACCCGTCGACGATCGTTAGTGATACAAATGATCTCCCGAAGAACCATGGTGTTCGTCGTGCGGATCACAATTGACCCTTTCGTAATCAAAAATATACGTACGCGTTTCCGTCGGGCTTGTATAAAACGTGGATGACCACACAATTTTCTTTACCAGATTTCCATCATACGTTTACGCGAAATCTTGCAACGTCACGTTCGTGGGAGCGTTGTCGATTGTGTACTGGGCTTTCAGGGGATTGTTGGTTGAGAAAACACTCACCAGGGGAATATTATAATCCACCACCGGATAATTCACCATTCTGCCCACGGGAAAAAATGCGGGATTGCCTTACGGCATCGGCCAGCATCATAAACGGATTTTTCTTGGCGTCATAGGCCGAAGCCGGATATTCGGTGAATGGCGGCACGATATAGATGCGCGCCACATTATCTCCACTGTACTCGAATAAACCAGCTCAAAGTTCACCGTAATCACCCGGCCTTAGTCTGGGTTGAATGTCAAATGCAGAAACGTGGCATGCTTACTCAGATGAGCCAGCCAGGGCTTAGTTCTGCCGTACAATCACCTTGTGGTTAGTTTTGCCTTGTGCCGAGATGATGCGCAACGTATAGAACCCCGCAGGAACAGTTTCCGTTGCCAGCACCACGGGTTGAAAGGCGGCCGAAATCTGAGTCGTCTGGCGATACACTTCAAGACCCTGCAGGTTCACGAGGGCCAGCGTATATTGTGTTTGCGGCATGCGTATGAAATCGATATTCAACACATCGCCTTCCTGTGCAGGGTTGGGATAGACTGATACCGTAGGAACGGCTTGCGCGCCGGCATCCACACGAATCACCTTCAGCGGTGTCACCGTGCCGTCCACATCGGTTTGCGACAGGCGGTAGTAATAATAGGCTTCATACACAGCCGAGTCGATCACTTCGTAGCGATGCGATGTGCCCGATGTTCCGTTTCCATCCACCACGTTCAGCACATCGAATTGCATTCCGTCGAGCGAGCGCTCCAGCGTAAACAATTTGTTATGCGTTTCGGTGGCGGTGGCCCAGTTCAAAACAATGTGGCCTGTGGTGCGTTCGAACGCGCCGGCAAAATACACCAGCGATACGGGCAGCGGCGAAGGTCCCGCACTGGCACTAATGCCCGAACCGTTAGTGCCCGAAGCAGCGCCGGCCTGGCTGTTGCAGGGGCTTGAGTTGTTGTTGCATCCGGCGGTTCCGTTGTTTGTGGTCGTGGTCACGTTGGCTGGTGTGGCATTCGAATAGATGATGCGTCCCTGACCACCACCTCCGCCACCGCCGTGTGTCGCGCCGTCGTTGGTGGTTCCGCCGTTTGCGCCGTTTGCCTGTGCACCAATCGTACACGTGCCCACAACGCTGAAGCTCCCAACATCAAAAATGATAGAGCCACCGGCACCACCGCCGCCCATGCCGTCGTTGGCACCGCTGGCAGCGTTGAGGCCGTTGGCAGAAATGATGCGGCCGCCACACGATCCGGTAGTAACAATCTGTGTTGCTTTGATGAGGATGATGCCACCACCGTCGGCACCGGCCGAGCCTACGCTGTTGTTCTGGTGGGCACCACCGCCGCCGCCACCCATGAAGATGCGGCTCACACTAATTTGTGCATTCAGCGACAAGCCACCCTGGCCACCCACGGGTGTGGATGAACACAAGTAGCCTGGTCCGCCAAGACCACCAGCCGTCACGTTGCCGCCGCCACCGCCACCGGCATTGTGACGATTTCCGCCACCACCGCCGTTCAGCGATTTGGCCCGGCCATATTGATAGGTTGTGCTCGTGTTTCTGTAAATGCTCTCGCCCTTTTCGCCACCCAACGTGGAGGTTGCTGTGCGATAGATAGCCTGACAATCTTCCGTGCCATCGGCAGCCGATGCTGCGCCGCCGCGAAAGCCCGCGCCGTTGGCGGTGATGTTGTGATTGAGGGTGAGCGTG
The DNA here is from genome assembly GCF_016735595.1 of Chryseolinea lacunae. Taxonomy (GTDB): domain Bacteria; phylum Bacteroidota; class Bacteroidia; order Cytophagales; family Cyclobacteriaceae; genus Chryseolinea; species Chryseolinea lacunae. The sequence continues at coordinate 227,416 of NZ_JAERRB010000011.1, forward strand.
CCGTTCACGCGAATGGCCAGCACACCCCCCACGTTCCCATCCCAATCCAGTGCAGCCATGTCGGCCGTGGTGGTGTAGTTGGGGCTGCCGTAGACCCGATAGGAAATAATCTGCACCGCCGCGTTGGCGCCGGTGTTATAGGTGTAGGTTAAGGCCGGTGTGATGGTGATGGTGGTGGCCGTCTTGGCGGTGATGGTGCGCACTTCATAACGTCCGGCATTTCCAATGGCACTGAGGTTTCCAAAGTTCGTGTCGTCGTTTGTGTTCGCGCCAATCACATCGTCCTGCATTTGCATGATGATGAGCGTCTGCCCCACCGTGAACGTGTGGTTGGTTTCATTGATGTTCGACAACGTGAGCACGTTGCCCGCGATGCCTGTTACCTTGGCATAGGCATTCACTACTTGCGCATGAATGGCTGAGTGGCCAACAAGCAAAGTGGTAAAGAGGAGCGTAATGCCTCGCGCGATAGAAGACAAGGGTGATGAGGTCGAAAGGCGTTGGCTAATCATTGTTATATTTTTTTGTTTGACCCCACGGGGATTCAAGCCGCCTATGCCAAAATTGATGCCAGATGATGTTGTTGTTTCGTAAGTATATTGATTAACAGTATGTTATGGTGAATATGTGGAGATAATGACACGCATCGAATAAGCTTGAAGGCATGTGTATTATCAAATCAGGACAAGCCTTGGGAAAGAATCATGTAGGCTTGGGCAATTCCCGGCACCGCCCGATTTCTTAAAGAGGAGGGCCGTGCCGGACAATCCTCAACGACGCACGCAGAATTTGAAATGTGATACCCCCGGAGTTTCCACGGTAGCGATCTTTTCCAACTCAATGGTCGTGGTCAACACATCGTCGAAGAGACGCGTGCCGCCGCCCAGCACCACGTGGGCGATGTGAATGTGCAATTCGTCGAGGGCGCCGGCGCGAAGGTATTGGCGGCCCATGTCGCCGCCGCCCATCACCCAGATGTTTTGATCGCCCGCTGCATTTCGTGCCAGGGTCAGCGCGGCGTCGGGTCCCGCAGTCACATAGGTGAAGCCTTCTACGCGTCTTGCCGGCACGTTGTGCGTCACCACAAAGGTAGGCACAGCAAAGGGAGAGACACCACCCCACGCATCTTCAATCGCTGTGTGATAGGTTCGTCCGCCGGTGATCACCGCGCCAGATGTGTTCACGGTTTCTTCAAGCAAGGCCGCCGCCGCGTCTGTTTTGTCTTCAAAGATCCAGCGGTGAAGACGTTGGCCGCCTTCGCCAAGCGGGTTGGCTGTGCTGATGTTCGGGCCGGCAATGTATCCGTCAAGCGACATGGTGATGTCGAGGACCACGCGCGTTTTTGTGTTCTCGCTTTTCATTTTGTGAGTAAATTGTTGACGATACAAACCTATTCACACGGCGAAAAACAACGAAGGTGGCAACCGACAATAGTCGGGCGGTTTCCGGCAATTATTACAGGTTGTGGTCGCGCAGCCAGCGCTCAACATCCACCACGTCTACACCACCCTGGTGAAGCAACGCGCGAATGGCACCGCAGTTTTCAATGCCGGCCAGCACAAGAATGGTCTTGCCCGGATTCTCTTGCGCTGCGCGGATGGCCACGTCGCTCATGTGTCTGGTCCAGAATCGCGCGCCGTCGGTGAAGGGCGCTCCTACAAATTCTTCGTAGAGTGTTTTCTTGCCGGACAGCACAAGATCGGTCTTGGCATTGTTCACATCCGCAGCCGTTTTCCAATACGCTTTCAAAACCGAATAGACATCGTCTTCATAACGATCTATGGTTTGGGCCAGCGTGGGTTGGGCTTTCTCAAAGTCGCCGATAGATTTGATGGTTGAATTCACCACGTTTGTAAAGTCGGGTTCATCGGGTTCGGCGGCGTAGGCTTTTCGTGCGTGGGCCTTCACATAGGGAAAGACCACTTGTGGATATTCGGCTTTGCTGGCGTGCACCTTTTGAGCACTCAATTCGGAGGGCGTCACATCCAGCACCAGCACGTCGGGGGCGATGGCGCTGATAACTTCCTTGAGTTTGTCCACACCATAGGCCGGGGTGGTGGCGTGGTGGCGATAGAGGGTGGCCACCACAAAAACTTTTGCAGGCGACGTGTTTTGTGCCTGTGTGGCAATAACAAACAACAGGGCGAAGACAAGAAAGGCATGGCGGGCGAGTTGACGGGCGTTTGTGTTCATGGAGATAAAATTTAGTGAGACCCGAAACTGCACGTTCTCTTCGCCTCAAAAAAAACTATTCAACCGGCTGCCCCGAATATTCAACGCATGCCGCGTTCGACCCGTTAGTATGGAACCGTTGAAGAATAGCGGGCAACGGTTGAAGAGGTGACCGAATGTGACCGATTGTTTCTATTTTTAAGAGAGATTTTTTATGCAGCAGCAGAAACTACAGTCGGTCGATATCACAAAGGTCCAGGTGGTGGGCTGGCTGGTATTATATTGCATTCACGTGGCCTACTACTGGCCGGTGTCGGGTGTGGCAGAGAGTTTTGTGACGCCGTTCATTGCCGTGGGCTTCTATCTGCTCATCATCTATGGCAACGTGTTGTGGCTTATCCCCACGTGGTATGCGCGGGGCCGGGTTGGGCAGTATGCGGCGGTTCTGTTTCTTTTTTTTGTGGCCGTTGTCGCTGTGCGCATGTGGGTGAACTATGAGGTTTTGTTTGTGCGCCTGAACCAGACCATGTACGACTACTCGCCGCGACAAATAGCCTACGTAGCCTTCTCCACATTCCTCACCGTGATCATCAGCGTGGTGGCCTACGCCGCCATTCGTTATTTTTCGTTGCTGAAAATGGAAGAAGCCCGCGAAGCACAACGCTACCGTGCAGAACTTGATTTACTGAAGGCGCGTGTGCAGCCCCATTTCCTTTTCAATACGTTAAATAATATTTACTACGAAGCTTATCGCGAGTCGCCCCGAGCGGCCGCCCTCATCGACAAACTGTCGGGCATGATGCGTTATTTTGTGGAGGAAAGTCCACGCGAGCAGGTAGCATTGTCTACAGAAATTGCGTTTCTCCAAAACTACATCGACCTCGAACGCATTCGCATGCGTCACCAATTGCAGCTCACGTTCGAGTTGCCCGTCATCACCACACAACAGATACCACCCATGTTGCTGATGCCGTTGGTCGAAAACCTGTTCAAACACGGCATCGACAAACGGAAGCCCGAAAATCCCGTGGCCATATCGCTGCAGTTTGTGGATGAGCATCTAGTGTTCACAGTCGCCAATCCGTTGCCGGAAGAGAAGCACAGTGCAGCGGCGGGTGGCTTTGGCCTGAAAAACCTGCGGCAGCGCCTGCAAATGTTATATACCGACTTCACGTTGCGCAGCGAAGCAGAAGGCAATCGGTTTGTGTCCACCTTGTCCATTCCCCTCGCATGATGTTAACCTGCATGATCATCGACGACGAGCCCAATGCCGTGGCGTTGCTTGCTTCATATGTGGAACAAATCTCCTTTCTGGAATTGCGCAAGTCCGGCTATGATGGGGTGGAGGCATTGAAATATCTTCAGGAAGAACATGTGGACATTCTGTTTGTCGACATCGAAATGCCGGGCATCACAGGGATGGATTTGGCTGGGCTGGTGCCGGGCGACACGGCCATCATTTTCACCACGGCCTATTCGCAGTATGCAGCGGAAAGCTATGAGAAGAATGCCGTCGACTATTTGCTAAAACCCATTACTTTCACACGTTTCCTGCAGGCCGTGATGAAGGCAGCCAACAAGGGTGCACCAAAACAATTGGCACCAACCTCGCCCGCAGGGAAGGAAGCCGTATTTGTGAAATCGGGCAAACAATGGATACGCCTCGCCTATGACGCCATCTTGTTTTTTGAGGGCGAAAAGGAATATGTGAAAGTGGTCACAAAAAAAGAAAGCATCCTGCTCTACAAACGCATGAAAGACCTGGGGAGTGAACTGCCGGCGTTCTTTCAACGCGTTCATCATTCCTATATCATCAATACCCATCACATTCAGAAGATTGAAGACAATCATGCGTGGATAGACGATCGCCGCATCCCCATCAGCGACAGCTATCGCGAGAGTTTCTGGAAACACATCCGGCCCGATGTGATGTAAGTGCGGCAGATTCAAACGAGCGTGGTCCTAAATTTGCGAACAACATGAAAGCGGCAATGTCACATTTGCCGTGTACATGATTTTGTCAACTAAATTTTTGATGCCATGCTTAAAACAAATAAGGCCTTCAGCAGTTTCTCCGTGAACGACCTTGCGCAAGCAAAGGATTTCTACAACAACGTGCTGCACCTCGACGTGCAGGACAAGAACGGCTGGCTCGAATTGCGTGTGTCGGGCGATACACGCATCCTGGTGTATCCCAAACCCAATCACACCCCCGCATCGTTCACGGTGCTCAACTTTCCTGTAGACGATATTGTGAGGTCTGTGGCCGACATGAAGCAGGAGGGAGTGGCGTTTGAACGGTATGACGACCCCGGATTTAAGACCGACGAAGACAACATTGCCCGCCACGATGGCGGACCCCACATGGCGTGGTTCACTGACCCGGCTGGAAATATTATGTCGCTCATGCAGGACAAATGAACGACGGCTACACCTTAAAAAATTTCCAGACAAATAAGTGCCACGCGTTTTGCCGGCATGAAGATGTTAGACGAATGTTGCTGTGTTAATCCGGAAAAATAATCATCTTGAAATACGAACGGCCCAGGCCACACAGAACTATGAAAAAGACAACAAAATCTGCGAAAGAGACAACTCCGGAGGGAGAAGAGAAATTTCCGGGCTATCCAAAATATCCGGCACAGGAAGATATCATGAGTCGCGCCGACCGCGTGGAGATGGATTTGGATGGAGACGAAACACCGGCACCCGCCAGCAGCACAAAAGTGCCGAAGACTGGAGGGAAACACCACAGCGCTTCCGATCTCACGAAAGACGATTTCGAAGCGCTTGGCGACAAAGAACTTGAGTCTGATGGCGACGACCAGTTGCTGAAAGACCGCGTTTATCCGGTAGACTTTGCAGGCGACGATCTTGACATCCCGGGCAGTTCAGACGACGATGCACAGGAAGATATCGGCAACGAAGACGAAGAAAATAATTCCTACAGCCTCGGCGGCGACAATCACAACGATCTGGAAGAAGATCAATCCTGAAACAAAAAAGCGAATGCTTCATGGTGAAGCATTCGCTTTTTTCTATAAGTATCCATAGGTCGCGGGGTGCTAGATGTTATGCATCCACCAGATCGTGTTTGCCTTCGTGCAATGCGTCTTCCTCGCCAAACTGATGTTGCAATGTTTTTTTGGACAGCATGGTGCCAATCAATCCCATCATTTCTCCCCACGTTTTGTTCCAGGATTGTCCGGTCAGATAGGTGTCTACTTTGTCGAGCCACCGTTGGCGTTCATCTTCTTGTTGCGCCAGAAGCTCTTCGGCTACTTTAATAAATTCGTTTACCGTGCCCGCAATAGACACAAGCCCGGAGATGCCGTAGGGACGGATCACGTCGGTGATGGGAGCGGAGATGACCGGCTTGCCGGCCGCCAGATACTCGCCTGTTTTTGTTGGGTTTATGAACCGTGTGTATTCGTTGTGCGCGAAGGGAATCATAGCCACGTCCCACCCGCTGATGTAGTGCGGAAGGTCTTCGTAGCGTTTTGTGCCGAGGTAGTGAAAGTTTCTGAAGTTGGGCAGCTTGCTGGAGTGTATGTTGATGACAGCACCGATAAGAATGAATTGCCAGCGGGGACGCTTGCGTGCCACAGCGGCCAGCAATTCGAAATCGATGCGATGATCAATCTCTCCGATATAGCCAAAGCGCGGACGTTCAAAGGCGGCCTGATCGGGCGGATCGAACTTGAAGGTGCGCGCGGTGGCAAAGTGATCTCTGTCAATGCTGTTGGGAAACAGGAACGTGTTTTCGTGAAGTTTGCGTGCCGCCTCATACACTTTTTTGCCGCTGGTGAAAACGGCATCGGCAAAATTGAAGAGCTCATGTTCGCAATCGGTGAGTTCGGCAAAATGCTGGTCGTGTTCTGCGGGGCGGTCCATGCAGTCGTAGATCACCAGGTCGGGGGTGAAGTGTGTGCTTACGCGAAGCGCCTGGGGTGAATAATACCAGAAGATATAGGAAACGATTTTTTCTTCGTTGAAGAGTCTGATCAACAACTCGCGCCAGCGTGTGGTCACGTCGGGGCGAGTGTCGTCGTCTTGCAGGTGTGGAGCAACCACAATCACCTGGTCGTCGGTAAGGGTGATGTCGTAGCGATCGGAGTTTGCGTGGAAGGTTGGCGACTCGACATAAAAAACTCTGAACCCGCGCGCAAAACGTTTCAGCAGATGCTGCGGACGATGCGACGTGAAATTCCAACCTTGCTGTGCGAAGCAGACGATATCGCGCTTGGTGAAATCGTCTGTGAAGAAAGTGGTGTTGTCCATAGGATGGGAAGGTATGGTGTAATGACTCCGGTGATGACGCGTAAAATTGTATGCCAGTTTTTTAATTCCGGCAACGTTTTGTCTGTCGGTTTATTTCGGGTGTTCCTCGCTGGTTCAGGTTGGGCACTGTGGAAAAAAGTCCGGCTAAGGTGTGGACTATTCTCCCAGGTATCTTGCATAGTGAACGCCCGTTGTGCGGCAATCCGTATTCCGCAGCGGCACAATTTTCGTTTGGTCGTAAAAAAATAAATTGTCTGTGCCATGAATGCCCATACACCCAACGCCAGCCCATCCCCGCACGAACGACCCATCCAGAACCTCTATGCGCAGTTGCTGCAGCATTGGAACGACCGGGATGCGAATGGATTTTCAAGATTGTTTCACCCGCAGGGCCTGGCCATCGGGTTCGATGGCAGCGAGTTGCAGGGACGCGAAGCAATTTATCGCGAGTTGTCGGCGGTGTTCAGAGACCATTCCACGGGTTCCTATGTGGCCCGTGTAAAAACCATCCGGTTTTTGAAAGACGACATCGCGATTGTTCACGCTGTGGCTGGAATGTTGCCGGCCGGCGAGCACTACATTAATCCCGCACTAAACGCGATCCAAATTCTGGTGGCCACGCGCACGCATGATGTGTGGGAAATAAATTTGTTTCAAAACACACCGGCACAATTTCACGGCCGGCCCGAACTGGCTACACAACTCACCGCAGAACTGGCAGCACTTCTTTAACGTGGGTCACTCGTTCAGTCGCTTAAATTCCAGATAGTCGAAATTCATGTTACCGACGGCCACGGTGTGAAGGGTGATGACGTGTTTGCCTTTTTCGAAATGAAGTTTTGCCAACGACTCGATCTTGTTCCAATGATGCCACTGGCGCCAGGCCACGGTGTCGCCGGCGTGAAAGGTGGAGGGGATGGTTAGATCTGTGGTGATGCGTCTGCCATCGACGTCTAGGGCGATAATGCCCGTTGTCGTGTGATGTATACATGATGCTCAACAGGTAGTCGCCGCGCGTTTTCACGTTAACGCTATAGCGCACCCATTCGCCAGGTTGTGTCCAGCCTACATAGAGTTGTTTCATGTCGGGTTGCACGGTGTTATAGGGAGTGTTGTCGATGTTGTTGTCTTTGGTGTATGAAATGTCGACGCCTTCTTTCAGGCGAAACATGTTGAAGAAGTCGCCATTGGGAGGATTCAGTTTTCCGCTTCCGTTGTTGATGGAATCGGTGTCGTGATAGGCCACGCCTTCTCCGCCCACATCATAGAACTCGCACTGCACACGGCCGGGAATGGTTTGTGGTGTTTTCTCCCACGCCTTGCCTGGCGAAGGCTTCTGCGCCACAACAACGAGGGAAATAGTCATAAGGGCGAGACACGCGACGGTAAATTTCATCATGATGTTTTTTTTATAAACTGAGCATCCGGCGACGTTGGCCAAACAGTTGTCCTGTCAAAAGTTTAATATATAATCCTGCAGGTTCTTGTTCCGGTCGAGCTGAATTTTTTTGCGCAGGCGATAGCGGCTGATTTCCACGCCACGAACAGAGATGTTAAGCAACTGTGCAATTTCTTTCGACGACAGGTTCATGCGCAGGTAAGCACTGAGTTTCAACTCCTGCGGACTCAGCGAAGGGAAGGTGACTTTGAAACGATTCGAGAAGTCGCCGTGCACGCGGTCGAAGTGAAATTGGAAATGCTCCCAGTCGTCGTCGGCCGAAATGTTTTGCTCGATGTTTTTGTTGATCTGCGTCAGTTCCTTCTTCACCTCCTCGTTCGGATTTTTCTTGACGATGTGGGCCAGCTGGTTTTTGATGCCGGCAATGAACTCGTTCTTGTTCAGCAAGTGCATGGTGGAGGTGGCCAGTTCGTTGTTCATGTGCTGCAACTCCGATTCCAGCTTTTCATTTTGCAGCCGCGTGATTTCTTCGTGTGATCGTTGCGACAGATTTTCCAAGGCAGAATCTTTTTGGCTCAACTCTTCCTGCTGCTTTTGCTCCATCAGTTTTTGTTCGCGCTGATATTTCCGATCCAGGAAATTGAAAGCGGCAAACAGGATGGCAAGTATAGACAACCCATAGCAGGAATAGGCCCAGCCCGACCGATACCAAGGGGCGAGAATGGTGAAGGCATAGGTGGTTTCGGCGCTGATGTCGCCATTCACATTTTTGGAGCGGGCATGAAACACATAGTCGCCTTCTTTCAGGTTGGTGTATTCCTTTTGTGTTTTGGCGCTCCAATCGGACCACGACTTCTCATAGTTCTCGAGATAATATTGATACTGCGGATCGGCGTTGCCTTCGAACGAGGTGGCGGCAAACGTGAAGTTCACCGAGTTGTTTCGGTAGGGAAGTTCGGGCGCATTTTTTCCTGACGACCGGTCGGCGACGGAGTCGCCTTTGGTGTAGTTGCCAAAAAACAGCGTAGAGTCACGGTTGGCCGTTGACGTAACCACTTTGCGGATCAGCGTGTTGAAATGTGAGCGCGCTTCAACGGTGCGATACGGATCGTAGTGAATGAAACCGTCTTTGGCACAGAACAGCACTTCGTTGTTTTGAAGAATCACGATGTTCATCAGATCGTCGTTGAGGTGTTTTCTGATTTTGGCGAACACGTTTTCTTCGAGATGATAGTCGCCAAGCGAATTTTTCTTGAACACCCCAATGTGACTGCGGCTTATGAAGTAGATGTTGCCCAGGGCGTCTTCGCGAATAAACCACACTTGCTCGTCTTTGCCCAGGCGCGAGGTGAAGAACGTGTCGGGCACAAAGCGGTCGGAGGTGCGGTCGTATTTGAAGATGCCGCGTGTGCTGGTGAAGAGCAACTCGTTGCGCACATTAAACACGTTGATGAGCAGGTTGGACGGGAAGCCTTTGTCGGCGCCATAGAACTGCACGCGGTCAATGCTGTCGAGCGTGGGGTGGAAGCGGATGCGGAAGGCGCCCTTGTAGCCGTGTGTTACCCAAAGATCGCCAGAAGGGTCCTGGGCCATCACGCGCGACGACTCCGCGAAGCCCTTCAGCTTCTTGGTAAATTTCCAGTGACCGTTCACCAGGTCGTAGCGTTGCAGGCCCGCATAGGTGCCTTCGATGAGCGTGTTGGGATGATCTTGAAGGGTGAGGTAGACCCACGACCCCGGTTCACCCGAAAGCAATTGCCCCGTGTTGTGGTCGATGCGCGTGGCGCCGTTGTGGAGACCGGCCAGCAGGTCGTTGCCATATTGACCAAGGTGGTAGACCTGGCCGCGCGTGTTTTCAATCAGCTTAAAGTCGGGTGGTCCGTTTTTTTCGCGGGCATACACGCCGGTGCTGGTGCCGAGGTAGAGTGTGTTGTTTTGCAGGTAGGCCGCATAGCCCGAGCCTGGGATGCTCATTTGTTTGTTGATGAACGTGAAGGGCGAGCCCAGTTCCACGTAGGCCAGGCCATTGTTCTGGCCCACCCACAGGTTGCTCATGTCGTCTTCATAGAGGCAGAGCACGGTGGTGTTGTCGATGCCGCGGCCGCTGGTGAGCTGCATGCGCAGGTCGCCATCAGGGCCCAGCACCATGAGGCCGTTGTTTTGGGTGCCCACGGCAAAGTTGCCGTTGCGCAGGCGCACCATGCAGTTCACGATAGAGGCTTTGAAGAAAGGTTGCAGGGCGGCATTCCACGGGCGGGCTATGCCGTCGTTGAGGGTGAAGATGCCTTCCTGGAAGGTAGCTACAAGCAAATGGTTGTCGTGCAGGGGCAGCACGGCGGCCACACTTTTGTTCCGGAATTGTTCGCCGCCTTTGATAGTGCGGATGCGGTCTTCTTCCAGCACCCCCAGGCCGTTCCGGGGTTGGTTGACGTATAGCTGCCGGTTCACCAGGTAGGAGTGGTCTATGCCACCCTCGGGCTGGATGATGCGGAAGGTCTTCTGGTCATACACATATATATTAGAGAACGTGCAGAAATAGACTTTCTCGTTGTCGATATAAATGCTCCACGCCTCGTCGAAGTCGCGGTGTTCGGGTTTGAGGCTGTCGGCCAGGGAGGTGTAGGCCAGTTTTCCGGCAGCGTCTGGAAAGAAGAAGCCGAAGTCACCCTGACCACCCACATAGATGCGGCCCCGGCCGTCGAGGGCTACGCTGCGCACCTTGGTGCCGTTGCGCACGCCAAAGGTTTGCCATTGCTCCCCGTCAAATTCCAGGAGGCCGAAGTTGTTGGCGATGTAGACCAGGCCTTGCCGACTTTGGGTGATGGACCAGTTCTGGATACCGGCCTTGTAGTCGACTGGCTGGAAGTTGCGGGTGAAGGGGAGGCCCGAAAGGCTGGACTGGGCGTGACCATAAATGCAGGAAAGGACGAAGACCATCCCAAACCAGCGGGTTTTGCCAAGAGAGCAGCAGGTGTGTTGTAGAAAAGCAAGCATGATGAAGTCAAGGTATTGAAATGTTGAGGTTAAGTCAATAATGCAAAACGATTGAAATCAGCCAGAATAAAGGTTTTTGATGGGTTGATGTAGTTTTGATGTATAGCGGTTTTAGGTGTTGATGTAGTATTGTTGGGGTCTCCGAATTGAAATCGGGGGCTTGAAACGCCATGTTTGTTTCATAGTTCAAACGATTTCGGTCTTTATGGACCGGTTCGGATGAACCCGCTAAACCAAAATCCTTAACGCATGAAAACAAAACTACTGGCGCTCTTCTTCCTGATGCTGTCGCTGGCCTCCTACGGGCAAACGGCCTTGCGGGGACAGGTGACAGACGAAACCGGCCAGGCTTTGCCTGGTGTTAACGTCCTTATTAAAGGAACCTCCCGCGGTGCGGTGACTGATGTTCAAGGCACCTATGTGCTCAGCGAAGTGCCCAACGACGCTGTGCTGGTGTTCAGCTTTATTGGCTACCTCACCCAGGAAATTGCCGTGGCCGGCAAAACTTCGGTCGATGCCAAGCTGGCTCCCGATGTGAAAGCCCTCGACGAGGTGGTGGTGATCGGCTACGGCACCAGCACCGTGAAAGAACTGACCGGCTCCGTGTCGAGCGTGAGCGGCAGCAAACTCACCTCGCTCAACCCCGTGCGCGTAGACCAGGCCCTGCAAGGCCAGGCTGCCGGTGTTCAGATTTCCACAGCTTCGGGTTCGCCCGGCGGGGCACTGAACATCCGCATCCGTGGACTTTCTACCAACGGCGACAACAACCCGCTGGTGTTGGTTGACGGCGTGCCCTATTCCACAGAAGGGCTCAACGCCCTGAACCCTTCGGATATCGAATCCATCAACGTGCTGAAAGATGCCATGGCGAGCATCTACGGTGTGCGCGCGGCCAACGGGGTGATCATCATCACCACCAAACAAGGCAAGCGCAACGCAAAACCCGTCATCGAATTCAACGGCTATGTGGGATCGCAGGAAACCACCAAAAAACTCGACCTGCTGTCGGCACGCGAATATGCAGTGTTGAAAAACGAAGCCTATGCGGCCGGTGGTCAGACACCACCCTTTGCCAACGTGGACCTGGGCAAAGGCACCGACTGGCAAAGTGAAGTGTTCAAGAAATCGCCCATCGCGAACTATAACCTGAACATGACCGGCGGCTCCGACAAAAGCACCTACGCTATTGGCGGTTCCTACCTGAACCAGGAAGGTATTGTGGGCGGCGACAAAGCATCGTATCGTCGCTACAACGCACGTGTGAACTTCACCACCGACATTGCGCGCAAGCTCACCTTGCAAAACGTGTTGTTGTTTACCAACGAGCGCAGAAGAACATTGCCCGAAAACGGCATTGCATCGGTGCTCTACAACACCACCAACGCTTCCCCATTGGCCACCGTGAGAAATACCGACGGGCAATATACCTACCTCGAAGAGTTCAGCGACATCATTAACCCGCTGGCGCAGATGGCCAACACCTATAACGAAACCGGTGTGAACAAACTGGTGGGCAAGCAGGAACTGAACTACAAGATCAACGACAATTTTGAAGTGACCGCCCGCATCGGCTACAACTACGCCAACGTGTCGACAAAAACATTTTCGCCGCTGGTATACTACGGATCAGGCAAGGCACAAAACACGGCGACCAACGCTGCGCTGGTGCCCGACTCGATCTCGCTGTATTCAAAAGAAATTGACTCGGTTCGCGTGAACGGTCAATGGACCAAGGTGAGCGCGAGCTATAAAATTCCCCGCCTCAACAGCGTGACGGAAACCGAGCAAACGTTTTTCAACTACAACGCCGAAGCCTTCCTGAACTATAACCGGAACTTCAGCGATGTGCACCATGTGAAAGCCACGCTTGGCATTTCCTACTTTGGCGATCAGGGCAAGAGCCTGACGGCAACGGCCTATAACATTCCCTACAACTCCAACGACTTTGCCGACATCTCGGCAGCCGATGGAACAAACCTGCTCAACAACACATCGTCGTATCAATATCGCAGCAGACTGCAGTCGTATTTTTTGCGGGGTGAGTATGCCTACAAGAGCAAGTATATGATTTCGGCGCTGGTGCGTCGCGATGCGTCGTCTAACTTTGGAAAGAACCATCGCTTTGGTTATTTCCCGGCGGTGTCCGCAGGATGGGTGATTTCGGAAGAACCTTTCTTTCAATCGGAGTTGCTTCAGTTTGTGAAGCTGCGCGCCAGCTATGGTGTGTCGGGCAACGACAAGATTGGAAACTTCCGCTACCGCGCATTGCTGGGTGGCGAAGGCGTGTACCCCTTCAACAACCAGTTGGTGAACGGCATCGCCATCGGAACATTGGGCAACCAGGATCTGAAGTGGGAAACCATGCACCAGACCGATGTGGGCTTCGACTTCAGCTTGTTCAACGGCAAGGTAGACATCACCACCGACTACTACGTCAAGAAAACAAAAGACCTGTTGTTTCAACCCGACCTCTCGGCCATTGGCGGAGCCTATGGTGCAGGCGGAAGCCCCCCGTGGATAAACGCAGGCGATGTGAAGAACAGCGGCTTTGAATTCCTCATTGCCTACAACGACAAGATTGGCGACGACTTCCAGTTTAACGTGAGCTACAACCTCACCACCATTCGCAACGAAGTGACGGCGCTTCCCTATGGTGTTGAGTTTATTGAAGGCGGCGCCTTTGGTGTGGGCGGCACACGTCCCACACGCATGCAGGTGGGCCAACCCATTGGTTTCTTCTATGGCTACAAGACCGACGGTGTGTATCAGACCGCACAGGAAGTTGCCGAGCGTGGCGTGAGCCAGGAAAATGCACAGCCCGGCGATCTACGCTTTGTGGATCAGGACGGCAGCGGCGACATCAACTTCAGCAACAACTCTGACAAGACCAAAATCGGTTCGCCCATTCCCGATGTGATTATGGGCTTGAACCTGGGCATGAACTTTAAAGGCTTCGACTTGTCGGGCACACTCTACGTGTCGCTGGGCAACGACATTCTGCGCAACTATGAACGCGATCAGCCGCTGGCAAACTTGCTGGCCTATCGCCTCAACCGTTGGACAGGTGCAGGTTCCACAAACACCGATCCCCGTTTGTTCACGTCATCAACCCAAACCAACCGCAACAATGTGATCTCCGACTATTTTGTGGAAGACGGTTCGTTTGCCCGCATCAAGAATGTGCAGTTGGGCTACACCATTCCTTCGGCCATCACCAAACGTGCCGGGGTGACCAGACTGCGCATCTATGTGGCAGCAAACAACCTGGCAACCTTCACCAAATACAGAGGCTATGATCCCGACATTTCTTCGCAGTTCGACAGCAACAATCCTTCGAACAGCACCTTGTCGTCGGGCATCGACTATGGTTTCTATCCCCAGGCAAAATCATTTATGGCAGGTTTAAATCTTACTTTCTAAGTCATGAAGAAATTTCTTAAAACATCGATCGTCGCCGTCGCTGCATCGCTCATGGCGATTAGCTGTGACGACTACGTGAACATCGATCCGCAATATGCGCAGGATGCTGACAACTATTTTCTCAGCCCCAGCGACTACGACAAGGCCCTGACCGGCGCCTACGATCTTTTGCAAACCTCTTACCTCGACATGTGGATTGGCGAGATCGCTTCCGACAACTCCATTGCCGGCGGAGAAAGCGTGACCGACAGCGAAGGCCTTCACCAGATCGACAACATGACGCACGGCGGCGTGAACAACGAACTGCGCAGCCTGTTCCGCTTCATGTATGCCGGCATCACCCGCGTGAACTATATCTTCGAAAACAAAGACAAGCTGGAGTTTGATGGCAAGACCCGGATTCTGGCCGAAGCTTCTTTTCTCCGCGCTTACTATTATTTCGAGCTGGTGAAATTTTTTGGCGATGTGCCCCTCATAGTAGACAAGCGTTTGTCGGCTTCCGAAATTTCGTCACAAACCCGTGTGCCCGCTGCAGAGGTGTATGCACAGATCGAGAAAGATCTGAAGTATGCCGCCGACAACCTGGCGTGGACCACCAATGTGAAAGGCAGAGTGACCAAAGGAGCGGCCCTGTCACTGCTGGGAAAAGCCTATCTCTATCAGAACAAATTCAACGAATCGGCAGAGACACTCGACAAAGTGATTGCCGAAGGACCCTACAACCTTTCCACCGACTACAGCACCTTGTTCCGCGTGGCCAGCGAAGGCAACAGCGAGACGGTGTTCGACATCGAGTATGTGGGCATTGAAGGTGGTGGCTATGGATGCTTTGTGTGTCTCGAAGGTTTTGTGGCGGTAGGCTTCCACAGCATACGCGGCTATGAAGGCCCGATCTATGCCGACGGCAACAGCTACAACCTGCCCACAAAAGATTTGTATGACGAATTTGAACCCAACGATCCACGCTTGCCCGTTGCCATTCTCGACATCGAAGACTTTAAAACAAAAGCGCTTCCCACTGTGGTGAAATATACTGTAGGCGGCGGTGGACACACCGGCTACTACAACAACAAATACCTGAAGCGTGCCGACGAGCTTGGTGCCAACGACAACGACCTGACAAGCCCCGTGAACCACCGCGTGATTCGTTTTGCCGACGTGTTGCTTATGGCGGCCGAAGCACACAACCGCAAGCCTTCGCCCAACGATGCTCAGGCTGCGACCTACCTGAACCGCGTGCGTCAACGCGTGAGTGTGAACATGCCCGCGGTGAACGCCACAGGCACAGCACTGACAACGGCGATCTATCACGAACGTCGTGTGGAGCTGGCCGGCGAAGGTGTTCACTTCTTTGACCTGGTGCGCACGGGCCGCGCGGTCGATCAAATTGCGGGCTTCAAGGCCGGCAAGAACGAAGTGTTCCCCATTCCACAATCGGAGATCGATTTGGCTGGAGCAGGTTGGATACAGAACAAAGGCTATTAACGAAATGCTGAACAATCAAACTATGAAGAAGATAATCTATAATCTTATCGTGTTGATGTGCATGGCTGCCGTGTTTGCAGCCTGCAAAGAAGATACGAACGAACTCGGCCCCGTGCCGTCGGCGTCGGATGTGGAATTTACGTTCGCGCCCAGTGCCGAGAATGACAACATCCTGAACTTCTCAAGTCCTTCGGGCTTCTTGAAAATCTGGGACTTTGGCAACGGCAAGAGCGCACAAGGCGACAACGTGAAAGGAACCTATCCGGTGAAAGGAACCTACACCGTGACACTCACCGTCTATACTTCGGGCGGCAGCGCGAAGACTTCGAAAGAAGTGGTGATTGCCGAAACCGACCCCACACTGCTCGACATTCCGGTCTATAACAAACTGACCGGCGGCAACAGCAAGCCCGAAGGAAAAACATGGGTGGTTGATGCGGCCACCAAAGGGCACTTCGGCCTTGGCCCCAAAGCCAGCACCGGCCCCGAATGGTATCAGGCAGGCGCAAACGAAAAAGCCGGCAGCGGTTTGTATAACGACAAGTATACCTTCAAGCTCGCAGGCTTCGCTTATGTGATGAACACTGCCGGCGACGTGTATATGAACGGCGGCCAGGCAGCCAACTTCCCCGGCTCCACACCCAGCCCCGTGGGCGACTTCATGGCACCCTACACCGCGCCCACAAACCTGACGTGGTCGGTGACAGACGACAACAAGTTTCTCTCCATCTCGTCAGGCGGCTTCATTGGCTACTTCACCGGCGTGAACACCTACGAGATCATGAGCCTGACCGACGATGAAATGTTTTTGAAATATTACGACAACGTGAATGGCGAGTTCGCGTGGTACATTCGCCTGATCCGCGAAGGCTATGTGCGACCCACCGAACCCGTGGTGCCCAAGGAATATAAGATCGAAGACATCAGCCAGAACTTCGACGGCGTGGGCAGCGCGAACTTCACCGGCGACTCGCAAGGTTCGATTGTGAAATACGACAACCCCGCACCCGTGCCCATCAACACATCGGCCAAAGTGGGCAAGTATGTGAAGGCCGACGGCCAGGGTGGCGAGTATGCCAACATCCAGCTTCCGCTGAAATACAGAATGGACCTGCGCGCCCGGAACGTGTTCAAGTTGAAAGTGTTTATCCCCAGCTACAACGACTACACCAAAGTGGGCGCCGAAGACTGGCAGTCGTACAAGACCTTGCAAAAACAGGTGTCGATGAAATTGCAAAACTCCCTGCTGGGCGGCAACGCCTACACCACACAGGCCGAAGTGAAGCAAACGGGTTTAGAGACCGACAAATGGCTGGAGCTGACGTTCGACTTCAGCGCCTTTGCCGACCGTGAAGATTTCGATAAAGTTGTGATTCAGATCGGGGGCGAAGCCATCTTCACAGGAGGAATTTTCTTCCTGGACGATGTGGAGTTGCTGCCGGAATAGAAGGGAAGGATTGGGCTGTCCTGCAAAGGCCGACTACGGGTTTGTCGGCGTTTCGGGACAGCCTATGTTTAAAATTTAAAACGATATGAACACGACAAGCCTCAAAAGGAACATGATTTTTTATGTGTGTTTGCTGCTCACGCTCGTTGCCTGCGGCGACGATGGCGGAGAACAACAACTCACGCTGCCCACCAATCTTCAGTTTGAAGCCAAGGCAAGCGACGCCGGAACAGGCACAGTGAGCGTGACGGCCACCGCCGACAAGGTGAACTTCTATACCATTTTCTTTGGCGACACCACACCCGAAACCGGTGTGAAAACCAACGACGGAAAAGCCTCGCACACCTATGCCACCACGGGCACCTACACCATTCGCGTGCAAGCACACACCACCAGCGATGCGTTTGTGACCCTGAGCAAAGATGTGACCGTGAAAGTAGGCACGGGCGACCTCGTGATTCCCTCCAAAGGCTACACCACCCCCGATACCTATGCGGGCATGACCCTGGTGTGGCACGACGAGTTTGAGGGCACCGCGTTGAACACCAACGACTGGACGTTCGAACTGGGCACAGGCTCCAACGGCTGGGGCAACAGCGAGCTGCAATACTATCGCCAGGAAAACACATCGGTGAAAGATGGCTACCTCGTGATTACGGCGAAGAAGGAAGACTTTCAGTCGAGCAAATACACGTCGTCGAGAATCATCACGCAAAACAAGAAGTCGTTTCAGTATGGTCGTGTAGACATTCGTGCGGCACTGCCCAACGGCAAAGGCATATGGCCCGCGTTGTGGATGCTGGGTTCGAATGTGAGCACGGTGAGCTGGCCAAAGTGTGGCGAGATAGACATCATGGAAATGGTGGGCGGCGGCAACGGCGACAAGACCGTGTATGGCACAGCCCACTGGGACAACGCCGGCGCACATGCCAGCTATGGCAACAGCAAACAGCTGAGCAGTGGCATTTTTAGCGACGAGTTTCACGTGTTCTCCATTGTGTGGACGGCGCAGAAAATTACGTGGTATGTAGACGACGTGCAGTTCAACGTGATCGACACCACACCTGCAGGGCTTGCAGCGTTTCAGAAAGAATTCTTTGTGATCTTCAACGTGGCCGTGGGCGGCGAGTGGCCGGGCAACCCCGACAGCAACACGCTGTTTCCGCAACGCATGATTGTGGACTATGTCCGCATCTTTCAATGAAACTCCTGTGGCCTCCTGAAAAAAACATTCTCTCAAAGACAACCGTAAACACTTATGCTTCTTAGAATAATAGCGCTGGCGTCGATCTACATCATGGCGTGCAGCGGAACCAACAAACAAACCCTGGTGTGGGCCGACGAGTTCGACACCCCGGGCGCACCCGACACCACCAAGTGGACGTTCGACCTGGGCAACAACAACGGCTGGGGCAACAACGAGCTGCAATACTACACCCGCGACACCCGCAACGTGCGCGTGGAGAACGGCAAGCTTGTGATCGAAGCCGTGAAGGACTCCATGGGCGGCAAGCCGTTCACATCGTCGCGCGTGCTGTCGAAGGGAAGAGGCGACTGGCTTTATGGTCGCTTCGAGATCAGGGCCAAGCTGCCCCGCGGCAAAGGCACCTGGCCCGCCATCTGGATGATGCCCACCAAAAGCAACTACGGTCCCTGGCCCCGCAGCGGCGAGATCGACATTATGGAACACGTGGGCTACGAGGGCGGCGTGGTGCACGGCACCATTCACTGCGAAGCCTACAACCACATCAACAACACCCAGAAAGAAGGCATGATGACCGTGCCCGATGCCCAGGACCAATTCCACATCTACGCCCTCGACTGGACCAAAGACAAAATGGATTTCCTGATCGACAACAAAGTGTTCTTCTCCGTGACCCGCAACCCCAAAGACAACGTTGCAGGCTGGCCCTTCGACAAACCCTTCCACCTGATCCTAAACATGGCAGTAGGCGGCAACTGGGGAGGCAAACAAGGCGTAGACCAAAACATCTGGCCCCAACGCATGGAGATAGACTACGTGCGTGTGTATCAATAACATCTTTAGGTGTAAATGAGTAATTAGTTTTATTGAGGTTAACGTTTAGATGAAAAAAGCCCCGACACGTCGGGGCTTTTTTTGTTGGATAAATGGAAGGGGAATGTTGAACGACCGCAACAGTTACTGCAACTTGCCCGTTGTCGTTTTTACCGATGCTACCAAGGTATTGGCTGCCCACACAGGCTGATTGATCACCCTTCTTTCGGAACCCAACCTCATCGACTAGAACATAAATACGTTTCTTCTGTGATCTTAATGCTACCCTGCGTAAACAGCTTTGAACAACTCGCTGTATTACCAAGGTGAATTGGTCAACATGTGATGAAACTTCCGACTATTAAAATCAGGCAAGATTATTTCAAGGGTTAAGATAATATATCCGATGCCGTCGGACGTACCTTCACCCGCTTTTTTCAAATTATGCAAACTTGACAAAGTAGGATTAGGAGTTAGCGTAACAATTAACTGGCTACTCGAATGCTATTTTGCGAACGCGACGGCTTCCGTCGTCGGCAACAATCAGGTTGCCCTTGGAGTCGATGACAATATTCGAAGGGAACGTGAAAAGGGCAACGGCAACGGGACCTTAGGCGTAGCCGGCTGCACTTCCGGCAAAAGTGCTTACAACATTAACGGAGTTCATCTTGCGGATGCGGTTATTTGTTCTATCGGCGATGTACAAGTTTCCCGCCGCATCGAAAGCCAAACCAAATGGGTTCTTAAATTTAGCCTCGTGCCCTGGGCCATCGGCCAATCCCCAAGCCCCGGCTAACGTGGTTACCAAACCCGCCGGCGTTATTTTTCGGATGGTATGACCTTCAACATCCGTCACGAACACGTTGCCATTTTTATCGAGTGCTATTCCTCGCGGTTCAGCAAATTGTGCGCCCGATCCTGTGCCGTTTTGCGAACCGAACGTTCCCCTGCAAGCGTGCTCACCAAACCTGCCGGCGTTATCTTCCGTATTCGGTTGTTGTTGGAGTCTGTCACATAAAGATTTCCGGCACCATCTACATCTATTTCTTGCGGGAACCAAAATTTCGCTGCCGACCCGGCGCCATCGGCGAATCCCTGATCGCTTCCGGCTAACGTGCTTACAACACCGTCGCTGGTTACTTTCCGAATGCGATGATTGCCAGCGTCTGCCACATACACATTCCCCAGCGCATCGATCGCCAGGCCTTCAGGGAAATTAAATTGCGCTGCCGCCCCTTTGCCATCGGCCTCGCCCGGCGTGGTACCGCCCACCCACGTCCTCCGGCGTGATCTTGCGAATGCAGTGGTTCAGCTTGTCGGCAGCATAAACATTGCCTTGTGCGTCCATGGCCAGGCCCGCTATCAATCCAAATTTTGCCTGAATGCCTGGCCCATCCTCATACCCCTCCGTGCTACCGGCAAGCGTGCTTACCCAAAGCGAAGGAGTATACTCAAACGAAGGACCGGTGACTGTTCTAACGCCGCGCTTTACTGCAACGGCGCCGGTGCCGGCTGCCTTGGGAACTTCTGCCAGCAACTGCGTGGCTGTTGCTGCGCGCACCACCGCCACCTTGCCGTTTAACGTTACTTCGTTGTCGGCCGGGTTTGCACTGAAGCCCACGCCTGTAATGGTGACAACCGTTAAATACGGACCTTTAGTGGGTGCTATCGCGGTAATCTGCAATGGAATCTCCTCCTCGTCATTTTTGGTGCACGACCAAAAAAGTGAGTTGAGGGTGAGTGCTGTGCCAAGCAAGCACAGGTACAGGAATATTTTTTCAGTATGTCTCATGGTTTTTCTTGTTTTGTGCACGATAAAAAATGGTTCTGGCCTTGTAAAATAAAAGCCCGCTACTGAAAAAAAAATTCAGTGGAATACGTATGCCTGAATGCTTCTGTGATGAGAGTGACTCAACGTAGAGGTGATGGCTAAAGGCAAGCCTTCGGATACAACAGTATAGTTGTTTTGCGACAGGGCAACGTGTCATCAACTCGATTTCAACTTCCCTTTAACGTTTTTTATCGTGTTGTCAACTAGCCAGCTATTCGGTTCTAGGGGGATACCAGTCGTTGTCGGCAGCGCTAACGACACCGCTATTATTATGATCTCGAGCAGGTCCTGATTCAATACGGTTAACCCATCATTGGCGACACGTTTTATGTGACCGTTGGTTTTACCAATTTTTAGATCCTGCTTCCTTAGACCAATCCATTCCTTTATGGTGATTGCCTTTTCATTGGAGATGATTGGTCCTTCATATTGCCTAATCATTAGGTCTAAGAATCGCGGTGAATTGCCGCAGATCGTGCTGGTAATGGTTTTCGAACTGATAGTCCAGACAGGGCGTAAAAGCCCACAAAAACCAATAGCCAGACCGGGACGATTTAGGTTGAAAAAGTGAGAAACCTGAGGGATTTTAAGGTTTCTTGTGCCTTTAGTGGGAGGTTCTAAATTTGGTATTAGAAAGTCGTGGCTGTGCTAGATTGTTTTCTCAAAGCCCATCCTGAAGTACAACCGAATTAAGGCCGTGTTAGCGAAAAATGATAGATCGGCAAAGAGGTTGGCAGATCAATTTGAAAGAATATCGTGGTCATTTTAGACCGGAATTTGGAAACTCAAATCATCTACAATCCGCGCTCCGTTATCGAGCATTTTCTTGAGCACATAGTCAGCGATTTTGTCGTCTTCAATAATTGTCATTGTGTTGTGAATACGATTCATTATGTTATAAAGATAGTGTGATGCTTTTGTTCGTACCAAAACGAACTGAGGAAGGTCTTCCTTCCACATGTGCGAAAATTCGGCGTCGATCTTGTCGGTATCGATAAATTGACGTGTTAATTTCTTATTGCCCTACCTCTTCCCCAACCAAAGCAACGCATCCAAAATAAAAGTCTCCTGCACTTTATTGTTGAACGTCAGCGACAGATCCTTGTTCGTGTGGTGTTCATAGTCGATGTCGTTGTGGCCCATGTTCACATAGACCATTTTGTATTTTTTGTTTGTCCATGCCACGGGGTAGTAGCCGCTGTGCCAGATCTCGTGGGCTTTGGGGCCGGTGCCGAGGGGGAAGCTGGTGGAGTCGATGGAGAGAAGGATGTTGATGTCGGGGTTGGTGCGCAGGTCGTTTTCCCAGCGATACCATTCGTTGGGCGACGACTTGAAGGTGGCGGGCAGGTGTTTGGTGGCGGGGTGCTTGCGGTCTTCTACACGCAATATGGCCGATGTGGGGCGCCAGGTGTTGCTGGCATATTGGCCCGAGGCAAGGAAGGTGTTGTGATACCAATCCCAGTTTTGAGGATAGTCTGATGGGGTGAGGGCAAAGCCGGCAAAGTGGAAGCCCATCCACGCGCCGCCGTGTTCCATGTAGTGTTGAAAGGCTTCGCGTTGGGCTGGTGTTTCTGGGCGGGTGTCGAGGAAAAGCACCACGGCATAGGGTTTCAGAAATTCGGTGGTGAGGTTGTTCCAGTTCGAAGTGGTGTCGTAGGTGAAGTGATGTTGCTTGGCCATCTTCTGAAACCACGGGTGGGCTTCGCGAATGTAGCTGATGTGCGCCTGGTCGCTGGTGCCGGTGAAGAAGGCAATCACTTTGAAAGCTGGTTTCTGCTGGGCGCTCAATGGAAACGAGCAAACACAAAGCAACGCGAACAGGAACAGGCGAAAGGAAGTAAGAAGGTGATTCATGTGTTGTGAGATGAAAGTTGTTGTATCGAAATAAAAACCGGATGCATTTTAAAGATACTGTTTTTCACTATGCCGCGAATGGCGGGCATGCATGATTTTTAGTGTGCGATGTGTTTTCTGTGCGTGTGTTTTGTGCAGCACACATCAACGTGCGCGATAGGCGGATGAGCGGAAAATTTTCGTGTTGACAGGGAGCGTGCGGCTGTGTTGTTAAGACAACGCCCGTGAAAAAAAACTAAAAGAATTGTGTTGTGATGTGTCTCAGTCTTCGATGATGAGACCGATCTCTTCGTCGAACTGTTTTCGTTCTTCTGCCGACATGCGGTCGCGCAGCACGCGAATGGTGTAGCCGCCCCGCAGTTTGCCGTCTTCCAGAAACATCCAGTCGCTCAGACGGTCTTTTTCTATCTTCACGGTGTCGCCGAGGCTCACGTTGGTGGTTGCTTCCGGGAGGTTATCAACCACACCATAATATTGGCCGTCCTTATAAGAGATCTCGCTGATCCAGATGTGTTCGCCGCCGTTGGGCACGTCGAACCTCATCTTCATGGAGAAACCCTGGTAGGCAGGGTTGTTGTTTGTTAGCGCCGTTTTAAATGTGTCGAGGGTTTGTATGGCTTTCGCTGTGGCGGCG
Organism: Chryseolinea lacunae; assembly: GCF_016735595.1. Classification (GTDB taxonomy): domain Bacteria; phylum Bacteroidota; class Bacteroidia; order Cytophagales; family Cyclobacteriaceae; genus Chryseolinea; species Chryseolinea lacunae. The sequence goes on from NZ_JAERRB010000011.1 coordinate 250,950, forward strand.
TTCATACCGGCGTCGTTTTCTTCCACGCGCACAACGTCGGGTTCGCCGGCACGCTCGGTGGTTTGAGATTTTCCGCAAGCTGCGAGCAAGGCGACGATGAAGAGAATGCTGATGGTGTTTTTCATGATGGGCACAATAACGATAACCTTGTAAACATACTTATTTGACTGCGCATGTTCCATCGCCTGTTAAGTTTATTTTGACGCTGTGCTTTACTCCGGCAGTGCAAAGGCCATGATGCTTCCGCCTGGATCGTCTTTGCCACCCGTGACGGAGATCACAACAAATTGTTTTCCGTTGCAGGCATAGGTTGAGGGGGTGGCATAGCCGTGGCCGGGCAGTGTTGTTTCCCAGAGCATGGCGCCCGTGGCTTTGTTGAAGGCGCGGAATTTTTTGTCTTTGGTGGCGGCAATAAACACGAGACCACCGGCTGTCACCATAGGTCCACCCCAACTCTCCGTGCCGGTGGGTGGCCCTCCGGGTGTTTGAAATTCGGGTATGTTGCCCAATGGAATTTTCCACGCATAGTCGCCGGTGTTGAGGTCGATGGCATTTAATGTTCCCCACGGTTGTTTGATGGCGGGTTGGCCGTCGGGCCCCTCAAAGTCGCTGTAGGCAGTCAGGTTCAGATAGACCGATGTGGTGTCGGTGGGTGTGGTTTGTTTTTTGGCATACACGGTTTTGCTTTTCTCGAACAGGTAGGCAATAATTTCTTCTTCGTGGCCAGCCACCAGTTTGGCGAAGGCGGGCATGCGGCCGCCACCGGTTTTTATTTTTTGCAGGGCGTCGGCTTCGGTCAGGCGTTTGCCAAGGTCGGTGAGGGCCGGGAAGTTTGGTTCGCGCCCCTTGCGATCCTGGCCGTGGCAGGTGCTGCAATAGTTCATATAAAAGTTTTTGCCCAATGCATAGCGTGTGGTGTTGGGCGACGACTCACTCTTCTTCATCTTCTTTACTTGTGCGATCTCGGGGCTTTCGTTGGCGTTCACGTACAGCCATGCCGTGGTGGGATCGATTGCCGCACCGCCCCACTCGGAGCCGCCACGACTGCCGGGAAACATGAAGGTGCCCCGCAGGTCGGGCGGTGTGAACATGCCATCGTAGCGCAGGCTTTTAAAGATGGCGCGGGCCGAGTCGCGGGCTTGGGGTGAGGTGTTGTTCAGGTCGGCTTCGGTCATGTGCTGGCGCGCGTAGGGAGCGGGCTTTAGCGGGAAGGGTTGTGTGGGCCACACGTCTTCACCGGGAATGGTTGAGGTGGGCACGGGTCGTTCTTCAATGGGAAAGAGAGGCTCGCCAGTCTCGCGGTTCAGCACAAAAAGAAAACCGGTCTTGGTGGTTTGCGCGAGGGCGTCAACAGGTTTGCCGTTGTGCATCACGGTCACCAGGTTGGGAGGTGCGGGCAGGTCATAGTCCCACAGGTCGTGGTGCACGGTTTGAAAGTGCCACACGCGCTCACCGGTGTTGGCGTTGAGGGCCACGATGCAATTGCCGAAGAGGTTTTGTCCTTTGCGATCGGCGCCATAATAGTCGTAGGTTGGCGAGCCGAGGGGGAGAAACACGAGCCCGCGTTTTTCGTCGAGGCTCATGCCGCCCCAGTTGTTGGCACCGCCCACATATTTCCAGGCATCGGGTGGCCACGTTTCGTAGCCGGTTTCGCCGGGATGGGGAATGGTGTGAAAGGTCCAGCGAAGGGCGCCGGTGCGAATGTCGAACGCGCGCACATAGCCCGGCGCGGCACCATAGAGCTCCGACACTTCGGAGCCGAGAATGAGCAGGTCGTTAAACACCATGCCCGGCGATGTGGGCACAACCCAGCCCTCCAGTTGGTTGTCGGGCACAAGGTTGAGGCTCACCTTGCCCTGCTCGCCAAAGGTGGAGATCAGTTTGCCGGTGAGTGCATTCACGGCCATCAGGTATTTGCCAGCCGTGAAGAGAATGCGTTTGTCGTCGCCGCTTTCCCAATAAGTCACACCGCGATTCACCCCGCCGCCCTTGGCGCCATCAAACGGATCGAGGTGCCACAACGCCTTGCCTGTTGCAGCATCAAGCGCATAGACCCAGTGGCGCGCCGAGGTGGCATAGAGCATATTGTTCACCACAATAGCATTGCATTCCGATTTTCCGAAGTACATGCCTGCAGGAGCATCGTTGGGTTTGAACGTCCATGCAACGGCAAGTTGACTGACAGTCTCTTGGTTGATCTGTTGCAACGACGAATAGCTGGTGCTGGCGGCATCGGCCTTATAGACCGACCAGGTTTCAAGCGATGGTTTTTCGGTAGTGCATTGCAGGAGCAACAGCAGTGCAGCCATGCATGCGGCGAGGCCGGTGTGCCGCGCATGCAGGCTTGGGGTGAAGCGGTGGGTCATGAGAAAGGGCAGTAGGTCTACAGCCAAATTAGAAGAAATTGGCTGTAGAGCAAATGAGTTTTATGTCATACTGAAAGCGTGATGACAATATTTTTGTGTGTGAAAGAACACAACCTTGCCCGGACCATGGCAAGACCCATCCTTGTTCGATGCGAAATGAGCTGAGCTGTTTATTCGCTACGCAGATTTTTTACGGGATTCAAATTCGCGGCGCCCAGCGTCTGCGTGCCCACCACCAGCATGGCCAACACGAACGTGACAACACCGGCGGCAACAAAATACCACGGACTTAACGCGATGCGATAGGCGTATTGCTGAAGCCATTGCTGCAACACCACATAGCTGAGCGGCAAGGCAACAACAATAGACACGAGCACAATCTTTGTGAAGTCGGCCGACAAAAGCAACACGATGCTGCGTGTGGACGAACCCAGCACTTTGCGGATGCCGATTTCTTTGCGCCGGCGCTCGGCCGTGAAGGCAGCCAGTCCAAAGAGACCAAGGCACGAAATGAGAATGGCCAGCCCGGCGAAGTAGCGCGACAGGGCCGACACATTTTTCTCGGCCACATAGAGGCGTTGGAATGAATCGTTGAGGAAGGTATACTCCCAGGTGAAACCGGGGTTCAACGTTTTGTATGCTTGCTCAATGCGGGCCAGGGTGCCGGGCAGGTTGTCGCCTTGCAGGCGCAGCATCACCAGCATGGTTTCGCTTGGCGAGAGGCGGAAGAAGAATGGCTTGACGGGTTCGCGGAAGGATTGGAAGTGGAAGTCTTCGGTCACGCCCACAATGGTCATGGGCTTGCCCCACACCTCAACCGTTTTGCCAACGGGATCTTTCAGCCCCATTTGTTGAATGGCGGTTTTGTTGAAGATGATGGCGGCGGTGTCGGAGGGATGGTCGGGGGAGAAGGAGCGACCTTCGGCCATGGTGATGCCCAGTGTTTCGATGAGGTCGTGGTTCACGGGCAGTTGGCCAAAGCGCAGTTGGTCGTCGGTGTTCTTGCCTTCCCAACGCAAGCCCGGAGCGGGGAAAAATGTTTCGAGCTGAATGTTTTGCTGAATGCTGGACGCATGCACCACACCGGCAATGTTGCGCATCTCAGCAAGGAATGCTTCGGGATGTTCGGCCACGGCGCCTTCCATTTCGAAGTAAAGCACATTGTCGTGTTCATAGCCCAGACGTGTGTTCTGGATGAAGTCGATCTGGTTTGAGATCACCATCATCGACACGATGAAGGTAACGGACAAAGCAAACTGAAACGCCACAAGTCCTTTGCGCGTCCACAGCTCGGCAAACGAGCTGGTGAATTTTCCTTTCAGCACAAGCGCGGGGTGCAGGCCCGACAGATACAACGCCGGATAACTTCCCGCCACTATGCCGGTCACCAACACCATGCCGAGCAGCGATGCAATTAACGCAGGGCTGGCCATGAGCGCAAGCTGTTTGCCCGTGATGCTGTTGAACGCCGGAAGCAAAAGCTGCACCACGGCCACTGCCACCACCAGCGATAAGAAGGCCATGCCCGTGGCTTCGCCCAGATATTGCAGCACCAGCGTTTTGCGTTGCGCGCCCACCACTTTTTTGATGCCCACTTCCTTGATGCGGCGCGAGGCTTTGGCAGTGGAGAGGTTCATAAAGTTGATGCATGTCATCACCACAATGAGCACAGCGATGAGTGAAAACAATTTCACATAGGCAATGCGCCCGCCGGTAGATTTGCCTTCGGCGTAGGTTCCATAGAGATAGTTGTCGGCATAGCGCGTGGCGAGCAAAGTTGCGTTGGCGGCGTTGTCTTTTTGTTTCAGGAAGGCCGAGAGCTTGTTCTGAAAAACGGTGGTGGAAGCACCTTCTTTCAACACCACAAAGGTGAGGAAGGGACCGCCGCGAACGTCGGCCGCCGGTGGCACAATTTCTTTCCACACTTCGAACGACACCACGAAGTCAAACTGTTGTGTAGAGTTTGCCGGTGTGCCTTCAAAAACGCCCGTCACGGTGCATGTGCGTTTCAGGTTCAGCCACTTCCATTCTATGGTTTTGCCAAGGGCAGCCGTGGGTGTATCGAACAAACTTTTGGCAAGCGCTTCGGAGATGACCACCGAGTTTTTGTCGGCCAGCACCTGGTCTTCGCGTCCTTGAAGAAGATGAAACGAGAATACATTGAAAAAATCTTTGCCGGCAAATTGTCCGCGCGCACTCACATCGTACCCGGGCGTTGACACGGTGAATTTCTGGAACCACGCTGCGGGTGTGGTCACCGTGGCAAACTCCACCTCGGGCATTTCCTTCGCCAACGTTTCGCCCAGTCCGCCGCCCGTGCCTTCGGTTGTGTTGATGCCCTGCGGCGAAGGGGCATTGGTCATGATGCGGTAGAGTCGTTCGCCTTTTGCGTGAAAGCCGTCCACATGCAACTCGTCGTTCACCCACAGGTAGATGAGGATGGCGCAGGCCAGGCCGGCGGAGAGTCCGATGAGGTTGATGAAGAAGGTGCTCTTGAAGCGAAGAAAACTGCGGAAGGCGAGAAGGAAGCTATGACGAAGCATATTGATCTGGTTTGGTTAGGCGCATTCTGTGGGAATGCAGGTTTAGGATAGTCAATCCGTGTGCCATACTAAAGTCACAATATCAGACGAATATTGCTGGTTTATTTTTGATGGGCGTTCGCTTACGGTCAATGTTGGGCGGGTGCGGTCGGGGTTGGGATTTTTAACAGCTGGGTTTGAACCTGGCGATTTGGCTGCGACAGCAGTGTGACACGTGTGTGATCATTCGGAATTAGGAGATTATCTTTGCCGTTCCTTCTGCATGGGTTCACGTGAGCCACGTTGGGGGTTCACTTTAAAATGATGTGCGATGAAGTATTCTGTATCCGGATTAGTTGAAGGTATTGACAAGGGGGAGGTAAAGAAATTTTTGTTTTTCTGGGGACATACGCCGAAGGGTGGGGAGACCGTTGGGAAATTTGTTTTTAGTCAATGGTATCCGTCGCCGTTCGCGGTGGAAGGCGTGGTTTATAAAACTGCGGAGCATTGGATGATGGCGCAGAAGGCAAAGCTGTTTGGTGATGATGCCATCTTTCAGAAAATTGTGAATACCGACAAGCCGGGCGAAGTGAAAGCGCTTGGACGGAAGATTGTGAATTTTGATGACGCCCTTTGGAACGAGAGCAAGTATGAGATCGTGTGTGCGGGCAACGTGCATAAGTTTGGTCAGGATGTGGAGTTGAAGAACTATTTGTTGGGCACGGGCGATCACGTTATCGTGGAAGCAAGTCCCACCGATGCCATTTGGGGAATAGGCCTTTCGCAGGATGCCGCGCATGTGGAAGACCCGGCCACGTGGCCCGGTCAGAATTTGCTGGGCTTTGCGTTGATGGAGGCGCGCGATCGCCTGCGCATATAATGGCAAGTGAACAAATGTGCTTGCTGAAGTTTAAGGCACCTGGTGATGATGTTTTTAAAATCTAAATGAAGTTTATGAGAATTGTTTTGTTTTTCGTTTGTATGATGATGTTGGGATGCGGGTCGGCGTCAGGTCCCAAGGATGTTGTGGCGTCCTATTTGTCGGCTATTGATCAACTTGACTTTGAGAAGTCGCGCACGTTTCTGGTAAAGCGTGATAGCCTGGCGGAGTGGCAGAGAAATATCGAGAAGGCGGGCGATGCCAAGACGCAGTCGGAACGCGATGCGTATGTAACTAAAAATCGGAAGTATGCCATCCAGGTAACGGAAGAGGAGCCTGCGCGCGCATCGGTTACGGCTGTGGCACAAGAGACAGAGATTGCTATTCCGATTTTCTTTGAGCTGACGAAGCACGACGATCAATGGAAGATCGAAAATGTTTCGTTTGTTGATTGATTACGCTGTCAGGTTTTTTACGGTTGAAAGATCTTGCTGTCTACCGGCGCATTCACCACTACTTTTTTAACAACCACGGTCAGGATCATCTGGCCGTTTGCATCGCTCACGGTCTTGAATGGAATTTTTAAGCCGCTCACGTCGCGATAGTCGCTGAAGTGAGTGTTCAGCAGTGCGCCACCCATTTCCACATTTCTGGAAACGGCTATTCGCATCACCGGCTGGTGTGAGGTTGTGTTGAAGAACCAGGTTTCTTTCTCACCGTTTTTTCGTGTCAGGGTTACTTTATAGCACAGGGTGTTGTCTACGGTGTCTTTGCCTTCCAGCACGGCCGTGTGGCCTTTGGCTTTGTAGTTCACAAACACGTCTATCAGTTCCACGTCGGCTTCGTTGGCCAGTTGCAGGGCGGCAGGTCCGCTAAGCGGGGTTGGGTTGGTCTCGTTTTTGAAGCCGTCAACTTTCCAGCCTTCGGTTCCGTCGAATGCCTGGGCGTAGAATTTTCCGTTCAGGGGCACGATCACTTTATAGAGGTTGGGCGCTTTTGCATAGGTGGTGAATGGAAACACAATGCCGCCATAGTCATATTCTCCTTCGGAGATGATGGTTTTGGCGCTCGTCCATTTTTTGGAACCGCCAATGTATTTGACGTAGCCGCCAATCACGTCGTCAACCGTTTGTGCATGGGCGATAGGGGCGAGGACCAGGAGGAACAATACGAGTTTCAGGAAGCGCATGGGCGTTGTGGATGGACAGTTGTTAAAAAGCGATTGAGAGAAATCAGTTCAGGAGTTTGTTTACTTTTTTCACCAGGTCTTTGGCGTTTACGGGTTTCACCACGAAGGCGTTGATGCCTTGTTTGAGGGCGAGGGCAATCACTTCCTCTTCGCCATCGGACGAAAGCATGATGATGGGCGTTTTGGCGTTTTGTTCTATGCGCACCCATTTCAGAATTTCGTCGCCGTTGTGGTAGGGCATGTGGATGTCGGTGATGATGAGGTCGAAATCTGTTGTGTCGCGCAGTTGCTGGAAGGCTTGCTTGCCGTCTTTGGCCAGCACCACGTCATACTTTTCGGCTTCGAGGGCGAGTTGGATCACTTTCAAAACCACGACGTCGTCATCACAAACGAGAATTTTCATAGACCTTTTCCGTTGATAGTAAACGGGCTTCAAGATAAGCCGAATAGTCAGGAGTTACAAAGGGCGCCAGGGTGTGGCCGGAGATAAAATAAAGGCGCACGGCGGGGTGATGCAATCGTTTTTCTATGGTCGTCGGTCTGGCGATGTGCGCGAGGCACACCAACCCTTGGGATGTGTTTACAGCGAGACGCATGTGCGTGGTGATGCATTTTTCTGGAGCGATTCAACTCCGTTGGTGTGAATGCATCTTGATTTATGTGTAATCTTTTTGTTACCTTTTCGTTGCCTTCATGCAGCATTTGTGTTGCGTGCCTGACCTGAATGACCAACCTGCCTTCCGATATGGCTCCCGAAAAGAAACGCGATGCGTCGCGCCACGGCGTGGAGTCCATTCTTTTTCGCGCCGGCACAAGCGAAGCCCAAATGGACGGCGTGGTGTGGTCGTTGCTCCGCGAAGGTCAACGCAAAGCGCTGGATTTTATCTTCGAAAAACACGTGCGCCTGCTCTATGCCTATGGGGGAAAGTTGTGCAAAGATGGCGCCGTGGTGGAAGACTGCATCCAGGATGTGTTTGTGGAATTGTGGAACCGCCGCGAACATTTGTCAGACACCGACAACATTAAATTCTATCTTCTGAAATCCCTTCGCCGCCGCATTGTGCGCGTGGTCATGGCGGCCAGTCGCGAACGCACACAGCACATGCTGGCGTTCGATGACCAGGAAGGTTCCTATACATCCATCGAAACCGACATTGTGCAGTTGCAGACCGCTTCGGAACAACAGCAACAATTGACGGGCGCCATGCAAAAACTCAGCAAGCGCCAACGTGAGGCAGTCTATCTTAAATTTTATGAACGCATGTCCTACGAGCAACTTTCGGAAGTGCTCGACATCGACCTCAAATCTTCCTACAAGCTTATCGGCAAAGCCATCGACACCCTGCGCAAGTGGGTGCGGATTGTTTCCTGAAAAATATTTTTCAGAAAAAGAGGGGTAATCGTTTCGTGCGCTGCTTTTAGAGTGTAACAGCGTTTGAACCCCTCACATGAACTATAGCGCCTATACCGCAGCCGACTTTTGCAAAGACGAATATTTTCAGCGTTGGGTGCTGTCGCCCGACAACGAAACGCAATCTTTCTGGCAATCTTTCCAGGAGCAACATCCCCAGGCGCAAGGTGCAATTCAAGAGGCCCGGCAGTTTTTGCTGGTGTTCCAGGTGCGTGAAGAGGATGTGCTGGAGTCCAAGATTGTTCATTTGAAACGCCGGATAGATCTGGCCATCGATCAGCCCGACGCGCCAAGCGTCCGTCCATCCGAAGTCAACACGTCAACGCCGCGCGGACGAATGTTTACCTATGCCGTGGCCGCCAGTGTGGCGTTTGCCCTGGCCTGTGTTTCGCTGTGGCTGTGGACACAACACGACACCACACAACGCGCATCGCTCACGCAGGTGGTGACAGAAAAAGGACAGCGTTCGCTCATTACCCTGAACGACGGAACCAAGGTGTGGCTCAACACCGACAGCCGTTTGAAATATCCCAAACATTTTGAAGGACAACCCCTGCGCGAAGTCTTCCTGGAAGGCGAAGCGTTTTTTGATGTGGCCGAAAATGCCGCACAACCGTTCATCGTGCACGCCGCCGAAGTGAACGTGCGTGTGCTGGGCACGGCCTTCAACGTGCGCTCCTATGGCAAAGACACCCGCGTGGAAACAACGCTGGTGAGAGGCAAAGTGAACATCGCCGCCGCGGGTCAGCAGTCGGGCGAAGTGACCATGCAACCCAACCAGCGTGTGGTGTTCGAAAAAGCATCGCGCAAACTGTTGCTCGAGAACCGGGTGAACACCGAGAAGTATACGGCGTGGCGCGAGGGCAAGCTTGTGTTTGAAAATCAACCGTTCTCCGAAATCGTGCTGGCGCTGGAACGGTGGTATAATGTGACCATAGAAGTGCAGGATAGCAATTCGCTGGGCTGCCGCTTTTCGGCCAATGTTGACAATAAATCTTTGCCCGAAGTGCTGGAGCTGTTTAAAGCTTCAGAAAATATTGACTACCGGATGGAGGGCGACAAAGTCCTGATTGAAGGTAAACTCTGTGCGGAATGATGCAGACGAACCACCAAAACCTGAGCGCATGAAAACATAGCTGCCCATAAATGAAGAATCGGAAAGTGTTGCAGCACTTCCCGATCTTTTGCAACGCTCCTTCGAGGAAGGAACGGAGCCGCCTAATAAAATGGATACTTTATTAAACCTAATGTCAAAGTTATGAAAAAAACTTTACGCTATCGCTTTGGCCTGGCCAAAGAGCTGCGTAGGCCCATTCTAATACAAAGCGCCATGCTAGCATTGATTTTCGCCTCCCTAAGCCTGCTGCCGTTGCAGGCCCGCGACACGGCCCGCGCCGGCGACAAGATCAGTGTTTCGTTTCGCGAAACGTCGCTGAAAGAAGCCTTCTCGGTCCTGGAAACCAAAACAACCTACCGCTTTTTCTATAATCACAAAGTGGTGGACACATCGCGCAAAGTCACCCTGTCGTTCAGCAATTCCACCATCCACACCGTGCTGGGCGAGCTGCTGAAAAACACGGACCTGACCTACAAGATCAAAGGCGACCAGATTGTGTTGAAGAAACGACGCAACGTTGAATCGTCTACCACCGCCGCCTTGTTCAGCACCGGCGAAGCGTCGGAAGGTAGCCCTGGGATGGCCGATGCCGCGCCGGAAAGCGCCGTCGCCGAAGTGGTTCCCGCCTTCAGTGTGTCGGGAAATGTGAAGGACGAAGCTGGCCAACCCATGCCGGGTGTGAATGTGGTGGAGAAAGGCACGGCCAATGGCACGTCTACCGACACCAACGGCGACTATCACCTTGCTGTGCAGGATGAAAACGCCACGCTGGTGTTCACCTTTATTGGTTATGCTCCGCAGGAGGTGGCCGTGAGCTCCCGTTCCGTGATTGCCGTGAGCATGGCGTTAGACATGCAGTCGCTCCAGGAAATTGTGGTGGTGGGCTATGGCACGCAACGCAAAAGCGACCTCACCGGCGCCGTGTCGAGCGTGAAGGCAGACGATATTAAAAAGATGCCCGTGGCCACCGTGGACCAGGCGTTGCAAGGTCGCGCCTCGGGTGTGACGGTGACAGCCAACTCCGGATCGCCCGGCGCATCAATGCAGATCCGCGTGCGCGGCATCGGCACCATCAACAACTCGTCGCCACTTTTTGTGGTGGACGGCTACCCGGTAGACAACATTAGCTTTCTGAACGCTTCCGACATTGCGTCGATGGAAGTCTTGAAAGACGCATCGGCCACAGCCATCTACGGATCGCGTGGTGCCAACGGTGTGATTCTCATCACCACACGCAGTGGCAAGAAGAGCGACAACACCGTGATCAGCTTTGATTCATACATCGGGTTCTCGCAGATGTGGCGCAAGCCTGGGCTGCTCAATGCTTCGCAGTGGGGCATGCTGAACACCGAAGCGCAAAACAACGCGGGCAATCCCATCATCTTTCCCGAACTGCAAAACTATCAGTCGCTTGGGAAAGGCACGGACTGGGTAGACGAAGTGACCCGCACCGCCGTGACCCGCAACAACAACCTGTCGGTGTCGGGCGGTTCAGATAAGGTAACCTACTTCATCAGCGCCAACAACTACAAGCAGGAAGGCATTGTGAACAAAACCGATTTCGAAAGAACATCGGTGCGCATCAACACGTCGGTGAAAGCCAAGCGCTGGCTCACGGTGGGAGAGAACCTCACGCTTGAATCGTCTACACGCCACAAGGTGAATGAAGATGATGAATGGTCGTCGGTGCTCATCCAGGCCAGCAACATCGACCCGGTCACCCCGGTGCACAATGCCGATGGTTCGTTTGCGGCCACGAAGTATATGGACACCAGCAACCCCGCGGCGCAGATCTACTACACCAACGCGTTTGCGAAAGAGTTTAACGTGGTGGGTAACGTGTTTGGCGAAGTGAACCTCACAAAAAATTTGCAATTCCGTTCCAACCTTGGGCTCACGTATTTGTTTGGTAAAGATCAAAGCTTTGTGCCGGTCTATACGGTATCGACATCACAACGCAACGAGATCAGCACGCTGCAAAATACATCCACCACAGGCACAACCTGGACGTGGTCGAATTACTTTACCTACTCGAAAACATTCGGCCAACATGACTTGTCGTTGCTCGCCGGAACAGAGGCGTATAATACCTTCGTAGAATATTTTGATACACGTGTAACAGACCTCATCGATGATCAGGGTCAATTCCGCTATGTAGACAACGCCCTGAACATCTACGCCACATCCGGAGGACAGCCTACCGATGTGAAACGTATCTCGTCGTTGTTTGGTCGCTTCACCTATTCGTATGCCGACAAGTATTTGTTCACGGCCAACATCCGTCGCGATGGTTCGTCAAACTTTGTGGCGAAACGTTATGGTGTGTTCCCGTCGTTTTCGGCGGGCTGGCAAATTGGAAAAGAAAACTTCATGACGGGGCTGGGCTTTCTCAGCAGCCTGAAGTTGCGCGCAGGTTGGGGGAGCATTGGCAACGAAAAAATTCCGGCCTTTGGCTATCAGAACCCCGGACGTCTGGGACAGTCGTATGTGTTCAACAACCAGATTTTGAACGGCATCACGTTCCCCAACGTGGCCAACCCAAACCTGCACTGGGAAACCACCAACACCACCAACATCGGGCTGGACGGTGCGTTGTTTAACGACAACCTCACCTTCACCGCAGAGTATTACATCAAGCGCACCAAAGACATGCTGGTGGCCATTCCACCACCCAGCCACACGGGCATTCAGGATTTTCCCTATCAGAATGTGGGCGTGATGGAGAACCGTGGTTTTGAACTTGAACTGAACTATGCCAGCAACACCACGGGTGACTTCGGCTACAAGATCGGCGGCAACTTCTCGATGTATAAAAACAAAGTGATAAACCTCGGCGGGCTTGACCAGATTGAAGCGGCACCGCTGCGCAACCAGGGCAACGTGTCGGTAACAAAAGTGGGAAGTCCCGTGGCGCAATTCCAGGGCTATAAAACCGACGGCCTGTTCCAAACCGAAGCAGACGTGCTGGCCCACGTAGACAACGACGGCAACCTGCTTCAACCCGACGCAGCCCCCGGCGACATCCGCTATGCAAAGGGCGACGATGGTCAGCTGTTCTTTGGCACCATAGGCAACCCGTTGCCCAAGTTCACCTACGGCTTCAATGCCACGCTCAACTACAAAGCGTTTGACCTGAGCGTCTTCTTCCAGGGTGTGTATGGCAACGATGTTTTCAACGGCACGAAGGTGTATACCGAACGGCCTGACGCTGCCTATAATCTCAGCACGCGCATGTTGAACCGGTGGACGGGCGCAGGCAGCACCAACGATGCGCACTTTCCGCGTCTCAATGCGGCCGACGCCAACAACAACTGGTTCTCCGATCGCTATGTGGAGAAAGGATCGTATCTGCGCATGAAAAACATTCAACTGGGCTACACGCTTCCCAAAGCATTCCTGGAGAAAATAAAAGTGCAGACGCTGCGATTCTATGTGAGCGCCACCAACCTGTTCACGGTGACGAAATACACGGGCTTTGATCCGGAGATCGGCACCGGCTATTATGGATCGCTTGACCTCGGCATCGACCGGGCCACTTACCCCCAACCCCGGATTGTTACCGGAGGCGTAAACCTGACCTTTTAACCCGAGACCTTGAGAATCATGAAAAAGATATTCAACCTATTGCTTGCCTACACTGCCTGCGTGGTGGTGACAGCATGCTCCGACAGCTTCCTGGATGTGAAAGCTCCCAGCGTTTCGGAAGAGAGTTTTTTCACGACCGAAAAACAAGCAGACCTCGCCCTCACCGGATGCTACGACATTCTGGGCTGGGATGATACAAACTACTTTCCCTTCTGGCTCGGCGACATCCTTGGCCACGATGCCTACAAAGGCGGCGAAGGCCCGGGCGATCAACCGTGGATTGAACCGCTGTTGAACTTCCAGTACAACGCGGGCAACCCAGGCCTGCCCGTTCCTTTTCAACACTACTACTTCGGCGTGAACCGTTGCAACCGTGTGATCGAGAAAGTGGGCGCCATGACCAAAGAGATGATTGCCGACGACAAGAAAGCCCAGGTGGTGGCCGAAGCACGTTTTCTGCGTGGCTACTATTACTTTGAACTGGTGAAGATTTTTGGCGAAGTGCCGTTGGTCGACAAACTGATGACAGCCGGCAATTACAATCTACCCAAAGCCAGCTTTGACGAACTGTGGGCCTTCATTGAAGCCGACTTCAAAGCCGCCGAAAGCGTCTTGTTGACAAAGGGGCATCAGGACGTGGGCCGTGCCACAAAAGGCGCCGCGCAGGCATTCCTGTGCAAAGCCTACATCTTCGAAAAGAAATGGACGGAAGCATTGAGCAAAGCCAACGAGATTATTGACTCGGGCGACTATGGACTGGAAGAGCACTACGACGACAACTGGAAGCTGGACCACGAGAACGGCATCGAGTCTGTTTTCGAAATCCAGTTCACACCGTCGGGCACCGATGCGTGGGGCGACGACAACGAAGGCAACGAGTTTGTGATCTTCACCCGCAGCCGTAACAACGGCGATGGCTGGGGCTTTAACTGTCCCAAGCAATCATTTGCCGATCGTTTTGAAGAAGACGATCCGCGCTTTGACGCCACCTTCATTGAAGACGGCGAAGTGCTGTGGGAAGGCACCGACGACGAGACCGTGGCCGACAATCAATTCTCTTCATGCATCGACTTACTGATGGGACAGAAGTACCAGATTCCACCCAGCGAGTGGGGCTTGCAAAGCGACGATCCCAACAACTGGATTGTGATCCGCTATGCCGAAGTGTTGCTCTGGGCTGCCGAAGCCGCCGCCCACACCGGTGGCGATTGGGAAAGCTATCTGCAACAAGTTCGCGACCGCGTTGGTCTTGACGAAACACCTGTAGCCGATCCGTTGCAAGCCGTATACCACGAACGTGAAGTGGAACTGGGCATGGAAGGCCAGCGCCTGTGGGATATTATCCGGCAGGGCAGGGGCGAAGAGATTCTTGGCGAGCATGGCTATGTGGAAGGCGTGAACAACTACCTCCCCATCCCGCAATCGCAATTGAATTTTATTGAGAACTAGTTTAGGAGCTAGTATATTCCGTGTTTGTGTTTGAGACCCCGACGTGTCGGGGTCTCTTTTTTTGTTTAAACCTTTGCGGAGATTAGTTGTTGAGTGGTATGCAGGGAGTTTTCCTTCAGAGACCGGGACGGCCGGGGCCGGTTCCCATCGATACTTCTGAGAATGTTTTTACTATCTTCGTTTGTGTGTTGATTTTTCAGGAGAAGTGTGTGAGGAAGCTCCCGACAAAACGCGTAGGGTCACGTGAAAAAGAATGGCGGCGCAGGAGACTGCAACGTGTTTATGGTTTTGTTATTTACTAACCCCTAAAGCGAATACACATGAAAAAAACGTTTGCCTATTTGTCTGCCTCGTTGCTGGCCGTTGTGCTGATCGCGTCCTGTCACAAAGACGATGACAACAACCACGGCTGTTCCCTCGACCTCACGTCTACGGCGTCTGCCGATGGTATTGTGGTGTATAGTGTTACGGTAGCCACCGGCGCCGGCACAGCAAGTTCTGTAACCTACAAAGGCACCAGTGGTGATGTTACGGTGAAGAATCCACCGTTGCCCTTTCACGTGAGCATCGACAAAAAAAAGAACGACGCCATTTATATTGTTGCCGACGTGACGGCCGACAATGGTGGTCAGGTGCTGGTAGGCTATGCATTCACAGCCAATGGTGGCGCCGGAGATATTGATCAGAGTTCGCGGACGTGTCCACAGTAGGGGGCGTTGGAGTTTGAAAGGGATTGTGCGAATTAAATTCGTTCAGTGGGTCCGCTCACGAACGCGAGCATGTTTCTGAACACTCATCAAGGTGAGCGTTGGGTGGGAAGAGAAAATGGCTGATGATTTTGGCGAAACCAAAATCATCAGCCATTTTCTCTTTTTTGATGAGCTTAAAACACTTTGTGTTTTAAGCTTTGAATGCTGATTGCTCTGCATACCCGTGAGACAAATGCCCGGAATTTTCAAAGTATAGATCTAAGTGCTAAACATGTTTGAGGTCGATTTGGAATGACTGGATCTTGAGTGTTTACAGTAATGGCGAGGTTCAACGGATCCCGTCGATGTTAGGGGGAAATTTCCAGCTGTATACGATTGAAAAGTGCTTCATCTAGAGGCAGAGAAGAATTTGAATCAGACTGCTGAACTTCTTCAATTAGATTAAAGACCGGATTGGAGAAAGATTTAGGGAGACGGAATTGGAGAGTTGGTATAGGCAGGATTTAGAGAAAACTGAGTTGGAGAGCTGGATTTTATAGATATGGATTTATAGAGAGACATAACAAACGAGGCTGTAAAGTGAACTGTGTCAAAGCGTGAAAAAACACCAACTTTGATACAGAATATGAAAAAGAAAAAGCAAGAGGAATTCAATTTAGAGGAGATCAAGAAAAAAGCCCTGGAGCAGTTT
>NZ_JAERRB010000012.1 GCF_016735595.1 Chryseolinea lacunae
AATCCATGAGAAAGAAAAGAACTATCTTAACGGAAGATTTAACTGAAAACCAAAACTAAAACGCGGCTATTACTAACCGAAAAATCGATACCGATCAAACCTCAATTTTCCAATTAACTTTGGGTGGTCACTTTGCCTCGGAAATTGGTGGTCAGCTTGCTCGGAATTTCCACTCTGGGGGGGGGGTGATCGGGATTCATCAAAAGCACCTGACCCTAAAGATCAGGGCGATTTAGTACTAACCGGAGCATTTCCGAAGTTGCTTTCACTTGGATTTGAATATCCCTGTCACTTCAACTCATTCTTCAAAAAGAATATTGGTGGAAGTCCTTCCGCTATGCGCAACTCGTGATTGATGATTTGCTTGACTTTATCTACCTTTTTTCCTACGCCTAAAAATCTTTTCGGGATGTTTGGTTTTTTCTAGCGATGATTAGATAAATTATAATTGAAAAAGCGCCACTATCTTTGGAGACTTACAGTATGGATAGACAATGTAATTTAGACACACATTTTGATGATCTAAAAATAGCGGACAGACACTAACGCTTTGGATATATTTCCAGTAAGAGCCAATCAGTAAACCTGTCCAGGTAATTATCCGCTGGAAGATTCTGTTTCTTCATGACAAAGCCGTGCCCGCCCTTCTGGTACATATGCAATTCAGCAGGTTGTTTAGCTTCAATCCATTTGGAGTAGGTTTGTACACTATAGGATGCAAACCCAAATTCATCGTCACTGGCAGTGGCAATAAAGATGGGCGTGTCAACAGTTGGAACCTTAGAACCAATGACAGCTGATCCATAAGCGTAAAGTGACGCTACAAAATTGGGTCGGTTCTCTTCAGTGGCATTGTAGGCCAATGACATTGCCACCGTACCTCCTGCGGAAGATCCCATAAAGCCCAATTTATTTGGATCGATATTGTAGTCTCTTGCATTTTGCCGTACATATTTCATTGCAGTTAACGCGTCCTGTAGGGCAAGCCTGACAACTGGAGCATTAACTGAATCTAGAAACTTAAGATTTTTCTCCTTCATGATTTGGCTGTAGTAAGGATGAGCGGGATCCTCATGAACCAGGCGATATTTCAAAACAAAAGCTGTTATTCCCCTTTCGTTCAATTTTTTGGCAACGGCCGTCCCTTCCAACTCATATACCAGGAAGTGAAAACCACCCCCAGGTGCAATGATTACACCGATGCCATTGGGATTGTCTGGGATGAATGCGGTTAAAGTAGGTTCAGTGACATCTTTAAGATAACCGCCCAAGTTCTGCTCCTTCCACAGCCATGATTCGGATCCTGGTGCCTTGCCCGGATATAAGGGGATAATCTTTTGCGCTAAGCAACAATTGATGGCCAGACCTATAAGTCACCCGATGATCTATTCTATAACGTTACAATTACTTCCCCGCCTCCTTCGTCCATGTATCCCTCAATGTCACAGTACGGTTAAAGATCAACTTATTCGGCGTAGCATCAGGGTCGAGGCAGAAATATCCCATGCGCAGGAACTGGAATTGCTCACCTGTTTTTGAATTGGCAAGCGCCGGTTCGGCATAAACAGTTTTCAGAACCTGCAGTGAGTTAGGATTAAGGTGATTGGTGAAATCGTCTTCGATGGCATTCATGTCCTCTGTTACAAAAAGGCGATCATACAAGCGAATTTCTGCGGGCACTGCGTGCTGTGCGCTCACCCAATGAATGACGCCCTTCACATTAATTCCCGATGTATCGGAACCGCTACGGCTTTCGGGCACGTAAGTACACCGTAGCTCTGTTACCGTTCCGTTCGCGTCTTTGATGAACTCTTCGCACTTGATGATGAATGCGCTCTTCAAACGCACCATTTGACCTGGCGCAAGACGGAAATATTTCTTGGCTGGCACTTCCATAAAGTCGTCACGTTCAATCCAGAGTTCTCTCCCAAAGGGGACCTCGCGGGTAGAATCTCCTTCGGGCAAATTCTCGCCCCGGAGCACTTCAGATTTCCCTTCGGGATAATTGGTGATTACCACTTTCAATGGATCGAACACCACCATTCGTCGCTCGGCGATCTTGTTCAGGTGTTCTCGCAAGCAGAACTCAAGCAAACCGATATCGATCAGATTGTCGCGCTTCGCCACACCAATTCGATCGCAAAATTCGCGGATAGCCTCGGGCGTGTAGCCTCTCCTTCGCGCACCACTTAACGTGGGCATGCGAGGATCGTCCCAACCGTTTACATGCTTCTCATTTACCAATTGCAAAAGCTTGCGCTTACTCATCATGGTATAGGTCATGTTGAGTCTGGCGAACTCATATTGACGTGAGGGATATATGTCGAGTTGGGCTATAAACCAGTCATACAATTCGCGATGCGGAACAAACTCAAGCGTGCAAATGCTGTGCGTAATCTGCTCGATGGAGTCACTTTGGCCGTGCGCAAAATCGTACATGGGATAAATGCACCACGTGTCGCCTGTCCGGTGATGATGGGCATGTTTGACGCGGTAGATCACCGGGTCGCGCATGAGCATGTTGGTGTGCGACATGTCTATTTTGGCGCGCAGGACTTTTGACCCATCCGGGTACTTACCGTCCTTCATCTCTGTGAAAAGTCGCTTGTTTTCTTCGATAGATCGGCGGCGATGAGGGCTGTCTGTGCCGGCCTGGGTAGGCGTTCCTTTCTGCGATGCCATCTCTTCGCTTGTGCTGTCGTCTACATACGCCAGCCCCTTATCGATCAAAATGTGCGCATAGGTATACAGCTGGCCGAAGTAATCGGAAGCATATAGTTCTTCAGACCAATGAAATCCCAACCATTTAACGTCCCCTTTGATGCTCTCCACATACTCGGTTTCTTCGGTTACAGGGTTAGTGTCGTCAAAACGCAGGTTTGTTTTTCCGCCATATTTCGAGGCCAGCCCAAAGTTCAGGCAAATGCTCTTGGCGTGCCCCAAATGCAGGTAGCCGTTGGGTTCGGGCGGAAATCGCGTCGAAATATTCTTGTACTTTCCACCCTTCAGGTCAGACTCTACGATCTCTTCCAGGAAGTTCAGACTCTTTTCTTCGGCCATATTGAATTCTTAAAGGGCGTAAAGATAAATATTCTGCCTTTATTTAAATACACAGGGCGCAACTAAAGAGCCAGTGCCTTTTCGACGGCATTTTGAAGAGACAATTGACCCACGTGCATTCGGCATTGTAATTTTACATTTCATTAACATTCTTTTACAAGCCTTTAACTCATTGACGCTTAGGAGGCTTTAGCTTTGGGTACTTCACCAATAAAAAACAACGCACGATATCGCGCGACGAGCGTGCGCCGTAGTGAAGGCCAATATTCTTACGCTATTGTTTCACCAATCCAGTTAAAGTCATGAAAACATACAGCCTTGTTTTTTTCGCATTCTTTCTCCTGGTCCTAAATCAGGCATCAGATCTTATGTCATCCGATTCAGTCATTCGTGTCAAACCGCGTTCAACCGGCATTAAGCCGGTGACCACAAAAATCGTTTTCAAATCGGTTGATGGCGGCCGGACATGGCAGGACATTACCGAAGGACTACCCAATTATTCGGGTGAAAAAGGCTTCGTGATCGGCGGTGGCTTTGCTACTAACAATGGCTTCTATTTACGCACTGGAGATGGGTTGTTCTTCGACAAACAAAACTCCACAGTTCCTGACTGGACCAAAAAGATTCTTTCGGGCAATCACGTCGGTATATTCCCTGGCAAGACGGGGCTATTGGCTTTCAATTATGATGATGGGCAAATTTTGCAGGCGACAAACGAAAAAAAAGATTGGTTGCCGGTATATCGGAATTTTCAGCCTAAAGACGTACTTACGTTTTTTGAAGCTGACAAAGGCACAGTTTTCATCGGGACAAACACAGGCTTGTTTAAACTCGTTGACGCTGGCAAAGCCTGGAAGCAGGTCTTTTCTGCATCCAAGGGGGTCAGGAAATTGGCAGAATCAGGTGGTGTACTTATGGGGTTAACTCAGAAAGGCATAATACGGTCTACGGATAATGGGGACCACTGGAACCTGGTGACAACTGAAGGTGACCACGGCATCGATATACAACGAATCAATGGCGGGTTTGCCGCTATAACAGAGTCTACAGAAAGAAGATTTCGGGTACGAACATCGCATGACGACGGAATCACCTGGCAAACTATTGATGCCGGACTTCCTATTCACGTTTTTAATATTGTTGAGGTTGGTGGAAATTTATTTTGCAGCCACTCGAAGGGCATCTCTGGTTCATCAGACAACGGAAAGACATGGAAGCTCTTGCTTCCGCTGATTGACCGCTCCATTTTTACCTTATCGGTTTCCGGCAATGTGATTTATGCGACGCGTAATCTAGGTGGGTGCTAAAGGTTACTGTCGAATTGCGGACGGACAATGCAGCGTCATCGAATCAGATGCACCCAGCCTTTCATTTCTTTTTCGCTATTGCATCCTTCATAGAGCAGGCGCCAGTAGTACACTCCTGAAGGGGCGTCGCCTCCATCCCATTGCCCGGTGGAAGTCAGGAACATTTGGTCGCCGTAGCGATTGTAGATGGCGAGTGAGTTAATGGTTGCTGTTGTCTCAACCTTGAACACAGGATTTTTATCGTCTCCATTCGGTGTAAAAATATTGGGGACGAATAGGGTGTCGCGCGAGAACTGCAGGAGAACCGGTGGTGAATCGAACGAGCAAAAGCCGTATTCACCCTTCACTTTATAATAGCCGTCTTCGTTAACGGTTAGTTGGTTTGATGTTTGTCCGTCGAGCACCTGGTAGCCATCTCCATCAATCGCCTTGTGTTGCCAGGTGTATGTTGTTCCTTCTCTCGCCGACGCAACGATGGTGAATTCTTTGGCATCACAGATTGGTTTCAACACCTCTGGAAGCTCGTACGCCAGATTGGTGCCAAACCCGACTTCAACACTATTGCTTGTCGTTGAACATTCGCCGTTGGTAGCCACGGTTTGATAGTATCCCTGCACGTACACCGAGACATCGCCTGCCAGCATACTGTTAACTAACGCGAATGTCCCGCTAGGCTTTTCTTTATAATACCAGGTATAGCCCAACGCCGTGTCGAAGGGTGACGAGTGGAGGAACACCGAACCCGATTCACAAAAATCATTCTCCTGCTGCGTGACGGTGACCGGGGCTACGACGCTTATCTTTACGCTGTCTTTTAATGCCACGCGGCATCCCAACGACGTGGTGATGCGGTATGTCAGCGAGTGAAATCCATTGGCGAGTCCCGACGGGTTGAATTGATTGTTGCTGACACCGGTTCCCTCCCACACGCCGGTGTTGTTCGAGGCCACAAGTGAAACTGCATTTGCGGAGGAACAGATGATTGGCTGTGGTCCGACGGTGACGGGGAAGTTTTCAATGCTGATCCTGAACACGGGAGACTCCATCGAGCATTCGGACGACACGACGGCTTTGTATTCGCCGGGGTTGGTTACCGACAGTTTTTCCGTTCCAGAGGTTAACAACACAAACGTAGTCGCTCCCTCCGGCTTGTAATACCAGGTGAAAATTGCTCCCGCTACCTTTTCAAGCTCAAGTTCAACACTTCCTTCCGAACACATCTTTACGTCTGCAGGCGAAAGTTGTTGAACGATAACAGGTGGCTTTACTTCAATTTGGACAGTGCCGTGATTATTGCAGTTGGGTGTTGTGTAGGTCAACGTGAAGACACCGATACCCACTGTCGCAGGATCAAACTTTCCCGACTGGTCGACGCCCTGACCTGACCATTTCCCACCAAATGGATATGCCTGCAACGCGATTGGGCCTGATTGCACACACACCGGCGGCTGAAGAAAAATGACGGGTGGTGTAGGGACATAATATACAGCGCCGGAGAAATTTCCTGTATCAGTGTTCTCGTTTCTTGCGCCGATATAAAAATATTCCTGATCGAGGGCAACACACGAACCGAAATGATCCCGCTCATTGCTGGCATAACGATCGCCCTGAAGATTGAGGTATTGGACAGTATTCACCCAGAAGTAGTCGCTGGTCTGGATGACATACGTATTACCCGGAATTGTACGCACCTTGCTGTCGAAGGTGAGAAACATTCCCGGTGCTCCCACAACAAGTGTATTTCCGACGGCGTCGAGTGATGATCCGAAGAATGCTCCTTCAATCGGTATGTCAGGAGCAATCACTGCCGACGGCTGCATACCAGACCTCCATGATTCTCCCGGGAGCTTTGTAAATACCAGCACTTCGCCAGACCGGTAAACGTTGTTGTGACTATTTCCAGGCGCACCAACGAAAAGATGATCACCGAGAAGTTTTACGCCGCCACCCATGCCCGAGAAAACGTCGCCGGAAAACGATGTACTGGCCTCCCACTGTGCTGTTCCAACGTTCCGGCTGAAAATCGAAACGCCGCCGTCGATTGTGAAAAATTCTCCCACGGCAAGCAGTTCGTTCTCCAGACTGAGATTCACGGAAGGCCATGATTTATCAATCGGCTTTCCTAAGGTTATCACCTGTTGATACGTCCATTTGCCACCCACCTTCTCAAACACCACCACGGCGTTGGTATGTGCACCGCCAAGATTATTGTAGGCCGATGCGAACAGTTGATGATCGTTCATAGCGACCGTCGCGCCGACATGGTTCAGATCAAGCTCGACGGGTACAACCAAGGAGTCGTAGAGCGTTGCCGTTTTCCAGCTCGACGATGTTCGTCTATATAAAAAGATCTTTCCATAGTGCCCGGGTGCGTAGAGAAAAGACGGGGCACCGACCGCGATCTCGTTGCCGTGTGCCGCGATGCTATACCCGAAGGCCGCATCCGACCCACCGGTTGATCTTCGTGTCCGCGGCGACGGATAAAGGGTATGCATCTTCACATAGTCTCCGCCACTCCGCTCATAAATATACACTGCGCCGGCGCCACGCCCGGCAGTTCCGTCGTACGGCGCTCCTGCGAACATCACCTCCGGTGTTTTTACAATACTCGTTCCGAAATACATGTTGCTGCTCGAGTTACGCGGCAGCGAAACACGTTGAAGGCTTCCCCAAATTCCCGCGCTCTTCGTCAGGCTGAGTATGGAATTACGATTTCCGAACACGGCACTCTTCTCTACGGCCGCCATCACAAGCTCTGAACCATTCCACACAAGATCATTGCTAAACTCTGAAGGCGTCCAGAGGCCTTTTTCTTCGAACAGTGTGGCCACTGAAAGATCCTGCCACGATCCGTCGGTCGTTGTTGCTTCCACCACCTTGCCGGTATAATATTCGCCTTCTTTGATCAGCACCGCTGCCGCGATCGTCTTCGGAGAGGTAAGTGCAATCGAATAGGGAAACTTGTCCGACGCCGGCCCGGGGAGCTGGAACTGCGCCGTCTCATTCATGTCTGTCCATTCTCCCGACTTCTGAAAAACGAAGAATCGCTGACTGATCAAGCCGGAGACGTAGGCAAGTCCGGTGGCGACAACGGTGTTGCCCAGCAGCGTAATATGCTCTCCGAAATAACCGAGCTCGGAGGCCTGTAGCGATGTTGCCAATTGTGCGATCTTTGAATAGTCGCCAGCCACTTTTTTATATACAAAAACGGAAGGATTCCCGTCGTTGTTGGTGGTCGCATAAATGTAGTCATCCTGAATCGTCACGTCTGTCCCGATCCAGATACCCTGTTGTGCCTGGCGTTGTTCCAAAGCGCGAGGCTGTTGTGAACTTGACCAGCCGGTGACGGGTTTCTCAAGCACAAACAGCATAGCATGGTTTGTCATGGGATTAGACACCGCGATGGTTGAGCCATCGTCGCTGATGTCAAGCGCCGAATTAAATTCAAGATATTCCGGAAACTTGATGTTCGCCGTTTCATGCATCGTTTGCCATCCCGAAGCCGGCTTTTCAAAGATGTATGCGCCACCTTTGTTGTAGTTCCGGTTGATGACCACGATGGTATTTCCCGTTGCATCAATGGCTACCCGGTTTCCAAAGAAGTCATATTCATCGGGGTCCGACGCCGTCAGCATGGCACGGTATGACCAACCCGCAACGGTCTTTTCATAGACGAAAACTGCCCCGGCGTAAAGTATGCCAAGGGTGTCGCTGCTCTCGGCAGCGACAACCATATATTGTCCGTTAGCGGCGAGTGCACTTCCGAGTCTGTCGTCGTTATTGACCGAAGGGTCAGGAAGGAGTTTATTTAGCGTGGTGTTGCATTGCCCACGGACGTTGAAGCAGGACGTTACTAAAATCAGCAGGATGCAAGGGATAAATAACCTTAGGATAGAGAAAAGGTTAACGGAGGTTTGAGGATGCGGGGGCATTTGGTCAGACAACTTTGATAACAGGTCGGGTTACGTTCAAAGATATGAAATTTCAAGATTTCAAAATCGCAAAATTTTCAAATTAGAAAGAGTTCAAAAATCACGCTTAGTTGATCCGGCCCCAGAATCCTTGATTGGCGGTTCGTTGCATCGGCCCAAATTTCTTTACAGAATCACCATTGCTGAATGATGATGCATACCTGGTTATCCCTCAATGCAAACTCTTTTGCACCCCAGGGACGAAGCGTGACTTTACTGAGATTGGGATGCAGAAAATCGGGATGCGATGAGCTTATTTTTTTGTATGCTTCATCGATGTTATTCGTCACGAGCCTGAATTCAGGGTTATGTTCCTTTGCCAGTGCTTTATTTTCGAAAAGGTACAGTTGCAAGTCGTTCTTTTCGAGTACGCAAAACGGCTCTTTTGATTTCAATTCTTCATGTCCGATATTAAATTCAAGACACTCCACAAATAGCGTTAACCCATCTTTAATGTCTGCATAATAGACGTTGGGAACTAACTTGGCAAAGTTCATAGCTGATTTCAGTTAGACTAATTTAAGCGATTTTTATTTCACCGCTCCACCAAAAAACTATTTAACTTCAAGATACATTTAAAAACAATTCCATTTAATATGTAGCAAGATGAAAACCTTCAAAAACCCTCTCCTCTCGGGCAGTCTGATGATCTGCCTTGCGTTATGTTCCATTATCTTCTCCGGGTGCCAAGACAACACGCCCTGCAAAAGATGCGATGCCGCGTTCGCGCTCCAGCGAAAGGTCAGGCAGATCGTCCACACCGACGCATCGCTTGTTGTAAAGGAACGGTTCAGATTCTATTACCAGAGCAATCTGATCGACAGCATTGTCAAAGTGAGCTATCCCGGCACGATGGCGCGCGGCGATAGCACGGTTACCCGCCTCAAGGTTTACTACGGTGGCGACTGCGTGCCGTCGTCCTATGTGGCGAAGACCTATGCCACCGGCGTTCCTGTGTCGGTGGAGAAAGCCTTCTTCACCTACGGTGCATCGGGCATCGTCAACAAGCACCTCGCGTTCTATGCCGATGAGAATTCCCCCGTGATAGACAAGACTGCTGACATCGACTATACGAACAATGCTTCAGGGCGCGTGCTTACCCGCAAAGGCAACGACTATGGCATTGCCATATATCCGAATCCGTACGGGAACGAAAACTCGTATACGTATACCGGCAGCAATATCACCAAAGTGGTGACGTGGAAGGAACAGGCCGGCTACAACCTTAGCAACGTTTTTGACGCGCGTAACAACTCGTTCAATATCCAGGGTGGTGTCCTGTATTACCTGTCGCTTACCTCGTATCCGGACGAAGAATTTTACGAGACGATCTGCAGAGATCAGAACAATCCCACGTCCATGGTGTATAAGGGAACGGATACGTCCAACAGCTTTGTGACGATCACGTCCACGTTTACTTACACGTATGATCTGCTGAGCTATCCCACCAAGGTTGGTATCGTTCAGGCTACACTTGACGAGGTGCATGGCAACAGCCAACTGAACCTGGGGACGTATCAGTTTTCGTATTATTAACGGATTGAGCGGCCGGTAACGATCGGCCGAAGCCACACCGAACCTAAAAAGTAAAAGGGCCTATAGAGGCCTTTTTACTTTTTTCTTTACACTGAACGTGTGCCGGTTGAAATATTCCAGCGATTCATCTAACCACCGTGAAACTACTTTAGACCTGACACCCATTATGGCTGCAACCTCACCATTCTTAAAGCCACATTTAAGCTTCAGGAAAAGTGCCTCCTGGTGAAGAGGTGTTGGGCACCCCACGCCCTGGTGAGTGCACGGTTTAAACGTTTGCTCCTTGTGCGGCCAACCTGATCCTGAAGGTTGACGAAGTTTTTTCCGGAACTCCCTGAAAAGAAACACCTGAACAGGTCTTGCTGCATAAAATCTACCCCGATCAATCTGAATAAACAACCGCAGCAAAACCTCCATAACAGATTCCCGATCGTTCGAAAATTCCATACCATAACAGAAGAGTGGCTGCACAAACCGATCATAGACCTGCCACGACGACATGGCTTCGTGTCTGGCAAATAGTTTCTTTTGAACTTCGAGAAAGGTATCCACAATGGATAGCCCGCGACCAGAAAGAAATTCCAATGAAGATGCCATAGGGAAACTCTGTTTGTTGCGCTAGTCAAAATCCATGACCGGTGTCTCTGCATGCTCATCCATACATCCCGAGCCAGGTATTACTTCACCAGATTTTTAAACGCTGATCCAAAAATCAAATAATTCGTATTGCCGGCGATGGTGCCCTCGTTTTGTCCCCAAAGGAATGGCCAGTCGTCGTAGTTTTCGAAGTGGTCGGGCTTTCTGAATAAAATACCGGGGGCCACGTTGCCGGGAATAAACGAGAAGT
Source organism: Chryseolinea lacunae (assembly GCF_016735595.1). Lineage (GTDB taxonomy): Bacteria > Bacteroidota > Bacteroidia > Cytophagales > Cyclobacteriaceae > Chryseolinea > Chryseolinea lacunae. Next base: position 10,722 of record NZ_JAERRB010000012.1, read on the forward strand.
CGGCCCGATTGTTACCATAGAAAACTGCCTTAGGACGTGTAGCGCCCACCGTTGCTACCAGTGAATAGTTGTGATAGGGATGACAACCAAACAACCAATTCGTAGCCTTGAACGCTTCACCGGGGGCAACAACGTCAGGAAAATACTGGCTTGCAAAACAGATCGTGGTGCCGAAACTTAATATCGCGCCACTGCCAGCCCAGTTGGTCAGCACAATCGGTACGCCATAGGGATTTTCCTTTTCCAATCCCTTCATATAGTCAGCATACTTCACAACATATGGGCGAAGCTTTTCCTTGAAGGATGCATCCATATGCGGGACAGCATTCAGCGCCGTGAGCAGTGTGAAATTAACGTTGCGATCAAGTGCCGGCCAGATGAGCTCCTGAAATTTATCGCGATATTGTTTTTCGCCGGTCGCAACATAGAGTTGAAGATTGGTGCTCACATTAGCGGACGCTCCCCAGGGCGAATTGTCTTCCGGCTTTGTCGCAAGAAGGTCGGTTGCTTCTTTCAAAAGTCTCTTAGACTGTACCAATGCTCTGGCCGAAAGATCATCGTTGTAACCCTTCAAAGCCCTGCTCGCTGCAGCAAACATTGTAGCGGCATAGAGATCGATTCGAGGATTGCGACTTGTAAAAGCCCACATGTCATCTTTGACTCCGCTTGACCTGCCATCCTTTGCTATTTCATAAGGACCAAGATTCGGATTGTAAGGAAGCCCATCGGTTAATGAAGCTGCGTCTCCCAGGTGATGATAGTTGTCGAGCACGGCGTTGGAAAGGGTTTGCGTCATGTGGCCAACAATCTCTGCCTGTGCCACAAGGTTCAATGTTCCATGTTCGATAAATTGCAATACATCCGGTGTCCCATCGGGCCGATGGAGGTCGACGTAGCGTTGCTTCTGGTCAACAAACGTCTGATCACGTAAGGGTTTAAAATGTTCCCACGTCTGAACGAAGTTTTGTACCACATTTATGTTCGCACCTGTTTCGATATCAAAATCTCCGGCGTCGAAAAAGCCACCGACGTTTAGTCCCGGGATCGGTTCGAGGGCTTTATACTTTGTGTCCGTTGTCGGTCCCTGAGCATGCATATCGAAATGATCTGTGTTTGGCGGAGCTTGCAGATAACCTTCCTTGAACGGTTCTCCATGCCACACTCTGTACGCTTCATTTACAGACATGTGATCCATGTGGATGGGAATCCATATGTCGCTCGTGGCGTCCGTGATTTTATCATATACGCTACTTTCAATCAGGAAGTCGTTCGTTTTGAAATTGCCGTATTGGATGTAGTATATGCCCGGGGTAGTGACCGAGGTGAAATCAAATTTCACATAGTGATATTTATAGTAGTCGCCCCATGAAACTACATTTCCGCTGAACACTTTACTGACACTGCCATCGTTGCCCATTTTGAATAGCGAGGCCGTGGCCAATGGCTTGTCCTTCTTGTCAAGTTCAATAACTGCCACTTTCTGTTGTTTGGGGATGTAGCCGACTTGAGAGAAACCTATGTTGGGCTCTCTCACCCATCCTTTAATTGCGTTTGGCTCAACCGTCCAGGTTAACACTTTTCCGGTTTTTCCCGTAGGAAGAATGCTGCGAACAACAAACCAACCATTTTGCGCCAGCACACGTCCATCGAAGAGCATGATGTCGACATCCGGCGACGTGATTTTCACAAGGCGCGAAGGTTCATCGGGTGCCAGAAGAAAAGTGCGACCTCTTTCAAGCGGAAGCGGATCAACGAATTTTCCGGTGCCCCTGTCGTCGTATGTTTTGTAGCCCTTAAATTGTTTTGGTTTTTCATTGTTCGGTCTTGCCACGCTGTTACCCACCACGTAACGCGGAAATCGATTGTAACGTCCGTCTACCAGATACGCTTTGTTCCAATACTGTGAAGGCAGAAATTCGAGGTTAAAGCCTGCGCTTCCCTCCAATTCTTTGGGAATTGGCTTGTCCAGGTAGACTGCTATTTCAAGACCATTGCCCTTCGCTGTAACAATCACGCGCGAATCGAAATCGTAGTCTTTATACCGCAAGGTGCTCTCTATACTTTTCGACGCCCGGTCCACCTTTCGGGTTGGTATTTCCGGAACCAGATCCCACTGTTCTGGTGTGTTGGAAAGTCTTACGGCTCCACCTTGGGCAGTCCTCACGCCATGATGAATCAGTTCAATGCCGGCGTTCTTCTCGTCGTTAAATCCCCCGGTAAAAAGGTTGTTGTAAACGAGGACATTAACACCCTGCGTCTCAAAATACTCAAGATCATTAATCTTTAGTTCCTGTGCGTATGCGTGACTTAACAAAAAAAGCAAGGCCGTTAACGTTGTTATCGATTTCAGGGGCTTGAAAAAAAAATCTCTTACGATCATTGGAATAAGTTTATGGGTGTTGTTTTATTAATCTATTGAAACAGAATTTCCGACATAGGCTGCAAAAAGTGTGTTGTGTGCGATCCCTCAAACAATTTTCTTAATGCCCTTATCAACGTTTTTATAATTCTGACTATTGAATTCATAATAGTATGCGCCTTTCTTTGATGAACCTCGCTCCTTTTCATTCAGTTTATTCAGTATTCCAAGTGACCGCATTTTCTTATTGAAATTGCGTGGATCAAATGGTGTTTCATAGATGGCTTCATACAGAAGTTGCAATCGCGGCAACGTGAACTTTGGAGGAAGGAGCTCAAAACCAATGGGATTACAGGCTACCTTTTCGCGTAGTCGTTCCTTCGCCTTCAGTAACAATTTCTGATGGTCGAATATAAGCTCCGGAATTTCCGAGAGCGGAAACCACTTCGCTTCGTGTTCAAGCTGAAGTTGTTTGTTATAGTCCGTACTGTTGATCAGGGCAAAATAGGCAATAGAGATAACCCTGCCTGCCGAATCGCGATTCACATCGCCAAATGCGCAGAGCTGTTCCATGTAGATACTTTTCATTCCGGTAAGTTGATGCAGTACTCTGTTCGCTGCTTCATCAATCCCTTCGCCTTCACGGACAAAACCTCCCATCAGCGACCATTTTCCTTTTTCAGGCTCAAAGCCTCTTTTGATCAATAGGGCCTTCAACTGTGTTCCATAGAAACCGAAGATTATACAGTCGACCGCTACGAGAATTCGGTAATGATTGTTGTAGCTACTTAAATCCATTCCCTTCTTTTTTAAATTCACATTGAACAATAGCAACACAAAAAAGGACGTGAGCCATCGGGTAAAAATGTACTCACGATCCTTTTAACCAAATCCCAAACTAAGGGTTCTTCTTTTGTTCTGATCAACGATCTCGGCTGTGAGACCGCTGTCATACATAATTTCTTTTTTCGTTCATCAAATCGAAACGAATCCCTCTCATTTCTTTGCGGTCTTTGCAACCAGGAACCCGTTAACGTCAAGCCAGTGCATGAAGGCGTCGAACCATTTGTTGCTGGTTCGATTGGGATTGCCCAGACCGAAGCCGTGGCCACCATTTTGATAAAGATGAAACTCTACAGGCTTGCCTGCTTTAAACCACGACTCGATCACACCGAACTGGCCGCGAAACAGAAAATCGTCCGTGGCGATCACGTTAAACATTGGCGGAGCGTTCTTCGGTACCTCGACCGGACCCATGCCGCCATATATTGGACCAATGAAGTCGAGTTGCATGACTTTTGAGTGAAGTGTGGAGTGCATCGTGAGACCGGCACCGGCGGAGAAGCCAATCATGCCCATCCGACTTGTATCAACGCCCCATTCCTTTGCTCGCGTCACAATCATTGTATAAGCAGCTTCCGCATCTGCAAGTTGGTTGGACAGGTCCATGCGAGGTGGACTTGGCGGAGGTGTATCTTTCTTACCATCAGCGGGAGGTGTTGCCGCTGCGAAAGTTCTGTTCATTGACTCCTTGAAACCATCGAGTGACTCTGGCGTAGGAAAGAGACGATATTTAAGTACAAAGGCAGCGATGCCCTGATCGGCAAGCGCTTGCGCAACTTCCCATCCTTCATTCCCCAAAGACAACCATCGGAAACCTCCGCCGGGCGCCACAATTACCGCTGCGCCATTTGCCTTACCTGGCTTGGGCAAGAATGGTGTAAGCGTCGCCTTTGAAATATTGCGTGCCATCGGATCGCCCCACTGCCTGAACCAGGTTTCAGGAGCAGGTTGCGCTTCCACACCGCCAGTGCCAAGCGGGATGGCATTCGGTTCCGCAGGGTTTGCGAGTGGATAGATTGTTCCGTCTTGCGCTGTTGCCAGGGTCACGTCAAAAAGTAACATGGCGAGCACGAAGATTTTTACCAGTTTGGTTAAAGATTTCAGCATCGTAGTCTTGTTTTATAAGTGGTTATAATTTATTGATCATCGTATTCTTTGATTTTAGATTCTTTCATTGAAAGAACCTTCGTTCATATTCACAAGCAGGTCTATTGGAAAAGCAATGGCGCGAACTTGTAAAGGTTATTTCTCCATACGGGCCAGGTATGCCCTCCAGGGTATTCGCTGTATTGATACTTGATTCCCATCTCATCAAATTTCTTGAGCATGATTTTACAATTCTCGTAGGCGATATCTTCTTTAGCTCCCATCGCCACCCAAAAATGTTTTATGTCGTTGTTGATCGCTGCCACATTATTTTTCATGAATGTATATTGTGGTTCTGAAAGTGTCGGATTGTTGGCAAACCATCCGGAGCTGAAAACACCGAGGTAGGAAAACATGCTGTGGTTCTTTAGTCCCGCATATAAGGTTTGTAATCCCCCCATTGACAAACCGGCCAACGCTCTGCCGTCTGGTGTGTTTTGTGCCCGATAATTCTTTTCCACGAACGGAATCACGGCCTGCTTTAACTCATTCTCAAAAGTTTGCAAGGAGCGCTCTCCAAAAGAAGCAATGCCGCCGCCTCCTGTGTTGCCGTCCATCATGACCACGAGCATTGGCTTTGCTTTGCCATCGGCAATAAGGTTGTCGAGGATAAGATCCGTTTTACCTTGTGTAGACCATCCCCTTTCGTCCTCGCCACCTCCGTGCAGAAGGTACAGCACCGGATATTTTTTATTGGGGTTCGCATCGTATTCTGCCGGCGTATAAATGTAGAAACGTCTCCAGTCGTTAAAGACGCCGGAATAGTATCGCTTCATTCTCACGTCGCCGTGTGGCACGTCCTTCAAGGCATAGTAGTCTCCGTTCTTCGACGGAATTTCAATGCCCGCCGCCATTCGACCCATCCCGTAAAACGTTTCACTGGATGGATCCGCGACAGCCACACCATCGATCAAGAGCGAGTAATAATGAATGCCTTCGCTGATCGTGTCTGTCGTGACAGACCAAAACCCTTCGGTATCCTTTGTCATATCATATTTCCGCACAAGGTCAACCTGCATCTTCTGTGCATCGGGCGCTTTGACTTTGAACAGCACGCGATTGTCGGGAAGAATCTGTGGATATTTTGCTGACCTGACATTTGTTGACGCCGGGGAGCCGAGCACGGTTAGCGAGAAGACTTTGGGATCGACCGGTTTAAAAAGAAGCTGGGAGAACATGTAGAGATCATTCTTCCACACTTTAAAATCATGTCCACCCGGCTCAACGTAGAAAACATGTGGCACATCTTTGGTAAATAAATAGTCGTGCGTTCGTTTACTGAACCCGATCAGGCCATCAGCGTCGCCGCAGGAGATCCAAAGCAGTTTCAATTTTGCTTTCGCGTCCTGGGAATCCGGCACCAGCAGTTCCGGTCTCTTTGTGTTGGGTGCAGATGAGAAGCCGCCGACCCACGCGAATTTATCGAGGTTGCCCAAACCAAAATTTAGCGACTGCCCACCTCCCATCGACAGGCCCGCAAGGGCACGGTGTTCACGATCCTTAATGACAGGATATTTTCTTTCGATAAACGGAATGAGATCGGTGATCAGATCACGTTCAAAATCGGAGAACGCTTTTATTTTAAGGCTGTCAAACACATTTCCAATGGCGCGATCATCTTTCATAGCCCTGCCGTTGGGCATCACCACGATCATTGGTTCGAGTTTTTTGTCGGCATAAAGGTTATCCAGTATCACCTGCGGGCTACCGCCTTTCAACCACTCTTTCTCATCACCACCGATTCCGTGAAGCAGATATAGCACGGGATATTTTTTACTTTTTGTAAAACCTGGCGGCGTGTATATCAATGCTCTGCGAGCAACCCCTACAGTTTTGGACGGATAAGAAATTGTATCCAACTTCCCTTGTGCGATTCCCTTACGAATAGTATCAAAACCCTCCGGTGCAGATTTTTCACTGCTTTGTGCGGATGCACAAGTTATCTGGATGAAGATTAGTAAAATTAGAATGATGCTTCTTGTCATGTTCATACGATCAGTTTTCAATACTCAGTTTAATTGCGATTCATTGCCTTCGTCATATTCTATTCAAGTCATAAATTCGATTGAGTCCACACTTTATAAACTCAATCGCTCCCAGCCTAATTCAATGTTTTTGAGGAGACAACGCTAATTGTTTCACGCTGTCCTGCTTGGCATCGCCGAACCAAATCAACGGCGCCTGGTTAGAGGTGACGATCCATTTGCGCTTGTTGCCAACTTTTATCTCCTCTATCGCCTTGGCATCCGTCATCACACAAAAACCGCTTTGACTGGGAGGAATAATTTGAAACGTTCCATCACCATTACCCAAAGCATACACGCCGATTCCGGCGTCGAGATAGCCCGACAACGTTTCCTCGGCAAACGAATTTCCGACGGCGAGAAAATCGAGATAAGGATCGTCATTGAGGTGGCCCACGGCGATGCTATTCATGGGACTAACCTGAATACTCAGCGGCAGCGCATGCAGTGAAAAATTGCCCTTCCCCTGGTTCTCCAGGTATGATGACTCAAAACATGTTGCACGCTTCACGATCATGTCCTGTTCGCCCAGGTATTTAAGTATCTCACCCATCTCCATCTTTCCGTATTTCGAATACGTCCGGAGGATGCGGCGCAATGCCGGAATTTGTTCGGTCATCGTTTCCCGATAGTGTACCGGATGTTCCTTTCCCTGTATATAGCGCGAAATGAAGGGGTCCAACGAGCCATTTGCGTCAAAGTCTTTTGCGTATATCGACACCGGTTCCTGCTCGCTTGCGCGGAGCACTGAATTTTTTCCAAGATTCCCCAAGATGTAATCGGTGTCTCCATCGTTATCAAAGTCACCTGCTGCTATGCTACTCCACCACCCTGTCTTAAGCTCTGTAGTTTTTTTAAAGACACCCTTGTCATTGCCAAATACGGTAACCGGCATCCACTCACCAACGACGATCAGATCCTGCCATCCATCGTTGTTAAAATCAGTGAACAAGGCGTCGGTCACCATACCCACTGAATCCAGCCCACTCGCCAGGCTACTCGTCACATCCTCAAATTTCCCTTGGCCGGTGTTTCGCAGGAGGTAACTCCTGGGCGTGGACGGATATGCAGCTGGCACAACACGTCCTCCAACAAACAAGTCGAGGTCGCCATCATGATCTACGTCTGCCGTCGTCACACAACTTCCACTGCTTTCTATTTTTGGCAAAGCTTCTTTATCCAACTGGAACTTGCCTTTACCGTTGTTCTTGTATAGCCTGTCCTGGTACTTGGATGTATCTTTACCGAACTCGCTGCTCCCGCTCACACAATATAAATCCAGATCGCCATCCTTATCGGCATCAAATAGTAAGATGCCAACATCTTCCGACGTTTTAACGGCAAGCGAATCGACATGAAACTTCCCATCGGCCTGCTGTTGATATATCATGGCGCTATGGTAAGCGGTGCCACCTACGACAAAATCATCAAGACCGTCGCCGTTAATATCTCCCACGGCAAGTCGCGGACCTTGTTGAGAGAATTTGTGAGGTAACGTAGCCTGACCAAATTTGTAGTCTGCGTAGGCCTCTTCAGGCATTACCGTGGCGATCGTCGATTCTTCTTTTTCCAACCACGCTGAAAGAGGCTTTGGAGGTTGGTAGGTCAACACAGCGTGATCGTGGAAGGCCGTGATGCGTGTATTGACACTTACATCTCGCATCACCTGCATTTTGCCACCAGGCCACACGATGACAAGCGAGTCAACTTCCTTCGATCCTAAACCAAAATGCATGACAGGATCAACGCTGGAGAGATAGCCCCGTTGCAGCTGTTGTTCACCGTAGCTGAGTTGTCCATCCCCATACACCCATATCCTGGTGCCGATTCCCTGAGGATTCCCCTTGTCTCCTCTCAGTTGCAGTTGCAGGAATTTTGTGTCCGCTTGATTATTGTCGGTAATCGTGTTCTGGTATAAGCGGGCCACGCCGTTAAGGTTGTTCAGAATCAGGTCAAGGTCTCCATCATTGTCAAAGTCTGCGTAGGCTGCCCCGTTGGAATAGGTGGGTTCGGAAAGACCCCACGAGTTTCCCACGCTTTCAAATTGAAAGTCACCTTTGTTCTGAAATAGAAAATCAGGTTTAAACACCCCGCCAAGTTCCTTCAGTACTTTAGCAGCATTTTTCGCCTTTAAAGAATCTGTCCCAAACATGGTTACATCCTGATTGTACGTTACAAAATCGAGGTCCGTAATATCTTTCAGATAGCCATTGGAGATAAAAATATCGCGAAGGCCATCGTTGTCAAAATCGGCTATGAGCGGAGACCAACTCCAATCGGTAGCATAAATTCCGCTTTGATATCCGATGTCGCTAAACGTGTTATTTCCATTATTGCGCTGCAGCACATTTCGAATATACTGAGGGCGATAATTCAATTTCAGACTCTTCATAAAGCGCTCATACCCCATCCAGGAGAACATCGTCTTTTGCCTGAGGTTATCGTCAGGCATCATGTCTACCACCACCAAGTCATTCAGCGCGTCGTTGTTAAGGTCGGCCATATCCGTACCCATCCCATTAAACTCCTGATGATTCATCCAGGCCGAAATTTCATTTTTGAATGTTCCATCGTGCTGATTCATGTACAATTGATCTGACGACAGAAAATCATTTGCACAATAGACGTCGGGCCAACCGTCCTGATTAAAATCGTTTACGACAACCCCCAGACCCCACCCCTCTTCCAGAATTCCCGCGCTTGCCGATACATCGGTAAAGTGAACAGTTCCATCTTCATGTGTATCTTGCCGGTAGAGCTTATCAACACTTTTGCCACTTCCATCGGTGTGCTGTCCAAAGGGTGTGTTACGATGGTAAGACTCAAGGGAATTCGTCAGCAGAAACATATCCAGATCGCTGTCCAGGTCGTAGTCAAAAAAAACCGCCTGCGTTGAATAGCTTGAATCAGCAAGTCCAAGCGGTACGGCTAAATCTTTAAACCGAGGAATACCGTTTTCATCCAGGCCTTGGTTGACAAAAAAGATATTGGGCACTTTTTTGTCTTTGTTGGGATGCGCTGTGGAAACATAAATGTCCAGTAGCCCGTCCTTGTTAATATCAACGATGGAGACGCCTGCGCACCAACGGTTTGTCTTTACTCCGGCAGCATCGGATATATCCTCGAAAGTTAAACTGCCCTTATTGAGATAGAGTGCCGAACTATTGATGTTCCCGGCAAAGAAGATATCTGACAGGCCATCGTTGTTAAAGTCTGCCACACCTAAACCTGCACCATTATACAGGTATTCAAATTTCAGCGCGTTCAATGTATCATTCTCCAGCAATACATTTGAAAAGTGTATACCTGAATCATCCTGTTCGACCAATTGAAAAAGTTTACGATCCTGCCTGCATCCATTCAATAAAAATAAAAGCGCGACAACCGTGGTAAGTACGAAGATTTTCATTTATGAGAACATGTTTATCAAAATAAGTAATCCCGGAATTGAACATTCCGGGATTATCAAATTTGATGGGGACTATCCTAAGTTAATTAGTATATCCAGGGTTTTGAGATGCTGGAGTAAACTTGGCATTCGTGTTGAACTCGTCTTGAGGAATTGGGAGCAGCTCATATTTGTTTGGCTGGAAATAGCTGATCGGGTCTGGTCCCGTAAGCTTTCCATTTGCTCTCCAACGCAGAATATCAATATTTCTGATCTCTTCTCCTGCCAACTCTATGAATCTTTCGTGCTGAATGGCCTTCAGGATTTCAGCTTTGCTCGACACCGGAAATCCGGCATTGTCCATAGCAGCTGTTCCATAATTTGGCATGCTCACGCTGGCACGGTTTCTAATCTGGTTCAGGTAGCCGATAGCATTTGCGGCTGTACCAACTTCGTTCTCGCACTCCGCAAGCAACATCAACACATCGGCATATCTCCAGAGTCTGTAGTTAATGCCAACGTTTACGTTGAACCCACCGGGATCAGTCTTGTACATTATGGAATACTTTTTCCACCTGATCTTCTCATTGCTTCCTTTGAACGATGTGCTATTGTCACCCGCGATGTTGATGATGGTCTTGCCATCACCGCCACTGGTTACCAACGTCCTGGTTCCATTGGCAAACTTATCTCCCGGGAACCAGAAAGAGTCGGTGAGTCGCGGATCATCATCTTCATATTCGGCGATCAGCTTGTCTGATGGAATCAGGTTTGCCCAGCCAACCGCAGAATATTCCTGGGAACGAACCCAACTGTCGGCCGACGTTCCGTTACCTGATGCATCCCAGCCATAGCCTGTATCCAAAAATCCAACTTCAAAGACCGACTCGCTGTTATATTCTGCTTCCTCGGTGAAGTTGTTAAAGTAATTGCCAACAAGGCTATAAACACCCAGGTTCTTCACTGCCTCAAGAGCAGTTTTTGCTGCTGCATAGTCTCCTATGCAAAGATTGATTTTCCCGGCCAATGTGAGTGCGGCACCTTTCGATGCGCGTCCCAAGTCAGCAGCTCCGTAAGTGGTCGGCAAAACAGCGCTTGCGGCATTTGCGTCTGCAAGGGCAAACGCGAATGTTTCAGCCTGAGTTGACCTTGGCTTGGCATCACTGAAATCTGCTCCAGAACGGTCGTAAAGAGGAACGCCACCCCACAAAGCACCCAACGTATAGTACGCAAAGCCTCTTAGAAATTTAGCCTCGGCAATGTACCTGTCTAACAACGGTTGATCAGCTGCCGACACTTTCAGCGCCCCGCCACCTACGATAACAGCATTCGCCCGATGAACCATGGTGAACAGACCTTTATAGACATCAGAACTTACGGAATTTGTATAGGTGTGAGAGCCATTCAACAACTGAGCTCTTGGGACCTCCAATTGCCCGCCGCCAGCTTTCATTTCATCTGATCTGAGATCGTGAATAAAGAAGTATTCTCTTCCCACCAGGCGGTTGCCTTGAAACACCGCATATATCGCATTCACGGACGTCCCTATCTGATCTAATGTAGTATAGAAAGCATCACTCGTTATCACATTCGGATTTTTAGTGTCTAACAATGTCTCATTACATGAAACAATAATTGTCGACACTAAAACAATGGTCAATAATAAAACCTTTTTCATATTTTAATAGGGATTAAAATCCTAATTGTACACCACCTATGAACGTTCTAGGCTGAGGAAACTGCCCATAGTCTATGCCATTAACCAGGAAGCGGTTGTTGTCAGCCGAATTGTTGATGTTTCGATTACCCACTTCAGGATCGTAGCCTTTATACTTCGTTACCGTCAGCAAATTCTGCGCTGTGAAGTAAATCCTGAACTTCTTGATGGTTCCGTTCGTGAAACTTAAAAGCGAAGAAGGTATCGTATAACCAATGTTCAGGTTCTTTATGCGGAGGTATGAACCGTCTTCCAGGAATCGATCGCTAGGTCTGGCATTTGAATTTGGATCACCGCTTACGGCCCGTGGAACATCGGTGTTGGTATTGCTGGGTGTCCAGGCATTTGTTACTTCAATGCCCGAATTGAATAACCTTTGCATGCCCTCCGTTATTACTCTTGTGCCATTGTAGATTTTGTTACCCTGAACACCTTGGATAAACATCGTCAAATCAAAGCCTTTGAATGTTGCGGACAGATTTAATCCGTAGGTAAACTTCGGTAAGAAGCTTCCCATCTCCTTCATATTACCGGTGAAACGGACATCTCCAGGGCGCGTATATTTACCCGAGTTGGCCGGATCTTGCCACTTCGCGAGATCAACCGTGCCATCGGGATTTAGCGGCAGGACCAAGCCCGCTTGCGTTGGTTTGCCTTCGCCGTTGACGATCTCGCCCTCATTTTGGAATATGCCATTTGTTTCAGAAAGGTAGAATTGCTGGATGCTGGATCCTGCCACAGTTCTCGTGATATTACCGGCTCCATAGTCCTGGCTGCCTCCCGCGAAGTACGCAGCATTTTCGCCATCCAGTGCTTTTATCTCATTTTTAATGATAGACACATTTCCGGAAGCGTTAAAGGTGAAATCCTTTCCTACCACGGAGTAACCGGCTGTGAATTCAATTCCCGAGTTTTTCATTTTTGCGATGTTCAACGCAGTAGGTTCGTCAAGGCCTAATGAAGTCGCCGGCAGGGTGCCCAAAATCAGCTGATCCGTATCCTTTATGAAATAGTCGGCCGAAAATGTGATCTTGTTGCTAAATAATCCCAGATCAAGCCCGATGTTTTTCATCGTTGAAACTTCCCATCCAAATTTAAAGTTGGGAAGTTTTTGATAGTATGATCCCTGGGCGAGCACATTGTTAAACGGATAAAACGAATTTGTTAATGTCGATGAAAGGTAGCTGTATGCATCGGTGGGTCTTGCGCCAACCTTGCCGTAGCTTGCTCTCACCTTCAGATCGCTGATCTGGCTCACACCACGCATGAAATTTTCTTCGTTCACCTTCCAGCCCAACGATGCTCCGGGGAAGTTGCCCCATTTGTGATCGGGCGCAAATCCTGAAAAACCATCCCTGCGCAATGAAACACTCAACAGATATTTTTCTTTGAACGCATAATTCACACGACCCAGGAAGGAAAGTAAAAACATTTCCGAGGTTTGATTGTCGACCGTCAGGTTCGTTCCACCTGTCAAATTATTGATCTCATTTGTGGTTAGTCGTCCACTGGTATTTAAGAAGTTGTTCTTCTCATCCTGTCTCTCCGCAACAACAACCGCATTTATATCGTGGCCACCAAACGTTTTATCATACGTCAACTGGTTAGAGTAATAGAGCGAATAATAGCTGTTTCTATTGTCTGTTAAGTTGTGTGTAGTTCTGCCCTGATAACCGCCGTCGCTGAAAATCGGATCATTTTGCAAAGCATGGTCTTGCGAAGAGTTCACACCAAACGTGAACTTGTATTTAAGCGCATCCGTAATCTTAACCTGCAGGAATGTATTGCTGAGAATGTAAAGATTATGATTCTTTCTTATATCCATCAATGCCAACCGAACCGGGTTTTCAGGGTCGGAACCGTCAACTGATTGAGTACCATTGAAACCACCCGGAGTATTCGGATTGTAGACCGCGATATAGGGAACAGAGCGGAGCATGTGCATGACCATCGTTCTTCCACCGCTCTCCAACTGGTTTTGGTTGTTGCTTTGCGTCACCTGCAAGTTCTCGCCAATCGTAAACCGTTTGCCGATCTTTGTCTCCACACTAAGTCTTCCGTTGTATCGGTCAAAGGAAGTCCCTAACATGATGCCGTCTTGTTTGAACCGGCCGAACGACATGTACATTTTCGTTTTTTCGGTTGAACCCGAAACAGAACCCTGAACTTGTGAAATGGGTGCAGCACGAAACATCTCATCTTGCCAGTCGGTTTCGGTTTGAGCAAACGTTTGGGATGTGCCTGCATAAATGGGCTGATTCATGTTTGCGAATCGCGAAGGCGGGGTGCCACCTGCATTGGTTGCCAGCGCCGTGCCATAGGCCAGGTATTGATCGCGTTTTAGCAAATCCAGTTTCTTCCAGGCACTTTGCGTTCCGGTGTAGGCTTCGATATCTACGTGAACTTTCTGATCCTTCGATCCGCTTTTGGTGGTAATAATAACGACACCATTGGCAGCACGCGATCCATAGACTGCCGTCGCAGCCGCATCCTTTAAGATTTCGACCGACTCAATATCTTTTGTGTCTACACTATTCAGGTTGAAGTTTGGCGCAGGAAAACCATCCACAACGTAGAGAGGATCCGCATTTTGCGTGATCGAACCAATGCCGCGTATCCGCACGATTGCGCTTGAACCTGGACCTCCGTTATTGGTAACCAAAACTCCTGGAACACGTCCTTGCAAGGCCGCCGAAACGCTGGGAACAGGCAATGCTGAAATCTCTTTCGAAGTGACTGAAGAAACCGCACCCGTCACCGAAGACTTCGTCTGCGTACCGTAGCCCACAACAACAACTTCTGCCAGCGTCGCCACGTCTGCTGCCAGGGAAACGTTTATGGAGGTCTGGTTTCCAACAGTGACCTCCTGCGTAACATACCCAATAAAGCTGAAGATCAGTGTGGCATTGCTGCCTGACAAGGAAATGCGGTAGTTACCGCTGGCGTCGGTGGTCGTTCCATTCGTGGTGCCCTTCACCACGATATTTACGCCCGGTATAGGAGCACTTGCTTCGTCAACTACCTGTCCTGATACAGTCGTTTCCTGAAATACTGAGGAAGACTTTGCTTCAACTGTGTTTATGTTACCATAACACAGTATTAGTGCCGCGGATAAAAACGGCAAGAGCTTAAACTTTAGCCATTGCAGTCGCCTGAGGCTTAAAAACTTCGAGTAGATTTCACTCATAAACTTCTTTGGGGTTGATTGAGAATAGATTTTCGCTGAACGCTCATACAATAACTGTTACCGCATGAGTTTTGAACCGGGAAGTATGTCCTCGATTCCGTACTACATGGATCTTCCGTCTGGCTTTTAGGTTTGGGGTTAATTTTCACATTCTTGTTGTGTGATTGGGAATTTGAATCCTGTTGCAGGCTGAACGCTACGGAGCAGGCTTCAAGATTCACCGCACACGTTTGCTAAAGTCCGATTTGAGCCCCACTAATACGTATCAAAAAATGAACATTCGCTTGAAATTTTGAAACGGAGCTGGTTTTTGAGGCGATAATGGCCGATTAAGGAGGATTTTCTGCGCAAGCGCATTATCCACGAAAGCGAGTGCGTGGACCTACCTTAAAAAATATGAATTCGGTTGTGCCGAGAGGAGACGTCGTGATGCGTTACGCTTCACCGGATATATCACCGGGCCGCAATCAACAAGCGATAAAAAGTCTGACGCGACAATGTGTGCGCAAACAGCGATACAAACTGGCGGTAGAGATTTGTACTCTACGCGTGATCGAGATATTCTGACGGCGTCTTGCCGTATTCCTCCTTGAAACAACGCGTGAAATACGACGCTGAATTGAATCCCACTTCGAAAGCAATTTCCGATAACGTGAGTTTATGTCCATCCATCAGTTTGATGGCCTGTTTCATTCGTACCATTTTGATGAATTCAACGATTGACTTTCCGGTCAGCGCTTTGATTTTCCGGTAAACCTGCATCCTGCTCAGGTTTAAAACGGCGGCCATAGAATCGACGCTGAGTTGCGAATCCTGCAAGTTACCGGCGACGTAGTCAATCGCTTTTTGAAGAAATGCCTGGTCTAAAGAATTCGTCGTCGCTTTTCCCGGGGTCAAATAAACGTCGTGACTGAATCGTGCATACAACTTTCGCCGGGAGTTGATCATCTGGCGAACGTGTTCGATCAGGCATCGCATGTTGAATGGCTTTGTCAAGTATAAATCAGCCCCGTTCTTTATGCCGTTGATCTGGTCTTCTATGGTTGCTTTGGCGGTCAGAAGCACAAACGGAATATGACTGGTGTTCAAATCGGACTTAATGGTATTGCAAAACTCGATTCCATCTTTTTTCGGCATCATAATGTCGCTGATAATCAGATCCGGGTTTTTACTCAACGCGACTTCCAGGCCCTCCTCTCCATCTCTTGCCTCAAGCACTGAAAATTCCCTTTGCAACTCGGCAACGAGGTAGGCTCTTAACTCGAAATTATCTTCCACAACCAGTATTTCCGGCTTGTCAACACCGTTGCTACCGTCTTGATCTCCCTCCGAAGTTGGTGAGCTCGTCACTTCTTCGTGGTCTTTACTGTAGATCACATCCGGGAGCGCTACCACGTTCTCATCCAACTCGTAAGCATTCGAGCTGATGGGGAGTAAAATGGTAAAGATCGTTGCCTGATCGGGCGTGCTCTCTACCGTGATGGTTCCGCGGTGAAGTTCAACGAGTGCTTTGGTCAATGATAGCCCGATTCCCGTTCCCGGACTTGAAATTTTAGCGGACGACTTTGCCTGATAGAATTTTTCAAAAATGCGGGGAAGTTCCTCCGGCAATATTCCAATGCCGTTGTCTTCTATCATCAACTCGATGCATCGACAAAGTGTGCCATCGGAAATAACCGAATGGTTAGTCTTTATCTGCAACTTGATCTCACCGCCATCCGCGGTAAATTTGAACGCATTTGAAAGAATGTTAAAGATAACGCTCTCCAATTTATCACGGTCAAACCAACCCATAATGACGGGTTCATCGCAGCTTACAGAAAAGAGTATTCTCCGCTTGGTCGCCATTTCATTGAAGGCCGAACAGGATTCTGTGATGAACTGAACCAACTCACTGTGCTGAACTTTCAATTTAAGATTTCCAACCTCCAGCTTGTTAAAATCCAGAAATTCGTTGACCAGTCTCTTCATCCGGTCGGCGTTCTTATAGGCCGTGAAAATCCTTTCCCGAAACACAGACGGAACTTCGTTGGATTCCATTAAACTTTCGATCGGAATTAAAACCAAACTTAACGGCGTTCTGAACTCGTGCGCAATGTTTGTAAAAAATTGTGTCTTCGACTCGCTCAATTCATGTTCCTGCTCGCGTTTGAGTTTCTCAATGGTGATCTCGTTTCTCATCTTCAATCTCTCCACCCTGATTTTGATCAGCGCATAAATAAATAACAATCCAATCGAAATGTAGATGCAAAACGCCCACCACGTTTTCCAGAAAACGGGACGAATGGTTATCTCCAGTTCCAATGGCTTATCAAGCCAGACACCTTCCCGATTTGCGGCCTTGACGACAAACACATAGGTGTCCGGATCGAGGTTGGTGTATGTGGCACTATGGCTAAGTCTCGTGCAATTCCAGTCTTTATCAAATCCCTCCAGCTTATAGTAGTACGTATAGTTTGCCGACGGGCTGTAACCGAGCGCAACAAAGTCGATCACGAACGACCTCTGATCGTAGGACAGTTCCAGTTTTGAAGTCAGGCTGATGTGTTTTTTCAGCGGCGAATCGGCAGCGCCAGGTTTGATCGATTGATTATTGATTTTCAGGTCAGCTAAAACAACTTTTCCGGAGACGGATGTTGTGCGAATGCTGTCGGGAAAGAAACTGTCGAAGCCATTGCTGCTTCCAAATAGAAATTTTCCGGATGATGTTTGCAGTGCCGCCTTGCGCAGGAAATTATTCGACTTCAATCCATCGTCACGTGTGTAGTTTATGAACGTGTTTGTTTTTGTATCAAATTTAGAAAGCCCCATGTTGCCGCCTGACCAGACATTTCCATGTTTGTCGGTCAGAATAGACCGGATGGCATTGACGGTCGCTCCCGTCGCCATCTCATAGGACAAAAATTGTGTGCTGTTCTTTTTCTTAAGGTTTAACCCTTCTGTTGTTCCAATCCATAAATCGTGGCTATTCTTATCTTCCACGATGGCCTGAATCTGCGATCCCTTTATGCTTCCTTCCCGGTTTTCCGGAATGTGTAGCCGGTATGTAAATGAGTTTCCGGATTTCCGCTTCAGCTCATATAACCCGTATAACGTCCCGACCCAGAATGTTCCTTCCGAGTCTTCAACAATATCCGAAACATAAGCCGTGTTCGGAATATGCGTAGGCTGATTGTATTCTGTAGCACTGACAAACTTGTTATTTTTTCTATCGTAGAAGAAAAGCCCGCTTCCCCACGTTCCGGCCCAAACCGTTCCCGTCTTGTCCTCGTACAGGCAAAGAACCTGATCATTACCGAATCCTTTTGACCGAAGAGAATAATAAACCAATTGATTGGTCTGCGGATTTATCCGGATAACTCCCTTACCGGCCGTGCCGAGCCACAATTCATTGTCTCTGCCCGAAATCACCGATGTCACATCCTTATTTGTCAATTGGCGATTGATCTGAACGGCAGCTTCAAACTTGTTACTCTTAACATCAATTTTTCCAAGACCAAGACCATAGAAGGCTATCCAGATGTTTCCATGGCTGTCTTCGGCAAAACTCCTTACCTCGTTATTTTCGAAAGGGTTTCTTCCAGATGACTTTTCTCTTGTATAAAACTTCTTCTGATTATTGTCAAGCACAAATACGCCATCACTGAAGGTGCCGATCCAGATCAAGCCGAGATCATCAGCATAGATAGAGTGAATCGAATTGGTGGGCAAGCGTTTGGGATCACCTTCTTCGCCAAGCAAATGATGAACTTTGTTGGTCTTCTGGTCAATCCGATTAAAACCCGAACTCTCACCACCCACCAGGATATTTCCGTTGTGATCGATACTTAAGGCAAGGATGGCATTGAGACTATTACCCAGTGCGTCGCGTGACAAGAGTTCCTCGAAAGAGTAACGCCCGCCCGCCGAGATCAAACGGGTGATCTGTCCCGTTGTGGTTGCGATCAACATGTTGCCCGACTTTTCCGGCACGATCGTACTGATCTGAGCATTCGAAAACCGCTGAAGTGCCCCCAGAGGAAGACGCTTTCCCGTTCGCACATCATATAGCAATAGTCCTCCCCTGCTACCGCACCATATTGTATCGCCGCGGTTCACCAGTACCGTTATGAAATTGGTCGACGGCAATACACCTTCCCGGGGAGGATCGGCGAGGTAGGAGAACTCCATTCTTGCAGGATCATATATGTTGATACCTCCCTCATGCGTGCCGATCCAAAGCCGGCCCTGCGAATCGAATTCGAGATCCGTAATATATCTGTTGTTCAAATAATTGTGATTCGCTTTTATGGAATCGACCGTTATGAAATTATTCAATTCGCGATTGTAAATGCACAACCCCTGCGCCGTCCCTACCCATAGACGTTTGTCGTCTCCTTCCAAAATGGTGTTGATCGTACTATTCGCAATAGAAGTCCGGTCGTTCGGGTCGTGAACATATCGATAGGCATTGCTGCCATCGTAGCGGATCAACGCATCCTCCGTTCCAAACCACATGTAGCCTTCGCTATCTTTATAGACACACCGGATAGAAGAATTGGACAATGCCTCTGGAGCAACGGGGATGAACGAAGGCGATAGCTCCTGACCAGACGCTGAAAGCGTAAAGATTAGAAGGGTTATCACCAATAGAAACAACGACATGGTGATTCTCACCACCTTCATGAAAGAGATGCATTTCTGAAATTCCCTGCTGCTCTTTTTTACCATTAGAAAACTCTTTTTGGCTACATCAATGAACCACGCCAGGCACAAAATAATACGTGTACAATATACAATTCTACTGATTTCAATCGAATGAAACAAGCCATTTTCAAATTTTGGCCGTTTTCACGCAAAAATGGGGAAAGCGGTCCTCGCGGCGGTGAAGACGGTTTTGGACATCCCGAACCAGCCACAGCTATTACTGGAAGCAGGCCTGGTCGACGAACTTAAACTACTAATCAATCCAGCATTTGCCGGAAAGGGAGAACGACCTTTCAAAGAAGATATAAATTATGAACTGGAGCTGTTGGAGTTACTGCCCTTTGAAAAAAATGTTGTGCTGCTAAATTATAAGCCGACGATCAAGTAAACCCAAATACGCTTCCAAAAAACAATCCCAATGGAATTTCCACAATAAAACTTTTGCGCAGCGCATGAACGTTAGCTGAATTTCTCAACATCCGCCAGCCCGGGGTATGGCATAAATTACGTTGCCTGAAACACGTAAATTGAAGACCTTGTTTTCTATGGACGGGAGCAACAGTTTCCATGTTTTTCCCTTGTCCGATGATCTAAAAATGCCCGTAGGGTGACCACAAAAAAGATATTCATCAACCTGAACAATGGAGGCAATGGAGAGGCTCGGCGGAAGGCCGGCATCAATGGGGTTCCAGCTCTTTCCTCCGTCGTAGGATGTTCGCACCCTTCTTGTCTCCGACACGGTGTTGAACGTGATGGCTGCGAATCCACCTTTGACGTTTTCTATCGCAATGCCTACACCTCCCTCACTAATCACCAACTCCCAGTTTTCGCCATCATCGGTAGACCGTATTATTCCCTTCGCGCTAGTCGCCATGAGTACGCCGTTTGACTCTACAAATTTCATCACCCAGCCACCGCCATGAACAGGTTTCCAACTTTTGCCACCGTTCGTGGATTTAAGAATGCCGTTGTTGGTGCCGACGAAAACTGTGCCTCCGGCAGTTTCAAAAACAGTGCGCACTTCTTTTGCTTGCAAATTTGTGTACGCCGATGTCCATACACTCGTTCCGTTTATACTTCGCACAAATTGACCTTCATTGTAATTGTATGCGAATATCCCAGTCTTGCCGGCGGGTGCAATGCTTCTATGCTCGTCAAGGGAAATCTCTTTGCTCCAAAAAGGGGCTTTGGAATTTGGTTTATTGTGATAGATCCAATCTCCAGCACTTAAGAAAAGCCCCCGCTCGTCTGCAAAAAAAACATCTCTGTAAATACCATCTTCTTCCTGCCCTGCCTCGGGCAACCCTTCGCTGATGTCCTGCCATGTTTGTCCGCCATCGGTAGATTTAAAAACGATGTTCATTGCCCCAGGCCTATTTATGTCTAGTTTTTGCAGACTCTCTGTGATGGGAGATGACGTAGTAACTTTCAATGCCTCCTGGCAGACAAACGAAAATTGAAAAAGACAAAAAAAGGCAAGGCTGTAGATTTTCATGGCTGTTTGGTTGGTTGAAACAATGTTTTAGACATAATGACCGTCACCCGTGTCGTTTGTCAGGGCTGCCATGTCTTGTCTTTTCTATTCAGTTATCCGGTGTTCAGCAAACCTATAGCCTTTGTGTTGGGTTTTAGTTAAGGGCTTGCAAAAAGATGTTAACGAAATGTAAAAGTTTGTTTGGCACCAACCTGAACCTTGATAATTTGGAGATGCTTAGTTGGATTTAGGCGATATCTGTTACTATTTTGTTATCCGGACCAGCAAAACCTATGGCGACCACATTGAGGGACAATTTTCATGGGCGAGAAATCGCTGCGAAGTTCCATATGCAAGTCACACTCTAAAATAATCAATAGCTCCACTTAAATCAGTTATCCATGCGTGGGTTTAAAATTTTATTAGCGCTCATTCTTCTTTGCCATCACCAGCTACTTCATTCTCAATCAATTTCCAAGTATAACATAATCTGGGATAGTCAGAGCAAAAACTCTGGAGAGTCGATGCCCGTTGGGGGGCATGATGTTGGGTGCAACGTGTGGGTTGAAAATGGTTCTGTCTACCTGTATTTCGGTCGCAGCAACAACTTCGATGAAAACAATGCGCTACTGAAATCCGGGCGCATCAAGCTCGACTTCTCCCCTAACCCTTTCCATGATGTGCGGCAGGAATTAAAACTGGAAAATGGTTTAATTGATATCACCGGATCCAATCATGAACTCAGCGCAAGTCTGAGGATCTGGGTTGAGGTTGACCGGCCTGCCATTCACATAGAGCTTACGTCTAACAAACCCATTTCAGGCCAAGCAGAATATCAGTATTGGCGATTTGAAAAGAAGCCTGTTATAACACGGTGGGTTGTGCCGAGCTTCATTGATTATCCGGGCAACGACATCTACTGGTACGCCGATTCAGTAAAAAATTCGCAAAACAAGATCATATTCTATCATCAGAACAATAACGATGATCTTGTTATCGACAAAGAAATCATTCAACAGGACATTCTACATCTAAAAGATTCTCTTTGGAATCCTCTGAAAGACTTTGTTTTTGGAGGAATGATGTCTGGTAAAAATTTGATCACCGGCAAGAAGGGAGACGGGAGCTACATCGGAACCCACTATAAAAGCAGCGCTCTTGTCACTAAAAATCCTTCTACAATTTTTAACCTGGACATTCTCATGCACTCGGGATATTACAAATCCAGTAAAGAATGGGAAAAGTCAGCTACCAAAATAGCAAGTGCCAAGACCGACACAAAATCTCTTTTCAAAACACATCAGAATTTCTGGAAGCATTTCTGGGAACAGAGCTACATCTTTATCAACAACGACAAAGCAAATCCCTCCGATTCAATATGGCAGGTCGGGCGCAACTACACTATTTTCCGATACCAGATGGCGTGCAATGCGCAAGGCGAGTATCCCACAAAATTTAACGGAGGTCTGTTCACATACGATCCGGCTTTAATCAACAATGCGTTTGCGTCCGACAACCCGGATTTCAGAGCATGGGGTGGCGGCGTGATGACAGCGCAAAATCAACGCCTGCTGTACTGGCCATTGCTCAAAACGGGGGATTTCAAAACCATGCCCCAACAATTTGATTTCTATCGACGATCGTTGAAAAATGCAGAGCTGCGCACGAAAGACTATTGGGGTCATGGCGGTGCCTGCTTTACAGATCAGATGAACCAGGCCGGCATTGTTTCCGGCAGGGAGTTTGGATGGAACAGACCGAAAGATTACGAACGCGGCCTGCAATACACGCCTTATCATGAATATTATTTTACCTCCCAGTTGGAATTCTCCTTCATGATTTTAGAGTATTATCGGTATTCAGGAAACGACATTGGCCCCTATATTCCATTCATCAAGTCGGCCATAAAGTTCTTTGACGAACACTACAGGTTTCGCGCTAAACAGAATTTTGGTACTGAGTTTTCAAGCGACGGCAAGTACATCTTCTATCCGTGCATGGCGCTTGAAACGTATACGGGTCACGTAAAAAATCCTTCTGATGTGATCACAGCTTTAAATGTATTGACCAAAAGGTTACAACAACTTCCTCTGAAATATATTTCATCCAAAGAGAAAGAATACTATTCGGCCATGGCTTCGCGGTTACCAGAAATTCCACTTCGTGAACGAAACGGACATAAAACAATTGCACCGGCAGAGCAATGGGATAAAATTATTAATATGGAGATACCCCAACTCTATCCTGTGTTTCCGTGGTCGGTTTACGGACTCGGCAAACCGAACTTGCAGCTCGCTATCGACACCTGGAACTATGGCGTTGACAATGCAAACCAAAAAGACTATATCAGCTGGCACCAGGATGCCATATTTTGCGCGCGCATGGGACTCACAGACGAAGCCGCGACAATCACCGTGAAGAAACTAAAAAATGCCGGCCGAAGATTTCCTACGTTCTGGGGACCTGGTCACGATTGGGTTCCGGATCACAACTGGGGAGGAAGTGGTTCAATCGGCCTGCAGGAAATGCTGATTCAAACTACGGATGATCGAATTTTTCTATTTCCATCCTGGCCAAAAGCGTGGGATGTTTCCTTTAAACTTATGGCTCCAAATAACACAATCGTAGAGGCCACCTACAAGAATGGAAAAGTTGAAAAGCTTAGTGTGCTGCCGGCAGAACGCATGAAAGATGTTGTATTGATGAATCAATAAACACCTTCCAATCACTTTCTGTATTGGTGGATCGCAGATTGAAGAAAGTTATAATAACTTTTCGGTTCGTACTCTGCCCCGATTGGTTTCGCCAGTAGTGCTTCATCACCAGGGTTCAGAAGAACATAAAACGGTTGCGAATTTGAATTGAATTTGTTCGCCTGAAAATCGCTCCACTTGTTGCCAATGGTTTTGATTTTTTTTCCGCTGAAGGATGACACAAACTGTTCTTCTTCCGGCAGCGCCGTCTTGTCATCAACATACAGTTGTATGATGACGAGCTCGTCCTTTAATAGCCTGTATACGTCTTTGTCTGGCCATACCGACGCTTCCATCTTCCGGCAATTCACACAGGCGTGGCCGGTAAAATCCAGCATAACCGGCTTGCCTGCCATCTTCGCGAATGCGATACCTTCTTCATAGTCATAAGAAACATCAAGGTTTAGTGGCGCATGAAATATATCCGAATACCTGCGGGCTTTGTCTGCCTTGCCATCGTGTGCGCGATTTGCGCCGAATGAAGACGTATACAAATCAAAATCCTGCGTTGCCTGTGGCGGTAGAAATGCCGAAATGGATTTCAAAGGCGCGCCCCATAAACCAGGAATCATATACAAGGTGAACGACAGCACGATCATGGAAAGCACCACCCTCGGCAGGCTTAGCGTTTGCAGCGGACTGTCGCCTGGGAAACGTATTTTTCCAAGCAGGTAAAATCCCAGGAATCCGAATATGACAATCCAAAGTGACAGAAAGACTTCCCTGTCGAACAGGTTCCAGTGATAGGCAAGGTCTACGTTGCTAAGAAATTTCAGTGCAAGAGCCAGTTCCAAAAAACCGAGTGTAACTTTCACGCTGTGAAGCCAGCCTCCGGACGAGGGCAGACTTTTTAGAAGGCTTGGAAACGTAGCAAAAAGTGAGAACGGTATTGCCAACGCCAATGCAAAACCCAACATGCCAATGGCAGGTCCTAAAAGTTGTCCCATTGACGCCGCCTGCACCAGCAAGGTTCCTATTATTGGCCCCGTACACGAAAATGATACCACGGCAAGTGTAGCCGCCATAAAGAACAATCCCAGCAGGCCGCCCCGGTCTGCTTTACGGTCCAGCATGTTGGCAAGCGAAGACGGCAACGAAAGCTCAAAGGCACCAAAAAAGGAAAATGCGAATAGTACCAAAAGAGCAAAAAATGCAAAATTAAAAATCCCGTTGGTCGATAAACTATTGAGGGCATCGGCACCGAAAACAACCGTGATCAGGATACCCAGCAATACATATATTACTACAATGGAAAGTCCGTAGATGGATGCATGTATGACAGCCTTGCTTTTGTTGTGGCTACTCTTTGTGAAATAGCTGACGGTGAAGGGCAACATCGGAAAGATGCAGGGCATCAAAAGCGCCGCAAAACCGCCGACGAAGCCGGCCATAAAGATTGCCCATAACGAACTTTTATCGTTTGTGTTGCCAGCGTCATTTGACGCACTGATCGGCGCCCCGGCGTGTGTTGTGTCCTGAGAATTGGAGTGGACAGTGGCCTGCTCCTGAATCGGTTCTTCAACTATTTCCGTGAATTCCAGGTCCTCATATTGGAGGCTGTCCTGCGCATCCGCAGTGGCAGACATCAACCCGAAGATAAATAGTATTGTTACTACTCTTGAAATGAATCTCATCGTAAACCTGCTACTTTACCGGAAGGCTGAACTCCACCTCATCGGGCGCCAAACATTGTATGTCGTTACAAACCATGTAGGCAACTTTGCCTTTCACTGTTGGAGAACCGCCTAATTGGTTGATCCGCTGCTGGAACACAACGGAATTTTCGAAAAAGCTTAGCTTCATCTTAAAGGCAGTCACAAACCTGGTGATGGGTTCGGGCTCGCTTGTCTTTCCGCTTAGTTTATAGTCGTTGGAGGTATTGAATGAGAAACTCGTTGGCTCGGGACCGCCATCCGGAACCGTTTGAGAATAGATGTGCCATCCCTTTTCCATCGTTGCCTTTATGAACACGATCGCTTCAGTGTTATTGATCCGTTTGGAGGCATAAGACCATTTTACGGGTTTCAAAATTTGTGCGAATGAAGTAGCGCATATTAGGAACATGGCTGCAATCAAGATTATCTTTTTCATGTTGGCTAAATTCGTTTTGTTGTTAATTGTTCATCCGGAAATTGCTTCACAAGTCACCAAGTTTTTTACTGAGATCTTTAAATAATTACCAAATTTAAAAGGAAGTTAAATAATACCTGCTTGAGAACAAACCGGCATTAAGCGTCTGGACATTCCGTATTTATGTCTCAAATGAAAGTACGATAACCATTTGGTGTCTGTCCAACTTTCTGCTTAAAATCGTGTGAAATGTCGGAGATGTCAATCTTTTAATAATCTCGATGGAATGCCTACCTTGCCGCGTTTATTTTAACTATCCCAATTAAAAAAATGAAGAGCATCTTCCTGAAAGCACAGTTCGTGTTAGCCATTTCAACAATTTTTGTCCTTTCTTCGTGCAGTGATCAAAACGAGCCGTCACCAAACGTTATTCCGCCTGAGGTAATTTTATCTACGTCAACCCATTCCACGACCCTATGGAACACAGTGAAGCTTACTGTAACGTCCACAAGTGACAAAGGAATCGACAAAGTAGAGCTCAAAATTGATGGTGTAGCAGTCGGTGTGTCTACCACCTCACCCTATGAGTTTAGCTGGGATACACGCAATGCGACGGACGGGCTACACACCGCCACCGTCACTGTCACCGATAAATCCGGTGACGAAAAGATAACTGAATTTAAGCTGACGGTGCAAAATACGTTACTAGAGACCAAGATAGATGCAGGCATGCTGCGTAAAAAGCCAGATTGGGGATACGATGAGCGTGGTTTCATCTTCCTGTCTGATGAGCAGGGTAAAGTGATTATAGCGCAGGAGTTCAAAAACGGCGACGTTATTTCCGTCAAGGTACCCTCTTTCGAAGGCGCCGAATTCACAATCAACGAAGTCATCGCCACGCCGTGGAACGCCGCTTATACTCTTACCACCATCACCAGCACCACGCACGTAGGCCGAGGCAAATGGATACTGAAAAAGTCGACTCCCGGCAGCTCCTCCGGATCCGCCAATGTATCTTTTATCAATCGCGACGCCAACCTCGACTATCTCCTCCATACAAATTATCTCACTTCCTATTTCCTCAACGGCACTACGGCCAGTGCCCTTAATTTGCTGACAAGTCCCAGCCTACTTTATGTTACCAGCAAACCGAAAGATGGCAGCGGTATGACCAAGTACCATATATTCAGTTCGATTGTTGCGGGCGCCAATCCTAACGCCCTTGACCTCGCCCTGGTCAACAAGGACCTAACGCAAGAAACCATTAGTTTGCCTGAAGGTCGAACCAAAGGTTCACTCAATATTTATGGCCTGCACACCGCCAACAACACGAGCCAAATCTATGACATCGGCGCCCGGTATTCCGATGATACCAAAGGGAAACTAACCTTTCAATATCCTGCCGAAGGGTTTACCGGTTTCTTCGCAATGATGAGGCTAACGGGACCAGAGTACAGCTCCTACAACGCTTCCAACTCCAAGAAGCCCTATGATCTCGTGCCGTTGGAGGGCACGCTCAATGCGTCGCTCGCCGGTCGCAAAGCAACGGTGTCTGCTACGGGTGCCATGGATCTGATTAATCTCAATTTGAGCCACAACCATCTCAACTGGACAATTTTCGCCGAAAAGAGCGCGACTACTATTGTTGTTCCCGAGATTCCGGCCATCCTCAACGATGTCGTCAACCTCAACGTTGATATTACCGATGCCGGGCTGACGATCACAGGTGAAGACTTTCCACAAATCCAGGACTATAAAAGTTATCTCGACTTTGTTCGCGCGTCTACCCAAGGTTATAATGATCTTGGCGCTAACTACGAGGGGTTCAAACAACTGTACAAAGACATCGACAACTAGCAATTAATATCCCGCCGACAAGGAACGTTCCCGGCGGGATTTTTTTTGCAACGATAAACTACACTTGTAGTTTGTTAGTTAAATACTATTATCGTTGTACAACGGGCATGATAAACTCATTGTAAAAATGACTCGTCAATGTCTTGTATCCAGGAAGCGAACTGAAGCGATCGTTGTTCGTGATTTCTTTTTTTACGTCTTCCAGTGTGGCAGATGTATTTCCTGTGCTCAACAACACGAAAACAATGACACGATATTTCCTTTCACCGATGCCGTGGCGCTATTCTTCGTGCTGAAGTTCGTGAGGTCTGCTTTTGCCTGTGCCTGAAGTGTGCCCAACGAAAGGAATGTGAAGAGAATGCTATATCGCATAAGATTTACGAGTCAAGGTTTAGTGAATTACCTGCAAAATAAGATTAATGAATTCGAGACGAAGATATTTCTGACCGTAAACATCGCGTCATTGATAACGTGCCTGCCACTCCAGACACCCTCGAACTAATCTTTGACGATCTGCTTATCTCTACTTACCTTTGCCACATACAGATACCTAAATATCTTTCTGCGTAGTTAGGTTTGACCTATGGTATTTTTTTGATGGTCCGTCTGTCTTAAGCACACTTTACATTGGGAATGATGGAGAATTTTAAACTGAAGGAAGGCGAAGAGTTTATCGAACTCAAAAACCTGATTAAATTATTAGGTTGGGTAAACACCGGCGGCGAAGCCATGGCCCGCATCGACAACAAAGAGATCAAATTGAATGGCGAAGTCGAAACGCAAAGAAGGAAAAAAGTAAGAAGAGGAGATGTAGTGACGGCCGGCAGCAATCAGGCGCGCGTAGAGTAGCCATACTCAAAAAACGCGCAACGGCAATGAAGGCTAAAGAAATAAAGACATTGTTTTTTGCTTTCCACCCATAAGTTAAAAGTCATCTACTTTCACCATCTCTATTAGGCGTTGTGTTTGATTTCGTTTAGAACAACTTAAAGCCAAGCTTATATCATTCTCTTAAATTATTTGCATAAACTATTATGTGAATTAAAACCTTTATCGTAATTTTACGATCATTACGATATGGGACTTACAAAAACAGAAGAATTCACCAAAACGCAGAATGAATTGGCGCTTCTGGCCAAGGCGCTTGGTCATCCTGCGCGGATTGCCATTCTTCAATTTCTGATCAAGACCAAATCTTGCGTTTGTGGGGATATCGTGGACGAACTTCCGCTTTCACAATCAACGGTTTCCCAGCATCTGAAGGAGTTAAAAAATGCGGGCCTCATCAAGGGTGACATTGATGGTCCAAGCGTTTGCTATTGTATAGACGAGAAAGCCTGGAACAAAGCGAAGAAGGCCATTGGCGACCTGTTCGAAACCTACAAAGGAGGCGACTGCTGCTAGCGCTATTTTTTTGGACCATTTGATCGCAATATTACGATAACACTACAACCAATCAACCAATGTCTACTACTACAGAATCACGCGTGGCGTTTTATCAACCGCTTCGGGAAACCATCGAAGCGCTTGTAAAAAATTTCAACACAATTCCCGATAGCCGAAAAGCAATACTCAAACAGTTAACCGACTTCGTTGGGGATAAATTGAAAAAAAACGAGCCCATAGCGCTAATCTTCATTTGCACGCACAACTCGCGCAGAAGTCACATCTCACAGATCTGGGCACAAACTGCGGCGGCCTACTATGGCATTGGGAATGTTGTTAGTTATTCGGGGGGCACAGAAGCAACGGCATTCAACCCTCGCGCCGTGAAGGCCATGAAGGACACGGGCTTCAAGATCATTGCCACGTCGGAAGGAACGAATCCAGTATACGAAGTTTCGTTCTCGGACGAAGCAACTAAAATTGTCGCGTTCTCAAAGAAATATGATTCAAAAACAAATCCTCAGAAAGGATTTGCAGCCGTCATGACCTGTTCACATGCAGATGAAAATTGTCCGGTTGTCTTTGGGATGGAAAAAAGGATCTCCCTCCCCTACAACGATCCAAAAGACTTTGATGACACACCTCAGGAGGCAGCGAAATATGCAGAAAGAGTGAGGGAAATCGGGACCGAGATGTTGTATGCGTTTTCACAAGTAAAACCTTAACCGATGTCTCCAGAAAAGAAATTGAGCTTCCTCGACCGCTATCTCACGCTTTGGATATTCATGGCCATGATCGTTGGTGTGGGACTGGGAAGGTTGGTTCCCGGTGTTGAAGGCTTTTTAGACAACTTCAGCGCAGGCACAACGAATGTCCCCATAGCAGTAGGCCTTATCGTGATGATGTTTCCACCGCTTGCAAAAGTACGGTATGAACATCTGGGAAAGGTCTTCAAAAATGTTAAAGTCATTTCATTGTCGCTTCTTCTCAATTGGATTGTTGGGCCCATTCTCATGTTTGCGCTTGCGTTGGTGTTCCTGCACGACAAGCCCGAATATATGATTGGATTGATCCTGATCGGCATTGCGCGGTGCATTGCTATGGTGTTGGTTTGGAACGACCTTGCTAAGGGCGACAAAGAATATGCTGCTGGTCTTGTGGCTTTAAACAGCATCTTCCAGGTAGTATTCTATAGCCTGTTTGCCTGGCTGTTCATAACCGTGCTTCCTCCATACTTCGGAATCGAAGGGTCCGTAGTGAACATCCGTATGAGCGATGTTGCTAAAAGTGTGTTCCTATACTTAGGCGTACCCTTCATGGCGGGCTTCCTAACACGATACTTTTTCAAAAAGGCAAAAGGCGAAGATTGGTATGTGCAACAAGTGATACCGAAAATTAGCCCGCTCACGTTGATTGCCCTCCTGTTCACCATTGTGGTAATGTTCAGTTTGAAAGGGAAAATGATTCTGGATATCCCCCTGGATGTTATCCGGATTGCCATTCCGCTGGTGATTTATTTTCTGGTCATCTTTACACTCAGCTTTCTCCTTTCAAAAAAGCTTGGGGCAAATTACGAAGAGAATACTTCGGTATCTTTCACCGCCACGGGCAATAACTTTGAACTCGCGATTGCCGTTGCAGTGGGTGTGTATGGGATCAACTCCGGGCAGGCATTTGCAGGCGTCGTTGGGCCGCTGATCGAAGTTCCCGCCCTGATTCTGTTGGTCAACTTAGCGTTCTGGTTTAAGAACAAACTATATCCTTCAACAGCAAAACCGTAGAGCCTTTGGAAAAATATGATGTCATAGTGATTGGTGGCGGACAAAGTGGTTTAGCGATGGGATATTATCTCAGGCGATCTGCGCTGTCCTATGTCATCCTCGACAATCAAACGGAAGCCGGGGGTGCGTGGCTTCATGCCTGGAAGTCGTTGCGTCTCTTCTCTCCTGCCCAATGGAGTTCATTGCCCGGCATGATCATGACCGGCGGCAGCGACTACTATCCCACCCGAGACGTTGCCATTGAATATCTTAAATCCTATGAAACCAAATACAATCTCCCGGTTAAGAGGCAAGTCGAGGTGTTTAATGTGCTTAAGGTCGATGATGAATTCCACCTTCAAACTTCCCAAGGATTGTTTATTTCAAAGGTGGTGGTCAGTGCGACTGGCTCTTTCAACAATCCATTTGTTCCTGATTTTAAAGGCATAGAAATTTTTAAGGGTCAAATTCTCCATTCAAGTCAATACGACTCCGATGGACAATTCGAAAACAAAAGAGTTGCCATTGTTGGTGAAGGAAACTCTGGTGCGCAGATTCTTGCCGAGGTGTCGAAGGTGACAGGCACGCTCTGGGTAACCCAAAAAGAACCACGGTTCCTACCCGATCATATCGACGGACGTTTTCTGTTTGATGCGGCCTCACAACTATATGCAGCACAAAAGGAAGGTAAACCATTCAAGCCGCCATCGTTGGGTGACATTGTTATGGTGGATTCGGTGAAAGATGCCCGTGCACGAAAAGTTTTCAAAAGCATCAGGCCGTTTGACCACTTTACAGAAGATTCCATAGTGTGGGCCGATGGTCATGAGGAAAAGATCGACATCGTTATCTTCTGCACCGGGTTCAAGCCCGGACTATCACATCTAAAGTCCCTCAACATGGTTAACGAAGATGGGAAAGCCGACACAAGCGGAACAAAATCGACGAAGGTGGAAGGGCTTTGGCTTGTTGGGTATGGCAACTGGACCGGCTTTGCTTCGGCTACGCTTATTGGTGTGGGCCGGAGTGCAAAGAAAACCGTTGAAGAGATTGTGGACTACTTGGCCATAAAAACAAAATCAGTCAACGCATAAGACACATCAAAAGACGGGCTATGAACTCTATCGCTATTTCTGACTGGCTAAAAACTCAAAACGAACTACGGGCTTTCGTTTACAAAAAAGTGCGAGACAAAGCCCTTGCCGAAGACATTGTTCAAGACGTTTATCTAAAGGTGTATACGCACATTTCGTCCCTGAAAGAATCGGATAGCATAACCGCCTGGATCTATCGGATCACCCGCAATGTGATTTCAGATCATTTCCGGAAGCAATCAAAAACGCTTCATAGTTTTGAGTTGGATTGGGAGAACCAAGACGTCAACTATAACGAATGTGTTTCGTCCTGCTTAAAAGACATGCTCCACCAATTGCCTTCAAAATATCGCGAGGCCATTGAACTTACCGAGTTTCATAATTTATCACAACTACAGCTGGCCGAACGACTTCAAATCTCATATTCCGGTGCAAAGTCAAGGGTGCAACGCGCCCGGCAAATACTGCGCGAAAAAATGGACATCGCCTACCACATTCAACATGATGCCTACGGCAATGCCATTGCTTGTCAGAGCAGGCTCGCATGCGGTTGTGAGTAAAAAAAGGAAGGCAGAGACCAGCTCCGCCTTCAATTTGCTAGCAGCATCCGGTTGTGATGCCACCGCAGCAGTCGTCGCCACAACAACTGCCTGGATCTTCGTTCTTCATAGTCGTAAATTTTAGTTTGAACTGACCTGGCCGCTTTGGCCATTCAGTTTCTATGACGCACAGGCTTGAGGAAAGACTCAAACTATTTTCTTGCGTCTTTTTTGCAGATACTTCGTCTTTAGATAAAAGCATTTATGAAAAACACTTTCTCCGTTTCACTTATTGCGAGTTTGATAGCCTTTTCGGCTTTTGGGCAAAAGAATTCCACGAAGCCATTAACCCCTGCACGAGGCCACTACAGGCAACTTCAAACGTATAGCACAAAGTCTCAAGATGCTGAGCTTGACAAACAAAAGTTTGAAACTGACGCAGCAACAATAGAAAGACGGATGAGTCTCAAACCTCAGTACTTAACCGGCGTTACGTTGAAGGATTTTCAAATTCCGGAAGTTCCGGCCAACAGTTCAGAGCTAACCCGGGCTGAGATTAACTATCTTCTCGAACTTCAAAAACAACGAACTCCCGAAGACATCAGATCAAGTCTGTACATGGCCAACATTTGGTATAGCTTACGCGTGACACCCGCAGACTCCACGTATAGAGGGTTTCGAAAAAACTTGTTTCACATTGGTCGTTCAATAGGAACATGGTTCAATCCAGATGATTTACCGCTCACCGCCGATCTGATGGCGAAGGTATGGCGTGACGCAAGTTTTTTTATTTGGTCGTTGAAATTCAAATATGCCCGCATTCGCCCTTATGTTATTGACAAGAACGTAAAGAACCTGGAGGACACCGACTGGGCTGCCTATCCAAGCGGCCATGCCGCAAACTCTTACATTAATGCTTACCTCTACCAGGAGCTGGCACCCGAATTTACCGACATCTTTATCAAGGACGCATACGATATGGCGCACTCGCGCGAGATCATCGGTGTCCACTACCCTTCCGATTCTGAAGCATCCAGAATTTTCGCGAGGCAGTTTGTCAACAAGCTTTTTGAGAATGAGCAATTCAAGAAAGACTTCCTGAAAGTGAAAGAAGAATGGGCGTTGAAAGCAAAAGAGAAATTCCAGCGATAAGGTTTAGCCCGGCGTTAAGGGCCCTCCCACGCCGGGCTATCATTCTACACGAATGTGCATCCAACTATCTTAAGCAAGCCAAAAGAGACCGGCGCTTCTCAAAATCACCGCCACCCCAATCCAGGCGCGACATATTTTAAAATAGAAGACAGCACATGCACATTGTATTCAACACCCAATGTATTGGGCACCGTTAAAAGAACTGTGTCTGCTTCCTTGATCGCTTCGTCTTCGCTCAATTCCTTTATTAGCTGATCCGGTTCTGCCGCATAGCTTCTTCCAAAAATGGCGCGTTTGTCGCTTTCTATGTACCCGATTTGATCGGTGCGGTTGGTTTCCTGGCCAAAGAAATACTTGTCCTGATCGTTTACCAAGGCAAAAATTGACCGGCTTACCGAAACCCTGGGTTCGCGCTTATGGCCTGCCTTCTTCCATGCTTCTTTGTATAATCTGATTTGCTCTGCCTGCTGTATGTGAAACGGTTTGCCGCTTTCGTCAAATTTCAGGGTAGAGCTTTGCAGGTGCATTCCGTTTTCGGCGGCCCACACAGCCGTGGCGTTGGAAGCCGCGCCCCACCAGATGCGGTCACGCAATCCTTCGGCATGGGGTTCTAGCCTCAACAAACCCGGCGGGTTGGGGAACATCGGGTATGGGTTAGGTTGGGCAAACCCAACACCTTTTAGTTTTTCCAAAAATTCCATTGCTTTTCGCCGGCCCATGTCTGCATCGGTTTCGCCTGCTGCGGGTTCATAGCCAAAATAGCGCCACCCATCAACAACCTGTTCTGGCGAACCTCTGCTGATGCCCAACTGTAGCCTGCCTGCCGATATCAGGTCGGCTGCGCCGGCATCTTCCACCATATACATCGGGTTTTCATAGCGCATGTCGATCACGCCGGTTCCTATCTCTATCTTTTTTGTCTTGGCACCTATTGCCGACAACAATGGAAATGGCGATCCCAGCTGGGCCGCGAAATGATGCACACGGAAATAGGCACCGTCTAACCCAATTTCTTCTGCGGCAACCGCCAGATCAATAGACTGAAGCAACGTGTCGCTTGCTGTACGGGCTTTGTAGCCCTGTCGATTGGCCCAATGGCCGAATGATAAAAATCCTATTTTCTTCATAACTTCTTTCCCGGCTTAAAATAGCCCTGCAAAGATAAAAATTAAGGGCATAAAGGAAGGACTCTCAAACATTTTGCTGCGTTGTTTACGGTTGCCCCGGAATAGTGCTATCTTCATTTCCCTGACATCTGAACCCACAAACGCCATGCGGATCGAGCGAATAAAAACCTCACGCCGTTATTTTCTCCACCCCCTAAAGACCTTTCAGGGCAAGGATAACACACTCAAGATGAGTGACTTTTTATCCTTGTTTATCTCCATAGCAGCATTTGGTTTTTCTGCATACACATTTTTAGACACCTATGTTCTCGCGAGGCATGAGTTAAAGGCGACCATGGTTAGCATCGACACAAAGGGTGACTCACTCATCTGCACTATTCTTCTGATTAACCCAGGGAAATCCTATGAAACACTTTACTCCGGCCGATTTATTTTTTCGGACAATTTGAACAAAGGTGGTGGACTGCTAAGCCATGAGAAGATTGGTCCGATTGTCATCCCTCCTGCTCAGGCCGTTGTCACGAAATTAAAAACCACCATGCCTGACATAAACGCGATGAAAGAAGATGGCACCCTCAGCCGAACTGCAACGCGCGTTCACATGGGTGTCCTATTCGATGCCATTGACGCCGAAGGGAAATTGCCGGAAGGCGGCACAATCTACAGATTCACCCAACTGGAATTTGATGCCGCTGGAAAGCACGTTGGTTCCGCTCCCATGAATAATGACCATAGCAGCTTAATAGATCTTCTATGAGTTCTCCCATTGCTCTGTAAAATCCGAACTGTCTAACGCCGATATAGGTCCATAAAAACGTCTAGAAAAAATTTCACATCTGATTTTGTTCAGCGTGCTAAATTCCTACCTTCGTTTCCAAAAAAAATGAGAAAAATACTCGCGTTCATGCACGTGTCGTTGGACGGCTTTGCTGCCGGGCCTCAGGGAGAAATGGATTGGATTCACGTGGACGATGAGATCTTTGACTATGTGGGTGATCGCACCAGCCTATCCGATGCCGCGCTCTATGGCCGCGTTACCTGGGAAATGATGGAAGGCTACTGGCCCACCGCGGCCGATCAACCGAATGCTTCAAAACATGATATCGAACATGCTCGGTGGTACAACAGCGTCCAAAAAGTTGTGATCTCGAAAAGCATGCAAGGCCAACAGAAGCCCAACACAAAATTTATTGGCAATGATCTTGAAAGGGAGATTGCTGAGTTTAAACGCTCCGGCGAAAAAGATGTTTTGATTTTTGGAAGTCCTTCGGCCAGTCATTCGCTGATGAAACTTGATGCCATCGACGAGTACTGGTTGTTTGTGAATCCCATTTTAGTGGGGGCGGGAACTTCTTTTTTTAGTGAGATTAACGGACGTGTTAAGTTGAAACTGATCAAGACACATGCGTTCAAATCCGGTGTGGTGTGTATGCACTACGGGCGCGACCGGTCATAGCATCTACTGCCTTGCCAAATCGGATCCGTAGAATGAATACGGATCTTCTTTCTTGTTTTTGTCCCGGAAATGAAACGTGTTGGATCCTTAACACATGTAAACATGGAACTTCTATACTTCTTTGGGGTAACGCCCACATGCTGTTTAAAAAGCCGTGTGAAATGTTGGGGATATCTAAATCCCAGCTCATAGGCAATTTCACTCACTGACTTGTTCGCTTCACTGATCTTCGATTTTGTTACATCAATAAGTTTCAGGTGAATGTATTCGCTAGCCGACTTTCAGGTTCCTGTTCCGAAGGATGTGCCGCTGAAGAAGCTCAGCGCATTGAACATTATCGGAACGTCGCAAAAAAAATGTCGAAGGTAAAAATCTTGTAACGGGTAAGCCCTTGTTTGGTATGGATCACAAACAAGATGGAATGCTGATTGCCATGATCACACATGCCCCCGCCATTGGGTTGTCCATAAAATCTGTTGATGACACTTGAATGCACCTAAAAGATAGGAATCCCATAACCTGGCTCGCGGTCCCGGAACGTCCCTTTGCGTCGGGCAAAAGTTTGTTGAGTACGGATGCGTTTCCCTCACTCCGTGCGAATGTAATCTGCGGGGTTAGTGTGAGCGGCTCTTATAGTCTGCATGCCTATGGTTATCCATGCGATCACCAACGCTGCCACACCGGCTCCCGCAAAAAACCACCACTCCAGGGCGATGCGGTAGGCAAAACGTTCCAGCCACTTCAACGCTGTGAAATAGCTGACGGGAAGGGCAATGGCAATCGCGATCAATATCATTTTTGTGAAGTCTGCCGATAGAAGACTCACAATACCGGCTTGCGTCGCACCGAGGATTTTTCGGATACCAATCTCCTTCTGTCTTTTTTGGGCCGTAAACGCAGCAAGGCCGAACAGACCCAGGCATGAAATGATGATCGCGATAACAGCAAAGTATTTTGAGAGGACAGCAACTCTCTTTTCTGAATCATAGAGTCGTTGATAGTCCGCATCCAGAAACGTGAATTCAAAAGGATATCCCGGATGAAATTTTTCATAGACTTCTCCAAGCCTTTCGATGGTGTTTGCCTCCGACCCCGGCTGCACCTTCACCATCACATCGCTTCCCCTTGAAGAGTATCTGAAAAACACAGGGCTTATCTGATGATGAAGTGAACCATACTGAAAATCCTTGACCACACCAACGATCTGTTTTTCATGCTGTCCATCGCGAATCATTCTGCCTATGGGATCGGGGAATCCCATCATCTTAACCGCGGCTTCGTTCACAACGATCTTCGATTCCTCGCCGTAGGCATCTGAAAATGTACGTCCCTCCTTAATTCTTATATTTAATGTCTCTATAAAATCATGACTGACCGTGGGACTTGGAAAAAGTATTTCCTTTGCCCCCGGTGGCTGCCCTTCCCACGAAAAGCCACCGTGCAGCGAAAGGTCTTTCTCCAGGATACTTCCAAACATACATGATGCATTCACCACGCCGGGTATATCCCTAAGCGCAGACATAAACGTTTCATGAGCATCCCAACTGATCCTTCCCTGCCTTGAGAACATCAGAACATTTTCCTTTTCGTAACCCAGGCTTTTTGTCTGCGTAAATTCAATTTGTCTGTTGACAATCAAAAAGGCAACCATAAAAACAATGGAAAGTACAAATTGTGTGACGACCAATCCTTTTCGTATCCACACATCACCAAACGTGGTTGCCAACTTTCCTTTCAAGACCCTTGCCGGCTCAAACCCCGATAGATAAAACGCAGGATATCCGCCGGAAACAATTCCCGTAAACAACACCATGCCCCCGATGACGAGGAAAGGTTTGATGCCCGGAGTGAAATGCAGCTGCTTATTGGTAAGCTCATTAAACTGGGGGAGCAACACAAAAACCAGCAACGTAGCAATGGCCAGCGACAAAAAAGCCATCAGGATTGATTCGCCAAGAAACTGGAAAATCAATACCTTCCGGTTCACGCCCATCGTCTTTTTGATGCCCACCTCTTTCATTTTCCGGGAGGCCTGGGCCGTAGACAGGTTCATGAAATTGATACACGCAATGGCCAGGATGAACACGGCGATCATCGAAAACAACCACACATATTCTATTCTTCCTCCGGATTGCACGCCGCTTTCAAAACGGCCGTGCAGATACTTGTCTGAATAGCGGCTAACAAACAGCGTTGCTTTATTGTCCGGAACTTTTGAAAACAGGTGCCGCGAGATCTTCTTGTTGAATTCAACAATGGAAGTTCCATCTTTCAGCACCAAATACGTTTCTGCCGGTCCCGCATTCCATTGCTCCGCATTCCGGTCGCCTTCGAGTAGTTTTTTGAAGTTGAAAACAATATCAAACTGGCAGGTGGAATTGGCGGGGACGTCTTTAAAAATACCCGATACATAAAGCGGTCCTTCAAAACGCACGCGGTGGTTCCAGACGAACGTTTTGCCAACAATATTGTCAGTAGTATTAAACACTTTTTTCGCCAACGTTTCGGATATCAAAACACCATTCTTATCGGCCAGCACCCGATCCTTGTTTCCTTGAATAAGATCATACGAAAACACGTTGAAATAATCTTCGCTTGCAAATATTCCCTTTGCCTTCAGGTGTTTATCCTCGTAGACGATGATCCCTTCGCCACTATATTCTCCCGATGAATTGACAGACACCGCGTATTCAACTTCGGGCATTTCCGCCAATAACGACTCGCCCAGTCTTGCTGGTGTAGATTCGCCGGTTCGAATGCCGTCGGGACGTTGAACATTTCTCAACACTTGATAAAGTCGATCAGCTTTCTGATGAAATCTGTCTGCCGACAATTCATCGGCTACCCACAGGTAAATCAACAACGTGCAGGCAAGGCCGCTGGAAAGTCCCACCAGGTTGATGAAGAACGAACTTTTATAGCGCAAAAAATTCCGGTACGTGATAAGAATAGTGTGACGAAACATAGCGGAGGGGTTTTGTGTGATGTGAAACGAACGTAGAAACTCCCGTCTGCGGCATTGGTTACACAAGGATCAATCTTTTAATTTTTCTAACGCAGGAGACGGTTCAGTTGTTTCTGAATTCACCAATGACTCTCTCACGTAAAGTGATGCCTGCGAATATCTGACCCCTTAATTTACAGAACGATTCGCTCAGGGAAGCGGTTTCATTTTATCGAAACCCATCTCCGACGCCATCTGCTTAAAGGCAGGCTCGTTG
This sequence comes from Chryseolinea lacunae, assembly GCF_016735595.1. Taxonomy (GTDB): domain Bacteria; phylum Bacteroidota; class Bacteroidia; order Cytophagales; family Cyclobacteriaceae; genus Chryseolinea; species Chryseolinea lacunae. The sequence goes on from NZ_JAERRB010000012.1 coordinate 49,961, forward strand.
TGAAGGTTGTAGAACTGGGGCTCGGTTAGCAGCCATGGCATTTCCATGTCGTGGTTGGTGTAGGCTTTGTTGAGCCACGCCAGCGCTTCTTGTTTTTCGCCCAGGGCCGAATAGATCACGGCGGTAAAGAATGAGATGGAGCCTCCTTTGTCTACCGGCAGTCGGCGTTCGAATTCGCGAATGATTTCCATGGCTTGTTCGCGCTCACCCATTTTTGCATAGGCTGCTCCCATCCACCCGAGCATTCGCGGGTAACGAATTCCTTCCAGGGCCATGGCCTTTTTGAAATATTCGATCGACTCTTTGTAGTGGCCGGTGTTGAGCAACAGGAAGCCATGCGAATCGAGCGTATAGTAGTTGTTGAATATCTGGATGCGCCGTGCCGAGAATTCGTTTGCTTCCGTCAGCTTCTTGTTGTAGAAGTAAGACAGGATCATGCGGCTGTTGGGATAGTAGGGATCAATTGCATTAAGGCGTTCGGCCAGCGTCAGGGCTTCCTTGTGTCGGCCTATAAAATTGAGATAGTCGACATACAACGCCAGAGCATCGGGGTGTCCGTATTTTACGGAGCGCTCATATTCGCCAGCGGCGCCTTGCAGGTCCCAGTCGTAATACAGTCTATAGAATCCCATGAGCATGCGCGCCTGGTCCAGGTCGAGGGCCAGGGCCTTGTCGATGTAAGGCTTTCCTTTTTGCAACGCGTCGGTGGCGCTGAGTTCGGCGCCCCAGATGGAGGCCAGCGAGATGTAGCTGTTGGCAAGCCAGGCATAGGCTTTGGCGTAGTTCGGGTCCAACGCAATGGCTTTGGTGAGCAGGTCGGTAGCGTTGTGTGCTCCCTTGTTGGTGTAGGTTCTGTATTGATAAACAGCTTTCAGGTACAGGTCGTACGCTTCCGGATTTTTGGTGTCGCTTTTCGAGAGGTTGCTGCGTTCTTCAGCCGTGAGCTTGGCGTGGAGTTCGTTTGCCACGCGATAGGCAATTTCATGTTGTATGGCAAACACATCCTGCAACTCGCGGTCGAAGCTCTCAGCCCAAACCTGCGTTTCGCTTGCGCCATCCACCAGTCGCACATCGATCCTCACTTTGTTGTTGCTTCGCTGCACGCTGCCTTCCAGCAAGGTCGAAACCCCCAATTCGTTTGCAATGGTTCTCGCCGGTTTGTCGGTGTCGCGATACTGTTCCACAGACGTGCGTGAGATGACCCGAAGCTCGCCCACCTCCGACAGGCTGGTGCGGATGGCTTCGATCACACCTTCGCTAAAATATTCATTGCCCTTGTCGGCACTCAGGTTTTTGAAAGGGAGAATGGCGATAGACTTGTCATGTCGTGCTGCGCCACGCGGCTCGCGCACGAACAAAAACCAGACGGCTGCCATACTAATAAGGACTGCCACCAGGACTGCCGCCCACACCTTTTTTCGAATGGGCGTTTGCGACTTCTGTGCCGCAGCGGGCGATGCATCAGGTTCGTCTGTCACACTTTTTTTTGCGGCAGCCACGGCTTGCTCCAGGGTGCCGCTCACGAGCTTGGCTTTTACTTCGCCCGGCGGGAAGTTATAATATTCATTGAAACATTTGCTGAAGTATGTAGCGCTCCCAAAGCCGACCCGGTCGGATACTTCGGCGGCCGTTAACTTTCCTTCGCGAAGCAACGCCATGCCAAGCTGCAACCTGTATTCGCGAATGAACTGGCTTACGGACTGACCCGTGGCACTGTTGAGCTTGCGGTGAAGCTGTGACCGGCTCATGCCGATGTTACGCGCCAGCTCTTCCACACTGAACTGATCGTTGGTCAGGTTAAGGTCAACTTCTTTCCGGAGCTGTTCGAGGAACATGGTGTCAACGTGATTCGTGGTTTCCATACGACGAGAAATTTCCGACTGCTTTGCCGGCTGCCAAAATACCGTAAATCATAAACGAAGGATCATCCTTTTGGTGTGTCACAAAATGGGTTACGTGGATCCCCGAATACCACGATCGGTTTGCACAAAGAATCGCATGCACTGGCCCCGTGATTTGTGCGCTACCTGGAATTCGGTATCATTAAGATAATCATTTTAACCAATCCGATGCTTTAAAAAAAAGTTTAAAGGAGTTGACACAATTTTTCAATCGTGATGAGGCGCTCCCGGGCAATTTTTGCCGTACCAATCCCAACCCTAAAAAAGACGCCTCATGAAAACCCTATTCATCCTCTTGTTGAAACACAACCCTGTTGATCACCTGGCCTGGGGCAAGCTGTTGTCTTTGCTCCTGGCGCTCCTCGTAACTACAGGTTACAGCCTGGCCCAAGGCACCCTGCGCGGCACCGTAACCAACGGTGTTGAGGCCGTGCCTGGCGCGACAACCTCGCTGCTCCGAACGGACTCAACGCTTGTGGCTGGCGTGGCCACCGGCAAGGATGGGGCATACACGTTCACCCGCATAAAATCCGGGCTCTACCTGGTCCGGATTTCGATGGTGGGCTACGAAACTTTTGTGTCGAGACCGGTAGTGGTCGAAGACAAGCATGTTGCGTTGCCTGAAATTATTCTGCAGGAATCCACCACCACCCTTAACGCTATTGACGTGACCGGCCAGAAGATTGTCTTCGATCAGCAACCCGACAAGCTTGTGCTGAATGTTGCATCGAGCGTTACGTCAACCGGAAGCACGGTGCTGGATGTGCTTCAAAAATCTCCCGGTGTGGTGGTGAATCGACAGAACAGCAACATAACCATCAATGGACGTACGGGTGTGCGCCTCATGATAGACGGGAAGATGTTGCAAATCCCGGCCGACGCCGCCATGCAGATGCTGGACGGTATGAACGCCGGGGGAATTGAAACGATCGAGCTCATCACATCACCCTCGTCGCAGTATGACGCAGAAGGTGGTGCAGGGATCGTTCATATCCGTACCAAAACGCGTGATCAGGCGGGCACCAATATTCTGGCAGGACTAACGGTTGGTTCACGCTGGGCCGAAAACGTCGGTGCGACCCTGAACGCCAGTCATCGCTCAAAACAGCTCAACGTGGCGTTAGACTATTCTTTTCTTCGAAATCACAACCTTCACACCCTCGACATGCAGCGCGAAACATTCGTGAACGATTTCAATCAATTTCAGGAAGTGCATAGCCGGCGCGAGAACATCACGACACAACAAAACCTCAGCCTGGGTGCCGAATGGTCGCCTTCGAAAAACACCTCGTTCAATTTTCTATTCACTGCCTACGAGCGCGACTGGAAGCTGGACGCAAACTCGCAGGAACGTTACATCCTTTCGGCCGACTCCACCATGACGGGCAGCACATTAATCTATGAGTCGAATGTGTGGCGAAGTGCTACGGGTTCTGCCGGTGTTACGCATCGCTTCAACACAACCCATAGCCTGACCTTTGGCGTTGACGCTTTGTTCTACCGAAACGAAAACCCATCGCACTATCAAACCGCGGTCCCTGGAAACGATCTGTCAGACGAGAATCGTATTGCCCTGACAAAGACCACGCCGATTCGTGTGTTGGTGGCACATGCCGACTATACTTTCACACCCTCTCCGGCCTGGCGATGGGACGCCGGTGTGAAGGCCAGCGTTACCCATCTCAACAACAATGTGTCGACGATGCGGTATGCCGACGGGGCCTGGCTTGCAGACCCTGCATTCACATCGTATGCGGACCTGGATGAGAAAATCGCAGCGGCCTATGTCAGCGGCCAATGGAATCCTGAGGTTGCGTGGCAGATCAATGCGGGTGTACGCTATGAGTATACGCAAACCCATATCGCTACACCAATAAACGCCGCCCTGGTAGATCGCCGTTATGGAAACTTCTTTCCGAATGTTTCTATTCGCAAGAACATCGGAACCGAACAGGACCTCCAGGTGTCTTATGCGCGGCGCATTACGCGTCCCACCTACAACGACATCGCTCCCTACGTGTTCTTCTGGGCGTCGAACACATTTTCGTCGGGGAACACGGCATTGTATCCTTCGCTGTCTGACCAGTTCACGATTTCCTACAGGGTTAAGCAGTGGAACATTTCCCTGCAGGGCACACGTGCCCTCCGTGCTATTGCCTATCTCCAGCCCGAGCGTGTGGGACAATCTGCAGACTTGATCTACCGGTCGCAAAACACCGACTACTCCAACACACTGGCATTGGTGAGCTCTACTGCCCTTGCTATCGCACCCTGGTAGGAAGTGACCTGTGCGTTGACGCTCCAATATCAGCGCGTGCAAACGTCGCACCTGGAGCACAACGTGGTGGTGGATCAACCCGGGCTTAATGCCAACGTGGTGAGTCAGATCAAACTTCCGAAAGGGTTTTCGTTCGAGGTTTCAGGAATGTATCAGTCAGCATCGCTGAGTGGCGTGGTGCGGTATCGTGCGCTGGGATCGCTCAACGCGGGCGTGCAAAAAACCTTCCGCAAAAATGGAACACTCCGGCTTGCCATGGACGACATCCTGGCCACCAATGTGTGGGTGCTCGATGCAGATTTGCCTGAGGATAAATTTTCGTCATCGTTTCGCTACGACTGGCACAACCAGTACATCCGGCTAACCTATTCCTTCACCATCGGCAACAAGATGTTGAAGACCGTAACCGTGAAGCGTGGCGCCGAAGAAGAACGCGGCCGGGTGACGGATTGATCTTACGCTATTTTTTTCCTAGTAATAAACGTACCTGCGATCCCCATCCACCAATCATCAAATCCAATACACCATCACCGTTCACATCTCCTACGGCAATGCCCCAGCCGCGACATACCGTAGTGGCCGGAATTACTTTGCTGGTTACGTTGGTGAACACACCTTTGCCATCATTCTGCAAGACTTGCATCTGCGCGGCTTCAAAGGGGGGTGTGTTAATAGCACTTAAGATAACGTCCGCGAAGCCATCGTGGTTAAAATCTACTATAGTGCCCGAATAGCTGGACAGTTTCTGTGCAGGAATTCTTTTTGCTGTTTCATCTTTAAAACTTCCCTTGCCGTCGTTTATGAGCAAACGGGCTGTCGGGTCTTTGTCCCATGGACCGCCGTTGCTGGTAAGGTTGACGAATAAAATATCTGGATGTCCGTCTCGGTTGGCATCAAACACCAACACGTCGCGGGTGTGTAAGGGCACCAACAGTTCAAGCTTTTCGGGATGTTCTGTGAACTTTCCTTTTCCGTCGTTAAAAAGCAAACGATTTGGTGGTGCTTCGTTGCCAACAACCACATCCAGGGTGCCGTCGCCATTTAGATCTGCCAGTTTCACGGCCTGGGTTTGATCTTCAATAGCGGGCAGCCAATCCGTTGTGTGGTCAATAAAGTAACCCGGTTTCGCGGGGATGTTGATCCATAAAAAATCCTGTGCCTTGGAACCGGAATTGCCGACGATGATATCGGGCAGTCCATCGCCGTTCACATCGCCCACGTCCAGGCCGTTGGCCTCACTTTTTGCGGGAAGACGGTCGCTTACGTCCACAAAAGTGCCGTCGCCTTTGCCCAGGTAATACTCGTGTGTCTGGTCGTCTTCGGCCACAAAAATGATGTCGGCTTTGCCATCCTTGTTAAAGTCGGCTATGCGCACATGTTCTGAATCGTGATTGCGTTCTGCAAATGCTCCTTTTTTCCAGGTGAACTTTCCTTTGCCATCATTCAGGTATAAGCGGTTGGGTTCCGACTCCAGTGCCAGTATGGCGTCCAGGTCGCGATCGCCGTCCACATCCAGGAAAACAACATCCAACGCATGTTCTCTACCGTCAACGGGTATGTGTGTGGTCGTAACATCCTTGAACCAGGCCGTTTCATTTTGTTGTGCCTGCAAGACCAACGGTGCTGCACACAGCAGGCAACCCTTCAACCCCGAGAATAAAAGATTTCTAAACATTTTCAAGTGACGATTTAAGTGACACGCATAAAAGTCGTGGAAAAAATTCTGATCCATGCTATTGGAGAGTCACTTTGTGACCGGTGGAAAAAATGCCTTTCAATGTGGCAACAAATCTCGCCATTTCATTCTCGTTTAGCGATGCAAACCCTATCCGCACTGCCTTGAACTTCTTTAGGAAATCAGGGTCCACATCCAGCAGATAACCTTTCGCGGAAAGTTTCTCCAGCAAGGTTTTGGCGACATTGGCTCTTTTAAAAACCATCCACACCGACATACCGCCCTCGGGTTTAATGAAGTTTACATACCCAGAAAGATGCTCTTCGACCAACTCACAAAAACGATCTCTCCGTTGCTGGTACACATTTACAGATTTTTTCAGGTGCCGTTGCAGGTCGCCACATTTAATGAACTCGCTCATGGCCCTTTCGAGCAACGGGTCCCCTTGCCTATCCATGATCCGTCTCAACTTGTTTGCCGACTCCATCACGTTGCGTGGTGCAACAAAATATCCAATCCTGACGGATGGCGAAAGACATTTGCTGAAGGAGCCGATATAGATCACATGACCGCTCGTATTCAAACTGGCCAGCGGAAGCACGGGACTATTGTCGTATTGAAAATCGTAGGCATAGTCGTCTTCGAGAATGTAGAAGTTATACTTGATGGCGAGTTGCAACAATTGAATCCGCCGCGAGGGTGTTAGTGTGACGGTAGTTGGATAGTGGTGGTGTGGCGTTGTGTAAATCAATTTGATCTTCTTGCGCCGGCAAAGCCGTTCCAGTTCTCCTGTATCTATGCCTTCGTCGTCAACCGGAATGTGCTCTACTCTCCCGCCGAGGTGATTGATCATGTCGTCCACAATGGGATAGCCCGGAAAACTGGTGACGCAGGTTTCGCCCGGCTTTAACAACGCAGCAATGACAAGGTGAATTCCCATCTGACTGCCGCGCGTTATAAATATGTTATTCGCTTCCGATGTGATGCCTCTTGTTTGCTGGAGATACGATGCCAACGTTACCTGCAAATCGCGATCGCCCTCAACATGATTATATTTTAACAAGCTGGCAAAAGCCTTCTTTGAAAGAATGGATCTTTGGTGTGCAAAAAGTAGTTTGATAGGCGCCAGCCTGACGTCGGGCACACCGTCGTCTATCAATATTTTGCCGGATGTGTCTAAATGCAGAGACGCCAGGCGCGGAAGGTCGTTCACCCCGGCCGTTGCACGTGCTTTTTTATGCAATGGCTTCTGATAGCGCAGGGGCTTGTATTCCACCTTGGGAAACTTTTTTGATATGAATGTCCCCTTATGTTCAAAACTTTCGATCCATCCCTGGCTTTGCAATTCGGTGATTGCCGCCGTGATGGTTTTACGGTTAAGGGTGAGCAGGCTCCCCAACACTCTTTCCCCTGGAATTTTTTGCCCCGGCAACAAGTGGCCTTCATTGATCTCGCGGATGATCGCATTGGCCACCTGAAGATAAACGGGTTTTCCCGATCCTTTTTCTACTTGTATAGCGGCGCGCCAAGGAAACATGGTGACAAGATTTTTAGCCATTTAAACTGGCCCAGTACAAATATAAAAACTGGCCCCCTCAAGTAAGCCACTGTCCGCATATTTTTGATCCAGTCCCATTCCACAAAAATCTATGACGCATGATGACTAAATCGAACTTCATCTTAATAATTTCCTTTTACGTTGGCCTGACATCAACCCTTCAGGCGCAATCCGTTGTTACAAAAGAAAATCTAATCAATGCCAGCATCACTCCCGCAGGCAAACTGGTTGTTAGTCCTTCCAAAACGTCTTCTCAAAATGACTTCGATTTTTTTGAGGGCAACTGGAAACTTCGCAACAGGAGACTAAAAACCAGGCTCGACAAATGCACCGAATGGTTTGAGTACGACGGGACAAATACGGATAAAAAAATGTTGAACGGACTAGGCCACACAAACAACAACCTCGCGGTAATTGATGGAAAACCGCTCGAAGGTGTAGGGCTAACGCTCTTTAATCCAGAAACAAGACTTTGGAGTATCTATTGGGCCAGCAGCAGAAATGGCAAGTTGGATCATGAGAATCCCGTGGTCGGTTCTTTTGAAGGCAACATTGGATCTTTCTATTGCCTGGAAACCATGAACGGCAAACCCATTGTTGTGATGGCACGGTGGGACAAGACCGATCCCAATCATGCCGTCTGGAGCCAGGCCTTCTCGGACGACAACGGAAAAACCTGGGAATGGAATAGCTACAACTATGGAAGCAAGATAATCGAGGACGAAAAGGAACAACTGAAAAAGCTACTAACCTTCGATACGTCAATACCCATTCCTGATCTGCATTTTGACAATGCCGGTGCGTTGAAAATAGAAGCTTCCACAAACTCATCGCATGATGATTTTGATGGCCTGGCGGGCAAGTGGAAGATGTATCACAAAAGACTTAAATCACGATTGACCAATAGCAATGAATGGATCGACCTGGAATCTATTGATGTGAACTATGGCGCAATACTAAATGGAATTGGCAACACAGATCTATACAAAGCTACGTTCGACGGCAAACCCTTTGAAGGTTTTACCATTCGTTTATTCAATCCGGAAACAAAATTATGGAGCCTGTATTGGGTAGCCAGCAATTCGGGTGTGTTAGATCCGCCCGTGGTCGGTTCGTTTGACAATGACATCGGGCATTTCTTCTGTAAGGATATCTACAAGGGCAAGGATGTTATTGTATTGTTTCGTTGGGACATGCGCGACCGGGAACATCCCGTTTGGAGCCAGGCCTTTTCTCCTGACAACGGAAAAACATGGGAATGGAATTGGATTAACGTTTCCTATAGAATTGACTAGAGATGAAAACCGTTGGTGAATTGTTGAAGATACTCTGTCTGATAAGCCCTTTGTTTTTGCTGTCCTGCAATGTGGCAAAGGACAAACGTGACGTTAAAAATATTTCTTACCCGGAGCCTCTCCCCGATTCAATTGCCCTGGTGTTTTTGCCAGGCATTGTGTCTTCCGATTCCATCGATTTTGGTTCGGCCTTTTCGCCCGACGCGAAGTCCTTTTACTTTTCGCGTAAAAAAAATAATCGCTCACAGCTATACGTATCTCAACATAACGGGAATACATGGACTGACCCCGCACCTGTGTCCTTCGCGGATGATCGGTATGCAGAAGCTGACCCTGCTTTTTCGCCGGACGGAAAACTTTATTTCATTTCGACCAGACCAAAAAACGAATCCGACACTGTGATGGACTACGATATTTGGTTTGTGACTCCCTTGCACGATGGCCGTTGGTCTGACCCTACAAATGCGGAGAACATAAATTCGGATAGTGCCGAGTATTACATTTCGTTCACCGAAAACGACAACCTTTATTTCGCTTCTTCCCGAGCAGGTGGTTATGGCGAAGAAGACTTATATGTCAGCAAATGGGTCGATGGAAACTATGGTGCACCTGACAACCTGGGAAGCGCTGTGAATACCGGGTTTTCGGAATATGACCCGTTCATTTCACCAAAGGGAGATTTCATTATTTTCACGTCATCACACAGGGACGATAGCTTTGGCAGTGGAGATCTTTATTGTGCCACGATAGATTCCAATCTAAAGTGGGGCGAGGCGCATAACCTTGGAAAAGAAATTAACACGCCCACACGCGAGTATTGCCCTTACCTCACACCCGATGGAGACTATTTCTTTTTTAGTAGTGCGGGAAATATTAAGTGGGTACGTTCAACGGTCTTAAAAGAAAAACTGAAGTAGCAACGATAAACTATGCTTATAGAAACGGCGCTATCTTCAGCGAAGGAGAATACGCCATGGGCATTGTCACTCCATAGGAACCTATTTCTGGTACTCAATTTTGGTGACACGCCACACAAACTCACCCGCTCCTGTTTTCACAACCACCTCATCGCCCACTTCTTTTTTCATCAGGGCGATTGCCATCGGTGAGTCCATGGAGATGTAGTCTTTCCGATCAAAAATCTCTTCGTATCCAACAATGCGGAAACGTATTTTGTGGCCCTTGGTATTTTCAATTTCCACCCACGCACCAAACAGCACTTTGCCTTCCTGAAAGGACGAATAGGTCACGACCTTCAAATCATCGATACACTTTCGCAGATAGAGCACACGCCGGTCTATTTCGCGCAGGCGCTTTTTATTGTAGTGATAGTCTGCGTTCTCGGAACGATCTCCAAGGCTAGCGGCCCACGATACCTTTTGCGTGGTGTCTGGCCGCTCAACACGCCACAAATGATCCAGCTCTGCCTTTAACTTTTCTAAACCTTCTGGAGTAATTAAGAGCGTTTTCATGGTGACTTAATCGTGGAGCAATACAAACATACTTTTTTCAAAGCGGCCACAAAGGAACGGATTTCCGGGCCAGAAAATGCGTAGGATCTTCTTTTTTACCGCGTTCAGGGCAGTTTTTTCAAAATATTACGACAATTGTCGTAAATATTCTTGCATCTACGACAAGTGTCGTCGTACATTTGGTCTATCACCAAAAACAAAAAGTTTATGGAAGCCGATGTCCCGAAACCTTCGGACGCAGAAGTGGAGATCCTTTGCATTCTATGGGATCATGAACCGGCCAGCGTGCGTTTTGTTCATGAAGAGCTCTGCAAAAAAAAGCAGGTTGGCTACACCACCACGCTGAAACAAATGCAGCGCATGCAGGAAAAGGAAATGATCCGCCGCATAGACAGCGACGAAAAAACCCACGCGTATGAAGCGATTCTTCAGCGCGATGCCACGCGCAACTCGTTGTTTGATCGCCTCGTGGATACGGCTTTCCGGGGTTCTGCTATGGACATGGTGCTCCACGCCATCGGGCGAAGCACAACGTCGCCGGAGGAGATCCAGGCATTGAAAGCATGGCTGGATAAAATGGAGGGCAAAACGTTATGAGCACGCTCGCCATCCGTATTTCCGAAATGATCGGGCTCACCATTTTGCATTCGCTGTGGCAGATCACGTTGCTCTGGTTCGTTCTTGTGACGTTGCTCAAACTTTTTCCGAAGGCATCTTCAACCGTACGCTACACGCTGGCCATCTCAACCCTGATGCTGTGTGTTCTCACCACTGCCGCCACGGCAGTTTATGAATGGCAGTGGCACGCAACCTCCGAACAACTGTCTACGCTGCCAGATCGCACTACGCAGTCTGTGCAGACCTTATCCCTCGTCGTTAGTCAAACACTTCTCTCCAAAATTGCCGATGCACTCAACGCCGCTGTTCCCATACTCGCATGGGGTTGGTGTGCCGGTCTTGTTGTGATGGGCACCCGTTTTGGCGGAAGTTTCTTTTACTTGAAAAAATTGCGCGCACCAGCGAACATCGAAGCGACAGCGCCTGTGTGGCAGCAGGAAGTGAAACGGCTTTCGGTAGCGCTCGGTTTGCGCTGTGAGGTTGTCCTTGCCACATCGGGGCGCATCTCATCACCGATCACGCTGGGCGACGTCTCTCCTATTATTCTTCTTCCCGCTGCACTTCTTTCGGGAATGTCTACCGCGCAACTCGAAGCGATACTGGTTCATGAACTCTACCACATCAAACGGCGCGACTATCTCCTAAACATTTGCCAGGCATTGGTGGAAGTGCTGTTGTTCTACCACCCTGCCCTATGGCACATCAACACCATCATTCGCGAAGCGCGCGAGCACTGCTGCGACGACCAAACCGTTGGGTTCTGTGGCGATGCCATGGTCTATGCCCGCGCGCTTACGGAACTACAGGAAATGAATACATTCACTAAACCCACTTTGGCTATGTCGGCAACCGGACCCAACGCGGAAAATTTCTCTCACCGCATCAAACGACTTTTTAATATTTATCCCAACCCGGCACAGGCCCGGTCTAAAGGAATCTTTGCCATCGGCTTTCTTATGGTTTACCTGGGCATCGTGCTTGTCAGCGCCAATATCTCTACAGCCCACCCTGCCGAACCGGAAAAAAATTCTACAAAAACAAACATCAACGATACGAACACCCACAGTCAAACTTTCCCGGATTCATTATCCGTTGGCAATCAACTTTATGTTGCCCAAAGAAAAAGGATTACACCCCGCCCTGTCGCCGTTGAGAAGATCCGTTCGGTAGGTATACAACATCCCGACACCACCGCGAGGCAACAGAGTCTTGAAGACTGCCTCCGAAAAAGCAGGCTTCTGTTAAAAATGGTCGGGATATATGGACCGGGTGACCAAAGCTTAAAATTCCCAACACGGAACGCCATCCAGGTACTTAATAGTCCAACCCGGATCTCCAGATCCCTGAATCAATCTTCGAGGACTGCGAAGTTGAATTTGACCGAGGCCAAAGACAACGAAGCGATTAAGGCCGATTCGATTATGATTGAAAACCGTTAACGACTCATCAAACTTGTTTCAGATGTGCAGGCGGACCTCCGTCTCTGGCCGCCTTCACTCTCACCATCGTCTTTCTAGCCGTTGAATCGACAGCCTCCAACTTATCCCCCAGTTTGTGGGGATTTATTGTTATCCCGTTAACGTGATACCCTGATCTCCTTCCCATAAGCAAAATAATTTCATATTTATTTTGCGAAACCTATCAGTTGCGCATATATTTGCAACCGATTCGTTGCTCATTTAAACCAAACAGCTCCAATGAGAAGAGATATTTTTCAGGCCATTGCAGACCCCACGCGACGGGCCATCATCACCTTGATTGCTTTGCAAGCCATGACACCAAATGCCATTGCCGAAAACTTTAACACGACACGGCAAGCGGTTTCCAAACACCTGCGCATACTCACCGAATGCGAACTGGTGAAACAGGAACAACACGGGAGAGAAATTTATTACTCCCTGGAAATTGAAAAAATGAAAGAGGTTGACATCTGGATGGACCAACTGCGGAAAATTTGGGAAAGCCGTTTTGTTCAACTCGGTCAAGTATTATCAACCATGAGAAAACAAAAAAAATGAAAAACACTTCGCTCTTCGATTTTATTGTTGACAAACCAACAAAAACGGTATCCATAAACATGGAGTTTGATGCCGACCTTTCACTGGTGTGGGATGCTTTCACAAAACCAGAAATCCTCGATCAATGGTATGCCCCCAAACCCTTTCTTTCGAAAACAAAACACATGGACTTCAAAGTTGGAGGCCGGAGGTTTTATGCGATGGTAAGTCCCGATGGACAAGAAAGTTGGGGCCTTCAAAAATATACTTCCATTACCCCAAAAACCAACTTCAAAATGCTCAACGCATTTGCTGACAAAGACGAGAACCCGCAGTTGCCCGGTTCTGATTGGGATTTGAATTTTAGTGAACAAGACGGAGCCACAACCGTCAACATCAACATTTATAATGAATCTGCAGAGCGTTTCGAAAGAGTACTTGCCGGCGGCTTCAAAGAAGGAATGACGGCGACACTTGAAAACCTGAGAGCCCTATTGGCCACGTTATCGAAGAAGTGAAATGCTGAAGAGGCCTTCACTCCCGCACATTGCCTTGCCAATCGGCAATGGCAATGTGCAGATGGGGAGTGATGTTTTGAACCTGACCCCAAAAGTGTGTTGTTTGTTTCTATCAATAAATCTTAGTCTCTTTACGGCCGATTCCTTTCACCAGGAACCAGCACTATGGATTTTTCATCAGTAAGACTTGTAGCCTCCGATATGGATGGCACCCTCCTCAATACCAAACACGAACTAAGCCCCGATTTTTTTACCGTATTCAATCGAATGCGAGCGAAGGGCATCCTGTTCTCTGCGGCCAGTGGAAGACAATATCAGAACCTCTACAACTGTTTCCCCGGCATACAGGACGACATCATTTTCATTGCCGAGAATGGCAGCTATGTGATGTATCAGGGCGAAGAGCTTCACCTGCAGCAAATGGATCGCGATCTTACCCACGACATTCTGAAGCACTTAAAAAAGATGCCGAATGTGCTCACCATTCTTTGCGGTAAAAAAAGTGCCTACATCGACAACGAAGATCCTGCGTTTGTTGCACGACTGTCGATGTACTACGATCAATACGCTATCGTAGACAACCTCGCAGACGTGGACGATGACGAATTTCTGAAAATCGCCATCTGCGACTTATCCGGCGCCGAACAAAACAGCTATCCTCATTTTTTGCAATACCAGAATGACCTGCAGATAAAAGTGTCGGGCAACGTATGGCTGGACCTTTCGCACAAGCTGGCACACAAAGGAAAGGCACTCGATGTGGTGCAGCGAAAATTCGGAATTGCCCGCGAGCACACCATGGTGTTTGGCGACTACCTTAACGATGTTGAAATGATGGGTGAAGCGCACTTTAGTTTTGCCATGGAAAATGCTCACCCGGAAGTGAAACAGGCCGCGAAATTTATAGCCCGCAGCAACGACGATCGCGGCGTGCTGAGCATACTGCAACAACTGTAGGCATACGCGGGTCGGCATCCACATAGAAATACTCCTGTCTGTTTCAACGGCAATTCTTTACATTTATGTATTGGATCAAAGTCCTTTGTTGGATAAGTTTAGTCTGGCTTCAACGCCATATGGATAAAATCGACGGGTGACCATCAACTCAATTTTTTATGAGTATCTCAGGCAGGCTTAACCATGCATATGACGAAGCAAAAGGAAACAAATGGCTTCGCTATTTTGCCGTATTCTGTCGCGTCGTGTTGGCGCTGGGTTTTATTCCCTCCGGGATTGTGAAAGTTATGGGCGAACGGTTTGCCAGCGGGCTATCGGTTAACCATCCGTTGGGGCATTACCTGGAAGCATTACACCGCACGGAATACTACTACACCTTCATCGGCATTTCGCAGTTGCTCATTGCTGTTTTGTTGCTCATTCCAAGAACGGCGCTTCTTGGGGCACTAATGTATTTTCCCATTATCCTGAACATTTGTATCCTGGCCTATGCCGTCCGGTTCGAAGGCACACGCATCACCACGCTGATGCTGCTGGCCAATATATTTTTATTGTGCTGGGACTACAACCGGATAAAACATATCCTACCCTTCAAGCAAACAAAAGAGGATGATTATCTGGCAAGAGAAAAACCGGTGAGCCACAAATTTCCGTCTTTGTTTTTCGGGGGTGTTTTTGTGATGATCGCTGCCGTAATAATCATAAACCATTTTATGTACGACATCCGGCCAGGCAATTCCCGCATTGAATGCACAAATGGATGTGCCGGCAACAGCGACCCCAAGGCCTGCCTGGAATTTTGTGGTTGCATTCATGACCAGGGCAAACAGCTTCACGAGTGCCTGAATGAGTATGACAAAGCGAAAGAGTGAATCAATAAGAGGTGAGAAACACGACCACTCCCCTCTTAACTTTCGTTACCTGACATTTGGAAACCTTAGGCCTCGTTACCATTAAACAATCAACGCTTAGGGTGGCGAAAGAAGTGGAAAGGACATGACCAAATGCCTACTCGGCATTCTCCGTATGGGTTTACTCCGGCGTGCAGATATTGAATAAATGTCTTATTTTCGCGCCGCAATGAAGAGAATAATTGAATACAGGCGCCTTTTGGGCGTTGGCGAATCGGCCGATTTGAAAGAATTGAAGACCATTTACCGGAATTTCATGAAAGACTGGCATCCGGACAAGTTTCAGTCAGACGAGGAGAAAACCGCCGCCGAAGAGAAAAGCAGAGCGTTTATTGAGGCCTATCACTTTTTGGTGAGCATAGCACCCGAAACACGCGAGCAGAAGCTGGAAGAGTACACCGCGGTGATCACGGCTTCCAAAATGACCGACTTTCAATACAAGGGTCAAACCCTTCAGGTCTATTTTACAGATGGCAGCGCATTCGAATATTTCGGTGTGCCCCGCAGTATCTACCTGAAACTGGTGAACGCAGAGTCGCCCGATCGTTTCGCCAGAAGACACATTTATAGCGATTTCATTTATAGAAAGGTGACGAAGGCGGTTGAGGCGTAAGTGAGGTTGTCGCTCATTCTTTTCAGATTCCATCACCGCATGGCGATGCCCGCTATCCTAACAGGTTTCATCTTTCCCCCGAAGAACGTGCTTGCCCAGCATCTCGATGTCAGGAATTTAATGGTAAAGCTCACAAACATACCGCTTGTTCCGGGAGCTGCTTTGATATGTTGTTTGATTGAATACTAAAAAAGAACGAAGGATTTACTGGACGGTAAAGTGACGTTTTACTTTTTTATAGCCTGCCAAATATTTAAAATAACCTTTTCAAAAACTTTATTATCTAAAGTGTGCATTTCAAACTGAACATCATTATCGTCAATGACATAAATATATTTTTCACTACGATCAAAATGCAACGAAGAAACAGGAAATTCTAAAATTTTGACCTTCTTAAACGCTTTTGAATAATATACAATATCCTCAAAATATTGCTTTCTACCAGGAAAGTAGATACTATCAGAAGTCTTTAAATAAAATTTTGCACTAACCGAATTTTGCAATAATTGAATACTATCAACTACTGCAGAAGGATTTCTCTGATAGCCATTCCAAGTTTTTTCTCTTTCTTTTAAACTAAGTACAATTTCTTTTGGCAAATCATCCCTGTAAGGCTTGACACTTTTATTTTTTTCGGCAATATATTCTTCTGATGTTATACAAAATAGCGTATCTCCTTTCACTTTAATTATCTCTGGGTACACACCCGTGGCTCCTTTAAGCACTAAATTATGGTCACAAACAAGTAAATGAGGTGCATACTGATCGCCTCCATCTTTATATAAATCAAGCCAAATCAAATACCATTTATCAGTCTTTTTTATACTTTGAGTTTTTTTGAATAATTCAAAACTAATAGTGTCGCCTTTGGCACATTGCGCATATACATCATTCCTCTCTATTGGGGTAGATATAAAAGTGCATCCACTTAAAAATAACACTAGACAAAGGCAATAAGCCCAAGGTGTTTTTTTCATAACTATTTCCATGGAGTATAGTGGCTTCTTATCATAATACTATTAGACACCTTGATTTGGGGCGTTTGCCTCCCTCCCCCAGAAAAAAGCTTTGACTTCGCGAAGAAGGTCGACGAACGTGACATTTATCGTCCTCATAAATAAGTCATCCACCACGCTTTGCTTTTCGCTTTGTAGTTCCCATACCAACGGCACGGAAAATAGAGTGCGGCAACCAGAAGCACCCACACAAAATATGCGCGCCACAAATTCGGGTCATATTCCGCAGGCCAATCTTTAGCCGATATAAAGGACAGATTAACGCCCTTACCAAACGACAAGGACGTCCATAAAAATGATGTAGCACTTATGATGGCAAGATGCGCGACAAAATAGAACAACGGCACCCGACCATACACGATCAGAACTTTTTTAGCGCTCGCCGAGATTCGTTCGGCATACGCCAATAGAATGCAGGCTATTCCCAGTGTTACGCTAAGAAACAAAAGTGACGGCGGCGACTTTGACACTTTCAAAAAAGAAAGCACCGTGAAAACCCCTCCCCTTTCCTGCACACTCCAGGGCAATGGATCGGCGTAGAGGTTTACGAATCTCAATGCAAAAAAAAGAACAAGAGCGAAGATGCCTGTTCTTAGCAATAGTGAGTCACGTGTTTGTGAAGGGTAGAAAAACCACTGCCCCACAACGTACCCCAAAAGCATCACACCCACCCAGGGCACAATGGCATAGGCGACTAAAATCGGCGGCTCACCTATGAAGAATGGGCCGTTATGCAAAAAGGCAAACAGCATGTTTTCTGGCGAAACCTTTTCAATTGTTGGAAGGGCATCATGACCAACAATCATGGTCAGTGAGAGAATTATCTGAAGCCAACGTGGGAGCCAAACCAAGGCAGCCAGCAGGATCATGGAACACCCGATCGCCCAGATTACCGCAAGCAGCGTTAGTTCATATCCTTGTGTGAGAATGAAACTGACTACTAAAATCTCCACTGCGATCAGCCATAGTCCACGGGTGAAAAGAAACACACTTGTCTTTTTTAGATCAACACCCTTTTTGGAGTAGAGATAGATACTGACTCCGGAAAGGAATATGAACGTCGGGGCACAAAGATGGGTGATCCAACGGGTGAAGAACAAAAGCACGGAGGTTTGTGTCACATCGTCCGGGCGAAAGGCGGTGTAGCTAAAAAAGTCGCGAACATGATCGAGGGCCATAATAATCATAATCAAACCTCGCACGATGTCAATGGATTCGAGACGCGACTTGTTATTCCAGGAACCTTCTATTGATTCTGTCATATGTGAAGATAACCGTTGTTGACCAAAAAGTGGTTACCCTCGCTTGCGTGACATTTTAAAAAAATGTACAATTTCCCGATCACGTCATCGATCACCCTTGATCGCCTTTGCAATAGCCTCAAGATGTTCGTTGAACGAACTCAGTTGAATGAGCATCTTTCCTGAGGTGTCGCCTTCGTTCAACATTCCGAATTTGTTGTTCTTCACAAAGATCTCTTTGATTTGCTTCCAGCGTTTGTCTTGTTGTTCGTTGAAAAAGCCTGCGATCTCTTTCAGACGAAGCAGGTTGGCTTCGGCATCCGATGTCAGGGTTTGCGATTCGCCTTCGTAGTGGGAAAGAATGAGGGTGTTCACTTCTTCGGGATTCATGAGGGGCACAACTTTGCCTGCCATCTTGTTCATGTTACGGTATGAGCCTTGCAGCTTGAAGGCCGGTTCGGTGCGATAGGCGTCTTTCATGGCGGCACTCGCAATGTATTGTTGGTTCACCAGCATCACCACGTCGCGAATGCGCATAATGTTTTTGAGCACGGCGATGGCGTCGTCTATTTCCTGTTGGTTGTAGTTTCCTTCGAGGTCCGGCAGCAGCTCGCTGTTTGTTTCCACGTAGCCGATAAGTTTGTAGAGATCATCAAAGCTGCGTGTGCTGATGCGTTGCAGGTAGCGATTCTCAGCCACACAGTTTTCGATCAGACTGAGTTTGAAAAGCTGATCGGAACTGCCGATCACATCACCGAGGTTATAGACGTCTGCACGGTTTGCCAGCATGTCGGGAATCTTGAATTGCTCTCCGCTCTCCGTATAGGGGTTGCCCGCCATCACCACGCAGAAACGTTTTCCGCGCAGGTCATAGGTTTTGCTTTCGCCCTCAAAAATGCCGTCCATTTTCCGCTGGCCATCGGCGAGCGATATAAACTTTTGCAGAAACTCCGGGCTGCAATGCTGGATGTCGTCGACATACAACATCACGTTGTCGGCCATTTCAAACGAGAGATTTATTTTTTGAAGCTCCGCCCTCGCCCCCGACGTTGTGGCTTCCTGCGGGTCGATGGATGTGATGCTGTGGCCGATGGTAGGTCCATTGATTTTCACAAAGTGAAGGCCCATGGTTTTTGCCAGGTATTCCATCAGGGTTGTTTTGCCATAGCCCGGTGGCGACACCAGCAACAACATGCCCATGCGCGCCGTGCGTTTGTCGTCGCCCGCTGCGCCGATCTGCTTTGCCAGGTTGGCACCGATCAACGGGAAGTATACTTCGCTGATCAGGCGATTGCGAACAAACGAGCTCAATACTTTTGGCTCCAGCTCGTTGATCTTTAACTGCTGGCGGTATGCCTGCACCAATTGTTCTTTGAGCTGGTTAAACGATGTGAACGCAGGAACAATCGCGTCAAAATAGCGGCGCATCTTTTTCATGAAGTGATGGAAGTTCACCGTGTACTTCCCGTCACCCTGTATCACCGCATGGGTACCTCTTATGCCCGTAAGATCAACCGAATCTGCGGCAGCTCTTTCCCGGTATGCATGGTCTTTGAAAAGCAACAGGCACCCGGCTTCATCCACATATTGTTTATCGACCGTGACAGATTGCGTTTGAAGAAACGCGTGTAGCCAGCTTTGAATAATGTAAAACCGCTCGGCCGTGTCGAAACCGCTATTGCTTATCTCCTGCAAAAACAACGCTGTTCTTCGTTGTGCGTGCAAATATTCATCGAAGGCTTTTTTGAGATGCAGGGCCTGTTGGCTACACGTAAAAAACTTACCGGTCGAAAGTTCTGAATATAGATACTGCGCCACATCATTTACATCTACCGGTTCGTAGGCAATTTTGGCCTGCACAAACCGCGACGACAATTCTTCGCCCACAAAACCTGCACGTTTGCTTTGCGGAAAACTTTCCTGTATGGAGTAGGCCGCCGTGATCAGTTGCTGGAGCTTGGTGCGTGAAGCCTCGTCCAATCCAAACCAGAACAGCTGCGCCGCTACCCGCACGGCAGGCGAAAACTGAAGGATGCCCAATTCGGCCTGCAGTTTTTTAAGCGCCTGATAGATGGCTGCAGCATCGATGTTGTGAACCCCTTTGAGATAGGCTGCGCCATAGTCGCGCTCCGTGCGATCGTTCAGAAACGTTTCGTGGTTCCATTGCTCGTTTTGCTGAAGACTTTCGAGATAGGTTTGATAGGCGAGGTATTCGGAACGATAGACCTCCGCATTCTCCGATATCAATTCCTGCTCCCAGATGGCTCGATGCTGATAGAGCGATTCGGCGGCAACCTGCTTGTAGAAGCTTGTTCCCAAAAGATGAAAGTATAACTTCTCGTTTTTGCGAACGATAGTCAGGTCCAGCACTTGTTTGTTGACCACAAACTTGTTAGTGCCCAGTGCGATTATGTTCTGGCCATCAACAAAAAGATCGGTCTTGTCTTTGAGATTCCGCAGGGCGGTTTCCTGTGCAACCTTCACCAGGTTCTCCAGGTTTTCCGCTTTTGCCACGTCGCCGAACTCTTTTAACTCCGCCATCAGGTTACGCACCTTGTCTACCATCAGGTCTGTAGAAAAGAAAGCGTAGATACTTTCCTTGTCGTTGAAGGACTGGGCTTTGTTTTCAATATTTTTCAGAACGCGCAAGCCCACCTGTTCCAGGGCGGTTGTCCGCTTGTTCAGTTGCGCAATCAGCATTTCCTTTTTGCCGTTGAAGGCCTTAATTACCTCGTCGCGTTTGTCGGCAATTTTAAGAACGAACTCGTCAAAGTCGGCAAACTTGCTTTCAAGGTCTTCGACCTGGATGCTCACCTTCGTAAAATATTCCTCACACTTTTCGGGCGAGGTGGAAAGATCGAGAAAGTTCACAATGCTCTGATCCAGCAACGTGAGTTGTGCGTGGAACTGACCTGTCGATTCTTGCGCTCTCAGTGCCGTGGCAATGCGCACCAGCTCCGCCTTCACCTCGTTCAACGATGCAAAAATGAGCGAGATCTTTTCGACGATGCGCGTGGTTTGCGTGGTGTCTTCAATCTTCAGGCTGTTCAGAATATCGATAAGCATTTCCAGTCCACCGGAAATTTCTTTTATCGATTGTTCTACGGGCTGGGCGTCGATCACCTTCGCTACCCGGGATGCTGCCTTCTTAAGATCGGTCACCTTGGCTTCATAAGGCGCCAGGGCTTCTTCCTTTAACAAAAACGTAACCGTTTCCTGCGAAAGGGAGCTGTTGTATTGGGCGAGTGTTTCTTTCAGTGCGTTGACCGCAGTCGCATCGATATACCGAACGTTCAGCAGATCGATAACTGCACCCTGCATGCTCCGCGTGGCCGTGAGCAGGTCCACCAGTTGATCCAGGGACGTGATGGTCGCCCCTTTCACATCGATCACCAGTTGGTCCACGCGCTTTTGCATGGCCCCCAGATTGTCCTTTGCGTGCTTGCGCTGGGCCTGCACCTTGGCAAATTCGTCTATGGCCGTGTTGGCAATGGTTCTGATCTGAATCAGCGGTGTGGCCAGGTCGAATGTGCCTTCATCTTTTAACCAGAAATAAGAATCGACAATGTCGTTGGCGCGTTTATGGATGTCTTCGTAAAGATCTTCGTAGCTATCTTCTTTTTGCAGGAGCTGTATAACCTCCTGGCTTTCGCTCATGGCACTCACAATGTCTTTGTTGCCGATCTTATACAACACATTGTTGCTCATGGCGGTGTTTTCCTGGAGCGTAGACGTGTAGGGTGTTTGCCAGATTTGCACCTGGTGATGACGCACGGCTTCGGTTTCCGATCTGAAATACACCAGCATGCCATCATTAAACACCGTGAAGCCGTTGCAGATGATGGGCGTCTCCACCTGTTGGGCAATCATGTTGTATGACATCAACACATAGGTGTTGCTCTGCTTCTGGTAGAATACATACAAAAAGTCTTCGCCATTGGGCGACGCCATGCTGTTGTTGAATTCCAGTTCCGATAGTTGCAGTTCGAATATTTTGTGCTCGCCGTTTTGGAGGTAATAGCCATTCGGGAAGATTACACCCTGGTTGTCGGGCAGCAAAACGCCGGCATCGAGCAGGCTGTTGATGGGAAGAACCTGTTTTGTTCGCACATTAAAAATGTAGGCGCGAAAGTTCTCTCCATAGGGTTTTATCTTGACAGGTATGAGATTTCCGAGATCTGCATAATGATATTCGGCATCATCCAGTTGCTGATCTTTGTTTGCGACGGGGTCCGAATAAATTCCCTGTCCGGATTCTGTGTTGTTTTCAATTTTAAACGTGATGTCGCCGTGAATGGCTTCGATGAACACTTTGTCTAAAATCGAAATGTGCGAATGCAGGCCGAGCCGCCGATTGCTGAGATCGGTTTTTATCCAATCGAAACCCTGGAGTGGTGGTTTTACTTCATGAATACTTCTGTCGTCGACATATACCAGCGTTTCATCTTTGATCAACCATTTAAAGGCCTTCCGGTCGTCGGGGCTTTTGCTGGTTTGAAAGATCATGAACAGGTGGTTCTCCGTCTTCACAAACTTGGCAAAGATCGAATCCCTGTAGTATTTATAAAGGTTGCTGAAGTCGGTAATAAAATCCTCGTCTTCAATCAACGTGAGCGGTTCCGGATCGAAGCGCTCGCCCGTGAACTTATAGATGCTGAAGACATCGCTGAGCTTGATGTTTTCGCGCAACCCAAAATGAACGTTATAGCCAAAGATGGTGAGGTTGCCAAAGGCCCTGATGCCACGCGCCACACCGCTGTTGATGGTGGTGATGCGCTGATTGGCAACCAGCTGAAATCCTGTGGAGTTGAATATTTCCTTGCGGGCGCTATTCAGCCTGGCCAGTCTTTCCGATAAATTCAACCGCTGCTCTTCCAGGCGCTTCCGGATGATCTCATAGGTTCCGGAATCCAATACAGTATTTGTGTTTTCAGTACCTGCCATTGCAAAAAAAGATAAACGCTACATCCTTGTAAATTACTGTCGTTCGCTCGAACTGAACGGGCCACTCTCATCAACTTCCAATGTATGCCTGTTGATACCGGCACCATGGAATCATCAGTGATTGAAACCCTACAGCTTCTTGTTAGACAATCCCAAACTGCTTGCCAGGTTGGCGAGGTTGAGTAGCGATGAACGATCCTCGTCTGAACTGTTCTGTTGCATTTTCAGAATCAGACTTGAAATGGTCAGGTTTTTAATATCGTTGGACGTTATGTTGTATTTGTCGGCAAAGTCGCGGATACGATTCAACAGGTCGCCACCATTTCCGCCCTCTCCCAGCAACGCGGTTTTGATCTGTGTTGCGTTTTCGCTTTCGTTGATCAATCGGTCAAACCCTTTTGCATTCGAAACCTGGTTAACAATGTTCTGGAAGAACATCGTTTCGCCGCCCACGATGTCGATGTTTGCCGATTTCAACGCTTCTCCCAATATCGTGGCTTGTGCGTCGGCAATGTGTTTCTGGATGTTGATCTGCGCGAGCGCAATGTCTCTGTCTTTTGCAAGCAACAACTTGAACTCTTCGTGGTCTTTTCCAACGGAATCAAGCTTCTTCATGGCTTCGGCTTTTTCCTGGATGCCGGCGGCTTCGGCCAATGCTTTTTCTTTTGTTACTTCGGCTTGTGTCAATCCTTCTTTCCGTTTCGCTTCGGCAACCTTCTCAATCACATTCGCATCAACGATGCCTTGTCTTTCTGAGGCTTCGGCTTTCGCCATCATCACTTCTGCTTCGGACAGGCCCTGTGTTGCGCCTTCACGTGTTTGTGCTTCGGCCAGTATTTTGCGCGCTTCGGCCTGTTTCACCGCCGCTTCTTTTTTAGCGTCTGCATCGATGATCAACTGTTTTGCTTTTTCTTCTGATGCTTTCTTTTCAGCCTCTGCGGCCTTCACGGTATGGATCAGTTTTTCTTCTGCCTGCTGGCTGGCGATGGTGAGCCCTACCGATTTGTTGCGCTCCACTTCGCGGAAAGCCTCCAGGTCCTTTATGCCCTGTTGCTCTTCCACAACACCCTTTTCGAGACGCACCCGGTCGCGGATCACATCCTGGATGTTCTTACGTTCCACTTCGAGTGTTTTTTCCTTATCAATCTGGGCCAGTGTCACAATCTTCTCACGTTCGGTAGCTTCCAGGGCGCGGTCTTTTTCAACACGCTCTGTTTCTACTGCATTGGTGCGCTGTTTATTCTTTTCGGCGATGATGATCTGACGCAACTTGTTTTCTTCCTGCACGGCAAGCGACTCTTCCGTTTTGATGCGAACGGTTTCAGATTTAAGTCTTTCTTCTTCTCTTACCTTGAGTATCTCGGCTTGTTCGCGCGAGCGTATGTTGTCTATTTCGCGGCGTTGCTTTTCTTCTTTTTCAGACATCTGGCGGTCCAACTCCAGGATGGCTTCGCGGGCTTCAACGTCTTGTTTCTTAATCACCTTTTCTTCCTCACGCTTGATGAGGTTGGCTTTTATGTTTTGCGCGGCGGTGAGTTCGGTAATCTTCTTGATGCCCTGCGAGTCGAGGATGTTTTGCGGGCTGAGGAATTTCATTTTTGTCTGTTCCAGAAAGTCGATGGCGCAGTCGTCGAGGATGTAGCCGTTCAGGTCGGTTCCAATGATGTTCAGGATTTCGGTTCTGAACTCGCGGCGTGCTTCATAGAGTTCGATAAAATCAAACTTTTTACCTACCGTTTTTAATGCCTCGGAGAATTTTGCTTCGAAGAGGTCGAGAAGTGTTTCCGTATCGCTGGCGCGCTCTGTGCCGATGATCTGGGCCACGTTCAACACATCGTCAACATTCTTGTTTACGCGAACAAAGAATGCCACTTTGATGTCGGCGCGGATGTTGTCTTTGCAGATAAGACCATCCTGATCAAGACGCTCGATCTGCAATTTTTTTACAGAGATGTCCATCACCTCCATTTGGTGGAGAATCGGAATCACATACATACCCTTGTTGAAGGCGACTTTGCCACCGCCAACCCCCGTGCGCACAATGGTTTTTCCCTGCGGTATCTTTTTGTAGAAAGTCGCAAAGGCAAAGAGGATAATAAAAATAAAGAAGGCAATTCCGCCGATGAATAATAAACTGATGCCGCCAAGTACGCCCATAGCAATAGGAAGATTTAAGGTTTAACTTTTGAATGAAAGTGTTTTATAATAGAATGCGCTTAATCAAACAATGTTGGAGAGGTTGATATCCGGAACCACGAGGTAGAATTTTTTGTCGGCCGATTCGCCGGCAATCATCACGTCTGCATCATAATGAATAACGACACCTGTTTTGCTTCTCACGTTGATGCGAATGATATCATTTTGTATTTTCAATTCGGCTGCACCAATCTTGTCGCCCGAAATTGTGCTTCTCATCTTAGCCGTTCTTCCCAACAGCTCCTGGGGTTCTTCTCCATTATAGCCCATGGCGTCATACACTTTGATCAACGGTTTGGTGGCATACCGGGTGATGATGTAGGTGACAAAAAAAACGGGTATCAGAATGACAACCGATTTCCAACCCCAGTCTGCCAGCCCCAGAAATACGGACGACGTTAAGGTGATTATCCAGGCGAGAAACTTAAAAACGGAATAGACCACCATGAACGGCACCTTGCCGATGTTCACAAACTCCAATGCTTTTTGAAAGACAGACTTGTCTGCACTAACATCATCGCCATCGGCATCAACATCGGTGTCGATGTCCGCTCCGTGCCCCGGCAAATCGCTATCCACTCCCGAATCTCCAAACAGGTCTCCGGCCACGAAGGTGATTATCCAGTAGATCGTGGTCACGCCAGTGAGAATGGTCATGATGGCATTGCTCAGCGGATGAAAAAGCAGGTGTGTTATACTCGACATCGGTATTTAAAGTGAATGGTTAACCGGTTTACAATATGCCTAATTTTTCTTTGATGGCCTGAAGATCTTTTTCAATAGACAAAGAATCGTTTTTCAGCAGGCTGTTCAATTCTTCTTTCTTGCTATTGCTGTCGCGCGAAATTTCGCCGTAGGCTTTTGCAAGGGCTTCCTGGTCGTCTACTTTTGCTTTCATGCGCTCGAGCATGGCGATTATTCCGTTGCTATCGACCTGGGCTAGTTGTTTGTTTACCTGCTCGGTTGCCTTGCTCACTTTTGCCCGGGCCGTTAACGTCCGCAATTCCTTTTCCCACTTCTCCATGTTCTCTTTCAGAATTTCGGTATTGCGCAGCATTTCCCTCGACGATTGCTGCAACGCAACGGCCTGCTGCCCGATCTCTTCCGATTCCAGATAATATTTTTTATGGAGCGTCAGCGCTTCACGCGCCAGGTCTTCAGCCTTAACCAGGTCGACCTGACCAGACTGAGCTTTTTGCATGATCAATATAGCCTTTTCCGCATAACTTCTGGATTCCTGCTGGCGCTGAAGTTGATCATTTTCCGTGCGGATTGCCAGGGCTTTCACTTTGGCATAGGCCTCTGTGGCTTGCGACAGATCGTTGCGCAGTTCGCGAAGACCCTGTTCTGTCATTTTAATGGGATCTTCCATTTTATCGACCGCGGCGTGGATTTCGGCTTGTCCTATCCTGAAAAGTCTCTTGAAAATATTCATGACTGATAATTTTTAGGTTAAAACCAATCGTTGTATTCTGAATTATAGCTTCGAAAAATCGATGATCTGTTGCGAGAACTCACTCAGCAATAGTCCGAGGGAGTTTAGGGCACTCTCAAATTCATTGAAGTCGATGTTCTGAAGTTGCATGGTGTAGCGAAACAGCACCCGGTCGCCTTCTTCATTAATAACAAAGCCGCCGTGAATGGTGTCCCTGTTTTTTTGCAGCAATTTTTTGAACATGTCCAGGTTGTCTTCCCGGAAAGAGAAGAGAAACTGCTCCATAATAAGGATGGGCGGTGCAACGCCGAGAATTAAATTATGAATGCCATCGGATGGGTTATCGATCTTGAGAATGCCATTCTGCTCATTTCTATACAGAATTTTGCAGTTCAGGCGGAGTGCGAAATCTTCGATAATCTCAAAATGCTTCATGAGCGTAGTTTCTGCTGACCAAACAAATCTACCGACTACTTTTTACAATTGCAAAAATATTTAGCATTGTGATAATCAAAATTACAATTAACTTTGGCTACATGACAAAGATTGGCGCCAACATCAAAAAGATCAGAACGACCAAAGGGCTTAGTCAGCAGGCATTTGCGGAGTTGTTTGAGCTAACCCGGGGGAATATTTCTTCGTATGAGGAAAACCGGGCGGAGCCGCGCATTGAAACTGTTATGCAGATTGCCAATCATTTTTGCATACCCCTGAACCAGTTTATTACGCAAAGCCTGTCCATACACGAGATCCTGAAGTATAACGGCGACAAGCTGATCGAGGATGAAAATCACATCATCAATCTTCAGCTCCGGCAAGTTCCCTTCATCAACGACACGATCTATACAAAATGTAGTCGC
This sequence comes from Chryseolinea lacunae, assembly GCF_016735595.1. Taxonomy (GTDB): domain Bacteria; phylum Bacteroidota; class Bacteroidia; order Cytophagales; family Cyclobacteriaceae; genus Chryseolinea; species Chryseolinea lacunae. The sequence continues at coordinate 77,446 of NZ_JAERRB010000012.1, forward strand.
CATGAATTGTCGTTTACGGACTGGGATAGTTTTCCGAAACTGGTCTTGCCCGAACCAAACAATCAGAAAATGCTTGCGTTGCGTTTCAACCCCAACATTTCGCACCACGAATCGCTTCCGCAGTACCAAATGAACGACGTGTTGATTTTTGACGAGGTGACCCAACAGAACATTCACCTCTGCCAGCACAAGACCGGCCTCTTCACGGCTGAGCGTGAAATCATGATTGGCCAGTATGAAATAAAGGACGAGAAGATTGATCTTGTCTTAAGCGATTTCAAGCGCGAGCGATTTGAGTTCAAGTATACACAGCAGTTTTGGAAATTGTTTGCGGTGTATCAGCATGAGAAATGACGGATTCTCTCTACAAGGCCATCTTCAAGCGTGGGGCATTCCTTCCGGCGAATTGAACACAACTGGCCTTTCATATACAACCACAATCTTGTTCTTAGCAATAAGTCTTTGCTCAATTGCCTGCACTGCCTTAACTTGATCCGAGTCAAGCATCGCCGCTTTGATCATGCGACAAAGGTGTGCCTTTTGGGGTTCGTAGTCGCGGTTGTAAATCACAACGTACTGGTTAAGCTCGGCGCTCAAATCGTCGATAAGTGTTTGGTCGGCTAGGGTGGGCATCCACAACACATTCAGATCAACGGAGTCTGTTTGTTGCTCCGTCAAAAAAGCCAGCAAGGGGTATGCCTTGAAAAGTCTCGGATCAACAACGTGTTTGGAATTCTTATCGGGCATTTCCTGTCAACGTTTTTCCAAAATACAAACTCACGGCGTTCGGACGATAGTCGCCAAATTGTTCGACAACCTCGTAGCCCATTTTCCGGTAGAATTTTATTGCTGCGTGATGTAATCTTCCCGTCTCAAGATAGACTGAATGGATTGCGCGACCGGCGGCATACGTTTCTAACGCACTCAAAATTTCTTCGGCCACGGACAGGCCGCGGTGGGATTCTTCCACATACATTCGTTTGATTTCTCCGTAGCCATCCAGCACTTTGATGGCACCAATGCCCGCGAGCTCTTCATGCGAGAATGCTCCCACCATGAAGGCGTTGTTTTTTATCAACGACTCCGGTGGTTCCAGGTTGCACGCCTCTATGCCGTATAACGCGATTTGATAGCGATTCAGTTTGTCGATGAGCGCCACTACACCCGCATCGGTTGGAGCGACCTGTTTGATCGTCAGGAGGCCTGGATTTTTCATACTGCAAAGAAACGTAGCCTTCTGAAAAATGGATGCGCGCTTTTTCAGATATACTCCGTTGTACGGGAGGCAATGAATGACGGCAATTTAAAATTAACGGCATTGGTTACAACGCCGCGACAAAATGGCTTTAAACATCTGCAGAATTGATTACCTTAAAACATGATTTCAACGAGACTGCAACTTGTTTTACGACGTGCCCGCAGGTTCAAGACCTATTCTTTTATCAACCTAGGCGGGCTGGCGTTAGGTTTTGCTTCATCCATCGCCATTCTTCATTTTGTTGCCGGCGAATTTTCCTACGACACGTTCCACCGTTTGCCCGACAACGTTTATCGCCTCAACACCCTAACGCAGACGCCCACCGGCACGCAAGTGCATGCCGCCGGAACACCGCTGCTGGCCCCAACGCTTATGACTGATGTTCCCGAAGTTGAAGCGGCCGTGCGGATGCGGCATGCCGACGATGTGCTGGTTGAAATTGGCGACAAGCGGTTTCACGAAACCAAGGTGTTTTATGCCGATTCAAATTTCTTTAAAGTCCTGACCTTTCCACTTGCAAAAGGAAATCCAAACACAGCATTAAAAGATGTCAACACGGCCGTGATCACCACGGCCTTTGCCCGGAAGTATTTTGGAGATGAGGACCCCATTGCAAAAACAATCACCGTAGACAACATCCTTGTGGAAATACGAGGCGTGACGCTTCCCGCAAAAAAGTCTCATTTCGATTTTGATGTCCTGATCGCATTTGAAACATTTGTCCCGCCCAAAGGCATTCCCATCACACTGAACAGTTGGGAGTGGACATCCTTTCCAACCTATGTCAGGCTGCGCGAGGGCGCCGACGTGGCGAGCGTTGAGAAAAAATTTCCCACGTTCATCAAAAAGTATCGCTCGCCCGAAGACGCGGAAAAAATCAACTATCAACTGCAGCCCATCAAAGACGTGTATCTGCATTCACGCAACATCCTGGAGCGCGATGGCATTTCCACGAAGGGAGACTATACCTACACCGTGGGGCTTGCGGCCATCGCGGGCGTCATCATGTGCATTGCCTGCTTCAATTTCGCCAACATCTCCACGGCGCTCTCGCTCTATCGTGTGAAAGAAACCGGCGTTAAGCGCGCATTGGGATCAAGCCGGTGGCAGGTCTTTTTTCAATTCATCTTCGAGTCTATGCTCAATGCCGCGATCAGTCTTTTGCTTGGGCTCATCGTTCTGCAAGTGGGCATCGCCTGGCTGACAAGTATGCTCGGCGCCGATTGGTCGTTGACCCTGGCGACGCATCTTCAGAGCCTGCCCCTTTATGCCGCCCTTGTAGTAGCGGTGGGCTTTGTGGGTGGCCTCTATCCCGCAGTTTTTCTATCGCGACTAAAACCACAGCTGGCGTTGAAGGCAAAAAGCAGTCTTCCGCAGGGAAGCGGCAAGTTGTCGTTTAAGAAGGCCGTTGTTGTTTTTCAATTCTTTGCCACGGCTGTGCTCATTGCCGCCAGCCTCTGCATCAAACGGCAGATCGACTTTGTGCAATCAAAAGATCTTGGCTACACCAAAGCGGGTATTGTTGTGTTTCACATTCCCAACGAACAGATGCGCAAACTCTACCCAGTGCTGCGAAACAAGTTCACCGAACATCCGGGTGTCCGGAGTGTATCGGCGAGCAGAGATTTGTTTGACGGTCAGCAGGCCGCCACCGATGTTTCGGAAGTGGGAAGTTCGGAAGCACCACACCCCATAAACCTGTTTCGAATGTATCCGAATTTTGTGGAAACTACTGGAATGGAGCTGGTGATGGGCCGATCATTCACCGAACCCCTTACCGACAGCAGCGGATTTATTCTGAATGAAGCTGCCGTGAGAATGTTTGGCTGGGACAAAAAAGATGTGATCGGGAAAAGACTTTCTTCCTACAGCCAAACCGGCGAAGTTATTGGGGTGGTGAAAGATTTTCACTTCACCAGTCTCCACGCCGAGATTGCCCCGTTGATTATGCTGGTGCCGAAATCAAAAATCGAATATCTGTATGTGAGCGTAGCCGCGGGCGATCTGACCAAAACGCTCACTGCGCTTGAATCGGACTGGAAGGCCATTGCGCCTCATCTTCCATTCGACTATATGATGCTTGATGAACACGTTGACCAGATGTATCGGCAGGACAAACGGCTTTCCCAATTGATCTTTATCTTCTGCGGCTTGTCGGTTTTCCTCGCTTGTCTGGGACTCTACGGAATCATCTCATTGATGGCGGAAGCGCGGACCAAAGAAATCGGCATCCGAAAAGTTTTGGGGGCTTCGGTATCGGCCATCACCGCGCTGTTGTCGGGAGAATTTATGCTGCTTGTGTGCATCGCTGCGACGATCGCCTTGCCTGTCTCCTACTATTTTTTGGATCAGTGGCTTAACGATTTCGCCTACAGGATTGCTGTGCCGATCGACATTCTCATGCTGTCCGTGTTGTTGTCGGCAGTGCTCGCCGGGCTTGCCGTGAGTTTCAGATCCATAAGGGCCGCGAGGGCAAATCCGGTTGATTCAATAAAAAGTGAGTAACAAATGACAAGCAAAAAAGCACGGCAACTGTGTCGTGCTTTTTTTGACTGTCTCTCCCACTCTACTGCTTTGTGATTTTCAAATCCTTGAAATATCCGATGGTCCCAATGTCAACCCACAAGGCAACGGTGCCGTGGGTCGTTTTCCCTTTCATTTTCTCTACCACAAAGGTTGAATATTTTTCGTCGTTGATGTAGAGGTAAGCTTTTTCTCCCGTCACTTCGATGCGCATCGTGATCCATTCGTTTAAGTCAACCGGCGCTGTGGTTTCGTACATGCCGGGGGCTTCCTTGCGCAGGCGATCAAACTTGAAGTCGGGATAGGCATAATATTGAACCGCGCGGTTTCTGAAGGACTGGTTGTCTGACCTTCCCACCTTGGGCCGGAGATAGATGGATTCATAGGCCGAGTCGTTTCCATCGATCCGGAATGCCACGCCGATAAATCCCTGGGCAAATTGAAATGGCGATGGATTTTGAATCTGGCTCAGCATCTTCACTTCGATGACGCCGTTTTGAAAATCGATGTCTTTCAGCCTGACATAAGTGGGTTCGTCTACGGTAGATTCCAACCGGTTCACATCGAAGGGCAATGCTTTCAGGTCGCGTTCAACTTTCATCACGTGTTCGCCCTTGAGCGTAACAACCGAAGCCGTCACGTTTTTCGCTTCAAATTTCAGGTTCTGAAAAACGATCTCCTGTGCAAAGGAATTCATGATGCCTAAAATGAATGCCGCTAAAAAAAAGAAACCTGTTGTTTTCATAGACGATGGCGTGTTGTTTAAAATTGATGTAGCGAAATGTAACCTAAACGGCCTGCTTCAGTTCGGCTTTTGTGACCGGTTTGCCCAGGGCACCGAACTCATGCAACTCGCCAAACACTTCCATTCGGATGGACTGGTCAATGCCTCCCAGGCGAACGGGTTCGAAGCCGCTGTCTACCACGAGTTCTTCTATCGTCGCGCTCACGTCGCTGTGGTCGGTGGCATAAAACAAAACGTTGGCTGGACGCTTGTGGGCAGCTGCCGACAACGACGCCGCACCCAGCGAGCCCAGGGCCTTCACAAGCTTTGTTCCCTTGGGAAGAAGCCCGGCCAGAATTTGACCGGCAGACTCCTGCGCGCCGATGATCTTTTTGAAACCTCCGTTGCCATCGGGCGCAATGGGGTTGGATGGATCGACAACGATCTTGCCTTGCAGTTCGGTGGCGTATTGTGCGAACAGTTCCTGAATGGTGCTGAACCACACGGCCATCACAACGATGTCGGCTTCCTGAATGGCCGATGCTACGTCGGTTGCCCTGACCAGGCTTCCCAGTTCTTTCGCGATCGCCTCTGCGTCCTCTCTGCGGTGACTGGCCACGATCACTTCGCGCTTGCCTTTTGCCAGGTTGGAAGCCACCACTTTTCCGATATTTCCCAAACCGATGACGGCTACTTTTGATTTGTTTGTTGACATATACTTTTTCGTTTTGTTGATGAATGATTGTGATGCAAAGGAACATCACACCACCCGATCGCACCAATGACCTGGTTTAAGAAAAAGTATTGATCTAGTTTAAGACTACTTGTCGCCCTTTGCCATGCGGCTGCGTATCCGGCTCAAAAATTCGGGTGTTATGCCCAGGTAGGCGGCGATCTGAACTTGCGAAAGACGGTTGAGCAAGTGTGGGTAAGTTTCCAAAAAGAGCTGATAACGTTCTTCGGCCGTGGAGCTGAACAGCTGGCCCATGCGCTGTTGCTGCATCATGAAATGATTTTCCAGAAGCACACGGAAAATACGGTCGAACTTGGGAGCCTTGAGGTAGAGGTCAATGAGATCGGTGTGGTTGATGCGCAGCACCATGGTGTCTTCCAGGGCATCGATGTTCAGCTTGGCCGGGGTCTTCTTGTGAAACGACGTGAGGTCCAGAATCCAATAGTTTTCGGTGGCAAACTGAAGGATGTGGTAGACCCCATCGTTGTCGACCATGTAGAGACGAAGACAGCCGCGCACCACAAAATCAAAATATTCGCAGACCTGTCCGTGCTGCAACGCAAATTGTTTCTTTATGAAAAGATGCGGATGAAACTTTGCCCTCACAAAATCCTTTTCGTCTTTGCTCAACGGGATGAGGCGGTCAAAATAATCAAGCAGGGGTTGAACTGTGGTCGTTGTGTCTGGCATTCGTATACCTCTCGAAAGTAAAGGTAACACATTTTACCAAGGGGCGATTGCCTCGGCAAACCGTCATCCTGCAAAAGGCTTCTCCGCGAAGTTCACCTGCTCTTCTTCTTTTTGGCAAACTGCTCGTCGATCATGGCCGCTTCGAATAGCAGGGCGCGGATCTGGTTGTCGTCGATGTCGGCAAGCTTTTTAAAGTACATCATGTACACCTGCTTGCGTCCTTCGGCCAGCAGCACGCCGTCGTCGTTGGCCATCAGGTTGCCCTGGCTGAAACCGAGCGCCACTCCTTTTGCTTTCTGCTTTTCCAGATTTGCGTTTCGTTCCCAAACCATGGAAGGCGGCCAGATGAAACAGATCAGCCGGTTGCGCGTGTAGAAGGGCATGACCTGATTATCGTATGCCTTCTCTGTGGCGTTGGGGATACATTCGGCGACGAGGGCGCGTAGCCTTTTCACCAACACTTGCTCATGGCGCGGAAGGGTGGCGATCATCTGATCGATGTCAACTGTCTTTGCAGGTGCGGGCATGGTCTATCAAATCTAGTGAGCATTTCGATTTGATCATTCGATTTCTGTTGTTATTTTGTTGTGCGCGACAGCCCACAACGCAAAAAAGTTGACACCGAAATCATTCATCGCCTTAACCATTTGAATGTATGATGCGGGTGCGATTTTAGTAGACAAACATGACGAACAGCCGTCATACTTTTTTTACTCCTTTTTACGATCTGCTGAGAGTCCCTTCAAACAACATCTAACCACGAGACTCTAGTCTTGCCGTTGGCTGCGACCGTCGTTTGTGAAACCGTTTGGCCTTTTGAGCACAAAAAAATGTTAACCTATTGACAATCAAATAGGAATATGTAGGAGAATCCCAAAAATCCAGCTTGCAAAATTTTATTGAAACATGTTATCCGAAAGAATGTCGTTACTTAAATTTTAGCGTTCTTTGCAACGTCTATACGTTGCTAAATCTATATGCGGTTAGCCCCCCTACTCTTATTCCTGTCATTTCACGTGATGGGCCAGAATACTTCCGGCCTGCGGTTTATCAAAAACAATGGTCAATGGAAAGAAGGCACTGATTTCCAAGCCCAGATTCCCGGCGGCCGGTTAGGCGTTTCTGCAAAAGGGTTTTCGGTTTTGCTCCTCGACATGGAGAAAATTGAACACCAACATTTGGCCAATCATGGTGACATTAATGAATCTGACGGCCAATCGGCCGACGAGCCCATCGACGGGCACTACTTCCAGATCAATCTTCTCGGCTCGAACCCACATTCAAAAGCTATCGTGGAAACGCCACTGAGTGGCTACTACAATTATTTTCTCGGCACTGACCCCAGCCGTTGGGCCAGTCGTGTGTTGGCTTATGCGTCCATTCTATATCCGGAAGTTTATGCCGGGATAGATTTCCGCGTGTCGTCCGTTGGCAACAATTTGAAATACGATTTCATTGTGAAACCCGGCGCCGATCCATCGCAAATCAAAATTGAATACAGCGGTGTAGACGGCGTTGAGCAATTAGATACTGAATTAAAAATCAAAACCGCACTTGGGTCGCTTACCGAACTGGAACCCTATTCTTATCAGGGCGCGGGCAACACCAAACAAACCGTGGCCAGCCAATACCGACTGCGCGACAACATTGTTTCCTTTTCTTTTCCGTCGGATTATGATGCAAGCCAAACGTTGGTCATTGATCCCCTGTTGATTTTTTCGACCTACTCCGGCTCTACTGCCGACAACTGGGGCAGCACGGCAACGCCCGGCGAGCATGGCACGTTGTATTCAGCAGGCGTGACGCGTCAGAATCAGGGTGGTTTTTTCCCCGCCACGGTGGGCGCGTTTCAGACCACCAACCACGGCAGCTTTGACATGGCCGTGATAAAATATGATTCGGCCGGAACAAAATTTTTGTATGCCACACACCTGGGCGGCTCCAACAACGATTCTCCCGAAAGCCTTGTGGTAGACAAAGTTTCGGGCGATCTGATTGTGCTGGGCATTTCGAGTTCGCCCGACTACCCCACAGGCGCTGGCTCTTTTGACAACACCTTCAATTTCGGCACAACCGTTTTTAATCGCGTGCTCAACACCAACGATCAGTGGGACATCGTGGTAACACGACTCTCGCCCACGGGCGACAAGTTGATTGGCTCAACGTATCTGGGTGGCGCGGGCAATGACGGACTGAACCTTCCCAAACAATCGGACGGCCCCCTGGTGGTGAACTATGGCGACGAGATGCGCGGCGATGTGATTACGGATGAGTCGGGTCATGTCTTCATCACTTCCGTGACTTCGTCAAGCGACTTTCCCATCGTGAATGGCTTCGACAATTCTTTTGGTGGTGGCACCACCGATGGTGTGGTGGTTAAGCTGGCGCCGGATCTGTCGTCTATTGTTTGGTCGAGCTATGTGGGCGGATCGGGTTTTGATGCCGCCTATTCCATAAAGTTTGACAACGACAAAAACCTTGTGCTGGCCGGTGGAACCACCAGCGTAGATTTCCCGGTAACGGTGGGCGCCTATCAAACTGTTTTCAACGGCATTGTGGATGGTTGGATTGCGCGACTGAAACCCGACGGCAGCGCCATGGTGAACGCCACCTTCACGGGCACCACATCGTTTGACCAGGTTTATTTTGTGGACCTCAATGCCGCAGGAAATATATTTTGTTATGGACAAACGGCCGGCCACATGCCCGTGACGGCAGGCGTGTATCACAACCTGAACAGCGGACAGTTTCTTCAAAAATTCTCACCCGACCTAAGCACGTTGCAATTCTCAACCGTGTTTGGCTCGGGCTCAACCAACGGGTTGATCATACCCAACATTTCGCCCACGGCCTTCCTGGTGAACGACTGCAACAACATCTACATGGCAGGCTGGGGAGGCTTTGTGAACTCAAGCTCTCAAACCGGTTTCTGGCAAAGCTCTACGGTGGGCATGCCGATCACCACCGATGCCTATCAAAAAACGACGTCGGGTTCTGATTTTTATTTCATGGTGTTGAATGGCGACGCCAGCACGCTGGTGTATTCAACCTACCTGGGCGGCAACACTTCGAAGACGCATGTGGACGGTGGAACGTCGCGTTTCGACAAGTATGGCATCGTGTATCATGCGGTGTGCTCGGGTTGTTCGTTTGGCACGCCCAACGATTTGCCTGCGTCCGATTTTCCCACCACGCCAAATGCCAAGTCGCGTGTCAACCTCAGCGGGAACTGTAACAACGCGGCCTTCAAATTTGATTTGTCTTCGCTCAGGGCTGTGTTCGACACAAACAATGTCGCGTTGACGATGCCCGGGTTCAACAACGTTTGTTATCCCGATCCCATTGTGTTTCAAAATTTCAGCACCGGCGGAAAAACCATTACGTGGGATTTTGACGACGGCACCATCCTCAACCAGGTGGACACCGACCCCCGCGATGTTACCCATAAATATCAGCAGCAAGGTGATTATAAGGTGAAGTTAAAAATACGTGACCTCAGCACGTGTAGCCAGACCGATTCAACAACCAGGGTCATTCATTATTTCAAAGACAACATCCGCGTGAAAGACGACGGTATGATGTGTGAAGGAAGTAGTTTTCAGTTGTCGGCGAGCGGCGGTGTGCGCTACACCTGGATCAGCGAAGACGGAACATTCACCTCGGGGCAGCCCTCTCCTTTTGTTCAACCGACCCGCGCAACAACTTATTTTGTTACCGTGGTGGATGGCAATGGCTGCTCCAAAAAAGACACGCTGAACGTTGGCTTCATTCCGAATGTCCGCGCCGTGCTTCAAAACTTTATACCCGGCAAAGACGATGTGTGTTATCCCGACATTGTGCAGTTTAAAAACCTCAGTGTGAATGGCGAGTATTTTGTTTGGGACTTTAACGACGGCACAACACCCCTGCAAATAAAAGATCCCATAGACGTGGTGCACGAATTCAAACAACCCGGCGTCTACAATGTGAAACTGAAAGCATCCAATCCCAACAGCTGTAACCTGGATGATATTGCCATAAAAACCATTCACTATTACAAAGAACAAATTGAAGCTGTTGACGATGGTGAAATATGTGAAGGCACAGCATTTCAATTGAGGGCCACGGGCGGAAGTGTGTATGCCTGGTCGAGTGAAGACCGCAGCTTCACATCGTCTAATGCCACAGCGTCGGTGCAGCCTGTGCAGACCACACGCTATTTTCTGACGGCAACCGATGCGCATGGTTGTGTGGGGAAAGACACCGTGCAGGTATCGGTGGTGTCGCGTGTTGAATTGCAATGGCAACATCGCCTCATTGGCAACTGCGTAGACCGCCCTTCCGTCGCGGTTCAAAACCTGAGCCCCGCTGCGGACGATGTAACCTTTCGTTTCGACTTTGGCGATGGAACCGTTTCGACCGATGCCGAAGCAGAACACTTCTATGAAAAAGACGGTGTGTATTCCGTGAACTTCAGGGCGCAACGAGAGTTTTGTTTTTCCGAAGAAACCGTACAACTGTCGGTATATACACTGATGGTGCCAAACGTGTTCACACCCGAAGGCTCAGCCGGGCTCAACGACAATTTCGAGATACGCTTTGGACCTGAAGGACTGGCGCCGGCCGATGTCGGGCTGCCCGTGCAGTTGACCGTGGTGGACCGGTGGGGCAAAAACGTATTCGAATCATCGGACTATAAAAATGATTGGAATGGCCATAGCCTGGCCGCCGGTGTATATTATGTTCATCTCAAGGTCGGAGACCGGGCTACTTGTAAGAATTGGTTGCACATCGTTAAGTGATAGTTTATGAATAGAATTTTACTCTTCACATTCGTTGGCTTTTTGTCGATTGGCCAGGGCCTTGCTCAAAAAACTAAAAGCGTGACCCCGGCGTCTGTCGGCGTGGCGAACCCCGGCACGGGCACTGTGTATTATGGCAATCGAAACGAGCCGCCGCGTGCCATGGAATTCAAGAAGGGCACCGTGTCTGTTGCAACTTTCCTGACCAACATCAACACCTACTTCAACATCCCCGCCGCGTTCACCTTCCGCGAAACGGAATCAAATACCGACAACCTCGGCATGCGGCATCGTCTGTTGGCACAATATTATAATGGCCTGCCCGTGGAAGGCATGGGCTACAGGGTGCACGAAAAAGATGGCTTTGTTACTTCGGCCAACGGCCGGGCCGTGCGACAGGTCAATGTGGACACACACGTTTTGCTGGGCGAAGAACAAGCGTTCCGTCTCGCTGCACAATATCTCCAAACAAAAGACACCACCGTGCGCGCTGGCAAGAAGCTGATTGTTTCCAAAGACTTTACCCTCGCACCGGAAAGTTTTTCGATCGCCTATCAGTTCGACATCGATGTGTCGCTCGTTGAACGGTGGCGAGTTTCTGTTGACGCACGCGATGGAACGTTGATCAACAAAGTGAGCCTCGTGAACAGTTGCCACATCGAAGAAGAAAAAGATGAAGGGCCACCCCCACCCTACTACAGTACGGGCACGGGAACGTCGAGCTATTATGGCGTCAGGCCCATTCGCATCGAAAGCACCGGCTACAACTGGCGGTTGGTCGGGCAAACCGAACACGGGGGAAAAATCGGGACATATGATTTCAGGAATGCCTCCGTCATCGTTTTGCAATTGGGTATTCCATTTACCCCCTCTGATATCTATTCTTCAACCAAAACCTTTAACGATTATTATCAACGCCCTGGCGTGTCGGCACACTGGTCGGCCGAGCAGACATATGAATACTATCTCAACAAACACAACCGAAACAGCTTCGACAACAATGGAGGCACCATCACAACCTATGTGCACGTGGATGTAGGGATGGACAATGCGTTCTGGACAGGGAAGGTATTGGCGCTGGGTGATGGCAGCAACAACAACCCGCTGGTAGAACTGGATGTGATCGGCCATGAGCTGACGCACGGCGTAACACAGTATGAAGCTAAGCTTCAATACAGCTATGAATCCGGAGCGCTGAATGAATCGTTTTCCGACATCATGGCAAAGGCCATCGAGTTCGACACCTTTGGCGACACAGCCACATGGCAAATGGGCAAGTATTTCCGGGCAAACGGCCTGCGCGATCTCAGCAATCCCAATCTCAAGAATCAGCCCGACACCTATTCCGGCGACCTGTGGTATACCGGTGCTGCCGACTATGGTGGTGTGCACACCAATTCGGGTGTACAAAATTTCTGGTTCTATCTTTTGAGCGAAGGCGGCAGCGGCGTGAACGACCACCAGGTGAGCTATTCAGTGAACTCCATTGGCATCGAAGCCGCAGCCAAGATCGCATACCGGAACCTAACCGAATACCTCGGCCCCCAAGCCGACTATCTCGATAGCCGCATCGGTTCTTTATTGGCCACCGCAGATTTATATGGCAAGAACTCCACTACATATCAGGAAGTGGACAAAGCCTGGGACGCTGTTGGCGTGATTGACGAGCCGATCATTACAAGCCTGAATGTTTATGACATCACCGCCACCACCGTAAAACTTAAAGGAACATTGTTGCCACGGGGCAATACGGTGACCTATCGTTTTGAATATGGAACCACACTCGCATACGGAAGCACAACGGCCTCCTATACGTATTCAGATAAGGTTGAAGGCATTCTAACAGGGCTTCAAAGCAAAACAAAGTACTACGTGAAGCTTGTCGCCACAAACGAAAACGGAAGCTCCAATGCCACTACCGAATTCACAACGATCTCGCTGGCACCCTTGGTCAAGATAAAACAGACAGCCGATGTCACCGAAACCACAGCGTCGCTCTATGGCGAGGTAAATCCCAACAGCCTGCCTACTTCATTTTATTTTGAGTATGGGTTAACGCCCGCTTTGGGTTCGGTGACACCCTCGTCGCCATTGCCTGCTGCCACCGAGTATCAGAAGGTGTCGGCATCGATAAGCAGTCTTCAGCCGCATAAAATGTATTACTTCCGGTTGGTGGCCACAAACGGATCTGCCACGACGATGAGTGCATCGTTAAATTTTTTCACCGCCGTGAAACCCGTCATCACTTCGTATGCTCCGACGGTCGCGCAAATCGGAACGGAAGTAATAATCGCCGGACTGAACTTTAATGCAGTAGCACAAAAAAACATCGTGAACTTTGGTGCCACCCGTGGCACAGTGCTGTCGGCAAGCGCAACACAACTAAAGGTGAAGGTGCCCGCAGGCGCCTCGCTGGGACCGATCTCTGTTATGGATACCGACTCGGGGTTATCCGATGAATCCGTACAGGAATTTGTTCCCACGTTTACGGGCGATTTCAACAAAAACAACTTTCAACTCAGAGTCGGAAGTACGGACTACATGTATCAGACACTGGTGCACGACATGGATGGCGACAGTAAACCCGACATCGTTGTTCTGCACTATCTTGGTTTCTCGGTTTTTCAGAATGTGAACCAGGGCGGCGATTTAACCAACGAGTCGTTTGTTAGAAATACGTATAATTCAGAATATACCCCTGAACCTATATCCCTGGTCGACTTAGATGGCAACGGTCTTAAAGATGTTGTGGCACGTTATCAGGGGCAGCTGCGGGTGTATCCAAATCTTTCCGTGCCCGGTTTCATTTTCTTTGGAACTCCGGTGATTTTGCCGGTTGGCAATTTTGTGGATTTAACATTCAACGACTTCGATGAGGATGGCCATCCGGACATTGCGCTTACCGAGAATCTGCCCCTGGGCGATAGCGTTCGCATTAAAATATTCCGGAATCAAAATCCACAAGGATTCATTCTCCCGGAAAACTTTGTAAATCAATTTTCAATACGACTGCCCTACTACGTTTATGATTTGATTGGCGATGACTTTGACAATGATGGCAAACCCGATTTATTGTTCGGCGCCTACAACCGGACTTTTGTTCCAATACTAAAAAACAATAGCCGTCCCGGCGTTTTGGCCTTTGACGAGAATAGGGTTCCCGACGCCATCACCGTAAACTATCCCCGATACATTTCTCAAGACCTGAACCAGGACGGATGGAAGGATGTGGTTTCAAACAATCGGGACCAGGTGGGAACCATGACCATCCTTGAAAACAAACGGACTTCACCCGTCGTCACATTAAGAAAGACAGACTTCGCGTTCACGGGAAACAGGGCATCAATCATTTGTCCGGCGGATGTGAACGGCGATGGAACAGTAGACCTGCTGACAGGCACGGGCAACGGAAAATTTGTTCTTCTAAAAAACAAAGGGGGCAACCAGGCGATCTCGCAATCGTCGTTTGAGAAATTTGAAGAGTATGGCTCGGTCAACGAAGACATCTATACACAATCAGACATGACCATCAACGACCTGAATGGAGACGGTCGGCCCGACGTTATTAACACCTATTCCTATAATCGGTTTCCGCACCAAGGCTATCAGATGGAAATCTGGCAAAACTCCGCCACCAACAATTGTCTTGATCCTGCCCTCGTTAAGGTCAACGTATCAACCACCATGGCAACGGTAGTGCTTCCTCCCAACACCACGCGCGATCAGTTTACGATTGAATATTCGTATGACGGTAATTCCAACTGGTATTCTGTTCCGGAAAATCTGATGTTCAATGTGAATCGCGGCTATGATTATCAGGTCCGGGTCCGGACTAAATGTTATCTTGGTTTTACGGACTATTATTATATTAAGTTCACACCCGAATGTGTGGACACCAGCACGTTTGCAATCGGCACCATTGGTGTTGACAACGTTTCGATTGTATCATCCAACCTGAGCTCGTTTGAAGTCCAATATTCAGTGGCGGCCAAAAACCAATGGTTATCACAATTTTCGAATACGATCGTTAACCTGCTGCCTGGCACCACCTACGACCTGCGCTACCGAGGGCAATGCGCCAAACCCACCGAGTTTAAGTATAAACAATTCACAACCCTTTGCTCTACCCTTGCCTCGCTCACCGTCACCGACATCGTTTACAACCGGGCGGTGGTGCGCTGGACCAGTAACTATTCCGGCAATGTGATTTTGGAATACACGCCCGACAATGTCACGTGGACGTTGATTGATGTAACCCAAACTCTCTATCCGCTCATCCCCGGCAAGCAATACAACGTGAGGGGCCGGCTGACTTGCTCTAACACCAATTCGGAATTTATCTACAAGTCGTTTAGCACACCATGCCCCAACGTTTCGGCACTGTCTGTCGATGCGATTACACCATTCGGCGCGACCGTTCGTTGGGCTGATGGCTCCGGCACAGGGTCCTATATCGTAACGTATAAATCTGGAGGTAAAGTGACCACTGTGGAGACCCAGTCAACGTCCTTCATACTGGAAGACTTGCAACCGGGCACGCAATACACCGTAGCCGTGGCGCCGAAGTGTATTGGCGCCGCTGACTTTACGTCCACCACGTTTAATACCATATGCTATGTGCCCGTTGCGTTATCGGCCGAGGACATAACCCACACCAGCGCGCAACTGACATGGATCGATACTTTCGGCAGCGTTCCGTATTCTATCGACTATTCCATTGCCGGCACCAATGTTTGGGTGACCGCGCAGACTCCATCCACAACGCTATCGCTCACGAAATTGAGACCCGGAACCCAGTATGAAGTGAGGGTGCACATCACCTGCACCAGTCAAACGGCACCCGATGCGTTGCTCCGTTTCAAAACCGAATTGTATGACGAAACAACGTTTTTCCCGAACCCGACAGATCGCGAAATAACGATACACCCGTCACAAGACTTAATCGGCCATCGCTACAGCATCTATGACAACGTGGGCAGGATCGTAGCCAGTGGTGAACTTCTCGACTATACCATCGACATGTCCAATTGGACGCCGGGGGTTTATACGTTGAAAATTGAAGATGAAAAGCCTTTGAAGATTGTTAAACGTTAGGGGCACTAATCATCCAGTCCCTTTCCGTCAAAAATCTGCTGCACGCTTTTTTCAATCCTCGCCTCGCGGGTTTTGGATTGTTTGGCGGAAGAGAAATAAAGAAGGTATCCCCGCTGACGCCCGGGTGTCAATGCGTGAAAAGCTTTTTTCAACGTAGGGGTTTCCTTCAATACGGCTTTAAATTCTTCGGGCATCTCGAACTCTGTTGTTTTTTTCAGGCTCACTTTCAACCCGGCCTTTTCCACAGCAATGGCTTCCTTGATGTAGGCAGTTAATGTGGTTTTCAGTTTGCTGACTTCGCGGGCGTTGGTGAACCGGACCTGCCGCGCTGCCTGCACATTCTTTGTTTGCTGAACCAGTATACCATTCTTGTCTTTCAGCAACGCTCCTTTAAAAAACAACACGGCGCAGTATTCTTTAAAATCGTGGATGAGCACGATGTTGTGTTTCTCCCAGGTATAGCACGGCACACCCCACTTCAACGTTTCGGTCAGCCCACAGTCCAGCATAATGGTTCTCAGTTTCTCCACTTCGGTCTGCCACTTTTTGGCCTTCATAAAATAGAAATCAACCTTGGGATTCATTTCGCTCTTTGCCATGGGGATCTTGTTTTAGTTTGTTTGCCTTACCTATTCAAATTTAATTGCGTGTACAGAAATAATCAAACTCTTAGCGAACCACGAAAGGCCCGGGCGGCATAGTAGGATTCTGCGCCGTTGTGATAGACGAAGATGTTGCCATAGCGATAGTCGGCAAAGATGGCACCGCCGAGCTTACGGATGTCGGCCGGTGTTTTTATCCAGCTCGATGTTTTTGTATCGAAGTTTCCGTGTTTCTGCAGCTCGCGATATTGTTCTTCGGTCAAGATCTCGATGCCCATGTCGGCGGCCATGCCGATGGCGCTGTTTTCAGGTTTATGTTCTTTTCTCGACTCGAGCGCTTCGTGGTCGTAGCAAATGCTTCTGCGACCTTTGGGGGTTTCGGGAGAACAGTCGAAGAATATGTATTCGCCTGTTTTTTTATCATGGCCCACCACATCCGGTTCACCTCCCGTGTTTTCCATATCGTCGAGCGACCATAGCTTTTCGGGATTGGCCTTGAGCTTTGCCTGCACACTTGCCCACGCTATGCCTTTGTGGCGCTTCATGTTTTTTTCGAAACGGGCTTGCAACACGCCGAGAAGTTCGGCGCTTTGTTCGGATGACAATTTCTTTTTAGTACTCTTCATGGTTTCATTCGTTTTATCGTTACCACTCTTGAATAAGTCTGTTCTTTTTAAAGATACATCACTTGTTGAATTCGGCTATCACCGCCAGGCAACGGCGGCGATTTTTCTATCGGCCGGTCTGAAATGCCACGACAACACTGTCAGCACCAGCAGCAACAACGGAGGCAATGATTCAACCACAGCATCGCCTACGGCGAGGTGCGAAAAGATGGCACCCGACATGGCAAAGAAAAAGCCTGCATAAGCCCACTCCTTCACCAACGGAAACCTGGGGATGAGCAAGGCCACCACACCCAGAATTTTCCAAACGCCAAGGATGGTGAGGATGTAGTCCGGATAGCCGAGGTGAACCATGCTGTCGAGCGCGCCCGCGCCTTCTTTTGCTTTTACTAGTTGCACGCCTCCGGTTGAAATCATACCCAGGGCGAGCCAGAGCGTAGAAACCCAATAGATGATTTTATTTCGCTTTGTCATAAGTATATTACTTTAGTTTGCTAACAATGTCCTGCAATCGGTTATGCGCCATGTTTATGCCTTGTGTGAAAGGCAGCTGAAGCACCTGGTCGCGTTGTGCTCCTGATTTATAGATGACATGCATGGTGAGTTTGCTGGTGTCGTCTGTCAGTTTTTCAAATTCCAGAAACTCAAGCTGCACGCCAAACTGCGCATTCTCCATTTCAAATGTCCGTGTAATTCTTTTGTTCGGGCTGAACTCGTGGATCACGCCATTCATCTTCAACACCATGTCGCCCTTGGGAGCGGTAGTTTCAAACTGATAGCTGCCGTGATTTTTGTTTTCAAGTTTCAGCACTTTTGTTCCCATCCATTGCTCAACAATTTCGGGGTCTTCATAGGCTTTAAAAAGCAATTCCAACGGCAACTCAAATTCCCGTGTAATCACCAGGTCCTGCTTGCCTGTGTCGGCATCAACATTTGTTTTCAGTTTCATGCTATTCCGTTTTTTTGGGTTTATGTTTTTTCATGATGGCTTCCAGTTTATTAAACCTGTCATCCCACAGTT
Source organism: Chryseolinea lacunae (assembly GCF_016735595.1). GTDB lineage: Bacteria > Bacteroidota > Bacteroidia > Cytophagales > Cyclobacteriaceae > Chryseolinea > Chryseolinea lacunae. The sequence goes on from NZ_JAERRB010000012.1 coordinate 95,498, forward strand.
TTGTAAAGGGCAGTAGCCACTCCGCGATCTCTTTCATTTTGTTAGGATTAAAGTGATAGTAGATTTCGCGCCCCGATTGTTCTTGCTCCAGCAACTCGCACTCGGTAAGAATCTGGATATGCTTCGAAATGGTTTGGCGCGATGAGTCAAAACTGTCGGCAATGGCCCCCGGCGTCATGGCCTGCAATGCCACCAAGGTTAAAATGGCCCTTCTGGTGGGGTCTGCAATGGCCTGGAAAATATCACGTCTCGTTTTCATTATGCTGCTATTTGACTGCAAATATATGTGCTGTTATTTGACTGCGCAATATATTTTTGCTTTTTCTTCGAAGATCAAATTGTTCAACGGCTTGTCGTTGGCTGGTGTTTGTTCACCTTATCTTATTGGCCAAGCCATAGGCCTGGCGTTCACCCATATTGGATGTGGATAACTTTCTACGTATTCGGAAAAAAGATTGGATCGGGTAGTACAGCAAACTCAAAGAAGACGAGCGCTTGACGTGTGGAAGGAATTGAAAATAAAATTATCGGCTATTGACAGAACGCCGTCAGGCAACTTTTGCCGCAAGCGCATTTGCTCTTTCGAGCAGCTTTGGCTCCGCCATCTTAGCCGTTAGCGCGGCGAAACCGGGCGTGGGTCCCAGCCATCGCAGCTGATCTACGTCATCAAAGAGTGGCGCATCGGTTCGCAGGGTGGCGAGTTGTTTGAAGAGCAATGCCTGGTCGCGTTTTCCCGCCAGAATTTTCTCAGGAAAATCTTCGATGGGTCCGTACTGATTCAACAGCTGTGCCGCACCCGTCTTGCCAATGCCGGCGATGCCCGGATAACCATCGGCGCTGTCGCCAACAAGGGCGAGAAAATCGGGAATGAGTGCAGGCATCACGCCAAACTTTTTGCGCACTGCGTTGGCGTCGCGAATGGTTTTGGCGCGGCGGTCTATCTGCACCACGCGATCGTCGGTCACGCATTGGGCGAGGTCTTTGTCGGGTGTCCAGATGCAGACTTTCTGCACGCGGGCATCGGCGGCGGCGAGGTGTGCTGCGGAGGCCAGTGCGTCGTCGGCTTCCAGTTCAACCATGGGCCACACCACAACGCCCATGGCAACCAGGGCATGCTCCAGCGGATGAAATTGTTTTGCCAGCACCCGCTCCATCCCCTCACCTGTTTTATAGTCCGCCCAAAGCTCGTTTCGAAACGATTCGATAACATGATCGGTGGCCACCCCCACATGCGTGGCCCCTTCGTCAATCATCTGCAACACGGTGTTGAGCACGCCCACCGCCGCACCAAACGGCTTGTCCTTTCCTTTGTTGAAACTGCGCTGACCATAGAAATGCCTGAACAGTTCATAGGTGCCGTCGATGAGGTGAACAATCATAGCATTGACATGTGTGTGTGGTTAAAATCAATTTGACAAGGAAGAAATGTTTATCGAATGCAGCAAGCGACACGTAAACAATATTCAAATCATGCCTCATTCAATAAACGCCCTCCTTCACGTCATAAGACAACGACATCCCGCAGAAGTCTCACCCTGCATAAAATTCATAAAGCAGGATCGCAAAAAAAGGTGACCCGTTGCCAGGCCACCCGTTTTCAATCTCTAAACGTGCTTTTAACTCATGCCAGATCGAAGCGATCGAGGTTCATCACCTTGGTCCAGGCGGCAACAAAGTCGTGCACGAATTTGTCTTGCGAATCGGCACAGCCATACACTTCGGCCAAAGCCCTCAGCTCGGAGTTGGAACCAAAAATGAGATCCACACGGGTGCCGGTCCACTTCACAGCGCCAGTCTTGCGATCGCGGCCTTCAAACACGTTTTGTGAATCGGATGTGGCATTCCAGGTCACTCCAAAATCAAGCAGGTTTGTGAAGAAGTCGTTGGTGAGGGCTTCGGGGTTCTTCGTAAACACACCGTGTTTCGATTTATCAAAGTTTGTATTCAGCACACGCAGGCCGCCTACGAGCACGGTCAATTCGGGCGCCGTGAGCGTTAGCAATTGCGCTTTGTCTATCAGCAACGCCTCTGCAGATGCGGAGTGGTGCGATTTCAGGTAGTTGCGGAAACCGTCAGCAGCAGGCTCGATCAACTCGAACGACTCTACGTCGGTTTGATCCTGCGACGCATCGGCACGGCCCGGTGTGAACGGCACTTTCACATCGCGTCCGCCATTCTTGGCTGCTTTTTCCACCGCGGCACTGCCGCCAAGCACAATGAGGTCGGCAATGGAAACTGCCTTGCCTCCCGACTGCGCGCCGTTGAATGCTTTTTGTATGCCTTCCAGCGTGCTCAGCACTTTGCCCAGTTGTGCGGGATTGTTTGCCTCCCAGTCTTTCTGCGGAGCCAGGCGAACGCGTGCGCCGTTTGCGCCACCGCGTTTATCGGAACCACGGAACGTTGAGGCCGAAGCCCACGCAGCCGAAACCAGCTCGGCTATAGAAAGCCCCGACGCCAGAATTTTGCTTTTCAAATCCGCGATGTCTTTGTCGTCGATGGTCTTGTAGGTGACTGCGGGAATGGGGTCCTGCCAGATAAATTCTTCGGCCGGCACTTCGCTTCCGAGGTGCAGCACGCGAGGTCCCATGTCGCGGTGTGTCAACTTATACCATGCGCGGGCAAATGCATCGGCAAACGCTTTTGGGTCTTCGAAGAAACGTCGCGAAATTTTTTCATAGATCGGATCAACACGCAGCGCCAGGTCGGTGGTGAGCATGGTGGGTGCGTGGCGGAGCGACGGGTCATGCGCATCGGGCACGGTGTTGGCACCGGCGCCGTTTTTCGGTTTCCATTGTTGTGCACCGGCGGGGCTCTTCACCAACTCCCATTCAAAGCCGAACAGGTTTTCGAAGAAGTTGTTGCTCCACTTGGTGGGTGTGGTGGTCCATGCACCTTCCAGACCGCTGGTGATGGTGTGCACACCGTGACCACTTCCAAATGTATTTTTCCAGCCGAGGCTTTGCTCTTCGATGCTTGCAGCGGCGGGCTCGGCGGCCACATACTTGCCGGGGTCGGCCGCGCCATGTGTTTTGCCAAACGAGTGTCCGCCGGCAATGAGGGCTACCGTTTCTTCGTCGTTCATGGCCATGCGACCAAATGTTTCGCGGATGTCGCGTGCGGCAGCAGCAGGGTCCGGTTTGCCGTTGGGGCCCTCGGGGTTCACATAGATGAGTCCCATCTGCACGGCGCCGAGGGGTGCTTCAAGCTCGCGCGACTTGGTGTAGCGTTCGTCGCCCAGCCATTTGGTCTCCGATCCCCAATACACATCTTCCTGGGGCTCCCACACGTCTTCGCGGCCACCGCTGAAGCCAATGGTCTGAAAGCCCATCGACTCAAGGGCGCAGTTGCCGGCCAGCACCAGCAAATCGGCCCACGAAAGTTTACGGCCATATTTCTGTTTGATGGGCCACAGCAGCAACCGGGCTTTGTCGAGGTTGGCATTGTCGGGCCAGCTGTTGAGCGGTGCAAAACGTTGCTGTCCTGCCCCTGCGCCACCCCGGCCGTCGCCAACGCGGTAGGTACCGGCGCTGTGCCATGCCATGCGGATGAAGAACGGACCGTAATGCCCATAGTCGGCCGGCCACCAGTCTTGCGAGGTGGTCATCAGGTCGAAGATGTCTTTCTTCACGGCCTTCAGGTCGAGCGACTTAAATTCCTTCGCATAGTTAAAGTCTTTGTCCATGGGATTCGAGAGCGACGATTGCTGGCGAAGCACGCCCAGCTTCAACTGGTTGGGCCACCAGTCGCGGTTTCGTGTGCCGCCGCCGGCGGTTTGCCTCAGGGCCCCACCGTGAAACGGACACTTCGCTTCACTGTCGTTGACATTCAATGATTTTTGATTCGTGGCGGTGTTGTTTTCCATGATTTATAGAGTTAGTTATTTTCAGAGACAGGATGAATCCATTCTTTCCTAAAGTTTCGAAACCCACGGCTATCGATCAAATCGATAATCTTTATGGCCATATAGGATCTGTCTATATTCTGGCCACAAACATTTCCCGGGTATTGATCTATATTTACAGCCACGTTCTGTTTGTTGACTTTATCCGCCGCACTACCCATGATGCGATATCTGATTTTCATTTTTGCCTGGCTCTTTGCAATGCCCTTTGCCGTTCGCGCGCAGAAGGCGGAAAAAATTGAACGGCTAAAGTCTGAACTGGCCCGCACCACCTCCGACACCGCCCGCATCCGCGTTATGCTTTCGCTGGCCATGACCTATGAAGGATACCAGATGGATTCGGCCATGGCCTACACCCTGCGCACGCTCGAAACGTCGGAGAAGATTCACGACACAAAAGGCCGTGCCGATGCCAAGCTTCACCTGGGCCGCCTCAAACGCGACCAGAGCAAAGACGTGGAAGCGCTCAACCACATGTTCGACGCCCTCAAACTCTATCGCGAAATCGACGACAAAGTGCAGATCGCCAATTCGCTCAACGACATCAGCATCATCTACGCAAACTCGGCAGACTATAAGAACTCGCTCAATTATTTTAAACAGGCACTGGAAATCTTCCAACAAACCGGCGACGAAAAAGGCGAATCGTATGCCCTCAACAACATTGGAATCATCTACCAGGAAATGAAGGACCTTGCCTCGGCGAAAGACTACTTTATTCAATCATTGAACATCAAGATCAAAAGAAAAGATCTGTATGGCATCTCCAGGGGTTATACCAACCTGGGCTCCCTCGCCGAAAATGATAAGAACTGGAAAGAGGCGATGGCCTATTATGAAAAAGCCGACAGCATCTATATGCTCACCAACGACAAGCAGGTGCAAGGTCCGAATTACCTGGCCATGGCCCGGGTAAAACAAAACGAGGGCAGGATGGCCGAAGCGCGAAAACTCGCGGTGCGCGGTTTTGAAATTTCGAAGGAGATCGATGGCCTGTCGGTTATGTTAAGCTGTAGTAAATTCATCGCCGAGCTCGACGAAAACGCAAAGGACTATAAATCGTCGCTTGCCTATCAGAAAATATACAACCAGTTGGCCGACAGTCTGAATACCCGCAATCACAAGGCGACCCTGGAAGAACTCAAAGGAAAATTTAACCTCGAAGAAAAGGAGCGCGAAATCACACTCCTTAAAAAAGACAAAGAGCTGCATGAGGCCGTGGCCAAAAACAGCACACTGATCGCCTATGCCCTGGCGGGAAGCATCGTGTTTCTGCTGATGATTTTAGGATTGATCTATTACGCTTATCGCACCACCAAAACAGCGCGCGACAGTCTGGCCTATAAGAACAAAGAGATTGAACAGCAGAAGAATGACCTTGACAAAATAAACAAGGAAAAAGATCGCTTCTTCTCCATCCTGTCGCACGACCTGCGCTCGCCGCTCAATTCACTGAAAGGGCTCTCCTACCTGCTGGTGCATCACAGCGACGCGCTTTCGGGCGATGAAACAAAAGACGTGAAAAAGAAAATCGACACGTCGCTCGACAACCTGACAGAGCTTATCAACAACATCCTGGAATGGTCTATGACCACGTCGAAGAAAAAAACCTGGACGTTCGACAAGCTCGACACTTCGACGCTTATCCAAAAGAACATCGCCCTCTATCACACCATCGCCGAAAGCAAAGGTGTGCGGCTGGTGCACGCACCCGGCGAAAACGTTGTTGGCTATGCCGACTATCAGGCCATCGACACCGTGGTGCGCAACCTGCTTTCGAACAGCATAAAGTTTAGTCATCCCAACAGCGACGTGACCGTGAAAGCGGTGGCCAATGAAAACACGGTGCTCATCTCGGTGCAGGATCAGGGCATTGGCATACCGTCCGACCTCCAGGACAAACTGTTCACCATGAACAGCTCGGTGACACAAGCCGGAACCAAAAACGAAAAGGGCACGGGCATCGGCTTGCTGCTTTGCAAAGAACTCATGAAGGAAAACAACGGCGACATCTCCGTGAAGAGTCGCCCGGGAGAAGGCAGCGAGTTTTTTGTTTCGTTTCCGGTGTTTCGGGATGTGTAGACGTTAACAAGCCTATTTGGACTGTCCCTTAAAAAACTCCTCAATACGGTTTCTCACTCCCACAATCCAAACAATGTCGCCCTCCTCTAACGGTATGGTCGACTCCGGATTCAGCATCCGGTTTCCATTTCGTTCCAGGCCCACTACCAGCCCCTGCGCATGATCGCGGATGCCCGAATTGCGGATGGTGCGTTGATAGAGTGGCGACTCGCGTGTGACCGTGAAATTCTGTAAGGCGATTTCATCTTCGTTCACGTGTTGTTCGCTGGTTTCGTGTGGTGAATTTTCAAACACGTCCTTCATGCGCGCAAGCTGATCATCCGTTCCGATAATAGACAACTTGTCGCCGGGATAGAGACGCTCATGCCTGTCGGGAGAAATGAGCGAGAGCTTGCCGCGTTCGATGAGGGCGATGTTCACGCCGTATTGTTCGCGCAGTTTTAACTCCAGCAGTTGTTTGCCGGCCAGGGGAAATTCCGGTTGCACATCGAACGTGGCAAGGTGAGCGTCCCATGGGGTGATCTCCTGTTTCAGGCCGCGCTCGTGTTCCTTGTCGTTGAGGTTGCTGAGGAATCGTTTTTCGATGCGATCATAGAAGGCCTGTAACTTCTGGTTGAAAAGCACGGTGGCGATGGCCATGGCCACCACGGCAATGAGAAACGAAACCGATGGGGAAAAATACTGATTAATCATCAACCCCACCAACAACACGGCCATGGCAATGCGGCCAATTTCGATGGCGATGAGCGGGCCGCGGTTCAGCTTCCGGTTGAGCCACAAGTTTGAATAGGCTTCCTTGTTGATTCTTCGAATGGAAATGGCCCAGATAGAAGGTATCATCAACACCAGGGTGATGACAATGGCTGTGATGTTGCCACCCAGCGGCTTGTCAAATAACTCCGAGACCACCGGATGAATATATTTCCGCGACAGAATGATTAACGCACCAATGAGCACGGCATGAATGACGGCATTAATAAAATAGCTGTGAAGCAATTCCTTCCACTCGCTGTAGGCCGACAATTGTTGCGAGCTGGTGCTGTAGCGGTTCAAACTGTTGATCCATTTTTTGGGCAGCCGTTTTTCGGCAAACGTATACACACTCATGGACCGTTTGATAAGAAACGGCGTGGTGAACGTGGTGACGGCCGACACGGCCACCGCAATGGGATATAAAAACTCGCTCGTCACTTTCAACGTCACACCCAGCGATGCAATGATGAACGAGAATTCGCCGATTTGCGAAAGACTCATACCCGCCTGAATGGAGTGTTTGAGCGACTGCCCGCTCAGCAACGAGCCGAGTATCGTGGCCAGCGGCATGCCGATGATGACGATGAACGTGATGATGAGAATCGGCTGTGCATAGAGCTGCAACACGCCGGGGTCGATCATCATGCCAACCGAAACAAAGAACACGGCCGCAAACAAATTCTTGACAGGCTTCACCAGCAACTCGATGCGTTCGCCCTGTGAAGTCTCGGCAAGAATGGAGCCCATAATGAATGCACCCAGCGCGGCCGAGAACCCTACTTCAACCGCCAGCAACACCATGAGCAGACACAGGGCAATAGACACCACCAGCATCGTTTCGTCGTTCAGCAGATTGCGGGCACGTTTCAAAAACGTGGGGATAAAGAAAATCCCTGCCAGGAACCACAGCGTCAGGAAGAAAACAAGTTTCAGAATCTGTATTAATAAATCATAGCCCGAGAATTGCTGGCTGGCGGCAAACGTCGACAGCAACACCATCAGCAACACGGCTACCAAATCCTGTATGATGAGGATGCCGAACACGAGCGTCGCGAATTTTTTTGTTCGCACGCCCGTCTCATCAAAGGCGCGCACAATGATGGTGGTTGACGAGATAGACAAAATAGCGCCGAGAAATAAACTGTCGATAGAAGTCCACCCCAGCAATTTGCCGGTTAGGAGCCCCAGCCCGAACATGATGGCCACTTCAACCAGCGCCGTCACCGAAGCCGTGCCGCCCACTTTGACCAACTTCTTAAAACTAAACTCAAGTCCCAGCGAAAAGAGCAGGAAGATCACGCCGATCTCCGACCATGTGCGAACACCTTCCGAATCCATCACCGTGGGAAACAAGGAAACATGCGGCCCCACCAACAGCCCCGCAATGATGTAGCCCAGCACGACCGGCTGATGAATTTTCTTGAAGAACAAGGTGGTTACACCGGCCACGGCCAGGATCAACGCCAGGTCTGTTATGAAGTGTGGTATGTGCGCCATAGTGACAAAAATGCAAAGATAGCCATTTTTCAGGGGGGATTTTGTACGTTTTTTCCCCTAGATCATTCATGACAACATTTGCATTCATGGCTTGTTCAGCTACGCGCAATCTTCAACATGAGACACTAAATCTGGTAATACAGTCTCTCAGACGCGTTTTCTATTCATGGCTTTTATCTCTGGAGTGATTTACAATAATAACGGTACGGCTAAGCAATATTTAGCGTCATAACAAGTTACAGAGTATTCAATACTCCTGCACCAGCAACCGACCCGCAGAACCTTCAAAGCAACTACTGACAATCCTGATACTGATAGGCCGATGTGCTGGTAGATTTGGCCGTGCCGTTTTTGTCAAATGCATTGATCGTGACAGCCACAGGAAATCCGCTGGCGTTATAGTCGTAGGTATATACCGACGAGCTGTTGAGATCCCACCCTGTGCCGCCAGCATCGGGCCCATAATACATGACGCGGGTCATATTGTTTTTGTTCAACACATCTGCATAGTGACTGGGAATGGTTGGATGTCCTTTGGGATTGGGATACTGTTTCGCATACGGCGACGACTTCGTGTCGTATTCGGTGGTGTAGGCTGAATTGGCTTTGCCATTAATGTATCGCTCCTGGCGCGTCACCTGGCCATTGGCGTCATACTCATAGCGATATTCTTCGGTGTAGCCACTGTTGGTCTCGATCCATTTTGTGAGCAGGCCTTTGCTGTTGTATTCAAAGAAGGGAAAGCTCGACGTTCCTTTGGAATCTATCTTGGTTACCTTCTGAATGGCGCTGCCATTGTAGGTGACGGTGGTCACCAGGTTGCTGTTCACGTCGGTGAACTTCGAAAGGTTGCCGTCGCTGTTGTATTCATACAAATATGTATAGACCTGTTTGGGTCCACCGTCCGATGTATTCTCTGAAGTCTGCTTGGTCAGCCTTTGATTTTCATAGGTAAACTCAGCGGTGTAGGTGCTGAAGCTCGGAGACATGTTGCGTTCCGTCCGGTTGGTCTGGCTCACCCTTCGCAGCAAAAATCCTTCGGCGTCATATTGATTGCTGGTACTTCCCGAATAGGTTGCCGTGGTGCCGTCGTTGTAGGTGTAGTCATACTTCACTGTGTTGGCCGTTTGATTGCCCTTCTCGTCATAGGTATACCCAAACTTGGCGATGTAGGTATACTTCAGCGTGGACGTCTCACTTCCGCTGCCGGTGTTGGTTTGAAAAACAATGGAACATCCTGCTTGTGCAGGACCAGGATCGCCACTGTCGCTCTTGCATGCATCGAGCGTGAGCAAGGCCAGGGCCATCACCACAGAGCACAGCACACTCGCCACAGGGCGATGGCTGAAAACATTTAGCACAATACCTTCGGATTTCATAGGGATCTTTTTTTTGATCCAAAGGTATCGGTCACCCCATCGCGTGTCTATCACCTATTCGGGTAATGAGCGTGTTGACGTCATCCTTTTTTCAGGGACGCGCGATGTGGTTTATTCTCTACAGCAACATTTGCGAATGAAGTCAGGCTATTGAATTGTGTATTTGTATATCACATACGACAACGGCTTGCTCAATGTAAATTTAACCTCACCCGATGTTCCGGTCTTCGTGGTAAAGTCTTTTCCATCTCCGGCAATTTTCGTAAACCTCACCGTGGTGCCGGGCGGTAGCAATGTGTTCACCACATGTGTGCTTTGGGTATTATGTTCGCGAAACACGATGATAAATCCTTCCTTCGCGGCAAGCGATTGAAAACCCGTCCAGCTATAACCACTTGGTTCATCGCCGAGAGGAAAGATCTTTCCGGCGTGAAGCGCATGCCAGTGTTTTTTATAGACCTTGATCAAATCAAAATCGCGCAGCGAATCCAGCGGCAGATTCTGCGACTCGAACCATCCCAGCGGTTGGGCCACAAGGGTAATCGCGAAGAGATAGTCAAACGAATACTTTGCGGGTGCCAGCGGATCGGTGGGTGCATATTTGTTTGCGTTGCGCCACTTGTTCAGAAATTCAATTTGCAGTCGTTGGGCTGGGATGTAGTGTGAAAGATGCCAGAGGTTTCGCAGTGTGAAGTGCGGATAGTAGTTGCCCCAGTCGGTGTAACGATTTTCGAGAAAGAGGTTTCCATACTCATACATGTAGTGATAACCAAAGCGGCGACCGGCCGTCACGTCAAGGTTGAACACGGCCTGGTTGTTGGTTGCTGCCATCACTTTATCGAGCATCTTTCTGAAGTTGATGTCGGCGGCCTTGTCGGGTATTTGCACGCCGTCGATCTTCCACATCGTGATGCCGTATTTTTTATATTGATTGATGAGCACGTCGGCGTCGTTCTCCCAATGTTTGAAGCTGCTGTCGGTGCTGGGGTTGAACCACAACGATAGCGTGATGTTTTTTTCTTTGGCCAGCTTCAACACAGGGGCCAGACCGTTTGGAAATTTTTGAGGATGTGGTTCCCAGTAGTCTTTCACCTTCCAGATGTTTTTCAGGCTTCCGCCCGCGAAGGCCGAGTTGCTGCTGCGGCCACTTTGCCAGCCATCGTCCACTTGCAGGTGGGTGGCGCCGAGTGCAGCGGCGGTGGTGATTTCTTTGAGCACAAAAGCTTCTGTCACTTTGGTATCCTGACCACGGTCGCCCCAGGTGTTCACCAGAATCATTTCGTCACGCTCCGGCTTTTGGATGCGCGCTTTTTGCTGGTAGGTGCGCAATCCCGACAACAAGCCCTGCTCGCCGGGGCCATCACCAAAACCCGTCACATAGCTATAGCCCCGCACCCATTCCGAAGCCTGCAGGTCTTGTCCGCCAACGCCCAGGCCAAACACTTTCACTTCGCCAAATTTCACCGTGAAGTCATAGCCGGGATAATACAGCTGGCTTCCCGACACGGGTGCTTCCTTCAATACAAAAAAACTCTTGGCCGATGTAGTGCTCTGCATGAGCAGCAGATTCCCCCGCAGGCTACTCTCCTGCCGGTAGAGCAAACGTTCCTGCTTTTGTGTGAGCGTGTTGTTACGATCTGTCACGTCAAAAAATTCCACGGCTGTGGCGCGCCAATGATTGTCGGGCACGTTGATCTTTTCGATGCGCACGGCCTGCGACTCGCCTTCTTTCGCTGCCGCATCGCCTTCAATGTTTTTCAGATCCTGACCCGAGGCCGCCTGACTTTGTTTGATGGCCGTGCTGCCCTTCAGATAATAGTCGCAGGCAATCACGGCACAATCCTCATAGAGCCTGAACACACGTTTCACCTCCAGCGAACCCAGGCGCGTGGTGACCACGGCTTCGATATGGTTTTCGGTGATGACACTATTCAGCACCTTGTTCACCTGCAGACTTCCCCCTTCCGCTTTTGCTGTCTCGGTGGCGATAGCAAAGTCGGGCTGGTCATTCATCACATAGCGGTCGCCGGTCACTTTGTTGATGAGTGCCGTCGAAATGAGGTTGCCGTCATTCCATCGAAATTGTCGTTTGATCCGGTTGTTCTCGAGGGTGAGCGTGTCGTTCTTCAACTCCGCTTTCACTCCTGTGAGCTGAGCATGCGTCGGCATGGAAAGAACAAGCGCTCCCACAAACAACAGGCTTCGGGTGCGCATTTTTAAGAGATATGAAAGCATTACGTTGTTTTTCGAATAGTGATTGCCGTTTCGGATAATGTTTGTTCACTCGGCACCGTAAGTTGCCAGAGCCCATCGTGCACCTTCACCAGCGGCACGGGTTTTCCGTTCTTGCCCGTGGCAACATAGTTGTAGTTTTCATTGAGACAGATCAACGCGGCGACAGACTTTCCTTTCTGTCCATCCTGGAGACGCAGCGTGATGTCGGCCGTTGAAAAATCGGGGGCCATTGTTTTCGATACTACCCAGCTGTCGAATCCGGTGGTGATGGTTCCGGGTTTATAGAGCGCGGCATACCACGCCAGCACCGGTGCCGACAGTCCGCTGAACTGATGCCATCCCTGGCCACGACCGGATTTTATTCCAAACAATTCGAAGCATTGATACGAGTCTTCTGTTTCGCGCTTCCACACATCCAGCGCCGTTTTGGCGATGCGCAAAGCAAGGTCGGGCTTGTTGTTGTCGAGCATGGTTTTCCAGATAAACCACTGATGCGGCATCCACACACAACCATTCCAATAGCCACTATAGCTGAAGTAGGGTGCTGTCTGATCGACGGACGAGATGCCCACGTCTGACCACAACTTGCCCGGTGTGAAAAGATTTTCGGTGATGCGCTGTTGCTGCGCCGGTGTGCAAACGCCCGCCACCAGCGGACTGCACCCGTCAAGACCCATGTTGTAGTTCACACCGTTGGCATCGCGCACAATTTTTTCAGGATTACCATTCGCGTCGTGCATCACGTATCCAAAATATCCCGACGCTTCATCCCACGAATATTTTTGCAGGCTCGAAGCAAACAGGTTGATGTCGTTGTCGTATGCTTTCAGATCGTTTTTTAATCCCAGCTCCGTGGCCGCCATCTTCAGAATCTTGGCAAAGCGAATCACATGCGATGTGGTGACAATAGGCGACACGCGGTCTTCCCATTTCTGTTTGTGAATATAGACCTGCGGCGGGTAATCGTCCCATCCACCGGAATTGTAAAAATAATCCCACGTCTTCAACACGTTCGACTTCATGGTGCGTGTTGACGAGTGCTCCACATTGCCAGCCATGAACTGGTAGTAGCGCTTCATGCGCGGATAGGCGTAGCGCAGATATTCTTTGTTCTGTGTTTCATTCCACAATTCCAGAAACAGGTAGGCTTGTGTGGGCACGGGCGAACCGTGATGCAAAAACGCTGACTGATCCGTCACCTTCATGGTGTAGGCATTAAGACACTCCAGGGCACGCCCCGTGTTGAGCGGAACCATGCCAATGCCAATGAATCCTGAATCCCAGGTGTAGAGACAATCCCACTCGCGGCCGGGTGCGTTGTGCTTGATGTAGGAATCCATGGTGTAGACCGGGTAGACCACGTTGGTGAGCGTCACGGCTTCCATCAGCTGCTGACTGAACCGGTAGGTGTCGCCGGCTTTGTTGTAGTGTTTAGCAAGCGCTTTGTTTCGACCTGCGTCGAATATTGTCGGGCTCGTGGCCCAGGCGTCGGCATACTTCTTTATTTTTTGTTGCACGTCTTCTTTGGTGCCATAAAAAATATAGAAGTAGCGATCTTCTGTTGTTCCGCTCTTCACGCCCACAGGTTCGCAGAACAAGTTGGTGTATGTTCCCTCGCCTTTGCCCGTCACGGTTTGATTGGTGAACAGTTCTTTTGTTTTATTAAAATTCCGGTAGTGCACTTCGTCCAGGCTTTCCATGTTGAAGGTTCGCACCGAAGGGCTCAATGCCGGCTCCCACACCATGCCGTAGTAACCTTCGAGAGCATCATACTTCAGCAGCAGTGCGTTGGGAACATCGGCGGCCAGCACGGTGGGACTTGGGTTCTGCTCCACAGCATGAAACGTCACCTCACCTCCACGCTTCGCGTCAACCAGGGCAAAGCCGTTGATTAAGGCTGGCGATTTCGCGCCGGTTATCACCTGAAGAACGTGGCTTCCTTTCTCCACCTTGCCCACAGGCACGGCAAGCGTGACATAGTCTTTACTTTCCGAGAGACTTACCGGCGACAGCGATTTACCATCTACCGAAAGGGTGACAGGCAACGCTCCCGGTGTTGGCTTGCGATAGCGGATAATAATCGCTGCATCCGAAAAAACATTATCAACAACCCATGTATAGCTGGCCTTGTCGCCTTCATTTTTTCCCACCAGGATGGCGCTACCGTTAACGGTATTATTTTCACGAACCTGGCCACGTAACTGACCATCGTAGACCAGGTTCTCCTGAGGTGACGGCACACCATACTGAAAATCCGAATAACGAATAGCGTCCATCCATTGACTTCCCGGCGGGAGTTGTGCCTCCACCGTCTTCAGAGGAGAACCTACCGTGGTTCTCACTGGCGGTGGAAAGTTAAAATTCGCAAAGAGCTGCAATGCGGGATACTGCGACGTGGCGGTGTTGTTCACAAATTGTGCTTTCACCAAACGCGTCTGCTCATCGATGGCGAGAAACGAAACGTCCACAAACAACTTGTCTTTCCATTCCAGCTCATAGCGGCAGGAATAGAAGGAAAGATCGGGCGATGCTTCCCACAAATGATAGCCCGACTCGAAACTCACGTTGGCCGGCGCCATTTTGCTGCGCAGGTTGTAGGTGGCATGCACGCTGAGGTCGAACCGAAATCCCTCCTTCACCGAAGGCACATGCGAAATGCCATTGTACTTGGTCGAATACAGTCCCCACGCCGGCAGTGCAAGATCGTGTGTGTCCTCCAGTGTCTTTGTGAATCCGGGCGTCCACGCGTCATAGATCTGGCGCGAGGGTTGCGCCCACGCTCCCGTTGACACGAGCGCACAAAACACAAACACAAGGAAACACGCATGACGAATGCCGTAGCTCCGGCAACCGGCGAACGATTGGCGTATAGTCTGCTTTTTCATAAGTGGGAAATAAAACGCGAAGAAGGTTTACGAACAATCAAGACGCGGGAATGAAAGAAGATCTTGATCTGATATTTTACAAAAGGGCCATCGCAGAAAAGGGAAAGCGTCCGCCGGATGGCGGACGACTTTCTTTTTCTACCAACTTAATAACCCTTATTCTGAAGGATCTTTTCTTTATTGATGAGGATCTGGCTTTGCGGTATAGGGAAAACCAGGTTGTCTGTGGTGAGTGTAGGGATGATGTTGAACAATGCCTTCTTGCTGTTCATGACGTCGATGGCACGGTTGGTGCGCACCAGATCAAACCAGCGGTGACCTTCAAAGGCAAGCTCCACTCTCCGCTCCTGCTCCACCGCCAGGCGAAACGACTCCTGGTCGGGCAGCTCGGTTGAGCTCAACGCATCAAGACCGGCGCGTGTGCGAATGGTGTTCAGGTGTGTGAAGGCATCGCCATCGGCCACATACCCCACTTCGTTGAGTGCTTCTGCATAGAGCAACAGCACGTCGGCATAACGAATCACCGGAATGTTGTTGCCGTTGTCGTTCTTCGCCGCGGGCACGTCCATGAATTTTTTCACGTAGTAGTAGGGAATGGTGGCACCGGCAGCGTTAACATAGGATGAGGCCATTGAAATGTTCTTGCGAAGGTCGTTGGCTTCGTAGGCGCTCTCCAGGTCGGTTGTGGGCGTGTTGTTGCCATCGCCACCAAAAGCGATCACGGCGTTGCCCGAGTTCTGTGGTGCAAACGAATTGGGCCAGGGATTTCCTTCGCCCAGCAAGCCCGACTTAAACTGCACATCAAAGATCGACTCCTTGTTGTTTTTGTTGCTGACCTTGAACACATCGGCATACGAAGGAAGAATTGCATAGACATTCAGATCGATCACCTCTTTCAACTTCGCTACGGCTGCGGGCGTTTTTCCTTCCGTCATATACACTTTGCCCAGGATGGCTTTGGCTGCTCCCTTGGTGGCGCGACCAATGTCGGCACCGGTATAGGAAACCGGCAGGCCCTCAGCATCGGTGAGGTCGGCTTCGATTTGGGCATACACTTCTGTCAATGGGTTTCTTCCATAGGCATAACCCTCGTCGGAGTTTGTGATCTCTTTCAGCACCAGCGGCACATCACCATAGGTGCGCACGAGGTTGAAGTAGACGAGTGCACGCAAGAACTTTGTCTCCAGAATGTAGCGACTTCTCAGCGCTTCGTCCATGGAGATTGCGCCGATGCGATTCAGAATGGTGTTGCAGCGGGCAATGGCCGCATAGCTGTCGTTCCACCGTTCCGAAATGTAGGGGTTGGTGGTTTTGATGTAGAAACGATCAAACTCATCCTGGTCGGTCACCGAGCCCGACGACACCGGTAGTGTGTTGTCGGAAGGAACGTCGCCAAACACATAGCTGTTCAGGAACACGCCGTTCTTTTGCAACGACGCATACGCCCCGTTCAACGCTGTGCGGAAGTCGTCGGCCGTGTTGTAGTACAGCGACGTAGTGGCGTTGGAGATGGGCTTCAGGTCAAGAAAACCGTCGCCACAAGAACCCAACAAGGTTCCGGCGACAATGAGGCTGGCAAGTTTTATTTTTGTCATACGAATTTCAGTTTTAGTTTACGGTCTCACGATTAAAATCCAAGGTTTACACCCACCGTGAACGTCTTCGCCAACGGGTAGGAACCATAGTCAACACCGCTGGTCAACGGATTTTCATAGCCGCTCACCTCTGGATTGTAGCCCAGGTATTTCGACCACGTGTGCAGGTTTTGGGTGGACACGTAGATGCGAGCACGTTGCACATGTAGCTTCTCCACCAGCGACGAAGGCAGCTGATAGCCCAGGCTGATGTTTTGAATGCGCAGATACGATCCGTCTTCTACCCAACGCGACGACACAGCGCTGTTGTTGCCCGTGGTGCGCTCGTTGGCGCGGGGCGTCACCCCGTCGCCGGGCTGATCTACCGAACGCCAGCGGTTCGCTACGATGGCCAGGTTGTTGGCACTGCCTTCTTCGTTGTCAAAGAAACGGCGGCTCAGGTTCAGGATCTTGTTGCCATACACACCTTGCAGCGCGATGTTGAGATCAAAGCCCTTAAATGTAAACGTGTTGGTGAATCCGAAAATGAACTTCGGCTGGTTGTTGCCAATCAGGGTGCGGTCGTCGGCAGTGATCTTGCCGTCGCGGTTGATGTCTTCATACTTCACGTCGCCAGGATGCGACGTGGTGTTGGGATCGTTGGGCAGGTAAGCTGTGATTTCTTCCTTTGTCTGAAAGATGCCCAGCTGTTTGTAGCCAAAGAAGTTTCCGATGGGCTGGCCAATCATCGTGATGTTTGTGCCGCCAATGCCGCTGTCGCTATAGATCGGATCGCCTGTGGGCCCGAGTGCCAGCACTTTGTTCCGGTTAAACGAAATGTTTCCGTTCGTGGTCCAGGTTAATGCACCCGTGAGGTTGTGTGTGGTGAGGCCAAACTCCCAACCCTTGTTTTCCATTTCACCGATGTTCTTCACCGCTGTGGTGAAGCCGGTCACCGACGGAACGTTCACCGACAACAATAAACCGTTGGTGTTACGATGGTAGTAGTCTACGGTTAAGAAGATGCGATCCTGAAACAACCCGATGTCAACACCGGCGTCAAGTTGCCGGCTCTTCTCCCAACCCAGGTTGGAATTGCCCAGCGACGACGGCGCAAGACCCGAGGCCAGCGTGTTGTTGTAGCTGTAGTTGTCTGACGCGAGCGACGCCACATACGGATACGAGCTGGTGAACGCGTTGTTGCCCGACAAGCCATAGCTCACGCGAAGTTTTGCTTCCGACAACGCGGTGATGCTTTTCATAAACGACTCTTCCGACAAACGCCATCCCAACGAACCCGCGGGGAATGTTCCCCACCGATTGTTCTGTCCGAAAATAGAGGAACCGTCGCGACGCACCGACACGTTGGCCAGATACTTTCCGCGGTAGCTGTAGTTGACGCGCGCAAAGTAGGACGCCACGGCATTGGCCGATTGGTTCGAGGTGGCCGTGCTGGGTGTTCCTGCATTCAACGTCTGCACAATGTCATTGGCAAAGTTGATGGAGGTCGAGCTGCTGTAGTCATATTGATAGCGATAGGCTTCCATACCGACCAACGCGTCCACCAGGTGGGCATCGTTAAACGTTTTGGTGTAGCTTACCACTTGGTTCACAAGCCAGTTGATGCTCTGATCGGACGTGGCCGTGCCTTGTGCCGCGGTGGGCGGAAGCTGCTGATTCAACGGCATCTTCGACGTGCGGAAAGCATTGCGCCGGTTGCCAATAAAATTCACGTTGCCCGAAACACGATACTTGAAATTGTTCAGGAACTTGTATTCTGCATACGCATTGGCCAGCACCGTGGTGGTGGCATACTTGCTGTTGTATTCTTTGATGTTGGCAATGGGGTTGGTGATGCCGGGCCAGTTATAGGCCGCCGCCAACTCTGTTTGCGACGAGTAGGTTACGCCGTCTGCTGCATAGATCGGTGCCATAGGCACAGCCGACAACGCCGCGTTAATGATGCCGTTGTTCGCCCAGTGACCATCGGAGTTCACCTCCTGTTGCACTTTGTAAGACGGGTTGATGTTCACGCCCACCTTCAGTTTCGACGTCACGTTGATGTCGAGGTTGGCGCGCAGGGTGTAGCGATCGAGTGATGATTTTTCGATGATGCCGTCCTGTTTCAAATAGCCGCCGCTCACCGAGAACTGCGCTTTGTCTGTGCCGCCGGAAACGCCGAGCTGGTAATTGCTCATGGCCGCGCTTCTGAAAATGTCGTCCTGAAAATTATGGCTGGGAAGAGCCGCTACCTTTGCCGGATCGTCAAAGTTGAACCAGTCATACAAATCGCCACGCGGATAGCGATAGCGCAGGTAAGATGCGGGACGCACGCTGTTCGGGTCGTTGATGTTTGCGCCCGGCACGTTGTCGAGATAAGCGTTGTTCGAGCCGTCTTTCGAGAACTCGGCAAACTGTTGTGCGTTCAGCACCTGCAATTTTTTCGTGATCTGCTGCACACCTGCATAGGCGTCGAAGGTCACATTCACTGCGCCCGATTTGCCACGCTTGGTCGAAACCAGCAACACGCCGTTCGCACCACGCGATCCATAGATGGCCGTGGCCGATGCATCTTTCAACACATCGATGCTTTCGATGTCGCTGGCGTTCAGCAACGAGAATATAGTGGAGCTCACAATGTTTCCGTCAAGCACAATCAACGGGCTGGTGCCGGCGCTGATCGAGCCAAAGCCTCTCACCTTAATGGCGGGCGTGCTGCCGGGCGAGCCGGAAGTTTGCTGCACTACCACACCCGGAACTTTTCCCTGCAAAGCCACGGCCGCGTTCGACACGGGCATGTCTTTCAAATCTTTGCTGGGCGACACCGACGCTATAGACGACGTCACATCGTTCCGGTTCTGCGTGCCATACCCCACCACTACTACTTCGCTCAACGACGTAACATCGGGCTGAAGCTGGATGGCGAACGTGCTCTGCGAACCCACGGCCACTTCCTGCGGCACATAACCGATGAATGTGAAAACGAGGGTAGCATTGTCGTCCAGAACGCTGAGCGTGAACTTGCCGTTGCTGTCGGTGGTGGTGCCTTGCGACGAGCCTTTCACCAACACGTTCACACCGGGGAGCGGCTGCGAGGTTTCATCTGTAACGGTGCCGCTAACAATTTTCTCCACCACTGCCTGGGTAGACGAATAGTAGTTGCCCGTGAGCGAGGCCACCGTGTCGTGAATGTCGGCAGAATTGTCTAGCGGGCTGGCGACGCCACGCGTTTGCGACTGGCGTTCGTCTTTGGGGAGAATGAGGTATGTTTTGTCGTCAACTTTCTTATACGCCAAATTCAGGGATTTCAACACCCGCTCCAATGCGTGCTCCAGTTTTTCTTTCTTTTCGGGGGTGAATTTCTCGTGAAGCGCGAGGTCTTTCACAAGGCTGTTGTCGTAGTTGAAGGTGACCTGGTAGGTCGATTCGATGGCAAACAGCGCTTCCTGCAACGAGTAGTTTCCGTTTCCGGTAAACACCTGTTCGCCGCGTGTCTTCTGCTTGGCAGCCGTGTTCATCGCGTATTGCTGCGTGGCCGCCAAAACTCCCGGCGGAAACAAAGCAATGATCACCAACAGCCATGTTGCGGACTGTAAAATGTTTTTCATAGATTTGAGGTTAGTTTAAACTTGGTTTTAAATTATCTCCCGGTGCAGCGCTTCATGGCCGTGATGACTGCCCGGGATTTTCTTTACGCTCTTTTATATAAATCGTTTTTCCGTGTTGATCGATCGAAAGGCCGAACACTTCCGACAGGTTCTTCAGAAACCCGTCGATGTCGTCGGATGATGCCGCGCCCGTGAACTCCTTCTTTTGTATTTCCACATTTTGAAACTCCACCATGTAGCCAAAGTTGTCTTCCAGCTGCAAGGCTATTTCTTCCAGTGGCAATGCCCGGAACACAAGCTTGTTGCTTTTCCACGACACATAGTCTCCGGCGTTCACCGACTTCATTTTGATGTCGCGGCTTGACTCCGAAACATCGGCCAGGTCGCCGGGCTTCATCACCACTACATCATGAGACGTACTCAACTGCACTTTCCCCTCTTCCAACACCACTCTTGTTTTTCCACGGCGGCTGTTCACATTAAATTTTGTTCCCAGCACCTCCACGGCAAGCTCGTCGGTGTGCACCAGAAACTTGGCGTTGTTGTGTTCGTGCACCACGGCAAAAAAAGCTTCGCCATCGAGCCACACTTCGCGCGACTGTGAGGTGAAGTAGAATGGTTTATAGTGAATGGAAGAATTTCCATTGAGGGTGATCTTGCTTTGATCGGGCAGGAAAAGCGTTCGCGATTCGCCATAGGCGGTTGTAATGACCACCGAACGGTTGATGTGATAGAACACCGCCGCCGACAACATCAACAACACGGAAACTGACGCCGCCGCATAGAACCACCGTCGCGTGTGCGGTTTGCTGAGCGGTTCGGGCATGGGCACCACGCCGTGTGTCTTATGTATATGTTTGCTGATGTTGGCCCACCCGGCAATGAAGGCATTGTCGTCCATGGCCTTCTCCTTAATTTCCAGGGAGAGCACAATGTGCCGCGCTTTTTTGATAAGCTCCTTCTGATGAGGATTCTTCGACAACCAGGCCGTCCAAAACGTGTTCGACGACTCGTCGGGAGCCTTCACCCACTGGATGAAATATTCATCGGTTGCAAAATCCTCAACGTCAAACTTGGAGTAGTCCATCCTTCGGAACGGTTTTAATGGTTCGGTATCGAAATCGATTGTTAACAGTAAGACAGGAGACGCCCCGGAGTTTTCCCGAAGAAGTTCAAGAAATATTTTCAGACGGGTTTCGGATGGGCGTTTTTAGAGAATATTGCATTTTAATTCATTCAATCGTTTGTTTTAGTCAGCAGATTTCTCAAAATTTCCCAGCCTATTCAACTGGTCATGTTTCATGAGGTCAATAAAAACCAACGTCGACGCTATCCCTGCCCTACCCTCGGGCGAGGCAGAATTGTGGCTCGGTGTGAAGCATGGCGACGAAAAAGCTCTGAGCTATTTCTACACACACTACTATAAAAGACTCTTCAACTACGGCTCGCGCTTTGTGTCAGACCGTGTCATTGCCGAAGATGCCATCCAGGAAATCTTCATCGACTTCTGGAACAAACGCGGCACCCTCCACGAGGTGCGCAACACCCAACAGTTTCTCTACACGTGCCTGCGAAACAAAATCGCCAGCAAACTCTCCGCCTTCTCCAACCGAATCCAGCCCGACGAAAACTTCGTGCGTTTCGAACTGGAGCTGTCACACAAGTCGCACTACCTCAACGAACAGATCGACAAAGACATTAAACAACGCCTCATCGATCTCATCTCGTCGCTCCCGTCGAAAGAGAAAGAAGCTATCTTCCTTATCTACTTCGACGGCCTGTCGTATGCCGAAACCGCCGCCATCATGTCGCTGAAGGTAAAGACAGTCTACAACCTTGTTCACATGGCCATCGGCAAACTGAAGGGCAATCGCGAAACGCTGACAAACTCCTTGCTGAGCCTGGCCTTCTAGCCTACGGCCATTTCGTATTGTTTTACTTTATTTATCAAAGAACATGTCGAAGCCTACATTAACACCCAACCAGATCCAGCAATTTCACACCGACGGCTATGTGCTTGTGAAAGCATTCTGCAGTCCGAAAGAAATAGACCGTCTCTATTCCGTGGCATTGCAGGACGACGCCATGCGCAAAAACGCGCTCGACCTAAACGACCAGTCCGGAAAAAAAACAAAGCTGTCGCTCTGGTTCAAACCCGGCAACGACGTGTTTGGCTACCTCACCCGCAGCGAACGCATGGTGAGCGGCGCAAGCCAACTGCTCGACAGCAACGCACCCGTATGCCATTTCCATTCCAAGCTCATGCAGAAAGAACCGCGCGTAGGCGGTGCGTGGGAGTGGCACCAGGACTATGGTTATTGGTATAAGAATCAATTCATGTTTCCCGACCAATTGCTCAGCGTGATGATTGCCCTCACCAAAGCCAACAAAGAAAACGGATGCCTGCAGGTGATCAAAGGCTCTCACAAGCTGGGCCGCGTGAACCACGGCTTTTCGGGCGAACAAGTTGGCGCCGACATGGTGATGGTGAACAACGCCCTTCAAACTATGGAGCTTGTCTATTGCGAAATAGAACCCGGCGACGCCCTCTTCTTCCACAGCAACTTGCTGCACCGCTCCGAAGCCAACCTCTCCGATGCCCCGCGATGGTCGCTCATCTCCTGCTACAGCTCCCAATCCAACCTCGCCTACAACGAAACCTCCACCTCCTGGCACACCCCCGTAGACGTAGTGCCCGACGAAGCCGTGCTGGAATGGGAAGCCGAGTCGCTATCGAACGCCGACTTCCTGAAGAAAGAAAATGATCCGGCATTGAAAGAGACGGGCTGGGAAGCCGATGTGAAGTCGTGAACACCACGCTGCGAATGCAAGGAGATATTGCGCGCAATGAATTCCCGTGCCCTCACCCAACCGAGAATTGCCCAATAACGAATGCGCTACACCAAACACACCCGCGACCGTCATAATAACTGCCAATTCTGACATTTGAACGCCAAAGCTTACACTTCAACAGCCCTGCCTGAAGGGAAGAAACTCGGTTTCTGTCCTCTTCAGCAGCCTCCCCTTGCTCACCAAGCATCCTAAATCAAAGAAAAACTTGCAATGACGGGTTTACCCTTTGTCTACTCGACTGGCTTCTAGCCCGGCCGTTAGCTTTGTGTATAAACTTAAACATAATGCAGATGAGTACTTTTTCATGGAGGTCTTTCGCCTTCCTTTGTATTTTCGGTTTCGTCGTGGTTGCCATGGGCTGTCGCGACGACGATCCGGCTCCCGCTCCCGTTGTGGATGTGGCTGATTTTGAAGTCGCCATTGACGAGCTGCCTGAATCAGGAACTGTTTTGGGAACGTTAGACGCTACTACTGATAAAGGAACACTGGCTTTCCAACTGCTCTCCGAAAGCGTGATCGGTTCATTTGCCGTTAACGCCACCACGGGCTCGCTAACCGTGTTGGATGGCACCAAGTTTGACTTTTCGAAAAACACGGCCATCACGGCTGTGGTGGTCGTGAAGAACGACAACGTTGAATCGAAAATCAACGTGAAGGTAAACATCCAGAAGATCGCGCTCGACGTCACGCCGTTCGAAATCACCATCGATGAAAACCCCAAAGCAGAAACGGCATTGGGAACACTGAAGGCTACCACCAGCAAAGGAACGCTGAGCTACACATTGCAATCGGAAAGCGTGACCGGTGCGTTTGCTGTGAACAGCACAACAGGCGTGCTCTCGGTTTTGAATAGCAGTCTTTTTGACTTTGAGAAAAACGAAACGTTAACCGCCGTAATAACCGTATCGAACGGCAAAAAGCAAGCGGCCCTTAATGTGAAAGTGAACCTCCAAAAAATAATCTGGACAGGCGAAGACCTGGTGTTTACCAAAGCCAGCGGCGCAGACTGGACACAAGCCGAGAATTACGACAAGATCTCGGACAAAGTTATCTTCACCCGCCAGACCAGCGGACCAATCTACAACTACCAATGGTGGCTTGATACGTTTGACGGTGATGCCACCTTCGACGACCTGAACGACGATTTCTGGGATGGCACCAGCTCCACAAGAGAGTTCACACGCCAAGGTGGAACAAACGGTGTGCGTTGGGCAATCCTCGACGACACCGGATCAAGCACCGATGCCTGGAGCGAGTTCAACTTGTATGGAACCCTGGGCGATCCCGCACACTTCTACAGCTTCCACAACATTGCTAGTATGATCACACAACTTGAACAGAATTCAGCAGTGACCGGCGCAGTAGATAATTTCTCCGTCACAGACGGCGTGAATGAATCATCCGGAACCGATATGCCCGGTCTTGTCGGCAAAAAACTTGGTGTGTGGTTGGTAGAAGAAGACATCTATTTCACCCTCACCTTCAATACCTGGGGCTCAGGCAAAAGCAACAACACGATCTCCTACACACGGTCTACGAAAGACTAGTAGCCGCGTCGCATAAATGTTAAGGCTGCAAGGCCACAAAAAAGGGGCTGCCTCAAACGGGCAGTCCCTTCCTTTTTCAAGCACATGTAAAACACCATGGCTACTTCCCCAGTGCCACCGCTTCACTTTGCTCCTGTGTTCGTGGCCAGTCATCGCGGATGAGGAAACGAATTCCCTCGTGCGCAAAAGTCTCCATCAGCTTTATGTTGACCTCTTGTTGAATATCCATGTACTTCAGGTAGTCGGCTACGGTAACAAAATACACCACTTCATAGCCAATGCCATAGTCCGTTAATTTTGCGAGGTGTGCACGATCGAAACGCACGTCGTCGGCACTTTCGATGATGGATTTGATGATGCCGGGAATTTCGCGAAGCTTGTCCGTTGGTGTTTCATACACCACGTTTATAGTGAACTGCACGCGCCGGCTTTCCTGGCGTTTAAAGTTGTGCACGCGCGATTTGGTGAGGTCGCTGTTGGCGATGATGATCTGCTCGCCGGTGAGGCTTCGCAGCCGTGTGGTCTTCACGCCTATGTATTCGATGGTGCCGTTCTTGTCGTCTACGTTGATGGCGTCGCCCACTTCGAAAGGTTTATCGAAAAAGATCACGAAATAGTTGAACAAGTCGCCAATGATATTTTGCGCGGCCAACGCCACGGCTATGCCACCAATGCCCACGCCGGTGAGAATGGTAGACACATCGTAGCCCAGGTTTTGAAACAGGAACAATCCGCCCAGTATCCAGACCACAATGTTGATGATCATCATGAGTCCTCCCACCTGCAGCACTTTGGTTTCGCCGTTTTCCTGTTTGCGGATATAGGAAGTGAGAATGATGTGGATGCTGGTGGATATGAAGCGCAGAACAAAAAATGCGATCACCACCGCGGTGGCTACTTCCAGCACGCGTTCGGCTTTCAGCGAAAGCTCAAGGGTTTTGATTCCCCAATACACCAGTAGAAAACCCAGCATGGGCAGCACAAA
Source organism: Chryseolinea lacunae (assembly GCF_016735595.1). GTDB lineage: Bacteria > Bacteroidota > Bacteroidia > Cytophagales > Cyclobacteriaceae > Chryseolinea > Chryseolinea lacunae. The sequence continues at coordinate 120,797 of NZ_JAERRB010000012.1, forward strand.
ACGTTCTACGCCTTTCACTACCTCATCGTCTACTTTCGACGGACTTTGCGCCACCCATTTCTCTACCTTCGAAAGAATGAAGCGTTTAAAAATGCGCAGCAGAAACAAGCCCAACACCGCAATGCCCAGGGCGATGAGATAGGCCTGCACCGTGTTGCCCCAATACTGTCGGGCTAAAATCGATTCAGAAGATTCCATAGGTATGCTATAGTTTCTTTCGATAGCCATAAATAGTGTGCCTCAATTTTCAAACAACGGAATGATCTGATGAGCAAGAAGTTCGTTTGCACGTGTGTACAATGCCTACAGGCAATCGGGTAGATAAATCCACACGTTGCCTTTAATAAGCGCGTTCCCTTCAAATCCCGCATAGTACTCGAAACGAGAGACTATGCTACGACGGAAATGCCATTCTTTGCCGCCCGTAAATAATTATGACATGACAATCGTCGGGTTCCACCCGACGATTTAGAATCGCCACATGTTTTCATTGCGCCACGCTCACATTTCTTATTCGCATTAACGTTCATGGCGCACAGTGCGCATCACCTGATGCAACGTGCTCTTCGCGCGCCAGAACATTTCAAATATCGATGTCGTTTGTGCGTGGCGCGAATGTACGTGAAATGCAATTTCAATCGTTGGGTGGAACCCGACGATTGTCAGCAGATCGTTTTCTTTCGCGAGGAATAATATACTCGTCAGGTGGAACCCGACGGTTGTTAGCAGATCGTTTTTATTTCGTGAGCGAATAGTTCAAGCCCAGCATCACGGTGGAAACGTGCGGGGTGTTGGAATCACTATAGAGCGACGTGATGCCGCGGCTTGCCGAGAGGTCAATGCCAAGGCGATGTCCAATGAAATAGGTGGCCTCCAGGGTGCCCGACACCTGCGCTTTCTGGTATGCGCCCTTGTCGGTGTCTTTGTAGGTCTCAAAAGTTTGCGTAGCGAAGTCATAGCGATTCTTGTTTTCACTGGCGTGCGCCAGCAGCCCGAATGTTGCACCGGCCCGTGCCACAAGCTTGCCATCAAAAAAAGACAGACCGGCCAGCACAGGCACCTGCGCATAGAGCTGCGTCACCTTGCCATCGCCGGCGGCCATTAACGCGACGGGACGTGGCGTTGCAACATTTGTTTCCCAATTGCCCATCACGATGCTGCCCATGGGACTACCCGCCGTCACGGTGGTCAGTTGTTCAATGCCCACCGGAAAGTTCTCAAGCGTAGCGAAGCGCTGGTAGCGAATCCACGAAGCCGTTAGCCCTGTGCTGATAAAAAAACGCGACGACAGTGGGATATCGGTTTTCATTCCTGCCTGAAACCCCGCGCGGCCTTCATACCGTTCGTGAAGGACAGCCTCTATGGAATAGGCGGAGAAACCTGTGCTCTGGGGAATTGCTACGGCGATCGTCACATCTTTCGACATCGAAGAAACGTGGCTTAGATTGGCCCCTGCCCCAAACATGAAACGGGTTTGCGCCGAACACCAGAACGACGACAGCACAAAAACGGAGAGTAGAATTTTCTTCATAGACGTTTGAACCTTGGATTACAAAAACTTGCTATAACGAATTTACTGTTTTACACGACTCCACAAATACCCCGATGCGCTTTTTTATTCTACCGTAGCATCAAACGCGCTGTTCAAAATTTTGCCTTCGTGCTTCATTTGAATCCAGATCCGGTAGTTGCCGGGCGATGGAAAGCTATAGGGAAACGACACCACGGTGTGCCCGGCGTGGGTGGTGTCGCTTTCGTGCTGCATGCCGCCGCCAAACAGGGTGTTGCGTTCGGCTTCGGTCATGGCTTCCAGTCGCGTCAGCTCACGGTCCACGCTGTCGCGGAACACTTTTGGCGGCGGCATTTTGTCGACGTTTACAGGGCCGTGTTCGGTGGAAAAACGTTTCAGCATGGTTTGCTGCGAGGCCATGGAATAGCTGCCCACAGGGTGCAGGTGAATGTATACGCTGCCATCGTCTTTCATCACCACGGCGTGGCCCATCATGCCGAGGTAGGGTTCGAGCGTTGCGGGCTTGCCGGTTGTGTCCTGCACCTCAAACTTTAACGAATAGAGGCTTCGCGACAGCAGCCGCTCGGTAGGATTGTGTTGCCAAGTTACCGTGAGCGCATCGCCCAGGGGCACGCGCACGCCGGGCTTGCCACAGATCACTTCGTTGGCGGGCAGGGGTGTGCTGGTCTTTCGCGCGTCTATGGCGTTGGTGAAGAAATAAGTATTATCTGGGTCGGACGGCACCGAGTCGCGCAAGGCCACTGTCACGGCCTGCTGTTCGGGGATGTCGAGCGTGTCGGGAATGGTTTCTGAAAATCCGCTGACGCGGGTCACGTCGGCAAACACAAGATATTGGCCCGGTGGCAACGGCGGAAGCGGGGCCACGAACGTGACCGAGTCGCGTCGTTTAGGATGCAGGTGCGCAAAGACATCGAGTGTGTTGGCCTTCACCAAAAACAAATGCATGAGCTTGCCGTGGTCGGGAATGATGTAGCTGATGTTGCGTGTGAAGCGCAGGTTTGTGAGTTTGGTCGTGTCGACCGCAAAGACCAGCAGCTTTTCTGCGCCTTCGGTCTCCACCCGGGTCACGGCGTTGAAGGGTTTGAACATGTAGCGTTCGTAAGTCGTTGCCCAGCCATCCCACCACGCCTTGCCGCCCCAAAGCATCAGGAGCAGCAACACGGTTCCCGCAAGGGCGCCCACTCTTCGCTTCCGGCGTATAGCCATCACCGATGGATCGTCGGGCCGCAACAAACCATCGCTCACACTCACGCTGATGATGGTGACCATGAGCACCACCAGCAACGTGGCCAGGGCTGCCAGGGACCAACCCAGCGAACCGTCCATTTTCTTTTGGGTGGTCGACACGGCCATGACGGGAATGATCACGTCGCCCGAGCCAGCCTTGCCTTTAATTTCCACGGCAATGCCCGAGGTGCCCACATCCATGAGCCAGATCACGCCACGGTAGTGACCGGGTTCGCCGGGCACGGGTAGCATTTCGTCGGCCTGGGGCGTTCCATCTGCGCCGGCAAACCAGTATACCGGTTTTGCCAGCACGGTGTTGACGCCCGAAGCATTGGTGAAGATATCGACCGTGGCCGTGCCGGGTATGACATCGGGTGGGTTTATGAGGGCCATCACCGGAAATTGTCCTGCACTTCCCTCGAAGCTGACACCCGGACTACCCACGTGCGCAAACGCCCCTATGGGCAAACATATCGTCAGAATCAAAACAGCCAGGCGTGTCTTCATAGCACGATGTGCCCTAACGTTGGTTGCCATCATCGTACAATCCGTTTTAACCACCCTCCCCAACCCAACCCTGCACGCGACGAGAGCACCGCCAGCACAAACGCGATGGCGATACCTTTCACCAGTTCCAGGCCCGACGAGACCATGTGGGGGCGAAAGAAGTAGCGGTATTCCCAGTTGGGATCGGCTCCAAAATACCATTTTGAAGTGCCAAAGAACCAGTGCCCGTGCGATGCCATCAGCAAGGTGGCAAAGGGCCATTGAAATAATATAAACACAAACAGAAACACAGCGCCGCACACCACGGCCTGCACCCAACGGTGTGACCAGGGCGAACGGTGCACCACCAAATCGATAGCCACCGCCGGCAGCAGAATGAGCAAAGGAAAATCAAACGGCTGAAACGACGTGATGGGGTTCAGCACGGGCCCAAGACGCGGCGTGGCCGGAAAGAGCGGCAGAATCCACACCATGAGCATCAGCAAAACCGAATAGACCGCCGATGCCTGCGTGGCTCCCCACCTGGAACGCGACGACACTGAAAACGAAACCAGCAACAACGGGAACAACCCGCTCGCCACTTCATAGAACACCACATTATGCATTTCGTGACGCCCCAGATATTCGGACGCCATCGTGTAGATCATGGCCAGAATAAAGCCCGACGACAGCGCCTGCAACAACGTGAACCGCCGTTGCACGTTCGGCGTCAATTCGGCAGCGTCCAGGTTCTGATAGGCTACCACACTCACGATGGCGCCCAGCTGTATGGTGATCATGCCCAACAACAAAACCGTATGCGGCGGCGAAAGAATGGTAACGTCCAGCCCATAGGTGTTGTGCCACCAGTCGTCGAACGGCGCCGAGGTGAGCATAGCCAGAGCGCCCCAGATGCAAAACAGGTTGCCCAGCGATCCATAGAATATGCCCCAGAACTTCACACTGCGTTCGCGGCCCGCACCGGCCTTAAAGGTGAGCGCGAGCACGCGATAGCCGGAAAACAACCCGGCCACTACACCGCCCAGATAGATGGCTAGATGGGGCGCCGAAAACAAACCGTCGCGCCCAATGCTGATGTGCCACGAGATGTCCCAGATCAGGCCCACCATGATGCTGAGCGAAGCGAGAACGGTTACATACAAATAGAGGGGAACAGCTTTGGCGTTGTGTTCGGCAGGCGCCGGCCATGAAAGAGCATCCATAGTCATAGAGGGTTACAACCAAAGATAGTTTTTAAATCGGGAGTTGAAAACAGTCTGGTGTAGTTTACGCCTCACGTGCCGGTAGGTCTGACGTTTCTTTCTTCTGAAACCGGACCGTCACAAAAGCTCCGGCCAATGCACTGACGGCATTGACTGAAAAGAACAACATGGAAAATGCGACCGCTTTATTTTGCTCGATCGAGAGGTAGCGCGCCGCCAAAACAAAAACCAGCTCGCGCACCCCAATGCCGCCCAGTGTGACGGGCGCAATGGTGGCCAGCGAGGAAACAAAAAACACCGCGACATACACCCCCATTTCGCCGGGCGCAACGTGCATGCCGGCAAACAACAGGAGCGCCGCCACTCCCTGCAGGCTTTGGATGGTCAGCGCAAGGCCATTCCCCCACCCGGCCAACGCCGCATACTCCGGCGCCAGCCATCGCGTGGCGCCATAGAACACCGGAAACACCAGCACCGTGGCCACGCCCACCAAGAGCTTTACCAACGGGAGGGCATCCAACGCCGGCAGCAACACCACCAGCAACAACGACAAAAACAACAAGGCCACGGCACCGCTCACACGATCCCACAACACGGCCTTAAAAACGTTTCGCCACGAAATGCCCAGCGCCTTCGAAATGATCACAATCTTATAGCCATCGCCGCCAATGCCCCCGGGCAGGAAGAGGTTATAGAACATGCCCTTGTAATAGAGCAACAGGTTTTCGCGCGTGGTGATGTGCGCTCCTGAGGCGTGAAAAAATTTATGAAGACGCCAGGCACCGGCCACCTTCGACACGTTGTAGAGCAAAAACGAGCCGACCAAAAACAACACGGGCACCTGCTCCAACCACACAACCAGCAAGGCCATGTCGACCTGGCGCGCCACCCAAAACAACGCGAGCGCAGACAGCCCGATCTTAATGAACAACTTCCAGTTCAAGCTCCGGTCGTTTAGTGAAGATCTCGCGGATGGAGTATGTTTTTTTATGCTGCGATTCGTAGTAGACGCGCATGATGAGTTCGGCAATGAGTCCGAACGTGAGAAACTGAATGCCCGCCAGCACCAGCGTGATGCCGAGGATGAGAATGGGACGACCCCATATTTCGTGGCCCAACATTTTCAATACCAGCAAATACAAACTGATGGACGACCCGATGAAAAAACAACCAATGCCCAACGGCCCGAAGAAGTGAATGGGACGCCGGAAATACTTTTTGAAAAACACCATCAGCAACAGGTCGCTCATCACCTTAAACGTGCGACCTAGTCCATACTTCGACACACCGAATTTACGCGGGTGGTGTTTCACGTCCACGTCGGTGATTTTGCCGCCTTCCATCACGGCCAGGATGGGAATGAAACGATGCAACTCGCCATAGAGGCCGAGGCGTTTGGCGGTTTCGCTGCGAAACACTTTCAGGGTGCAGCCGTAGTCGCGAATGGTGACGCCTGTCAGGTTTCGGATGAGGCGGTTGGCAATCTTGCTGGGAATTTTCCGGAGCAGTGTTCCGTCTTTGCGATCGCGGCGATTGCCGGCCACAACATCCCACCCTTCGGCCTTCAACTTCTCGAGCATGAAAGGAATGTCGGCAGGATCGTTTTGCAAATCGCCATCCATCGTCACAACATAATCGCCACACGCCTCAGCAATGCCCGACGCCATGGCGGCCGTTTGCCCGTAGTTGCTGTTGAGAATGACCAGCTTCACGCGATGATCGGCATGAAGTTTCACCTGCTTCACCGTGTGATCGGTCGACCCATCGTCGACAAGAATCACTTCGTAGGCATAGGCGCGAAGGGCCACGCGAAGGCCTTCGAGCAGCGGCCTGATATTCTGCTCCTCGTTAAACAGGGTGATAACAATCGACAGTTCCATACGCACCACAAAGGAACTTCACGACGGGCGAATAGCGATTAAATTCCGGTTATGATAAAATTATTTTAATTCATATTTCCATAACCAAAACTAAGGGTCTGCTTTCTAGTTTCGCACATATACTTTCCTGCGTGAACATGAACCGTTTCCTGATTTTGCTGGTGCTGAGTGTGGTCGTCTATTTCGTGAACCTCGGCGGCACTTCCATCTACATTCTTGACGAAGCCAAGAACGCCGGCTGCGCAAGCGAAATGCTGGCGCGACACGACCCCATTGTGCCCACCTTTAACGGCGCACTGCGCACAGACAAACCACCGTTGCACTATTATTTTATGATGACGGCCTATGCCGTGTTCGGTGTCAACGCTTTTGCTGCGCGGTTCTTTTCGGCCGTGGCCGGCATCGTGCTGGTGATGATGATGTATGTTTACGTGAAACGTTTGCGCAACGAAAGCGCGGCCTTTTTCTCGGCACTGGTGCTGCTCAGTTCGTTGCAGCTCGCCGTGCAATTTCACCTGGCGGTTCCTGATCCCTACCTCATTGTGTGCATTGCGTTTTGCCTGCTTTCGTTCTACACCGGGTTTCATCATGCACCGCGTCACATCCTTTGGGTCTATGTGGCCGCAGGCCTTGCCTTTCTGGCGAAGGGGCTCGTAGCCGTGGTGTTGCCAGGTGTCATCATTCTTGTTTACCTGCTCTCGACACGGCAGCTGACCGGCGCATGTCTGCGAAAGCTTAACCTGCTTTTCGGAATACTTATTTTCTGCGCTATTGCCCTGCCGTGGTATGCGGCCGTGGGCGTAGCAACACAGGGTGAATGGCTACGCGAATTCTTTGTCGGCCACAACCTGGAACGCTACACGTCGACCATGGAAGGGCATGGTGGGTTTCCGTTGGCACCCTTTGTTATTTTGCTTGTGGGCATGTTGCCGTTTTCAGTTTTTATAGTCCAGAGCGCGACATTGGCTGTGCGTGAGAAAAAGGAAAATTCCTTTCTGTGGTTTTGCCTCATCACCGGTGTTGTCTTTGCCACCTTCTTTTCGTTCTCGCGCACGCTTCTCCCGAGCTACCCCGCTCCTGCCCTTCCCTTTGTTGCCATTTTGCTGGGTGCCTTCCTGGAAAGGTTTGTTCATCACAACACGTTTTCTTCTATCAAAATAAAAATAGCGCTTGTGGTTCAGTCGTGTCTTGGTGTGCTCATTGCGCTTGGCGGGTGTGTGGCCTTGCTGCACGAGAAAGAGTTGAATGACCTGCTTCCCGTTCTTTGGATATTTCTGCCGCTTCCCATCGGTTCGCTGGTGGGATGGTATGCCTATCGTCAACACAAAAATCACCACCTGGTCTATGCGTGGGCTGGCTCGTGGATGTTGGTGGGTGTCCTGTTTTTCGCGGTGGCCAACCCGGCGTTGGATCAGAAGAATCCTGTAGCGCAATCTTTGCCGCTGCTTCGTTCTACTTATGGCGACCGAAAGGTGGTGGCCTATCACCTCTTCAATCCTTCCTACGTCTTCAACCTGCAGCGTGTCGTAGACGTGATTGACTCACCCGTTGAACTTCACGATCGTATAAAAAACGGGCAAAAGATCGTGGTGCTCACGCGTGCAGAATACCTTCACGAACTTCCCACAACGTCGCCCTTTCGGGTGGTATTTCGTCAGCGCGATTTGTTTGAAAGTTCAGAAACAATTTTGCTGGCTAACTAAACTTCGGCTTGGGACCCGAGCTTTTCACTTTATCTTTCAGGCGGCCCTGCATCCACTGCGGCTTGTTCATGTTTTCAAAAATATGAAATGACCCGGCGGCGGCCAGCGTGCCCACAAGCGCACCGCACGCCACATCGGTCACAAAATGTTGCAGCAGGTAAACACGCGACAAGGCCACCAGCAACGACACTATTACCAACACCAGTGTCAGATATTTCTGGCGCATGCAAAGGGCCACAAACACACAGAGGCCAAAGATGGTGACCGTGTGTCCTGAGGGAAATGAATACAATGTGTGAACTTCCACGCCCGGCACAAAGTGCACGTCGTTCGCATCGAGAAAAGCCATGGGGCGTTTGGCCATTGGAAACAGGAAACGTTTCAGCAGTGTCACCACAACACCCTGCACGCCGGCATTCACCGCCAGCGCCAGGGCCACATAAATCTTCTGAAAGATCAGCAACGCCACAAACACGGGCACCAGCAACACGCCTTCGCCCAACTGCGTGAGCCCCGTGAAGAAACGATCGGCCACAGGCGAATGCCACCCGTTTATCCACGTCACCGCCTCCAACGGCGGCATCGCGATGCTCAACAACGCGAGCGCCAACAATGTCAAACCAAAACTCCGGTACGTGAACGTGAGATGTGTCTTATCTTTTTCCGACATACAAACAAATTGATATGTCAAAAATAAAGCGCGCGAAAGACCTGAACGTTAATGATGCGTAAAGCAGATTTTAAAAAACATCGTGCTGATTTTTCTCCACACGATCACACCGTCTTCGCATTTCGCAATGGATTGAAGTCGCTGTGTTTTAACTTCTACCGCATGATCCGTTGCCGGGCAACAAGAAAAACTTGCGATCGCCGGTCATATTAAATTTGCTCTTTGTGCTAACGAAACCATAACCACGGCATAACAGCCTGCGGGCAACAACGTGAACGAGGCCGAAAACAAAAACGCCGGAACAAAAATTGTTCCGGCGCTATCCGTCAATCACCGTCCAGCCTAAGGCCGGCGGGTGCAGCGGGGGCTTAGGCGACATTCAATTTAGCCTTCTTCACATCCTTCGCTTTCTTCTCGCCCTTGTCCTTCTTTCTCTTGTCTGTTTTTGCGGCAGCCTTTGTTGCTTTCTTCGCTTTGTCGATCTCCTTCGTGATTTGCTTCTTCAGCTTTTTGGCTTCCTTCTTTGCATCGTCTTTAATTTGCTTCGTCACTTTTTTCGAAACAGTTTCTACGAGCTTCTTTGTCTTCTTAGAGGGGGAAACCACTTCCAACTTCTGCAAGGCTTGCTGCAGGGAGTCCGATACGGAACTGCGGATTTCCTTTTTGGTGATTTTTTTCATGCGTTACGTCATTGATAGGTTATTGTTTTTCAAAGCTACAGTATGTTATTTGAATGTTACCCATGTTAACAAAAACTTAATATTCACTCTTTGTAAACATAAGTTTCCTATGACGCAACCCTGGCGTTGCCCGCACAACACCTTCATCCGTAAGGGATTATACCATTAGCCGTTGAATGAACGATTGTGGGGGTCAGAAAACACGATAGCCCACCCGAAGCCCGATAACCGGACGAAATTCGGCACGGTCGTTCTCGCGGGGCGCAAACAAATGATCGGTGTCGTTGCTGAAATATTTAACATCACCCTCCCCCACAGGAAGCCCCACATCGGTATAAGTGATGTTGCGATAGGCCACACCAAGGTTGAGATCGAAGAAAAATTTCTGATTATAGTTCCAGCCCGGAAAGAGCAATATACCAACCTTCAAGCCGCCACCTTCATTGTGGTGCACGACACGATATTGCACGTACTGAAAATAATCACAATCACCGCTGGAGCAACCAAAGCCTGCAACTTTCGAGCGATCGAAGGTGATGCGGGCATAATAAAACTCCCCGGCCAGATAGAACGGAATTTTGGATGGCGACTGTGGCAGATAATAACGAACCTCGCCAATGCCGCGAAATCCCTGGCGGTTGCTGTAGTCGTCTGAATCATAGTTCCTGAAATTAAATACCCATCCTGCATCATACTGCACCGTAACATTCTTCCACACTTTCACCTCGGCCGCCACTTGCAGCGAAGGAAAGAAATAGACAAGGTGTGCGGGACTCCACTTCACGGCAAATCGCGGTGCTTCAATACGGCCACTTTGCGCGAAGGTGTTTTGGAAAACACCCAGCATAAAAATAAGCAGACAGGCTGCGCGATGTGTTTTCATTTTGCTACCGGAATAAGGCTTAACTTCTTCATTGCATTTTTATCGGTGTAGTCGTATTGTGCCACACCATCGTTGCCCGTGAGAATGAGTGTGCCGTGATTGGGAATGACGTCGTAGGCATGATAGTCAGGATAATGTTTGATGATCTTTGCGTTGAGCGGTTCAGACACGTCCAGCAGCGTGAGGCCATGGTCGCCTTCACACACAAACAGCAACCCGCCATCGATGCCCAATCCATAGGGCTCCGTGAGCGCATAACTTCCCACCACCGACACGTGCATCGGATCTTTTATGTTGACAACGTCCAACTGGTTTGCACCGCTGGGTCGGCAACCACTGGAGCGCAGCGTGACATAGGCCATCGTGTCCTGCACCACCACCGGGTCGCACGACACAAAGTGAGCATAGGATGTGTAATAAACAGGATTGGCCGGATTGGTGATATCGAAGGCCACCATGCCGTCATTCTTTCCAATAAACACACGTTGTCCCGTGGCATAAATGGTTTCGGCACCCGAACCCAGATCCACTTCGTTGATTTTTTCGAGCGCACCATCGTCCATAAATTGGTAGACCTTCATCGTGGCGTCTTCCACGGCATAGAGGTGTGTTTCCGTGACGGCAAAGCGCGCAAGCGAACCGCCCCTGCCAGTGAGGGTGTTGGCGGTGGGTCCGCCGGAATCATCGCAGGCAAAAACCGCCAGCACCATCATCAATAGAATATAGAATTTGGTTTTCATTAGCGGAAACATTTAGGATCTTTCAATGTGCTCAACTCCCAGCCCACCACAACACCCTTCAAACTGTCGACACATTCGAAGTAGCGACCGTTGCCCGGCGGCACGCGCTGTGCCCACAAATTCTGACGCACCCGGCTTAGCTCGCGGATGTTATGCCAGTCGGCAACATTCAGGGCAACAAGGTCGGCCAGGTGATCGGCATAGAGCACCTGGTTGCGCACGGCAACTTCTGTGTTGCCAGCCATACGTAGAAACCCAAGTGCTACCGGATGCGACGGGTCGGCGTTGTTGAACACATGAATGCCTTCATACTTTTCGTTGATGAGCAGGTAGTTCGACACCACATAGATCTTGCCGGGGTGCACCAACGCGCGTGGACTTTGAAACACGATGGACGCATCGTCGCGCGAAGCATAAACGGGCCGATAGCCTTCCACTTCTCCGACCGGAAATTCGGGCACAAAGGGTGGCTCACGATAGCAGCCAGGAAAGAAAAGAACCGTGAGCAATACCAGAACAGACAGCACTAACTTTTTCATGACACAAGAAGGTTGCAAAGACGGGAAGAATAAGGGGCGTGCACATCGGGTCTATTCATTTCACACATCAACAGCGTGCCACGCCCTGAACATGGACACCGTTTGCCTGCTAAACGTTGGAATGACTTTCAAAATAAAATCATGTAGAAAGAAAGTTCTGCGCATCACCATTCCGTCTATGAAACAGACTTTACATTAAAGCCGTGCCCGGATAAGCTTCACGGTGATGGGCACCAGCAACATGGTGAATGCGAAGCCAATGGCAAGACCAAACCGGGCTTCTATGAGGATGGCAATGCAGGCGAATACAAAAAGCAGTCCTATGAAAACGATAATCTTCAATATCATGAGTCGTAACAGCAGTCCAAAGTCAACAATCAACAACAAATCAAATTTAACGGATCAGGGAAAACGTGTGAAGGCCTTGCAGGGAATGAAGTCGCCCCATAGCAAAGGTTGTTTTGTGCCAGCGCAGCGAGAGCATCAAGGCCGCGGGGGTCATCTCATCGATGTGCACCACCACGCCATCGTGCCGTTGCAACGTTTGACGCGAGGCGTCGGCAAAGCACCACGTGCCACGCGCAGGCCACACATCGCCACCACCCGACGACAGAAATTTTTCGTCGGAAAACATAAGCCGAAAATCGCCATAGAGGGCAGTCTGGTCTACACCGTCAACCGTAACAGCATCCACAACCCATGGGGTGTACGCCATCAGTGACTTCACAACAGCACGCGGCGCACCAGCGTTTTTTACAACGGCGGCCGGCAAAACAAAATCGGTGACGATCAGCGTGGATGGCATAGTGTTTTGGTGTTTGATTCTGAGGCTGAAAATCGGCAAATCGTATTACTCGATCATTACCGGCATATTATAAAACGTTTTGCTTTGTCTCGCCCGAAGCTCATGTTCACTCATAACATTCCGGTAAACCTAAGGAAACATCGCGGTTATACTTTTACGTCTCATCCCAGCACCTCGTGAACTTCAGGCCATTCGAAGCGATAGTTATCCTCTGTCTCACCCTGTTGACCATCCCCATGGTCAATGCCCAACCGCAACCCGAAGGCAGCACCACCGGCGTTGACGACTTGTGCCGCAAGGCCGAACAGAAATTGTTCACACATCCCGACTCGGCATTTGTGCTTGCGCAGGACGCCCTGCGAACGGCAGAACGCGAACACTACGCCATGGGCATCGCCAACAGCCATCGCATTGTTGGCGAAATCTTTTATCACCAGGGATTTTATTATGAAGCCCTCAATCATCTTCAAAAGGCAGAGACCTTCTTCGAGAGCGAAAACCGCGAAACACAGCGGGCACAAAACCTCAACCAGCTGGGCCTTGTCTATTATAATATAAGACAACCCGACGTGGCCCTGGCCCGGCACCGCGAAGCCCTGAAAATTTATGAAGACACCAAAGACCTCAGCGGCATGGCCTATACCTATGGCTGCCTCGGGCGGCTCTATGAAAAAAAACAACGCTACCCCGAAGCACTCGACTTCCAGCACAAAGCCCTGGCCCACTACGAAAAGGTGAACGACATCCGCGGCACATCCACCATCCTCGAAAACATCGGCAGCATCTATGAAGACCTCGAAAAGTTCGACACGGCCAGCCACTACTTTCAACGTTCGCTCCACCTTAATGAATTGACCCGCGACAGTCTGTCTATGATTGTGAACCTGAACAACCTGGCCGACGTCTATCGCAAAACAGGAAAGAACGAACCTGCCATCACATACTCCACCCAAGCCCTGAAACTTGCCCGCCGCCTCAACGACAAATATCAGGTCACCAGCGCCTACAAAGACCTGAGCAAAGTCTATAGCCAGGCGGGCTTGTATGAAGAGGCCTACCAAAGCCTGGAAAAAGGCCGCACACTCTATGAGGAAATTTACGGCGAAGAAACACGTCGTCAGGTGGCGCTGCTTCAGACCTTGTTTGAACTGGAACGCAAAAACGGAGAGATACAGGTGCTGGAAAGCGACCGTCAGCTCAACTCCGTCACAAAAGTATCGCTCATCGCGGGCATCGTGTTGCTCGCGTTGTTGGCCGCGGCCATCATCAGCCGGCAACGGCTCAAGATCCGGCAAGACAAAGAAGTGATCGAACGCAAGGAGTCGCAACAGAAACTGATGCAGGCCGAACTCGAAAACGCCCACCTGCACGAACGCCAGTTGCAGCATGAACTGGAAAACAAATCGAAATCGCTCACAGCTCACACGCTGCACATCATCAGCAAAAACAAGATGATGGAAGACATTCGCGCCAAGCTGCACGACACGCTACAGGAAGAAGCCAAAGAACAGCGCAAAAAAATCACAAACCTCGTGAAGCTCATCGACCACAACTTTGTGCAGGACAAAGACTGGGACGACTTCCGCAGCATCTTCGAACAGGTGCACCAGAACTTCTTCGAGCAGCTCCAAAAGATTTCGTCCGACATCACAGCTTCCGACGCGCGTCTTGCGGCTTTGATCCGGCTCAACCTGCCATCGAAAGACATCGCCACCATTTTGGGAATTTCTCCCGACAGCCTGCGCATCTCGCGTTACCGTCTCCGGAAAAAACTGAAGCTCAACGCCGGCGACAGCCTCACCAATTTCATTCTCGGCATTTAATGATCAACCAAACCCTGCATTTTCGGTGTCGATGTTCGCGGACATAAACGGGCGTGCCGGGGTAGCGTTGTTTCCTGTTATGCTGCCCGTAATGATTATTTAACTTCTTGTTAACATTTTACATTCCACTGATCAACAATTGTTTACACCCTATTTTCAAAATCTTGTTGCCTTCTTGTTAACGGTCGTTTCCACGCTTGTTGCCTTTTTGATAATGCACTTTTGTTGCCCTGCGGCCCCTCTCCACCCTAATCTTGTAGAAACTTTTAGCGCCCGAAATATTCCAAACGCATGTCTCCTTTAAACCGATCCATCACCGTAGCCCTGCTCTCCTTTTCGCTGGTGCATTGTTCGAAACCGTCGGCTTCGGTTGAGCCTTCGCCCACAGATTCCACTTCCGGGACACCGCTGGTGGCGAGACCTCCGGAGGTTATCCAACCTACCATAGTGACCGACACGGTGCGTTTTGACACCGACGATCCTGCCATCTGGCTGAACGCAACACATCCCGAACAGAGCCTCATTGTGGGCACCGACAAGGATGAAAACGGAGGGCTATACGTGTATGATCTCGCCGGAAAAATCGTGAAGACCATCAACGGCCTGAAGCGCCCCGACAACGTGGACATTGAATACGGCTTGATGCTGAACGGCACATCAACCGACATAGCCGTCACCACCGAACGTATCACACACAAGCTGCGCGTCTACAGACTGCCCGACATGAAGTCCCTCGATGATGGAGGCCTTCCGGTGTTTGAAGGCGAAACAGAACCGCTGTTCAGAGACCTTATGGGTATTGCGCTCTATAAGAATCCAAACACAAACGACATCTATGCCATCGTTGGCCGGAAGAGTGGACCGAAAGAAGGTTCATACCTCTGGCAATATAAACTGGAAGACAACGGCAAAGGAAACGTGAAGGCCACGTTGGTGCGCAAGTTTGGTCGCTACAGCGGCAACAAGGAAATTGAGGCCATCGCCGTGGACGACGCGTTGGGTTATGTGTATTACTCCGACGAAGGAGTAGGTGTTCGTAAATATTATGCCGACCCCGAAAAAGGAAACAATGAGCTGGCACTCTTTGCCACCACAGGCTTTACACAAGATCACGAAGGCATCTCTATCTACACCGCCGACAATGGCACGGGCTACATCCTCGTGTCCGATCAACAGGCCAACCAATTCTACATCTATACCCGCGAAGGGTCTGCCAAAAATCCACACGATCATGTGTTGAAAAAAATCGTGAAGGTGGCCGCCACGGAAAGTGACGGATCGGATGTGACAGCTACTCCGCTGAATGGCACATTCGCCAACGGTTTGTTTGTGGTGATGTCGACAGACAAAACATTTCACTTCTACCGCTGGGAAGACATTGCCGGAAAAGATCTGATGATAGCACCCCATGGAAAACATAACTAGTATGTCGCACACAACCCCATCCTTGCAAAAGCTCTCCCTTGTTGTGTGGATGATGCTGGCTGTGACTCTGACGCATGCCGGTTCGCTAAAGGGTAAAGTGACCGACCGAAACCAGGAAGCCCTGGTGGGTGCACACATTGTGTTGCAGGGAAAATCACAATATGCCGTGGCCGGTCTTGATGGAAGTTTTGCCATTTACAACATCGAGGCAGGAAGCTATACAGTAGTCATCAGCTTTATCGGCTACAAGCCCCTCGAGGCTACCGTAGCCATATCAGGCGAAGGCGTGGTGACGTTGCCCGTGGTGCTTGAAGCCGACAGCACGTCGCTCGATGAAATTGTTGTGACTGCGCAAACCCTGGGTGGCACCGATGCGCAGGCGCGCTTCATCGAACGCACGTCGCCCAACACCATGAACATCATTTCGGCGAAAGCCATTGCGCTATCGCCCGATGTTTCGGTGGCCAACGTGGTGCAGCGCGTGTCGGGTTTGTCGGTGGAACGCAACAGCAACGGCGACCCGCAATATGCCATTGTGCGGGGCATGGACAAACGCTATAGCTACACGCTGGTGAATGGCGTGAAGATTCCCAGTCCTGACAACAAGAACCGCTACATTCCGCTCGACATTTTTCCCGCTTCGCTCCTCGACCGGCTTGAGGTTTACAAAAGTCTCACGGCCGACATGGAAGGCGATGCCGTGGGCGGCGCCATCAACATGGTGATGAAATCGGCGCCCGAAGAATTTGAAGTGAAGGGCGATTTGCAAGTGGGCTACAACTACATCAACGTGCAGGACGGCTTCAATCGCTACAAGTCAACGGGCGTTGCTTACCAGACACCGCGCGAAAAATACGGCGAGGGCTTTCAGGCACAGGCCACAGACTTCACCAAGAAAAACCTGGAAGTATCCAACATCAAGCCGATGCCTGACCTGCTGGGCTCCCTCTCCATTGGCAATCGCTTTCTGCACAACCGTTTGGGTGTGATGGTAGGCGGAAGTTTCCAAAACACCTATCGCGGCACAAACAGTCTCTGGTTTGACTACGACACCGATCGCTATGGTGCCAACCTGCCCTCGCTTCGCTCCGTGCAAGATCGTCGCTACTCCACCCATCAACTGCGGGGCGCCTTTCACACACGTGTTGATTACAAATTTGCGGAGCATCAGGTGTTGAAACTCTACAGCGGATACTACAAGCTGGTGAACCACGAAGCACGCGAGATCAAAGAAACATATCTGGATGGCCGCCTCTACGACAGCAACGCCGGCAACGCCATTCTATCCTATAGCACACGCACCAAAAACACCGACCAGGGCATCTTCACCACGTCGTTGCAGGGCGACCACCGGTTGGCTTCTCCCCTCACCTTTCAATGGACGGGCGTGTATTCGCAAGCCACAAACGACCAACCCGACAACGCGCGGTTTATGCGCGACGGCGGTCTGAATAATTTTGTGGAGCAACCACAAACCGTAGAACGCAGAAACACACGCGAGTGGACACGCAACACCGACACCGACCTGACCGGCTATGGCAATTTCATTTTCCAACCCGCAGCCTGGGGCAACAGTCTTTTGAAAGCGGGTGGCATGTATCGGAACAAGAAACGCGATGCCTATTACAACATCTATTACTTCGACCCCAACCCAAGCCTGCAAACTCAAGGTGTGGACTGGAACACCTACTCTGACGTGACCTGGGAAATCGTGAATCCTGCGGGCAGCGCCACCGACGAAAAGAACTACAAAGCAAACGAAAACATCTTTGCCTACTATCTGCTGGGAAAGATCGAATGGCACAACCTGGAGGTGAACGCCGGCGCACGTGTAGAGCACACCGACCAGGGCTATGTCCTCAAATATCCGAAGACCGGACAAACGCCCGACAGCAGTCAACGCTACACCGATGTGTTGCCAAGCCTGAGCGCCAAATACAAACTGGCCGAAGGCATGAACCTGCGCCTCACCTACTACAAAGCGGTGTCGCGTCCGGGTTTCTTTGAAATCGTTCCCTCACAAATGCCCGACGATGGTTATGCCGAATACGGAAACCCCGCATTGAAAAGAACAAAGGCCGACAACATAGACCTGCGCTGGGAGAAATTCTCGGGCTCTGCCAATCAGTTGCTCGTCGGCGTTTTCTACAAACGTCTTCAGGACCCTATCGAATATGCATTGGTGCGAACCGGTGTGAACAACACACCGGTGATGCAACCCAACAACTTCGGCACCGCGCAGAACATGGGGCTGGAGATGGACTTCACTCATTACTTCAACAAGTTCGGCATCAAAATAAACTACACCTACACGCGCTCGCACATTACCACCTCAAAAGTGATTCGGGCGCGCGAAAATCCCGACGATCAAGCGAGCCAGCTTGTGTTGAAGACGGTGAACCAGACCCGGCCGCTGCAAGGACAAGCCAATCACATTGGCAACGTGGCGCTGTTGTATAAGGACACGCGTCGCGGATGGGAGTCGCAGCTGTCGATGGTCTATACCGGCGAACGTCTCGAACTCATCTCGCCGTTTCTCGACAACGACCTTTTCTCCAAACCCATTGTGTTGCTGGACTTCGCGTTGGAGAAACGCATTTCAAAACGCGTCGACGTTTTTCTGAAGGCCACCAACCTGCTTAACTCCGCCTACCAGGTCTACATTAAGAAACCGATTTTCCAGGAAGAAGGCAGCACGGTGAAATATCCCTACCAGGACGATCCTGAGAATAAGACGCTGATCCGGCGCGATCAATATTATCAATCGTTCCGTTTGGGCGTGCGCGTGCTCTGGAACAAAAGCGAATGAATACACCAAAAACAAACATAACTACTAAACGAAATCTCCCTATGAAAACAGGATTGAACAAACTGCTGTACGGGATTGCCCTTGCCGCCTGCGTATTGATGACCCGTTGCAGCAGCGACGACGAACAAAAGCCCAGCGCCCCGCTGTTGACCTCCGACGTATCCAGTCTCCCCATTAAGTTTGGCGAAACCAAATCGTTCACGGTGAGCATCTCCGCCGCGGGCAAAGTGAAAGACATCACCGCCACCACCGACAAAGGCACCGTGACGGTGACCGAGGTGACCGGTGTGGGCCAGACCACCGGCTCAGCCAAGATCAACTACACTGCCCTGTTCGAAGCCGGCTCGGCCAAGATCACTGTGGTGATGAACGACCTATCGGAACAACGTGTAACAAAAGAAGTTTCGGTCGACATCACTGAACAACCTCCCCTGGAACTGACTGCCGGCGATGTGGAAGGTGTGTGGGGACCGTCGCGCACCTACATCATTCGTGGCGACCTGAAAATACCTGCTGGTAAAACACTGACCGTGAAAGAAGGTGTTACTGTGATTGTGGAAGGCGACGGCTCGCAAAGTAACAGCCCGGGCATCAACGTGGAAGGAAACTTCTATAGCCTTGGCACCGCCGACAAACCTGTGCGCTTCACCGTGGCCGAAGCCAAACGCACCAAAGAAAACATTTTCGCCGGCCTCTGGGGCGGCATCCTCGGCACATCCACTTCGCAGGAGATGGTGGTGCTTTACACGACCATTGAATATGCCGGTGCTCCCGCCGTGGCCGGTAGCCCTATCGTGAACTCGGGAGAATTGGAAGAAGGCGACCCCCGCTTTGGTTTGTACTTCAACAACCCCAATGGCAAGTTCGTGCTCATGCACTCTACCGTTGCCTACACCAAAGACGACGGCATGCGCATCAACCAAGGTCAACTGCTGGTGGCCTATAACACCTACTACCTCAACGGCAAAACCGGTGGCGAAGCCCTCAACATCAAGAGCGGCTCGGTGGGCGATGTGGCCTTCAACGTCTTCTATCAACCCGCCACCAACGGCGTGAAGTGGTCTAACTCCGACGACCGCACACCACAGATGGATGTGAACGTCTACAACAACACGGCCATCAACGGCGGATGGCGTCAGACAAAATCCGGACGCGGCGGTTCTTTCAACCTCGAAAAAGGTGGACGCGGCAAAGCCTACAACAACCTGGTGGTGAACTGCCGCTACGGCACACGCTTTCCCAAGTCGCCCGACAATCCAGACGTGGTGAACAGCGCCGTGGGCTATAACCTCTACTATGGCTATGACGATGTGATCGCGGCCGAGTTCTATCCCACAACAGGCTCTATCGCACATGGCGATTTCGAAACCACCAACGACGTGCAAGGCGCCAAAGGCGAAAATGATCCGAAGTTTGTGAACTTCGACGTGACCACCTTCAATCACGATGCCGCCAAGAATGCCGACAACCTCAACTTCCCTCCCACCATGAACCTGAAGTTGAAAACAGACTCGCCTGCCCTCAACAAAGGCAAGACCACATTCACCACTAAGTTCTCCACGCACTCGGTAGGCGGCGCAACCTACACCGTGCCTGCACCTGCAGCCTACATTGGCGCGAACGGAAACTAAGCATCCAATTATCGCAAACTAAAAGAGGCAGCCTTAACCGGGCTGCCTCTTTTGTTGAAGGACTATCTATGAATGAACCACTAGTGCTTTCACCATTTAATGGTCTGCTCGATGAACGCGATCAGATCGTCGGCCATCATTTGTTGTTCCGACACACGGGGATGTCCGGGTGTGTTTTTGTATTTGAAGAAGTGAGAATAGATTTTCGGATCTGCTAGGCGCACCACGGCCTTGTCGACATAGCCGGGCCAGGGTGAATCCTCTCGTGTCGCGTCCATGTTGCCCAGGGCGCAAATGATCTGGGCGTTTGGATATTTTTCGCGGATGTCGGCCAGGAAGTCGGCATAGGCCGTAACGAGAAAATCCTCGTCGGGAGCTTGTGTGCCAAAGCGTGCTTTGAACTGGCCGTGTGTCGGCATGTTCACCAGCCAGGAGTCGTTCTGAAAAAGGTTGATTACTACTACGTCGGGTGTATACCGGGTGAAGTCCCATTTCGACGCGGGGTCGTTGGGGTCGAGCCGGTCATACATTTCGGGCATGATGAGTGGAAACCAGCTGATGGTGATGCCAATGCCGCTTTTGGCGATACAGGAATATTGCGCGTTAAAATGCCGCGCCGTCAGCGCCGCATAGGTTACATAGTTGTTTTCGAAATAGCCATCGCCCGAATCTTTGCCCCGCGTGTCTTCCACCGCATAGCCACACGTGATGGAGTTGCCATAGAATTCAATCTTCCGTGCAGGCTTGGGGTGACGTGGCAACACCGTGGCATTTGCTTTCACTTCAAAGCCATAGAACAACGTCGTGCCCTTATCCCACTCTGTCCGCTTGAACAACTGCACCTTGTGCGCTCCCTTGGCAAGTCCGGAAGCCAACACATAGGTCCGCTTCGAAGAATCGGTATTGATCTTCGCCACCACCTTATCATCCACAATCACATTATAGAAGTTGGCCGTGTCACGATCTTTCAACACAGCCGAAATCGAAGTCCCCTTAAAGCACACCGTAGCCGATGTCCCCGACCACGCAAACGCCGCCGCCTTCTCCCCAAACACAACCCTCCCCTCATACGAAATCGCCGAATCCCCAAAAGAAACAAACTTACTCTGCCCCTCAACACCACCACTCCAAAAGACAAAGACCAAACAAACCAAACACCATCTCATAACCATCATAACTAATTCATTTTAAATCCACATCCAAAAGATGATGGAAAGAAAACAAATCCCAAAAGAAAAATGATTTAAAAAAAGGTCTGAGCCAATCTTCGGCCTGGCATGGGCATTTGCGGATAGGATCAGGCCCTGATGGAAGCATGCTATAAAACACAACCACCACTTATCGCACAAAAAGAAAAAGTCTATTCACTCCTCAACGAATCCACAGGATTCCTCAACGAAACCCTCATCGCTTGCCCACTCACAATAATCATCGTAATCACCAACGATACGCACCCCGCCAGCGGAAACACCCACCACGGCACACCAATCCGCACCTGATACCGCTCCAAAAACGCATTCGCCAACCCGCCTGCTATGGGCGCTGCAATGACAAAAGCAATCAACACCAAATACGAAAAGTCTTTCGTGAGCAACAGCACAAGCCCCGTCACATTCGCTCCCATCACCTTTCGTATGCCAATCTCCTTTGTGCGTTGCTCTGCCGTGAACGCCGCCATACCAAACAATCCCAGTCCCGTGATGAACAACGCCAACACAGCAAACACACCCGCCAAACGGCTAATCATAGTGATGTTTGAAAACTTCAACTGAAACTCATCGTCAGCAAAACGATATTCAAAGGGATAGTCTGGATTGTATTTCCGGAACACCGCTTCCACGCGGCGCAAAGAACCTTGCAAGTCGTTGGTCTTGGGCAGACGCACTGTGAGGGTGGTCGACCAGGAAGGGTCCATGTTCATCACCAGCGGGTCGATGTTGCGCGAGCCCGAGCCCATCAACACATCGTCCATCACGCCCACGATGGTCCACGTTTGTCCCCACATTTTTAGTTTGTCGCCCACAGGGTCTTTAAGGTCCAGAGCACGCACGGCGGCATGGTTCAGGATGACGGCTGCGGTGTCGCTGGCAAAAGCCTCTGAGAAGTCTCGACCTTCCAGCATCTTTATGCCCATGGTTTTGGTGTAGTCATACTCCGTGGCAATGTTGGTCACCTCCACGTGCTGTCCGCTGCGCATGCCCGTCCAACCTTCCACCGCACTGGAGGCAAAGATGCTGGTGATGGGACTGTTTGACTTTGCCATCGACAATGCAGCACCGCTGTTGACAAGCTCCTGCTTTAGCGCAGCATAGTTTTTCTCGAGGTCGGACGTGGACCACACCAGCATCAAGTTTTCACGATCATAGCCCACCTCACGATTTTTCAGAAACTCAATCTGCCGGTAGATCACCACCGTGCCAATAAAGAGCAGGATTGAAAAGGCAAACTGAAGGGTGACCATAACTTTGCGCGGCAAGCGTCCACCCTTTCCAACCTGTACTTTTCCTTTCAGAATTTTTGCCGGCTGAAACGACGACAGATAAAAGGCAGGATAACTTCCCGCCATCACACCGGTGATCAACACCAGCGAAACACCAAATATCCAAATGAGCGGCGACGTATAGTCAATGGTGAGATGTTTTCCGAGCAGTGTATTATAAAACGGTCGCGCCATTTCCACCAGGGCTACCGACAACACAAATGCCAGCGCCGAGATGAGCAGCGACTCACCCATGAACTGCGCGATGAGTTGTTTGCGGCTCGAGCCAACGCTCTTGCGAATGCCCACTTCGCGCGCCCGGTGTTCGGACCGCGCCGTGGCCAGGTTCATAAAGTTGATGCAGGCAATGACCAGGATAAAAACGGCGATACCTGAAAACAGCATCACATAGTCTATCAATCCGCCTTGTTCTTTTCCATTCTCAAAATTGTTGTACAGGCGCCAATGGCTCATGGGATGCAGAAACAATTCGGCATTGCGGGCTTCGGAGCTGTTGGTTTTCACCAGGCTTCGGATGGCGTCGTCCACCGCGCCTTTGTCAGCGCTTGGCTGAAGCTCCACGTAGGTTTCGAAGCCGTTGTTGCTCCAGTTGGTGCGCGCATATTTTATCCAGCTTGAGGTGGCCTCGAAGTAGGTGAAGGGCAAAATGAAATCGAACGAGAAGGAAATGTTGGGTGGTGGGTCGGCCACTACCGCCGTTACCTTCAGCTCGTCATTGCCTTCAATTTTCACCTGCACCATTTTGCCAATAGGATCTTCGTCACCAAACAAGGCGATGGCCGTGGCTTTTGTGAGCACGATGGAACGTGGATCGGCAAGAGCCGTTTCGGCGCGTCCCTGAAGCAAACGGAAGTCGAACATTTCAAGAAAACTTTCGCTGGCATCAAGACCGCGCTTATTGAGTTTTTTGTCGCCAACGGTGAGCAAGGCGCTTTGGCCCACAGTCACCGCCACATGTTTGATGCGGGCATCCTGAGTAAGGGCCTCGCGCAAAGGAAGTGGCGTGAACCCACCCGTCATCACGCCGTTGTCCACGTGGGTGTTGAGCTTCACCTGGTGCAGCGTTTCGTAGCGTGAGAAATAGTGGTTGAAGGTCAGCTCGTCGTGCACCCACAACAAAATGAGGATGCTGGCGGCAATGCCGACAGAAAGCCCGGCGATGTTGATGATGGAATAGGCGCCATTGCGGCGGAGCGAGCGAAGGGCAATTTTAAAATAGTTTTGGAGCATAATGGTCCGTTAGCGTCCATCCCAATCCCAAATTCAGGCCAACTTCGAAAATGGTCATAGGAGTAACAAAACGCGCCTGCTGTTCCGGTAGCGAGGTCAGTTCCGGTCAATGCTGTGCGCACGCGGACGAAGGTAGCGTAGGCCACCTATCCATGCAACACGAACGGGCACGATGTTCAATAGCAGCTCACGCCCCTGAACACCGCGCCCGGTCATCCAACATCACAAAATCTTTTACTTGGCCCGGTCATAGCCGGTGCGATCCAGCATCCAGCCGGGATACTCCGACGGCAGCTTGCTCACCGCATCGAGCGATGCCAACTCTTCGGGTGTGAACACCACGTCAACAGCTTTCAGGTTGTCGTCGAGCTGGATCACTTTGTTGGCGCCGATGATCACACTGGTGACGGCGCGCTGGTGCAACAGCCAGGCCAGCGCCAATTGAGCAACCGTTACCTGCTTTGCTTTCGCCAGGGGTTCCAGCACATCAATCACATCAAATGCGCGGTCTTTGTTCAACGGCGGGAAGTCGAATGTTTCGGTTCTTCTGCCCTCTTCGCCGGTGGCGTTGCGTTTGTATTTGCCACTGAGAAAACCACCCGCCAGCGGGCTCCACACCAGCAAGCCCACGTTCTGGTCGTTCAACAACGGAATGATTTCGCGCTCCAGGTCACGGCCCGCCAAGGTGTAGTAGGCTTGCAGCGACACAAATTTCTCCACGTGATTGTAGGTGGAATAGCCAAGCGCTTTCATGAGCTGCCAGGCCGCCAGGTTGCTGGCACCGATGTAGCGCACTTTGCCGCTGCGCACCAGGTCGTCGAGCGCGCGCAGCGTTTCTTCGAGGGGTGTGAGCGGATCGTAGCTGTGAATTTGATAGAGGTCGATATAGTCTGTCTTCAGACGCTTCAGGCTGGCTTCGGCCTGGTGCACGATGTGTTTGCGTGTGAGTCCTTTGTCGTTCGGACCTTCGCCCATGCTGCCGCGCACTTTGGTGGCCAGCACGATGTCGTAGCGTGTAAGCCCCAGGTTGTGAATGGCCTGGCCCGTGATCTCTTCCGACAGCCCTTCTGAATAAATGTTGGCTGTGTCTATAAAATTTATGCCGGCATCCACCGAACGTTTCACCAACTCGTCAGCAGCTTCCTGTTGCAGGCTGCCGATCACTTTAAACAACCCCTTACCACCAAACGTCATGGTGCCGAGGCATAGCTCCGACACTTTGAGGCCGGTATTTCCCAATACATTATACTTCATACGGTTTTTACTTTTTTGTTTGCTTTGGAATTCGATTAATCGCGCAACAAAGGTAGCGGCCAACGTTGTCGGCGCACACCAACTTTCAAAGTAAAAACTATAAAATTCAAAGGATCACTTCCGTAGCGTCATGGGTGTGGTGCCCGTGTTTTTCTTGAAGAAGTTGTTGAAGTAGTTGGGATACTCAAAACCGAGGCAGTAGGCGATCTCGGATATGCTAAGGTCCGAATGCAGCAGCAACGCACGGGCCTCGGCCACCACACGGTCGGCAATGTGGGTGGTGGTTGACTTGCCCGTGATTTCGCGCACGGCGTGGTTGAGGTGGTTCACGTGCACCGAAAGGCTGGTGGCAAAATCGCTGGCCTTCTTCATGGTGAGGGCGTGCCGGGGCGAGTCGATGGGGAATTGCCGTTCGAGCAATTCCAGGAAAAGACTGGCAATGCGACTGCTGGCACTGTGATGCTTTACCGCGCTGAGGGCAGGCTCCATTTTAAGCCCCTCGTGTATGATGAGGTTGATATAGTTACGGATCACTTCGTAGCGATATACATAGGTAGTTTCCAGTTCGGCAAGGATCTTTTCGTAGAGATCGCTGACCACCGCATAGCGATGATCGTCGAGGAAAAACACGGGCTTTGCCCCGATCTTGAACAACGGAGAATCCTGGAGCGATTCCGTTCGCATGCCCTTCACAAATTCTTCCATGAAGATGCACATGTAACCGCTGTTCCGTCCGTCGCTCTCGAACGAATAGGGCACGCGGGGATTGGAGAAGATGAGCGCCCGTTCGGGTATTTCTACCGTGTGCGTGGCATAGTGTAGCCTGCTCGTGCCCACCGTTACCCAGATTTTATAGTAGTCGCGCCGACTGTAGGGCATGACGGTGGTTTTGGCCGACGGATCAAATTTCAAGGCGCGCACCTGGCTGGCCAGTTGCTGGTCGGTCTTCGCCTGTTCTATAAACTCGGAAATTGATTCTCTCGCGCCCATGCCCCAAAATTAAGAAATTCAAAGCAGTCCCTGGCCCGACAGCAAAACATTTTTGCATAGGTCAACCCAACCCTGCGTTGTCGCATAGAGAATACTGCGTCTGAAACGATGACCGCGGCATGCTCGATGTTTGCGATGAATAGGGTCTATCCTGCGAAATACAAGGCGTGATTTTACTAGCCGACGGGTTAGCTTTACGGGCCCGTGAAAAAAGTGGCTGCTACGGCAACTTCACGACGGGTTGTATTAATTTGCCGAAACGAACGGCACGTTTGCTCCATGACCATCAAGCCCAAACATCTCATTCTTCACATCGCAGGTTGCATTGCCTTTCTGATCGTTCCCATTGTGCTCTCGCCACGGCCGCCCGGCATGCCCCTGATGTCCACCCCAACCCTGCGCGACGTGCTGGCCAATGTGTTTATGTTGCTCATCTTCTATCTCAACTACTATCTTTTCATTCCCGAAGTATACTTCAAGAAAAAACAGGTCGCCTATGCGTGCATCATTGTGGCGGGTTTTCTGTTCGTGAGCCTGGTGCCTTCGTTGCTCACAGGTTATGTGCCCTGGAATCCTCCCGCGGCTAACATAGCCAGCGCCGACGCCCTTCAAAAAAACTATCCGCCCATGCTGGAGGGCACATCGTTTCTCACCCAGGTGAAACACAATGTTTTTCTCTATGTGGTGGTGATCCTGTTTTCCATCCTGCTGCGCGTGCGCACAAAACTTTACGTTACCGAACGATTGAGACACAGCGCGGAAATGGGAACCCTGAAAAGCCAGATCAATCCACACTTCCTGTTCAACACACTCAACAACATCTATGCTTTGGCCATTCGTGAAAAGTCGCCGTCGAGTGCGTCCGCCATTCTGAAGCTGTCGGGCATGATGCGCTATGTGGTCACGGAAACCATGGGTGATCGCGTGTCGCTCGAAAAAGAGATCAGCTACATCAACGACTACATCGAGCTGCAACGCATGCGCCTCACCAGCAACGTGCACCTGTCCTACCAGGTGGCGGGTGTCATTGGCGGGCAACGCATCGCGCCCCTCGTGCTCATCCCTTTCATTGAAAATGCATTCAAGCATGGCGTGAATCCCGACCAGGCAGCGTATCTTAGTATCCGGATCGATATTCACGAAAACGCATTGGTGCTGGTGGTTGAAAATCAGAAAGTGAAATTCTCGCACGACTTGCACGGCAAGAGCGGTGTGGGCATCGAAAACACAAAGGCACGACTGGCATTGCTGTATCCCCGAAAACATTTCCTTTCGCTTAGCGACGATCCGGACACCTACAGAGTGCAACTAAACATTCAACTGGATTGATCTCAGCCATCGCCATCGACGACGAACCCCTGGCCCTGGAAATACTGGAAGCCTATTGCAGCACGCTTGACTTCATCTCGCTCGAAAAAGTATTTACGCGGACAGCCGAAGCCAAAAACTATCTGCAAAAGTACCCCGTAGACCTATTGTTCCTCGACATCAACATGCCGGAAATATCGGGCATCGATTTCTACAGGGGCATCCGCCAGGAAACCATGGTGATCTTCACCACGGCCCACGCGCAATATGCCATCGACGGCTTTGAGTTAAGCGCAGTAGACTTTCTGCTAAAGCCCTACTCGCCCGAACGCTTCACGGTGGCCGCGCGGAAGGCACATGAGTATCACCAGTTCCTGCACCAGAAACACGCCACCGAGTCGAAGCACATCTTCATCCGTGCCGACTACAGCCTCATCAAAATTCAACTCTCCGACATCCTTTACATTGAAGGCCTTGCCGATTATCTGAAGATCCATCAACAAAACGGCAAGACTGTGCTGGCGCGCATGACCATGAAAGGCATATTGTCGCGGTTACCGGAAACTGAATTCATCCGTGTGCACCGTTCGTTCATTGTGCCCTTCAGTCGAATTGAGTCTATGCGCAACAAAAACCTGTACCTCGCCGACAAAGAAATACCCATCGGTGCCAGCTATGAAGAAGCTGTGCTAAAGGCGTTCAAAGGCGCGTGAGTAGACCATCCTAATTCATCTCTTTTTATTGCATTTCTGACATCCGTCAGATTCACGTTTGTTCGACGCGAATTGTCGATTCGCGTGTTGGCGTCCACACACGCATGCATCAATCATTCTTCTACACATTGACCGCATACATCGCTAACTCTCCACACCCATCAACGATTTGCCGTACTTCACAGTTGAGATCAGGAAAGCAGGGAACGAACTTTACCAAACCACCACCAGAAAAACGATTGGTGGATAAAAGCGAGAAGGGAGCCCATCCGAGAGCGTGAACCTTTCATCAATCGGGCCTTTGCGTGCGAAAGCCGCAAAGGCCACTTTAACTAGTGAACATGCCACTTTGCGTGAAACTGGATCAGAAACAATTGGTTCGCATACCCGGCATGAAAGCCAAACTTCATGCCCTCTGCGAACACCTGGAAATGGATGGCACCGTGACCACAACTATTCCCAAACCCGGAAACCTTATGGCGGTGATTTTGTTGTTGACTGCGCAAGACATTCACTATCAAGTGACCACCTCCTTTGTACAGAAATGAACTCGTATGAAAATAAGCATTGAACCTTTCCGCAAATTCATTCATCACTACACCCACCCGGCATCTGTCGCCGACATATTGGTCATTACACGCCCCGAAGAAATTCTGCAGATGGCCATGACGGAACAGGGAACAAAAACTAAACTGAACTGGCAGCTCAAGAGCGGCGACTACAAAAAAGCCCGCGTCGTGAAAGTGCTCAACAACACCTACATCATCATCGAAGAAAATCATTTCCTCTCTCTGAAGTCATCGCTGGTAGCCGTAAACGAAGTTCTCTACGTGGCCAACAGCACATTCTAAAAATCCGCTTAATACACTTTCGGCCAAGCACGTTGATAATGATGGCCCCATGAGCAGGTGGAAACTTGGTGAATTTCAGTGAGTATATTCTAATCATTGCTGCGCCACGCTAGCCATTGAAAAGCTTGTTCCGTTTGATCTGCTTGTTCCGTCGCAACTGCACAGCGTGATAAACCGTTGGCACGTCGTTGGTCCATTGCCGAAGCACCAGCACAATCGCGATAATCTCCAGCCGAGTAATCAACCCCATCCAAAAGAAAATCGTGAACAGCACGCCCGAGTCGCACTGCAAAATGATCTGTACCAGTGTGGCAAACAAAAGCAACGACCACACCTTGGCGCCTATGGAGTGCGTGGCGATCTCCTTCCGGAACTTCAAAAAGCAAACCACATACGTCAACGCTTCAATAGACAAAAGTACTATCAGCGTGACAGCGTTGGCCCTAAAAAATTCAGGACATTGGATGAACGTTGCCGCGGCTACAGACACATAAAAAACCTGATCGACCGTAGAGTCCATCCTGCGAAGCTTTTGGGTGGAAATGCCCAGCCGCCGTGCCACAATGCCATCAAAAACATCGGTGAGCAAACCAACGGCAAGCAACACAATAGCCCACTCAGCATAGTGCTGCACGCGCAACAAACTGAGAGCTACCACAACAAAGCCAATCACAAGGCGTGCGAAAATGAGAGTTGCAGGGATTTTGGTCTTAAAGGAATGCATAATAGGTGCTACTGACTAAGTACGAAGCCGCAGTGTGAACGAGAATAGGCGACAGCTTGCCTGCAATATGAAGAAAAAGACGAAAACAATGACAGACCAACCTAATCCCAATGTTAATTAATGTTAAAACGTTCGACGCTAAAAACGGAAGAAACCCGTGCGTCGAAGAATTCAACCCGATGGTATACTAATTGCATTATCCAGTCTAAATGACCAAACCCAAATTAAACGTTGGACCGTTTCTTGTCTCTAAGCACTAAAACAAACACGGAAAGATTATGAGAACGAGAGTAATGCTTATTGCAGCGATGTTGACCAGTAGCGTCATCTTCGCCCAACACAAATCATCGCACATGCACCACAAGGGCGGCGATGCCAGCGAGACCATGAAGAAGGTCCTGTCGCTCAACGACACACAGTATGCCACCATCCAGGGCATCGACAAAAAATACGCCGCCAAGTTTTCGGACCTGCGCAACGATTCCGCACAAGCCCGCGACACCAAACGCACGGAGTTTGGCAAACTGAAAGCTGCCCGCGAATCCGAAATCAACGGCGTGCTCACCCCCGAACAAAAAACGAAGTGGACTACCTACAAAAAAGAAGAGGCTTCCAAACACAAGGCACGTCGCCAGGAACATGCCGAAAAGAATGAAGCCCGTCTGAAAGAACAACTGTCACTCTCCGACGAGCAATTTGCCAAGGTGCAAACCACCAACAAAGACTTCCGCACCAAGTTCGAAGCTGCACACAAAGACAAAAAAGACAAAGCCGAGATCGAAAAGCTGAAGACCGACCACGACGCTGCCATGAAGGCCATCCTCACACCACAACAATTCGAAAAGTGGAACACGATGAAAGCCGACATGAAAAAGAAACACGGCGATCGGAAACCAAAAAAATAGTGAAGTAGGTAGAGGGGATTTGGAAGGAACACCGTCCGGGAAACCGACGGTGTTTTTTTTACTTTCCGCGTGATCGTATCAACCTAACATCCGACGCTACCCAACTTTTCTTTCAGCCGCTGCGCGTTCTCAAAAGCACCTCCAATGGTATTGTTGAAATACACATATACATCCTTTCCCGCATCACGCCAGGCTGCGATCCGCCGGGCACAGGCATTCAGGTCCTCGTTGGAATAGCTCCCTTTGTAGTCTCCGTACATGCCATGAAACCTGAGATAGGCGGTGCGCACAGGCAAGTCTACCGCCGGCGTCTTCGACTTCGGCATGTCGTGCTCCACCAAACAGGCATTGTAGGTTTCCAGCATGTCGTATGTTTTGTCTGTATACCAACTCACGTCGCGAAATTCAACGGCAATACGCCATGCGCTTTTAAGATTTGCGCGATCGAGGTGATGTAGAATTTTCTTGACTTGCCGCAACTGCGCGAAGGTTATGCTTGCAGGAAACTGAACCAGCACACATCCTTTTTTGTGATGCACGCCATTGACCGCGCGCATAAAAGAATCGATATCCGCCTTGTTAAAAGCCAGGGCCTTGACATGGGTGACGTTGCGCCAAAGCTTCATGGTGAACTCAAAGTCATCAGTCACTTCTTTCTCCCATTTCTCAAACGTGCCATGCATGGGAACGCGATAAAAGCTGCTATTCACCTCCAACGAATTAAACAAACTGCTGTAGTACTGAAGACGGCTCCCCTCCTTAAACGCTTCCGGAAAAGTTTGCTTGGTTCCGGGCACAACAACGCCGCTTGTGCCGATCATCAATTTGCCGCTCATGCCCTTGTCGCCTCAAAAGCAGTGCCTACTAAATGCCAGGAGAAAACGTTGCTAAAAGTCTCGTGAATGCTTGTTTCTTAGAATGGCGCCTGCCTTATAGGGGAATGTTCCCACATGTTCGTGCTGAACTTATGCCACAGCGTTGCTCTAGACACGCACGTAGCAAGGATGGGTCCAACCTTTATTTGTCACAAATTTCACGCGTCAGTGTTAGTTTGCATCGCATAGTTGGTCACAATAGGTTTTTTGCTAGACTGACCTTTGTGACAAACTGTGGATGTTCGATAGGCCCCCTACTTACGCATCCATTTCCAGAACTGCCTCCGATTCATAGCTATTCAAATCATCAACGCCCATTTTCACTCCGGGACGTAGGGCATAAAACCTCACGGTGCTGCTACCGTACACAGCCACGATATCTCCCTCGCGCTCCGTTTCAGAATATACTAAGCACACGGTGAATCGGGTAGACTGTATTTGTTTCAAGCGTGCTGCCAACCGCTTTGCACTCTCCAGGCCCAGTTTCAAATATTCAATGTCAGCTTGTGCATCACGCTCCAGGTAGGCGTCTGGATGAAAGTGATTTTCGAAATCTTCGTAAACGGTTTTGTCAAAGTCATTCATTCCTTCTGGGGCACTGTCCCTGCATGAGCTCAGGAGAAAACATCCGTTGCACTCGACTATCGGACTTTCCAGAAGCGTGACCAAATCCGTTGGGAGCGCATAATCCGTCGTCAAAGCGTCATAGTTTAAATTTTTCAGATGGATGGCCATTTGATCGTTTAGCCGTTTTATCATACAATTTACTTTGCGAATTTAATCTTTTGCTGCTATCGGTTCAGTCACGAACGTCAAACCAATGCTGGTCTAGTCCCCACGAAAGCAATGCAAGGAAGCGTTTTCTGGAGTCCATCGTATCAAAAATAATATGTCAAATTAATTACCCAAGGATTTTTACCCATGCTGCTAGACCAACGATCAGAAAGATTATCCCCAGAAGCCATTGAAATAGCGATTGTAATATTCTTTTAGCCATCTGCTTCATGACATAATCGAATCCGGAAATCGAAAAGCCGGGCGACTGTAGAGCACGGCACTACAAAGTATGTCCACCAGAACCGTCACGACGACCACCAGCTCAAACACAACACCGAGATATTTATTTCCTGTGGCCCTGAATTTACCATCCCACTACCTTTTCCAAACCACCGAACGCCCATTTGGGAACATTTATTAACTTAGCGGTCCTTAAAAGCAATCGAATGCGCTATTCCAAAATTGTGGGCCTGGGCCATCACGTTCCCGAAACTGTCATTACCAACGAATACCTGTCCACCGTGATGGACACCAACAACGAGTGGATCGTGGAGCGCACGGGCATTCAGGAGCGCCGGTGGATGGACCCCGCCAAAGACACCGTGGCCAACATGGCCGCCAAAGCCACACGCATGGCCCTGACCCGTGCCAAGCTCACCGAAAAAGATATCGACTTCATTGTGTTCGCCACCATCACCCCCGACTATTTCTTTCCCGGCAGCGGCGTGCTGCTGCAGCGCGAGCTGGGCTTGGATGGACGCATCGGGGCGCTCGACATTCGCAATGCATGCTCGGGTTTCATCTATGCCCTGTCGGTGGCCGACCAGTTTATCAAAAGCGGCATGTACAAAACCATCCTGGTGGTGGGCGCCGAAATTCAGTCTACCGCGCTCGACATCAGCACAAGAGGTCGCAACACGGCCGTCATTTTTGGCGATGGTGCCGGAGCCGTCATCCTTCAACCTTCCGAAAAGCCGGGCATCCTTTCCACACACCTCCACTCCGATGGCAACTTTGCCGAAGAGCTTTATGTGAAAGACCCGGGCAGCAGTCGCCCACACGCCGAGCGGCAGCCCGAGCAGATCACCGACACCTCCTCCTTCAAGGTGGTGATGAATGGCAACCAGGTGTTCAAGCACGCGGTGGTGCGCTTCATGGAAGTGATCAACGAGGCACTCGACGCCAACCACCTCAAGAAAGACGACATCAACCTGCTGGTGCCTCACCAGGCCAACCTGCGCATCAGCCAATACATCCAGGAAAAACTGGGCCTCACCGACGCGCAGGTCTACAACAACATTATGCGCTATGGCAACACCACGGCTGCGTCCATTCCCATTGCCTTAAGTGAAGCGTGGGCCGAAGGGAAAATCAAAGAAAATGACTTAATTTGTTTAGCCGCCTTTGGCAGTGGGTTCACCTGGGCTTCGGCACTGCTCCGGTGGTGATGGTTTGCCTGAAACGCTTAGCCTGAACAGAACGAGAACGACCCTAAAGAAAGGACGGCCCAACGCAAAACGTTGAGACGTTAAACCCTGCAACCCAACACCATGAAGACCACCTCCTACAACCCCAGCCCGCTTGAAGTGGATTTTGCCAACGCACTCTACAGTCTTCAGAAAGAGCTGGAAAAACACCTCCACGACAACCAGGTCATCCACGTAGAAAGCAACCTCCGGCGCGACAATCCCATGGTGAAATTCAGCCTGCTCGACAAAGACGGCGATCCCCACGAGGTGGTTATCCGCATCATCCAGATACCGGACAAATTCTGATCTGCGCATTCATCCGATTGCGCCGTTCGTTCCAACGGTTTTTTTAGTTACATTTCATTTTGAAGTCACCCTAATCAAGCCATTAGAACCGTACCTCCATGTCCATACTGATCATCCTGTTTTGTATCGGCCTCCTGGTCCTGCTCATCACCAAACTCAAACTCAACGCCTTTCTTGCCTTTCTGCTCATTGCCATCCTGGCGGGGCTGTTGCTGGGCATAGAACCCGCCAAGATCACCGGCTCCATCCAGAAAGGCATGGGCGACATGCTGGGCTCGCTCATCATTGTGGTGGCCTGTGGGGCCATGCTGGGCAAGCTCACCGCCGACAGCGGCGCAGCACAGCAGATTGCGTCGGGCCTCATGAAACTCTTTGGCGAACGCTACATTCAGTGGGCGCTCATGATCACGGGCTTCATCATCGGCATTCCCTTGTTCTACAACGTGGGGTTTGTGTTGGTTATTCCACTTATCTTTTCGGTGGCGGCTAAATATAAACTGCCCGTGGTCTATGTTGGGCTGCCAATGCTGGCCGCCTTGTCGGTCACCCACGGCTTTCTGCCGCCCCATCCGTCGCCCGCTGCCTTGGTGGCGGCGTTTCATGCAGACATGGGCAAGACCCTTATGTATGGTGTGCTCATCGCCATTCCCACCGTCATTCTTGCGGGGCCGGTCTTTTCGCGCACGCTGAAGAAAATCAAGGCGCCCATGTTGCAAACCTTCAAATCGGAAGCATTGCCCGACGATCAGCTACCCAGTCTTTCCATCAGCATATTTTCTTCGTTGCTCCCTGTGATTCTGCTTGCGCTCACCACTTTTTTGGGTGGCGCAGTGAAGGAAGCCGGGCCGCTCAAAACCTTCATCAGCTTCATCAGCGACCCCGCCATTGTCATGATCCTGGCACTGGCCGTGGCAACCTATACGCTGGGCCTGCGCATGCACATGGGCATGAAACGCATCATGGACATCTATGGCGACGCTGTGAAAGACATTGCCATGCTGCTGCTCATCATGGGTGGCGCTGGCTCGCTCAAACAAATCCTCCTCGACAGCGGCGTGAGCGCCGAGATTGGCCAGATTCTTAATGGCCTCGACGTGCATCCGCTGGTGTTAGGGTGGGCTATGGCGTGTCTCATTCGCGTGTGCGTGGGTTCTGCTACCGTGGCGGGTCTCACCGCGGTGGGCATCATCATGCCGGTGATGAGCCGGCCGGATGTGAACCCGAATCTTATGGTGCTGTCTATCGGAGCGGGAAGCCTCATGTTCTCGCATGTGAACGATGCGGGCTTCTGGCTCTTCAAGGAATATTTCGGCCTCAGCATCAAAGACACTATCCGGTCATGGTCGCTTATGGAAACCATTGTGGCCATTGCCGGCCTCGGGGGAGTTATGGTGTTGAATGCCTTTGTCTCCTGAAGAAATCTAAATTCATTTTTCGCGATGTGCTTTTTGCACGCAGCGTTGTTTAAACTTTTCGCGTCGGGAACGGTGGCTTGTCGCGCACGGCGCATTATTTTTACTTCCCATTTAAACACCTCGCTCCATGTCAGCAGATAAAAACTTTGAACAACTCGGCCTCACCCTGCCTCCTGCCCCAACCCCTCTTGGGGTTTATAAACCCTTTCTGATCGTTGGCAATTTTGTGTACGTCTCCGGCCATGGCACGGTGAAGGAAGACAAGAGCCTCATCATCGGCCGCATTGGCAAAGACATGACCATGGAAGAAGGCAAGCAGGCGGCACAACAAGTGGGCCTGGCCATCCTGGCCACCCTGAAGAAGAACCTCGGAAGCCTCGATAAAATCAAACGCGTCATCAAAGTGCTGGGCATGGTAAATTGCACGGCCGACTTTGAACGTCACCCCTACATCATTAACGGCTGCAGCGAACTGTTTGCCAAAGTGTGGGGCGAAGAAAACGGTGTGGGTGTGCGCAGCGCCGTGGGCATGGGCTCGCTGCCCGACAACATTCCCGTGGAAATTGAAGCCATGTTCGAGCTGGCCTAACAAAAACGTAAAATGAAAGACTGGTTCGTAATCGACAATATCGACATGTTAGATAGCCCGGCCGTGGCGGTGTATATTGACCACGTGCGCCAAAACATCGACACGCTGGTGAACAGTATCGACGATGTGACGCGACTCCGCCCCCACATCAAGACTCATAAGTCGGCCGAGGTAACGGGCATGATGCTGGCGGCCGGCATCCGAAAATTTAAATGCGCCACCATTGCCGAAGCCGAAATGCTGGCGACCGCCGGCGCACCCGATGTGTTGCTGGCCTATCAACCCGTGGGACCAAAAGCCATACGCCTGGCGGAACTGGTACAGCATTTTCCCAAGACAACTTTCGCCTGCCTCATCGACAACGAAACGTCGGCGCGGCAATTGTCCGACATCTTCATCGGGCATCATAAGCCCCTGCCCGTGTTCATCGACCTCAATGTGGGCATGAACCGCACAGGCATTGTGCCGGAGGAAACGCTGGTGCTGATCCAAGCCTGCCAGGCCCTCACCGGCATTGACGTGAAAGGTCTGCACGCTTACGATGGCCACCTCCGCGATCCCGACATGGCCGTGCGTCAGCAACGCTGCGACGAAGTGTTTGCGCGTGTGGAAAAACTTCAGCGCGACGTTTTGAATGCTACGGGCAAAAATCTAACGGTAGTGATGGGCGGCACACCTACCTATTCCGTTCACTCCAAACGAAAAGTGGTGGAATGCAGCCCCGGCACGTTTATCTATTGGGACAAAGGCTACGACACCATTCTCCAAGAACAACATTATAAATTTGCCGCGCTGGTGGTGACCCGCGTCATCTCCAAACCAACACATGATTCCATTTGTGTAGACCTGGGGCATAAATCCATTGCGTCGGAGAATGCATTAACCAGCCGTGTTTTCTTCCTGAATGCAGGTGCCCTCATACCAACGGGTCACAGCGAAGAACACATGGTGTTTAAAGTGGACGACGACAAAACCTATTCCGTAGGCGATGTGCTCTATGGTGTGCCCTTTCACGTATGCCCCACCATTGCGCTGCACGATCGTGTGGCCGTAGTGGACGGCCATACCCTTTCGGGATATTGGACCACGCTGTCGCGCAATCGCAAGATCACCGTTTGATCGATCACTCCTGAAAAACCCTTTACTGCTTAACTAACATTCCACATGTTCACCATCGATGCCCACCTTGATCTTAGCATGAACGCCATGGAATGGAACCGCGACCTCACGCGCTCCGTTTCCGAAATCCGCGCCCGCGAAAAAGGCATGACCGACAAACCCGATCGCGGCAACAATGTGGTGAGTTTTGAAGCGTTGCGTCAGGGCGACATCGGTGTGGTGGTGGCCACGCAGATTGCGCGCTATGTGGCCCCAAACAATCCCCTTCCCGGATGGCACTCCCCATCCCAGGCCTGGGCACATACGCAGGCTCAGTTGGCCTGGTATCGCGAAATGGAAGAGGTGGGCGAACTAAAAGCCATAACAACACTGAACGCACTGGATGACCATATTGCATACTGGAAAAACAACGCCTCCGATACACGTCGGTCCATCGGCTACATTCGGAGCCTTGAAGGCGCAGATTCCATCGTGACACTGAAACACCTGGAGCGCGCCTACGAACAAGGCCTCCGTGCCGTGGGCCCGGCGCACTACGGCCCTGGCCGCTATGCTCAAGGCACCAACGCCACGGGTGGCATGGGTTCTGACGGCAAGGCCTTGTTAAAAGAAATGGAACGCCTCAACATCATTCTAGACGCTACCCATTTGTGCGACGACAGCTTCCGCGAAGCCATGGACAACTTTAATGGCCACGTGTGGGCAAGTCATCACAACTGCAGAGCGTTGGTGAATCACAACCGTCAATTCAACGACGACCAACTGAAAGAGCTCATTGCCCGCGGCGCCGTGATCGGCGGGGTGATGGATGCCTGGATGCTGGTGCCCAACTGGGAACGCGGTGTGTCCACACCTAAAGGAACAAACTGCAACCTCGACGTGCTCATCGACCACATGGACCACATCTGCCAGCTGGCCGGCAACGCCAACCACATCGGCATCGGCTCCGACCTCGACGGCGGCTATGGCAAAGAACAAAGCCCCTACGACATCGAAACCATTGCCGACCTCCAAAACTTTCCATCCTTGCTAGCCAAGCGAGGCTACACTTCCGCCGACATCGAAAAGGTGATGCATGGCAACTGGCTTCGCTTCCTGCGAAAAGCCTGGGCATAAAAAAACAAAACCCCGTGCTTCCACGGGGTTTTGTTTTATCTGAATGCTAAAAGACTAGCTACTCATTGATGTGGCCCCTCCACATTTATCTTTTCCACTTTCTCATAGCCAAAAATCTGATCCAGCGTCAACTCCTGCACTTTTCCATGGGTCGATAACGCTTTAAAGTCGATCTTTTTCTTGTCGCCAATCACCACTACGTTGAATGGCTTGCCCTTGATTTGCTGCTCCTGAAATTTAGCAATGTCGTCGAGCGTGAAGTGTTGCACTTGTTCGTACACGTCGCGGCGAATGTCGTAGTCGATGCCGCGTTTGCGTGCGCGCTCGTAGGTGAACAAAATTCTGCCTTTGGTGATGCGTTCACTTTCAATGCGGCTGAGAATGGCATTGCGCGCCACGTCGAAGTTGCTTTCCACACGGGGAAAATCCACCAGCAATCCTTTCATCGCCTTCATGGCTTCTGACTGCTTGTCGGCCTGTGTCCCGATGTAGGCATAGAACAAATCGTTGTCTTCTTTCCGATCGGCCGTGCCATAGTAAGCAAATGCCGAATAGGCCAGGCCTTGCGCCTCGCGTAGCTCCTGGAAGATGGGCGAGCTCATGTTGCCACCCAGGTATTCGTCGAACATGCGCGTGATGGGAATGCGCTTTGCATCGAATACTCCACCTTTCGACAGAAACATGATTTCTTCCTGCACCATGTCATAGTCGGCCCAATACACGGTTGGATTTTTCACCTCCGGCATTTCAAACTTTACCGGTGGTGGTGTTGGCTTGAGGGCGTCGGGAAGTTTATGATCGGCATTCAACACGGCAATCAATTCCGTTTGGTTGCGCGGGCCATAATACAACACGCGGTGTTGCATCTTTGTGAAGTTGTGAATGATATCCACCAGTTCGTCGGCCTTCAATTCGCCAAGGGCTTTGTTGCTCAACACGTTGGTGAACGGCGACTTTGCGCCATACAGTCCGTAGTTCATGAGGCCACCAAACAAAATCGCGCTCTTGTCTTTCTTCTGGTCTTCGCGCTCCTTCAGCTTGCCGTCAATCAGTTTCTTCAAAGCTTCTTCGTCGGGCTGGGCATCGGCCAGCAGGTCTTCAAAAAGCTTCAAGGCTTTCTCCATGTTTTCGGAAAGACCTTCCAGGTATACATACGTTTCATCTTCGGCCGCTTCCACGCCCAGTGAGCACCCCAGCTTATACAGTTCCTTTTTCAATTCTGCCACGGGCATCTTCGAGGTGCCGAGATATTGAAGGTAGTCTACCGCCACATCCATGCGCGGGTCGTTGTTGGTGCCCACGTCCGAGAGGAACGTGAGTGTGAACAGATCGTTTTCCGTATTGGGGGTGCTCAGCACTTCAAGGTCTTTGTTCATTTTTCCTTTCTGCACGTCCTTGTCAAAATCCACAAAGCGCGGCTTCAATTTGTCTACGGGATTTTTCAGCAGTGTTTCATGAAACGGCGACTTGTTCTCCTTGTTCAACGTCACTTTGGTGATGGCGGGTTTTTCCACTTTCACTTCGTTTGCATCTTTGCCGGTGTGCTTCAGCACCA
This sequence comes from Chryseolinea lacunae, assembly GCF_016735595.1. Taxonomy (GTDB): domain Bacteria; phylum Bacteroidota; class Bacteroidia; order Cytophagales; family Cyclobacteriaceae; genus Chryseolinea; species Chryseolinea lacunae. Next base: position 160,548 of record NZ_JAERRB010000012.1, read on the forward strand.
CCACATAGTTGTTGCCGTAGTGTTCCTGCGCAAACTTCACCACATCTTCTTTGGTGATCTTTTTCAGCTCGTCTATTTCGGCAGTGTAGTCTTCCCATGCGATGTTGTTGGTGAAGGCTACCACAAGGTCATTTGAACGTGAGTAGTTGTTTTCCGAACCTTGCACTTTCTGTTTCTTCAGGTTGTTGATGCTGGCGTCGATGAGCCAGTCGTCGAACTCGCCCTTCTTCAACATCTCGATTTGTTCCAGCAGCAGGCTCTTCACCTGCTCCAGCGTTTGTCCCTCGCGCGGACGCGCCGTGAACGTGTGTGCGCTATAGTCATTGCTGAAGTCTACATAGCTGCCGGGGTCAAGCACTTTCTGGGCCTGCTTCAAATTCACATCGATGAGGCCTGCCTGGTCGTTGCTCAGGATGAGGTTGATCAGTGAAAGCATGCGGTAGTCGCCACTGTTGCGTCCGTTGAAACGGAAACCGAGCGTGACCCATTCGGCTTCGGGGCCGTACACATCTTTCACCACGGGTGCCGTGAGGGCGGTGGCCGGTGTAGGTTTCCATTCGGGAAGCTGCTCGTTGGGCTTCCAATCGCCAAAATATTTATCGATGGCAGCAATGGTCTTGTCATAGTCCAGGTCGCCGCTCATGCAGATGGCCACGTTGTTGGGCCGGTAATAGGTATCGAAATATTTTTTGATGGCGGTGATCGACGGATTTTTCAAATGGTCGATGGTGCCGATCACGGTTTGTGTTCCATAGGGATGCTGGGGATAGAGACCAGCATACAACGCCTCGTAGGTCTTGTTATAGTCGTTGTCGAGTCCGCGGTTCTTCTCTTCATAAACAGCCTCCAACTCCGTGTGAAACAGGCGTGGCACGATGGTTCGGAAGCGATTGCCCTCAATCTGCAACCAGTTGTTCACCTGGTTGCTGGGAATGTCGTTGATGTATACCGTGCGATCCTCCGACGTGTAGGCATTGGTATAGTTGGCGCCGATTTCGCTCACCATTTTATCATATTCATTGGGGATGGCAAACTTCGAAGCTTCGTTCGATACGTGGTCGATCTGTGCATAATAGTTTTTCCGTGCTTCTGCATCGGTCAGCGTGCCGTAGTGCGCAAACATGTGTTCGATGCTGTCGAGGTAAACACTTTCTTTGGCCCAATCAAGTGTGCCAAAATCGGGGCTGCCTTTGAACATGATGTGTTCGAGATAGTGGGCGAGTCCGGTGTTGGTGGCGGGATCGTTTTTACCCCCGGCTTTCACGGCGATCTGTGTTTGAATGCGGGGCTCGTCGGTGTACTGACTGAGGTAAACCTTCAAACCGTTCTTAAGGGTATAAATTCTTACCTTGAGGGGATCGTTTGAGACATACGAATACGTGTATCCCCCACTCTCCGCGGTGGCGACGGTATAGGTCTTTTCGGGCTGACAACACGTTAAAAACGTCGCCACGACGACGATAACTAGCAGGAATGGTTTCATAAACTGGAACGGTTGGTTGGGTTTCGATTGGATTGGGGAAAATACTGAAAGAATAACATACATAACGGCTGATTTTTACATTTTAATGCTCAATTTTCCGTAGTAAAGAAACAGATGCGGCGGCGCGCCGTTTAGTTTTAAGATAACGGGTATGATGACAAAGAAAAAGATTCTCCTCCTCACGTTTTTTATCGGCGCCTGCGTGGCCTTATCCTTCACCAGCCCGTCGGAACGCTACTTCGAAATTGCCAAAAACCTCGACATTTTCGCCACCCTGTTCAAAGAAGTAAACGCCCTGTATGTTGACGAAGTGAACCCCAACAAACTGGTGCGCACCGGCATCGACGCCATGCTCACATCGCTCGATCCCTATACCAACTATATTCCCGAAGATGAAGTGGAAGACTTCCGCACCATCAACACCGGCCAATACGGCGGCATCGGGGCCATCACCCGCGAAATCGGAAACCGCACCGTGGTGACCATGCTCATGCAGGGCTATGGTGCCCAACGCGGCGGCCTCAGAATCGGCGACGAGGTGGTGAAGATCGACGACATCGACCTTTCCAAACTGTCGCGCGAGGAATCGGGCCAGCTCATGAAAGGCCAGGTGGGCACTCCCGTGAGCCTCACCGTGAAACGTCTGGGCGCCGAAAAACCTGTGCGTCTGGAATTTAAACGCGAAAAAATTAAGCTGAACAACGTGCCCTATTTCGGCATGGTAGGCAAAGACATCGGCTATATCCAGCTCACCGACTTTACGCCCGACGCCGCCAAAGAAGTGCGCATCGCCCTGGTGTCGTTGAAAGAACAAGGCGCGAAAGGCGCTATCCTCGACCTGCGTGGCAACCCCGGCGGTCTTCTCATTGAAGCTGTGAACATCACCAACCTATTTCTGCCAAAAGGCAAATTGGTGGTGAGTACCAAAGGGAAAATCCCCGAAAACAATCTCAACTACGAAACCCTGAACGCCCCGGTCGACACCGAGATCCCCGTGAGCGTGCTCATTAACCGCGGCAGCGCATCGGCCTCCGAAATTGTGGCGGGTACCTTGCAAGATTACGACCGCGGCGTGATTGTAGGCGAGAAGTCATACGGCAAGGGCCTGGTGCAAGTGAGCCGCCCCCTCTCCTACAACTCGCAATTGAAAGTGACTACGGCAAAATATTATACACCCACAGGCCGCTGCATCCAGGTGCTTGACTACACCCACCGCCGCGAAGACGGCAGCGTGGGCTCGATACCCGACTCGCTGAAACGCACGTTCAAAACCGCCAACGGCCGCGTGGTCTACGACGGCGGCGGCATTGACCCCGACGTGAAAACCGAAGCACACGAAGCCCACGTGCTCACACAGGTGCTGTTCGAAAAAGGCTTTATCTTTGACTTTGCCGCGCAATATGTTTTCAAACATTCCGAACCGGTAGATCCCAAAACATTTACTCTCAGCAGCGACGAATACCAGCAGTTTGTGGTTTGGATGAAAGACAAAAACTACTCCTATAAATCCTACCTGGAATATCAACTCCAGCAATTCACGGAAGAAGCCAACAAGGAAAAATACTACACCGAGTTGAAGCCTCAACTGGACCAGATCCAGAACCGCATTGCCGAAAACAAAAAGAATGAGCTGTCGCTCTACAAAGACGAAATCAAAATGTTGCTCGAAGAAGAGATCGCGTCGCACTATCACCTCGAGAAAGGTGGCATCGAGGCAGGCTTCAAATACGACGACGACATTCGTCAGGCAACGGACCTGCTACACAACACGCCTCAATACAAAAAGCTGCTTAACATTCAATAACACCCATGACCTCCGGCATCGGCAGGAAAGTGAAATGGACATTGCTCGTGTTGTTTGCGGGCGTGATGATCGCCTCACACTCCTGCATGACGTTTCGCATGGATGCCAAAGAGATCGACACGTTCTTCAAAGCAAAGAACGTTTCGGCACACCAAAAGACGTACCGCGCCGGCTTTCGCAACATGCACTACGTTAGTGCCGGCGACTCGCTAAAACCGCTGGTGCTGTTTGTGCACGGCTCGCCCGGATCGCTCAGCGCATTCATCGATTTTCTGGCCGACACCGCGTTGCTGCATCACGCCCTTCTCGTCACCGCTGACCGTCCTGGTTTTGGCTACTCCAATTTCGGCAACGGCGAAACTTCACTGCAAAAGCAGGGCGAAATTCTGAAACCCATTCTGGAAGAATACAAAAAGAATCGCCCCATCATCCTGGTAGGCCACTCGTTGGGTGGACCGCTCATTGCCCGCATGGCCATAGATTATCCTCAGTTGGTAGACGGCCTCATCATTGTGGCGGGGTCTATCGATCCGGAGCTGGAGCCAAACGAAACGTGGTTCCGCGCACCCCTGGCCACACCGTTTCTCAGCTGGCTATTGCCCCGGTCCTTTCGGGCATCAAACGAAGAAATCTATCAGTTGAAACCACAACTGGAAATGATGCTGCCCCTGTGGTCGTCGATCACCTGTCCGGTCATTGTGATTCAGGGCAAGAAAGATTCGCTGGTGCCGGCGGCCAATGCCGACTTTGCACGCAAGATGCTGGTGAACGCTCCGGTAGAGTTTGTTTTTAAAGACGACATGGATCACTTTGTGCCGTGGAGCAATCCGGAGTTGATACGCGATGCCATTCTGAAAATGATAGAGAAGCAGCCCCTCGTGCAACACTCCAGCCTACACTAGCGCCCATAGAGCGCTTTGCCCGCCTCTTCATATTTATCGCCTTTCACCCAGCGGGGCAAGGCCGATTCGTTGGCAATCTTGTAGATGCCATACACAAAAATGCGATAGAATTTTTCGAGATACACCATGTCCAGCGAACCCACTTCGTCGGGAGGTTGGTGATAGTATTTCAGCAGCTCTTCGTCAAAGGCTTTCACGCCGGGAGAAATGTTGAGCGCGGGCACACCCTTTATGGCGAAGTTGGCATTGTCGGATCGATCGAACAAATTCTGCTGTGGCGCCGGGTCGCCTCCCAGGGTCAGGCCAAAGGCTTTGCAGGCTTCTCGCAGTTGTTCGTCGGTGGTGGTGCGGTTCACGTCGATGATGGTCACGATGCTTTTGTCGTTGTAGCCACCGCCGTCGCAGTTATAGTTAAACACGGTTTGCTTCAGGGGAATGAGCGGATGGTTAGCATACCAGTCGCTTCCTAGCAGGCCCTTCTCTTCGGCCGTTACGGCCAACAGCAACACCGAGCGTTTCGGTGGATGTTGCTTCAGGAATCGCGCAGCTTCCAACAGGGCAACAGCACCAATGGCGTTGTCGCGGGCGCCGTTGTAGATAGAGTCACCGCTGGCATTCTTCTTCACGCCCACGTGGTCGTAGTGCGCGCTGATGACCACCCATTGCTGGCTTAGGGTGGCGTCGCTGCCTTTGATGGCGGCGGCAATGTTCTTTGCCTTCACCGTCTTCAACGCTGTGCCCTTCACGTCGAGGGCGGCCTTGGCGTGGCGGCTTTCCAGCAACGCTTTTAGGGATGCCGACTCGCTATTGCGGAGCAACAGGTGTGGCAACGATGCTTCCTCATTATTTTTCACAACAAACCGGTCGGCCGACAGATAATTCATCAGCACGGGCCAGGGAATTCCTGGAATGGTCATCACCTCCACCAGGGCCACGGCACCATGGGCCGCCGCGAGTTTGTTCTTTTCGGGCGAGTCTTTCACAAGGGCACGCACGGGCTTTGTCGACTCCGGTGAACCTACCAACGCCAGGGCTATTTTTCCGCGCACGTCATAGGTATCAAAATCTTTGGGAAGGCCGTAGCCCACAAACACGATGTCACCCTGCAATGATGCTCCAACCCCATTCAACGCAAGCACTTCGTTTTTCCAGGGAAACGACTCGGCGCCAATGGAAAACGAACCCGTTGCCGGGGGCACAATTTTTTCCAGCGAAAATTCCTGAAAATAGCCAGACGCTCCAGGCACATGCCCAATGCCGTTGCTCCGGAACTGCGCCACGATATAGTTGGCGGCAATGTCGAGCTCGGGCGAGCCCGTGTCGCGGCCGCGCATTTCGTCGGAAGCCAGAAAGGTTAGATGGGCTTCGGCGTCTTGCGCAGTCACCGTGCGGGTGACGGCCTGAACGATCTTTTTTTGGCCAATCGTGGCCAGGCTGGTCAGCATAAAAGCCGTTAAGAAGAGGGCGGTTCGGGTCAGGGTCATACGAAGATAAATCCAGCTACCAAGGTAGAATTCAATCCGTGCAAAAACAAAAACGGACCCCGGTTAGGGGGTCCGTTTGTCCAATCTACAGGTTTAGGTTTAGGTATAGAAAGTATCAGAGTTCTAGCGGAGGAACAACAATTCTCTGTATTTCACCAATGGCCAGTCTTCGTTGTCCACCAGCAATTCCAGTTTGTCTACAGCGTCGCGAATCACGTCGAAATATTTCTCTTTGATGTCGTCGCAGTAGGCAATGGCGCGCTTGTGGGTGTCCGTCACCTTGTTGATGCGCTTGCGCTCTTCAACCATGGCACGTACGTTGGCTTTGATGGCGTCGATGTGGCCGGAAATTTCCTTGATGGTTTGCACCACTGCCGTGTTGTCGACTCCCAAGCCTTTGAGGCCGTTAGCGTTTTCGATGAGTTTTGTTTGGTATGCGATGGCCGTAGGCACGATGTGGTTCATGGCCAGATCGCCGATCACACGCGCTTCAATTTGCACGCGCTTGATATACGATTCCAGTTTGATCTCCACACGGGCTTCGTTTTCCTTGTGCGACATCACACCGTGTTTCTCGAACAATGCTGCCGATTTTTTGGTGGTGTAAGCATCCAGGGCACGAACCATGTTTTTCACGTTGCCAAGTTTGCGTTTTGCAGCTTCTTTTACCCAATCATCGGAGTAGCCATCGCCTTCGAAGCGGATGTCTTTCGATTCTTTGATATAGGTGCGCAACACGTTCACGATGGCCAGTCTTTTCTCTTCGCCTTTCTCGATTTCGGCATTCACCAATTCGTAGAAATTCTCAAGTTGCTCGGCAACAATGGTGTTCAGCGCAGTCATGGCTGTGCCACAGTTGTCGCTTCCACCCACAGCACGGAACTCGAACTTGTTGCCGGTGAAGGCAAACGGTGACGTACGGTTACGGTCTGTTGCGTCGAGGATAATTTCAGGGATCTGATCGATGCCAAGCTTCATGTACATGTTGTCGCCTTTCTCGATCTTCACGTTGCCTTTCTTCTCAAGCTCGTCCAACACGGCTGTCATTTGTGATCCGATGAACACAGACATGATGGCCGGAGGTGCTTCGTTGGCACCGAGACGGAAGTCGTTGCCCGGTGTGGCGATGCTGGCGCGCAGCAGGTCGGCATGTTCATGCACCGCCTTGATGGTGGTGATGAAGAATGTGAGGAAGAGGAGGTTGTCGCGGGCGCTGCTGGTGGGTGCATACAGGTTCACACCGGTGTCGGTGATGAGCGACCAGTTGTTGTGCTTACCCGATCCGTTGAGGCCGGCAAAAGGTTTTTCGTGGAAAAGGATTTTCAGGTTGTGCTTCTCGCCTACGCGGTTCATCACATCCATCATCAATTGGTTGTGATCGTTGGCCACGTTCACCTCCTCGAACAAGGGAGCTACTTCAAACTGGCTGGGAGCCACTTCGTTGTGACGGGTGCGTACGGGGATACCCAACTTCCAGGCTTCGATTTCAAATTCTTTCATGAAATCATAAACACGGGGAGGAATCGAACCGAAGTAGTGATCTTCCATTTGCTGACCGCGGGCCGGTGCGTGACCAAACACCGAACGGCCTGCCATCACGAGGTCAGGACGGGCGTCGAACAATGCTCTGTCGACCACAAAATATTCTTGCTCGGCGCCAAGCGAAGCCACCACGTGCTGAATGTCCTTATCGAACATCTGACATACTTTGGTAGCCGCGAGGTCAACGGCCTTCAGGGCTTTCAAAAGAGGTGCTTTGGCATCCAGTGTTTCGCCTGTGTAGGATACGAAAACGGTCGGGATACAAAGCGTGGTGCCGTAGATGAACATGGGCGATGTAGGATCCCATGCCGTGTAGCCACGGGCTTCGAATGTGCTGCGGATACCACCGCTGGGGAACGACGACGCATCGGGCTCTTGCTGAACCAGTTCGCTGCCTTTGAATTTTTCGATGCCGGAAAGCGCGTCGAAGAACGAGTCGTGCTTTTCAGCGGTTCCGCCGGTCATGGGTTGGAACCAGTGTGTGAAGTGCGATGCCCCCTTGGCCATAGCCCAGGACTTGGCTGCTGACGCTACTGCATCTGCGGTAGCTTCATCAATTTTTTCATGGTTTTTGATGGCCTGGCTTACTTTCTTGTAAACAGCAGGTGCCAGGGTGCCACGCATTTGCTCCGCGCCGAAAACAAGTTCACCATAAAATTTGGAAACGTTGGGGCCGGGCATGTCTACGTGTACAGGGGTACGTTCGCTCAGTTTCTTAAGAGCGTTGAATCGTAATTGCGCCATAGGTGGTTGTAATTTTGATCTAATTGTTTCCAAATCTATCGGAATTTTCGAGACACCGTTAAAATTTAAAGCACAATTTTATTTTTTTGTTAAGAACACGTTTGCATTGGGTTTATTTTTTAACACACGGGGGTGTTTTTAGGGTTTTCTTTGAAAAAAACAGGAATGAAAGAAGAATGGTTGGCATCGTTGTAGCGATGCCAAATTTCTATTTTTTGGAGGAAGGTAATGCGGAATATCATATGGAAGTGGGGCTCCTGTGCTGGAGAGGCTTTTGGTGATCTTAGAACGGGTTGGTGGTGGTGGTTCGTGACGTAGCAATCCGGGACAAATTCGTTTGCTTGAGACGGAGAGTTATTTAATGACATTGGTCGTTACGTCGTGCTCGATTGAAGCACGGTGTATACGTGCGCTGGATATTTTTGGGCCATGATAAAGTTTGTAGTCGCACGTGGAAGAGGCTTGAGGTTTCACTCATGCGCCAAGTGGACGTGGCGCATGAGTGAAACCTCAAGCAGGAATGCATAAAAACACTTTGTGTTTTTATGCTCTTTACAAAAAAGATGAGGGACGATTTTGGCTTTGACAAAATCGTCCCTCATCTTTTTCTTTCAACTCGCTCACCTTGATACGCTATCAAAAAAATGCCCACGTTCGTGAGCGGACCTTCTGCACTACTTGACTGCACGCACCCCGCTCTACAACAACGCACAAATCAACGCCGAGCAAATTACCCGACCGTAAAAAAAATCACCATGTCAAGGCGGCCTCCGGCCGCCGATCTTCCGTCTCTTCAAACACCTCATCATATATATACATAAAAGACGACGCTAACCTTCTTTCGAAGGTTAGCGTCGTCTTTTCCTATTCAGTTCTTGCGTTAGCTCGATTTTTTCACCGACCCGCCGCTGCTGGAGTCGGTTATGGATTTGTTGGGGTTGCCGCGGTAGCGGATGCTGCCGCCGCTGCTGGCCCGGGCGGTGAGGGCGTTCACCACGTTGATGCGTATTGACCCGGCGCTGCTGGCGCCAGCTGTCACGTTCTGGGCTTCAAGGTCGTAGGCGTCTATTTCGCCGGCGCTGCTGGCGTCGACGTTGAGGTTTTTCACTTTGCCTTTCAGTTCGGCTTCACCGGCGCTGCTGGCACTGATATCGATCGTCTCGGCGTTGACCGACACTTCCACGTTGCCGGCGCTGGAGGCGCTGATCTCAAGGCTGGTCGCTTCGATGGTGGTTTCGGAGAAGATGTTACCGGCCGAGCTGGCGGATAGTTTTTCGATCTTCACGTAGGTGACGTATACTTTCGCGTCCACGTGGCCGTGGTAGTTGCCATCGCGCATGTGCACTTTGAGGTAGCTTCCCGACACTTCGGTGATCACGTTTTCCAGCTTGGTGCCCGTCACCTCCACACGCACGCTCTCCTTGTCGCCCTTCACCAGGTAGACATCAACGCCCTCGGCTACCTTCACACCGGTGAAGGACCCGACCGCGCGCGTCTGCGACTGTGCCTGGATTAGGGTGGTCGACCCGACAAGTAAGATTATTGCCCATAAATTCTTCATATATCCATGTTATTTAGCCTAAAGACCGGGCGCAAATATAAGGGTTGCATCCTGGCTGACGATCGGTAATTATTTTGTCGATGTACGAAAACATCGTATTTTACAGTAAAATTAAATGTACATTTTTTCACATTTGTACTCCAAACAAAATGAGCAACCATGATTTTTGACAAGAAAGCAGAATTAAACGTGCTGATCAACCTGGCCGCCAGCGATAGCAACGTGGCCTCGCGCGAATCAAAACTTATCCATACCATTGGCAAAGCCAACGGCATCAGCAAAGAAGACGTTGACGCCATGTTGCAAAATCCCAAACCCATTGGAAGTATCGATACGTTAACCGACGACGAAAAGTTTGAACATCTCTATTACCTGATCCAGCTCATGAAGATGGACGGACAGGTTTTCCGCAGCGAGATCGTGTTCTGCGAGCACATTGCCGAAAAACTGAGCTTTAAGAAAGGCGTAGTAGCCGAAATCTCCCAGCACGTCTACAGCGACCCGACTATCACGGCCGACCGCGACATGGTGAAGACAAAGGCCATGAAGTTCTTCAAGGGATAATACCTTTACTGAGACTTATATAAAGGGGAAGGCCAAAACGCCTTCCCTTTTTTTTATGCCTTTAAGGTTTCTCGTAAGCTGTTCGGCCTCCTACCACCGTCATGGCGACTTCGGTTTTCAGAATTTCGTTCTCAGGCACAGCCATGATGTCTTGTGTGAACACGGTGAAATCGGCAAGCTTCCCCGGAGTGATCGAGCCTTTCATGTTTTCCTGGAACGCGCCATACGCGGCGTCCAGCGTGTAGGACCGGAGTGCCTGTTCACGCGTCATCTTCTCTTCGGGTTCATAGCCACCTTCGGGTTGGCCCTTCAATGTCTGCCGTGTCACCGACGCATAGAAGCAGGGAATGGGGTTGACGGGTTCAACCGGTGCGTCGGTGCCGTTCACAATCTTCGCCCCCGACTTCAACAACGATTGCCACATGTAGGCCCCTTCCTTGATCCGCTTCTCCCCTAGTCTGTCGATGGCCCACGGCCGATCGGACGACATGTGGATGGCTTGCATGGCGGGGATCACGCCCAACTGTGCGAAGCGCGGAAGGTCTTTGGGGTCGATGTGCTGTGCATGTTCAATGCGGAAGCGATGGTCTTTCGCCTTGTCGGCATTTTCCTGAATGGCCTTTTCATAGCGGTCCAGGATTTCGCGGTTGGCGCGGTCGCCGATGGCGTGCGAGCAAACCTGAAAGCCATACTGCAACCCAAGCTGTGAAGTTTTCAGCACGGTGTCCATCGACAGCGTGGCCATGCCCGAAAAGTCGGGGCGGTCGGTGTAGGGTTCCAGCAGCCATGCGCCACGCGAGCCCAGCGCGCCGTCGCAGTTGAGCTTGATGGCGCGGATGGTGAGCCAGGCTGTGGAGTCGATCTCGGGGCCTTTACGGAACCATTCGTAAATCAGGTCGCGATCGAAACCCGTCAGCATCACGTAGAGGCGCACGCTCAGTTTTCCGTCGGCTTTAAAGTGGTGAAAGAGGTCGATGTTTTCGCGTGAAGCGCCGGCATCGTGAAAGCTGGTGATGCCGTTGCGCAGGCAGGCTTTCAAAGCGAGGTCAAATGCCTGGGCGTCGGTTTCGCGTGTGTCGGCGGGGATATGATCGGCAATGAGCGACTGTGCGCGTTCGTTGAAGAGGCCTGTGGGGTTGCCCAGTTCGTCGCGCAGAATCTCACCGCCTTCGTTTTGTTCGTGTTTCAGTTTTTCGGCCGACAGCTGATTCACCCCGGCAATCTCCATAGCCTTGGCGTTGGCAAAGCCCGCGTGGCCACTGGCATGCCGGAGAAACACGGGGTTGTTGGGCGACGCTTCGCTAAGCTTCTGGTGTAAGGGAAATCCTTTCACCATCTTCTCGGGCTTCACGTCCCATTTATCCTGATGCCAGCCGCGGCCTACAATCCACTGACCGGGTTGTGCCTTGCTGGCTGCTTCCTTCACGCGCGCCACAATCTCGTCGAAGCTTTTCGCGTCCATGAGGTCGAGGTTCAGCTCGTTGTAGCCAATGCCCATGATGTGGCCGTGGCCTTCTATGAAGCCGGGCGTCATGGTTTTTCCTTTCAGGTCGATCACGTTGGTTTTGTCGCCCACAAATTCGCGGGCTTCCTTTTCGGCGCCGGCAAAAACAATCTTGTCGCCCGTCACCACCACAGCTTCCACGTTGGGATGTTCGGGGTCCATGGTGTAGATCTTGCCGCCGAGAAAGATGGTGTCGGCCGGGGTTTGTTTTTTGCCGCACGAAAATGCGAGGGCGGCCAGACAGGATAGAAGAATACAGGTTCTCCGCATGACGGGGTGGTTTAGGTTTTCAGGTTAATGTTAAGGAGAATTTATGGCAGAAGTAAATGCTTCTTATCTTGCCGGACAATTTTTTCGCGCTCAAAAAATATTAACCACCTGGGCGACCACTCGGCGTAACGTATGGTCCGTCACGGTTTGCAGATAGGCAACAACGCAGGTTGTTACGGATCTTGGCAACTGAAATCTGAAACCATTAATTATGAAATCCCTTCGGGCCCTTGGCTTTTTACTGCTCCTGAGTTGTTCGCTGGCGCAGGCACAGCAGTTCGGATTGTCGTTCTCGTATTTCATTCCCAAGAACGGCTATTTCTCCACCCCCATCAGCCCATTCTCCATCCGCGGCGTGGGGTTCGACATCAACCGTTTCCTGGCCATCGAAACCGGGGGATCGCTCTATCGCATGTCGGGCCTCAACGTGAAAGACCTTCCGTTCGAAACCAAAGACGCCATTGTGGGTCCGAACTTCACCCTGCTGGTGCCCGTGGAACTGGTGATTCAATTGAAGGGCCAGGGTGTTGAGTTCGACATCAAGGGGGGAGCCTTTGGTTTCTATGGCTTTGGCCAAAAAATCAACTACGGAAATCTCGACCGGGCTATACGCAAAGACCTGGACTGGCAAGTGGTGAACAGCGACTTCACGTTCCAAAACAAACCGGGCTGGGGCTACCACGCCGGTGCAGAACTCACGGTTTATGTGACACAGCAGGTGGGCATCTCGCTGGAAACAAACTACCTGATGGGCCAATCTAAATTCCCCATGAAAGGAAGCTACACCGGTGGCAACACAACCCTGGAAACACGCGCGGTGTCGTATGACGATGCCAAGATTGATTTAACCGGACTGGAATTTTCGATCGGGGTTATTTTTGATTCGGGCTCTGGAAAGGCTGCGCCAAAGAAGCGGCGTAGACGGTAACCGACAAACGTTCCAATCATTCTTTTCCATCCCCGATCGCGTCATCCGAAACCTGCGGGAATCACGCAGGCCTACACCCTATTCAACTTATAAGGATACACTTTCCCCGAAGCCCACTGCGCCACATATAAATTGTCGTCTCTGTCTATGCAAACGTCGTGGGGATGGATGAAAAGTTTTTCGGCCTGGGCCATGGGCTGAAGCTTGCCGTCGACATAGGTTGGGGCGGTGCCGCCAATGTTGGAAACCACTTTGTTGTCTTTGTCGAGAATGGTGATGAAGCCTGTGCCCTCGGTGTTGAGGTTGGGTGAGCGCAACACCGCCGCATACAGATGATCGCCCTTGATGACGGGGCGGCACACGCACGCGCCGGGAAGTTGAATGATCTCAATCAGTTTGCCGTCGAGCGTGAAGCGTTTAAAACAATTGCGGGTACGGTCCGTCACCAGCAACGTGGGCTCGCCTTTGCGTTTGTCAACCACAATGCCGTGAGCGTTGTCAAGTTTTTCGTCGCCTTCTCCCCTGCCTCCAAAATATCCTTTCAGTTTGCCCGCCGCGTCGTATTGCAGAATGTATTGTGAGCCGTAGCCGTCGGCAATATAAAAGTCGCCGTTGTCGAGCACGGCCACTTCGGTGGGAACAAACTGGTCGGCCTTGGGATAGAGGTTGTCTTCCTGGGGTGGATCGATGGTGAGCAACACCTCTCCTTTCAGACTGGCTTTGTATACCTGGTGTTTCGCAGTGTCGGTGATGAAGAGCGTGTCGCCGGCCAGGGTGAGGCCGTGGGCGCCGGGAAATTCATGTCCCCAGGTGTTCAGCAGTTTGCCCGACGTGTTGAAGACCATCACGTTGTTTTTGGTTTCGTTGGTGAGGAGCAGAATTTTTCCGGAGGCGTCCTGCACCATTTCGTGGCAGTCGTTCACGGGGTTTTTCAGGGGATCGGCCTTGCTCCATTTTGTGTCCAGGGTATATTTCATGTTGCCGTGGCCGTATACGGGGGCCGTTGCGCGGGCCATCAGATCGCGGGTCAGGGTGAGGCTGGCCATAGATGCGAGGGCGGTCTGACGGATAAATGTGCTGCGTTTCATAGGTCGGGGGTAGTTTTGTGGTTCTGGGTTTGGGTGATTTTAGCCTTGCAGGTTTTCGGCTCCCATGGGCTTCACGGAAGTTAAGAGAAAGCGCTTAAGTTCGAAATTGATTTCCAACAAAACTTTTAGCCCGTTGTCGAGAGCGTCCATCACAATGGCCATGTCGGTGCGCGACAGGTTGTAGGGGCCCGGCTCGACAAACGCGGGGTTGTGCTTTTTAAATGCGTCCCAGTTGATGGCAAGCGTGTCGCCTTCCTGTAATTGCTCCAGCATGGCCTGCGGCAATTCGAGGTAGGTGACGCAGGAAGAAAAATTTATGGTGTGGATTTTCATCTTGAAAGCGTTTCAAAGTAAATCTACCCAATTTCGAAAAGCGGGTGTTATCTTTATTTTCTTATTTAACAACACTATGAAAATTATCCTTGTGGGTGCCACGGGCACCATTGGCCGCACGCTTTTCAAAAACCTTTCACAACGCCACGATGTGGTGCCGGTCAGCCATTCCAAAAGCGATATCAAAGTCGACATCACCTCCCTCGCCTCCATTGAGGCCATGTATAAAACCGTTGGTCCGTTCGACGCGCTGGTGAGCGTGGTGGGCTCGGCCTATTTCGGATCGTTCGAGGCGATGACGGAAGAAGATTTGTATAAAGGCATCCGTTCCAAAATGATGGGACAGATCAACCTGGTGATGGCGGGCAAGAAGTCTATTCGCGACAACGGCTCATTCTCACTCACCTCGGGCATATTATCCGAAGATCCCATTCGCAACGGCGTAGCCCTCACCATGGTGAACAACGCCGTGAATGGATTTGTGCTGGGCGCATCGGTAGAGTTGCAACGCGGCGTGCGCATCAACGCCGTGAGCCCCGGACTGGTGGAAGATTCAGCAAGTGCTTTGGGCGCGGCGTTTCCTGGTCACATTCCCGTGCCTATGGAGCGTGTGGTGATGGGCTATCTCAAAAGTATCGAAGGTGTAGAAACAGGAAAGGTTATCCGCATCTACGGATAACCCTTCCTTACCATCATTCCAAAATAATTTTAATCTTTCAGGATCAGCACCGACGATTCGTGGTCGAGCCATTCGCTGTGCACTTCCATCAGCTTTTTCCAGCTGTCGAGGCTGATCAGCACGAGGTCTTGTTGTGCGAGTAGGGCACTGTCCATCGTCTTGTTTTGCAACACGCTGATGTGCTGGGGCACATTTTGTTCGAGGGCCCGCAGCGCCTCGCGGATTTCGGCATCGCCTTTCACAATGTCGTTCAGGTCGAGCACGGTCACCTGCGCTTCGGCATTGTGAATGAGGCGCTGGGCATATTGAATGAGAAACTTGTCGCGGGCATCCACCAACGGGATGATTACACGGTCGGTCTTCTCCAGGTGCTTGTCTATCAAAATGCCAACAGGCACATGGCTGCGCGAAAGAATGGAACGCGTGCGCTCGTCGAAGGTAGTGTTATCAAACAGCCTTTCCTTTCCCGTCACGGTGCCGAGCAGGCGGTTGGGGTTGATGATGCGGGTGGTGAAGCCCAGCACTTTGCCCAGTAAGCTGCCTTCGAAAATTGATTGACCCACGCCCACCAGCAACAGGTCGTAGTCGCCGCGGTTGGCCACTTCGGCAATCTCTGCATCGATGTCGTTTGAGGCTTTGAACAATGTGGTGATCTTTTGCTGCAGCCGGTGCGATTCTTCCACCACAGGGGTGAAGCTTTCTTTCTCGTATTCTTCCACGTTGTATTGATTCAGCTCGTTGCTTGGCGACAAGTGCATGGCCGTGATGGCCGCGTTGCCATTGAGCTTGCGCGTGAGGCTGTTGGCGAGGCGCAACAGTGATCTGCCGCGATCGGGATTGCCAAAGGAAACCAGAATTTTGAATTTGCTGATCTGGCTGATCTCGCCCGGCACTACCTTTTCTTTTGAACGGAACAGGTAGTTGATCAGATCCAACGCGGGGCCGGTCATGCAGGTGGTCACCAGCGCCATAATCACCATCATGGCAAATACCTGGGGTGTGAGCACACCGAGGTCGTAGCCGATGTTGAGCACAATCAATTCCATCAGTCCCCGTGTGTTCATGAGTGCGCCGATGGTGAGGCTGTCTTTCCAGCTCTGGCCCACAAACTTTGCAGCCAACGCACTGCCCGCAAATTTTCCGGTAACGGCCACCAGAATAATCACACCCGTGACTGCCCACAGGTAGGGGTCGTTCAATAGTCCGATCTGTGTACGCAATCCGGTGAACACAAAAAACAACGGCAGCAACAACACCACCGCCACGTCGTCTATTTTTTCGATAAAGATGTTTCTGAACTTCATATTCTCGGGCATCACTGCACCGGCCATGAACGCGCCAAACAATGCATGAATGCCGATCACTTCTGTGGCGTAGGCCGACAGCACCATCATCAGAAAGAAGATGGCCACCACGGGCTTGCTCAGGTTTTCGCGCGATGCGTGCAAGTCGCCCACACGTTTCAGGAATGGGCGGATCACTTTGAGCATCACAAAGACGTATCCGATAGACAGCGCCATGATGTAGAGTGAACTGGTGAACGACCCCGCCTTCACAATGGCGATGACGGCCGCCAGAATGCACCACGCCGTGATGTCGTCGGCAGCAGCGCAAGTGATCACCACCGTGCCCAACCGTGTTTTCTGGATGCCTCGCTCCTGCACGATGCGCGCCAACACCGGAAAGGCCGTGATGCTCATCGATATGCCCAGGAACAATCCGAACGAGGAAAAGGCGATGCCCTCTGGCGCAAACGACTGGTAGATAAAATAGGCAAGCACCAAGCCCATAGCAAAGGGGATGATGATGCTGGCATGGCTCACCACCACCGCGTCGTGCGCTTTGTTGCGCAGCACTTTCAGGTCAAGCTCCATGCCCACCACAAACATGAACAGGATGAGACCGATCTGGCTAAGAAACTGGATGTTGCCCAACGATGCTTTGGGAAACAACGCCGTAGAAAATTCCGGGAAGTACATGCCCACCAGCGAGGGCCCCAGCACGATGCCGGCAATGATCTCGCCCACCACCGAAGGCTGGCCGATTTTTTTACAAACCCATCCAAACAGCCGGGCTGCCAGAATGATGGTGACAATCTGTGCCAGCAAGATGGCCAGCGGATGTTGCAGGCTATGCACCAGCCCTTCCGTGAACTGCTGCCAGGCGTTGTGGTCGGCAGCAGCAGCTACAATGTTGCGTCCGGCTTCCTTCGTCTTGCCCATCACCACAATCCAATACATCAGCGCGGAAAACACGCCCATGATGGCGATGTAGAAAAAAAGGTTTTTATATTTCTTCATGTCTTCGTTCAGTCTTCACCGTTAAAATCCTTCCTCCGCCAACGCGGCAAGGTTTTCGAGGGCAAAGATGAAAAATTGAGGGAAAGTGTACCCGCGAAGCACGACAAAATGTAATGAGTGGGAAAAAATATGTAATGAAAAATCACATTTTCATCTTCTTCACAAATTCGCCCCGATAGGTTTCGTTGAGGATCAGCACCTGGGCCTTTCCTTCAGGAGGAAGATGTGTGGTCACGATCTGGTCGTGTGAGAAATGGTGGATGCTTTTCAACGCCACCATCTGCTTTTTGTTGATGCGACAAAACTCCGCCGATGGCAACAGGCTTTCCAGTTTTTCGAACGATATGTTTTTTAATGTCAGCTCCTGACCGTCAAGCAACTGGGCCACTTTGTCGCGACTGTCCTGGGGTGCCGATTCGATGTAGGCGATGGTGTCGAAAAAGATCAGTGACTTTCCTTTGTCGGTATTCAACTGCACAAAATTCCGGGCGGGTGTTTTTTCTTTGCGTTGCAGGGCTTTTTGAACGGCTTGTTGCAGGCGTTCTTTGGTGATGGGCTTGCGCAAATAGTCTACCGCGTCGAGGTCGAACGCTTCGGCGGCAAACTCTTTGTAGGCGGTGGCGAAGATCACGAGTTTTCCTTTCAACGCTGCGGCTACCTGCAAACCGTTGAGCGCAGGCATTTCGATGTCGAGAATGCAGAGGTCAAAGTCTGCGGTGGGAACTTCGGCGAGGAACGTTTCCGGGTGGTTATAGGCTTTCACCACATCGAGCTCCGGAATTTGCTCGCACAGCAGCTTGAGGTAAGTCAACCCGGGAAGCTCGTCATCGAGCAGCAAGCATTTTAGCGTGGTGTTCAAGCAAGTCTATTTTCAGGTGGGCAATGTACGTATCGTTTTCCACAAAGCGGTCGAGCGTGAAGTGATCGTGGTAGAGAATGCGTAGGCGGTGGGCCAACGTTTCCGATCCAAACCCTCCCTTTTCTTGCGCCATGCTGGGTTTGGATGAGATCTTGTTGGACACCGTGAGCGAGAACGCGCTGTTCTTCCATTCAAACACGATGGAGATAAACGAATCGGCGCGCTGAAGGTCGGCATGCTTGAACGCATTTTCGATGAGGTCCACGGAAATCAGTGGTGCAAGCAAACGTTGCGTGTAGAGCGGATCGGTTTCGTCGATCTTGGTTTTAACTTTCAGCTCGAACAGTGGGCTTACTTTTATTTTGTTGATCTCGATCAGGTTCAGGGCAAATTCAATTTCTTCTTTCGGGGTCACATAGCGGTTGCGTGTTTCATACAACAAATAGTCGAGCACGTTCGACAGTTTGTGTAGCGAGAAGTAGGTCTGGTAGGCATGCGACTGAATGGAGTTCAGGATGTTTCGCAGCAGGTGTGGGTTGAGTTTTGATTCCAGGGTTTCCAGTTGCAAGCCATTCACTTTGCCTTCCAGCACGGCGAACTGCGCCAGAATTTCTTTGCGCCTTCGCTCGGCGTGATTTGCCCTGCGCCAGAGATATGCCGTCAGCACAGCAAGTCCCAGCACGGTCGCACCCAATATATAGGTTAAGAGTTGCACGTCGCCCATTTACGTTAAGGGCCAAAGGTAAGCGATTTGGGCGAACAACTTAAAACAGTGTTCGCGCGTCAGGTCGGTTGGGCAAATTTGAGATGATAGCCGTGGATGTCGCGGACCACATATTGCCGCGCATTCCAGGGGCGGTCGTTTAGCGCTTCAATAATTTCAGCACCCCGGGTCCGGTGTTCTTCGTAGAGGGCGTTCGCATCGATCACCCAGATAAAAATTTCAGCGTGATATTCGCTTTCCCGCAGCACCGTGCAGAGGCCGGGATCGTAGGTGAAATACACTTCCACTTCTCCCCAGTTCACGCCGCCATAGGTCACGGGATCGCCATATTCAAAATCGTTTGCGAACCCCAACACGTCAACGTAGTAGGCCATGCTCTTCCGCACATCGTCGGATGCGATAACAGGAACGGCACTGTGGAGCATGGAGGCTTCCATAAAGGGATTTAAACATTCGTAACACAAGCTGCGCAGTCCAACCGAATCCTTGGAATGTTACGCGTCAACATACAAACAACGTCGCCGTCTTAATGTTCAGTGTTCTCCGTCTTCCGAGTAAGTAAAGCAGAAATGTCCACCTGATATACGTCGCACAGGCCATTCCCTGCGCTGTGCAGGCGTTTGTCCATGTCGGCTTCGGTTTCGGGCCTGGGAGATGCAGCGGGATTGCGATTGCGGGAACTCGCAAAGAAAAAATATTTCCCGTCGCGTGTCACCTTGGGCGAAAATTCGGTGACCGGCGAATTGAATGGCTCGGGCAACTTTTCGGCTGGCGACCATTTGCCGTCCTGGTTGTAGCTGATGAAAAAGTCGGCATTGTCGAGGTGGTCGGGACGTGCTGCCAGGAAGATGAGTACCCTCTCGTCCGGAAAAACAAACGGCTCATACTCGCTTCCGTCGGTGTTGATGGCATCGCCCAGGTTTTCGGGTGTTTGATATTTCCCATCTACCAATACGCTGCGATAGAGGTCAGACCCGCCCCTCCCTCCTTCCCTGCGCGATCCAAAGTATAGAGTGCCGGTGCTGGTCAAGGTTGGATAATATTCGCTTTTGTCGCTGTTGATGGTGTCGTCGAGTCGTGTGGGTTTGCCCCAGCCGGCGGATGTGCGCTGCATTTTCCAGATGTCCATGTCGGCTTTTGCGGGATCGCCCTCTTTCAACGGGCGGTTGGAAATGAAGTAGAGCGTTTTGCCGTCTTTGGTGAAGAAGGGATCGGCGTCCATGTATTGCCCGGAAAACGGCGCGACCACGGGTTTGGTCCACGCGTTCTTTTTGAAATAGGAAACACAAATGGTCCACTTGCTCACATCGGGACCGCTCTTCACAAAATAGAGCGTGTCGCCGGTTGGAGAAAACTCTGCGTGCGATTCATAGTCGCCGGTGCTAACGATGCCTTCAGCAAAGATGCGCGGCTGTGGTAATGCGCCGTTGTGCGCATAGGGCTTTGGCTGCGCCATCATCGCAGGCATCATTCCCAAAACAAAAAGCAAAACAAAACTGAAGCGTGGCATAGCATGTGGTTTCTGTGGTGATGAAAGATACGGCTTTGCACCTCAACCTTCACGACATTTTGGCTTCATAAGCCTAACACCATTTGCGGCAATTTTCATCAAGACTTCTTCCACGCTACAACTCACACCAACGACACGCGCTTCACAACGGCATCTCTAGAGCATTTCCCGGATCTCCGACCACGTGAACAAACGCATGCCTGTGGGAATAACCTCAGTGCTCTCGGCCAAGGTTGGCGAAACTGTTTCGTGCCCGATGCTTTGTTTGGCCAGCATCGTCCAGTCGTGCAGGAAGATCTTGCGGAAATACTGCGCCAGTTCTTTGTCGTAGAACAACAGGCTGGCATCGCGGTTCACCGACACGCCGTCGTTGGACCAGTTCTGGCTGCCGAGCATCACCGTCTTGCCATCCACAATCACGCCTTTGGTGTGACAATTCACCTGTAGCTTTATGGCCGTGGCATCAAACCCCATGTCCACCAGTTTCTCCAGGTTTTCGCGGGCCACCGAAGCAATAACCACGCGGAAAATGATCTTCACATTCACACCGGCTTTTTGTTTGTCGAGCACCGCCTGGATAAGTCCCTTTAGTTTGTCCTGCCCGTCTTTGGGCGCATTAAAGGTTTGGTTTTGGATGAGCAGTTCGTGTTTGGCACTCTTCACCAGCTTGATCACCTCGTCATAAAAATTGTCGGGCGTCAATAACGGCGTCACTTTAAACGGACGGTCTTCTTCAAAGGGCTTGAACGCCTGATAGGGCACTGTCGAGGCTTCTTCGCCAAAGGTGACTTCGGGCAAAAGAAAGTTTAGATTTTCCGCAAACGCCTCAGTCACCGCCGGCGCTTTGTTGTTGTTAAAGTCGTTGAGAATAAACTCTTCATAAGTCTTCGACAACCCGGGATGCTCCACAATGGCGTGCCACTCGCGGTTGTAGGTCTTCAACAAATACGCCTGTGTCTTGTTGGTCAGTTTCGGAATGTTGGGTTGGTTTGATGATTGCCAGTTTCCACTCGATAACCAGAAGGCCTTGCTATCCTTCACCGCCACCTTGATGTGATATGACGACGACACCCAGCCATTCACAGACCCGATTTTCACCCAGGCATTCTGAAATTTTGACTTTAGTTTTTTCTTCAGTTCATCCACCACATCGGCGTCTTTCAAGTCGTCGGCTTTTGTGCCCTCTCCCACGCTCTCGCCCGACTGCAAGGCTAAGGTGAACTTGCGAAAGGTAGATTGCACGGTGACATGCTCCACACGTTTCAAAATGTGCGGGGCACCAAAATCATACATACCCACGGTCAGCGTTTTCTTCACGTTCGAGAAAAACGGGCTGAGGTTTTTCCATCCTTCCTCGGGACTCACGTGGGCGGTAACTTTCATTTTTTCTTTCACCGTCTTCAGCTTCACGCCGGCGGGTGGAAAGTATTTGATCTCCTGGGCCTGCACTTCAAAAGCATGCACGAGGCGTTCGGCTGTGTCGTCGCCACGGTGCAGGGCAATGAGGTCCATGAAGGTCGGGCCCGTCACTTCCACCGGATAGCCCATAAATGTGTCGGGCAAGGGCGATGTGTTTTCGGTTTTCAGTTCTGCGATCGATTTTTTTTGAGGCACCGTCACTACGATGGCGCGTTCGCGGGTGATCCACCCGTTGCGGAACACATAACCCATGCGCACGTTCAGCACGTCTTCACGGCCTTGCAACGCCTGCTTGGCTTTTATCAATGCGGCGGCGGGCCCCACATCGTCATTCACTGTGCTACCCAGGTCATCCGTTTTCACCACCGGGGTTGCGTTTACCAGAATAGGGAGAGCATCGCCGCCAAGTTTAAACGAGATGGTTAAGGGCAACGTCACCGTCATGTGGCCGTCGGGTTGCAGCGTGGCCACGGGGGTGCTTTCGGTGGCAGGGCGTGGCGACGGTGCCTGTGGCTTGGTCGTGGGTTTCGCCGTCAGCAACTCGTCGTATAGTTTTGCCTGCTCTTTGGTGAAGCGTTGGTTGTCGAGAAATTTCAGGATGGTGCTCACGCGAATGCCTTCGTTGGCGATCCATTTTATTTTGTCGTCGCTCATGCTGGCATCCCACTTTCCTCCGGCCTGTGTAAGAATGTGACCATCGTCGTCTTTGGCATACACGCTGGAGTGATGCAGGCCCACCACCTCCCACCGTTCGTTGTAGACCGGCGATCCGGACGAACCGGGTGCTGTATCGGTTTTATAATGAATGAAATTGTCGAGCACGTCGATCAACTGATTTTCGCGAATCCCCAATTGTTTCGGCATGCCGTTGGGATGTTGAATGATGTTGAGCCATTGCGAGATAATGGTCTTGCCTTCTTCGCGCAGCAGGCGGTTCCAGCCGATGGCGTCCACTTCCTTGCGCGCAGTGTTCACGGGACTTACGGCCACAAGGGCAAAGTCGAGGCCTTCGTCTGAAAGATAGAACGTATCCGGTTCGAACGTGAAGATATCGGAAGGCAACAGGTTGCTGTCGCCGTCGAGCTCATAGCCAAACTCGATCTTGGCAAAACGCGCCACGCCCGCGTCGGGCAACACGTGGTGATTGGTGAGGGCCAGTCTTGGCGACACCATGAAGCCCGTGCCATAGCCCACCACGTTGCCGGCGCTGGAACAAATCCAGATGCGGCCCACGGAGTTGGAGATGCCCAGTGCTTCGCGCAGAAACGACACTCCCACCAGGTCGTTGGTGCCCATGATGCGTTCCAGGCTGATGATTTCATCGTTGGTGCGCAGGGGTTGGATAAGTTCGGGCATTCCCTTGGGCGTGTTTAGTATTTCGCGTGTGTCGAGCGAGGAAACGCCGCGACGTGTCAAAAACTTTTTCACGCGTGCGGGTGAGTCGATGTCGAAATAGCGGTGTTCGGCAATCATGCGCAGGTGTTGGTTGCGGATGGTTTCGCGGTCCTTCATGCGTTGAAGGGTGTTGTCCATTTGCTGTTTCAGAAGGGCGTTCATGCAGGGGTTGGGTTGGGCGTATCGCGATGGTTGAGGTTTATGAAAAAGCCCATCGTCCACTCGGGGGCGAGTGGGCGATGGGCTCCTGAATCAATGTTAGCAAAGGGAACGACCTTTTGCAACTGGCGACGACTTTAATTTCGGGCGCAGTGGCCATTCTTCATCTATTGTTTATGCACGCATAACATGTTTCAGGGAGGGACGCGCTACTTTTGTGGCGTAAAAGAATGCTATGCACGTACTCGTGGTCGACGACCGGCAGGAAGACCGGTTCATCATCAAGAAATTGCTGAAGCCTCACTACACGGTCACCACCCTCTCGTCGGCCCGCGAAGCCGTTGCCTTCGCGCAGAGCCACGCCTTCGATGTGGCCTTGCTCAATGCCATGCTCCGCACCGACCTCGACGGCATCGATCTGCTCCGGGCACTCAAGGTGATCCAACCCGAAACTTTTCTCGCCCTGGCGTGCACATGCCATTCCGAACCCCAGCGTCGACAAAAGCTATTGCAGGCAGGCTTCCGGAATGTCATCCTCAAACCATTCGACGTTGATGTGTTTATGACCCTGGTGAACGAAGGCGCGGGTAGCGCTGCTATCCGGCAATGGGCGTGAAATATTTTTTCTCGCTGTCGCACACATGGCATCTGTAGGTGTCGGGCAAATCGCCAAAGGCCGTGCCTGCCGCAATCCCCACCACGGTGTCGCCATACTTCGCATCGTAGACGGTAAGACAATTGCTGCATTGATAAATGGAATCGGTGTGGCCATTGAGTGCAGGCTCGGGGCGAATTTCGTTTGCGGGTTCTTTCTCCGGATTAAGTTGACGGAAGTATAACTTACTCAGCTCAATCAACAATGCCGGAATCAATTCCTTCCGCACCTGCCGTGCATACGTGAGATACGTGATGGTGTTGGGATTAAAATCCTTGGCGTAGAGAATACCGTAATGCTCGGCCGACGCTCCCTTGCTTTTCTCGATCACGATCGACGTAAACAGAAAACTCTCGCGGTTGGTTTTGATGGTGAACGTGAGGCCGTGTATGCTGATGTCCTGTTGGTCGAGCTCGCGCACGAGGAAACGCTTCAACTCCAGCGCCTCCGTGTCGATCACCGGCAGGTGCCAGTTCAGCTCCAGCGAAGAATGCCGTTCGTTGATCCCGAACTTGCCCATCGCCTTCTGCCAGCGCAACCGGTCGCTGGCCTTGATGCCTTTCACGATAAAAGCTTTCCACGGAATGATGTTGATTTTGCTGATGTTGGTTTCCTGACACAGCTTGCAGGCGGCGCTCATGAACTCGATGTCGTATTGATTGTTGCGCCAATACAGCCCCAGCCAGTACTGGTTGTTCTGCATGGCATTCAACCCTTCGTAATAGGGAAAGGCCGTGTCGTGAAGCTTCAGCTTTTCGGCAATGGGCCGGTAGTTGATGCGCACGTAGTTGTTCTTCAACACGCGGAACAATTCTTCTGTGGTGAAGGGCAAAAACTCCAGGAATATCTTTTCGATTTCACGCGCAATTTTGGGGATATCCTGCCCGAAGATGAGCTTGGGCCAGCACTCCAGCACGTTGCCCTTGCGGGGATCGCGGATATAGAGATACCAATAGTTTTCTTCCTGCGAGGCAATGAAGTTAAGCTCACCCGAAAACAACGGCACCAGGCTTTGCAGGGGATCGACGATGTTGATCTTTAGCCGTGGTGTAAATTCAAATGCGTCGATCAGCACGTTGTAGGTATCTTCTTTTACCCACCGCGTCGTTTCCACCACGTTCACGGCCACATAGCTGCTCACAATGTTCTGGTGAATAGACTGGTCGCCCGACAGCTCATGTTCGATCTTGATGGTGTTGAACACCGTGTCGAGCTGGGCTTGGGTGGCGTTGTTGCGGGGAAACATGATGTCCTGGCGCGAACCAAACAACACATACTTGTTGCCCAGGCTCTTCGACAGCTCCATGATCTTGAGCAGCGCCGCCGGCGAGAGAAAACCACCTTTCACAAAGGCCCGGATGAGATCGCTTTTTTCGTTGGGTTGTGCCATTGTCAGTTTCCTGCCCCGATATTAAAATATTCGTTTCGTAATTCCATTGTCATGCCTTCACTTTCGCCGCCTTCAGCATTTGCTGAATCTCGGGTTTGCAACTGCCGCATCCCAACCCTGCACCGGAACGTTGACAAAGCTCGTTCAATGTGTCGCATCCGGCATTCATCAACGTTTGCAGGTTGCCCGCTCCCACCTGGTTGCAAGAGCACACCAGTTTGCCAATGACCGGCTCCGCCGCCTTGCCCGACCGAAGCAACTGCATGCGCCGCTCCGACAACTCCGTTCCATTCTCGATGAGCGACTTAAACTCTGCAAACTCACGCTTGTCGCCAATAAGGATGGCACCTACCAGGCGGTCGTCTTTAATGATACACTTTTTATAATAGCGCAGCGACTTGTCGATGAATAAAATTTCGTCGTAGCCTTTTTCGTTTGCCGGAATTTCGGCAAGCCCGATGGAGCACAGATCCAGTCCCGACAATTTCAAAATGTTCATGGGCACGGCGCCGTCGTATTGGCTTTGTGCGTCACCATAAAGGAAACGGGCCAGCACATCGGCCTGCTTCTCGGCGGCGGAGGTGATGCCCAACGTTTTGCCACAATGTTCTGCAATTTCGCCCACGGCAAAAACATCGGGGTCGCTGGTTTGAAGATAGTCGTTCACCAGGATGCCGCGTGCCGATTCGATGCCGGCCTCCATGGCAAATTCAATGTTGGGGCGTGTGCCCACAGCATAGACCAGCGCGTCCACCAGAATTGTTTTGCCGCTGCGCAGGTGCGTCACCAGCTTCTCGGTTTGCTCGTCGAACAACACCGATTGCACCTGGTCGTTGATGTAGACGGCGATGTCGCTTTCTTCCACAAAGTCGAGCAGCAGCTCTCCTGCCACACGATCAATCTGCCGTTCCATGAGGCGGCTCCCCAACTGAAGAATGGAAACCGAAACATCCATCTCGCGCAACGACGCGGCCAGTTCCAATCCCAGCAATCCACCGCCGATGATGAGCACATGGCCGTTTCGCTTCACATGACTCTTCAGCCGGTCGGCATCGTTGCGCGTGCGCATGGTGAACACGCCAGGCAATTTGATGGGCGCATCGTTGGGCACGTGCGCGCGTGTGCCGGTGGCCAGTATAAGTTTGTCGTAGGGATGCGCTTCTCCATAGCGATCGATGGCAACTTTGTCTTTTCGATTCAGTTCAACAATTTCATTCTCCAGGTGTATCGAAACATTCAATGCTTCAAACTCACCGGCCTGAAATTTCTGAAGCTTTTCCCACGTCAGGTTTTCATTCACATATTCGGGCAACAACACGCGGTTGTAGAAGGCGTCTTTTTCTTTCGATATGACCACGATCTCGTCTTCCAGATTCAGTCCGCGATAGGTGCAAATGAAACGATAGGCTGCTGCACCGGCGCCGACCACTAAAATTCTTTCTACTGGTTTTCGATAAGCCTCCACCGCGACCGCGGAAAATTTGAAGTCAGGTTCCTTGGAAATCGGATCAACAAGCGAGCTGGTCACGTTGTTGGCGCGTGCCAGATCATTGGTCATGTTGCGTCCCCAGTGCATGGGCAAAAACACGACGCCCTGTTTTATTTCATCGGTGATTCTGGCGCACACCCGTGTTTCGCCGCGCGCGTTCCGGATCACCACGGGGTCACCATTCCGAATGTTGCGCGCGGTGGCGTCGTAGGGATGTATTTCCAGAAAGGGTTTGTCGATGTGTTGACGCAGGCGATTCACTTTGCCCGTCTTCGTCATGGTGTGCCATTGGTCGCGTATCCGCCCCGTGGTGAGAATGAGCGGATAGTCTTCGGTGACCGGCTCCGATAAATTTTCGGGTGCGCCAAGCGGAAAAAATTTCGCTTTGCCCGAAGTGGTATAGAATGTATGATCTGTGAAAAGACGCGACGTGCCTTTGTGACCGGGCGAAGGCACTGGCCATTGCACCGTGCCCTCGGCCTTCAATCGATCGTAGGTCAAACCACTGATGTCGATGTTGGTGCCCTTGGTGAGGCGTGTGTGTTCGGCAAAAATTTCAGCGGGCGATGCATAATCAAATCCTGCAAAGCCCATGGCTTTTGCAAACCTGCAAAGGATCTCGGCGTCGGCACGTGCTTCGCCGGGAGGAGCAACAATTTTGCTGAGGTGACTGATACGTCGCTCGGAGTTAGTCATGGTCCCCTCCTTCTCGAAGTGACCGGCCGCGGGAAGAATGAGGTCGGCAAACTGCAAGGTGTCCGAGCGGCGCGAAATATCCTGCACCACCACGAAGCGTGCATTCTTCATGGCCGCTTCGGCGCGCTTCAGGTCGGGCAAGCTCACCATCGGATTGGTGCAGATAATCCACACCGCTTTCAGGTCGCCACGCTCCAACGCTTCAATCATTTGCGTGGCCGTGTAGCCGGGCTTGTCCGAAATAGAATTCACGCCCCAGAACGTGGCCACCTCTTCGCGATGTTTTGGATTGGCGATGCTGCGGTGTGCGGCTAGCATGGTGGCCAGCCCGCCCACTTCGCGTCCACCCATGGCGTTGGGCTGGCCCGTGAGCGAGAACGGACCTGAGCCGGGTTTGCCGATGTGGCCGGTGATGAGGTTTAGGCTGATCAGTGAAAAGTTCTTCTTCACGCCAATCACGCTCTGATTCAATCCCATGGCCCACAACGTGAGAAATCCCTTCGACGCAGCGATGTAGGACGCGGCCAGGCGGATGTCGCTTTCGGCCACTTCGCAATGCTTCGCCGCTTCGGCCACCGTGTATTGAAACACGGACGCGCGATAATCTTCAAAGGCTTCGGTGTGTTGTTGAATGAAGGTGTAGTCTACGTCCCCATTTTCGATGAGCACACGGGCAATGGCATTGTAGAGATAGATGTCGGTGCCGGGCAACAATTGCAAATGCAGGTCGGCGTTGGCCACCGTTTGCGTTTTGCGCGGATCGACGATGATGAGTTTTACGTCCGGATTGTTTTGTTTGTGCGCTTCGATGCGGCGGAACAAAATGGGATGACACCATGCCGGGTTGGCGCCGGCAATCAAAAAACAGTCGGCCAGTTCAATGTCTTCATACGACACGGGCACGGCATCTTCGCCCAGCATGTTGGTGTAGGCGGCCACGGCGCTGCTCATGCACAGGCGCGAGTTGGTGTCGATGTTGTTGGTGCCCAGAAAACCTTTCACCAGTTTGTTGGCCACATAGTATTCTTCTGTGAGGCACTGCCCGGAAACATAAAAGCCTACGGAGTCGGGTCCGTAGGTTTTGATGAGTGAGGCAAACACGGCCGCGGCGCGCTGCATGGCAACGTCCCACGACACACGCTCCAGCGGATGACTTTTGCTTCGGCGCATTTCCGGATACAGCAGCCGGTCGCTCAGGTCGCCCATGGCATACTGCAGGTTCATGCCTTTGGAACACAACATGCCGCGGTTCACCGGGTGCTCTTTGTCGCCTTCCAGCACAAGGTTGTCTTTCCGGTCTTTCTTCACCGTCATGCCACAGCCTACGCCGCAGTAGGAGCATGTGGTTTTATAGCTGGTGTGGTGTTCGTTCTGCATCGTGAAAGCGTTAGCGCGTTGTCAATGTTCCGACCTCTGTTATCTGTTTGTCATTTCAACTTTCCTCCCAACACCGCTTCGGGGCGGATGGCCAGCATCACATAGCCCCATTGCGAAAAGCGATCGGCGTTTTTGATGTTCTTCACATGCACCGACGACAGGGTTTGCGTCGACGCCGTGAACGAATAGCCGCCTTCGATGGTAATGATTTTGGTGAGCGCATAGTTGAATGTAAAATCCACTTCGGTGCCCAGTGTTTTCGAGAGCAGAACGCCGCTTTCGTCGGTCACGGCATGGGGCAATGCAAACCGGTGCACGTCGAGCGTGAGTGTGAAATTGTCTTTCACTTTGTAGCGCGACTTCACATAGGTGTCAAGCAAGCCGCTGGGGCCAAAGCCATCGGCTACATAAAAGTAATCCATATATCCCCAGAACTTGTGCGGAGTGCCATAGAGCGGATCGAAGCGCTGATATTTTGCAGCAGGGTCCGATCCGTTGTTGCCCGAGGTGAGGTCCACTCCGGGACCAACGCTGAACTTCGGCGTGACGGCATACAATGCGGACAACGACAGGAAGTATTCATCCAGCGATGTTCCTTCACGATAGTGGCCACCCTGATAAAATCCGTCGGCCGTCAGCGCAATTTTCTTCAGGGCCGTGCCCACAAAGTGACTGCCCACGGTGAAGCGGCTCCACACGCCCTGGTCGTAGATCGGAGTTTTTTTGTCGGTGTCGGTCGGTGCAAAATGAAATTTACTGAAGTCGTCTTTGAACGCCAGGGCCGAAATGGTTCCGAACTTCAACTTTTTGGCGGCATAGAGAAATTGCATGGATTTATACATCGCACCAATGCCGTTGGTGCCTGCGGTATAGCCGGTAGGGATGCCGTTGTAGGCTGTGTTTGATTTACGTTCTGCATTCTGATTGAATGCGGCACCGAGGTGGGCGGTCCAGCCGTTGTGTTCAAATTTCAGCAGGGCGGCGTCGTGGCGGCGGGCCTGTTGCAGCCAGTCGAGGTTGCCCAGCAGGCGCACGTCGTCGTATACCAACTCCTGACGGCCGATTTTGAGTGAAAAGTTTTTCACCACTTTGCCCGTATCCACGAGGCTGATCTCGCCCCAGGCCTCGTGCACCATGAAGCCGTCGTAGGCATCGGTGGTGGTGCGGTTAATGGTTGACGCGTCCTGGCCCCACACGCGCACGTCCTGCAACGATGCGTAGACTTTGAAGCGGTAGCCTGCATAGCCAATGTTGATGCGTGTGCGCTGCGAGGTGAACACAGCCGGCACCGTGTCGCGCACGGAGGGACTGCCCTGGCCGTCGCGCACTTCGGTGCGCGTGCGCAACTGGCCCGAAATCGTAAGCTGTGCGTGTAGCCCTGAGGTAACAAAAAGACCACAGGCGACGAGGAAGTATATTCGGTATTGATTTTTCATAGGGTAAGGATTTGGAGGGTCTCAGGCGTTCACCTTTTCGTAGGCAGGTTGCAACTCGGCATTTTGAACCTCTACGGTTTCTTTCGGAAGGCTCAGCAGGAAGGAAATGACCGACACTGCCACAACTGCAACACCTATGATGAACAAACTTTCGCGATACGAAAGACCTTCCGACTTGAACAGAAATCCGGCCAGCACCGCACCCACGTTTCCACCCGCGCCCACAATGCCCGACACCATGCCGATGGCGCGCTTGTTAATGAAGGGCACGACAGAATAGGTTGCGCCGTTCGACATTTTCAAAAACAACGCGAAGCCCAGCATGGCGGCAATGGCCAGCGGAAGCACTTCAATGGCCGAGAACAACATCAACCCCAGTCCTTCCAACAGCAGGAAAGCGCTCAGAATAACGATGCGTCCTTTCAACCCGAATTTTTTTCCGGCCTTGTCGCCGAAGATGCCGCCCAGGGCGCGTGCAAAAATGTTCATCATACCAAACAAGCCCGCAATGATGCCGGCCTCTTTCAATCCCAAATGAAAATTGTCGACGAAGTAGAGCGTAGCAATGTTGTCGATGGTGATCTCAATGCCAAAGCAGGCACCATAGGCGAGAAACAGACCCCACACGCGATAGTCTTTGCAGATGGTCCAGAAGCTTTCGCTGCTTTTGGTTTTGGCCTGATAGTTTGGATCGTTCTTGCGCAAGTCGGCCAGGTTTCCGGCAGGTGTGTCTTGCGTGAAGAAATAATAGACAAACCCCATAATGAACAACGCCAGCCCCGGCACCACCATGCTATAGCGCCACGCGGTGGCATCGAGATAGCCCATGCCGATGAACGCGCCAAATACCAGCGGCATCACGATGAGGGTAACGCCCCCGCCCATGTTGCCCCAGCCCGCGGCGGTAGCATTCGCAGTACCTACCACGTTGGGCGCAAACATCACAGAGGTGTGATATTGCGTGATCACAAACGAAGCGCCGATCACCCCAATGGCCAGGCGAAAAAGCAGAAACGATTCATAGCTGTTGCTGAACCCGATGAACATGACGGGCAACGATCCCAACAGCAACAACGCCGAGTAGGAAATGCGCGGCCCGATCTTGTCGCACAGCCACCCGAACAACAGACGGGCAAAAATGGTGATAGCCACCGAAGCAATGATGATGTTACCGATCTGGCCTTTGGTGAGGCCCAGGTCTTCTCGCACCACGGGCATGAGCGGCGCAATGCCGAACCATCCGAAGAAGCAAAGGAAAAACGTAATCCACGTGAGGTGGAACGTGCGCATGGGCACACTCTTGAAATCAAGCAGGTTGATTTTGGAAGCTGGGGTTAGTGCATTCATTTTATTACGTATTTTGTACGTAATAAAAATAAGTAAATAGCTAAGTATTTTACGTATTTATACTTAATTTATTTACTTAATCGTGTGCAGGGCTTCGAAAATCGATTGCAGGACTACGTAGTTTTTAGAGCAGATTTTCCTTCACAGCCTTGTTCACCATATCCACCGCGTTGTTCACCTCCAGTTTCTTCATGATGTTGAACCGGTGGGTCTCGATGGTGCGCACGCTTTTGCTCAATGAGTCGGCAATTTCCTTGTTGTGTTTTCCGTCGATAACCAGCCCAAGAATTTCCTTCTCCCGTTTGGTGAGGTGGTACTGATCGTCCTTCTGCGTCGGTGCTGGGGCAGACGTGTAAGGCTTCGTGTGCAGGAGGCGATTGGCCAGCACGTTGGAAACGCCGCCGCTAAAGTATTTTGTTCCCCCGTGAATTTGTTTCAGGGCTTTGATAAATTCATTCTTGTCGGTGTCTTTCAGCAGATAGCCATAGGCTCCCGCATCCAAAGCCTGCAATACATACTCCTCCGAATCGTGCATGGAAAGGATCACGGCCTTGCTGCCGGGCGAATAGCTTTTCAGTTTGGCCGCAGCCTCCAAGCCTGTCATGTTGGGCATGCGGATGTCGAGCACAACGATATCGGGCTTCAAGGTCTTGGCGGTTTCGAGGGCTTCGTTGCCATCGCCGGCTTCACCAATAACGCGGATGTCGTTTTCCGATTCCAGCATGGCTTTGATGCCATTGCGCACCAGCACGTGGTCGTCGGCAAGCACTATGTTGATTTTACTCATGGATATGTGGGGGTTGTCTGTTTGTTGCTTATGCTTCTTCTACCAGCACCGGGTTTCGGATGGGCACCGTCAGCGCCACCGTAGTGCCTTGCCCGGGCGCTGACTGGATGTCGAGTTTCCCGTTCACGTATTCGGTGCGTTCATACATGTTGAAAAATCCGCGGCCCGATTCAATGTTCACGCTGCGGGCTTCCACAATTTTCGCATCAAAGCCGCGGCCTTCGTCTTTCACCACAATGAGCAATTGACTGTCGTTGTGCTGCAACACCACTTCAATGGCGTCGGCGCCGGAATATTTAATGGCATTGTTGATGGCCTCCTGGATGATGCGGAAGATGTTGTTCTCAATTTTCTGTGGCAGTCGTTCCATCTCGCCTGCAGTTTTATAGACAAGGCGGATGTCGGTGAGCTTCGCGATTTCGTGGATAAACACTTTCAACGCTGCCTGCAATCCATAGTCACCCAACACCGTCGGCTTGAGGTTGAATGTGACGCGACGTACTTCCTTGATCACATCCTTTATCAAATGATCGACTTCCGAAATTTTCTGACTAGCATTTTTGCTTTCCTTCACATCGATGGATTCGATCTGGTATTTCAGCGAGGTGAGCATCTGCCCGATGCCGTCGTGAATGTCCATGGCAATGCGTTTGCGTTCTTCCTCCTGCCCTTCCAGGATCAGCACCGACCGGAACTTCTGCTGGTTAATCATCTTCTCTATTTCGGCGCGGTTCTTCCGGTTCATGTTTTGTTCGGCTAACTTGCGCTCGGTCATGTTCGACCCCAGCACCAGCAGTTCGTCAACATCGCCCTGTGCATCATAGACAGGTTGAATGATCAGCGAAACCCAGCATTCCTTTTTTGTTGTATCGAGAAACCTGAGTTCGCCCTGCCATGCGTTTCCATCGGCTACGGTTTCCACCACTTCATCCATCCAGTCGTCGGGCAACACCATGCCGCTGAACAGTTCGGCAATGCGCATGCCTTTGCCGTCGTGATGTTCTGTTAATGGCGCGAACGCTTCCGACACGAATGTGACGTTGCCGCCTTTGTCGGCTTTCGCAAACAGGCGTGGATTTTCC
This sequence comes from Chryseolinea lacunae, assembly GCF_016735595.1. Taxonomy (GTDB): domain Bacteria; phylum Bacteroidota; class Bacteroidia; order Cytophagales; family Cyclobacteriaceae; genus Chryseolinea; species Chryseolinea lacunae. The sequence continues at coordinate 194,059 of NZ_JAERRB010000012.1, forward strand.
ACCGGCTTGTTGATGACGGAGAGTTGTTCGTATGATTTTTCGAGCGACGCATACAGCGCGCCTACCTCGGTGAGCAGCTTACGCGAATTTTTTTCCGACGCCCTGAGCTTGTTCACCGTGCGGCTCACCTGAATGGCCGTGGGCCGGAAGATGAAGACCACCTCAAGCGTAATGACAAACAACGAGATGAAGAGCAGCAGATATTCCATGCGCCGGAGCGAATCAATTTTCTCGTTTGCTTCCTTGGCATATTGACGAACCAGCGCATCCATGCCCATGAGAAAGCGGCCTTCGTGCTGCAGTATGGTTTGCACATCGGCATCCAGCAGTGGCATCGGGGCCTGTAGATCTTTTTTTAGTTGCGCCACAATGCGTTCAGCACTTTTGTGAATGTTGAGAAACGGATCTGAGATTTCGCTGAACAAGGCTATCACCGTGGCGCTGTTGTGACCGGGAAGATGAAGGCTGTCGTTGCCATTTTGCAATCCCTCCTGCGACAGTTTCCAGAGTTGTGTGGCGCGCCAAAGGTCTTCGCGAATAGCACTCCGTTTTTCCAGAGACTGCCCGTCTTTCAAAAACAAAACGGTCTTGCTGATTTTTTGACTGAGCATCCGTTGTCTCCCCGCCACGTTCACCACCTGCGAGTCGCTGAACTGGTCGCGCAAATGTTGCTGCACCAGCACCTGCCCCACCACCGAAACAATGGCGATGGCACTCAACGCCAGGATATACCACGTGCCCAAACGACTGAATTTCAGGGTTGGCTTGTGTTCGGGGTTGAATTTTAAGTCCATATACGTAGCAATTTACGCAAAATATGCCGGATATACGTAGTTTGATTGGGTATTTCGTCGCGGGATTGGTAAGTAATTGCCTGGATCAAGAACGGCCGATAACAAAAAGGTGCCATGCTCCTCAGCATGGCACCTACCCTAACGTTCCCTATCCTAAAACTACAACGGCATTTATCGGGCGAATCCGATGTAAACAAAACCGTCTTCAATTTTTACGGGGAAGACGGCCAGTTTTTCTTCCGTGGCATTGAGGCATTCGCCGTTGCGCAGGGAAAATGTTTTCTTGTGAAAGGGACATGCCACCTTCGGCTCTTCCGAAACCGAACCGATTATGCCACGCGACAGTACCATTTGCATTTTGTGTGGACATAAATTCTGGCAGGCATACCACTCGCTGCGACGTGCGAAATTGAAGACGGCAATTTGCTGGTCTTTATATTTCACACAGGCGCCGCCGTTCTCGGGAAAGTCGGAGGCACGCGCTGCTTTGAACCAAACTTTGATGTCGTTGTCCACCGTTGCCAGGGACCTGATGTCGTTCAATATTTCCATAGTGAATTTTATTTTTTGTTCCAGTCTTCCGGAAATTTCTGTCCACGCATCTCCACAAATGACAAGGTGGAGTCGCTGCTGTCGTCGTTTATGAAGTGTTTGAATTGTGCGCGTTGTGCAGGATCTTCCACCACTTTTTTCCATTCGCAGTGATAGTTGGCAATGAGTGCCTGCATGTCTTTCTCCAATTCCTCCCCAATGCCCAGTGAATCGTTCACCACCACATCGTAGAGGTATTCGAGACCGCCTTCCATTTTGTTGAGCCAAGTGGCCGTGCGCGTGAGCGGGTCGGCCGTTTTGATGTAGAACATGAGGAAGCGATCGATGAGTTTCACGCAGGTGTCGGTGTCCACATCGGTCACCAACAGTTTGGCGTGCTGCGGACGCGAACCGCCATTGCCACACACATAGAGGTTCCAGCCTTTTTCTGTGGCGATGATGCCAAAGTCTTTCGATTGGGCTTCGGCACATTCGCGAATACATCCCGACACAGCGCCTTTCAGTTTGTGCGGCGCACGCAGTCCTTTGTAGCGATCTTCGATGAAGATGGCAAACGCCACCGAATCCTGAACACCGAAACGACACCACGTGGAGCCTACACAACTTTTGATGGTGCGCAAGGCTTTTCCATAGGCATGACCGCTTTCAAAACCTTCGGCAATCAGCTCTTCCCAAATTTCAGGAAGCTGCTCCACACGGGCGCCAAACATGTCGATGCGTTGGCCACCGGTGATCTTGGTATACAGTCCATACGCCTTGGCAATGCGGCCGATGGCGATCAGTTTTTCGGGTGTGATTTCTCCCCCGGCAATGCGCGGCACCACCGAGTAGGTGCCCCCGCGTTGAATGTTTGCCAGGAACCTGTCGTTGGTGTCTTGAATGGTTGATTGGTTCAGGATGGGCTCATTCCAGATGCTGGCCAGCAACGAAGCCACCGCGGGCTGGCACACCTCGCAGCCATGACCTTTGCCATGCTGTTCAAGCACGTCTTCATAGGATTTCAGTCCTTTCACCTTGATGATGTCGTAGAGTTCCTGACGGGTGAAGTCGAAGTGTTCGCACAGCGATTTCTTCACGGTCACTCCCATCGATTCCAATGTGAGTTTAAGGATGTCGTTCACCATGGGCGTGCATCCGCCACATCCGGTGCAGGCTTTGGTTGACTTCTTCAGGTCGTCGAGCGTCTTCACACCCTTCTCGGTGATCTGAAGCACGAGGTCGCCTTTGGTGATGTTCTCGCAGGCACAAATCTGCGCGCTGTCGGGAAGGCTTTTCACACCGGCACCTTCTTCGCCCTTGCCGGGTGCGCCAATGATAAGCGACTCGGGTTGTGCGGGCAGGGCCATGCGGTTCATCACCATTTGATGAAAGAGGTTGTACTGGCTGGCGTCGCCCACCAGGATGCCACCCAGCAGGAGCTTTCCGTCGGCCGAGATGTTTATGCGCTTATAGACACCGTTGTGTTTGTCCTGAAAGGCAATGGGAATGCTTCCGGGCGTTTCTCCCAGGGCATCGCCAAAGCTTCCCACATCAACGCCCATCAGCTTCAGCTTGGTAGACATGTCGAAGCCTTGAAACAGTTTGGAGAAGTCGCCGGCAATCTGGCGCACCACAATGTCGGCCATTTCATAGCCGGGCGCCACGAGGCCATACACCATGTTGCTGTGCACCGCCACTTCGCCAATGGCAAAGATGTTTTCGTCGCTGGTTTGCAAAAAGTCATTTACCAGCACACCGCCACGGGCGTGCACTTCCAATCCACTGGCCTTCGCCACCTCGTCGCGGGGACGAATGCCGGCAGAGATCACCAGCATTTCCACCGGCAGAAACGAAGCGTCGGCAAATTCCAGTCCTTCAAGCTTGCCGTTGCCGGCGATGCGTTTTGTGCTTTTGTTGAGGTGCACCGTGATGCCCAGCTGCGAAAGCTTGTGGAGCAGAATGTTGGAGCCCGCTTCGTCGAGTTGCCGGGGCATGAGGCGCGAGGCAAATTCAACCACGTGGGTTTGCAGACCCAGGTCGATCAGTGCCTTGCCGGCTTCGAGTCCCAGCAAGCCACCGCCCATCACGGCTGCGCATTTTATTTTCTTTCCATAGTCAATGATCTGGTTCAGGTCTTCAATGGTGCGATACACAAACACACCGTCGCGTTCCACACCTTCGATGGCCGGCACAAACGGACTGGAGCCGGTAGCCAGCACGAGGTAGTCGTAGTGATCCGTTTTGCCCGTGTGGGTGCGGATGGTTTTTGCGTCGCGGTTAATCTCCGTCACCAGTTCGCCGAGGTGCAGCACAATGTTGTGCTCCGCATACCACGACGCCGGGGCCATCAGCAAATCTTCGGCGGTCTTGCCCGAGAAGTAGCTGCTGAGGTGCACGCGGTCATAGGCAGGCCGCGGTTCTTCACCATATACAATGACTTCGGCGGCTACCGACTGCTTACGTAGCTTCTCACAGAACTTGTAGCCGACCATTCCATTTCCTACGACGATGATACGCTTCATTGCAAACGATTTAAGTAATAAACGGGTAAATATTACGTAATTATACGTAAATAATCTTCTTCAAAGCAAATGTTTTTACGTATAATTACGTAAATATTTTAAGCCTATGTCATCGAACCAAAATCGTATCATTTTGCTCGGCGCCGGTCCCGGCGATCCGGAATTGCTCTCTATTAAAGGAATGAAAGCCTTGCAGCAAGCCGACGTGGTGTTGTATGATGCCCTGGTCGCATCCGAAATTCTGGACCACACTTCGCCGGAGTGCAAGCGTGTGTTTGTGGGAAAGCGGAAAGGCAAAAAGGAATTTTCGCAGGAAGAGATCAACCAGCTTCTTGTATTCTATGCCGGTCGCTACAACTGTGTGGTGCGTTTGAAAGGTGGCGATCCGTTTGTGTTCGGACGGGGGCATGAAGAGTTGGAGTATGCCGCGCACCGCGGGCTGAACGTCGAAATCATTCCAGGCATATCCAGTGCCTTGGCGGCGCCGGCAGCGGTGGGCATTCCCGTGACCAAGCGTGGTGTGAACGAGAGCTTTTGGGTGGTCACCGGCACGCTGGCTTCGGGTGAGATCGGGAAGGATCTGTTTTTGGCGGCACAGTCTTCGGCCACGGTCATCGTGCTGATGGGCATGTCGCACCTGGCAGAGATTGCCGCCCTGATTTCGCGCGAACGTTCGCCGCATGAACCCATGGCCGTAATTCAACAAGCGACCTGGACCGGGCAGCAGCACGTGACGGGCCGTGCTCATACTATTGTTGACGATGCCGCCCGCCAGGGCATTGGTGCGCCGGCCGTGATTGTGATCGGCAACGTGGTGGCTGAGCAACGCCTGCCCCAGGCCCTCGCCTACGCGTCGGAATATTGTCTAACTTTGAAATCGTAAACGACCATGACCATCAACCGAAACATCATCGAATACTTTCGCTTCGAAGAAGACTTTGTAGAAGACAACGTGCGCTGCATTCCCATGATTGTGCGTTTCAAACTCGACGCCGCGGGCGTGAAACTGAAACTGGCCGAATGGAGCAAGATGACACCCCACGAGCGCGAACGCCTCGCCACCCTTTCCTGTGAAACGGAAGAAGAAATTTCGATCTATCAGCGCTACCTGAAACACCTCGTGTGGCATCGCACCGGTCAGGAGGCTACTCCCCTGCAGGTGCAGGCCAATCCGGCGTGGTCGGTGCTGTCGACGTTGCCGGAGTTGCTGTCGGCGAAACTCAGTGAAGTCAATCAAACCATTTCTCTTCTGCAATGGCAACGTTTGTCGGTGCTGCAGCGGTTCGCGTTGCTGAAACTGAGTAGCGGCGGGCATGAGCACAAGAACTTTCAGAAGGCGTTGGAGGAGTTTGAATTGGTTTAAGGCCTCTTTTCCCCCTATAAAAGTCCCTTTGTTCCGGCGGTGGAGAACTTAAGATCCCCCAGCCTCCTTCATCTGCTCCGGATAATTCACATTCAGAAACAAGTTCTCGTCCTGCGATTCGATGCGGGTCACGTCTTCTGTTTTCAGGAAGGCGCGTGGGCTGATGTTTCCTGCCTTGGCATTTTTTAACAAGCGTGGAAACGCGGCTGGTTCCCAGAGGGCCAGCATGGGCTCCGGGGCGCCGGCTTTAACGTCCAGGAAGCACGTTGCCAGCCGGGTTGGGTTGCGGTGTGACAGCAGGATTTGGAGGGTCGCCGCCGTGATGTTGGGGAGGTCGATGGCCATGACCAGCCACGCCTTGTCGGGGTGCCGGTGAAACGCGCTCAGAATTCCATTGATGGGCCCGTCAAACGCATAGTGATCTTCCAGCGGTTGAAGCGCTTCGGCCACCCGCTGCTCGGGGCGACAGGAAATGTATACGTTTTCACAACAGCCCGACAACAAGTCGAATACGTGCTGGCGCTGGGGTTTCCCGTCGTGATACAAAATGAGGCCTTTGTCTTTGCCCATGCGCGTGCTTTTACCGCCTGACAAAACCAATCCGTAAATGTTTTTCAAAAGGGCCTCTTGCATCCTTCAAAAGTAGGCAACGGCGATCTTCCGCGCCCGACTTTCTCGTGATGTCCTTTCATATAATAAATGGATTAACTTTACCTCGCCACCTGTAATTTTACTTTTTTACCGATGAATATTTCCGAGCTAAGTTTAAAGCGACCGGTGCTGGCCGTGGTGATGAACGTCATTATCGTGATTTTCGGCGCCATTGGTTTTTCCTTCCTGGGGGTGCGCGACTATCCTGCGATTGATCCGCCCAACATCAGTGTGCGCACATCCTACTCGGGCGCAAACGCCGACATTGTAGAGTCACAAATCACCGAGCCGCTCGAGAAATCCATCAACGGCATCGCCGGCATCAAAAATATCTCATCCACTTCCAGCCAGGGTTCCAGCAGCATCAACATCGAGTTCGATCTGGGCGTTGATCTGGAGGCGGCGGCCAACGATGTGCGCGATAAAGTATCGCAGGCCTCGCGCCAATTGCCGCAGGACTTGGATGCTCCACCCGAAGTGTCGAAGGCCGATGCCAGCTCGGACTATATTATATCGCTGACCGTGCAGAGCAACGCGCGCAATCAGCTGGACCTTACGGAATATGCCACCAACATTCTCATGGAGCGGTTTCAGACCATTCCCGGTGTGAGCAACATCCGCATTCTGGGCGAGAAAAAATATGCGATGCGCATCTGGCTCGACCCCAGCAAACTCACGGCCTACAGCCTCACGCCCCTCGACGTGCTGGACGCGCTCAACAAAGAGAATGTGGAACTGCCTTCGGGAAAAATTGCCGGCAATGCCACGGAGCTTACCGTACGCACCTTCGGAAAACTTTTTAGCGAAGAAGACTTCAATAACGTGCGCATCAAAACCCGCACCGTCGGCTCCATCCGCCTGCGCGATGTGGGCACCGCCGTGCTCGGTCCCGAAAACGAAGAGACGATTTTGAAGGGCCGGCTAGTGCCCATGATCAGCATCGCGCTCATTCCCTTGCCCGGATCAAACTATGTGGAGATCGCCGACGAGTTCTACAAGCGTCTCGAAAAAATCAAAAAAGAAGTACCCGAAGACATCACCCTCACGGTGGCCACCGACCAGACGGTGTTTATCAAGCGCTCCATTTTTGAAGTGGAAGAAACACTCATCCTGTCGTTCCTGCTGGTGGTGCTCATAGTGTTTCTCTTCTTCCGCGATTTCATTATCGCCATCCGCCCGCTCATCGACATCCCGGTTTCACTCATTGCTACGTTCTTTATTATGTATGTGGCGGGCTTCTCCATCAACGTGCTCACCATGCTGGGCATCGTGCTGGCCACCGGCCTTGTGGTGGACGATGGTATTGTTGTGACGGAAAACATTTATAAGAAATTGGAAGGCGGCATGAACAAGTTTCAGGCAGCCCGCGAAGGATCGAAAGAAATTTATTTTGCTGTTATCTCCACGTCCATCACGCTGGCCGTGGTGTTTTTGCCGATCATCTTTTTACAAGGCTTTGTGGGGCGACTGTTTCGCGAGTTTGGATTTGTAGTAGCCGGCGCGGTGTTGATTTCGTGCTTTGTGTCGCTCACGCTCACACCGGTGCTGAGTGTTAAGTTAACACGCGATCATCGGAAGAAGTCAAAATTTTATCTGGTCACAGAGTCGTTCTTTGTCGGCATGGAGACGGGCTATCGCAACATGCTCACGGCGTTTATGAAAGTTCGCTGGGTGGCGTTTGTTATTGTGATCGCTTGTGTGGTGGCCTCGGTTCTCATTGCAAAAGTGTTGCCGGCCGAGTTGGCGCCATTGGAAGATCGCAATCAGTTCAGGTTGCAGGTCTCAGCACCCGAAGGCATGTCGTTCGATTTTATGGAAACGTATATTGACGACATCACGGAGTTTGTGATGGACTCTGTGCCGGAAGCCAACATCATCTACTCGCTGGCCGGCTCGTCTAATTCCGGTGGCTCTGGTGTGAATGGCGGCTTTGTGCGCGTGTTTCTTAACGATCCCAACGAACGCCTCCGTTCGCAGCAGGAGATTGTGACGATGGTGAACAAAAATCTTCCGCGCTTTTCGGCAGGCAAAGCATCGGCCCTGCAGGAGCAAACTATCTCCACCAATCGCCGCGCGGGACAACCCGTACAGTTTGTTATTCAGAACAATAACTTCGAAAAATTGAAAGAGGCCTTGCCCCGCTTTCTCGAAGCTGCCAGCAACCACCCCGTGTTGCAAGGTGTTGACACCGACCTCAAGTTCAATAAGCCCGAACTGCGCATCGTCATCAATCGTCTGAAGGCAACCGAGCTTGGCGTGAGCGTGGCCGACATTTCGGAGACACTGCGGTTGGCTTATAGCAATTTGCGCTTTGGCTATTTCACCAAAGAAGGCAAGCAATATCAGGTGATCGGCCAGGTGGACCGCATCAACCGCGATGAGCCCGACGATTTGAAACGTTTGTATGTGCGCACGGGGTCTGGTGAACTGATCTCATTAGACAATCTGGTGAACATCGAGGAATCAACAACACCGCCGGCCCTCTATCACTTTAATCGCTACCGCTCCGCCACCATCTCGTCGGGCCTGGCCAACGGCAAAACCATTGGCGACGGCGTGAAGGCGATGCAGGAAATTGCCGCGGAAATGTTGGACGATACATTCACCACATCCCTCAGCGGTTCGTCGCGCGACTTTGCTGAGAGTTCCAGCAACACTTCGTTTGCCTTTGTGCTGGCGCTGGTGTTGATCTACCTCCTGCTGGCCGCGCAATTTGAGAGCTACATCGACCCGCTTGTTATCATGGTCACGGTTCCCTTGGCGGTGACGGGCGCCTTCCTCGCATTGTTCATCTTCGGCCAAACCATCAACATCTTTTCGGAGATCGGCATCATCATGCTCATTGGGTTGGTGACGAAGAACGGCATCCTCATCGTGGAGTTTGCCAATCAGAAACAGGAAGAAGGACTGTCGAAACGCGACGCGGTGATTGAAGCGTCAAAGCTTCGTCTGCGTCCCATCCTGATGACGAGCCTGGCTATGGCATTGGGGTCGTTGCCACTGGCCCTGTCGCTGGGTGCGGCATCGAGCAGCCGTGTTCCTTTGGGCCTGGTGATTGTGGGCGGTGTTATCTTCTCGCTTGTTCTCACCCTGTTTGTGATCCCGGCTCTCTATTCATTCTTCTCACGCACCAAGAAACACCACGATGAAGAAGAGGATGAACCGGTGGCACACGAAAAAGATCTTATCTACGAAGGGTGATACTTCTACCCTGCTGAATTTTTAAACACCGTCAGAAAACGTGTGCGCCACCTTTGGGCGCAGATTAATTACCATTCACAAAAATACACGATTTGTGCACTAGGAAAGGACAACGCAATGCGCCTACCTTCGTTTAACAATTTTGTTAAACATAAAAGATAAGTGGGTATTCCCGAAGTTCAAACTGAGTCGCTGATCAAGGATACGGCCAAGGCGTTATTCTTTCAAAAAGGCGTTTTAAACGCAACCACGCAGGAAATTGCCGACGAAGCCGGTGTTAACCGGGCGCTCATCCACTACTATTTCCGGTCGCGCGAATTGCTGGTGGACACGCTGCTGGAAGAAGCCGTCAACGAAAAGCGAGATCGCATCCGCTCCATCCTGGCGTCCGAACGACCGTTCCGTGAAAAAATTCTACTCTATATAGATGCTGTCGTAGATCAAGGTCTGAAGTACCCGCACCTCGAAAATTTTATCATCACAGAAACCGCGCGACACCCTGACAAAATGAAGATCCTATGTCCGAAAGACCGGGTGAAGTCAAGCGACATGATCCGCAAAGATCTGGACGAAGAAATTCAAAAGGGATTGATCCAACCGGTGTCGGCCGAACATTTCATCATCAACCTGTTGTCGCTTTGCAACTACCCGTTGCTGGCCAAAACGGTGGTGCAGAACATGCATGGCATGAGTGACACGGCGTATCGGAAATTCTTACAGGATCGAAAAGATATTATTTATCAAACGTTGTTTAATGAAACTGCACCCGGCATTCTTCGTAAAGAAGAACATTCCGCAGAAGTCCACTCCATAAAGAAAACAGCAGAACAAAAGAAAGAATAATCATCGTATGCACTCTACCCGAAGAACACAACGCTCACTACTCTGGCTCAGCCTTGCCGCGTTGCTCCTCACCTCGACCGCGAGGGCACAGCAACAACCGGGCGACAGCCTTCTGACCAACCCCACCCTCGACAAGGTGGTGACTTATGCCCTGGAACATCAGCCGCTCGTGCAGCAATCGATACTCGACGAAGCCATCACGGAAAAAATGATTCAGGGAAAACTGGCGGACTGGTATCCGCAGATCAACTTTGTTTACAACTATCAACGCAACATCGATTTGCAAACCAGCATCATCGGTGGCAACCCCATTAAGTTTGGCGTAAATAACACGTCGGCAGCCCAGTTCAACGCCACGCAAACCATCTTTAACAGGGATGTGTTGTTGGCCAGAAGCACGGCTTCCAAAGTGAGGATTCAATCCACGCAAAACACCAGCCGCAACAAAATCGATGTGGTGGTGAATGTGACCAAAGCGTTCTATGATGTGCTGGCGACTACGCAGCAGATCAAAGTAGGCGAAGAAGACATCATCCGCCTCGAGCGAAGCCTGAAAGACGCCACCAGCCAATACAACGCCGGTGTGGCCGATAAAACAGACTACAAGCGCGCCACCATTCTTCTGGCCAATGCCAAAGCCACCCAGAAGACCAACCGCGAAATGCTGACGTACAAGGCAGAGTATCTGAAGTCACTGATGGGCTATCCGCCCAACAGCCCGATGGACATTGCCTACGACACGCTTCAAATGGAAAATGAAATCGCGCTCGACACCACGCAAACCATCAGCTACTCCAACCACATCGACTACAAACTGCTGTTCACGCAACGCGAATTGCAGGAAGCCAACGTGAAGTATGCCTGGTGGGGATTCATTCCGTCGCTTAACGCGTTTGGTTCGTATATCCTGAACTATCAGAACAACAATTTCGGAGAACTCTATAATCAGCGATATCCCAACTCCTACGTGGGAGCCACGTTGCTGTTTCCCATCTTCCAGGGTGGCAAACGCATCGCCAAGATTAAAGAGCAAAAGTATGCACTTCGCCGCACCGATTGGGACGTGAAACAATTGCAGAGCAGCCTGAGCACAGAGTATACGCGTTCGCTGGCCTCCTACAAAAGCAACCTTGCCTCCTACCTCGCATTGAAAGAAAATGTGGAACTGGCCAAAGAGGTGTATGCCGTGATCCAGTTGCAATACAAGAGCGGCATACGCGCGTACCTCGATGTGACGGTGGCCGAAACCGATCTGCGCACGGCACGCATCAACTACTTCAACGCACTCTACCAGGTGCTGGCCAGCAAAATGGACGTTCAAAAAGCTTTAGGACAAATCAACTATTAATTTCAAAACGCTCACCTTTTATGATATTGAGATCAATACAACTTTATACAACCCTGGGCCTGTTGCTTGCCGCGGCCGCCTGCGGAAAGAAGAATCAACAAGCACCACAAGGGCCACCGCCTGTGAACGTGGTGTTGCAAAACTCCGGCGTAACGGACGCTGTCTACTATGACGAGTATCCCGGCATCGTGAAAGCCCTTAACGAAACGGAGCTTCGCGCACAGGTGAACGGCTACATCACGGCCATGCATTTCACAGAAGGCTCTAAAGTGCACAAGGGTCAGAAGCTTTACTCCATCGATCAGCAAGCCTATGAGGCCACGTTTCAACAGGCACAGGCCAACCTGCAAGTGCAGGAAGCCAACCTCATCAAAGCACAAAAAGATGTGGAGCGTTATCGCGAGCTGAACAAGAGCGACGCCATTGCCAAACAACAAGTAGACTATGCCGAAGCAACCTATGCCGCGGCGCAAAAACAAGTGGATGCGGCCAAGGCTTCGGTGCGCGGCGTGCAAACCAATGTGCGCTACTCCACCATCACGGCGCCGTTCGATGGCACCATCGGCATTTCCAATGTGCGTCTTGGCGCGGCCGTGTCGGCAGGACAAACGTTGCTGAACACCATTTCTTCGGACGATCCTATCGCGGTTGACATCACGGTAGATCAAAAGGAAATTTTCCGTTTCACACAGCTTTTTGCAAAAGGCAAAACTTCGAAAGCAGACTCCACCTTCCGTCTGGCATTGGGCACAGAAGTGTATCCGCTTCCCGGCGCCATCAGTGTGATCGACCGCGCGGTGGATGCTCAGACCGGCTCCATCAAAATGCGACTCACATTCCCCAATCCTCAGCACATGCTCAGGTCGGGCATGAGTGTGACGCTGCGCGTGTTGTCGTCATCGGCCAAGTCGGTGATCATTCCCTACAAGGCAGTGACCGAACAATTGGGCGAGTTCTTTGTGTATGTGGCCGGCGACAGCAACAAGGTGACACAACGCAAAGTGGTGCTGGGCACACAGGTGGGCAAAGACATCGTGGTGCAAAGCGGCTTGAAAGAAAATGAAAAGGTAGTGGTGGAAGGTGTACAAAACCTGCGTGAAGGTTCGGTCATCAATCCGAGTCCTGCCACACCTCCGTCTAAATAAACTGACCATCCTCATCCCACTCTGAATATATGATAGCAGATGTTTTTATAAAAAGGCCCGTCACGGCGATTGTTATCTCCGTCGTGCTGGTGCTGGTGGGGCTCATTGCCATGAGCACGCTGCCCATTTCACAATACCCCGACATCACGCCCCCCACGGTTTCCATCAGCGGCATTTATACCGGCGCGGATGCACAAACCGTGGAGCAAACCACTACCACCGCCATCGAAACCCAGGTGAACGGAACACCAGGCATGGCCTTCATGTCGAGCAACAGCACCGGCAGCGGTCAAAGCGCGGTGACCGTAACGTTTGACATTGGCACCAACATCGACATTGCCACCCTGGATGTGCAAAACCGGGTAAGCGTGGCCGAGCCTACACTCCCTGAAATCGTGCGCCGTCTTGGTGTGACCGTGCGAAAAAGAAACCCCACCATCTTTTTGGTGCTGGCGCTCTATTCGCCCAACGACACGCACGATGCCACATTCCTCGGAAACTTCGCCAACATCTATCTGAAAGATGCTTTGCTGCGTGTGAAGGGCGTGGGCGACATTGTTTCGATCGGCGATGATTTTGGAATGCGCATCTGGCTCAACCCCGAGAAACTGGCCAGCCTCAACATGACCCCCGCAGAAGTTACCGCCGCCCTGTCGGAACAAAACTTACAGATTGCGGCTGGCTCGGTTGGCGGAAATCCTCAGCCATCGGTGCAGGCGTTTGAATACAATGTGCTCACCAATAGCCGCATCAACAAGAAGGAAGATTTTGAAAACATTGTGGTGCGCACTAATCCTGCGCAAGGCAATTTGGTTTACTTGAAAGATGTCGCTCGCGTGGAGTTGGCCAAGTTCAACTATGGCAACAACCCCTATGTGAATGGAAAGCATGGTGCCTTCATGTTGCTGTATCTTGCGCCGGGTGCCAATGCTCTCGACACCAACGAAGGTGTGATGAATGCCTTGGCAGAGATGAAGAAGAGCTTCCCGAAAGATGTTGACTACAACATCCCGCTTGAAACCACATCGGTGGTGAAGGTGTCGATCGAAGAAGTGATCAAGACCTTGATCGAGGCGCTTGTGTTGGTGATCATTGTGGTGTTCCTGTTCCTGCAGAACTGGCGTGCCACGCTCATTCCTGTGCTGGCCATTCCGGTATCGCTTATTGGAACGTTCATCTTTTTTATTCCGCTTGGGTTCACCATCAACACGCTGACCATGTTCGCGTTCGTGCTCGCCATCGGTATTGTGGTAGATGATGCCATTGTGGTGGTGGAAGCCATTCAACACAACATGGACCACGAAAAGTTGTCGCCTAAGGACGCGACGGTGAAAGCCATGAAAGAAATTTCCGGTCCTGTAATCGCCATCGCCCTCATTCTTGCCGCGGTGTTTGTGCCCGTGGGATTTGTGCCCGGCATTGTAGGAAGATTATATCAGCAGTTTGCCATCACCATCGCCGTGTCAGTGATCATCTCGGCCTTTGTGGCCTTGTCGCTCACGCCCGCGTTGTCGATGTTGTTACTAAAACCTGCCAAAAAAGAGGACGAGAAAAATTTTCTCGATCACTTCTTCGACCGCTTCAACGCCTGGTTCAATCGCTTGTCTACCAGCTATACGCACGGCGTGAACTCGTGGATCAAGAAGACACCCTATGTGCTGGTGATGATGGTGTGCTTGTTTGTTGGATTGTTTGTGATGTTTAAGAACAAACCCACGGGCTTCATTCCTCTGGAAGACGAAAAGCGCGTGTTGGTGACCTACGAATTGCCCGAAGGAACATCCACTACCCGAAGCATTGCCTTGATGCAGGAAATTCAAGCGCGTTTGCGCAGCATGCCGGCCGTGCACGTGGTGGGTGGTCTGGCCGGTCTGAACATCTTCAACTTCTCGAACAAGTCGAATGCTGGTACCGTGTTTGTGAACCTGAAGCATTGGGACGAACGCGATCCAAAAACCGAAAGCGTGCCCGCTGTGATAGCCGAAATCCAAAAGCGCACGGCCGACATCAAAGAAGCCCGCATAATTTCTTTATCCCCTCCGGCCATTCCGGGGCTGGGCCAATCGTCGGGGTTCACTTTCGAGTTGCAACAAACCACCAGCACCGACGACATCCGGCAGTTTGAAGGCGTGATGCGCAAGTTCCTTGCTGCCGCCAACCAGCGCCCCGAAATCGCGATGGCCTATTCATTCTTCACATCGCGCACACCAAGCTACCAGGTGGACGTTGACAAAGAGCGCGCGAAAAAACTCGGCGTCTCCGTGTCGGATGCCTACGCCACACTGGCTACGCTGCTGGGCAGCAGCTATGTGAACGACTTCAATTTGTATGGCCGCAACTTCCGCGTGGTGGCACAAGCCGATACGCTCTACCGAAGAAACATCAACGACGTCGGAAACTATCGCGTGCGCAACAGCGCCGGCAACATGGTTCCGCTCAGCGCCATCATCACCAGCAAGGTTGTGGAAACACCCGCCGTGGTGTCGCACTACAACCTGTATCGCACAGCCGAAATTCTCGGTAACGCCAGGCCTGGCTTCAGCAGCGGGCAAGCCATCGACGCCCTGCGCGAAGTGGCCGCCCAAACCTTGCCTACTGGTTACAGCTACGACTTCTCCGGCATGAGCCGCGAGGAAATCAAAGCCGGCAGCAGCACAGGCTTGATCTTCGCTGCCTCCATTGTGTTTGTGTTCCTGTTCCTTGCTGCCTTGTATGAAAGCTGGTCCATTCCTTTCTCGGTGTTGTTTGCTGTGCCCATCGGTGCGTTTGGTTCCATCCTCACGCTCACGTTGCTGCCCAACCTCACCAACAACATCTATGCGCAGATCGGGTTGATTACCCTCATCGGGCTTGCGGCAAAGAACGCCATCCTGATTGTGGAGTTTGCCAAAGAACGCGTGGACCGTGGCATGGACGTCGTGGCCGCCACACTTGAAGCGGTGCAGCTTCGTCTGCGTCCTATCATCATGACGTCGCTCGCCTTCATCCTCGGCGTGTTGCCGCTGGCCTTCTCCTCGGGAGCGGGCGCAGAAGCGCGGAAGACTATCGGCTGGACTGTGGCGGGTGGCATGCTTGCGGCAAGTTCGCTGGCCATCTTTGTGGTGCCGGTGCTCTTTGTGTTCATTACGAAAATCGCCTTCCGGAACAAAAACAAAAATGCTTTGGAAGGTTGATCGCAGGGCAGTCCTGCATAGAGTGACCAGACATACTTAACAGAACGCCCGGGATATTTCGTATCCAGGGCGTTTTGCTTTTGAAGATACGGCGATGTATTTTATGGAAGCATTTCAACGACAACACCATGAACGATCCCGTTCCTGTTTATAACATAATCGATATTGATCGCATCAAATGCTGAGACCAAAAACCCGGAACAACATCTCCCGCATCATTCCTTTTGGGCTGATCTGGTTTTTCTTCAGCATTGTATATACACTGCTTGAGCGCGGGCTTCTGGGCGAGCTCACACAATATCCCGCCACGGGAAATCCTTACAGTTTCACCGGAACGATTCTCATCACTCCCGCCATCGCGCTGTTGACCGGAACGATTCTGGGAACCGTGGAAGTGCTGTCGCTTAATAAACTTTTTATACAACGAACATTTACACAAAAGATCCTTTACAAAACATTTCTATACCTCGCGATCATTATCTTTTTTCTCTTCACGCTCACCGTGCTGGCAAACGCCATCGGATTGCAGCAGTCCGTGTTTAGCCGGGCGGCATGGACCAATACGTGGGCGTTTTTCTCCAGCTTTGCTTTTTGGAGTGTCGTGATATACATCGCGGCCATGACTGGTGTTTCACTTTTCTATGCGGAAGTGAGCGAGAATCTTGGGCAGGGTGTTCTGTTGAATTTTTTCACCGGAAGGTATCACACGCCCATTGAGGAAGAACGGATCTTTATGTTTCTCGACATGAAATCGTCTACCACCCACGCCGAAAACATGGGGCATGTGAAATACTTTCAGATGCTAAGGGAATATTTCGCCGACCTCACCGATCCTATACTTCAACACTCAGGAGAAATCTACCAATATGTCGGCGACGAAGTGGTGGTGTCGTGGAAGCTCAGGAATGGGTTGCACGACAACAATTGCATCAACTGTTTCCTTGCCATGAAAGATGCTCTCCAAAAACAACGCGACAACTATCTCAAGAACTTCGGGGTTTCACCTGAATTCAAAGGAGGCCTTCACGTGGGCAAGGTGACAACGGGAGAAATTGGCGTAATCAAAAAAGAAATCATCTTCACAGGCGATGTACTCAACACCACAGCGCGCATCCAGGGTCTGTGCAACACGTTTCAGGTTGACATCCTGGTTTCGGAACCGCTGGCAAAAATGCTACATGCACCACTTAATTGGAAAGCTCTGGGCGAACACGGTTTGAGAGGAAGGGATGAGAAGTTAATTTTGTTTACGATTGAGTCGAAGTAGCGAACACAAAATTAAATCATCTTTGATTGTCTGCGGCCCTACCCTCCCGACCCGGCAGCACCCTCAGTAGACGAAGCCCGCCGGACTCTTGCCAGATATGTGAACGTGCCCAGCCCCACGGCCAACACTGTAGAGCACATGGCCAGTTGCCACGGCGACGGCTTGATGACCCACATGGCGCCAAAAAACTGCACCACCAGAATGAAATACAAAAACTGCGCGATGCTCTTGCGCGGAAGCTTGCTGATGACAAACGCACCCAGCGGCGCAAAGAAAGCCACCACCGGCACACACGCAATCCACATCTCGAA
This sequence comes from Chryseolinea lacunae, assembly GCF_016735595.1. Lineage (GTDB taxonomy): Bacteria > Bacteroidota > Bacteroidia > Cytophagales > Cyclobacteriaceae > Chryseolinea > Chryseolinea lacunae. The sequence goes on from NZ_JAERRB010000012.1 coordinate 211,208, forward strand.
GGCCGCAGGCTGAAAGTCGCGAAGCACCTGGGCGTGGATAAAAAATCCAAGAATGGTTTCTATCGTCATAATGATGACCGACGATGGCGTGGCCACTTTTTCAGACACGCGGTAATAGATGGTCATGATGCAATAGGTGAAGATGTTGATGCCCGTGCCGAACAATGACGAGATGATGCCTCCAATGAACCCGAACAGCACAAGGTTGATTTTGTCGGATCGTTTGAAGTTCCGGATCTCGTCAAACACCTGTCGCTCGGGGCGGCGGTTCTCCAGCCATAGGGCAATGCCAAAGCTGAGCCACAACGATACAAAAAACAACTTGGCCATTACCGGCGACACCAGCGGCACCACGGCATAGGTGCCCAACACCAGTCCAAACACTCCACCCAAGGTCACAAACCGGATATAGTTCCATTCCACCTTGATGTGCAGGCCCAGGATGAGCAGTGTGGCGGAGGTCATGCCGATGCTTTGGATGGCAAACGCAAAATTGCGCGCCACCGGAGGCGGTATGTCGAGCAGCAACGTGAATACCGGATAGGCAATGGCGGCGCTACCCTCAGGGCTTGAGCCGGCTATGAACGAACCGAACACCATGGTGAGTGCGGCAGGCCAACGCCTGGCATAGAGATCAAACACATCGATGTGCTGGGCATATAGAAACCAGCATACCAGCACGATGGTCAAAAATAAAAAATAGAGCACCGGTATGTTCCCGAAGAATTTTCGCGTAGATTTCAATAGGGAGAAGTTTAGCTAAACGAAATATAGAAAGGGAATCGGACAGTTGCTCCGGTTGTCTTCAATTTTAATTTAGTTTCTATCCAACAATTAAACCCTTAACGCTATGGCAGAAGTAACAACACTCGTATCGGCAAACAACAAGATCCTCGTCCGAAACAACAAGCTGTTAACACAGAACAACGGCATCCTCAAAGGCAACGCTGGCTCCATCAAGGAGAACCGCTCCTACATCCGCGAAAACAACAAGGTGCTGAAAAGCAATGCCAAGTTCCTCGCCGAAAACAACAAGCTGCTAAAAGCCAACAACGGACTGCTCAAAGCCAACCATGATCTCTTGTCGCGCATCGCGAAAAAAGTTGGTGCCTAATCCGCAACAACACATTCCGACAGTATATGAAATGGGAACCAAACCGGTTCCCATTTTTCGTTCTACTTCATTTTGAGAGATAACAAAAGCATCTTCCCTACTCTCTGAATTTTATCCGGCCCGTAAGTCTGTTGGCCACGGGAATGATAAACAACGCGCAGGTATAGGCGATCGGAAACATAACAAACCAGGTCATCACCGACTTCACGACCCAGCCTGATTGAAATCCATGGTTCCGGATCACTCCGACAAAGGCCATAATGAGTGTCATCGGTCCGATGATCAGGGCCACATTGATAAACCTCCGGAATCTGATGTGCATACACGAAAGATAAACCACACCACCGTTGGTGCTATTTCAAGTACGCAATAAAAAATTGAATTCTAAAATCAGGTTGCCTATTGGAATGCAGGCCTGCCATTAGGAACAGGTAAACTTTATATTTTCCGTCAAGGCTGGCTGTTCACGGGAGGTTAACATGTTCATGTACCCACGCCACCTCCGCCTCGGGCGTGATGGTGTCAACAGCGTTGAAGCGGCTGAACACCTTCACCGGAACATCGTAGGGCCCGCTGTTGGTTTGATATGGACCAGCCACGCCCAGCATCCATTGATACCGGGCGGCCCAATGAGGAGCATACGTTCGGTACTGGAAAACGAAATAGTCAACCACATCGGGTGCCATCACCGTTACCTTGGTCACAAACTCAATCTCGTCAGGAGCCTTGTCCAGTTCGGTGGGAAACTCCAGCCATTCCACAAGGAAACTTTCAGCCCCCTTCTCGTGCGTGAAATACTCGTCCGGAAAAAGATCGCGGCGGCCATAGACGTCGAGTGATTTAAAAACTGCATTGCGCAGGGCGGGGTCGCTGGCCAGCGCCAGCGTTTCATCAGCGGAAACATCTTCGCCCGACGACAGCCGCTGCAGCATCGACTCCATCGTCTTGAATTTCCGAAGCACGAGCTCCTGATGTTTCCGTTTCACACGACGCGCCATCCACCGCGTAAAGACGAATGCCACTAGCACCAGCGCCCCTGCAACAATCAGGATTATTTTCGTAATGGACAGCATGGGTAAATTCATACAAAGTGATTTCAAGGCTGCATCACACACAGCGGCGTTACATTTTTTAGAAGGTGGCTGAACGTCGGGAAAAAGAAAGGATGGTAACGATTAAACAGTCTCACAAGGAAGAATTCAATTCCCGGCGGGTGACACAAACGGCAGGCTATAATTCCGGTTCACTCAGTTATGGTCTCAACCAAAGATACCCTTTATAGAGCGGAAATGAGGATTCGCCAAGTATATTTTACTAATTTGAACGAATGCCTCTCACATTTGTTGATACCGTAGAACCCTTCTCATCATGCTAAAATACACGTTCGATACGGACGGCAGTTTCTTCTTCAGAACCCTCAAGCAAAAAGTTGATCGGTATTTTACAGAAAGCCGACTTCATCCCGCAGGCAACCGCAAGCTCTATTTCAAAAGCATTCTCCAGATAGTTTCCGCATCGGCCCTCTACACCGTGCTGGTCTTCTTCACGCCAATGGCGCCGGTCTCCATTTTTTTGTGTCTGCTGCTGGGGCTTAACCTTGCCGTGATCGGCTTCAACGTGATGCACGAAGGCGGCCATCAGAGTTTCTCACGCATCCCATGGATGAACAATGCTTCGGCCTACTTTCTCAACATACTCGGCGGCATCACCTATTACTGGAAAATAAAACACAACGTCAATCACCACACCTACACCAACATCGAAGGCATGGACTCCGACATTGACGTGAAACCTTTCATGCGTTTGCATGCCGACCAACCTCGACATGGCTATCATCGCTTTCAACACGTCTACTTTGTGGTGCTCTATGGTGTGTCGTATCTCGCATGGATCTTCTATGAGGATTTTCAAAAATACTTCAGCGGAAAAATATCCACCAACTCCGAACGGAAGAAACTCGCCCTGAAAGAACGCGGCATCTTCTGGTTTACAAAAATCATGTATGTGGTGGCCTATGTTGTGGTTCCCATTGTCATGGTGGGATGGCTGTGGTGGCTGATTGGTTTTTTCATCATCACCTTTGTGTGCGGCCTTGCCATCAGCCTTGTGTTCCAACTGGCGCACGTGGTGGAAGGAACTTCGTTTCATTCGGCCCTGCATCAGGATGACGCAAAGAAGCAGGAATGGGCCATTCACCAGATCACATCCACGGCAAACTTTGCCACCTCAAGCAAGTCGCTCTACTGGTTGCTGGGCGGATTAAATTTTCAGATCGAACATCACCTCTTCCCCCGCGTCAGCCACATTCACTACCCGGCCATCAGCCGCCTCGTGAAAGAAGCTTGCCGCGAATCTAACGTGTTGTATAACGAATATTCATCCATGTATAAGGCCGTGGTTTCGCATCTCATTCACCTCCGAAAACTGGGAAGCGCTTAACGCTCCGCGGGCATAAAAAAGCCCCATGCAAAAATATTGCATGAGGCATGGAGAGGATCTTTCCGGAGAACAGCCAACCTGAACGTGCGCTCCTATAGACTATTATTGATTTGACTATTTGGTCAACTGCGCCACAAAGCTTTGATGATCCCAGTTGACATTGATGTCTGCTATTTTTCCAGCTTTGTTGAAACGGAAGATAAAAATGTGTTCCGTGTCAAAATCGTTTCCCTTGGAGGGCATTCCGGCAAATTCACTTTCTTGTTTTCCAAAAATCACCACCTGGCAAACCACGGCATCGGACGCTTCGTCGTAGCGCTGGCTCTTCACGGTGTTGTCGAGATTTGGAAAGGCCGTCATCAACGCCGACCACACGGCTTTGCCTACCGAGTCGATCTTTCCGGCATAGTCACTGCCCAGCGGCACAAAGGCAATCGTTCCATTGGCATCGCAGAGCGACAACATGCGCTCAACGTCCATGTCCTGGTAGGCTGAGAAAAATTCGATACAGGTGCCTTTTTTGGCAAGCACATCCACGTGCTCTTGATTTTGAACTGAAGTATTCATGTGAAAAGGGTTTTTATGTTGACAATAAGAATTCGATTTAGAAACGATCAGGACTTCGGATAGCCAGGATGTTGTTTCACCTTACGGATTTGCCGAAGGTGGCGGTCCGTATGTCCAAACACGGTGATGTAGCGCTGGTGCATGTTGCTGCCTCCGCCAATCTGGAAATAGACACGCAAATCGTCTTGTGTGCCCGTGACATAGGCGACCGACTCGTTTCGCATCTTCAGGAACCAGGCAACGTTGTTCTTCAAATCGTTCAGTCCCATGGGCAGCGTGTAGGTGAACGGTTTGGTGTAGTCGGTAGACACGTGTTTCTCTTCCTCCATAATAAATCCCAGCACAACGCTGTCGGCCTTTGCCGTCTTCACATATTCCCACTGTGGTCCTTTGCCAAGCTGCTTGCTGATGTCATGGTCCAGCAACAGTTCCCAAATGGCAATGTGCTCCACAATCTGGTTGATCGACCAGCGGTCGGGCGATTCCTTAAATTCCCACTGCGCCTTCGACAGGCCCTTGGTTTCTTTCACCAGTTCGTCGCGTGAGCGGATAAGATTGTCGAGCAAGTATTTCCGATCGGCTTCCGTCCATAATTTTGTTTCCTGGGCCTGCGCCGAAAAGGCCAGCTGAAACACCATAAAAATTAAACATACTTTCTTGTTCATGAGGGGTCGTACTTTTAAATATGCCTCAAAAGTAAAAGGCCCGACGCACCACGCATTGTAAAAATGCGCCCGACTTTATGTCGTTTTCACAAAACGTGTCAATTCACGGTGCAGCAAATGATACTGCGACGGGTTCATGCGGTTGAATTCCAAAAACTCCTTTGCCAAGTGCGATTGATCATAGAAGCCGTATTCATGCACAATCTCGTGCCAGTCGATCTTGTCGCTATGTGCGATTTTGTTCGACAGTTGCGCGAAGCGCTTCAGGCGCGCATAGTATTTAGGAGACAACCCTACCTTCTCCAAAAACTTCTTCTCCAGATAACGTCGGCTGATCCCGAGGTGCGCGGCTACGCCGTCCACCGTCACACACCCCCTGCACTCATCGATATACTCCACCGACTCATCAATGATCGACACATTGCCCTTCCCCCGATTCAGGTAGGCCAACATAAAGTCCTCCAGAATTTTGATGCGCCCTTCCACGGTATATTCGTGTCGAACGGCCTCCCAAAGTTCATCCTCCGCCACCCCCTTCAAATACGAAAGCGGCGCCCGCGAATTGACCAGGTGCGACATAGTGACCCCAAAAAAATTATGCACAGCACAAGGCTTCAACACAACCCCCACCATGCCAATGTTCCCCCGGAGCGACAGCTGATAATTAGACGTGAACTGCCCCGACACAAACGCCCGAGGCACGGGCATCGACTCCTGGTTGTTTTGCGAAGCGAGGTAGGGATCGGCATAGTTAAACACCACAGCCGAAAAACAATTGGGAGGACTCTGCACCTCCAATCCCTGAGCAGCCTCACCCTGCCACACGAAATAACATTCCACAAACGGATGCAGGGAGGCAGTGGGTTTGAATTTTTGGTAGAGCATAAGAGGGGCTTGCTAAGATAAGAAAAGCCCGGTGGCGGAGGGAGAAGTGTTGTTAGTTTTTTTGATGATTCCGTGAATAGTATTATCCATTTTGCGGATACTGTCTCATTATCTCTTCAGCAACGGCCCGACCTGGTAGACCAAATCTCTGATCCTCCAACTCCTTTCTTTCTCGTAAAAAAATTTTTAGATCATTCGTAACAATAATCTTTTCTCCGTTCTTTAAAAGAATTTCTTGAACATTTTTTATGACCAATCCATAAGTTAAAGATCCACCCCAAATACCGGCCAACCACTTCGCGTGTGATGTATAGTACAGGGCACGGCTCCGGAAATCCGCCTCTGTGGGGTATGCCTGAACACAATGGGGTTCAAGATAGGTTTGCATGTAGAGATCATCGTGAACGACCAAGAGCTTATCATCAAACTTTTGGCGCAAGATGGACACCCCACAAACCAGTCGTAGCCTTGACATCACCAACGCCGACCACATCGGCTACCAATACGGTGGCGTCCTCATCACTCATTGGGCCATCCGTCTGGAAGGTTTAGACAGAAATGCGCGTCACCTTAAAAGTGCAAGTCGAACACTTGAGCCTTCGTCACAACCTGGAACCTTTATAATGACAACCAGGTAGAAAAACTGATGCGCAAAGTAGCGGAGAAACTAGAGATCGGCAACAGGGTAATCACCGCCGCACTAGCTGACCTTGCCGACCAACTGGCGGGTGACCGACAAAGCGAAATAGAAAAGCAAGGTGCAATATTACGTATTACAACATACAAAAATATCTTTCATGCTATTCTTCAATGTAAAAAACCCCAACCTCTCCGATAGCATTGGTAAGGCCTTCTCTGTTTATACATTTAGTATCTGACGCACCAGTAGTTTCAACCGCAGCCATTAGACTTCCCGCCTTATTGTTACCACTTGTCACGTTAATTAAAAAGAGATACGAGGATTCCCAAGGCAAGTCCACCAACATGTAATCATAAAAATCCATGCCGTTATCCGGCACAGTCATTCCCACTCCTTGAACCCGAAAGCGTTCACCTTTCCAAAATTTTCTATCCTTATCAATATCTTCTAACTTAACCAAGTTCATTAGTCTTCAAGATTATGTTTACCCGATTTATCAGCACTTTTCGTTGTTCGACCACTAAAATCAATAACTTTTTGATGTTGTCCTTTCGCATTTAATACTTCAAACTCCCCATGTCGGGTATCCAACGAGTAGAGATTACCGTCTTTGTCAGAGTAAATATCTCGATTAAAGCGTTTTGACAACCTACTGTTTATTATCAGCCCATTATCTTCAGCAAATTTACTCCCAGCAATTCGATATTCAACAATCTTCTCTTCTAATTTCAGCCTTGCCGCCCAAGCGTAAAACTCAGATACATTTTTAACTCCTCTTGTCTCAAAGAAATTCTCAAGTGCGCCACGAACTTCTGGGGATTTAAATAAATCTGGATTCATCAAGTCCTTTTTGTTCATGTATATTCCTTTGTGTTTGGCTAACAGGTCCAAGTATCTATCCGATTCCCACTCTGATAACGAACCATCTTTTTGAAGCCGTGTTTCATAAAAATCCATCTCATACTTCTCTTGATCTGCATCAGGTGTTAAAGGCTTCGGTGACGCATCACCCTGCATTAAAAACGCCATTGCAATCCAGCCACTATACTTTATAACATTACCTAGCATGCCCCTTGCTATTGACCGCTTGACTACCTCTTTTGTTACTTGCTTAGTAACAGGAAGAATTATGAAACTTTTATTATATGATTGGTTGGGCTTATTAGGAATGTTCGGCTCTATGATTTGACCACATTCATCGTTGCTTTCCAATCCATCAATATCAGTTGCAATTATGGGCCTGTTAGAAGCAAACTGATAGGGGGTCAACCACGGATAGGATGTAGTCAACGGATCAACACTCAAGAACTTCCCTATCCTCGGGTCATAAATTCTAAACCCATAATCATAGTTCACATTACCAAACCCGCTATCTTTCTCCTTCCCATTAAACCCATACCTACCGCGCTGGTGCTGTTTGTCCAACCACGACCGCCCTTTCATTTCTAACCCAAAGGGATGATAGTCATTGATGCCCACCACGGTGACCAGCACACTGTCCGCAGTCATTTTCACATTATCGGTAATAGTGGCCAGCACGTTACCCAAATGATTGCTCAGTTCATACTCCCGCTTGCCAAGGATAAGCCGACCAGCTCGTTCATGTTTTTTCATCGCTCCAATTCGCACACTTCCATAAAGAATTTGCTCTACAACCGTTGTATCACTGTATATCGACATCACATTCCGAGAAGCATCACGCACATAACGTGTTGTAATAACTTCGCTACCCGTCTGTACCGTCTTCATCACCCTGTTGCCCATGCCATCATATCGATACCTCGTTCTAACCGTATCATGCGTATGCACTTCGCGTACCTTACCATAGGGCGTCCATAAAATCACCGAACCCTGTTCCTTATCGGCAATCAGGTTCCCATTGCGGTCGTAGCGATAATTACCATCGTCAGGCACAATGTGACCGCGATAGGCTACGCCCTGACGACCCTGGAAGGCAGACTTCAAATGAATGCGATTCGTGGCCTCCATATTTACAGGGTCTCCACTTACTACTCTCGCACCACCCTGAGCTGTTATGTTACGATAGATCGCGTCTGACGAATTGATCACGCCCGTGTACGTGGTGTCTCGTGTGTTGGGCTTCACCTGTTTCAGCCGATTGGTACCTGCGTAGTAGCTATAGCTAAAGTCGTCCATCACCTTGGCGGCTTCGTCATAGCGTTTTAGTGTCAACAGGTTTCCATTGGCGTCGTAGCTAAAGGTTTCGTCGTACGGGCCGGGCGTGGTAAGACTGCGAGTGGTGAAGCCGATGGTTTTGTCATACACCGTAAGGCTTTGGCTTTTCGTAATACGGTTCAGCTGATCGTATTTGTACACCATGGCCTGCACGCGTTTGTTGCCGAGCTTGGGCAGGTCGGTTATCATCCACGAGATGTTGCCGTTGTAGAGCCCCTTGTGTGCATTCAGTTCACGCGTGCGCTCCCATAGTTTATCGCGATGGTCGGCCATTACGTTGCCGCCGATGGGTTTGTAGTCGCCTTTGAAATAGCCGAGTGTGTAAGCAAACGCATCGTGGGCCACGTGTGAACCTGCCGCGCCGTCGGCACCGGGGTCGCCGGCCACCGGCATGTTTACACCTTTTATCCAGCCTTGAAGGGTGTAGTAATAATCCAAACCTTGCACCCGGTGTTGCCCAAGCTCTATCCGGGCCAAGGGGCCATGGAAATAATAGAAGTAGGCGGCCTCATGAGTCCACAGGTAAGCATCGGTGCTTGTGTACACGTCGGTTATCCGGTTGTCGCTGTCGTAGGCATAGCGGTGGATGAGTTGGTCGTGCTTGCCATATTGATAAAATACATAGTTGACTTTGCCGCTCACCAGGTCGTACTGGTAGTCGATACGTTTTGATGACAAGCCGGGCAGTTGTTGCAGCAGCGCGTGCACGTTGCCGTGCACATCGTAGCTGTAGTATGTGGCCGTAGTGTCGGCGCTGTTCTTGTCCAGCACTTCAACCCATGACACGCGTGTGCGCAAATATGTTTGTGTAAAACCATGGTTGTGTTTATTTGGCGCAGCAGCGGCATCGTAGTGCGTGCGAGTCACATCAGAAAGAATAAGCTTATGCGATGTTGCGGGCAGTGATATCCAATACGCGGCATTCGGAAAATTCAGGGTTTGAATGGAATCCTGTAGAGTTGAAAACGAAAGTGTGCCTTGCAGGTCAATCTCGCCAACCTCTACGGCGCGACCCAATTTGTCATAGCGCGTAAAGCTGTACAGGTTGTCCACAAGCTGTTGCGCGCTTTGCGACAGGCGTACTTGCGTTTTGGCGTTGTACCACGTTTTCGCGATGCCTGCATCGGGACTTTGCTGCAACGTAACAGCATTGAGTGACGAATAACGATATCGCGTCGACAATTCGTGCAGCGGGTCCCGACGGTCGCCGGCGAGAAAGGCTGTAACTCCTGTAGCTGACAGCGGCTTTACACCGGTTGGTGGTATGGTTTGCACGAGGTTGCCGCCTTGGTCGTAGTAATACAGCGTGTAGTGGTATTCGGCATTGACATGTTTATATGAAAAATCTTCGCGTACATTTTTCAGACAATTTGTTTGATATTCCTCACGCAGCGCCGTGATCTCTGATGCAATAAATTCTTCTATGGCATGGGCCACAATAATGGAATCTTGCTTCTCCAGCCGTTTAAGACAGGCGCGTTTGTACGCATCCAGGTCAACCACCACCGTGAAGACGGCCGCGGCAGCACTGTCATATTTTATGCATAGGCTGTCAGCCGGTTTGTCCACAACCAGCTTGATCATGCGGCTGGTAAGTTTTAGTGACGTTGCGCCGGGGTTTGTGATCTCGTAATAATAATTGCCGGCGGCGGCATCGGTGAGCGGGTTGAATTGGTAGGTATAGCCTGCCTCGGTGGCGGTTGCTTGTAAGGGCGTGCTTCTACTACTACCGTCTCGGCGAAACCACTGAAACTTCGATGCGGGGTTTGTATTACAGTCTATTGAAGCTTCAAGCGTAAGCGATCTATTTTTTGTACCGTGAACAGTTTGGCGCACGCCTACGGAGTCTTGCGGTGAATAGAGGAAGAGAACTCCCGACAACGAAGGGCGAGCCGGTAATACATTTGTGAACGTAAACTCATTTCCATCAATCAAAAGTTGATTGGAAACACGAAGTCCCGACGGAATGTTGCCATAAAATTTGTTATTCCGTAGCCTAAGAAACTGTATTCCAGACAACAACGAAAGCTGATTTGGAAGCTCGCCGCTAAACTTATTGCCGCTAACTGACAATACCTTCAGGGCAGTCAAATTAGAGAGGAATGATGGAATGGCCCCTGACATTCTATTATTATCAAGGTCCACCGACTGGAGGCGGGTTAGCGAGCCTATTTGAGGAAACGCGCCGGTCAGCTGATTTTCAGAAAGCGCAAGACTTTCCAGCTTGGAGAGTTGCGCGATGCTCGAAGGAATCTCGCCTTCCAGGTTGTTGGTCGTTATCCAAAGCGAGACAAGATTAGTTAAATCTCCTATTTCAGTTGGCAACGACCCTGTCAACTGATTGCGGCTTAGGATGAGGGAATTTAATTCGCGCAGGTTGCCAATTTGAGGGGAGATACTTCCGGTGAGGTTGCAATCGTCCAGGTGCAGAACGTTCAATCTATTGAGGTTGTAAACAAAAGCCGGTATGGGTGCCGGAGTAAAATCGTTCTTTCCCGCCATCAATTGCTTCAGGTTTGATAAACCTGCAAGCGACGAAGGAATAGTGCCTGATAATTGATTGTCGTAAATATGAAGGGTCGTGAGCATTGAGAGGTTACCCAAGTCGGCGGGAATATTTCCTGTTAACGCATTCGAATTGAGATAGAGATTTTTTAACAAACTCAAGCTGCCTAAAGATGAAGGTATTTCACCGGAAAAATTATTGCTGGATAAGTAGACATTTTCAAGTGTTCCTACGTCGGACAAGTCGGGAATAGCCCCACTCAGTTCGTTATTACTAACGTCAAAGGTCTGTAGTTTAGAGCCCATAAAAAATATACTGGGAACTGGACCGCTTAAGGCATTGTCGGATACGCTCAAAAATTTAAGCCTGCTTAGTCGCCACATCTGAGTGGGTAACGATCCACGCAGTTGGTTATGGGAAACATTCAACACTTCCAATTCAGAAAGACCTCCAATACTTTCCGGAAGCGTTCCGTTAAGACCATTGTCGGAAAGTTGAAGCGCCACAACATGACCTTCTGCATTCACCACAACTCCTGTCCACCACGACATGTCCTGAGGATGTTCTCGACTTGCCGTACGCCATCCCTGGTTCATTTTCCACGACGGTCCATTCGTGGCATCGTACAGATCCATTAACGCGGTAAACTCCATTGAAGTAGGTATAGTGGTATGACCGGATCTTTTTTGAACGTTGGCACGAAGTTCCGACACAATTCCATTTTCCAGCGACTGCATTTCACGGTGGGTCTGTTTTAATAGCGACTGCTGTTCGTCATTGATGTTCAGTAACGAGGCCGTAACGTTGTCTCGCGTGAAAGTAGGTGTCGCTCCACCATCACACAGCTCCCACATCGCCAAATTTTTATAATAAATATTCGTGGTGTAGTTGATCCATCCCGTATGCATCATCGACAGAAACAAGTATGAACTCGCGCTTTCTGCGGCAAACGTTACGCACACATCGCGCCATTCCGTATCGAAAGACTGCGCACCAATTTTCCATATGACGGAATCCGACACGATACTACCATTGCGATCTACCTTAACACGATCATATACCGGGCCTGGAAATGAACACCCTATTGAATTACGGTAGGCTGTTCCAGAAGAAAGCTGCATGTAAAAATAGTCTCGATCCAAATTGATCTGGGGACTAACCGGAACAGCCGCGTTCGCTTGTGCTCCGGCCGTTAGAACCCGATAAGAAAAACAAAGTTTATACTGTTTCCCCGGCTTCAGATTTTCAACAAAACTTCCGCGCAAAGCATCGTTCGTCGTTCCACAACGTGTGCCAGACATCGCCGCCACACTACCAGATTGTAAACGCGGTTGACCATTCGCATTTTCCCAACCCGCAAAACAATCGTCAGAGATTACATTACATCCCGGGTTTGAAGTTTCAAAGGTTGGATTCATCAACAAATTTCTTAGCTGATCGCCGGGCTGGCAGCCCGATTGAACAGACTCCACCGACCGCTCACAAACAAACGGATCATCCTCCAGCATATCGTCAAGGGCACAGCCGTTTGCACGCAGCGTGGTTTGGATGGCTTGCAGGAATGTGTTGTCAGCAAAGTCATGTCGCAGGAACACGCGCAGAAAATTTTTCTTGCTTGCGTTAAAGTAGCCGGCCAGGTTGGTGCGCAATTGTGTGCTGTCGGTCCTGGAGAAAAACACACCGCAATGGCGACTCAACATCAGCAGTTTCATATTCAGCTCGTCGTCGCTCATGGATGGAGCCACGGCATTGCTTGCCGTTGTGCTCGGATCGATCAGGTTGTTGTCGACGCCCAGCTTGATAATACCGTCCTTGTCGACGACCCCGTTCTTTATTGTGGGCAGGCCGTCTTGTTGCTGCAGGCGCTCCAGTTCGGGTGCACAGCTCTTGATCGCGTCGAGCTCCAGTTTAAGTTTGCGTTTTGCTTCCAGGTATTGGGTGCGGTACATTGTCCAACGCTGATGGCTCAGTTTGGCTTCGTATTCTGTAGCGGTCATGGTAGAGCGTTGGTCCATCAGATCCTGATACAACAGGTGGTATGATTTCGATTGGTCGTTCACCCAGTTCGTATAGAAGTTGGTGTTGGTTGGATCGGTCACTTCGGACAGCGTGCCGGCATAGTTGGCGTTGCCACCCAATTGAATGGCGTTGAGCTTATCGCGCATGGCATCTTTGTGACCAAAGCCGGCCAGCGAGTCGCCGTTAAAAAACGGGTCGGCGGTCAACATTTTTTCAATGGTGTTGTATGCCGTGGCCGAAGCCCAATTTTTTACGCGGCCCAGGTTCTTCTCAAACTTATCGCTCTCGATGTTCTTTCGGCACAACAGATACTGACAATACAGACGGTGATTCTTCACGTCTTCTTGCCTGACTTCATACACGTCCTCGCTGCCGGGGCTATCGTGTTGCGCGCGCAGGTCCGCTTCGATGCGACGGAGTATGTTGTCGCAATCCTCCCTGGCAATCTCGTCCACAGCTTTATTGATCATGTCGTTGGCGTCGCTGCATTGCTCGTCACACAAGTCGCATACGCTGGCGTCTGTCACATACGAGATCTTTATTTCGTTGATCGCCTGCTGTATGCTGGCTTTGTCGCGCACAAGTGTGTCGAGTTTTTCAAACGAAAGTTCATGAGGCACCAGGGTTTTGGTTAGCGTGTAGTCGCCTACTTCGGGCAGTATCAACTTGAATCGCACCATGCGCAATGCTTCCAGCGTGGTGTTGCATAAGGTCGCTGTCAGGTTCTTGCGTTCGTATGAAAATTGGTCACCGGCCTGGTTCCCTGCGATCGCTCCCAGGTCCATGCGTTTCCCTTCGGGATTGGTCAGGGTGATGGTGAGGTCGAACGCACACGCCACGCAGCCTGTCTCCTGTACCTGCGAAGCGACGGCAGCGAGGTCGTACGAAAATGCATAGCCCGCATTGGGCGCCACATTCATGATCTTGTGCGACGTGTGACTAATACCCGCAGCTTGTTTATTTTTAGCATTCAGGTTTTCATACACTGAATCGCGCGGCAGGTCCGTGTAGCTTTTTAACATGTCCACGTTTTGCGGCGGAATACCGGCGAGGGCCGTGGCTACGGTTCGCCCTTCCTGGTCCAGATAACTTACGCTCACCTGGCCATTGGGATCCACGATGAGGTTTCGTTTGTAGTGGCTCGCTTCGCCAACGTTGCGGCCAAACAGGCGGATCAACTGTGTGGGTGAAGCTTCTCCATAATAATACCGCGTGGCCAGCGTGCTATCGCCACGAAACACGCGTCCCACACCAGACTGCCGGCTTATGCGGCCGGTACCGTCGTTGGTATACTCGGTAGTGGCGTAGGCATATCCTTCGGCATCGGGCCGGTAGGGATCCGTTAGCTTGCCCACTAAATCATTGGGCGAATAGTATTGGCCGGCGCCGGTCTGGTCGGAGAGTTTGCTGTTTTCGAGGCGTCCGTTGTCGTAGTGAAATTTCTCACGCGCTGTACCGGTGTTGGTTTGCACGGTTTGGTCTATCGCAGTCCATCGGTTGAAACTCGGCCTATAGTCAAGAGCAGGATTGTCCCACGGCGACGCCATGGTCGTTACCGTCTGACGGCCTTCGTAGTCATAGTAGGTCTCGGCCACCAACGACATCTGGGTTGTGCTGAGATTAGTTACACTTTGACGTGCCCGCATGGTTCGGTCGAGGTACTGCACCACAGTTTTATACTTGCCTTCTTCAGCATACACCGTTTGCATTTGCCAGTTCTTCGACGGGCTATTGTTTGCCAACCTGATGGAACTTGAATATCCCCATTGCCCGGGTATGCGATGCCCGGGATGATCGGGATGAAACCCTACAGCTCTGACGCGATACCAAAGTTGGCCCGCGGGATAGTAGGCCATCCGTTCAAAATAAAAACCACTCACCGTAACACGTGCCGGCTCGCGATACGCAAATGCCTCGGGGCCGGTCGTTCCTGCAAACGCATCGTGTTCGCCAATAAACACCCACTCCACATCGTAGGCTATGGTTCCCTCTCCCATTTCGGTCCAGGCAACTGCCATGTGATTTCCTATTGAAGTGACCTGCACTGTTGGCATGATGGCCGGATCAAACCAGTCTTCGGTTTTTCGATGGAGAATTACTTTCAGGTAAATGCTTTCGCGCGGCACATCGGCCGTTGTTTGCTTTGACTCAATCCGGAAGCGATAGTTACCCACACACGCCAATGGTTCGTCATGAAAAAATGTTTGGGTAAACGTTTGATCACTCATGCGCACAACCAACGGTTTTGTCCAAAGCACCGTATTGCCTTCAAGCAGACTGACGGACACGTTGGCCGACCACAATTTGTCTGTTTGCGCATCGCTCAGATCATAGTTCAATTGAAAGCCGACGTAGTACTTCCCTTCCAAGCACGGTGGCGACGGAAAGACGTCATTCACTTCCTGCGCGTCCAGATCTTTCAACGGGTAACTCAGTTCCAACGGCGCCGACACTATGGCTCCATTCGGGTTCACCCGAATTGCTTTTGGAATGGTATCGCGTTGTGACGTGACACCGCCAAACGGATGGCTCCACGTCCGGAGGGAAACAATGCATAAGAGGGCGAAAAGCAACGGTAATATTCGCTTCATAGATTTGTCTTTAAAAATTGCGTGAGTGCACAATCTGTATTTTCAAACTTTGTATCTCTCTTTCAAGTTGTGGCGCGCTATTGCACCTCATATCCTTCGTATCCGGGCGCGGGCTTCCACCCATTTCCATTGCGCACCACATAATGCGATTCACGAAAGAGCCCGGCGTCCAGCAATGCATGCGGGTCAAAATGCTCAATGGCGAGGGTAACTCGTTCACCCGTGGGGTAACGGTACTCCGTTCTTCGGATAAACATCGTTTCCAGGTCGATCCACAGGTCTATGGTGATCGACGCGTTTCGTTCAATCCGATACTGCACCACAGCGTCTTCGCGATCGACAAACAGAGGCTCATCGTACATGTTCAGCAGACTATCCAGGTTTTGGCGGGCGATGTCGGGCATCAGCGCGTCCTTGTTCTGCGGCGCATATTGTATCAATTTGTTCTCGGCATTTATCACGATCAGGCATTGGCCGTTAAGCATCAGCAACAGGTCGCCGTAGTGGTACAGGAAATTTCTTCCCACTTTTCTGATCTCGATCTTTTCGCTTGTGCGTGGCGTTGTCGCGGCGCTGTCATACGTCACCAGACGCATGCGGGCAAACAGGGTGTCGAGCGTAGTATAGCGTTGATGCACCTGCCGTATCACCGTTTTAAAATCCTGTGCCACCGTGTGGACACAGCAACAGGTCACAATGGCTACCACCAGCCACAGCCGGCGTTTGTTAATGTTCCACCACATAGCTTACTGTTTCGCTTAAAGTTTTTATGCCGTCGGTTGTTTCCTTCTTAGTGAGGTAAAGGTTGCCTTCGTCGTCGTAGAAATAGAGCGTGGCAAAGTTCTCTTCGTCCAGCACGGCACGAAGCCTGTAGTCGCGCAAGTCGTACACGTAGCTGGTCATGTTGCCGTCGTCAGGATGCAATCGCAGGTCATCGTACCACGCCCCGCTTGTACCGGGTTTGAAGGTGACTTCCAGCATCAACCCGTCATCAGGACACACAAAGGTTCCGCGCACCTGCTGCCACCCTTCTATCACGGGGCCGCTGGGCGCGATGGAAAACGAGCCGGATAGTGTTCCGTTTTTCGCCTTCAGCCTACCGTCTATGCCAAGACCGCTCACAGGCTCAGGCGTTTTGCGTTGTGGATCCCTGACAAACGCCCACGCGTTAATAAAATATTTCTTACCCGAGTCGAGTCGTAGCAACTTTTGCTCGAAGGTTTGTGCCGTCGTTACCTTGATCGACCGACGACCGGTGTGATAAATCGTGCTGTCGAACGTTACCGCAGTGGCTGCACGCGCCTGGTTCCGTATGCGCAATATGCCAAACCATACGTCCTTGAATGGATAGTCTTCCAACACCACGATGGTCTGATTGCGGTCGGTCGGATGCTGCTGCACACACAGCACCGGCACCTGGCTCATATATTTACTGAGCATCGTAGGCCTGAAAAATATTCGCCACCACAACCGGTGCGCCAGAACGTCCACCGCCTCCACACCGTCGAAGATTTCAACCGGCGCCTTCGCAATGGCGATGTTTTTCTTTGAGTAGGTTACGGTCACCGGCAAGTAAGTAGGTTCGGCATCGTTGCTCAGCATCCAGTTCCCACTGGCACGCTTGCCTGGCCCTTCAAAACCGGTGTATGCCATTTCGTTGTTGCGCATGTTCACGCCATTGGCCGACGGCAAGTGCCCCCCGTAGTCATACAGTGCGGCAGAATAAACGTCGAGCACATCTTTATTTTCGAGCTCGTAGCTGTAAGGGCTATAGCGCGTCATGATGGTGGCATTGATCCAATGGGGAATAAGCTGTGCCTGGGCGCTTTCCCAGTTGAACATCTCCAAAGTGAAAGTTCCATCGGTGGCAATGGTGACAGGGTCGGATTGTGACCGCGGCACATCATACACATAGGAGGCATTGTTTCGCCACACACCAGCGCTTCCGTTGAGATAGCCCGACAGGTTTGACAACCCGGTGTTGGTGTAGTCCAGCGGCCATGCATCAAAAAAGGTAGACGCTTGCGTCTGAATGACGTTCGTCTTTAACTCAGTGGTAACCGTGATCAGCGAATCAATGAGCGCAATGGCACGGCGTACGGTAATCTGCTTTGTTACCGACACACTGTCTTTACACGCACCGCATTGGTATCGCAGCTTAAGCGTGACGTTGTACGTGCCCTCATTGCGAAAGCTATGCAGCGGAGACTGCCGTGTCGATGTGCCGCCGTCGCCAAAGTTCCAGGTATACGACACCGGCACGCAAGTGTTTGGAAATTGTACCGATGGCTCAAAGGTGGTGGAGCAAAGTATTGTCGACGCCGAGAAGTCCATAGTGCCAATGGTTGGGCATCGCTCCTCCACCACCAGTTGCTTATTCGATTTCAGATTACAACCCAGCGCATTGGTGGCACTCATCACAACGGTGTATGTGCCCGGTGTTGTGTATGTGTGCGCTATCCGTTGCGTGCTCAGGTTGTCGAACGTGCCATCGCCCCATGCCACCTGGTAGGTATTACCCGCGTTGTGGCCCGATAGCAAAAGCGTGGTCGGTGAGCCCGTTCCAGCAGTTGTCGATAAAAAAGCAAACGATGGATTGGGAAGATTGACATCCGGTATATAGTCGAGGCCGTCGATGTTCTCAGGAAGGGTGGTGACGATGGCGTTCTCTTGCATCGGGATGTTCGGCACGTCGGCGGTAGACAAGTCAACCTGCTTTGGTGTCAAATCAGGTTGCATGATCTCGTTCGGATGGGGAATTACAAAGAGACGTTTTTCATTTCCCTTTGTAAAGTAGATGTTGCCATCGTAGCTCGCTTCGATGTCGCCAAACGGATGATGATTGCTGTCGCTTACCGACCCTCCAACACAACTGGATTCAACGCCAAAACCTTTTTGAATACGAATACTGACGTTATATTCCGTACCATCTGCATCGGAATCAAGGTCGATCTGCAAAAGATATTCATTGTACGATCTGTTATTCGCCTGACCAACTTGAAATCCTCCTCCTATTGCATACAAAAAGCGTCCCGATGGACTGAACTCCACCAAACTGATTTTGTTCTTGAGAAACTCGAAGCAACTAAACCTATCTTTATAACCACTCAGGGTATACAAATCCTGTAAACGAACCGCTTGATTCAAAAGGGCTCCATCAGGTTGGACCATCAACTGCGTGAGGTCAATGAATTTGGGATTGGGAGATGGGCTTGAAAATTCACCAAGATTAAAAATTACAATATCCTTGTAAAAATTACTATTCTGGTTACGGTTGGAAATACAAAGCGTTGTCTCGTCCGGACTAAGCTCAACTCCAGATGAGGCTATTGACAAGCTCCAAAAAGGAAGACTAATCTCTCCGGTTACACCCTCGCTACCCAATGTAATTCCCGACTCACTGACGGTATAACGGTGAATCTGAATTTTTGCATTTGCGTCAGTTTGATAGCCAAATGTCAGCACGCGCTTCACCAGGTACAGATAATGTTTGGATACATCTCCATTCACCGTTCGAGACACGGCTTTGCCCTGAATGTATCCAGACCCAAGCAACCTATCCTTTTCAAGGATGGTTAACTGCCGCGTATCGGTATTTAACTGTATCCTGGAATAGACTACGTCGGCAGCACAGTACACAGCATTGCCATCAGGACACCCTGCACCGCTTCTATACTTGGTATAGATGACGTACCACTCATCTTGCTTACCCGGAACCTTCACTACCTGCATTTCATTATTCGAAAGAATTCCATTGAGACCCGTCGTCGTAAGCTTGTTCCCATCGGCATCGTAGATGTGTAGATTATTCTCTCCCACCAATCCATTGTGCAATACCATAAAAGCAAGACCACCGCACTGATCTACACCAACACCGGTCGCTCCAATGTTTGATGCCCCGTAGGCCGTTAGCGCATCTATCGTGGGCGGAGTCGAACGCCAATCAACCTTTTGCGCGTGCGGACCCTTTACGGCCAAGCCCCAGTAAGGCAAGTTTACCTTTCGCGTATCAGCATCTCGCTTCGGAAATGCCGCCACATCATGCGACATCGTTCGCCGCTCGCGCTCCTTAACGTTGTTTCCTTCTAACGACAAATACCGGATCATTCCCAAGCGCCCAAGCTCACCCGGCCGTATGCCGTTCAAGTTGTTATGAGGCATCACAATCTCCACCACATCACCGTTCTCCACAGTAACACCATACCACGTTGCGAAATCTTTGTGCATTGTTCCCTTTAGCCAACCGCGGTTGTTCTTCCAATGCGGACCACCAAGATCCTTGTAAAACGTCGTCAATGCACGCAGCTCCACCGAGTCGGGGATCACATCGAAAACAACAGCACTGTCGGTGGCAGACGTCGTTGTTGACTGAGCGATAGCTTGTGCTTTCACATCGCTCACCACACACCACAGCACCAATACAAAACAGAGCATCAAAAATATTTTCATAACTGCTTTCATAACACAAGCGTTGAATTAGTTAATCTTTGGAATGGTGATGCGTTTGCTATACACTTTCTCCGTACCTCTTTTTGTCGGGTCGTCCAACGCCGTGATATTTCCTGCTGCCACCGTCAACTGGTTACGGTAGCCTGAGCGCACCACCATGCCGTTGTAGGTCACACTGCCAAGCGAAGTGTTAGTCCACAACATGGGCTTGCCTGACTCGTCGCCGAGGTATACAGCAAAGGCAACGGGTGTCTTCAGGTTGTCAGTGTATAGAATCATCTCGTCGCCGGCATAGAGGTTGTCGGCCGAAAAGCCCGGCACAAATTCGTATTGCTGGCCTTTCGTGTTCCGCACATCGCGAAGCGAAAATGCGAGGCCCGCTGTTTTGTATGCCGCTCCCATGCCCTGATATTGAGTGTAGGCGGGAATACTGTACGAATAAATGAGCTTGTCGAAATTGTTGTTTACGGTTTGGAGCGCGGCTGTGCCGTTGAACTTATCCCACCGCAAGGTTTTGGTGTACAATTTCGAGCCGCCGTCATACGCAGTGGTGCTTTGCAACATCCCCGTTTTAAAGATCACCTTGTTGGTCACCACCGTGCGAAGACGTTTGGAAGTTTTGCCTATGCTGGGCCACGCCGTGGGAATGGGAATCGGGATGAACACAGCGGGAATGATGTCGATGTTCACCCGCACGCCGCCTTCGAACGTGTTATCTTTGTATTCACGCATGTCCGTGAAAAAATCCGTCTCCTGCCCCAACGTTACCTTAGCAATGCTGGTGCTCTTCAATTCAGCCGCATCCAGCGTGCTTACCGTACCATCACCGTTGTCTTTAAACAAGCCGATCACCTCGTTTACGGCCTGCTTGTCATAGGTAAGCGGTTTACTGTAATAGTTGTACGCCACATACGACATGGTGTCCTTATCGAACGTTCCGTCTACCGCCTGTCTGAACTGACTTACACGCTTTTGTTTTCCGTGCATGTCGTTTGTAATGATGCTATAGCCTTGCGATGTGGTGAGCGATGTTTCGGCAAGGCTGCCCAACAACGGTATAGGAATGAAGGATTTGCTGTGCCGGTTCACTTTGGGTGTTTCGTAAGCCAGGACCGGAAAATCTTTGGCTGTGTAGAATTCGTGCTCGGTTTTACCGGTTGTGCCAAAGCGTGCGTCACTACCTTCTGGAAATAGTTTTTTTCCGTCGCTAAGCGTTATGCGGTCGAGCGGTCGTTTTGCACGGCTTGCAGAGGCCAGGCTCATCACAGTTACCAACCTGTAGCCAACCTGCGCACCGGGATATACACCCTCGTTGATCGGGTATTCGAAAAACAGATTGTTGTCGGTGGCTAACGGAATGGACTCGGTATATTCCTTGGCATAGCGCAACGGGTTTTCTTCACCACCAATAAAAGGTTCGTACGCCGCCACGCCGCTACTGATGGTCTGCCCTTTTTCCACCATAGTGTATTCATAGCGCTGACCATATATGCCTTCTTCGTTTCCCTGCCAGTCGTCGCGAATCGTTATTTGCTTTACACGCAGACCGCCTCCATACTTAATACCGTCGGGCGAACGCAGCCGCAGCCAACAATTTCCCGCGAGCATTTCCTTTCCCCAATTTTTGTTTTCTGCGTTTTTATAGAAGGCCTTGAAAAGATCTTTCAGATCCAAAATAGAAACCACGAGGGCTTTCATAAAAGACACCTGCTTGCCCAACGAACCGCTTGCCTCCAGTTCCATGTCACCGTCGGGCAGGTTGGGTTGATTTGTTCGCACATGCTGCCACGCCCGTAGCATGAGTGGGTGATAACCTTTGTCCTTCTTCAGGTACAGGTAGCCAAACTCGTATTTTCCCGATGGGCCTTTTTCCAACCCCATAGGCTTGGAGCGATCTATGTTGGCGTATGCATTGATATACTCGAACAAATCCTTTGCGGGTTCCTGCAGGTTGATGGCAATCTTGAAGAACACTTGATCTTTGTCGTCGAGGTATTTTTTCACTTCGTTCGCTTGCACCTTGGCATCGGAGTTTCCGTCGATGGGCCGTTCTAAGCGGAAGCGAATTTTCGGATCACCCGTGAGCCCGAACGTCGATGCTGTCTGCGGTTGTTCGGCGTTGCCATAGGGCTCCACCAGTTCCATCATTTGCATGGCGGGGCGATGCTGCACATAGGCGTAGTCATCAGACTCGTAGTCGATGTCAATCTGTCCTCCCGATGGAAGTTGTATTCCTGCCAGGTTCCACGCGCTGGCATTCGCATCGATGGTGGACTTCTGCGATTCGTCTTGCAGGCTGTAGGGAAAGCGGTAGTTGGTAGCCGGTTTTCCGGCAGGATATGGCTTGTACGTTCCCCACCTGTCGTATGCCAGCACATCATAACCCACGTTGACGGAAGCATACGTGAATTTATAGGGGTTCAACCTGCCACGCGCGCTCTTACCATATTCAAACCAAAGCTCTTCGAGCGTAAGTTTTCCACTCTCGCTGTTCTCGGTGCCGGGGCACAGGTTGTAGGAGTACCTGAACTTGCAAACTTTGATGGGCTCGCCATTGGCAAAGCGCGAGAACAGCCTGATCTCGCGCAACGCCTTCACACTCTTGCCGCGCTGGTTGGTATCTTGCAAACGCTGCTGTGCGCCTTTGGCATCGTCGCGGTCTTCTATGTGAAAGGTGGCGATGTGCGATTTGGTTTCGGCCTGCGCCAAATACCAGATTTCTTTCTCGCCGTATACAAACGAGCCCCGGTCATCTTTAGGGTCGGTGGTCCATCCTTCCTGGTAATGCGCTTTCGAAAATGGGTCGCGCCAGCGAAACGGATCTTGTTTCGTAGCCACGCGGCGATAGGTAAACTTCACCCAATAGCCAAGGTCATCCTCCGTCACACCGTTGCCGGTCACATCCACATAGTCAGGTCCCAGGATGGAGGTGAGCAAATGCGCATACGCATACGGCGGCGTCTCCGCACGTTTCAGAAACTTGTCGGTTTTACTGTGCTCGTAGCTGGGGTCTCCACTGCCGTTGTTACCCGCGTTTACACGCGATATACCTTCGCCTTTACGGGTGGAAAACACGACCTCCTCATGCACGGTGTTGTAGGCAGGCAAAGCATAGATGTAGCGAATGCCGTCAGCGGTGGTGGCTGCGATAGCGGCGGTGTGGTGTGTTGGCCACTGCGACCGGTTATAGCGCTGGGTTGTGGTGGCCGTATTTTCAAAATACGTAACGCCGCACGGTGGCATCAACTCAGCACCGTTGCTGAGCAGTTGTTCGTTGGTGATGAACTGGGTTGACTGCGAACGCGGGCGCCGCGCGGTGTTGAAGGCCGTGCTGGACGGCGCAGACAAAGAACCGGCACTGCCGGAAATTGCCGCGTCCAACGTTTGTGTAGCGGTGTTGCCATCTAAGCGTACGCGCACAGGGCGATCACCACCAAGTCCTATATAGCTGTCGGCCGGTTCCGCAACCGGGTCGCCATGCGCCTTAAAATAGTAGGGTTCATAGCCGCGGTCAAGATTAGAAGGTTGAAAGCTGAAACGCGAAGTCAGGTTGTTATCATCTTTCCATTCGCCCGACTTGCTGGTGGAGTGACTCACGGTGAGGTTAACGCCCACGTGCGTCAGAATGCCGACATCCACCCCGGCGCTCACACTGGTCGATGTTGACGTGCCTGCCGGATCGCGCGAAATGCCGAGATCGTTTCGCATGGGCCTCACCATCGACGCAATGCCCTGGCCCGAGAAAGAATAGATATCGTACGACAACGATGGAATGGCCAGGTTTGGAATTACCTCCGTTACCATACCTTCCTTCTCGCGGTTCACATCCATCAATGCATCTTTGCTGTTGACATCCTGCAAATGCAAGTAGCCATAGGCCGGTGCTGGCACGCGTTTCTTGTCGTGCAGCAGCCGCTGTTCGTTGTAGTAGCCGGACAAGTAGGCGCTGGCAAAAGCACCGGCAAAGGCACCGCCGATTTGAAATTGCCCGCTCACATTAATGCTGCGCATGGGCATAGTGACTTGCGGCGTGTAGCCCGGGTGACTAAAGCTGATCTCGCTTCCCACACCACCGGCCTGCGATACACGATATCGGTCTTTTATATTTTTTTCGGTTTTTGTCTTCTCATCTGCTACGGCATACTTCGTTGTCTTTAGGGTCACATCGTAGCTGGTGGACAGTGTGCCCAACCCCGACTTGGAGTTGTAGCTTACGCCCAGACCCACCGAACCAGCTTTTGTGCCCAGGCTTAACGATGGCGACACACTCACCCCCTCCTGCGAATCAAGACTGAAATTAACGCCAAGGCCGGTAGTCATGCCGTCGCTGTTGGTGTTGCTAAACCCCAGGCCGCCATCGATCGAATAGCCGAAGCCTTTATAGTTGTTTTGTCGCACACTCAGCCCAAGCTTGCCTTTCAGAAATTCAGAACCGAACAATTCGAAGTTGGCCCCTGTGGCTACGCCTACCGTGACACTGGGTTTCATCGACATTTTGGTGTAGACCTTGTCGCCTTTAAACTCATCGGGCAAGCCCCGCATCTGACGCGTAACGGCACCAGGCGCAAGATTAAAGCCCAGGCCCACCCAGCTTGCTTCACTGTCCATGGTGATGCCGGATTGATACGAAAGATTGAAAGGGTATCCACCGTTAGGGCCTGGCAACTCGAACAACGGGATGTTGTAAGAAAAGTCGCCACTGAATAAATCCACCATGTTGCTGGCGGTAGCGGGCTGAAAAGATTGCACTTCCGGTTGAGACGGGCCGCTGGTGAGCGCGTAGGTGCGGGTAGGTATGCTCGCACTCAGCATCACGGCAAGTAAGAATGCAGCGATCGCGCGTTGATGTTTGCGTAGTCGTTTCATAAGGCAAGTTCAGGTAGGTTGGCAAGAGATATTTCTAATTTTACTGGCAGGCTCGAAATCAACGGTGAGTCGATTTGCAAGGTCACATGTTTGTCGGCCTCAGGTTTTTTCTCGAAGCCCATCACAAACGTGTGAGGTCGGCGGGCATCGGCCGGGCGCTCGTAGTGGAATAGCACGCAAGGCATTTTTTTGCCATCGCTTTGCAGCGTGATGTCGTCCTGGAAGAGGAAGGAGAAATAATACAAGCGTTTTTGCATCACCTCTTCATCGGTCGTCTGGTAACGTACAAGATCCTGCTGTGCATCTACCGGACGAATCGTTAACACCACGTGATGAAGACTGTCATTGTCGCCAAAGTCAGGCTGCCATAGGTTGAGCAGCTCGATGGGCTGATACTGCGCATCAAATCGAAAGCCATCGGTATCCTGCGTAACATGCAGGCCGTTGTCATAATTTTGCACAAAGTCTGCATATGCCGCACGGTCAAGTTTTCCCGTGCAAGCCACAAGCGCAAAACCGATCATCCAATATCTAGTCGCCTTCATACTTTTCGTTGAGGTATTGAATTACATCTTCCGTGATATTGTACGCCTCGTTGGCATACATGAGGCCGCCATCGCCGGTGGCACCATAGATAAAGGCGTAACCTTTCTCCGCGCCAAAGGCTTTTATGTCGTTGTTTATCCTTAGCCACAGGCTCTCCGTAAATTCGTCCGTAAGTTGTTCCTCCTGCCACGCGTGTTTGCGTCGCATTTCGTCATAGGCAGTGCCATCAAAAGCGGCGGCCGAACGGGTGAACAGCACGAGCAATGAGTCCTGGCTCCGTTTGTTTTTCTTCCTGATCACCGACAATTTGTCTTCCAGAACTTTTTTGCCCGCATAGCCATCAAATACCTTTTGATTGATCACGTAAGCGCTGGGCTCGGCCAGTTCAGTGTATACGATGTAGGTCATCAGACACAGAATAAAAATTGTTTGCACCATCAGCAGCGTTGTTTTAAAATTCATACAGGGTCATTTTGATTTTCGTATTGTGCGATCAATCACATCCGGGATAGCTTCAAGGAACACGGTGTCAATCTTTCGCTTGTCCTTGTCGCATATCACATGGACCATTTGTTTTCCTTCATTGCCGCAGCCGTCAACAACAAATAACACGACGTAGTAGTCGGGTGCCTTGTCCACTCTGATGGTCGGCACCTCGCCGGTCATCTCAAGTACTTGCTCCACGGGTTGGTACAGGAAGTTTGCCTGATGTTCGTCCAACACAAACCACGTTATGCGATAAGGTCCTTTTGTGGACTGGATCGCACCATAGAAGTCAATTGTGTTGCTGCCCGGTTCATAGCAGTGGAGACTAATCACGTCACTGGAAATATCGACTCCGATTTCTTTCTTTACAGTTTCCGTTGGCCTGATATACACCCGATGGGTATGCCCCCGGTCATCCCTCGTTTCGCAGGTGAACACTTCGTTGATGGTGGTAGCCCCAAGGTCGGCCAGCGCTATGGTGTATTGATTCAAACCAAACGTCTTTTGCAGGGCGAGCCGCGACACCACATCATGTCGCGCGTTATACACCACCACGGGCAATATCCCAGTCATTCCTATAGCGTCGTAATATTGAAGTCCGATGGACTCACGCTGAACAACATGAACCATCGTGCCGGCCTTTTCAAAATCGATGCAGTACGGCTTCGTGTTTTCTTCTGTGGACTGTCCATAACCACACGCAACCAGCGCGACGCAGAAAAGGAGTATGACAAAGTTTTTCATAGGCTTAATGTTTTATGCGCAGTGAGCTTATGCCAAGGCGGAATACAAAAGGTGGAACATTGCGCGACGGGTCACTTGAATAGACGCGAAACAGCACAACCATGTTAAGCGATATCTTTTGCGTAAGCGGAAACAGGTAACCGCCACCGCCCAGCAACGTGTTGGCAGCATTCACGCCATCGCGTTGTGCAGGCATGTAAGTATCTTCAACCTGGGCATAAGCACGGTTGAACAATTGCGCTTTCACAAAACCACGGGCTCTCCATGTGAGGGTGTAGTTTCTCTTGGAATCAACATCACTCCCGGCTTGTTGAAAGAGCAGCGACGGCCCCAACCCAAGGGATAGTCGTTTCGTTAGCGGATAGGCAAGCGCGGGCGCAAATTGAAAGGTCTTGAAATCATGGGTGGATACGCCAACCAAAAATTCCTTGTAGGTCTTCTCCCAAAACGATTGTCGTTCTTTGAATTTCATTTCGAGCATAGCGCGATAGTGGCTCACCGTGTCAAGGCACAGCTTCTGTTCTCTGAGGTGCCCAAGCCTTACGCTATCTACCAGGCTGGCCAACTCTTTTGGCACCACCTTGCCGGGTAAGGACGGCAACATGCTTCTGCCCAGAGGATCGAGTTGCAATTTTGTCAACGACGCTCCGTATTGCCTTAACGAGTCCTTAAACATGCTGCCAACGGCGTCTTCACTGGGCAGCGGTTGGTTCATCGGAAGTTTTTCCAATTCGGGTTTTAAGCTCTGTGCGTTTTTCAAATCCTCAAGGTCTTTGAGACGTTTCAGCTGTTTGTCGTCACTGTTTCCATAAACTGACTCGCGAATCTTATCGATCAGCTCCTCCCGCGACACGGGCAATGCGTATGGCACGTTGTCTATGTCCGGCAAGCGCAGGCTGTCTTTGACTTGCTGCAAAAGTTTTTGCGAAGGGATGGCTTTGAAGCTTCGACCCAGCGAATCAGCGATGACATATGGCTGATGTTTCAGAAATGCGCTCGTCAGGCTATCCTTCAAATCATCGCTTTTGTGTTGCCCCAGCGAACGCCAATACTGTAGCTCATCTTGCATCAGTCCCTTGCTTTCAGAAGAAAGGTTTTCTTCAAGCACCTGTGCGCGCAACGGGCCGGCAAGGCACAGCACCACAAGGCAACATCCGTATCGAAATAGCACCATCATGATCGCCGATCGGTTTCTTCAGGATTTACTTTTTCTTCCCAAGCGCCTGGAGGCTTTGCGCGAAGTCGCCTGCTGCTGTGCGTCGATGGCTTTTTGCTGAAGCGCGTTCTCCTGTTTCAGTTCAATCACATACAACGTGAGTTCCTCTATTTTTTTGAGCAGCAGCAGATTCATCTCCTTTATCATCACGCCCTCCGCTTCCATGTCGGCGGCAGACGGAACTCCCGGCAGATGTTTATGGGTGGCGATGAAATTTTCAACCGAGTCCAATGGCGACAGGTTGTAGCTTTCCTCAAACACATAGTCAGGAGCAGTACTTCCCACCATGTCGAGGCGCAGTTCACGAGCATGAATGTCACCTCTCACCGTCAGCAGTGCATCAGGGTTGGGAGTTCCTATGCCCACGTAGCCATTCTTGAGAATGCGAAGTCGCTCCGTCCGGTCCGTAAAAAACTGGTGCGAGGTGAAGTGCTTGTATTTCATGCCGTCGTTCCAGTCACCACTTTGAATCAGGTATTCCGGATCTGCTGCGTTACCCAGAAAATAGATGGCGCGCTTTTGGGCCATCTGCAGGTCGCCCTTCACCTCCAACGCGGCGCCCTGTCCGGCGGCGTTCAACTCGATGCCTTGATTGGATGTCTGCCCAAAACCGATGGTCAGTCGGTCGCCATTGTTGGTCGTCACGATGTCCCAGCTCTTGGTTAGATAGCCTAATCGAAGACCATCCGACCAGGTGGTGCCGCTTTGTTGAATCTGCAGCCTAGCCAAGGGGTTGGCCGTGGCAATGCCGATGTTTCCATTCGCGGTGATCCTTAGCCGTTCGCTCTTTGACGTATAAAACTGGTGACTTGTGTAATGACGATACATCATGCCGTCGAGCCAGCCGCCACTTCTGATAAGATATTCCGGATCAGCAGCGTCGCCCAAAAAATAGATGGCCCTGCCCAATCCCAATTGCAGGTCGCCTTTTATCTCTACGGTAGAGCCACGACCTTGTGCATTCATTTCGAGCAGCGGTGTGCCGCCAAACCCAAATGACAAACGGTCGCCACTGTTGGTCGACACAATGTCCCAATTTTTACCCTGCGTTGATAGCCGCAGTCCGTCGGTCCAGTCTGTTGCCGTTTGCTGGATGTGAAACGCTGCCGTGGGCACGGTCGCGCCAACACCAACAAAGTTGGAATTAGAGTTTTGAATACCCGCCGAACCTTGAGGCACATAGAGATTCTGTGCCTGTGCGCAAATCCCTGTAGCCAAAACAGCGACCGCAATGAAATTTAAGATGCGAAAATTCATAGTATTAGAAGTTCATTTGATTCCTATGAATTTCTATTGTGTCAATCCCAAGTTGCACCGAACTTAATCACACACATTTACTTCCTTCATCTACACACAATAAAAATCAAACCTAACCGTATACCATATCTATATGGCTATGCGCTAAAATTATTACACACCAGCGATTGAGGATCAAACCGCGGTAGCATGACACAAACATACTTCGCGATACTGCAAAAATCTTGCAGCGTGTTTTTTTGTGGATATTTTTTTTTACAACGTCAACACTATCTGTTATTCGTCAATAAAATGTTCTAAAGCGTTGTGTTCACTAACAGAATAGCCGTTAAAACTCTTACTGATTTTTTTCTCAACAGAACAATTGGCATTCGCTTTCAAATCGACGAATATGTCGATAAAGGATACAGTTTAGTCGCAAGAAGGAACGATCTTCAAATAGTGTAGGTCAATAACGATCTTTGAATCAACTCGCGAACCAAGTTGTAGTGCGGAGGGAGCGGATCTCATATCCAAGGCATTTGGAATTTATCACCTCAGTTTACCGCATTCAAACAGGAAATGCTTATAAAGAAATGTACCAATAGATTGAAGCAACAATATTCGCTATGACGATGACAGCCAGAATAAGATCTATCTGTCTATATTTCCAAAACGTATAGGCACCAAAAACAACAGACAGGAATAACAGGATGATATTTAATCCAAAGATCGAAATGGCTGCGTCTTCATCGAGAGTTTGCTCCCCCGATGGCATATATTCATCATAAGGACTTAGAAGGAAATTTGCACTCAACGACGCGATCACCAGACTAGCATATCCTCCAATTCTAAAAAAACTCATTTTAATTCCGGACATACCTATTTTCATTCTCATCGGGATTTAGCGTGTATCAAAGCCGTTGTTCATGTGTGATAAGGGAAAGGGCTCATCCAGGCGATGGCATCACAGATAAGCACAAAGTCACTAGCGATCTATTGAGCAACACATCATCATTGGCGAAACTATAGCGGGTAGTGCTGGCAGAATATCTCTTCGCCGTGCCAGAGGGCGCTTACGGCAAAGTCAAAATATTTTGAACAGTTTGATTATCACCGGACCGAATATAGTGAAACGAAAGCATCAGGAATGGCCTCATGACGACTCTCCATTTGGGGAAACAAAAAAACGCCTCCCAACAAAGTTAGAAGGCGTTCTGAAAAGTAGTCCGTACGGGAATCGAACCCGTGTTACCAGAATGAAAATCTGGTGTCCTAACCCCTAGACGAACGGACCATGGTGATGGTGACGGGGGTGTGAATGTGTGAGTCTTTTCTGTGTTTTCTCTCCGCGTTGCCGTTAAGAGGGTGCAAATATAGATCCGAGTTCTTGATTTGCAAACCTGTGCGATAAAATTTTTCTAAAACCGTATTTTATTTCGTTGGTTTTGGTGTCTGGGTAATTTATTTTTGATCTCGAAATTTAAACCAGACAAATACAATGACTAAAGTAGGAATTAACGGATTCGGCCGCATCGGTCGCCTGGCGTTCAGAGCTGCCATCTCGCGCAAAGATATCGAGATCGTTGGAATCAACGACCTTGTAGACCCTGAGTACATGGCATACATGCTTAAGTATGACTCTACGCACGGCAAATTCGACGGCACCGTGGAAGTAAAAGACGGTAGCCTCGTAGTGAACGGAAAGAAAATTCGCGTAACTGCCGAGAAAGATCCCGCTAACCTGAAATGGTCAGAAGTAGGCGCCGAAATCGTTATAGAATCTACTGGCTTGTTCCTTACTATTCCCGACGGACAAAAACACATCGCCGCTGGTGCCAAAAAAGTAGTGTTCTCTGCCCCTGCAAAAGACGACACCCCTACCTTCGTGATGGGTGTGAACCATAAAAAACTTACCGCTGAACATACCATCGTTTCCAACGCTTCCTGCACGACCAACTGTCTGGCCCCTATTGCAAAAGTGTTGAACGACAAATTCGGCATCGCCGAAGGTCTGATGAGCACCGTACACGCCGTTACGGCCACTCAAAAAACTGTGGACAGCCCTTCAGCAAAAGACTGGAGAGGTGGCCGCGGTGCATACCAGAACATTATCCCCTCGTCTACCGGTGCTGCCAAAGCTGTGGCCCTGGTGATCCCCGAACTGAAAGGCAAACTCACCGGCATGTCGTTCCGCGTGCCCGTGGCCGACGTTTCGGTGGTTGACCTCACGGTGAAGCTGGAGAAATCCGCTACCTACGAAGAGATTAAGAAAGCCATGAAAGATGCATCGGAAGGCGAACTGAAAGGCATCCTCGGCTATACCGAAGACGATGTGGTGTCGCAAGACTTCCTGGGCGACGCCCGCACGTCTATCTTCGACGCTAAAGCCGGTATCGCACTGAACGACAAGTTCGTGAAAGTGGTATCGTGGTATGACAACGAGTGGGGCTATTCCAACAAGCTCATCGACCTCGTTCAGGAACTGGCGAAAATCTAGTCACCATTTCTCAGATAACATCCAACGCGGCTGCCCCATCCCAGGGCAGCCGCTTCTTTTTTTGCCTGTCGCTCACTGGGTTAGGATGAAGTGGTGCGGGTCTCAACGGGTCGGCATGTAAAAAACCTCGGGGTCAACTGAAAATTTTTCGCGTTAAATTCGTTTAGAGAATGGAAGGCGCTCGTGCATGAACAATTTCTATAACATCTTAGGCGTACGCCCCGAAGCCGACCTAGCTGAAATCAAAGCGGCCTTCAAGCGGCTGGCCATGGAGTACCATCCCGACCGGAACCCCGGCAACCGCCAGGCCGAAGAAATGTTCAAGGTCATTAACGAAGCCTATCACACCCTGTCCGACCCGCTCAAAAAATCGCGCTATGACGCGATGATGAACTACAACCAGCCGGAGCCCGACGAGATAGACCAGCGCGAAGAGAACCGACGCCGGTTTCTGCGCTGGCAAATGGCACAGCAAAAGCAATACACCTTTGGTAAAGAATATTTCAAAATTCAGGGCCTGGCCTTCCTTGTGTTCACGGTCATTGCCGGATTTTGCTTCGCGTTGTTGCACACCGCCACCTATGTG
Organism: Chryseolinea lacunae; assembly: GCF_016735595.1. Lineage (GTDB taxonomy): Bacteria > Bacteroidota > Bacteroidia > Cytophagales > Cyclobacteriaceae > Chryseolinea > Chryseolinea lacunae. The sequence continues at coordinate 243,459 of NZ_JAERRB010000012.1, forward strand.
GTGAAACAGCAACGCACCCAACACTACCAGGCCAACAGCAAGGCCCTGCAACAGGTAGACCACCTGTTTGCCAATGGCCAGTTCGACGATGCCTTCGCGCTCATCCAAACCCTGGGGCAGGAAGATCCTCTGGAGATTCGGTTTCGCTTTGCGCACGACAGCCTCCTGCACACCCTGCAGTCTATTGCCGACCAACGCTTTGAGCAGAAAGATTTTTCTGAAGCCGTGGCACACTACCTCGTTCTCAAAAAACACGAAGACCCCGCGCGCGTGGAAACACTGCGGCAAATTGCTGTGTGCCAGTTCTATCTGGGCAACTATGCCGAGTCTATCCAGGCCCTGAAACACCTCCACAACCAGGAGCCGCGAAGCCTGACCCTGCTCTATGAAATCGGAACACTCTATCTCGACAAGATGGACAACCCCACAGAAGCCCTGCCCTACTTCACCCTTGGCAAAAAACTTTTCAACGACAACCTCACCGATGTGTATGGCGCCTCCTTTGAAAGCGTGATGAAACCGGCCGATGTGCCCGACATCTACTACGACATCTTTCAAGGACGGGCCCGTTGCAACCTGCGCCTGAAACAATACGACGAAGCAGTGGCCGACTGCAACTGGGCCACCTTGCTGCGCCCGCAGAAAAGCGATCCCTACACACTCCGGGGCATGGCCAACGCCGAGGTCAAAAAATTTGACCTGGCCTGTGCTGACCTGAAGAAAGCCCGGGCCCTCGGAGCCCCCGACGTGGCACCCCTCCAACAGAAGTATTGCCGGTAGCACGAAAGTGCGGGTTTAGGATGAGTCATAGACAAGTCGGCATTCCAACCCTCAACCCATACCCGAAAAAAGTGCCACAAAAAGCCGGAAACGGGCAACAAAAGGCCTGTAACACTGTTAGATAATAAATGACAGTTATTTAATTTTCATCCCTTATTTTTACCGAAATTACTACTATGACACCGCACGCGGAGTTAGACAAAAGAACCCCTTCCGTTATGAAGAACACCGAACACTTAGTCTCTGTAAAAAGAAGCTACTTTAATATTCTCGCGCTCTTCCTCGGCGACGAAAAAATTGAGACGCGCTTCCTGCGCTGCCTCCTCAAGTGGGGATTTCAATTGCACCTCAACCCGGAAGACCTCAAACACGCCGACGTAGACATCTCGAACCTGAAATTTAACTCGGTGGGCGACAAAGTCGAAAAGCTGGAGTCCATCTATCACCTGGTCTACATGATCTACCTCGACGAAGTGGTGGAAGATGTGGAATTGGAAGTGGCCACCATCTATGCACAGGAACTTGGTTTCAAACCCACGGTGGTGAGCGAACTGTTCAAGTCGATTGCCACCGAGCCCTACGACGAGACCAGTACGCGCAATGTGCGCCAGGAAGTGATGGATTTCCTGAAACTCTACGAGGGATAATCTCCTTACTTCCCAGTTTCCATACTTTGCTCTTTCAACACCGTTGCCCCTGAGGGGTGATGCGTGCGCTCTATCGCACCCGTTGAGAATTCATATTTTAGTAATATGTGGCGACCGATATCGTGGCAAACGAATCGTAGTTTTGCTGTCGCAACATGCTTTGGACTATCGACACCATTGGCAAACGCCTCTTTCTCGCCTTCAGCATTTTGGCGCTGAATGTCGTCATCATCTCCGCGCTCTCCTATCACTACCTGGCCCGCAACAAAAGCATCTACGACCTCACCAAGAAAATTGAAAACGAGCGCACCCAGATTCAACGCCTGCTAAAGCTCGATCTCGATTTCCTGCGGTTCGAAACCATCAACCAGGAATTTTATCGCACCTCCCAAAGCAACATCCTGCAGGAACGCGACAGCGTGTTTGACCTCATTCTCCAGGAAAACATTTTGCTGAGCAACACGCTGGCAGAACTGTCGCCCGAAGTGCACTCGCTTTTCGATAGCATCAACCACGTGCTCAAGACCTACAACGGCACGTTTGTGGCCATCAAAGACAAAATCATCTACCGCGGATTCAAAGACTATGGCGTGGAAGGACGCATGCGCAAGTTTGCCCACGAGTTGGAGAAACATACAGAAGACATCAGCATGGTGGAAGTGCTGAGCCTGCGCCGTCACGAGAAGGACTATTTTCTGCGGAAGGAAAAATCCTATAAACGACAGTTCAACCACCTGGCCGATTCGCTGCGGGTGAAACTTTCGGAATCGTCGGGAAGCAGCTTTGTCATCCACCTGCTTGAGTCCTACAAGGAAAACTTCAACCAGCTGGCTACGCTCGACGAAGAAATCGGGCTGGTGCCAACGCAAGGGCTGCTGGGCCGGCTCAACGCGCTCACCAACAACATTTCGACCAAGCTCACCACCATCTCCACCCTGTCTGACGACCACGCCAACCGCCTCATCCACGAAAGCCTCATCTCCTACATCATTCTCGGCATCGCCTCCATCATCATCTCCCTGGCGCTCACCTATGTGACGGCCTCACGCCTCACGCGGCCCATCAAAAAACTGTCGCACAGCATCAGCAAGTATATGGTGACCCAGGGGCTGAACGAAGACGAACTGAAAGAACCCGGCGTGACCAACGAAATGGGCAACCTCTCCGGCGCCTTCATCAAGATGACACGCAAGCTGAAGGCTCAGTTCGACGAGATCCAACGCAAATCGCAGCTGCTGGAAAAACGAAACATCGAACTGAACCGGCTCAACGAAGAGCTCGACCGGTTCATCTACAGCTCGGCACACGACCTCAAGTCGCCCCTCTCGTCTATGGCCGGCCTGGTGCACCTGGCCGAGCGCGAAATGCACGTGCCTGAACACAGCCACTACTTCGAAAAGATGCGCTCAAGCATCGACAAAATGGAGGGCTTTATCCGCGACATCACCGACTATGCCAAGAACAAACGGCAGCAGATCAAGCCCGAAAAGGTGAGCGTTCAATCCATTCTGGCCGACATCTTTCAGGGGTTGCAGTTCATTCCCCATGCGGAACGGATCGACAAGATTGTGGAGACCAGCGGTGGAGAATTTCACACCGACAAAACGCGGCTGGAAATCATCCTGAAGAATCTGTTGTCGAATGCCGTGCGCTATGCCGACCTCGAAAAGGTACGGCCATTCATCCGGGTGGAAGTGACTATTCAGGCCGAGGGGGCCGTGGTGCGCATCGAAGACAACGGCATTGGCATTGCCGACGTGCACATCTATAAGATTTTTGAAATGTTCTATCGCGCCAGCGACAACGCCAAGGGGTCGGGCATCGGTCTGTTTCTGGTGCGCGAGTCGGTGAAAATGCTGCGGGGCACCATCGCGGTGGAATCGGTGTTGAACCAGGGCACCACATTTACCTTATCTTTGCCTAACTTGAAGCAGGTAAATGTGAACCAACTGCCCGAGTCCGAACCCATCAAATTCCTGACCGCATCGTGAACCGCCTTCGCTACATCACCCTTCTGCTCCTGCTCTCCTTCACCGCCGGTGCGCAGCAAACCGAAAAAGAAATCAACCAGTTTATCGACCAATGGCACCTCGCCGCCAGCCAGGCCAACGGCAAAGCCTTCTTTGAAAGCATTGCCGACAACGGGGTGTACATTGGCACCGACGCCAAGGAGCGCTGGACCAAAACCGAATTCGTTTCGTTCGCCATGCCCTACTTCGACAAAGGCAAGGCCTGGGATTTTAAACCCTACGACCGCGACCTCCATGTAACATCTGACGAAAAAAATGCATGGTTTTCAGAACTTTTAACAACCTGGATGGGAGTTTGCCGCGGCTCTGGGGTACTTCGAAAAACAAAACAGGGCTGGAAAATAGAACAGTATCACCTCTCCGTCACCGTGCCCAATGAGATCATCAAGGATTTCATTACCCTCGTAGACGCCTACAATCAGCACACCAAACCCTAGTGTCATAGCGCGGGAAGAGCGACCTGCATCACTGTGCATTTGTCGCATCCTCCTCAAATTTTGCTACCGATGTAGGATTTCGCCTTTTTTTCTCTGATGCCCCTCGCAGATCCTTGCGACATTTGATCCACATCAGACGCAAAGATTATGGCTTACATGAACAACATCGACTACAGAGACATCGCCAACGCGAGACTCTCTTCAAGACTGAAACAAGTTTTGGTCCTGGCTTTGGTCATCGTCATCGGCATGCTTGTTTCCGTGTCGGTTAATGCATAGTCCACTTCACGCAACACTGTATCTTATCAAAGATAATGGGTCCTCCCAAGGATTCACCCCGCTGTATCTCAACTCTGGCCAGCGCTAAACACGCCGGTCGAAGTTGAATACACATCAAGACTTAGTTCATTTGTGAGAGTTAGTTAGTTTCTTGAGTCCCACACCACTGTGGGACTTTTGTTTTTTCCACCCTTCCGCTTTTCTTCCTAGTTTTGAGGCATGGACCAGTTCAGCCGCGAAACCTTCCTCAACTCCCTGGCGCAAACCACCGACGCCCCCTACCTCATCGCCGTCGAAAAAGCCGAAGGCATCTACCTCTATTCGCCGGAAGGCAAGCGCTACACCGACCTCGTGTCGGGCATTGGCGTGAGCAACATCGGCCATCGCCACCCCGTGGTGGTGCAGGCCATCAAAGACCAACTTGACAAACACCTGCACGTGATGGTGTATGGTGAATACATACAGGCCACCCCAAACCTGCTGGCCGCCAAGCTCACCAGCCTGCTCCCACCGTCGCTCAATTGCTGCTACTTTGTGAACTCGGGCACCGAGGCCAACGAAGGCGCCCTGAAGCTGGCCAAGCGCTACACCGGCCGCACAGAGATCGTATCGTTCCGGAAGTCGTATCACGGCAGCACCCATGGCTCCATGAGCGTGTCGGGCAACGAGGTGAAGAAGCAGGCGTTCCGGCCCCTGCTTCCCGACGTGCGCTTCATCCACTTCAACATGCCCGGCGAGCTCGACGCCATCACCACCCAAACCGCCTGCGTGATCGTGGAAACCATTCAGGGCGACGCCGGTGTGCGCGTGCCCGACAAGGCCTACATGAAGGCCCTGCGCAAACGCTGCGACGAAACCGGAGCCCTGCTCATCCTCGACGAAATTCAGTGCGGCATGGGCCGCACCGGCACCCTCTTCGCGTTCGAACAATTTGGCATCGTGCCCGATATCCTTACCGTGGCCAAGGCCTTTGGCGGCGGTCTTCCCATAGGCGCCTTTGTGGCCAACCGAACCCTCATGAAGTCCCTAACCCACGACCCCATGCTGGGCCACATCACCACCTTTGGTGGCAACCCGGTGTGTTGTGCCGCGGCACTTGCCACGCTACAGGTTATTGAAGATGAAAAGCTTCTGGAAGGCGTAGAGGCAAAAGGAGAACTTTTCGAGACATTGTTGAAACATCCGCGCATAAAAGAAGTGCGCCGCATTGGTCTTCTATTTGCCATTGACTTTGACTCGGCGGAGTTTGTGTCGCGTATTGTTGAGGAAGCAAAGAAGTTGGGGATTATTTGTTATTGGTTTCTTAGTCATCCGTATAGCTTTCGGATTGCTCCGCCGCTTACTATTGCTCCGGAGGAGATTGAAGAGTCTTGTGTGGGGATATTGAAGGCTATTGATAATGCCTCGCGTTAGGCGATGTGCTCTGACTGAGCGTTGGGGATGATAGTGTTTCTTTTCGGTTGGGTTTTCGTGCATTTCATAGCTCCGCTCATGGCCGCGGGGGCCTCGCATGTCCCCATCTGGGCTAGACCCGACCCCCCACATGCCATGACCAGGCCAAAGGTCGGCTCAGGCCCAGATGGATACATGCTGGAGGAAGGTGCGAGAGTGTGAGTGGGTGTGGGGTTCGAGTGTGAATAATTCGAACGACTCCCGACAAATCGACATACCTCTTGAGTTTTCCCTGAGCCACACAAACCCTTCCGGGATTTGTGAGCAGAAAATTGTTTTTGGAGATCGTGCAGGGGGTTGATCGTCGGCAGAAACGAGAACGTATTTTTTTCATGATGTGGCATCATTGCCGTTACATATCACCACCAATCTCATCGTGACCCTTTGATTCGTTCCCATCAAAGACCCAACATATCCACAATGCCGTACGTCACAAAATGCAATGACACACTCACATAATCTACACATTCAAATTCAAACCCACACTCACACACCCCTTCCAGCATGTTCCCATCTGGGCCTGAGCCGACCTTTGGCCTGGTCATGGCATGCGCGGGTCGGGTCTAGCCCAGATGGGAACATGCGGGGCCTCCGCGGCCCCGGAGCGGGGCTATGAAATGCGAGAAGACCTTTTAAGAGACACACCCTCCTATCACAAAACCCTCAACTCCAAAAAAAAGAGAGACCGCTCCAAGCGGCCTCTCTCTTATTGTTAAAGGTTATGTACCCAAAATAACGCACCAAGCACCATCACATTGCCCTCCCCCTAAAACTTCTTAAAAGAATTAAAAAGAAGAACCTCACAACTTCTCAATCACCAAATTATGATTCGTATAAATACAAATATCCGCCGCAATGGTAAGACTCTCCCGCACAATCTCCTCCGCCGTCAAATGCGGCGCATGCTTCTTCAGGGCCAGCGCGGCCGACTGCGCATACATTGACCCCGACCCGATGGCGGCCACCTGATTGTCGGGCTCCAACACATCGCCCGTTCCTGATAAGATCAAAATCTCGTCTTTGTTCGCGGTGATGAGCATCGCTTCGAGGCGACGCAGAAACCGGTCCATGCGCCAGTCCTTTGCCAACTCGATGGCTGCACGTTTCATGTTGCCGCCATAGCTATTCAACTTCTCTTCAAACCGCTCAATGAGTGTGAACGCGTCGGCAGTTGATCCGGCGAAGCCCGCGAGGATTTTTCCGTCTTGCAGCTTCCTGATTTTCTTCACGTTGCTCTTGGCAATATAGTTTCCCATGGTGGCCTGGCCGTCACCGCCAATGGCAATCTGCCCATTGTGCAGCACGGCGATGATGGTGGTGGCGTGTATCTTTTCCATATCGATAAAAATAAAAAGCCCCCGAAAAAGGTTTCGGGGGTTTGTGAGTTTTTGTATTGAACTGATTAAATCAGGATTCTAACGGGATCTTCCAACAGGCCTTTAAAGGTTCTGAGGAACGCCGCTCCCACGGCGCCATCTACTGCGCGGTGATCGCACGAAAGAGTCACTTTCATGACGCTGCCCGGAACCAGTTGACCGTTTTTCACGACGGCTGTTTCCTTGATGCCGCCGATGGCGAGGATGCACGCGTCGGGCGGGTTGATGATGGCGGTGAAGTCTTCTACGCCAAACATGCCCAGGTTGGAGATGGTGAACGTGCTTCCTTCCCAATCAGAAGGTTGCAGTTTTTTGTCGTGGGCGCGTTGTGCCAAGTCTTTCACTTCCACGGCAATGTGCGACAGCGATTTGTTGTCGGCAAAGCGCACCACAGGAACCAGCAGTCCGTCTTTCACGGCCACGGCCACACCGATGTGGATGTGGTGGTTCTTGCGCATTTTGTCGCCGAGCCAGCTCACGTTCACGTCGGGGTTCTGGCGCAACGCTGCGGCTACGGCTTTGATAACCATATCGTTGAACGATATTTTTACAGGACTGATCTCGTTGATGCTCTTGCGGGCTTCGATGGCTTTGTCCATGTTGATTTCCATGGTGACATAGAAGTGCGGGGCGCTGAATTTGCTTTCGGCTAAACGCTTCGCGATGACTTTGCGCATCTGCGACACGGGCACTTCTTCGAAGCTTTCTTGTCCCACAACTTTGGGCAACACAACCGGAGCAGCGGCAGCTTTGCCGTCTTTGGCAGGGGCCGTGGCAGCCGGTGCGGCCGATGGTTTATAGTTTTCTACGTCGCGTCTGGTGATGCGGCCATGGTCGCCCGAGCCTTCAATCTTGCCAATGTCGATGCCTTTGTCTTTCGCCATCTTCTTGGCCAGCGGCGAGGCTTTGATACGGCCGTTGGAAGAATGATCGGACGATACTTCGGTGGTGGCAGCGGTTGCTGCGGGTTCTGCTTTCTTTTCGCCCGAGGCTGCCGGAGCGGCTCCGCCTGTGCCTTTGGCTTCGTGTGCCTTGAGCAGGGTTTGGAAGTCAGCGCCTTTTTCTCCGATCACGGCCAATACGCCATTCACGGTCACGGCTTTGCCGGCTTCGGCCCCGATGTAGAGGAGGGTTCCGGTGTTGTAGGATTCATACTCCATGGTGGCCTTATCGGTTTCCACTTCGGCCAGGAGTTCGCCCGATTTCACGGCGTCGCCCACTTTCTTGTGCCAGGCGGCAATCACACCTTCGGTCATGGTGTCGCTCATCTTGGGCATCAACACGATTTCGGCTTTAATGCCGCTGGTGTCGATGGCCGGAGCCGTTGCTGTGGCGGTGGCAGCAGGTGCTGGTGCCGCGGCGGCTTTTGTATCGTCTGTTTTGCCTCCCGATGCGGCGGCGTTGGCAGCACCCGACAGCAAGGCCGAATAGTCTTCTCCCTTGTTTCCAACAATGGCCAGCACATCATTCACCTGCACTGCCTGTCCTTCCGATACGCCGAGATACAACACCGTGCCGGTATTGAACGATTCATAGTCCATCGTCGCCTTGTCGGTCTCGATTTCAGCCATCAGTTCGCCAGATTTTACGGTATCCCCCACTTTCTTATGCCATTTGGCTACCACTCCTTCCGTCATGGTATCGCTCATTTTGGGCATTCGTATGATTTCTGCCATTGTCGATTATAGATTTTTAGATTCGTCTGATTAGTTCGAAGGCCAAAAATAGGTTTTAAAACATCTATTTTCAACTATTAGAAACCGATATTCCCAATCAAAAATTCAACAACAACCCCGCTGTTTTCATACCTGTTGGCCAACTTATAGGTGGTGCGGAACCCCGCTTCGAATTTGGGCAAAAAGCGCATTACGTTGAAATCAAACGTTGTTTCCACCCCCACCGACTGGTAGGTGGCGTCGCTCATAGACACGTAGACCACGTTGGAATTGGGCTTGTAATAATACTCTCTGCCCGTTCCCTTGCCATAGTCATAGAAGAAGTTTGCCTTGATCCGCTGAATGTTCAGGATAGGCCCCAGCGCGATGTCGGGATACCACAACGGCAGCGCATAGTTGATCGAGGCCGTTGTGAATTGCTGGTCAGTAGGATAGCTGAACCCACGGGGCCGGGCAATGCGGTTCCGGAACGTATACATGTCCGTTTCGATGTCCTGCTGGCTATACTGGCTGGCCACGCGCAAGTAGGCGAAGTGATGTTTGGCCAGGCCGGGAAAATAAAACGCCGTGCGAACAGCAAACAACGTTCCCCGATAGCTTCCGCCATAGGGTGCACTGTAGTAGTCTATGTCAAGCGTTTGTCCCCAGCGGTATAGAAAATCGCGTTGGCTGCGTTTCATCAGGTTGTAGAACGAGAGATTGAACCGGTTGTAGTATAGTGTGCCGCGGTTCAGCTGATCCTTATACATATACACCAGCGAATCGAATGCCGGTGTGACGCGTTCGGGTCCTTTGTAGACCTGTACACCGTTCTTGCTCACCGTGTTCACAAAGTCACTGATGCGCGTAAGCCCCACGGCGTTGCCCACGGTAAGCTGACGGCTGTATTTTGAGTTGGTGAACACCAGCGGCAACCGCACACCACCTTCCAGCGTTGTTTCGCGCCAGTTGAATTTCTGCTTCAGACCGAAGTCTGACTTCTTTGTTTCGCGATCGCCGGTTTGGGCGCTCAGGTCAATGATGGGATACCACCCCTGATAACTCACACCGGCATTCCAGTAGGAAGTTTGTTCGTTGATGTCGAACAGATAGCCCGCGTTGATTTGTGTGGTGTTCAGAATGTCGCGCGAGGTCACGCCGGCATTGATCTGCGCCAGGTTGTTGGTCACAAACAATCCCCAGCTATAGGGGTTGATGATGCCTTTGAACTTCGAATATTTTTTAACGGCCAGCTTGGTTTGCGGAATGCTGTCGAGCAGGTTTGCATGATGCTCCTGGTCCACAAGGTTGTTGTAGAGCGACCCGACCACCGAGGGTGCTGGTGTCTCGAAGGTTTTCCAGGCCGAAGGATCGAACGGTGCCTTCACCACATCCAGACCATCGCGGGTTTGTTCGTTGTAGAATATTGTTTTTCCATCGGGCGATACCGACGGATTGTAGGCGGCGTATTTGCTTGACGTGACCTGGTAGCGCGTGTGGCCTTCCAGGTCAAGGGCATACAGGTTGTCGATGCCGCTCACGGGCGAGTTAAACAAAACGTAGCGGCCATGCACCACGGGGTGGCCAACATTTTCCTGGCTCACGGGCAAGAGGTCGGTCAGGGCTCCACTCTCCACATCCAGCATCGAAATGGTTTTGCCGTCCTCGGTGTTTTTGAGCATCACAATTTTCTTTCCGTCGTCCGACCAGCGGGGCATGGCATAGAAAAAGTTCTCCGGGTTGTCGTAGGTTTTCGAGACGCGCTGTGTGGCCACGTCGAGGATCACGATTGAATTCTTGTAGTCGGTGTCCGAGCGCATCGCCACCACGCGTTGCCCGTCGGGCGAGAGGGCCGCGCCGCTAAGGCGTTCGTGCCGGCCGGCCAGCACCACGCGCTGATGTGTGGCGCGGTCATAGAGTTTGATGAGCGAATAGTTGCGCACGCCCCACCGTGGATCATAGCCATATTCGCTCCACACTATCTTCGAACCCGCCACCGACAACATGCCGGCGTCGTTGATGAAGCCCGGCACAAAAATGCGACGTTGCGTGCCTCCCTTCAACTCCACAAATTCTTCGATGTTGCCAATGCCCTGGCGCATCACCACCACGCTCCCATCGGATTGTGCCTGCGGATAGTGGTAGTCGGTGTAGGCTTTTGACGGACGACTGTTCACTTTTTCAAACGGCGTGAGCTGCAGCTTGTCAACTTCGGCCTGCCATTCTTTTTTGAGATCGGCAGCCATGTCGTTGTAGAGCTGCGTCACGTAGCGGCCGGTGTGATGGTGTATGGCATTCGAAAAGGCAAAGGGAATGAAGGGAACATTCCACGAGCGCGCCGTCACCTTTCCCCACACGTCGGGGTCGCCTGTCTTGCGTCGCAGATAGCTCACCATGTGGTAGCCCAACACGTAGTGGTTTGGAATGTTGTGTTTATAGGACCGGAGATATTGTTTGTGATAGTTGAAGGATCGTCCTTCGAGCAGGTTGGTTTTGAACACCAGGCCGAAGTTGGGAATGCGCCCGCGCCCGCTGGGGGTGAAGGCCGTTTCCGTGGCCACGGCATCGCCCTCCCAAAACCACTGCGGGGCTGCGACCTGCGCCATGCCCACCAGCGTGGTGTTGCCAAACAGATAGTAGAGCGCGCGGTTAAATCCCCGCGTGGCGTGCTGAAACTGAACCACGTGACGATACTCGTGCGACATAAGCAAATTGAGCCAGTCGTTGGTGCCGAGAAAGTTATAGTCCTGGGGCGGCATCGTGTAGAACTCCGAGTGTCGTGGCAACAGCGACACAAACGCGTTGGACACCGAAGACTGATTTTGCAACACCACCGAAATCTTGCGCGGCGACGAGCCCAGCGTGCGGGCCTCCGGATCGTGAAGATGCTCCAGGGTGTTGGCCACCCGTTGCGCCTGCTCATCATAACCCACCGGATACAGCACGCGGAAGTGTTGGGTGTTCACCTGCCGCCACCGGATGCTGGCCGGGTTGTTCTGCAAAACCGTTTGGCCCAAAAGCTGCTGGCCCAGGCCAAGCACACAAAACAACAAGAGAATTCTTTTCATGGGTTTCGATTAAAAAGCGATTACGTCCACAAAGGCACCCGGCCCGCATGGTCAGACCATAACCATCCGCCCAAATTAATACAATAATCGGGAAGTTGAGACGCCGGCGGGGCGGGAAGATAGCAGTGCTGCAAGTGTGTCGGCAAGCCGGCATCACGACACGCAAAAAGGGGTAATCACTAAACGGCATAAAAACAAAAAGCCGGGAGACAACGTCTCCCGGCCCATGATTGGTCCGCCACGATCAGCTGGGTATTGCAGATCACTGACGGCTCACCTCATTCTCCCCCTCATTCAACAATCACGATAGTTTTCGAATTCACTGCACTGGCATGAAAGAACCCAAAGGCTCCATTCGTCAGGTTGGTGCGTGAATTTGCCGGCGGCTGATTAAACAAACCGCCGTCGGTGTTGAGCAGCTTTTGCAAATCGTCATAGAACACATAGCCGCTGCGGCTAAGGCTGTAGGCTTCCACCGTGGCCTTGTCGCCGGGCCCGAAGAATACGGGCGATGAGATACCGTCTATGCTCTCGCCAAGGGCTTCGTCGTTGCTATAATAAATTTCGTTGTCGTCATCAACCTTCAGCGAGTCGTTGCGATAGAACTTGAACAGATAATAGTCAGTCGTGTTCTGTGGTTCCTTCGCGTAAAGAAGCACTTCATAGAACTTGTTATAATCTTTGGGATCATCCTTTTCATCATCGTCTACCCGGAACGCCAGCGAATCGATGCTGGTCACGCTATAGAGGTGATCGTCGGCTTCATACACCTGGCCATCCACTTCCACGCGAAGGTGATAGTCTTTGCCGATGGTGCCCACAAATGCAGTCTGCGGCAAATAATATCCAATTGAATCCGCATAGTTGCGCGGGTTGTGTTCGAACATGATCTCGTTGCCGTCGCTGTCTTTCACCGTAACAATGGCGTTGGTTATGCGCGGCGAGGGGCCGGTCTGATAGAAGTCTGAAGAACGCGACACCTTCACATATTGCGATCCCAACCGGTTGGTCACCTGGCCTTCAATGATCACACGCGGTGTGCTTTGCCCGAGGTCAAGTCGAATGGGTTTGTCGCAGGCGGCCAGGGCCAGGGCAAAAAGAGCGACGATAAGTATATTTTTCATAGACGTGATAGCTTAGAATTTGATGTTGTAAGTAACCGAAGGCAGAATGGGGAACAGGTAGATCATGCGGGCTTCTTTGGTGTAGCCGTCGCCAATGATGTCGCCATCCTTGTTCTTGGTCACGCGGGTATAGATGGTGAACGGGTTCTGACGGTTGTAGGCATTGTAGACCGAGAACACCCAGCTTCCCTTCCACCGGCGGTTGTCGTTTTTCTTGGGCGAATAGGTAGCCGACAAGTCGAGGCGATGGAACACGGGCAGGCGATAGCCGTTGCGTTCGGTAATCACATCGGGATGATAGTTCTCGTATTCAAACTTGCCCGTGGGCACCGTCACCGGACGACCAGTGCTGTAGGTGAAGGTGGCACCAAACGTCCAGCGTGGGCTGTAGTCGTAGGCGGCCTGAATGTTCAACACATGGCGGCGGTCGTAGTTTGCCGGGAACTCCATGCCTCCGTTCACACCGGGAACTTTGCGCATCGTCTTCGACCATGTGTAGCCCACAGAGCCGGTGAGTTTGCCTTCCTTCTTGTTCAACATCAACTCCAGACCATAGGACCATGATTTGCCTTGACGGAATTCGGTGGAGAGATCCTGGTTGAAGAAGATGTTGGCGTTGTCGGCAAAGTCGGTCACATTCTTCATGTCTTTATAGTAAGCCTCTGCCGAAAACTCGAGGGTGTTGTCGCGAAGGTTCCGGAAATATCCCAACGCCACCTGGTCGGCCAACTGCGGTGTGAGGTAATAGCCACTGGGGTTCCAGGTGTTGAAGGGCACGGGCACAGTGCCCGCTGCCACAAGGTGCGTGTTCTGAACCATGCGGTTATACGATGCCTTCAGCGATTGTCCGTCGGCCAGCATGTAGCGGATGGCCGCGCGGGGTTCCAGGTTCACATAGGTCTTTATGTTTTTCCAGGCACCATAGTGCACGGTGTCGGTGCGCACGGGGCGGCTGTTGTTCTGGGGGTCGTTGTACAGATACAAGTCTGTGGAGCCTACGTTTTGGAAGATCGACAACCGAAGACCATAGTCGAGCGTGATCTTTTCGCTTACACGTTGCTGGTTGCTGATGTAGAGGGCATGATCGATGGCAAACATGTGTTGCAGGTTGATCTCCTTGAACATCGATGCTTCGGTGTTGGGCGAAATGCGACCGGGCGAAAATCTACGGCCGGTGATGTGATAGCCAAACGTGAGGTCGTTGTTGGTGTTGATGAAATATGAGAGATCGTTTTTCACACTAAGCTCTTCCAGGTTCGACGTCCACTTGAAGCCTTGCACGGGATCTTTCAACTCAAGCTTGTAATCAAAGTTGCTGAGGATGACCGAGGTGTTGGAGAACAGGCGGTCGTTGAACAAGTGGTTCCAGCGGAATGTGGCGGTGCGGTTGCCCCAGGCAAAACCAAACTGGTCGCCAAAGTTGAACACATCGCGTCCTGAGTAGAAGGCTGCGAAGAAACGGTTGTTGTTATTGTGGCGCCAGTTGAGTTTGGCGTTCACATCATAGAAGTGCACCAGGTTGTCGTTGTTGGCTGCGCGCAGAAACAAATCCACATACGAGCGACGGGCCGAGATAATGAACGAGCTTTTGTCTTTCTTGATCGGCCCTTCAATCATGAGGCGACTGGCCATGGTGCCAATGCCGGCCGACCCGCTCAGTTGCTTGTTGTTGCCATCCTTGGTACGCACTTCAAGTATGGAAGAGAGTCGGCCGCCAAAACGCGCGGGGATGCCTCCCTTGTAGAGTTCAGAGTCTTTGATGACATCGGCGTTGAACACCGAGAACAAACCGAACAAGTGAGAAGGATCATAGATGGGCGCCTCGTCGATGAGGATCAGGTTTTGATCGGCGCTGCCGCCACGCACATAGAAACTTGATGTGCCCTCGCCGGCAGTGATTACGCCGGGCAACATCTGAATGTTTTTGATGATGTCCACTTCGCCAAACAGCGCGGGCAATTTGCGCACGCGGTTCATGTCGAGGGTGTTTTTGCTCATCTGCAACTGCACCACGTTTTCGTCAACACGTTTGTCGCTCACCACCACTTCCTGCATCATGGTGCTCTCGCCCAGCATGTCAATGTTGCGTTCGGTGTTGCCTTGCAGGTTCACCGTAACCGTTTGCGCGGAGTAGCCCACATAGCTAAACTGCACTTCGTAGGTTCCTTTGGGAAGCGTGAGCGAATAGAATCCATAGGGATTGGTCATGGTGCCTGCCTTCATCTGGGGGATGTAGACGGTGACGCCGATAAGCTCTTCACCATTGCTCACATCGCGTACATAACCATTGAGGGTAACTTTCTCCTGGCTCAACGCCTGGATGCTGATCAGGACAAAAAATACAAAACTTAAACTTCGGATCATTGGGGTAAAGGGGTTGATTTGTGTTTCAGACAATCAAATGCAAACATACCCCTATGGCATGCAAAAAATAAATTTGAAGGGCTGAAGCAAGCACCTGTTCTGACGGATATGCGCTCAAATAGTTACCTTTGCCTGACAGAAATTACAATCAGGCTCCAAAATTCTTTCGGAAAGGCATGTTTAAAAAATTGAAAGCGCTCTATCAGGAATATAAACCCTATGTGCGGGTAGACCTTATAATGTATGCCGTGCTCATTCTCAGCATCATCCTCTATTTTATCTTTGCCACGGTGTTTGGCTGATATAAACGCGCAGCACTAACGGCACAACCGCGAGAAGGTTGCCCGATGTCACCACATTGTTAACACGAAAGTGTTGGGCTTACTTTAACGTAACATTGAGCCCGACCGTGAGCGCCAGCGACTGATGCTTTAAAGGTTCGGCGGTGGCAGGTTCGCTTGTGTTGATCAATCCGAAATGCTCGTCTATACCCACCTTCAGGGAAAGCTTCTCTTTCAACGGGATGTAGGCTGCTACACTTCCAACAACACCAACGTCGATCTTCTTGGTAAGATCGTTCTGCTCGGCAGTCACTTTCGGAGAGAAGTCTCCCTCAGCCTCCTGAACATAAGTTTGTTTCAGCAAGTATGACGCATAAACACCTGCGCCAAACTGATAGCGTACCTTCTGGCCTACACGCACAGCCCATTGCACAGGCAACGTAATGTAGCTGTAGTTCATACGGGTTTTAATGAGATCCGTGCTGTTGTTTTGTCCATCGCGGAGTTCGTTTTCTCCGTATGTGCCCTTCCGTTCATACAGCAATCCCGTCAACAAATACGATTGTTTGAGCACACGCACGTTCAATCCCACACCGGTGGAAAAGCTGAGACGGCTTTTGCCAAAAAACATATCCATGGTTTTTGACCCCCGCACGCTGGATAGCGACGGCCCAGCCAGAACTTCAAGTTCGAGGTTTTGCGAATAGCCAGTAAGAAAAATAGTTGTAAAAAGAATGGTAAAGAGAGTGCCTCTGAAAAGCATAAGAAAACAAGCGTTTAACGTTCAATACTCACCGCTAACATTGCCCAAGGGGCACACATCGTATCGCGAAATATTTGCGCGAAAATAGAGTTTCTCCCCAACCTGTGCAAGCCACACGATCACAACACGCCTCACCCAACGTAAACCCTATGGCACACAAGCCATTCAACGTGAGTGATAGCCAAAAAATGAGCCGTCATCAAGGCGGAGATGACGGCTCTTAACCGATAGGAAACTTGGTTCGGATGTTTTTGCTCCAGGTTGCGAAAGCGAAAACATCACTCTTTCATCCACATGCGTGAAGGCATTGTCGTATACCTTCCCACGTCCTTCGGATTTCTTCTACTGCAGCACTACGACGCCATGGCGAGGTTCGCGCCACCATCCTGACTGGCGACCGAAAAGGCCGACACTTTTGGGGTGGCTTTGCTGCGCACATCCATCTTCGTGGTAGTGGTGCACGAAGTGAGGCTCAGCAAACCATAGGTCAGCAACAACATGGCGGCGATTCGTAACAGCGTTTTCATGTGCAGTGATAAGGTTTAAAAGGTGCTTAATATTTTCATCAGGTCCATGATTTCCCGCTTGCTCTTGCCTACGCGGCCAGCAAGCTCATCGTTCTTTTTCACGTTGCCGTTGCTGTGTTGCTCATGGGGCATCGACAGGGCGGCTGATAGCGAGGGCTGGAAGGGATTTTTCAGCAGGCGTTTCATGGGCGCAACACGTTTTAGAGTTTCACAGATTCTTTCAGCGACTCGATGGCAGCCTTGCCATTGCCGGCATAGGAATCCACCTTTTTGTTGTAGCCTTTGCGCAGACTGTCCAGATAATCGCTGGCGATATCCAGCGCTTCCTGGCTGTATTTCTTCGACTTCTTCTTCAACTGCTTGCGTGTGGAGCTTCCGCTGCTGGGAGCCACCAGCAAACCCGTGGCGGTGCCAATGGCGGTGCCAAGCAAAAAAGCGCCTACTACTTTCATGGTTGTATTGAGGGTGATGCCGTTTTGGTGTATCAGTTTCATAGTTCTGTAGGTTAATAGTTGATGTGGTTTTGAATTGTTTCTCTGCCAGGAGAATACAAATAATGATGCCAAGCGGATGGCATTTCGTTTAATATCCTACCAATCAATCAATTAGCTAAAAGCAGGGCAGAAACGAGTCAGGTCCGGGGATGGAAAAATTTCCACACGTTGTTGACTTGTGCAAGCCAAAATTGCCCGCGTTGTGGAGTGTTGTGCAAGGTGTGAGGCGAGTTAGCAAAGGCATTCTGGTGCCGGGCACCGGCTTTGATGTGGGTTGGATATGGGTGTGGTGTGCCCGGCACTTTCCTCCCAGGTGGCTGTACTCAGCCTCCGTTTATCCTCCGTTTTGAAACGGAGGATAAACGGAGGATGGATACAGGCACCCTAAACCCAAGTCCACAGCAGTCAGGGCAAACGGAAAGGTTAGGTCGGAATGGCATACCAGTCAAAAGCAGGCTTGCGGACAGCTGGAGGCACACACGGAAAAAGAAAGGGAAGGCACTAAAAACAAAAAGCCTCATCTTATACAGACGAGGCTCAACATTTTCTTTTCCTGCGCTTCATTCACCTGGCGTTCGGCCGTTCAAATTGGCTACGCTCTCCTTTGGGTTTGGGAAAAAGGACTTTGCTCAGTTTATAGGCGATCAGCACGCAGACGCCGTAGATGAGAGTCATACAAAAAACAATCAGTAAAGGGGTCATTGGTATTAGGGTTTTTGACATCAATAAAGAAAATTTGATGCCACCCGGTGGTGAAGGCCCGATGAAAGTATGCGTGAAGAAAATGTTGAGTACAAAAAACAGCGTTGAGAGGTTGGATTCGCCTGTTTTATGAATGCAGGGTTATCGCAACCTCATGCTCACCAAACACACCCGGCCTGAAGGCCAAACCCAAAATGAGAAATTCACCACCTCAATCAGCCCCTCTCCTTCTCATTCCGGGATGAATACATGAGGGGTTCAAATGTGCGCGGCAACCACACCCGATTTGACTACCGTCGAAATTCTTCGAATATTTCGAAACTCATTATCCGCTACATGTTCAAGATTGACAGTCACACGCACATCCTTCCCAAGAAATTGCCCAATTGGACCGAGAAGTTCGGTTATGGCGACTTCATCTACCTGCAACACCACAAACGTGGCGCTGCCAAGATGATGCGTGGCAACCAGTTCTTTCGCGAAATCAAGGAAAACTCCTGGAATCCGGAGCTGCGCATAAAAGAATATGAAAAATTTCACACCCAGGTGCAGGTGGTGTGCACCATCCCCGTCATGTTTTCCTACTGGGCCAAACCTTTTGACGGTTTGGAGATCTCGCGGTTCCTGAACGACCACATTGCCGAATTAATCGTGAAGCATCCCAAAAACTATTTGGGCCTGGCCACCATCCCTATGCAGGACAGCGAACTGGCCATACAGGAATTGGAGCGATGCAAAGAAATAGGATTGAGCGGCGTGCAGATCGGATCGAACATCAACGATCTGAACCTGAACGAGGAACGTTTCTTCCCCATCTTCGAAGCCTGCGAAAAGCTGGGACTGGCCGTGCTGGTGCACCCCTGGAACATGATGGGCGAACGCCAGATGCAACGCTACTGGCTGCCGTGGCTGGTGGGCATGCCCGCCGAAACCTCGCGCGCCATCTGCTCCATGATCTTTGGCGGAATTTTTGAACGATTGCCCAGGCTAAGGGTTAACTTTGCGCACGCCGGCGGTTCGTTTTTATCGACCATCGGCAGGATTCAACACGGTTTTGATTGCCGCCCCGACTTGGTGGCCATAGACAACCCGGTGAGCCCGAAAAGCTACCTTGGCAAATTCTGGGTCGACAGCGTGACACACGACGCCATGATGCTGGACTATGTCATCAAGCTGCAGGGCGCAACGCGCATCACCCTGGGATCGGACTACCCCTTTCCCCTGGGCGACCTGGAGATTGGAAAGTTTATTGAAGAAATGGACCTTGACGCGCAAACAAAAGAAGCTATATTTTACGGGGCGGCCCTTGAATGGCTTGACCTTCCAAAAGAGAGATTTATCTGATGCACCGACTGTATTTTATTTTATTCCTGGCCATAGCCACCATCCAGGTTAGCCACGCCCAGGAGGGCGCCAAAGTGAACGAGTATATCCTGCAACAAGAGCAGCTCAAAAAGACCATGCTCCTTCGGCAACTCGACTCGGGCGTTTACTACATGGACAACGGCAACTACATTACCGCCGACGCCAAGTTTCAATACGTGCTCGACAACATCAAGAGCGTGCCCTCCGACCTCACCTTCTACTTTGGCAAGAACTCGTTCTACATGGGCAAGTACAAACAAAGCATCGACTGGCTTAACAAATACATCCAGCTGAAAGGCACCAACGGCCAATACTCTCAGGATGCCGCCCAATGGCTCAAACGCGCCGAAGCAGAATACATCACCCAACGCACCCAGGACCCCAAAGTGGTGGGCCAGATTCTCTCCACCAACTACGACATCGACTGCGGCCCCTCCGGCAAGGTGACCTGCCCCGTGTGCAAAGGCGAACATGTGGTGGTGAAGCGGGCCGCCTTTGGCAACGAATACAAAACCTGCGGCTACTGCAACGAACACGGCCTGCTGACCTGCGCCGAATACAACCAGCTGCTGCGTGGCCAACTCAAGCCCCGGGAATAGTCCTTAGCCTATAGTCTTGAGTCCTTAGTCCAGAGTTCTGAGTATCTAGTACGTAGTGTTTCGGGGTTGAGTACGATCCAGTGTTTATACTGGCGACCAAAGACAGAATTTTGCACTAACGAACTCAAGACTAAGTACTCAAGACTAAGGACTCAAGACTAAAGACTAATTCACTATCTTTGCCGCCGATTAACCTGCAATTAATCGTTTCTTATGGCATTGTATAACCGCGTAAACGGCCGCGTTCTCAGGGAGAAGATGCAGGCCGAGACCCAGAACCGGGTCACCATCTCTTTCTACAAATACCACCACCTCGCCGACCCCCAGGCTTTTCGCGATCAACTCTATCAGGATCTGGATGCACTTTCCGTGCTGGGAAGAATCTATGTGGCCGCCGAAGGCATCAACGCCCAAATTAGCGTGCCCGCCGAAAAAACAGACGCGTTCCGCACCTACCTCTACGGCTACCCGTTCCTCAACAACATCCGCCTCAACATTGCCATACAAGACGACGGCAAGTCGTTCTTCAAACTAAAAATACTGGTCCGCAAAAAGATCGTGGCCGACGGCCTCGACGACAGCACCTTTGATGTGACCCAAACCGGCGTGCACCTGAACGCCAAAGAGTTCAACGCCCTGGCCGCGGACCCCAACACGGTGATTGTGGACATGCGCAACCACTACGAAAGCGAAGTGGGCCATTTCAAAAATGCCATCCTCCCCAACGTTGACACCTTTCGCGAAGAGCTGCAGATTGTGGAGGACCTGATGAAGGAACAAAAAGACAAGAACCTGCTCATGTACTGCACCGGCGGCATCCGTTGCGAGAAGGCCAGCGCCTGGATGAAACACCAGGGCTTCAAGAACGTGTTCCAGCTCAACGGCGGCATCATTGAATATGCCCGCCAGATCAAACAAGAAAACCTGCCCAGCGAATTCATCGGCAAGAACTTCGTGTTCGACGAACGCCTCGGCGAACGCATCACCAACGACGTCATCGCCGTATGCCACCAATGCGGCCAACCCTGCGACGACCACACCAACTGCAAAAACGACGGCTGCCATTTGCTCTTCATTCAATGCAAGGCGTGTGCTGAAAAGTTTAACCAATGCTGCAGCGAGGAGTGTCAGCACGTGCTGACGTTGCCGGAGGAGGAACAGAAGGAGATTCGTAAGGGCGTGAATAAGGGACGGCAGGTTTTTAAGAAGGGAAGGGTGGAGAAGATTAGGAATTTAGGCGAAGAGTAGGTGTGTGGTCATCGCGTTGTGCGATAGGCTATCTTTCCTGTATATTTTTTCTCCCATTTCATAGCCCCGCTCCCGGGCCGCGGAGGCCCCGCATGTTCCCATCTGAGCTAGACCCGCACATGCCATGACCAGGCCAAAGGTCGGCTCAGGCCCAGATGGAAACATGCTGGAGATTGGGTGTGTGGTGCGGGTGCGTGGAGCATGGGTTGGGGCATGAGTGTTGCTCCTTTTTACATTTGACATTATGAGACAAGAAGAAGTCACATGTAGAAAGATTGGACGTGTGCGCGGGTTGCATCAAATGAAGCAAGAAACGTTAGCCGAGGCGCTAGGCATCAGTCAGCAAGCCGTTTCAAAAATCGAGCAAAGCGAACAGGTGGAGGATGTGACGCTGGGAAGAATTGCCTAAGTGTTGGGCACATCGGTAGATGCCATTCTGAACTACAACGAAGATCATGTGCTTCAAGCCATTCAAAACAATCACGATGGCTCGAATGTCACCAACAGCCCTTCTATCAACACAACTTTCAATGCACATTCAACCCCTTCGACAAAATGGTTCAACTCATGAACGAGAAGGATGAACTGAAGAAGGCGTTGTTGAAAGAAAAGGATGAGAAAATTACGCTGTTGAAAGAACTGTTGGCGAAGAAATAGCAACGTTCATCACCTAAATACCTCCCTGCTCCTTGCCCGATAACTCAAAGCGTTTCAAATCACAATTGTAACGGAAGAAGACAGCGCTTCCGCCGCCGTTGGAATAATAGAAGTTTTTTCTTTTGGAGGTCACTGTAAAATCGATCACAGTAACTTTGATATAGTCCTCATAAACCTGAACTGTAATAGCTAGTACTTGATCTGACAGTTGAGCTAGGGATTCCTTCCTACTAGGCAAAGGTAGCCACCGCTCCAAATAAGTCAAGGGCTTCGCGAGTGGCCGCGCAGAATCCTTCGCACG
>NZ_JAERRB010000013.1 GCF_016735595.1 Chryseolinea lacunae
AATACAACAATGTTCGACCCCATGACAGCTTAGATAACATTACGCCACGGGCGTTCCTGTTGAAATGTGGAAGACTCCCAGCCGCACAGGCCGACACCGAGTATCCCACATTCCAACAAGGGGGTTTACGATGATAATTATTACATTCGAGTGTAGCTACTCAGGGGAAGCTTACGCAGCGTTCCGAAAACCCGGATTTACAATTGGAAGGAATTTCCACGCTAATTGAATGGCATTTTAGATTTCAAGTCGCTAAATTTGATAACGATTACTCGAAAAAGGTTGGGTGTGAGATTAGGTGAATGAGATTTCCTATGATTCTCTTTTAAGTTGTAAACCAAGCATTTATAAGGGCTTTGTAATCCCTGCCGGGGCTACTATAGGATCTGATAATCAATACGTTACGCGATTACCACTACGCGTTTACAACGTTTTTACCACTACGGAAAGATTTTCTGCGAACTGATTGAAAGCCCATCGGTGGAAGGCGTGAGTCTTCCATTTTCGTTTACATCTTGCTACATTCAATCTATCACGTATTGAATGATCATTGTCGTTCAATCTCCACACCTCTACAGACTAACCCCCACAGCTATATGCCAACGACTTTAACCATTGTCAAGTACAAAAGAATTGAGGAAGCCGTTCTTGATGATTTTGCCAAAGTCAATTGGCTCGTGGGTAAAAATGGTAGTGGAAAGACAAGCGTCATAAACGCGATGTCACATCTCACCGATGGTGGAAATGCGAAGACATTTTGCATTGAAGGTAGTCACGTTGAATTTTCAAATGGGCAAAAGTCTCGGAGAATAAAATGGGAGCCAGCTAACATCAATCCTAATCACACATCTGATGAGGGTAATCTAAGCCTCGCGATCATGCAGACTAATTCCGGTGGGACTGAAATGGGAGCCAATAATGTAACCACTCAAGAATTTCGGTATCATGCATTGTATCCACAATCCCACGAATTCTTGAACGAGTCATCAAGAATTCTACAGATGAACATCACAGAGGCGAGGACGGCACAGCAACCTGCGTTTAGCTCGGCACCCACCAGAACAATCCTGCTTGATCCTGAAGGTCGGGAAGTTGATGCGCAATATTTTGCTAGTGGTCTCAAATCATTCAATTTCTTACGCTGGACATTAGAGTCCTTGAAGTCCGTAAAGCCTGAACTAGTTGATAATATCCTGTTGCTCTTGGAAGAACCAGAAAATAATCTGCATCCTGATCTGCAGAAGCAGATACCAAAATTTATCGAGACCACCATCGCCACATTGCCGACAGCCGTGCAAGAAAAGTTGATCTGCGTAATCTCAACTCATAGCCCATTTATTATCGGTGGAATATCAGACTACACATCCCACAAGATTTACCCGATGAGTGATGGGAAAATGATTGATCTCGATATGAATCCAATTGCAAGAAGTAGTGGTTTCCCAAGTCACAAATGCTCACAAATAATGGGGCAAATGTTGGGCGGTGACGTGACTGATTTGGGCTACCCTGAGAATTTTGTGTTGCTCGAAGAAGCCTCTATGCAAATAATCCTCGATACAGCAAAAGAGAAGGATTTGCTCAGGAACATCACATTCATTTCCGCATCTGGTGTAACTAACGCAGGCAAATTCACAGAGACCTTTAAAGAATTGAGCCGGATAAATACACTGCTTAAATGCAACCCGTTCTATGGTACTAGATACAAAGTCATCCTAGACAATAGGTCAGGTCTGCCGCGTGACCAGAAAGAAATAGTCGACAGAATTTCCAAACAAGTTTACAATCCATTAATTGAATTAAAGCGTGGAAGTATTGAAGAATACTATCCCAATTTAGACAATGCGATATATACACAATTCAATTCTGAATTCGCGACAGTAAAGGGAGACTACAAAGAAGAGGGCAAAACCAAAAGGAAGTTTGCTGAGATGATCGCTAATAAGATTAGCACTGCAGCAGATTTTTCCAAACTATTTGATAAGGAATTAAATTTTTTACTTCGCTGAAAATACCATTGATCATGAGTAAGTTTCGTGACGACATCCAAAAGATTATGAATGCTCCGGTTAACGTAATAAACAGAAACGTAATGGAGCTGATGTCAACAGAAAATTACATCACGTATACGAACACTATTTTTCCGGTAGACCGTGCGATCTACATATATGAATTTAATCACAGAGTTCTGACGGGATTATTTCAAACCAACAGGAGTGAATTCTACTTGGATGACAGTGCTTTTGCCAAGAGAAACGAAATTCTCAGCAACGGCATGGTATATATACACAACTATATTTCATCACAATTTTCGTTGCTCGACATTCTAAAAAAGCATGCAGAGCCATTGCCTTGGAAAAATGACCTACTTGCCGAATGGAAAAAGTTACATAAAATGAACCTCACGAAGTTTTTCAGCGATATGAGGAACAATATTCTCCATCAAACAAATTTTGGCCCTTCGCTGAGATTCGATTCCAAATGGGGGCACACAAAGATTGTATATCCGGTAGCCGAACTATTGAAGAGTGATCGATGGAACAACTCTAAGGGATATATTTCAACCCTTGGTGATTATGTGTTGCTTGAGGATTTGGTGGAAGAGTATCATGGGTACATGATGGATTTCCTGCACCGTTATCAAGCTATCCTTTATGATAGAAATGCTGTTGCTTTTAAACAAGTACTAACATCTTTACTTGATTTTGCTCATCAATACAAGGCGATTGGACAGCAGGGGTTCCTTCCAGCGTCAGAGGAATATATTGTCGCCAAGCTCAATTTCTACCCCAATAGTTAAAAAATGATACTCCCATCAATGTCCCATAAAGAGGTTACGAAGCACATTGTTTCGGAGATCACAAGCAATCAAAAAAGGATTGATACCAAAGTCAAGGATGTAGCTAAACAGATGTTGAAGGCCAGTAAGAAAGTTCATGCCTATCAACAAAAGATTGGTTCCAACACGCTTCTCACTGTCTATATCTACGGAATCGACAAGAAGGGAATTGACTACGCTGTTGGCTGTTGGTACCATTCCAGTGATGGTTATGTTTGGGTGACAAAGGGTGCCATCGGTGTGAACTTCTTCACTGCACATTTCTTCCATCGATACGCGCAACGTTGCTTAAAGAAGGAACTGACCGTATTGGAGACAGCGTTTGAATTTTACAAAGATTTCCGGATCAGCGCGACACAACTAACCAGAGACCTTGGTAACGGAATACTCAAAGCCCAACTTCCGCTGCATGGTGGATTGGCATTAGGTGAATGTGATAAGGTAAATCAATATGTGCTCTACCGAACTTTTGTATCTAAAGATGATCTTTTTCAGGATCAGGTTGAGGACATTGACGCAGACAGTGATCTGAACAAAGCGATCCAAAGTCTTGATTCAATCCACTATAAATTGATTATTGAGACCCTTAGATTGAATAGCTAATTTGTCAAGATATAGCTCAATCTTCTTTTTGGAAGCTAGCTGTGAACTGCAATAACCCCTTCAACCACTCTACAGACTTTTGAATTTTCTTTCGATCTAACTTCTTGTCTTGCAATGCTGTTTCTATTTCGACTACTGCGGGAATCATAATTTCCCTTGCCTTGGCAAGGTTCTCAACAGAGCTTCTTTTAATTCCCGCCATACCAACATTGTATTCAATTCTGTGAGAGATCGACAACACATCGTTCGCGAGGGAACGATATAGTTTTTCAAGTTGCCCTTCATTGGATAGCGAATCAGAAGCAATGTAATGTTTCCGCAGATACTTTTCGAGGCCATCAACGGTACTAAAACATTGGCTGAATGTAAACACACTACGAACATGCATGAATTTGTTCCTGATGGCCATGAAGTACATGAATTTTTGTCTCTCATCCTTTTCCAACGCACCGATGTCAATTAGTAGGCCAACCTTTGTATTGAATGATAATGCAGAATCCTTATTCGAAAGAGAAATTGAATTTGGTGCATCTATCTGTAAAAGCTCTGCAAGCAGCTTGTTGATTCGTTCTTCAAGAAAGAGAGAATTATCCAACACATCATCTCTCTTTCTTTTATACTCCATTTCTATTTCATACTCAGACATACAGTTTGTAAGTAACGCTATATAGTACGTGTATTAATATAGATAATAATATAGATAATAATATACTTAATAACTATACTGAATATAAATCACTAGATTATTGGGCATAGGTAGGACTCCCCTCGTACCGCACACATACTTGATGTATCTGATACTCTCCAACGTACTTGCATACATTGAATATAGGTTTGTCCCATCTCGTTCGTTCAATGACTGTATCACTGAGTTACCGGGCCTTGAATCTGTACGTAGTACAAGGTCACGCGCTACTAAGAATTTCGTACTTCCTTCACATCTACCCTTCGCGTTTTAGGAGTGGGTGCCTACCTATGATGGAGAATCCGAAGTGACTGACCATCTTCTTCCGTTTTGCCCTGACCATCAATTTTCAGATCACGTGACCACCCAATTTCGCTATCATTTGACCAGAAACGACTCTAGCAATCAAGGGGTTCGAAACCTTGGCGAAGTTTAAGTCCTCAAGTAACTTTAGCTGGTCACGTCCTCCTGAAACAAAGTGGTCAATGGGCTCGGAATCTCCACACACATCGCTTATCGTTCCTTTGGCCAGGTAGAACGTCAAATTAAACAACGATTCGGCATTCACCCTTCCATCAGTGCATGAAAAAGTATAAGGTCCAAAAGTTTGGGCGGTCGTAGTCAAATTAATGGATTGATTCCAGAAATCGGTACCATTCAAGCCACCCTGCAAGGCAGCATTAATCGTCCGAGCGGTCTGACCTTTGCCCATAAAGGTGATCTCATACGTTTTGCCCGCTTCAATTCTAACGTTTAAAGCCTGACGCAACTGTAGTGTCCAGCTCTCGTTGTTTGTATTCTTTACATCTACATACGCTGCATTGGTCCCTGACAATCCGGCGCCGGTAACAGCTGCCAGGGTCGTTCCACCATTGGTATGATTTGTTCCTGTATTATCAAAGAGCGTCCATTGTGTTGTGGTCAAATCGAATTCTGGGTTCAACACCATGTTGCCATCTGCAGGTTTAACGCTCACTGCGGCCTTCGCCGAAAAAAAACCATCGCTAGTCGACACTGTTATCAGCGCAGATCCCGCCGCTACGGCCGTCACTATCCCGCTTGTATTTACAGTTGCAATGGCGGTGTTGCTGGACGACCATGTCACAGCCTGGTTTGTTGCCTCCAGTGGCGTTATTGTTTTTGACAACTGGCCTGTCTGCCCAATGGTTAAAGTTATTCTGCCTGGGGCTATGTTAACCCCTTTCACAGGCTGGCCTCCCGAGCCTGGTCCGGTAAAATCTAGATAGTCTATATTGGCTATGCCTGTTCCTCCCTTAAAAAGCAGCACAACATTTTGTGAGCCTGTTGTTGTCGCAATAGGGATAGTGAACGACGTAAAGACAGCTGAATTTCCGGTGTTCGGTCCCTGTAATGTGCCGATCACCGTACCCGAAACACTGCCGATCCGCACCTCAATTCTTCCAATGCTCTGCGCAGCAGAACACTGAACTTTCAATGCCATGATGCCGGTGAGATTGATGGCATTGTATTGTGCCCAATCGGCATCATCGCAGCTGGTGAGACTGCCCGACGCCACCACCATTCCGTTTTGTGAAGAATAGGCTTCTGCTTCCTTATGTATGGAAATGCTTCCGGAAGGCGGTGCTTCTACTACACCCGTCTCTTCATTAGTGTGATCAAAGAGGTTTGCGTTGACGCGGACTGCCTCGTCGTAATACAAATATTTGGCCCGCTCAGCATTTGCTTGATCGGTTTCAATTGTTGCAAGGCTAGCGTCAGTTTCCGGCTTGTTTGTGAAAGTGACCCGGACGTTGCCTAAATGATCCTTCAGGTGATACTGGTACTCAGGAGAAGAAGTTTCAAGCTTCGATATTTCCATATCGTTAACAAAAATTGCTTCACCATTGAGGACTGTGTTCCACACCACGCCGGCCTGAAGCATTGAAGCTCCCGCCGGAATAGTGATCGTCTGCTCAATCCATGATTCTGCCTGGCCGGTGGAACTCAAAGGCAATACGGCACCTGGCCAGCTGGCATCAACTCCGTTTACTTTTATCAGTAGATATGCAGGATTACTGCTCGCTGCCGCCCCTTTGTCCCTATAACCCCTAATTCGGATTTTGTAGCGCTCGCCTGGGGAGACAGGAAAACTCCCACCAATTGGAAAGGTTCCAGTGCGTGATGTGGTTCCGTTGCTGACTACCTTAACGTAGTCTTCACCGGTCGGACCTGTTGGTGTTACCACGCTAAGGGTACAATTGACTCCTGTATACGCTGACACGCTGCCTGCTGAATTGGTGTAAATTAACTTAGCATTGGCCATCACCACTCTTCCCTCTGGATGATTAACAAATTGCAAAACATTATTTTCATACTGCAATCCAGGGCCATAGTCAGTTTGAATACTCTGCCCGCCATAGGTTGCATACTGATGTAGTTTGCGTCCGCAGGCGTCATAGACATAGTGTATAGAATTTCCTCCTTTGGTCACTATTTGGGGAAGATTCAAATAGTTGTACGCAATGACATTCGGGCTTAAAACCACTTCGGAACAGATTAACCAACTGCCAGACAAGGAGCTTAATGAACTATTCTATAAAGAGCCAGAGGCGATCGTGGATGATCGTCTTCTACCTCTTCAGGATTTTCTAAAGCAGCAGGAAAAGCGATTGCGTCAGCGTGGCGTTACCCTGCTACGCTTGTGGGACGAATATCATGCTCAATATCCTGATGGCTTTAGCAGAACTTCCTTTTATCATCATTACAACCTCTGGAAAAAACGTGTACATCCCAGCATGCACATGGCGCACAAGAAAGACACCGAGAACTGTGGGGAAGTTATGAGCTTTTCGGTGAGCAAGTTGCTGTTAAGGAATCAACTGCGTACATTAGTCATACGGATTGTTACAATTTGGTTTGATTTCATAGGTGGAAAAAAGGTGTATTCCAAAAAAACCGACCACCAAAATATTGACTCACAGATATTTATGATCGGAGTTCGATTCTCTCCGGGGCAGTAGAAGAATTTACCATGTCGGCCAATTCTTGGTCCCCATTCTGAGACAGCAATACTTGCGTTACAGCTAATTGAAATTCGCACAACTCCTTCTCCGTCTTTTCCATTCAACGCACGCTCCTTTGACGAAAGAAGCATTTAGGCAATAGCATTAACATAGAATTTATAAAAAGTGAGTTAACTGGTGACTCAATATTTTCGTCATGTCTAAAACATTGAAAGGCAGCAGAGTGGTTGCTGGGTTCAAATCCCGGATGGAGTACGGCAAACTTAAAGAGATTTTAGGTCGTGATTCCGCTGGGCTCAAAATCAGCTGATTGTCCCCGCCTCAACATGCATTCCGATGCCTGTCTGAGTTGTCAGGCCCACGTACAAAACCATAAGGCGGACCTAGCAGACCTGTAAATGCCGTAACCTGAGCAGTAGCCCTCTGATAAATTCAACCTTAGAGCGCCGTTCAGTTTGATAGCCCAGAAAACCTAGTTCAGTTTTAGAAAGATTGAACCATTTTTATGTACAGCTAATTCTTCACTCTCAACAATAAGTTCTGCGGTTGGGAGATATCGCTCTAGGATAGCATCGTCATTCAAACCAAGTGCCCTCCGGGCGATTTCTTTAGCGCGCTCCATGCCGTGAAAGTTTGAATCAAATGTTTTCTTGTCGTGACGCGTTTTATCGTCGTTCCAGGAGACTTGTTTATCCTTGCTGTGCGTATGCTTATTATGGGCAATATGAACATGTCTTTTCCCGTCCGGCGTATGAGGAGCGTCAACCCTCATTTTATAACCTTTCAAATGTGCATCTTTCCAAATGCCCTCGTTAACTAGTCCGGTAAATTTTAATTGTGCCGCTGGAATCTCTACGATAAAGTAAATTTCCAGTGTGCTCGAAACATCCATTACATCTATAAGCAAAAACTCTTGGAATCCAACCTCTATCATTTGACCGTAAAGACCAACATTAAAAGAACGCTGGTCAACAAGCTTTGGAATCGAATCAACAGTGAGGCCCCTGTCTGATTTAATTATACTCACGTGCTCGGAATAGTTCAATTCAGGCATTGTCGGTAACACGTCAAATTTTAAAACACGAAAGTGGAGGAGATTTCTGATACAACGCGAAAATCGTTGATTTACGTATTCGTTAATTTGATCCGCTTTGAAATTATCGACCACCCAGACAACTGAAGGTCTGTTTTTCAAAGTGTACTTTTCTATTAACGCTGTTTTGATCGTGATTGATATTAACTCAGCTTCCTCGAAATTTTGCGCCTCAATAAAAAGAGGAAACCAACAATAGTTATCCATCTCAGTTTTAAACTCATACTCTAGGAAGTACTTCATTTGTGCCGCATATTTAAGTTTTCATCAATTTTACTATTCGAGTGCTTATGAAGTAATGGTCCATCTTGAGGTCTATCCCTGATTACGTGGTGACTCCATCGCCAATAGGCGCGCGGAATCAGTCCAAAATGCTCCAAGTGTTCCTACTTCGGTAATCACGGCTGACACGCCTTCGTCCAATAGCTTGGACGTGTCAGACAGGAAATAATCCATTTTTGTCTTGCTGCAAAAAGCTGCTTCAACGATATAAAAAACTCCGGCTTGTAAATTACCTTCTTTCACAGCCGTAAAAAGGTCCGCGTTTTCTTTAGGGAATTTTAATTCGTAGCCTAATTCACCTTTTTCATTCTCCTTGAATGTAATCCAGTCGGGGTCCACCGTTTTTCGATGAATGAATATTACCCCGTCGCGACTTATTAGATCGAACAAATCATGTTTATTGAAATTAGCGTCATAATTTTTTCCGAGCCAGACACTTTGTTTTTCGACCCACTTACGAAACTCTAAATATTCAACTGGAATGTTGAGATTAGCTTTAAGCCATGAAGCAATTTCAGTCGACTTACCAAAGATTGAAAGCCGAACTTCCTTATCTTCCAATGGCCATGCCAGGGTCATGGCAATCGTAGGATTCTTATCCGCTAGTGAGTGAAGTATTGTAAGATAAGCCGTCACTGTTTTCTGAAGCTTATCGGATAGATTTGATTTACTATGAAGTATAGTGGGAAAGTTAATGCAGTTGTCGTGTGGGTTAATAAACTTGATATTCGCGGGAATCGTTAGATACTGACCAAGTCGTTTCAATGCTTTTTGGATTTCCAATGTATGAAACTCAACCACGTCGTATCGACCATCAACCATTGTTACTGAATCTGGGTTGATGATAATCCGGTCGTACGCAACGGCTACATCGGTCTGTTTATGATACGACAAGAATAGCCGTACTCCGTCAGTAGCTTCCATTTTGTAAGGCACCCATTCTTCGACAATCGACTTACTTTGAATCGGGTGATCTCCCACGAACAACTTTTCAAGTTCTTCCTTCAACCCGAAGTACTCATATGGAATGGGGTTTCCTTGATAGTAAAATGTGATCAGCGACTTCCAATCATTCAGTTTAAGTTCTCCATCTATGCGAAACAATTTGGTGTATAACGAGTTCTTACCTGCTTTATTCATTTCTTTTTCAAGACGCGTTATCATGCTTTCGGTATCATACATTCTAATGGCGCCATCAAAGTGTTCGAATGTTTTGTTTTCGACATCATAGATGGAATGAATGTACCTACAGCCGTAGCGATCGCTCTTGGCACCCTCGGTTGGATCATTTCGCAATTCTTCTGCTTCAAGAATTTTATTATTGGAATCATCCTTCCACCAGAATTGCATTCCGGATACCCCCGAGAACGTTTTTTGTTGTTCATCGCAATCGTAGTGGGTCACGCCAGGGCGTATCTTGTCAACGTCCTCGGAATACTGCGGACCCCAGGCGTATTCTAGTTCCTCCCGCTCGTGAAATGATGAGGCAACACCGATCAAGTTTTTATCCAATGCAATCCGAAGCTTAATGCCAGGCCTCCCGTGAAGTTTTATGAAATGATGCAGGAAGTCAAAGTGAAAGTTGTTGATGTGGGAAAGACTGCGCCGAAAATACTGGTGACAAAAAATTGAAACATCCCGGTTCCTGTCTTTGAATACACCTTGTCCCAAGTATTCAAAATCTCTCATTAACTCGTCCAAGAATGCTAAACCGTCGGAATCCGATATCGAGGCCAGGTGAGGATATACCTTAGTCAATATGCCCTCGTCTAGATATGCGGCGCATCCCAAACCTACATATCTACCATTCTCGGTCTGGTGATCTCCAATTAATTTTTCAAGGGCCTCCCGGTATGGTTCACACTCTTCGTGATACCGCCGCGCTACGGCAGCGCTGTAAGCCTTGTTGACTAAAGTCTGATCGTCATTTGTTTGTACGATCTGATACTCACCGATAAGCCTCGTCAATTTCGGCTCCATGTACAGAGCAAACGGAAAATTCCAACCAATTGGCTGCAGACCGTCGTGACCTAACAACGAAGGAATGCCTCTGATACAATTTTTATAGATTGCATCCTCCAAAGCTCCCACCGTAAACTTGATCCTTTTCCGATTTATTGCATCACTGTTAAGTACGGCTAAATTCGTGTACATAAGAGTTGCTTAAATATTTTGAAGATATTATTTCGCGGGTGGATTCGTAATAATTGAATCGCCTTTTAATTTCAATTGATTGAACAAAACGATTGGCATCTCTGAATCTTTTGCCAGAAAACCAACTGCTATTTCTTCTGCTGAAAGTATCAACGAACGGACGCTGAAGGACTCCGGATCGTTTACGAATGACTTAAGTCGTGTGAGATTGCTCTTTAACCAAGCATCTCGCTTTTCATGTTTCAAGAGTTTGGCATCTTTGCTTTTGCTATCGCGGCCAAAAAAATCGTCCATTTCCCTTTTCATTTCAAGGATGTTTCTTGCGCCGGATTTATGCTTGCACTCAATGGGATAGAACACTTTGTTAACCGTATCAATTACCAGTAAATCGATATCGCCAAGTTCTCTGTCTTTCTCATTGCCGCTTAACTTATAAATCGGAATTTGGTGTTCGATGACCTGCAGTTTTGAATTCTTTTTGAACCAGTTTTTTGCCTCGTTCCTGAAAGGCGTACCCTTCTCACCAAGTACGGTACCCATATAGTCACGCATTTTCTTTGACGTGCGTTCAGGTAACTTTCCATTGTAAATAAGATAAAAGAGGTGGTCAAGGTATGAGACCAGATGACGATACCCGTAGTACAAATGTTCATCACCTTTTTCGTCCTTGTAGTTGATAAGTGGCCTTCTCAAATATGAAATCGGCCGATTGAAACGCCACGGAAAAATGTCCTGACTTCCGTAACCCGAAGGAGGTTTACCAATGCCAGCACGTTCGAGGAGTGTCAAAAATTGAAAGACTTGTTGCGCTTGAGTTTCGGTAACCTCAGGATACTTTTTCAAAATCAGACTGATAGCATCTTTTTTCAGAATGCGAATGAATCCTTGACCCTTTTCAAATCCAAAATCTCTCAACTCACATACGACGCGTATTAAAAGCGGCAATTCGATTCCACATTCTTCAAGAAAGGCGGCTTCAAGTTCGGCGTCACGTTCCTGTTGGGTTTCTTTCTTCCGGTGAGAAGCCTGGTATTTACTTTCAAAATGCTCAACATACCCTAATACTGTTCCTTCTGTTTTCGCTTCAAAGAATGGAGTTAAGACATCCTGCTCGAATGACTTGTCAATACCGATTCTGCCGGACGGAAGCAATCCCATTTTTGGATCGGCAAATCCGAATGTAATCGCTTCCCTCAGTGCACCAAAGTTTGTAAGTTGGTGCACCATAGCGAGTAATTCATCGATGTCATCATAGTTCGGCCATTTCGTACCGGACGGGATCTTGGTAGCGACAAATTCAATCAGCGTACGAAGGGCATGTGATGTTGCCACAACGTCTTTCTTTTCATCCTGCAAGTATGAAACCTCGTCATCAAACTCGCTGAAACAGGCAATCTTTGCTGGTATGAGAATTTCCCTAAATTCTTTTATTTGTGTGCAACGCTCATTGAGTCGGATCAGCCACTCCAAGAGCTTTGGGCCGTTCATCGTTTCCAGCTTTTTCGTGATACGTTCAACTAGCACGGTAACTAGATCGTCGAACAATTTTTTCTTTAGTTCAACATCAGTAATCTCTTCCGGAATTGAATATCCCTTTGGTAGCCATGAAACGATATTTTCGAGAACCATGGATTCGTCAGCTTCCGGAATGTAATGGACCGGCGGCAGGTTGCGATCATCGAGCCTTACGTCGTATGATGAATCATTGAAGAGAATCATCTTGGCATTTTCAGGTATCATGATCTTTTCAATGATACGATCAATGTCTTCGGGTGTGAGTTCAATGTCTTTGCCTGCCTCACGGATGTATTGAATCAACCCGTTCAAAGCGGTTTTTAGCAAGAGACGGTCCGCCTGATTATTGGATTTCCACGCTTCGTAGATAAAATCGAAAGGAATGAAAAGTCGGATTTTCATAGGCGCGGTTTCGATCTTTATTTCAACGTTCTCAGGGAAATCCTTAATGATAAAGCCTTTCTCGTTATCCAGACTTTGATCAACAACGATCTCGAATTCAAACTTGAAAAATGATTGTTCTTCCAGGACGTGCGCTAGTTCGTCTTTCATCCGCCACAACCAGAAGGCAATAGCGTCTGCTATATAATGAGCCCACTTGCTGTTCTTGCCATTATCCTGCTCAATCTTGAACCAGATTGGCATTCTGAAACCATCAAGTATCAGGTATGGACTTTCGTCTCCGGTGTCGATGGTGTAAATGGGAGCATACTTGCGATAACGCACTACCTGAAAAAATCCAACGGTTCCCTCAAACTTTGTCATTATTGCATGTTCGTCCCTGCGGACGTAATGCTCAGTAAAAAGTTCGGCTGCATTGTTACTTTCTATCAGCTGCACGCCATTGATTCCCGTTACTTCCGTCGGATGCAGAAGGCTTCCCTGATTGAACTCGAATATTGAAAAGAGTTCGGTTAACCCGCCCCTGCACAGAAACTTCACTTTCTCCCCGGCGTGATATAGAGCTTTTGCAAATTTCCAAAGCGTCAGAGCATTCGTGTGTTCACGGCTTGCGATTAATTGCAATTCATGTACGCCAAACATTAGAGAATAATTACCATCAGTCGGCTTATCCCATTTCCAAAGAACATTTTCACCAATATCCGGATAAACATAGAGCGTCAATACATCAAAAGGTTGGTCAGGGTTGATCGTTTTGAGATATTCAAAAACCACCTTCTTTCTTCCCTCCAGCATCTCAGAAGTTCGTTTCGGATCAACATTCTTCCGTAAGAAGCAAACGTAAGCCAGTTTCTGATTGTCGAACATACATACAAGTTCGTCTGCATGTAAAGAATTAGGAGATGTCGGCAATTGAATGTCCGTCAACGACCAATTCATTTCGTGAAACGCTTTCTTTGCTACGGAAAGCTGCTCGTCCTGGAGAGCTTTCATAAATTCCGTGTTGCAATTATGTTTCATAGACTGGTCGCAGGCAAAATGGATCAGACTGCTTACGATTGTTGTTGGGGAGTAAACAACAATGTCGTCTCCGTCTTTGAGCAAAGGTTTTGTGATCAGGATGTTATTTTCAGGATCGTCATTTTTAAGGTCGGTGTCAACTAAGAACTCCGTAATCACCTCCGGTGAAATTTCGTAACCATTGCAGATAGCGATGATGTCATCATTAGTAAAAGTAATTGCACTGATGGTCTTTATCCCTTCTTCATAACCTGGAAATTCAATTCTTTGCGATTCATTGACAACGTCCATATAACGTGTATGCCCAAGTTGAAGCGCGATCTGATGAGACATTTCCAGAAGCAGTCCGATTCCCTGCGATACCATTTTTATGAAGCCTTCCGGAAGAGATTTGTCGTGATGTAGAACCCGTATCATCTCATTTAAGATGTGCGTGCCATGATTGAAGATTCCCGGATACACGGTGTTATTGCCATTTCTGAAGATGACGTTGGTCGTGAACGGGTTTAAAGGAGGTTCTACATACAGACCAGCACCGCATGTCGGAATGATGCTTTCCAATTCGGTCCATGCGGGCGGGCGCAGCCCTTTGTTCTTTTCAACACGACGCAAAAATTCATTGGCTAACTCTTCTATGTGAAGGTTCCAGCCGTGATTGGATGGGAATAACTGTAACGCCCCTAAAACAATGACTGAATTCAGGGCTTTGCAGTTGTCGAACAGATGTTGGATGTTACGTTTATCAGATTTTAGCATATCGCGGACTTCCGGGATGGGCACCTCGGTATCAATGTGACAGTGCTTGTATTTTTTACCGCTTCCGCATGGGCAAGGGTCATTTCTACCAATTTTAATCATTCGCCTTGGAGATTAATTCTAACGGGGATCGCTAAAAGCCTCTTTAAAATTAGCGAGATGTGTTTAATCGATAGCCAAAAAGGGCCATTTTTGAGAAAACAAACATTTTTTTTATCCAGGCTGAACTTTATGGAACATGAACACGTATTACCCCCGAGCGTATGGCGGAATTTTGGCAGACGCAAGGGGTTGCCAACCCCTGGTTTTGAAAAAAACGTGCGGGTTCGACTCCCGCTATGAAATTGAGGAGGCCTAGGCCCTAATGCATAGAAAGTCCCGTTACTGGGACTTTTGTTTTTTCTGATGGGAAAGTTTTTCTGAGCCGATGCCACAGTCAAACTTGCAGGGTTGAAAAAGCTAATCTCTGCAGCCTAGAGTCTCAAAAACCGAAAGACAAGCTAGGGAACTAGTATGTGTGATCTGTCGAGATCAGAATAATTTTGACCTATACAGAGTTTCCAGAAATAGCCACTGAATCCGCACTTCCACCTATCCTACCATCAGGCGACAAGAAGCTAAAACTACGAGAGAATAATTTGGGCAAGAGGCTCTAAAAATTCCTAGGCAACGCCCAAAAAGAACCATACCCTTTGCTATATTGATCTCTTGAAAATGCAGTCAAAAAAGTGGTGAGTGAACTGGTGAGTACACCGAATCCTCACTTTTAAGATATTGTAAATCAATGGATTGAGGCAAAGTTCATTTCCCTCCTCCTCCTCCGTGTCCTTCCGCTAAAAGAACAAGCAATGGCTGGTGGGAAAAACGGTGCACTTAAAAATCACAGCCACCAAGATGTTGGCCAATAGAAATCTATAAACGTAGTTCAATTCTCTCCGGACCCAGTATGCGAAGATCCGATTGAACTGCCTATGGCGACCCTCTTAAAATCAAGTACGCCACAACTGCTCTACGTATATCCTTA
Organism: Chryseolinea lacunae; assembly: GCF_016735595.1. GTDB lineage: Bacteria > Bacteroidota > Bacteroidia > Cytophagales > Cyclobacteriaceae > Chryseolinea > Chryseolinea lacunae. The sequence continues at coordinate 15,358 of NZ_JAERRB010000013.1, forward strand.
ACAAAAAGTGTCTTCACCAATACACTTGTTATATGGACAAACTTAAAATGAAAGAATAACACGTCTGCTTCATCTATGACTAAGTATCAAACTAGGCTAGCGTCTATCTCCCTTCTACTGCTTATAGAAAGCTGCACTCGCATAGCGGATGTCGCTCCCATTCGTCTCGATGAAAAAAATCTGACGCAACAGTTCGAGGCATTGAAAGGCACCATGCGCCCCCTGGATGGATATGACGAGACCTTCGTTAGTCAGAACCAAAAACCAACGACACTAATTTCGTATGCCTGTGTGGAATGGGATTGTCAGATCTACAGGTACACAAAACACTGCAATGTGAAATCAGTGTCGGCTGGAACGGTGAAAAAAATTATCAAATCAGATCGTGGTACCTGGGCTATCCTAAGACATGGCCGGTACATGACTGTCTATGGGCGAATGGATAGTGTGATCGTGAAGGAAGGAGTTCATATGGAAACGGGTGCCGTCATCGGGCGTGCATCCCCTTTTGAAAGTCCGTTCAATTTCAAAATATTTGACACAGAAAAAGGTCAGATCAATCCATCCGAGTGGATAGAGCCATAACTCCACGGTGATCATTAAGCCCGTTACATTAAATGCAAAGTGGATTATTCCGCTACCTTCGGCAACTTTATTTTGCGACGCGGTGAATAGGCCAATGATTTCGAATGCATATCGCAACATCTAGAAACCAACTCCTTTCAGAATTTCTTATAATCTCTTCCTCCAATTTCTTTGATGACGGTGTATTATTTGATCGATCCAAAGGCGTCGAGAAAGAGAATCCATTCACTATTAACTTCTCCTCCCATTGCCTGCCCCTTATTGAAAAAGCCCGGAAAACCTGTACAATTATGCCGCTAAGCCTGCCAGTCGTTTCAAATCTTCTAAAAAATCGTTCGAAAATTGTACAGGGAGGGCGGGGTCATTTTCGCTAAACCTGAACCCATACTGGCTTAGCAATGAAATGGAATATGCCCTTAGTTGGACGCGTTCCTTATCAGTCATGGCCATGACCTATAGATTTAGTTTTTTAATTGATTCCATGAAATAGATCGATATAAAGGGCTGACACTTGCAAGTCCTTGGCCGTCTTTCATCACCGTCTCTATGTTTCGCATCGCGCTTTCGTTTTTATCCTCTGCCAGGTCAAAGGGTATCAAGGGTAGCGTATGCTCCAAGACATACTGTTGCAACTGCTCCTGCTGACTTGGCGTACAGGGATACATACCATTGTGAGCAACAACGATTTCAATGGCTCCCCGGGTAGATGCAACAAGCTCATCCAGATACGTCATGGTAGCTTTAAAAATATTTCCACCACCGACCACACAAACGAGTTGGAGATGAATATTGCTTGCCTGAAGCAAACTCAAGGTCCCCTGAAGGCTATTGGGGGCAAAAAATTTGGGCAGCTGCTCAGAAACACTTCCGCCTAGATCCGCAATATAGAGCGGGTGGTCTGCTACCGCTATACTTTGAAAAAACTCCATGAAAGTACCGCGGTCTAGTTGTTGTTTAGTTGACTGGATCGCGTCATCGAGATCAAGAATCACTGCGTCTTGATACTTTTCTGCAGGCATAAAAGCAAGCAGCGACTTGCCCGCTCCACCTTTACCCTGAACAATAAAATACTTTTCCATAGTTATTGTTTTTTGTTAGAAATGATTTGACTGTTCTAAATGAAACTTTGCTTACGGACTATCACTTTACTATGCCCCATAAGAATGAATTGTACGGGAGGAAAATGCTACAATCTGAGTCGCGCAATCAAATTATCAATCCCGCCATCGCTAGTTTACCTTGACATGTTGCGAATTGATTATCTGACAACAATCTAGGTGGCCACATCAGCGTTTTTAGCATAGTAGAAGACTGCTAGAAAGAATAATCGTAAAATGCTGAGCAAGAAATGTTGCGGCTAGAATCGCCACGTGAAACAATCCGTTACCAAAATGCAAACACTCATTGATAGTTTACCTCGCAAGAAAATCACGCACAAACGGTGAGAAAAAATGACCGACTTTACAAAAAGCTAAAAAAATGATTAGTGATTACGATTCAGTGAATGAATTCCGCGGCAATACATTCAAAGATTCTTTTGATGAGTGTCGATTTCCCGAGCCGCTGACGCCCGTCAGCACCGTTAAAATGTCCAGCGGAAATTTCACCGTCAGGTTGATAACTGGAGAATCCGAAGTGGCTGACCACCTCTTTCATTTTGCCCTGACCATCAATTTTCAGATCACGTGAACACCCAATTCCGCCACTATTTTACCAGAAACGAGTCTTGCAATCAAGGGGTTCGAAACCAAGGCGAAGTTCACCTCCTCGGGTAACTTTAGCTGGTCACGCCCTCCTGAAACAAAGTGGTCAATGGGGTCGGAATCTCCAACCAGCGCCACAATACCCAAAAAATATAGGCCCAATCCGGCTAAAAAAGGCATATTTACAAACAAGCGAACTTTATTCGCTAACAGCGAACTTTATTCGCTGCAATTCGTTAACTTGTACATGGAACAAGACTGAAAGGTGTAGACAGGTAAAAAATTGACCCCCAATGAGCATTCAACTCTTTTATGTTCTCCAAACTCTGCAGGACAAGGTGATCCAGAATATGGATACCAAGAATCCTGATGATGCGATTCGTTTACATCAGTTCGTTGAACTGTGTAGTGCAATGATGGATGCCGTGTTATACGACGACCTACCTAAATTGAGAGAACTCTTTAAGGCGGGCAACGCGGAGTTGATCGTGTATTTTGAGACGATGTTCAGCCAAGAAGAAATGGCTTTAATTTTTGACATGGCCGAAATACGAAATTGGCGAAGAAAGTAATCAATCCGAGATATGGAACCCTTAAGGAATTAAGGGTTCCATATTTCTTTTTATAAAATCTACTCATTAACTTTTTTACTAATAAATACGAACCATTATGAAACTCGGAAAAACAATTGCCTCGGTAAGATTAGAAAGAGGTTTCAAACAAATCGATCTGGCAGAACGAAGTCAAATTTCTAAATCTTATTTATCAGAAATTGAAAACGACACCAAAAGACCCGACATGGAGATTCTGGAACGGATTTGCGTCGCTCTGAATGTTCCTATTCAAATACTAGTATTGAAAGCGACGATGGAAGAGGATATCACGGACCCTGATAAAATGCGACTTGTCCGGGAAATCAAACCATTACTAAATGAATTGACAATGGCGCTTTATCCTGATGTTGTAGAACCGAAATCGGAACTTCCTGCGCCGGTCACCAATTGAGGAACCCCTCTTCATTATATTGATAAATATGCCTTGCGCATAAGATCAAATTCTAATTACAAAAATCAAAAAGTAAAGGACCGCCCATCAGGTGGTCCTTTCACATATAGAGGCGTTTCAAAACGGACACTTGAGCCTATTTTCCTTGAAGAATTTTCTTAGTATTTGCTTTGTCAAGCCAAGATATTGACGTGACGGCTCAAGGTATACCAAGAGCTTCTTAACCTCGGCTGCCATATTCGCTTCGAAGTAATTCCGTATGGATAGCGAATAGGAATACATTTTATTATAATTCGCTATCGCCGTCGTTGCAGAGTCTACCTGCGCGAGCAGGAGAATGATGTGCTTGTGTCGCTCGACTACCAACTCATGCCTTTGAAGTCCATAAACATCTATCGATGTACGGGCCATCTCTAATTTTTTCGGATCGGTGCTCAAGTTTTTCTTAGGAACGATCATCGCTTTTTTTGTATCGTATTCAAAGAAAGTTTCCGGATCTTCTAGGCAAGGGTTTACTAGCAACCTAAACCTGCTTTCTTCTTTGTCGAATGCTTTGGTATCGCCGGGAGCGCATTTGGTTTTTACCCCTTTATACAACGGGAATTGATTGTTCTTAGCAGTGCGGTTACATTTCTCACAAGCGAAGAGCAGGTTATCCCAATCATATCCCAGCCACCAATAAATCGACTTCGGCCGGAAGTGTTCGGAATCGCCGTAGGTAATGTGAACAATCGAACTATCGCAATACGCGCATTTCCCATTAAACAGCGTTGTCAATTGCTTTTTAATCTCCTCATGCTTGTAGCACGAAAATTCAAAAGTTTTAGCGGGCATTGCACCGGCATAATACGCAGTAGCTTTCTTTATCTCATTCTTGAGCTTTTTATGAAAAGCTTTGGAAGCAAAGCCAAGGTCCTTTGGAAGTCTTTCAACGGAAATCATTATGCCTGTTTAATTGTCACTTGATCCAAAATATTGTTAACCGCTTTAATAACTTCAGGTTTTAGTGATTCGATTTTAAAGTCATCGTCGCTTTTGTGTTTCGCTAGGATTTCATCGATCGCATAGTAGAATAATTCTTCTCTCGGGTTATCACCTAACTGCTTCAATCCATTCAATTTTCCTTGTAAGGTATCGATAGCCGTCCGGTCTTGTTCTGTTCTTTTATTTTCAGCAATAGCAAGCAGCTTATAATACTGTTCGAACAAAAGTTCAGATTCCGGGTCAATGGTACTGCTAAGGCCGAAAAACTTAGAGGTAAGAATTTGATCTATCCGAAGTCCGTTCGGAGCGGGCAGGTTTTCCAGTATACTTATTCTATCGGTGTCTGCGTCCTTGACCAACACGGCAACTTCGCGATCCCGCAATCCACGAAGGCACAGCGGGTCATGGGTAGTAACAATAAAAAAAACCTTCGGAAGCGCCTCACGCAGGCGGGTAACAATTCGCATTTTCCACTTTGGATGTAGATGCGTCCCGATCTCATCGATCAGAACAACTCCGCGAGCATAATTCCTGATGTCGCGATACCGATTGTCTTTCATTTGAGTAGCAAAAACCTTCAGCATGTCAACCGCCAGTGCTAGCAACGTCCTGTAACCGTCACTTAAGGAGCTCAGTTTTACTTTGAAGCCTTTCTTTTCCTCGGTGAATACATCTTTGCCTGTTCGGGAAATATTATTCTTGAGAAACAGAAGGTCTTTAAGATACAGTCCGGCTTGGTCAAAATCATCATCATTCAAACCAAGCAGCCACGAAATCGCATTCTCCAGTGCAATTGAATAGTTAAACAGATTCCCAACCTTAATACGATTATTAGATTCCTCAGGCTTTATGTCCCCTTTTGGCAAAAGTCGCGTCGATCCATAGGCCAAGAGATAGTCATTAAATTCAGCAACATTGTTTTTTACATTGCCCTTTTTGTCGAATGTGAGGTGAACAAGCTCTCCGTTGTCAAGATGTATTTTTACGTATCCATTTTTTTTACCGTTTCTAAGAATATCGGGATCTTCGTTCAGGTATTGAGCACGTGCATCATCGGGAAGCAAGGCGAGTACAATTGCCTGAAGAATTGAGCTCTTCCCAACACCGTTCTCTCCTAAAAGTAAAAGCCATGATTCCTTGTAAGAATCCTCCGACGCGGCGTCGGTATTGAGAAGTTCAGTGGTGTTTTCTTTTACCGACCTTAGCTCCAACTCAATGTTCTCAAGAGACTTGAAATTCGATAATTCAATTTTCGTCGGTAAAAACTTCGAAATACTAATTTTATCCTTTGGCTCCTTTATGGGTCGTTCCAAGACAGCCGAATGGTATTCAGTCAGTCTTTTTAAAAGCTCGGCAAACAAATAGAATATCATGCCCGCGAAACGCCCTCTTCGGTTTGCCATCGTTAGAATATTACTCCAGGATTGCAGCAGGTAATTTTCCAGCTCTGTTTTTAGTTGCTGGCTTTTGTCCTCAAACAAATTCTTCGCGTCAATAGCAAGTTTATTCGCATCGAATAGGCTTTTGGCCGCCATGTATACTCTATATCTTTCCGTTAATAGATGTTCTCTATTCAATCCGAAAGTCTCAATGGATATTTTACCTTTTTCCGTCACACCCCTCATGACTACGTACCCATCGCGCGGAGTAACATCATACACAAAATGCTCCAGCGGATTTTCAAGAAAAGGATCGATCAAAAGCGGTTGCTCAAGCAAGTTTAATTGCGAAATTTTTCTTCTGCGAAGCTCGTCCATGTCCAGGACATTCTTCACCGGAAACTCATCTGCCTTGTAGCGTTGACATTCAGCGCAAATCGGAACCAAATTATCCCATTCATACGCCAACCACCAATACACCGATTTAGGCCGAAAACAGTCGACATCGGCGTCCATACCTTCCAATATGAAGTTCTCGCAGAATGAACATTTGTTATGTGAAATTTTTAACAGCTCCTTGCCTATCTCCCCTCTGAACGGGAAACTGAAGCTGTACCTGCGCTGCGTGTCGATTTCCTTGTAGAACAGAGCAATCTTTTTTCTCTCTTTATTAAAATCTGCATTGGACAATACCTTCGGAGGATTTGTTCTTTCGAGCTTGATCATACCTTGAAAAATTCGTTGTAGTTAAATTCTATGTCAACGAGGCGTCGGCGTATCAACTGGAACTGCCTCTATTTTCAAATAAGACCTAGTTATCAAGGATGCCGACCTTAGGCTAAACCCCCGGTCCGGATTCCAATTTTATCCGAGATAAAATCGTCCTTCGCGGATCACCTCTACGTTCAACCGGAAAATCCTAACTAGCCAACTTGATTTTAACTCCCTAAATCTTGCTCGCGATGTGCCTGGTTGGAGCCTAAAATCAACTAAAATAAATAGCCCATCATGCACTTATCATAGGATAAGCTTCACGATGGGCTCTATAACGAATATAGTTTATTAATCTCTATTCCCATAGCCCTAGGACCGCAAACTAAGTTGATACAATGCTAGGGTCCCCTATTGATTTAAGGTTTCAGGGTTTGAAACCCGGAGTGACTTCTTATGCCTAGTAAACGGAACATTATGTTCCGTTATGTGTGCTTTGATTTCGGCAGCGTGAATGAAATAGGTGCTTTTGCCCAGTTAAGACGCTTACCAAGGATTTCTGGGAATTGGATGGTTCTTTATATGGTCTTCAAGTTCAATAACAGAAACAAATGTTTTCCCTTCGGTGCTGCGCAACGTGATATATCCTCTCTTATGATAATTGTATAGCGTCCTGGTAGACACATCATATTTTTTTGATGCTTCCTTGATCGAGACAAATTCCTGCCGTTGACAAATATTACTTTCCTTTAGCGCATTTCGTATAGCGGTAGGGATAGTTTTGGAGATGACATTTTTAAGATAGGTCTCAAAAATTTCCCGTACAAATTGCTCTCGTAAATCCATCTCGTTTGAAAATAAACTTCTATTTAAAACGAACTGCATACTTCGAAGTTTGCCCATATGAAGGCTCAAAATAGCAACCAATGACAAACTAGATCATTTGCCACGAGATCACTGAAAATATTTCGCAAATGATTGTGTTTGCTCTAATTTGTTAAGTCTGAAAAACACCGGGCGATAATCATAGACCCGCCATTGCTTATTCACGGAATTTCATTTGAATTCAAAATATTTCTTAAATTCAATCATCTATCAGCGATGTCTGGAGAAAAAAATTCTAATGGTGTTCCAAGGGCATAAAAAAACCTCGAATACATGCAGCATTCGAGGTTTTTAGAGGTCTCGAGCGGATTCGAACCGATATATGTGGTTCAAACGACGGATGAAACTCCACAGCAAAAAATCGAGTACTGGAGCGATTTCATTCTTTACTTTTATATTGAAATTTGGATTTCTTATCTGTGGCTATTTTGTCAACGAGTCCCTGTTTTCGTAGATTTTCTAAAGCTTGCGAAATCGCTGTCGTAGTAAAATTTGCATCGAATCTCTCATATAGAAATGACCTGATTTCACTTGTATACTTTGGTGTGGTGAAAAACTTAGATGACAGTACCTTGCCCTTTAACAAATGGGTGAGCCCCTTCTTAAGAAAGGTCGACGGATCAATGTCGTTCCTTTTTAGAAAAGATGTAATATTCTTCTTTAGTTGGTCCGGCTCCGGAATTTGGGATTTATATTGAAACAGCTCATATTCCTCCAACCCAAAAAATTCCGCCAGTACAGCAATATGAGATAGTCCTATTGTTAATGCACCCGATTCGACCGCTGAAATGTATGGCTGGGTTATTCCTGTTGCGTAGTGAATTTGCTCTTGAGTAACATTGGCGGCTTCTCTAATCCCCTTTAAGCGCTTTCCGAATCGAACTAAGCTCTCCTTCCTTTCTATTTTTCTCACATGAGCAATGTGATCGCTTAAATAATCTATTTTTATCCAATAAATTGGATATTAACGCCGATGTGCTTTATATTTGCTTACCCAACCTTTTAGAAGGATGGAGTATAATTGCATTAAGATTATATTAGCGAATCCTCAAGAAATTGAAGCATTCGCACTTAGCGTCTCGTTATCGAAAACTGGTAATTTTCTTAACGTCACGAGGCAATAAGTGAGGTGCTCACGCCATTGGCGTGGGCCCACTTATTCGTGACATGGTATACCAGTACCTCGATAACGGTAAGTTGGGTTCCACGCCATATTTTTTGGTTACTGGTTATTCTTGCTTACACCTTTAGACGCTCATAGTTTTCTGTACTGTTTAAACAGTTTAAAACATGAGTCGGTCAGAACGAATTTTCTTACTCTGTAAACGTCCTCCAAGCTGAGTTAGGTTAGCCCACTGGTGCATGCCCGGCACGGCTATACTCTTCTGCGTGCCGGTGCATCACCAGCATCGGGCTTGTGGCCTTTGTGGCTGTTTTCCTTATCAGTTTCTTTTCCTGTTTCTCTTTTTTCAACTAATACTTTGAGCATGAAATCAAAATTATGCTTCTGGGCACCGCCATGTCTTTATTTTCGGCCGTTCCTGGGAACCTTGGGCATCTTCGTTGCCGTCCTTACTCTTTGTCTTAGTGTGAACACGGTGGGCTATACGCAAAAGGCACTCGCCATTGGCGATAAGCTGCCCTCCGATATCATTGTTCGAAATATCCTCCACTACCCTACCGGCCAGGCTTCTGTGGGTGAGTTTCGCGGGAAGCTCCTCATTCTGGATTTCTGGGCAACCTGGTGCTCGCCTTGTGTGGCCATGATGCCCAAGTCTGATTCGTTGCAACGGGCGTTTGCTGCCGATGTTCAATTTCTGCCCGTGACCCGTCAGGGACGAAATGAAGTAGAGCGGTTGCTCAACAGGGCGCCGAAGCTGAAGGGCATTCGTTTGCCCATGGCCACTGGTGATACGACGCTGATCAAGTTTTTTCCTCACCATGAACTCCCGCATTATGTATGGATTGATCCTGCGGGCACGGTGGTGGCCATCACGGATCACCGGGATGTCAATGCCGCGACCATTCGTAAAGTGCTGGACAAGTCGCCGCTTTCGCTGGCGGAGAAACGGGATGATGTGGCTGTACCCTACACACCGGATGAGCCCTTGTCATTCCAGTCTATCGGTATGGAAAAACAGGACGTAGTTTTTCAGTCGCTGCTCACAGGCTACCTCGAAGGCGTTCAACCCCGCTATGATATTATCCGCGATCGTGAAGGTCGCATTACCCGCGTCAGTATGCCCAACGCATGGATACAATTCATGTTTGCCCTGGCGTGGAGTGACGATACGCGCTATTTTAATAGGAGTCGGATCGTGCTGGAGGTCAAGCATCCCGAAAATGTTGTTTCTAGCGCGCAAGGCGAAGCGTTTCGCGCGTGGTTGAAAAACAACTCCTGGTGTTACGAGCTCATCGTACCTCCCCATTTGTCCACGCATGTCTTCGAAATTATGCGTCAGGATATGACGCGGCTCTTTCCACAGTATCAAGCGGTGGTCGAAAAACGGGCAGTGCCTACACTGGCGCTTGTCAGGACATCGGCTGTAGATAAGATAAAGTCCCGGGGGAGCGTAGCCGAAAATTCGGATGACGGCTTTGGACTCTCCTTCACCAACGCGGGCGTCGGTTTCCTCGTAACCCAGCTTAATTATTACCTCCAGCATCTTAAAATACCTGTGATCGATAACACGGGCTATACAGGCAACGTGGACATCAAGCTTGATGCGACACTAAGCAACGTGGCTGATATCCGCCGTGCATTGGCAGCATACGACCTTGATCTTGTGGAGCGTGTGCAGGAGGTTGACATGCTGGTCATCCGCGATGCGCCATGATCTAAACCCCTTATCAGAACTCATTAACCAAATCCTATACCTATGAAAAATCTATTACTCGTCTTTCTTCTTTTTTGCGGCAGCATTGATGCGCTTTGTCAGATGCGTGTCGAAGGCCGCGTACGCTCCGCGGGAGACCGGCAGCCGTTGCCTGGAGTGAATGTCATTATCAAAGGAACCACGCAAGGGACGGCCACGGATTCCGATGGCAAATACACACTTAATGTCCGCGAAAAAGATGTGCTTATTTTTTCTTTTATCGGCTATGCAGCACAGGAAGTTGTTGTGGGCACTGAGGCTGAACTTAACATTAATCTTGTCGAAGATATTGCCACCCTGGAGGAAGTGATGATCGTTTCCACCGGTTATGAACAAGTGCCCAAGGAACGCGCGACAGGATCTTTTGCGCAAATTGAAAATACCCTGGTGAATCGCCGCGTCAGTACAGATGTGCTATCCAGACTTGAAGACGTCACCAGTGGATTAATCTTCAACCGCAATGTCGAGGGAGCCACCGACATCAGCATCCGTGGTCGGAGTACGATTTTCGGTAATGCGAGTCCCTTGATTGTCATTGACAATTTCCCCTACGATGGAGACATCGCGAACATCAATCCCAACGATGTGGAAAGCATCACCGTCCTCAAGGATGCGGCGGCAGCCTCCATTTGGGGAGCGCGTGCCGGGAATGGGGTGATTGTGATCACAACCAAAAAGGGAGTCCGCGACCTGGCACCTCACGTGTATTTCAATTCAAATGTTACGGTGGCAGAACGGCCCGATATGTTTTATGTGCCGCGCATGTCAACCTCGGATTTTTTAGACGTGGAAAAATCTCTTTTTGCTAAGGGCTTTTATGAAAGCGCCGAATCTTCTGATAGCCATGCGCCCCTGACGCCCGCCGTGGAGCTCATGATCGCCCATCGCGATGGGCTTTTGGACAATCAAACGCTGGACCAAAGGCTCGATGCCTTGCGCGGACTTGACGTGCGAAATGACTATGAGAAATATTTATACCGCAATAGTACAAACCAGCAGTATGCCCTCGGTATACAGGGCGGGTCAGCGCACAATCGCTATAACGTATCGGTTGGTTTTGATAAGAACCTGGAGGGCCTGGTGGGCAATAGCTTTAACCGGTTTACGCTCAATGCCAGCAACGCCTGGTCTTTGATGAAGGATAAGCTGGAGGTAAGCCTCGGGGCATACTATGCGGAAGTACGGAAAGAAAAGAAGAATGAGGGACTGACCAATCTGCGCTTTGATTCAGCATCGCCGCTGTATCCGTATGCTCAGCTGAAGGACGGGGCAGGAAATAATCTTTCTGTCGTAAAAGACTATCGGCTTGGTTTTGTGGAGCAGGCGCAAAGCGATGGTCTGTTGAACTGGAAATACACTCCCCTCGATGAAATTAATTATGCCGACAATACCTCACGCGTAAATGATTTACGACTCAATGCGAGGCTAGCCTATAAAATCACCTCTTCCTTACGTGCAGAGGCGTTGTATCAGTATTGGAACAGTAGCAACGCCATGCGCAACAATCAGTCGATCGATTCCTATGTCACGCGCGATCAGATCAACAAATTCACACAGGTCGATTCCGATGGAAATCTCGTTCGGCCTATTCCGGCAAGCGGCATCCTGGATGCAAACGATGTGCAGTCTTCCAGTTATAATTTCCGTGCCCAGCTAAACTTTGGCAAAACGTGGGACGACCATGATGTGCATGCCTTGGGTGGATACGAAGTCAAGGAGCTCAATACCGATGGAAATACGTTTCGTTATTACGGCTACAACAATGGACTGGCCACCACGCAACGAGTCGACTACACCACGTTTTTTCCGCTGTACAATAACGTGTATCAATACTACTCCATACCAAACAATGACGGCGTCCAGTCCTTGACCGATCGTTTTGTTTCGTACTACGGGAATGCGGCCTATACCTATAAACGCCGATACACGCTTTCCGCCAGTGGACGCAAGGATATGTCAAACCTGTTCGGTGTGAAAGCCAACCAACGGGGTGTACCCCTGTGGTCGGTGGGGCTCGCATGGACGGCAACCAACGAAGGTTTTATGGATACTGCCTGGTTGCCCTATTTAAAGCTTCGGACCACCTACGGCTACAATGGCAACATTGATAAATCGGTGACGGCCTACACCACCGCGGTGAGTTTGGGCTACAACTCCCTCACCGGTCTTCCCTACAGCACCATTCTTAATCCACCCAACCCGGAATTGCAATGGGAGCAAGTGCGCATTTGGAATACGGGCATAGACTTCGAAACCAAGAACCAGGCGCTAAGTGGCAGTATTGAGTACTATACCAAATGGGGTAAGAACCTGATTGGCTCCTCGCCGTTTCCGCCCTCGTCAGGAGTCGCTGTCTTCCGAGGCAACAATGCCAATACACGCGGGAGCGGCGTTGACCTGGTGCTCAACACACAAAACATCAATCGTGGGATCAAGTGGACAACAAATTTTCTTTTCAGTCACTTGACTGAGAAAGTCACCTCCTATAAGATCAAGGCCGCGCCGACGAACTATGTCTATTCCGGAAGCGGAAGCGCGCTGGTTTCCTATCCCCTGGAAGATAAACCGCTCTTTGCCATCTATAGCTTTGACTGGGCGGGACTCGATCCGGAGGGTAATCCCAAAGGTTATGTTGAAGGGGTAGAAAGTACCGACTATGCCGCCATCATCGGCAAGTCTACGCCGGAGTCGATCGTGTATCATGGTTCGGCACGACCGACATCTTTCGGTTCAGTACGCAACACGTTCTCCTGGAGAAACTTTTCACTCTCTGTCAATATTAGTTATCGTCTGGGGTATTACTTCAAACGAAGTTCCGTTCGTTACGCCAATGTCCTGAGCGGTAGCGTGGACCATGCAGACTATGGCGCGCGCTGGCAACACCCTGGCGACGAGCTTTTCACCAGCGTTCCGTCCATGCCCGAATTTATCGATATAAACCGTGACAATTTCTATCTGAATTCTTCGGCCCTGGTGGAGAAAGGTGATCATGTCCGGTTGCAGGATGTAAACCTTACCTACACCCTTAATAGGGCTACGCTGGCCAGGCTCCCGTTCAGCAACGTACAGTTTTATCTCTATGCCAATAACCTGGGGATACTCTGGAAGGCAACGGACGTCGCCCTGGATCCGGACTATCCCACAATGAAACCGGTCCGGAGCTTTGCCGCCGGAGTAAGGATTGAATTCTGATTACTGACTTGATTTCTCTCATCACTTTTAAAAATTGTACGCTATGAAAACCAACCCCTATCTCCGTGCCTTTCTGGTCGTGTTAACCGTGCTGTTGGCCTTCGCCTGCAGCGAAGATTACCTGGATAAAAAGCCAGACAAGTCCCTGGTGGTGCCGCAGACGCTGGAAGACTTTCAGGCGCTGCTCGACAACGCCGACCGCGTGATGAACATCACCCCAGCCATCGGCATGATTGCTTCCGATGATGCGTTCACCACCGACAACGGATGGAAGGGACTGCTCACCGCCACGGAGCGAAATACCTACATCTGGGCAAAGGACACCTACAACGGGGAGCCATGCAACGACTGGAATATCCCCTATCAGCAGGTGTTTTATGCCAACGTCGTGCTGGAGGGGCTTGAAAAGATTGCCGTGACGCCGGCAAGCGAAGCGCAGTGGAAAAGTTTAAAGGGTAGTGCGCTCTTTTTCAGGGCGCATGCGCTTCATCAACTCACCGACCATTTTACGTTGCCCTACACGGAAAAGGATGCGGCGACGACGCTTGGAATCCCGATCCGTCTTTCTCCCAACGTTAATGCGCCTGCGAGGCAGGCCACTTTGGCTCAGACGTATGCGCAAATCCTGGAAGACCTGACGCTGTCCCTTGACTTTTTACCGGTTCATTCACCATACAAGACGCGGCCAACGCTGCCCGCCGCCTATGCTTTGCTGGCCAGGATTCACCTCACGATGGCGCACTACAAAGAGGCCGAAGACTATGCATCAAAGGCGCTGGCATTAAACAGTGTGCTGTTGGACTACAACACCTTAAATCCCAATGACTTTCGTCCCATCCCCCGCATGAATGACGAAATACTTTTTCATAGCCAGCAGATTTTGTACAGCTATGCAGTCTTTTCAAACATTTATGCAGACACCACGCTTTATGCATCCTACAATGATAAGGACCTGCGCAAGACGATGTTCTTCCGCTTGCGCAGCCCGAATCGTTACTCCTTTAAGGGAAGCTACACAGGGTCCTCGCCTTTCTTTGGTGGGATTGCTAATGATGAAGTCTATCTGATACGCGCCGAGAGTCGGGTGAGGCAGGGCAATAGCGATGGCGCTCGGAAGGATTTGAACGCGTTGCTGGAAAAGCGGTGGGTTGCCGGCATGTTTATCCCCATTACCGAAACAAATCCAGGCAGCTTGCTCGGCATCATCCTGGAGGAAAGGCAAAAAGAGCTCGCGTTTCGGACCTCGCGGTGGAGCGATCTGAGAAGGCTCGGGAAAGATTCAAAGTTCGCTGTCACGCTGTCCAGGGTCATCAACGGCGTAACCTATACCCTACCGCCAAATGATCTTCGGTATGCCTTTCCCCTACCCAACCAGGAGATACAGAATTCGGATGTAGAGCAAAACCCGCGCTAGCATGGCGATGCAACAACGAAACGTGATGATCGTAGACGACGACTCCCTGGTGCATTACTTAAGCAAGAAAGTATTGTCGACCTACTCGTGCATCAATAAGATTTACAGTGCATACAACGGTCAGGAGGCACTCGAAATCTTAAATCATGCGTGCAGTGGTCAGATGAGCGTACCCACCATCGTCTTGCTGGATCTTCACATGCCGGTGATGAATGGATTTCAGTTTTATACCGAGGCAATGGAGATCGATTGTCTGAAAGGGTTAAAGATGCTCACCGTTATGTTTTCCTCAACCTGCGACCCGGTCGAGATCAATCAGGCGCATGCCCTGGGCATTGACTATTTCTTCTCTAAGCCCATCTTGATGGAAAAAATTGAAGCCGTATTTAAGCAGGAGTTTCCGTAAAAAAAGAAAGCATGGAGATTTCTCTCCATGCTTTTTTACTCACAGTTTAGGTTGACTACTGCGAAACATACGTGCCCGGAACCAGAGAACCTTGGATCATCTGGTTTTGCGCATTGAATCGAGCCTTACACTCGTCTGCGCTGGTCAAACAATTTCCCTGGCCCTCACTGATCGGTTGCCAGGTTCCATTGATCTTGGCTTTCAGCACACCCTCCGGGCGAGTGACAGATCCATGGGCCACCACGGCGACGCCGGCAGCGAATACAAAAGCAACTGCGGGAAGGAATTTCAAAATAAATCGTTTCATAACTTTTGGATGCTTTTTTAACGTTTCTCAAAAAGCAACAAACCGTTTACGGTTTCTAATAACGCCTACTCTCTTTCAGGTTTTCGGCTTATCCCTGTGCCCGGAGATCAACCGAGCGCTTACCAGCAAGTCAATGATGTTTGGGTGTACTTCTTAATATCAACCAGCCCGTAAAGGCAATGAGCATGGAGATGACATTCACAATCAAATGCGCCTCCCAAGACAAGGTCCTAAAAATACCGCCACACGAACACGGGATAAAGGCAAAACGCCTGGCCAGAACAAGACCCGTGTAAACTGAAAAGGTGAGCAGTATCAAAAAAGATAAAAGAAAGCCAAATCGTCGTAGTCGCTCTACGATGAGCAATACTACCGCCACCAGCTCGGCGGTTGGCACAATCCAAACAAGAGCCGCAGTGACCGACGATGGCAAGGGTTGATTGCGCATTTGATCGCTGAAAGTCTCAACGTCCAACAACTTACTGAAGGCCGTATAGGCAAACAGTATCACAAGAATGGCGGCTAGGGCTCCCGTGGATATCGTCCGGTGCATTGGCAAAGAGTTTAGTTTAGTGCTCTTTACCTAATAACAAGAAAAACCATCACCACCCTACTTCATACACTAAATGTTTACGAAATCATTTTGTTTGCAGGCTAAAGGATAGGCTATGTACAGAACATTAGTATGTAATGGAATTTTAGACGACGATATGTTCTAATCAAGTAATACCTTAGCGCTTGGAATTGACCACACGTTTCCCGTTATGAAAAAGGGACATTCATCGAATCAGATCCGTTAGTCCATTCGCGTCCAAAATATCCAGCAATTCCTTCAGCATTCGATAACCTGACTGCGGCTTGTAGGGCAGGTCGTTCAATCGACTTTGCAAAATATCTTCCAACGTTTTATAGCCATTGGCTTTTGCCATGGCTTTAAACTCCAGGCTTACATCCATACGCTGGATGGGTTCGTGCAAGATAGGATGTGTACTTTCCGAAGTCATAAAGCATATTTTGAAGAGACGGTTTTAGCGTAAGGGACGCACCGAGTTTTGCGCTGATACAAAAGTAGCCATAGTGCCGATCAGAAATACTTTAAAAATATTTCTCTTTGATTATAAACCAGTTACGAGGTGTCCTAGGACAGTTGTGACTGTTTTCTTTGGGTGTTACAAGCGTGGTTTGTGCCATGGTTCACAACCCCCATCACGCTATGCTTAACATCAAATTCTTCTGGGCATTCCTGCAGATCTCTTGTGGGTGCCTATCCGGTTTACTTCTGACACAACGACAGGTAACAACGTCTATCATTTTTTGTATCCGTGTGTCGAAATACGGCACTCGCCTGTTCTGCCACAGCCTTGCTTCCTGCATACTGAACACGGCTGTACGCGGTCGCGACAGCACCTTGTCCAATAAGAAATCGCCACCGTGGAGTTGTGCTCAAAAACAAAAACGAACATACACACTAAGCAAAAAAAACACGTCGTGGAATACGGCATGCCTGCCTGGACACCGCGCGGGTTTTGGCGCGGAGCAAGATGTACAAATGTTAACACATTTGTTCTCTTGCCGCATCGCCTCCCGGCTCCTCGGGTGCGAAGCCTCGGAACTCGGCTTCTTTTTCTTGATCAAAACTTCCAGGTGATGGGACGCCGATACAACAAGGTTGAACCCCTGAAGCACCTGATTGGTGTAAGGGTGTCAGAGAAGTTTTTTATCAGGCTTGAAGAACTTCGCAAGAATAGCAACTGCCTGACGCTGGGAGAATTTGCGCGCATGATCTTGCAACGGGAAGAGATTATCTGGTATCACAAAGATGCTTCGTCTGAAACCTTGGCTGTCGAATTGACAGCCATCCGAAAGGAACTGCGCAGTATCGGGACAAATGTCAATCAAGTCACGCGGTACTTTAATTCTACATCGCTACCCAATAAAAAAATCTTCGAGGCATTGAAAATCCTGGACGAGTACAAAAAGGTTCAGGGAAAGGTTGATGCCTTGCTTACCCTGCTGGACAAAATGCACGCCTCATGGTTGCCAAAATCATAAGTGGAAAAAATATGCGCGGTGCATTAAATTATAATGAGCAGAAAGTCCAGGAAGGAAAAGCCGAATGCATCCAGGCCAATCTATTCAAGGGCGAGGCTAGTGAGTTGGGCTTTAACGATAAACTTGACCGCTTCCAGGATCTTCATCAGCACAATACAAGAACCAAGACCAATACCCTGCACATCTCCCTGAATTTTGATCCCGGCGAGAAATTGGATGTGGATACCCTTAATGGGATTGCTCGTGCGTACATGGATCGAATCGGCTTCGGAAATCAACCGTACCTGGTCTACCAGCATCACGATGCAGCGCATCCGCACGTTCATATCCTGACCACGCTGATCCAAGAGAACGGAAAGCGGATACCCATCCATTACCTGGGAAAAAATCAATCTGAAACGGCGAGGAAGGCCATTGAAAAAGAATTCCAATTGGTTGAAGCCTCGGGCAAAACTAAACGTTCACTGGACGTCCGTCCCGTTGACATTGAAAAAGTCATCTATGGAAAAAGTGAAAGCCGGCGGGGCATTTCCAATGTGGTTAGCGTGGTGACCCGGTCTTACCGGTATTCCTCTATTCCGGAATTAAATGCTGTCCTGGGGCTTTACAATGTTCGGGCTGAACGCGGTAAGGAACATTCCAAAATGTTTGAACGCAAAGGGCTACTCTACAGCATCATCGACGGCCGCGGAAATTGTGTCGGCATCCCGGTAAAGGCGAGCGCCCTCTACGGAAAGCCCACGCTGGCATTTCTGGAAAAGCAGTTCAAACTCAATGATGTTCTCAAACAACCCCTGAAAAATGGTATACGGGAAACCATAGACAACGCCATTGCCCTTGGGGTGACCGATAAAAATGGCCTGATGAAAGTGCTTTCCGAAAAAGGCATCGTGGCGCTGTTCCGAAGTAACGCCGAGGGCAGAATATACGGTCTCACGTTTGTTGACACCAGGCGACAGGTGGTCTTCAATGGAAGCGATCTGGGTAAGTCCTACAGTGCGTCTTCCATACTGTCGCGAATCGCCACCCACACGGATTCAGCCAAACCGTTCAGACCTGGGTTCACAACACGCACCGTATCATCGGGAAAGCCCCACGCTCCATCCCAATCACCGCCTGGCACTTCTCCTTCTGGAATTTTAAAAGGGATTGTTACGGCCGACGACGTGGATAGAAGTTCACCGGAGGCAGCCTTACGCCTGGGCAAGAAAAGAAGAAAACGCAGAAGACGAAGCTTGTAAATCAATAGACTATGCAAACCGGAGAAAACGAACAGGCCCTACGAAAGATCATCGACATGACCCGTATGTGCAGCATCGTGCTGTTGACCCTTCACATCTACCACTACACACATTCCGCCTGGGTCGAATGGGGACTGACCCACCCCTTTATCGACCGCATCATGATCAACATCATCTCCACCGGACTTTTTCGCAGCATTGAGACATCGAAATTATTGTCACTGGCACTATTGATTGTTTCCCTGGTCGGGGCGAAAGGAAAGAAAGATGAAGACCTTCGTTTGTCAACGTCACTTTACCTGATCGGTGCGGGGGTAACCATTTTTCTTTTGTCTCATTTTGTGTTTGTCGTTCAGGGCTCCGCGCAAGCCATATCTGCCGGATATATCTTCTTGCTCACGACCGGGTATTTGTTGACCCTTACCGGAGGCACCTGGTTGTCACGGCTCATTAACGTAAAGTTGGGTGCTGATATATTCAATTCCCTGAACGAATCCTTTCCGCAGGAAGAACGCTTACTGGAGAATGAATACTCCATAAATCTTCCGGCGCAATACCTTTTAAAGGGAACCGTGCATAGGAGTTGGATAAATTTTATCAATCCGTTCCGCGCGTTGCTTGTGATCGGAACCCCGGGCGCAGGCAAGTCATACTTTGTCATTCGCCACATCATTACCCAGCATATCAAAAAGGGGTTCAGCATGTTTATTTATGATTTCAAATATGATGACCTCTCCATCATCGCCTACAACGCCCTGCTCAATTGTGGAAATTCCTTTGCGGTAAAACCTCAGTTTTATGTGATTGAATTTGATCGGATCATGCACCGGTGCAATCCCTTGGACCCGGCCACCATGGAGGACATCACCGACGCAAGCGAATCTTCCCGGACCATCATGCTGGGGCTAAACCGAGACTGGATCAAAAAGCAGGGGGACTTCTTTGTAGAGTCACCAATAAACTTCGTCACCGCCATCATCTGGTTTTTAAGAAAGTACGAGGAAGGTAAATATTGTACACTGCCACATGTGATCGAACTTATGCAGCTTGAATACACGACGCTGTTTCCCTTACTGCGTACCGAACCTGAAATAGATGTCCTGATAAATCCGTTCGAATCGGCGTATCGTCACGAAGCGTGGGATCAACTCGAAGGTCAGATCGCTTCAGCTAAGATAGGCATGGCCAGGCTCTCCTCACCGCAGCTCTATTATGTTCTGTCCGGAAATGATTTTACCCTGGATATCAACAACCCGGAATCTCCCAAGATAGTCTGTATGGGAAACAATCCCCAGAAGCAACAAATCTTCGGGGCCGTCTTGTCTCTCTATATTTCCAGAGTAATCAAGCTGGTCAACAAAAAAGGAAAGCTCAAAAGCAGTCTGATCTTTGATGAATTTCCAACGGTGTTCTTTAATAACCTGGATAGCCTCATTGCCACAGCAAGATCCAACAAGGTCGCGACCACAGTCGCAGTCCAGGACTACGCTCAACTTAAAAAAGACTATGGCCGGGACCAGGCTGAGGTTATTATGAATATCGTGGGTAATGTTATCAGTGGCCAAGTGGTCGGCGAGACGGCCAAATTACTTTCCGAGCGATTTGGAAAAATTGTGCAACAGCGCGAAAGCATCTCCATTAATCGGACCGATACTTCCCTAAGTAAATCCACCAACCTCGATGCCGCCGTACCACCCTCTAAAATCGCTTCACTTTCATCAGGGGAATTCGTAGGCATGGTTGCCGATGATCCTGACCAGAAGATAGCTCTCAAAGTGTTTCATTCAGAAATCTTAAACGACCACGCCGCTTTGAAGAAAGAAGAGGCGGCATTCGTTCCCATTCCTGTCGTCCGTACCATCACAGCGGATCAGATCCTGCAAAATTACCTCAATATCAAAGACGACATAAAAATTATCATTGACGATAGGCTTAATGGCTCGACCTCAGCTTAACCCCATACCGCTATGACCATCCTCGAATTTACCGACACCCTTCAGACCCAAATGAAGCAGCAGGCTGACCAGATTCGGTCCACCCATCCGGAAAGTCTCACCTTTGCCGCGCGCATGATTCCTCTTGTTCAGGATTTGATCCATGACCTCCAACAATTTTCTTACCGCTATACCTTTTCTGACCAACTGGAGGAAATAAAGTTCTTCAAGGAATCAAAGCCGGTATTGACCAGTCACTACTACTATTACAAAGCGGAGTATTCACTATGTCTATTTGATTCATTTAAGGATTCTGAGGCACGGAAAAAATATTATGAGGGGTTGCTCGTCAAGATGGAACGGTATGCACGAAAGAACAATGAATTCTATTTGTATTGCATGGGCGGCCAAACTCATTTTGACGATGTCTATTTTACACGCAAACGCACATCCTTCCGGGGACTGATCGACCAAAATTTCTCTACCGGCTACGATGACCGGCTCGCAAAGCTCCTGGCTAATGAGTTACTAAAGTCTACTATCCAACACCGATTAACCGCCCTGGACAGGCCTGCAGGCAAACCGTTCGATCTGAACTGGACGGGTAAGAAGTCGGATGCCATTGAGCTTTTAGTTGCTTTGCACGCGTCAGGCCGTATAAACAATGGGGACATCGACGTTAAAAAATTAGTCAAAGCCTTTGAAGAAATGTTCAACATCAGAATTGACAACCATTACGATTTTATTCAGAAAATCCGCATGCGAAAAGGTAAACAGGCAAATTTTCTAGATGATCTCAAATCGAAATTCTTACTACGGTTAGAGCGCATGGATGACTAGCACGGAGGCGCATGATGTATTATCAACCCAACCAGCGCAATATCGACCGCTCACCTACCCAGTGCTGCCAGGGTACCCCGGAAACATTTTGTCCATAAATCGACTCTAGTAGATTTCTAGTATGAACATTGACGGCTGTCAATCGATGACATTCGCTTTCGAATCAAACACGAAAGCATATGTTCAATTCACTCACCTGGAAAGTATTTTTTTCGGCAATCCTCTTTGCCAGTGCCGCGTATTATAGCATCACGGTATTGCTCCTATATAGCAAAGACCTTATCACGTGGGCAAAGGCACGGTTCAATCCTGCACCCCCACCGTTTTCACGGGAAACAAATTCGTTAACAAACTTCATGGGCGAAGTAAACGTCCAGCAAGAATCCATGGCACAGAAAGTATCTTCCGTTCAAGGCGAAGAGATTGCCATTGCATCCGCCGATGCGCTTCAGGAAAGCATTCAACAACCCGTTCAAATTGTTGAAAGCAAATCCAATGACCAGTTGCTGGTAGGCAGCGTTGCCGATCTGCTGGAGGAAATCAAAACACTCGTTGGCCTGGTCGTTGAATACAATTCCAGCCAGGCCGAGACTGCTGAGTTCTTTCACGCGCTCTTCATCCGCTATCCTCAACTTTTGGGGACCTCCTATCAGCAAGCCATTAGCCTCTACCTGCACGATGCTGCACGTCAATTCTCCTTTGAAGTTTCCCTCTCAGAAATCACAGCTTGGTGGACAACGTCCAGCAAGTCACTTAAATAATTCAAACATTTTAAACTCCTCCATTATGAAACATCCACAATTCAATTTCAAGAAAGGCAAAGCCTTTGCCCTGGCCCTGATTGGTTACCTCCTGTGCTATGCGTACGCCTACGCCCAGGACGGCAACGCCGGTATCAACGAAGCCAACATGCGCGTGCGAAGTTACTTCGAAACAGGCACTAACCTCATGTATGCCATCGGCGCCGTGCTGGGGCTCATTGGCGCGGTAAAGGTTTATCAAAAATGGAACGGCGGCGATCCGGACACCGGTCGCGTGGCAGCAGCATGGTTTGGAAGCTGCATTTTCCTGGTGGTGGTGGCCACCGTACTCAAGTCCTTCTTTGGCGTGTAAGAATCAGATTGTATGAACAGCGTTTATAAGATAAACAAAGGCATCAACAGACCCATCGAGTTCAAGGGACTCAAGGCACAATACATCGGGTATCTGGGCATGGGTGTAATCGTTCTGCTGATTGTCTTTGCTGTGCTCTACATCTGTGGCGTGAACATGTTCTTGTGCCTGGGCATCCTTGCGCTTCTGGGTGCACTCCTTTTCATGGGCGTGTATAAACTCAGCGACACCTACGGTCAGCATGGCCTGGTAAAAAAACTCGCCAAAAGAAATATTCCGGCCTCGCTCGCCGGAAGAACGCGAAAGATTTTTATTCACTTATCAAAGTAGTTCTTATGTCACCCTCCCTTCCACTTCTTCAAACATTCCCGATCTACAAAGTCGAGCATGACTGCATTCTCTCCAAGCAGGGAGACGTCACACTCGCCTTTGAGGCGACGCTACCGGAAATATTTACGCTTTCCGATCAGGACTATGAGGCCTTTCACCAGGTGCTGGTGAAAGCGATCAAGGTCTTGCCCAAGAATTCGCTCTTTCATAAGCAAGACTGGTTCTTTTCTCAAAAGCATCGCGCCGATTTTGAGAACGCAGACCTCTCCTTTCTCACCCGTTCCAGCGAACGTTTTTTTAACGAACGCCCATCCCTAGAGCATACCTGTTACATCATGCTTACTCATAAACCGGTTGACCGCAGACCGTCCAGCTCCTTGTTCTCTGGTCTGATTCGGCCACACCTTGTTCCTGCCGACGCGGTCAATCCCGCCCGCATCCAAGAGTTTCTCGACAGCGCAGGGCAGTTTGAACGGATTCTATCCGACAGCGGATTTGTAAAGCTCAAGCGCATAGACAATGACGCGCTGGCGGGAACGCGTAAAAAAGCCGGGCTTCTGGAACGATACTGTTTTCTGCTTTCCGAAAAGGAAACGCCCGTGATCCGGGACATTCATTTCAAAGATGGCCTTCAGATCGGTGATCAGCACTGTCAGCTGTTCTCGCTTTCTGACGTGGAAGACTTGCCCTCGCTGTGCGGCTCGCGCATCAACTATGATAAGTACTCCACCGACAAGACGAAGTTCAGCGTGGGCTTTGCCTCGCCCGTAGGCCAATTGCTGTCCTGTAACCACATCTACAATCAGTACATCTTCATGGATGATGTGAACAAGACCATCAAGCAGCTGGAAAGCAAGCGTCTTCGTCTGCAATCGCTGTCTACCTACTCGCGCGAAAACGCCATCAGTCGTGACGCCACCAATGACTTTCTCAACGAAGCCATTGGCGAGCAACGTCAGCCTGTAAAAGCGCATTTCAATGTGATGCTCTGGACCGATAGTAAAGCAGAACTCAAAGAGCTCAAAACGCAAGTCTCCTCGGCCCTTGCCCAAATGGATGCCGTCGCCCGTCAGGAAACCGATGGCGCGCCGCAGATCTTCTGGGCAGGCATACCGGGCAACGAAGCGGACTTCCCTATGAACGAAACCTTTGACACATTTGCCGAGCAGGCTACATGCTTTCTGAATTTGGAGACATGCTACCGGTCTTCCATAAGTCCGGTAGGCATTCGTCTTGGGGATCGTTTAACCGGAAAGCCGGTGCATGTAGACATTTCGGATGAACCCGTAAAACGAGGCATTTGCACCAACCGGAATAAATTCATCCTTGGTCCCTCCGGCAGCGGCAAATCGTTTTTTACAAACCATATGGTGCGCTCTTACTATGAACAGGGTACCCACATTGTGCTGGTGGACGTCGGGCATTCCTACAAAGGTCTGTGCGATCTGGTGGGTGGTTATTACTTCACCTACGACGAATCCAATCCGATCAAGTTTAATCCCTTCTTTATTAGTGGCGCCGATACGCTTGACACCGAGAAAAAGGAAAGCATCAAAACGCTTTTGCTCGCCCTTTGGAAAAAAGATGATGAGACCTTTAACCGATCAGAATACGTGGCCCTGTCCATTTCCCTTCAGCTGTATTATGAACGACTGGGCAAGAGCAAAAATATCTTTCCCTGTTTTAACACCTACTATGAATTCCTGCGTGACGAGTTTGTCCCCATCCTGAAGGCGGATAAGGTCAAAGAGAAAGATTTTGACGCCGAGAACTTCCTTTACGTCTTACGCCCCTATTATAAAGGCGGTGAGTTCGACTACCTGCTGAACGCCACCAAGAATCTGGATCTCCTGCGCGAACGGTTCATCGTCTTTGAGCTGGACAACATCAAGGACCACCCGATTCTCTTTCCCGTGGTCACCATCATTATCATGGAAGTTTTCATTTCTAAGATGCGCAAGCTCAAAGGTATCCGCAAGATGATCCTGATCGAGGAAGCCTGGAAAGCTATTGCCAAGGAAGGCATGGCCGAATACATCAAGTACCTGTTCAAAACGGTGCGCAAGTTTTACGGGGAGGCCATTGTCGTGACCCAGGAAGTAGAAGATATCATCAGTTCGCCTATCGTGAAGCAAGCCATCATCAACAACTCGGATTGCAAGATTCTACTCGATCAGAGTAAGTATCAAAACAAATTCGATCAGATCCAGGAATTGCTTGGTCTCACCGAGAAGGAGAAAGCTCTGGTACTCTCCATCAACAAAAGCAATGATCCTACGCGCAGGTACAAAGAGGTCTTCATTAGTCTGGGCGGCGTGCTTTCAAAAGTCTATGCTACGGAAGTGTCGCTGGAAGAATACCTGGCCTACACCACAGAAGAATCTGAAAAGATGAAGGTACAGGCATACACCAAAAAATACGGTGATATCCGAAAGGGGATTGCTGCCCTGGCCCATGAACTACGCGTCGGACATTCAGTATAATTCTTTCCTATGGGACATGTAAAGAAAATCGCCCTCGTGTTACTGCTGACGTTTTCGTGTCTGCTTGTAACGCCACCGCAGCAGGAGGCGAAGGCTGCGATTGCCATTGCGATCATCATTAAGGAAGCCATCAAGAGAGTGATCAAAGCCGTCGATCTGATGATCCAGCGGTTACAGAACAAAACGATCTGGCTTCAGAATGCGCAACGTGTGTTGGAAAACAAGCTTTCCGAACTAAAGCTCACGGAGATTGCCGACTGGACCGACAAACATCGGAAGCTTTTTAAGGAGTATTATGACGAGCTCTGGAAGGTAAAGACCGCACTGTCAACCTATCAGCGTATCCGGCAGATCATGGACAAGCAGATCCGGATTGTCAAAGAATTTAACCGGGCCTGGACACTGGTACGCAATGACGACCATTTTACAGAAAAAGAAATCGACTACATGTACCGCGTCTACAAAGGCATTCTCGATGATAGCATCCGGAACCTGGACCAGCTCCTGCTCGTGATCAATTCCTTTAAGACCCAAATGAGCGACGCACAACGTCTTGCCATTCTTACCCAGTCCGCAGAGCGCATCGAACAGAACCTGGCAGACCTGCTGGAATTCAACATGAATACTTTCCAGCTCAGCATTAGCCGGGCCAGAACACAATATGAGATTGACAAGGTGAAAAAACTATATGGCCTTTGACAATATGCAACACATGTTCTCTCACATTGATGGCTTCGTGCAATACATGAATCGAAAGGGATAGGATGGCACATTTGTCTCCAACTACGGCTTCCTGGAAAGTTGCTGGAAAATTTGACCAAGTATGTCTACCAGTGCTACGAGGATGAAAAGGTTGTTGACAAAATTCATCTCACCACGTTCTCGCACTGGGATGATGAGGACGAGCCTTTTGTCCGGTGTATGTTCAATACTGCATTTACCGACTCTCTGGATTTCGGGGGAAGAATTGAGCTGGAGACTACCGCGGGGTATTCAGAAAAAAGGAAATCGCCATTACATATCCTGAAGACTTGCCAACGCCAAAAGAAGCCAACGACATAATAAAAACAAATGGCGCCAGCTAACACTATAACAAAAACAGCCCATGAAAAAAATCTCAGCAGTAGTTATCCTTCTTCTCTTACTGGCTTCCTCGGCAAGGTCGCAGGATGCACCAACCTTTAATGAATGGTTCAGCCAGAAGAAAACGCAGATAAAGTATCTGGTCCAGCAGATTGCCGCACTAAAGGTTTACCTGGGATATTTAAAACAAGGCTATGAGATTGTGGACAAGGGCCTTACCACCATTGGCGATATCAAGGGCGGTTCTCTCCTGCAGGATAAGACGTACCTGAATTCTTTGAAGACCGTGAATCCTTTGGTGAGCCATGCTCCGCAGGTCAAGGTCATTGTCATGTACCAGGAATCT
Source organism: Chryseolinea lacunae (assembly GCF_016735595.1). Classification (GTDB taxonomy): domain Bacteria; phylum Bacteroidota; class Bacteroidia; order Cytophagales; family Cyclobacteriaceae; genus Chryseolinea; species Chryseolinea lacunae. The sequence continues at coordinate 42,227 of NZ_JAERRB010000013.1, forward strand.
ATCATCCGCTTGTTTGATAAACTCCAGATTCAGGTCGCCGACAGTGACTATTTTACCGAAGCGGAAATAAAATACATGCAGGATGTTCACCAGGGAATGCTTACCGAATGCCATGACGCCATCGATGAATTGACCCTCATACTCACTGCCGGCCAGGCGGAAATGAAAGACGACGAGCGATTGCTGCACCTGGATAAGATTTACGAAGAAATGGCGGACAACTATACCTTCACCAAATGCTTTGTTTCCTCGACACAGCTTCTTGCCAACCAGCGTGCGAAAGAACGTCACCAGGTTCGTAGTAGCGAAAAGATCATACTTGAAATGTAGATCCTCTTAAAAATCCTGTTTATGAAAAAACTAATGATAATCCTTTTCATGTCCGTGTGTCTCCCGTCTGCTGTGGCGGCGCAGGCACAGGAGATTGCGCAGCTCATCCTTAATCTGGAAAAACTAAAGCAGCTCGAAGAGATCCTGGATAACATGTACAAGGGATACAAGATTCTTACCAAAGGGTATAACACCATCAAGGACATTGCCGAGGGGAATTTTAACATTCACCAGGTGTTTCTCGATGGTCTCTATGCGGTAAGCCCTGCGGTGAGAAACTACAAGCGCATTCCCTACATCATCGGCTACCAGCAATTCCTGGTAAAGGAATACAAGCGCGTCTTTGACAGATTCAGGAACGATCCGAATCTAACAGTGCGTGAAATTCGCTACCTGGAGAATGTGTATGCACACCTGTTTAACCAGAGTTTACGCAACCTGGATGAATTGCTTATCGTCATCACGGCGAATCGCCTACGGATGAGCGATGAAGAAAGGCTTTCCTCCATTGATCGCATTTACCTGGACATGCAAAACAAAGTCTCATTCCTGAAAGCCTTCAACGGCAGCACCCAGGTGCTCGTCACACAGCGCGCGAAGGAGAGACATGCGATCGGCACACTACAAAAACTCTATGAGGTAACTCCTTAACACATTATTATGAAAACGATTTTTTTAAAGGTCGCTGCACTAGCGACCGCGGGACTTCTTTTGCCAAAAGTATCCCAGGCACAAACCTACTCTGGAGAAATTCACACCCTGCAAAGCGTCTTGGATCAGCTTTACACCGATATGTTACCGCTGTGCGATCAGCTTATCGGTGTTGGACAAGGTATCGGTGGATTTGCCGCCCTCTGGTATATCGGCGCGCGCGTGTGGCGCAGCATAGCCAACGCCGAAGCCATAGATTTTTACCCGCTGCTCAGGCCCTTTGCTATCGGGCTTGCCATTGCACTTTTTCCCTATGTGATCTCCCTGATGAACGGCGTATTGCAGCCAACCGTCACCGGCACCGGCGCCATGATGACCCGCTCCAACGATGCCATTGCTTATCTGCTAAAGCAGAAGGAAGAGGCTATAAAGAAAACAGTCCTTTACCAATTGTTTGGCGATGAAGCAACACACGGAAAATGGTATCGCTATGCAAACCCCGACGGAGACGATGAGGATCCCAACCTGCTTAGCAACGGTATTCAATTCCTGATGACCAAAACTGCCTACGGCATTAAGAATGCGCTCAAGCAATGGCTCTCGGAAATTCTCCACATCCTTTATGAGGCCGCAGCACTCTGCATCAATACACTCCGCACCTTCCTGCTCATCGTGCTGGCAATCTTAGGACCGCTCGTATTTGGGCTGTCCATCTTCGACGGTTTGCAAAACACGCTCACCGTCTGGATCGCTCGCTACATCAACGTATTCCTTTGGCTTCCCGTGGCTAACATCTTTGGAAGCATCATTGCCAAGATTCAGGAGAACATGCTTCGCATTGATCTGGCGCAGATCGACCGCTACGGCGACACCTTCTTTAGTGCAGCCGACACCGGATACCTGATCTTCCTCATTATTGGCATTGTCGGCTACTTCACCGTGCCTTCTGTTGCCAATTACATCGTCCATGCCGGCGGCGCTAGCACGCTCCTTTACAAAACGTCGAACCTGTTTTCGGGTGCCGCTATTTCTACCGCCTCAGGAGCGCGAGCTGCGGTGAAGGTATTGAATACTTCCTCGCAGGAAAACACAGCATCGGGTCAGGGCAGCACGCACACCCGCAATGACTTTATGAACGATAAACTCTCTGGCAAAAAATAACCAAACTCATGTTTCAGCAACTCAAAAATATTGACACCGCCTTCCGCCACATCAGGACTTTTTCCCTTGCCCTCATCGCCGCCTGCGTTCTCATCTGCGGCTATACGGTGTACCAGAGCTTTGCCCTGATCACCGCCTCGCAAGCACGCATCTACATCCTTTCCAATGCCAAAGCGCTGGAAGCGTATTCGGCGGAGCGAAAAGATAATATTCCGGTAGAGGCGAAAGACCATGTAAGAATATTTCATCACCATTTCTTTACCCTGGACCCCGATGACAAAATGATTCGTACCGGGATAACCAAGGCTCTGTATCTGGCTGATATTTCGGCAAAGCAGCAGTATGACAATCTCAAAGAGAATCGCTACTACGCCAATATCATCTCGGGCAACATCAGCCAAACCATAGAAGTGGACAGCATCCGTATTGACCTGGACCGCTACCCGTACTATTTCCGCTACTATGCCAAGCAGCGCATTCTTCGCGCCACCTCCATTGTCATCCGCAGTCTCATTTCCGAAGGCACTTTACGGAACGTTGCCCGGTCCGATCACAACCCACATGGCTTTCTGATCGAGCACTGGAATACCATCGAGAACAAAGACATCCAAACCTTAAACCGATAAACCAATGAATGCCATCGAAAAAATAGAATCGCTCAAAAAGGCCATGGCCGACAAGCTCGGCGGCAACCTCAACCGTTTGCCTGTGAAAACACAAAAGCGCTACCTCATCCTTACAGGGTGCATCATGGCCAGCTTGTGCGTAGCCATGGTGGTTGCACCCTTTACCCAAGACCAGGCGCATAGGGCACGATTACCGGAAGGAAAGATCGCTACCGCCGTGATCCCACTACCGGAAGCGCCCCGGCTATCACCAGCGGATCTTGAGATGCTGCGCGATTTCAAGCACGCGATGGACAGCTTAAAAATCCATGACGTGCACGCCTTTCAAGAAATCCTGCAAGGCCGCCATGGACTGCTCGACAGCGTGGCACGCCTCATCCAGTGGCATGAGTAAAAACGAGTAAACCGAAAATTACTAACAACTAACAATACAATCCCATGAAAACGCATTCACAAAAATTCTTACAGCAACGCAGGTTTTATATGGTGCTGCCCCTGTTGGCATTCCCTTTTATCACCATGATTTTTTGGGCACTCGGCGGTGGACAAGGCACGCCGGTAAAAGCAGAAACAGTAACGTCGGGTTTAAACTTCAACCTCCCCGGTGCCCATTTTGAAAAAGAAGACGAGTTGTGGGACAAATTCACATTGTATGAGCAGGCCAGACGCGACTCTATCAAATATGACGAGGCCAGGCGCAACGATCCGTATTATGTTGTCGCAACACTCCACGGAAGCGCACCGGATACCGTTCCCGACAAAACAAGCCGGCTCAATACTTCGCTTGGACAAAAGGATCGGTATCACCAGATCTCAACCCAGGAAGCACTCATCAACAGTAAGATTGAACAATTAACGCGGCAGATCGCTGAACCACAGTCATTGCCAGAAGTGGCTCCTGAAACAAGCACGACTTCCACGATTGCGCCCCGGGAACCATCTGACAACAGTGACGTAACACGCCTGGAGACCATGATGCAAATGATGGCTTCGCCCGGCGAGGGTGATCCGGAGATGCAACAGATCGAGGGCGTCCTCGAAAAAATTCTCGACATCCAACATCCAGAGCGGATAGCGGACAAGATCAAAACACAACGTCAATTAAACCAGACGCACCTCTACGAAGTCGAGGCGGCCCAGGAAGAGGACAATATTACCCTAGTCGAAAAGGACATCGAAAACGACTCCTTAGGGCCGATCAGTCAGCGGGGTGAATTCCCCGAAAGTCAAAACGCTTTCTACGGACTAGATGAATATCGGGGAGAACATGCGGAAGACAACGCGATCCAGGCCGTCATCCATGGTACACAAACCGTCGTGGCCGGATCAACCATCAAAATGAGATTGCTTTCCGATGTCTTTATCAACGGACATCTAATCAAAAAGGATCAGTTCATATACGGCGTCTGCTCTATTGCCGGTGAACGGTTAGTCATCGGAATTACATCCATACGGGATGAGAATTCCTTGTTTCCGGTTGCGCTAAAAGTGTTCGATTTGGATGGCCTTGATGGAATTTATATTCCAGGTGCTATTACGCGTGATGCAGCAAAACAAGCCACGAGCCAATCCATCCAAGGCATACAATTGAACTCCCTGGACAATTCGCTCGGTGTTCAAGCAGCAACCGCCGGAATCGAAGCGGCAAAGGGACTCTTCAGTAAAAAAGCAAAGCTGATCAAAATATCGGTGAAGGCCGGGTATCATATCCTGATCAAGGACGCCAATCAAAAGCCATCTTAGTCACCTCACTCCGATCGTACTCAAAAATCAATAGTTAAACCATAACATCTAACGTCATAAAAACACTCACCATGATCCCCATGCTCGTCAGCCTTTTCACGGGCCTTTATGTACGCTTCCTGATCTGGTGCACCAGTCTGGGGGACATCTTCTAGTGCATCGAGTACCTTAAAATCAATCAAACAAGACCAAATCAAAACGACAACATCTATGCAATTCAAATTAAAAACTGTACTCGCAGCCATTGTGTTTTGCTGCTGCGTAGCACATACAACCTTCGCCCAATCGCTACTGGAACTAACCGTCAACAAAACGTCGAGCATTATCTTTCCAGCGGGCATCTCCGCGGTGGATCGTGGAAGCCGCGACATCCTGGCACAAAAGGTAAAGGGAGTAGAAAATGTGCTCCAGGTAAAAGCCGGAAGGGTGAAGTTTAAAGAAACAAATCTCACCGTCATCACTATTGACGGAAGATTGCACCATTTTCTGGTCACGTATGCTGACGCTCCGAAGGCCTTTACCATACAGGTAGGCGACAGTACTAATCCTCGGGTGACCTTCAAGGACGAGAATACGAGTGTCACCCTTGAAAAAAGTGCGAGCACTGTTCTGGCGTTAAAAACGAAGCGTCCGGTCAATTCTACCGCCCGATATCAAATGAAACTGGCCCTGCAGGGAATATACATTCAGGACAACACGCTATTCTATCACCTCAGGGTTACCAACGGCTCGAACATTCCTTTTCATACCGACATGCTTCGCTTCTACATCCGGGATAAGCAGAACGTGAAACGAACAGCCTCGCAGGAAGTAGCGCAAGAGCCGATCTACCATACAGGAAAAGTCGACGTCTTTGCTGGCAAAAGCAGCGAGGATATTGTCTTTGCCATTCCCAAGTGCACCCTTCCGGATGCCAAGGTCTTCATTATTGAACTGATGGAAAAGAATGGTGGAAGGCATCTCCAATTACAAGTCCGTAATAGGTCTCTTATCAAGGCAAAGATCATTGCACCCTCTTAAATAAGTCTATCGCTTACTCAATCACTTTTAAATACGTATCAATCATGAACAAAGAAAACGCAGAATTCTTAAAGGAACGTCTTTTCTTCCTTGGCTTTGGCGATAAGCTCAATGCCGAACTGGAAAAGAAAATGCAGGCAGGAGAAGAAAAATTCAAACTGCCCATGCTGGCGGAGTTTTCCAAAGGCGACAAGAAAGATGTCGTTGAATTTTCAATTGACTTTGGAAAGTCAAAACAGAATGACATGTATTTTCTCAATAGCTACAGGGCAACACTAGCCAAGCCCGACCCTGAGCAAGAGCGGTCGCAAACATTTTACATCAACAAAGGAAAAGGCATCACGGCAAAAGAAGCGTACAATCTCCTGGATGGCCGTGCCGTCCACAAAGAATTAACCAATAAGGAAGGTCAACCCTATGACGCCTGGCTGATGCTCAACGCCAAGAAGGAAGAGAATGGAAATCACAAGGTCCAGCAATATCATTCTGCCTGGGGATTCGATGTGGAGAAAAGCCTCCTCAAACATCCCATCAAAGAACTCAAAGATGCTGCCGGTACGGCTGAACTCGTCAAGTCCATGCAGAAAGGAAATCTCCAACCGGTGACGTTCGCCCGCAATGGTGAGGAGGAAAAAATGTATATCGAGGCCAGCCCAAAAGATCGCACCATCAACGTCTACAACGAAGGCATGCAAAAGCAGTTTCAAGGCGTGAGGGAACATAAAGGCCAGGGAGAAAAAATCCAGGAAAGTAACTCCAAAAACACCGAAGATAAGAAAGCCGACACGAAAGAGAAAATGAACGAGGAACCTGGCGAGCGGAAAGCGAAAGGAAGAAAAGCTTCCGTCTAGGATTTGTGCTGCATTTGTAACGCTCAAACATTTGGTGGTTTAGTGGCATGCCATTCTCTGTTTTACATGCGATCCGTAAAATCGAAAGCAAATGTAGGATCAGCTTAAATCCTTCGTGTCAAGGGCAAGCAAGTGTCGATTGTAGAGTCATTCCCATTTTTTGCATCGACCCCCTTGACACGAAAAACGCTGATCCTGACGATATGCTAGATTTTACAATACAACCCTTTGGAGTGCATGGTAAAAAAGAGAATGCCATGCAAATACTAAACATCAAAACACACCGAATCTCCGCTGCCTACAAGGCCAATCATTTCTTCATCCTGTCCAAAGGATACAACGCTGGTAAACCGCTGGACAAACCTTGCCCGAACTGTTTTGTCATCACTACCGATTCGAAAGAAGACAAGCAAAAGCTCTTCTGGATCTGTTACAGTTTGTGGAAAGCGGGAAGGTACATTCCTCTTCTGGTCGGTTCAGTGATCCCGTTCATTAGAATTAGAGACGTTCAAGACGAGATAAAGCGTGCTATTGAAAAATCATTGCTTAATCCTGTGGAATTTTCAAAGATGGTTGAGCAATTCCAAGCCTTTCATCTATTGGAAAATCAGTTGACTCTGCAAACAAAACTAATAGCCAGGATTAAAGTTGAAATGGCTAAGCGACTATTTGGGTAGCCCGAGACTCGGTCGAATCATCTTTACCTAAGCGGAAGACGACCTACGCTTACTCGGACCATTTTGGACCGGGGATGAAGATGTTTTTTTTTGACGTGACATTTTTATTTTGTATAATTGAATGAGCCCATCCGTCTCTAGTTCATACGAACTGAGAGAAGGATGGGCTTTTTTCAATTTACCTAACCTATGCTAGATCGAATTTTTAATCCAGTCTCACTCCGTTTTTTGCTGCTTGGCGGGCTCGGATTAATTAACTCGTTTGCTTCTGCTCAAATCGAAGTAGCAAACGAGAAGACATACAAAATAGACACGATCACAAACAGACTGACGGAGGCTGTTGATTTTGACAGGCCATTTTACATTTCAATAGAGTATTCTTATCCCGTTGACCCCATCTCAGTTGAGTATATCAGCCATCGCAAACATAAAATTACGAAAGACGCAGGTCAGGCAGATACATTTGCTATTTCAAAGCGTGGAAAAAAACATGTTCTATTGGCGCATTTCAACGGTATTAAGCCCGGCAGAAGTTATCATCTTGATGTTCACCGAAAACAGAATGAGAAGGAATCAAGCGATTTCTTAAAGCTGGCGATTGATCTTATGAATAGCAGCACGAGTAATGCCGTTGTTGCTCATGCAATGATAGATTTTCTAACCCGTAACAGTTCGCTTTATGTACCGAGAAAAGAAAGAGCTTTGCGGAGCCTCGACTCAGTCACCCTTGCATCCGTCACGGCCACAGGGCGGGTTGATTATGCACGGGCTGTGAGGACCCGCGATACGATTAGAAATGAAATTGACACGGCAAGAATTGCTCGTCCTATCCATCTGTCCAATTTCTCACAATCACTATATGAATGCCAGGCGTGTGGCCGAGATTCCCTATTCGTATTCCAAGGTGAGAAAGATCACAATCTCATCGACAATTACAAGGAAAAATGGTGTCCCAACCATCGGCAATCGAATCACCTTCATTGTCACCGATGACGCTGGTCATGCCTTCCCTAAAGAGAACTTCAGAAATGAAATGCTTTCTAGCGACAGTTCTGGAAAAACAAGCGTAATCTTTTCTGCCGGCAATTCATCATATAAGGGAATATTGAAAGTAATTGCTAGCACATCGAACGGTACTTCAGTCATTAGTGATACAACATTTGTGTACAAAAATTAAGCAGTGACCACACTTTCTATCCAACAAAATAACGGCAACGACGCTCATCGGCTCAACTTCTTCTTTGATGAGGCTAACCTGCATTGCTTTGTTGTATATCATAATTGCCCTCGGAAAAGTCAGACAAGCTCGCAAATACGGGGCGCGGAAACCAAAGACGAATTCCTGGATTTTGTGGAATTAATCATCAGCGATCTTTCTTACGTAAGCAAGGCCAGTACGAACTGGCCTCAACTAAGATCCGAAATACTAAAAATCTCAGCAGAGAAAATCCTCATTTCGGATGGCGTTCTCTCTTGAGTAAAATAAATTCACTGTTTTCTGAATAAACAAATAATGCCGAATAATGAAAGGTGCAATTCTTTCCGATGGCACTCATACACACATATTCTCCAATCACAACAACTGGGATACTCATGAAATACCGTAAAGTTTATAGTACTTGCCCCTTATAGCAACTGCGTCAGATCCGATTTGACTCGACCTTCTCACTTGTATCGGCCGTGATTAATGCGACAAGCGCGGATATATTCTACGTCGACATATCTAAAAGCCGCCATATCAACCAACAAGGCAGCCAGTTTCAATTCATTTTTTTGATCATTTGCATGACCAAAATATTACCTCATTCGTTAACTGCGCTTTCATCTATTTTGTCATATTTTGAGTGCAAAGCCTTCATATCACTACTGACCTTCAAATCGACTATTTTCGCATACTGCTGAGTTGCACGAATGGTTCGATGTCCTAACATTTTGCTTACTGTTTCGAGAGGCACTCCATTTGTTAATGTGACCGTCGTCGCAAATGTATGCCGCGCTAAGTGAAACGTAAGATTCTTATTAATATCACACCGGACCGCTATTTCCTTCAGGTACTCATTGGTCTTTTGGTTACTGGGAACCGGCAAGAGTTTCCCTTTATTCACGCAAACAATGTGTTGTTCATAGCGCGATATAATTTCAAGCGCAGGTGACAACAATGGGATACGTGTAGATGCATTCGTCTTTTGGCGCGATATGAATATCCACTTCCCGCCATCAATTCCCACGGTGATATCGCTGCGCGTAAGTGCTTTTACATCGCTGTAGGATAGACCCGTGAAACAACAAAACACGAAGACATCACGGATTTGAGTTAATCGCTCCGAGAGGAATATTTTAGCCCTAATTGCTGATAATTCATGTTCGGTTAGGAAGCCACGATTGGTCTCACGAACCTTGATTTTATAGTTCGCGAACGGATCTTTTTCAATCCAACTATTTGCTAAAGAAATACGAATTACGCGTCTTAGTTTTTTTATGATACTCATTGCAGTGTTATGCTGAACGTTGCGAACTGACTTTAAGAAAAACTCGAATTCGATGATGAATCGCGAAGACAAATCTTTGATCGGCAAGTCCTTTAGTCCATGCTTTGACAACAGAAAAGCCTTTATGGCTGCATAGGCTGCGTTGTATCTTCTCAGTGTACCTACTGCATATTCTCGTCCAACAAGTTCGTGAACCTGAGCTATTACGTATTCATATGCTTCGCAGATCGTTCTACTAGAGTCGGTGAAGCCATAAAGGACATTTTTTAGGCCTTGTGCAGTTATTTCCTCACCTCGATTAAGAAGATCTCGCTGTGCCTCATAGATTTGATTTCGAAGTGAATCAAGAAAACTGTTGAGTTGACGGGCCTCTGCAGTATTTCCTTTTGCCACCTGTTTTGTAACGTCCCATTTATCGGGGTCAATTTCGCGCTGTGATGCGCCCTCCATCCGCTGACTGTCTACTGTGACACGAAGGTAGATTGGAAGCGGCCCGGACGTATAGCCAGACCGTTTCTTCAAATAGAAGAGAATTTTAAGGGTTTTGTTCATACGATAACTGTTTAAATGGTTATAAATCTCCATTGTTGTTATCGGACGATCAAGATGTTTAGCAGTTGAACATCTTGATTTTCAACTACTTACAACCAATCGAGAGCAGTGCTCACCAGAAATTTCTTGGTCTCGATTTGCTCACCAGACTTTTGATAAAATATGAACAAATTGACACCTTCTGGAAAACAAAAAAGCCCGAAATCAGCGAGATTTCGAGCTTTTGAATGATTTGATTGATGTATTTGTGATCCGACAGGGACTCGAACCCCGAACCGTCAGCTTAGAAGGCTGATGCTCTATCCAGTTGAGCTATCGGACCTGGTTTTATGTTTTTCTTATTCGTGACTTCTGTACATGCCGAGGAGCATCTTCGAAATCTTTTCGTAGCGCTCGTAGAGGCCCTGGGCTTCGGCCAAGGGAAGGCTTCCCGTTTCGCCGAGGATTTGCAGGATGGTGACGCACTCGAACACCGCGCTGCGCGAGATGGTGATGTAGTGCTTTTTGTCGGCGTTGGTCATCCTTCCGGTGCCTTCGGCCAGGTTCAGCAGGATGTCCATGCTGGCCTTTTTCCATTGTTCCTTGATGTAGGGGTCGAGGTTGGCGTTAGAGTATATGATTTTCAAGGAATCGGTAACAACCCCTTTGGCAATCTGATACACTTCTAGCTTTTCGAAATCAAACATAAATCAATCAAAAATCACAACCACCGCCGGTCAAGCCCTACAAAATCGGAATGCGGAGAGGGGGGGATTCGAACCCCCGGTACAGAATAACCCGTACGACAGTTTAGCAAACTATTGGTTTCAGCCACTCACCCACCTCTCCAGTGTTGAATTCAGCCCCCTTTTCAAAAAGGAAGTGCAAATATAAAAGTTGCCCCGAAACAATCGCAACCCAGCCGAAAATAAGTTTCGAGACGGCTCGCAACGGCCTGGAGGCCTGGCGGTGCGTTGCACCCCATTCTGGCCATGCGGGAGGCATTCATTTTTCGAACCCGACGCGAAGCCAGGCCTCCGGCCGTGGCGTTTGATTCGCCACAAAAAGCTCATTATCACCCGAATCCAACATCCCAAAAGGGGCAATTCCCTCCACACTTTTTGTGTCCTTAATTCCCCATCTCACCCCATTGCCTCCCCACAGGGGCCGCTTTCCCCGCTCAATTTCTGGTAAGGTTTTTACACTACCGTGGCCAAGTGAAACCATATGAAAAACAAAAAAGTGCTGATCATTGACGATGAAGAGGACCTGGGCATCCTCATGAAGCATTTCTTCACACCAAAAAAATACGATGTCTACGTGGCGCACACCATCGCCGAAGGCATGCGGCTGCTGGAAGAGCAGAAGCCCGACTACATCTTCCTCGACAACAACCTGCCCGATGGCCTGGGCTGGGGCAAAACGGAGTTCATTCTGGTGAACTACCCGCAAACACAACTCAACCTCATCAGCGCCCTCGACGTGCCCAAAACGTCGGCGTCGGCTTTTCGCATTCTCGAGAAGCCCGTGTTGTGGGAAGAGCTCACCAAAATGTTCAGCTGAGGCACACCGTGATCTTCAGCGCCGTTACAAAATTTTTCTCTGCGCAAGCGGAGATTACTTTTTTATTATGACGAATCAAATCCTTAAACATGAAAGCGAAAGCAACTCTTGACGAAATTCTATCCCCCCTTCTGCAACGCTTTCAAAAAGATAACTTTGTGAGGCAAGACGTAAACGAAAAGCCTCCCCTCCGCTCCGAACTCTTCAGCACCGAACAAATGGAGCAACTGGCGCAACACCTCGCCGCCACCCACACGGTCAGCACCGAACAGGCACCCGAACTTTTGCTGAAACGCCTGGCTGAAAATGAAAGCATTCTCTTTCACGTCACCTCGCTCCTGCACGATTCGGTGCGCGAAAAAAAAGCCATCACGCCCGCCGGCGAATGGCTGCTCGACAACTTCTATTTAATTGAAGATCAAATACGCATAGGCAAACGCTATTTGCCCAAAGGCTATAGCAAAGGCCTGCCCCGCCTCAGCAACGGTCCGGCTGCAGGCTTTCCCAGAGTGTATGACATCGCCATCCAGATCATCTCGCACAGCGATGGCCGGGTGGATATCAACAGCCTCAGCAGTTTTATTGCTGCCTACCAGAAAGTGAATTTCCTCACGCTGGGCGAATTGTGGGCCATTCCCATCCTGCTGCGACTGGCGCTCTTGGAAAACCTTAGCCGCGTGGCCGCGCGCATTGCTGTTGACAGGGTGGACGCAGACCTCGCCACGGAATGGGGTGACCGTGTTATTCAAACCGCCGAAGAAAATCCCAAAGACCTTGTGATCACCATTGCCGACATGGCGCGTTCCAATCCGCCCATGGTGAGTGCGTTTGTGGCCGAGTTCACACGCAAGCTGCAATGGAAGGGCCTCGACCTAACCTTGCCCCTCACCTGGCTTGAACAACACCTCTCCGAAATTGCCACCACCATCAACCTGATGGTGCTGCAGGAGAATCAGAAACAGGCGGCCGACCAATTGTCGATGAGCAACAGCATTAACAGCCTGCGCTTCCTCGCCAAGATGGACTGGCGCGAGTTTGTGGAGACCATGAGCATTGTGGAGCAGACGTTGCTGAGCGATGTGGATGGTGTGTATCCAAAGATGGATTTCTATACGCGCGACAACTACCGGCACGCGGTCGAAAAAATTGCCAAGCGCAGCACGCTGTCGGAGTATGAAGTGGCCCGCACGGCCATTGACCTGGCCCGGAGCAGCGCAGCGTCTAATCCCTCCGACACGCGCAAGGCACACGTGGGCTACTATCTGGTGGGCCGTGGTGTGACGCAGACGGAGAAGGCGTCGAAGATGAAGTTGAATTCGTTTCAGGCGCTGGAAAGATTTTTATCGAAGAGCGCACGTGTGCTGTACTTCTCGGTGGCCCTGCTCATTGTGGCGGTGGTCAGCTATGCGTTCATTTCCAAAGCCTACGACGATGGCCTTCGCGACACGTTGCTGATTGTTATCGGCGTGCTGGCCACGCTGGGCGCAAGCCATCTGGCGCTGGCGCTGATCAACTGGTGGGCTACTGTGCTGGCGGCGCCCAAGCCTTTGCCCCGCATGGATTTTTCTACGGGCATTCCGCCGGAGAATCGCACGCTGGTGGTGGTGCCTACCATCATCGCCAACGTGAAGCAGGCGGCTGGTTTGGTGGAAGATCTGGAAGTGCGCTTCCTGGCCAACCGCGACAAGAATCTTATTTTTGGATTGCTGACCGATTTCAAGGATGCTCCCCAGGAAGTGATGCCCGACGACGCGGCGCTGATTGATTTTGTGGAGAAGAGCATCAACGCGCTCAATGTGAAATATGCGGCGAAGAATCCCGACGCGTTTTGCCTCTTTCACCGGCCCCGGGTCTGGAATGCGCGCGACAAGGTGTGGATGGGCTATGAACGCAAGCGCGGCAAACTGGGCGACCTCAACCAACTTCTGAAAGGCGAAGGCAAAGATCGCTTCTCGCACATTGTAGGTCACGAACGGTTCTTCACCAACGTGAAGTTTGTGATCACACTCGACACCGACACTCAACTGCCCCGCGACGCCGCATGGAAGCTTGTGGGCCTGATGGCGCACCCGCTCAACCAGGCGCGCTACAGCGAGAAGCTGAAGCGCGTGGTGGAAGGCTATGGCATCATTCAACCGCGCATTGCCGTGAGCCTGCACGGGGCCGTGCGCTCGCGCTACACGCGTATGCACGAAACCGACTCGGGCATCGATCCCTATACACGCGTCACGTCCGATCTTTATCAGGATGTGTTTGAAGAAGGATCGTTTATCGGGAAAGGGATTTATGACGTAGACGCTTTCGAGAAAGCCGTTGGCGCGCGTTTCCCGGAGAACCGGATTCTCAGTCACGATTTGCTGGAAGGTTCGTATGCACGCTGCGGGTTTGCCAGCGACGTGCAGTTCTACGAAGAATATCCTTCGCGCTACAGCATGGACGCCGCACGACGCCACCGCTGGACGCGTGGTGACTGGCAGATTGCCAACTGGTTCCTTCCGTTTGTGCCCGGTGCCAAAAAAAGATTCACTAAAAATTCCATCTCCGCCCTGTCGCGCTGGAAGATCTTCGACAATCTGCGGCGCAGCATTATTCCCATCGCGTTCATGGCCATCCTCGTGCTGGGCTGGACGCTGATGCCCGATCCCTGGTTCTGGACGCTCATCACCATTGGCATGGTGATGTTGCCGTCGTTGTTGCAATCTACGTGGAGTGGTCTGCGCAAGCCACCGGAGATCACCTATGGCCAGCACCTCAACAACTCCTTCCTGGCTACCTATAAAAATATGTTGCAGGCCCTGTTCACCCTGGTGTGCCTGCCCTTCGAAGCCTTTATGAGCCTCGACGCCATTGTGCGAACGCTGTGGCGCATCTACATCAGCCGGCGCAAGTTGCTGGAGTGGAATCCGTCGGGCTTTGTGCAAAAGAAAACGGAAAGTCCTGGCGATGCTTATATGATGATGTGGGTGTCTACGCTGTCGTCGTTTTTGATTTTTGCTTACCTGTGGCAATACAAACCCGAAGCCTTGTGGATCGCGTTTCCCTTTGTGCTGGTGTGGGCCGTGTCGCCTTCGCTGGTGTGGTGGCTCAGTCGACCCTTGCCTCCGCAGCGCTCGTCGATTAACGAAGACGAGAAGCTGTATCTGCGCGAGCTGGCCCGCAAAACGTGGGCGTTTTTCGAAAGCCTCGTCACCAAAGAAGATCATTGGCTTCCGCCGGATAATCTTCAGCAATATCCTATTCCCGTGGTGGCCCATCGCACGTCGCCCACCAACATCGGCTTGTCGCTGCTGGCCAACCTCACGGCGGTGGACTTTGGCTACAGCACCGTGTCCACTTTACTGGAACGCACCACCAACACCTTTGGCACGCTTGCCGTGATGGATCGCTATCTCGGCCACTTCTATAACTGGTATGACACGCAGACCCTGCACACCCTGAACCCGCGCTACATCTCCACGGTGGACAGTGGAAACTTTGCCGGTCACCTTCTCACCTTGCGTCAAGGCCTTCTGGCATTGCCTTCGTCAAAAATAATTTCCGTTCACGTGTGGGACGGCCTACACGACACACTGCGGCTGGCCGCCATTCAAAACAACAACAAACATGCAGGCCTCGCCGCACTGTGCGACGAGTTCAACAACGGTAACCCTATTGCCAACGTGGACGTGGTGACCGCCGCCACGCGGTGGGAAACCTTTGCGTCGCGCTTCCAGAACGTGCACGACGAACTGCGCGACCAAACCGACAGCGAGTTGCAATTCTGGCTATCGGCCTGCGCCGAACAACTGAAGCGTGTGGCCCAGGAGTTTGCCATGCTCACGCCATGGATCGTGCTGACGGCGCCCACCGAACGTTGCGCCGCCGTGCTTCCAAAAGAAATCCCTACGCTGCTCCAGGTGGCGTCGTGGCCCAAGATTCACAAAGAACATTTTGAAGCGCTGCGAATGGGCACCGACCTTGAACAGCGTTGGATAGAAAGCATAGAAAAACATTGCGCCACCGCCAGCGAACATGCGCGGGCGCGCATGGCCGTGATTCAGGATCTCGCCAACCAGGCGGAACAGTTTGCCGACATGGAATATGGCTTCCTCTACGACAAGTCGCAACGCCTGCTGGCCATCGGCTTCAACGTGGACGAGAATCATCGCGACGCGAGCTTCTACGACCTGCTGGCTTCCGAAGCACGCCTCGGTGTGTTTGTGGCCATTGCGCAAGGCAAGCTTCCCCAAGAAAGCTGGTTTGCCCTGGGCCGTCGCCTCACCACGGCCGACAACACTCCGGTGTTGTTGTCGTGGAGCGGTTCCATGTTCGAATACCTCATGCCCGTGCTGGTGATGCCCACCTACGAAAACACCTTGCTGGACGAAACCTGCAAAGGCACCGTGAAGAAACAGATTGAATACGGCCGCCAGCAACGGGTACCCTGGGGCATCTCCGAGTCGTGCTACAACATTGTTGACGCCAGCCTCACCTATCAATACCGCGCCTTTGGCGTGCCCGGGCTGGGCTTTAAACGCGGGCTTGGGTTGGACCTGGTCATTGCGCCTTATGCTACGGTGATGGCCTTGATGATCGATCCCAAGGCATCCTATAGCAACCTTCGCAGGTTGCAGGAAGAAGGCTTTGAAGGGAAGTTCGGCTTTTTCGAATCGATAGATTACACGCCGGCGCGATTGCCGCGCGGGCAATCGCGCGTGGTCATTCAAACGTTTATGGCCCACCATCAGGGCATGGGGCTGCTTTCGCTGGCCTACCTGCTGCTCGACCAGCCCATGCAAAAACGTTTCGAAGCCGACGCTCAGTTTCAAACCGCGCTTTTGCTGTTGCAGGAACAAGTGCCGAAAGCCATTGGCTACTATTCGGCTTCTACCGAAATGGAAGACATCACGCCCATTGCCCTGCATTCGCAGATCCGCGTGATCCACACACCGCATACGCCCACACCGGAAGTGCAGTTGTTGTCGAACGGGCGCTATCATGTGATGATGACCAACGCGGGGGGCGGCTACAGCCGCTGGAAAGAGATGGCCGTGACGCGCTGGCGCGAAGACACCACCACCGACACGTGGGGTGCTTTCTGCTACATCCGCGATTTGAATTCGGATGTGTTCTGGTCAAACACGCACCAGCCCACCGCGAAGGAGGCCGATCAATACACCGCCGTGTTCTCGCAAGGCCGTGTGGAATATCGCCGACGCGATGAGAATATTGAAACGTATACGGAAGTGATTGTGTCTCCCGAAGACGATATCGAAATCAGGAGGATTCACATCACCAACCGTTCGAAAGAATATCGCCGCCTGGAGTTTACCAGCTATGCCGAAGTGGTGCTGGCCATTCCGGTGGCCGATGCGGCGCATCCCACGTTCAGCAATCTTTTTGTGCAAACGGAAATTCTGTCGCAGCAACAAGCGTTGCTCTGCACACGTCGCCCGCGCTCGAAGGATGAACGTCCGCCGTTTATGTTCCACCTCATGAAGGTGAACACGCCGCAGGCCCACACCATTTCCTATGAAACCGACCGGCTCAAGTTTATTGGCCGTGGCCACACTGTGCGCCATCCGCATGTGATGGACAGCGACTCGCCGTTGTCGGGTTCGCAGGGTTCGGTGCTCGATCCTATCGTGGCCATCCAGTATCGTCTCAGCCTCCAGCCCGACGAGATCGTGACCATCGACATCATTACCGGCATTGCCGACACACGCGAGGCCAGCCAGAACCTCATTGACCGCTACCAGGATCTGCACCTTCGCGACCGCGCGTTCGAGTTGTCGTGGACGCATAGCCAGGTGGTGCTGCGTCAGATCAACGCTACGGAGGCCGAGGCCGAGCTGTATGGACGCCTGGCCAGCTCTGTCATCTACACCAACCCAGCCCTGCGCGCAGCGTCGGGTGTGTTGCTCAAGAATCAACGCGGACAGTCGGCGTTGTGGAGCTATTCCATCTCGGGCGATCTGCCCATTGTGTTGCTGCATGTGTCGGACAGTGCCAACATCACGCTGGTGAAACAACTCATTCAGGCGCAAGCCTACTGGCATTTGAAAGGTCTTGCTGCCGACCTTGTCATTCTCAATGAAGATCCGAGCGGCTACCGCCAGTTGTTGCAGGACCAGATTCAAGGGCTCATCGCGGCGGGTATTGGCACCAACACGTCCGACAAGCAGGGAAGAATATTTGTGCGGCCCGTCGACCAGGTGTCGACCGAAGATCGCATTCTGTTGCAGGCCGTGGCACGCGTCATCATTTCCGATAGCCGTGGCACGCTGGAAGACCAGATGAACAAGCGCACCACCTCGAAGCAGGTCATCCCCTACCTCACGCCAACCACGCTTCCGGCGCCGGTCACCAAAGCGAAGATGCCGGTTAACAATACGCTTCAGTTCTTTAATGGCCGTGGTGGATTCTCTGCCGATGGAAAAGAGTATGTGATCCATTCGGGTGTGAATCAAACCACGCCGCTGCCGTGGATCAATGTCATTGCCAATCCAAACTTCGGCACCATCATCACCGAGAACGGTCCGTCGTATACGTGGTCTGAAAATGCACACGGATTCCGTCTCACGCCATGGCACAACGATCCGGTGAGCGACGCCAGTGGCGAAGCCTATTACCTGCGCGACGAAGAGAACGGCGAGTTCTGGTCGCCCATGCCGGGGCCCGCACCGGGCATTGATGGCTACACCACACGTCATGGTTTTGGCTATAGCTCGTTCGACTATGCACACGACGGCATCGCCTCGGAGGCGTGTACGTTTGTGGCGAAGGAAGCGTCTGTCAAATTCATGGTCATCAAAATCAGGAACAACTCAGCCAAAGCCCGCAAGCTTTCGGTGACGGGCTATGCCGAGTGGGTGTTGGGCAACCTGCGCTCCAAGTCGGCGATGCACATTGTGTCGGAGTTGGAAACACGCACCGGCACGTTGCTCATCAAAAATTCCTACAACACCGAGTTTCCCAACCGCATGGCCTTCTTCGATGTGGACGAAGCGCACTATACGTTCACCACCGACCGCACAGAGTTTGTTGGCCGCAACGGCTCTCTGAAAAATCCAGACGGCATGCGCCGCGCAAAACTTTCGGGTCGCTATGGCGCGGGCACTGACCCTTGCACGGCGTTGCAGGTTCCGTTCGAACTGGAGCCGGGTGCTACACGCGAGGTGATCTTCACCATGGGTGCAGGCCGCGATCGTCACGAAGTGGAGCTTCTCATCCGCCAGTTCCGCGACAACGACGGTGCTGCTGCCGAATTGAAAAAAGTGAAAGCCTTCTGGAATCATACACTGGGCACCATTCAGATTGAAACACCCGACACGTCGTTGAACATTCTCACCAATGGCTGGCTGCAATATCAGGTGATGTCGTGTCGCTTGTGGGGACGCAGTGGTTTCTATCAATCGGGTGGCGCGTTTGGTTTCCGCGATCAGTTGCAGGATACGTTGGCGTTGCTTCATGCCGAACCCGAACTCACCCGCGAGCAGATTCTGTTGGCCGCGTCGCGACAATTCCAGGAAGGCGATGCACAACACTGGTGGCATCCGCCCGTGGGCCGCGGCGTGCGCACGCTTTGCTCCGACGATTTTCTCTGGCTCCCCTATGTCACCAGTCGGTATGTGGCCACAACCGGCGACGCGTCTGTGTTGACCGAAACGACGACGTTTCTCGAAGGGCGACCGTTGAATGCACAGGAAGAATCGTACTACGATCTTCCGCTTGTGTCTGAACGGCGCGGCAGCATCTATGAGCACGGCAAGCGCGCCATACAACGCGCGTTGCACTATGGCAAGCACGGGCTTCCGTTCATTGGCTCGGGCGATTGGAACGACGGCATGAACATGGTGGGCATTCACGGCAAAGGCGAAAGCGTTTGGCTCGCGTTTTTCCTCTATGATGTGCTGAACCGTTTCATTCCGCTGGCCGAGTCGCAGAGTGATCTGGCCTTTGTTGATGTTTGCAAACAAAACGCATCGTTGCTGAAACAGAACATTAATAAAAATGCCTGGGATGGACAGTGGTATCGCCGCGCCTATTTCGACGACGGCACTCCCCTGGGCTCTTCCGATAATGACGAATGCCGTATTGATTCTATCGCGCAAAGCTGGTCCATTCTCTCGGGTGCCGGTGATCCTGAACGCGTGCAACTGGCCATGAAGTCGGTCGATCAATTCCTCATCAACAAAGACAAGAAACTGATTCAATTGCTGGAACCTCCGTTCGACAAGAGTGAAATGGATCCGGGCTATATTAAGGGGTATGTTCCCGGTGTGCGCGAGAATGGCGGGCAGTATACACATGCTGCCATCTGGATGGTGATGGCCTTCGCAAAGCTTGGCGATCGCCACCACACGTGGGAGTTGTTGAATATGATAAACCCCATTCAACACGGCAAGTCCGAAGCTGATGTGGCTGTCTACAAAGTGGAGCCGTATGTGATGGCGGCCGATGTCTATGGCGTTTATCCTCACACGGGACGCGGTGGCTGGACGTGGTATACCGGCTCGGCAGGGTGGATGTATCAACTGATTCTGGAATCGTTCCTGGGGTTGAAACGCGAGGGCGACAAACTCTCGGTGCTGCCGTGTGTTCCCGACAGCTGGCCTTCGTTCAACCTGCGCTATCGCTATCTGGAAACCGACTATCACATCACCGTGCAACACGATCCTTTCGAAAACACCGCGGAAGTTGACGGCGTGATGCAGCCTTCCAACGTTGTGCTGCTGAAAGACGACAAGGTGCGCCACGAAGTGATTCTGAAATGGACACGCGTTGTGTCACGCACGCCCGAAACACTGGAACTGAAACAATAAGGTATGCTTCATACAAAAGAGGCCGGCGCGATTGTTATCGACGCCGGTCTCTTTTTGTTTTAACAGCCTTCGCTCACCCTAACCCCACGTGCCAAACTTGCCTTCGCGATAGTCGCTATAGGCTTCGGCAATCTCTTCGGCGGTGTTCATCACAAAGGGGCCCTGCGCCACAATGGTTTCGTGCAGCGGTGCGCCATGGCCGAAGAGCAGTGTGCTGTCGTCGGTGGCTTCAATGGCCAGTTGATCGTCGCCTTCCTGTCCGAACTCCACCAGCTGATGGGTTTCTGCGGTTGCTTCGTTCACCTTCAGGCTGCCACGGATCACATAAAACAAAATGTTTTCGTCAGCGGGCACTGTTGTGTTCAGCTTCCCTCCTGCCTTGAAATAGACGGTGCTCAACGCAATGCCGGTCAGTGAGGTGAATGCTCCGGTGTTGCCTTGCCAGTTGCCGGAGATCATGTTCAGGGTCACGTTGCCGTTGTCTAACGCAACGGAGGGGATATTGTCCTTTTGAAGACCCGTATATTTTGGTGCGGTCATCTTCAGGCGACCGGGGAGGTTTAGCCACAGTTGCAGTATCTCCAGCGGGCCGCCTTCGCTTCTGAAACGATCGGAAGAAGTTTCTGCGTGAATGAGGCCGCTGCCGGCCGTCATCCATTGCACGCCGCCGCTTTCAATAACACTTTCGTGACCGCCCGAGTCGCGGTGCATGATGTCGCCTTCCAGAATAAACGTGACGGTTTCCATGCCGCGGTGCGGGTGTGGCCCAAAGGGCAGGCCATGGTTGTGTTTTGAATAGACCTGGTGGCCGTGGTGGTTAAGTAACAGAAACGGATCGATATGCTCCAGGCTTCCTGCAGGCATGGCCGTGTAGGTGACCAGGTCGGCGATGGGTTGATAGTGCGCCGTGTGAATTCTTGTGATGCTTTTCATGAGGGTTTTGGGGTTATGCGCTGTTAACGCTTTTTCATTTTATCGAGCCAGTGATTGGCTTCCTTTTGCAGGTCAATCTTTCCGGCGGCAATGTCTTGCGAGAGGCGTGCATTCATGTCGCCTTGCGAGGTGAGGTGATATTGTCCGCATTCGTCGCATTTGTAAACGGCCACCGGTCCCTGCTGCCCGCGATAGTGAAAGCGCGCCCGCGCGTCGATGAGGGCATCTTCGGCCAGGGTCTGTGTGGCATACATTTTTTTATGGGTAATACACTTTTTCATGGCAAAGAAAATGAGTATAAGGCGGCCCGTGGCAGACACCGAAAACTGTGTGCCTACGCTTGTCAAATTCAAATTTCGGCTATCAAAATGAATATCTCGTGCTAAATTGCGGCCTAAATTCAAATACCATGAAGATCGCAGAAATTCATACTAAAAAAGGCGTCATGAAGATTAAGTTCTTCGAGAAAGATGCCCCCAACACCGTGAAGAATTTCATCACCCTGGCGGAAAAAGGATTTTACGACGGCCTCACCTTCCACCGGGTCATCCCCAACTTTGTTATCCAGGGCGGATGCCCCAACGGCATTGGCAACGGCGGCCCCGGCTACCATATCAATTGCGAGCTCACGGGCGATAACCAATACCACGATCGCGGTGTTTTATCTATGGCGCATGCCGGACGCAACACGGGTGGTTCGCAGTTCTTTATTTGCCACAGCCGCGACAACACCAAACATCTGGACCGTAACCACACCGTGTTCGGCAAGGTGTATGAAGGTCTCGACGTGATTGATGCTGTGCGCCAGGGCGACGTGATGGAGAAGGTTGTGATTCTGGACGAGGCATAGACCTATCCATAATCACTGACCAATCTGAACCTGTTTATTGCGCCACCTCAAGGTGTATACTCAACGCCCCAAGGTGAGGACTGTTTGAACAGGCGTATTATTAGCCGGGTGGTAGAAAAATGGCTTTGGGTCACCTATATCCATTTTGATTTATTTCCGTTACACTCCTAGATTTGAGGAACAGAAATTGCATGAATTTGAACTTAAATAAACTTTACAAACAAATGAAAAAAGTAGTCTTTTTAGTTTTGGCTGGAATGTTGTCCGCAGGTGCTCTCCAGGCACAAAGTGGTAAGGCGTTCTATAACTCTCCTTACAAGTCAAGAAACAGTGGATCTTACTCCAAGTCGACTGGCATTCTATCTTTCGGTCTGGGTTTCCCCAACAAACCAGTTGGCTATTGGAACGGCTATGGCAGCCACTCTTCACTCCCTGTGCTCTACGCAAAATACGAACACGGCATCATGGATGAAGTGGGCATCGGTGGCGAGCTGGGCATCACAGGTGGTTCTTACAAGTACAACGGTAATGCCGAGAAAGCAAAAATCACTGCGTTCCATATGGCGGTGATGGGCTACTATCACTTCAACAAACTCATTCCGGTGAAACAACTCGACGTGTATGCAGGCGCAGGCTTGGCCCTCCGCAATCGTGCCGTGAGCAACGCCGGTTTTGGCGACGACACTGCAACAGAAGTGAACGTTGCTGTGAAAGTGGGTGCACGCTACTACTTCACTGACTCCTTTGGCGCATACCTCGAAACGGGCTATGACAACATGAGCGACGTGAACCTGGGCGTTTCGTTCCGCTTCTAACAAAGCCTCTTACGAAATAGAAAAGGGCCGCTTGAAAATTCAAGCGGCCCTTTTTCTTGTAAAGCGTTTTCGGGACAAGAACCCGAAACAATGCCTTAGCGTGATATATAACTTTCCAGGTGTTCGATGATGTTCTTCTGTTCTTCAATGACAAACTTCACCACGTCGCCAATGGAGATCATGCCCACCAGCACGCCGTCTTCTTCCACGGGCAAGTGCCGGATGTGTTTGGCTGTCATCAGTCCCATGCACTCTTCAATACTGTTTTCGGGAGTCACCGTGAAGGGCTTGTGCGTCATCAACTCTTTGATGGGTGTGTCTTTGGAGGACTTCCCTTTCAGGATGAGCTTGCGCGCATAGTCGCGTTCTGTGAAGATACCGACGAGCTTTCCGTGCTCGACGATCATGAGGCCACCGATGTTCTTTGCACACATCAGTTCAATGGCACTATACACCATTGTGTCGGGGTCAACGGAAAATACGTTCCGTCCTTTACCTTGCAAAATGTCATTTACTTTTCCCATAGGCTGTTTAAATTCAATCGATTGAATATAACTTTTTTGAAAAAGAAAAGCAAAACAACACGCTCTTTCAGAAGGTGTTAGAACATGCAAAGCACCCCGTGGCTATGGCCCGGAGGTGGATTTGTGCGCACACAAAAGGGTTTAGAGTCTCAGCAGGCCGATCACGTGGTCGGGAAATATTCCCAGCGCCAGGATGGCCGCCACCAATAACACCAGCAGCACCGTGGAATATTTGTCGGGACGGGGTCCCTCCTTTTCCGCGCGATACATGGCGATGAGCACTTTGAAATAGTAGTAGATACCAATGAGCGAGGTGAGCACACCCAGAATGACGAAGGGCAGATAGCCATGCTGCAAGGCCTGTGCAAAGACCAGGTATTTTCCAAAGAAGCCGGCCAACGGCGGAATGCCCGCCAGCGAAAGGATGGCAATGGTCATGACCACCGCCAGGAAAGGATTTCTGTGATAGAGCCCGTTGAAGGCGTCCACGCCCGTGCTACCCGACGACAACTCCACGGCCTGCAACACCGCGAAGGCCGCGATAGAGGCCACGGAATAGGATGCCATGTAGTAGAACAACACGCCCGAAGCTGCACTGCCCGACGACATGATGGCCAACAATATGTAGCCCACGTGCGCTACGCTGGAGTAGGCCAGTATTCTTTTCACACTGCCCTGATACACCGCCGTTACGTTTGCCACCACCAGCGTGAGCACAATGATGACCTGAAGCACGATGTGATAGGATGCTTCGACCGATGCAAAGCACGATGCAAACATCCGGAAGAACGCCGCCAACGCTGCCGTCTTCACCACGGTCGACATGAAGGCCGTTACGGGTGTGGGCGATCCTTCATATACATCAGGAGCCCAGAAGTGAAAAGGAACCGCAGAGATCTTGAATGTCATGCCTACAAAAATCAACAACACACCGGCGTGGAAAAAGCGCGGGAGGCTGTCGGCATGCGACGCCACGTGCGCCGATATTTTGGTGATGTCGAACGAACCGGTTGCGCCATACACCAGGGCAATGCCCATCAGCAGGAAGCCCGTGGCGAACGATCCCATGAGGAAATACTTGAAAGCCGCCTCATTCGAAAGCAGGCTGGCTTTATTGCTGCCAGCCAGCACATAAAGCGATATCGACAAAATCTCGATGCCCAGAAACAGCATGGCCATGTTGTTGAACGACACCATGATGATGCCCCCGGCCAATGCAAACACCACCAACGCCAAACGATCGGATTGGTGCGGGTGATTTTCGAAGAAGTCGCGGGTCATCCAATACCAACCGAGCGTGACCAGACACAACAGACCGGTGAAGCCCAGTGCAAAATTGTCGAACACCACCATGTCGTGATAGAGCGACTGCGACGTGTTCCAGTCGAGCACCACCAGCACCACGGCGGCAGCAAGTGCCAGGATGACCAGCACGGTGAGCAACTTTTTAAAATTGGCGATCTCGGCGAGAAGCGATACGAAACCTAGACCACAAATGACCAGCAGTGCATTCATACTATTTTGCAGAAGCGGAAAATTCTTGAACAATCGATAAAAGATTCGTCACGGCCGATTCGGAAATCGACAGCAATGGATCGGGATATATGCCCATCACAATGATGATGACCACGATAGGGAACAACACCAGCTTTTCGCGACCACTCAGGTCCACGAAAGATTCGGTTGTGCTGTTGGTTTCACCCAACATGGCTTGTTGAAAGCTGCGCAACATATACACGGCGCCGAGAATGATCGTGAGACCACCTACCGCCCCGAGAATGGCGTTGTATTGGAAGATAGAGTTGATCAGCAAAAACTCGCCGACAAAGCCGCTGGTGAACGGCAAGGCCAACGTGCCCAGCATCACCACCGTGAACACTGCCGAAAACACCGGCGCCACATGGCGTATGCCACCCAACGCCGACAGCGTGCGCGTCTTCACGCGGGTTTCAATGATGTCGATGCCATAGAACAACCCAAACACGAGTATGCCGTGGCTCAACATCTGGATCAACGCACCCTGCACACCAATTTTGTTCAGTGTGAAGATACCTGCAGAGATCAGCCCCACGTGGGCAATGGATGAATAGGCAATGAGTCGTTTAAAATCTTTTTGAACGATGGCGATGCACGATCCATAGATGATGCCGATCACCGACAACACCACGGCCGTCATGCCCCACTCGTGCACACCGGCAGGCACCACCGGCACAAGCCAGCGGATCACGCCATACAAGCCCATCTTCAACATGATGCCCGACAACAGCATGGTGCCCTGCGAAGGCGCTACGCTATACGTATCGGGTTGCCACGTGTGAAACGGGAACACCGGCATCTTGATGGCAAAGGCAATGAACAAGCCCCAGAAAATGAAGCCTTGTTCGGCCAGCGGCAAGGCGCGACCGGCTTCATACAGCGCCTGAATTTCGAAGCTGTGCGATCCGGGTGTCTGGAAGTAGAGATAGATCAACGCCACCAGCATGAGCAAGCTGCCCGCCAGGGTGTAGATAAAAAATTTCAGTGTGATGCGGCCGCGGTCTTCGCCACCCCAGATCAAACAGATGAAGTAGATCGGAATGAGGGCAATTTCCCAGAACAGATAGAACAGAAATCCATCCATGGCGGTGAACACGCCGATGAGGGCCATCTGCATCATGAGCACCAAACCGTAGAAGGCCGAGCTGTACGAATGCTTTGTGGATGAAAGAATGATGAACGGAACCAACACCGTGGTGAGCAACACCAGCAACAAGCTGATGCCATCAAAACCAATGGCGAAGTTCACACCCAGGGAAGCGATCCACGGAACGTTGATAGCATACTCCACAGCAGCGCTCTTGTCGAACTGAAACACCAGCACCAGCGACGCCACCAATTCAATGAGGGATGCGACGAAGGCCACTACCCACGCTTGCTTGGGCTTGAACGCAAACAGCAGCAGCGATGCGAGTAAGGGCCAGGAAAGTAAAAACAATATCATCATAATTTTATCTCACTCAAAAAGACTACCGGATCACAAAAAAGGTCAACATCAGAATAATGCTGATGGCCATCACAAAGATGTAGAAGCCGATGCTTCCGTTTTGCAACAGGCGCATGCCCTGACTGGCTTTCACCACGGCACCACCAAATGCATTCACGAGGCCGTCAACACCGAGGCGTTCCACCACATCGTCAAACTTTTTCGAGAACCAGAAAAGCGGTTTCACCACAATGCCGTCGTAGAGCTCGTCGATATAATATTTGTGCAGCACCGTGTTGTGGAGTCCGCCAATAGCTTCTCCTTCTGCGGCAGGCACCTGATTTTTCTTTACATACATCACGTAGGCAATACCGATCATCACCAGCGTGAGCACGATCACTACACCCATCAAACCAAACTCTGTGGCGTGATCGAGGTGGTGATGTTCCAATATGGCTTTCGACGGCGCAAACACCGGCGACATAAATTCATTTAACCAGGCCGAACCTCCCAACACTTCGGGAATGTTCATGAACCCGCCAATCACCGACAACACGCCCAGCACCATCAACGGCACCGACATGCTCTTGGGCGATTCGTGTATGTGATGCATCACGTCGTGGCTCGCACGGGGCGCACCAAAGAACGTGAGGAAAAACAACCGGAACATATAGAACGATGTGAGCAACGACGCCACCAGCGCCACACCCCACGCCACAGGATTCTGTGCAAAAGCCTGCGCCAGAATTTCATCTTTCGAGAAGAAACCGGCAAACGGGGGAATACCCGAAATGGCCAGCACACCCGCGAGGAATGTGATGTAGGTGATGGGCAAATGTTTCTTTAACCCACCCATGTTGCGAATGTCCTGTTCGCCTTGCAACGCGTGAATCACGCTACCGGCCCCGAGGAACAACAGCGCCTTGAAGAACGCGTGCGTGGCCATGTGGAAGATGCCCGTTGAATAAGCACCCACACCCAACGCCACAAACATCAACCCCAGTTGGCTGACGGTGGAATAGGCCAGCACTTTCTTAATATCGTTTTGTGCAATGGCAATGGTTGCTGCAAACAGCGCCGTGGCCAGGCCCACAATCAACACCAGCTGCATCGCAGCAGGCGACAGCGAATAGAGCACGTTGTTGCGCGCCACCATATAGATACCGGCCGTCACCATGGTGGCGGCGTGGATGAGTGCCGACACGGGCGTAGGACCCGCCATGGCATCGGGCAACCATGTGTATAATGGGATCTGCGCGCTCTTTCCCATCGCGCCGATAAACAGCAACACGGTGATGAGCGTGATCATGGATGCGTCTACGGAAGCGGCTTTGGGAAACACGTCAACATAGTTGATGCTGCCGAAGTGAACAAAGATCAACACAACGCCCAGGATAAGCCCAAGGTCGCCAATGCGGTTCATGATGAAAGCTTTGTTGGCCGCTTTGTTATAGTCGTGGTTCTTGAACCAGAAGCCGATAAGCAGATACGAGCAAAGGCCCACGCCTTCCCAGCCCACAAACATGAGCAGGTAGTTGGAACCCATCACAAGCAACAGCATGAAGAACACAAACAGGTTCAGGTACGAGAAAAACTTGTTGAAGCCTGCATCGTCGTGCATGTAGCCGATGGAATACAGGTGAATGAGAAAGCCCACACCGGTGATGATGAGCAGCATGAAGCCCGACAACGGATCTACCAGGAAGCTGATGTCGGCCGAGAAGCCCGCCGTGTGAATCCAGTCGAACACCAGCACCGAAAAATAGCGGTGGTCTTCGGGCATGGAAATGAGTTGGGTGAACGCCACGATGGCGAATATGAAGGCGAGGAACACAACGCCACAGGCCACAAAAGAAGCCGCGCCGTGTCCCAGTCTGCGTCCGCTGAGGGCGATGATGAGAAAGCCCAGCAAGGGCAATACAGGAATAAGGGTTATCAGAGCATCCATCCCTACCATTTTAAGCGATTCAAAATATTAATATCGGTTGTGCGTGTGATGCGATACATCATGATGAGGATCGCGAGGCCCACCGCCACTTCGGCTGCGGCCACGGCCATGATGAAAAACACAAACACCTGTCCGGCGGCATCGTTCATATAGTTCGAAAACGCCACCATCACCAGGTTCACGGCATTCAACATCAGCTCGATGCACATAAAAACAATGATGGCATTCCTGCGGTATAAAACGCCCAGCACACCGATGGTGAACAGGGTCGCACTAAGCCAGAGGTAATAGTCTATAGGAATCATGTATGCTTTTTTTCGTATGTCAACTTTTGGTCAAATCATCCTTTGTTCAGGCGCTCGGGTTTTCCCAACATCACGGCGCCCACCATGGCGGCCAACAACAACACCGAGGTTATTTCGAAGGGGAGAAGATATTCGGTGAACAGGACCATGCCCAGGCTTTTCACATAGCCCACGGTGTGTTCGGTTGCCGCTGCGGGAAGTTGATCCGCGCCTTTGAACGCAGCCACCAGAATGAGCAACAGCAGCCCGCCGCAAATGGTAGCGGCAAACTTCAACACGGTGCTCTTGTGTGGCTCCGATTCCTGGTTCAGGTTCAGCAGCATTATCACATAGAGGAACAAGACCATGATCGCGCCGGCATACACAATGATGTGCACCACAAACAGAAACTCCGCGTTCATCAACAGATAGTGTCCGCCGATGGCGAAAAACGTGATGATGAGATACAATACACTGTGCATCGGGTTTTTCGAAAACACGACCAGCAGGGCGGAGAGTACGGCTACGAATGAGAGAAAGTAAAACAGGTTTAGCGTCGGCACTGCGAAATAGGTTATTTGTTATGACTGAATTGCTTTTGCGTTTTGAATTCAAGCACGGCGGCCGTCTGGCGCGGGGTCACATCCACGCGTGCATCAACAGGCTCCACCAATTTATCTTTACCGTAAATGAATTCGCCTCTGGCATAATCCGTCGTCACAATGCGATCGGTGAGGAAGATCGCCTCCTTTGGACATGCTTCTTCACACAAGCCGCAGAAGATGCAGCGCAGCATGTTGATTTCGTAGGTGGAGGCGTATTTCTCTTCACGATACAAATTCTCTTCGCCTTTCACACGCTCGGCGGCCGTCATGGTGATGGCTTCTGCCGGGCAGGCCACAGCACACAAGCCACAGGCTGTGCAGCGCTCCGCTCCTTTTTCGTCGCGTTTCAGGGTGTGTTGTCCGCGCCATATCTGGCTGATCTCGCGTTTCTTTTCAGGATAGCGCACCGTGGCGCTCTTCTTGAACAAATGTTTGATGGTGATGACTACACCTCCCAGAATGGCGGGCAAATAGATCCGCTCCAGGAAGCTCATCTCTTTCTTCACTACTACTTTCGAGCGATTGGTTAAGGCTTGCATGGGCTTATTTGCTGGTTAAAATCATCACTAGTCCCGTAATAAATATATTGATCACCGCCAGCGGTATCAGCGCTTTCCATCCGAGGTTCATCAACTGATCGTAGCGGAAACGTGGAATGGTCCAGCGAATCCACATGAAGAAGAATATGAAGAAGGTGATTTTTGCAAAGAAGAATACCGTACCCAGAATGGTGATGGTATTTTGATCCAACCCCAGGTCATTCATGAACGGGAAGTTGAAGCCGCCAAAATACAGGATCGAGATCACTGCCGACGAGATGAACATGTTCACATATTCGGCAAACAAATACAGCGCAAGCTTCATGCTGCTATACTCCGTGTGATAGCCCCCCACAAGTTCTGTCTCGCACTCGGGCAAGTCGAACGGGGTGCGGTTACATTCTGCAAAGGCACAGATCAGGAAGATGATGAAGCCCACAGGTTGATAGAGCACATTCCAAAAATTCCAGTCGCTTCCCACACCACCGGCTTGCAACAGGCTGATCTCGCGCAAACTCAACGTGCCGGTTGTAATCACCAACGCGATGATCGAAAGCCCCATGGCAATTTCATAGCTGATCATTTGTGCCGAGGCACGAATGGCGCCCAGCAACGAGAACTTATTGTTCGACGCCCAGCCACCAATCATGATGCCGTACACGCCAATGGACACTACGGCGAACACATACAAAATGCCGATGTTGAGTTCAGCGATCTGAAGTGTATACGACTCGCCATTGATCACCAGTGTATTTCCCCAGGGAATCACCACACCCGCCATCAATGCCGTGAGCATCGCAATGGATGGCCCCAGGATAAATAAAAATCTATTGGCAGAGTCCGGTATAATCTCCTCTTTCATCATGAACTTCAACCCATCGGCCAGCGGCTGAAACATGCCAAAGGGTCCCGCACGGTCCGGGCCAACACGGTCCTGCAAAAAGGCAGCGACCTTGCGCTCGGCATACGTGGAGTAGGCCGCCACAAACAAGGTGATCGCGAACACGGCCACCACCAAAATGGTCTTATAAATCAGGAAGGATGAAATCATGCCGTTAGCGAAGGATTAGGTTCGGGTAGTGTTTTTCCTTTTTCAAATTCAATCTGACGTTCAATCTCTTTCTTCATCGCCAGCAGGTCGGTGCGCTCGTAGTGATTCTGTGCAATCACCGAGTGACGGTCTATGTGGCGAGGGCCTTCCACCGTCCAGTCCGCCACGTTCTTGTGGTCGTAGCGGCATTCGTTGCAAATGTACTCTTTCACTTCGCCATATTGATCTTTGCGCGCAGAAACGCGCAGCACATCGTCGCCCTTCATCCACAACACCACTTTGCCCGAACACTTGGGGCAATCGCGGTGCGCATCTTGCGGGTTGGTGAACCACACACGGCTCTTGAAGCGGAAGGTCTTGTCGGTGAGCGCGCCCACGGGGCACACGTCAATCATGTTGCCCGAGAAGTCGTTGTCTACCGCTTTCTCGATGTAGGTGCTGATCTCCGATTTGTCGCCGCGGTTCATGATGCCGTGCACACGGCCGTCGGTGAGTTGGTCGGCCACATAGGTGCAGCGATAGCACAGAATGCAGCGCGTCATGTGCAGTTTTATCTTGTCGCCAATGTCGATTTTCTCGAACGTGCGGCGGTCTTCTTCATAGCGGGTTTTGGCTGCTCCGTGTTCGTAGGCCAGGTTCTGCAAATCGCATTCGCCGGCCTGGTCGCAGATGGGGCAATCCAGCGGGTGGTTCAGCAGCAAAAATTCTACAACGCCTTTGCGGGCTTCCAGCACTTCGGGCGAGGTGATGTTTTGCACCACCATGCCATCCATCACGGGCGTGCGGCACGAGGCCACCAGCTTGGGCATGGGGCGCGGATCTTTGGCCGAGCCCTGCGTCACCTTCACCAGGCACACGCGGCACTTTCCGCCACTGTCTTTCAAACTGGTGTAGTAACACATCGCGGGCGGCACGAGGTCGCCACCAATCTGTCGCGCTGCATTCAAAATTGTGGTGCCATCGGCTACCTCAACCTCCACACCGTCTATCGTTACTTTTGCCATGTCGCTCTTGCGTTATCGGTTCTTGCTTTTGATCTATTTTTGTTTTGTGTCGCTTCCCTATCAGGCTCCCACTGCCTCCAGTTTCTTTTCAGAAACAAAGGGCTCCACTTCAAAGTGTTTCGGGTTCTTCACTTTCTCGGGATACTTCACGTGATATTCAAATTCTTCGCGGAAGTGACGTATCGCACTGGCTACAGGCCAGGCTGCTGCGTCACCCAACGGGCAAATGGTGTTGCCTTCAATTTTCTTTGCCACGTCCACCAGCAGGTCAATGTCGCCGCTATGGCCATGACCGTGCTCGATGCGGTGCAACACTTTCTCCATCCAGCCGGTGCCTTCACGGCAAGGGCTGCACTGGCCGCACGATTCGTGATGATAGAAGCGGGCAAACGTCCACAGGTTGCGCACGATGCAGGCCGTTTCGTCATAGACAATAAAACCTCCCGAGCCCAACATGGTGCCGCTCACAAACCCGCCGTCGGCAAGTGACTCATAGGTCATGAGGCGTTGTTCGCCTTTGGCTGTTTTCAGAATGAGGTCGGCAGGCAAAATGGGTACGGACGAACCTCCGGCCACAACGGCTTTCATCTTTCTTCCTTTCCAGATGCCACCACAATATTCGTCGCTGTAGATAAATTCTTCTACGGGCAAGCCCAGTTCAATTTCATAGATGCCGGGCTTGTTGATGTGGCCGCTAGCCGAAATCAATTTTGTTCCCGTGCTCTTGCCGATGCCTGTCTTTGCATATTCATCGCCACCCAGGTTCACAATGGGAACCACGGCCGCAATAGTCTCCACGTTGTTCACCACCGTGGGAGCGGCATACAAACCGGCCACCGCAGGGAACGGAGGCTTCAACCGCGGATTGCCACGCTTGCCTTCGAGCGATTCGAGCAACGCGGTTTCTTCGCCACAGATATAGGCGCCGGCGCCGGGGTGCACATAGAGGTCGAGCGAATAGCCTGTGCCTAAAATATTTTGTCCAAGAAATCCGGCGGCATAGGCTTCGTCAATGGCCTTCTCCAGAATGCGTACAATGTACATGTACTCGCCGCGGATATAGATGTACGAGGTCTTTGCGCCAAGGGCATAGCTGCCTGTGATCATGCCTTCCACCAACAGGTGAGGCATCTTCTCCATCAGGTAACGGTCTTTGAAAGTGCCCGGCTCGCTTTCGTCGGCGTTGCACACCAGGTAGCGTGGCTTCTCCGATTTGCGATCCAAAAAGCTCCACTTCATGCCGGCCGGAAAACCAGCACCTCCCCGTCCACGCAATCCCGACTTCTTCACCTCTTCCGTCACCTCGTCGGGCGTCATCGTCTTCAGTGCTTTTTCCACCGAAGCATAGCCGCCGTTTTTGCGATAGACCTCAAACGTTTCTATCCCAGGGACGTTGATGTTTTCCGTTAATAACTTCTTGCCCATTGGTTTTGGTTTCCGTTGATCTTTTATGTTCTGTTTATTCGCTTCTCTCCATGAGATCGGCAAATGTCAATTCAATTTTTTGGCGGCCTCCGCCAGCTGGCGGATCGGGCTTTCCATTGCAAGTCCGGCCACCACACACGCCCATCGCATTCGGGCTTTCCATTTCAATCCCTGGCCGGATCGCGAGTTTCGTTTTTTGGTTTGCGTAAGGCTTTCACCACGCCGAAACAAATTCAAACTCACTTCATGTACGTGCTGCGCACATTGGCCGAGCGCAGGTCTTCTACCAGCGCGTCCACTTTGTCGGTGGTCAGGTTCTCGTGATACTTTGCACCACACTGCAACATCGGTGCTGTGCCACACGAGCCCAAACATTCCACCGTTTTCAGGGTGAACATGCCGTCGGCGGTGGTCTCCCCTACTTTGATGTTCAGTTTGTTTTCCAGATGGGCCACAATGTCGTCGGAGCCGCGCAACCAGCACGGACCGGTCTGACACACCTCAATGAGGCACGTGCCCACAGGCTCCAGGTTATACATGGAATAGAACGACGCCACTTCATATACTTCCACAGGCTTGATGCTCAGCAGCGAGGCCACATAGTCCATCACCGGGGGGCTCAGCCATCCGTTAAACTCCGCCTGCGCCACGTGCAACACGGGCAGCAACGCCGACTTTTGTCTTCCTTCAGGATAACGCTTGATGATTCTGTTCACCAACGCGAGTGACTGTTCAGAAAATTTTATCTCTTCCATCTTTTCCGTTTTCTCAGGCATCCAGTTCGCCGGCAATCACATTCATGCTACTCATGGTCAGAATCGCATCCGACAACATAGAGCCTTTGATCATCTCCGGGTACGCTTGATAATAAATGAAACAAGGACGGCGCATGTGCAGTCTGAAAGGAGTGCGTCCGCCGTCGCTAATCAGGTAGAAACCGAGTTCTCCGTTTCCGCCTTCCACACAGTGATACACTTCGCCTTTCGGCACATCCGTTTCACCCATCACAATCTTGAAGTGATAGATGAGCGCTTCCATGTTGTTATATACTTCTTCTTTGGGGGGCAAATAGAAATCAGGCACTTTCGCATGGAAAGGTCCGTCGGGCATGTTTTTAATGGCCTGCTCAATGATGCTGAGGCTTTCCCACATCTCACCCTGGCGCACCATGAAGCGATCATACACGTCGCCGTTGGTTCCCACGGGGATGATGAAGTTGAAGTCTTCATACGAGCTGTAGGGTCTCGCCACGCGCACGTCGTAGTCAACACCGGCAGCGCGAAGGTTTGGTCCGGAGAAGCTATACTCCAGCGCACGCTCGCCTGTGATGCCGCCCACGCCAATGGTGCGGTCCATAAAAATCCGGTTGCGTTCCAGGAGGTTTTCAAACTCCTTCAGCACTTTCGGAAACTCTTTGAGGAAGCGATGGATTTTCTCCCATGCTTTCGGAGAGAAGTCGCGCTCAAAACCACCAATCCGTCCGATGTTCGACGTGAGGCGGGCGCCGCAGATCTCTTCGTAGATTTCATACACCAGCTCGCGCTGTTGGAACATATACACAAAGCCGGTCAAGGCCCCTGTGTCTACACCGATCACGGCGTTGCAAATCAAGTGGTCGGTGATGCGGGCCAGTTCCATAATGATCACGCGCATGTATTGCACGCGCTTGGGAATGTCGGCGCCGATAAGTTTTTCTACCGTCATGTGCCAGCCCAGGTTGTTGATGGGGGCCGAGCAATAGTTCATGCGGTCGGTGATGGGGGTGATCTGGTTGAACGGGCGGCGTTCGGCCAGTTTTTCGAATGCTCTGTGAATGTAGCCGATGGTAGGTTCCGCATCCACAATGATCTCGCCATCCATTTTCAGTACGTTCTGAAAAATACCGTGCGTGGCCGGGTGAGTCGGGCCAAGGTTCAGATATGAGTACTGCTTTTCTTCTTCCTGGTATGCTTGATCGGTGAATTGTTGCTTAACTTCTTCCATAGGATTTTATCGTCCAAACATAGTGTCGTTCTTATCTACCCGCACCTGGTCTTCCAGCGGAATTTCCTTGCGCAGCGGGAACACGATCATGTCTTCCACATTGAGGATGCGCTTCAGGTTGGGGTGGCCGGTGAAGATCACACCAAAAAAATCAAACGTCTCGCGTTCCATCCAGTTGGCCGATGCATGCACACTGGTGAGCGTGGGCACCTGCGGGTTCTCGGCCGGCAAATAAATCTTCAACCGAACACGCTCCCCACTCATCATGTTGTGAAGCTGATACATGATCGCGATCTGGTTGAGCTCCGGATAGTGAATGCCACACAAGGTGGTGAGGTAATGGTATTTGGTGTCGGTGTGGTCTTTCAGGTATTTGATGATCTCGATGATCTTGTCCTTCTTGAGGGTGATGGTCGGAAAATCATACAGCATGGCTGAATGAAGTATCTCCCCTTCAAATTTTTCGTTCAGTACGGCGATGTTTTTTTCGAGGG
This sequence comes from Chryseolinea lacunae, assembly GCF_016735595.1. GTDB lineage: Bacteria > Bacteroidota > Bacteroidia > Cytophagales > Cyclobacteriaceae > Chryseolinea > Chryseolinea lacunae. The sequence continues at coordinate 78,090 of NZ_JAERRB010000013.1, forward strand.
CTGTTCCTTCCATGCTATTCAATTCCGTATTGGTTCAACATGGCTTTGTATTCGGCAGAGTCTCTGCGGCGAAGCGATTCGTTTTCCACGAGGTATTGGATCTTCATCACACCGTCAATGATCTGTTCGGGGCGCGGGGGGCAACCGGGCACATATACGTCAACGGGAATGATGCGGTCAATGCCTTGCAACACGCTATAGGTATCGAATATGCCACCGCTGGAAGCACATGCTCCTACCGAAAGCACCCAACGGGGTTCAGCCATCTGTTCATAGACCTGGCGCAGCACGGGGCCCATCTTCTTGGCAATGGTTCCCATCACCATCAGCAGGTCGGCCTGGCGTGGCGAGAAGCTCAAACGCTCCGATCCGAAGCGGGCCAGGTCATAGTGCGCACCCATGGTGGCCATGAACTCGATGCCACAGCACGACGTGGCGAACGGCAACGGCCAGATGGAATTCTTTCGGGCCATGCCCACCACCTTCTCCAGGCTCGTGGCAAAGAAACCCGTGCCTTCCAGCCCGTCGGGCCGCTCCACCATCTTCACTTTTGTTGTTGTTGCTTCCATGTGCGTTATGTCAATCCTCCCACTTGAGGGCGCCTTTCTTGATGATATAATAAAATCCCAGCAACAGCGTGCTGATGAACAAAACCATTTCAATGAAACCTGTCATTCCCAGTCCTTTGAAGTTCACTGCCCAGGGGTACATAAAGATCACCTCCACGTCGAACAAAACAAAGAGAATGGCCACGAGGAAATATTTGATGTTGAAGGGAACACGGGCGTTGCCAACGGGCTCGATACCGCACTCAAAGGCATCCTGTTTGATCTTGGTTTTGCGCTTGGGGCCAAGCAAGTGTGTGGCCACCATGGTTGTTCCCACGAAGCCGAGGGCAACCACAAACATGATGGCTATCGGTGCGTATTGAATCAGACCGGAATCTTCCATAAGGTTTCAATTTCGTGGTAAAAGTATTGCTTTCTTAACTGTTATAATGCATCAGAAACATAAAAAATGCTACTCATTTCTTACGCATACGTTTGATGTCGGACATCTCTTTTGAGTTAAGAATCATTCTAATTTAGCCCGAAATAACGGTGTTGACAAGCGGTCGCGTGAGGGGCCAGATGGAGTGTTGATGTGTGCTGTTGTGATGGAAGAAGTTAGCGTTGACTTGATGGTGAGGCGGAGGTGTGTTGTGAAAAGGTGAAATGGATTTGGACTGGGTGGTGCCGGAAGGGAAGGTTGGCTGAAAGCCAACCTTGGTCAAGATATGAATGGAGCGGAAGGTATGGATGGGGTGACCGTTTGGCCCCCCGCGTCTTGGGGCAAATGGTGGCCTGGAAATGAAAAAAGGCCCTTTGGGGGCCTCTTTCGGTGAATTTTGGTCGTGACCGGTATACATTAAACCGATCAGATTTGATATACTTGCAACTCTTAAAACAAAATGGCCAGGGCAGGGCAACGATGCTAATGGGTCATGCGCAACCTTTAACTTTAACGCATGGATGCACGTTGTTGCCCTGCTGGCTCCCCGGCCAAATCTTTACTTGTCTTTCTTGAGTGCTGAACAGAAAATTCCCTCAAGGAGCTTCACCCCTCGAGGAAATCCTGTTTCAATTCTTATTGTTGCTGAAGGGCCTTGATAGCCTCAAGCGCCTTCACATCGTTGGGATCGATGGCCAACACCTTCTCCCAGTTCAATTTCGACTGCTTGCGGTCCGACTTCAGGAAGTAGTAATAGCCCAGGTAAGAATAGGCTTCCATCAGATCCTTCTTATTCGATTTCTCGGGTGTCGCCAATGACTTTTCGATCAGCTGCTCATATACTGGCTTTGCCACGCCTGCTTCCGACTCGGGATCAAGACCTGCTTTGGCGCGGGCATCCCACAGGTAGCTGGCCGGCAGATTGGGCTGGATCTCAATAAGCTTTGTGAACGCCGAATCGGCAGGTGCGTATTGTTCCGTCAGATAGAAGGCACGACCCAGGTTAAAATAATCCTTAGGCGATGGCTTCGAACGCAGCGGAATCAACGCTCTGTATTGTGGTATGGCGTCATTGTAGCGCTTCAGTTTGAACAGGGTCTCAGCCGCCAACTCGCGAATTTCGGGTTGGTTCTTTTCGATCTCAAGACTCTTCTGGAAGTTTACCACAGCCAATGAATCCTTGCCTGTTTTCAACAACAGTTTGCCATAGTAGGCAAACTCCGAGGCTTCGGCTTTCTCGTTTTGTACCGAGAAATATCTATCGAAGGCCTTCTGGCTTTCTTCCAGGTTGCCCGATTCGAACAGCGAGGCAGCATAATACTTCAGCGCGATCGGAGGAACATCGGGCTTGGCCACGATGGTCGCGAATTCCTTGTTTGCACGGGCATAGTCCTTCGACATGAAGATGAAGAATGCATAGCGGGTTCTGTTTTGTTCAGCTTTCTCGCTGTGCGCCATATACACTTCATAGTTTTTCACCGCTTTAGCACCGTCTTTCGCCAGGTAGTACAATTCGCCAAGCTCTTTGTAGGCGAGGGTGTACTCGGGGTCGATCGAGATTGCTTTGTTAAAAGCTTCTTCGGCTACCGGCACGTTTTGCGAACGGAGGTATACCAACCCGATTTTGTAGTGGGGCAATGCGATTTTAGGGTCCAGTTTGGCTGCGCGCTCGTAGGCACTCACCGCAGCACCACCGTTGTTCACACCAAGAAATGCGTCGCCAAGGAGCACTTCGGTCATCGCATTCTTTTCGTCAAGCTTCTTTGCTTTTTCAAGCAAGGGCATGGCGTCCTTTGCAGTCTGATTGCTGCCGAGGTAAGCTTCGGCAACAGCCTGGAGCACCGTCACGTCTTTCGACTTGGTGAGGGCAAGCGCTTTATCGAAAAGGGCTTTGGCATCGGTGGCTTGTTTTTCCTGGAGCGCAATGAGGCCTTTGCCTACATAGTTCAAGGCTTGTTTTTCGTCGGCAGCAATGCCTTTGGTGAACGTGGCTTTTGCCTTTTCGCGTTCGCCGTTTTTAATCTGGGCATAGCCGAGGTAATAATACAGGGGTGCTGGCGCGGGGTTCGCTGCGATGGCCTTTTCCAGTGTGGAAATGGCTTGCGACGGTTTGTCCAATTCAATGAGTCGCAACGCCTTTGTCACCTCAGGGTCTTGTTGCGCCGAAGCCGCCACAGACACCAGCATGACCAGGCCCAGTAGGAATTGTTTAAGGTTAACGCTATCTACAATTTCAAATCTCTTTTTCATACTTTCTGAATTAATGAATAGGTTCACGATTTACTTCTACAATGCGAATGGGCATGGTTGTTGGCACGAGGCCGAGTTTTAGAACAATCCGCTGTCCTTTTTCGCTTGCTACAAACGCTACAAATCCGCTGCCAAGTCTTGGCTTCGTTTCGCGGCTCACCATAAAAATATCTCGTGAAAGGGGGTAAAGTTTTTGTGCTATGTAGGCCTGGAATGGTTCGTAGGCCTCGCTGCTGCGGGTGATCCCCGCAACTTTTATCTGTTGCATGAAGCGATTGGAGGTAGAATCGTCGTTGTCGCTGATCCAGCCCACACCGATCAAGCCAATGGCATTTTTCTTTTTCGACACGTAGTCAACCACAGCTTCGTTGGAGTTGACGGCAAAGCAATTGGCGGGCAGGTTTCCGAAGTCACCCAGCGAATCGCGCAAATAGCGTATAATGCCGGAATTGGGGTGATCGAAGACCACCTCTATTTTAGCAGATGCCGCTTTTTTATTGATTTGCTTCCAGTCGGTGATTTTACCTTCCAGAATTTCTTTCAACTGGCTCAGTTGTAGTACGGTGTCGACATTGTTCTTGTGCAAAATGAGTGCAATGCCATCTTTGGCAAACTTCACTTCGTTGGGAACAATCTTTTGGGTATCGAGAACGGTTTGTTCTTCTTTTCTGATTTTCCGGGTAACAATGGCTATGCGGGCCGTGTCTTTCAGCACCAGGGCAATGGCTTCGTCTTCGGAGGTATAGATGGCATCGACGTGCGCATTTTTATACAAGCCTTCGAAGGCGTCGATTTCCGCTTCCATGAGAGGCTTCAACGATTCGTCCACTGCGATCTTGATGTGACCGGCTGTGGGGGTATCTTCGATGTACTCTCTTTTGCTACTCCTTGTGCAGGCACCGACGAACGCCAAGATTAATACGGCATAGACAGCGTTCCTCATTTCGTTTGCAATTATTTGAAGTATTTACGGTACACGCCGTATCCTCTGAACAGTCCGTATATGATCAGGAGACATCCCAATGGTAACGAATAGTTTGACGGGAGCCTGAACATTTCATCCGCCCGCCAAACTATCGCCACCCCAATGACAACATACACTACTGCCATGGCCAACCCGAGATATTTCATAATCATCTCGAACGGCGCAGCCGGTTTGTAACCATCAGTTCTGGGTCTCATGATACTACGTTGACAATTTGAATTTGATAGGCAACACAAAACGTGACTTTACAGCCTTACCGTTTTGTTTACCAGGCTTCCAGGGAGGCATGATCGAAACCACACGTGCAGCTTCTTTGTCGCACTCGGCGCTCACACCTTTGATTACCTGCACATCGCTGATGTTACCAGCTTTGTCTACCACGAAGCTCACGAACACCGATCCTTCAATGCCCATGCGGCGAGCCACAGCGGGATATTTCAGGTTCTTGCCCACGAATTTCGACATGGCCTGGAGACCACCTTCGAATTCTGCGGGTTGTTCTACTACGGTGAAGATCACATCTTCTTCTACTGCGGGCTTGGTCACTTCGGCTACGGGTTCATCGAACACCACTTCGCCTGTGCCTTCCACAGTTTCTGCTCCTGTGTCATTCTCCTTGATCTCGTCGATCGTAGGCATTTCTTCCTCTTCCTGAACTTCTTTCTCCGTTACTTTCGGAGGAAGGAATTTAATGATGGTCTTCACCGGAGGGGGAATGTCCAACTTCGGAGGAGGAGGTGTGTTTTCCTGGATTGGCGGAGGTGCCGCCAAGTCAGTGTATTTCGTGGTTTTCAGCACCGGAGCTTCAACCTCTTGCTGCCCCTTTATCCATTCGGAAATGGTGGGGTATGCCAGCACGAAGCCCAACACGAAGAGCATCGCGATCAATGCAAAGATCACGTGTTTCGAGTATGACTTCCGGATGAAATACGCACCGTATTCCTTGTTCCGGTTCTCGAACACCATGTCTTCCCACTGGGACTGAACGGTTAATTGTTCTGCTTTCATAAGTTCAATTCTTTTACTAATTCCTTATCCGTATCCGTCACTTTCACAATGGCGTATCGCTTCATGTCAGTGATGTTCATCTCGTCCAGGATATCCACCATGTTCTTGTACTTGGATTTCTCCAGTGCTTTGATCAGGATGATCATATCCTTGGTTTGAGCGTTCTGTGTCAACAACACTTTACGAATGCCATCTGCAGAAAAATTGGTTACTTCTAATTTAGGATCGGTGATCCCTTTGTACCAATAGATCTTATCTCCCTCACCCAAAATAAGGGTGAGTACCCGTTTCTCGTTCACTTCGGGCTGAACATCATCAGGCTTCGGTTTGTCCGGCATGGTGATCTCCATCGTCTGTGGTTTATTGAAGGTCGTGGTGAGCATGAAGAACGTGAGCAACAAGAAAGCAAGATCCACCATGGGTGTCATGTCAATTTTCGTTGACGATTTCTTACTTCTTACTTTGCCGTCCTTACTACCACCACCACCTTGCTGACTTACTTCTGACATAGTTTTATCAATTAAGTTGTGCTGGACCTTTTTCCATGTTCGTGATCAGATTGAACCGTGTTACGCGGTTATCGATCAGTGTGTTGATCACGTCTTCCACTACCGGGTAGTTTGAATCGCGGTCGCCTTTGATGGCGATACGAAGCTTGGGGTTTGTGGTACGTGAGAATACTACCCACTTCGCCAGCTGATTGTTGAGGGAGTCGGTGGGGATTCCGTTTTGCTTCACCTTCTTCCGTTCGTCTGGGCCGAGCGCCAGAAACTCTTTCAGGTTTCTGATGTCAAGACCGAAGCTGGGAAGTACAGAGAATCGTTCTTTTTCTTCATCCGAAAAAGGGATGTTATACTCCGTGCCCATTTTCCCCAACAGTTCCTGACGGTTGTATTTTCCGTCCATGTTGAAGAAGACAACGCCATCTTTGGAGATGGATATGGTCAAGATATCGACTTCCGGAAGTTTGATAACCGATACCGAAGACGGCATGTCTACCGACACCGGCTCTTCAGGTGCAAACTTTGTAGTGAGCATGAAGAACGTTACCAACAAGAAAGCCAAGTCAACCATAGGCGTCATGTCGAGCGACGGAGAACTCCTATGTACTTTTACTTTTCCCATAAAAATTAACCTTTAGATTTTGCCGTAAAGTTTTGAACGATGCTGTAGCTCGTTTCATCAATACCGTAAGTCAATGCATCAATAGCGGAAGTGAAGTAGTTGTAGAACACGATGGCTACCGCGGAAGTACCGATACCCAACGCTGTGTTGATAAGGGCTTCAGAGATACCGCTTGCCAGTTTCACCGCATCAGGAGCACCGGCTTGTGCCATGGCCGAGAAGGCGTTGATCATACCCAATACCGTTCCCAACAGACCCATCAGGGTTGCGATCGAAGCGATGGTGGCGATGATAACGAGGTTCTTCTCCAACATGGGCATTTCAAGTTGTGTTGTTTCTTCGATGTCTTTCTGGATCAGCAATACTTTTTGCTCAGCATCCAGTGTGTTGTCGCCCAACAAGGCATTGTATTTCGAAAGGCCGGCTTTTACCACGTTGGCAACCGATCCTTTTTGTTTGTCGCATTCTGCGATGGCTTGTGCGATGTTACCCGAAGCGAGGAGTGTTCTGATCTTCTGAACAAAAGAGCGAACGCTGCCTTTTCCTTTTGCTTTAGCAATGGTGAACAGACGTTCAATGGCAAACGTAACGGTCATCATCAAAAGAGAAATCAGGATGGGTACGATGGCGGGACCACCTTCGTGAACGGTACCCAAATAGTTTACGGGGTGATGGCTGGCGTCGAAGTTTTCTTCAGCACCCAGCACAAAGAAATAAAACAGATACGCCAGGGCAAGTTCTACAGGGATTATAACCGCGGCAAATCCGGATTTTACGCTGTCAGCTAAGGAATTGGAGGAATTCTGAGTTTTCATAAGTTAAAGGTTTACAAGTTTTATTAAAGTTTAAGTAAAGAAACAAGGTTCAATTCTTAGACTTGCCCGGTAACAAAGACAAGTCTATAATCTCAGGCACCCTCAAAAGTCACAGGCACCGTCTATTTATTTTTCTGTTTTTTAAAAATTCTTTTTCATCTCATCAAGGGTACGCATGGATCCAGCTATTTCACTTTCTCTTTCAACACTTTCCGCTGGCTCCGGAGAAACGTTGTGATCACGGGGATCGTTGAAACGAGAATCATGACCACGACGATGATCTCGAGGTGATCAATAAGTCCCGGAAAAGCGTTCCCTAACAAGTATCCCGCCAAAACCATGGAGACGATCCACGCTGTGGCGCCGAGTAAATTATAGATCCAGAACTTTTTGAAATCGATGCGGGCCATGCCGGCCAGGATCGGAACAAAGGTTCTGACAATAGGAAGAAATCTACCCAACACGAACGCCATCATGCCGTGTCGCTGGTAGAACGTCTCCGTCATATCAATGTATTTCTTCTTATAGAAGAAGTTTTCTTTGCGATGTTCGAGGTAGTTCTTTGCCCATCGGCCGATGCCATAACCGACCGTCGACCCCAGGATGGCCGCCAAAATAAGCAATGGAATTAAAATGCCCACAGGTGTGCTCAAGTATTTTGATTCGCACAATAAGCCCGCTGCAAACAACAACGAATCTCCGGGGAGGAAAAAACCAAAGAACAGCCCGGTTTCCGCGAAGATGATCCCGATCAGAAGGACAAGCCCTCCGTATTGGATGATCGTTTCGGGGTTCAATAAATCTCTGAATGATAGTGCAGCTCCAAGCATGTTAGGGGTTCATATTCAAATGATATGAAAGCGTAATATCGTGTAATAAAAAGCTATTTTGAAACTTTCTGATAAAGAACTATCAGAAAAAAGAATGCCCATGCCTAAGGAGCGTTAGCCGTGATGAGCACATAGAATATGTTGCGCTGAAAAGCATTGATGAAAAGTGCGGCATTGCGGTAGAAAGAGATGTTGAAAAGTTCAACACTTTGGGCAAAAACATCCCCCACACTGATGGAACCACGGCTGAAGGAAACGATCCTCACACCGGAGTCAGCAGCCTGATGCATCACGAGCGTTTTCGAGGAAAGTGCGCCAACCGTAAGGGAATATTCTGTCTTGGAAAAACCGGTCCTGGGAGTCGATCGCAAGCAGCCCATGATGCACGTGATGAGCAGGGCCTCAAAAACCACTCCTGATATTCTCCTGATTTTCGTGAACGTTATGTTCATTTCAATTTGTTCCAGACCATTGCGAAAGCTCGCAAATGTAAATTAAAATTTTCCAGCAAAAGTGAAATTCCAATGAAAATATTCCCTATTCGGGATGTTCCATTATGGAATCGTTTGATTAAAAAGCTGCGAAAAGATATGCCATCCGCGATTTATCTTGCCTACCGTTAGCATAAAATAACACATGAACGAATCGCCCTATATCGCCGTCACCATTGCTGAAATCCGTCTCGAAACACCCGACACCAAGTCGTTTGTGTTGCACCACGACTCGCCCCTCGCCTATCAGCCGGGACAGTTTCTCACCCTGGTGTTTCTCAAGCCGGGCAAAGAAGAACGACGCTCGTACTCTATTTCATCGCACCCACATTGGGGTGAGCCGCTCACCATCACGGTGAAGCGCATCGACAACGGCGAATACTCCCGTTTTCTGTTCGATCATTGCGCCGTGGGCGACACCCTGCTGACCATTGGCGCCTCGGGGTTCTTCTTATTGCCCGAGCACATTGAAGGACACTCACACTATTTTTTTATGGCGGCCGGCAGTGGCATTACGCCGATGTTGCCGCTTATCAAAACGCTTTTGCACGATCACCCAACACTTCATGTCTATTTGGTATACAGCAATCGCTCGGAGGACCGTGCGATATTCTACACCGCACTGAAAACACTCGAAAAAACATTTCCAAATTTTCACGTCCTCTACCTGTTCAGTGTGGCGAAAGATCTGATGAAGGCGAGGATCAGCAAACTGATGCTTCAGCATTATCTCGACAAAACACTGGGCGCCGAAAAAGACAAGGCTCTGTTTTACCTCTGTGGCCCACACGACTACATGCAGATGATTTCGATCACGCTGCTGACAGAGGGTGTTCCGCAAGCACAAATCCGAAAGGAAATTTTCAGCACCGTTAAACCCGTTGTGAAAGAACTTCCTCCCGATCAGTTGCCCCACCGCGTAACGCTTCACTACGCCGGGCACACGCATGCGCTAACGGTTCAATATCCTCTCACTATTTTGGAAACGGCCAAGCGCGCGGGCGTCGTGTTGCCCTACAGTTGTGAGGCCGGCAAGTGCGGCACATGTTCGGCCACCTGCCTGCAGGGAAAAGTGTGGCTCTCCTATAATGAAGTGCTGCTCGATAAAGAACTGGCGTCGGGCCGGGTGCTCACGTGCGTGGGCTATCCCTACGGAACCGACGATGTGGTGCTTGATTTTCCTTCGCTTCACTAAAGCAAAAAAAGAGAGGCTGGTATCGCTACCAGCCTCTCTTCTATTTTCTTTTGGCCGCTTAGTTTTCGAGGCCGAGTTCTTTGTAGCGTTTTTCAATGCGCTTGCTTTGATCTTCCAGACCGAGGTCGCGATAGATCGAGTAGAGCACATCCAAAACTTCCTGATCGCTGGGGTTCAGCTTTTCGGTGTTTTCCCAATAGGGCAATGCCACTTTCAGTTTCTCTACCAACACTTTGTCGATCTCCACTTTCTTCTTGCGATCGGCTTGCGAGATGCCGAGGCTCGACATTTCTTTCTTCAGGTTTGCTGCGTCGGTATACATCAATTTGGCCAGGTAGAACGATGCTTCGAAATACTTCGGATCGATGCGGAGTGCTTCTTCGTAGTTTTTCTTTGCTTCGGCATTGTTGTTCAGGTTCTGGTTGGCGTAGCCCAAATAGAAGTGAAGGATCTTGTTGTTGGGTTCCTTCTTCACGGCCGATTCCAATCCTGATTTTGCTTCATCGATGCGTTTCAAGTCGATGAGCAACCCGATCTCCACTTTGGGGAAGTCTGTGTTTTTAGGGAATTTTGCTTTCGCCTCGCGAACCAGTTTCAACGCTTCTTCTTTGTTTTCTTTAGGACCGCTGTTGATGTTCACCAACACCGAGTAGGCATCGGGCGATTTTCCACCCAACTCCATATATTTCTTGAAGTTGCTTTCAGCTTTGTCCCAGTTCTCCAGGCCGTTCGACACGAAGCCTGCATAGAAATAGGCTGTGGTGTCTTTGGGGGTGATGAGTTGCACTTTTTCAAAGTTCTTCAAAGCACCTTCCAGGTCTTCTTCCTGATAGAGGGTTGCACCTTTGTTGAGGTATCCGTTTGCCCACACGGCAATTTGCTGTGTTTTGGTTACGGGCAGACCGCTGGCTTCCTGCACAAAGTGCTCTTTGCCGGTGTTCATATCATCGCCTTTTTTGAAAGCGTCGAGGGCTGTCTGAAATGCATCGGGGGCCAATGCCTTGTAGGTTTCGTTTGATGTGGTGTCGATGGCAGCGTAGATCAGACCTTTATAATAGTAGGTCTTGGCATCGTTCGTGGTTTTTTCGTAGGTAGTTGCCAGGTCGATCATCGTTTTGGCTTCATCCAGCTTGCCCTCTTTGTAGAGGCTCAACGCTTTGTTAAGGTTGGGTTTCACCGCCTTTTGTGCATACGCGGAAACGGTGACCACCATTAACAGTAAGAGTGCTATTCTTTTCATCATGTTAACTGTAGGGTTTATGGTTCTTGATTTAAATCCGGGGGTAATGCTGCGCCGTCTTCAGGCTTGATGTCGGTGTCGGGCGGCGTGTCAAGTCCGGCTTCCTTCACTTCATCTTCGATCTTTTCGATCTTCTGAATTTTTTCAACGGACGAGATGCGGTCATCATCGTTCAGTTTGATAAGCCTTACGCCCTGTGTAGCGCGCCCCATGACACGGAGTTCGCCCACTTTGATGCGGATGGTTATGCCCGAACGGTTGATGATCATCAGTTCATCATCATCTCCCACTTCCTTGATGGCAACAAGCTTGCCAGTTTTGTCTGTGATGTTGAGCGTCTTCACGCCCTTGCCGCCCCGTTTGGTGATGCGGTAGTCGTCGATGAGCGAACGCTTGCCGTAGCCGTTTTCAGAAACCACCAGCAGGTTGGCGTCTTCGCGGCTGATGCACACCATGCCGATCACTTTGTCGGTTTCCGACTCGAGCGTGACGGCGCGAACACCGGCTGCCGTCCGGCCCATGGGGCGCACGTCGTTTTCGTTAAAGTGAACCGCCTTGCCTTCGCTTTTGGCTATGATGATGTGATTTTTTCCATTGGTCATGGAAGCATTCAACAACCGGTCGCCTTCGTGTATGGAGATGGCCGTGATGCCGCCCTGACGGGGACGTGAGTAGGCTTCGAGCGACGTCTTCTTGATGGTTCCGTTCTCCGTGCACAAGATCACGAAGTTGTTGTTGATGTATTCTTCGTCTGTGAGGTTTTTCACGTTGATCACCGCCCGCACGGTGTCGCCGGGCTCGATGTTGATCAGGTTTTGCACAGCCCGGCCTTTCGACGTTTTTGTTCCCTCGGGAATTTCGTAAACTCTCTTCCAGTATACTTTGCCCTGGTCGGTGAAAATGAGCAGGTAGTTGTGGGCCTGGGCCACAAACATGTGCTCGGTGAAGTCGTCTTCTTTGGTGGCGGCACCGCGTGATCCAACGCCCCCCCTACCCTGCGTACGGAATTCGGACAGGGAAGTGCGTTTGATGTAGCCCTGATTGGAAATGGTGATGAGCATTTCTTCGTTGGGGATCATGTCCTCATACGAGATGTCGTCTTCATTGGCCACCACTTCGGTTCTGCGCGCGTCGCCATAGCGATCTTTCAATTCGGCAAGCTCGTCTTTGATGATTTGCATGCGCAGGGCTTCGCTCGCCAGAATTTCGTTGAGGCGGTCGATGAGTGCTTTCACTTCTTTGTATTCTTCCTGAATCTTGTCACGCTCCAGGCCAGTAAGGCGCTGCAGGCGCATGTCGAGAATGGCTTTGGATTGGATCTCGGTGAGACCAAAACGCGTCATCAATCCTTCGCGTGCCGTTTCCGGATCTTTAGAGTTGCGTATGAGGGAGATCACTTCGTCCAGGTTGTCGAGGGCGATGAGATAACCTTCCAGGATGTGTGCTCTCTTTTCGGCTTCGGCCAGTTCGTATTTCGTGCGGCGAACCACCACTTCGTGACGGTGCTCTACGAAATATTTGATGAGGTCTTTCAGGTTCAGCGTTACGGGCCGGCCTTTCACCAGGGCCACGTTGTTGACACTGAAGGCCGACTGAAGCTGTGTGTATTTGAAAAGGTTGTTGAGAACGATGTTGGGGATGGCGTCGCGCTTCAGGTCATAGACCACACGGTAGCCTTCGCGATCCGATTCGTCGCGGATGTCGGAGATGCCTTCGATTTTTTTCTCGTTGATGAGGGCGGCGGTTTTTTCGATCATCATGGCTTTGTTCACCATGTAGGGAATTTCCGTCACCACAATCTGGTCCTTGCCGGTGGGCGAGGTCACGATTTCGGCTTTCGAACGCACCACGATGCGCCCCCGGCCGGTCATGAACGCTTCCTGAATGCCGGAGTGACCATAGATGATTGCGCCGGTGGGGAAGTCGGGGGCTGTGATGTGCTGCATCAGTTCCGGAATGGTAATCTCATTGTTGTCAATGTAGGCAACGATGCCGTTGATGACTTCGGTGAGGTTGTGGGGTGCCATGTTGGTGGCCATGCCCACGGCAATTCCGGAAGAGCCGTTGATGAGCAGGTTGGGGATCTTGCCGGGAAGCACTGTGGGCTCCGTGAGCGAGTCGTCGAAGTTGGGCTGGAAGTCAACCGTTTCTTTGTTGATGTCGGCCAGCAATTCTTCTGCAATGCGTTTGAGGCGGGCTTCGGTGTAGCGCATGGCGGCTGGAAAGTCGCCGTCGATAGAACCGAAGTTTCCCTGACCGTCTACCAGCGTGTAGCGCAGGGACCAGTCTTGTGCCATACGCACCATGGTGTCGTACACGGACGAATCGCCGTGGGGGTGATACTTACCCAAAACCTCGCCCACGATTCTGGCGGATTTTTTATAGGGCTTGTTGTAGTTCACACCCAATTCCTGCATCCCGTAGAGCACGCGTCTGTGCACCGGCTTGAGGCCGTCGCGAACGTCGGGCAATGCGCGTGAAATGATTACGGACATCGAATAGTCGATGTACGCACCGCGCATTTCATCTTCAATGTTGATGGGAATTATACTTTGCCTTGCTGGGGGTAGGCCTCCACTATCTTCTGCCATGTAAAATCGTTGTTTTTAGCTTAAAAGGGGCTCTTTTTAAAGCTGTGCAAGATAATAAAAAACACTGTTTATTAACCGCTATCCGCAAATAGTTTATCGTGTTTTTTGCAGTTGATTTTGGTGCTTCACAAACGTTGAAAAACCGTGCTGGCAAAGCGATCAGTACGGGCTGAGCTTGCGCTTGTTTTTGCCTTTGTACTTGATGAGGTTGGGATGATTTTCGCCGTAGTGCGGGTTCTGTTTTTTGTAGATGGGATGCACGCGGCTGCGATACTCGCGGTTGCCGTGCGCGTGATTCATCTGTGCTTTGCACGTCTTCAGGAAGCACCTGCGCAATTCGGGGAAACGATAGGTCACGCCCACGTTCACATAGAACGCATTGAATTTATTCGTGATGCTTTGCCCACCTTCGGGGGGTGTTATCTTGTAGCTCTTGATCTCGTATGACGGCCGCACAAACACCCGGAAATATTCCGACATCTCCCGCTCCACCGCCGCGCCGATGTTGAGATACACGCCCTTCTGCATCACACTCTTGTCGAAGTTCTTGCCCATGCTGTAGCCACCGATGTTGGCGTCGATCACCAGCAGGTATTCGTTGTAGCGGTAGACGGTGCCGCCGATCATGCCGAAGTATTTCTTCAGAAAGAAGCTGGAGAAGTCGGTGTTGAATGCGCTGATCCGGTCGCCATAGTTGGTGGGCTTGAAGGTTCCCATGTGCGTGTACTCAAACGAATAGCCCGCGCCGATGCGATACCGGTCGAACTCCACGTGTATGGTGGCCTTGATGGGGATGTTAAACGATTTGCCTTTGAAGCCCAGCTTGGTGGTGTCGGAGTTGGCCAGGAAGGCTCCTGCCTGTACCGTGTTGCCGGTGGGGGTTATCTTGTTCACCCATTTCGAATAGCCGGTTCCCACGGTGTTGCCGGGAAACAGTTTAGGCACCGAGTCGGGGTTCTGCAAAATGCCATAACCTTTCAGATCATGCTTGAACGTTGTGTTGCCATAGCCGGTGCTGAGGCCAAAGGTTACTTTGCTCAGTATTCGCCGGAAGCCGCTGATGCCTTGGCGTTTGATGTAGAAGTTTTCGAGGGGAATTGAGGCGTCGCTTTCGCTTTCGTATTGTGCCCAGGCCGACTCGGGCAGGCATGCCAGACACAGAACAACAAGCGCCAGTATTGGGGTGTAACGTCTCAGAAAAAAAACCGGTTTATGCCTCAAAAGTCAAAAAATGTAAGCCGTTCATAATCTGCTCATTGGGCGTTAAAGGTAAGTCAAATTCCGCAATCATCCTATTGTTGCCTGTGGCGCATCACCGCCTACGGGAAATTCAAACCATACTGTCGCCCAAGTGTCGCGAAAAGTATACAAGATACGCGTTGCCGGTGTGTCGCGCCACAGAAATTTTGGTGGTGGTTCCCCTCAGTAAAAGCTATAGCTCGCCGGTAATGTTTCTAACGACGAGAAGGTATGAAAAAGTGTCTGTCCTTTTTTGGGCTCGTAGGTAAAGTTGTAGTCGGTGGGCTGGTGTTCGCCGTTTTGCAAGGTGAGCTTCACGTTGTTTGCGCCTTCCTTCAGCGGCATGCGGGCATAGAAGATGCTGTGTGGCAATGTTTGCCAGTTTCGGGTGTCGGCTTTTTCTGTCATGGCGTTGACCATGCCCAACACAGCACCCAGGCGGTCGTCCTTTTTCCGAAGGCCTTGCTCGGCCGCTTTTTTCAGGGCTGCACGCAAAAGTCCTTTTCCAAATTCCTGGAGCATGCGCTGACGCAAACTTTTAAAGGCAACCTTGTTGATGTCTTCGGCCAGTGCTAACGGATAGGTTGCTCCGGCACTTTCGAGGTTTGCCGAAGGGAAATACAACGGGCGCTCCACATAGCGCGGAAATGCCACGCGAAACACCTGCAGGCTGGCGAGATCGCGCCGCTCTTTCTCGTCTTCTACAGGGAAGGGAAATGAAAATCCCAGTTGCTCATTGCTGAACACCATGACGTTGCCCACGCCGGGGGCGATCACAAAATTAATGCTCCACTCGCTTTTCACAGGGGCAAGTCCGTTGTGCCAGAAAAAAACCAGTTCGGCATCGGGTTGCACCGCCGTGTAGTCGGGCATGTCGAATTTGGCTTTATAGTTTTCAAACTCGTCTACAAAGCCTGTCCAGTAGGCGGTGTTGAGCAGGTCTTTTTTGAGTTGTTCCGGCACCGTCATGCTGAACATGCGGGCGTAGTCATTTTCATAGACGTCTACCGCATTCCGATAAGCAATGAAGGCGTTGTTGTAGTCTTTGGCCGATTGATAGATGATGCCCATGAGCGTGTGAATGAACGCGTCGCGCTGCAATTTTTCTTCGGAGGCATATTTGTCGGTGAGCTGGTTGAGGCGGATGTTGAGGCGACGGCATTCGATCAGTGCGCTTTCGGGTTGATTTAACTTCAGGTAGTTGATGGCTTTGAAATAGAGCAACATCAAATGTTCGTGGTCTTCGCCGCGATAGACGGTGAAGTTGGGATTGGTGAGATAGGACGTTGCTTCGTTGAAATAGTTGATGCGATAGTCTTCGCCAAAAAGAAATGCCTTTTCGAAGTAGTCGTTGCTTTCGGCATACTGGCCTGTGATGGAAAGCAGCAGTCCTTTGTTCACGAAGTAGATGAAGCGCGATTTACTTTCGGCTTCGCCGGGTTTCATGGCGTTGAGGGCCTGCTTCAGATCGCCCTTTTCAAACTCGTAGTTGAACTCGCCGTGCTGTTGATAATAGGTGGCGCAAGCCGACAGTGACGTGACGGCGACGATGAGTAAGAGTCCACGAAACAACACGCGCTTCATGTGTGCTATCAGTTCTTCACAAATTTCTTGATCTCCTGCTGTCCGTACCACACGCGTTTGCCGGTCTCGATGTCGGTGAGGTAGAGTGTGGTGATGTAGTTGACGACGCGCTTTTTGTTGCTGGTGTCTGTTTCCGACGTCATGTCGCCAAACAGCATGAGGCTTGCGCCGATTTCCTTGCCCCACTGCGACACGGTGGCGGGATCGGCAAAGTCCTGCTGTTGGGCGCGCTCTTGCCGGAGTTTGTCGCGAAAGGTTTCCGACTCCACCACTTCGGCGAAGTTGGAATTATAGATGGCCACTTCCAGCTTTTTGATGTAGTTGTCGGCGTCGATGTGTTCGCTGGTTTTGTTCCGGATCAGGCCCACCACAATGGCGGGCTTACGGCCTTTCTCCTTCGCATATTCCTTGAATTTTTCGGAAGTCATGAGCTCGCTGATCATTTTGTCGGCTACGATGCGCGAATCAGAGTCGTTCCAGCGGCCGCTCAGATCGATGGCGGTGTCGGGGGTGACGCGGGTAACACTTCGTTGACAGGAGAAAGATAGCGAGGCAACCAGGGCAGCGATGACGAAGTATTTCATGGGAACGCGAATATGATAGCTTGAAAAACAAGAACCTTGCCGAAGATACGGAGAAAGTGCCGTGAAAGTTTTTTAGGGGGCACGGTCCTGCAGAAAAATTACCGGATGGCCTTTAGCAACCGGATCGTCTCAATGGGGTTTTCGGAGCTGAACACAAAGTTTCCCGCCACAAGCACATCGGCGCCGGCATCCAGCAGCAACTTGGCATTTTGCTGGTTCACACCGCCGTCGATTTCAATTTTGGCGTGAGCGTTGTTGTCGAGGATCAGCTTTTTGAGTTTCTCCACTTTGCGGTAGGTGTGTTCAATAAACTTCTGTCCGCCAAAGCCGGGGTTCACAGACATGACGCACACCAGGTCGATGTCGGCGATAATGTTTTCGAGCTGCACCACGGGTGTGTGCGGGTTGATGGCCACTCCAGCCTGGCATCCCAGGGCTTTGATCTGCTGAATGGTGCTGTGCAGATGGGTGCAGGCCTCCACGTGAACCGAAATGGAATGCGCACCGGCATTGCAGAACGCGGCGAGGTAACGCTCGGGATTCACAATCATGAGGTGAACATCGAGCGGTTTTTTCGCATGACGCTTCACGGCTTCCACCACGGGAAGGCCCATAGAGAAGTTGGGCACAAACACACCGTCCATAATGTCGACGTGCATCCAGTCGGCTTCGCTCGCGTTGATCATTTTCACTTCGCGTTCCAGGTTGGCAAAGTCGGCGGCTAGGATGGATGGGGCAATGATGGGCGTTTGCATGTGTGTCGGTAAAATCTGCGAACAAAAATAAGACTTCGCCGCTAACGCCAAGGGGATTTGAGAAATTTGATCTTCCTAAATCTTGATGAGCTTGTAGACGAACCGTCGATCACCCCAGGTCAGCCGGAGCACATACACTCCCGACGCCACCTGCGAAAGGTCGGCCGTGTAGGTGCGGGCAAGCCACGAGAACGCGATCTCGCTGCGCAGCACCAAACGTCCCTGCGACGACACGATTTCCACCTGGCACGTTGCCACTTCGTTGGGGTTGAACGGGCGGATGGTGAGGGAGTCGTGTGTGATGGGGTTGGGATAAACTTCGAACGTATTTTCCTGCGTTTGTTGCTCCACGTAATTCACCACTGCTTTGAAGTTGGGGATGCCATAGCCTAACAGGTTGTCGGGGTTGTTGGCCTGCGACGCGGACTTCCGGATCAGGTCCATCACTTCTTTGGCGCTCAGCTCCGGATAGCGTTGCCACACCCCGGCCACAAGGCTTGTGATGAGCGGAGCCGCCACCGAGGTGCCCGTGGCACTTCCAGTGGAACCATCGGGACGGATGATGCTGTTGGAAACGCCCATGGCTGCCACATCCGGTTTTATTCTTCCGTCGGCCGAGGGGCCGATGGAACTTGAACCATAGCGAATGCCTCCCATGCTCACGCAGCCTGTGGCGAGCACGTCTTTGGCATCGGCCGGGGCCGTCACTATTTGCCAGGCTTTGCCGCCTTCGTTACCGGCGCTGCACACCACCACCACGCCGCGGTCGGCCAGCCACTGCGCAGCTTGTGAGATCACCGTGGTCTTGCCATCCATCGCACTTTTGGCATAGTTCATGGACGCGTCGTCGAAATCAAAATAGCCAAGCGACGAATTCACAATGTCAACGCCTGCGCTATCGGCCCGCTCGGCGGCGAAGAGCCAGTTGTATTCTTCGATGCGATATTCCGATCCCGTATCTTCCGTGACGTAGAGCTGATAAGTGGCTTCATATGCCCCGCCCGTAAAGACGCCTTGTTGGTTGGCGGCGATGATGGAGAACACTTCGGTGCCATGTTCATTGTATTGAAACACGTTGTCGGAATTGGCAATGAAGTCGCGCGAGGCCGCGAGGTCGATTTGATGGTTGTCGATGAGGTGTTGAAATGGTGTGGTGGTGTTCACGCCGGGAAAACCGCCGTCGAACACGCCGATCACCCGGGTTTGTCCTTTGTAGCCTGCGGCCTGCATCTGGTCGAGGCCTATCATCTGCAACTGCGCCTGCGTTTTCGAAGCCACCTCGTCGGCCTTGATGGCGTAGGTCACTTTCTTTCTTCCTGACTTTTGCAATTTTGCGTTGGGCGCCACAAACTCCACGTGGTCAACAAAGGCGAGGGCTTGCAACGTGGGCAGCAACGCGTTGTCGCATTGCACCAGCACGCCGTTCATCCAGCGGGTGGAGAAGAATGTTTCGGCACCAGCATCTTGCAGTGCCTCCACGTAGGCCTTGTTTACCGGAAAATCCTGTTCGGTTATGTTAACTCCTTGTTGTGTTCGGCGATCGATTGCGCGCTGCGAGAGAAAGACAAGGGGCGCGTCAACGCTGTAGGATGTGCCTGTTCGGTCTTTAAAAAAAACCATGTAGCGGTTCACCTGTGCAGTAGTTGTCGCCAGGATGGCCGAGCACAGCAGCGTCAGGATCGCCTTACTCCACACCATGTGTCTTCAGGGTTTGCGTGTAGATGATTCCCTCGTCAACAATCTGCTGGCCGAGGCAACCGGCGTTGGTGTCGGTGCAATAGTGAAGTTGTGTAATTTGTTTGGAGATAAGACCCGCCTGGCGCGCGTAGATTTCCTGGCGCTGATCCAGAAACACAATGAGGTCGTTGTTGTCGCTTTGATTCACCGTGATGCAATCCTCAAACACGGTAGTGCCCACAGCCTGGGGCTGGCCAAGGTTCTGAAGGCTGTAGGTTTCCTCGACGCCGGTGTTGAATTGATTTCCATTCCAGGAAATGCCTTCCGCGACGGGAAAAGTAAGTTTAACATAGGCCACGTTTTCTTCCTGCACCACGGCCTGTCTATCGCTGCGTGTGGCTGACCACGTGTCGAGGTAGGTCCAGCTGGTTTCTCCCGCATTGCGTTTGCTGCGATAGAGCACATAGGTGTAGTCGCCGTTGGACGTAGCAAACGAGTCGGCCACCTGCACCTTCAGTTCATAGGCGAGCGTTTCCGGCACGCCCAGGACGTACTTCACCTGGTTGACGTCATAGATTTGGTAGAATCCCTTTTGCAGGGGAAAATAGCTTTCGCCGTGATCGGTTCTGCGAACATCGGGTGAACTACACGAGACCGCCGCACATGCCACCATCCCCAAGAGGTATCTAAAAAAATGCTTCACCGATAGTAGGTTTTTCTTTAATCCCGGCACACCTTTGAACGTAAATAGTCACAAAGTTATTTTTTCTGGAGCACTAAAACTATGGCGTTAAAAACGTTCGTGAAAGTAGGCAACATCACCAACCTTAGCGATGCCCGCTATTGCGCCGGGATGGGCGTTGATTTGCTGGGTTTTAGCGTGGTGGAAGGACAACCCCAGTTTATTGAATCGAAACTTTTCCAGGAAATTCGCGGCTGGGTGACGGGGCCTTCTGTGGTAGCCGAAATCTATGGCCTGCAACACGCGTCCGACCTCGACAAGATTCTCGAAAATTATAAGCCCGATTATCTCGAAATGGGTGCTGCCGAGCTGGCCCTGTTTGACTCCCTGCCCCTTCCCTTTATTGTATCGGTGCGCGAAAACGACGAATTGCCCAACCTACCCCTGCATCCCTCCTACGTGATTCAGCACGGACAAAACGTGAACCCGTCTGCATACCCTACGCTGCTGGTTCTTGAATCAAAAGAGGATCTGAATGTGCTTCTCGACAATCCGCATGTGAAGGGCGTCGTGCTGAATGGGACCGCTGAAATCAAACCCGGTCTGAAAGATTTCGAAGCCATGGCCGACATTCTGGAGCAACTGGAAGTAGACTGACCGTTTTGCCAAACAGCCCTTGGGCGAAAAATCGTATTACGCTCTCAACCTTTCATTTCCCGCCGAAGGCTATCCAGCGCTTTGGAGATGATGTTATATACCGAATCAACCTGTAGCTCCATAATGGACGCGATGTCGGCGTAGTTGAGGTTGTTGTAGAATTTCAGAAAGAGGGCCTCGCGTTGGCGTCGTGTGAGCTTCTGGAGGTTGCGCTTCAGTTTCTCGGAGCGTTCGTTCTCGGCTTCTTCCTGCACCAGCGTGTGTTCGAACGGCAATGTGATTTCGAAACTGGGGTGAGGATTGGCATCCAGGGAAAGCAAAAACCGGCGGCGCCAGGTCAGCTTTTTTTGCAGCAGCCGCCGAAACGACTTGAAGAGATAGGAGCTGATGGAATAAACATCGGGCAGGGTTTTGCGTTTAGCCCAGAAGGACGAGAACAATTCCTGCAGGCAATCGAGCACCAGGTCGCGGTCGCTGCAATAGTGCATGCCGTAGTTGAAAAGCTTGGGCGTGTATTTGTTGTAAAGCACCGAAAACGCGAGCTCATTATCCTTCCGGAAGTTTTGCCAGAGATAATGATCATCCAAAGTCAACCCCTTGGCGGGGGCTCCTGAAGCCTGTAGTTCTTTTAACGTTTCGGTGTGTGCGTTAACAAACATTCGCTGAGCCTATGTGGATTTTAGAATAGGTGAATGTACACTTAATTTCTCTTACAAACGATTGAAACTATTTAAAAATTGATATTTCACGGTTTTGATAGCAGCTTCCATCCTCACTATACCCCACATCTTATGGCCCGGGCATCATACGAAATCATTCAATTGCTGAGGCGCACCGCGCAGGCACTACAGCAAAGCAACACCTATCAATGGGGCCATATGGGGTCGTGCAACTGCGGCTTTCTGGCGCAGGAAGTGACACACCTTCGCAAGGATGAAATTCACCGCCGCGCCATGCAGCGTCACGGCGACTGGAGCGAACAGCTCAATGACTATTGCCCGGCAAGCGGTCTGCCCATGGACACGGTGATTGACGACATGCTGATGCAAGGGTTCGACACCGACGATCTGAAACACCTCGAGCGACTTTCGGATGGCAACGTTTTGCACCGCCTACCCGTGGCAGAAAGAAACCTTCATCATAATTTGAAACCCGATGTGGTAAAGTATCTCAACACATGGGCCGATCTTCTGGAAGACCAACTGGCCGCGATCGCGCCGCGAATTGAACAACAACGCGCCGGGCAAGCTGTGCGCCGGCTTACTACACAGGAAGCCGAGCTAACGGTCTAGCGTATTTTTTCGAGGGGAAGGCGATAGTGAATGCAGTCTTTCACCTTGTCGCGTTGATTCACAAACCTGAACCAGCCCGGCAGCCGCGCTTCCTCGATGAGGCCGCTCTTTTCCAGCACACGCGCCGATGCGATGTTGTCTGCATCTACAAAACTCTGAATGCGATACACGCCGTATTGGTCCCGAAGCAACGGCATCATGGCGCGGCACACTTCGGTGGCATAGCCGTTGCCCCATTGGGTGGGGCTGAAAATGTAGCCGAACTGCAACTTGCCCTCTTCATTTATAACGCCAAAGCTGCCGATGAGCCGACGGCTTTCCCTTAGCCGAATGGAAAACGAATAGTCAGTGCCTACATTCCAGGCGGTCACCGCATAGCGCAGATACGACTCGGTGTCGGCCATGGTGCGATGGGTGGGCCAGGAGATGAATTGGGTGGCTTCTTGCTTGCTGGCGTAGGCGTAGAAAATTTCTTCTGCGTCTTCGTACCTTAGCCGCTGAACCGACAGGCGATCTGTGAAAAAATGCTCAGGCAAGTCCAGTCGAACCATGCGTTAAAGAAACATGAAATGGGGAAAGACAGCAATATCGTTCATCAGTATTTCAGGAAAGAATTTGAAGGCATGACCATCCTGGTGAAGGTGAACCCGATATTGTGGAAGGGAACCGAACTCACCCTGCTCCCCTCCGGTGCGGTGGAACGTCGCGATCTGGATTTCGATGCGGAGGTGCTGGAAGATCTGAAAGTGGACGGATTTGAAGACGGCAGCGCCCTGGAGTTCAATTTATATCTCTCAGGCTTAGCGGGATAACAGCCTTCTGTGGGAATTTTATGGGGCGAGTTGTCAATTATCCATTGATGCTCGTATCTTTGCACCGGCAAATCGGCACGACCAGCTCCTGCTGAATCCCCCAGGACCGGAAGGTAGCAAGGGTAGGTGGTTGTAGCGGTGCGATGTTCGGTTTGCCATTTTTTTGTTTTTTCCCCTCTTTGCCCGGCGTTTCCCGAAAGCCGATTTTTTCGACAGAGATTTCTTAAATCATGCTTACCTTTAAGCCATAATTAACAAACGTGGCCACCGCATGGGCCCTCACCATAGGGCGGACCGGGAATCACGAAACCGTAAAAAACCATTTATACGCATGAAATTTTTCATTGACACCGCAAATCTTAACGAAATCAAGGAAGCCTACGACCTCGGCGTGTTGGACGGCGTAACCACCAATCCTTCGCTGATGGCGAGAGAAGGTATTTCGGGCACGGAGAACGTTCGCAATCACTACAAAGCCATCTGCAAAATTGTGGATGACAATGTGAGCGCGGAAGTTATCGCCACCGATTTTGACAACATCATGAAGGAGGGCCGTGAACTGGCGAAGATCGACGATAAGATTGTTGTGAAAATACCCATGATTAAAGAAGGCGTGAAAGCCATCAAGAAATTCAGCGCCGATGGTATCCGTACCAACTGCACACTGATTTTCTCGGCAGGCCAGGCGCTCATGGCAGCCAAAGCCGGCGCTTCTTACGTGTCTCCCTTCATCGGCCGTTTGGATGATGTTGGACAGGACGGTATGGAGCTGATCGCGCAGATCGTGAACATCTACAACAACTACGGCTACGAAACGCAAATTCTGGCGGCTTCGGTACGTCACACCATCCACTTGCTGCAATGCGCAGAGTTGGGTGCCGATGTGGCAACTTGCCCCCTCAACGTAATCACTGCCTTGCTGAACCATCCGCTCACGGATGCCGGTCTGGCAAAATTCCTCGCCGACCACAAGAAGGCCAATGGCTAGATGAATCAGCGCATGGAAGCGGTTTCGTAAAACAAATCGCCTCCATGCGCGTTTCAATTTTGTGACTACCGAAATGTTCTCTACCGACCCCGTCGTACGCGTTAAGGACGCGAGCATCTTCCAGGACCACAACACGGTGCTGGGAAACATTTCCTTTAATATTGAGAAGGGAGAATTTGTCTACCTCGTAGGCCGCACCGGCTCGGGTAAATCTTCACTGCTGAAAACATTGTATGCCGACCTCACCCTCCGACTGGGCGACATCGATGTGTGCGGGTTTAATATCCGCGGCATTAAGGCCGGCGAAATTCCCCTACTTCGCCGAAAACTCGGCATCATCTTCCAGGACTTCCAGCTTTTCAACGATCGCTCCGTGGGCGAAAACCTCATGTTTGTGATGAAAGCCACCGGCTGGCGCGACAATGTGAAAATGCGCGCACGTGCATCGGAAGTGCTCATGCAAGTGGGCCTTGGTTCGGTTGAAAAGAAAATGCCCCATCAACTTTCGGGCGGCGAACAACAACGCGTGGTGATTGCCCGTGCCCTGTTGAACGAACCCCAAATATTGCTTGCCGATGAACCCACCGGTAATCTTGACCCCGAAGTGTCGGCCGGTATCATGAAGATCTTCCAACAGATCAATAAAACAGGTACCGCCGTGCTGATGGCGACACACAGCTATGGCCTCATCAAAAAATTTCCTGCGCGCGTGTTAAAGTGCGAAGAGGGTAAAGTGATGGATTCGGCCGAAGCACACTTTGAGATGTCGACCGAGTATTGACAGGTCAGTCTCATCGATAAATCCATGCGGGCACTCCCCCATTTTAGATCAACAATTTTTTTGCAGCCTCGTTTTTGTTGGGACTTGACTCCTTTCCGGGTGGTCGACGGTACATTATACGTGCTTTGACCCCGTACATACCCCGACGATGACCTGCACATGACCTACCTAACCAAGGGTGTTTCAAGGGACTTTCTAGGATGTTACTAAGATGTTGGAGAGGTCTGGATATTTGGCACTTTGGCGCGTGCGGATGCGATTTCATGAAGATCGCTATTAACGGGTGCATCTCAAAGCCAACACCTGAAATTTATTGAACGTGCGTGCATGAGGAATTGAGAGCTAACTTTTGTGGGCCAACCGCATTTGACTGCGACTAAAAGACGAAGAGGCCGCCCACAAGGCGGCCTCTTCGTCTTTTATTTCGCAACGTCATGGCCACCCGCCTGTGGAGCCCCTGACGTTTCAGATTTATTTTAATTCATACGTGATCTCCATCAATTTCACCACCTCACCTGTGCGGTTCTTGATTGGCGAGAAGCTGGAACGCACGGTTATGATTTCGCCCTTGCGATTCATGCGTTTGAAGGTTCCTTTCTTGGGGTAGCCTGCCGCAAGATCCTTCCAGAACTGACGGTAGTCGTCGCTGGCTTTATCTTCTTTGGTCGCGAAGATGCGGTGGTGTTCTCCCATCACATCGTCTTGCGTGTAGCCGAAGAGTTCGAGGAAGTTGCTGTTCACTTTCGTGATGGAGCCGTCTATGCTGTAGTCGGCAACCGACAGGGAGCCGTGAATGGCCGACAGGGTGCTGTCGGTTTCGGATTGGCTGCGTTGCATTTCTTCCTGTGTCGCCTGGAGTTCTTCCATGTTCTGGCGCATCTCTTCTTCCTGAGCACGCATTTGTTCGGTCATCTCCTGCGATTCTTCCAACAGGCGCTGTGTGCGCGCGTTGATTTTTACCGACGAAATGGTCGACGCTATGCTTTCGGCTATCTTCTGCACGAATTCCATTTCGAAATCCTGGAAGAGGTTGAAGGAGGCTATTTCCACCACACCAAAAATCTGGTCGTTCACCTTCAGCGGCACGATGAGCACGCTGGTAGGATTTGAGTCGCCAAGACCTGAGGTGATCTTAATATAGTTCTGCGGCACTTCCGTGAGGTACACGAGGTCGCCTTCCTGCCAGGCCTGACCGGCAAGGCCTTCGCCGCGGTAGATCTTTTGGTTCAGGAATTTCTTTTTGTCCCAGGCATAGCATGCCTTCATCGACATGGTGGGTTCTTCGTTTTCGTCGGCGTCGTCAATGATGTAGAGTGCGCCCTGGTTGGCTTTGAGGTATTTCACCAGGTTACCCACAATCTCGTCGGCGAGTTTGTTGAGGTCGTTGGTGTTGGTGCGCAGGATCTCTCCGAACTTCGCCATGCCTTCGGTGGCCCAGTTGCGTTTCTTATCGTCGTCGGCAACTTTCGAAAGGTTGTCGCGCATGTTGATGAGGGCGTTGCCCAGCACGTCGTGCTCGCTCAACGGTTTGAATTCCGTTTGGTAATTTCCATTACCGATATTTTCTGCAAAGAGGCTTGTGCCTTTCAAACCCGTCACGAGGTTGTCCATGGCCACGGCCATGTCTCCAATTTCGTCGTTGGTGAATTGGGCTTGTTTCTCTTCCACCAGTTCGCCACGTCCCAGTTTCACCACCACGTTCTTGAGGAAGTTGACGGGCTTGGTGATGGCCCTTCGGAGGAAGAATGCGCTGAAGAGGCCTATGAGAATAATACT
The DNA here is from genome assembly GCF_016735595.1 of Chryseolinea lacunae. Lineage (GTDB taxonomy): Bacteria > Bacteroidota > Bacteroidia > Cytophagales > Cyclobacteriaceae > Chryseolinea > Chryseolinea lacunae. Next base: position 104,437 of record NZ_JAERRB010000013.1, read on the forward strand.
TGTCCCGAGAAAGAGGGTGTAGTTTCTAAGGCTTTTGATGGAGTCTTTAATTTCATTATCCGAACGCACGGTCACCTCGGTTTGTTTGGCGGCCACGCGGTTGAGGAGCGTGATGAGTTTGGTTGTGCGCGGGATCACCTGGCTTTCGATGGCATCTTCTGCCAAAAGCTTGGTGAGTGGATCTTCATAGTTTTCGAACGACTGCAGGTTGGCCATGATGGATTCCTTTTGCACGTTCAGCAGTGTATCGAAACTCAGGAACACCGTGTCCATCCAGCGTTTCTGACTGTCGCTTTCCCAGGTGGCCATCAGTTTGGTGAGTTCGCCTTTCAGTGCGGGATAGTCGTAGTCCTGCAGTTGGCGCAACGCGTTTTTATCTTCCTGGTTGGTTTGCAGGTAGACCCAGTTGGTGACGAGCATTTTTGAGCGGGTCACCATCAGGATAAAATCTTTGATGCCTGACTGCGAGGGGCGGTATACATTACTTGAGCTATTCACAACGCTATCGATGACGTTCCCTTTCCAAATAACGATTAGCACGTTCACGATGAACAGGGCTATTAAAATAAGAAAACCAGCCAGTATTTTATTACCGATGGTTAAACGAAGACTCTTCTTCTTCTTTTGTGTCTCTTCCATAAGTTGTGTTAGATCAATATCGCGAGGCGGGATAATTCATTGCTGACCTTGAGGCCTTGTTTGTTGGCGGCGGCCTGGTTCAATTCGAACGCCAATTTACCGTCTTTCACGATAAAATTGATGTTGCTCCCCTTGGCTCCCAGTCCCGGCTCTTCAGTGACCACCAGTATGGATTGTGCATTGACCTTGTCCATCACCTCGGTGATTTGCGCCGATTTGTCGGCGGGTACAAAAAGCATGTTGCACTTTTTGATTTCGGATGGGCTTTTGATTCGTGTGACCTTGATGGTGCGGTCGCCGACTTTTTTGGCTTGGGCCAATGCTTTCAATTCGTTGACGATCGGCGAATCGCCCAGTACCATAATTTCAAAATCGCCCTGGTTGTAGGCATCCGGCCATTGCACGTAGCGGGTAAAGCTATAGATGAACACGGAATGCATCTTGTAATTCTGGGCCAACGCGGAAAGAGAACTCATGGCCAGAAAAAGCACGATAAAGGGGACTTTTTTCATGATCGGTAATAATACTGTTTCTTTGAAGAGCATGCAAAAATATACCCGTCCTTGTCGTAAAATGTGTGAAAAATCATGCTTTTCTGACATCGGGTAAGGATTGCTCCTGTTTCGCAGTTTTCTCCCTTTGCCGTGTTCAGCAGATTTGGGATGGATGTTCTTTGCTCCCTCCTAAACCTGCATCCCTGCCCGAATTTAATTATTCCCCGCGGTTGCGTCTCATGCGTCGCATCGATTTTTTATTAACGGCAAAACCGTAACTTTTAGAATCCATCTTAATACCCCAATACTATGTGTCGATTAATGGCCTATCTGGGCACGCCCATCGTCATTGACAAGCTGCTGTATCAACCCAAAAACTCTCTCGTCAACCAAAGCATCAACGCCAAAGAACTGGAAGAGCCTCTCAATGGCGACGGCTTTGGCATTGGCTGGTATGTGCCGGAGGTCTATTCGGAACCCGTCACGTTTGTGTCGGTGAGCCCGGCGTGGAGCAACCGAAACCTGCGCAACCTGGCCCCCAAGATCAAGACCGATTGTTTTGTGGCGCATGTGCGGGCCGCCAGCGTGGGCGAAGTGTCCGAGTCTAACTGCCATCCCTTCCAATACAAAAACATTCTCATGATGCACAACGGCGGCGTGGAGGACTTTCAACGCATCAAACGAAAACTGCGTGAGCCGCTGAGCGATGAACTATACACCTGGATCAAGGGGCAAACCGACTCCGAGCACCTCTTCGCCTGGTTCCTCAACTATCTTTTTGATCACCACAAAACCATTGACCCCGAAGCCGTCATCGATGCCTTTGAGCACTTGTTTGTTGAGCTGAAGAAACTTATGAGTGACAACGGCATTAACGAACCTGCCTATCTCAACATGGTGGTGACCAATGGGCTGTTCACGGTGGGCACGCGCTACATTACATCCTCCGAAGATCCGCCACTTACCCTGTATCACTCCGAAGGAAGCCGCTATGTTGTGGAAGACGGCGTGTCGCAGCTGGTGGCACCCGAGGACGACGACCACGCGGTGTTGGTGGTCTCCGAAAAACTAACCGACGACACCTCGTGGACACTCGTGCCGGAGAATCATTTTGTGGTGGTGGACTCCACGCTCACGGTGCGCATCATACCTATCCGGGCATAGGCGAATTTTAATTTTACGACACCCGATTTATCCTTAGTTTCGCAAAAAAAATTCTGTGCAATACGATGTAATCATAGTGGGCGGTGGCGCAGTTGGTCTGGCTACAGCACTCCAACTGAAAAGCAGCACACCGGCGCTGAAGGTGGTGGTGGTGGAGAAAGAGACCGTGGTCGCAAACCATCAGACAGGCAATAACAGCAACGTTATTCACTCGGGCATCTACTACAAACCCGGCAGCCTCAAGGCCACCAATTGCATCCGTGGCTATCACCTGCTCATCGACTTCTGTCGCACGCACAGCATACCCTTTGAGCTGTGTGGAAAAGTGATTGTGGCCACCGACGAAACAGAACTTCCCTATCTCAAAAACATATTCGAACGTGGCCAGCAAAACGGGCTGCAAAACCTGAAGATGCTAAACGCGGGCGAGCTTAAAGAGCATGAGCCCCACGTGGCCGGCATTGCGGGCATACACGTTCCTCAAACCGGCATCGTGGACTACCGCGTGGTGGCCGAAAAATATGCCGAGGTGTTCCAGCAACTGGGCGGCGTGTTGCGTCTGGGTGAAAAAGTGATCGACATCCAACTGGGCTCTGACAAGGCGGTGGTGGTGACCCAAAAAGAAAGCTATACGGGCAAGCTGGTGGTGAATTGCGCCGGACTTTATTCTGACAAGATCGCGAAGCTGACGGCACCCAATATTGATGTGAAGATTATTCCTTTTCGAGGCGAATATTACAAGCTGAAGAAAGAAAAAGAATACCTGGTGAAGACGCTCATCTATCCGGTGCCCGATCCAAACTTCCCGTTCCTGGGGGTTCACTTCACCACCATGCCGGGTGGCGGCGTGGAGTGCGGACCGAATGCCGTGCTCGCGTTCGCGCGCGAAGGCTATAAGAAATCGAACGTGAACCTGGCTGAGTTGGGCGAAACGTTGGCCTGGCCCGGGTTCCGGAAAATTGTTTCGAAGTACTGGCGCACGGGGCTCGGTGAAATGCACCGCTCCTACTCGAAAGCCGCGTTTACCAAAGCCCTTCAAAAGCTGATGCCCGACATACGCGAGGAGGATCTTATGGAAGGCGGCGCCGGAGTTCGGGCTCAGGCCTGCGACCGCACGGGCGGGCTACTGGACGATTTTCTTATCGTGGAAGGCAAACAGGTGATTAATGTTTGCAACGCTCCCTCCCCAGCTGCAACATCGTCGCTGGCGATTGGTGAAACCGTGGCTACCTGGGCGAAGAGCAGGTTTTGATTAGATCCGTTAAAATTTAACGCCGTTGTAGAGATCGTTGGTTTGTATTTCGATGTCAAGGCTGTTGAGTTTGACCACGACACCCAGTTCGTTGATTTCGCTGAGAAGCCAGTCGCCATCGGGCTGTTTCACATATTTCAAAATTCCAAAGTCATAGGACGATACCGTCCAGTATTCCTTCAGTGTTGAGATGGATCTGTAGAGGGTGAATTTTCCGCCTGTATCATAATCGCGCGTAGACGGGGATAGCACTTCTGCCACAAAACTGGGATTCAACATGGTGTCGAAGTTGCTGTCGAGCAATTCGATTTCGCCGCAGACCACTGAGATATCGGGGTAGGTCAATAATGAATTGGCGGGAATATGCAGGCGCATATCGCTGCCAAAGGGTCTGTAGGATTTGTTCTTTAGCAAGATACTCAGGGCTACAAGGAAATTCGTCGTTATGACGTTGTGATTGAACGATGCTCCGGACATTGCAAAGATCTCGCCTTTGTAGAACTCGCTCTTCACCGAGGCTTTCCGCTCAGCTTCCAGGTATTCTGACTGTGTAAATTTTCGTTTAGTTTCTACACTCATGCCCTTCCGTATTTATTAAACAAAGCAACTGGTGCTACGAATTTAGCATTTTTGGCACGTTCACACAATTCACAAAAAAAGCCGCGAGGACATCGCGGCTTCTGTTGATCTGTTCTTTTCCTTACCGACTAAGGTGTTTTTACTTTGTCGAAAACGAACAAAAGTTTTACGTTCACTTGCTGGAAATATTTATCCAGCTCTTCTTCGTGTGCCTCTGCCCAGGCGTTTGTTAACGTATCGGTGACTGCATCGGGCAGCAAAGAATACGTTTCAGGTTTTGAAAGCGTCATGGCATCGGCTGTAATTTCGCCTTCCACGGTAAATTCCTCATCGTCGAAATCGGTGTCGTCAGTCTTCATCGATATTTTGCTCGATTCATGCGTCCATTTTCCGGTCTCGGAAAAATCCGGATTGATGTAGACGGCAAAATTGCGTGTGTAGGTGTTGTCGCTCTTGAATGTGAACGTCACTCCTTCTTCGTAGCTGCCCAAATAATAGTACGTAAACGGAGTACCTTCAAAATTCGAAAAATTGGCTGGGAGATCCGTCAATCGGTATACATCTCTCTTCCACGTGCCTACAAGCGAATCAACGGGCGCAGGATCATCATCCTTGTTACACGACCCGAAAACCAGCGGTAACCCCATTGCTAATACCAATCCCCAGTAAAAACTTTTTTTCATAGCGCTTCTTTTAAATGATACGTAAGCTAATGTACTCAAAATTTTTACAATTTCCCGCACGCAATGTTCATCCTAATCTTTCGGCGCATTTCAATCCGTTGAGGAACCAGGGAATCGCCCCTATTTTTAAAGTTTCTGCGGTTGGACGGCCCTTGTAAGCAGCGTGGTCGGCCTTATTCGTGTTTCAGACTGTCGACGGGATTTCTTCGCGACGTGAAAACAATTTTCACACTCACGGTCAACAACGCAAGCGCCAGCATGCCTGCCAGCGGCACCGCGAAAAACCAAACGGTGAGTGGGATCCGAAATGCGTAGCTCTCCATCCAATGCCGAATGCCAACGTATAGAAAGGGTGCCGTGAGTAGGTTGGCCAACAGGATGCGCCATACGAGATCGCGCGAAAAGAGTTGGACGAGGCTGGCCATCGATGCGCCCAGCACTTTGCGTATGCCGATTTCTTTTGTGCGTTGTGCTACGGCACACGAAGTCATTCCATACAGTCCCAGGCACGCGATGAAAACAGCCAGGGCCGATAGCACTGCCGCGATAGTTGCAAAACGTTTGTCGGATTGATATTGTGCGTTGAAATAGTGGTCGAGGAAAAAATGATTGAAGGGTCGATCCGGAAAATGGCGCTTCCAGATTGTTTCTACGTTGCCCACGGCTTCCGACAAATCGGTCGCTTCAAGTTGCAGTGCATAATACGAAAGTGCGCGGGGCTGAAGGATGAAATACAGCGGCTCAAAATTTTCTTTGAGTGAAAGCTGGTGATAGGAGTTGACTACACCCACAATTTCATAGTCGGCACCCCAATAGGTTTGAAGATGTTGGTGCACGGCCGATGCGGGATCTTTGAACCCCAGTCGTGCCACGGCCTCTTCGTTTAACAGCACGGCGCGCTTGCCCTCGTTGCCACGGTCGGTAGAAAAGTCAGGTGAAAAATTTCGGCCGGCAATGAGGCGAACGCCCAGTGTTTTCAGGAAATCATAGTCCACGCCAACGGCCTTTAGTCGAATGGCTTTTTCGGGATCGACCGAGGGTGCTTTAAACTCCGAGCCCCAGTTCACGCTTTCTCCGGGCAGGTGCGATAGTGTAGCCACATTCGCGACCGATGAGGTTCCGCGAAGTGCTTCCTTAAACCCCTCCGCTTGCCGGGCATAGGCTTCATCCATCATAAAACCTCCGGCCGAGTCTGACCAGATTTCTGCGTCGAAGTTGAAGGCTTTGACCACCAGCAGGCGATCGGTGGTGAATCCCAACGCCCGTGTGCGCATAAAGGTGAGTTGCTCGCTCGACACGAGCGTGACGACAATCAAAATGAGGGCTGATGAAAACTGAAACACAACCAGAAATTTGCGCAGCGAAACATTAACCTTCGCTCCCTTTCCCTTCAGTGCCGAGACAGGATAAAACGACGCGATCACATAGGCGGGATAGGCCCCCGAAATCAATGTGCTGATGCCAAAGAAACACAGCAGTGCCAGCAACACCTTGCCATCAACCCAAACCAACGCACCGGAGGGCAAATGCACAAGGGCTGCAATGGTGGGGAAAGCCAGGGCCACAATGCCCACCGCCACGGTCATCGACAACGCGTTGAACACGGCGGCCTCCGTAAGAACCTGCCACCACAACCCCATACGCGATGCCCCCATGACCTTGCGTATACCCACGGCTTTGATTTTCTCGATGGCCACGGCGGTGGACAGGTTAATGTAGTTGATCCAGGCAATGGCGAGGATGATGATGGCCAGGAAACAGAGTACATACACTTCAACACTGTTTCCATTCACACCCAGTTCGTATTGGAGGTGTGAGTGAAGGTGAATGTCGCGCAACGGCTGGAGCAAAAACGTGCTGGTTTGTCCATAGTCGTCTTTCTTTGCTTTCAATCCATTTCTCTCGCGCGCGAGGCGGTTGAGTTTTGTTTCGAGCGCCCGGGGATCGGCACCGTTGCTGAGCACAGCATACAGCTGCCCACCCCAGACCCAGAAGTCGGTGTTGATTTGTTTGATCTTGGGTTTGCCGGTCCAGTGAAGCAGAAGGTCGAATGTGAAATGTGAATTCGGTGGCACATCCTCCACAACACCCGTGATGGTGAAGCGCCTTTTCTCCTCACCGTCGTCGGTGGTCAGAATTTTTCCCATGGCATCGCCCCCGAAATATTTCCGGGCCAGGGTTTCTGAAACCACGGCCGTGTAGTCTTCTGCAAACACTTTATGGGGAGCCCCATGCATCAAGGGGAAAGAGAACACGTCAAAAAAATGTTCGTCTGCGGCAAACGCTTCAAACGATTCAAGAGGTTTCAGCGTCTTCTCCTCGTCTTCATAGCGCACAAACAATCCATCGGGTTTCATGCCATAGATCGACGTCGCTGTTTTCACTTCCGGGAAATCGCTCTGCAGTGCGGTGCGAATTCCGTCGTAAGTGTTTGTCTCCTGCGAAATCACATCACCTTGCAACATCACCTTCGTGGCGACACGGTAGGTCTGGTCGGCATGCTCATGAAAGTTATCATAACTAAGTTCAAACCTCACATACGCCAGAATGAGAATGGCTACAGCAAGACCAACGGAAAGTCCCAGAACGTGGATCGTCGACGTGACCTTATCTCTTATGATGCTTCGACCGGCCAGCGCAAAATAATTCTTCAGCCATTGCCACCCCATCAACCATTGTGCGCGGAGGCCAAACTTGTTTCTCAGGATAATTTCCGGCCTGAAGAACCGGATCACCATCCACCGTAGCCGCCGTCTTGCCCGACGTTCACCGAGCGTCTCCACGTCTGTGATATACTGTTCGTGGATGTCGCCTTCGATGCCTTCGTAGAGCGCTGGAGGGCAAAACCATTTCAGCAGACGCATCCAAAAACGAATGCGGTGTTCCGCGTGGGCTAAATCGGGTTGATGTTTCTGTGCAGGCATGTCTATTCGCGATGAGCGTTATTCGTATTTCAGTGTATCGGCCGGATTGATCCTTGCAGCTTTCAGGGCGTGATAGCTTACCGCTGCCAACGCTACCAAAAGTCCTATGGCCATGCTGCCCACAAACAATGGCCATTGCAGTGTGATGTGAAACTGGAAATTGTTAAGCCACCGGTTCATCGCGTAGGTTGACAAGGGCACGGCGATGACGAACGCCAGCAACGCAAGCCACACATACTGCCGGTTCAGTAAAATGAAAATGGTTTTCATGTCGGCACCCATCACTTTGCGTATGCCGATTTCCTTTGTGCGGTTCAGCGCGTTGATGCCCGCGAGACCAAACAGCCCGAGGCATGAGATGAGTATGGCAAACGCTGTTGAGAATCCCATGATGTTCATCCATCGCGCATAGGCGGCGTATTGTTTCGCTACGTTCTCGTCAAGAAACGAATATTCAAAGGGCTTGTCGGGTGCCACCGCGGCAAAATCTTTTTGGAGTTGATCGAGGGTGAGGTCCATATCCTGGGGTGCCACTTTCACCAGTATCTTATCCGCACGTCCATTGTTCTTGTCGATAGAGAAAAACATAGGTTTTATAGTTTCCTCCAGGGATAGAAAATGGAAGTCCTTCACCACGCCGATCACTTGGGCGCCCTTTGACGTTGGGTCGGACGCATGAAAGTTGAGGTATTGACCGATGGGGTCTTTCCATTTCATGTCGCGCACCAGGGCCTCGTTGACAACAATTGTGTTGACTGTGTCGGCCGGCATGTCGGGAGAAAACCCACGGCCCTGCACCACCGGTATGTTTAACATTTGCAGGTAGTAGGGATCAATGGTGTAGCCGTATATGGCCTTGTTTTCGCCTTTCACCGCGTAGCCGAAAATCATATACTCGAATCCGGCAAATGGGTTGTCTGTTGCCGAAACCATGCTCACTGAAGGATGTTGCAAAGCGCGCGCACGGAAATTGTCTACCACCCGCGCGCTGTTTTCGTCCCATCCGGCCTGGGTTGGGATGATCACTACCTGATGCTGATTATACCCCAGGTCTTTGGTTGTGATGAATTCCATTTGCCGGTACATGATCACCGAGCTGATGATGAGAAACGACGACAGCACAAACTGCATCACAACAAGCGGTCGCGAAAAGCCCGCCGTGAGCCGTGATGTGAATTGCCCTTTCAATACCTGCGCCGGTTTGAAGCGCGACAAGTAGAAGGCCGGATAACTGCCTGCCACAAGTCCCACCAGCAGCGCAAAGCCGAGGGCCACGGCAATAAACATCGCCAGATCACGGGCGCCCAGATGCACAGCTTTTCCCGTAAACGAATTGAATGCCGGCAACGCCAGCACGACCATGGCCAGGCCGATGATCATGGAGAGGAAGGCCAGCAGTATCGACTCTACACCAAACTGATAGACCAATTGTTTTTGAAACGCTCCCATCGATTTGCGAATACCAACTTCCATGCGCCGCTTGGCCGACGAGGTGAGCGCAAGCGATATGTAGTTGATGCAGGCGATGCACAGAATGAGCAACGCCACGCCGCTCAAAATCCAGGAATATTGTGCGTCGCTCACGTTGTCCCAGGCGATGGCTTTCTCGAGGTGAATGTCCGTGATTTTTGTAAATCCCATTTCATAGACCGGAACATCGGCCGACAATTTTTCCTGTTCGCGCCATTTCACCATTTCGTCGCCCAGGTATTTTTCGGTGATCTTCTCTATGCTGGCGCGGAACGCTTGCGCATTGGCGTTGGCTTGCAATTGCACAAAAGTGGGGAAGCCCTGATTGATCCAGTGCTCCAGGTTGTAAGGATTGTAAGCGCCCCAGCTTTGCATTGGTAGCAATACACCAAACTGCAGGCTTGAATTTGCCGGCGGTTCCTGCACGATGCCCATGACGGTGAAAGGTTTTGTGCCTACCAACAACGTTTGTCCGAGCACGTCTTCACGACCAAAATATTTTCGGGCCAACGCGGGTGTGAGCACGACTTCATCGGGTGTTGAAAAGAGTTTAGCGGCGTTGCCTTCCTGTAGTGGAAACGAAAACATGGAAAAGAAGTCGGCATCCACATAGGCGATTGCTTCATTAAAAATCTTGTCATCGTGTTTCAGCAAGGCACGGCTTTGGCAAAAGTGGGTAGCATACTGAACGCCGGGCACTTCCGATTTCAATGCAGGGGCCAGCCCCAGCGACATGTGCGCCATTTCGAAATAGGGACTTTTCGATTCTCCTTCGCGATGGCCCCGATACACATTTGCTTTCATCCGAAAGAGGCGATCCTTGTTTTCATGAAACTGATCGAAGCTGCGCTCGTCGTTGATGAACAAATAAATGAGCAGGCAAAATGCGATGCCGGTGCTGAGCCCAAAGGCGTTGATGAATGAATAGGCTTTGCGCCTGGAAATGTTGCGCGTCGCTACGGTGAAATAGTTTCTAACCATAATCATAGACATAAAGGATAGCGTGAACCTGTTTCTCAAAATGATGCCGGGGCGGAAAAAACCGAGCGCGCGTCGTCTCAATTGCCAACGGGCTTTTCGTTCGCCCAGGGCAACCACGTCGGCGTCAAACGCTTCGAGCAGATCGCCTTCAATGCCTTCGTATAAATGCGCAGGACAAATCCACTTCACAAAGCGAAGGGCCAATCGCGGTGGATGGTTTGATGTTTCCATGCTTAGCGCCCTCCTATAAATTTTAGTTGAGGCACCAGCTTCCACAAATCCATGCGCGCGTCTTTCATGGCACGCAGCATGGCCACGCCGGCGTTGGTGATGGTGAAGATGCGCTTGCGCCGCCCTCCCCTGGCGTTGGTGGCGCCACCCATTTTCGATTTGATCAGTCCTTTATCTTCCAGCCGATAAAGTGTGACGTGCACCGCGCTCAGGTTCGATTCGCGACCCATGCGCTCCTTGATTTCGTTCACGATGGCATTGCCATAGGCTTCCTCCTGAAGGATTCCCACCATGGTCAACACCAGTTCTTCAAATTCGCCGAGGTATTCCTTGCCCATTTGTATATATTTTGTAAAACTAATTTACGCGGTTGATTTTGATTTGTTACTATTTTGTCAAAGATATTTTCAAAAAAAAACCGGACAAGCGGCTTTTCAGTCTGTGAAATCAGCCTGGATGTTTTTCTATGTAATGGAAGGAAGAGAAATTTTACCTGAAGGGATCAGGCTTCTTCGGTTTTGGGAAGTTCGCTTGCGGCGGGCAAGTTTTGCCGGCGTGTGCCTCCATACAGTTCATACTCCAGCAAACGACAGTCAATTTTTGCGGTATAGAATTCGATGCGTCGCGATGCTTTCAGTCCGATCTTTTTAGCGAGATCCAAATTGCCGGTGAATATATAGCCGAGGTAGCCCTGACATTTCTTTTTCATGAAGTCGCCGATGCGCGAATAGGTGTCTTCCAGTTCGGCAATCTCGCCAAGGCGTTCGCCATATTCGGGATTGAAATAGATCACTCCGGGTTGACCTTCGGGCAATGTGGTTTGTTCAAAGTCGCATACCTCGAATTGAATGAGGTCTTCCACGCCTGCGATGCCGGCGTTCACTTTCGATATCGTCACGGCATCGTCGCTGATGTCGGAAGCAATCACTTTCAGGCCGGGCACTTCCTGCACTTGTTCCTGTATGGTCTTCAGTTCTTTGTCATAGAAATCTTGTTCGAAGCCCAACACGTGCATGAACGAATAGTTGGAGCGGTACAAGCCCGGGGCACGGCGCGTGGCCAGCAGGGCGGCTTCGATGGCAACGGTGCCCGAACCACACATGGGATTTACAAACGTCGAGGTCCGGTCCCACTTCGAGGCCATGATGGTGGCCGCGGCCAGGGCCTCCAGCATCGGGGCCTTGCCGGGGATTTTGCGGTAGCCGTGTTTGGCCAGGGTTTCGCCCGAGGTATCGAGGAATATTTCGGCGCGGTCGTCTTTCCAATATAAATGGATCACGGCGCCGGTCAGTTCCGAACCCGAGTCGGGGCGTTGGCCGGTTTCCTGGCGCATGCGATCCACGATGGCGTCTTTCACCTTCACGTTCACAAACATGCTGTTGTTGATGGTGGGGTGATCTACGTTGCTGGTCACGGAGAAGTAGCCATCCTTAGCCAGGATCTTTTCCCAGGGCATTCCCGTGAGCACGCGGTAGAGCACGTCGGGATGGTTGACTTTGAATTCCTTTAACGAATAGTGTATCTGACTGGCACACCGCACGTTGAGGTTGAGGCGGATGCAATCCAGCACGGTGCCTTCCAGCTCCACGCCCGTCTGAAACGTGCGCACAGGGTTAAAGCCAAGGTCCACCACCTCGCGTTCGAGGTAGGGCGACAGGCGTTTGTTGCACGTGAGGATGATGCGGCTGGGTGTGGTAAAGATCTTCATGGTAAATGCCGGCAAACATAGCCATACTTTTCCAAGAGTTTCGAAGCCGCCACAGGTTCTTTTCGATTGGGCGTGCTTTTCGGGGAAGCTGCGCTGGGCGCCGCGTTCACACATGAAGAATTTAAAATAATCCCTCCCAATCCAGCAAAATGCTTTGTATTTTTGCGGCTCAAATTCCCGATTACACTCCATGATTTTATTCTTCCGTTCGAAGGCCAACACTCTCTACGCGGTTGGTGTGGCACAGCCTTTGCAAAAAACTGACGTTGAGAAACTTACCTGGTTATTCGGGGAAGCTCAACCCCTCTCCGACACAGCGCTTGAGGGCTTTTTTGTAGGACCCCGCAAAGAGATGATCACCCCCTGGAGCACCAATGCCGTGGAGATCACCCAAACCATGGGCATCGCGGGCATTCAGCGCATCGAAGAATTTTTTGCCGTGAAGGGTGCCGATGCCGTCTATGACCGCATGCTTCAGGTGCTATACACCACCCTAAACCAAGACATCTTCACCATCCACCACACCCCCGAGCCCATTCTGGAGGTTGATGACATCGCGGCCTACAGCTCGCGCGAAGGCCTGGCCCTGAACAAGGAAGAAATTGAATACCTCGAAAACGTGAGCCGCGAGCTGGGTCGCAAACTCACCGACAGCGAAGTGTTTGGCTTTTCGCAAGTGAACTCCGAACACTGCCGTCATAAAATATTCAACGGCACGTTCATTATCGACGGCGAAGAAAAACAATCCACGCTGTTTCAACTCATCAAAAAAACTTCGAAGGAGAATCCGAACTATCTCATCTCCGCCTACAAAGACAATGTGGCCTTCATCAAAGGTCCGCGTATCGAACAGTTTGCGCCGGGCCGTCAGGATGTGGCTGATTATTTTAAGATACAGGACATTGATTCGGTCATTTCCGTGAAGGCGGAAACGCATAACTTCCCCACCACCGTGGAGCCTTTCAACGGGGCAGCTACCGGATCGGGCGGCGAAATCCGCGACCGACTGGCCGGTGGCAAAGGGTCTTTGCCATTAGCAGGGACTGCGGTCTACATCACATCCTATCCACGCCTCGAAGGCGATCGTCCCTGGGAAAAAACATTTGAAGCCCGTCCGTGGCTCTATCAAACCCCCGAAGAAATTCTCATCAAGGCTTCCGACGGCGCGTCGGACTTTGGAAACAAATTCGGACAGCCCCTCATTGGAGGAAGCGTGTTGACTTTCGAACACTTTGAAGGCGACAAAAAATTCGGCTTCGACAAAGTGATCATGATGGCCGGTGGCATTGGCTATGGCAAAGAAAAAGACAGCCAGAAAGAACACCTCAAACCCGGCGACAAGATTGTGTTGCTGGGTGGCGACAACTATCGTATCGGCATGGGCGGCGGCGCAGTGTCGTCGGTGGCTACAGGTGAATATGGAAACGCCATTGAGCTGAATGCCATACAGCGCTCCAATCCTGAAATGCAAAAGCGTGTGATGAATGCCATCCGCGCCATGGTGGAGTCGGACATTAACCCCATCGTTTCCATTCACGATCACGGCGCTGGCGGGCACCTGAACTGTCTTTCGGAATTGCTGGAAGAAACCGGTGGTGCTATCCACATCGACAAGTTGCCCGTCGGCGACCCTACCCTTTCCGACAAGGAAGTGATCAGCAACGAATCGCAGGAACGCATGGGCCTGGCCATAAAAGCCGCCGATGTGGAAACACTCAGAACCGTGTCGGCCCGCGAGCGCGCGCCGTTCTATGAAGTGGGTGAAGCCACCGGCAAACACGAGCTGGTGTTCGACAAAAAAGGACAGACCCACAGCCCGTTCGATCTGAAGGTGAATCACCTCTTCGGATCGTCGCCCAAGACCATCCTTCACGACACAACCCAGCCCACCACGTACCGGCCAGTGGCCTACGACAAGGCGAAGATCAAAGACTATATCAACCACGTGCTTCAATTGGAAGCGGTGGCGTGCAAAGACTGGCTCACCAACAAGGTGGACCGTTCGGTTACAGGTCGCGTGGCTACGCAACAAACCTGTGGTCCCTTGCAATTGCCCCTCAACAATGTGGCCGTGATGGCCCTCGATTTCCTCGGCAACAAAGGCATTGCCACGGCCATCGGCCATGCGCCCGGCGCGGCGCTGATCGACCCGGCGGCAGGCAGTGTGCTGGCCATTGCCGAGTCGCTCACCAACCTGGTGTGGACGCCGCTCACGCACGGCCTGAAAGGTGTGTCGCTGAGCGCGAACTGGATGTGGCCTTCGAAAAACAAAGGAGAAGACGCGCGTCTGTATGCCGCGGTGAAAGCCGTGAGCGATTTCAGCATCGCGTTGGGTATCAACATTCCCACGGGCAAAGACTCGTTGTCGATGACACAGAAATATCCGAAAGGCGAAGTGGTCTATGCTCCCGGCACAGTCATTATCTCGGCGGTCGGCGAAGCCGAAAATATCACGAAGACGGTGTCGCCTGCGCTGGAGCCTCGCATCGGATCAAAACTTCTCTACATCAATCTTTCGAACGACAGCCTGAAACTTGGTGGCAGCAGCCTGGCACAGGTGTTGAGCGTGTTGGGCAACGAAACGCCTACGGTGACGGATGCAGCCTATTTTGCAAAAGCGTTTGAGGCCCTGCAACAACTGATCCGCCAAGGCCAGGTGTTGGCAGGCCACGACATTTCCGAAGGTGGTTTAATCACCGCCTTGCTTGAAATGTGTTTTGCCGTGCCCGGTATCGGTTTGAGTTTGAATGTGGATGCATTGGGCAGCGACCTTGTGAAAGTTCTCTTCTCCGAAAATCCCGGTGTAGTGTTGCAAGTGACAGATGAGGCCGCGGTGGCCAGTCTGAAATCGGCAGGTGTAGCCTATCAGGTGCTGGGTGACGTAACGTCCCAGCGCACAGTGTCCATCCTCCACCAAAACGAAACGTTAACCCTCGCTGTAGACGAGCTGCGCGACACGTGGTTCAAAACGTCTTACCTGCTCGACCGTCGTCAGCGTCCTGCGGCACATGCCGAAAAGCGTTTCAAGAATTATAAGAACAACGTTCTTTCCTATACACTGCAGCCCAAATTTGACGGGCAGTTTGCCACCTATGGCATCGACCCTTCGCGAAGAACAGCGTCGGGCCACAAGGCGGCGATTATCCGCGAGAAAGGTGTGAACGGCGATCGCGAGATGGCCTATGCGCTATACCTCGCCGGCTTCGACGTGAAAGATGTTCACATGACCGACCTGGTGTCGGGTCGCGAAGATCTTTCGGATGTGAACATGATTGTGTTTGTGGGCGGATTTTCCAACTCGGATGTGCTGGGTTCGGCCAAAGGCTGGGCGGGTGCATTCCTCTACAACCCCAAAGCCAAACAAGCGCTCGACAAATTCTATGCACGCCCCGACACACTCAGCCTTGGCGTTTGCAACGGCTGCCAGCTGATGATGGAGTTGGGACTGCTGTATCCGGAATGGAAAGATCATCCCAAAATGCATCACAACGGTTCGGGCAAATTCGAGTCGGCCTTTATTTCGGTCACGATCCCGGCAAACGACTCGGTGATGTTGAGCAGTCTGCGCGGTGCCACGCTGGGTGTGTGGCTCGCACACGGCGAAGGGCAGTTCCGATTGCCAAACGATCACACCAAATTCAGCGTAGCGGCCACCTATACCGGCACTGAATATCCAGCCAATCCCAACGATTCTGATTTCGCGGTCGCGGCATTGTATTCAAAAGACGGCCGTCACCTGGCCATCATGCCGCACATCGAACGCTCGTTGTTCCCCTGGAACTGGGGATTTTATCCTTCCGACCGGAAGAGCGACAAGGTGTCTCCCTGGATTGAGCCGTTTGTCAACGCTCTGGAGTGGGTTAAAAAACATTCTTAGATTTTCTCAACAAAGGTTCTGTCCGCCTGTTGTTCTGATGTTTGAATACCCTTATATTCAACTTCACAACAACAGGTGGACCTATGAAGAAGCTTTATCCCTCCCTCTATTTCTTTTCACTGGTTTTACTAGCCTCATGCCTCGGCTACAAAGAACTACCGGTGGAGTATGACTACAGCTACAAAGGCAATTTCAAAAAATATAAAACGTTCGACATCATGAAGCCTGCCGGCCCGGCAGACTCGAGCATGACCAACGATGTGATTGAGAAATCGATTGTGGCGCGGATGAAATTTCTGGGCTACCGCCAAAACTCCAACAAGCCTCACCTGATTATCGGATTCAAAATGTTTGACGACAGCCTCCGATTCAATGGCTATAACCAGCCCGAAATTGAAGAGTGGGTGAAAACGCAAAACGACAATGTGGATTACGATCCTCAGAAATTTGCCCTCAACACCGGCACCCTCCTGATCCAGTTTTACGACCGCCGGCAGAACCGGTCCATCTGGCAGGGCTATGCCACAACTCAGTACGGTTCAATCGATTTCAATAACAGCCGGCACCTGCGAAACGCCGTCATTTCCATCCTGGATAAATACCGTTTCTGGGCCGAAGGATTCATGGAAGGCGCCACGGCCACGGCCGAGGAAAAAGACCTCTAATTTTTTTGCCAGACGTTCCGATTTCTGGAAAATAATTCTACATTTGCAATCCCAAAATGAAGGGTCCCGGACCAGTACGGGAGTTTTGTCCGATGGTGTAACTGGCAACACGCCTGATTTTGATTCAGGAAAGTCCAGGTTCGAGCCCTGGTCGGACAACGAAATAAAATCCCAATCGATATGGTTGGGATTTTATTTGTTTGATGGTCGCCAAAGGTTGGAGCAACCAGACGGCGACAAACAAGTTTGACTTGAACAAACAAATCTCATGGCGGTAAAGATTTTCAGCGGACGGGCTACAATCTACCTGGCAGAAAAAATTGCCAATGCGTATGGCGAGCCATTGGGTGAAGTGAACTACCAACAGTTCAGTGACGGCGAGATGTCGCCTTTCATTACCGAATCGGTGCGTGGCCACGAGGTCTTCGTCATTCAATCCACCTTCCCCCCTTCCGACAACCTTATGGAACTGCTGCTGATGGTAGACGCCGCAAAACGCGCCAGCGCCTCCAGCATCAACGTGGTGATCCCCTATTTTGGATACGCCCGTCAGGACCGGAAAGACAAGCCGCGTGTAGCCATCGCCGCCAAGCTAATCGCCAACCTCATTTCGGCCGCCGGGGCAACCCGCATCATGGCCTGCGATCTGCACGCCGACCAAATCCAAGGCTTCTTCGACATCCCGGTAGATCACCTGGATGGTTCTTATATTTTTGTGCCCTACCTGAAATCGATCGGGCTGGGCGACATCATGTTTGCGTCGCCCGATGTGGGCGGCATCAAACGCGCACGCAGCTTTGCCAAGTTCTTTGATGCCGAGCTGGCCGTGTGCGACAAGTATCGCAAGGAAGCCAACAAAATCGAATCCATGCGCCTGATCGGCGAAGTGGAAGGCAAAGATGTGGTGTTGGTCGATGACCTCGTGGACACCGCGGGCACCATCTGCAAGGCCGCCATGCTTTTGAAAGAAAAGGGAGCCAAATCGGTTCGCGCCGTGTGCACACACCCGATCCTGTCGGGCAAAGCCTACGAAAATATTGAGACGTCGATGCTGGAAGAACTGGTGGTAAGCGACACGATCCCCCTGAAGCAGACGTCGAGCAAAATAAAAGTGCTTTCGGTATCCACGCTGTATGCAAAGGCGATCCGGAAGATTCACGATAACGAGTCGATCAGTTCACTCTTTATCAAACTCTGATTTTAGTAACATTCGAATTTTCAACTAAACAATTATATTTTATGAAAACCATTGAGATTATAGGGTATAAACGAGCAAATCTCGGTAAGGCTGGCTCACAGAAATTAAGAGACGAAGGTCTTGTTCCCTGTGTGTTGTACGGAGGAAACGAACAAGTTCACTTCTACACGCCCATGGTCCTTTTCCGTGAATTGGTTTACACCAACGAAGCGCACTTTGTTCACCTGAACATCGAAGGCGAAGAAAGCCAGGGCATCTTGCAGGAAGTTCAGTTTCACCCCGTGAGTGAAATCATTCTGCACGCCGATTTCCTCCGCATCAGCGAAGACAGAAAGAT
This sequence comes from Chryseolinea lacunae, assembly GCF_016735595.1. Taxonomy (GTDB): domain Bacteria; phylum Bacteroidota; class Bacteroidia; order Cytophagales; family Cyclobacteriaceae; genus Chryseolinea; species Chryseolinea lacunae. The sequence continues at coordinate 122,639 of NZ_JAERRB010000013.1, forward strand.
CAAAATGAACATCCCTGCCCGTTTGGTAGGCCAGGCTCCTGGCGTATCGAAAGGCGGTACACTGGTTCAAAAAAGATCTTCACTGAAAGTATACGCATTCCCCAAAGACATGCCCGACCACATCGACGTGGACGTTGCTGCATTGGATTTCCACCACGCCATTAAAGTAGGCGACATTAACGTGGAAGGACTTGAGTTCATGGATCCCAAGCAAGCTTCTGTTGCTGTAGTAGAAGTGCCCCGCGCTGCGAAGATGGCCGCTGAAGAAGCTGCCGCTGCGCCTGCCGAAGGTGCCGCTCCGGCTGCCGATGCCAAGAAAGAGGCTCCCAAGAAAGAAGAAGGCAAGAAGTAATTCGCTTGTCATCACAAAAACAGGAAGTCCCCCGGCCAACGTCGGGGGATTTTTTGTTTCTTGTCGGACGAACACAAAGGCAATGACCGGCAACGGCTCATCCTTCACTTTATAAGAACTTATGAAATACCTCATTGCCGGGCTGGGAAACGTTGGTCCGAAATATGAACTGACCCGCCACAACATTGGCTTCCTGGTGTTGGACCAACTGGCCGATGTGAACAAGGCAACCTTCGCCATAGAGCGCCACGCCGAAACGGCAGAATTCCGTCACAAGGGAAAAACCATTCACCTCATCAAGCCCACCACGTTCATGAACCTTAGTGGAAAAGCAGTAGCCTACTGGTTGCAGGAGCTGAAGATTCCCAAAGAGAATTTGTTGGTGGTGATGGACGACATTGCTCTTCCGTTTGGCAGCTTGCGCCTGCGGTCGAAAGGAAGCTCAGCCGGGCACAACGGTTTGAAAAACATCGAACTCCTCCTCAACGGACAAGACTATTCGCGCCTGCGCTTTGGTGTGGGAAGCGATTTTGGCAAAGGCCAGCAAGCCGACTACGTGCTCAGCAATTTCTCGCCCGAGGAATTTAAACACCTCCCCAGCTACATCATAAAAGCCAACGAAATGATTTTGTCGTTCTGCACACAAGGTGTGGAGCGGACGATGAGTCAGTATAATGATTGAAGTGATTTTAAACACAGAGAGAACATGAACCACCAGGTACACGTCGCCATTCAAATTGTTCCCATCTCAAAAGAACACCCCTACCCCATCATCGACAAGGCCATTGAGGCAATCGACGAGGCCGGTGTGGTCTATCGCGTGGGCGCGATGGAAACGGTGATGCAGGGCGACTACGATGCGTTGATGACTGTGGTAAAGAAAGCGCAGGAAGCCTGCTTCGCAGCCGGTGCCGACGAGCTGGTGGTTACCCTGAAAGTGCACGCGCGCAAAAATGGCGACGTGACCTGGGAAGAGAAACTCCATAAATACGAAACGGAGTAGACTAGCCACTCCGTATCATTTTGTATTGCTTCTATGTTTTGATCAGCTCACCACGGCGCCCGGCATCACTACCTCGTTGGGCTGGAGCAACCTGAGTTTGCCATCGGCGTCTTCGGCCATGAGGATCATGCCTTGCGACTCGATGCCCATCATTTTTCGCGGCGCCAGGTTGGCGATGAGCGTTACTTGTTTGCCTACCATTTCTTCGGCCGTATAGTGCAGGGCAATGCCGCTCAGCACCGTGCGCTTATCCACACCGGTGTCTACCAAAAGCTTCAACAGCTTGTTTGACTTCTCCATCTTCTCGGCCGACAGCACCTTGCCCACACGAATGTCGAGCTTGGCAAAGTCGTCGAATGTGATTTCACTTTTCAGGGGCGTTAATTCGGCGACCACGGGGTTCATGAGCTTTTTCTTCGCGTGAAGTTTCTCCAGTTGTTTCTCGATCACGCTGTCTTCAATTTTTTCGAACAGCAGTCCGGAAACTCCCAGCGCGTGGCCTTCGGCGAGCAGGCTGTCGGAGCCCGCGTCTTTCCACAGGCGCGACTGCAGGTTCAGCATCTCGTTGATACGGGCTGCGCTGAACGGCAGGAAAGGCTCGGCCGCAATGGCCAGGTTGGCTACGATTTGCAACGCCACGTGGAGTATGGTTGCCACCCGATCGGGATCGGTCTTGTGCAGTTTCCATGGTTCCGTATCGGCGAGGTATTTGTTTCCCAGGCGGGCAAGGTCCATCAACGCAGCAGTGGCTTCTCGGAATTTGTATAGCTCCAACGCCTGGGCAATGCGCGCGGGTTGCCCCTTCAGCGATTCCAGTGCTGCGATGTCGGCCGGTTGAAGTGTGCCCTTCGCGGGAACTTTGTTGTCAAAATATTTCTGTGTCAACACCAATGCACGGTTCACGAAGTTGCCGAGGATGGCCACCAGCTCGTTGTTGTTACGCGATTGAAAATCTTTCCAGGTAAACTCGCTGTCTTTTGTCTCGGGCAGGTTGGCCAGCAGGCAATAGCGAAGCACATCGGGTTTGCCGGGGAAATCTTCGAGGTATTCATGCATTTCGATAGACCATCCACGGCTGGTCGACATCTTGTCGCCTTCGAGGTTCATGAACTCGTTGGCCGGAACGTTGTCTGGCACAATAAATTCGCCGTGGGCATGCAGCATGATGGGGAAGATGATGCAATGGAACACGATGTTGTCTTTGCCAATGAAGTGCACCAGTTTGGTTTCTTCATCCTGCCAGTATTTTTTCCAATCGTCGGCCTTCACGGTTCCAAAGTCGCGTTGAGGTTGGGCAAACTCCAGCTTGCCGGAACTCACTTCTTCAAAGAACGCGCGCGTGGCAGAGACGTAGCCGATGGGTGCATCGAACCACACATACAACACCTTTCCTTCGGCGTTTGGCAGCGGCACTTTAATGCCCCAATCGAGGTCGCGTGTCATGGCGCGGGGTTGCAGGCCGGCGTCGATCCACGACTTGCACTGGCCAAACACATTGGTCTTCCAGTCTGTGGCGTGGCCTTTCAGGATCCACTCCCGCAGCCAGCCTTCGTAGTTCTCCAGCGGCAGATACCAGTGCTTTGTTTCGCGCAGCACGGGCACGTTGCCGGTGAGGGTAGACCGGGGGTTGATGAGGTCGCGGGGGCTCAGCGAAGAGCCGCATTTCTCGCACTGGTCGCCATAGGCATTGGGATGTCCACACTTGGGGCAGGTGCCCACAATGTAGCGGTCGGCCAGAAAGGCCTTGGCGTCGGCATCGTAGTATTGCTCCGATACTTCCTCGGTAAGCAGCCCCTTATTGAAGAGCGTGAGGAAGATCTCCTGCGAGGTTTTGTGGTGGATGGGCTCGCTGGTTCTGTGATACACGTCGAAGGCTATTCCAAGGGCTTTGAAACAATCGCGCATCTGCACGTGGTATTTGTCGATGATGGCTCTGGGGGTCGTATTTTCCTTTACAGCCTGGTTTGGGATGGCCGTTCCGTGCTCGTCGCTGCCGCAGACGAAAATCACGTCCTTTTCGAGCGACCGGAGATAACGCACATAGACGTCGGCGGGGATGTAGGCACCCGCGAGGTGTCCGATGTGCTTGGGACCGTTGGCATAGGGCAAGGCGGCCGTGACGGTGTGACGTTTGAATGCTTTCATAGAATAACTAAAGACTGCTCCTGGCAGCCTGCAAAGATGATAAGAGAAATGGAGCTAAAAAAATTCCGTGGTCAGACGGGAATCACCGTGACGCGGCCCAACTCCAGCTGCGGCACCGGCGGAAAGATGACATAGAATTCCGTGTAGCCCTCGGGCGTGGTGAGCAATCCCACCTTGCCGCCGATTTTCTCTGTGGCGGTTTTGGTGATGTAGAGGCCGATACCGCCCGTTTCCGATCGCTCCGACGCGCGCGAAAACATCTGGAACAGTTTGCCCGGACTGGATTCGCTGATGCCAATGCCGTTGTCGATGACCCTGGCCCGCACCGCCCCTTCTTCCAACCGGTTGATGTGGATGTTGATGAACGACTGGATGCGTTCAGAGTCGTTGTAGAACTTGATGGCGTTGTCGATCAGGTTTTCCAGCACGATGCGCACCAGTTCCTTGTCGGACTCGATCTCCACATCGCTGTCGATGAAGGTATTGATCTGGAGATCGTGTGGCAGGCCCTTCTTCTTTTCCAGCATGAGTACGTCGTTGACGATGGTGCCGAAATCGATCTTCTCGATGGTGATCTTGGAGTTGTTGATCTGGTTGATGATGACCAGGCGTGTGAGGATGGAGTTGAGACGTTCGGCCGTAGCGTCGAGCTTGCGCAGGTAGTCGAGGGCCACCGGGTCTTTCACGTCCATGAGGGCCACGTTGCACATGCCCTTGAGGCTTGCCAGCGGGCCGCGTATGTCGTGGGAGGTTTTGTAGATGAAGTTGTCCAGTTCGTCGTTCACTTGCTTCAGCGACTGGTTGACGCGGGCAAGGTCGAGAGTTTTCTTGTCCACTTCATTGTCGAGCTGCCGGTTTTTGATTCCAAGCTCCACGTTTTGTTTCTGGATCACTTCCTTTGCTTCCGACAACTTGGCGTTTACACGCTTAATGTTTCGGTTACCAAACTGAAGCACCAGAATGAGCAGCCCGGCCAGCACAGCAATGACCACAACGGCCGCGTTGAGGTCGCGCTGCTGTTTGATGGCCACTTCTTTGGAGGCGATGGTGGCGATGTTTTTACGTTCTTCGAAATCGGACTGGATCTTGGCCATGTTCTTGATGAACGTTTCGCTGATGATGCTGTCCTTCAGTTGAATGTACTTGTCCTGGTAGAACGATGCTTTTTTAAAATCCTCGATCTGATTGTAGAGCTTTGAGAATTGGCCGTATATCCGAATGGTCAGTTCATTAAACCCCAATCCCTTCACGGCAAGCTCTGCCTCTTCCAGAAAAATCCGACCTTCCAGGCTGTCGCGCTTATAGATGGCCATTTCCCCCAACAACAGCAGGTTCTCGCCCTGAAAGCGCTTATTGTCCAGAGCGCGTGCACTTTTCAAAGACTTGTGGATATGTTCTTCGGCCAATTCCAGATTTCTGAGCCGGAAATTGGAAAGACCAAGGCCATACTCTCCCGATGTCTTAATATCGTCGTTGCAATGGTCGCCGCATATTGCGAGTCCTTTGTTGAAGCTCTCCTTGGCTTCTTCGAAACGATTCAACTCCGCATAGCAAAGCCCCATGTTAATGTACAGGATATCGAGGTCGTAGGTGTCGTTGATTTCGTTTTTAAGCTCCAGGGCCTCGTTGAAGTAGCGTAGAGCCTCTTCGTTGTTACTGAACTTAAAATATACAAATCCGATGTTGTTCAGCGTGATGCTGATCTCCGCCTTGTTGCCTTCCTGTTGCCTTATCACAAGGCTCTCAAAGTTGTACTCCAAGGCTTTGTCATATTCGGCCCTCAGCGTGTGGGTGACGGCGAGGCCATTCAGAATTTTTTTGCGCTCTTCCGTCAATCCATTCCGGCGGGCAATGCCCAACACTTTGGTCAGTATGTCGATAGATTCCTGAAGGCGGTCGAGTCTTCTCAGCATTTGACCTTGAAGCCTTGCCGCACGCACGATGCGTGTACTGTCTCCCAGCTTTTCTGCCAAGTGATAGGCTTCATTGGCATACTGCAAAGATTGTTGATAGTTGGTGTCAAAGTATTCATACGACAACTTGATGTTGGCCTCCATCAGTTGATGTTCATCACGTGACGACTGAAGCACACTCAACAGAGAATCTACCACTCGTTTATCCTGTCCCTGAACTGTTGAAAAGAAGGCGGAACCAAAGATTAAGAAGAGACTCAGTTTTGCGGCATTGAAAAAATTATAATACACGAGTGATGTCCAAAATTTTATTTCGAGAATTAGTTGAATTCAGCATGCCAACTTTGAGTCATCAATTTAGCGCTAAAAACTTATTAGAAAAACCTTTTAACTGTCTAAAAACATGAAAAAGATTATTTACATCCTTCTGTTTGCCCTCGTTTCGGCCGCCTCTTTCGTCGCCTGTTCAGAAGAACAAGCAACGACACCCATAGAGATCAAAGCACCGGGAGGTCTTCCATCAGATCCGATGTGAATTTCTCTGGATTCGTTGAGAGACAGCTTTTCCACTCGACCCCATAAACCTACTTAAACCATCAAAGATTAAAACCATGAAAAAATTTATCTACGCCGCACTGGTAATGATCGCCACTGCCATGACAATTTCCGCATGCACTGAAGAAGAAGTAAAGCCCAGCACTGAATTCGGTCCCGGTGGCCTTCCTTCTGATCCCAAAAAACCTTAACAAAAACTACTCCCTATCGAAAAAATATTTTACTCATCTAAAAAAATTACGACTATGAAAAAGTTAATCTATATCGCCCTTGTTGCCATCTCTTCTGCTATGACATTTGTATCGTGCACTGAAGAAGAAGTTAAGCCCAGCACAGAATTTGGTCCCGGTGGTCTTCCTTCCGATCCTAAGACAAACGCTTAATTAACTCACAGACAATTCTCACAAATCGATAAGAACCCTTAATCACCAGCATTATGAAATCAAAAGTAATATTCTTCCTCGCCGGCGCTGCAGTTGTAACTCTGTCATTCACCTTTGCAACGGCTAGCCGCGCACCGAAAGCGATCACTAAAAACACACCTCAGGTTTCGCACAACGAGCCCGTTGGCGGACTGCTTTCAGAAGACAAATTCTAGTCTTCTAAAAAAACAAACAGACACCGCTGCCAACCTGGGCAACGGTGTCTGTTGTTTGCTTCTCTCAATTCGTTCCTCCCCGTTGGCGCGTGTGAAACGCGCAACAAAGTGCCACTGTTTCCTTTCAAAAGCTTGCCATCCCGGCAGCCCGGGATGCCATCCCTGATTACAGGTAGGCCTCACGTTTTCAGATTTGTTGAAGTTTCAGCTTTTCCATAGCCGGGTATCAATGCTCTCATTTCGCTTGAAACCCCTGGTTACCTTTCAAAAATCACCCTTTAAAGCGCCTGGATTCGGTGGTTAAACAGTTATTAAGGGCGCCGGATTGACATCAGTGGTAAGCCTTTCGTAATCTTTCAATGTCTTAGGGGTGTAATGCCATTCACATAAAGTAACACTTTAAGGTGCTTTTATGTGAAATTCGTCTAAAACCTTACATCAAAAAACGACCTCTTTTTGGGATTTTTCCTTGTAGGCCACCCGTGGTTTCAGCTGCAATTGCTGGAACATTTCCTGGTCTTTTATGTAGCCCGGGTTCGGCGTTGTGAGCAGCTTGTCGCCCGCAAAAATGCTGTTTGCGCCCGCCATAAAACACAATGCCTGCTCCTCCAACGTCATGCGCACACGCCCGGCCGAAAGGCGCACCATGGCTTTGGGCATGATTATGCGGGCCGTGGCAATCATGCGCACCATTTCCCATACCGACACTTTTGGTTGATCTTCTAACGGGGTGCCTTCCACGGGCACCAATGCGTTCACCGGCACCGATTCGGGGTGCTCGGGCAGTGTGGACAGCACCAGCAGCATGCCGATGCGGTCGTCTTCGTGTTCGCCCATCCCGATGATGCCGCCGGAGCAAACCGAAATTTTGGCCTTCCGCACGCTCTCCAGCGTATCCAGGCGGTCGCCGTAGGTGCGTGTAGTGATGATGTCGCCATAATATTCTTCGCTCGTGTCGAGGTTGTGGTTGTAGGCGTAGAGGCCGGCGTCTTTCAGTTTCTGCGCCTGTTCGGGGCTGAGCATGCCCAGGGTGCAGCATACTTCCATGCCCAGGGTGCTCACACCTTTCACCATCTCAATCACTTTGTCGAAGTCGCGGTTGTCGCGCACTTCGCGCCAGGCGGCGCCCATACAAAACCGGGTGCTGCCTGATTCTTTTGCTTCCACGGCTTTTTGCAATACTTCGCCTACTTCCATGAGCTTCTCCACTTTCACCTGGGTGTGGTAGCGGGCAGCCTGCGGGCAATAAGAGCAGTCTTCCGGACATCCTCCCGTTTTCACCGAGAGCAAGGTGCACACCTGCACTTCGTTGGGATCGTGAAATTCGCGGTGCACGGTGGCGGCCTCGTAGATAAGGCTCATTACGGGCTTGTTGTAGATGGCGCCAATTTCCTCGCGGGTCCAGTTATTACGAATCGTTGTCATGTGTTTATCGCGGTTCTGTTTACGTTGCTTCTTGTTATTGAATTTTCATTTCGAACGGCATGCGGGCCTGTGTGCCCTGATAGGAGCGCACATGCTGCCATTGCTGATAGATATAGTATTGTGCGCCCAATTGTTCTTTGAGGGCCTCGGTTTCGCCATCCTCTTCGATCTGGTTCACGATCTGTTCGAACACGGAAGGTTTATATTGTGGATAGATCTTCACTTTGAAGTCGTCTTTCACACCGGCAGCTGCAGCAGCGATGTTGACGGCGTCTTCAAAATTCCCGATCACGTCAACCAGGCCGCGTTCTTTGGCCTGGGTGCCGGTCCATACGCGACCCGACGCTACTTTTTTGATGTTTTCAACCGACATCTTCCGGCCTTCGGCAGCCTTGGCGGTGAAGGTGTCGTAAACCTCTTCGGTGCGCTTCTGCCAGATGTTTTTCTCCAACTCCGAAAGGGGGCGGTTCACGGTGATAAGTTGACCGACTTCGCCGGTCTTCACTTCTTCGGACGTGATGCCGATTTTGTTGTTCAGGAATCCGCTGGCGTCATACAAGACGCTGAAGACGCCTATCGATCCCGTGATGGTGTGGGGCTGGGCCACGATGGTGTCGCATCCCATGGCCATATAGTATCCGCCTGACGCCGCATAGTCGGACATCGATGCGATGACCGGCTTCACTTTTGTGGTCAGGGAGATTTCGCGCCACATGGCATCGGAGGCCAGGGCACTTCCTCCGGGCGAGTTGATGCGCAGCACAATGGCTTTCACTTTGTCGTTCTCGCGGGCCTTGCGCAGCTCTTCGTTGAACGACTCCGATCCGATCACTTCCTGCCCGGGACTTGCCTTGCCGGAATAGATCGCACCCTCGGCCACAATCACGGCCACTTCATTTTTGGATTCTGAATAGGTTGAGAATGTTTTTTCGTAGCGGCTGAACTTCACGTAGCCGATTTTCTTTTCGCTTGCCAGATCGAGGCGGTGACGGATTTCGTCCTGCACCTGGTCGTCATAGAGCAGGGAGTCTACCAGTTTGTATTGCTGTGCCTGTTCGGCGTTGCGCACCAGCATTTTGTCTGAGATTTCCCGGAGGTTGGCTTTGGGAATGTTGCGCGCTTCCGACACACGGGTGAGCACCTGGTCGTAGATCGAGTTGATCATCTCCGTTAGCTGCAGGCGATTGGCGTCGCTCATTTTTTCGAGGATGAAGGGCTCGACTGCGCTTTTAAATTCGCCTACACGAAACACTTCCGGTTTGATTTCCAGTTTATCGAAGAGCCGCTTGAAAAAGGTGATGTCGACGGCCAGACCGTTGAACTCCACTTCGCCCTGCGGATTGAGGTATACTTTGTCGGCTGCTGTGGCCAGGTAGTAGGCCGACTCCGACATGCCTTCGCTATAGACCACTACCCATTTGCCGTCTGCTCTGAAATCGAGCAGGGCTTGCCGCACTTCTTCGATCACGGTGTAGCCCATCATGGGTTGTGTGACGGTGAGGTAGATGCCTTTTATTTTTGAATCGTCTTTCGCGTGTGCAATGGCCTGGCGAAGTTGCGCCAGCCCGATGGGGCGATTGCCGCGACCACCGATGAAGGGAATGCCTGAGAACGGTTCTTCTTTTTCGGTCTCGATGATGGGCACATCCATATCGAGCTTCAGAACAGAATTTTCCGTTAGCTCCACCGGTTCGCTTCCCCCTGCCGACAGTATGGAAAAGAACACCACAAGGCACACCACGAAAAGAATCATGGCCACCAGGGCGCCGAGACACGATGACATAAAACTTTTAAAGAAACTCATACATGACATTTTTTAAGTTTTCAAAAGTACATAATACTGCTCCGAATAAAAAAGTATGTTTGCAGCTGCTAGCCCTATGAACAACGCCGTTTTTCTTTTGCTGGGAACCAACCTTGGAAGTCGTCGCGACAACCTGAACGCCGCCGTGCGCGCCATTGAAAACGAAATTGGAAAAATTGTGCGCGCTTCGTCGGTATATGAAACAGCGGCGTGGGGAAAAACCGATCAACCGTCGTTCTACAATCAGGTATTGGAAATCGAAACCGCACTGCTGTCAACAGCATTGATGACAGCGTTGCTGGCGGTGGAAACTCAGCTGGGCCGCGAGCGTCACGAACGGTGGGGCGAGCGTATCATTGATGTTGACATGTTGTACTACGGGCAAGAAATCGTTTCCACCCAACGGCTCACGTTGCCCCACCCCCAACTGCAAAACCGTCGCTTCACGTTGGTGCCCCTTTGTGAAATTGCTCCGGAGTTTGTGCATCCCGTGTTTCAAAAAACAAACCGCGAGCTGCTGGACAAATGTCCAGACCAACTCGCGGTGAATATTGTTCAATCCTGATTCAAACCATCACAGCGGACTGTCGCTGCGGGTCGGCATTAAAGGCTCATGCCTTCTGCTTCGGGAGCAATCTTTTTCACTAATCCTTGCAACACTTTTCCGGGACCGCATTCGATAAACGTTTTCGCGCCGTCTTTCACCATGTGCTGCACCGACTGTGTCCAGCGCACGGGGCTGGTGAGCTGTGCAATCAGGTTCTTTTTGATTTCCGTTACATCGGTGGAGGGCAGGCCGTTCACGTTTTGATATACCGGGCAAATGGGTTTTCCAAAGGAGGTGTTTTCAATGGCCGCTGCCAGTTCTTCGCGTGCAGGTTCCATGAGGGGTGAGTGAAATGCGCCGCCCACTTGCAGCAGCAAGGCACGTTTAGCACCCGCCGCTTTCAATTTCTCGCAGGCTATGTTCACGCCATTGATGGTTCCGGAAATCACCAGTTGCCCGGGACAGTTATAGTTTGCTGCCACCACCACGTCGTCGATGGATGCGCAGATGTCTTCCACCACCTTGTCGTCGAGGCCGATGATGGCTGCCATGGTAGAGGGATTTATTTCGCAGGCCCGTTGCATGGCCAGGGCGCGTTTCGACACCAGCTTCACGCCGTCGGCAAACGACAACGTTTTGTTGGCTACCAACGCCGAGAACTCGCCAAGCGAATGTCCGGCCACCATGTCGGGAGCAAACGAGTCGTTGACAAGGGCCACCGCTACAGAGTGCAAAAAGATGGCAGGTTGCGTCACTTTGGTTTGCTTCTGTTCGTCGGCGGTGCCGCTGAACATCACGTCGGTGAGTTTGAATCCGAGCAGTGCGTCGGCTTCGTCAAAGAGGGCTTTGGCCTTGGCACTTGCCTCGTAGAGGTCTTTGCCCATGCCGGTAAATTGGGCTCCTTGTCCCGGAAAAACGTATGCTTTCATTTGCTAGTCGGTTGTCATTTACCCGGGCAAAAGTAGTAAAAAGTTGAAATGTACAATCCCGCCGGGATAGACGAGGATTGAGGGAATGCTGGAATTGCTAAGTGTTTAAGGAAATTAAGGACGGGTGCCTACCGTATAAGGTGCACCCATCCTTTGAAGTTTTGGATCTGATCCTGAGGATCGACCGTTAGGAATTTCACCTTCGCCACATAATAATATACGCCTGTGGCTAGTTCTTTGCCGCCGGCATCTTTACCGTTCCAGTCGATGTAGATCGATGCGGTATTATCGCCAATGCTGCTGTCGTAGGTATATACTTCCTGACCCCAGCGGTTAAATACTTTGAACTCTACCTGCTCCACAAAGCGGGCGCACTTCAGTTTCAGTTCGTCGGGTATGGGGCAGCCGCCCTCTTCACCACAGGGTATGTTGCGCGTGCTGAAAGCGCTAAACGTTTCATTGTATTTGTCGCCATTGGGTGTGAACACGTTGGGGAGCTCATAGTAGGGGCAGTTGTCTATGCACATCTCCTCGCTAAGTTCACCTTCGTTGCCCGACCGGTCTACCGCTGCGATCTTATAACATCGGGCAAACGATCGAAGATTTTTCGTGTCGGTGTAGGTCGTGTCTTTTGTGTTTGCCAGCAGGGTATATTCTCCGCCACGTTTGTTGGTATAATAGATATTGTAGGACCGCACGTCGTTTCGACAATCGGAGTCCTCCGGCCGGTTCCAGATCAACGTGTTGCTGAAGGTGTTCCGGTCACAGAACTGCTGAAAGTAGTCGTCGCAGTCTTTGTATTCAACTGTGCTACGGATGGGTGGCTCCAGTTTGCAGGGTGGAATGGTGTCGCCCGGTTGGGCACACATGATTTGCGAAAAGTTCAACAGCGGTTGCGCTATTTTTGGATTGCCGTATCCTCCGCGTGTCATCACCCGGTAGCAATAGACGTCGTTGTCGTTCAACCCCTTACCGTCCCACTGGCCCTGGTCGAGGTAGATGAAGCCGGAGTTCAGCACGTCCACGCTGTCAATCAGCACGAGGTCGGCTTCCGTTGCACCTTCCGGGCCACGATAGATCAAGTGTTTATTGGGAACCGTTTGAATTTGATTGGACCACGGAACGAAGGCGCTCCAGTTCAATTCTATTTTCTTCACTTGCGACTTAGCATCCAGCCGCACCGACGATGCGTGTGCCGAGCTGCCCACGAGGCCACCGTTGGATGCATAACACGTAACGCCATAGTTGTAGACATTCTCCTCGGTGTTTATTGGCGTGTCTACAATCGTAGTGTCGGAGAATCCCACGGGGCTTATCTTCACTGAATCGGTGCCACGTCCGCTGGCAAAACCCACGGTGCGATAAACATCGTAGCGATAGGGCGGTGGGAATTGTGTTTTGTCTACTTCAAAGGGTGATCTCCAACTGATCCGGTTCTGACCGGTGGTCATGTCTGTTTTCTCCACCGTCACGTGGGTGATGATGGGCACATTGGCTTTGATTGGTCCCACGCACGTGTCCAACGACACATAGCTTTCGCCACCTTTTGGCAAGGGGAACACGGCCACCAGGCGATAACAATATTTCGCGCCGGGTGCCAATCCTTTGCCATTGTTTGTGTCTCTGTATTTGGTGATGGGTACGTTGTTGGCATCTTTGATGTCAACAACGTCAATGAGTTCGTAACCCAGGTAGTCGGGCATGCCGGTCTGGCAATTGTCGGGCACAAATGGATTGCCATCTACTTTACGCCATACCTGCATTTTCTCGGCGTTCTGACAGAAGTAAGGCGCCCACTCCAGGTCGGTTGTTCGGTTTGAAAGATTCAGGGTTGCATTGGTCCAGTCGGGTGCAGGGCCAACCACTTTGACGAGCCAGGTCTTGAAGGTCACAAGGCGTGGCCCTTCTTTCGGTTTGTCGGTGACCTTGAATACCACCTGGTAGGGTTGGTCTTTCACGTGTATGCATTCCGTTTGCCATTCGAATTTTGTTTCGGCGGGAGGAACGGAAGGCACAAAGTCGTTGACGCCCGGCACGGGTGTATACTTCGCCGGCGACAGGGCCGGGGGAAAGTTGAAGATTTCGGAGAAGGCTTCAATCTTCACGGGGTCCTTGTCGGGGTCTGTGCCATAGATGGTTGCCTTCAGCACGGTTCCGGCTACTACGCACGTATCCTTTGGTACAATAAGATCAGGTCGTTGATTTTTGCAATCGTCTACCAGTATTTGCATGTCGCGGCGCACATAGCCCATGGGGAACCACTCTGTCCCCTTCTTTCGCCACTCAATGATGTGGAAGGCGATGTTATACTCGCCTACCGCGCCCGGCGAATCCCACGTGATGGTGCCGCTGATGGGATTGATAGAAAAGGTGGGCGGGCCGTTGCCATTTTCGTTGGCGTTTCCAAAATTGTTATAGAATTTAGGATCGTTGGGATTTTTGTAGTTGATAACCTGTGTTTTGCGATCGCTGAAAGGCACTTCCATCGAATAGGAAAGGCTATCGCCATCGGGATCGAACGCACCGGGGTTGTGTGTCCACGCTACACCGGGACAGGCATGGTCGATGGGCGGAACCAGTAGTTTGGGGGTGTTATTACAGCCCAGGAAGGGATCGACCGTTACCACAGTTTCCAGATAGAACGTGGTGTTGACCGAGGCATCCATGTTGAGCACGCCTTCGTTGCGATTGGGTTCGCGGTAGCTGATGACATAGGTGCCAAAGCCCGAATAGGTATGCGAGATGGTGAACGACGCGGTGGCTACACTGCCGTCGGGATCCAGGTCAGGGCGAAGTGTGTTGGGCGTTTCGGGCACAAACACAGATTTGCTGCCGTCGCCAAAGTTCAGCACATCCTGATCGCCGCCAAAAAGGACGGTTGTATTTTTTGTGTTGGTGTAGACGGTGATGGTGATGATAAACGTTAAACTATTGCAGTTCACGCGGGTGGCGGTGATTTCACCCGCCCGAAGGTGGGTGGCCTGGCTCCTGAAAACAATAGCCATCATCAGCATCCCAGCGATGATTGCGACCTTGCCCAATTTGCTTGCTGAAGCGGTAAAGTTCATGCCTGTATCGAAAATCTTTTTTGTATTCAACATCCACGCCCACATAAGGGTTACAATATAGGACCTTGTTGCTGATCTTTAAAATTATCAATTAAGGTAACGCATAACCGTTGAAATTAGTCCTTGAACGGGCAAATTCTTTTCCAACGGGTTAAAGCGCTACCCTCCACCCTTCCAAACGAACGCCTAACCGATCCCGAAATCCAGACCAGGATGCACCGCACCGCATTATGTTCCTGGCCTGCAACGACCGATACCCCCCATTCAGCCTCCAACCTAGATCAAAAAATACTTCCGGCAAGCAACACCCCGGACAGCGTATCACCCGGCAAACGTGACGCCGCCATCGTCGGGAGCCCGGCAGAATTTCCCCCGAAAGGTAAGGCAGCCAAACCCGCAACGAGCTCGTTTGCCTGAAACATCCGAATCACTCTGGGCGTAGTGCCACATCCCGGCTCCGCTGATGCTCCGCAAGAAAGGTCACCTTGTCCGACATCATCCCACTTTTCTGTTGCCCGCGAGATTACCTTTCTTCCCAGCGCTTCTCTACACGCCAGGTTCGCCTGTGATCTGTTCGCCGCAGTTTCAAAAGAGCCGGCCATCCGTTTTATCAAACCCATCAACAATGCTGACTCTGGCGAATGCGGCGCATAGCCCAGACGATGAAATCGGGTAATTTGTTATAGCGGCTCTGCCGACGCCGTGGGTGTTTTCGTTAATGATCTGGAGAACACACGATCAACGTATAACGGAATTATCTTAACGGATCCCTGAGTTCAAACAGCGTGTGGCCACACAAGTGATAACACCGATCACGTCAACGCGAACAATGTCTTCTCATTTTTGATGGCCTTACAAGAAAAGGTTTTAAAAATATTTGCATCCAAATCTTTTAAAGCCCGATCACGGTAACCCTATCCATCAGCTTGATTTTCGGACAGTTTACGTAACAATACTTGATTGATGGCTTGAAGTGGAACCAAAAAAAATTCTGCAAGGCGGGTTTTCAGCGTTGGATTTTATCTGATATCTTAGCGTTTACCAAACCTACAACCTACTTTTTTAGCTAGAATGAAATCTGATGTAACCAACAAGGCTTCGCTTGTTAGACGCGAGCTTGAAATCAAACGCCTTGTCCGTCAAATGGAATTTGATCGCCTCCACAACAGTCCCGTCTACAAAAATCTCTCGAAAGAACTGGTCACCATTCAACAGGAGCTGAGCGTTCAGCACGAATTATCATCCAAAAAGTAAAACCGTTTTATTCTTCTTCTCTTCACTACATTTGCTGGCAAACCCAACAAGAATGCGTGTTGTAGGAGAAATTCCACATTCACAATGCAAGATCACCGTCTTTGCCTGGAACAACCGGTACCTCATTAAGCTGGAACAGGGGTTGCTGGAGCAGACCTTCAAGGTGAATCAATACGATGTTATCGACGAAGCCGAGCTTTACCGGATCGTGGACGAGCCTTTTGTGGAAGCGGCCCTGAAGCGCTTCGATGAAATGAGCGAAAGTCTTCGCCAGGCGATGCAACGTGCTTAAAATCAAAGCATTTGTACAGCAGTAGAGGAAATTGTTTTATTTTGCAGCGCTCATGGAAGTTGTAGAAAAGAAAAATAAGAATAAGCGATATAAACCAATCCTGGAAGGCATACCTGATTGGCCGGTATACCAGCTAAGCAAGAACCGAAAGGAGTTTATTGAAGAGGTGGCGCAGAAGGCCTATGCCCAGATCAAAAAGAACCGCCCCACCACCAAACAACTCATCGACGAACTGGAAGCCACCGTTTATCGCGAACAGCAGCGCATGAAACGCAACCGCTGGCGCGTGGACCCGGCCGATGAACCTCGTTTCTGGGCCGGCGTAAAAGAAGAGCTTGTGGCCCTCACCAACAAAACACCGGAAGAAGCCCAACCCATTGCCGAAGAATTGCTCCATCGCATCGTGTTGCGCTATGCCAACGAGATTGCCGGCAACTTCAAACCCAACTCCTATCGCCTCACCCGCGAGATTGTTAAATTCTGGTTCTCGCGCCTGTTGAACGGCGCACGCGTAAAAAAATTCGGTGCCTTCTTCCGCAGCCGCTACACCCTGCGCGACAAAATTCACATCGTCGGCAAAGTGAAGCAGCTTCGCACCCTGGCCAAGGAAGGCACGGTGGTGATGGTGCCCACACACTTCAGCAACCTCGATTCTATATTGATCGGGTGGATCATCCACTCCCTGGGACTTCCTGCTTTCATCTATGGCGCGGGCCTGAATCTTTTCAACATCAAGATTTTTGCCTACTTCATGAACAGCCTCGGGGCCTATAAGGTAGACCGTCGAAAGAAGAACGTGCCCTATCTCGAAACCCTGAAGTTCTATTCGATGAGTGCCATTCAAAAAGGCGCCCACAGTATATTCTTCCCCGGCGGCACACGGTCGCGCTCGGGTATGATCGAAAAGCAACTGAAGCTGGGATTGCTCAGTTCCACCATCGAAGCCCAACGCAACCTCTACCTGGAGGCTCCGCCAGATGAGCCGGTGCGCAAAATCTTTATCGTGCCCGTCACGCTCAACTATCACTTTGTGCTGGAAGCGCCCGACCTCGTAGACGAATACCTGAGCTCTAAGGGACAGGACCGCTACCTGCCCGAGCAAGACAAATACGGAAGCTGGCAACTGCTGCAATTCCTGTTCAAGTTCTTCACCAAAGGATCGAACATCTCGGTTTCCATTGGCCGTGGGCTTGATGTGATGGGAAATTATGTGGACGACAACGGCAACAGCCTCGATGCGCAAGGCCGCGTGATCGACACTCGTGAGTATTTTATCTCGCACGGCGACATCACGGTCGACAAACAACGCGAAGACGAATACACGCGCATGCTCAGCCACAAAATTGTGACCGAGTATCATCGCATCAACCGCGTGTTTGCCAGTCATCTGGTGGCCTTTGTGGCGTTTGAGATGTGGCAGAAAAAACATCCGAAGCTCGATCTGTTCGGGTTGCTGAAATTGCCCGAAGAAGAACAAGTGCTTCAATACGAAGAATTCCGCGCAGCCTGCAAGCGGGTGCGCAAACAAATCTATACGCTGAAAGAAGAGAACAAGGTCTATCACGCCACACACCTGAAAGGCAACATCAACCTGGTGATCCGTCATGGTCTCGACAACGTGGGCATTTTCCACCTGAAGCGGCCGCTGCTCATGAACAAGGAAGGCAACATCATCACCAAGGATTTCAGCACACTGTATTATTATCACAACCGGTTGGCAGGCTATGACCTCGAAAAGTTTATCTGAAAACGATAAACCGATCGGCGTGATCGGTGCAGGAAATTTCGGCAGCGTAGTAGCCAATCTGCTGGCGCAGCGTCGCAATGTGCTGCTGCACGTGCGTGACGAGAGCACCATCGAACGCATTCTCAAAACGCGCGAGAACCGCGGCCACCCGATGCATCCAGCCATCACGCCCACCAACGACCTGGGCTACCTGGCCGAACAGTGCGATGTTATTTTTCCCATCGTGCCCTCGCTGCATTTCAGGGCGATGATGAAGAACCTGTCGCCTCACCTTCACCCCTATCACATTCTCATTCACGGCACCAAAGGCTTTGACGTTTCGTTGCCCGAAGGCAAGACACTCGACACCATGGCCACACTCGACCGCAGCATGGTGAAAACCATCAGCGAGGTGATTACCGAAGAGAGCGTGGTGGTGCGCGTGGGCTGTTTGGCCGGACCTAACCTCAGCAAAGAACTTGCAGAAGGTCACCCTGCGGCAACCGTGGTGGCCAGCCATTTCAACGAAGTGATTCAACTGGGCAAGCGCTTGCTGCGCACCAACCATTTCCAGGTCTATGGCAACAACGACATGGTGGGGGTTGAACTGGCTGGTGTTTTAAAAAACGTGATCGCCATTGCCGCTGGTGCACTCAGTGGTTTGGGGTATGGCGAAAATGCAAAGGGTCTTCTCGTTAGCCGCGGCATGGTAGAGATGGTTTACCTGGGAAGGGCCCTGGGCGGCAACACAAAAGCATTTCTCGGCGTGGCCGGTGTTGGCGACCTGGTGACCACGTGCAACAGCTCGCTCAGCCGAAATTTCACCGTGGGCTATCGCCTGGCAAAGGGCGAAACATTAGCGGAAATTCTCAACAGCACCGACGAAATCGCCGAAGGCATAAACACGGTGAAAGTGGCAAAGAAATGTGCCGACTACTATAAAGTGCGCGCGCCCATCACCAGCAC
This sequence comes from Chryseolinea lacunae, assembly GCF_016735595.1. GTDB lineage: Bacteria > Bacteroidota > Bacteroidia > Cytophagales > Cyclobacteriaceae > Chryseolinea > Chryseolinea lacunae. Next base: position 141,216 of record NZ_JAERRB010000013.1, read on the forward strand.
ATTGTATCAGGTGTTGTTCGAAGACATGACCGTGAAGCGGGCACTGGAATACCTGATGCGCTATCCGCTGAACGTGGACATCGACTTCCTGACGGAGTGATGTCATCGCTCCTGACTACAACAAAATTTCCTTTACATTTTCCTTGATCTTCCCCGCCAGATCGTCGAGCGGCAAGTCGTTGATGTCTCGACCGAACGGGTCTTCAATTTCTTCGGCAATAAGCTCCACGCTCAACAGCACGAACGACACCAGCCCCACAATGGGCACGGTCATGTAGCCGGATTGTGTGACGAAACCAAACGGCAGCGTGATGATGTAGATGAAGATAAATTTCTTCACATACATCATATAAGAATAGGGAATGGGTGTGTTCTTGATGCGCTCGCACGCGCCCATGAGGTCGATAAAATCTTTCAGCTCTTTGTCGAGGTTGATCAGCTGGTCGCCGCTCACTTTGTTTGCACGGTAGAGCTCGTTGATGCGCTTATACATGAGCGAAGCGATGCGATTGGGCTTGTGCTTGAATCTTTTCAGATCGTTGATAAACTTGTCGTCGGGGGCTTCCAGTTCGGCAAACTGCACGCCGTTGCGCAGGTTTTCTTTCACGGCAAACACAAAGTTGGGGATCATCTTGGCGAACCAGTCGCGTTCTTCGTGATTTTCGGTGGGCAGGCAGGCGGCCACCTTCATGGCAAAATTACGGGTGCTGTTCACCATGCCACCCCACATACGTCGTCCCTCCCACCAGCGATCGTAGGCGGTGTTGGTGCGGAACACGAGAAACAAGCCCAGTACAATACCCAACAGCGAATGCATGGCAATAGTGGGCTGAAAATCGGCGAGGTGAAGTTTGAAATAGTCCAGCATGATGTAGCACAACACCGTGGAGTAGGCCAGCATGAAGGCGATGGCAGGCCACAACGTGGTCATGACGCGACGGCTATAGGCGTGAAAGACGAGGGCAAACCAGTTTTTGGGATTGTACATTACCATAAGGGGGCGGCAAACTTTCCTGCAATAACCTGATTCACGGAAATATTTCCAACACGATTATCCATCCCGGCTGCTTAAAAAACGGGATTGGAGATAAAAATGATGGTCAGTAAAAATTTACAGGCAACCAAACTTGCTCGGCATCGTTCTGATGTATAATATTGATATGATATCATTTTAATATCACTCCTATGCAAAACGAAAAAAGTACAACACCCGTGTCAGGCTACACCATGGTTGCCGTCTGTCTTCTCCTGCTGCTCCTGGGAACCCTGGGCGCTGCGGTGGGAGCAAAAATTTTTGGTCTCCTGATCTTCCTCCCCTGCATGCTGGCCCCGGGATTTTTCTTTGTGAATCCCAACACCTCGGTGGTGCTGGTGCTTTTTGGAAGCTATCAGGGCACGGTGAAAACCAACGGTTTCTATTGGGTGAATCCATTCTATAGCAAAAAGCAAATCTCGTTGCGTGCACGAAACTTCGACAGCGAAAAAATCAAGGTGAACGACAAGGTGGGCAACCCTATTCAGATCGGTGTGATTCTGGTGTGGCAGGTGCGCGACACGTTCAAAGCCGCCTTCGACGTTGACAACTATGAAAACTTTGTGCGCATCCAAAGCGACTCGGCCGTGCGTCGTCTGGCGGGTATGTATGCCTATGATAACTTTGAAGAAGATTCTGAAATGACCCTGCGCTCGGGACACGACGAAGTGAACCAAGCCCTGGAAGAAAACCTGAAGAATCGTTTAGACATGGCGGGCATTCATGTGATTGAAGCGCGCATCGGCTACCTCGCCTACGCTCCGGAAATTGCCAGCGCCATGTTGCGTCGCCAGCAGGCCGCCGCGGTGGTGTCGGCACGATTCAAGATTGTGGAAGGCGCGGTCTCTATGGTGCACATGGCACTGGAGCAACTGGCCCAGAAACAGATCATCGAGCTGGACGAAGAACGCAAAGCCGCAATGGTGAGCAACCTCATGGTGGTGCTGTGCGCCGACAAGGATGTGAGCCCCGTGGTGAACACCGGCACACTGACGCCGTAGGAAAAAGAATTATCAGAACAGTGGAAGAATACACATGGCGGTAAAAAAACCTTTTGCCTTGCGGCTGGACGCCGAAATGATGAAGGCCGTAGAGAAATGGGCGGCCGACGAATTCAGGAGCACCAATGGCCAGCTGGAGTGGATCATCAGCAAGGCCCTGAAAGAAAACGGGCGTCTAAAATCAAAAGGAAAACCGGAATAGCTTGATGGGAATTTGTTTTATCGCTTATCTTGCCGCAGCTAAAAACAGAAGCCCACTATGAAACGTCCCGGTCTTTATACGCTTGTTGCTATCCTCCTGCTTTCTTTTGCATGCCCGGCCATTGCCCAGGATTATCTGGTGACCACAAAGGGCGATACCATCCGAGGCGAAATAAAACCCCAGACGTTTGGCGCCGACAAGAAGGTGCAGGTGGTGGGCAGCGACAAGAAAAAGACTATTTACCCGATGTTTCAGATCCGGAACTATCGCCTGAAAGATGCCACCTATCAACCCGTGAAAGGGCCGGATGGCTATGCATTCATGAAAGTGGTGAAGGGCGGATACCTCACACTGTTTGCGTTTCAACTGCCCAACCAGGTGGCCTACGACGGTCAGTACCTGATGAAGAAAGACGGTCGCGGCACCGAAGTGCCCAACCTGACGTTCAAAAAAATTATGAAGAACTTTCTGGAAGACTGCCCCTCCGTGGTGGACCGGATTGAGACGGGCGACCTGGGCAAAAAAGAATTGCTCACCATCGTAGACGAATATAATGCCTGCATACAGGTGAAGACCGTAGACCACAGCCGTATCGTGGCCTCCAAAGCCGAAGCTGAAAAGAAAATATCGGCGTGGGATGTGCTCGAAGAAAAAGTGAAAGCCGAAGCCGACTTCTCCGGCAAGAGCAATGCCCTGGAAATGATCCAGGACATCAAAGGCAAAATTTCACGCGGCGAAAAAATCCCCAACTTCCTGTTGGAAGGCCTCAAAAGTTCGCTGACACAAGACGCGCTGAAGACTGATCTTGCGAACGCGCTGAAAGAAGTGAACTAACTTTTCTGAAACGATTTTAATAACGCAAACACTTTGGTTTTGTCGTGCTGCAACACAAACGCGCTGCACACGGCAACGATCAATGACAAGGTGAACAGGTAGCCATGGTCGCCCTGCACCTCAATGCCCAGCAGGGTAAAGTGCATGCCCAAGGCACCGATCATTAATCCCAACCCCAGGCCCGCGCCCAACCAGGCGGTGGCGGGCACCAGCAGCAGCACCGCCGCGATCAGTTCGAACACCCCCACAGCAATTCTTCCCCACGGCTCCATGCCCACAGTGGTGAAAATGTATACCGACTCTGCCGACGCCGAGAACTTGAAGAACAGCGTTTGCAGCATGATGAGGGCCGCTACAACCCGGGCTCCCCAATAGAAAATGTTGACGATTTTCATATCTGTTTTGTTTTGATGGGCGAAAGGTAGACGAATAATTAGCGAAGCAGTGTCAGATAAGCGACAGGTATTTGCTATTTTGCTTACAGACCAATCCCCTGCCTATGCCGCTGTTCGACGTCAATCCCGACATCGCCTTTGCCAAAACCATTGCCACAGATTTTTATCTGAATCCCTCCTACTACGAATTGTCGAAAGAAAAAATCTTTGCCGCCACCTGGCAACTTGTGGGCGACACCGACCAGGTGAAAGAACCGGGATGGGTAACGCCCGTGTCGTTGCTGGAGAAATATATCGACGAGCCCTTGTTGCTTTCGCGCGACAAACAAGGCGACCTGCATTGCCTCAGCAATGTGTGCACCCATCGCGGCAACCTGCTGGTGGAGCGCCCCTGCAAACTCAACGACATGCGCTGCAAATATCATGGCCGACGCTTTCAACTGGACGGGAAATTTCTTTCCATGCCCGAGTTCAAAGAAGTGGCCAACTTCCCTACGGAAGACGACAACCTCACAAAACTTCCGCTCCACACGTTTGGCAAATGGTTGTTCACCTCACTGCATCCCACGTTTGACGCCGACAAGTTTCTGGGCGATATGATGAAGCGCGTGGGATGGATGCCGTTTCAGGAATTCCAGTTTCGCCCCGAGCTCTCGCGCGACTATGTGGTGGACGCGCACTGGGCATTGTATTGCGAAAACTACCTCGAAGGGTTTCACATTCCCTTTGTGCACGCAGGCCTCAACGCCGTGATCGACTATGGCAACTACACCACAGAACTCTTCCCCTACTCCAACCTGCAGGTAGGCTATGCAAAAGATGACGACGCCATTTTTGAATTGCCCCCCGCATCGCCCGACTTCGGGAAAAAGATTGCGGGCTACTACTTCTGGGTGTTTCCAAACATGATGTTCAATTTCTATCCCTGGGGCTTGTCCATAAACGTGGTGCGACCAGTGGGGCTGGCCAAAAGCAAAATTTCATTCCTGTCTTATGTGTGGGACGAGAACAAACTTCGACAGGGCGCGGGTGCCAACCTGCACCAGGTGGAGATGGAAGACGAAGACGTGGTGCGGCATGTGCAAAAAGGAATTCGCTCGCGCTTCTATAAACACGGACGCTATTCTGTGAAGATGGAAAAAGGAACCCATCACTTCCATCGCCTCATCGCCGAATTCATAAACTAACAACCGCATGCCGAAGGGAAAACTCCATGCATCGCTGGGCCTGTGGACCAGCATCTCCATCGTGGTTGGTGGCATCATTGGATCGGGCATCTTCATGAAGCCCGCGCTCATGGCCTCGCAGCTGGGGTCGCCGGTGTTGCTGGTGGGTGTATGGATTGTGGCCGGCGTCATCACGTTGTTTGGTGCATTGAGCAACGCGGAAATTTCGGCGATGATTCCGGAAACGGGTGGACAGTATATCTTCTTCGAAAAAATGTACGGCCACTTCATCGCCTTTCTGTATGGATGGTCGGCCTTCATTGTGTTCAACACGGCGGGCATTGCCTCCATTGCCTATGTGTTTGGAACGTATACGGAATATTTCATCAACCTGCCCCGCTTCCCGGCAGACGTTGAACATCGCGTGGAGTTATACATCCCGTTCATCGGCTCCATCTTTCCACTCGAAAACATTGGCGTCAAATCGCTCACGATATTGGTGGTCATTGGGCTTACCTATGTGAACTATCGCAGCACGCGCTCGGGTGGGAACATTCAGGTCGTGTTCACGGCGTTGAAAGTGCTGGCCATGGGATTGGTAGTGTTTGGATTGTTCTTTTCATCGGAGGGCGACGCGTCACACTTCATCACGTCGTCAACCACGATTCACCCGGAAGGTTGGGCGTTGGTGGGTGCGTTAGTGGCGGCTACCTCCGGCGCGTTTTGGGGATATGATGGATGGAATAACATCACGTTTGTTGCCGGCGAGATCCGCGACCCACAGCGCAACATACCACGCAGTCTTTTGCTGGGGCTTCTTATATGCATTGGCACCTACACGCTCATCACGCTGGCCTATCTCTATGTGCTCCCCATCGACACCGTTGCAGCTTCGGGCATGGTGGCTTCGGATGCAGCGCAGGTGGTGATGGGCACGGTGGGGGGCGGCATCATTGCGCTGATGGTGATCATCTCCACCTTCGGCACCACCAACGGAAACATCCTCGCCACGGCGCGCGTCACGTTTGCCATGGGCCAGCAAAAACAATTTTTCGGCTTTGCCGGCAAGGTGCACCCCACCTTCGGCACACCCGGCAACGCCCTTTGGCTTCAGGGCATATGGACATCGGTGCTGGTACTGAGCGGATCGTTCGACATGCTCACCGACATGCTGGTGTTTATGAGCTGGGTCTTCTATGGCCTTAGTGCCTTTGGCATCTTCATACTCCGGAAAAAAATGGCCGACGCCCATCGGCCCTATAAAGTATGGGGCTATCCTTTTGTGCCCGCCATTTTTGTGGTGTTCACGGCATTCTTCCTGGTCTCCACATTGTGGACGGATATTTATTATTATGCCACCGGTAAAACACACCTCATTAATTCGCTTCTGGGATTGTTTCTCACGGCGCTCGGCATTCCTCTATATTGGTTTTTTAAGCGACGCTATGCGTCTGACCCGAACACACTGTGACCTGCAAAATAAAAGTATTTCTATTTCATAAGGTTATTTGCATAATCAAGCCCCATCTCGCATATGCATTAAGAACGGGCATCAATTATACTGGTGATTGCTCCAGAAAAATTTCTCCACCCTTCACCTTTAGCCGCGACGGCACATTGTTTTCGTAGATCGCGCCGGTGCCTAATCCCTGCGGAATGGTCACAGGATAATTTGCCGTGAACTGACAAATGGCATTGAGTCCCACATTCGACTCCAGCGCCGATGTGATCCACCATCCCATGCCAAGGCTTTCGGCTATAGAGATCCATTCGGCACAACCCGCCAGCCCCCCGTGCAACGTAGGCTTGAGAATGATGAAGGCCGGGCCAAGCCGCGAAAGCAACGCCTTCTTTTCACTGCTATCTTCCACACCGATCAGTTCCTCATCGAAGGCGACGGAAATGGGCGACTTGCGGCAGAGCTCTTCCATTTCCACAAGTCCGGGTTTGATGGGTTGCTCGATGGAATGAATGTTCATCCTGGCCAGCTCCGTGAGCTTGAACAAAACTTCGCCGGTCTTGAACGCCCCGTTGGCATCGAGGCGCAGGGTGATGTTTTCGCGGAAATAACGCTTCCGCAGGTATTGCAATATTTCGCATTCGCGATCAAAATCAAGACCGCCCACTTTCAGTTTTATGCAACGGAATCCCTGGGCCACTTTCTCGTTCACCTGATGCATCATAAAGTCCAGGTCGCCCATCCAGATGAGGCCGTTGATGGGCAGTGGCTTTCCCTGAAGGAATTCGTTTTGGAAGATTATTTTTTTGCCCCCGTGTGCCAGGTCCAGCAACGCTGTTTCCAACCCAAACCGTATGGATGGAAACGTCGGCGGCACGATGGCAAAGATTCGTTGCCACACTGCGTTGTCTAGGGTTGGATGAGGATTCGCCTGCAGGTCGGCCAGAGTGACCACGCCGGGAAGTTTGGCCAACACGTCCTTCAGTGTGGCCTCAAAATCGGGTGTGTCGTCTGTGCTGAGGCCGGGCAACGGGCCGCATTCGCCAACGCCCGTCACGTCGGGATGGGCATCGTCGAGAACGGTGATGAACCATGAGAGCTTGTCTTTCATGAGGCCGCGCGAGGTGCGGGCCTTGAAGCCGAACCGGAAAGTTTCGGTGGTGTAGGAAATGATCAACGCCATAGGCAAACAGGGAAGCACGAAAATACTCTTTTAGAATTAACTTTGACACGCCGATTCTGCATGACACTGAACATAAACGACTACACCTACGCGCTACCGCCCGAACGCATCGCCACCTATCCGCTGGAGAAACGCGACCAGTCCAAGCTGCTGGTCTACGACCGGGGCACGATCCGTCACGAAACGTTTCCCTCCATTGCCGCGCTGCTTCCCGACAACGCTATGTTGTTTTTCAACAACACCAAAGTGATTCCGGCAAGGCTTCACTTTCACAAAGACACGGGTGCCATCATCGAAGTGTTTTTGCTCCATCCGGTGTTGCCATCTTCGCTGGTGATGGAAGCCATGCAGGCTCATGGCACGTGCACGTGGAAGTGCACCATTGGCAACGTGAAGCGCTGGCGCGACGATCAACCGCTCTCCAACACCTTTCAGGGCGTTGCACTCGAAGCCACCCTGCGGAATCGCGAAGAAGGCCTCGTGGAATTCCATTGGACAACCGACCATTCCTTTGCCGAAGTAGTGAGCCTGGCGGGCGAAACACCTCTTCCCCCCTATCTGCATCGCAAGCCCGAACAAAACGACCGCGAACGCTATCAGACCATCTACTCCCAACACGACGGCGCCGTGGCTGCACCAACGGCGGGCCTGCATTTCACACCCGAAGTGTTTGACGCGCTGAAGCAACGAAACATTCCCCACGACTTTGTGACGCTTCACGTGAGCGCGGGCACCTTTCAACCCGTGAAAGTGGAGAACGCCGCCGAACATCTCATGCACAACGAACAAGTGGTGATCCATCGCGAAAACATCGCCAACCTGCTCGCCGGAAAATACATTGTGCCGGTAGGAACAACGTCGATGCGCACGCTGGAGAGTTTATATTGGTTTGGGGTGAAGCTCCTGGCCAATCGCGAGGCACCGTTCAGCATCACCCAACACGATCCCTACACGCACGCGGGCAACTTGCCTGCACGCCACGAAGCCTTGCAGGCCGTTGCCCGCCACATGGACGATCGCGACCTGGATGTACTGACCGGCGAAACCTCTATCTACATCATGCCCGGCTATACCTTCCGCGTCTGCGATGCACTGATCACCAATTTTCATCAACCAGGCTCCACACTGATTTTGTTGGTAGCCGCTTTCCTTGGAGAAGACTGGCGAACGGTCTATGACGAAGCCCTCCGCGGCGACTATCGGTTTCTTAGCTATGGCGACAGCTCGTTCCTTATCCCGCGCTAGTCTGACAAAGACGTTCGCTAAAAAAAGAAAGGCAACTGGTTCGCAGTTGCCTTTCTTTTTTTGAAGATAATCGCTTCTATTTCTTTTCTGTGAGCGCGTTCAAATCCACAACGTGCACTTCCACCCGACGACCTTCTTCCTTAGTAGCGGTCTGGTCTTTGGTGGCACCGTAGCCGCGGGCAATAATGCGGCGACGTACAACACCTTTGTGGTTGATGTAGTCCAGCACGGTTGTAGCACGCTTGTTGGAGAGTTCGCGGTTCAGCTCTTCGGTGCCTTCGGCCGATGCAAATCCGAGGATCTCCACGCCCAGGTCGGGGTTCTTTTTCAGCTCGGCCAGGATCACATCAAGTTGTGCGTTGTAGGTTGCTTTCAAGTCGCTCTTGCCCGCATCGAAATAAATTTTTGCGTTTTTGGTGAGCACCGATTTGTCGTAGGCAGCCGATTTCTTCTGGGTCTGTTCCTTCTGTTTCATGATCTCTTCGTTCACCATGAAGGTGGGCAGCGAGAAGATGGTTTTGCCGTCGACAGCCTTTTGTTCGAATTTGCTTTCGTCGCTTTCGTCATAGTAGTACGTGCGTGTGGCCACTTCGATGCGGGAGTTTTCTTTTTCGTTGAAGTTCACTTCTTCGATAGGATCTTTCATCTGGATGAGGTCCGTGAGGTAGTTAATGCCGTCCTTGTCTTGTGCGGCCATCAGGTCCAGCATCATGTCATACACATCCAGCGAACCACCCTGCACCAGTTTGGCTTCGTGCGTTTTGCGCAGGTCGGCTTTCACATCAGAATCGGTGTCGTAGAACGCATTTTTTACCTGCACTTCCTGGCCCACCACCACATCAAACTGTTTGATGGTTTTGAGACTCACCATTTGATAGAGCTCATAGAAGTAGGTTTGATTCGGGATGTTGATGTTCAACGTGTACGGAAGAAAACCTTCCGACTCGATCACCATATCATAGTTTTTCGACGGCGGCAAAATCACAAGGTAGTTGCCGGTTGCGGGATCAGGGTTGTAAACAAAGTCAAGCTTCTTGTCCGTTTCGTTGTCGATGAGATAGATTTTGGTGGGGATTGGCTTGCCGGTTTCGGCGTTGATGATTTTACCCTTTATCATGGTGAGCGGAATGTTGGCCGACTCCGCGGGAAGATCGATGTAGTAGATGTCTTGTCCACCCATGCCGCCCTTGCGATCGGAAGAGAAATAGGCGCGTGTGCCGTCGGCTATCAGGGTGAAGTAGTTGTCGTTCACGGTGGTGTTCACGGGATAGCCCATGTTTTCGGGCGAGGTCCATTTGGTGCCTACCATGCGGGTCACAAAAATGTCGCGTCCACCCATGGAGTTGTGTCCGTCGGATGTGAAGAACAAGGTTTTTTGATCGGGATGAATGTAGGGCGCATCTTCGTTGGCCTTGGTGTTCACATCGGGGCCAAGGTTGGCCGGGGCGCTCCACGATCCATTAGCCAGCATGGTGGTTTTATAAATGTCCAACCCACCCTGACCGCCAAGACGGTCGCTGGCAAAGTAGATCGTTTTTCCGTCGGGTGTGATGCTAGCGGTAGACTCCAGGTATTTCGGGGTGTTCAGCGACGGCGTGATGAGACTGGCCTTCGACCAGGAGTCGCCGGCTTTGGTGATCTGGAACAAGCCGCCCGGATCGGTGGCACCGCCCATGAAGATGAGCATCTTTTGTCCGTCGGCCGAAATGCCTGCAGTGCCTACGTTGTAGTCGTGGGCAATAGGAACCACTTTGGGTTCTGTCCATGCACCGTTGTTGTTGTAGGTAATGTAGACTTCTTCAATAAATTTATCGCCGGTACGCGTCTTGCCTGTGTTGGGGCGAAGGGCCGTGTAGGCCATCACACTTTCGTCGGCCGACACAACGGGGTTGTATTCGGTATACTTGGTGTTGATGATGGAGTTGAAGTGCGTGACTTTGAAATTGCGCGGCACCGACATGAGGGCGATGGCGTTGTGACAGGTTTGGATGGCTTCATCGGCCAGGGCCATGGTTTTCTTGTCGGCCTTGCTGCTCAGGTCGCGAAACTTGGTGAAGCTCTGGATAGCGCTTTGCAGGTTTTCGTCTTTCAGATACATCGTGCCCAGATCGTAGTGCAGGGTGATGGGCATGTCTTTGCCACCGTTTTTCAGGGCATATTCAAAATAGGGAATGCCTTTGATCTGCTCGTCGGTCTCGGGCGACTTCTGATAGCAAATGCCGGCTTTGTAGTAGACCAACGGACTTTTCTCGCCTGCCTGGATGGCGGCCAGAAATTTCGGAAGGGCAGCGTCATAACTTCTCACGCTGAAGTAGTGCTCGGCGTCGGCCAGCGACTTGCTGTCTTGCGCCTGCAGCGAGACGATGGAAAAGAATACTAACCAGAACAGTAGATAAGCCTTTCTTGTCATACGTATTAATATTTGACCTCAATACTACAAAGAATAAACGCTTTGCGATATGGATTTTTGACCGGAACCTTACAAGCCCCAACGGGCTTGCTGAAAATTTGTCCTCACATTTTGAACTGGCGTATAGCAGCCAGCCCCGTTATGCAAACCCCCGGCATGTACGTTGCGGCACCCAAAAAAACGCTCCCTTATAGGATTTTTGTTGGAATATAAGCAATTTTAGGGGTAATGGGGGAAATCTATGAAAGCACAAATAATCCGTTTTCTTGATACAGAGCCGGGTGAAACCGGTCGTGTGGGCCTGTTGTTGATCATGAGTTTCTTCATGGGCGTGTTTCTGGCCACGATCACCGTGGCGTCGCAATCGCTGTTTCTGGCTCATTTCGATGAAAAAACACAATTGCCCATCGCCCTGCTGGTATCGGGAGCCTTTGGCCTGTTTGCCACCATCATCTATAACTTCCTTCAAAACCGCATCCCCTTCCAGGTATTGGCCGTGCTGAGTCTGCTGGTAATTACGGGCCTGACGGCCTTCATTGAGTTTGGTGAAGGCTACTTCAGCAACCCGGAGACCATCTACTTCCTCGGCTTTGCACAGATCATCCCCTTCTCCTTCATTATCTACCTGGTGTTCTGGGGCACGTTTGGTCGTTTGTTCAACCTGCGCCAGTCCAAGCGCCTCATCGGAACGGTAGACATGGGCGCCATGATCGCGTCATTCATCGCCTTCTTTTCCATTCCCCAGTTTCTCGGGTTGAAAAATGTGAAGACGGAACAATTATATACTGTGTCGCTTGTGAGCCTGGTCTGCTTCCTGTCGCTGTTTGTGTTCCTGTCGGTGAAGTATAAAACGCGCACGTTTGCCCAGGAGAAAAAGATGTACAAGAAGCTGGTGTTCAAAGACTTCATCCAAAATCGCTACATCCTCTACATGTCGCTGTTTGTGGTGGTGTCGATGATGGCCGTGAACTTCGTGGACTACTCGTTCTTTAACGCCACCACCATCTACCTGGAGCAGGAAAACCTGCCGCGGTTCATCAGCTACTTCGAAATGACCATTGTCATTTTCGGGTTTCTGTTTCAAACGCTGGCCACCGATCGAATTATTAAAGAGTATGGCATGCGGGTGCCATTGCTCATCAACCCGTTTCTCATGTGTCTCTTCACGGTGGTGGCCCTCATTCTGGGGCTCACGTTTGGCTACACGCTGGGCTTCTTCATGGTGATTGCCATCAGCAAACTGTTTGTGCGCTCGCTCCGCGATTCGCTAGACAACCCGGCCTTCAAACTTTACCTGCTTCCTATCGAAAGCAGCATACGCATCGACGTGCAAACCAAAATTGAAGGGCTTGTGACAGCCTTCGCCAGTCTGCTGGCCGGTGGGCTCATCATCCTTATCACAAACGCAGAGTTCTTTACACTGATCTATATCACGCTGTTCACGGTGCCGTTGCTGCTCGTCTGGTACTTTGTGGCCAACCGCATGAACGTGAGTTATCGCCACACCTTGCAGGACACGTTGCAGCGGAACAAGTCCACCACGTCTAACGCGCTGGAGCGCGAATACACGCTCGACACCGTGCTTGAAAAAGAAGTGAACAGCCGCGTAGAACAGAAAGTTATCTATGGCCTGAAGCTCATGGAGAAGCTGGAGCCTACCCTCTTCGAAAATTCCCTGATCAGTCTTGTCGACAGCACGTCGCGCAGGATCAGAACCTTTGCGGAAGAAAAAATGCAGGCGCTTGGCCTCAAGTCGGGCACAGCAAAAACAGAATTGCAATCGCTGGCCGAAAAGGCTGTGGGCGATGCCGAAGACAGCGACCTCCTCTCCATTTCACCCGAGAAACTGTTGAAGCTTAGCAAATCGGTGCGACAGTCGGACCGCATTCTGGCCGCCAAGCTGCTGCGCAAACTCACGGGACCGCGCACCATCTTTGTGCTGCTGGAATTGCTACGCGATGTGGACCCGAAAGTCCGCTTCGAAGCCCTGGCCACGGCCCGCAAAGTGAAGCTCAGCGAAACCTGGCCCGTGCTCATTGAACTGCTGAACTCCGCGGCGTATAGCCACCACGCGGCGGCCGCTTTGAAAGAAGCCGGCGAGTCTGCCTTGCCCACGCTGGAAGCTGCTTTTCACAAATCCGGACAAAGCGACCTGGTGATGTTGCGCATCGTGCAAATCATGGGCAGCATCGGTGGCAAATATGCCTTGCAACTGTTGTGGAAGAAGGCCGACTATCCGGATAAGCGCATTGTGAAACAGATTCTGTATTCGCTTCGCTACATCAACTACCACGCCGAAGGCCGCGAGGCACGCGAGGTCATCAACTTGCTGGAAAGCGAAATGAGTAAAACCATCTGGAACCTGGCCGCCCTCCACGAGTTGCCCGAAGTATCAGAATTCAGTTTCCTCCGCGAAGCACTCCAGGAAGAAGTGCGCGACAACTACGATCAGATCACCATCCTGCTTTCTATCCTCTACGATCCCCGCTCGGTGCAGCTGGTGCGCGAAAACGTGGAATCGGGCGAACCCGACAACATTGCCTTCGCCATGGAATTGCTCGACCTGTTCATCGATCCGGAACTGAAGCCAAAGCTCGTGCCCTTGCTGGACGACATTGCTGTGCCCGAAAAGCTGAAACAACTGCAGGTGTATTACCCCCGCGAAACCTACAACCCGATACAGGTTATCAACTACATCCTGAACCGCGATTTCAACCTCAACAACCGGTGGACGAAGGCGTGTGCTATTTATGCCTCGGCCTTCATCAACGACTTCCGCATCAGTCGCGGGTTGGTGGCCCAAATGTTTAACACCGACAAGCTGTTGCAGGAAACGGCCGCGTGGGTGATCTACAACAAAAACAAAAACGATTTTGAAGTGATCTCGGAGCGTTTGCCCTTGAAAGACAAAAAATTCCTCGACTCCTCCATCGAGAACAATCAATTGCTGGACGGCCTCAACGACGGTTTCTTTTTGTGGGTGGAGAAAGTGATGTTCCTCAAGCAACTGCCCACATTCAACAACATACACGGCGCCTTGCTCTGCGACCTGGCCGACAAGATCACACCGATCGACATGGCCTTTGGCTCGCGTGTGAAATTCACACTCGACGATTTTAACGCACCCATCTTTGTGCTGGCCCATGGCGAAGCACACCTTAAAAGCAACGACACCATCATCACCACGCTGAAACGCGGTGGTGTGTATGGCGATCTGTTTCAGAATGGCACCGTGCCCAAAGTCACCTCCATTGAAGCGACAGAACGCACCGTGATTTTCAAGATCAACCTGATGGATTTTTATTATGTGATGTCAAACCACCACGAACTGGTGCAGAGCCTCATCAAAAATATAGCAGAAGAGAACGAACCCCACTATTCACAACCTTAACCGAACACCATGGCCTTTGAAATTGATGTATTGATTATTTTTTCAGACCGCGACAACGATACGGCAGGGAACGAACCGGGATGGGTCACTCAATTTAAAAAATTCCTGGAATCGATGCTCACCCAAATCCAGGGTGAGAAACCAAACATCCTGCTGAAATCGGAATTCGACAGCATGACTTCGCCCAGGCTAGACAACGCGGCCGTGATGGTGAGCATTCTCTCCAAAGACTTTGTACAGTCCACGCAGTGCCTTGACTATCTGCAGAAATTCAAAGAGGCCAGCGCCGGAGGCAAAAACCGTTTGTTCAAAGTTTTTAAATCGCCCCTGGCCGTGCAAGACCAGCCCGAAGCGCTGCGCGAACTGCTGGGTTATGAAATGTATCAGCTCGACCCCGACTCGGGCGAGATACGCGAATACACCGACTACTTCAGCACCGAAGCCGAGCGCCAATACTGGATGGAGATGGTGGACCTTAGCTACGACATCTTCGACGCGCTCTCGTCTTTGAAAGACCGCACCACGTCGAAAGAAGTAAAGAACATTTTCAAACGCAAAACCATATACCTCGCCGAAACAGGCCACGATCTTTCCGTGCAACGCAACATCATTACCCGCGAGCTGCAACGCCATGGGTACCAGGTGTTGCCCAACCAAACCCTGCCCGGCAATGTGAACGACCTCGAACGCCTGGTGCGTCGCGACCTGACCGAGTGCAGCATGTCCATTCACCTGATCGGCAGCGCCTATGGCGAAATTCCTGAAGGCACAGACCGCTCGGTGGTAGACATCCAAAACCGGATGGCCGCCGAACGCAGCAACCGCGCCAAAGATAACCAGGAAGAATTCTCGCGCCTCATCTGGATCTCGTCGAACCTGAACCACGTGACCGAACGGCAGAAAGGATTTATCGAAAACCTGAAACGCGATGTGGAAGCGCAGGAGGGCGCCGAAATTCTTCAAACGCCGCTGGAAGATTTCAAGAACATTATGCGCGAAGAACTGGCCGACGCCGGCGACAAAAAAGCGCTGGATGAAACCGGCGGCCGCGCGGTGTATCTCATGCACGACAAAGTGGACCACCTCGACATAAAACCTTTCGTGGAACTGCTTGAACGTTCAGGCTTCAGCGTGCTGATGCCCTCGTTTGAAGGTGAATTGCTGGAGCTTCGCCAGAAGCACATCGAAAACCTGCGGAACCTCGACGCCGCCATCATCTATAAAGGAAAAGTGAATGAACAATGGGTGCGCATGAAAGCGCTCGACCTGCTGAAAGCCCCCGGGTTTGGACGCAAGAAACCCATCATCGGAAAAGCCATCTTCACGGCCAAAGGATCGCCCATCAACGCCGAGTCGTTCAAGGCACAGAACCTGCGCGTCATTGAAGGCGACGCTCAACATTCGCTCGAATCGCTGAAATCATTTTTGCAAGAATTTAAAGCTTAGTCATGCAAGTCATTGACGAAAAATTAGAAACCGCCAACCCGTTTCCTGGACTTCGGCCATTCAAGATCGAAGAGAGTCACCTCTTCTTTGGTCGCGAGGGCCAGAGCGACGAAGTGCTGCTCAAACTTTCGAAGAACCGGTTTGTGGGCGTCATCGGTCCATCCGGTAGTGGTAAGTCGTCGTTCATCTATTGTGGGGTCATGCCCATTCTGTATGGCGGCTTTCTCACCGACGCCAGCCCCAACTGGGAAGTGGTGGTGACACGCCCCGGCGCAGGTCCCATCGACAACCTGGCAGAAGCGTTGCTGAAAAACAATGCCGAATACATTGGCTCCGATGCCGAAGAGAAACGCATAAAGCGCACCATCTTCTCCACCCTCCTGCGCAGCAGCTCGCTGGGCATGGTGGAAGCCATCCAGCAAACCCGCAAGGATGAAGATGTGAACTACCTCATCCTGGTCGATCAGTTTGAAGAACTTTTCCGCTTCAAAGACAGTCACGATGCTAACTCGGTGAACGAGACGCTGGCGTTTGTGAACCTGCTCATCGAAGCCGCCAACTATCCTGATGCGCCCATCTATGTGGCCATCACCATGCGCTCGGATTTTATCGGCGACTGCGCGCAGTTTCCCGAACTGACCCGCAAGATCAACGACAGTCACTACCTCATTCCGCAACTCACACGCGATCAGAAACGCAAGGCCATAGAAGGTCCCGTGGCCGTGGGCGGTGCCCGCATCACACCGCGTCTGGTGCAACAGTTGTTGAACGACCTTGGCGACAATCCCGATCAGCTTCCCATTCTTCAACACGCGTTGATGCGCACGTGGAGCTATTGGGCGTTGTATCGCGACTTCGAAGAAGAGCTCGTGGACCTGAAACACTACGAGGCCATCGGCACCATGTCGGAAGCCTTGTCGATGCACGCCAACGAGGCCTACGATGAATTGTCGGAAGACCAGAAAACCATTTGTGAAGTCCTGTTCAAAGCCATCACCGAAAAACGCGGCGAGAACTTTGGCATACGTCGCCCCACACGCCTTGCAGAAATCGCCGCCATCGCAGCCGTTTCGGAAGACGCCGTGGCCAGTGTGATCGACAAATTCCGCGAACCGGGCCGATCGTTGCTGACCCCCGCGCACGGCACCACCATCACCACCAAGTCGATGGTCGACATCTCGCACGAAAGTCTCATGCGCATCTGGGTGCGTCTGAAAAACTGGGTCGACGATGAAGCCGAAGCGGTGCAGATGTATACGCGCCTCGCCGACGCCGCCACCATGTATCAGGTGGGCAAAGCCGGTTTGTGGAGACCACCCGATTTACAACTCGCCCTCAACTGGCAAGCCAAACACAAACCCACGCTGGTGTGGGGACAACGTTATAATCCTGCTTTCGAACGCACGCTCATCTTCCTGGAATATTCCAAGAAAGAATGGGAAACGGAACAACGCATCAAAGAGCTTGAACAAAAACGCAAACTCAAAAACGCGCGTCTGTTTGGTATTATCATGGGTGTGGCCACGGTGATCTGTCTTTCGTTCCTGATCTTCGCTCTCATCCAACGGGCTGAAGCCGACAAACAACGTGCCGCCGCCGATGTAGCGCGAGGCGAAGCCCTTGCCAACGCGCATCGCGCCGACAGTCTTCGCATCGTTGCCGAGAACGACCGGATCGCGGCGGTGAAAGCAAAAGAAGAAGCAGAAGCTGCCGAAAAAGCAGAAGCTGCTCAAAAGCTCTTAGCACAGGAAGCTGAAAAGCGCGCCATCCAAAACGCCGAGCTGGCAAAACGCAACGCGATTCAAGCGCAGAAGAACGCAGAAGAAGCCAGACGCAACGCCGACCGCGCACAAAAGAACGAAGCCTTTGCCAAGGAACAGGAAGGCATTGCCAAAGCAAACGCCGCCGAAGCTTTGCGCCAACGCTACATTGCCCAGGCAAAAGCCATGGCCGTGAAATCGAAAGAGCTCAACGACCCCGAACAGGAAGCGTTGATCGCGCAACACGCCTATAAGTTCAACACCGATCACCGTGGCTATGAATACGACAACGACATTTATAACGGATTGTATTCAGCACTGAAACGTTTTGACCATCCGCTCACCCAAAGCCTGCAGGCACACGAACGCGGTGCCGCCCGTGCCCTGGTGACGCGCCCCACGGCAAACGAAATCTACTCGGGTGGTAGCGATGGAAAAGTGTTCCGCTGGACCGAACAGAACAACACCTGGAAATCGGAGATCCTGGTGAACCGCACCGACTATCAATACTACACCATCGACGTGAGCAAAGACGGCAAGCAGCTGATTGCGGCAGGCCTCAACTCCAACAGCGAAACAAAAAATTTCGTGGAGCTCTATAACCTCGCCAACATGTCGGAGGCACCGAAGAAGATCACCGGCTTTACCTATGCCGTAGAGAACCTCAACTTCACACCCGATGGAAAAGGATTCTATGCGCGCGACAACTCCGGAAAGAGCATCAAGTATTCGGACCTGAGCACAGCCCGCGAAGTGATTGCAGCGCCCGTGAAGATCAACGCCATTGACCTGAGTCCTGATGGAAAATTCCTGGCCGGCGCCGGCGAAAACGGAAGTCTCTATGTGTGGGACATCCAGAACAACTATGCCGTGACCGAAGCAAAAAACCTGGGACAACACCTCACCGCCGTGACCTTTGCCCCGGAAGGCCGCCGCATCGTGGTGGGCGACAATGTGGGGCTGGTGACACTGTATGACAACCAGAGCGACATGGTGCTGCGCGTATTGTCGGGGCACACCTCGGTGATCGAGCAAATCCAATTTAACCACGCCGGCACGTTCATGGCCACCGCCAGCAAAGACAAGACGGTGCGCCTGTGGAATGTGAACCGTTTGAAAGAACAACCCATCGTGTTCAGCGACCACCGCGACTGGGTGTGGGGCGCTGCCTTCACGCCTGACGACGAACAATTGCTGGCCAGCGTGCACAGTGCTACCGAAACCGTGAAAGGTGTGGAACATACCATCCACGCCTGGCCTACAAAAATTCCAACCATGGCAAACATTCTTTGTGACGATGTGAAACGCAACATCAACAAAGACGAGTGGGAGATCTTCGTTGGCGACGATCTTCCCTATGAGCAGACGTGTGCCGACTTACCGGAAAATAATAAATGACCTGCATGAAAAGAGTTTTATACGCCTTACTTTTTGCCTTTCCTGCTTTCACTACCTATGCCCAGCTGACCTCCTGCACGCAAACGCTGCGGCTGGCGCGGTCGACCTATGAACAAGGTCGCCTCCACGAAATTCCGGCACTGTTGTCGCGATGCCTCGAGGGAGGATTCTCACAACAGGAACAAGTAGAAGCCTACAAGCTTCTCTGTCTCTCCTACATCTACCTGGAAGAACCACAGAAGGCCGACGAAGCCATGCTGAACCTGTTGCGCACGGATCATTATTTTGAAATCAGTCCGTCGACAGACCCTGCGGAGTTTGTAGCGCTCTATCGCACATTTCGCACCACGCCCATCTATCGCCTGGGTGCAAAGCTGGGTGCTAATGCCAGCCAACCCAACGTGGTGAGCTATGTGCCGGCCAACGAAGGCGCCAGCAAATATTCGGCAGGCATCGGCTTTCAAGGCGGTGTGATGGTGGAAGTTCCACTCACCAAAAAATTCACACTCGACACGGAGTTGAATTTTATACTCCGCAATTTCAAATACGAAAACAAGTCGACTTACACCGAGATTGCCACCGGCGACCCGCGCAACTTCGCCATCACTGGTAAAGAAAATCAGGCCTGGGCCACGCTTCCGGTAATGGTGCAATACCGCTTCCTGGAAAGTAAGTTTAATCCCTACATCGGCCTGGGTGCTTCGGCCGAATACATGCTGAGTTCAACCAACAAATATGCGCGCACCAAAGAACAAGCTTCCTCTCTCGACGAGCAGTCGATATCGCTCGATCCATACCGGAATAAACTAAACGCCAGCGCCCTGGTGAGTCTTGGCGCCAAACTGAAAGTGACCGGCGGCTTCGCCTTTATGGAAGTGCGCGCCTCCTATGGCCTCACCAACCTGAATGACACCGAAGACATTTATACGCTCTATGCAAAAACACTCCCCACCGGAGGTTACGTAGACGGCATTTTTAAAATGAATTCCTTGAGTGTCACCCTGGGATATGTATACAACCGATTCCATCCCAAAAAACTGAACAAGTAAAGTTTATTCATGAAGAAGCTTTTTACCCTCGCCATACTTTCCTCGTTGCTGTTAACGGCCTGCAAGAACCTGGACGACGCCCCTGTCACCAAGCGCAACACCTTCATGCATTTCTATGAAGGCGCCAACAGCTATGTTGCCTCCGACGTAGCCATCACCGGCGACGGCTATATCGTGGCCGGCACCATCAACATTCCCGGCAATGCACCCACCACCAAAATCGTGGTGATCAAGACCGATTTGCTGGGCCATCCGGAATGGGAAAAAATTATAGACGGCGGCGCATCCAGCAGCATTGTGGTGACGCCAAACGGTTACATCCTGGTGGGCGACAGTATTCAACTGAACCCGAATTCAACCAACATCCCAGACCTGGAAAACTATTGGTCGCGCCTCATTCGTATGGATAAAAGCGGTGCCATTCTTTCAGACCGGTCGTTCGCCAAAAAAGTGACGGCCAACAAGGAGGTGACGCATGTGGACTTCCACGGCGACGGCCTGACACTGGACGACCAGGGCAATCTCATTTCGCTGGGCACCTACAAATTTCCCGGCGCCAGCGAATTTGCCTACATCGCCGCACTGAACCCCACGTCGCTTGACACGGTTTGGTCGAAAGTCTACAACTACCTGCAACGCGACTATATCAACACCCGCTCGGTATACTACAGCAACGGCAAAGTGATGTGGGGAGCCACCGTGGCCGGATCGGCCGGCAACTTCACATCGTCGTATTTGTCGCTTCCCGTGGTGGAAGAAAATTCGGTGTTTGTGAACAGCGACTACTTCGGGCAAACCACAGAACAATCGCTGGTGCTCAAAGACCTGCAGCCCTCCCCCATTGGATTTGGCGGCGTGGGCACCTATGCCGGAACCGATGGCAAGAAGGGCAACATCTTTTTTATCCGCACCGACAAGCAAGGAAACTTTCAAAAGGAAACCGCACACTACTACGACGGCGTGACCGAAAGCGTGGCCGTGTCGGACCCTACATCATCGGGCAGTGAAGACACAGGGGAAACGCTTACGCCTACACGCGATGGCGGCTTCATTCTGGCGGGCACACTGGAAACCACACCGCTGCGTGGCAACGGAGGTAAAGACATTTGGTTGATTAAGGTTGATGCCTATGGTGCCCCCGTGTGGGACAAGATCATCGGTGGGCCAACCAACGAAATTGTGTCGTCCATCCGCGAGGATGCCGATGGCAGCCTGGTGATCTGTGGAACCCTGCGCGATGCTGCCGAAGAAACGGGCGGCCTTTCGTCTATCTTTTTGATTCGCACCGACAGCCAGGGAGAATTAAAGAATTAAGAATTGATTTTTTTGACAGATAAGATTTTACAGCGTTCGTGAACGATTAATGATTGTGTCTATGGAAATTTTTCTACGCCGGAAAAGCCTGCTATTGATTTTGATGCTTGCCGTGTCCACGCTACAGGCCTGGGCCAACAACACGGTGACTGTGGAGAAAGCCGGAAGCCAGGCTGACCCCGTGAACACCGGGCCCATTCTTTTTGTGGTGACCTTTAACGAGGCCGTGACGGGCTTCACCAACACCGACGTGGATCTGTCTACATCCACAACCTCCGGCACGCTGGCGGCAGTGGTGACCGAAATTGCACCTAACAACGGAACCACCTATCAGGTGAGCGTGAGTGGCATGACCGGCACGGGCAATGTGACGGCCAGACTTAACGCTGGCGCAGCGACGCTGGTTTCGAATGGAACAACAACGACGGCGGCCAGCACCAGCAGCGACAACACCGTGCGCTACGACATTACGCCCCCCACCGTAAGTTCACTGACGCCTGCAGACAATGCCACCGGCGTGGCTGTGAACACCAACCTCGTCATCAACTTCAGCAGCAACATCAACAAAGGCACGGGCACCATTGAACTTCGCCGCGACTCCGATGATTCGATTGTGGAAAGCTATGTGCTTCCCGGCGCTGCGGAAGTGACCGTGAGCGGCATGGACGCCACCATCAATCCGTCGGCCAACCTTGTTCCCAACACCAAGTACTACGTGATCGTGCCGGCCACAGCCTTTCACGACAATGCCACAAACGACTTTGCCGGCCTCGCCACAAAAGGCAACTGGGATTTCACCACCGTGAATCCTCCACCCGACATCGTCACACTGGATCCGGCGAACGGCGCCACCGGTGTGCCTGTAGCCACCAATTCTGTAAAAATTACCTTCACCGAACCTGTGGTGAATGTGGGCGACAACTCGAACAACAACAACCGGATCATCATCCGGAACATGACCGCCAGCGCCACACACGAAACCATCGACCCTACGGCCGCAGGTCGTGTGACGATTGCCGGCAACGATGCGACCATCACACTGAGCGTGGCATTGGTGGCAGGCACGAAATATTCCGTGCGCATCGGCAATTCTGTTTTTGACGATGTGGATGGTGGTTCCTTTGCCGGAACAGGCGACCCTGAGTGGCAGTTCACACTGCTGGCAGCGCCCGTCATCACATCCATTGAATCAGGTGCATCAGACCCCACTTCAGCAACGTGTATTGGCGAGGACGTTACCATTCACGGAACTGACTTTGGCGCGTCGCCGACCGTTACGATCAACGGTGTGACTATCCCCTATCAGGCGGGCAACACCAATACACAAATTGTATTCACCGTGCCCGGCACAGTATCGGGCACATATCCGATTGTGGTGAAAAACAACACTACGAACCTCTCGGGCTCGTCGGCCAACATCACCTTCAAGCCTGCCATTAACCTGGCGCTGGGTGTATCGGCCAATCCCAGTAGTGCGGCCGTTGGCGGCATGTCTAACATAAACGTAGCCAACTCGCAGTCAACGGTGACCTACCAGATGATTCTGGGCGCCAGCACAAACATTGGCAACACGCAGACGGGCAACGGCTCACAACTCTCGTTTGCCACTGATGCTTCGCCAAACGGATTTACATTTCCCACGCCCGGCCCCACAAGCTATACTTACAAATTCAAAGCTACGTCTGCCGGATGTACTGATAAATTCCTGACTGGCACCGCTACCGTGAGCGTTTCGGCCGTGACGGCCGACGCCGGTCCGGACAAGCTGCTTTGTATTGGCGACGCGGTGACCATTGGCGGCAGCCCCACCGCAAGTGGTGGCACCGGATTTCTGAACGTTTCCTGGTCGGGCCCCAGCTCATTCACCAGCAACGCTCCCAACCCCAGCGTGACCACACCCGGTATCTATACCGTGACCGTGAAAGACAACACGGGCGCTACTGACACCGACGATGTTGAAGTCAACGGCTCCGTGAAACCCTCCATCACCTTTGTGGACACGCTGCGCCGCCAGTTCAGCTATGACGAAAACAAATATCAGCTCAGCAACAAAGTGGTGGTGACACCCAACGACGGATCAGGTGTTTTCACCGGTCAGGGCGTGAGCTACAACTCCGACAACAAATACTATTTCAACCCGCAAGCCTTCACCACCTATAGCACAGGCGTGCCCATCACCTATACCCACACCACACTTGACGGTTGCTCGGATGCTGCTACATTCTTTGTTGACGTCTATCAACCCGGCACGGCCATCAACAACCTGAAGTCGTTGTATTGTTCTACCGAAGGGCAAAGCAACATCCTGAGCTTTAACGGTGCAATCTTCACGTTGCCTCCCGGAAAATCGTTTAGCTCGTTCAAGATTTACCAGGGATACGATCCCATTCTTGGTGTTTATCTAACCTACGATCCTGCCGATCCAAACTATCCGCTGACACAGCTTCCCGGTTTTCCACGCACCTATCGCCTCAACCCCACCAAAGCTTACAACCTGGTGGGACCTACTACCATGTTCATCCTCATCTATCTGAGAACAACCGCCACCGGCATTGAAGATCCTACATGGTATACCTATGGGGCCACACGTCTTGTGGCGCCGGGAGCAGTTCCTGAAATTCTGCCCCTTGCAGAAGGACAACTCATCTGCGAAAAAGATCCGCTGGTCACCCTTTCGAACTCGCTGGAGTCGCCCATATTCGGCTACACATCACTCGGCTATGAAGAACCCGACGACAACTCGGTGGTAGGCTCAGGCCCCTATCGCTTCAATCCAGATCTTGTGAACTTCGCGCCCAGCGACGTCACAAAAGATGTCACGCTTTTCTACAACTATAAAGACATAAACGGCTGTGTCGGCCAGGCGGAGCGCATCGTCACTGTGGTGAAAAAAGCCGGGGGACCGACGGCACCCGATCAACAGTACTGCCAGTTCTTTGAAGGGCAACGCGTATTGGTTGCCAGTGCGGCAACCAAGGGTGGCTTCACCTGGTATGAAAACTCAAATCTGTCGGACTTGAATCCGGTTACAGGTTCGGTGCTCGACACACAGATCAGCACGCAAAATCCGATCACAAAATCATATTACGTAACACACTCCGCATTGGGATGCGAGAGCAATCCAACCACGGCGGTCATCAGCGTGACACCTGCGCCCGTCATTAACCTAACCATCCCCGCACAATGCGAAGGCATTCCCTTCACCTATGTGGGGCCCACACCTCCCGGCAACAA
Source organism: Chryseolinea lacunae (assembly GCF_016735595.1). Classification (GTDB taxonomy): domain Bacteria; phylum Bacteroidota; class Bacteroidia; order Cytophagales; family Cyclobacteriaceae; genus Chryseolinea; species Chryseolinea lacunae. Next base: position 165,736 of record NZ_JAERRB010000013.1, read on the forward strand.
CCCTTCGTATGAATGGAAATTTGAAGGCGACAACCAGGTGTATACTACAAAAGATGTTGACCATACATTCCCCAACGCCGGTGCTTACTCGCTGCGGTTGTTGGTGCGGTCAGAAACCAATTCACAACAATGTGAAACGTCGGCCACCGTGCCCATCCTGGTGGGAGCCATTCCAAAAGCAAACTTCACTTTCAATCAATTGTGTGATGGCGACAACACCCAATTCCATGGCACCGCCAACCTCACCATCGACAAGATGTATTGGGATTTTGGCGACGGCGATGTGCTGGTGAAAGACGACAAGAACGCTTCGGCCGTTGCGCATGCAGGACGAACCGGTGGCGTCTACAAAGATCCCTCCCACAAGTTTGTTGGCGGCCCGATTGACTACACGGTTGAGCTGCGCGTGTTCACGAACCTGAATTGCAGCGACACCGTGAAAAGCACCGTGCGCCTTCTTCCCTACCTCACCTACAATTCGCAGAGCCCCTATCAAATGGAGAACGAGAACGGAGGCGATGGTTTCTGGTCGGTAGACAGCAGCAGCGTGAACTCGAGCTGGAACTTTCTGGCGCCTAACGACACCGTGATACACAACACGGCCAATGCCTGGGTCACCAACGGCAACAAATTTGTGAACGAGGGCAACTACAAATCCAGCGAGCAATCGGCGGTGAACAGTCCTTGCTTCGACCTCACCGGCTTCTCGCGTCCCGTACTTTCCATGGACTATATCGCTTCTACTGCCGCTACCGATGGCGCGGTGTTGCAGCTGTCGACCGATGGTGGTTTGAACTGGGACGTGCTCGGTTCGAAAAACTCGGGATTAAATTGGTATAACACACTTGCCCTGAACGGAGCCAACCCCGGCGGCCAGTTTCTCTTTGCCTGGTCGGGCGGCCTGTTTGATGTGAACCTGGCGCAGTCAGACACGCTGTGGCTGCAGGCGCGTCACTCGCTTGATGTGGCCAAGCTTCCGGCAAACAAGCGTAACAAAGTTCGGTTCCGCGTTGCCTTTGCCAGCAACAGCGATCCCAAGCGCAGTGTGGAAGGCTTTGCCTTCAACAACGTGCACATTGAAGACCGGAACCGGATCATGCTGGTGGAGAACTTCACTAACGTGCAAGCCGCCGGCGCAGCCGTGAACAACGATCGTTTTAATGATCTGCTGGAAAATGAAATTGTAAAGATTCAGTATAACGTGAGCTTCCCCGGCGAAGATCCGATCAACCTCGAGAACCCTACCGATCCAAACGCGCGCGGTGCATACTATGGCATCACCAACGTGAACCAGATTGTGCCCCGTGTCTATCTCGATGGAAACAGCCAGGGCAAACTCACCGCGCCCGACGATTGGCTGGAGTCGGCACAAAGCCTGCGCTCACTAGTCACTTCAGCGATGGCGATCACGGTCAATACCGTGCCCGCAAAATCGAATGAGCTTTCTGTAAAAGCAACGCTCACACCAACACAACCCATCACCCAAGGAAAGCTGGCCGCCCACGTGGCCATTGTTGAAACCCCGGTGGGCAACAATCAATATGTGCTGCGCAAGATGCTGCCCAGCCCTTCGGGCTTGCTGTTAACCTTGCCCCTGGCCGTTGGCGTGCCGGTCGATCTGCCCGTGCTTACCTGGAAAGCCGACAACCAGGCCGTGAATCCGGCCAACCTCGCGGTGGTGGTTTTCGTGCAAGACGAAGACACACAGGAAGTGTTGCAAGCTGCCGTGCTTAAGAATCCGGCCAATTTGCCGACCGAGATCATCACCGGCACCGAATCAAGCTTTAGCCAGCAAACGGCGCTCTATCCAAACCCTGCAGACCATCGCTTCGTAATCAGGTTGCCGGAGGTGGCCAAGAAAGATATACCGATGTCGGTGTTCGACACCTTTGGCCGTGAAGTGCAGCAACGCACCCTTGGCAAAGGTCAGCAGCAGATGACGGTAGATACGCAGAACCTTACAGAAGGGGTGTATCTGGTGCAGTTCGAGGCCTTGCCCGGTGTGGTTGTCCGCAAAAAAGTGATGGTGGTCCATCCATAAGCGCAGCGGAACAATAACCCTTTCAGACCTTCGTTGGAGGGGACCTGATCGTCGTTGTAGCGACGAGGAAAAAGGTCTGAAAGGGTTGTTTTTTATAATTAGTTCCCGCTTTGGAGTATACTATTAGTTGTTCTATTTTTAACGCTTAAACTCATACCCCCTTTACATGGAAATTTTCCTGAAAGCGGAGACCTGGCTCGCTTTATTGACGCTTACATTTTTTGAAGTCGTGCTGGGCATTGATAACATCATATTCATTTCCATCGTCTCCAATCGTCTTCCTGTAGAAATCCGCGCCAAAACACGGAACCTGGGCTTGTTGCTGGCCATGTTTGTGCGCATCCTGTTGTTGCTCACCATCACCTGGGTGATGAAGTTCAAAGAGCCGTTGTTTACCGTGCCCGGCAATTTCATCCACAATGAAGCGCTGGCCATCAGCGGTCGCGACCTCATCCTGATCCTGGGTGGGCTCTTCCTCATCGCCAAGAGCACGCGAGAGATCAACCACGAAATGGAGGGGGAAGAAGAAACCATGGAATCCGGTGGCGGCAAAGCCAACGTGACGGGCATTATCATCCAGATTATCTTATTGGATATCATCTTCTCGTTTGACTCGATTCTGACGGCCGTGGGCTTGACCGACCAGGTCATCATCATGATCATTGCTGTGGTGCTTTCCATCGGCATCATGATCATTTTCTCGGGGGCCATCAGCGATTTCATTCACCGGCATCCTTCCATGGAAGTGCTGGCCCTGGGCTTTCTCATACTCATCGGCTTCATGCTATTCCTGGAAGGCCTCCACAAAGAGGTTCCTAAAGGCTACATCTATTTTGCCATCGTGTTTTCCATGATCATCGAAATGGTGAACATCAGGGTGCGAAACCGACGAAAGAAAGCAAAAGAAGAATTCCATCATGAATAGCGACGACCAACTTCGTTACCCGGTAGGGAAATTTGCGGCAAAGGAATCGTATACCGCTGCCGAGCTGCACGACCTTATCCGTCAGATCGAAAACCTTCCGGCCGAAGTGGAGAAGGTAGTGAACAACTACAACGACAAACAACTCGACACGCCCTACCGCGAAGGCGGATGGACGGCCCGCCAAGTGGTGCACCACATGGCCGACAGCCACATGAACGCCTTCATCCGTTTCAAGTGGACACTCACCGAAGACACCCCCACCATCAAGGCCTACAACGAAAAGGCATGGGCCACAACCCCCGAAACCTCGCTTGATCCGGTGATCTCTATAACGTTGCTGAAAGCTCTGCACACAAAGTGGACCGCACTGCTGAGCTTGCTGACACCGGAAGATCTCACCAAATCGTTTCTGCATCCCGACACACAGAAGTATGTTCGCCTCGACAGGCTCATCGCTTTGTATGCCTGGCACGGTGCGCATCACCTGGGACATCTGAAGATCGTGGCCAACCTATCTTAAAAAAACAGAACGCCGGCTGTGAACTACCAGCGACCCGCTTTCCTCTTCAACAATCACCTGGAAACCATCTACCCGGCCATGCTGCGGAAAGTGGACGACATCGCCTACACACGCGAACGCATCGCCACGCCCGACAACGACTTCATTGACCTGGACTGGTTGAAACAAGACCGCCGCGACCTGGTTATTATCTCCCACGGCCTGGAAGGCAATTCGCACCGCGCCTATGTGAAAGGCATGGCACGCGCTGTGTTTGCACAAGGTGTTGATGTGGTGGCCTGGAACTTCCGCGGGTGCAGCGAAGAAATGAACCGCCTGCTGCGCTTCTATCACAGCGGCGCCACCGAAGACCTCGAGTGCGTGGTGCAACACGCGTTGACGAAGGGTTATCAAAACATTTCGCTCATCGGGTTCAGCCTCGGCGGAAACCTCACGCTGAAGTATATGGGCGAACGCCATGCGCACGCCGAGCTGCGAAAGGCTGTGGCGCTCTCTGTGCCGCTGCACCTTCACTCCAGCTGCCTGCGCATCTCCCAGCGCTCCAACTGGATCTACAATCATCGCTTCCTCACCAACCTGAAAGCAAAAGTGATGCGCAAGGCCGCCGCCATGCCGGGGCTCGATGTGCAGGGCATCGACAGCATCAAAACACTCATGGCTTTCGACGATCGCTACACCGCGCCACTCCACGGTTTTGCCGGGGCGCTTGACTATTACACGCGCTGCAGTTCGTTATATTTTCTGGAAGCCATCAACCTGCCCACGCTGGTGGTGAACGCGCAGAACGATCCTTTTCTCAGCGAAGCGTGCTATCCCACGGCCCTGTTGAAAGACCATCGCTACGTCACCTTCGAACAACCAGTATATGGTGGGCACGTGGGGTTCACACAATTTCATAAAAATGGATTATATTGGTCGGAAGAGCGTGCGCTATCTTTTTTGTTTTCGGAATAAAATCACGGTACTTCGCACCAAACTATCCCCGACCCATCCTGCATGATCGAGCGTTACAGCGTCACGGCTTCGGCCGAAAAAATAAAAGAACGGTTTCTTGCCGAGGCGCTGGAGGCAATGGACGCGCGATATAATGCGGCCCCTACGCACCTGCTGCCCGTCATCACGCAGTCGGCACCACAGGGTGTTTCTACGTTCTATTGGGGAACATCGCCCGGATGGGCCAAGAACAAAACGCCGGGCGAAAAAATCATAAACCTGCGCGCCGAAACCATCCTCGAAAAACCCGCGCTGAAAAAAGCCATGATGAAAAGCCGGTGCCTCATTCCCGCCGACAGTTTTTATGCGTGGAAAAAAGTGGGAAAAAAAACCTCCATCCCCTACCGCTTCATGGCCCTGGATCAGGAGCTGTTTTCCTTTGCCGGTGTGTGGGAAGAGTTTGAAGACACCGACGGCAATCAGTTTCACACCTTCAGCATGATCACCACGCCTGCCAACGAAATGGTGGCCACGGTGCAGGACCGCATGCCCGCCATGCTCACCCCCGCGTCGGAAAAAATATGGCTGAACAACGACAGCACGGAAGAAGAGCTGATGGCCGTGCTGGTCTCTTATCCCGCCGAGAAGACAAACTACTACCCTGTTTCACCACGCATCAACGACATTAACGCCAACGTGCCGTCGCTCATCATTCCCACGCCGCCCTCCGATCAGTTCGGAAACCTGACGCTGTTCGATTAGAATTTTTGTTTGAAATAGATTGATCCTTGAGTCGCTTACGCTTGTGAATTGCGCAGCGCTATGCGTTGTGCTATAACTTAGCTTAGGTCATCATGGACCATGCTTCTCCTAAAAATCTACAGTGTAAAGACGAACGTCAACAGAAGTGCTGACCGCTAGAACCCGTCGTCCTTCTCCTCTTCTTCCTCTTTCTCTTCGGGTGCTGTTTCGTCGGCCTTTTTCTTGGCTTTCTTTTCTTTCTTTTTCCGCTTCGGTTTTTCTTCGGCGGGTTGGTCGGCTTCGTCGCCGGCGGCCTTATCTTTCTTGCGGAAAAGACCCTTTTTCTTCTTGGGAGCTTCGTCCTGGGTTTGCGTCTGGGGCTGGGGTTGTGCCTGTTCGTCTTCGTCTACATAGTCGAAGTCGTCTTCTTTTTTCACAGGGGCCACTTCGGTGGTGTCGGCTTCTTCTTTCTTTTTCTTCTTAAACAGGTTCTTGAAGAATCCGCCCTTCTCCTTTTCTTTTTTCTTGCCGCCCGACTTCGCTTCTTCTTTCGCACCCTGCTGTTGTTGCTGCGCCAGGCGCACATCGGGCAGGATGAGGTTGTGACGGAGGTACCACATGTAGTTGTCCTGTTCTACATTGTAGCGAACGTCGGTGATGTAGTATTTCGGGGTCTTGGCCACGTACTTGCCGGTGGCTTCGTCGAAGCGAAGACTGTCTTGCGTATCGAACCGAAGCATCCGGACCTCCTTGTCCTTGGTGATCATGTACACGCTGTCTTCGGCGGCTTCGGTGGTGTCTTTGGGAACGTCCACAATGTAGATGCTGTCGATGACCGACCGCGCGGCGAGGTCGAGTTCTGCGCCTTCCACCACGCCATCTTCACCCCCTTCGCCCAACAGGCCTTCTTCGAAACCGGCCTGGAGCGAATCGGGCACATGCACGTTCACGGGTTTCATGGCCACCGTCTGGAGGCTACGGAGCTTCTTGCGGTAGGAAACCGGTTCGGCAATTAAATACTTTGTTTTGCTGGCGGTGAGGATCTTGGGCGTGGAGTCTTCCTGGAAATAGCTGAACTTCTTGCGCAGTTCCTCTTTGTCGTAGATGAATGCACTTTGATAGGCAGGGCATATCAGGCGTTGTGTGCACGCGCCCAGAACCAGGCTAAGACTAAGTAAAACAAAAAATGGCCTCGCCATGAAGTAGGTAAATCAAACAAAAATAGGGATTTTAAGGAGAACTCATCTTAAAAATAACGGATTTGTAACCCCTTGATCCTCAAAATATACCCATTTAAACGTTGGAGAACCACTTTTCTTATTTCTCCACGCGCCAGAAGTTGAAACATGAGGCCCCAACAACTCCGGGCAGGACTATCCATCCTAATAAAATAAAGCTCCACAGCCCCCCGGGGCAATGAAACGCGACACCAACCGAAAAGGCATTTTACCCATTATTTTTAACGTCGAAAGGCGTTGTTCTGCCCCATAATTTAGTTTAGCCTAAAAAAATCAGATCCCTGCTCAGGAGTTAGAAAGGCTTCATTTGCATTGAAGGCTTCATCCCTTCTCAAGAAAATCAACCTTGGAGTCCATATTCTATAGCCTTTCTCCCTGGCCATATGGAAGATACTCCCCAGACATAACCCAGAGATAATCCACACCTTTAAAGCACTGGATTATCTCTGGGTTATCTGTGGGCATGCTGTGGGTTATCTCTGGATTATCTCATCCTTTACGGGTGGCTTAGTTGTCTTAAATTTAGATTACCCTAAATTATTATTTATTACAATCTAATTTATTAAGTTTGCTCATCTAAAAACCCTTCGCATGCGTTTCGCTCTCTTCGGATTATTGATTTTGATAGGCAACCACCTCTATGGGCAGGGACAACCCGCTTTGCACGGCACGGTAACGGCCAATGGCGGAGAAGTTCCCTTTGTGAGCGTGGCCGTGCTGCATACTCACCTCGGCACCCGGACCGATTCCCTGGGCCGCTTTCATTTTCAACAACTCAGCCCCGGCACCTACACCCTGCAATTCTCAGGCGTGGGCTACATCACACAAAAGAAGGAAGTGACGGTGGCCGCAAACGCCCCGACCACCCTGAACGTGGACTTGCAGGAAGATGTGTCGCGGCTGGACGAAGTGGTGGTGACCGGCACGATGCGCGAAGTGACCAAGATGAACTCACCCATTCCCGTGGAAGTGTACTCGCCCACCTTTTTCATGAAGAACCAAACGCCAAACATTTTCGAATCGCTCTCGATGGTGAATGGCGTGCAGCCCCAGGTGAACTGCAATGTTTGCAACACGGGCGACATCCACATCAATGGACTGGAAGGTCCCTACACCATGATCCTCATAGACGGCATGCCCATCGTGAGTAGCCTGTCAACCGTGTATGGCCTTGCCGGCATTCCCAACAGCCTGGTGAAACGCATGGAGATTGTGAAAGGTCCGGCGTCCACACTCTATGGATCGGAAGCTGTGGGCGGTGTCATCAACATCATCACGAAAGATCCGCAGACCGCACCCAAGCTGCAGGTGGATGCGTTTGGCACCTCCATAGGCGAATACAACCTCGACGTGTCGGGAAGTCGCCAATGGAAATTTGCGTCGAGCCTGGTGGGCGTGAATGCGTTTGACTACTGGCAGAAGCGCGACATCAATCACGACAACTTCACCGACGCCACGTTGCAACGCCGCATTTCTGTTTTCAACAAGTGGCGCTTCAATCGGCCCTCTGCAAAAAACGCTTCCATCGCCGGTCGCTACATCTACGAGAATCGCTGGGGAGGCGAGTTGCAGTGGACACCGGCCTATCGCGGCAGCAATGTTTATTATGGCGAATCCATCCACACCGAACGCGTGGAAGTGCTGGGCAACTATGAATGGAACACCGTGCCCGGCCTGCAGATCGACATGTCCTATAACCACCACTACCAGGATTCATACTACGGCGTGGTGAAATATGCCGCCACACAGGAAGTGGGCTTTGTGCAGGCCCGCTGGAGCAAACAGCTGGGGCATCACGACTTGCTGGCAGGCCTGCCCCTGCGCTATCAGTTCTATGACGACAACACCGTAGGCACCACTGCTTCCGACGGCGCCAACAAACCCAACACCACCGTGTTGCCCGGAATTTTTGTGCAGGACGAGATTGCCATCACCAAACGCTTCACCACCTTGCTCGGTGCGCGCTATGATCGCCACAACATTCACGGCAACATCTACACGCCGCGACTCAGTTTCAAATATTCGCCCAACGCCAACAACACCATCCGCCTCACCGGCGGCAGTGGCTACCGCGTGGTGAACCTCTTCACCGAAGACCACGCCGCCCTAACCGGCGCACGTTCCGTAGAAATTCTGCACGACCTGAAACCGGAACAATCGTGGAACGCAAACCTGAACTATGCGCGCAACCTCATCCTGCCCAACGGCTTTGTGAGCCTGGACGCAAGCCTGTTCTATACCTACTTCAACAACAAGATCGTAGCCGACTACAACACCGACCCCAACAAAATCATATACGACAACCTGAACGGCCACGCCATCTCAAAAGGCCTCACCTTCAACGCCGACGTGGCCCTGAACAACGGCCTGAAGTTCATCACCGGCGTGACGTGGATGGATGTGTTCCGCATGGAAACAAAAAACAACGAAGCCACAAAAATCCCCCAGCAACACGCCCCACGCTTTTCAGGAACCTTCACCGTCAGCTACCAGCACGCCCCTTCCGGACTTTTGTTCGACCTCACCGGCCGCGTGAACGGCCCCATGCACCTGCCCGTGGTGCCCAACGACTACCGCCCCGAAATGTCGCCCTGGTATGCACTGGTGAACCTGCAAGTCACAAAAACACTAAACAACAATCTGGAAATCTACGCCGGTGTGAAAAACCTCCTCAACTTCAAACCCAAAGATCCACTCTTGCGGCCTTTCGATCCATTCGACCAACACATCGGCGAAGACAATCCTTACGGATATACTTTTGACACAACCTACAACTATGCGCCGATGCAGGGGATGCGGGGGCAGTTGGGTGTGCGTTGGACCGTGCAATAGAAAAGGCTGCCGGGTGGCAGCCTTTTCATTCCCTAAAACCTGTTTTCATTCTGCACTATTCTTCGTCTGATATACTTACGAAGGTTGAGTGGTTTTTGGATTTATAGGATTTAGTTTTTTTGTAGCGTTGGTCACAACGACTTCTTTTAATAGAAACAATCAAAAACATCAACCGAATATCCTCCCTTTCGACTAACCCTTCCGCTTCTTCTTGGGGGTCTTAAAGTAGTCATCCTCTTCTCTCGATTCCGGTTGGACACCTCCATTTGTGTCAACGTTAAAACTAACCCCGTGATTTTGTCCTTGCGATTGAACCCGGTCGATCACAATAAAGAAAACACTAACATCTATGCCAAATTGTACCAAAGTATCCAATATGACTTTACAACGCTTAACGCCCAAAATGATCTGTATTGACTTCCTCCGTGCTCACAACTCCTCCAAGATAAACACGATACAACAACTGGTTTGAATTCGATAAGTACCACTTAGCAAATCTATCCAATTCTAACTTGCCCTTCTCGCTCAATTCGATCGACGACTCCTGAAATTCAAACATTCCTATAGCATCCTTCATGACTTCAGGTGACTTATGTTCCCCTTGTGCACTCGCAGAATTCACAATAGTCAAAATCAATATAATGGCAACTATTCTTATCGTAATCATTTCTTCCTTGGTTTGATTTTGTTGTGCGACTAAATTAAGCTTGCTCTGACCGATAAATTGAGCAAGCCCTAATTTTTATTGCCTTTCTGGCAATCTTTTAGTTTCGCCTGTGTCTCCTCTAATAAATGACGTGTTTTAAAATTCTCGTGAAGTATAAGGTCATTCTCTCTTTTAAGTGCAAAAGTGTAAACCATTAACACAGCACAAAGGAATGCCAAAATTACAATCGATATTATTTTAAAACTTTTCATATATCAGTCATTTCTGTTTTTTTGTTTTGGGCAGTCCCATGCATCAACTTCAATACGTTTATCATCCAAGAGTCATAAGTTGCAGTAGCTTAACACCTTAAAAATGAAAAAGGCTGCCTCAGACTTTTGAGACGGCCTCTTTTTAAAATTCCCTATTCTCTCTCGAATTAAAGAGTTAAATATTATCATCAAAGAACGTCGTCACTAGCTTCATACTACAGACCTTGGACAAAAACAATAATTATCACTTATTCATATCCCTTGCATACATTAGCAAATGCTCGGTAAAATGAGCATATATCTCTGGAGCAATCGGGTTAGGTTTTACAAAAAAAGATAATCTTGATTCGCCATGCCTTAATCCGTTTGAAGTTATCATAACAAAATAGGCAACATTTCCTGATGCAATTTCGTAACCGTCCTTATAGAAATCAGACTCAAAACTCACATAACCATTTCGATATGAGCTTGCATTAAACATTTTTTTATATAAATTATCCCCACTTTGAAACAATGTATCCCTCAAATAAACTTCCCCGCTTTTGGCTGTAATGTCAATAAAATACTCCTGAAAAGAATCTGCATTTTCAATCAACACAACAAACTGAACGTCCCCTGAGGAAAACACCGCATAGTTCTTATCCTTCACCTGAACAGCTAAATATTTATTAACCACCTGCTCGGCGGCCAACCGACTCACTTCTTCTTCCTTTTTTTGCGCACAAGACTGAAACGCAACTAACAAAAACAATAAAATTAACCGCTTTCTCATTTTAGTTTATTTAGGGAGGTCGCTTGGGTTGTCTATTTTACCACCAGAATGGTTTGAACCATCTCTTTGTTCCTGAATTTTCAACACCCTCCTTACCAGATTCTCAGTTTGAGTAGCATGGGTATTATTGATCGCATTTGATGTTTTCTTTGCTGTCGGAATGCCGTGTCCAAATACTTCGTGAAAAGCATCCAACTCTCTCCGTCCTCCTGAATTGGTTATCCCTGCCCCTTCCAGAATAACAGAGTGAGATCCTTCTGACGTTGGGAAATTTTGACCGCTTCCTCCCGACGCCTTTACTTCATCGGCCTTCCTACCTGTTGGCATCTCAGGCACTGGTATATTGTTTCGGTATAAAGTTTCGTTATAGTGGCATTCATCCCTTCCGTCGCCCCTGGAGATAAATCCTCACCAAGTACCGCATATTCGACCATATGAACATAATCGGAGTTAATAGCTCCCGCTACCATGTCTACTAAAGCTAAATCATCCCCCTCTAACCCCTCTTTTGCCTTTGCCAAAGCATTCGCATCTATTTTATTAAATTTCTTCCCATCTCCTTTTCTTCCCTGTGCGAGTGAGTAGCCCTCTGAATGCGTCAAATTTCGCATCGACAAATACTACATTCATGTCATTTTGCATTTTCTCAGCATCATCTTTGGTGACACCCACCACTTCTCTTCCGTCTGGGTCAATTGAACTTAGAGGATTATTCAGAACATAACCGTACGCCGTATCGGTATGATAAATCTCGCTAAGTGGATCAATCGTTCCCCACCTTCCAATATCATTCATGTACATCCTCGATCCGTAGTCCAACCAGCCCAGATTCAAAGCGTCCTGCAACTCCTTACCGTTGTATTGGTAGCGATTCGCTATACCACCCTCTCTACGATTCGAGTTGAAGGTTAGCCCGAATGGACAATGATCAAGTTCAACTTTTAGCAATTACTTATCCGAGCCAACGTTCGAACGCTTTCTAACGAGTTGGAACAGAATAGCAACACCGAAGAGAAAGATTTGAGCATATGTTACCTCTAGACTGTACATTGTACCTTCATAAATTCCATTGGAAAACTTTATCGAAGTATTCAATAGGCGTTCAGAATTTACGGAAACGTCCAAATTGCTTGCATACTCCGTAATACTTGAAATGTTCTTGCTTATTCGAAGATATTGATAGATGAATGTCAGCCCCAACAGCGAAGTAAGCGCAATGTTTACAAATTTCATTCGCAGATTATTTTTTGGTTGATTCACTCTCGTCCTTTTTATACAATTCGGCCCACTTAGCAGTGTCAAAAACTGCATTACCATTTTTATCCGTTTTGAAGGGAATAGAAATTTTCGAAGTGCTGGCGCCAGCCTCGTCCCGACCGGCTTTCAAGCTTCCTATTGTAAACGAACCATCGTTTCCATTTCCGTCTCCCATTTTTATTGAATATGCTTTGTTTTGATCACCACCAGTCATTTGGGTTGTTATCGCCATGACGCCGCCATCCATAGAAATATTGATGGCGAACTCTGCATCTTCAATATTTCCTTGCAGGTTTGAGCCGGCTTTTGTGTCCGTCCCATTCATGCTTTCATCGAAGTTATCCAGATCACCCGTGAACATATCAAAAAATTCCTCGACCAGGCTGTCGCCTACTTCGTCTAATTCTTTCGATAGAATGGTCCCATTCGAACTCTCTACTTTTGCTTTCGTCTCTTTGTAATCTCCACCATTAGGCGCTTCGGCAAAATTTCTATTGTATACCTTGTTATCAACCCGTCTTTCTGCGCCTCCCCCAGTGTAAATTGTTCCTCCGGGTTGATGAGCCGTGAATTCCGCCGTTGTGACGAGAACCTTCTCTAACCCCTCGAGCTCTCTATGTGCGACCACTTGGTTCTCTGAAAATGCGTAAGGACTATTGTATACATACTTATCCGCCAATGGATCTATGTTGAAGAACCTTCCAATATCGGGCTGGTGATTTCTCCACTTAAACGAGTCCCAGCCAAGACTCAGTTCATCAATGTGTTCTTGCCCCTGGAATTTGAATTTCTGATCAACGCTGTTCTCGCGTTCGTACGAGTTAAATGTTAGCCCGAACGGATAGTAGTCATCTAACTATACAGGCCAATTATCGCTCCGATAAGTTACTTCAAGTATTCGAAGTGCGCTCAAGTCATAACGTACTGTAAGTCGAAAATGCTTGTCGGAGCTCTCGAATTCTGAATCTGAAAGCGGAGTCCATTTTTGACTTACGATTAGTTCCTTGACTTCGGCCAGAAGATTTTCTTGAATTGTAGACAGATCCTCTGACTTTTCTTTTGCTTTTATATGAAGGTTAAAATAGACTAATTTGCCTGCATCGAATCCTGCTACGGCACTCAGCCTTACCTTTGTGCTTGAAAGAATTGTGTCCTGAAACAAAAGATATTGCTCAAAGTCTGGTACGTTAAAACTATCATCAATGTTAAATTTGGGGATTTTCGATTTAACGGTTTCAATACCATCGCAAATACAAACCCTCCCTGCGAAGGGATAGTAAAGTTGTTCACCGGACAAATTGGGTGGACAGACTTCGTTAACACGCGCCCGGCTACACGCCCAAATTGTTGACATAACAACAAAGATAGCAGCACTATTTTTTACCAGCACCATCAAGTATTGCCTTCGAAATTGCATAATGTAATTGTTTGACCACTTTTGAATCACTGCTAAAGATTTTCTCTTGACCTGAAATGATTTTACTGATAGATTTATCATTTCCATATTCAGTTGATTTTAAAATCTGAACGGATGCAGCGTTTAAAAACCCCGCGACATTCTCCGGTGATTTTGCTAGTTCATTAATATCAAAGTTCTTTCCAAAATCACGTCCATATGCATTATTGATAAGATCAGCGGCATCGTCACGATTATCTGCCGAAAAACCCCGCTCTCGCTCGTGAAAATCGCCAGCCTCTTTTGCGAATTCCTCTCCAAAAGCCGACGTAACCAGTGCTTGGCCAACAAAATGTCTAACGGTGTTGCCTGCGCCTGATGCCCACAGTGCTCCGGGGTCTTCCCCTGTTTTCGCCCCAATTGCCTTCGAGAACTCAAAATCCGAGCCCGTTCTTGGATACTCTCCACCGTTAACAGCCCCGACCATACCCGCAGTTCCGGCCGCCTTACTATAACCGTGATCAAACACAAAACCTATCCTGGTCGATGTACCATTATTGTCATAGGTGACAGTTTTATTCACACCATTATAGCTGTGGACGATTGTTGCTTGAGAATTTTTAGTGGAGCTCTTGTAGACAAAAGAAGCATCTGTCGCATTCACAGCCTCTAGCCCCTCTAGTTCGATGTGTGACGTTACTTTATTCTCACTAAACGCATAGGGAGAATTATAAAAATACTTCTCTGCGAGAGGGTCGATAGAAAAAAAACGTCCAATCTCCGGTTGATGATTCCGCCATTTGAATGAGTCCCATCCTAGGTCTAGCGCATCGATACACTCCTGACCCTGGAATTTGAAGCGATTTTTAACACTGTTTTCACGCTGATAGGAGTTGTACGCAAGCCCGAATGGATAGTAATCATCTTGCTGCACCACAGGTCCCTTCACCTGCTCCACCTTAAAATCATCAAAGAACACCTCTCGTGCCTCTGCGCAACCTGACAGCTATACTCTCATGCTCCTAGCATGGTTTTTTCAAAGAACAACGCCCGGCATATACTGGGCAGGTTAAAGGTAAGAGTTTGCTTGGGCGGCAACAACTTTTTTGCTGGTGACGAACACGTTTTATTTTCAATTGAAAAAACAAGGCCTATGTCCTAACACCATATTGCGATAGATCGATGTCTATTTCCAGTGTCTTTAGTGTATCAAAAAGACTTTCATGCGCATACACACCATTGATCCCTTCATAAAATGTAAATACGAGGTATGCATTAGGGTTTAGACGAGTAGCGAGTAATTCATCATCAACACTATCAGTGTATGCTTGATTAAACGCTTCGAACTCTTTGCCATAATATGGTGCAACAACTATTCGATTGATCTCAGTCTCAACGCCGTTCGAGTCAACAGTTTCGCCTTCTAAATAGCTAAAGTCATTACGGATTTTAATAGCCTGCTCCAGGGTCAGTTTGGGGTCACTCATCTTTTGTAGGATTACTAACTGTTCAAAGTTAATCCTTAAGCCAACGATATTTCGTCGGCACCAACGATATTTCGTCGGCTTAGCCTATGCCTAGTTATCTATAATCCTGCAAAACACTATCAAAAAACCACTTTCGACTTTGGCACTAATCTTGGCTTAAAGGCGAAAAACTTAAACACGTTTCAATTATGGCTATCGTAAAAAACAATCTCGTAACCAAGGGGCTCAGTGGCCAGCTTGGTAAAACTCTGGTCTTCCGCAAAGTCGGTGATCGTACTATTGTGGCTACTTCTCCATCTACTAACGATGACCCCACGCCAGCGCAAAAGACGCAGCGCGGGCGGTTCCACGATGCTTCCATTTTTGCAAAGGCTCAGATGGATGATCCTGCAATAAAGAAGCTTTATGAAGAAGAGGCCAAGCGCAGAGGATTCCCCAGCAACACTGTTGCTCAATAACAACACTCAGCCTTAGAAAAACAAAGCCCGGCATCGCCGGGCTTTCTCATAACAGGAGCACATTTATCTATCTCACAGTTGGAAGTTCCGGCTCTTCATTTGACCAAGTTCCAACAAAAGCATGTCGCTTAGAACGCTTTCGTTCACGGGTAATAACTAAATATTTTTTTGCCCCTTCGTATGACACCTCAAAGTGCACTTTCCTTTGACCAAAAAGCGTTTCTCTATAGAAAGTAAATTCTCTAATATATCCAGTGGTTTCCCACCAAGTAAGTCTGTCAACCTCAAAATATATTTTATAAGCTTCCCCGTTAAAACTCATAATCCATTGCCCATTAAAATAGGCAACATATTTCTCATGAGCCTTATTCCCAATAACAAAACCCTTCAATTTATTAGGTTGATCTTGGCAATACGATGTGTTGCAAGAGAGCAGTACCAGGGTGAAGAAGAAAATGAAACGCATATGCAATTCTAAAAACGTATCTGTTCAATTACCTCGCCCTTCTCCACTATTTCATCCTTTATATGGTAGACATACTTAACCACAAAAACGATACGCGATCCTTGCTCCAGTTTAAATCCATAGGGCCAACTAATGGGAATCAAAATGAGATGACCTGGATAAGTACCCGATCTTACGGGCACATCCTCCTGGATCACAAACGACACCTGAACGCTTTCAATAGTCAGGTAAAGATCCTTTGCTTCACCTGCATTCATTTGAGGTTTAATCAGTTCAATTCTGACAGGAACAGTTTCACGATCTCTAAAGGATTTCTTAATAATCAACTCTTTGGTAAAGAAATCATTCAAATATTTAAGCTCAACCGTAGGTAATGGATACGTTAGATCCCCATTGTAAATTGAGGCGTACTTAGGATACGACTTTGCCGTGCTGGCAGATAATACGATAAAAAAAAGTATCTTAATTGCTTTCATTTTCAAATCAAAATCTACTGTTGCCATGGGGTGCTATCTGTTTTCGCGAAGTCCTGAAAATACGACATGTTTAATGTTCCTGTTACACTGGCTCCTCCTGACGGTGAAGTTATAAGCACTCCCGCGTGATTACTTTGCAATGTTGCAGGATTTGCGTTGAGTCCTTCCGGACTTAGCGGACCTGTTAACGGTTTAGACAGTTGGCCATTGGTAGCTGAGCCAACGGGATGTGTTTGACCTATAAGCAGAGCCGCTGCTGGCATTGATACGTCATCAGATGATTCAACTTTTACTGTACCTACAACGCTTAGATTAACGCTGCTACTTAAGATGTTTAGTTTACCACTCGGCAGGCCCAAACTTTGCAGGTTTACAAAACCCGACTCCCCTGGCGTCTTAAATTCACCTTGGACCGGTGCTGATTTTGAATCAAAACCACCGACAATCTTGACGTGATCTGCTTCTGGGCGACCCGTCGCCGTTGAAATAGCCTTATCAAGCCTATTGTTCAGCTTTGCTAATGTGCTATTAATTTTTCCGACAGCCTTTTCAATTTTTCCCTTCTCCTTATCTGTAAAACCACCAGAGCCTAGAGATTTCGCCAAGGAATTAACCTTTGCCATTTGCTTATCCAACTTATTGGACAGCCTTTGAGCTTTTTTGTCAGGACTGGTATCATCTGGCTCTCTACCATCTGGATCAATAAATCTAACGGGATTATCGAACGCATAATTGTAGGGACTCCATGACGGGAATTTGCTTGCCATTGGGTCAATCACCATCCAACGCGCAATTGTGGGGTCATACATCCTTGCACCGTAGTCTAGCCAACTAAGATCTAGCTCGTCTTGTTTCTCCTTTCCGTTAAACAAATAGTTTTGTTTAACGCCATTCTCTCGATGATACGAGTTGAAGGTTAGCCCAAAGGGGTAATAATCATCCTGCTGCACCACTGGCCCTTTAATTTGGGTAACTTTAAAATCATCAAAGTAAACCTCAACCTCTTCCCCATCGAAGCTGTCGTTGCTCAAATATACAAAAACATAGCCAGGCTGCTTGATCTCAAACGAAGCCTCGATCTTCTGGTGACTCACGTTCGTACCATCCTCTTTCCCCTCGTCTGCCACCATCCGAATGGCTCCGCCGTCCAGAAAGTGTTCTTCGCGATCAAAAATAACCCAGTTCAAATAGCCTCTCGGCGCCTCGGTCGATTCGTCTCCTTTTTGAACGAGACCGTCATACGGAAACACATAGATGCCAAGGCTCCCCTGGGCTCCACCATCAATTACGGGGCTACCTGCGCCACCCTGCGCGATGGCAGTCATTAAATTAGTCAGGGCCGACTGCCAGTTGGAGTGACTGGGGTCCACATATTTTGCATACACCTCGGCATGAATCACGTCGCCGGGCATCACGCTGAGTGAGCGGGCCAAACCGGTTCGTTCATTGGCAAAACCACTGAGGCGGGTTGAATATTTTGTTGTGCTGTTGGGTGTGTGGTTGAACAACTCGCTGTTCACCTTCACCGCTTCGTCTACAAAAAGGAATTTTGACTTTTCTTCAGCTTCTTTCGCTGGTTCCAGGGTTGCTGTTCCTGCGTCCGTTTCTTGTTTGGTGGTGAACGTCAACCTCACGTTGCCCAAATGATCTTTCAAATGATATTGATATTCATTTGTCTCCTCTTTAGGCACGTGCCGGGCTTCGCATAACTGGAACCTATGTTTTTTCTCACTCCAAGTTCGTTATTGAAACTCATCATAGACTGGAACCTGCTCAGCACCTCTTGCCAGTTTACATTATCAAGTTTATGCTGTTGGTATCAGAGAAGACCTCCGTCCTATTCTCGCCTCACTCCCAACCAGTTCCATCTGCAACATTATTTTCTTCAGTAAGAATGTAGCATTTCCTCGATGCCAAAATTATCCCACGGATTTTCGTGGTCTGTTGCGCTGTTAAAAGCAGGAGTATTAAAACCTGTCGCTACAACTTTCATTTTAAACCTGTCGCCAGCGTCGCTCCATCCGCTCTTGTCGGCATTGGTGGATGAAGATACGGAAATGACCAAGGGTAGCAAACTCTCCATATCCAAAGGTGCGCTCCTCTTTGGCAACGTGAGCATTAATTTATTTAGGACCATACGAAATCTTAAGGAGACGGTTAGTCTGCTTATCAAAAAAAGCAATGTCACCCAAGTAACAACATGTTAGCTCAACCTTAATCGCTAATTGAGCATTAATGGAATCTTCACTTATCTGTCTTATTTCATACCTACAAGGAAGATCTGAATATCTGTCCATCATCTTAGTATATTCACAAATTTTGAACAAATAATCATCCGGATCATCATCACGATGCGTGCAAGCACATTCGGATATATCTGAAGGTCTCTTGTTTAGACAAAACAACGGATTAACGTCGATTATTCGGATAGGAAAAATATCATATCTATATTCTAATACCTTACCAGCTACACGTCCTCTAAAGTTCGATCTCAGTTTTGGATTTATCTTAGGGTATTCATCCATCTCATATTCTATGCTCACTGGAGTAATCGTTAAAGAGGGGTCAAACCCCATGCTTTCATTTTCGATCGTCAGCGTGTCAAATGTTCTTTTAACGTACGAGGAGTTGGGACAAGAAGACGGCGAGAATGAAAACCCAATGGACAAGTTATCCGTGTTCAAATCACCAAAACAATTGCCGCTATTCATTGATCTAGCTGGAATAAACCGCCATTGGTCTGAATTATTCACAATAATAAAACCCTTTTGCTGGATCAGTTTTAATGTGCTGGATTTTTTGACGCAGCCTAACAAGAGCACCGTCAAAAACACAATCACTCCGAATTTCCTCATTGCTTCTGTTCGTCTATTTGTTGTTTAGAGGGTGCTATTAATCCTGCCCCACTGTGCCAATCGACAATTGATCGGTTGATAAAACCCTTTGGATATTTTTTTAACAAGGTAGGATCCGTTGCTCTGTCAATGTAAGCTTTGTAGTGATCATAGCTAATTCTCGGAGTAGATCTATTACCCATTATATCATTTTCAAATCCCTCCATGGGCTTCATTGTTTGTTCATAATATCTATCGCTTAAACCAGTAAAGTGCAGATTCTCATGAAATACAGCGTTAGTATCATCCCATTCCTCTTTTAAAATGAGTTCATGTCTTCCTGTATATTTGCTTTTTTCTCTGATGCCACTCGAATTAACAGTTTCGTTTTCCCATCCATCCCTCGCTCGATTCGTCTCCTTTGTTCAGCAAGGCGTCGTAGGGGAAGGCATACATTCCTAAACTTCCCTGCGCGCCGCCGTCAACCAGCGGGCTGCCCGTTCCTGCCTGGCGAATATTGTTTAACAGGTTGTTCAACGCCGACTGCCAGTTGGTTTGGTCTGGGTCGATGTGTTCTAAACACCTTTGTTGAGGCCGCTCATCCTTTAATGAATATCAGTTTCATGATCATTACTTAGTAAGTATCATCTACTTCAGCGCACGAATGCGTCTATAGCACCGAAACTCTTGAAGCCCGACGTATCCACCGACACCACCGCTCAGTCAAAAACCTAAACTCTTCTCCCTCACTTCTTCACCAACACCGCCTGATCCAAAATAAAATTAACATGATCCATATTGTCCGTATTCAACCGGAGCTTCCCTTTGATGGTGATCAAATCATCGACCTGAAACTTTGCAGGTTGTTTGGCAAAGTTCACTTCGGCTATCGACTCGGGGCCGCCGCCGCCGCAGAAAAAGCATTGGCTCATGGGGTATTTGGAGATGATGATGTAGGCTTCTCCTTCGGGTGAAAAGGGAACATAGAAGCCTTCCATGGTGATCTCTTTTCCTTCGAGGGCTTTGAGCTCGGCGGGAAACGTGGGATAGAAAAGATACTCGCCCAGCTTCTCATAGTATTTTGGTTCAAACTTCGTTTTGGCAAACTCGTTCCAGAAATCTTTTTTTGTTTGTGCATAGGTTGTCACACACAGCACCAGCATTGCAAAAACCATCATCCACTTTTTCATATCTCTATTTAGTTCAAGTTCTTTTCTTCATACAGCAAAGCCCACTCCAGAGTTCCTTCAGGAATGCGGCCGAACCGTTTGTTATTACTGCGACGCCAGCACCTTCGAAATGTCTGTGCGATAGGCCTGGATGGCGGGGATCAGGGCGCACAGCAATCCCAGTAGCAGGCTTCCGCCCAAAATTACCCATTCCTGCGAATAGAATATCATGCCGCTGATGCCGGCCTTTTGTGTTTCTTCCACCAGTCGGCTCAACAGGATCAACACACCGTGCCCCATCAACACGCCAACAAGGCTTCCCAGCAGGGTGAGCACACCGCCTTCCAGCAACACCGACACCAGCAACTTTGTGCGCGTGGCGCCCATGGAGCGCATGATGGCCATGTCGTAGCGGCGTTCTTTCAGGGAATTGTAGAGCGCGATAAAAATACTGAGCCCCGAAATAACGATGAGCACATAGGCAAACGCCATGATGATGTCGGCGCCGACACCCAGAATGGAAAACAGGCGCGCGGTTTCAAATGCGGGCGAGGCAGCCTGCAAGCTGCTCTGTGCATTCACAAATCGCGGAAGCTGAATCGCACCCATCGGCGACCGGTAGGTGAGCAACAGCGATGTTATTTCCTTTAAAGAATCGTTGGCCGCCACCGAAGGCACAAGACGCGAATGCATCACCGTCGAATCTGTTGTGGCCTGATGCGTATGTTCATTTTCTTCGGCATGTTCGTGCACTTCCCACACACTTTCCACGGCGGTGAGAATCACGTTGTCGAGCACGGTGTTGGTGGGCTTCAGCACGCCTTTCACCACATAGCGATGGTCAGCATGGTCGCTGCCGGTTTCGGTCAGGCCGTGACTGCTGGCAAAGGTGTCGCCTAGTTTCAGTTGGGTGAGGCGTTGCACGTTGGCGCCGAGGGTCACTTCCAGCGGAAGCTGCCACCATGCACCGCGGGCGAGTTCGGCTTTGTAGAGGTCGGCATATTCGCGCGAGGTGCCCACGATGCGATAGGACTGATAGCTGTCGCCGAGGGCAAGCGGAATGGCGCGCTTCACCAGGCGGTTGCGGGCAATCTTGTCGGCTTCTTTCAGCTTGATGTTGCCCGTGGGAAAGTCGACGTGAAAGATGTTGCAGAGGATGAGTTGCAGCGGGCTGCCTTTTGCGCCCACCACCAGGTCGATGCCGCGCGCGTTGTCGGTGATCTTCTGTTCCAGCTGTGTGTTGAACAATAGCAGAATGGTGATGACGGCAATGCCCAGCGACAACAGCACAATGTTGATGGCCGTGTTGAGCGGTCGTGCCTTGAGGTAACTCCAAACCAAAGTGAACAGCGACATGAGCGTTATCGGTTTAGCGGTTGGTGTAACACATCGGGCGGATGTGTGTCGCGAAAATAGCGGGGCATAAAAACGTCAGGCTGGTTCATGTGCGGCGGTGAGTCGGATCTGGTGTTGCAGTTTTGACTTGAGGCGTTGGTCGTGTGTGGCCACGATGAGCGTCGAGCCATGCAGGCGCGCCGCGTCGAGCAGAAGCGACACCACACGATCGCAGTTTTTGTCGTCGAGGGCCGACGTGGGTTCGTCGGCAAAGATGATGGAGGGTTTGTTGAGCACGGCCCGCGCAATGGCCACGCGCTGGGCCTGGCCCTGGCTTAGGGTGGTGACACGGCTGTTGCGCTTGTTCTCCAACCCCAATGCGTCCAGCACCTCGGTAATGTGGGCATGGTCCAAAGGCAACTCCGCGAGATAAGGCGACAGCATCAGGTTTTGTTCCACCGACAAGGCCGAGATGAGGTGATTGCGCTGAAACACAAAGCCGATCTTTTTTCCACGGAAGTGATCGAGGGCGGTTTCCGAAAGGGTAGACAGCTCGGTGCCGTCCACCACCACCGATCCTTCATACTGGCGCAGCAGGCCGCCGGCCAGGTGCAGGAGCGTGGTTTTGCCGCTGCCCGAATCGCCCAGCAACAGAAAGTGCTCGCCCTTCTGCACGGTGAAATCCGGAAAAGCAATGGCCGTGGCGGGGGTGTAGCGATAAACAAGTTTCGAGACCTGGATCATAGCCGGCGGTTCTTTCGTTTCGTGAACGGAAAAATAAAAAACCCGGCCCGATAAATCATCATCAAATTCAACCAGCGGCACAATACCTTCCGCGTATCCGATTGCAGGTGCCAAATTGCCTCTCATCCCAAAAATCAATTTCAGCCGGACCTGCCTGCAAATTCCGTTGCTTAAGTTAGACCCGCAGCATATCTTGGCTGCCCGCAACCGACACAAACCATGTATACACATCAACGCATCAGTGCCGACGAAGCCCTGAAAATTGTGCAGCACGTCATCCACGAAGCACGTCACATCCAGAAAGAAGTGGCCGTGGCCGTGAGTGGCCCCGAAGGCGAGCCCCTCGCATTTCTGCGCATGGATGGCGCCAGCCCGGCCGCCTCGCGCATTGCCCGCAACAAAGCCTACACCGCGGCCATCGATCGCAAAGACACAAAGCTCATGGGCGAGTTCATGAACGACAACGACCGCCCTCCCGCATTCTGGGGCGACAACGGCATCACCGGCTTTGGCGGTGGCGTGACTGTGCGCAGCAAAGGCATTGTGGTGGGCGGCATTGGGGTGAGCGGACTGTCGGAAGCCGAAGACGAGCGCATTGCCTATGCTGCCATCGTCGCCGTGTATGGCAAGGACCACAACAACGATTGACGTCCCTCCTCTCCCACATTGGTCTCGCCGCCTCGGCTTTTGTCGTCACCAACATCGACGACCTGTTGTTGCTGAGCGCCTATTTTGCCCAACCCAACGTGCGCGTGAAGCACATTGTGGCAGGGCAATACATTGGCGTTGCCGCGCTGGTGATGGTCAGTCTTTTGGGCCTTGTGCTGGGGCAGTTGCTTCCAACCCACGCTGTACGCTGGCTGGGACTTGTTCCGCTATTGCTGGGTGTTAGAGATTTTATTCAATTGTTGAAGAAGAACGGCGAGGAAAATGCCGGCGACGGTGCTGCTCTGCAACAAACGTTTCTGAAAATTGCCATGGTGACGTTCGCCAACGGCGGCGACAACATCGGCGTGTATACACCACTGTTTGCCACACTCCAACCTGAACTCATTCTTGTCTACGTCATTGTTTTTGCTGTGCTCGTCGCCGTGTGGTGCGTGACTGGCTATTGGCTCACACGACACCCATTGGTACAGCATGTATTTCAGAAATATGGCAAAATCATTCTGCCCATCTTCCTCGTGCTGCTGGGACTCTGGATTATTTTCGGATAGTGGACTACGCACTCAGTGGTGCGCGGGGTTTATGCTGAACCGTTCGAACACTTTTTCGACAGTGGTTTTGTTGTCGGCCATCACCAGCAAGTGGTCGCGTGGCTGAATCTCGGTGTCGCCGCTGGCAGTGATGTATTTTCCGTCGCGGTGAATCAACACGATGAGGGCCGTCTTGGGCAAATCAAGCTTCATCACCAGTTTGCCAATGGCGGGTGAGTTGTCGGGAATGTCGAGCTCCACCAGTTCGGACTTAAAATTATCTTTCAGTTCAATGTCCAGCGGAAATTTGCGTTTCAATTTTTCAGGCACGCTCACCCGCAGCCAGCGCGCCACCATGGGCAACGTGGTGCCCTGCAACAACACCGACGACACCGAGATGAAAAACACAAGGTTGAAAATGGTGCGCGCCGATTCAATGCCTGCCAGCAACGGATACGTCGCAAAGATGATGGGCACCGCGCCCCGAAGCCCCACCCACGACAGAAAGAACTTCTTGCGCACATTCAGATCTTTGAAAAAAGAAAGCGAAATGAAAATGGCCGCAGGGCGTGCTATGAAGATGAGGAAAAGGGCAATGAGCACCCCGGGGCCAATCACCGGCACAATCTCCGAAGGATAGACCAATAGCCCCAGCGTGATGAACATGACAATCTGCATGAGCCAGGCCTGCCCGTCGTAGAATTTTATAAGACTCTTTTTGTGAAGAAAGCTGGCGTTGCCCAGAATGACGGCAGAAATGTAGACCGCCAAAAATCCGTTGCCTCCAATAAAATCGGTGAACGAAAACGTGAAGAACACCAACGACAAAATGAGCACCGGATACAATCCATCGATGTCGAGCTTGATGCGGTTGATGATCCAGATCATGATTTTGCCAAAGCAATAGCCCGCACCAGCCCCGAGCGCCATGCCTTTAAAAAACTTTGGAATGAGCGACACCACCGTAGCGTCGGGTTCGGCAATGAGGTAGATAAAACTCACCGTGAGAAAATAGGCCATCGGGTCGTTGCTTCCGCTTTCAAGCTCCAGCATGGGGCGAAGGTTTCCCTTAAGACCCACGCTGCGCGAACGCAAAATGGAAAACACTGCGGCCGCATCTGTCGACGACACAATGGCACCAAGCAACATGCCTTCCGCCAGAGAATAGCCCAACAAATAGGATGAGAAAACGCCCACCGACATCGCCGTGATGAGCACCCCCAACGTGGACACTGAAATGCCTTGCCAGAGAATAGGTTTGATACTCTCCCACTTTGTTTCAAGACCACCCGAAAACAAAATGAATGTGAGCGCCACCACACCCAGCAGCTGTGCAAGTTTGGGGTCGTTGAAATAAATATGGCCGATGCCATCCGAACCTGCCAGCATGCCCACCACCAGAAAGAGTATGAGCGTGGGGATGCCGAGTTTAAAAGAAGTTTTGCTCGCAATGATGCTGAGAAACAGCAAAAGCGATCCGAGGAGTAAAATGTTTTCGGCCGATACCGTCATCCGCTAGAAGTCGTTCGTGTTTAGGACCTCTAATGTATCACTTTTCAGTCACGCTTCCGACATGACGGCCGCGATAGTTTACCTCGGATCGCGATTTTATTTTGATTATTTTATAGTATTTATTTTGCCAGGAAAGCCGACAACATCCAATGATGTTTCTCGATGGTGTTGATAAACTTTTTCACCATCTCTTCGGTGCCCGCATCATGTTGTTCGGAAGCCACTTCCACCACGGTGAACATGTAGTTCAGCAAAACAGTGTAGTCTGTGATGAGCTCGCGCACCATCAACTCGGAACTGAGGTTTGAGGCGGTCTCTTTTATCTCAGACATCTCCAGATATTCCTGCAGCGTGCTCACCGGCGTTTTCGAAAAAATGCGGATGCGTTCGGCAATGTCGTCGATGTGTTGCAGCGATTCGGTGTATTGCAGTTCGAACTGTTCATGCAGATCGAAGAAGTCGGGACCCTTCACGTTCCAGTGATAATTTCTCAGCTTCTGATAATGCACGCTATAGTTGGCCAGCAGATCATTGAGTGCTGCGGTGATGCGTTCCACTTCTTCGGTCGACCAGCCCATCTTCACTGGCTTTGCTTTAGCTGCACGCGTGTCGAGTTGGGTTTGTGGCAAATCTTTCAGATCATCTTTCACGGCTTTCATAGAATTAACTATTTAGGGGGTTATGCTGTACGCCGATGCCGAGCAAAAGCATCTGCGCTGCACCTTAAGCAAGACCATTTCTGTTCCAGAAATACAGCCTGAAAAACGCGATGGAATGCTGTTCTATCCTAGTTTTCATGAGGAGAAACATGCCCGGTTGTGTAAGAAATCTACACCCCGAAGAGCCCGCTTTTGCGTTTCTTTTGAGCCTATGGGCAAACATAAAAAGCAATAATGCGCTTTTCCACGCAGCCACAGGGGTATCCCCGAAAAAATGGCATACTATTTACAGTATTGAGCCAAACATAAACGCACATTGAACGTGTATTGGATATGAAAAACTTTCTGCTCTTTTTGAACATCAGTATTCTTGGAGGATTGGCCTACCTTTTTTCGGGATCGACCACTGCAGTAGAACAAGACCAGGCCACCGCGCTCGCCACCACCCTGCGCGACGAATCGCCGTTGCTGGCCTCAGCAACTCTGCCCGTCACGCTGGCCGAATTGCACGAGCCCGCCCACGTGAACATGTCGGATCTGATTGTTGACCTCGACGAAAAACCCGTAGACGAAGTGGCCGAAAAATTTCTCACCACCGCCATCGAAGCCCGCATCATGGACCTGGAACAAGGCCGTGCCGCACAACAGCGTAGCGCCACCGACGCCGTGAAAGACTATGGCACCCTGATGCTGCGCGATCAGAACATCATGCTGAACGAACTCAGGGCCATCGCCGCCTCTAAACATATCACACTCCCAGAAGCACCCGATGCCAAACAGCAGGAGGCCCTGGCAACACTGCAACAGCAAGACGGCAAAGCCTTCGACAAGAAGTTTATAAAGATGATGATCATCGATCACAAACGCGACGTGCGCAAATTCAGAAAGGCCACACATTCAAACGATGTGGACGTGAAAGCCTTCGCCGTGAAATATCTTCCCGTGGTGGAAGCACACCTGGACTACAT
Source organism: Chryseolinea lacunae (assembly GCF_016735595.1). Classification (GTDB taxonomy): domain Bacteria; phylum Bacteroidota; class Bacteroidia; order Cytophagales; family Cyclobacteriaceae; genus Chryseolinea; species Chryseolinea lacunae. The sequence continues at coordinate 192,613 of NZ_JAERRB010000013.1, forward strand.
TCAGAAACTGAAATAACATCCCGCCATCCATTATTCGAAACAACCAACACCGCCTGGCGATTAAATTCGCCGGGCGTTCTTTTTTTGGAGACCTGGCATGATTCAATGCCTGCTGTTTCCACCTCGTCTCCTTTTATCCCTGAAAAAAAATCACTCCCCCATTGTCGATCAACACCGCGACGCTGCGTTGTCAAAAAATTGTTTACAGTCCTTAAACCAACCGAAAGCAATTTTCTTAGACACTTCAAACGATAGCGGGTATCTTAGATGTGGGAACACCGTGTTGACCGACGTGTGTTATGCTTTCTTTTTAGTGAAAGTTATGGTAAGTTCGGTTTATACAAGGATCATAAATTTATTAACGAATTGTTAATGGAAGTGAAGAAGGTTTCACGACGCGCATTTCTCCACCGCAGTGGCGCGGTGACCGGCGGAATGTATGCCGCCATGATGGCACTTGAAATGTTGCCGTCAGCCCCGGCCCACGCCTTCTCCCTCCCCGGCGCCGTGGCCGGAAAGCGCATCATCATTCTTGGCGCAGGGCTGGCCGGCATGACCGCCGCCTATGAACTCACCAAACTCGGCTACAGCTGCACCGTGCTCGAAGCACGCGACCGCATTGGCGGCCGATGTTGGAGCGTGCGCAAAGGCTCCACCCAACAGGAAGTGAGCAACCCGACACAAACGTCTCAACTCGACGATGGTCTGTATTTCAACGCGGGCCCGTCGCGCATCCCCCACCATCACCAGCTCACCCTGCACTACTGCCGCGAATTGGGGGTGCCCATTGAAATCTACAACAACGTGAACGAAGGCGCCTATCACTTCAGCGAAGGCAACGGCGCCCTCTCCAATAAAAAAATACGCATCCGCGAAGTGCACAACGACATGCGCGGCTATGTGACCGAGATGCTCGCCAAGGCTATAGACCAGCATGCACTGGATGTTTCGATGAGCACCGAAGACGTTTCGAAGATCATTGAATACCTGCGTGCCGAAGGAGGCCTCGACGCCGACAAGCTCTACAAAGCCTCGGCCCGTAGAGGCTACGTGGAAGCACCCGGCGCCGGCGACAAACCCGGAAAGATTGCCGACCCACACACCCTGGCCGACCTGCTTCAATCGGGCCTGCTCGCCCCCGACTTCTATAACGTGGCCGAATATACCTACGAGTTGCAGATGACCATGTTCCAGGCCAAAGGCGGCATGGACAACATTGCAAAAGCCCTGGAGAAAAAACTTCCCGGCATCATCAAAACCCAGGCGGTGGTGTCGTCCATCCAAAACGTGGAGAACGGCGTGAAGGTGAAATATGCCGTGAAAGGTGTAGCACAGGAACTGACGGCCGACGCCTGCATCTGCACATTGCCCCTGCCCGTGCTGAGCAACATCGACCACAACTTTTCGTCGGACGTGAGCCGTGCCGTAGACTTTGTGCCCTACATTCAAACGGGCAAGATCGGTCTGCAATTTAAACGACGCTTCTGGGAAGAAGACGAAAACATATTCGGCGGCATCACCCACACCAACAACGACCTCACCCAAATCTTCTATCCTTCAAACGACTACCTCGGCAAGAAGGGCGTGCTCATTGGCTACTACAACTTCAACGACAAAGCCAAGAAGGTGGGAGCGCTAACCTTGAAAGAACGCGAACAGCTGGCCCTGGAAAAGGGAAGCCTCATCCATCCACAATACAAAAACGAATTTGAAACATCGTTCTCCGTGAGCTGGCACCTCACACCCTATTCCCTGGGCGGATGGGCGTTGTACACCGGCGACACACGTCAGTCGTTATACAAAGCTTTCGCCAAACCCGACCGCCAGGTATACTTCGCCGGCGAACACACCACCTACCTCAATGCGTGGATGGCCGGAGCCTTCGAGTCGGCACGAAAAACCGTGGCCGATGTGCATGCACGATTCACCGAACAACGTCTGCAATATCCATCATCCGGAAAAAGCGGAGGTTAACCAAAAGCACTACCTACGACGCCAGACCTATACTTCCAAAAACTCTAAACCCCACCACCCCATGGCAACATCAATGAACAGACGGAATTGGTTAAAGACCAGTGCCCTCGTGACCGGCGCGTTAACCTTGCCCAACGGCATTCTGCAACACGCCAACGCTGCTCCTGCACCCGCAGCAGCTCCGGCAAGTTCCTACAAACGATTTTCAGAACAGGCCATTGCCCGCGACTTTCCCACGCTGAAGGCCCGCCTGTTTGCCAACGAAAATCCGTTTGGCCCGTCGGAGAAAGCAAAGAAGGCCATTGTGGATGCCATGGCCAACAGCTATCAATATCCTTTCCTGCTGATCGAAGAGCTGACGGCAAAAATCACAACCGCCGAAGGAGTAGCCAAAGAACAGTTCATGATCGGCGCAGGCTCAACACCCCTGTTGCAGGCCGCGGCCATGATCTTCGCGAAGAACGGCGGCGGCAGCATTGTGGCGGCCGACCCGTCATACGACTACCTGCCCGAAGAGGCTTCAAAATTCTTTAATGCCAAATGGGTGAAGGTGCCCCTCACACCCGACTATAAACACGACCTGGATGCGATGGAAAAAGCCATCGATGCAAACACATCGCTGGTCTACATCTGCAACCCCAACAACCCCACCGGCACCGTGGTGGACACCGCAAAACTGAAAGCCTTCTGCGAACGCGTGTCGAAACGCGTGCCCGTGTTTGTAGACGAAGCCTACATCGACTACCTGCCCGATCCAAAAGGCACCACGCTCATCGACTGTGTGAAGAAAGGACACAACGTGATTGTAGCCCGCACCTTCTCCAAGCTTCACGGCTTTGCTGGCTTGCGCGTGGGCTACATTGTGGCACAACCCGACATGATCAAGAGCTTTGAACCCTACAGCTCCAGCTGGGGTGCCATTGCCGCCACATCGGCCAATGCCGCACTGGCCAGCTATGGCGACACCGATTTTCTGAAGGAAGCGCTGAAGAAAACAAACGAGTCGAAAGAATATCTCTATGCCGTGCTGAAGAAAGAAGGCTACACCTACATTCCCTCGTCCACCAATTTCGTGATGTTCCCCCTCAACATGGACAGCGAACGTTTTGTGGAAGAAATGATGAAGCGTGGTGTGGGCGTGAGAAGCTGGAAGTTCAACAGCAAAGAGTGGTGCCGGGTAAGCATCGGCCGCATGGACGAGATGAAAGCATTCGAAGAAGCCTTCAAACAATTGTCCTGATCAAACCCGTATTGTTACTTTAATTACGTACTATGAAAAGAAAATCTACCGCGATCGTGTTCGCGTTGGCAATGATGTTTATGGGCGCGGCTGTGAGCGCACAGGAAACTGTGAACCCACGACCGCTCACGCTGGCCGAATACGAAAAAGCAAAATCGTTTACCATCAAAGACCTCGACAACGAAACGTATGCAAAGTTTGAAAACGCCTACATCCTCGATCGCTACGAACTGCGCAAACCCTATTTCATTACCGGCGACGATGGTCTGAAAAAACGCATCGACCTCTACAAGCTGGTGGCCAAAGAAGGCATGCAGGAACTGGGGCTCATGATTTTCTATACCAACGAAAAGAACACCCAATACAAAGCCTGCCTCCCCAACTTCACGGCCGACGCCAAAGTGTGGGAAAAGTATTTCGAAGACATTCACGGCATCGACAAAGTGGAGAAGAACTTTGTGCTGAAGCTTTCGTATGTGTTGTCGAAAGAAGTGGGCTATCAACTCTACAAAGCCGCAAACCAGGGCAAAGACCTGTCGAAAGAATCGGCCACCTACGGCAACGACATCTGCTTTCCCGGCGATCAGCAAGTGACCCTGGCCAACGGCGCAAAGAAAAGTCTGGCCGCCCTGAAGCCCGGCGACGAAGTGGTGACCGTGAATCCCTCAACCAAAGCCAGCACCGTCATCAAAGTAAAAACCCTGGTGGAACACGAAGCCAAAAACTACGCCATCACCAAACTCGTGCTGATGCGCGCAATCACATCGCAAACCACTGCTGGCCATGACGTGAAACTCTCTGCGCGAACACTGGAAGCCACGCCCAACCACCCCGTGCTCACCAGCGCCGGCCAAAGCAAAATGGGCGACGTGAAAGAGAACGACACCGTGCTCTGCCTCAATCCCCTCACCAACAACTACGAACCCTTCACCGTGGTGAGCAAACAGGAATATGCCGGCGGCGTTCAGAAAGTCTATAACATCGAAGCGGGCGACGGCACACCCTTTCTCATGAACGACGTGATGGTCCTACAGAAATAACACAAACCAAACCTTTAACACAACAAAGCCCTTCTGTTTACGCAGAAGGGCTTTTCGTTTTTTTGAATATCACCATACAGGCCTAGCCAAAAAGATCGGAGCTCAGGTAACGATCGCCACGATCGCACACAATAAACACAATCACGCCCGACTCAATTTCCGAAGCAATCTTCATCGCCGCACTCAATGCACCGCCACTGCTCATGCCGGCGAGAATGCCTTCTTCTTTGGCAAGGCGGCGTGTGAACGTACGCGCATCCGGTTCGTTCACATCCACGATGCGATCTACACGTGCGGGGTCAAATATCTTGGGGAGAAACTCTTTCGACCAGCGGCGTATGCCCGGAATGCATGCACCGTCTGTAGGCTGTGTGCCCACAATCTGCACGTTGGGGTTTTGTTCTTTCAGGTAGCGCGACACACCCATAATGGTGCCCGTGGTGCCCATGGCCGACACAAAGTGTGTGACCTTGCCGTGTGTGTCTTTCCAGATTTCGGGACCGGTGGTTTTGTAGTGCATGCCATAGTTGTCGGCGTTGGCAAACTGATCGAGCATGCGATAGCCCTGGTGGGCCGCCATGTCTTCGGCCAGCTCGCGCGAATATTCAATGGTGCGCACGGCCGGTGTGAGAATAACTTTGGCGCCATAGGCTTCCATCGAGAGCACGCGTTCGCGCGTGGAGTTGTCGGGCATGATCAGCGTCATCTTCACACCCATGATGCTGGCGATCATGGCCAGTGCAATGCCGGTGTTGCCGCTGGTGGCTTCCACAAGTTTGTCGCCGGGTTTGATGTCGCCGCGTTCCAATGCTGCCGTGATCATGCCGAAGGCGGCGCGGTCTTTCACGCTGCCGCCGGGGTTGTTGCCTTCCAGTTTTCCCAGGAGGGTCACGTTCTTGTTCACGGGAATGTGCTGAAGTTCTACCAGCGGGGTGTTGCCGATCAGTTCCGAAAGTTTCATTGCTGAAAATGTATATTAATTTGCTAAACGCTAATGGAAGAGGCTATTGGTCGCCTTTGAAAATCACGAGGTCCATTTCGTGTGTGTCGCCGTTGTACATCTTGGCCTGGTAATACACTTTGGAGTGCGCCGGTATGCTGCGCGTAAGCCACACGTTGCCACCCACCACGCTGTCGTGCCCGATCACCGTTTCGCCCCCCAGAATGGTGGCGCCGGCATAGACCACCACACGATCTTCGAGCGTGGGATGCCGCTTCTTCTCCGCATCTTCTTTGTTGACACTGAGCGCCCCCAGCGTAACGCCCTGGTAGATCTTGACGTGGTCACCGATCACCGACGTTTCGCCAATCACCACACCCGTGCCGTGGTCGATGCAGAAATGCTCGCCGATTTTTGCAGCGGGGTGTATGTCTATTCCTGTTTTGCTATGCGCGTGTTCGGTGATGATGCGTGGAATGCCCTGCACGCCAAACGTGTGAAGCTGGTGCGCCATGCGATAGGCGGCAATGGCGTAAAAACCCGGATAGGTACGCACCACTTCATTGCGGCTTTTGGCCGCGGGATCGCCTTCATACATCGCCGTGATGTCATGTTGAAGTTTTTCGAAAATGACGGGTATGGCCTCAAAGAAATCGCCGGCCAGTTGTGCCGCGTCCACCTTTCCCTTGGTGGGGTTGTGGCGCAGAATGCGCACCAGTTCTATCTGAAGCGTTTCCAGCAAGGCCCCGAACTGATCTTCCGACAGGTGCGCCAATTGGGTGAAATCGGCGAACAGCGCCCCCAGAAGATCCACAAAAAACTGCGACACCTCCGTGGGCGCAGGACATGTGGGACACTCCTGATGGGTATGATACAGTTTGCTGATAAATTCTTTATCCATACGTCTTAAATACAGTATTTAACGGGAAGGTTCAAATTTAAGTGACAAAAAAGAATTTTTAACATTTCTCCAAACTCACCCTAGCGCAACATAAACACGGCCGCCACCAGCGTCATGCCGATGATAAACCAGCGATAGGCTTTCTCCGACAACCGCTTCACAATCCAGATGCCGCACACCGCACCCAACAGGATGAAGGGCAGCGTGAGCAGGTCGAGCAGAAAAGTGTTCCAGCTGATGGTGTGCCAGGCAAATACGTGAAAGGGAACTTTGAACCAATTGGTGACCATGAAGAACCACGCTGTGGTGCCGATGAACGTGTTCTTCGGCAAACGCATCGACAGAAAATAAACCGCCATGACCGTGCCCGCCAGGTTGCCCACCATAGACGTGAAACCGCCCAGCACTCCCGTTGCAACACCAAAGGTTTTGTTGTGCGGCACCGCTTCTTTATGCCCGCGCTCCAGCCACAACATCACCACCACGCTCACCAGAATGACGATCGCCATAATGACCTTAAACATCTTGTCGTCGATGTAGCTGCCCACGATCGTGCCGGCCACCACGCCCGCCGCCGCCCAGGGAAAAAGCAACCGCAGGTGTTGCCACGACGCGTGCCGGTGGTAATAAAACACACCCATCACATCGGCCAGGACCAGGATGGGCAACAGCACGCCGCTGGATTGCTGCCCGCCAAAAATGGTAGCCAGCAACGGCACAGCGAGCATGCCCGCACCGTGCACGCCCGTCTTCGACATGCCAATGAACACCGCCACCAACGCCACCAACACAAGGTCGAGGTAGGTGAACGAATACGTAAAGAGTGTTATCACAAAAACATTGGAACTAGAGCGTCTTCAGCACCTTCCACATCTCTTCGGCCACCAGCTGGTTGCCCTTCTCGTTCAGGTGCACGCGGTCGGAAGTGAGAATGCCCGACTCTTTGTTGTCGGGGTTGTTGGCTTTGTTGTAGTCAATAAAAGCCTTGCGCAGATCAACGAGCGGCAGGTTGTTTTTCTGCGCCAGGTTGCGCACCGCTTTGCTATACTGATTCAAGTCGCCATCCAACTCGTTAGACGAATCGGTGCGCTCGCCAATAACCGCCGGCGTCACCAGGGCAATCTTAATGTTTTTGGCCTGCAACTTTTTGATGATCGCCGTATAGAATTTATCAAACTTATCAGGGTCGGTGCCCGTGCCATAAGAACGTTTGTGCCACACATCGTTCACACCAATGTAGATAAACACGATGTCGGGATTCTTGCTCAGCACATCGTCGTCCATGCGCAGAAACAGGTCATACACTTTGTTGCCGCCAATGCCGGCGCCGATCAGTTCGTATTGGTCGGCCACCTTATCCTTGGCCGCCAGCTCACCAATCTTCACAACATAGCCACCCGGCTTCACCCCGGCTTCCGTAATAGAATCGCCAAAGAACACGACTTTCTTTTTTTGCATAGTGGTAAAGGCAGTTAGACCGAGGGCGAGCGCAAAAAGGCTCAGTATGGAGACTGTTTTCATGGGTGGTAATAAAAGTTGATGGGAAATATAATAAAGAAAAGGGGAATGGGAAGGGGTTTTGGGATGACAGGCAACGTCCATCTTCAATCTCAAACGCTCAACAAAAAAAAGAAGCCCCAACAATCGGGGCTTCTGCTTTGCCAGCAATTTTAACGTGCATCCTTGCGCCTAACGTGTTAGGGTTGGTCTATATTAAAACTTTCCGAATTTCAGGGTGGCGTTGTAGGTGATGTTGCTCAGGTCGCTGTCGCTGAGGCCGCGGGCGTCGCTGCCAAAGGCCGCGCGGTAGGAAACACCGGGGCTGAAGCGCATCCATTTGAAGAGGTTCACTTCCACTTGCACGCCGGGTTCGGCCACGAAGAACCAGTTTTCGTCACGCTTTTCGTCGTGCCAGTCATAGTCTTCGTTGTGCCAGCCGTGGCGTTCATATTGCACGGTGAAGCCCGCACCCGAAAACAGGTTGAAGGCAAAGTGAACAGGTTTGTTTGAGCCTATAACATATTCAGTGATCAACCCAAACTGGCCATATTCATAGCTCATGTTGCGGGTGGGCTCAACGCTGTATTGTGTGGGCACGGGCACGTCGTTGGTGGCAGCGGCAGCGCTCAAGCCCAACAGGAATTTGTGGTTCACATACCATCCGCCATACACACCGGCAAGGTTCATGAAGTCGCCGTTGATGGTGGTGAATTTATTGGTGATGGCGCCATATCCTCCCGACGATTTGCCGGAAGTCTTAAATACAGTTTGGATCTCGTTGTCCTGGGCAAACGCGGCGGCACTGAGGAGGGTCAGGGCAGCGAAGACGATTGTACGTGCTGTTGATGATGGTTTCATAGTGTTAGTTCGTTTCATTTGCGCTTGAGACAACCGTGTTTAAACATACCCCTATGCCACCCCCTATTTTTTTTACATTTCTCTAAAAAATTTAAAAAGCCCCTAAATCGGGAGAATCTACCGTTGTTTTTTAACTTAGAGTACCGGCGCAATCACCGGCAGTTCATAAATATGGCCTTCAAGGTTTCCCTTCAAAACATCACCATCCGGCACGAATTGAAAGCCGGCGACATTGGTTACGTTATCTACATGCATGGACATTTCTATGGGAAAGAGCAGGGCTTCGGCATTCTGTTCGAAACCTATGTGGCCCGTGGCCTCTATGAATTTTATCAGCACTACAATCCCGAACGCGAGCGCGCATGGATCTGCGAACACGAAGAGCGCATCATCGGCTTTCTGTTGCTCATCGATCGTGGCGAAGCGGCACAGCTCCGCTATTTTGTGATCCACCCCAACTACCGCGGCATTGGCCTTGGCAAGAAACTGATGGAGTTGTTTATGGAATTTCTGAAAGAGAAAAAATATGCATCGTGCTACCTCATGACCACCAAGGGTCTGGTGGCGGCCGCGGCGCTTTATACACGCTATGGCTTTCAGCTCACAGAAGAAATTCCGTCAACGGCTTTTGGCAAACCGTTGACAGAACAAAAATATGTGTTGAACCTGGAGCCCTGAACGCGCTCCACTCCTGCTTCACAAATTTGCGTCATGGTTTCCCGCACCGTGTGCCGGGCACTTTACTGCTTGCGGAACACTTTGGCGATGAGCACAAAGATGATGACAATAATAAAGATGACGATGAAGATGCCGGTGTAAACGCCCGCTCCGAAGATGTCGCCAATCACCTGGCAGCTGGTGACCGTCAAGAGCAGAAGAATGGCAAAGGCGAAGGCGCTGATGTTTTTCGATTTCATGTTTGGTTGCGTTATTTACAACCGTGGTCTTATAAAATCGGGCCAACCTCCAAAGCCTTTAACGCGCTTGACAAACTCATCAGAAACGCATTTTTTTTGTCCATACGGTGTGCTCCCACAGTGCACTGAGGAATTTTCGCCTCACCCGTTGGGGAAATTCTAAAAGTATTTTTCAATCACCATGGCCACGCCGTCTTCTTTGTTGTGGGCGGTAATTTCGTTGGCCACGGCCTTCACTTCGTCGCGGGCGTTGTCAACGGCTACGCCCCACCCCACATAGTCCAGCAGTTCCACATCGTTGTAGTTGTCGCCAAATGCGATCACTTCTTTGGGGTCGATTGAAAGGCGCGACAGCACCAACTGCAGGCCGGTGGCTTTAGAGATGGTCTTGGGTGCCAGCTCGAGGTAGGTAGACTTTGAACGGTACACATGCAGGTCGTCGGGAAAGGTGTTGACGAGTGTGTTATACATGGCTTCAATGTGAGCTTCGTCGCCCATGCACATCACCTTGTGTGCGCCGGTGTCGGCCACGCGCCATTCGTTCAGCACATTCTGAAAAGCTTTGAATGTAGGGTTCACTTTCGTGATGCGCGACTCGCGCTCCGTCCAGGCATCTGGGCCCTGGGCATACCAGCGGTCGGCGGCAAAGAGGCTGATGTGCAGGGATGGGTCGGCCAGTGTGAGGATGGCCTCGCACAGGGCCAGGGGAATGTAGACCGACGTGAGCACTTCCGGTTCTTCTGTGCCTTCGCGATCACAAATCACATAGCCGCCATTGTAGCAGATGAGAGGATGGCGAAGCACGTCCAGCGTTTGTTGCAGGTGGCGCATGGCGGCGGGCATGCGCGACGATGCCAGCACCACGGGCACAGCGGGTTTCCGGTGCCTGATGGCGGCAATGGTGCGTTCGGACAATTCGCGGTTTCGATCCAGCAACGTGCCGTCGATGTCGCTGCACAGGGCGCTAAACTTCATAGGTGAAATCAATAATAAACAGGGCGAAAGGTAACATTCGTTTCGCTGGGTTGTTAGTGGAATGATGCCAGCCGGAAAAAGTTTTTTTTCGGCTGGCGCCACGGCACGTTGCCTGCACTTAAAATGAAATCCGAGCCGTTCAAAACTCCATCCTTTTTTTTACCTTCACCCCGATGACTACCTCAACCGAACCCTTCTATAAAAAGCTAAGCCTCAACCTCATCACGCTCGCCCTGCTGGGCGCTGCGCTCTATCTGGGGCAAGGCATTCTGGTGCCGCTGTTCTTTGCCATTCTGCTGGCCACGCTGTTGCTGCCCGTCACCAATTTTCTGCAGCGCATCCGCATTCCAAAATTGCCGGCCATTGTGCTTTCCATCGGCATCTCGCTTGCGCTCATTGCGGGCATCATCTATCTGTTGTCGACCCAGGTGGCCAATTTTCTGGAAGACAGCGCCGCCATCAAAGAACGGTTCAACACCCTCATTCATTCGCTGCAGGACTGGATCAACCAGACCTTTCACGTGAGCACACGCAAGCAGAATCAATACCTGAAAGACACGGCACAAAACATGAAAGACTCCGGCGCCGGCATTGTAGGCCAAACGGTGGTCACCATAACGGAGGCCCTATCGTATGTAGTGTTCCTGCCGGTCTACACGTTTCTGATTTTGTTCTATAAAGACCTCATCAAAAAATTTATCGTGTCGGTGTTCAAGTCCACACGCGAAGAGAACGTGAGTGAAATTTTGCGCGAGAGTCGTTCCATGGGGCAGCACTACATTCTGGGGCTGGTAACCGACATGAGCATTGTGTTTGCGCTCAACGCGCTGGGCTTCCTCATTCTGGGCATCAAGTATGCCATCTTCCTGGCGCTTGTGGCGGCGTTGCTCAACCTCATCCCCTACATCGGCATGCTCATTGCCAACATCTTCTGCATGCTCATCACACTCATCTCGTCCGACAACCTCAGCGATGTGGTTTGGGTGGCCGTGATTCTGGCGGCTGTGCAATTCATCGACAACAATTTTCTCATGCCCATGGTGGTGGGTAATCGCGTGCGCATCAATGCGCTGGTCACCATCGTCGGGGTGGTCATTGGCGGCACGCTGTGTGGCGTCAGCGGCATGTTTCTCGCCATTCCGGGCATTGCCGTGCTCAAGGTCATCTTCGACCGTGTAGACGACCTCAAACCCTGGGGCATGTTGCTGGGCGATCTGCCCGACACCAAGCCTGCGAAAGAAAAAGCAAAAAAGAAAGCCGCGCCTCCTAAGGATTAACCCGTACGTATTTCTCAACCAGCGGCACATCGTGCTCGCCAATGCCCAGGGTTTTCAACTTCTCCACGCCCGTTTGAATGAGTGTGTCGCCGTGTATGGTAACGGTGAACGTGAAGTCGTTGCCTTCATAGTTGCGGGCACTGCAATAGTCGAGGTGTTCGGTATACTGATCCTTGTCCAGCGTATAGCGTCCGCCCCCGGCCGAAAACGTGCGGGGCGTCAGGGTGTCGCCGGCAACTCTCTCGTCGTGCAGCATAAACGCGAAATGCGAACCGTTAATAATCTTGATCATGGTGGTGCCTGCGGGGTCGTTGCGCACGGTGGAGTCGTTCACGGTGTGCTCGGACGATAGCAGTCGCCACGTACCCTCTATTTGCACGTTGGCTGTTTCGGGTGCAGGCTTCGCAACGCATGCGGTAAGCAAGAACATTGCGACGATTTTCAATTTTCCGTTCATGTAATTTCTTTAATTGTGCAATCGTCCAAAAGTACGACGAAGAAAAATATCCGACCGTTAAAAGGTTTTATTCTCCGTGAAAAGAATGTCGAAAAAATACTCCTGCTAACGTTAGCAAAAACCTGAACTTAGTTTGTGCAGCGCCGTATACCTTTACAACAAACTACAATTATCCACTATACCATCAGACGTATGAAAAAATTAATGCTCACGCTCGTGTTTGTTGCCGGTTGCGGACTTTCCTTGCTGGCACAAGTGAAGAAGACAGAAAAAATCCAACAGGATGAAGTGCCCGTTTCCGTGCGGTTAGCGTTCGAAAAAGATTTTGGCCAAGCTCCCCAAGACGGAACCTGGACAGTATCGTACACTATGGTGACCGAAGGCGCACGCACCTCGGCAAAACCCATGTGGTATCAATTCACAAAAGGAAGAGGCGCCGAAAAAATCGAAGTTCGCTACACGCCCGAAGCGAAACTCGAATCTTCCAAAGGCCTCACCAAAGTGGAAGACGCTTCTCGCTAGTCATCACACATCATAACACAATAAAAAAGCCCCGTCAAACAACGGGGCTTTTTTATTGTGACAATTGTGTTATTCAATTATTATTCATACCGCAACGACTTCACCGGATTGGTCCGCGCCGCCTTCAACGTGTGAATGCTCACCGTGACCAGCGCAACAAACACCACCACCAGGCTAGGCAATGCAAAAATCCACCAGCTCAGGTCTATGCGGGTGGCAAAATCCTGAAGCCAGCCATTCATCACCCACCACGCCGCCGGCACGGCCAGCACAATGGCAATGCCCATCAGCAACAGATAGTCGCGACTCATCAGCGTGAGTATGCTGGGAATGGACGCGCCCAGCACTTTGCGCACACCAATTTCTTTGGTGCGCTGAATGGCCGTGAGCGACGACAAACCAAACAAGCCGAGACACGCTATGAAGATGGCCAGGGCCGAAAAGATTCCGAAGATGCGACCAAACTGCTGATCGGACTTGTATTGCTGATTGTAGTGTTCGTCAAGAAAAAAATGAATGAAGGGATTGCCGGGAAACGTTTCTTTCCACACATTCTCAAAACGCGCCATCGACTCTCTCACGTTGGCCGTGTTGAACTTGATGGAGTAAAGCCCACCCGGCGCGTTGTCATAGCGGAAGATGAGCGCGTCGTAGGCTTTCTTCAACGACTCCTGGTGATAGTTCTTCACCACGCCCACAATGCGAAAGGTGTCGCCCCAGAAAAAGATTTTGTCGTTGAGGGCTTCTTCAATTTTGGAGAAGCCCATGAGGCGCGCGGCCGACTCGTTGAGAATGACCGAGCGCTCTTCGTGCGACACTTCGGCCGAGAACGGACGACCCGCCGCCATTTCGAGACCATAGGATTTTATGAAGTCGGGGTCCATCATGATGACGCGATATTGATTGGCTTCGTCTTCGCGCTGGCTCAGGCGGCGAATGCCACCCGCATTCCAATTTGGCGACGAGCCCGGCACGGAGCTAGACGCCGTCACGGCCGTCACTTCTGGATATTGCAGCAGGCTTTGCTTGAACACCTGAAACTTTGTTCCATAGGTAGAGTCGGTCACACTGGGCGAATTCACCACCAGCGTCTGGTCAATGTTCACACCCAACGTCTGGTTCTGCATGTATTGCAGCTGGCGATAGACCGTGAACGTGCCCACAATGAGTGTGATCGACGCCACAAACTGTGTGATCACCATGCCTTTGCGGAAGTACACACCCTTGCTGGTATTTTTAAATCTTCCTTTCAAAACATCTACAGGCTTATAGCCCGACAACACAAAGGCAGGATACAACCCCGACAGCAAGGCACCGCCCACAATGAGCGCGCCCATCCAAATCCAGAAGGCGGTTTGTTGAAAGAGCACATAGCCCAGCTCGCGCCCGGTCAACGTGCTGAACCACGGGGTGAGCGCCGCCACCAATCCAATGGCAATGGCCACGGCGGCAATGTTCAGCACCAGCGACTCCAGCAAAAATTGCTGCACCAGCTGCGACCGGAAACTTCCCATCACCTTGCGCACACCCACTTCGCGCGCACGCTCAATGGACTTGGCGGTGGAAAGATTAATGTAGTTGATCCATGCAATGAACAGAATCAACGCCGCCACAATAGAAAGAAAGTAGGTCGACTGGCGGTTGCCGTTGGCCTTAAACTCGCCAATGAAATCAGAATCGAGGTGAATGCTTGTGATGGGCTGCAGGTGAAAGATCACGTTCTCGTTTCCTTCTTTCAGCTCTTTGCCTTTTTTCTTTTGCACAAAGGCGGGCAGCTTGGCTTCGAAGGCTTTGGCGTCGGCCTTGTCGTCGAGCACGATGTAGGTGCTAAAGCCATCCCAGTTCCAGGTGGTCATGGGGTCGTTGTTGTTCATGGCCTGGTAGGTCGAAAACGAAAACATGCCGTCCAGTTTCATGTGCGAATTGTCGGGCAGGTCTTCAAACACACCGGTCACTTCATAGTCGGCGCGGCCGTTGTTGCGGATCACTTTGCCGATGGGATCTTCGTCGCCAAAATATTTCTTGGCCAGCGATTGCGACATCACCATTTTGTAGGGAGCCTTCAACGCCGTTTCGCGATCGCCCTTCAGCAGCTTAATGGAAAATATTTTAAAGAAGTCTTCCGACGCAAACTTGATGTTGTCTTCCTTGAAATACACATCGCCATGCGAAAGCAGACCGCCGGCCCAGGTCAGGCGTGTATAATATTTCACTTCCGGAAACTCGGCCTTTAGGTCGGGGCCAATGCCGGCGCATCCGGCGGCCCACCGCGTCGAAATCTCGCCTTTGTTGTAGCGATCTTGCTGCACGCGAAAAATCCGGTCGTTGTTGTCCAGAAACTTGTCGTAGCTAAACTCGTGCATCACAAACTGCACAATGAGCATGCAGGCCATCATGCCAATGGCAAGACCAGCCACATTAATGAACGTGAACGCTTTGTTTTTGGCAATGTAGCGAACGACGGAGGTGAGGTAGTTCTTTATCATGATTTTTTACTTGTGTTATTCAGACAATACCTTCTCGCAAACGAAAGGTTACAGCACACATCACAGTTTATTCTTCGCTGGCCCACCTCATTCATAGCGCAGCGATTTCACCGGGTTGGCCAGCGCCGCCTTCACCGACTGCAGGCTCACCGTGAGCAGGGCAATGAGCGTGGTCACCACCGCCGACACCACAAAAATCCAATAGCTGATATCAATCCTGAACGCGAAGGTATGCAGCCACTTGTTCATAAAGAAAACCACCAGCGGCACAGCAATCACGTTGGCAATAACGACCAGCTTCAAAAAATCTTTCGACAACAACAGGAAAATGTTTGGCACCGACGACCCCAGCACCTTGCGGATTCCAATTTCCTTTGTGCGCTGCGACGCCGTGAACGACGCCAACCCAAACAAACCCAGCGACGCTACCAGAATGGCCAGCAACGCAAAGAAACCAAACACCTGCCCAAACTGCTGGTCGGCTTTGTATTGCCGCTGAAAGAAGGTGTCGAGGAAAAAATAGTGAAAGGGATTTTCGGGAAACTGCTGCGTATATTTTTCTTCGATGAAGGCGAGCGTTTGTTCAACATTCTTTGCCTCCACTTTAATGCTGTAGTAGGAATGGTTTCGCGGCGCCAGCGAAAATGCCGTCTGGCGGAAGTCGCTCTTCAACCCCTCCTGGTGATAGTTGTCTACCACACCCACCACCGTCAGCGTGTCGCCGCCAATCGAGACCTGCCCTCCCACGGCACCTTCGGGTGAGTTAAAGCCCAGCAGTTCAATGGCCTTCCGGTTCAGCACCACGCTGCTGCTATCGGCCGTGAACGCGCGCGAAAAAATGCGACCGGCCAGCACTTTGTTTTTATACGTATCAAAAAAATCGTGATCAATGCCCATGCGATACATGCCAATGCTGGCAACTTCCTGGTCGGTGCCAATGCGCTTGCTGCCGTTGGTCCAATAGATGAGGTTGCCCGGCACTTCCGACGACGCCGTCATGAACTGCACCGAAGGGTGATTAAGAATTTCGGTTTTCAACGCATCATATTGCGACGAATATAGCCTGGCGTTGGGCACCACACCCGGCGCATCAATCACCACCATCTGCTCAATGTCAATGCCCAGGTCGCGGTGCTGCATAAATTGCAGTTGCCTGTACACAATCAACGTTCCGGCAATGAGCGCCACCGACGCCACAAATTGCGTTATCACCAAAACCTTGCGCAGCATCAGGCCTTCGCGTGTTCCCTTCATAGAACCTTTCAACACCCGCGCAGGCTGATAGGCCGACAACACCACGGCCGGATACAACCCCGACAACACCGAGCCCGCCACAAACAACGCGGCAGCCGCCAGCCACAAATACGGATCAACAAGAATGCTGGTGGTCAACGCTTTTCCCGACAAGGCATTAAACACGGGAATGGCAGCGCTCATCATGGCGATGGCACACACCACGGCGGCAAAGTTCACCATCAATGCTTCGGCAATAAACTGGCCCATCAGCTGGGTGCGTCCTGCACCAATGGCCTTGCGCACGCCCACTTCTTTGGCGCGCTCCACGGCCCGCGCCGTGGCCAGGTTAATGTAGTTGACCCACGCAATCACCAGGATGAAGAATGCGATGATGGAAAGAAAATAGACAGACCTGCCGTTGCCGTTCACGCGGGCTTCCTGCAACAGGTCGGAGTTCAAATGGATGTCGGGCAAATGCTGCAACACAAACTTCACTTTCTTGTCGTCGCCTTCCGGACCATACTTCTTCACGAGGGCGGGCAGTTTGGCTTCGAGCGCGGCGGCATTGGCGTTGGGCTTCAGCAAAATGTAGGTATAGAAATCATACCATCCCCACGCCTCTTCCACGTCTTTGCCAAAATGTTTCACCAGGGTGGGATACGAAAGCAGGAAAGAAAATTTGAGGTGCGAGTTTTCGGGCGAGCGCATCACGCCGGTAATTTCATATTCTTCTTCGGTGCCAAACCGGATGCGTTTGCCCATGGGATCGGCCTCGCCAAAATATTTGCGCGCCGTTTCTTCTTCCACCACGGCGGTGTTGACTTCTTTCAGGGCCGTGTTCCGGTCGCCCTTCAGCAGGGGGTACGAAAAGACGTCGAAGAAACTTTGCTCCACGCTAAAAAGATTGTCTTCCTTAATGGCCGTGTCTTCATAGCGAACCACACCGCCACCATAGCGCAGATATAACCTGCAGGCCTTGTCCACTTCAGGATAGTCGGCTAGCAACGCCGGCGCCACTTTCGGAAACGTGGTGGCGCATTGCATCACCAGCTCGCCCTCGCGATAGCGATCAAACTCTACGCGATAGATGTTTTCCTTGTGCGTATGAAAGTCGTCATAGCTAAACTCGTCCTTCACATATTGCATAATGAGCAGGCTGGCGGCAAGGCCGATAGAAAGGCCCACGATGTTCAATAGCGAGAAGCCCTTGCGTCGGGAGATGTTGCGCAAGGTTGTGAGGATGTAGTTTTTAAGCATAGGTAAACCGGTTTGGCCAAGGCAATCACAATCACAGTGCCACGAAGGCAATGTGGCCATTGGTGCATGCTATGCGGGTTTTGGATGCGTGGCCGCTATTGGAGCGTATAGAATCGAACGAAAACGTCCGGGCCCGGACATACCGCGGGGCGCGTGAGGTGGGCTTTTAAAGGCGCCGGTTGTTTTCCAGTTTCCGGTTAATGGTGCGGATCACTTCGTCAAGTTCGTTGGCGGCATTTTCGAGACGGGCCAGAATTTCTTCACGGTCCTGGTCAAGCTCTTTCAGCTTGGCCAGTTCCACCAGACCCAGAATGCGGGCCAGTGGTCCGCGCACTTCGTGGGCCGTGAAGAAGGCATATTCAATAAGTTTTTGGTTCTGCTGTTTTATCTCCTCCGTCCGCTCCTGCACCATCGACTCGAGGTTGGCGTTTATCTTGTTGATGTCGGCATTCAACTTCAGCAACGCTTCCTTGGCCTGGTGGTTGGTCTTGTTCAGGTTGTAGAGCTTATAACCAAAAATGATGGAGAGAATCAGGATGAGCGTCACGCCCGAGATGGCCACATATTGCCGCCTGATCTGCAAGCGCTGAAAGCCCAGCTCCTGCTCTTTCTTGTCGAAGTCATAGAGCATTTGCAACGAGGCGATCTGCTGCGACTTCTGCATGTCGTAGATGCGGCGTTCCAGGTCGTTGGCGGTGTTGGTAAAATGCAGGGCCGAGTCAAGGTTGCCGGTGGTGGTGAAATATTCGGCCATGGCGCGTTGCGTTTCCATTTCGCTGGTACGGCTTTCGTTGGCGCGGGCCAGCACCAGGGCCTTGCGCAAATAGCGATACGACGAATCGAATTGTTGTGCACTCAGAAAGAGTTTGCCCAATTGTTTATAGCCCACCACCGTCTGCGAAATGTCGTGTGTGAGCCGCGCATAACGAATGGCATCGTAGTAGTTGACCGAAGCAAACGGAAAGTTTTTTTGCAACGCATACACGTTGCCGATCTGCAACAGCGCATGGCTGGTGCGCCAGTCGTCGCCCAGGTTCTGGTAGCGGCGCAGGGCGTCTTTGCAATATTGCAGGGCCACGTCATACTGCTCCAGGTGTGCGTAGTATTCTCCCATCGCCAGAAACGATGTGGCCACGCCCAGGCTGTCGCCAATCTCCCGCTTCAGGCGCAGCGAGCGTTGGGTCAGTTCAAGCACGCGCGCATAATCCTTGCGTGCCATAAACGTCATCACAATGTTGTTGAGCACTTTCGATTGCCCGCTCTTGTCTTCCAGGGCATCGTAGAGCTTCAGCGAAGCATAGGCATATTCAATAGACTTGTCGTGCTCGCCACGCTGATAGAAAATGAGTGCCAACACTTTATAGCCTTCGGCAAGACCACGCTGATAGTGGTTGCCTTGTGCAAGGCGAATGGCCTCGGTCACAAACTTCTCGGCTTCGGTGGCCGACACGGTGGTATAGGAAAAGGCGAGCTTGTTCAGCACATCGATGCGGGGCGCGCCGTTTTTCATTTGCGGCAACACCTTCAGCAGCGAATCGATTTTTTGCGGCTGGGCACATACCATAGTGGCCACTGTGCAGAGCACGGCAACACGGGTAAAATGCAAAATGGTCCTTATGTAAAAGCCTTCTAAAAACAAGCCCCAAAGATACGCTAAAATAGGGCTTTTGCTATCCTGTAGATTGGGTCCGATTTTCCCATCGTGTAATAATGAAGCGTTGGCACACCTTTTTTCATCAGTTCTTTCGATTGCTGAATGGTCCACTCAATGCCCACTTCTTTCACGGCATGATTGTCTTTACACTCGTCTACAGCATCCGACAAACCTTCGGGTATGTCGATGTTGAATGTTTTGCTGAGGATGTTCAGCTGCCCCTTGGTGGTTAACGGCTTGATGCCCGGAATGATAGGCACATTGATGCCCGCCTCGCGGCATTTGTCCACAAACTCAAAATACTTCGAGTTGTCAAAAAACATCTGCGTCACAATATATTTGGCACCCAGATCCACTTTCAACTTCAGGTATTTGAGGTCGCTTTTCAGGTTTGGAGCCATGTAATGTTTTTCGGGATAACCCGCCACGCCAATGCAAAAATCTGTGGGCGCAGCGTGCTGAAGCTCGTCGTCCAGGTAGATGCCGGAGTTCATTTTGGTTACTTGTTGCAACAACTCCGATGCATACATATAACCATCCGGATCGGGCACAAAGCGTGGTTCGGTTTTGATGGGGTCGCCCTGCAACACCAGCACGTTGTCTATGCCCAGAAAGTCGAGGTCAATGAGCGCGTTCTCGGTTTCTTCGCGGCTAAAGCCACCACAAATAATGTGGGGCACGGTGTCTACCTTATAATGATTTTGAATGGCGGCACATATCCCTACCGTGCCGGGGCGCTTGCGCGTGGAACGTTTCTCGAGCAATCCATTTTCTTTTTTCTTATACACATATTCCTCGCGATGATAGGTCACATCGATGAAGGGCGGCTTGAACTCCATCAACGGATCGATGTTCTGAAAAAGGCTCTTGATGTTTTCGCCTTTCAAAGGCGGAAGTATTTCGATGGTGAATAACGTTTTGCCGTTGGCGTTTGCGATGTGCTCGGTGACTTTCATTTAGGATGCGTGTTAAGAAAGGGTTAAAGGTTCTATAGACAATGTTTTAAAGGCTCGCTCAGATGTCGTAGCTGAGATTGGGCGACAACCATTTTTCAATTTCAGCCACGGGCATGTTCTTGCGTTTGGCGTAGTCTTCTACCTGGTCTTTTTCAATCTTGCCCAGCCCGAAATATTTCGACGCCGGGTTTGCAAAATAGAAACCACTCACCGCCGCGCCGGGATACATGGCATACGACTCCGTTAGGTTGATGCCCACCTTTTCGGCTTGCAACAAATCGAACAACAGGCGCTTCTCCGTGTGATCGGGACAGGCCGGATAGCCCGGTGCCGGGCGAATGCCCGCATAGGCTTCGTCAATAAGTTGTTCGTTGGTCAGCGCTTCGTCAGACGCATAGCCCCACAGTTCTTTGCGCACTTTCAAGTGAAGACATTCGGCAAAGGCTTCGGCAAGGCGATCGGCCAATGCTTTGGCCATAATTTCCGAATAGTCGTCCTGGTCGGCCTTGTGTTCGGCCACCCACTCGTCCAGACCCAGCCCGGCTGTGACGGCAAACATGCCGAAGTAGTCCTGGCCGCGCTCGGGCGAAATGAAATCGGAGAGACAGAAGTTCGGAAGGTTCGCCGCCTTCTTGTTCTGCTGGCGCAGAAAGTGGAAAGTAGCAAACGGTTTGTCCTGGCCTTGTTCTTCAAACAAATGCACATCGTCTACGTCGCTCACCGCCGGGTAGATGGCAATGACGCCACTGGCCTTCAGCGTTTTGTTTTTGATGAGCGTATCGAGCATGCTGTTGGCATCGTTGAAAAGCTTTTGTGCTTCCACACCCACCACCGAATCGGTGAGGATGCCCGGATAGCGACCGGCCAGCATCCACGTCTGAAAGAACGGTGTCCAGTCAATAAACTCGCGGATCTCTTCCAGCGGATAGTCCACAATTTCTTTGCGGCCAATAAACGTGGGCTTGGTGAATTTCGCCTCGGCCCAGTTCACTTTTGTTTTATTGCTGCGTGCCTCGGCAAGCGGAATGTAGTTTTTGGTTTGCTTACGGTTTTCGTGTTCCGTGCGCATGGTGGCATATTCTTTCTTGAAGCGTGCCTTGGCCGTGGCGTTGGTCTGCTTGCTGATGAGCTCGCTGGCCACGGGCACCGAACGCGACGCGTCCAGCACGTGCACCACGGGGCCGTCATAGACCGGATCTATTTTCACGGCGGTGTGAATACGCGACGTGGTTGCACCACCAATCAGCAACGGCATCACAAACTTCTCGCGTTGCATTTCTTTGGCCACATACACCATCTCGTCCAGCGACGGGGTGATCAGGCCGCTAAGACCAATCACATCCACCTTCTCGCGCTTGGCGGCTTCAATAATTTTTTCGGGGGGCACCATCACGCCCAGGTCCACCACGTCATAGTTGTTGCAGGCCAGCACCACGCCCACAATGTTTTTGCCGATGTCGTGCACATCGCCTTTCACGGTGGCCATCAAAATTCTGGCGGTGGGTTGGTGCGAGGTGCCGCTCAGGCGCTTTTCTTCTTCGAGGAAGGGTGTGAGGTAGGCCACAGATTTTTTCATCACACGGGCGCTCTTCACCACCTGGGGAAGAAACATCTTGCCGGCGCCAAACAAATCGCCCACCACGTTCATGCCCGACATGAGCGGGCCTTCAATCACAAACAGCGGACGGCCATATTTCTGGCGAGCCTCTTCCGTGTCAACATCTATGAAGTCGATAATGCCTTTCACCAGCGCGTGCGTGAGGCGCTCTTCCACAGAGCCCTTGCGCCATTCATCGTCGGTCTTCTTTTCTTTGGTGGCGCCTTTAAACGTCTCGGCAAATTCCAGCAGGCGTTCCGTGGCATCTTCGCGACGGTTCAGCAGCACGTCTTCCACGCGCTCCAGCAGGTTCTTGTCAATGTCGTCATATACCTCCAGCATGGTGGGGTTCACAATGCCCATGTCCATGCCGTGCTGAATGGCGTGATAGAGAAACGCCGAGTGCATGGCCTCGCGCACCTTCTGGTTTCCGCGGAAGCTAAACGACACGTTGCTCACCCCGCCGCTCACGTGCGCGTGCGGCAGGTTTTCGCGAATCCACTTGGTGGCGTTAAAGAAGTCGATGGCATAGTTTCTATGCTCGTCGATGCCCGTGGCCACGGGAAAAATATTGGGATCGAAAATAATGTCTTCGGGAGGAAAGCCCACCTCGTTCACCAGAATGTCGTAGGCGCGCTTGCAAATGGTGATGCGTCGCTCGTAGGTGTCGGCCTGGCCCAGTTCGTCAAACGCCATCACCACCACGGCGGCGCCATAGCGCTTCACCAGTTTGGCCTGGCGCACAAACTCGGGAATGCCCGCCTTCATGCTAATGGAGTTCACAATGCCCTTGCCCTGAATGCACTTGAGCCCGGCTTCAATCACATCCCACTTCGACGAGTCTATCATCACGGGAATGCGCGATATTTCGGGCTCGGCTGCCATCAGGTTCAGATACTTCACCATGGCCGCCTGCGAGTCCAGCATGCCTTCGTCCATGTTCACGTCAATCACCTGGGCGCCACCGCGCACCTGGTCGAGGGCCACTTCCAGGGCCTCGTCAAATTTGTCTTCCTTAATGAATTTGAGAAACTTCGCGGAGCCCGTAACGTTGGTCCGCTCGCCGATGTTGACAAAGTTCGATAGCGGCGTGATCTCAATGGCTTCGAGGCCACTTAACTTCAATATCTGATCCATAGACAAGGGTTCTTGATTTACGTGTGTTGTGTGAACGAGTGTATGCCGACAGGGCGTGTTTTGTAATCCAATTCAATCAAAAAAAAACTAGCTGGCTTCCTTCAGGCGTTCGCGCTTGCGTGGCGAATATTTCGCCGCCATCACCGCGATGCTTCGAATGTGATCGGGCGTGGAGCCGCAGCAGCCACCCACAATGTTCACCAGCCCTTCTTTCAGATATTCTTCCACTTCGGCGGCCATCTCCGTAGGGGTCTGGTCGTAGTGACCAAACTCGTTGGGCAAGCCGGCGTTGGGATAGGCGCTCACAAAGAACGGCGCCTTCTCGTCGAGCACTTTCAGATAGGGACGAAGCGCCGAGGCCCCCATGGCACAGTTCAACCCAATGCTAAGCAACGGCACGTGCGACACCGAAATCAGGAAGGCGTCGGCCGTTTGGCCCGACAAGATTCTTCCGCTGGCGTCGGTAATGGTGCCCGACACCATCACGGGAATGGTGCGGCCTATTTCGTCGAACAATTCCTGTATGGCAAACAAGGCAGCCTTCACGTTGAGCGTGTCGGTGATAGTTTCCAGCAACAGCAGGTCTGCACCTCCGTCTATGAGGCCCTTGGCCTGCTCCTTGAAGGCGCCAGCAAGCTGATCGAAGTTGATGGCGCGATAGCCGGGGTTGTTCACATCGGGCGACATGGACGCCAGCTTGGTGGTGGGGCCCATAGAGCCAGCCACAAAGCGGGGCTTGTGGGGTTCTTTCAAGGTGAACTCGGTGGCTACCTCCTTGGCAATTTTTGCCGACTGATAGTTGATTTCATACACCAGAAACTCCAGGTGATAGTCGGCCTGGGCCACCCACGTGCTGCCAAAGGTGTTGGTTTCGATGATGTCGGAACCGGCTTCAAAATATTGGCGGTGAATTTCTTTAATGATGTCGGGCCGCGTAATGCTCAGCAGGTCGTTGTTGCCTTTGAGCGGATGCGGATGGTCTTTCAGTTGTTCGTTCCGAAAGTCCTTCTCCTCCAGGTTGTGTCGCTGAATCATAGTTCCCATGGCGCCGTCAAGCACCATGATGCGTTCTTTCAAGATGTCTTCGATTTTCATAAAGCCCTCCCTTAGTAAGTTGTTGTGCCTATCCAGAGAGCCCGTGAGGTGGGTTTACTTATCTTTTCCCGACCGCAGATGCGTCGGAAAGGGATTTAGCACAACATTCCGGTTTCGATTTCGGAATAGGATGCTAAGACGTCGTCGGGCCCGTTCCCTCGGTCTTTCTGGATAAGCAATGCAAAGAAAAACAATAAGTGCTTAAAATAAAAAGCCAATAGCTTAATTTTGAGCTGATAATGAAACTAGCCGCCATCGACATTGGTTCCAACGCGATCCGTTTTCAGGTTTCGACCGCGTTAGACAACTCGCCCACCCTCCTGTTCAAGAAGCTGGAATATGTTCGCTTCCCCCTTCGCCTGGGCCACGACGTGTTCACCACCGGCCGCATAAGCGACAAAAGCGTGGCCAAGTTCAAGAAGCTGATGACCGCCTTCAAGCTGCTGGTGGAGTTATACGAAGTGGACGACTATATGTTTTGCGCCACCTCGGCCATGCGCGAATCCGAAAACGGCAGCGACCTGGCCCGCGACCTCCAGGAAGAGCTGGGCATCACCATCCACATCATAGACGGCAACCGCGAGGCCGAACTCATCAACCGCGCCATCCACTCCTTCCTCACTGAAAAAACGTACCTGCACATAGACGTGGGCGGCGGCAGCACCGAGCTAAACCTCTATGTGGCTGGCAAAAAGATAAAGACCCGCTCGTTCAAGATCGGCTCCGTGCGCGTGCTCGAAAACAACGACTCGCCCGCCATGTGGCAAGACATGGAACACTGGGTGAAAGACAACATCAAGAAGTCATACGGCAAAGTAACCGCCGTGGGCACCGGCGGCAACATCAGCAAGATCTTCGACCTCGCCAAGATGAAACCCGGCAAGACGATCAGTTTGCAAAAGGTGAAAGAGATCCGCAAAATGGTAGAGAGCTACACCCTCGAAGAGCGCATCTACAAACTCCAAATGAACCCCGACCGCGCCGACGTCATCATCCCGGCCAGCGACATCTACACCAAAGCCATGGAGTGGGCCAACGCCAACGCCATACTGGTGCCCGAGGTTGGTTTGAAAGATGGGATTATGATGTACTTGTATGAGAAGAACAAGTCGCAGCATAAGATAGAATTCAAATAGCCAAGGGCACGGAAAAACCACGCCCAGTCGTTGCCTCCAAAGCGCTCCCATTGTTCATGCGTATTTTAATTTTGTTCCATGGCGCGTCCTCGACCTGTAGGTCGCTTTATCTCATCGCGCGACGATCGCAGTCCTCCCAGTAGATAAATTTCAAGTTCTCGTCAAACGTGAATGAATACGCAGTCGGCTCTCCATCATCTTGATTTTCTATTATGATATAGTAATGGTTTAAGTTGTTGTTAACCCACCGACGCCCTAAGACAATACTATCCCCTTCGTAATTAAACTTCTTGTCCAGCTTTATCCCGTTTCGTCCATTCAAAAACATATCTGGATGAAATATCAGTTTCGGTTTGATAAATTGACTCATCTGGTAAATCGAATCATTCCTTCTTACAAAAGTGGTCTCATGCATTTCTACTAGTTCCACTCGTCCGTCCTTACGAACGGCGTTTATATATTGGCTTTTTCCAAATTTATCTTTGTTGATATGTTCCATTAATTGGTCCAGTTCATACCATGAGAGCCTACTAGCTGTCCAAATTTTTATTGAGTCGCCGAAAATTCCTTTAAGAAAAAGTGCGGAGTCGCAGTTAAAATGCAGTCTAAATCCGTCACGTTTAAGATTCTTTAGCGGCAGGTTATTGTCACGCAAAAATTGCAATACTTGTAATTCTCTGCCAGTGGGGCAATCATTCATTCTGCACTTTTTAGCCGGATCAATGACGTTCCCTTTAAGATATCCAGCAAATTCCTCAAATCGCTCCGCATCAGCGCCGGCATTGACGACACGGGCTTTTCCGCCATACGAAAGGATATACTCCGTGGCGTCGAGTATTCCATCGCTAAAACTATCATTGCCATCCCCATTTAATAGTGCTTCACATTGATGAACAATTTCATTCCACCTGTTTGAATCAATGAAAAACGAAATGCCTTGAAAAAAAAGCATTTCAGGGTTGTTGCTTTGATAAATATCAACTTCATGATAAGTAACACTAATATTGTTTTGATTCCGTTTTAATACCAAATAGTAGGACTGCGCCCATCGACCTCGTTTTGAAAAAATTATTACGTCCTGACTACTAATTTGATTTGAATGCTCGCTTAGGCAATAAACAGAAAAAAGCCGATCGAGTTCTGCCATAGCCTTCTGCTCATTAGTCGATTGTTGCTGACAGGAGAGAATCGAAAAGCTAATCAAAAGTATCCGGATGAATAGATTCATACTTATCTTGCTTTAAGCCTTGTGTAAAAAAGTTGATGTAGCGAGATCCCTCCCCATGGGGTCATCTTCATTTCCGCAGCTCCCATTGCTTCAGCAGGCCGGGCCTATTTTAGGCAGCTTCTCTGATGAGAGTTCTTACTATTTCGATGGCCCAAGCTATATTCTTCACAAGGTGATTAATGTCGTGTGAATATAAAAAAATCCCCGACGATGAATCAGGGATTTCATAACTACCAATTCAAAATTGACAAACTAAAGAATACAATCTTCTACTAAGGGAAACTAACAGCAATCTGCCCAATCGTCGCCTCCGGATAATAAACCGTCAGGCTCAACTCTTTTCCACGTCCCAAATAAAGTCCCGTCATGGCAGCCTTCAAGTCCAGGCCGGAAAGTTTGGCAACATCGTCCTTCACCGTTTTGTCGGTAATGGTCTTGCCGTTCAGCGACAGGCTTCCGGCAAATCTTTCTTTGGCCACTTTTTTGTCGTTGTCATAGATGTAGGTGATGTACACCTCCTGAACAACGTTGGTGTTCGTTTTCAACGAAAGTGAAATGCCCGATTTGTCGTAGGCAAAAATCTTGTCTTTGCCACCGATCTTTTCAATTCGTTCTGCTTTTCCGAGAACCTTCTCATAATCTTCGAGCGTTGAGGCTTTGGTGAAGGCCACGCCATTGATCACAATTTCCTGTTTGGTGAAATCTGCGTTAAGATTAATCTGAGCAGAGGCAACGGTACCAACGCAAACCAGCACAAGTAATGACAACAAAAATTTTTTCATAGCAAATAGTTTAATAACGGTTTTAGTGTTCGCCAAAATAAATAAAACATATCCCATTTAAAAACCGGGAGCAACCAAGTCCCCGTTCTCAGGGACGTGATGTTTCGCGATGGCAGCCTAAGAAGCCATCGTCAGGCCAGGCCCAACGCTTTCATACTTGTTTTGGCATTCAACACCTTCTTGTGCATTTGCAGGCCCAACCCCGCAACGATCTCCGTATACGCCTGCCTGAGATGGATAGACTTAAATTTCCTGCGTCGATGAAACGTTCTCAGAATTTCGTCGCGGTTGCTCAGTAATTGGTTCATGTCCAGCAGCGCAATCACGTGAAGGGTGGTGATGACCTTTATGTGTCGGTCGATCTGTTTTAACGCATTCGAAAAAATCACGTCATCCGAAAGAATATACGTTGCTCCCACTACCTTTTGCTGGGCAGCGGCTTCCGCTTCACCGTCGTCAATTCCCGCCACTGTCTTGTAGATTTGTAGCGTAATCAAATCATATTTTGTGCAGAGCGAATAAAATCCCTCATTGAGACGCAAACGCTCAAGAACCCACTCACGGCTGGGTTCTCGGCCCAACATCGCTTCATATTCCGTTTTGACTTTTGTTGGAATATGAACTCTGTGGAAATAGCTTCTGAGGTAGTGAAAGATTCCGAGGTCTTTAAGATATGTAAAACTCACCAGCGTGGTGGTGTCTATTATGGCCGTTCGCTGCATACTCAAACCCGCCTCTTGGTTTTGGTAGTCTTCTTCGCAGGTTTTTTTCTGGCAGTGGTTTTCCCGCTACGCTTCTTGGGTTTTGAAAAGGAGTCGTCGAGAATCGAGGCGAGCGCGAAGAGGCCAAGGCCAGTGAGCAACAGCGCACCCATGCCCGACGAGAAATCGCCGCTACCGTTTTTGGGAATGGATTTCAGCTTGCTGGTAATTTCCGACGCAATGCTCTGAGGTTCGGCATTTAGATCTACATAAATCTCCGTGCAGTTCTCGGCGTTCTTCAGATTTTTACCAACCCGCTGGTCGTAGATAATGATGATGCGCGACCTGTCGCGCAGCCTGTCAAACGCCCAGGCTATTTCTTGCTGAACAACCGCACTTAGCGGCGAGGTGGAAAACAGAATGAAATAAGAAGCGATGTTAATCCGGTTTTTCGTTTCCAGCGAAATCGTTTTGCTGTGGCGGCTGCGGTCTGGCAACAACATATCAAATCCACTCACGGCGCCAATGGTGTGGAGCCTCACAGCGAGGGTTTGTTCCAGATCGGAGTCTGGGTTGTAGGAGATAAAAACAGTGGGTAACGACATAGTTTGGCAATTTACGAAACAGCCAATCAAATTCAATTCATACAGAGTGCTACCCATAGGAAGCATTGCAAAATGCAAATCCTCGACACCATAAAATTCAGTACTCGCACAATTTCCGATCACAAGCGTAGCGTCCATAACGACATTCGTCGAGATCGTATTTTATTTATTTTTTCGAATCCATTCAACCAAAGACACACCCCGGAAATCCCCTGCTTCCGCCATACACCCAACGAAATATCGTCGCCACCAACGAAATATCGTCGGCGTTGCAACGCGCATCTTCACAAAAACTGCGTTTGCGCTAAAATTTCGCAGATCGGGTTTTGGCCCGCTCTTTGGCTGGAGGGCTGGTGTTACGAGCGTAACGGAAAGGAGGTGTATACATTATGGAAAACTTGATTTCAATTTCGTTGACCGACGCACAATGGGCGGAAGCCGAAGCTGCCATGCAAACGCTGAAGAAGTTGTTTGATGGCCAGTTGGTGACCCTCAGCGTAAAGCAGCGCAAGTCGTTTGCGAAAATGGGCGATGGCTCATTGCCCTTCACCGAAAAGGCGGTTGACTATGCACGGCGCAACCCCGAGTTTCTGCCACCCTTTGTGAAGGTGGAAGAGTTCGAGGCCGACTTTAAAGCAGCACGCATGTTGAACGCTCTGTATCAGTCCATGTCACAACTGGCAGATCAGATCGACGACAGCATGTTGCTGGCCGGCAGCGAAGCCTATGCGGCCGCCCGTTCTTACTATGCCTCCGTGAAAACGGCTGCAAAGGCCCGCACCATGGGTGCAAAGACGGTCGAAGCCGACCTGGCGGCGCGTTTTGTGCGCATTGCTAAACCGGAAGATCCGGCCCCTGAACCTACGGCGTAGCAATACGCCGACAGGTCACCCTGCAAAGGGTTTTCTCAATACGGGCAGCACCGTGGCGCCACCACAGTCTGCCTGTATTTTTTTTGCCCCTACCCCGCCGTGCGCACGCCGCAGCACGCAAAAAACAGCATTCCCACATCAAGCAAAACACCAACGTTGCTATGTTACATATCAACGTCGATATGTGGAACACCGGCATTGGTGTTCAGAACTCCGCGTGTCAGTGTTTAAGAGGAAAATTTGTCATGCATCGGTGTTCAACTACTCAGCATCGTCACTTCAAGTAGCAACGTTGTCACTTCAGATAGCAACGTCGTCACTTCAAATAGCAACGTCGGAGATAAAAGCTTCGACGTTGTCTGATTTTGCAGCAAAGCCGGACCCGTAGAGTAGCAACGTCGGAGGATAAAGCTGCAACGTTGGAGGTAAAAGATCCGACGTCGCTATGTAAAGTGTCGACGTCGCACCTCGCGATGTCGACGTCGGAGAAAAAAGTATGGATCTATCGCTAAAAACATGACAACGTTGCTACTTCAACATCGGACGCTGATATGTAGAACTGCGACGTCGGAGCTTTTTACTGCGACGTTGCTATTTGAAGTGACAACGTTGCTAGTTTACATGCCGACGTTGCATGGTGAAGTGTCGACGTCGGACCTTTTTTTGTGAAATGTTTGGTCTTTTTTGGTGGTGATTGTTAGGGAATGGGAGGACGGTGCGTGGGATGTGAGGGTGTTGGGTGTTTGTTTGGGAATGTTGTGGGGTTTTTCTCGGGCATTTGCATGAAAAGAATGGGCGTTGTTGGGTCAAGGTCCGACGGCGAGGTTGCGTATATCGCGCGTTGGGGGGAAATCTTTGAATTGCCATCAAGACTCCAAGAGGGCCATTCTCAAGAACCACAACTTCGGGAACAAGCCTTCTTCTTAGACCCCGAACCGAGGCATGAAGAAATATCGTCTGGTGCGGACGGATTTGAATTTTATGCGAGAATGTATACATTTGGTCAAATCGATTCCTTGGAATGACAGGGTCCTCCAGTTGTTCAGCCCACTCGGAATCTGGGATTTAAAGCGTATACTTTACTTGGGCCATATTGAATCCATACTACCTCTTTCATGAGACAGCAGAATCCTGGCAATTGCGACGTGTTGCAGGTCGTTTCAAAGCCGTACCAGAAAATCAACAATTCTTTAAACGTTTCATGTCTTTCAAATTGCTCGCCAATTAGTAAGTGTTATCCGTAATCCAATAATCTTTAACCATAGCAGCCATGACCAAGAGTTATAAGGACTTTTACCAAGCCTTTGGGCTTAACGAGTTTCCCTTCACTACGTTTACAACAGAGCAAGAAGTTAATATTGCTAAAAAAATATTCGTCTCTCAAGGTGAATATGACCCCATCATTGATGCCTTTAAGGATGGCCGAAACATAATTATATTGGGTGAAAGAGGCAGCGGAAAAACTGCGATACTTGAAGATTTTAAGCGACACCTATCCCCACAAAAAAGGATCATAACAACAATCCACGATTTCAGCAAACTAAATAAGAAGCCAACTTCCCAGGAAATCTATAAGTTAATAATCTCAAATTTTCTAATAGACCTATTCGCTAAGATCGGCAACGCTCCTTACAAAGTACTAGGAATTAGCACTGAAGACAAAATCCTATTGTCTTATCTTTTATCAGAGTTCCTAACTCCAATTTCTCAAAACTCTCTTAAGGATAAGGTCTCTAAAATCCAGATCAATCCATTCGTCAGATTATTAAACTGGGGCTATAACAAATTTAGAGGTCCGTTGAATTTTAGCGGCACCGTCGTAAAAAACATAACCTATCAATATCTCATCAAACACTACTCCTTTCTTCCAATCTTGGAAGACAACAATCAAATACAAGAATTTTTCCCTGAGCTAAAGCTAAACGTTGATAGTGATTTTTTTGACCAGGAAATTTCTTTTCGACTCCTCACTAGGGTTGGCGATATCTCAAAAAAACTGGGCTTTAAAAAACCAGTCATCCTTTTGGATAGATTAGATGAAGACATCCGGTTTGAAAACGATGCCGAAGTAATCTCCGAGTTTATGGCACCCTTTCTTACTGACGGAAATCTGCTAAGTATCCAAGAATTCGAGCTCGTTTTTTTTATTTGGTCAACACCGTTTAGGTTTATTGAAGACCTAGTCAGGACGCAAAAATACTACTGCCCTTCACTACGATGGAGCAAATCAGACCTAGAAAAACTCCTCAACAAAAGACTCGAAATCTATTCAGGGGGCAATGTCAACAACTACAGGAACCTATTCGACAAATCAGTCACAACGGAAGAAATCAATAAAGTATTCGAACTTGCGAATTCAAACCCAAGGGACATAATTCACATATTTAAAATAATCTTTGAAGAGCAATTTAGACAAAACTCAGAGAGCAGAGCATTCAGCACAAACATTTTGAATGACTCCTTGACGAAATTCGTATTGGACTTCAACTACTTTGAATACTATCCAAAAAAATCTAACGCAAGGGCTAATTCCATGGATATCTATTCCTATGCTGCCCATTTACTAAAACTAGAGACTGAAGAATTCACAAAAAATCACCTTAGTGAAAAAGCTGGGACGGGCGGATCAACCACTAATTACGTCGTCGGAATGGAAAGGATAGGCCTAATTGAAAACGTAAGACAGGAGAAGGGCAATGCAATTTACAGAATCAAAGATCCTAAAGTTGTCTTTTGTCAAAAAAAACAAACTTGAACTTCGGAAATAATAAGTTATTAAAATGACGGAAAATATATCAATCGAAATTGTTTCGGTACAGTAACAATCAATATTTCAATTAATTTCATCAATGTACCCCAAGAAATCTTCGTTGAATCCTTTGGATAGAAACCACCTGTGTTCTTCTATGTTAACCTTGGTTGAGCGGCCTTGACACGGAGCGCGGATTTGAAGTTTATAAGGGAATGTATATATTGGTATAATCGATTCCTTGGAATGATAGGGTCCACCTGTTGTTCAGCCCACTCGGAGTCTAGGGAGACCAGAGATTGTATTCTATGAGTGGGTATTTCGTCAGTTACTATTCCTTAAGCGCAGCTGTGATATCAATACGGCATCACTCTCTCGCACCTCACTTACGACAATTGACACCTCTTGTCCGCTCCCTACTGTTGTTCAATATCCACATTCAAGTTAACTATGAACCCTAAATTTGCCATTTGCCTATATCAAGAAACATTTACTGACCTAGAATCAGCCGATTTGCTTACCGGAGAAGGCCTAGTTCGCGTACCCACAAAAGGAAATCCAAGAATTGAATTTTCCGTTCATCAAAGGTTAAGTGAGCCTGACACAGCCCGATGGGTTGAACTTGTCGAGACTTTTAGTTCCCTAAATGTGGACTATGTAACATCATCCTCTGCTGGAGCAATTTTAACACTTAAAACTCAAGACAGAATATTTGCATGTTGTTTTGGCAGTTCAGTATCAAACATTAAGCGAGAAAACATTGAACACGAATTCGGTCTGGCTGCAGCCTTTCAAAGAATGAGCAAAGACCAAATGAAAAAAGTCGAATCCTTTACATTGGGGGCAAATCCATTAACAAACACACGAGCAGCCACAGTCCCTACAACAAAAGACAATTTCAACATTGATAGCTTTCTTGAAAACATTACCGAATTGAGTGGCTTCAATACGACAATTAAAGGAAAAAAAAATCTAATAAAGGGAAAGGAATTCTACTCATCCCCAGTCCCCAATTCACTACAAAGCATAAAAGAACTTTGCGAACAATTACTTACTGACTATTCAACTGCAATCCAATCCGCCGAATACAAAAGATTGACATCAACAAAAAAAATAAAGGACAAGAACGAAATACAGGAGCTAAACAATGAGCTTTTAGAACGACTAATCGCTCAGGATGACACCATCTATCTAGTAGACTACGAATCCGTGGGCGACCAAGACAGCTATAGATTTCATCCCAAAGGCACTGAATACAACGAAATTGACATTAATGATTTCTATTCTGACCTTGATGAGACCCGAACCCTAGATTTACAATACATTAAGGGGAGAACAATTACCATCGTAGATGAAAATGACACCATCACCTCGACATGGCCATTCTACAAATGTCTATTTCTTGAATTGCCTTTCCATGACAACACTTGCATTTTATTCAGAGGTATCTGGTACGAAATACAAGAAAGGTACCTAGAAGATTTGCGAGAATTCATAAGACAGTATGAAATCGACGATCTTGATCTTCCGCAATGGGATGAAAATCAAATTGAAGAAGATTATAGTTACGCAGCTGCGGCAGCAATTGGAGGACAATATTGGGACCAGGAATTTTACAACCATCCCAATTATTCCTACAATATCGAGTTTTGCGATATACTAACGAAGGATTACATTATCCATGTAAAAAAAGGATCCAAATCCTCGCTATCCAGTCGTAAGCTTCCCCTGAGTAGCTACACTCGAATGTAATAATTATCATCGTAAACCCCTTGTTGGAATGTGGGATACTCGGTGTCGGCCTGTGCGGCTGGGAGTCTTCCACATTTCAACAGGAAC
>NZ_JAERRB010000014.1 GCF_016735595.1 Chryseolinea lacunae
CCTAATTTCGTTTTGATTAACTTAGATTCTGTTCTCATTTTTCTGACAGTTTAAAGGGTTTGACTTTAGATAGTTTGCACTTCTAAGTTAACCCAACTGTCAGATTAAGTCGGAACTACTACAACTTAACCAAAATCTAAGTCCACATTATGAATTAATTAACGACTGTAATGATTCAGTACTCTACAAGGATTAAGATTAAGTCTGACTGCTTCACCCAGAGCTAAGGAGGAGTTAAATTCATTTTCTTTCTCAGGTACGCGATCCATTTCTCAGTGTTTTCTTCAACTTCCTTCACAGATTGATGGGGAAATTTTTTCGAAACGTATTCAGAAAAACTAGTTCTCAACTTCGCATCTTCCCATTCCATAATCGACATACTTAACATTGGCCAAATCTTAGATTGCACCATAAATCCAAACAATGGCAAATAGGGAGGTGCATAATAAAACGAATTCTCTATCAATTCATCATACAGCTGTTTGTTGAGCGCCATCTTCATGTCTCGCACAACATCAAAAAATATTCTCAACTTTCCGCCTTCCCTGATTGCTGTCGCAAGCGCTGGCATTCCTTTATCCTGAAAAAATGTAAACAAGTAGTCACCAAATCCGGGCTCGGTAAGATCGCATAGATCCTGGCCATAAAATAAATACTCTTCTTTAAACCGTTCGAGAGAAAAATCTGATAGGGTCTTTTCTATCACAAAATCGATGAGCTCTTTTTCCTTTTCAATAATTTGATCGATGGTTGGGCCTTGTTTCTTTCCAGATGAAAAAACAACATATCGAGGTTTGGAAAATAACTCAAAATAATAGCTCTTAAAGAAAATAGTTTTTCGATCATAGGTTACATGCACGTATAGAGGATGCGTAAGTTTCCCATGAAAATGAACCTTCTTCAGTCTATCGTTCAGAAAAATCTTATAACTGACCTTGTAGGTTTTGCTCATCCGCTGTTATTTGACCTGGACTCAAAATATCAGTTTATTCAAATCAATCCAAAATAAATCATTTTGAATTATCATAGGGTAATTCAAAGAGCCATTTAAGCTAATTAGATACAAGTTTAGTTAAAAATATTTGTTATCAAAACAAAACTTTTTAACTTAGCGTTTAAACGGTACCCCTTGTCATGCGCAAGGCGGATGAAGGGTGCCAAATGGAGAAAATTACGCCAGAAAAAGTAGTACAAATGCTCAAAGCAAAGGGCATGGAAGTGTCCCTTGAAGAGGCTACTTCTATACTTAAGTTTCTCCAACTACTTGCTGATGCCGTGGTGTCTCAATATCTGGGCAGAGAATGCAAGGAGCATAAATGATTTATTAATCTAAAGTGTTGTGCGCATGAAAACAGCCGATCTTTATGTAAGGGTAAGCACAGATGAGCAAGCTGATAAGGGCTATTCACAGCGCAGCCAGGAAGAGCTACTGCGAAAGTACTGTGACATCAATAAAATTGCCATTGGCAAGGTCATTATGGAAGACCATTCCGCTAAGACCTTCAACCGTCCGGAATGGCAAAAATATCTCCTCGAACTCCGAAAGCACAAGCGACAAGTTGACGTTGTGTTATTTCTGAAATGGGACAGGTTTAGTCGCAATGCTGGTGATGCGTATCAGATGATCAACACGCTGCGCAAACTTGGCGTTGAACCTCAAGCCATCGAGCAACCCTTAGACCTTTCTATTCCAGAAAATAAAATGATGCTGGCGTTTTATCTGGCTGCGCCAGAAGTTGAGAATGACCGAAGAGCATTGAATGTAATACACGGTATGCGCAGGGCAAGGAAAGAAGGCCGCTACATGGGATTGGCACCCATCGGATACGTTAACCGTACAGACGAAACAGGTAAAAAGCTTATCGCTCCTATAGAGCCACAAGCAGGAATTATACGTTGGTCATTCGAGAAGATTGCGGAAGGGGTATTCAATACCGAGCAGGTCTATAAGCAGGCAAAAGAAAAAGGCTTCGAGGGCACTAAAAGTTTGTTCTGGTTTGCGATCCGCAACCCGGTGTATTGCGGGAAGATTTTCATTGCTAAATACAAGGATGAAGAAAGTCGTTTTGTTAAAGGTCAGCATGAATCAATTATTTCTGAATCTCTCTTTTACGATGTTCAGGATGTTTTAGACGGAAGGAAACGAGGACAATACAAACTCAAAATTGCTTCCAATGCTACACTTCCTTTACGTGGCTTTTTGATTTGTCCTCATTGCGGAAAGCTGTTAACGGGAAGTGCCTCTAAGGGAGCCAGAAAGTATTATTCATATTATCACTGCTTTGATGGTTGTACTTGTAGATTCAGGGCAGATGGAATAAATAATCTCTTTGTCTATGAGCTAAAGAAATACATACCGAAACCGGAAATGATAGACGTCTATAAATTAGTTTTAACAGAAGCATGGAACGGACAGTTCGGTTCTGTGCAGGACGATAGAACTAAGCTGCTGACGCAAAAAAAAGAGCTTGAGGGCAAGATTTCTTATATCAGGGACCTGCTTTCATCTCGACAGATCGATCCGGCAGATTTCAGGGAAATGAAGTCCGATTATAGCAATAAGTTAGAAAGGCTTGAGGCTAAGCTGAGCGCTTTCAACCACGAGCAGATAGACATTAAGCAACTTTTAGATAAGGGATTGGATAACCTTTTAAAACTTGATTACGCTTATGAAAGTGGTGACATAGAAAAGAAGCGGCTAATCATTAGTTCGATGTTCCCGGAAAAAATGACATTTGACGGATTCGTACTTCGAACAACCCGCATCAATGAGGCAGTACGCCTCATTTACACGTTGAACACGGATTTTGGGCAAAATAAAAACAGGACAAATAGAGCTAACTCTAATTTGTCCTGTCAAGTCGGGGTGACAGGATTCGAACCTACGACCTCTTCGTCCCGAACGAAGCGCGCTACCGGGCTGCGCTACACCCCGAATGATATTTTAAAATTAAGAATTCTTTGAAAATGGAAATACCCCCAAAATAAAAAAATGCAGGAATACTTTCCTGCATTTTTTTTAAGGCA
The DNA here is from genome assembly GCF_016735595.1 of Chryseolinea lacunae. Taxonomy (GTDB): domain Bacteria; phylum Bacteroidota; class Bacteroidia; order Cytophagales; family Cyclobacteriaceae; genus Chryseolinea; species Chryseolinea lacunae. Next base: position 3,028 of record NZ_JAERRB010000014.1, read on the forward strand.
CTGAAGGCGAGAACCCTACTTTATCTCGAATTGCGCCACAATCTGCGCCTTCAGTTTTATCTTCTTGAACCCGATTTCAGGCTCACCGGAATTGCCGGCCAGGTCGCCTCCTTTGAACATCGCATTTGCATACACGGGCTGAACGGGCTCATTATCCCAATCGCGCACCATGAGCGGCTTGCCCGCCTCGGCGCCGATGGATTTCAAAAGTGTTTGGGCTTTGGCCTGGGCGGCTTGTAACGCTTTCACTTTCAGGTCGATTTTGTATTTCTCGATGTCGGTGTGGCTCACGCGGGTGAGGTCGAGTTGTTCCACTTTCACGGGCTCGAGTTTCACCAGGAATTTTTCCAGTTCGGCGGCGCTGGTCAACTTCAGCTCGTAGGACTTTTCGCGGAACGCATCTTTTTCTTTGCGGCCCAGTTTGCCGAGTTGTGAGCCGGCATCGGCCAGCGTAAGATTTTTGCGGTCAACGCCGGCGGCCTTCAGGGCTGCCATAAAATCCTGGTCGAGTTTTTCGAGTTGCACTTTGTTACGGTTCTCTTCGAATTCGCGCAGGCGGATGAACAGGAAGATTTCGTTTGGTTCAATTTCCAATTGTGCCGAGCCGGGCACTTCAATAAAATGTTCGCCTTTAAAAACATCCTGGCCAAAGGTGGTGGCGACAGAGAACAGAAAAATAAAAAAAATCGGGAATCGCATAGTTGTATTTGTTTGATGGATTAGACACAAAACCCTTGCCTAAAGTGGTAACGCAAACTCAAAAATGATGGACAACTGCGGTAATGCGCTGATCTACAGAAACAATAAAAAAATAAAAAGGCCGATGTCACGCGACACCGGCCTTCTCTTAACAAACTAAAACTCCTTAATAAATAATCTTGCTCACACTGGTGATAACAGACGCGAGACGCACGGCTTCAAAAATCCGTTCTTCTTTGCTGCCCAGCTCAATGAGCGAAGCCTCATGCGACTTCACACACAGCTCGCAGCCGTTCACCGCGCTCACGGCCAGGCTCATCAGCTCAAAGAATTCTTTGCCGCCTACAGGTCTGCCCATGATGTTCATCTTGATGCGTGCAGGGATCTCGTTGTATTTTTCCTTGTTCACAAAATGACGGAACCGGTAAAACACATTGTTTGCGCTCAGCAGCGAGGAGCAACCTACCGCTTCGGCAATTTCTTCGGCCGACGCCCCTTCTTCCTGGGCGTTGGCGGCGAAAAAGGTGCGCAAAACGGGGTTCCCGGCATTCACTGCCAACGCCACCCCAAGCACTGCAATCTCTTTCTTGGTGAGAAACTCGCTTTCGAAAGAGTTCTTGAAATTGATTTTCAGGTCGGCCAGGTAGCGCGACTTGCCATTTTCCAGCAGGTCGAGCGATTGGGTTTCGTATCCCTTGTCGAGTTTCAGAAAGTCGAGGAATTCCTGCGTGCTTTCCGAATACGTCGTTGTTGTTGATTCCATGATTTGTTTTGCTTATTGAACTGAAATAGATTCCAGAGACGCGAGGGGAATTGTACTACACCTTCAGCGTTTCTTTTCCTTTTTCCCAGTTGCAAGGGCAAAGCTCGTCGGTTTGAAGCGCATCGAGCACGCGGATCACTTCTTTCACATTGCGGCCCACGTTCAGGTCATACACACTCACCCAACGCACGATGCCCTGAGGATCGATGATGAAGGTGGCACGGTATGCGATTTTCTCTGTAGGCTCCAGGATGCCAAGGTCTTCAGCCAACGACTTCGAGGTGTCGGCCAGCATGGGGAACTTCAGGTCTCTCAGGTCGTCGTGATTTTTTCTCCAGGCCAGGTGAACAAATTCAGAATCGGTCGAAGCGCCGATGAGGTTGGCACTGCGGTCGCGGAACTCGCCATAGCTTTTGTTAAATTCTGCAATTTCGGTAGGGCACACAAACGTGAAATCCTTGGGCCACCAGAAAAGCACGGTCCAGCGTCCTTCGTCGTTGATGAGGTCTTCCGAAGAGATGTCAAAAAATTCTTTTCCTTTTTCGAGCGATACAACAGCCGACTTTTTGAAAGCGGGGAACGGTTGTCCAATAGATAAGATGCCTTTTGTCATGAGGTTAGAAAATTTTTTAGTGATTGATTCTGACAAAAATAAGATGAATTGAGTTATAAATTTTATCGATATTTACTATTCGGATATATATGTGGTCTATTACAACGTTTTAAATACACGCGCAATCGTATGAACCTCCAACAACTCGAATATATTGTCGCCCTCGACATCCATCGAAACCACGCCAAGGCTGCTGAACATTGTCATGTGACCCAACCCACGCTCAGCATGATGGTGAAAAAACTCGAAGACGAACTCGACGTCAGGATCTTCGACAAGGGGCAGCCCCTCAAGCCCACACCCGCCGGCGAAATGATTGTGTCGCGGTCGCGGCAAATCCTTCAGGACATAAAAAACCTGAAGGAATTTATTCGCAACGAAAAAGATTCTATCGAGGGTGAATTCAGGTTGGGTGTTATTCCCACGCTGGCGCCCTACCTGTTGCCACGTTTCCTCAACGGCTTCCTGGAAAAAAATCCGGGCACATCGTTCACCGTCATGGAGTTGCAAACCCAGGAAATTATCCGCCTGCTCAAAACCAACCGCCTCGACATCGCCATCCTCGTTACACCCATCGACGACCGCGAGATACGCGAGGTGCCCGTGTTTTATGAGCCCATTCTTCTCTACACCTCCGAAGGTCTCAAATACTATCAGCAGGACAAGGTGAACCTGAAATCGCTCACCTACGACAACCTGCTGATGCTGGAAGAGGGACATTGTTTCCGCGGCCAGGTAGAGAACCTGTGTTCGGCCAAGGGCAAAAAGGTGCATCACCAACTCAACTACCAGAGCGGTTCGTTCGAAACGCTGAAGGCCATGGTAGACAACAACTACGGCTACACGCTCATTCCCGAACTGTCGGTGAATGTGAAAAGCAAACATGTGAAACACTTCATGTCGCCCGAGCCGGTGCGCGAGGTAAGCCTGGCTGTGCACCACGGGTTTGTGAAAGAAATGCTGTTGTCGAAACTGCGCGACGCCATCCTCAAATCCATCCCCGCGCACTTCAAGAAAAACGAAAAATACGTTCGCGTCCGCTGGAACTGATGCGCTAATGGCTTGATTTTGAGGATTCTGATATTCGTGATTTTAACGAACTTTCAATAAGTATTGAAAGTTTCAAAACTTTTAATACATTTGATCCGTATGAAATACAAGGAAGCCAAGGAAGAGTTGATACAGGCCTGGGGAAACCTGGGGTACAGCTGGGGTCTGAACAAAACCATGGCCCAGATTCACGCCTTGCTCATGATTTCCACCAAGCCCCTCTCCACGGAAGACATCATGGAAGACCTGAACATTTCGCGCGGCAACGCCAACATGAACATCCGCGCGCTGCTCGACTGGCGCATCATCTACCGCATCTCGGTGCCCGGCGACCGGAAGGAATATTTTAAGTCTGAGAAAGACATTTGGGCGCTGGCCCGCCAGGTGGCGAAGGAGCGGAGAAAGCGCGAACTGGAACCTATCCTGAAAGTGCTCAAATCGGTGAACGAAGTGCAAGCCGATGGCACAGACGAAACAAAAGAACTGAAGAAAGTAGTGAAAGACCTGAAAAACTTTGCCGAAAAATCAGACAACCTGCTGGAAGCCTTCGAAAAATCGGAGGAGAACTGGTTCTGGAGCACGGTGGTGAAAATGTTCAAGTGAGAGCATTTTTTTTACCTTGAATTTTCAATATTTTCTGAAAATACAAAATATATAAACATTATGAAATACGTCGACCTCGCCATCCAAACCCTGCTTTTTCTCGCCGCCGCCGGGGTAGTGATCACGCATTTTGGAGCGCCAGATTGGGAGATGGGCATTTTGTTGGTACAGATCCTGCTGGGGCCGTGGCAATTGCTCGGTTCCCTGGCAGCTGTTCTTTTGCGCACCCGCCAACATGAATTGAAAGTGCCGCACCTGGCCATTTCGTGGATATACATCTTTGTGCTTTTGGTGGTTAGTCGCGATCACGTGTCTGTGATGCTGGTCACCGTTCCGGCCTGGCTGCTGGCGGCCTATTATTATGTGGTCACCTGGAAAGTGGCGCTCCATCGCAAACACGATGGCAAATTTCTTCCTCATCTCAGTTTCTAATGGCATTGCATATGAAAACCCTGAAGAACCACATCATCCTCTACGACGACGAATGTCCCATGTGCGATTTATATACTCGCCAGTTTGTGCGCACCGGCATGCTCGACCAAAACGGCCGCGCACCCTACGCGCAGGCCGACGCGCTCCACCTGGCGTTGGATAAAGAACGGGCACGCAACGAGATTGCTATGGTCGACACCGAGAGTGGCGAGGTCGTTTATGGCATCAACAGCTTTTTCAAAATCCTGATCAACCGTTTCCCTGCGCTGGAATTTTTGTTCCGGTGGAAAATATTTCAATGGCTGGCGGCACGCGTCTATGCTTTCATATCCTACAACCGGAAGGTGATCGTTCCTTCCACACGACCTCAAGCCCTTTGCACGCCCGATTTTAAACTCACCTATCGCATTGCCTACATCGTCTTTACGTGGCTGTTCACATCCGTCATACTCAACGCCTACACGCAGCACCTCGCGCCACTTGTTGCCCCCAGCAACCTCACACGCGAACTTGCGGTGTGTGGTGGACAAATTCTGTTTCAGGGTTTTGTTGTAGCGTTGCTCTACAAAGATCGGGTGGTTGAATACCTGGGCAACATGATGACGGTTTCTTTTATAGGCGCATTGCTGTTGCTGCCCGGGCTCTTGTTCACCCAAGCCGGCGAAGTTTCGGCCTGGGCACACACGGCGTGGTTTATGATGGTGGTAACGATCATGTTTCTGGAACACTGGCGTCGCGTGAAACTTTTGCGCTTGCCGGCAAACATTTCCATGAGCTGGGTTTTCTACCGCGTTCTGGTGTTGAGTATCATTCTTTAATCTAAGAGTTATGAATAAAGTAATTCTGGCCGGTGGAAGTGGATTTCTTGGTTCCGTGTTGGCCCGCTATTTTGCCACACGCGCCAAACACGTGGTGATTTTTAGTCGCAAGCCCCAGCCCGCCGTGGGCAACATCAACACGGTGCAGTGGGATGCGAAACAATTGAACAACACCTGGGTGCGCGAACTGGAAGGCGCCGATCTGCTCATTAACCTCACGGGCAAAAATGTGAACTGCCGCTACACGGAGGCGAACAAAAAAGAAATTCTAGAATCACGACTCGATTCCACGAATGTGCTGGGCCTTGCCCTGCAGCAGCTACAACAACCTCCCCGCGTGTGGATACAAAGTGCGTCCGCAACATACTATCGCCACGCCGAAGACCGTCCCATGGACGAGACCACGGGCGAAGCCGGCGAAGGATTTTCGGTGGATGTTTGCAAGGCATGGGAAAAAACATTTGCCGACCAGATCGCACCGCGCACACGAAAAGTGCTGCTTCGCGTTGGCATTGTGTTGGGCATGGGCGACGGCGCATTTCCCCGCATGCTGAACCTGGTGCGTGCAGGGTTAGGAGGGCGTCAGGGCGATGGCCATCAGCTCATCAGCTGGATTCATGAAAAGGATGTCGCGCAAATCATGCACTGGCTCTATCAACACGAAACGCTCGACGGCATGTTCAACGTCACGGCGCCACAACCGGTCACGAACGCGGTGTTTATGGACACCCTTCGCCGGATTTGCAAAATGCCATTTGGTCTTCCTTCTCCCGGTTGGTTGCTGAAACTTGGCGCGGGGGTTATCGGCACGGAAACCGAACTGATCTTGAAGAGCCGCTGGGTAATTCCGAAACGCTTGCAGCAGGAAGGCTATATGTTTGCTTTCCCTACGCTTGAAGGGGCATTGAAGGATATTGTAGGATGATTGGCCAGGCCCGGGTTTGAAAATCGATGAAAGGGTGATGCAAAGGCCTTAGGGGCCACCGCGAAGAGAAAGAAAGCCGTTCCGACCAATCGGGGCGGCTTTTATATTTGTTTGAAAATCTGTAAATCTTGTTGTAACCATTCGTATGCCTCCCGGTAACTAACACGAAATTGACAAAACGCATAGAGTTGATGACAGACGAAACCATCATGGAGGCCGTGAAAAGCGGGGATCTTCAACAGGCATCTATGCTGTTTGAGCGCTATCACAAGCGCATCTTCAATTTCCTGGCGCGGCTGGCCATGGACCGCGCGCTGGCCGAAGATCTGACACAAAATGTTTTTTTGAGGATCATCAAATACCGGAACAGCTATCGCGAAGGCGCGCGCTTCCAGTCGTGGATCTATCAGGTGGCCCGCAACGTGTTTTCGGATCACTATCAGGCACACAAAAACAAGTATTCGGATTTTGTAGACGTAGACAAATTGAGAGACAACATGGCCGAAGCAGAAGACGAACAATGGGACGAGAAGGAGAAACTACTGCACCGTTCGATGGCACTGCTCGCAGACGAACAACGCGAGCTGCTGATTTTGACGCGCTTTCAACACATGAAATATGAAGAGGTGGCGCAGGTGATGAACACCACCGTGGCAAACATAAAAGTGAAAGTGCACCGCGCCATTGCCAAGCTGCGCGAACACTATTTTGAATTGGAAAAGAATTGATTACTGAATTGCCTTTGGGCGAACGACTAGATATGGAAAAGGAAAAACTGGAAAGCCTGATCATCGACTTCATCGACGGAAAACTTTTGGAAGACGAGCGGAAGATTGTTGAGCAGGAATTGATGCGAAATCCGGCCGCTTATAAATTATACGAAGAGTTGAAGGAGGTGATGCAGGCCATGCACACGGCATCGCGCCTCGAACCTTCGGCCAACCTGAAGCTGCAGTTCGACAAGATGCTGGCCGAGGAAATGCAACAACAAAAGCCGGCAAAGACCATCTTCTTTCAACCGGTGTTCTATCGCGTGGCGGCGGCCGTGTTGTTGCTGGTGTTGGGAGGCGGTGTAGGTTTTTGGATAAGCAGGCAGCAACAACAAGCCGAAGAGCTGAGGGCCATGAAAGAGGAGATGGAAAAGACCAAACAAATGATGATGGGCATGCTCGACAACCAGGAGTCGGCAAGCCAACGCCTCATGGGCGCTAACGTGGCCTACAAAACCATCGTGAAAGCCGACGACGAAATTGTGAACGCACTGGTTAACACCATGAACGAAGACCCGAACACCAACGTGCGCATGGCAGCCCTGGAAGCGCTGTCGAAATTTCACAGTCAACCCCACGTGCGCAAAGCGCTCATTGCATCGCTGCGCACACAAAAAGATCCCCTTGTGCAAATCGCCCTCATCCACCTCATGATCGACATGAAAGAGAAGGGCATCACCGAAGAGCTGAAACGCATCACCACCGACGACGAAGCATTGCCCGCCGTGAAGGATGAAGCCCATGTGGGTTTGCTGAAGCTCTCTTAAGACGAAAAAAAGTGAAAGCATAATAGTGAAATCAAGCTACGTATACGTAACCACACACCCACACGAGAACTATTACACGAGTAGCCTTTGAATAAACAGGTTTAACAAAAACGAAAACAGATCGACAATGAGACGAATAATGACAACAATTACCCTCATGACATTAAGCATAGGGTTTATGCAGGCGCAGGAATACAAAGTAGCCAAAAGCAGCGGCCGCCTCGAAATCAGGGAAGTGAACCATGTGGTGGTGGAGGGCTATTCCGGAAACGAAATTGTGTTTACTTCCCGCAGTGGCAAACGCGACGACGACGAACGTGCCAAAGGCCTCCGCTCCGTTAGCGCCAACGGTTTGGAAGACAACACCAACCTCGGCCTCTCGGTGGTAGATAAAGGCAACGTGATTGAAGTGCAACAACTGAAACGCATGGACGGCCCCGAAATCACCATCAAAGTTCCCAAGGGCGTGACTGTGTCATACTCGCACACCTCGCCGCACGGCGACGAAATTGAATTCAAAAATGTGGAAGGCGAAATCGAAGTGTCGACTATGCACAATGGCGTGCAGCTCACCAACGTGACCGGGCCGCTCACCATCAAAACGGTGCATGGCGACATTGAGGGAACATTGAATGCCAGCGTGAAAGCGCCCATCTCCATCGTGTCGGTGCACGGCCATGTGGACATTGCGCTGCCCACGACGGTGAAGGCTTCGGTGAAATTGGGTACGGTATACGGCGAGATCTTTGTGGACCCTGAGTTCAAGATGGACCTCGAGCGCACCGAAAACAACATGGTGAAATTCAGCAGCGACACCGTGACCGGCAAAATCAACGGCGGCGGACTCGACATCAACCTGTCGTCTACGCACAACAACGTTTACCTCCGCAAGAAATAAACTTCAGCGCAGTACTCTTCAACATCACTTGTCGCAAGATGGGGTGGGAGAGTATTGCCCTGCTAAAATCCAAAAGCCATGAACAAAAATATACTTGGGATCCTCGCCGCACTGCTGCTGCCCCTGCCAGACTATGCGCAAACCGTGGTGAACAAAACCGTGGAAGCAAAACCCGGACAACACGTGGTGATGCACTTCGACTACCCGGAACTGGTGCGCGTGAGCACCTGGGATAAAAACGAAATCAGCATTCAGAGCGCCGTGAGCATCAACAACGGCGAGAACGACGACGCCTTCGAAATCTTCACATCCGTGTCGGGCAACGCCATCTCCATCAGAAACGAAATCAAAAACATGGACAAGCTGCCGCGGCGCATCACCATTGTGGATGGGGCGCAGAAAATTGTGTTCAAAGACAAGGAAGAGCTTCGAAAGTATCAGCAGGAAAAAGGTTCTGCAAACTACGACCGCATGTCCTATGGACTGGAGATGAAAATAAAGATCGAAGTGAAAGTGCCGCGCAACTTCGAAACACGGGTAGAGAGTGTTTATGGGATGGTGGAGGTGAAAGACTTCACCGGGCCATTAACCATCGATGCAACCTATGGCGGTGTGGATGCTGCACTGACCGAGCGCGCTGCCGGTGAAGTGGAAGCCGAAACAAACTACGGAGAGATCTATACAAACTTCGACGCAAAATTTGGATCGGGCGCGTTCAAGCAAGGCGATTTTCACACGCATGTGGTGGCCAAACCGGGAACGGGTCCGAAGTATAGCTTCGACTCAAAATATGGAAATGTGTATATTCGGAAATCGGTTCAATAAGAAAACAGCACACGTCATTTGGTCTCTGCGCGTTGACAGTGTTCAAAGCGCAGGGACTTTTTTCTTTTTCAACGTTTTCTGCATTCATCAAAAAAACTATTCGGCCTTGGCGTTGGTCTGCATCGCGATTTCTTTCGCGTTGTTTTCGGATTTGTCTTTTGTGGTTTTGCCAAGCGGCTCATCGGTCAGTTTGAACGCCAGCGAAACAACGGCCCATGCAGCGATAAAAATCAGTTTTCCAATGGTGCGAGACCTGGAATGGGAGCGTAGAATCTTCATGCGGATAAGAATTTGATAATCAAACTTAATAAATATCTACTAATCCTATAGATAATGTTGGTAAATAAATTTTTTATACTACTTTTGTCTCGTTGTCAGGCAAAAACATAACCTTTGCCACAGAGAAGAGAGATTCTCTGCCCCATATTTTTTCGGGTTGATTTCTGAAAGGGAGTTACCGGATGGAATGGCGGGAGATAAAGGACAGATATTGACGCTATGAAGACTGTGATTGAACTGAACACGATTTCGAAATTCCACCACACGGCACAAAGCCACGCGCAAAATGCCGCGAACAACACACGCTGCGCCACCGGCTGTTGTTGAACACCATCAATTTATTTTTTTAACGAACCGATCCGAACCTCCACCGCGTGAAGCCTGGCACGGAAATCGCGTTCCATTCAATTTTTAAAAACACTAAACTATAATTTACTAAAGAATGAAAACTCAAATGCTGAAATTCCTCGCCCTGATTGTTGTGGCTTCTGTGGCTGTTGCGTTCACGAACCGTGCGCCACAAACGTATAAAGTGAGTCCGAAAGAAAGTGCGTTGACGTGGACCGGCAAGAAAGTGACGGGCCAGCACAATGGCACCGTGGCCATTTCCGCCGGTTCGTTGACCTGGGATGGAAAAACACTGAAAGATGGCTCGTTCGATATTGACCTGTCGACCATCACAGTGACCGATATCACCGACGCCGATACCAATGCAAAACTGGTTGGCCATTTGAAAGGTGACGATTTCTTTGGCGTGGCAAAAACGCCAAAGGCCACATTCGTGATCACCTCGGTGACACCAAAAGACGGTAAGTACTGGGTGAAAGGAAAGCTCACCATCAAAGGCATCACAAACGATTCTGAATTCCCGGCAACGGTGAAAGCCGATGGCAAGAAATTGACCGCCGAAGCCAAGATCATTGTGGACCGCACGAAGTATGACATCAAATTCAGATCGACAAACTTCTTCGAAAACCTGGGCGACAAAGCCATCTCCAACGACTTTGAGTTGGATGTGAAACTGGTGGCCACTGTTGCCGGTGTATAAAATATTCTGGTTGTAGTTAGGGTAAAGGGATGAGGGGTTCTGTACGTTGGCTAGTCTGAATTTCCTCTCCCTTTCTTTTTCTCACCACAAAAGCACTCATTAACCTAGGTGAAAACTCTGGAGGAGGCAGATCAATTTTAGTTGGTTTGCCTCCAAAAGAGCAACGTTGTCAGCAAATGTTTTTGATCATCTCCACTCCCTTGCCATCCCCCTAACGAAGTCGTAACTTGCTTGCTACCCTAAAAGGAACGCGGTGAGTATGAATGATGCTGATGCTATAGTGGTGGGAAGCGGCCCCAACGGCCTGGCCGCAGCCATCACGTTGCAACAACAAGGCCTGTCGGTTTTGTTGCTGGAAGCCAAACCCACCGTTGGTGGTGGGCTGAGGTCGGCTGAGCTCACTTTGCCGGGCTATGTTCACGACGTGTGTTCGGCCATCCATCCCCTTGCTTTGGCGTCTCCCTTTTTTCGGACCTTGCCGTTGCACGACCATGGCCTTGCCTTTGTGCAACCCGCCCTGGCGCTGGCCCATCCGTTTGACAACGGCCGCGCTGTTGCACTCTACCCATCGCTGGCCGAAACGGCAAAGAACCTCGGCGCTGACGGCGAGGTGTTCCAAACCTTGCTGACATCCATGATTGAACGCTGGCCTGCGGTTGAAAATAATGTGTTGGGACCGTTGCGTTTTCCATCGCACCCTCTTGCACTGGCAAAGTTTGGATTGAAGGCGTTGCCGTCGGCTATGGCCATGGCGCGAAAATTTTCGACGGCCGAAGCAAAAGGATTGTGGGCGGGAATGGCGGCGCACAGCATGCTGCCGCTCGACAGCATGACCACGGCAGCCATTGGCTGGGTGTTGTGCATTGCAGCGTTTCGTGGCGGGTGGCCGGTGGCCAAAGGCGGGTCGCAGCAAATTGCCAATGCGCTCGCGTCGTATTTTGTTTCCATCGGCGGAAAAATTGAAACAAACACCGAAGTAAAATCCCTCAGTCAACTTCCGAATGCAAAGGCTGTGTTGCTGGACGTCACACCCCGCCAGGTGCTGGGCATCGCCGGCCACAAACTTTCGTCGCTCTACACGTGGCAGCTAAAGCGCTACCGCTATGGCATGGGTGTGTTTAAAGTAGACTGGGCGCTCGATGGTGCTGTGCCGTTTGCGGCCGACATCTGTCGCCAGGCCGGCACTTTGCACATAGGGAGTACGTTGGAAGAGATCCGGTTGTCGGAGGCCGCAGCCGCCGACGGACGATATGCGGAGCGGCCCTTTGTGTTGTTTGCCCAGCAGAGTGTGGCCGACCCAAGCCGGGCACCACAGGGCAAACATGTGGCGTGGGCCTATTGCCACACACCAAACGGGTCAACAGCCGATCGCACCGCCGTTATCGAGAAGCAGGTGGAGCGTTTTGCGCCGGGCTTTCGCGACCGCATCCTGGCGCGGCACACGTTGAACTCGGCACAGCTTGAGCAATACAATTTTAACTATGTGGGTGGCGACATCAACGGCGGTGTGCTCGACCTCGGGCAGCTCTTCACGCGGCCCGTGCTGCGGGCATCGCCCTATCGCACATCGTTGAAAGGTCTCTATATATGTTCTTCGGCCACGCCTCCCGGTGGTGGTGTTCACGGTCTTTGCGGCCACTATGCGGCGCGACGTGCGTTGAAGGATATCTTCGGCATTTCTGTAAAACCCCTGTTATAATTACTATATTTTTTATAACTCGGATTTCCATAACACAAATCGCTTAACCGAAAATCAACATGGCTGATACAAAAAAAGTGTTGCTTCACGAAGACTGGGCCGTAGTGGTGCTGGGGTTTGCCATCATCGCACTTTTTCTCCTGGGCCTTGTGGTGCCCGTGCCTTCCTTCTCGTGGAGCTCGGCCGAAGACCTGACGCAAAAGGTTTTCACCGCCGGAAATCTGATGAAGATCGGCGCGCAATTTATCGTGGTGTTTGTGTTTGCCACGGCCGGTGCCTGGCTCACCAACAAGCCGCTGAAATCGTCGCTGTTGGTTTTTCCGGTGGTGTTTCTGCTCACGGTCGTAGCGTTGATCATCGCGGGAAACAAGGGCGTGAAAGATCTGAACCTGGAAGCTGTTATTTTTAGTCTCACCATTGGGTTGATCATAGGGAATGTATTTAACCTTCCCGCCGGATTTCGCGAAGCCTTGTCCACAGAGTTGTTTGTGAAAATCGGGTTGGTATTGCTGGGCACGAGTGTGATCTTTTCCGATATATTAAAAGCGGGTGGACTTGGTCTTGTGCAGGCGTTGGTGGTGGTGCTCAGTGTGTGGTATTTCGCCTTCTGGCTTTGCAAAAAACTGAAGGTCGACGATGAATTGTCGATGATGATTTCGAGTGCCGTGTCCATCTGCGGTGTGTCGGCAGCCATTGCCACGGCGGGTGCGATAAAGGGCGACACAAAAAAACTTTCGTATGTCATTTCGCTGGTGTTGATCACCGCCATACCCATGATGATCGTTATGCCCTACATAGCCAAACACTATGGCTTTTCGGAAGAAGTGACGGGCGCGTGGCTGGGGGGCAGCATCGACACCACGGGTGCGGTGGTGGCTTCGGGCACGCTGGTGGGAGAGACGGCACTAAAAATCAGCACCATCGTTAAGTTCTCACAAAATGTTTTGTTGGGTCTCGCGGCGTTTGCCATCAGCATCTACTGGACCTATGCGGGCAAAGCCACACCGGATGCTGCAGAAAAACAAAAGCCCACATTGAACGTGATCTGGGAACGGTTTCCAAAATTTGTGATCGGGTTTGTAGCGGCCTCGTTGCTCTTTTCTTTTTTTCTGAGCGCCGAGAAAGTGAGCGCCGTGAAAGACGGTATGAAAAGCATTCAGACCCTTTGGTTTGTGCTGGCCTTTACGAGCATCGGCCTGGAAACAAAGTTTTCGGACCTCATCAATTCCAACACACAAAGACCGCTCTATGCCTTTTTGGGCGCGCAGCTGTTTAACATTCTGGTGACGTTGGTGCTGGCCTATGTGCTGTTTGGCTAAGCAAGTGGCCTTTCAGAAGTATTCTACACGAAAAAGACAGCTTTAAAAAAACAGCGCTAACCATGCGACTGAAAAAATAACATTAAATTAAAGTCTATAAAAACCATAGACTTAATTTGAATTAAGAAATTTTTATATCTTTACGCCAGAGTTCGGCAGCAAGCTTGCTGATCGGGCCGGATAAAAACTTTTAGATGCAACACTTTAACACGCACAACGCCATGCAGATGCCCACCTCCGTCTGCGCTATGCCTCGCGGGCATTTCTATTGTTGTTGCTGTTGAATGAATGAACGGCCCGTCATAAAATCAAAAAAAATCCCCTCATCATTCTCGAAGCACCCGCTTTAGCTGCGGCGCTGCGGTAGTGATGCATGGAATAAAGGCAAAATTGAAATTCATACACTAAAGAAAATGGCTGTCGGATGCACCTGCTTGAGAGGCTTATTGGTGGTAGGTCTGTTAAGAATAGGTGCATTCCGTCGCCACCAATGCCGACGATAGACCACCTTTAAAACGACATTACGTATGAACGCAACACTAGCACTTCCGCATGTTCCTTTGTTCGACGTGGGCGAAGGCGAACCGATCATTTTGTTGCACGGCCTTTTTGGCAATCTCAGCAACTGGGGTCAGGTAGCGTTCGAGTTCACTTCTACGCATCGTGTGCTCATACCACGTCTGCCACTATACTCCACACCGCTCTCGCGCGAAAGACTGGACAATCTGGTGGACTACGTAGAAAATTTTATTGAAGAACAAGGCCTCGACACGGTGACGCTCATGGGCAACTCGCTTGGCGGGCACATTGCGTTGCTCTATGCCTGGCGTCATCCGCAGAAGGTGAAAAAACTGGTGCTGGCCGGAAGTTCGGGGCTCACGGAGAATTCTTTTGGAGGAACCTTTCCGCGGGTGAGAGACTACGAATACATCCGCGAGCGCGTGGAGAAAACATTCTATAAACGCGAAGTTGTGACCAAGCAACTGGTGGACGAAGTATACGAAACGGTTCAAAGCCGGCCGAAGACGCTCAGCATCATTAACCTGGCGCGTGCCGCACAACGCCACAACGTGGCCGATACGCTACAGAAAATCAAAACACCGACACTGCTGGTGTGGGGACGCCAGGACACCATTACGCCCCCCGAAGTGGCGCTGGAGTTTCATGCGTTGCTGCCCCATTCGAAAGTAGTTTTCTTTGATCAGTGCGGGCACGTGCCCATGATGGAGCATCCTAAGTTATTCAATCAGCATGTCAGAGATTTTCTGGAGTCATAAGGCCGTCAACTACGCCGCGCTGGCAATACCAGCATTTTTTTTATTCCTGGGACTGGAATATGCAGCGGCATTGCGTCAACGAAAAACACACCTCTTCAAGTTCGACAGCTCCATCGCGAACATCAGCATCGGCATTGGTGAGCGGTTGTTGAATTTGTTTCTTACGGCGAGCTTCTATGGTGTGTTTACCTACCTCTACGAAAATTTTGCCCTCTGGCAAATTCCAAACACGTGGGTAGTGTGGGTGATTCTGTTGCTGGTCACCGATCTGGTGTGGTACTGGTATCATCGGCTCGGGCACGAAATCAATTTGTTCTGGGCGGCACACATTGTGCATCATCACAGCGAGGAATTTAACTACAGTGTTTCGGCGCGCATCACCACCATTCAATCCATTGTGCGCAACCTGTTCTGGGCCTTGCTGCCGCTGGCGGGCTTTCACCCGGCCATGGTCATGACCATTCTGGTGGTGCATGGCACGTATTCGTTTTTCACGCACACGCAAATGATACGCAAGCTGGGCTGGTTCGAACACGTGCTCATCACGCCGTCGCATCACCGGGTGCACCATGCCTCCAATGAGAAGTATCTCAATAAAAACTATGGCGATCTGTTTGTGTTTTGGGACAAGCTCTTTGGCACCTTCCAACGCGAGGAAGAAGAACCGGTTTACGGGTTAACCCATCCGTTGAAAAGCTACAGCTTCATCTGGCAGCACTTTCATTATTTCATGGAGATCTTCTATGCCACCTCCCAGGAGAAGGGCATCGTTAACAAACTGAAAATAATTTTCGGGAGTCCCGAAACGCTGGATCAAAACATCCGCCCCATGCTGGAGCAACGTTTCATTCCCAACCAGCATGATACCAATCCGCGCAAGCGTTTCAAAGCCTA
This sequence comes from Chryseolinea lacunae, assembly GCF_016735595.1. Lineage (GTDB taxonomy): Bacteria > Bacteroidota > Bacteroidia > Cytophagales > Cyclobacteriaceae > Chryseolinea > Chryseolinea lacunae. The sequence continues at coordinate 18,707 of NZ_JAERRB010000014.1, forward strand.
TCTGGTCATCCAGGTATTGCTGGCGGTGGCCGTACTTTTCCCTGTTACGTTATTTTATCAGGACATTGCCCTGCTCGAAAAAGTAGTGGCCGCATTTTTCATTCTCATCACGCTGGTGAATTGTGGTGCCCTGCAGGAACAACGGCGGTGGATCTATTACCTGGAATACCTGCGTTTGCTGGTGGTGGTGACCTATGTGTCGTATCGGATGAATAGCCCGGAGCTCTTGGTTTGCACCGTGTTCATCAGCCTATTGGTGATCTGGCCTTTGCAGAAGTGGTACTTCCGGTTGGTCTATGGCGTGCAGGAACGCTAAAAAAATAAAATAAAATTAATCGAAACTTAAAAAGCACTTGCTCCGTTTCAGAATTAATATTATGTTTGTCTATCGATTTAGTAGACATTAAAAAACTGAATCAGATTTATAAAGAAGAGGGGAGAGAACAGGCTCTGTGAACCTCTAGCAACTTTCTGGAAAGAATAAGTGCTACATCCTGCCCGAAACCAAAATGGGTATATAAAACGAAGAACAACATGAGAACATCGAACCAACCTCTGCATCCATCGTCACACCGCCTCGCCTTTTCTATGTGTCGAAGCCTGACAACCCGCTGTTGTTGTTAACCACAGCACCTCCTTTTTCATTCTAGAAGTCTTGTTCACGGCCGATGACGCATCGGTGTGTGGCTTCGTCATCTCTATAATCATTTCGAAACCTTAACGTCATCTGGCTATGTCATTTGTGTGCACTTTCGTGCGATGTTGATGAGATCGACATTACACGTACCAAACCCCATCATTACACGGACCTATATCGAATACATCACCACCAAAATTTGAAACACCATGTCATCGTATAAAAAATTCACATTCCAGGGCGAACTCACCGAAGAACAACTTCAATTCTTTACCAAAAACGGATTTATTCATTTTGAAAACTATGCTTCACGCGAAACAGTAAACGACATCTTGCAGTCTACCGAAGATGTGCAGCGCCGCTGGATCGCCAACGGTGTAGACAAAGTGAATGGCATTCCCATCAAATACGGACAGGACGTTGACGGAAACAAAATTGTGCAGCGTTTTGCATTCACCAACCAACACAGCGACGCCGTGCAGCGCTTCGCCTCGAACCCGAACCTGGATGTGTTGAAAGCCCTCATGCCCAAAGGCGCGCGCCTGGGTCTGCAAGAAAAAGACGGCGTGGTGTTCAACCACTATGTGAACACCGAAGGGAGCAACTTCTATCACATGGGCTGGCACACCGATAGCGCACGCGACATCTTCTATGGCAAAAAGGTAGCGCCCATGCTGAACATCGGTTTCTATCTCGACGACTCCACGGCGGCAAAAGGTGGACTCCGTGTTTTGCCGGGCACACACAAACAAAGTCTTTGGGATTTGTTGTTCCGCAAAAAATATTATCTCAACAACTACGCCGACGAAAACGAAGTGCTGGTGGAAGCCAAAGCCGGCGACCTCGTGATTCACGACGGACGCATCTGGCACCGCGTGGCGCCTTCGCCTGTGACGGGCGAAGCCAGCCGTCGCCGCGTGATGTACATTCCCATGATTGTGGGCAAGTTCAAACCAAAAACACAAGAGAGTGCCACGCCGCTTTATCTGCACCTGCTGCCGTTTGTGGGAACCAAGAAGCATAAGAACTTGATTCCGGCATTCCGCAAAGCCGCATAAAAAAGAGGCTGTCAGCAAATGTGCTGACAGCCGTTTCTCCTTGAAGTATCAACAAAAAAATAAATGCATATCGCGATCACCCATTTTTTAAGCCTGAATCTTCGTGCAGCCGGCAGAATCCTGCCAAAGGCACACCGTTGTTGCTAGCGCCACCACGCCACCACCTGCGCCTTCGCGCTTTGTCTTGTTCAGAAAAGCATCATTCAACCTAAACGTTTTAGCGCATATGTTCACCCTTATTGAAAAACCCATTGGCATTTTCTATGGTCACGAAGAGTGGTTCAATCCATTGTTCCGCGAATTGGAGCGTCGTGAATTGCCCTATGTGAAACTGAACCCGGCCCGGCAATGGTTCGACCTGGGCGAAACGGAAACACCCTATAGCCTGGTGTATAACGACATGAGTTTCCCATCGTATGCCGATGGCCCATCGTCGTCCAACCTAAGCCTGTCGGCCTATTTTAGTTACCTGGAGCAGCAACGCGTGCCTGTGATCAACGGATCGGCAGCCATCGCGTTGCAACAAGCCAAAGTGCAACAGCTGCTGTTGTTGAAACGACTGGGCCTTGACTTTCCCGACACACGCGTCATCACGCACCTCAGTCAATTGAAGAAGGCGGGCGACGTGTTGATCTTTCCCGTGCTCATCAAAGGCAATGCCGGCCTGGGCAACGAAACCGTGCTTGTGCAATCTCTTCAACACCTGCGCGAGAGCCTGGAGGACGGAACACTGGCCCTGAGCCAACAAACTCCGTGGCTGGTGCAGCAGTGGATTCCCGCCAAGGGCCATCATGTGGTTCGGGCGGAAGTGATTAATGGAAATTTTCAATATGCCGTGAAACTGCATCGCCCGCAGCATGACCTCGACCTGCGCACAGCCGATGCAGAATGGTTTGAGCCGACGCACAGCGTGGTGAAAGCCGTGGAGGCTATCGCGCGTGAGGCACGGCTGGAAGTGGCCAGCGTGGAATATGCCGTGGATCGCCGCGACAATAAACCCTATTTCTATGCTATTCACGCGCATTCCAACTTTGTGGCCCTTCCTCAACGCCATGGATATGACCCTTATGCCGCCCTGGCCAGCCATATTGAGGCCAGGCTTCAAAAACGGCGCGAAATTGAATTGGTGTTATAATTTCCCCTAACTCTATTGATTCAATAGTGTTTAATTGTATTTTTGTGATAAATCCACCAAACCCATAGAGTTTATATGAACCGTTTGTATTCCCTTCTCTTCCTGCTCTCGTTAGCCTCCGGAGCCTGGGCCCAGTCGCCCGCGGTGCTAACCGGAAAAATAACCGACGGCGAAACCCAGGAACCCCTTGCCGGTGTGAACATCCTTATTAAAGGCACTGTGACCGGAACCGTAACCGATCTGGAAGGAAACTTCAGCCTCAAAACAAAATCGCTGCCCATAACATTGTCGGCATCTTTTATTGGTTTCAAAACACAGGATGTGACGGTGACATCGGCCGACCAGACCATCAACCTCGTGCTGGAACCCAGTGCGCTGTTGGGCTCGGAGGTGGTGGTGACCGCTTCGCGTGTGGAGGAGTCGCAGTTGAAATCGCCCGTAGCCATCGAGAAACTCGATACGCGCGCCATCCGCGATTCGCCTGCGCCCAGCTTTTACGACGCGTTAGAAAACGTGAAAGGTGTGCAGATGACCACCTCAAGCCTCACGTTTAAAGTGCCCAACACCCGTGGCTTCAATATTCCCAACAACTTCCGCTTCATGCAAGTGGTGGACGGTGTAGACATGCAGGCTGCCACATTGGGTGTGCCCCTGGGAAATGCCATCGGCCCCACGGAACTCGATATTGAAAGCGTGGAAATAACTCCCGGAGCAGCTTCGGCCCTCTATGGCATGAACGCCATCAACGGTATGGCTAACCTCATCACGAAAAGCCCTTTCCTGTATCAAGGCCTCAGCCTATATCAAAAAACCGGCGTGAACCACGTGGACGGGATCGACTACGATCCCAGCGTGCTGTCTGAAACCGCCGTGCGCTATGCGCATGCCTTTAATAACAAAGTGGCTTTTAAAGTGAACGGCAGCTACCTGCGTGCCACCGACTGGCGCGGCAACACGGGCACCGATCAGAACCCGAACGGAACCCCCGGCACCGGCAACCCGAACTATCCCGAATTGAATGTGGCCGATCATCCGGCCTACGACGCCTGGAATAAATATGGCGACGACAGCGGAAGCAACGCGGTGACGGTGAGTGGTGTGACCTATAACGGTGCGCCCAATCAATCGTTCGTAGTGAGAAGAACCGGCTATTGGGAGAAAGACCTCGTGCCCGGCAAAGTAGACAATAAAAAATTCGACGCGGCCATTCACTATCGCATTGGCAGCAACGCTGAGCTTTCGTACGCCTATCGCATTGGTGAAATGGATGGTCTGTTTCAGCGGGGAAATAAAATCCAGCTGAACAACACGCGTGTACAGAATCACAAACTGGAATTGAAAGGTGCCAATTATTTTGTGCGCACCTATGTGTCGCTCGAGAACACGGGCGACTCCTATAACCTGAAACCTTTGTCTGACAACCTCGATTTGTCGCATTTGTCAAACAAAGACTGGACAACCAAGTTCAAGAATTCATTGCAAACCGAATTGAATGGTGGCACCGACCTGGCCGAAGCGATGCGTCGCGCCCGCGCGGCAGCCGATGCCGGAAGAGCAGAGCCCGGCACACCTGAATTTGATGCGTTGAAAAAAGAAATCATCAGCATCAATAACTGGGACCACATCAGCGCAGTGCCCACAGGAACACAAACCGGTGGCGCGGCCCTGAATCAAAAGAGCCGTATGTATCATGCCGATGCACAGTGGGATCTTTCAAAACAGGTAAAATATTTCGACCTGTTAGTGGGCGCGGACTTCCGCATCTATGAGATCATTCCCGATGGAAACAACTTCGTGGAGTTTTCGAGACCCATTGCCGAACGCACACAGCCCGAAGACGACGGCAGCTTTGGCAACAATGTATACTACAAGAAGTATGGATTTTTCTCGCAGGTGACCAAGACGTTTTTCAAAGAGAAGCTGAAGATCTTCGGATCGCTTCGCCTGGATCATAATCTTGAATTCACGCCGAAGCTTAATCCACGGATAGCAGCCGTGTATACGGTGGCTGAAAAACACAACTTCCGCGCTTCCTTCCAGAATGGATTCCGGTTCCCGTCCTTGTTCGAAGCCTTGTCGTTTGTGAACAACGGAAACATCCGTCGCGTGGGCGGCCTGCCCTACATCAACGACGGTCTGAACTATCTCGACAATTCGTACACGCTGGCTTCCATCAACACCTTCAACGCGGCGGTGAACACCGACGTGAAGGGCGGTCTTTCTTTGACCGACGCGGCCTATAAAAACCGTGCACTGCTGGAAGTGACCAACTTGTCGGCCACACGTCCCGAGCGAATCAATTCGTTTGAAGTTGGCTACAAGAGCGTGCTGTTCGACAACACACTGGTGATCGACATCGATGCCTACACCAATCAATACGACGGTTTCCTTGGTCAGGTGGAGGTGGCTGTGCCATACTTGACCACCGACGGAAAATATCCTGACGACAACCAGCAAGTGCAGGTGGGATCGGACGCCGCCGTGATTTCGATGTTGGCTGCAAACCGCACCCCGCGTCAGAAACGTTATCGTGTATACACCAACGCCAAGCAGAAGTATAACAACTATGGCTCGTCGCTGGGAGTGACTTATAATTTCTTCAAGAAGTTCACCGTAGGTGGAAACCTCAACTACAACAACATCTCGTCTAACACGGAAAAAGATGTGTTTGTGACAGGTTTCAATACCCCCAAGTGGGCGACCAACATTTCGTTTGGAAATCGTGAAGTGGTGAAAAACCTTGGCTTCAACGTGGTGTACAGATGGCAACAGTCTTTCCTCTGGGAGAGCCCATTGGCCAACGGCTCCATTCCGGCCTATCACACCTTCGACGCACAAGTGTCTTACAAACTGCCTGAGCTGAAGTCGACTTTCAAACTGGGTGGAACCAATATTTTGAACAATCGCTACATCCAGTATGCCGCGGGTCCTACCATCGGCGCACTGTATTACTTCTCCATCACCGTCGACGGATTGTTGAAGAAGTAGGGAAGAGCATTAACCTGAACTGAGCTTGCCCCGGCGCGAACAGCGCAACCATTGCAGCGAGAAATGGTGGGGTGAGCAAAGTTTTTTAAGGTACGTTGTGGCGTTGGTGTTTGATCTTCGTAAAAACCATGATCATGTGAACTAAAAACCCAGAGACAAAGATGGAAGCAGCCGATAAAAGTTTGTTGAACCGGAGAGCGATTGTGGGTGTGATTGCCGGGGCCGTGGTGTTGCTGGTATTGGTTGTTTTTTCTTTTTCTGATGGGCTGTGGGAAGACACCACCGCGCTGGTGTCTGGCATTGGTCCGGAGTTTTTCATTTTTGTGTTGGGCGGGTTCATCGCCCAAATGATCGATGGTTCGCTGGGCATGGCCTATGGCGTGAGTGCGTCAACGTTTTTGTTGTCGTTTGGCGTGCCGCCTGCGGCGGCGAGTGCCAGCATTCACACGTCGGAGATCTTCACCACGGGTGTTTCGGGATTGTCGCACCTTCGTTTTCAGAATGTAAACAAAAAACTTTTCCGCAGCCTGTTGTTGCCGGGCATCGCGGGTGCCGTGGCGGGCGCTTATATTCTTTCCTCGTTTGAGGAATACAATACATACATCCGACCGATTGTGGCAGCCTACACGTTGGTGCTGGGTGTTGTGATTGTGCGCAAAGCGGTTCGCAAAAGTCAACCAAAGACCAAGACGCGGAACATTCCGGCGCTGGCAACCTTTGGCGGTTTCATGGATTCTATTGGCGGAGGCGGCTGGGGACCCATTGTGGCGTCGACGCTGATCGCGAAGGGAAGAAGTCCGCGCTACACCATTGGCTCGGTGAACCTGGCGGAGTTCTTTATTTCCACCTCCAGTTCCATCACATTTTTTGCCACCATTGGGGTGAGCTATTTTCAAATTATTGCCGGCCTTGTTCTGGGCGGAATCATTGCTGCGCCCATTGCCGCACACCTCACCCGAAAGCTGCCCGTGAAAAAAATGATGATCGTGGTGGGTGTGGTAGTCATCCTGGTGAGCATCCGGCTTATCGTGAAGGCGTTTGTTTAACAAAGGGTTTTGAGCGACTGTCGTTTCTTCGTTGCCGACATTTTCGTTTTTTGGTCGCGATATTCTTGCGCAGATTATGCTTCACTCGTTTGCGAAATGTGTTTTGTCTTTGAATAAACTGTGTTCGTGTTTAGAATTTCAGATCATGCCGGAGACGCTCTTTGTGTTCTGTTCGCTTCAAAAGAGAAGCATTTCGAAATGGGTGACGGCCTTTTCGGGTGAGACTTGCCAGGTGCTGTGTGGCAGTTGTAAGCGTTGGGACAATGGTGTGTGATGGTGTGTTGGGAATATTTCCGTGGCCAACGTTTCATTTCCGGACGGCAATGTGCTCACGGCTGCTGCAGGCAAAACGTTGGTTCTGCCAGCGGATGCGAGTGGTTTCAACGGGCAGCCGTCCATCTGTGTGTGAAATCTATCCTTGAAAAGTACCGGCTTTCGAATTCCACTCCCGGCCAGATCACAATTGATTTTTGTTGGCGTGTAAATTCTTCTATCTTGCGCCCCATTTATTTATTAGTTATTTGGACGGATCACCCGTGGATCCACAGCTGGTTGAAATTGAAATGGCACTACTCGAAAAGCAACTTTACGTTAAGAAGTCTACGATCCCCAACGCAGGCAAAGGTTTATTCACAAAGAAATTCATTCCCAAAGGAACACTCATCGTCGAGTACAAAGGCAAGCGAAGCACGTGGAAAGAAGTGAAAGATGAAGACGGCAAGAACGGCTACATCTTTTTCATCAACCGAAACAACGTTATCAACGGCTTGCCCAATAAAAAAGCACTGGCCCGCTACGCGAATGACGCCCGCGGTCTGGTGAAAATCAAAGGCCTGCTCAACAACTGCGAATATTCAGTGGACGGCATCAAGGCCTACATCGAATCGAAGAAAGACATTCCCGCCGGTTCCGAGATTTTTGTTGACTATGGCAAAGACTATTGGAAAGTTATCCGCGAAAACATCAAGCTGTGGAAGCAGGAAGCCAAGGAAGCCGCCGCAAAGAAGAGCACCAAGAAAAACGGTAAGGCCGTGAAAACAAAAAAGGCCGGCAAGAAGAAAATTCACCACACGGCTAAACGCATGGAGCACGGGCACTAAGTGCCGCGCGGCGGCCCGCATCTCTCAACGTGCCGCCTGTTCCGCAACTACCAATCGCTGATTTGCATCAGCGGCAAATTCATCAAATCCTTTTTTAAGGGCTTCGGCAATGTAGGCCTTCAACAGCCTGATGGAATTTCCATTGATCTGAATGGCTTCCGACAGAATGGTGTAGGCCTTGAAACTATCTTTCGAATTGGTCCGATAGAAATCGGCCGACGCAATAATGCCCTCTTCAAAATAGGGATTGTAGTGCGACAACACCGCGTATTGTTTTTCGGCCGTGTTCAAATCTCCGTTCGATTCGGCCACCAGCGCTGTATACAACATTTTTTCCAACGACTGCGACTCGTCGAACGTGATGCCTTTGTTGATTTGGTTGGCCAGTCCCCTTGTCTCCTTGCGATAGGCCAGCATCAGCAGCTCGAAGTGCGCCACATCGTTGTATAATTTTTTGTCGGTAAGTTCCAGGCCGGCGATGCGGTTAAAAAGGCGTATAGCCGGAACGGTATGATCGGCTTCGAAATAGCGTTGGCTGAAGTCCAGCAGGGCCTGCGCTTTGAAGTTGACGTTGGCAAATGAGTTGACCAGGTGATTAAAAGCCAGCGAATCGCCCAGCCCGACACGATAGCGGCAAAACTGATATTTGTCCGGGTCTGACAGCGTGAGCACTTCGGCGAACGACACGGTCAGAATTTTTTTCATCTGCGTGGCGATAAGTTTTTCTTTCAGGTCTTCCTTGCGCGAAACCGTGTCCCAGGCAGCAAGTGCCTCGGGGAGACGGCGGGCTTCGGTGAGCGCGATGGCGTTATAGAACCGGGCATCCTTATAGTCGTAGGTGCCGGCAAAGGTGAAGAAGCTCGATGCGAGGTCGGGGTTATGTTGCTCCAGCGCCCACAAGCCCATCACATAATTAAATTTTCCCTGGTAGGATTGACTGAGGTAGGTTTGCTCTGCCAGAATTTCCAACGCTTTCGACACGTTGCCGCGATGGTAGAAGGCAAACGCCAGCGACGCTTTCAGTGCTTCTCTGAAGTCGCTATTCAGCGAATCGTCGGCAATCTGGTTTGCCCTGGCGATGAATGTGGTGTCGACCGTGGTGGCATATTTCACGATGTAGTTGTTCAGCAGCGTGGCCGAATACAAATCCAGTCTCGTGGCCGGGAGAGGCGACACGTCTGTTTTCAACGGTTGTTGCTGCAGGGACGAAAGCGCCAACGCGTTGCTCAACACAGCTGGCGTGGTGTTGCCGAACAGTTGAAGAATGGAGTCTGTTTTCAACGGAAGATTTTCCGTCGCGGCCATGGCGAAGAAATTGGTTTCGGCCGTGACACGTGTTTGGTTATGTCCGCGGGCCCGGTCAAGATAGCGTAGCGCCGAGTCTACGTTGTGGAGTTTGGAGTAGGCATAGCCGAGGTTGTTTTCCAATGGCCCCATGGAGCCGTGTGTTTTTAGATTTTCCGTGAAATTTTCCACGGCTCCTGATGGACTGCCTTCCCACAAATAGATGTTGCCGGCATTCGTCAGGGAATACGGCGTGGGGCGTCGGCGATTGGCCTGTGCGTAGAATTGGTGAGCGTCGTCAAAATTGAAACGCGATGCTTTCAAGCGACCCAGCGCATAGTTGGCGCGGTTGTTTTGAAAGGCCTGGGTTCGCGACTGCTCATAGAACGATTCGGCAAAGTCGCCATTGCCAAGCAACGTGTGCATGTCGCCTGCCGCATTATAGAAGCCGCCCATGCTGTGGAAAACATATTCGTGCCAGTTTGAATAAAACACAAACCCCAGCACAGCAATGGTGCCGGCAAAACGATAGGTGAAGTAAGGCATGCGCGTGGGTTGATAGAGCACGTTGAACACGGGCAGATCGCGCGCCAGCATCAGCACATAGTTAGAGAACAGGTAGGTGAGAAAGATGATGCCGTAGCCCGTGTGGGCAAAGATGATGGCATCGCGAATCACTTTCAGGGCCGGGTCGTTCGCATTGCCCAGCAGTTGCCCCATGGTGGCAAAGGCGATCGCTCCCAACGCGAGAAAGAAATAGCCGCCAAACGGATGATATGGAAATATGTTGGCATACAGAATTTCGCGACGGCGAAAACCCCACACGCCCAGCACCGCCGACACTGTGAACAGCAGGTATAGGTTGATGTATAAAATATTCCAGTCGATCACGCCCATCTCGTGGAAACAGGTGATGAGGATGTTGGCCAGGTAAATAACGCTGATGATGGACAGGTGACGCAGACTTTTGGTTCCTCCACGGCTCGTGATGTAGACAAACGACGCCATCACTTCGTGCGCAATGAGAATGATGAATAACACCGTGAGAATCATGCCCGGCGTGTATCCCGTTAAGGTGAGATGATAGAAGGGATAGTTAACGGCAGCGAACAACGCCACACACCCCGCGATGAGGGCCGTGATGCCTCCAAACAAAAGAAGACGCGTAGTGAACGACCAGCTTGCACGCACGCGGTTGAAGTAGAATGCAGGCACAACATAGAGAACGAGCGCGGCGATGACCGGAATTCTGTGGTGATGTCCGAACAACCCCAGCACCTCCAGCCGCAGGCTCACCAGGAAGAGAATGAACAACCCCATGCCCACAAAAAACCAGAACCGCTCCATGGTGGTGATGACGGTGAGGATAACGATGGCGCACACCACAAGGATCGCGAGGAAAATATAGGAAGCCGTTGTGTTCGGCACGATGTCGCTGCCATCGAGGTATTCGAAGATCACATAGCTTTCGGCGGGAACGTTGAGCGAGAAGGGCCCAAGCCGGAAACTATGCACGGTGGTTTCCAACATTTTTTGTTCCTGCAGTTTGTTCCAATGGAGGATGCCGTCGGCACCTTTGAACCAACTGAACCACAGAAAGACGATAGAAAAAATAAAAACCACGCCGAGGCCAAGCCACACGGTGCGGTATTCTTTCAGCCAGTTTTTCCAGAAGAAGAGCGATTGCGTAGTCATTACTTTTAATTGAAGATCGGTATCACAAGATAAAAAAATAAAACCCGGAAGGCGTTCGCCACTCCCGGGTCAAGTTCAGGCCCGTGGCCAGACAGTAACGTGGTGTGTTTTATTCCAGTACTTTCGGCACGCGGAAATAGTCAGCATCTTTTTTGGGTGCGTTGCGCAGGGCGCGTTCGTGGCTGAGGTGTTCCTTCACTTCGTCTTCGCGCAGCACGTTCACTTCGTGGCTCATGGTGGTGAGGGGTTCCACGCCAGTGGTGTCTACCTCGCTCAGTTTTTCTACCCAGTCCACAATGGCGGTCATGTCGCCCATCATTTTCTCGGCATCTTTCGCGTCGAATTCGAGGCGCGAAAGGTGTGCGATTTTGTCCAACAGGGCACGATCTATTTTCATTTTCCTTGATGCTGTTTCAGTTCGGTGTCGATGATGGAAAACAATTTCTGTTTGAGGGCGTCGGTATCTTTGGCCGTGAGCCCGGTGGTTTCCAGTGGTTCGTGAAAGATCACGTGGAGTGGATGCCAGCGCAACAGGAATTGATCCGGCGGCAAAATTATCCAATTATACGGTATGGTGACAGGCACAATGGGAATTTGTTTCTCCACGGCGATGCGCACGGCGCCGTCTTTGAAAGGACCCATTTCGGGGCCCTTTTCAGTAACTATCCCCCCCTCGGGGAAGATCACGAGGTTCTTGCCCTGGTCGATCGCGTCCATAGAACGGACCAACGACGTGTAGCGGCTGCGCATCTTCTTGCGGTCGACCGTGATGTGGAGCTTGCCATACATCCACCCAAACACCGGCACGGTTTCGATGCCGCTCTTGCCCACAAAGATGGCGTTGTGCGGTATGAGCCCCATGGCCGGAATGTCGAGGTATGAAAAATGGTTTGAGCAAAAGATGTATTGCTTCTTTGGATCTAACGGTGTTCGGTACACCAATCGTAGCGGCACACCAATGAAAAAGAAAAGCAGCCGGGCCCACAACCGGTTGAGGATGCCCACCAGTTTGTGCTGGCGTGGAAACAAAATGGGAATAAGAAACAGCGGCAGCAACAACGCGAAAAGCATGGCAAACACCAGCGAACCATACGCCGTGTAGACGCCTCTTAGAATTTTCATACTAGTTTATACAAAGGCACAAACGCGTTTCAAATCTATCGAAAATAAACCGATGCTACTGGCCATTTATAGTGCTGGCGCCTGGAATAACGATAAGTGTTTTCTGGCGGCCGTCGATGTAGCGGAATTTTCCCTGGTCGTCGAAGAAGCCATCTTCCTCCAGTTTGATCTGGATGTCTTTCTTCCATTCGGCAATGTTGGTTGTCACGTTAAGCTCGATGGAGTAGGCTGTGTTGTAGTGCAGGGGATAGTCGCCGGTGTCGGGCACACCGTTTTGCATGTCCCATTGCCCGATGGTGGTGCCGGCCGCGTGGCCATGATATCCGATGGGGTGGGTGTAGATCGAAGGCGTGAGACCCTGCGCCAACGCCTGCTTGCGCGAGTCGGCCAGGATTTGGTTGCCCGTTTTGCCCAGGACAAAGTTCGATGTGAGGATGTCCTGAAGCTGGTTGCCTTGTTTGAGGGCTTTCTTCAGGTATTCCGGCGCATCGGTTTCTCCGCCTTTCAGGATATAGGCATGTTGTTGCGTGTCGGTGTTAAGCCGCAGATAGGTTATGCCGAAGTCCACATGCAGGAGGTCGCCGGGCTGGATCACGAGCGGCTGAATGCGTTTGGTGAAAATGACGTCGGGCTCGCTGCGCTGAATGGACACGGAAGGATGAAACCACGTGTCGAGCTTCAGTTCTTTGATCTTCTCACGGTACCACCACACGACGTCTTCTGTGGTGGTGGCGCCGGGTTGAATGACGCGATCGGAAAAACCTTGCTGAATGATTTCATGGGCAATGCGGCAGATTTGCGGATAGATTGCCATCTCTTTGTCGCTGCGGGTTTCCAGCCAGCTCACGGCAAGTTTCTCGGCCGACACCACGCGCGATTGCAGGGGTGCTCCCAATGCTTTTGTCAATGCCTCATAGTCGTTGGCGGTGAGGCCGTCGGCATGACCATAGTGCTCGGCTTTGTTGACGCCGATTTTCTTTGGATTTCTTTCTTTGATGATGCTGGCCAGTTGTGCCCATTGGTCGGGTTGTTTGTCGGGGTCCCAGGCGCGTTTAAAAACTTTGCCCACGTCATAGCGGGCCACGGCCAGGTATTCCATTTCTTCTTTCGCACCCCGGTCAAACATCACCAGCATGGTGGTGCGGCGGGCCGCCATCCACGTGGCCGGCAATAGTGTTTTGATGACGGGATCTTCGTTGTATTCGCGCGACATCACCACCCACATGTCGAAGCCTTCGCGGCGCATCAGGGCGGGCAGAAGTGTTTTCAACCGGTCGTCCAAAAGTTCGTCAATCACTTTGGCCTGATCGCGCTGCGACAGAATGAGCGGAGTTTGTGCAAACGAGAGGCTTGTCAGAAATAGCGTGCATGCAAAAAGAAAATACTTCATAGGTCAGGTAAAAATTTTTCGTCGTTCGCTACCGACTGAGCACCGGGTAGCGGAAGGGTGTTGTGTCGAGCGCCGGTCTTTTTATTCTTTTTCTTTGAACGCAATGATGCAACGCTCTGTCTTCAACATTTCCAGTGCGTCGTTCACATGGATGGTCGACTTGGCGTCGTTCATTTCGTCTTTGATTTTGTTCTTTATTTCTTTCATGTGCAGCGCTTCAATGAAGCGACGCACGTCGTCGTGCGTTTCCAGAATGAGCTTGGGCACTTCGGCGGGTTTGTCGTGATCGTCTTTGGCCACCATGGTGAAGTAGCACGAGTTGGTGTGACGAATGGTGCTGTTTTTCACATGCTCGGCTTCCACGCGAATGCCGACAATCATGGACGAGCGCCCCACATAGTTCACCGATGCATGCAGCGAAACCAGTTCGCCCACTTCCACGGGTTTCAAAAACTCAACCCGGTCCACCGACACGGTCACGCAATAGGCGCCCGCGTGTTTACTGGAACAGGCATAGGCCACTTTGTCCATGAGCGACAACAAAATGCCCCCGTGAATTTTTCCGCCAAAGTTGGCATAAGAAGGAATCATCAACTCGGTGATGGTGGTCTGTGAGGTGCGTACGGGTTTTGCGGCTTCAGCCATGCCTTTCGTTTTCGAAAAGATAGGAAAAAATAACAGGGCGTAAACGGAATTTTGTCCGGGAGGCAAACGGCCTTCGTTGGCCTTGCATTCACAAAGGTGTGCGGTGAATTATTTTGATGGTGCGGGCAAGCTTGCCTCAACGGAAAGGGCCAGGCGCGAGGCCAGCATACGAAACCGGAAGAACATGGCCAGGGCCGTTAGCGTGAGCCCAATGGAAAGGCCAAGCCAGATGCCCAACGAACCCATGCCTGCATGAAAGGCCAGCCCATACCCCAACGGAAGTCCGATGATCCAGTAGGCCACAAAGATGAGCACCGATGGAATCTTCACATCCTGCAAGCCGCGAAGGGCCGAAGCACACACCACCTGCGTGCCGTCTGAAAGTTGAAAGAGTCCGGCAATGATCATGAGCGAGGAGGCGATGCGAATCACGTCGCCATCGTTGATGTAGAGCATGGGCAGCGCATGGCGACCGGCCACAAAACCAACGGCACAGCACAACATCAACACGAGGGCCATGCCCAGCAAGGTGTAGCAGGCAAGCTTCAGATTTTTGACATCCCGTTGTCCCAAAAAATAGCCGACACGAATCGTTGCCGCAGCGGCAAGTCCTGCCGTGGTCATATAGCTGATGGTGGCCAGGTTGATCACCACCTGGTGCGCGGCCTGCGATTTGGTGCCGAGCCATCCCATCATCACCAGCGAAAAATCGAATGCCGCCACTTCAAAAATAAACTGCGCACCACTGGGCACGCCAATGTTCAACATCTTGGCAAACAGCGCACGCGAATAATTTCCCAACGAAAAACTTGCCCGGAATTTTCGGAACGCTGGCGCAGCATAAACATAGCCCACAATGGCCAACGCCATGAACACCCGCGACAAGAACGTGGCCCATCCTGAACCCATCAACCCCATCGCAGGAAAGCCTCCATGCCCATAGACGAGCGCGTAGTTCAACGCGATGTTCACCACGTTGCTGGCAATCATGATGACCATGGCCACACGGGTATTCGACAATCCTTCAGCAAACTGTTTGAAGCTTTGAAAGATGAGAACAGGAATCAACGAAAAGGCAATAATTTTCAGGAATGGAATGGAGAGTGCAATAACATCTTCGGGTTGGCCGATGTGATAGAGCGCTTCCTTGCCAATATACACGGCGCCCACCAGCACCAGAGCATTCACCACGTTAATGACCAGCCCGTGTCGCAAGGTTTCGACAATGCGTTTGTCGTCGTGCTGCCCGTCGGCTTCGGCCACCAGAGGCGTGATGGCATACGACACACCAATGCCAAACAACAACAGCACATTGAACGCCACCGTTGCCAGCCCCGCCGCGGCCAATTCTGTAGCTCCCAGGTGACCGACCATGATGTTGTCGGTGAACCCCATCATCACGTGGCCCAGGTTGCTGAGCATGACGGGGTAGGCGAGGTGAAAATTTTCCTTGATGTGAGCGCGGATGGTCATGTATGTAGACGACGTTCAAAAAATGGAGAGGAGTGTTTTTAAAAAAATCAAATGCCTTTCAACCGGGCCACCGCCAGCAGACCGGCCATGCTGATGGCGTCGGTGATCTCGCCGCGCATCACCATGGCCACGGCGTCGCGCAAGGGGAGCTTTCGCACTTTCATGTCGGCTTCGGTTTCTTCGCGGGCTGTGTCGCCGTGTTGCAGTTCTTCGGCCAGAAACACAAAGCCCTCTTCGTCGGTGGCTGAGTTGGATGTGTGGATGCGGAAGAGGCGTGTCCATTTCTGCGCGGTTAGTCCGGTTTCTTCCTGCAGTTCGCGGCGCGCAGACAGTTCAGGGTCGACTGTGAAGGCGCCACCACCTTCGGGAATTTCCCAATGGAATTCGTTTAGCGTATACCGGTATTGACCGACCAACCAAGTGTTGTTTTCTTCGTCGAGGGCTACAATGCCAATGGCTTTATTTTTGAAATGTACTTTGCCATAGATGCCGTTTCCGCCGGCGGGGTTGATGACCTGGTGTTCGGTCACTTTGATCCACGGATTTTCATATTTGTCTTCCGACGACAGGGTGGTCCAGGGATTTTCGATTTCGTTTTGCGCCATACGGGTTTGCACGATGCCGGAATTTTTTTCCTGAAAACCTTTCAGGATGCGTGAATTGAAGGGCTTCCGGCATGTTGTTCAAAGCTATTCAATCTCTTTTTTGCAGGAAATCATTTACGCATTAAGTTTGTGTTCATGCTGCGATCGTCGTTCACCAAAGATCTGATCGAGGCCGGATGCGATGAAGCCGGCCGGGGGTGTCTTGCCGGCCCGGTAGTGGCCGCCGCCGTGATCCTCCCCAAAAAATACCGCCACAAACTCCTGAACGATTCCAAACAACTCACAAAGGAAGAACGCGAAGCCCTGCGCGAAGACATTCAGCGCGATGCCATGGCGTGGGCAGTCGGCGAAATCGACCAGCTGGAGATCGACCGCATCAACATTCTGAATGCCTCTTTCAAAGCTATGCACGTGGCACTCGACAAACTCACCGTCCGCCCCGAACTGTTGCTCATAGACGGCAACCGGTTCAAGCCCTATGCGGAACTGAAGCACGAGTGTATCATCAAAGGCGATGGCAAATATCTGTCTATCGCGGCAGCATCCATACTCGCCAAAACCTATCGCGACGACCTGATGCTGAAGCTGGCCGAACAATTTCCGGGCTACAACTGGCACACCAACGTGGGCTACCCCACAGAAGCGCACCGCGAGGGCATCCGGCAGCTGGGCATCACACCTTACCATCGCCGATCGTTCACGCTGTTGCCCGACCAGCTGGAATTGTTTTGAACCACGAAACGATGGGAACGTTTACCAAGATTATGCGAGGCTGAAAACGTTGCTGCTTGCTAGTCAAAGAAATATTGCTTTAACTTTTATTGGGTGATTTAAAATCTGAGTCTGGTATGTGTTTAATTTTTCTGTCTTTCCGAAATCACCCCACCTACAAACTTGTTGTGGCTGCAAACCGCGATGAATTTTATGAACGCCAAACGGAAGCTGCAAAGTTCTGGGACGACAAACCTCAAATTTTGGCGGGCCGCGACCTCGTGGCCAATGGCACCTGGATGGGCATGACCACGTCGGGAAAAATCTCGTTGCTCACCAACTATCGCGATCCCAAAAACATCGACCCCCACGCACCTTCGCGCGGACTCCTCGTGTCCGACTATCTGGAGGGGCGCAACCGTCCCGAAAATTATTTGCGTGCCGTGGATGAAGGCGACGCGGAGTATAACGGGTTCAATATCATCACGGGCAGTGTAAACGAGTTGTGGTATTATTCAAACTATTCACATGTGATTGAAGAACTGATGCCCGGGTTTTATGGGCTGAGCAATCATCTGCTGGACACGCCGTGGCCAAAAATTGTTCGGGGCAAAGAGAAGTTGAAGAGCATTATCGCGCAACCGGTCATTCAACCGGAGCAACTGCTCGACGCGATGTATGATGAAGTGCTGGCTCCCGAAGATAAATTGCCCGACACGGGCTTGTCGCCGGAGCGTGAGAAGGCGTTGTCGTCCATGTTTATTAAAACGCCAAACTACGGCACCCGGTGTTCAACCGTGGTGCTCGTAGATTATGATAATGAAGTGACGTTTGTGGAGCGGGTGTATGATGTTAAAACCTTTCAGCACACCACGGGCACCTTTCAATTCAAGGTGTGATCGTAGGCAACTACTTCTTCACGAAGCGCGTCACCTGTCCTTTTTGGTTTCTCAAAATGTAAATCCCTGCAGGCAGTGGCGTGGCGTCAAAATCCTTCACACCATCGGCCTGCATCACCACCTGGTTCAGGCTGTTGAAGAATGTTACGTTGGCACGTTGGCTGAAGTAGATTGTTTCGTTGCCGCCGGCGTTGGGATAGACCGTAAATTCTGCATCCTCACCTTTTCGCTGCAGCGACGTGATCCACGATTTTGATTTGCCGTCGTAGTCCGTTTGTATGAGGCGATAGTACGATAAGCCATCATAGGGTTCTTCGTCAATAAAGCTATAGGTCTTGCGTGTGCTGGAGTTTCCGGCACCTTTCACCTTGGTCATAAACGTGAAGTCAAGACCATTCTGCGAGCGTTCGAGTGTGAAGAAGTCGTTGTTTTTTTCGGTGACCGTGGTCCAGTTCAAAGTTGCCGTTGCGCCGCCGTCTTGAGCGAAGAAGCGTTCGAGTTCTATGGGGAGGGGGTTGGTCGGGGAGACTGATGCTAAGGTTAGGGGGCCGTCTGCAGAGCCTCCCAAAAGAACGGAAGCTGTAACAGAGCCCGTTGCGCCACCCGAGGCAGTTCCATCATTACCATAGTTTTGCCAGGCCGAGCCGCTCCACCGGGCCACCCGGAGTGTGGCTGGCGTGGAGACATACACCGGCCCACCACATGCGTTTTCATTCCACGTTAGTGTGACGTATACATTTGAAAGTCCGTTTGCCCGGGTGATGTTCCAGTACTCGCAACCGCTAACGGTGTAGAAGCTCGGATCCCAAGTGGTCTTTCCCCCGAAAGGCTGAGGGGTGTTAAAGTACTCCGCCGTAAAAATCTGCGTGATGACATTTGGTGTACCAACTCTGGCAGAGATGGCCATAGGTCGGTAGAATCCATTTTTGCCAATGGGGAATGAAAATGCCACGTTGCCGGTTTTTCGCACCGGACCATTCACGTAGCTGTTGCTGTTTGCACCCGACACTGTTGCGGCAACAGGGAAAGACGGGAGCGCTGTCGAGCTAGAGTTAATCACGCCGGATGTCATGGCAAGATTGCCTGAAATGGTGATGCCCGTATTCAAGGTCACGCTTGTTCCAACCGTCTTGTTCATGGTCATTCGTTGAAAGGTTGGCGCTGCCGAACCACCTACTACACTTATAGACTGAGCATTTCCACCAGAAAATTCGGCGAACCCGTTGTTCGCGCCAAAGGTTATGCCTGCCGCTGCGTTTACCGTCACATTCGATCGGAAGAAGCTGGTAGAATTGTAGGCCGGTTGAAGAAGACCCGAACCGGTTCGAGTAAACGTTATGTCTCCGTTGAAATTGTCGCCAGTTGTATTGGCCAACGTGAAATCGCCGTTGGCGCTATTGACGATAGTCGTTGTTCCATTGAAGACGTTAGAACCCGAGCTGACGTTGGCGGTTGTTCCATTCTTTTCTATGTACGTCGTGCCGGCATAAGTTGCGCCTTGAAGTTGAACTTGTGGCGCAACAAAATTCACGTCAGCGTTAAATGTTGACGAGGGGCCAGAAATCAACAATGCTGTTCCCGTAAGGGTCAACGCCTGGGCTGTGCTACCCACTTGCGTGAAGGCTCGCAGCTGAAGTGTTCCGATGCTAAATCCTGCGGCATCGAGGGCAATAGTTTTAGATGTTGCCAGTGTAGACGATCCTCCATTGTTGCCAAACAGAACACCACTGCCGGAGGTTGAACTAACGGAAATGTTTCCGTTGTAGAGCGAACCGGCCGCCGTATGCGACATACGCAACGCCGATCCCGTGCCTCTGCTTCTCAAAATAACATCGGCATTAAATTGATCGATCGCAGTGTTGGCAAACGTGAAGTTGCCCGTGCCCGAAACAACAATTTCGGAAGGTGCATTGAAGATGTTGTTGCCCGTGCCGTTCTCTGTTGTTGATCCTGTTTTTTCAAGATAAGCGGTGCCGTTAAATGTTGTGCCGTTCATGGCCATGCCCGGTGCCTGAAGCACTACGTTGCCGTTGAACGTTGTGCCGGGGCCGGACGTGAGCAACGCTGTGCTCGACGGACTGGAAGGCAGAATGATGCTCTGTGGTGTACCACCCACTTGTGTGAAACGGAACAAACGAAGTTCACCAAACGCATAACCCGCACCGCCCACGCTAATGGTTTGCCCGCTAGCCAACGAAGAGCTTCCGCCGCCGTTGCCAAAGAAAATGCCGCCGCCAAAGGTGGAGGTCATCACGATGTTTCCGGCAAAGGTGTTGCCCGTGCCAAGATCGGCCACGCGAATGGTGCCCGCACCGGAGTTGTTCAGATTCAACGCATTGTTGAACCTATCCAGGTTGGCCGCAGAGGATGGACTTCTCAAGTAGCCCGAGCCCGAATTGTTTAGGGTAGTGACACCGTTAAAAATATTGTTTCCCTGGCTGTCGTCGTTGGTGGCACCTGTCTTTTCGAAGATGGTGGTTCCATTGTAGGTGGCACCACTCAGCACAAGGGCCGGTGCCTTGAAATTCACATTGCCATTGAAGACAGAACTGAGACCAATGGTGAGGTTCGCGCTACCCGTGAGTGTGAGCGCCTGCGGTGTGGTTCCCAGCTGTGTAAAGTTCTGAAGGGTGAGCGTGCCCGCCGTAAATTTTCCGGCGCCTTCATCAGTAATCGTGAAACCGTTGGCCAGTGTCACCGGGCCACCATTGCCACTGAGTAATATGCCACGACCGGCGGTGGACGAAACGATGATGTTGTTGTTGAACGTGGCCGTGCCATCATTGCCAATAACAATACCCGATGTCGCGTTGGCGTTGGTACAACGAAGCGTAACCACACCGTTGAACGTGGCGGTTGAACCGGCGTTCCGCGCAATGATGGTGTTCACGTTGGCGCTGGTGTTTCCTCCGTGGTTCACAGTCACATTGCCACCAAAGAAGTTGTTTGCTGAACTTATCCCGATTTGGATGCGATACGTTCCGGTGTTGTTTACGGTGAGATCGCCGTTGAACGTTTCGGGAAGCGTGTCGCCAAATTCGAACGTAGACGATCCGCTGTTCACCAGCGTAGTGGTGCTGTTGAAAATGTTGCCGCCCACTGACGTGCTACCGGTGGCGCCGTTTTTTTCGAGGTAGGCAGTGCCGTTATACGTGGTTTGTCTGGAGGTGAGTTGAGGCGCCACAAAATTCACATTGCCATCGAACTGCGACGCGGGACCGATCACCAGATTGGCCAGCGACGTGAGCGTAAGGCTCTGCGGTGTGGCACCTGTTTGACGGAACTGTTCAAGACGCAGGTCGCCACGCGAAAATCCCGATGAGCCAACGGTGATGGTCTTGTTTGCGGCCAATGTTGATGTCCCACCGTTGTCACCAAACCAGATGCCGGTTCCGAAAGTAGAGTTCACAACAATGTTTCCATTGAAGAGCGTGCCCGCCACCTGGTACGCCAGCTGAATGCTTCCGGCACCTGTGTTTCTGAGGGTGAGGTCGCCATTGAAGGTGTCGAGGGCCGACACGCCGCTGCGCAACGCCGCTGTGCCGGGGTTGGAGTTCACCAGTGTGGTGGGTCCGTTAAACGTGTTGTTTCCAACGCTGTTGTCTGTGGTGATGCCGGTCTTTTCCAGGTAGGTAGTGCCTGCGTAGGTTGATCCATCCAAAATCAACCGGGGCGCGATGCCCGTCACGTTGCTATTGAAGGTGGCCATGGGGCCCAGCGCGAGTATGGCGGTTCCCGTAAGGGTTAGGTTGGTTGCTGCCGTGCCGGTTTGTGTAAAATTCTGGAAGGTAAGTCGGCCTTGCGAAAAACCGGAAGGCCCCACGGTGATGGTTCCGTTTCCAAACACAACCGTGCCCGAGCCGGCCGTCATCCGGATGTTGTCGCCACAGGTGCTGTTCACCTGCACGTTGCCATTGATGACCACATTTCCGTCGCGAGCAATTTCAAATTCACCCGTTGCCGAGGTGCCCGAGTTCAGGATCAGCGGACCGTTAAATGTGGTGAGCGTGTTGGGATCAAGACTCACGTGAATGTCGCTGGAGTTACCGTTGTTGTTGAGGGTGGTGGTGCCAAAGAACGTGGTGACCGATCCAGATAGTCGTGAAATCTGTATACGGTTCACGTTGTCTACCGCTCCGGAACTATTGATGGTGGCGTTGCCATTGAACACGTTGCCCGTGGTGCTTTCGCCGATCCGAATGCGACCGCCGCCAAGACCGTTGAAGGTGGCTGCCCCATTCCAGGTGTCGCCCGTGCCGCTGTTGCCCAACACAAAGTCGGCGTCGCCGGTGTTGGTCATGGTGAAGGTGCCCACGAACAGGTTTCCGCCCACCGAGTTGCCCGTGGTGGTGCTGCTGGTTTGTGTGAAGTTTCCGCTGTTGTTGAAGGTGCTGGTGTTGAAGCGATGCACCGGCGACGATGTGGTGATCGGCCCATTGAACGTTGACGCAGGACCAAGCGTGAGAATGGCCGTTTCGTTCCCGGCCAGCGTAATGTTCTGCGTGGTGGTTCCTGCTTGTGTGAAGTTGCCCAGCTGAAGGTTGCCACAGCCTGAGGCGCCATAGCTTGCCACCGTGATGGTGCGCGTGTTGGCCAGCGTGGATGTGCCACCGTTGTTTCCAAAGATGACAGCGCCCGTATTGTTATAGTTGATGGTGATGTCGTTGTTGAAGAGGGTGCCCGCGGCGTTGCGTGCCAGCAGAATGGCCGAAGCGCTGTTGCTGTTTATGGTGAGCGTGTTGTTGAACGCATCCGGATTGATAACGCCCAACCAAAGCTGAGCCGTGCCGGCATTGGTGAGTGTCACGGCACCGTTGAAGGCGTTGCCGCCGTCGCCCGAATCGTTGGTGCCTCCCGTTTTTGTGAGCGTCACAGTGTTGTTGAACGTGCTGCCGCTCAGTTGAAGCTGCGCCGAGCTGCCCGTCACGGCCGCGCCAAACAGTGTTCCGTTGAACCGGCTAAGCCCCGTGCTGTTCAACGCCAGCGAGGCGGCTGCGCCCGTGTTCGAAACGGTTCCTGTAGTGAACGTGTTGGGTCCGTTGGTGGTGAGTGTGTTGCCAGAGAGATCGATCGTGCCGGTGTAGCCGGTAATGCTCAAACCATTTATGGTTGGCACCACGTTCACAACGCAATTGCCATTGCGCCCGCCCACACCGTTGAAGAACACAGCGTCGGTTGACGTGGGGGGTGTGGAACCTCCCGGACCTGTGGCCGTGGTGGACCAGTTGTTGGGGTCATTCCAGTTTCCGGTGGTGGTTGCGATCCAATGTCGTTGTGCAAGCGTGCTTTGAGCTGCCAGGAAGAGCCCAATGAAGAGGGCCAAGCGGTAAAATTTATACATAGATGGGCTCGCGGTATATAGAACCAGCAATTTATACATTAATTGCAGGACATGTAACACGTGTAAGTTTAAACAAATAAATTACTTAGCCCGGCTGTTGATGAAGAAAGATCAGGCTCCCTTACCGCTGAAGATAATGCGGTGGATTTTTCCAAAATTGGAGGTCATTGCCCCCTGGCTGGCACATCGTTTTTTTATAAAAATATTTTTCTCACCCCTCCACTACCCGCGTCCTGAAAAAGAGAAAAAGGCAGAAGACTTTGCTCAGCGGTTCACCGTGACCGCGGCAGGAAAAAAAGTTCAGGGGTATGTATGGGGAGAGGGCAGGCCTGTGCTGGTCATTCATGGCTGGGCAGGACGGGCAACGCAGTTCAGACGGTTTGTGAAACCCCTGCTGGCCGCTGGTTTTCAGGTGGTGGGGTTCGACGCTCCGGCCCATGGTCACAGCGAGGGCAAGAAAACCAACCTGGAAGAATTTGATGAATCTATTCGCGCCGTCTGTGCGCATGTGGGTGAACCCTGGGCGGTCATTGCCCATTCGTTTGGTGGCGCCGCGGCCCTGTTTTCGGCTTCCCGGGGCGTGCCCATTCACCGGTTGGTGATGATTGCATCGCCGTCTGTAGGCGACGAAATCATCAATGGCTTTTTGAAGGCCGTTCACGGGACAGCGCCTACGCATAAATTTTTTAAAAACTATATACGCGAAACGACCGGGAAACCTTTCGAAGAATTCACCGGGGAGCATTTCATCACCCAGCTAAAAGGCCCCCTCGATCTGCTGTTGGTATACGACGAGGAGGACAAGGAAGTGCCTATGCTGCACGCCCGCGCCCTGTTGCAACGCTATCCCTCGGCGATGCTCATCCGCACCAAGGGCCTTGGCCACACCCGCATCCTGCGCGACGACCACGTGATTGCGGCCTGTGTAACATTTGTCCGCAACGGAACGTCGCAGGGGTGAGCATTGAAAAAAAATCGCCTGCCGAATGCAAAAATTGGGCGGTGATATAAAAAAGAGCAACTTAAATTCGCAGCGGAAGTTATATAACGGGCAAGCCTCACGAATTTTTGCCGGGAACTGTAATTCGCGGGCCGAAGCATAAACTAATTGGACAATGAAGATTATTGAAACCGACAACCTGACAAAGGTTTACCGCATGGGCGACAACATTGTTAACGCCCTGCAAGGTGTGTCCATCTCCATCGACAAAGGTGAATATGTGGCGTTCATGGGCCCCTCCGGCTCTGGCAAGTCAACCCTCATGAACATTGTGGGGTGTCTCGACTCACCCACCACAGGAAGCTATAGCCTCAACAACCACCAGGTGAGCGACATGACGGAAAACGAACTGGCCGAAGTGCGCAACAAGGAGATCGGCTTCGTGTTTCAAACCTTCAACCTGCTTCCCCGCGCCAGTGCCCTCGACAATGTGGCCCTTCCCCTCATTTATGCGGGCTACAGCAAATCCGATCGCGACGAGCTCGCCATGGCCGCCCTGCAAAGTGTGAACCTGGCCGACCGCCATCATCACAAACCCAACGAACTGTCGGGCGGACAGCGACAGCGCGTGGCCATTGCCCGTGCGTTGGTGAATAATCCTTCCATCATCCTTGCCGATGAGCCGACCGGTAACCTCGACACCAAAACGTCGTATGGCATCATGGCGCTTTTTCAGGAGTTGCACGACAAAGGCAACACCATCATCATGGTGACGCACGAAGACGACATTGCGCACTATGCACATCGCATCATCCGCCTGCGCGATGGACTGATTGAGTGGGACAAAAAGAACGACAACGTGAGCCGCGGCAATCCCGTGGAAGCACACTAGGCGTTTTCACTTTCCTGCCGAACGTCTACCTTTAGCCCATGAAGATCTATACGAAAACCGGCGACGAGGGCACCACAGCACTCTTCGGAGGCAAGCGTGTTTCCAAAGCCGATCTGCGCATCGACACCTATGGCACCGTAGACGAATTGAATTCGTGGATGGGCCTGCTTCGCGATCAGGAGGTGAACAGCTCACGCAAAGAAATTCTCGTGTTCATTCAAGACCGGCTTTTCACCATCGGTTCCATCCTGGCCACAGAGCCTGGTAACACCAAAGTGAAAATTCCCGCGCTGCACGAAAGTGACATCACCACACTCGAAACTGAAATCGACACCATGGACGCCGCCTTGCCGCCCATGCGTTTCTTTGTGCTGCCCGGCGGGCATTCGTCTGTTTCATTTTGCCACATTGCCCGCACCGTTTGCCGCAGGGCCGAGCGCCTCATCATTGCCCTGCATGCGCAGGAAGGTGTGGAGCCACTGGTCATAAAATACGTGAACAGACTTTCTGACTACCTCTTTATGCTGAGCCGGAAAATGACGCAGGAGCTGCAAGCAGAAGAGACCCCCTGGAAACCGAAGATGGAATAGGCCGCGAATGTTTCAGGGGATGAACCGATCCGACTATTTAGCACGCATCAACTTCGCAGGCCCGGCCTCGCCCGATCATGAAACGCTGATGATGCTTCATCGCCAGCACGTTTATCATGTGCCGTTCGAAGACCTGGACATTCACTACCAAAGACCCTTCACGCTGGATGAAGACCGTGTGTTCGACAAAATCGTGAACCACCGGCGGGGTGGATTTTGCTATGAAGTGAACTCGTTGCTGACCATGCTGCTGAACGACATTGGCTTTTCGGCGCGCATAATTTCGGCCCGCGTCTTTACTGAAGACGACGTGGAAGGACCACCCTTCGATCACATGGCTGTGTTGATCGAACTGGACAAGACCTATCTCGCCGACGTTGGCTTTGGTGACTTATTCATCACACCCCTCGAATTGAAAGAAGACATCATTCAAACCGATGGTCGAAACCATTTCAGGATCGACAAACGGGATGATGGAAATTTTGTCTTGCAGATGGCCAGCGATCAGAAAACATTTCAACGCAAATATTCATTCAGCCTGGCACCTTGCACACTCGACGACTTTCGCGAACCGTGTCGCGACAAACAAATAAATCCCGAATCGCATTTTGTGAAGAACACCATCTGCACGTTGCCTACGGAACAGGGACGCATCACGGTGTATAACGCCAGGTTCATCGATCGAAAAGGAACAGAGAAATATGAAACGCTTGTTGATGACGATGCAGCCCTTCGGAAAATTTTGAAAGAGCGATTTCAAATCGAGATCCTGCCGTGATAAAAATGCTGGGTCAGGTTATGTTGATCGTTTCAGGAGACAAAGAAAATTTTCCCATTGCCGTCAAAATCGGCACCCCCGGCAAATAAAACACAAGCGATTTCGATACTTACAGCATAAACTAACAGTTGTTAGTGGTGAAGAAAAATTATCTCTACCTTCGAGCCCTTAATATGCTGATCCATGGTAGAGACCTTGAAAGTTGAAGTTGAGCGTGTGGCAAAATCAAGATTGCCACAGGTGGATTTTTCAAACCTCCCGTTCGGGAAGATTTGCACCGACCATATGTTTATGGCCGATTTCAGAAACGGTGCGTGGGGCAACCTGCGCATTGTGCCGTTTGGCTACATGCCCATCAGCCCGGCCACACCGGCCTTGCACTATGGCCAGTCGGTGTTCGAAGGATTGAAAGCGCATCGCGGCGCAAACAACGAAGCGCTGGTGTTCCGCCCCATGGACAACTGGGCACGGTTGAACCGCTCGGCCGAACGGTTGTGTATGGCACAGGTTTCGGAAGAGGTGTATGTGGAGGGTTTGCGCGCCTTGATCGAACTGGATCGCACGTGGATTCCCGGCGCGCCCGGCAGTTCGCTATACATTCGTCCTTTCCTTTTTTCGGCCGACGAAATTATCGGCATCCGTCCTTCGCAGGATTTCACGTTCATGATCATTGCTTCGCCGGTGGGAGCCTACTATGCCGCGCCGGTGAAAGTGAAAATAGAAACACACTACACCCGCGCTGTGGCTGGTGGAACAGGCTTTGCCAAAGCCGGTGGAAACTATGGTGGCGCGATCTATCCCACCAAGCTCGCCAACGACCAGGGCTACCAGCAACTGCTGTGGACCGACGGGCGCGAACACGCCAACATTGAAGAGTCGGGCACGATGAACGTGATGTTTGTTATTGACGACACTCTGGTAACGCCCGCCCTAAGCGATTCCATCCTGGCCGGCATCACCCGCGACAGTGTGCTGACCGTTGCGCGCAGCGAAGGCATGCGCGTGGAGGAACGCAAGGTGAGTGTGAAAGAACTGATTGAAGGCCTGCAGAACGGACGCGTGCGCGAAGCCTTTGGCGTGGGCACAGCCGCCACCATCGCGCCCATTGAGGCCATTGGCCACGAAGGCGTGGACTACCACCTGCCCGCGGTAGAGAAATCGTCGGTGGCCCCGCACATCTACAAAACGCTCGACAACCTGAAGCGTGGCATTGCACCCGACCCGTTTGGGTGGATCACAAAAATGTAATCTCTTTTTTTACCTGAATAACTCAACCTGAAACGGTGGACTTGATTGTCCACCGTTTTCTCTATTTTTAAGGGTAAATAAACTTCGCGTGAAAAAAAGTAGAGCGTGCTGGAGTGTTGTGATGATGTTGCTTTTTGCCACGGTGGGCTATGCACAAAAGCAGCTGGTGGTGCTGAAAGGCGAAAAGGTACTGTTGAGGCTGCGCTATGGCGACGAGATTGTTTTTCGCGTGAAGGGCAGCAAGACCGTTCGCGAAAGCTATGTGAACAATTTGTTCGACACCGCTGTGATGGCCCACAAAGACATCATTCCTTTCCACAAGATAGACCGCATCTATTTCAAGCACAGCAACCTGGCCAATGTGGTGGGCGGAATTCTTTTGATTGGCGGCACCGGCTATTTTGTGATCGATCAATTTAACACCGTGGTGGTGCAAGGCCACGAAGCCAGCCTCGACGACAACGTTACGCGCACGTCGGTTTCGATGGTGGCCGTGGGGTTGCCCCTGTTCTTGATCCGTAAGAAATCTCAACGCATCCGGGGGCGCTATCGCCTGCTCACGGCCAACTATGACTCGCCTTTCTATCAGCACGACCTCGATCATTTTTAGCGCGAGGGTATTTGCCGGAATTCCTTACTTTTGCCCAAAATTTATTTATTCACCATGACAACAGATCAATTGAAAGATTTGAAGGTTCGCGTTAGCGCCTTGAGGGGGTATCTTTGACTACGATCATAAGATCCTTGAAGTAAGAGACGAAGAGCTCATCACCCAGCAGGCTGATTTCTGGAACAATCCCAAACAAGCCGAAGCCATTCTCAAAAACATCCGCACCAAAAAAGTGTGGACCGACGCATTCGACAGCCTCACCAAAGGTCTGGACGATCTGGAAGTGCTCTATGAGTTCTACCAAGCCGGCGACGTGGGCGAGGAGGAATTGGACCGCGACTATGAAAAAGCGGCCAAAGCTGTGGAAGAGCTCGAATTCAAAAAAATGCTGAGCAAGGAAGAAGACCAACTCAGCGCCGTCGTCGAAATCAATCCCGGAGCCGGTGGAACCGAAAGCCAGGACTGGGCCGACATGTTGAACCGCATGTACATTATGTGGGGCGAAAAGAGCGGCTACAAAGTGACACAGATCGACTATCAATCGGGCGACGTGGCTGGCATCAAATCGGCCACGCTCGAAATAGACGGACCGTTTGCCTATGGAAAGTTGAAAGCCGAAATCGGCGTGCACCGTCTCGTGCGCATTTCGCCCTACGACTCCAACCAACGCCGGCACACGTCGTTCGCATCCATCTTTGTCTATCCCAAAGTAGACGACTCGATCGAAATTGAAATCAACCCGGCCGACATCGAAATTCAAACGTCGCGCTCCGGTGGCGCCGGTGGGCAGAACGTGAACAAGGTGGAAACCAAAGTGCAGCTCACGCACAAACCCACGGGCATCGTCATTGTGTGCCAGGTGGAACGCTCGCAGCACGCCAACCGCGAACGCGCCATGCAGATGCTGAAGTCCAAGCTCTATCAGCTGGAGATGGAAAAACGCAACGCAGCCCGCGACAAGATTGAAGCCGGAAAAATGAAAATCGATTTTGGCTCGCAGATCCGTAACTATGTGTTGCATCCCTACAAGCTGGTGAAGGATGCCCGCACGGCCGTGGAGCGTCACGATGCACAGAACGTGCTCGACGGTGACCTCGACGACTACATCAAAGCCTTCTTACTGGGCGCACAAGAAAAGCCTCAGCAATCGTAACCCTTTAGCAGGCTCGCGCGATTAACGTGGTGCGAGCCTGTTTTTTTCTACACAACCCCTTGACCACGGCACGAATCTATAACACACAGTTTTGGCTGGTATGCTGCAGCTCGTTGCTGTTCTTTGCCAGTTTCAACATGCTCATGCCCAAATTGCCTTCTTTTCTCAGCAGTTTAGGTGGTGGCGGCTATAAGGGATTCATTATTTTTCTATTCACAGTCACGGCATTGATTTCTCGCCCGTTCAGTGGCAAGCTTGCCGACAAGTTGGGCCGCGTGCCAGTGATGATGGCGGGGTGCATCGTCTGTTTTTTTTGTAGCCTCGTCTATCCCTTCACTACCACAGTGTTCTGGTTTTTCATACTGCGCCTTGTGCACGGGTTCTCTACGGGGTTCACACCAACCGGCCAGGCTGCATATCTATCGGATGTAATACCTGCCGCGCGCCGTGGTGAGGCTATTGGACTGCTGGGTACGATGGGGACGTTGGGCTCAACGATTGGTCCGGCCTTTGGAAGCTTGATTGCTGAATCCTATGGCTTGCAGGCAATGTTCTTTTGTTCGTCTGCTCTGGCCTTAATGTCCACCCTCATCCTGTTGGGCATTCGGGAAACGTTGTTTGAGAAACATCCTTTCAGTCGCGGGTTGATCAAAGTGAAGCGCTCAGATCTGTTTGAGCCGCGTGTGCTGGTGCCTTGTATTGTGATGTTAATGAGTGTGTATGCTTATGGCGCGATGTACACCTTACTTCCGGACTTTGCAGAGTATTTGAAGTTCAAGAACACGGGCATATTGTTATCATATCTCGCCGCGGCTTCACTATTCGTGCGTCTGGTAGCTGGCCGCGCCTCCGATCGTTATGGACGGAAGCCGGTGTTGTGCGTGGCCACGTTCATAATCGCGATTGCTTTGCTGGTGACGGGTTTTGCGCACACAAAACTTCAACTCATTCTTGGCGTGGTGATGTATGGATTTGCCTACGGCGCCGTGTCGCCCACGTTGCTGGCCTGGGCCACTGACCTGAGCGACGAGCATCATAAGGGGCGCGGTTTGGCATCGCTCTATATTTTTATGGAGATGGGCATTGGTATCGGTGCCCTCATGTCGGGATGGGTCTATGGAAATGATCCTTCAAATTTTATCCTTACCTTTTCCATCTGTAGCGCGTTGGCCGCAGCGTCGTTTGTGTACCTGCTGTTTAACCGCCCGGTCGTAAAAGTAAGCGCATGAAAAAACTGTTACTGATTCTTTTTGTCGTGGTGAGTTTGGGTGAACTCATCGCCGGATTTATAGACGTGCCCGAACTTCACCTCGTGTGCAAGCCGATGATATTGCTGACCCTGGGAGCCTATTACTGGGTGAGCGCCGGGCATCGGAACACCCTCGTGCTGCTGGCCATTTTCTTTTCGCTGGCGGGCGATGTGTTGCTCATGTTTGATGCGGGCAACGAACTGTTTTTTATCTTTGGCTTGCTGGCCTTCCTCACCTCGCACCTCTTCTACATTTTTGTTTATCGGCAACATCAATGGCCCGCCGTGGAGGATAAACTGAAGGGCATTCAAAAAATCAGACTGGCGTTTCCGATCGTGCTGGCCGGCACGGGATTGATGGTGGTGTTGTATGATGCATTGGGGCCGTTGAAAATTCCGGTAATGGTCTATGCGCTGGTGCTGGTGGTGATGGTCCTCAACGCGTTGTTTCGCTATGGCCGCACATCGCCAAAAAGTTTTCGTTTGGTCTTTGGCGGCGCTGTGTTCTTCATGCTTTCCGATTCGCTATTGGCGATCAACAAATTTCTTACGCCCCTGGCCAACAGCGCCACCTGGATCATGCTCACCTACATCGTGGCCCAGTATTGCATTGTGTCGGGACTGCTCGATCACGATAGCGAACCGGATGCACAACGTGACTGACTATGATTTTCTTAATGACGTTTCTGATACGATATTTCACAAAACATTCAGACTGTAACAGAGTTTATCTATTCAAACAAAACTAACAACCGCGCAGCATGGACTTTGTTATTCACTATGAAACTGCATTGCAACTCCTGATCTCGTTTGCCATCGGCACGGCCATCGGGCTTGAGCGTGAATACAGAAGCAAGGCGGCCGGTCTTCGCACCATGATCATTATCTGCCTGGGCTCTACGCTTTTCACGGAAGTGTCCATGGCCATTGGTGGTGCCTCGCCCGATCGCATTGCGTCGAACATCATCACGGGCGTGGGCTTTCTGGGAGCCGGTGTTATTTTCAAAGACGGCCTCACCATCACCGGCATCACCACCGCCACCACCATCTGGATTTCGGCGGCGTTGGGAATGGCCGTGGGCGCAGGCCAATATTTCATTGCCCTTGTAGGCTCGGGCGTAGTGCTCATTGTGCTGACGCTCTTCGAAAAACTCCAGGAGCTCATCGAACGGTTTCATCACGCGCGTTCATACAAAATCGTGTATACTTTCGACGACTCGTTTGTCGCGACATTGGAAAGTGTATTGCGCAAGGGCAGATTGCGCTTTCAAAAGAAACGCGACATCAAGGAAGAAAAAGGATTTCTGTTGCTCTATGAAGTATCAGGGCGCGAACAACGGCTCGAGGCGTTCAATACGTTTCTGAAAATGGATAGCCGGGTCATCTCGTTCGAATATTGAGGTTAGCCTAGGATATTGTTTCATAGAATGACACCGAATGTAAAAAGCAGAGGCTACGCAAAATGAATTGTGTAGCCTCTGTTGCATTGTATACGTCCAGAGTAGCGTTACGCGTCAGGTCAGCACCAGCTCCATCGCTTTCGACCGAAGCATAGGTTGTTTTTTCCAATAGGTAAGACTGCGCCACACCCATTCCAGCGGGCCAAACAAAAAGTAGCGTAGCCACACGTTGCTGAAAATGATTTGAAAAACCCAAATGGCAATAATATAATACCATTGCTCGGAGCGACCAATTTGTCCGAATTTCCCAAAACCATAGCCGTAGAAAATGAGGGTGCAAATCATGGACTGCGACAGATAGTTGGTGAATGCCATTTGCCCCACGTTCGCATAGAGTTTGAGAAACCCGTGGAAGAAACCACTTTTATACAACAACATGATCAACCCGATGTGTCCCAGCGACACCGACGCACGGTGAATGTCGTATAGACTCACGTGCACCGGCCACAGTTCAATAAACTTATAAAAATCCAAACCGGCATTATACCAGGCTATGCCCACCAGCACACCTTCGCCAATGCCCACACCATAGCCAACGAGCATGAGCCAGAAATAGAAAAGGGTTGATTTGTCGCCTGTTAAAATTCCCGTGCGATAAAGAATCATTCCCAGCAACACACAGACCATGACATCAAAAAAAATGGACTGATAAAATTTCGACGATTCAAATTTTGCGTTGAGTGGACTCAGGTGTTTCCACACTTTGGGGTAGCTCTGCAGCATGGCTTTATTTTCTTTCTCCACGTCCTTCCTGATATTCTCTACTTTTTGTTTGTCAAGCGTTTCTTCCCATTTCTTCAGATCGCCATCCTGCTCTTCGGTCAAGGTTTTCTTTTGCTCCTTGAGGGCGAGCGCGGCGAGTCCGTTGTCGCGCTTGGCAATGTTGTCGGTAAACTTCAGATAGGACTTGAACATGTTGATGGAAATGAAGAACACCAGGAGCAGCACCAGCACCCTGACGGAACTTTTGCGCAACGGGAACAAAAACAATCCGCAGATGGCATAGTGATAGAGAATGTCGCCGGGCCATAGCAGCACGTAGGCGTTCACTAATCCAAACACGAGCAACCAGATGAGCCTGCGGTAATAGATGTCGGCCGCTTCGATGCCCGATTGTTTTTCAAGGCGCGATATGATGAGCAGTGCGCCAGCGCCAAACAACATCGAAAACATTCCGCGGAACGATCCGCCCAACACAAACAGTGTGGTCATCCAACTCGACACATCAAGTGGTGTTGACGCATCGTTCAGAATGCGGAAATCGAAGTCCACCTGAAAGGCACGCGAGAAGAATGGCATGTTCAGAATGAGAATGCCACAGAGGGCAACACCCCGCAGGGCGTCCAGCACAAAGATTCTCTCTTTTTGCTGAAGAGGGAGAGAAGGATTCATAGGAGAGGGTTTGTTGATCCTATGAAGTTAATATTCTGCGTTTCGGATTACAATACCCTATTCAGGTGACATCCTAAAAATGCCGGGACGCAACATGCTTGCATGTTGCGCCCCGGCGTTGTGCATTGGCTTGTTGTGCAAAAATTACATTTTGTGCACGTGGCCGCTGCCGGCCGAATGACTGTTGATTTTGCTGGGATTGCCTTTATAGCCCACCGATCCACTGCCGGTGATGTTGGCATCCAGTTCTTCGCGCACGTTGATTTCCACATCGCCCGAGCCCGAGATGCGGACGTCGCATTTCGACGTGGTGAAGTCTGCGGCCAGCACTTTGCCCGAACCGCTGATGGTGGCTTTCACCGTTCCGGCGCTGCCTTCGGCTTCAATTTTTCCGGAGCCGGCCACACCGAAGTCGGCGGCGTTGGTCACGTTCATGGAGAGCATCAGGTTGCCCGAGCCGCTCACGTCGCTGTTGAAGCTTTTGCTTTTTCCTTTCAGGCGAATGTTGCCCGAGCCACTGAGGTCGCTTTCCAGGTCGCCCGAAGCTTCCACGTCAAGCTTCATGTTGCCGGAGCCACTCACGCTCAATTCGATATTGTCTCCCACAATTTTGGTTTCGCCAATGATGTCGCCAGAGCCGTTCAGGATCACGGCGTCGATGTCTTTCACGGTGATGTATACGTTCACGTCGTCGCCATCTTTCCAGCGCCAGCTCTGCCAGCGTCCTTCTCGTCCAATCACCAGTCGGCCACCGTCCACTTCCAGTTCAAGTTTCTCGAGGATTTCTTTTCTGCCTTCGAGTTCAACTTTTTGAGGGCTGCCCTGGCGCAGGTAGAGCTTGCCGGGTATGCGATATGAAATTTTAGTGAATGTATCGACGTTTCGCGTCTCGCGGGTTTGGGCGTGGGTCAGCGAAAGCATGAGGCCCAGGGCCAGGGTGAGCAGGAATTGTTTTTTCATGTGTTCTGGTATTGTTTGCTTTTCAGTATAGACTGGCCATCCCACATCAAGGTTGCACGGGTTTGTGAGGAATTTTTATTTCTCGTTCTTTGACGGAAATTTTCCACGCCCGGTTACATGCCCGTTTTCGACTTCAAGACCTTGCAAGCCCCTGCCTCAGGCACGTATAAAGAGAAGGGAAGCAAATTCCTGGCGTTTGCCTACCCGGTGTCGTCATCCGCCGACATCAAAGAAAAACTGGATGCCCTGCGAAAAGAATATTATGATGCCCGTCACCATTGTTATGCTTGGATGCTGGGGCCGGACCAGAAAAATTTTCGCGCGGCCGACGACGGCGAACCCAACCATTCAGCGGGCGACCCAATCCTGGGACAAATCCGCGCCAAAGGCCTGACCGATGTGCTCATTGTGGTGGTGCGCTACTTTGGAGGAATCAAACTGGGCGTGGGCGGACTCATCACCGCCTATAAGGCTGCGGCCGACGATGCGTTGCAAAATGCTGTAGTGATACAAAAGGAAGTGATGGCCACCGTCACACTCACCTACGACTATGATGCCACGCCCGAAGCGATGCGCCTGTTAAAAGATTTTAATGCCACCATTGTCAGGCAGGATTTCACCGAACGATGCCGCATGGAAATAACATTTTCGTTGAGGGTGCAGGAAAAATTCCAGGAAGCGCTCCTCCTTCTTCAGGCCCTGGGCACCGCCATTGCCGGCGAATAACACTCAGCCTTTCTTACGAAGTTCGTTGATGCGCTGCGATGCTTCTTCTTCCTTCATCGACGAAAGAATGACCCACTGCACATCCGGAATGGCCAGCGGTGCATAGGCATTCAACAACTCCACACCCGAAGAATTTTTTTCGATACGGGTTCCGGTCTCGCCATTTAGCGCATTTGTTATCGACTGCAGGTTTAATTGTTCCACCAGAATGCTGGTGTTCATCAGGTCGACCTGATGCACCACGGCATCGGAATAGCCGTTGGCCCGAAGGGTGGCGAGGTAGTGGCGTTTGTCTTCGAGAAGGTCGCGCGAAATGGATCGCAGCTTGTAGTCGCTGCCCACCATATACGTTTCGCCGCTTTCTCCCAGCCCGTCTTCGCGCCACTTGTTGTCGCCCGTAAGAATCTGATTGATTTTGTTGATGGGCATCTGAAACACAAGCGCTCCCGTTTTTTCATCGCCGTCACAGATCGGGCATGCAATGAAGGAGGCTGGAGCGTTATAAGACGGTGCATACGGTTCGAAGTCAACCAGTCGCACAAATTGTTTGTCGGTGCTTCGGAGCGCAGTCTGCACCAGGCTTCCAAAGTTGGTGGTGCTGTAGCGGCCCGTGATGAGGTTGGTTCCAAAGTCCACCTCCTTGAACACGCTATACACGATGTTGCCGGCGCGGTCGATGAGGAAGATGTCGTAGTAGCCAAATTTATCGAGGAAACTCAGCAGCAACGGGTGATAACGTGCGTGCACGAGACCGTATTCGCTGTTGTCGCGCGACGTGACCATCAGTGACTTTTGGCCGGTCGGGTGAGGGTTGGCCGCGATGAACGTATATTGAAGTTGCTGCGCAATGCTGTCGGCGGGAATAAAGTCATCGGCGTTCACCGCGTCAGAAACATTGTCTTGCAGCCGGGGCAGAAACTCTTTTGCGTAATACTGTTTGATGCCTTCTTTCACGCGGCCTTGTGCGCCGGCGCTGGCATCGATCTCGAGGCTATGAAAGGTTTTGGTGAATTCCTGCATGGCGTCGATCACCATTTTGTTTTCCGAGAACGTGATGATCTGGTTTCGGATGATGTCGAAATAATATTCCACGTTTCGTTTCTTCGTGGAGTTGATGGATTTGAGCTGATCGAATTTTGACTGGTGGTTGAGGTCCGTAAGCTGCCGGAACAACTCGTTGTATTTGCGGCTGATTTCCTCCTGGGTAGCCTGCAATTCTTCCTGGTTCTGTCGCAGCTCTTCCTCCTGCGAACGCATGTGCTCCGCTTGCTCCTGCGACTCTTGTAGAAGCTGGCGTGTGTGTTCGGCAGTGCGAAACGAAATGATGTTGTGGGCAATGGTCTCGCCAATTTTTTCAACAAAGGCTATCTCGTGTTTTTCAAACTCGCGGAACGATGCAAGCTCAACGGTGCCCACCACATCGTCGTCCATTTTTAAGGGGGTGATGAGGAGGAACCTGGGCGTGGCGTCGCCGAGACCGGAGGTGATGCGCACAAAATTTTCGGGCACCTCTTTGAGATACATGGTTTGTTTCTCCAGATACACCTGGCCGATAAGTCCCTCGCCAGGCATGATGGTTTTGTTGATATACTTCTTCCGGTCGAACGCATAGCACGCTTGCATGTCGAGCGAAGGTTTATCGGTTGTGCTGCTGTTGATGATGAAGATGGTGCCCTGGTTGGCGCGCAGCAGCTTGATAAGATTCCGCAGAATGTCGTCGCACAGTTGCTTCAGGTTTCGGTCGGTGCGCAACACGTCCACAAAACGGGCGAGGCCGTCGGTGGTCCAGTTTCGTTTCCGGTCTTCTTCTTTCACGGCCAGCAGGCTTTCCTTGATCTTTAACAACGAATGTCCCAACAGGTCGTCGTCGCTGAGGGGTTGATAGGAAGCCTGGAGGTTTCCTTCGCCGATCTGGTTGGCGAAGTCCGTTTTGTTTTTCAGCTCTTCGCGTGTTCGGTGAATGGCCTGGCTGATCGCGTTGAACTCGCCGTCATCCACCCCATGCAGCGTGTGGTTGAATTTCCCCTCCGACAAATGCATCGATGCCTCCTCCACTTTTTCGAAACGCCGCGACAACGCGCGCAGGAAAAGCGCCGCGAAAAGTCCATAGCCCGCCGTCACAACAACGGCCATGACCAGCATGAAAAAGGGTTGGGAGTTTTCTTCCGGCGTGCGCAGCGACATGCCTACGGTGAACGCGAGAAGAAGCAAAACGGGAATGATGACGAGTAACGAGAATTTAACCAAAAGCCTTCGCTCCTGAGAAATAAAAGCCATGGAAAAGAATAGGTTTATGAGTTTGACTCAAAGTACAATTTTTTTGAGTTCTATAACACACATCGGGCTAACAGAATTTGACGGGAACGTTTGTGATGAGGCCATCTACGTAGATGTGCGCGTGTGCTTTGCCGATGGATGTTGCTGCGCGGATTTCGAGGCTGGACTTGGATGGGCGATGAGCAGCACACCCTATCCACACGGCATGGAAAGGAAACATGTTATGGCAATGTTAATCCTCGGAGTGGCACTGAGGATCTATTGGAGCTTTACGAAAGCGTAGTATCCATCAACGCGAAGGCCGCGTCCTGCAGGCGTTCGTTCAACCTGATCTGACAAGCCAGGCGGCTTTGTGGCGTGGCGTTGGGAAGCGTGTCCAGCATGTCAAGCTCGGCGTCGGCCGGGGCCAGAAGCTGGTCTGCACCCTTCAGCACTTCCACATGGCATGTGGCGCACAAGGCCATGCCACCACAGGTGGCGGCAATGGGATAGTCGGAAGCTTTCAACACTTCCATGAGGCTCAGGTTGATGTCGTCTGGTAGCTCGAGCGTCTGGGTCTGCCCGGTGCGGTCGGCTACGGTGAACGTTATATTCATGGTGGTAGGTAGCGTTGTTCGTTAGAAAGCATTAACACCATTCACGGTCGTGTATTTGAAACTACGCTTCTGCGAAGGATACACAAACTCGAATGCGCGCTGGGCCATGAGGGCCGCTTCATGAAAGCCGCACAAAATGAGCTTGAGTTTGCCAGGGTAGGTGTTGATGTCGCCAATGGCAAAGACACCTTCCACGTTGGTAGCATAGTCTACCGTGTTCACTTCAATGGCGCTCTTGTCGAGGTTCAAGCCCCAGTGGGCGATGGGCCCGAGTTTAGGGCTGAGGCCGAACAATGGGATGAGGTAGTCGGTCTCGATCTCCTTCACACTTTTGTCCTTGTCAACTACCGAAACACTCTTCACCACACCATTGCCATTCACGGCCTGCAGGTTGGCGCTGAGCAGCAAGTCGATCTTGCCTTCGTGAGCCAGCTTAAAAACTTTCTCGGCCGAGTCGGGCGCGCCACGGAAAGATTCGTTCCGGTGAATGAGCGTGACGCGCTCGGCGATCGACGACAAATGAATAGCCCAGTCCAACGCAGAGTCACCCCCGCCGGCAATGACCAGCCTGCGTTTGCGAAAGGTTTCCGGATCCTTCACCATATACACCACGCCTTTGCCTTCGAAGTGTTCGAGGTTTTGCAGCTCGGGCTTGCGCGGTTCGAAGCTGCCCAGGCCGGCGGCAATCACCACCACCTTGCAGTGCACTTGTGTGCCTTCGGAGGTAGTCACCACAAAGCTGCCGTCGTCGTTTCGCGTGAGGCCGTCAACCCGTTCGCCCAGGGTGAACGTCGGTTTGAACGGATCGATCTGTTTGCGCAGGTTGTCTACCAACGTCTGCGCATTCACTTCCGGAAAGCCGGGAATATCGTAGATGGGTTTTTTGGGATAGATCTCCGAAAGCTGACCGCCAATCTGTGGCAACGCGTCGATGAGGTGACAGCGCATTTTCAAAAGCCCGGCTTCAAAAACTGCAAAGAGGCCCACAGGCCCGGCACCAATGATACAAAGATCGGTCTGGATCATAATCTGGGAGGTTTGTATACTCAAATGTAGTGTAATAACTATTAGTATAACAACTATTTTGGTACGAATAAAGTTGCGCAAACAGGCTGTTATTTTCAGCCCAGGTTGTTATAAATGGTGTCGAGAATTTTCTTGAATTGGTTGAAGTCGCGCTCCGACAGGCCCTCCCAGGCTTTGAGGCGAATGGCTTTCACTTTGGGGGTGAGTTGTTCCACTTTGCGGATGCCTTCCTTGGTGAGGTTCACCACAAAGCTGCGCCGGTCGGTGGGGTGGACGTTACGCACCGTGAGGCCTTTGTCGCACAGCAGGTCGATGATGCGCGTGAGGGTGGGATTGTCTTTGAACAGCAGTTCGGCCAGCTCGTTCTGCTTCATGTTGTCGTGCTCATAGAGGTGCTTCAACACAATCCATTGATCCACCGTCACGTTGAAACCAAGTTCTGTGAAACGTTGCTGGGCATATTGCTTCACGCGTTTGGCGGTGCGGTCCAGCAAAAAGGAATATGAACTGTATTGATCGTCGCTCATAGCACTAATTATTAGTGTACAAACTTATCAATTTAACACCAGCAAAGAATTTTTTTACGGAATTTGAATGGGCCTGTGCTATTCGCTCTTGAGCGTAGTGGCCGGATTGACACGCGCCAGCTTCAGCGTGAGATAGCCCAATGTGGCCCACGCCACCACCAGCAGCAACACACCCGCGCCCACAAACACCAATGGACTCATGCCTACCCGGTAGGTGAAATGCTGAAGCCAGTCGTTCATGATCCACCAGGCCAGCGGTGCCGCAATGACAACGGCAAACAACACCAGCGTTGTGAAATCTTTGACGAGCAAAAAGATGAGGTCACCAAACCCGGCACCCAACACTTTGCGCACACTCACTTCTTTGGTTCGGTTCTGGAAGGTGAGGGCCGCGATGCCCAGCAAACCAAAACACGCAATGAGGATGGCCACCACCGAAAAGGTGATGAGTACCTGCGCAATTTTTTTCTCTTCGGCATACTGTTCGTTAAGGGTGTCCGACAGAAAGGAGAACTCGAAGCCAAACCGGCTGTCGAACTTCTTCCACGTCGACGTGATGGCGGCAAGCGTTTTGGGAAAGTCTTTTGTGTTGAGCTTCACCAGCACATAATTAAAATTCGCTTTGCGCACGGTGAAGATGAGGGGCTGCACGGCCTGG
This sequence comes from Chryseolinea lacunae, assembly GCF_016735595.1. Taxonomy (GTDB): domain Bacteria; phylum Bacteroidota; class Bacteroidia; order Cytophagales; family Cyclobacteriaceae; genus Chryseolinea; species Chryseolinea lacunae. The sequence continues at coordinate 58,918 of NZ_JAERRB010000014.1, forward strand.
TGAAACGACTGGTAATGAAAATCTTTCACCACCCCAATCACGTTTCCCTTCAGCGCGTCGCCGTCGCGATCGAGCACAATGGTTTTGCCCACGGGTTGGTTCAGGTTGAGGCTTTGGGCTGCGGTTTCGTTGATGAGGAATGAATTTTCGTCGGCGGCATTTTCGCGCAGGAAGTTTCTTCCCGAGGCCAGCGGAATGTCGAGCACCTTCAGCAGGTCATAGCTCACGGCAATCTCCGAAGCGTCGACCCGTTGCTGGGGATCGCTGTCGGCAAAAATGGTTTGCTGGTTAAAAGACTTGCCGGGTATGTTCGACGCGGCCGACACTTCTTTCACGCCGGCAATCTTGGCCAGCTCGGTGTGGAGTTCGTCCTGGTGAGGCGCAATGGCGTGACGGTTTTTGATGGGGATCACCAGCACTTCTTCGCGGTTAAATCCCAACCCCCGATTTTCAACAGCGTTCAGTTGCTGATAGATGATGACGCTCACGCAAATGAGAATCATGGAGGCGCTGAATTGAAACACGGTGAACACCTTGCGCAAGCCGGTGCCCCGCGGACCCTGAAGGCCTTTGCCTTTCAACACAGCCGCGGGTTTGATGCCCGACAGGAACAGCGAAGGGTATAGTCCAGCCAACAGACCAGCCGTGAGGCCGAGGCCCACCAGCAACACCACAGCATAGCCGCTAAGCTGAACCGTTTGATGTGTGGCCGCATTGAACAATGGAAGTGCAAACTGAATGAGCACCAGCGAGAGAAACGTGGCCAGCAAAGCCACCAGCATCGACTCGCCCGTGAACTGTGTGATCAGTTGGGTGCGGAATGCACCAAGCGATTTGCGAATGCCAATCTCTTTGGCGCGCCCCGACGATTGCGCCGTGCTGAGGTTTATGAAGTTGATGCAGGCGATGACCAGAATGAGAATGGCCGCGGCGCTCATCATATACACATAGTCGATGTTGCCGTTGGGTTCCAGTTCCCAACGCAGCACCGAGGTGAGGTGAATGTCGGTGATGGGTTGCAGACGGAAGCCGTAGTGATTGGCTTCGAGGTAGCGAAACTCTTCGGGTGTGAGGTCGATGTATTTTCTTACCCAGGGGAGAATTTTTGCTTCGAGGGCTTTTGCATCGGTGCCGGGTTTGAGACGGATGTAGTTATAATGTCCGAAATCTTTCCAGGTATAAAATTCGCTGTCGGGATCTTCGTCTGCTTTCTCGTGAACATACGACACCAGAAAATCGAAATGAAAGTGCGACTGGGCCGGCACATCGCGGAACACACCGATCACCTCGATAGTGTTGCGATCGTCGTTCACGGAAAGAAATTTGCCAATGGGTTCGTCGGTTCCAAAATAGCGCTTTGCTGTAGACTCCGAGATGAGCAATCCATCGGGTCGCTTCAGCACTGTGGACGGATCGCCTTTGAGGAGTTCAAAAGAAAACACCTTGAAGAAATTGCTGTCCACGGCCAACACGTTGGTCTCGTCGTATTGAATGTTTTTTTCGATGTTCCGGAACGAGAACGTTTGGCGTGTGAGGCCCGGACCCCACAGGGGCGTGAGGCTCACGGCACTCTCCACTTCCGGAAAGTCGTTGGCCATGGCTTGGGCCATAGGGTGCGGCACACGCGTTTGCGGATTTTGATTTTCCCAGGTGATGCGATAGATGTTTTCGGCGCCATCGTGAAAACGATCGTATGCCAATTCGGTGCGCAGGTATTGCACAATCAGAAACACACACGTGATCCCCAGCGTGAGGCCACCGATGTTGATGAGGCTGTAGTTTACGTTCTTGAGAAGACTCCGGAACGAGGTGATGAGGTAGTTTCTGAACATGGCGATAGGTTAGCGTACCTGGTCTTTCAATTTGTGTACCAACGCTGCAAAGGCAGCCAGGAGCAAAGGAACAACCTATTTCAGAAAGATCATTGGTCGGTTATGGCAAAGCGCCGTTCGGTTCCGGACTGTTGTGGACGTTTCAAATGTTTTCTTATTTTTGTGCCGGTGAAAACAAACGTTTCCACATATCGCCCCTTCCCTGCCGGAATTCGGATAGCGTAGGCGACAGACGTATCGATTTGCATCGCATACAAGTTTGTCTGTCGTTTCCTTAACGTCCTATTCATTTTCTGTTACCAGGAATGCATGACGCCGGTCAGGCTTCGTTCGCATTCTTCAAATTTTCACCATCATGAACATTCTTCAACTATATGGCTGGGAAGCCTATCGTGAATCCTTATCTATAACAATACCCGAAGGCCTCACCCCGGCGCGCATCATCAGCATTAAAGGATTTAAATATTATGCTGTTGCCGACGATGGCGAACTGGAAGCCGAACTGTCGGGCAAGCTGCTGTATGGCGCGGAGTCCGAAGAGTTGCCCAAGGTGGGCGACTGGGTTGCGCTGATGCGTTATGATACCCTCGGCTACATCATCGAGGTGTTGCCGCGCAGCAATGCGCTGTCGCGCAAAACTCCGGGCGCCCAAACACAACGACAAATTCTGGCCACGAACGTGGACGCCGCATTGGTGGTGCAGGGCCTTGACCGCGACTTCAACGTTATGCGGCTGGAGCGCTACCTCGTGCAGTTGCAAGCCTGCGGCATCGCGCCCGTGGTGATCCTCAACAAAGCCGACCTGGTAGACGACCCGAATGTGTTTCTGCAAGACGTGGAACGGCTGCAACGCGATGTGCCCGTTCATCTGTGCAGCACACTGAGCAGGCTTGGGATGGACGACCTGCGTCACACGGTGTTGAAACCGCAGCGCACCTACATCATGATCGGCTCGTCGGGCGTGGGCAAAAGCTCGTTGCTGAATGCGCTGCTGCCCGGCGTTGTGCAAACCACCGGCGCAACGAGTGATGCAAACCACAAAGGCAAACACACCACCACCACGCGCGACCTGTTCCGGTTGCCCAACGGCAGCCTGCTCATTGACACACCGGGCATGCGCGAGTTTGGCGTGACGGCCGAAGAGGGGCAGGGCACCGACGACCTGTTTCCCGCCATTCAGCGCGCAGCCCAAGGCTGCAAGTTCTCGGACTGCGACCACATCGACGCGGCAGGCTGCGCCGTTATCGCCGCCGTGCAGCAGGGCGACCTTGATCCGGACCTCTACGACAGCTATCTGAAACTGAAGAAAGAGCAACGCCGTTTCGAAATCCGCATCGAAGACAAAAAACGCCTCGGCAAGCAGTTTGGAAAACTGACGCGTGAAGCAAAGAACTATCGCAAGAAGTACAAGTTTTGAACCGCGCCGTTTCGGAATGGCAGGCGTTGCGTGTATGTGAATCGTTATTTTGCCTGCACGCGATGCCCGCGCCGGAACCTACACCACCGAAAGCACGTTTCACAACAGACCCGATAAACTATGAAACAAATTCCAACTCTCTACACATGGGCCGGCGGAACCGAGGCTCTTGAAAAACTGACAACCGTTTTTTATGAAAAGGTTCTCAAAGACGACCTGCTCTATCCTGTTTTCAAAAACATGAGCGGCGACCACTCCAGACACGTGGCCCATTTTATAGGCGAAGTGTTTGGCGGCCCGCAGCAATACACAAAGGGCGATGGTGGAAGTCATGCCAGCATGGTGGCCCACCACCTCGGCAAAATGCTCGACGACAAAAAACGGAAACGCTGGATGGAACTGCTGCTGGAAAGCGCCGACGAAATTGGATTGGCCAACGACCCCGAGTTTCGATCGGCACTGGTGGGCTATCTCGAATGGGGCAGTCGCATTGCCGTGCTCAACTCAGTGACCACCACCAACCCCATCAACGAAAATGAACCCATGCCCAAGTGGGGTTGGGGTGAAACCGGCGGACCGTATTTGCCGGAATGATTTTTTGTGTTGACAACGACTACCTATAAAATAAAAACGGGCGGCATATAAAATTGCCACCCGTTTTTTTTATTCGTTTGCCGATGTCATTTCTTCAGCCACAAATCAACGGGCTTTTCCACTTTCGGACGGAACGGCAATTCTATTTTCTTTCCTTGTCCTGCCGAAGCATAGGCCGCGTAGATCACTTCCAACACGGCGCGTCCCAGTTCGCCGGTCACCAACGGCTCTTTGTTTTGCTGCACGCATTCAATGAAGTGTTTCAGTTCGTGCGGGTAGCCTTGATTAAAAACTTCTTCAAAGATGGGGAAGCTCCAGCCGGCCGTGGTGTCGGCTTTTTCCATGGCATAGCCGTAGCCGTTCTTGCTGTAGGCCAGTGCGGCGTTGCCCATGAACAGGTCGGCATAGATCACGCCTTCGGTGCCATACACTTCGCTCTTGTCGTCCATGCCGCCGTGTTTGGCCCAGCTGTTTTCGGCAAGGGCCGTCACACCGTTTTCGAATTCCACGATCACCACCGAGTTGTCTTCACCTTGTGTGCGACCGTTGTGAAGCACGGTGGCCATGGAAGCGGACACTGATTTCACTTTCGCATTGTTCAGCATCCAGAAGAACCAGCCAAAGGCATGGCATCCCATGTCCATGAGCACGCCGCCGCCGGCTTGTCTGATGTCATAGAACCAATCGCCGTGCGGGCCGGAGTGTTTTTCGGATTGTTTCAGCATAAACACTTTTCCAACGGCGCCTTCTTTCACGAGGTGGCGCACGCGTTCATACTTTGGTGCAAAACAAAGCTCTTCGGCATACATCAGTTTCACGTTTGCTTTTTTGCACGCGTCGATCATGGCGTCGGCTTCTTCCAGGGTAACGGCCAATGGCTTTTCGATGATCACGTGTTTGCCAGCCTTCGCGGCCTTCAGCGTCACCTCGGCGTGGAGGAAGTTGGGCAGACAGATGTCCACCACATCGCAGCCTGACTTTTCAAGAAGTTCGTCCACGTTGTCATACCACTGTGCGATATGATATTTTTCGGCGTGGGCTTTTGCTTTGTCTTTGTTGCGGGCATAGACCGCCACAACTTCCGCTTCGGGAATGAAACGGTGATAGCTTTCGATGTGAATGTCGGTGATGAAACCGGCGCCGAGAATGGCTACTTTGGTGCGCATAGGGTGTATGGTGAGTTTGGGTTGTTGAATGTTTATGTTTTGAGTTTCAGTGATGACTTATGTTGCCCAGGCCTTGCCATCCGAAAAAGGAATGCATCCTTCGAAGCGTCCGGGAACAGCCACATAGGTTCGTGCAGTTGTGGCGCCTGGTTCGGACGTGAAGTAGCCCAGCGTGGTGAGCTGTTTGATGAGTGTGAAATAATGTTCGGGATCGTTGTGAAGTTTGGTGTTGGCATACGCCTTTGCTTCCTTGTTCACGGCGTTGAGTAAGGCCCGTTGATCGTCGCCCGAAAGGGAAACAAAATCGGTATCGTGTTTTTGCTGCGCCAACGCTTTCAGGGTTGTTATGCCGTCGAAGAAAATTTTTTGCTCGTGCTCATCGTAGCAGTCGGTCACCATCACGTTCATGAACTCGCCTATGCGGGCGGCTTTGGCGCCGGGCGATCTCGGTGTGGTGGGAATGATCACTTCCCCAACGGCGTCGAGAAAGGCTATGTCATGTTCCGAAAAGGAAGCGATTTTCTCCGGCGTCGATTTGCAGCCGTTCAGAAAAACGTTGGATCCAACAATAGTGCCACCCAGTAGGCGTGCCGTGGTGGCTAAGGCTTCGCGTCGGTTCATGGTCAGAGGTTTTGGCGTTTCATTTCTTTCACAGCATGGTCCACTGCGCGGGCCGTCAGGGCCATGTATAGGATCGACGGACTTTGGTTGCCTGTGCTGGTCATGCAGGCGCCGTCGGTGACGAACACATTTTTGCAATGGTGCATCTGGTTCCAACCGTTGAGCATCGATGTTTTTGGGTCGCGCCCCATGCGGCAGCCGCCCATCTCGTGTATGTCGAGGCCGGGGGCTTGTTTGTTGTCTTGTGTGGAGATGTCGAGGCAACCGGCCTTCTCCAGCATCTGACTGCTTTCGTGGAGAAAGTCCTTGATCATCTTCTCGTCGTTGTCGTCGTAGCCAACCGACGTGATCAATTGCGGAATGCCCCATTGGTCTTTCCCCGTGGTGCTGAGACGAACGTGGTTGCTTTCTTTGGGAATGGTTTCACCCTGCATATACATGTAGGTGCGCCACCCTCCCGGCTTTGACAACGCATTTTTATAGGCCGTGCCCAATTCTGTTTCGGCCGCATCGTCGGCGCCGCGGGTGCGATAGGCGCCGAGAAAGGTGGTGAAGCCGCCCACGTAGTCGGTGTCTTGCTTGTGCAGGTTCCGATAGTTGGCCAGTATGGGTTCCGTTGGGTTTCGGCCGTAGTAATAGCGGTCTTCAAATCCTTCCACCGATGCGCTCACGCTGCCGCGATAGAGGTGGAAGGCCACATACTTTCCGAGCACGCCGCTGTCGTTGCCCAGGCCGTTGGGAAACCGTTTGCTCACGGAGTTCAATAACAACAATGTGCTGTTCAAAGCCGAGGCATTCACAAAAATGACGCGCGCAAAATATTCCGTCACCGCTTGCGTGTTTGTGTCGATGATGCGCACACCGGTGGCCTTTCCTTTCTGTTCGTCATACATGATGGAGTGCACAACAGAGAACGGGCGCACCGTGAGGTTGCCGGTCTTCGCGGCCCACGGCAAGGTAGACGACACCGAACTGAAGTATCCGCCATAGGGACAACCGCGCATGCACAGGTTGCGTGCCTGACATTTGCCGCGTCCCTGTTGCAGGTGAACTTCGGCAGGTTGTGTGAGGTGTGCCCAGCGCGCATGCACCAGGTGGCGGTCGGCATAATGTTCTTTGAATTTTTTCTGCAGGTGTGCTTCCACACAGTTGAAGTCGAAGGGCGGAAGAAACTCGCCGTCGGGCATCGCCTCAATGCCATCCTTGTTTCCACAGATGCCGATAAATTTTTCGACGTGCGAATACCACGGCGCCACGTCGTCATAGCGGATGGGCCAGTCGATGCCGTAGCCGTATTTTGCGGGCGCGGTGAATTCGAAATTGCTCCAGCGTTGCGTAGCCCGTCCCCACGTTAGCGACTTGCCGCCCACCTGGTAGCCTCTGATCCAGTCGAATGGTTTTTCCTGCACGTAGGGATGGTCTTTGTCTTTCACAAAGAAGTGCGCCGTGTCATCGCCAAAGCCTGCGGCTTTGCTGATGAGGGGATTCTCTTTCAGAAATGCACGGGTCATCTGGCCGCGGTGTTCAAACTGCCAGGGATCTTTGGTGGCGGTGGGATAATCTTTCAGGTGCTCCACATTCCGGCCGCGCTCCACCACCAGCGTTTTCAGTCCGCTTTCGCAAAGCTCTTTCGCCGCCCAACCGCCGCTGATGCCCGAGCCAATCACGATGGCATCGTAGGTGTTGCCTGCGACGCCCGAAGCATTGATGTTCACAGAATCGACTTGCATAGGCGAATGGGGTTATGGTCTGCCTAATGTTGGAAACTCACGGCGATTTCGCAAGCGATAATCCACAAATGAAAGAACAGTACGAGCCACGAAGAAGGGCAGGGCCAACGCTCACCCGTGTGGCATCACACAAGCGATCGGCGTATGCCCACTTCAAGACCGCGCAGTTCGGCAAGTCCCCTCAGTCTGCCAATGGCAGAATAGCCTGGGTAGGTTGTTTTGTGCAGGTCGTCCAGCATCTGGTGGCCGTGGTCCGGACGCATGGGAATGGAAACCTGGCGGCGTTTCATCAACTTCACAATGGCTTCCACAACGGCTGGCATATTGGCATCGCCTTCCAGATGGTTGGCTTCATAGAAATTTCCCTGTGCGTCGCGCTGTGTGCTGCGCAGGTGCAGAAAGTGGATGTTGTCGCCGAGGCGTTCCACCATGCCCGGCAGGTCGTTGTCGGGGCGTGCGCCATACGAGCCGGTGCAGAAGCAAAGTCCGTTGGCTTTGGATGGACTGGCACGGATAATTTCCTGCGCGTCGGCCTCTGTGCTCACAATGCGTGGCAGGCCGAGAATGGGATACGGAGGATCGTCGGGATGGATGGCCATCTTCACACCGGCTTCTTCGGCCACGGGCACCACCTGTTGCAGAAAATAGAACAAGTGTTGTTTGAGAAGGGTGGCGTTGATGCCTTCGTATTTTTTGAGCGCGTCCAGAATTTCTTGTGGCGTGAAGGGAATGTCGCTGCCCGGAAGTCCCAACAGTGCGTTGCGAAAAAGTTTGCCGCGTTCTTCTTCCGACATGCCGTCGAAGCGCTTGCGGGCGATGGCTTGTTCTTCGGCGCTGTAGTCTTTTTCGGCGCCGGGTCTTTTCAGCAGGAAGAGGTCGAACGCAATGAAGGCGGCGCGTTCGAAGTATAGTGCCTTACTGCCGTCGGGCAGCGTATACGAAATGTCGGTGCGCATCCAATCGAGAATGGGCATGAAGTTGTAGGTGATCACCTTCAGCCCGCAGCGGCCGGTGTTGCGCAGACTTTGTTTGTAGTTTTCGATGTGGCGCAGGTAGTCACCACTTTGGCGTTTGATGTCTTCGTGAACCGGCAAGCTTTCCACCACGGTCCACGTGAGCCCTGCTTTTTCGATCACGGCTTTGCGCGTTTCAATTTCTTCTACCGTCCACACGTCGCCCACGGCAATGTGATGCAGGGCGGTGACCACGCCGGTGCAACCGGATTGGCGAATGTCGGCGAGGCTAACGGGGTCGTTGGGCCCGTACCAGCGCATGGTTTGTTCCATTGTCATGTGGCGGATTCTTTTTTGTGGAAACGAAAATAGACGTTGCGTCAGAACTTCACTACTTCGCCATACACTTTTTTGACTTCAGGTTCAGATCGAATAGCAGCGGCGGGTTCTTTGATCGCCGTCGCAGTCTATTCTTCTTCCTCGCTGTTCTTCATTTTACCCAACAGGTCGTAGGCACCTTTAATCACCACGGGCGAGCCGGTCACAAAGTCGCGCGGCACCGTCACTTCGGTGAAGCCCTGCTCCTGAAATCCCGTTGTGATTTCGATGATCTTGAAACGATGAACGTTTTGTTCGGCACCGGGGGCTGCAATGAAAATGTATTTCTTTCCATCGAACGTAACAATGGCCTGGTCGGGTAGCGAAGGCGTTTCGTGGCTGGCTGTTTCCACGTGGGCCGTCAGATACATGCCGGGCAAAAGGTCGGTGTCTTCATTGTCGAGGTGGCAATGCACGCGCACGGTGCGTTGTTCGCTGATCTCGCGGCCGATGAGGTGAATGGTGGCCGTGCGTTCGCGGCTTTCATTGGCCAGCACAAACCTCACTTTCTGACCGATCTTCAGTTTCAAAACATCTTTCTCAAACACGGTGAGCTCGGCATGCAGGTGGCGCGTGTCCACAATCTTGAAGATGGCGTGCGTGGGCGCCACATACATGCCGATGTTGGCATTCACTTCCGTCACAAAACCGCTGATGGGTGTGTAGAGTGGAATGGTTTGTTGAATGACCGATGTTTCCTCCAATCGTTTGGCGTCAATGTTGATGAGTTGCAGCTTACTTTTCAAACCGCTCACTTTGGCCAGCATGCTCCGATAGCTCGACGATGCTTGCTGCAGCGTCTTGGTGGCATTCACATTTTCTTTCGACAGCGCTTCCTGGCGTTTGAATTCTTCTTCCAGAAAATCGAGCTGACTTTTCTGATCGAGATAGTCCTGTTGCAGCTGAATGTATTCAGTGCTTTCCATCACCGCCACCACTTCGCCTTTTTTCACGGCGCGGCCTTGCAGCAATTCGGTCGATTTCAGAAAACCACCGAGGGGCGCGGAAATGCTCACGAGGTTTTGCGGGGGCACGTCGAGCATGCCGTTCACCACGATGGCGCCACTGAGCGCGCGCGGTTCAATTTTTCCCCAGGTAATGTCGGCGCTGGCATATTGCGGGTCGGTAAGTTCCACTTCGTCGGCCAACGGTGTTTCTGCTTCGGGCGCCGCGGCCGCTTCGGGTTTGGATGATTGACAGCCCGCGAGAAGTGTGAGCACAAAGAATGTGAGTATGAAGGATGATAGTTTTGTCATGACAAGATTCGATTAAAGTTGACCTTGAATAAATTCGATGCGCAACACGGCCTGGTTGTAGAGGTTCAGTGTTTCGAGGTAGCCCATGCGCAGGGCTGTGGCCGTGTTCAGCCCTTGCAGATATTCCACATAGCCAATGTCGCCGCTGCGGTAGGCCCTGGCCGATTGGTTGAGGATGAGGTCTGCCTGCGGGAGCGCGCTTTGCTGATAGTAGGCCAGCGACTCCTGGTGTTTTTTCCACTCGGCCACCAACGTGGCGTATTCGCTTTCGGTGTTGCGTCGCGCCTGTTCGTAGTGATTTTGTGCCGACTGTTCTTTGAACGCCGCAGCTTTTATTTTGCTGGCCTGCGGATGAAACCACAACGGAATGCTCAGCCCCAGTTGAAAGCCTTGAAAGCGATTGCTCCGGGTGGCCAGCTCGTTGTTGGCCGTGTTGAGCGGTGTGCCGATGAGCGTTTGGTTGAAGTAGCCAAACGTGATGTCGGGCAACAGATGATTTTTTTCCAGGCTTGTTTCTTTTTGAGCCACCACCAGATCTTGCCTGTAGAGCTTGAGCGCCACATTGCCCGCCACGGAAAGGCTATCGGCAGTGGCGAGTGATCGTGGGGTGAGCTCGCCCGACAAAACATCGACGGGCTGGTCGGTATACAATAGTGTTTGTAGGCGTGTGCGGTAGATGCGGATGTCGGCTTCGTTCTGGCGCAGCGTGGTGTGAAATTGCTGTGCTCGTGCTTCGGCCGTTGTTTTTTCGAGAAGGTTGGTTTCGCCCACGCGCTGGCGGGCAGCGGCAGCCGTGGCAAATGCCGAGAAGGTGCTGTCTTGTTGCGTGAGCCAGCGGTTCAGTTGTTTCAGGTAGGCCAGATGATACCACGTGGACTTCACCTGGTAGGCCAGTTCGTTTTCGGTGGAAGCCAGAACCAGCTCGCTACGTTCCACATGGGCCTTGCCCAACGCACCCCGTGCACCAAACACGGTGGGAAACGGAATGGACTGCGACACGGTGATGTTATTGTCTTCTTTGGCGATGCTGTTGTATTGCCCAAAGGTGCCCAGCACAACCGTCTTGCTCACATCGCCCGCGGTGCGCTTCAGGCTTTTGCTGGCTTCCACATCGTAGGTCGCCGCTTTCACCGACAGGTTGTTTTGCAACGCCATGGCTACCGCCTGTTCGACCGGAAGGGCCGACGTGTTTTGGGCTGTGGCGACGCCGGGTAGCACCAGCGCCAGCAACAGCATGATCGTGATGTGTGGTTTCATTTTTATTCCTTTTTCAACGTAGATGTATAAACAGGGCAGCACCAGCAGCGTGAGCACGGTGGCACTGATCAATCCGCCGATCACCACGGTGGCCAACGGCTTTTGCACTTCGGCCCCGCCGCCTTGCGACAAGGCCATGGGCAGAAAACCCAGCGACGCCACAAGGGCCGTCATGATGACAGGACGCAAACGGATGGCGGTGCCTTTAAAGACAATCTCTTTCAGGTCTGTCATGCCTTCTGCTTTCAGGTGATTGAACTCGGCCAGCAACACGATGCCATTCAACACCGACACGCCAAACAACGCAATGAACCCGATGCCCGCCGAAATGCTGAACGGCATGTCGCGAAGCCACAAGGCGAGAATGCCTCCGATGGCCGAGAGCGGAATGGCACTCAGAATCAACAGACTTTGACGCAGCGAGTGGAACGTGAAATAGAGCAACAGAAAAATCAACGCCAGCGCGATGGGCACGGCAATGCTGAGGCGCGTGCGGGCTTGTTGCAGGTTTTCGAAGGTGCCGCCATAGGTGGCGTAGTAGCCGGGGCTGAATTTTATTTTTGCATCGATCTTTGCCTGCAACTCTTTCACGATGCTCTCCACATCGCGACCGCGCACATTGAAGCCCACCAGGATGCGGCGGTGTGTGTCGTCGCGCTGGATTTGGTTGGGACCCACCGTGAGGTCTACGGTGGCGAGTTGCGACAGTGGCACGGGGTGTCCTTCGCTGGTGTTCACATACAGGTTTCGAAGATCTTCCACGCTCTGGCGATTTTGTTTGTCGAGCCGCACCACCAGATCGAAGCGACGGTCGCCTTCAAACACGAGGCCCGCCGATGCACCGGCAAAGCCCGCACGGATAACGCGGTTTACTTCGTCGATCGACAAGCCGAATTGTGCCAGCTTGGCGCGATCGAAGTGCACCACCACCTGGGGCAATCCTTCCATCACTTCCACATAGGTGTCTTGTGCGCCCTCGATCTTGCGGGCAATGGCACCAACCTGTGCGGCATAGTCTGACAACAGGCGCATATCTTCGCCATAGATTTTCACCACCACATCCTGGCGCGCGCCGGTGGCCAGTTCGTTGAAACGCATTTGTATGGGTTGCTGAAATCCATAGGTGATGCCCGACAACTGTTGTTCCAGCGTGGCCTGCATTTTTTCGGCGAGGGCTTCGCGGCTGTGGGCACTGGTCCATTCCGATTTGTCTTTCAAAATCACAATCAGATCGCAGGCTTCCACAGGCATGGGGTCGATGGGAATTTCGGACGAGCCGATTTTGGCCACCACTTCTTTCACTTCCGGAAAATTGGCCAGCAACACGCGCGACGATTGTGTGGCTGCGTCGATGGTCTTCGACAAACTGCTGCCCGTGAGCACGCGCGTTTCCACGGCAAAGTCGCCTTCTTCGAGTGTGGGAATAAACTCAGCACCCAGCGTGTTGAACAACAGGAGGCTCAGCACAAACAACACCACCGAGGCGGCGATCACGGCCAGCCGTTGTTTCACCGCGAAGCGAATGGCGGGATCATAGACCTTGTGAAAGAATGCCATGATCCGGTCGGATATATTTTTTTTCGTCGACAGTTCTTTGCTGAGAAATTGTGCGCTCATCATGGGCACATAGGTGAGCGACAACAGGAACGCGCCCAGGATGGCGAACGAAACGGTCTCGGCCATGGGGCGGAACATTTTTCCTTCGGTGCCCACCAGTGCAAGAATGGGCAGGTACACAATGAGGATGATAATTTCGCCAAAGGCAGCGCTGTTCCGGATCTTCGATGCCGACTGATAGACTTCTTCATCCATTTCGGGTTGTGTGAGCCGACGCGTGATGCCGCGAAGGTTGAGATGATGCATGGTGGCTTCTACGATGATGACGGCGCCATCCACAATCAAACCAAAGTCGATGGCACCCAGGCTCATGAGGTTGCCCGACACACCAAAGAGGTTCATCATGGCCACCGTGAACAACATGGCCAGCGGAATGACGGAGGCCACGATGAGACCCGCGCGCAGATTGCCCAGCAACAACACCAGCACAAAGATGACGATGAGTGCACCTTCGGCGAGGTTGCGTGTGACGGTGCCAATGGCGTTGTCGACCAGCTTTGTGCGATCGAGGAACGGTTCGATGGTGACGCCCTCGGGAAGGTTCTTGGCAATTTGCGCGATGCGTTCTTTCACGTTGCCGATCACGCGCGACGAGTTGGCGCCTTTGAGCATGAGCACGAGACCGCCCACCACTTCGCCTTCGGTGTTGCGTGTCATGGCGCCATAGCGCGTGGCGTGACCAAACTGCACATCGGCCACGTTGCGCAGCAACACGGGAATGCCCTTGGTGTCGCGCTTCACCACAATGTTTTCAATGTCTTGCAGGCTGGTGATGAGCCCTTCGCTGCGGATGAAGTAGGCGCTGGGATTTTTGTCGATATAGGAACCGCCGGTGTTTTGATTGTTCTTCTCCAGGGCAGCAAACACCTCGTTCATGCCGATGTTCATGCTGCGCAGCCGTTCGGGGTTGAGGGTGATTTCGTATTGCTTCAGGTAGCCGCCAAAGCTGCTCACATCGGCCACACCTTCCACGCCCAGCAACTGACGGCGCACAATCCAGTCTTGCAGCGTGCGCAATTCCATAGACGAGAATTTGGATTCGAAGCCGGGTTCGGGTCGGAGTATGTATTGAAATATTTCGCCCAGCCCGGTGGTGACGGGCGCGAGCTGCGGCTTGCCCATGCCGGCTGGAATGTCGCTGGTGACTTCCGACAGCCGCTCGCTCACTTGCTGCCGCGCCCAGTAGATGTCGACGCTCTCTTTGAACACGATGGTGACCACCGACAAGCCGAACCGCGAAATGGAACGGATCTCTTCCTTGCCGGGAATGGTGGCCATGGTTTGTTCGATGGGGAAGGTGACAAACCGCTCCATGTCTTCGGCACCGTTGGAGGGCGACACCGTATAGACCTGAACCTGGTTGCTCGTGATGTCGGGCACGGCGTCGATGGGAAGTTGGGTGAGCGAATAACTGCCCCAGACCATGAGCCCCGCCACCAACAACCCCACGATGAATTTGTTGTGGATGGAAAAATGAATGATCTTATCTAACATACGATTCTTGCTGTATTAGAAATGGTCTTTTGAAGTCGGCGCGTCACTTGCCGACATTCTCTGGAATAAATTTTTTTGAATGGCATATTCTTTCACAGACGAAAGAACGGCGATCTAAAAAAGGGTGGACGCAGAAACAGTCTTACGACAACCGGGGTGGCTGCCAGATGGATGTTTGGCTGTGGAGGATGTGTTTGTCCAGATAGGGTGTGACAAACGAAGAGTTATGTTCAGGCGATGCCGGCACCACGGCATGTGCCGTTGTTAGTGGCACCGAGGATGCGCAGCAGGAGCAAATGCAGAACGGCGAACAATGGTCGGGCTCGCCGGGTATATGCTGATGATAGGGTGTGAAGATGCTGACGGTGCTGGCGTTGTTGTCGGGACATGCTTCGGCGTCGCTGCACGGGTAGCATGCGAGCAGGAGCAGGTAGAACGCCAATATGATGTGCAGAGGCTTCACGGTAGTTCAAAGGTAACACGAATAGATGTGCAACAGGTTTTCACGTGAGATTTTTGTGAAATTTGGACCCATTCTAAATTCGACCGCTCTGGGAGATGAAATTTGCCCTTGGCAGAGCTTGACTGCTTCCTTAATTAAAGGGTGTTATTTTTAAGAGTCGGCCAGAGCCAGGGCGCGTTGTTTCCTGTAGGTAAATACAAATTTCTCATGAATGCCCGCGTGTTGCCAGTGCCTTTTCGAGGCCATGATTTACCCCGGGGTTTCAATGCCCGGTGTGTTCGTGTTTGCCTACTTTCAGTTTCTTGACCAGCCATGGCAGCGTTAGGCCCTGGCCCACGATGGTGATGAGCACCACCACAATGGAGATGTAGAGAATGGCGTTGCGCAGCGGAAACGGTTCGCCGTTGCCCAGCGTGGTGGGCAACGCAATGGCGGTGGCCAGCGACACAATGCCCCGCATGCCCGACCAGGTGATGATCATGCTGGTTTTGAAATCGAGCAAAGCGCCTTCGGTGATGCGTCCTTTTTTGCTTTGGAATGCGCGTTGCAGATTGACCTGTTGCAGGAAGACACGCGCCATGCGCAGCACAAACGCCACAATGGTGATGAGCACACCATAGCCCGCATAGATGAGCAACTCGCTGCTGTTGAGCGTGCGCACCACGTAGGGAAACTCAAGGCCGATGAGAATAAAGATCAAACCGTTTAGCAGGAAGAGGATGACGTCCCACAGGGTTTTGGATTGTTGCTTGAGGGGTTCGGGAAACACCTTTGTGCTGAAGCGCGAAATGGCCAGCCCCAACACCACCACGCCGATCACACCCGACACGCGCAACTCTTCTGCTATGCGGTAGGTAACAAACGGCATGAGCAACATGAAGGCGATAGACACCAGCGTGTTGTTGCGCACCCGCGACAAAATGAACGCCAGCAGCCGACCCATGACAATGCCCACCAGAAACCCACCCCCCAGCACCATCACAAAATTGAGAGACGCCTTCCACACGACCACCGCCGTGCCCGTGGCGGCCAACACCGAAAAGCGATAGGCCACCAAAGCCGACGCGTCGTTGACCAGGCTTTCGCCCTCGAGGATGGTGACGGTTTTGTGCGAGAGGCCGAGGCCCTTGGTGATGCTGATGGCCGACACGGCGTCGGTGGCCGAAAGAATGGAGCCGAGCACAAACGCCAGCGGCCACGTCATGCCCGGAATGAGGTAGTAGGCCACCACGGCAATGCCCGAAGCTGTGATGAACACCAGCGACACGGCCAGCGTGGTGATGGTGTTGAAGTTGGTTTTGAACTCGGCAGACGAGATGTTGAACGCGGCATCGTAGATGAGTGGCGGCAGAAAGATGAGGAAAATGATTTCCGGATCCAGCTCGATCATGGGGATGGTGGGAATGTAGCCGATGGCTATGCCCGCCGTGATCATGAGGATGGGATAGGGTAACCTGATTTTTTCGGCCATGGCCGACAGCCCGATCATGACAGCCAAAAGAAAGATGACGACGCTGTAGTGTTCCATGTGTGTTGAGCCGGTGGAAGATGTCTGAAGACACTTCGCAGTTGATTTTAGTTTGTTGATCACGACAGCAAGCGCGAGTTATGATTTGATGTGAACCGCTGCGTGCTGGCGTCGTATGAACAGACGTCTGTAAACATACTGAAATTAATTTAATACGGCTGCGACCAACGGCAACACCTCTGGTGGTCTTGGTCGGTAGTGTATGAGAAATGTTTTTTTAAACGATGCACGAAGGATGGTAGCGGAAAGCCCACGGCGAGGACTTGCAGCGGACAGCCTGACCCGACGCGAGGAGGGACGCACATAACAAACGGCAAAATTGGGATGGACTGTGTGCGCTGTTGAAAACGAAAAAGCCCATGACGTAGGTCACAGGCTTTTGTTGTTTTGCTGAATCGGGTTCAATAGAAATACTGCTCTTTCACAATTTTTCCGTCGCTCACTTCATAGACGCAGAGCTCTTCCATTTTCTGGCGGCCGGCGTTTTTGAAGGTCATGTCGGCCATCATGCCGAGGGCGAAAAAATTCCCAATCACGATGGGTTGGGTGATGGCGCCGTCGTGTGTTTCCACCACGTTTTCATACCACGCCCTGAGCCGTTCCATGACGGCCGTTTTCCCTTTGACGCCGGGCATGGGCGAGTGGTCGGGTTCGATGCATTCTATGGCGTCGTGGAAAAGCTCGTGTTGAATGTCAACATACTTTCCAAGGCTGGCCAGTTCCATGAAGCGGTTGGCTACGTCTTGTGTTGTCATGCGTTGTGTTGTTTAAAGGTTTGAAAAGAACAAGTTTGTCCGGGGAGCGATGCAATCTTACGGAGGGCTACTGCAATGGGGTTGCAGTGGTTTGTTTTTTTAGAAGACGCGCCGGGAGAGCATTTAATCAATGCTCCGTCTTCCGACGGTCTTCCGATGATCTTCCGACGGTCTTACGACAAAAAATACATCCATTATTCAAGGCGTGTTTCTGAGGCGTCAGCTCTTTAGAAAAAAAGAAAAGAAGATTGTTTTTATGCCATGTCTGAGCCTGCAGCCAACGAAATATCGTTGGCCCGACGAAATGTCGTTGGCTTTAGATACCCCCATCGTTGGGGGTTGTACGACAAATTTTGAGAAAAACGAAGATCAACTTTTGGCACTGATTTGGTAAAGCCGGTTGACATGCATGCACGTTCCGGGGCAAGCGCGAATGTTAACAATGTTCCCGGAGCCAGATCTGAAAAAGTGTAGTAGTTGTTAAAAATTTTAAAACGTTACGAAAATGAGTAAGTCAGAAGGAAACCCCATCGTTGATGGGTTCAGAGGAAAGCTGGGAAAGTTTCTGGTTTTCAAAAAGGTGAATGGAAACACCATTGCCACCATAGCGCCACAAGGCGAAAGAGGCCAAGGCACAGAAAAACAACAAGCCGTGCGTAGTCGCTTTAGCGATGCCGCAACGTTTGTGAAGTCACATTTTAAGAACCCTGCAAACAAAGCCCTCTATCAGGAGGCTGCCAAGCGAAAGGGCTATGTGAATGGACGCACAATGGCGATGGCCGATTTTTTTGGTTCACCAAAGATCACCGCTATAGACGTGTCGGCATATGCCGGAAGCGTTGGCAGCAAAATCTTTGTTGAAGCCGACGACGAACTTGAGTCGGGCGCGTGGGAGTATGTGGCAACCGTTGAAAACGCAGACCGCACTGGCGACAAGGTGGTGGTGTCGGTAACGGACCGGCCGGGTAATACCACCACGAGGGAAAAGGTTTTGTAAAACCTGACCACGTTGTGTGAGAAAATGGAGAGCCGGCGCGACGGCTCTCTACTTTTCAAAAACAACCTATCGTGTTTTCAGTCGACGTCAGATCTTGTCAAGGCCTGTTTATTTTTAATCTTCTTAAACCAACACACGTATGCAACCGGCAATTCTCAAAGCAACCGTTTTCTGTAACGATGGCCAATTTCGCTTTATTAAAATCTCGGAACTTATGATTCCGAAAAAAGCATAGCAGCGTATATTGATCATTTCGAAAAACAGGCGTATGAAAAAACTAAAGCGCCTGTGGTTATCGTGATTTATCTGGAGCGCACACTGCACGATGAAGACGGAAATTATGTGTAAGTTGTATAATGGGAAAATTTCACTGGGCCTGTTTGATGGAACTTCGTACAACGGAGGCGTTTACACAGGAAGGCAAGCCACCACACGCATCGCTGAAGATGGTTCACTGTTAATAACATATCAACGTATGAACGGCCAGATATTAACGGTTGATGGTATCCGTTCGTTGTTTGGTGGTCATGAATACTACGCTCATGGCATATTGGGATTGGTGCATCCGAATGATAACGAAGAAATTGATAGGATAGAATCCGCTTATCCTTATTAAACCACTATTACTCTTAATTCTTTTCAAATGAATAGAAAAATATTATTAATAGCACTATTTGCATTAATTGTATGCAGATGTCAATCACAATGCGATATTCGAGGTATGTGGTTGGTAACACAAGGTAGAATAATAGAGAACTATGAGATGGCGCCTGCCTATTCAAATAACAGAATCACGTTTTCAAATGACAGCATAGAGTTTGCTTCGGGTTTCTTTTACAATACTCTTAATTTAGATAGTGATACCTATGCTTTAGGGAGGTATCCTTTTGTTTACTACGGAAAAAAGGAGAAGTATCGGGTGTTGGGTGATACGTTGTTTGTTTACAGTAAGCCTTATCAGAGTTGGAATAAATTTAAAATGCGATGTGTCAATCGCGATGAATTGCGCTTGGACGGCAAGAAGGACAACTTAGTTCTGGTGAGGAGAAAAGTTAAAGAGACTTCTAAGGCATGTCCTATCAAATACATAAAAGCACATGTTGATGGAGGTAGTCTTGATCTGTATAATGTTAACTATAAAGCCACCTATACAAAGGATGATAGATTGTTTTTTGAACAGAAAGACTCCCTAGCTGAAAGGTTTAACGGAGTTGAAATAAAACTAGCTTTAGGAACATTTAATAGTATTTGCAGAGGATTCTATGATATCGATCTTCAGAAAGTTAAGAAAATGTATCCGACTAAAGTGTCAGATTTTAGTATCATTAGAGTTGAAATTGGATTGGAGGACGGGGTAATTATTAAATCCGAAATCCAGAATCAAGAATGCCCGGAGGACTTGTGGATAGCCTTGATTCCAGTGTTATACGGGCATCAGCAACTTCTTTATTCTACGTATCCACCTTTAAAATGGAAATAGTGGAAAGGCGCGAAGATGCCACTTGTTTATGTTTAAGGATGGCTAAATAAGTTTAAGAAGGAGTATGGAGTTGAAGTTACTGATATTTATTTTCGCACTTCAACCAAGTCAATTTTCAGATTCGATAAGCATTGAGTTGCCAAAGAAGAATATTTACCTCCGATCGAACGACTGTGTTTGATATTGAGGTGAAAATGCACAATTTCTCGAATGAGAATTTATTATTGTATAATTTTAACAGTGAAACTGAACAGGCGTTTAGAGAGGAGTCCTTTTTCTGCAATGATCGAATGTCTGCTCGGTCCACAATTTTAATTTATGATGAAGATGCTGAACCCATTTGTGCATCGCTCGCGCCCATCCCAAAGGAAATAAACCATAAACCCATTTCGACTTCCGAATTTCAAACGGTGATTGACGAGGAGAAATCGAGCTTCCGAAAGGCTTTGCAAGTTGTTAAAAAAGGACGGGACATAGTGATGAAGAAGAAAGTCAATGTAGAACACTTTCATCTGGAGCCCGGTGTGTATTTTATAAGATTTTTTTACACATCTGGAACGTCAACAAAAAATATGGTGTCGCAGCAAGAAGTTGAAGAGGACGCTGCGAGATATAAGGCTAAGGTATTTAGTGGATGCGTTAAGTCTAACCTTGTAAAACTTATCGTGAAGTAAGCCTTTTACCTGGCGTTGCAATCGACTAGTATGCTTATGAAGTGGCATTGCTGTGAAATTTAGAATTATGAAAAGAGTATTATTTCTTTCTCAAATCTTGAATGTAATAGGTATTGGTAATTTTCTTACCGTTTTGTTATGCAAAACCACATGAGCCCGGTTACAGCAAACTTTGGGTTCAGGTTTTCGGTTGTGGTAATATTAGTTATCATACTTATGGTGGTGCTATGGAAGCAGCGCGGCTGTCCGCAGCCGCAAAGGACTTAGCTGAAGAACAAGTTGAAATGATTCTTGGTAGCCAGCCTAGACCAGCCACTGCTACTTTAGAGAAAACATTCCTTACTGAGCTAAGAGCCATACTTACACCATTTGGTGCCCGTGTTTCCCTTACACCGAACTATGGCCCTGTACCAGTGAATCCTTATAGCAAAACACCATGGGGGAATGGCAGATGATATTTTTAGAGTTGATCAAAAAGAATGCAATACTTTACTCAATTTTAATTAACGGCAATTTTGCACAGGTTGATTTGCGTTCGCAGAATGTAGTTGCGTGGTCAGATCGAGCAATTGAGATAAAGAACATCAGGCTTGGTGAGCATGAATTTGATTCTGTTATGGTAGTGTTGTATGGCTCTTTCATCTCGATGGAGTTTAGAACTGCTGATGCTAAGTTCTTCAACGATACAAAGCATTATTTTGGAAAAGATGCGTTGGTACGCTCGAAGAAGTCTTACCTTATGGGCAACGACGTTATTGAAGAAGAATACAAAGATTTAGGAACGTTCAAAGGTTTGGAAGGCCTGGCATCTGCTATGGTCAGGAATTCCAATCTATTTGGTTTTACGATAAGTCTTCGTTTTTACGGAGAGACGGCTCAGGCAAAGAGTCTATCAAAACCTACTTACTTCCTCACAGGTATTGAAGTTGCGCAGGAGGCATTACATCTATTCAAGCCGAATGAAATTACTTTGGTGCCTACGTTTAGTCCGTTTGATTACGCCCCAAGAATTGAAATTGTTGTAAGGAACTCCGAGCATCCTGTTCTGAAATATGTTGCAAACAAAGCCTCACTATCTTACGGTAACAGGTTATACGAACATGGCAGAATCCCAAGGCTTGATCCTTTTCGCGTTTGTGGACTAACTTATGTTGATCAGGCTGGCACTGATGACGACACTTTAGAAGTAAAGTCAGTTTTGATTGTAAACTTGTGTGCTTCCGGCCAGACTAGTACGGACGGAAATGTAGGACATATCTCTTATGAAGTTCTATCTCCTGAGGTCGAGTTTTTTCAAGTCGGAAACCGTGTGCTTACAAAAAATGAACTTGAAGCAAGCGGACTAAATTTGGAGGGCGACTACATCTTGGAAAAGACGCTCTTTGGAAAGGAAGCTGTTGACGAATTTAACAATCTTGATTACGCTCAGGGAATAAGCGTGTACAAGTCAAAGAAGTAATCCAATTCATTCGCTAGCGGGAACTTCGGCAGGAAAACCCTATGCTAGCTGCATAAGCAAGATGATGTATAAATGTCTGCCAAAATGATTTTCCTCGAAACTCGAAAAAGACTGGAAAGTGAAGTAGATTTTTCTTTTTCAACTGAAAAAAATAAGGGCTTATTTTGCAGCTGGTTGTTCATTGAAACGGTGGCGTGTTGAATGTATTGGGTAGATTGATGCAGATCGATCCGTTAGCCAGCAAATTTTCGTCCATTACGTCGTATAATTATGGGTCAATAACCCAATTTTTTGGAACGATCCTTCAGGTGCAGCCGGCGCCTCGCCTGGTGAACCGGATTATGTGCCGCCGAGGGATTTGGGATTAGTTTAGGCTGCATGTAGGAACTTTGGTGCAGGATCGTTGCAAGGTCATTAGAGGCCTTTAGGCTATTAAGTTTATGAAGTACTTTGCATTAAGAGGAGAATCTAACCCCAAAATGATAGGTGTCAAGAATGGGGTTGCTCAGGTAGAGATCGACGAAAGTCTATTTGAAAACAAAAAAATGTATAGTTCAATCCGATCTTTTTTTGACGCATTTGCCTATTGGGAAAAGACCAGCTTTTATCCGGAGTTAGATTTTCAGGTTGAGGCTGCCAGAATGTTGCCGCATGCAAAGCTAACAGATTTTTTATCGTTCAAACCGTTTCTGATTTCTTGTCCATTTATGGTTAACGAAAGAATCAAGTCTTTGCTGAGCAAGCATAACCTTCAAGAACATTACTATTTTCCGGTAAGGGTTTTTGAAAAGGAAACGTTGCGAGACGGAAACTATTATTTGTTTTACAGTCCAATGCAGGACTATGATGTTATCGATTTTTCGAAATCGACTTTTTTTTCTGGCAGTACAATATCAGGCAAACAGTATTTTCGATTTGGCGATAAGGATGAGTTTTTAAAGGCTATGGAGTCAAATCCTCTTCTAACCGGAGAAAAGCTGGTATTGAATCGAGATTTTGACAAAACGCTGGATCTATTTAATCCACGATTCGGTCCTGTCTGTATTTCTGAAAAACTAAAAGATGCACTACAGACTATGGATGCTACCGGCATTAACGTGATTGATGGCGTCGATCCAAAGATTGAGGTTCAAGTGGTCTGAGGAGGACGATATGTGAAAGACAGATTTTATGGATATTTAAAGACGAATTGATAGGCATTGAAAATGAGCGTGATATTTACGAGGCAATGTGAATCGACTTTTTTCGTGGTTCCCTATGAACTGAACTAGCATGAATAACATTTTGTCACTAAAATTCGCATTTACTTGCTCATTGTCCTTCTTATGTTTGTGTTGCCGTTCTCAGGATGGCTGGCAACATGTGACAATAGACGGTGGATATAATTATTCTGTTCCAAATTTTGGTCAACTTAAAAGAACTTTAAGTGAAAGAGCCAATACAATCACCGCAGAAATTACAGTAAATAATGACTCTCTTTCAAAGATTCAATTTGCCAAGGCGGAATAAATAGAGACACGTTGCGCGTCAATGCCTATAGTTTAAATGAAGCAACCTATGATAAGCTGTCAATAACTGTTACCAATGGAAAATTTCATGCCGACTATACTTTTATTCAAAGTGGTGAGCAGGAGAAGGTAGTAATGGAGGAACTTTATAGTAAGTTGGTATTGAAGACAATGGATTTTGGGAGAGGATCAGTGGTTAGGGGGTATATTGAGTATAAATCGAAATGTAAGCAAGGGTGTGTTAGTCAGAATTATTTAATAGAGATTAGGGGTAATTTTGTCGTGATTGTTAAGTGATGAATTTCTTACTGTGCAATTTTAGCAATGAAATTATACAGGCGTATAGAGAGGAATCATTTTTTGCAATGATCGAATGTCTGCTCGGTCCACAATTTTAATTTATGATGAAGATGATGAGCCCATTTATGCATCGCTCCCGCCCATCCCAAAGGAAATAAACCATAAACCCATTTCGAACTTCCGAATTTCAAACTGTGATTGACGAGGAGAAATCGAGATTCCCGGAAGGCTTTACAAGCTGTTAAAAAAGGAAGGGACATAGTGATAAAGAAGCTTACGGTTTCTATTTTGGTCTCGACGGCGGATTTAATGTTGCTTTATTTTTAGGAGGAAGCTTAAATATAAAAATAGGAACAAAGTATGTTTTTAAAGAATAAAATGGGGCGTATTTCAAGTTCAATAACGGTTATTTATAGATGGATCATTCCTTCATGTATCGCGCTGATGAATGTCGTCTTAATTGTATTTGTGTTTTTTTTGCCCCTGATGTTTATTGGGACCTATACGTTGTTATAGTGCCTTTTTTCTTAGGAGGATCGATAGTTGTTGTGTATCCTTTGCTGCAATTAAGAGAGATTTTTCTTGATGATGAGTTTGGAATAACGATAAGGGATCGGGGCAAGTTGATAAAAATCCCGTTTAGTAAAATTTCTGGTGTTGACCGGTTTATTTTTTTTCTTTTTTAAAATCTTCTATCACTGTCCAGACGGCAAAGCCCGGGTAGTGGTGGTTATGCCTAGGATACGAGAATTCGCACGTACCTATGGGTTTGGTGATGTGAAAAGTTTTAAATTTCTTAAACAAAAAGCCAAGGTTTAGGTAAGCAAAGCATGCTACCTGACACGCTCTATGTTGATTGAATGAGAAGAGAAGGGGAATTTCCGGGGGTCGCGATGTCTTGGAGTAGCTGGGGATAAGCAAGGGGAGATTATGAGAAACGGAAATCTTAAAAGTGGCGGAGATGTTAAAACTAGATACCTCAGTTTTAAGAAAGAGGAGCACGATAAGAGGCTATACCGAGTTTCCCTTGGAAAATGTACAGGATTTAGCTGGGATGACAGCATTGCAGTGAAGGGATACTTTAGTGTTGTGATTGAATGATTTGTGGGCAGGGATAGAATTTTTTTGATAATAATTTGTAAAAAAGATGCTTAGATGAATTTTGCAATCGTTGAAGAGTTGTCCCTGGATTTGATAGAACTGGCAAACGTATTTGCCGGAATTTCTGATCATGTAAATGACAATCTCAAAGACAGTGGCTACGGGCCTGGGGTGAGTTCGATTATTTTTGGAGTCAATTGTATAGACCCCAAACTTCTGGTTCCATCGCGGGATTTTGAGACGGGGTTCGTGCTTTATAAGAAATACACAAAAGCCAGTAGGCAGTTGGATGTTAAAATTAAACTTAATCACAAAGAACTATCGGATGCGACCGAAATGGACGTGGCGAAAATACTTGTCCGGGGATTTTTCAATTCACGTTTGAGTGTTGTAGAGTTGAACATTAAAGACTTCGCAGCAGATGCCTTTTATGAAGATGTTATTTCAGTCTTGTCGAACTACTTACCTGCAGAAGAGTCCTATCAGGAAAAAATTTTTCACTACCAACATCGGCAAGCACTGAAGTTTGAAGCGAACGAAAAAATGTTGCGCGAAGAGTTTTGGCGATTGGTTCATTCTTCACGGTCAGAAACTAATAATAGTCTTGATAAGCAGATTGAGATTTTGACTACTAAATTGGGCGCACTCACTGAATCGGAAATTGTCGGCTTCGAATGTATGCTGAGAGAATTGCTAGTGGAAGCTAATCACTATAATGTAATGGCCATTCAAAAAATGGCTGAGGGATGGGTCACCGACGATTCGTTTCTGTATTTTCGATGCAAAATCATATTGCAAGGGCAAGCCATTTTTCAAAATGCAATTGAAAATCCGGATCTTGTTGTAGAGCGGATGGATGCATCTCAAAGTGGTGAACTTCTGTTGTATGTAGCGGATACGGCGTTTGCGAACAAGTTTGGAGAATCTACCGAAAAGGTATTCCCTCGTGAGTACGCATCAAAAATAATTGACTACAACTCGGACGATTTTCCTATTGGCGGAGAAGATTGGAATGAAGAAGATTTGCCAAAACGTTTTCCTGCACTGTGGAAGGCATATCATTAACAACCCTCGACTACGCCGCCACCTTCTCCTTCTTCACCTTCTTCTTCATCGGAAACTCAAATCCAAATCGCACATTCAGCACATCGCCATAGGGACTCTTGTGGTGCGGATCGAACGTGCGCAGCATGATTAGTGCGGTGCCTTTCACGTTCTTGATGAAGCGGTATTCTTTTTTCACGCCCACAAACACGCCCCATACCCATTCGCGTTGGCCTTGGTCGGGGAGGGTTAGGCGGGAGAGGGGGGGCACGTAGGTGTTCATGGTTTCCACTTCGAGGCGTGGGGAGAAACCTTTCCAGAGTTTGTATTCGCCAAACACACGGGGGCCATAGATGCGCGAGGCGTGGTCGAAGTAGCGGCGTTCGGTGTTGTAGGCCACGCGTTGGTTCCAGCCGGCGCCGGCGGTGAGGCGGCCCGTGAAGCGATAGCCCGCATAGGGATTGAAGTCGACCATCACGTCTTCGCCTTTCTTTTGGATTTGCATGGCGATGCCGGGCACCACGCGTTCGTACCACGGTTTGCCGCGCATTTCGTTGGGACGTTTTTTGGGAATGTCGCTGAGGCTGTTGAGGCTGCCGTATTTCTTTTTGTATTTGGCCACCATGTCCATGGCTTCCTGCAGTTGTTTTTCTTTGCCGGCAAAGTGGTTCACGGCCATCTGTTGCACTTTGGTAGCGGCTTCTTCTTTCATGGCGGCAGGATCTTTGGCAGCACCGGCCATGTCTTTGTATTGGTCGAGCACGTTGGCCTGACCTTGCAGGTCTTTGATGCCGGCCACTTCGGCGGCTTTGGTTTCGGCGGTGTTGGGCAGCGCCTTCACATCGCCCAGGTTTCCGCTGGTGAGGGCTTTGGCGTCTTTGGTGTATTCGGAGGCCTGGCCTGTTATTTTGGAGAGGTCGCCGGTTTGGTTGGTCACATTTTTAAGGTCTCCTAGTTTCTCGGTGCCGGGCACGTTGCCAAGGCCGGGCACGTCGGTGTTGGGCAGGTTGGGCACGTTCACGCCGCCGAGTGAGGTTGAGCCGCCCAGGTTGCCTAGCGGATTGCCTCCGGTGGAGGGTAGTCCGAGTTGTGATGATGGAATGTTGAAGCCTTCTGCTTTGCTGGTGAGGCCCGACACCTTTTCGTTCAGCTCGGGGGGCAGCTCCATGGTTTTGAGTTTGCCAGTGGTTTTTTCTTTGATGGTGTTGAGCTTTTCGTTGAAGCCGGCCACGGTTTTTTCGCGCAGCTGGTTCACGCTGTCGAGGGCGTGGGCGGTTTTGCCGGTAGGCAGTTGCAGGGTGGTGAGGCTGTCGAGGCGGCTTTGCAGTTTGCTTTGGGCGGCGTCGAGTTTTTGGATGGGGGCCTGGTAGAGGTTTTGCAGGCTGTCGGTGCGCTGGTAGAATGCGTTTTGCACGGAGTCGACGCGTTGGCTGGAGCGCTGCAACAGCGTGTCCTGGGGCATTCGCAAATGAAGACTATCGGCCGAAGGGACACGCCCGAGCAGGCTATCCAAAGACGTTTGTTGGGCTTGAACCGTCGCACCCAGACAGATTAAAACTAAAATAGCACACAACCTCATACGGACTGTAAAGATAATGATATCCATTATCGGCGGTGAGCGTGTGATGGTAAAAATGTTAAACGCGTCAAAATGCCCGTAATTAGATGGCAAATGGGCTAAATCCGGAGGGGTGATGTGTCTGGATTCTTTGAATTGCGAGTGATGACGTGACTTTGATAACAACAAAAAAGCCCGACAATTGCCGGGCTTTTATGTGATGAAAAATGATTTTTCTTAATGTCCCACTTCACTCATGTCCACTTTGTTTTTCGCGGGTTTGAGGAGTAACACCAGGGGCACGCAGATGAGGAAGAACAAGCCGATGCCGAGGAACACGTCCATGTAGGTGAGGAGGGCGGCTTGTTTTGTTACCATGCCGTCGATCACTTTGAGGGCTTTGAGGCTGGCCAGTTCGGCGCCGTCGCCGTTGGCCATGAAGCCTGCTTTGAGGCCCGCGAGTCGTTGTTGCACGCTGGCGCTGTAGCCGGTCACGTAGTTCACCATGTCGGAGCGGTGTTGCACCGTGCGGCGGCTGATGTAAGTACTGATCAAAGCAATGCCGAACGAACCACCCAGCTGGCGCACCATGCCGGTGAAGGCTGCACCTTGACCAATCTCTTTTCCTTTCAGCGACGAGAGTGCCAGGGTTGTGGTGGGCACGAACAGGAAACCCAGTCCGATGCCGCGCACCATGAGCAGCCAGAAGAAGTCACCTTCGCCGGTGAACGGTGTGATGATGGTGTAGGCCCAAAGGCTGTAGCCAAAAAACACCGAGAAGCCGAGTGCGATGAGATACTTATGCGGTATGTCTTTTTGAATGGCGCGTCCCACGATGGGCATCATCAACCCGGTGGCTACTGAACTGGGCACCAGCATCAGTCCCGATTGCAGGGCCGTCCATCCTAAAGCATTCTGTGTGAACAGCGGGATGACAAACGTGGACCCATACAAGCCGAAGCCGAGTATGAAGGAGAGCACTGTGCCCATGGCGAGGTTTCGGTCTTTGAGCACTCGCAGTTCCACCACGGGGTTTTTGATGACGAGCTCGCGCCAGATGAACAAGTACACGCCGAGGGCTGCTACTACCGAGAGGCCAACAATCCATCCGTCTTCAAACCAGTCGTGCTCTTGTCCTTTCTCCAACACAAACTGCAGTGCACCCACGGCCATGATGAGGAAAAGAATGCCAAACCAGTCTACGTCGCCCAGCGATTTTTTGCCGCCATAGTTGGGGCTCTTCACATACGACATGGTGAGCAGCGTGGCGACAACACCGATGGGAATGTTGATATAGAAAATGTAGGGCCACGAAAAGTTATCGACAATGTAGCCACCCAGCGGAGGACCGAGGGTAGGACCCACAATCACACCCATGCCATAAAGGGCCTGGGCCATACCTCTTTTTTCGGGAGGATATACTTCGGTGATGATGGTTTGGGATGTTACCAGCAATGCGCCGCCACCCAGACCCTGGATGAAGCGGAAGAACACCAGCTCCCAGATGTTGTCAGCGTTTCCGCAGAGGAACGACGACACCGTGAAGATGATGATGGAGGCTGCAAAATAGTTGCGCCGTCCGAATTGCTGTGACAACCAGCTGGTGAGGGGCACGATGATGACGTTGGCAATGGCATAGGCTGTGATGACCCAACTGACGTCGTTGAGTGTTGCGCCCAGGTTTCCCTTCATCTCATTCAGCGCCACGTTCACAATGGTGGTATCGATGATTTCGAGCAGGGCGCACATCACCGCGGTGACGGTGATGATGACCCGCTTCCAACCATGTTCCACCAATGACTCTTGCTGAAGCTGCATAGTGCTGCTATTAATCTAAGTGTACGTCAACAATCACGTTCATGCCGGCGCGGAGCAGGCTTGCTTTTTCGGGTGCTTCGGTCAGCACAATTTTCACGGGCACACGTTGCACCACTTTCACGAAGTTGCCCGACGCATTGTCGGCGGGTAGCAAGGCGAATTTGGCTCCGGTGGCGGGAGAGATAGACTCCACTTTGCCTTTGAACGATTCGTGCGGGAAGGCATCGACGTTGATTTCAACAACTTGACCCGTTTTCATTTTTTCGAGTTGTGTTTCCTTGAAGTTTGCAATCACCCATTTCTGACGTTCGGGCACAAGGGCAAACAACGACTGGCCGGCTTGCACATATTGGCCGGGTTGCACACTCTTGCGCGAGATCACGCCCGTTTCGGGGGCGAGGATGTAGGCATACGACAATTGCAGTTGGGCATACTCAAGGTCGGCTTCGCGTTCTTTCACTACCGTTTCAGACAATGCGATGTTGCGATCGCTCACGTTGCTTTGTGCTTTGCGCGATGCGGTTTCGCGGGTAAGGGCTTCGCGCTGACGTTTGGATACTTCCAGTTGTTTGAGGGCAGCATCGCGGTCGGCTTCGGCCTGTTCGAATTGTTGTTGTGTAATGGAGTTTGTTTTGATGAGCTCCTGATAGCGTTTGAAATCCTGTTCGGCACGACGCGCTCTTACCTCGGCAATGGAGATGCTGGATTCGGATGCATCCTGGTTCGACTTTGCCGTCAACACGTTTTCGGAAGACGTAACATAGCCGGCTTTGGTGGCGGCCAGGCTTGCCTTCGCGTTTTCGAGGGCAGCTTGTGCCTGCAACACGCGCACGGCGAGGTCGCGGTCGTCGAGCACCACCAGGGTGTCGCCTTTTTTCACAGGTTGGTTATCTTCTACAAACAGTTTTGCTACGAAGCCCGGCACTTTGGGAATGATGGGGCTGATGTCGCCTTCCACTTGGGCATCGTCGGTTTCTTCGTGATGTTTTCCGTGGATGTATTTGGTGATGCCGAACGCGCCGCCGGCAATGACTAAGACGCCTAACACAATGGCAAATCTTTTATTCTTCTTAGGTTTTGTTTCCATAAAATTTAATGATGATGCTGTTTATTGAAGTGTTCCAATAGATTCCTGAAGTTCGTAGTAGGCGATCATGCTCTCGGCCTTGGTGGTGACATAGTTGATCTGCGAACGCAGCAGGGCCACGTCGGCGTCGAGATAGTCGGAGAGAATGAGCAAGCCTTGTTTGTATTTGTTTTGTGAGATCTGAAAATTTTCCTGGGCCTGTTCGATGGCGCGCTGGTTGATGGCGAGCTTGTCGAGCATTTCCTGGCACTTCAGGTATTTCTGACGGATGTCGACTTTCACGTTGTCGGATGCAATTTGCTGGTAGGCGCTGGCTTGTTCGTAGCGCGCTTTGGCTTCGTGCATGGAGTGTTTGGCGTGTATGGCTCCCGTGATGCTGTATTTCAAAGACACACCGGCGTTGAGGGCGTTGGTCACGGTCATCACGTTGGGGATGTAGACGTTGGCATAGCCAGCGCTCACGTTCAACGTGGGCAAGCGGTTTGCTTTCGCGATTTTATAGCCCGAGTCGCTGGCTTTCACCTGGAAGTCGGCCGACTTGAGTTCGGTGCGGTTGGTGAGGCCGGCTTGCAGACTTTCTTCCCACGTGGTGAGTTTCGACAAGGTGAAGATGCCCGTGGTGTCGAGTTGAATGGACGTGTCGTCGGGCAGGCCCAGCAGGATGTTGAGGTTGTATTCGGCAAGCTTCACGCTGTTGCTCACTTCGGTGAGGGCGAGTTCCACGTTGTTGGCTTGCAGCTCGGCTTTCAACCGGTCGTTGCGTGCCAGCAAACCCTGGGCTTCCTGATTTTTGAATTCCACCACGCGTTGTTGTTCGTGCTTCAGGTTTTCTTCGATGGTCTTGCGGCTTTGCGTGAGCTCGTAGTATTGATACACCGCTTTGATGGTGTTTACAGCCACGTCGCTTTTGGTGGTTTGGGCGTCATACTGTGCGGCTTGTTGCAGGTAGTCGTTCATCACCTTGGTGTTGCGGATGCGCATGCCGTTAAAAACCGGCATTGAGGCGCTAACCTGAGCCAGCCCGATGTTGTGAAGGTTGGCCAACGAGGCCAGCGGAGAGTCGGAACTTCCGCTGTTGTCGGTAGTCGAATTGGAGAACGACACATTGGGTGTGTTGATGTGGAGGAACGTGCCGCTGATGCCAAGTTCGGGCAGTGCCTTGTCTTTGGCCTGATCGAGCTTGGCCTGCGCTTCTTTCACCTTCGCGTTAGACACCATCAGTTGCTTGCTGTTGGTGTAGCCCAGGTCGATGGCTTCCTTTAAGGTTAAGGTTTTAACCGATTGCGCCTGCAGCTGAATCGCCGCCAGCAGGAACGCACATCCGATACTGATTTTTCGATACATAAATTTGTTAAACATCTATTTCGCTAAATAACTAATGAGCAGATCGTACATAAATTTTTCGATGCGTTTGCGGAAGGCATCGTCATCTTCGCCGCTGCGCCGGTAGCGCTTGGTGAACAGCGAATGCGTGGTCTGGTAGATGATGCCAAACATGGTGGCACTAACCAGTTCGATGTCGGCATCTTTGCGGAACACTTTTTTCTTCTGGCCGTCTTCAAAGAACTTGCGCAGTTCGTTGGTGTTGCGGCCCAGAATTTTGGTGAAGCCTTCAATGAGCTCGGGCCGCGAGGTGTTGGAGAGTTCGCGGTGGATGAACTGGTAGTATTTGCAATTGGAAAAGATCTTGTTCACATAGAGTGAGGTGACCTCTTTCAATTTTTCTTCGGGTGTGTTGGGCGAACTGTTGATGTCGCTCAGTTTCATCCGCGTGGTGTCCATCGATGCTTCCATGATGGTGAGCAACAGGTTGTCTTTGGAGCCGAAATGATAATTGATCAACGCCACATTGACACCTGCCTGTGCAGCAATTTCGCGAACACTCGTAAGGTCGAAACCTTTCTCTTCAAAGAGCTCGCGGGCCGCCGTAAGTATTTTGTCGCTTGTCATATGCTTGATAACGGGCGTAAAATTAAACGGTTGTTTAAATTTAAACAACCGTTTAAAACAAAATTATTTTCCGCCGCTTTTTGTCGCGGCGCAAACGGATGAAGCGTTTAGAAAATTTTTTGACCACCGGTCTACCCGGACGTGCAGACACCGTGTTTCAAATGAATGACACAGCAAAGGTTACATGCTCATGGAACAATCAAGGGGCACAAAGGGATGTTTCATTTGGCGATATAGCGCACTTGCCAAAGGGTATTGGATACATCGTCGGTAATGAGCAACGATCCGTTGGGAAGCACCACCACGCCCACGGGGCGGCCGCGCACTTTTTCTTTCTCCAGGTCCACAATGAAGCCCGTCAGAAAGTCTTCGGCTTTGCCCGAGGGCTCGCCGTTGCGGAAAGGCACGAACAGTACTTTATAGCCCGACAGCGTGGAGCGGTTCCATGAACCGTGCTGGGCAATGAAAGCACCTTCGCGGTATTTTTCGGGGAAGGCTTCTCTGTTATAAAAGGCCAAACCCAACGATGCCGTGTGGGCGTTCAGGTTCACATCGGGCACCAGGGCCTGTTTGGCCATAACGGGTTTGTCTTTCACGCGCGGGTCTTCGTGCTGGCCATAATACACATAAGGCCATCCATAGAAACCACCCTCTTCCACATGGGTGAAATAGTCGGGCACAAGTTCATCGCCCAGTTCGTCGCGTTCGTTCACCACCGTCCACAGGGTTTTGGTGCCCACGGCCCATCCCATGCCTACGGGATTGCGCAGGCCGCTGGCATATACGCGCAGTTCGGAGCCGTCGGGGTTGATTTCGAGAATGTCGGCGCGCAGCAGTTCGTTGGCCATGCCGTGTTCGGCCACGTTGCTGCCCGAGCCCACGGCGATGTAGAGTTTAGAGCCCTCGGCGTTGGCAATGAGGTTGCGCGTCCAATGGCGGTTGTGTTTGCCCGCGGGCAGGTCGAGTATCTTTTTTCCTTTGTCAACAATTTTGATCTGGCCCGGTGTGTAGGGAAAACGCCAGAGGCCGTTGGTGTTGGCCACATAGAACCATCCGTCCAGCACCAGCATGCCAAAGGGCTGGTCGAGGTTGGAGAGAAAGGTTTCGCGCACTTCGGGCACACCATCGTTGTTGGCGTCGCGCAGCAGGGTGATGCGGTCGGCGCTGTGGCGAAGGTTGTTGGATTTGTTTGCTCCGATAAAGAGCGCCCCGATGCGTTCGTACCACGGGTGATTGGAATTGCTTTCGGCCACCAACAGGTCGCCGTTGGGTGTGACATACATCCAACGCGGATTTTCAAACCCGTCGGCATAGTTCGACACCTGAAACCCTGACGGTGCTTTGGGCATGCTGCCGTTCCACCCTACCACGTTGCTGAAGTTCATGCTCGACTTGGTAGCATAGGGCGCCGGGAGTGTGTCGCTGGCAGAAGTTTTTTTATACGTCGCCGCAGCTTCGCGGGCTTTCTTTTGCGACGAGCATGCAAACGTGAGAAGCGTGACGACGAGGATGAAAAAGGAATATCGAAAGGACATGGCGATGGGAATGATGGTGGCGATTACGCGCCCAGGTTTTTCAGGCATTTGTTGAGGTTGTTCTTTTCTTTCAACACGGGCGCAAACAGGTCACCGGTCCGGGCGAGGCGTTTGCCAATGTTCTTCAGCGTGAAGTCGCTGGGGTGCAGACCATGCTTCACTTCTTTCCAGGCCAGCGGCGTTGAAACGGTAGCGCCTTCTACCGGCCGCACACTGTAGACCGACGCCAGCGTTTGTCCGCGTTTGTTTTGCAGATAGTCGAGGTAGATGCGATTTTTTCGTTTCGAAAGCGAGCGCTCCAACGTGGTGCTGTCGGGCAGGAGCGCTTGCGCGAAGCGCGCTATGATTTCCGAGAAGTCGCGCGCATGGTCGTAGGAATATTGGGCGTGCAGCGGCACGTAAACATGCAGACCGCTTGCTCCCGATGTTTTGCAATAGGAAGAAGCACCAGCCTTGTCGAGCACTTCCTTCACGGCCAGAGCTGCGTCGATCACTTCATTGAATGTGTTTTTATCGGAGGGGTCGATGTCGAGAATCAGGTAATCCGGGTTATCTAATTTTTTGACACGCGAGTTCCACGGGTTGATTTCAATGCAGCCGAGGTTGTTGAGGTATAGCAGCGTGGCTTTGTTGTTGCAAAGGATGTAGTCAATGTCTTTGTCGGCACTTTCGGAATAGAGTTCGATGTGATCGACCCACCGTGGCGCAGCGTCGGCAGCGTCTTTTTGAAAAAAGCCCCAGTCGCCAATGCCGTTCGGATTTCGTTTCAGTGATTGTGGACGATCTTTCAGGTAGGGGCCGATGTAAGGATAGATCGTATTGTAATATTCAATCACGTCACCTTTGGTGATGTGATCGTTGGGAAAATAGATTTTGCCGGGATGCGTGACGCGGAGCTCGTGGCCATCAACTTTTCTTATTTCGGCAGCGCCGTTTGCTTTTGTGTGTGAAGAAGATATACTGGAAGCTGATTTTTTAGACGCGGTTTTCTTTGGCGTCTTTATACTTTTTGTTTTTGCGGGCACGTCCACATGATCTACCTCTTTTGCACTCTTGTCCACACGAAGACCCATGAACACGGGATGGCGAAGGATGCCGTCGTTGGTGATCTCCGTAAATTTCACCTGACATACTTTCTCGGGCGTGACCCACGTGACGGGTGAGTTAACAGGAATTTTTTCATCGAAGGGCGATGTTTTGCGAATGAGTGGCTTGAGCTTGTCGTGAATTTCCTGCAAAAGTTTTTCCGTGAAGCCGGTGCCCGTGTGGCCAATGTATTTCAGTTTCCCTTTTTCGTAAACGCCCAGCACCAGCGCGCCAAAGTGGCTCCGGCTGTTGCGTGGCGCGGTGAACCCCGCGACGACGGCTTCCTGTGTATTTTGATTTTTTATCTTGAGCCAGTCTGCTGTGCGCTTTCCGGATGCATAGGTGCTGTCTTTCTTCTTCGCGATCATGCCCTCCAATCCCATCTCCGAGACTTTGTTGAAGAACGTGGTTCCATCATTGTCCACATGATCGGAATAGCGGATCACATCGCTTTTGGGAAGAAGCTTTTCTAAAATCTTTTTGCGTTCCACCAACGGAAGATGCGTGAGGTCTTTGCCTTTATGCTTCAGGCAATCGAACACATAGTAGACCAGCGGCCGGTTGCGATTTTCGTCGTAGTGTTGCAGCTTCTGGAAACTGGGTTTGTTGTTGTCGTCAAGCACCACAATTTCGCCGTCGAGCACCACGTCGTCTTTTATTTTTTCCAAAGCCTTTGCCACGGGTTCATACAGTTTCAGGAACGACAGTCCATTGCGCGAATACAGTTTGATTTCTTTCTTCGATACTTCGGCCACGGCACGATAGCCATCCCACTTCACTTCAAAGAGCCAGCCATCATCGTCGAAGGCTTTGTCTTTGGTTTGTGCCAGCATGGGCGTGATGAAATGCGTTAGTTTTTCTTTTGCCGACCGAACCGAGCGCACGGGTGCCGCGGTGGCTCTGATAGCTTTACTTTCCAGTGTTTCGTCGGCATGCTCGTCTTTGTGTTTGATGAGGAGCCAGTTCTTTTGTTTGTCGTCTTTAATTTGAACCAGGGCAAACGAGCCTTTCAATTTTTTGCCGTGAAGGTTTATCTTCAGCGATCCTTTCTTTAGCTCTTTCAATAATTCTTTTTCCGGATCGGCCGACGCTGCTTCGGCGGGTTCATAGGTTCCGGCGTCCCAGATCTCGACGGTGCCCGCGCCATAGTTGCCCTCGGGAATCACGCCGTGAAATTTTCCATACGACAGCGGGTGGTCTTCCACCATCACCGCCAGGCGTTTGTCTTTGGGATCCATGGACGGGCCTTTGGGAATGGCCCAGCTTTTCAACACGCCGTTCATTTCCAGACGGAAGTCGTAGTGCAGGTGCGATGCATCGTGACGTTGCACCACAAAGGTGAGCCCATGTTTTTTTGATTTGCCCGACGTTTTGGGTTCGGGTGTTTTCTTGAAGTCGCGTTTTTTATGATAGGTGGCGAGGCTCATCACGATGCACGTTTAATACTCGCTTTGAGCATGCTCATGAGGTCGTCGGTTTTGCGATGCGTCACCTTCATCGGCGTTGTCTTCAGCGGTTTGCCTTTTGCCTTGGCGCGAATCAGCTTCATGAGCTCGGCCGAGTATGTGTCTTTGAAGGTGTCGATCTTGAAGGGTGTGGTGAGTTGGTCGATGAGGTTCAGGGCCATTTTCAATTCCGGCGCTTTGGGTTTGGCTGCGGCCGGCACTTTGATGGCGCTGGTGTCGCGGATTTCTTCGGCAAAGCGAATCTTGTTGAGCACAATCACTTTCTCGTAAGGCTTCACAATGCAAAGGTGTTCTTTGCTTCGCAGCACGAAGCTGCCCACCCCGGCTTTGCCACTTTTCTTAAGCGCATCGCGCAAGAGCACATACGCTTTCTCGCCCGACTTTTCAGGCTCCAGATAGTAAGGTGTTTCGAAGTAGATGCTTTCCACATCTTCTTCGGAAATGAAATGATTGATCTCGATGATCTTTGATTTCTGAGGACTGGCCTGTGCGAAGTCTTTGTCGGAAAGCTCCACGTATTCGCCGTTGTATTTATAGGCCTTCACAATGTTGTCCCATTTCACTTCTTTGCCCGTGTCTTCGTTAACGCGGTGGAAGCGGATGTGAGCACGATCTTTTTTGTCGAGCATGTCGAGATCGAGATCGCTCGACTGCGATGCGCTGTAGAGCTTCACCGGAATGTTCACCAGGCCGAATCCGATGGCGCCTTTCCAAATTGATCTCATGTTTTGATAGTGATTAGTGAAACATCACGAAGCGGTTGTGTTGAGCAGCTTCTTTTTCTTGAGTTTGTCGAACACGGTAGAGGTGACGCCTTTGGCCAGGAAGGGAAGCACAAGTCGGCTTACCCAATTTGATTTGGCCAGCAGCTTTTGCCGGAGCAGCAACTCCACGCCAATGTCGGCACCAAACTGAAGCAGGCTTTGGTCGGGCTTGCGTTTAAAGATACCCACAAAAGAAAGCAACGCAAAAATGGGTGAGAGCTTTTCTTTGACCGCATGGGCTTCGGTGGTGATCACGGTTTTGTGCTCGCGTATCAACGCTTCCAACCGGTGGCGTTCGGCCATCAGTTCTTCGTAGTTGCTAATCCTGGTCATACATTTTCTTTATCAACAGGTTTCGAATGTTGGGTAGAATGAAATTGCGGGCGGTGAGCAGAATGATGATGAGCACCAGCGAATAAAAGCCGCCCACAATGAAGAAGCCGGCTTTCATGTTGTTGAGGGCTTCGCCTACCCACCACGCAGTGCCCACGCCTGCAAACAGCAAAATGAAAACCACGACCGTCATGGTCACGATGCCGAGGATGCTGACCGAGGCGCCCAACGAAGTTTGCTCCACGATGCGAACCGTGAGCAGGTTGCGATAGGCATCGAACAGGTCACCGGCCGCGTCCACAATTTTTTCCGTGGGTTTCTTTTGCTCTTCCATGGTCTATGCTTTTTCCGTCAATGCCTTCACACCTTTCTTGATGTCGGCGTAGGTTTCTTCACCTTGCGATTTCACTTCCGTGGCCACCTCGCGACCCAGCGAGAGCAGTGAGCTCAGCTCGGCCATCCAGTCTTTGGCGCCGTCGCGGATTTTCTGTTGAAGATCTTTGCCTTTTTCGGGGGCCAATAACATGCCGATCACGGCGCCAGCGGCTGCCGCTGCGGCCACACCCAATACTACTTTTGTTGCTGTTTTCATTTTCATGGTTATTTATTTTTCGGATACTGTTTCGGATGGAATGCTCACGGCCAGGTTTTCATTTTTCAGTTCGGCCGTGTTGGTGTCGCTCTTGCGCGATGCTCTGGGCTTGCGTGAATGGGACAGGGTTTTTACTTTCGATAGTGCCACCCGCGCAGGGAGGAACGATGTGTCGGGACATTCGTCGCCAAGCAACACGCCCCAGGGCTGAAGCTGTGGCACTTTGTCGAAGATGACCTTCGCCACTGCCAGGGTTGGGATGGCCAGGAACATGCCGGGGATGCCGCACAGTGCACCCGCGATCAGCACACCCACAATGGTGACCAACGCGTTGATGCGCACCTTGGTGCCCACAATGAGCGGCATGCCAATGTTGTTGTCGAACAGTTGCACCACGGCCAGCACAAGGCCCACCCACACCACGTCCGAAATGTTATCGGAACTCACCAGCGTCACCAGCATGCACATGATGTTGGCCATGATCATGCCCACATAGGGAATGAGGTTGAGCAACGCCGCCAGCAGCGCCAGGAACACGGCATATTTAATACCCAGTACGAGGAAGCCCACAGCATTCAAAGCAAACACGATGGAGGTTTCGATAAGGAGGCCAATCACATATTGTTGCGCAATGGTGCTCGACTCGGTCAATACTTCACACACTTGTTTTTCGGATCCGTTGCGAAACACACCCACCAGAAACATCTTGATGGTGTCTTTATAGTAGAGCATCAAAAACGTGTAGAGCGGAAGAAAGATGAGGTAACTGAAAATCCCGGTGAGCGATATGAACGTCTGGCCCACAATCTGCGGCCCGTTGTCGCGCAGGTTTTCCATGGCCTGGGCGATGTATTGATTTTGTTTTCGAACGGTGATGTGTGTGTTCTCATTCACCCATGTTTGAAAGCTGTTGCCCACTTCGGTCATGCGCGCCTTCAGCGCAGGAATGTCGTCGAGAAAATTCACGATCTGGCTGGAGAGTAAATACAGGATGCCGCCGAGCACCACAATAGACAACAGCACGGGTATGATGATGGCCACCACCTTGTGCGCTCCCTTGCGCCGCAGAAACGAACTGAGCGGCAGCAGGAGTGTTGACAGCAACACCGAGAACATGAGCGGAAGAATGATGTCTTTGCCCAGGAACACAAGGAGACCAAGCAGCACAATGGCGAGCAGGGTCAGGCTGAGCTTCAGATAAAACGGTGCTGTGGGTTGGGTGGCGTCCATAGGGCGTTGGTAAAAATCTTTTCTGGTTAGCCAACTGCTAATTTCCGTGCCAAGTAAAAAACACCGCCGTGTCATTTCGATGCGATGGTAGCGCCTTGTGGCCTGGGCAAATATATCCACACCAAAATGCTTCTTATTCTACAACGCGTCACGACACGGGCTCACAGGTCATCGCTGGGAGCATGGCACGCGCGTTCGCATCGGGGAATGTTTCTTGCAAGAAGGGAGATAGAATATGCTATGAAAAAGTTCTTAACCTCCAGCTGGTCCATTCTCAAAAAGACCGTTCTCAATTTTATTGAAGACGACTCCTTCAGCTATGCGTCGTCTATCGCCTTCTATACCATCTTTTCGCTGCCGGCCATTCTCATCATTTCCCTTTCGGTGGGGTCGGCTTTTTTTGAGCACGATGTGGTGCAGCAGGAGTTGGTGAACCAGGTGTCGCGGCTCATTGGTCGCGAAAGCGCACAAGAGGTCGAAAAGATTCTGATGAACGCGGCCATCGATGCATCAAGTGTGTTTGCTAAAACTGTGGGTGTTGTCACCCTGGTGTTCAGTGCCACCACGGTGTTCATTTCGCTGCAGGCGAGTCTCAATAAAATCTGGGGCATCAAACCCAAGCCACTGCGGGGGCTGGTGAAATTTGTATTGAACCGGTTGCTGTCGCTGGCCATGGTGATGAGCATCGGGTTTGTGTTGCTGGTGTCGCTGGTGGTAGACACGGTGCTGGTGGTGTTTCAGGGGTTCCTGTCGCAAATCCTGGCCGGGATGACGTTGTATGTGCTCACCGCCATCAACATCGTGGTTTCGCTGGGCTTCATCACCCTGATTTTTGGATTGATGTTTAAAGTGTTGCCCGATGCGAAAATAAAATGGCGCGACGTGTGGGTGGGTTCATTTGTGACCACGGTGTTGTTCACGATCGGCAAATACCTGATCGGTCTTTATTTGGGCAACAGCTCATTCAACTCTGCCTATGGTGCGGCCGGCTCGCTGGTGATCATTCTTGTGTGGGTGTATTATTCCACCGTCATTTTTCTGTTTGGTGCCGAGCTCACGTCGGTGTATGCCGAAGAAATTGGAAGCGAAATCACTCCCTACGAAAATGCCGTGAAAGTGCAGATGGTGGAGCTTGAGAAAGACGAGAAGCACGGCGAAACAGTGGTGGTGTCTAACAACCATGCGCGCCATTCAGAGAACCTGGAAATTGTTCCACACACCGCACCAGAAACGCTACAGGGAGACGGTCCGAAATTAACGGTGCGACCGGCCGACAAGGGGCAATGATCATTGTGGCATAATTCTTTCTCTGGACTTTGAGAACCAAAACGATTAAAGTTATGGACAAGAAAACGAAACGTATTGACGCACGAAAGGAACACGCCCGCCGACAAGGTGCAAAACAAGTGGTGCGAAAACGTAACACGCCTGCGCCGGCTCCCGAGCCTGTCACTGAAAAGGAGATTGATCAGGATGATCGCGATTTGAACGAAGACGAACAACGCAAAATTGTGAACAACGCCGAGGAGAATGCCCAGCACAATCCCGGTCTTCACGACGCCGTTGAGAAATAAAAACAACACCTTCATCGTTACCTATGCGTTGACGCCAAACGGATTTGTATGGCTTAGTAGGGCCCTTGTTGATTGTGCGCGAAAATGGTTTGTTTGTATCGCGTGCAACAGGAAGGCGCCCTACGAAGCCGCCCGAGGCAACCTGTTGTGAGGTAACGCTTTAATTTCTTCTGCTGAATTTTTCCCGTATTCTCTATGATTGCAAGAGCCGCGCTATGCCTCCTTCTGGTGGGTGCCATCCGAGTTGTTACGTTCTTCCAGGTGATGCTGTTGAAACTGAGGTTTGGCTTTCGATCCTGAGAGTTAACCCTTCTTCTTTTCTTCCTTCTTTGCAGGACCATCCAGCACGCTGGACTTCAACCCCGACAGTATCGACTTCCACCACAGGTTGAAGATTGCTTTGCGTTTGTCGCGTTCGAATTGAATAACACCCAGGCGCTTCGCTTCACTGACCGTGCGGTCTTTGTCTTTCTTCAGAAACAAATTGATGATCCACGATTTTAAGCCGCTGGTGTGGGAGTCTTTTTCTTTGGTGAGACCATTGATTTTCAGGTCTTCGTAGTTAATGACAACGGAGCCTTTTGAACCGTCGTCGGTATAATAGAAGTTGAAATACAAATCGTTTAGTCGTCCGGACTCGATGCTCACGAAGGCCATGTTTTCCAGCGCGGGGTTCAGTCGTGGCAATGCCAGCTTGCGGATGTGGCCTTCGGCCTTGTAGGGTTGGGCGTTATCGTAGGGCAATGTGAAATTGGCGTCGATGCGCCCCTGTCCCATCAATTGGGCCGATGCGATGAGGGTTGCGTGGCCGTTTTTGTCGCCACCGCGGTTGCGTAAATTTCCCAGCGCGGCATTCAAATGAGAAAACTCGACCTGCCCGGTGTGGAAACCCTGTTCGGGAAATTCTTCATATACAATTCTGGCGTCGCGAAGTTTGAGGCTGTCCACCACAAGCAGAAAGGGAAACGCCCTGATCATGGCCATGGGCAATTGCACTTTCTTATAGTTTCGGAAGGGAACGCGTTTGTCGCGAAACACGAGGAGCGTGGGCGACACAATATTCACATGCGCCATGGCAACGATGCTGTCTTTCAACTGGTCGAACTTCATGCCCTTCACTTCCACCTGCGGCACACGCAAGGTGAAACGATCGGTTTGTTTGCCCACGCGATGTGCGAACGCGAAGCGCGAATAGTTTGGAGTGACAGAAATGGAGTCCAGCCGGATGTTCTCGTCGCCACTGTGAACATGCACGGTGCCCACCCGCGTGGTGTAGAACTTCGACACGTGTGTGACGGCGGTCACATCGCCTTGCAGCGTGGCCAGATAAAGCGCGGAGAGATTATTTCCTTTCGACAGGCTGTCAAGTTGCAGGGAAGAAACGCGGAGATTCAACACACCACTGAGCGATTGCACCGAGTCGAGCTGCACGTTTGTGCGAACATTGTCGAACACAATGGCGTTGATGGCAATGCCTTTGAGCGGAGAATCGCCAGACGATTTGCGTTGCTTCAGGGTGGTGTTGTAGCGCACGTCGCCATCGCGGAATTCGAGCGTGGCAATGCTGATTTTTTTGTGCGCGAGCCATTGATAGAGGCTGATGCCGCCCACATGCACGCTCTTCAGGGAGACATGGTGTGGCACATCGGCCGAGTCGGCCCGGGGGTAGGTGAGCCTGAGCCCGGTGGCCGTAATGGATTGTGTGAACAGATTAACGTCCAGGTCATCGATTGTTCCATTCACGCGGGCGAGGGCTGTTGTGACCTTTTGTTTCAGTACAAGCGACAGCACAAAGCCTCCGACAAGAGCCAATGCAAACACGATAACTAATGCGATGCCTACGCGACGCAGGATGCGTGTGGACGATGTATGTTTCATAGAAGGAATAAAGCTGTCTTTGTTTCCAATCGAAGAACAAAGACAGCTCCAAACATCATATTCGCTCTCCGCGAATCAATCGCAGAATGACAGCGACAATAGCAATTACAAGCAGTATATGGATAAGACCTCCTGCACTGTAGACGAAGAAGCCAAGCGCCCATGCAATGATGAGGATGACGGCAATGGCATAAAGTAAATTAGTCATAGGGTTTACAATTTGATTTGCATGGTGAATTCACATTTTCGTGCCATGCGCGCGACGGGCTTTTTAGCGGACTGAGGCATGTTATGGTTTGTGGAATGACGCTTTTTCGCACAGATGGGGAATGTTTTCCACACTCGTGGCCTGCCGAAACGGGCTTGCGGCCAACGGGGTGGCATGGCATGATTTTTACGAGTGATGTGCTAAATCCTTAATTATGATGGAATTCTTGAAATTTGTTGCGCTGATGGGAGGAACCTATTTGTGCAGTGTGGGTTTCGCCATAGTCTTATTTAAGCTATTTTTCCCCTTGAAAGCCAAGGAGGAAGTGCAAAAGATCAAAGTTGCAAGAAGTGCCCAGCCCAGACCTAAGCGTCAGCGTCGGGAAGTTCTTTCACTGGCGGGTCACGGACATTAGTCCCCCATACGAATGAGAAAAATTTTAGTCGTTGACGACGAATTGGAAATTTGTCTGTTAGTTACACAATACCTTAAAAAATTAGGGTATGAAACGGATTTCGCCCTTTCCATAAGTGAAGCGCTATCGAAAATTTCGGGGTCGCCCTTCGACATCCTGTTTGTGGACCTGAACCTCACCGACGGTTCGGGCTACGACCTCATCAGCACCCTGCAGGAATCGAAAAACGCCTCCAAAATTATTGTCATCAGCGCGTATGACAGCGAGCGTCAAAAAGCTTTGCAGAAAGGTGCCAGTGTTTTTCTGGCCAAACCTTTCACGATAAAAGGCATTGACGAGTCACTTCAAAAGCTGAACTTTATATAGTAAAGCAATCAGACGGAACACCTCTTTATACTAACCCTGTTTTTAGTTTTGCCTATGCCCAAATTACTGATCATCGACGACGATAAAGACATTTGTCTCGTATTGTCGAAATTCCTGACCAAGAACAACTATGAGGTTGATGTTGCCTACAAAGGCGAAGAAGGCCTGAAGTTGTTGCGGGCGTCACGCTACAACCTGGTGCTGTGCGACTACCGGTTGCCCGATCACACCGGTGTGGAAATGTTGCGGAAAATAAAACTGCTGCAACCCGATGTGGCCGTGGTCATCATCACCGGCTATTCTGATGTGCGCACGGCAGTGGAAACTTTCCGCTACGGCGCAAACGACTATGTGACCAAGCCCCTCTATCCCGACGAACTGTTGGTGACTATCAAAGAAACGATCGCCAAAAACGAAAAGCGGAACACCAGCAATGCCGAAAACGCAGATGCTGTTCAGGATGTTCGCAAAGGCAAGTCCACAGTGAACGGAGGCACGTTCATTGTCGGCAAGAGCATTCAATCGCAAACCGTTCAAAAATACATAGAACTCATAGCACCGTCCGACATGTCGGTCATCATCAATGGTGAAACCGGCACGGGGAAAGAGTTTGTGGCGCAATCTGTGCACAAATTCAGCAAGCGGTCAGACAAACCTTTTGTGGCCATCGACTGCGGCGCGTTGCCCAAGGAACTGGCCGGAAGCGAATTGTTTGGTCATGTGAAAGGTGCCTTCACCGGCGCTGTGAGCGACAAGCAGGGAAGCTTTGAAGTGGCCGACACCGGCACCATCTTCCTCGACGAGATCGGAAACCTGTCGTATGAAAACCAGGTGAAGTTGTTGCGCGTGATCCAGGAAAGAAGAATCAAACGCATCGGTGCCACCCGCGACATTCCCATCGACGTGCGCATCATTGCTGCCACCAACGAAGACCTGATCAAGGCTGTGAAAGAAGGACGCTTCCGCGAAGATCTGTATCACCGCCTCAACGAATTCAAAATACAACTGTCGCCCCTGCGCGAACGCAAGGAAGACATCATCATCTTTGCCAACTACTTCCTCGAGAAATCGAACCAGGCCCTGCAGAAAAATGTGAAATCGTTCTCGCCCGATGTGGTGGATCAACTCACAAACTACTTCTGGCATGGCAACCTGCGGGAGCTCAACAACGTGATCAAACGTTCGGTGCTGCTCACGATAGGCGA
This sequence comes from Chryseolinea lacunae, assembly GCF_016735595.1. Classification (GTDB taxonomy): domain Bacteria; phylum Bacteroidota; class Bacteroidia; order Cytophagales; family Cyclobacteriaceae; genus Chryseolinea; species Chryseolinea lacunae. The sequence goes on from NZ_JAERRB010000014.1 coordinate 103,607, forward strand.
ATCGGTGCAAGCCGACAGTCTGCCACAAGAGATCATTCAGGCCAACAACACCGTGGCGGCAACCGGCGCGCTGGTGGAAGATAGCGTTGGCTTGCTGAAGTCTATCGCCGGCTCGGCCGAACGCCAGGCCATCATCGACGTGCTCGAAAAAGTGAACTACAACAAATCGAAAGCAGCCGAGCTGCTGCGCATCGATCGCAAAACACTATATAACAAGCTTAAGCTTTATAGCATCAGCGCCTGACGTGAGCAGGAGCAACCTGGTGTGAAACAAATTTGTATTGGGTCAATGAGTAACAAAAAAAAGAGGTTCCGACATGTCGGAACCTCTTTTACCTATTTACCTACCCCTAGATTATTTCGCTTGTGCGTTGTTGAGGTTGAATGACAGATAGAGTTGAGCAAAAGAGTTCTTGGAGTCGCCAAGCACTGCCTCTGCCGCGTCGCTGTCGGCAATTTTAACCAGACCATAGTTGTAGCGTGCGCCCACTTGCACTGCGCCAAAGTTCAAGCCAAAGCCACCGGCCAATCCATAGTCATACGATTTGAGATTGTCTTTCTTGATCTCGTCGCTGCCGTTGGCAATGTCGCCTTTGTAGGAGATGTTGGCGTTGAGCAGGTAGCTGGCATAAGGACCAAGGTGAATTTCGGCAGCGTCGCCCAACTTGAATACCGCCAGCACAGGAAGGTCAAGATAGTTGAGGTTATACTTCACGGTTTGATTCACAAATTGGCCATACTCAACTTTCGAACCTTTGGTAGAGTAGAGCAATTCGGGTTGGATTGCAAACGACTCGGTCGACAAGATCTGACCATATACACCAGCATTGAAACCGTAGCGAGCATTTTCATCATCAACATCGTCTACGTACAGGTTACTCACGTTCAAACCACCCTTCACACCAGCTCTTGCCTGTGCATTTGCGTCGTTGTTTGACATTACCCCGAGAACGGCGGTAATAAAGAAAATGGATAAAAGTTTAATTTTGGTTTTCATAGTTTAATTCATTTGTTTACAAAGCATGATGTAAACATCAGGCCAAATGCAGAAAAACGTCAACTTCTTTATTTTCAAGCGAAAACAAATGTGTTGCCCACGCTTGAGCGACGGTTTTTCTACACACCGTGTAGACCACCTACCCCAGCCATGAAGAATAAGTATATCAAAATTGTATTTGTGGGAACCGTGATGGTGCTGCTGGGCATCAGCCTGGTGACCTATCGCAACCTGAACAACTACACGGCTGAGGTGCAGTCGCTGAGCCACTCGAGTGTGGTGTTTCGTTCGCTTGAAAAACTCATGTCCACTATTAAAGACGCAGAGACCGGGCATCGCGGTTTTCAACTCACACGCGACAGCATCTATCTTCAACCCTATATCGCGTCGGTGAAAGAGTTGCCCGACCAGCTACGCAACCTCAAAGCGCTGGTTGCCGACAACCGCCTGCAAGCGCGCAAAGTAGATTCCCTCGAACACCTGGTGAACTATCAATTCTCTGTTATCGGAAAGATCCTGACCAACGCCCAGCGCAGCTCCTTATATATGGATCGCTACGAAAGTGCACTCCTGCAGGAAGGCCGCACCAACATGAACGACATCCGCTCGCTGGTGAAACGCATCGACCGGATGGAGGAAGCCATCTACAAAAGACGGAAGGCAAGTGAAGCCGACTACAAGGTTGTGGCACCGGTGGCCTTGCTGCTTTATGGCGTGGTGGCCCTGGTGGGATTGTCCATTTTGTTTATCCGCATACTCGACGCCCTCGAAAAACGCCGCGTGGCCGAAGATCAGCTGAAGGAGAATCTGAAAGCCCTGCGCAGCGAAGTGGGCATACGCGAATTCACACAGCGAACGCTGCGCAGTGTGCTCGACAATTCGCCCTCGGGCATCATGGTGTTTCGTTCCCTGCGCGACAAAGAGGGAGCCATCTATGATTTTGAATGGGTGCTGGCCAACGCCATGAGCCTGACCATGGCCCGTGTGAAAGAAAGCAGCCTCATCGGAAAACGATTGCTCGAGGTGATGCCCGGGCACAAAGAGCTGGGCTCCTATCATCTCTATAAAGAAGTGGTGGAAACGGGCAAGCCCGGGCAGTTCGAAAAATTCTACGAGCCCTTTGGCATATGGCTCGATGTGACTGTGGTGAAATTTGAAGATGGCTTCATCGTGACATTCGCCGACATCACAAAACAAAAGTCGCAGCGCCTATTGCTCGAAGAGCGCGAGCTGTTGCTGAACGACGCGGAGCACCTGGCGAAAATGGGCAGCTGGAAATGGACGGAGAAAAACAACGAACTGATTTGGTCCGACGGCCTGTGCACCATGCTGGGCAAACCCACGGGCTTCACGCCCGACTGGAATTCGTTTTTGGAAAATGTGCTGCACGACGATCGCTTGCTCGTAGAAGATTTTCTCCGGGAAGTGAAAACAAACAAGGTTTGGATGGAAGTTGAGTACAGGATTGAACGCGACGACACTGTGCGGCATTTTTCGCTGGTGGCCAAACCCACCGCCTCCAACGACCAGCCGTCGGTGGTCGACATGATGGGAACGGTGCTCGACATCACCGACCGCAAGCAGTATGAAAACCAGATGAATCAATACACACAAGAGCTGCAGCGTTCTAACGAAGACCTGGAGCAGTTTGCCTATGTGGCTTCGCACGACCTGCAGGAGCCCCTGCGCAAGATCAGGGCCTTTGGCGACCGGCTCGCCAACAAATACAACGACAAGCTGGAGGGGCAGGGCGTGGACTATATACAACGGATGCAATCGGCGGCCGCACGCATGCAGGTGCTCATCGAAGACCTGCTGGCCTTCTCGCGTGTGTCGAAGAATGCACCCGTGCTTGAGCCGCTGGATGCCCCCCAGCTGTTGCGCGACGTGATAGACGACCTCGACGCCCAGGTGCGCCGCGAAGAGGCCGTGGTGCGTGTGGGCATGGTGCCCGCGTTTGCCGGCGACAAGATGCAGATGAAGCGGTTGTTTCAGAATATCATCAGTAACGGGATAAAATTCCACAAACCCGGGGTTGCCCCCGTGGTGGACATTCGCGGTCGTTTGCTGAAAAGCAACGAAGTAAAGACCATCCCAGGCCTTTCCCTAAACGAACAGCAGTATGTAAAAATCAGTGTGAAAGACAACGGCATCGGCTTTGATGAAAAATATGCAGAAAAGATTTTTACCATCTTTCACCGGCTGAATGGCCGCAATGAGTACGAGGGAACGGGTATTGGGCTTTCGATATGCCGCAAGATCGTGAGTAACCACAAAGGCGTCATCACGGCCAGGAGCGTTGAAAATGAAGGATCAGAATTTATCATTATTTTGCCGGTAGGTTAAAACAAACGTGCGCATGAAGCCCATCCTAACCCAGCTGTCTATTCTTATGGCCGACGACGATCCGGACGACCGGATGTTGATGAAGGAGGCATTGGAAGAAAACAACCTCACCAATCCCATCCATTTTGTGGAAGACGGCACCGAACTGCTCGACTACCTGCACGTGCGTGGAAAGTTTATGAAAGAGAAGATCATCAAACCGGCCCTCATTTTGCTTGACTTGAATATGCCGAAGATGGACGGACGTGAAGCCCTGCACCACATCAAAAATCACCCGGAGCTGCGACGCATTCCGGTGGTGGTGCTCACGACCTCGCGGGCCGAAGAAGACATTGTGAAAACCTATGATCTGGGCGTGAACTCTTTCATATGCAAACCCGTGAGGTTTGACGAACTGGTGGAAGTGACCGCCAAGATTGGCAACTATTGGTTCGGCACTGTGGCCCTGCCCCGAACCTGAATTCTCCCTGAAACGCTATGAAGAAAACACCGTCGGTTAAAGTACTGTTGATTGAGGATGACGAAGATGATGTTTTGCTGGCGCGCGAATATCTGTCGGAAAGCGAATACTACCACTTCGATGTGGAATGGGAACCTCAACCCGAAAAGGCCAAGGAAAAAATGGTTAACGGCCACTACCAGATCTTTTTGATCGACTATCGGCTGGGCAGCGAAAACGGTCTCGACCTCATAAAATTTGCACAAGACAAAGGTGTCATCACACCCTGCATACTATTGACCGGCCAGGGCGATCTGAAAGTCGATCTGGATGCCACACGCTATGGCGCGGCCGACTATCTGGTGAAGACAGAATTGAACGCCTCCATCCTGGAGCGTAGCATACGCTACGCATTGAGCCAGGCCGGTGTGATCCGCGAACTTGACGAGAAGGAAAAAAAATACCGCTCGCTGTTCGAGCGCTCCATCGACCCCATCTTTCTGGCCAACAACGACCTGAAGCTGATGGACGTGAACGATGCGTTTCTGAAGTTTTTTAAATACACCGAAGAAGAAGCCCACTCCATTACCATTCGCGAAATTTTTGAACAGGAAAGCGACTTCGACTATTTCTACAAAACCCTGAAAGACACCGAGCAAATCCGCGACTTCGAAGTGATTCTCATCGACAAGAACGGCGAGAAAAAAATCTCGATGCTCAACTGCGTTTTTATCCCCGATCAGATTTCGGAGTTCTGTTGCTACCAGGGCATCGTGCACGACCAGACGTTGCGCAAGAAAGCCGAACGCGACATGCTGGTGGCCGAACGTTTGTCGATGACGGGGAAAATTGCGCGCACCATTGCACACGAAGTCCGCAACCCACTGACCAACCTCACCCTGGCACTCGAGCAATTAAAAGACGAGATGCCCCCCAACAACGAAACGGTGAAGCTCTACAGCGACATCATTGAACGCAATGCCAACCGCATCGAACAGCTCATTGGTGAAATGCTCAACTCGTCGAAGCCCAAAGAACTCAACCTTCAGCTGTCGCACGTCGACGAAATTCTGGAAGAGACTATCGCGTTGGCCATCGACCGCATGAACCTGAATCAGATTCGCCTCGAGCGCAATTTTGCCGCCGACCTTCCCCGCGTGCTGCTCGACAAGGAAAAAATAAAAATAGCCTTCCTCAACATCATCGTCAACGCTGTGGAGGCCATGAAGCCCGGCCATGGCGTGTTGAAAATCGATACACAGCTGTCGCCCTACCGCATCACCGTGTGCATCACCGACAACGGCAAGGGTATTCCACAAGACGACATCGAAAAACTGTTCGATCCCTTCTTCACCGACAAACAAGGTGGCATGGGCTTGGGCCTCACGTCAACCAAAAATATTCTGAACAGCCACAGCGCCGAAGTGGAAGTGACCAGCAAGCTGAACGAAGGCACCACGTTCAACATCTCGTTTAAACTCGCCGAATAAATTCTTTCTGAATTTGTTGTGTGATGATGTTCTGTCGCGAACGGTCAGAACGGATAGCCGATGGCAATGTTGAACACGAGGTTCTGCCCGCGCCAGGTGCTGCTACCAAAATCGATGTCCTTGGCAACCCACCCCGTGGGCTGACGCAGCGGGAAGGCCGTGTCGAAACGCAGCACGAAGAAGCTGAAATCAAAGCGCAACCCAAACCCGGTACCCACCGCCAGTTGGTTCAGAAAGTCGCTTGATATGGCGCTGCCCCTGCGATTGTCTTCCTTCCACAACCAGATGTTGCCGGCGTCGATGAACACGGCTCCCTTCAGCATGCGAATGATGTCGAAACGATATTCAAGGTTTCCTTCCAGCTTGATGTCGCCGCGCTGGTCCACAAACAACTGTCCCTGATACAGCGAGTCTTGTCGCGCATTATACAACCCCGGGCCAATGGAACGCGCCGGGAAAGCACGGATACTGTTGGACCCACCAATGGCAAACTGTTTCACATAGGGCAACGTGGCAGAGTTGCCAAAGGCATAGCCCGCGCCAACAATGAGACGCGAAGCGATTTTGTTGTGCTCATCCAGCTGCCAGTAGTAGCGGAAATCCACATCGCCTTTGACATATTCTGAATAGGGCAGACCAAGAATTTCGTATGGACCATCATTGTCTTTGTCGAACTGTCGTTGCACGGCGTGCAGAAAATTGCCGGCCACATCGGCGTTGCCGTTCAGATAGAAGCTGTGGGTTTTGTAGGTTCTGCGATCATATTGTTGCTGCTGACTTTCCACCAGCTGCGTGTTGAACGTGTAGGAATAGCGGGTGCCCAGGATGAATTGATTCTCAAACGAATTTCGCAGCACAGGATTTTCGGCCAGCAGGTCGTCAAATTGTTGTGACCGCTTGTCGGTGCGCACATAGTTAAGGTCGATGGGATAAAATTCGTGCGACTTCGAAATGGTTTCGCGCCACGTGTAGCCATAGGCTGCGTTGATGGAACTGAGACGATAATAGCCCACACGATTTTGCAGGTTGAAACCTGTTTTGATGACGGTTTTGGGAAGATATTTCCGCGCGCTATAGTCAATGTGTATGGGCGTGATGAAACGCGGAATGGTGAGGCTTGCTTCGGCGCCCAGCTCAAACGAGTTGAGCGGCGTTTGTTGCTGCTTGCTGATCTGAACTTCATAGGCCGTGTTCAGCTTAAGTTGAAACAACTCCGCCCCGCGCAGAAAATTCCGGTTGGTAAACGTCAGCGTCAGTCCGGGTCCAACAAAATTGTTGGATTTGGAAACGCCCTGTATTTCGCCGCGAATCGATTTCTTTTTTAGGGGTGTCAGAAAAACATCGGTGTGCAGGATAGACGAATCCTGGCGTTCTTCCGAAAACTTCACGTTCACAAACTTGAACACGCCCAGGCCCATGAGGTGACTCAGTGTGAGGTCTTGTGCTTCGCGGCTGTAGCGGTCGCCGGGCGTGAGGTTGATCACGTCGGTGATAATTTTTGGACGGAACATGTTTCCTTCATCCACATATTTGTAGCCTTCCACGTCGATCGTTTTCGAAACGCGGTTCACCGAGTCGAGCGAGAGCGCGTAGTTTGGATACACCTTCACTTCGCCGAGCGTGTAGATCTTGCGCGCCCGTGGCGGAATACCTTTCTCCAGCCGCAGGGTCAGGTCCACCTTGTGATCGCCCACCGTGCTGTCGGCTTCAAAGATAAGGTAGCGATCGTCGAAATAATAGAAGCCGAAATCCTTAAGCACTTTTTCAATGCGTTGTTGTTCGGCTTCCATGCGCTGCAGGTCGTAGCGCTGCCGGGGTTCGAGCAACGATTCTTCTTTCAACGTTCGGAAGATGGCCGCATAGGTGCTGTCGCGTCCGGCGGGATAGTTGATTTCGCGGAGGCGATAGGGCCGTGGCAAGTCTACCGTGTAGATCACCTTGCTGTTTTTTTTCTTCGTCTCCACCTTGGCCGTCACGTTCGATTCGAAATAGCCCTGGTTGTTCAACTGTCCGTTCAGCGTTTTGGCTGTGCGTTCGGGCGTGGCATCTTTCAACAACACCGGCGGTTGCCCCAGTTTATTTTTTATAAAACCTCTGATCCCCTTTTTCGATTTGGTGTCGCCGGCAATAAAATAGAACCACACGCCGGGGCGCATTCCGAAAAAGGTGTTGTTGGGTTTGGGATAGATAAACGTTTGAAGATCTTTTCGCAGTGCCTTCCGGCGGCCCACGCGTTTTCCATGCGTGTCGAAATCAATCTCGGCGCCGTTGTAGAACGAATCGCCTTCTTTCAGAAAGCCCGTGGCCGTGCAACCCGTCAACAAAAATGCTGCGAGCACCACAAACCAGCCGGAGGAGGCGAACGTTTTCAGTATGTTATTTCTCCTTTGCATTGTTGGCCTTGAACAGTTCTCGAAGGGTGTCGTAATCTTTTATGTAAATCAAACCGGCGCCGGTTTCCGTCAGTTCGCCGTCAATCATATCGTAGTTGCTGTTTCGGAAGCCGGTGATGCGCAGGCGGCCGTCTTCCGTGATTTTATATTCCAGCGCGAGATCGCCGATGTAGTCGGCAAACGAACTTTGGGATGACGTCTCGCCTTCCACATCCACGTTGCCCGACACTTTCACGATGAGCCGGTTGTTCAGCAAACTTTTTGAAACGCCCAGCTGCACCTCGGTTTGTCCTTCGGCCCGTCCGGACGAATAGTCTTCATACGACTTCACATCGAACGTGAGTTGAACACCCTTGATGTTTTCGGTGAGGCGGTTCAATTGTTCCGTGAGCAACTTGCCCACGCTGTTGCGCGCCGTCGACGAAACATCGGAGCCGCCGCCTTGTGAGGCAAACGGATTGTCGGCGATGAAACGTTTCAGAATCAACAACGCAAACACCTGTTTGTTGAGATCGGACTCGCGCGTGTTGATGTCTTTTATTTGTGCATACACCGCGGGGTCGCGTTTGCCTTCGGGCATGTCGAGCAGGAAGCTGATCTCGGGCGTCATCATGTTGCCTTTAATGATGAGGTAGACCAGGAAGGGCATGCGCTGCCGGGGATCGACAGATCCACCTTGCGCAGAACTTGGCGTGCCCAGTTCTGCAGGCGATGTCTCCACGGCATAGATGGCGCGAATGTCCATGAGCGGAGTCAGCGGGTCGCCCTGCCAGGTGATGCTGCTTCCTTTCTCGATTTTGAAATCACGTTTCACAAGTTTATAGAACGACAGGTTATAGGACCCTTCGGAGATTTCGTATTGTCCCGTCAACTGCATGTTGCCCGTGGGGTCGATGTCGAGCGTGAGGGTGGAGTTGCCCTTCACGGTAAGTTTGTCGCCGGCGATGGGATCGATCACGATGTTGAGGTCTTCTTTGTCAGACAGTTCAATGTTGGCCGTCAGTTCGATTCCTTTGAACCGCGACTTCACCGTGTCTTTCGGGTTGATGGCCTTGAGGAACGGATCGTTTTCAGCATCGCGATCCACGAAGACCACAATGCCTTTTTGTTCCAGCACACCCTTCTCCGACTGTGGCACAATGTAGGTGAAGCTGCTACCGTCGGTGATGCTCACGTCGGCGCGCACGTTGGGCACGTTCAGGTTGCCCGTGATGCGGGCGCGCAGGTCTATGCCCACTTTGCCAAAGAAAAGATCGTTGTCGTCTTCGGTGGTGTTGATGAGCTGGAAGTCGGAAGCGTTCAGGTTCAGGTCGAGGTCGAAGTCGGAATACGATTTTGTTTTGATCATTCCCTGAAGCGATGCCGTGTTGTTGTTCTCGTCCAGGATGCGAAAGTTGCGCAGTTCAATGCCATCTTCTGTAAACGACAACCTTTCGTCTTTCAGCACAAATTTGCTGTTGACAAACGCAGGCACAAACGCAGCTTCTTCAAAATGAAGCTCACCCCGAATGGACGGGCTCGAAGGATTGCCGGTGATGGCGATGTCGCCATTCATACGCCCCGAAGCATTTTTCAATTGCTTGCCCGACAGCGGTTCCACAATGGCGAGGTTGGTGATGTCGATCGTCGTCTTTAGGTTAATGTCGGGTGCGTCTTCGTCGGGGGTGTAGGTTCCGTTCACGGCCAGCTTTGCTTCCTTGCCCGTCACACGCACGTCTACCAGATAGGGCTTGGCGGTGCGCGCCACATTCAACGCAAGGTCGCCCCACAACTGTCCAAATATTTTTAACTCCTGAATGGTGAGTGTTGACTTAAACGCCCCTTGTCCGGCAAGTTTGAAGTCGCCGTTCATTAATCCTTCGGCGGGTGTGATGCCTTCCACGAGGCTGGTGATGTTGGGAAGGTTAAGATCTTTGAACACCACCGAGAGGGTTGAGTCGGTTGCGCTTTTGGTGATGAGCGATATTTTTTCGTTTATGTTGGTAAGCGAAAAGTTATGCGCCACCAGTCCCTTCCGGGTGAAACGCAAGGCGTTGTCGGCAGGCGCTTCCCAGGGCCAGTAGTTTAACACCACTTCACTGGGCAGCAAATGAAACTGGAATGTTTTTTTAAGACTATAGAACGCGCCCCCAAAAACATACTTTTCTTTTTGAAGCGAGTCGAGCAGCGTGAACTTGGTGCGAATGGAGTCGCTGGCCACTTTGCCCGAGAGTGACACCGCCGAAATGTGAAGCGAGTCCACGCGCAAATCGCGCACACGCAAACCATAGTCAAACGATTTGGCGTTAGACGTTGCCAGAAAACTCACCGAGTCCACGCTCACCGCAGAATATTTCACTTTGGCAAAATTCACTCGCAGGTCCAGCTTATACTTCTCACTGTCGAACTCGCCCGAAATTTCGCCTGGCACAAACGGATCGAGTTCGGGGAATATAATTTCCGTGAGCAGGTCGGTGTTCTTCAGGACCAGCGAGAATTTAAAATTCTGGGGCACGGTCGGCCGCTTTGTGTAGAGCGTGTCTTGCAGGGAAAAATAGCGGTTGAAGTGATGCGTCAACACCTCGGGTAGACTATAGAGATTGATGGTGCCTTTGAAGTCGCCCGAGAGGATGTCGGAGCGAATGGAGATCTCACTTTCCCCCCGTTGATCGATAGACGCAAACAGCAGCGAGTCTACGCGATAGAGCGAAGTGCCATTGAAGATGGCAACCTTGCGGATGTCGAGATTTCCGTTGAGCACTTTGAAGTCGGATGTCGCCAGCTTCACGTCCAGTGTGCCGCGCGCGCGCAGGGGGCGTTCAGAAAGGCGAAGCGCCTGGAAATCTGCGTTCTCCAGGGCAAACACGATGTTATACTCAGGCACCTTGTCGGTATAATCGAAATCGCCTTTCAGATTGAAACTGAGATTTTTGTCGTTGAGCTTTGCGTTGCCCGAAAAGAAATATTTTTTTAACGAGCCGTTCACGATGAAGTCGCGATAGGTGTAGCCGCCGTAAGCAAAGTCGGCGATGCGCACATCCACGCTCGTGTTCAGCGTCTCCATCGACAGCCCGGAGCCTTTGGCGCTGGCCGTCATGTTCAGCTTGCCCATGGCGTTTTGCTTCAGCAGTTTGCCGAGGGCGAAGTCTTTCACCAGCACCTTGCCGTCGTAGCGTTCGCGTTTCTTTTGGCTGTCGAGATCCATGCGGGCATTCACCGCCACATTGCCGAAAGCCGTTGCCAGCAAAGCATCCACATGTGGTGTTTGCAGCGAGCCATTCATTTTCCCCGTCAGCTTCAACCATTCGGGAATGGCGATAGACGACGGAAGCATGCGCTTGGGCACCACCGTTTGTATGTCAACCGCGGTGGTGTAAAATTCTTGTAAGGTGAGGCGCATCTCAACCTTGTCCATATCGGGCAGTCCGACCACCGTGCCCGACGCCTTCAAGGATGTTTTCGACAGTGTGTTCAATGCAAGCTTTTCGATGGAAAGATCCTTCACCTTTCCTTGCGCCACGGCGCTTATGGTTACCGTTGTGTTGGGAGGAATATCCAAGGGCAGACTGTCGGCCAGCGCGGGATAAAAATACAATACGTCCCGCACGGCAAGCGTGGCATTGCGCAGGTTCAGGTTTACAGTGGCTTCAGGATAGGTCTGCCCCAAGGAAGCCAGCGAAGCGAACTGTGCCGACGCCTTCAGCGAAACGATGCTCTCGGGCGATTGGAAATAAAAGTCCTTTACCTCCAATGCCTTGTCGGTCAACGAAAAATTTGTCTTCAGGGCAGTCACCCCAAAGCCGCTCTTTTCCTGAAATGAAATGTTTTTAATGTCGCCGCCAAAGGTGTTGTCGGCGTAACGAAGATCTTCGGCTTCACCGTTGAGGCGGGTCACCCACAAGTGCGCGAAGTCCATTCCCTGGGGCTGAAGCGGTTTGCGGAAGTCGTGATATTGAACGTTGTTGTTGGCCAGCGATAGCGATTTCACACTCACGTCCCAGGGCGCGGAAGCGGTGGAATCGGTTTGCTCGGGTTGGGATGGCTTTTTAGCGGAGGCTTCGGTTGCCGCCTGGTGATAGGCAATGAAGGTGTCGGAAAGGGAGAACTCATCCACCGCGATGTGCTGGGTGTTCAGGTCCATGGCGTCGATGGCCACCTGCAATTCGCCCAGGTTCAGGTGCAGGCGTTGGCCAAGCACGGTGTGGTTGTAGTCGGCGGCAATGTCTTTCAACGTCACTTCTTCAATGGTGATCACAAAAGGATGCTCGGGTGGAGCGACCGCTGCCACGGTGGGGGTGGACGGTGGGGCAGACTTGGTTTGCTCCATGCGGGCCTGAACATGCTGCAGGTCTATGGAGTTGATTTTTACAGTAGGACCGTTCAGGTCAAATTCATCCAGGTCCACGTCGAGCATGCCGAGATCCAGGTCCACGTCGTTGCCGGTCAGCTTGTCGTGATACGAGAACTGAATTTGCTTCAGCGCAAGCTGTCCGACCGTAAAAGTCCAGGGCGTGCTTTGGGTTGTGTCGGGCACGGCCGTGCTGTCGCCGGCGAAGGCATCGACAATGAAGGTGAAGTTAAAAGCGCTGTCCTGGGCTGCACGCTTAATGTGGCCGGTGGCGTTTTCGAGCGACACGCCGCTGAGGTTGATTTCGTTTTGGGTGAGGGCCCACAGGTCGGTGTTCACGGAAAGCTCACCGGCATAGAGCAATGTGTCTTTTGCCTGGTCTTCCACATACAGACCTTCCAGAACAATTCTTTTAGGGAACGACAGGCTGATGTGTGCCAGTCGCACTTCGGTGCCGATTTTGTTTTTGAGGAAACTTACGGCCTTGTCGGTGAGTTTATGTTGAACGTAGGGAATCTGAATGGCGAGGGCCAGCACCAGGAGCAGGGCCACAATCGATAGAACGATCCAGCCGATGATCTTTAAAGCCCTGATCATATATTTGCGGAGCGGCCACTGCGTGAGCATTCAAGGTAGAGTTAAACTTCGAGCTTCATTTTCCGGGAGCGGATCATCCCAAACGTTCTCCAGCCTTTCACAACAGGTCCGCTCACCGACGCGCTATTCATCCTAAACTAACGATCAGGACGAAGGATTATTCTTGCGTTTTTTTGTGCGCTTGCGCAATATACCACCTCTACGCTCACTTTCCAGTGCTTCGTGCACAATATCCTCTTCGCGTGGATCATTGGTGCTGTAGTTCAACCGAGTTGCCGAAGCGTAGGGAGCAAAGCCGCGCTTGTCTTCCTGGTTGGGATGGTGCTGTATGCGTGCTGCGTTTTTCATAATTTTTGTAGAGAGATAAAACCAAAATCCCGGCGCACATTTTTTATGCACCGGGACTTTCGGGATTGTTCTTTGTCATCGCTTGAAGATGCTGGCGCCAAACACCAGCGACAGTACGAACAGTACCAGGAAGATGAAGAACAAAACTTTTGCAATGGCGGCAGCACCTGCTGCAATTCCACCAAATCCGAAGACGGCGGCAACCAGGGCAATGATGAGGAATGTGACGGTCCAGCGTAACATAGTGATTAAAGTTTAGTGGTTTATGATTTTATGTGAGGATGATTTTTTTTAGGCCGCATCCTCAATAGCAGCCTGTTTCAATTCTTGTGTGAGGGGATAGTGCAGGACGTTGAGCCCGATGATGCCGAAAAACTTGTCAAGCTTCCGGAGCACAACAATCACAGCGTTGAGGGCGTCTACTTCTGATGAGAAAAGCGTGCCCGACGATTTTTTGTCTTGTTGATAAATTTCGTCCACCAATTCATCCAGGTGTTTGATGGAGTTCTGCTCTTCTTCGTAGCGCCAGTTGGTTACGAAGAGCAGTTGGAACAGGCTTGGCATTTTTTTGATGAACGCCGATGCCTGATCGTGCGAGAAGGATTTGCGCAACTGCGACAGCACCGCGCGAACCAGTTTAACAATTTTTTGAGTGGAGTGTGCGCCGAGATCGTTCTTGATTTCACGAAAGAACTTCACAGCTTGTTCTTCACGGTTTACGGTATTCTCTGTGATGGTTGTCATGTGTACTAGGTTTGGGTTTGGATGATGAACCTTTTCACGGAGGGAGTAATACATCTTCGTACCAAAACCAAAACCTCGATTTTTTTGAAATTTCAGGCCTTTACAGGGTAGAGTTGTGGAATTAAATGCCCGTGCAGGGGCAACCGTGGTCTATGGATGAAACAGTTTTTCCACAACGTGATCTATGGCCACAACGACAAAAAAGTAGCATGATCGTGGAGGGACGAGAGGTTGACGAAGCGGACGCTTCTCTGGCTTATCACGTCGTCTGTTTTGTAAACGTATCGAGCCTTCGGGCGTTTGGTTAGTGTTGGTTATACAATGGTAAGTAGCATCAGAGCATTAGGGATATGCGTTGAGTAAGACACTGTTTTTTGTGCTCGCTTCCGTTTTGTTCTGGCGACTTCACGGCCCATTGTGTGGAGATCGCTACACGCTTGACCGGCCGTTGATGGAAGCTATAGTGGTTTTGCAGACTGTTTGGAGGATTGGCATAATGTTTTCATCGGGTGAGTCAAATGTTTTGTCGCACGATGAGACGGAAAAAAATAAAATTACCACACTAAAAACATTTCATGCCATGAAAGATCCAAAGAGTTTGATAGGCGGCTTCGTTGCAGGCGCAGCCTTGGGCATCGCCGCCGGAATTTTGCTGGCGCCCGATTCGGGTAAAAGCACCCGCAAAAAAATTGTTGACGGATCACTGAAGATGAAAGATGATCTGATGAACACGGTAGACGTATCGCTGGATAATATCCGGAAACAATTCAACTCCCGGATCGATCAACTGGCCAGAAGTGGCAAGTCGACTATCGACGAAACTTCTGAGAAGGTGAAAGTCTAGAACACGAAAAACAATTGTTACACTTTTAAACAACAACTCTTATGAACAAGCTGTCAATAAAAGGAACCTGGAACGAGGCGAAGGGTAAACTTAAACAAAAGTATGGCGAACTTACCGACGACGATCTGACCTTCGCCGAAGGCAAGGAAGACGAGCTGATTGGCCGTCTGCAAAAACGACTGGGCAAAACCAAAGACGAAGTCCGCAAGGAACTTGAATCGATCTAGCCCACACGCAAACTGAAAATTCCGGAAGTGGGTGAGGCCCGCCTCATCCACTTCTTTGAACACCCCCAAAACTAATCTCTGAAAAAAATGAAACGATTCGTATGTATGCTCGCGATCGCCGGAAGTGCGGCCGCGTTTTATCAGTGCAGCCCTTCTTCTGAAAAGAAAGTGAACGACGCACAGGAAGAAGTAAAGAAAGACATCAGCAAGGAAAAAGAGGAAGTGACGAAAAATCTTCAGTCACTTCGTGACGATATAAACGGCCGGCTCGACAAGATCACCGCCAAACTGGAAAGTACCAAGACCGAAGGCAAAGTGCAGCTGGAGGAAGCAAAACAAAACCTGATTCAGCAACGCGACCGCGTGCAAAGTGCGCTCGACGACATCGACAAGTCGTCTGAAACTTCGTGGGACGATATCCAGCAACGCGCCCGCAACACGGCCGATGATGTGAAGATCGAATGTCAGCGTCTCGGCGATCAGATTGAAGCTGCATTAAAAGACTAATATCTAGCATGGAAAACAAGATAAAAACATTCGTTGCAGCACTCATGATGTTTGTGGTGGTGCTGGCTACACAATTTTTTGTAGGATGCCAGGCTTCCAACACCACAAAGGGCGGTGCCATTGGTGCCGGCGTGGGTGGAGCCATTGGCGGCGTGATCGGTCATCAGTCCGATAACACGGTGGTGGGCGCCATCATCGGCGCTGCCGTGGGTGGCACAGCCGGCGCGCTTATTGGTCGCCACATGGACAAGCAGGCCGAAGAACTGAAGAATGATTTGAAGGGCGCACGCGTGCAACGTGTGGGCGAAGGTATCCTCATCACGTTCGACTCAGGTTTGCTGTTCGATGTGAACTCTGCGGGATTGCAGCCTGCCACAAAAGCCAACCTCACGGAGCTGGCCAAGACCCTCAACAAGTATGATGACACCAACATTCTCATTGAAGGGCACACCGACAGCAGTGGCGAAGATGCCTATAACCAAACCCTCTCCGAAAAGCGCGCAAATTCTGTGGAAGCATTTCTCGGCGAGCAGGGTGTAAGCACAGGCCGTGTCACCACCAAAGGCTATGGCGAAAAACAACCGCTGCAAGGCAACGACACCGACGCGGGCCGTCAGGCAAACCGTCGTGTGGAAGTGGCCATCTATGCCAACAAGGAAATGAAGAAGCTGGCCAAGAACGGTCAGCTCGGTGAATAAAAACCGTTAGGCTATTCTCTCGCGAAGGGTTATGCATGCATAGCCTTTCGCTTGGTGTTACCTTTTACGTATTGCCCACCCCGACTGAACTTGTTTTACCGATGACACTTCGATCGAAAGAAACCTACTGGCTGCTGAAGAACGGCTTATTGCAATCCTATCCCTCACTGCGCACCGACATATCGTGCGACGTGCTGGTGGTGGGGGGTGGCATCACCGGCGCACTGCTGGCCTGTCAGCTCTCCGGCGAAGGTTATAAAACTGTGCTCATCGACAAACGTGACGTTTCGCTGGGAAGCACAAGTGCCACCACGGCGCTCCTGCAATATGAAATTGATGAACCCCTCTATTCGCTGAAGAAAAAAGTGGGCGACGCGGTGGCTATTGAAAGCTATCGCGAAGGCATTGAAGCCATTAAGCGATTGGGCACGCTGGTGAGTACGCTGGGAATTGACTGCGGTTTCAAAACACAACGCAGTCTCTACATTGCCCATAAGCCGAAGGATGCGAAATGGCTGGTCGATGAATGCCGGCATCGCGCCGATGCCGGCATACACGTGCAATGGCTGCCAAAAGAAACGTTGGAAAACGACTTTGGTGTTCAGGGTCACGGGGCCATTCTTTCTGAAAATGCTGCGAGTGTTGACGGCTACAGCCTGGCGCATGGTCTTCTGGCTTATGCCGTGAAGCACTGCGGTCTTGAAATTTATGATCACACCGAGCTGTCGTGGGTGAAGTTCGACAAGCGCAAGAACATAGCGGGCACGGCGCACAACAACGTGATCACCTCGCAATACATTGTGTATGCCACTGGCTATGAGTCGCTGCCCATCGTGAAGGACAAGGTTGCCACGTTGCACAGCACCTATGCGATTGTGAGCGAGCCGCTCGATAGCCTTCCGGGCATTTTGACCGACACGCTCTTGTGGGATACGCAGGACCCTTACCTATATGTTCGCAGCACACCCGACAATCGGATTTTGATTGGCGGAGGCGACGAAAAGTTCAAGAACGCTACGCTGCGCGACAGCCTGATGGATCGAAAGGAAAAGGAACTGCTGAAAAGCTTTGAACGACTGATGCCCGGTGTGTCCATCATTCCGGACTTTAGCTGGGCAGGAACATTCGGCATCACCGCCGACGCGCTGCCCTTCATTGGCGAGCATCCGGATTTTCCGCAGAGCTATTTCGTGCTGGGCTTTGGCGGCAACGGCATCACGTTTAGCGTGATGGGCATGCAGATGATATCGGATGCCATGGCCGGACGACCAAACCGGTTTCTGGAATATTTCAGGTTTAGAAGATGAACGGTATAAAATTGTAAAACGCACCATGGAAAATTACATCGAGAAGTTGAGAGCGCTCATCGGCAAATGCCGGGTTGGCATGCTGGGCACCGTCGAAAAAAATGATCACCTCCAGTTTCGCCCCATGTCGCATGTTGATATGGATGAGGCAGGCAACCTTTGGTTTTTCACGGCCGTCAATTCCGAAAAATCAGAGTCTGTCAAAAAACATTCTTCCGTGCAGTTAACGTATGCGTGCGAAACAGAAAGCACTTATGTCAGCATTCACGGCTCAGCCCACCTCAGCACGAACAAAGGCAAAATGCGCGAGCTGTTCAACGCCTACATCCGCGCGTGGTTTCCAAAAGGACTTGACGATCCGAACATCGCCTTGCTGGTGGTTCGCCCGCTGGAAGTGGAATATTGGGTGAGCGACGAAAACAAAATCCTCACCTATGCTCAGCTTACAGAACATGTGGCAGACAACGGTTCGACCCCCGTGGGAACAAGTCATGGAAAGATGCATGCCTGACAATGCGTTGGTGCATACCACACGTGGGCATGCAGATGCTCACGTGTGGAATATAGTGCGCAGCCCTCCATTCATTTAGCCGCGCAATCGGCCTCTGTTGCATGGTA
Organism: Chryseolinea lacunae; assembly: GCF_016735595.1. GTDB lineage: Bacteria > Bacteroidota > Bacteroidia > Cytophagales > Cyclobacteriaceae > Chryseolinea > Chryseolinea lacunae. Next base: position 121,489 of record NZ_JAERRB010000014.1, read on the forward strand.
TCAATTTTGTCGACCTCCTTACCATCAACTATCCAATGTCAAAAACTTCCAAAAACACTCGCGCTATGAAAACAATAACCAAGAAAACCGGAAAGGCTACCGCCGCCTCGCAAGCCGTGGCCAAAAAGAAAACCATCAAGTCGTCGAAAGAAAACCTGGAAGATATTTTCGAGGATCTTTTGAAAGACATCTACTGGGCCGAGAAACATCTCACCAAGGCTCTTCCGAAAATGGCGAAGGCCGCCTTCAACGACGAGTTGAAGACCGCATTCACCGACCACCTGGAAGAAACCAAGATGCATATCGATCGACTCGAAAAATGTTTTGAGCTGCTTGAGAAAAAAGCTGTTGCCAAAAAATGCGAAGCCATGGAAGGCCTCGTGAAAGAAGGTGAAGAGGCCATCGAAGATCACGACGAAGGTCATGCCCGCGATGCCGCCCTTATTGCTGCCGCGCAAAAAGTGGAGCACTATGAAATTTCCGCCTATGGAACCTTGCGCACCATGGCCACCGTGCTCGGAAAGGTTCAGTGCGTGCAATTGCTGGAAGAAACCAAGGACGAAGAGGCAAGTGCCGACGAGAAGCTTACGCACCTGGCCGAAAAAATAAATCAACTGGCCGCCCAGTTGCAGGAAGAAGAGGTAGAGTAGGCATTAGCACAGGGGGATACTCCTGGTGAAAGAGGTTCCGGTATGGAACCTCTTTTTTTTGTCCGATCGCGAAGAGACGATAGTGTGTATGCCCGGATTCTTTTGCCCGCCGGGTGTGGAATGGTTGCCCCGCTTTTTTGTGAAACACCCTCCTAAACCTGCGTTTTTGCGTTGGCAGGGTTTTTTATATAGACCTCCTAAAACAACAACATTATGGATATGAGAAGTAATTCCACCGAAAAAATGTCGACCCTGATGGAGCGGACAAACCAGGCGACAAAGGAAGGCTACACGGAGAACTTTAAAGTCATCAGCGGACGCCTCACAAACACCGACGAAGAACAATTCTATACACCCGAAGAAGTGCACATCGTGAACTTTCACCGCTTTGAGGGATACTCTGATCCCAACGACAATTCCATTCTCTACCTCATCGAAACTACCGACGGCAGCAAAGGCCAACTCATCGATGCTTATGGCGCCTATGCAGACGCCAAACTGTCTGCGTTTATACACGATGTGGAGAACATCCAAAAACAAACCAAACACTAGCAAACACGCTTGCCATGACACGCTTCAATTCACGGATGGGAGATATGCAACTGCGGCGCCGCGCCGAACACCCCATGATTTCAGTGCACCGCGGCGCCTATGCTTTTCTGCACAACGACTACCTCACCGTGTTGAACGCGTCGTGGACGCTAAGCCTTTCTGTTTTTTTCCGCCTCACCGGAACGCATACCCCAGACACCATCGACCACAACGACTGACATACCTATGGTCCATCCCATGCCTATTCCCCTCACACGAACCGAATCGTTAAAGATTCATCGTAACTATAAACGCGCCGCTGCCGTGGCCAGCCTGCAGCATGTGAACGACGGCATGCCCGGCATTGCCCGCGTGAAAAAAGGCACGGGCTTTTCCTATGTGTTTGGCAGTGCCTCCGTGAAAAACAAGGACCTGCTGGCCCGCATAAAAAAACTCGCCATCCCGCCCGCCTGGACAAAGGTGTGGATTTGTCCACAGGACAATGGCCACATTCAGGCAACCGGCTATGATGTGCGCGGGCGAAAACAATATCGCTATCATGCACAATGGGACACGGTGCGCAATCAAACCAAGTTTCATCACCTCTACGAATTTGGCAAAGCCCTGCCCGCGTTGCGCCGGCAAATTGAACACGACATCTGCACGCCACGCCTCACCAAAGAAAAAGTGATGGCCACCGTGGTGAGCCTGATGGAACGCACCTTCATTCGCATCGGCAGCGCCGAATATGAAAAGCTCTATGGCTCCTATGGCCTCACCACGTTGAAAGACGGGCATGTGAACATCAACGGTGCCACCTTGAAATTCTCCTTCAAAGGAAAGAAGGGTGTCTTTCACACCATCACTCTAAAGAACAAACGGCTGGCCCGCATCGTGAAAGCCTGTCGCGACATTCCCGGCAAGGAACTGTTTCAGTATATTAATGATGAGGGTGTGCGCTGCTCTATCGATTCGGGCATGATCAACGCCTATATCAAAGACGCTTCGGGCAAAGACTTCTCGGCAAAAGACTTCCGCACCTGGGCCGGCACGCTGTCTATTCTCAATTCGTTCAACGCTATCGGCGAAGCCGCCACCCAAACTCAGGCCAAGAAGAATGTGTTGCAGGCTTTGGATGAAGTGAGCGTTAAACTGGGCAATACCCGCACGGTGTGTCGCAAGTATTATGTGCATCCCCAAATTATTTTGATGTACGAAGAAAACCGCCTTCAAAAATATCTTTCACAACTCGACGACGCAGAGACGTGCAATAGCCAGGTGGACCACACCCAGGAAGAGAAGCTGCTCATGCGTATTCTTCGCAACGTGTGACTTTGGCAAACGCATAGGGAATATCCGGCACCGTGACTAATTTAGGCGAAGCCAAACGCTTAAATATCACGCCATGAAAACGCCCGATGCAACACCTGCCGAACAAGAATCGGTAAACGAATTTCCCATCGCCTCTATCAAAAAATCCTCGAAGCTGTTCGATCGGGTTTCGAAAGTGGTGACCCGTGCGGCCGGAAGACCTGCCACGTCCGTCATCGCGTTCAGCATCATTTTTATCTGGGCCACTACCGGCCCGCTCTTTCACTACTCCGACACGTGGCAACTGGTCATTAACACCGGCACCACCATCATTACCTTTCTCATGGTGTTTGTGATTCAGCAATCGCAGAACCGCGACATGCTGGCATTGCAAATGAAGCTGAACGAGCTCATCGCCTGTCAGGAAAATGCCAGCAACCGTCTGGTGGATGTGGAAGACCTGACCGAAGAGGAACTCGAAGTCCTGAAGAAATTTTACATCAAACTGTCGACGCTGGCCTATAAGGAGAAAGATTTGTTCAGCTCGCACTCTATAGACGACGCACTTCGGGTACACACCGACAAGCGCAAGCGCAAATCGCCGGCCACAAAGAAGGAACGTGGGGAATAAACTCCACAGTGCTTCGCGGTTTTCAATACCAACCGCGCGTGAAATGCATTTCTGAAGGGATGTTTATCTGGCACATTATTTCTCTGTGTCTGCTGCACGAAACCCCTTCAGTGAATGAAAGTAAAGAAGTTTTTAATCGGGCTGGCCGATGTGTTCCGGTTTATCAAGCGGTTCTTCAAAGAGGTGTTCTATCCTCCATTTGAAATAAAGGAGACGCTGCGCCAGTGTTTTTTGCTGGGCAACCGTTCGCTCTTTCTGATATTGTTCACATCTTTTCTGGCGGGCATCGTGTTCACCAAGCAATCGCGACCTTCGCTCGCATCGTTTGGTGCGGAGTCGTGGCTGCCATCGCTGGTGTCGCAGGCGGTGGTGCGGTCGCTGGGGCCGCTCATCACGGGGCTGATATGCGCTGGCAAGCTGGGGTCGAACATCGGCGCCGAGCTGGCCAGCATGCAGGTGTCGGAACAGATCGACGCCATGGAGGTGTCGGGCACACGTCCCTATGCCTATCTGGTGGTGAGTCGCGTATTGGCTACAACCTTGATGCTGCCGCTGTTGGTGGTGTTTGCCGACATCGTGGCGCTGTTGGGATCTTATCTTATGGTGAACGGCATCAACGGCACCAGCTTTACCTTATACTTTAACGAAGTGTCGGCTGTAGTGACCTACCTCGACATATTTTCATCGCTTATCAAATCGGCATTCTTTGGCTTTGCCATTGGCATTGTGGGAAGCTATGCAGGCTATCATTCAGAAAAAGGAACAACGGGTGTGGGCAAGGCGGCCAACACGGCTGTGGTGGTGTCGATGATTTTTATTTTCGTGATCGACCTGGCCTCGTTGCAAATCATTAATCTCTTCCGCGTCCAATGAGAACAGAAACCGACATCATAATGCCCGCTCCATCCCAACCCCGCGGCAATGCCGTGGTGGAGGTGCGCCATGTGTCAAAAAGCTTTGGCGACCGCGAAGTGCTGGTGGATTTCAACCTCGATCTTTTCGAGCGCGAAAACCTGGTGATCCTGGGCAAGTCGGGCACCGGCAAATCGGTGGCCATTAAAATTATGGTAGGCTTGCTGAAGCCCGACAGTGGCACCGTGAACGTGCTGGGCTATGATGTGCCCACCCTTTCCACAAAAGAGCTGAACGCGCTGCGATTGCAGGTGGGTTTCTCTTTTCAGGGCAGCGCGCTCTATGACTCGATGACGGTGCGCGAAAACCTGGAGTTTCCCTTGAAGCGAAACCTCGGCATTTACAACCGCAGCGAACTGGACGAGAAGGTGATGTCGGCGTTGAAAGATGTGGGCCTGGAATCGGCAAGCAACCTGAGCCCCGCCGAACTCTCGGGTGGCATGAAAAAACGCATTGGCATCGCACGAACACTCATCCTGAACCCGAAGATCATGCTCTACGACGAACCTACCGCAGGGCTCGATCCCGTGACCAGCAGCGAAATTAACGAACTGATTTTGAGCGTGCGCGATAAGTACAACACCTCTTCCATCATCATCACGCACGACATCAGCTGTGCCCGCGAAACCTCCGACCGCATTGTCGGCTTGTTCGACGGTCGCAACAAAGTGGAAGGAACATTCGATGAACTGAAAAAACAAAATAACGAGGAACTCAAACCCTTCTTTAATTATTAAAACCATTTGTATGGAAAACAACGAGACAAGACAAAATATAAAACTGGGTGCGTTTGTGCTGGGTGGCATTCTGCTCTTCATCATCACCCTGTTCTACATCGGCAAGGAAAACACCGTGTTCAACAAAACCTTTACGATCTCTGCCGTCTTCAAAAACATTGAGGGCCTGAAAGAAGGCGACAAAGTATGGCTGTCGGGTGTGAAGATCGGAACGGTGAAGCACGTGCAGATCATCTCCGAAGGAAAAGTGGTGGTCGCACTTTCGTTGCGCGACAAACAAAATGAATTCATCAAGAAAAACGCCACTGCCTTTATCGGTTCCGATGGTCTGGTGGGAAACAAGATCGTGGTGATCCGGCCCGGCAATGTTGCCCAAATTATTCAGGACAACGACACCATCAATTCGTTTTCACCTACCGACACGCAGGAACTCATCAACATCGCCAAAGACGTAGGCGCCAACACCCGCGACCTTACTGACGATCTGAAAACCATTACGGCCAAACTGAAAAAAGGCGAAGGCCTGGTGGGCGAGTTGCTGCAGGATGGACCTATCTCGCAAGACTTGCGGCAGGCCGTGGTGTCTCTGAAAAATGCGGGCGAGAATACAAACCGCGCCACGGAAGATCTTAAGCACATGCTGAAAGAAATCAACTCCGGCGATGGCCTGGTTACCAAACTCATCACCGACACCACTTATGCCGCCACGTTCGAAAAGGCGTTGGCCAATGTGGCCGAGGTTGGAAAGAACTCAAAACAAATGTCGGAAGATCTGAAAGCTGTCATCTCTAAAATCAACAGCAACGACAACGCTATCGGTGTGTTGCTTGCCGACACGGCTTTTGCCAACAAACTGAAAGTGACCCTGGGCAACGCCGAGTCGGCTTCGCTGAAGCTAGACCAAAACATGGAAGCGCTGAAACACAACTTCCTGCTGCGGGGCTATTTCAGAAAACAAAAGAAGGCAGAAGAGAAAGCAAAAGAAGAGCAAGCCAAGCAGAATCAACCCAATTGATCTGACGCTGCGCCGCATCGTTTAGCCACCCAGCACTTTGATGGCACTCACATTGGCGGTGTCGGGCTGACTGGCGCGCATCATTTTGAGCTTGCGTTTGTAGAGCGTTTCCAGAAACGTTTCGTTCGGTGGCGCCTTCGAGGTGTCGGCCAGCATAATGGAATCGCGCTTCATCACTTTCACTTTGATCTGGGCAATGAGCGTGTCGCTTAGCTCGTAGAGATCGCAGTTCAATTCCTGTTGCAGGGTGTTGGGCAGGTTTTTGAATTTTGCTTCCGAGAGTGGTTTAAATTTTTCATCCTGGTTCACATGCTTCAGGAAGTAGCCCACCATTGGCAACGCGGTGTTCGAGCCTTGGCCCAGTTCGGTCAGGCGGAAGCGGATGCGCGGATCGTCGGCACCCACCCATGTGCCCATCACCAGGTTGGGTGTCATGGCCATGAACCAACCGTCGGCGTTGGCCTGGGTTGTTCCGGTTTTGCCGGCCACGTCGTTATAGATGCCATAGCGCCACCGCAGGCGTGAGGCTGTGCCTTCGTGCACCACGGTTTGCATCATGCGCGTTACCAGTTGCGCCGTTTCTTTCGAGAGCGCGCGCTTGCCGGTGCCTTCGGGTTTAAAATCCGTATATACTTTTCCTTCGAGGTCGCGAATGTTCTCCACATAATACGGGAAGTTGGCCACGCCTTCGTTGGCGATGCAGGCATAAGCGCCCGTCATCTCCATCAACGAAATGGACGAAGAGCCCAAAGCAATAGAGGGCACATCGGGCATCTCGCTGCTGATGCCCATCTTGCGCGCCAGGGCGATTGTATTGTCCACACCGGCCAGTTGAATGAGCTTCACGGCCACCGTGTTCACCGAATAGGCCAGCGCACCACGCATGGTATATTCTACCTGATAATCGTTCTGCGAATTTCGCGGCGTCCATTTTTCACCTTCCTTGTCGATGTAGGTTTGCTGACCAGCCGAAATCAATTCGCAAGGGGGCACACCTTTCTCGATGGCCATGGCATACACGATGGGTTTGAATGTGGAACCTACCTGTCGCTTTGTCGAGGTCTTCACGTGGTCGTATTGAAAGAAGTCGTGCTCGATGCCGCCCACCCAGGCCTTCACTTTTCCGGTTCCGGGTTCCATGGCCAGGAAGCCGGCGTTGAGGTATTGCAAGTGGTGGATGATTGAATCGATGGGACTCACTTCGGCATCTTCTTCGCCCTTCCACGTGAACATGCGCATGGGTATGGGCTTTTTCAGAATGGCCATGATTTCTTTCTCCGACAAGTCGCGTTGCTTCAGCTGCCGGTAGCGCGACGAGCGGTGAATGGCTTCCGTCAACACTTCTTCGCGACCTTTCCAGGGTTTGTCTTTTCCCCAATGGTCGAAGAACTGTTTCTGCACATCTGTCATTTGTTGCGTCACGGCTTTTTCGGCATAGTCTTGCAGGCGCGAGTCGATGGTGGTGTAGATCTTTAAACCGTCGGTATAGAGGTTGTAGGTGGACCCATCTTCGTGTGTGTTGTTCTTGCACCAGTTCAGCAACTCTGCCTTCAGGAATTCGCGGAAGTAGGGGGCCAGTCCCTGGTGATGTGAAATCTTGTTATACTTCAATTCAATGGGCACCACCTGCAGCGAATCGGCTTTGGACTCGGTCACAAAATTATACTTCACCATCTGGCGAAGCACCACGTTGCGCCGGTTGAAGGCGCGGTCGGGATAGGTTCGTGGATTGTAGTAGGTCGTGGCTTTCAACATACCGACAAGCACAGCCGCCTGGTCGAGTGTGAGATCTTTTGCCGTGGAGGAATAGAACCGTTGGGCTGCGGCCTGTATGCCAAACGTGTTGTCGGCAAACGGAATGGTGTTGAGGTAAAGGGTGATGAGTTCTTTCTTGGAATAGATGCTCTCCAGCCTGCGCGCCGTGATGGCCTCGCGCATTTTGTTGATGAGCATAGACAGTACCCAGTAGCGCCTTCGCGGATAAAGATTTTTTGACAGCTGTTGTGTGATGGTGCTGCCGCCCCCCGACGATTCGTCCTGTTGCAAAATGGATTTCACCAGCACGCGTCCGAGGCTGATGTAGTCCACGCCTTCGTGTTCATAGAAGCGCACGTCTTCGGTGGCAATGAGGGCATCCATCACCATGGGCGAGATGTCTTCGTATTTCACTTCGGTGCGATCCTGAATATAGTAGCGGCCCAGCAGCACACTGTCGGCGCTGTATACTTCGGAGGCCACCTGGTTTTGAATGTTCCGGAGTTCGCGTTTGCTGGGCACTTCAATCCACACCACCAGCATGAGCAACAGGAACAACCCCACGGGCGGCCCGAGAATGAGGGTCCATCGCCTGGCTTTGGGATGGGTTCTGTAATATTCCCGGATTCGGTCGTACTGTGTGCGCAGGAAATGCCGTAGCGGGCGAATTTTCCGCAGAAACTGAATGTAGAAATATTGAATACTACGCGTTAGCCGCTTGAATTGCTCTTCCATAAAACCCGACACGTCGTCTAACCGGGGGCGGAAGATAGTGAGTGCCAAACTAGGGCGCAAATGAATTCAACGTCGGGCGACAGGGTCGGCGGCAGTGCGAAAAGGGAGCCGTTAAACCCCTGAAAAACGTGGTCTATAGGCATTGGTGTAAAATCTTTTCTTGAAGCGCCGTGGAGCAACCGTTGTAACACCGTTCAGATGCGGTTGACCCTTCCTTTTTTGATGCCCACATAGGCCTGGCAATAGTTCAACACAATGGAATAGTTCCGCATCACCTGCATACCCACCGAAGCATAGTTGTGCCACTGCGAATAGACAATGCCCGCAGGTGGTTCGGCGATTTCAAAGGCCTCCATCAGCAGCCGATCCGGATAGGCCTCCGACCCTTCGATGTTGCCGTTGATGCCGCGGCCCAGCACACCTTTCGGAAAGCTCTCGGGATACCGTTTCAGGTCGGTGGTCTTCAGCAACAACCCCAGCGACGAGCCCGTGTCGATCATCAGCTCGCATGCCTGTCCTTCCTGGCCATTAAAAAAAACTCGTGAGCGGATCATGGGCCGCGAGTCTACGATGCGAATGGGAATGCGCTCGTATTGCTCCGGCATCACCGCCCGCCACGCCCGACGAAACGTGATGATTTGATCGGCGAAGTTCAACTCCACTTCAAATTTTATAAAGATGTCGTAGCCAATGATGCCGTGCACTTTGTGATAGCCGCTAAAAACATTCTGGTTCGGCACCACCACCACCGGAATGCGCTCGCCGATCACCTCCGCGATCGACACCTTGTTGCTGAGCGACAAACTGCCCACCACGGGTTTGCCTTGTCCAAGGCCGGAGAACTTCACTTTCCGGTTCACCTGAAAGTCGAACAGTTTTTCGAAACGTTTGCCAAACAACACCAGGTTCCGGCAGCCCGTGTCGAGGATGAGGTTCACGTGCACCGTGTCGTTCAGCACCACCGGCAGCAAGATGAGACCGCGAACGCTATGGTAGTGAAACGACACCTCGCGTACCGAGTCGGGTATGGAAAAGCCTACGTTGGCCAAGGTGTTTTTGTTGCAGAGCAATGCTGTCAACAGCAGGGCATTGAAGAGAGAAAGTTTGATGAAGGTTTTCATGGGGAGTGGATTTCTGATAGAAAAGCTACTCCCCTCATCAACCCTGTGAAACACGTGAGAAGGCTGATTTTTTTCACCCTCTAAAAACACGCCTGCAGAGAGCGCCCGCAAGGTTACAGGCGAAAACGGTAGGCACCTCGGTAATTACAAATCGAAACCTTCACGCGAAAGAGGGGATTTTCGCAGGGGAAACGATCAATAAAAAAATGTGATCACCATCATCACATCATTTCTGTTTCGATACCGAACGATTTGTGTTCGCTTATTTCGGCAAGCATTCATCAAACCCGGGAAAAGTCATCACAAATCACCGCATCAAATTTTTTTTAGGGTGATGATCGATCCTAAAAAGAAAAAGGCGTGATGTGGATCACGCCTTTTTCAGGTGTTGGTGCGCGGCATGGTGTGGCCGGCGGGAAAAATTTTCGTCGATACTTTATTTTGGAGTCGATGCTTTCCACGACTCGGCCAGCTTCAACGCTTCGTAGGCGTTGATCAATCCGCCGGTGATGCTCAGTTGGCTCACCGTCACTTCGTCGGTGGTGCCGGGCTTGGTCACTTTCAAATGATCGAACTTGCGCGTCGATTGTGAGAGAATGGTTTTCACCTGGTCGGCCGTGAGGTCGGGATAATACGAGAACAACAACGCGGCAACGCCCACCACCGTGGGACACGCCATGCTGGTGCCTTGCAGGTCTTCATAGCCGTTGCCTGGAATGGTGGAATAGATCTCCACGCCGGGCGCAAACACATCGACCGACTTCTTGCCATAGTTGGAGAAGGATGCCACAAAGTTTTCGTTGTCGCCCCACGACGAAGCACCGATCTCAAGCCACGACTTCACCTCGCCACCTTTCAACAAGGTTCGCGTCGGAAAATTAGCTTCAACATCCAGGTCGTCGCCGTCGTTGCCGGCAGCATGCACCAGCAGCACGCCTTTTGACGCGGCATATTTCACGGCGGCGTCTACAATCTCTTTGTTGGGCGAGAATTTTTTGCCAAAGCTCATGTTCACCACCTGCGCGCCGTTGTCAACCGCATAGCGGATGGCGTTGGCCACATCCTTGTCGCGTTCGTCGCCATTGGGCAAAGCGCGCACCGACATGATGCGCACATTGTCGGCGATGCCTTTAATGCCCAGGTTGTTTTTGCGGTTGGCGCCAATCACGCCGGCAATGTGGGTGCCGTGTCGCGCATAAGGACCTTCCACATCGTTGTTGCCATAATTTTTTTCGTTCACATCGTTGGGGTTGTCGCCCACAATGTCGCGCGAGTTGAAGGTCTGGTTGTAGCCGTAGTCAACCGCCACGCTATAGTGGTCCACACCTTCTTTCAATTGCTTCAGGTATTCTTCCAGTTCGTCGAGAAACTCCGTAACGTTTGCATTGTCGTCGGCTTCCTTCAGCACACGGAGCAACGTTTCTTTTGCAAACCGCACGGTGTCGTTCGAACCGTCGAGGGCTGTGAGCGATGCTTTTGTGAGTGGCTTGCCGTCGCCACGCGCCCGCAACGTGCTGTCGCAAAAATTCAGCGTGCCATAGGCATTCATATAGAGTTGATATTGCTGGCTGTATTGATCGTATTGATCCTTGTTGGCTTTGAGGTCGCGGTCGTATTTGGCTTTTACACGCTTCCACAGTTCGTATTCGGCTTTGTTTTTCTTGCCGATCTTTTTTTCGTCAATGTTTTCATACTTAGGTTTCAGGCGTACGTATTCGCGTGTCACTTCATACGTATCGTTTTCGACATTGCCGTTTTTTCCGCCAATGAAGTTCCAGCCATGGATGTCGTCTACGTAGCCGTTCTTGTCGTCGTCGATGCCGTTGCCCGGAATTTCATCTTCGTTGGTCCAGATCACATCTTTCAGATCTTCATGCTCAATATCGATGCCGGTGTCGATCACGGCCACCACCACTGTTTTCGAGGGTTTGCCCTGAAGCAGGGTGGCGTATGCTTTTTCTACACTAAGTCCCTGCACATGGTCGCTGCCGGGATCGCGTAAGAACCAGTCTTTCGGCACCGTTGTCGTATCAGGTTCCGTGCGTGTGTGCTGTGTTGCCCATACATCTTGCGCGGTCAGGCCGGCGAAAACCATAAACAGAAACCCTGCTGCTCTTTTCTTCATAATGACTTGATTTTCAATCAAAATAGGCCGCAATATAGGCGGCGCGGGTTTAAATACCGCGCCCAATTATACCGACGGCTGACAGAATAAAAAGGACAAATTCCCTGCCGATCTTACCTTGGTGCGCCCACGATCGATAGCGACAAGTAAACGGTGTCGCTATGCACCATCTTTGTAAACACAACCACTATGCAGCTTATGATTGGAGTCTTTACAACATTTGTCCTGTTTTTTGCATTGCTGTTCGGATATGCTGACCGCTATAACAACAAACGCCGGGAATCATCGGGAGAGGAAGAGGGTGAACGATTTATGATCCGCGCTAGATTGGGTCGGTCGTTTCCACGGGTTCTCGCAGGATGGTTCTGAGTTTCGCCGACGCAGTTGTTTTATAGTTCGATAAGTATACCTCGCGATGGAGGCCGGCTTTCTTTAGCTGGTGTTCCTCTATGAAGGCGAGCATCTTTTTTAAAGTCGCAGGTTCTTCCGAAAAAGGACCGGTGTGCAACATCTGCACAACCTTCTGCTTTTTTTCTTCATGCCACACTACGTCGCGCATGGCGTCGGTTTTCTTTTTCTGAAACGCGGCATCAATGGCGTCGTCCAACGCCTTGGGTGTAACAAAGTCAGGCAGACGTATCAGCATACGCCATTGCCATTCGCTTCGTGGCACCTTCACCGGCGCTTCTTCCATAGAGGGTCGGCCAAAGCGGTCTTCGTCAAACCACCACATCCCTTCCAGCTTTGCCACGGTGAAATCTTTTTGCTTTGCCTTATACATAAACTTCAACGTATAGGCCACACCATAGAGCGCTCCCACGCGCGTGGCATAGGTTTGCCCCGACGGATCGCCCTGGCCCGCGATAGACAAATAAGCAGCCGGTCCGATGTCGACCAGTTCGGGAGTGGCTTTGGCTGTGTAGTAGGCTTTGTGTGTTTTGGCGAGATCAAGTTTCTCCATACGATTTTCGTTTTGAAACAAAGAACTTCTCCGTCACTGACAACGGTATGTCACCAGTCACGTGGCTTGGGGGGAAAGTGCGCGGAAATTTTTTTGAAACGTTCCTATCGTTTACCTTGAATGGCAAATTGGACGTGCCTATGAAAACAACCTTCTTCCTTGCGGCTGCACTTGGCGTGTTGTCGCAATGTGCCACAAAAGAATTTTCTGGCGAAGACCTGAAGCGCATTGCCAAGAAGAACAACGACGCCCTCGGCCGGTTCTTCATGACGGGCAACGCCGACAGCCTCGCGCTCATGTATGGCGAGCAGGCCACGTTGTGCCCCAACGGCGACGACTTTGTGAAGGGCCGCGACAACATCCGGAAGTTTTGGGCCGACGACATGAAGACCACCAAAACACTGGCCATGGAAACCGAAACCATCACCGTGTCGGGCACCCGGGAAGTGATCTATGAAACAGGCCGCACCCACCTCAACATCCAATACGGCGACACCACTTTCCAAACCACCGTGAAGTACTGCAACGTGTGGCGCGAACAACCCGACGGCACCTATCGCCTGGAGGTAGACATCTGGAATCGCGACAAGAGTAAGTGATTCAAATAAATGTGTATTTCTTTGCCCACGGTGTATAATCGATCGGAACACGGGCTCGATTCGGGAACTATGCCCGCCCGAACTTCCGTTGTAGGGAGTAATGGCCTCAAGCCACAGGGATACTTCATTTATTGACCATCCCAGTCTGGCTCTGATTTAGCGGTTCTGGCAGAATACCGAAACAGACAATGGCCAAAATGACAACACAGCAACCGATTGGAATGACGTTTTGACTGGCCCAATCATTCTGGTATGGAGGTTGTTCGATAAAGACTAGGAAGGAGAAAAAAATATGAAAAGAGAACATTATTTGGAGTTGCTTACTTCTGTGGACGTAATGAACGCTTTGAACGGAGGAAGAACTGAACCCGTAATCAACGTGAAGAAACACGACAACTTCAAGGAGATGCGCGTGAAGGTTCCTGGCATAGATCCTGAAACGATTCAAATAGAAGTTAACAACAATACGGTGTCTGTATACTATGTGCGGAGCTTCACATCGTTTGAGAAAGATCTTCAACTGCCCCACACGGTTTACAACGAACCTCAGCCTTACTTCGTAGACGTGACTAACATTCATGCCCACGTGGAGGGAAGAGAACTTGTGGTAGAGTTTCCGTTCAACCACCTGGCCAGCGGCTATCACAAGAACATTCCCACAACAGAAGAGTAACCGGCGTTTCTGCTGAACATATCACAAAGGCCTGCGCGAACGTGCAGGCCTTTTTTTTATGTCAAAAAAATCCCCCTCTCTGGCGAAAGGGGGAATGGGTTGTTTATGATCAATCAATAGTTATTACTAAACTTTCACGTGTCCCCAGTTTTCACCGGTCTTGATGCGGTGAATCTGCATGTCGGAAACCCTGTATTTTTTGGCGAGGGCTTTCAACGTCGGTTGCTTTTTCGATTTGAAGAGTGCCACCTTGATAGACTTCACTTTGTCGGCCGTGAGTTTGGGGCCTTCATCAGGATTCATGCGCACCATCACGTTGGGATCTTTGAGGGCGTGCTTGATCTGATCGTCGTGCTTCACCCACTTGAGGTTTGCCGATTTGTTGTTTTCTTTTTTGTGATCGACATGGATCACGAAGTTGTAGGTGGGACTGGCTTGTTTGCAAAAGTATTCCGCAACCAGGCGATGGATGTAGTAGTTCTGGCGGGTTTCTTCCCGGCCGATGGTGATGCTCGGATAACCTTGCGTGAGGCGTGGCTTGAGGGCGTAGCCGTCTTCCAGTTTTTCCTTGAAGCTCACAATGCGACCTTTGTCGGAAACGGCATAGCGTTTCGTCGTGGTACCTTTTTTCAGTTTCAACTCCTTCCAGGTTTCACCTGACAAGGCTTTGAATTTGGGTTGTTTGGTTGTTTTCGCCATAGGTTTAAAATAATAAGGGTTCAGATAGTTTGGGTATAAGCAAGTGCAGTTGCGCTTGTATCTTCTCCAGCACGTTCATGCCGGAACGGTTTGTGATCTTGCGTCCATCCATTTCTACCACAGGCGTGAGCTCGCCCATGGTGCCGCTGGCAAATACTTCGTCGGCTGTGTAGAATTCAGTAAGGGAAAGGTTGCGTTCGTGCAAGGCCAGGTTCAGCGAACCACAGATGTCCATCACAAGCTTACGGGTTATGCCGTGAAGACATGCATCGGGATAGGGGGTAAATACTACTCCATCTTTTATCATAAAAAGATTGGTATCGTTAAGTTCTGCTACAAAGCCTTGAGGGTCCAGCATAACGGCAGCATCTACACCCGCTACGTTTGCCTGAAGCTTAGCGAGTATATTGTTTAACAAGTTATTATGATGAACCTTAGAATCCAAGAACTGCGGGTTGTTTCTGCGTTGCGAAGAAGTAATAACGCGAATACCCATAGTGTTGTCATAGACCAGTGGCTTCCACTCTGCCAACACAATGAGGCATGATCCTTTTGTGTTCAGCCGAGGGTCCATGCCCGATGTTACCTTCTCGCCCCGGGTCAGGGTGAGGCGTATGTGTGTGTCGTCACGCATGCCATTGGCCCGCAGTGTTTCAACAATGGCCTGCTTGATCAATGCCCGTGGTGGGATGTCGCGAAAGGCCAGCGCATGTGCCGATGCTTCGAGTCGTTCCAGGTGAAGATCAAGACAGAAGATGCCACCGTCATATACGCGAAGCCCTTCCCACACGGCGTCTCCACCTTGCACCACACTGTCGAACACCGACACCTTGGCGTCGGCGCGATGCACAAGCTTTCCTCCAACATGCACCATGATGTCGGCGTTTCTGGCGTCATACTTTTGTAGCATACGTAGTCTGTGTAATTAACCGCTACGCTACGTGTCTTCTCCATAGCGTAACAGCCTTGCATTTGTTTTGTTTACGGTTCGCCCTTTGTTAAAGCTTAGTGCTGCGGCGGGTAACGGGTCAGATATAAAGATAGAAACTTATCCGACTTTCGATCAAGGTCGTAGCGAAAATGGTAACATCACTTCATAGTGTCGTTGGGCAAGGCTGTTCAATGAATCCAGGTAGGGTGGCAACGGACGATCGCTGGTGGTCTGTCGGCTGAAGCCGGTTGACTGATGGACGTTGGCATACCAATGCGAAGCCCACACACCATCGTATGGCTTGGGACCTGCTGGCCATTGCAACATGGCGGTCATGAAAGGTATGCCGATGCGGTTGCACAACATTCGCAACACCACCTCGGGTTGCTCCACCACCGTGCCCGCGTCGATCACCAGCGGCGTGTGTCCTTGTTCTCTTAAGCGTTTAAACAACGAAGCCTGGTATTCAATGCCGATGTCGCGCAACGTTGGGGCTTCAATCACCTGTGCATAGCTGGCAAGGATCTGTCGCGGGTTGCGGATCAGGAACACATTGGTGAGGTCCGCCAGTTGGGCTTCATTCATTAGCTCCAGGTGATGTGCCATGTTTTTGATGAAGAGCACCGGCGTGCTCCAGGTGCCATACACGTTGCGATACACTTCCTGATCGTCGGGCGGCTGCGCACGCATCACATCTTCCTTGCCGGGATGTTGCGCGCCGCTCTGCCGGAGATAGAACGCATAGAAAGGTTCGTCGAGCACCGTGGTGTCACGCCGTTGTGCGAAAGAATACATGAGGGCTGTGGAGATATTGCGTGGCCCGGAGATGAGGTTGATGCGGATCATGGTGGTGGTGGCGTAAAGCTAAAATACAAATTCGCCGTGTAACCTGAACCATGATGGACGTGATGTGTGTGACCTGCTTTCGGTTACAGTCCGGTGTTTTTGTTTTTGGTCACCAGCCGGCAGTATCCCTTTTCGACGGGAAGATAGCCTTGATCAAAACAAAAGAAATAGCAACGACCGTTGCGTGTTTTAGAGATGTTGGTGAAGTAGGAAAAGTCAAACCCTTTGAGCTTCATTTTTTCGGAACTCACTTTGGCTTTGCCCATCGGGTTAAGGGATTTGAGAATGCGCCGGTTTCGGCGAAGCACCAGGATGATGGTGCGCATGTAGATGGCTTCTTTCCGGTTGAGACGATTGTTGTATTGCGTGCGGCATTGATCGTCACAAAATTTTTTATCCAGCCTGCCCCTCACTTCGGTGCCGCACTCAAGGCAGTATCTGGTATTTTGATCTGGCATATAACGCTGGCGTTGCAAACAACGGTGAACGAATATAACCGAAATTAAACGTTTAACATACGGCTAGCCTTAAATTCTACTTTGATTTTTAGTATCATAAATTTCAGCCCGTAGCCACCCTGTTGGATGCTGTGCTGTTTAAACTTTTAAATGTTAACGATATGAAAAATCTGAGAAACCGAGTCACACTCATTGGTCGCCTGGGCCGCGATCCCGAAGTCCGCGTCTTCGACAGTGGAACAAAAAAAGTGTCGTTCAGTCTGGCCACCGACGATGCCTACAAAAACGACAAAGGCGAAAAAGTGAAAGAGACGCAATGGCACAACCTGGTGGTGTGGGGCAAGCTGGCCGATGTTGCCGAAAAGTATTTGAAGAAAGGACAGGAAATTGCCGTGGAGGGAAAGCTCGTGCACCGCGAGTATGAAAATGCTTCGGGCGAAAAACGCTACATCACCGAAATCACCGTCGGCGAAATGTTAATGTTAGGCGCCAAGTAATAACAACCTGTTGAAGGCCATAGCAAAAAGCCCGGCTCTTGAAAAAGAGACCGGGCTTGTTGGTTGAGGAAACAACAGACGATTATTTTCTACCGCCACCAAAGAACCCGCCGAAGCGAATGCTCGCAAAGAAAAAGCGCCCCACTGCAACTGGATTGCAGTGGGGCGCACAACGCATAATTTTTTTCTGTAGCGTTCTGGTGAATCTCAGAACGTGTAGTTCAGCTTCAATCCAAAGGCAAATGTTTTCAGATCGTTCGTCAGGTAGAACTCCGGCACAAGGTTGAGTTTGGTGCTGCCGATGTCGGACACAAAAAATAGCTTCGCGGTTTTGCCTTTAAAGTAGTCGCCTTGCCGACCCACCTGGTAGCCCAGCCCCAAACCGCCCCACCGCTCGCGGCCACCCGTGCGGTTCCAGTTGTGACTGTAGGCCAGCGACAGAAACGAGTTGACGTGGGTGGAATAGTTTCCCTCGCCCGCCCGCTCAGTGAAAACCATGGCGTTGTAGATAAGCTCCACCCGGTGGTTGAGCCGTTGATAGTGGTCTGCGAAATACAGCGCGAGACTTGTTGACGCTTCCGGATAAAATTTCTCGCGCACAAAGCCCGCGCCTACGCTGGCCGTTAGGCCGATCATGTCGGCGGGATAGTTATAGTCAACCTTCTGTTGTTTGATCTGGTGTTGCTGCACCACCAGGCGGGCCTTGATGCTTTTCTTGCCCAGCGAAACCGAGGCGAGCGAGGCGTCGATGGTGGTGATGAGCTGGCTGTAGTCTTCCTGCGCGAGGGCCTCGAGTCCTGCGAACGATTCGGCATAAAGCCACACGTTCACATCGCGCGTGATCATGGTAATTTCCCACCCGGGAGGAAGCAACCTGAGGATGTTATTTTTTTGCGTGGTGACGGTGGTCACGGTGCTGCCGGGTTGCAACGTGATTTCCTGTTGCTCGTCGGGTTTGTAGATGACGGTTATTTTTTGCGGCACGTTTGTGTCGGCTATGCTCTTGCGCACCACGTCGAGCACTTCGTGGAGGGCTGTGGGAAAATCTTTCAGGAATGCATTGTGTCGTTTGTATCGACGCAAGGCAAACGACACAACGGCGCGATGCTCTGGAAATTCAACGCGCACCGTGTCGGGATGAAAGTTTGCGTTGTGGTCACCGGTGTTGCGTGGATGGTAGTTCACACTGCCGTTGCCGCTTTGCGCCGCGCCATCATGCCACACGGCGAGCAGGAGGGAAGCGAAGGCCATAAACACCAGAATGTTTTTTGTGCTGAAAGGGGTTAAGCTGTTCATGTTTTTTTATGGTTTTGATTTCTTGGTTGTATTTTGTTTTTGCTGGCCAAGCCGATTCCAGGTTCGACCCATGTTGGCGGAACGAAGTGGTTATGAGTCTTTGAAAGTCGATGATGCGGAACGTTTTTCGCGACCCGTTAATTAATTCGGGCCGTCATGCTTTTCTCCTGATCGTCTAGCGTGTTTTTTAAATCGCGCTCGTGGCGTTTGAAAAGTTTGAGCCGCGACACTTTTTGTTTGTGTTCCACCAAGGTGTCTTTCGATGACGTTTCCAGGATGCCGACGATGGCGTGAATGACTTTTTTGTGTTGCACGGGATGTGTAATCGTGTCGGTTGATTCATTTCGGATGTCCTGTTGCATCCATTTTTCCAGTGTGATAGGTCCGGCGATAGACGACAGCGTGTCGCTTGGTGTGGTGGTGTTATTCATTCTTTCGGGATCGCGATGAGAAGGCGTGCCACGCAGATCACCACGCGATGTCAGTGTGAGAAACGGTTCCGGATGTTCAGCCTTCTGCAAAGCCTCTGACATGCAATCGTCTTTTTGAATAGACGACTGCGGCATACCCTCAGGCATTGCATATACGACCACGTGTGGAGTATGCGTTTGTAGCAGCAGGTCATCCGAAAAAAACGAAAGCGCCATCAACACCGACGCGGCAGCGGCAACATACCGAAAGCTATTTCTTGACCGTGGCTGCTCGGCTTTGCGAACGGATTGCCACGCGGCCTGCTTCGACCACGCAACGGGTATTGCTTCGGCTTGCCACACTTTTTCGCGAATGCGTTTTTCAATTTCATGTTCCATAGTGAAATCCCTCCTGCGACATCATTTTTTTTAACAAGGCTTTTGCTTTGAACAACTGCGACCGCGACGTGCCCACCGCAATGTGCAGCATGCGGCCAATCTCGTCGTGATCGTAGCCCTCCACCACAAACAGGTTGAACACCGTGCGATAGCCCGTGGGCAACCGCGCAATGAACGCATAGACGTCGGCCGCGTCCAGCTCGGCAAAGGCGTTGAGGTCCGCTTCGGGCAACGACGCATCCAGGCTTTCCATGAGGTTGAAGTTGTGACGCTGGCGCAGCCACATGAGCGCCTCGTTCACCACCACCTTGCGCATCCAACCTTCCAGACTGCCCGTCGCCCAGATAGCGAAAGGTGGTGAGGCCGCGCAGAATTTTGGTGAACGCCCGGATGAGCACATCCTCGGCGTCGGGCTGGCTTTTCACGTAGCGGCAGGCGAGCCGGTAAAGCCGATCGGAATACAGGCCATAGAGATGCTCCTGTGCTTTCGGGTTTGCCTGTTGGCATTGCTTCACCAGCTCGGGTTCGTTCAAGGTCTTGCTTGCGATTAGGGTTATGCTTTGGAAATGCGGCCACCGCGCCGGGCGTTGCCTGGGCTGTGATTTTTTTTGAGGATGAGGCGGGTGGGCGATAAAGTTTCAACAATCTCCCTCGGGGCGGGGCGTTTATAGGAACGGGATGTCGGAAGCACCCTTTTTTAATTAGTTTTGTTCGCATGAGTTTTCTATACCCTTCTTTTCTGTGGGCATTGGCCGTTCTCTCTGTTCCCGTTATTATCCATTTATTCAATTTCCGCCGCACCACCCGGGTATATTTTTCAAACACACGGTTTCTGAAGCAAGTAAAGGAAGCGTCAACCGCCAAGCGCAAGCTGAAGCACTACCTCATTCTGGCGGCCCGGCTGCTGTTCCTGTTCTTCCTGGTCGTCACCTTCTGCCAGCCGGTCATTCCCGCGCGCGAGCAAATGGGCGCCAACCAGAACATCGTGCTCTACCTCGACAACTCCCAAAGCATGTCGGCCCAAACCGACGACAAAACCCGTGGCCTGGACGCCGCCGTGAGCTTCGCCCGCAGCATTGTGGACGTGTTTCCGCCCGACACCCGCTACCGGCTCATCACCAACGACTTTTCTCCTTTTTCTAACACCTATAAAACCAAAGCCGAAGTACTGGACCTGCTCACCCAGGTGCGTCTGTCGCCGGTGAGCCGCACGTATGCCGAAATACAGGAACGCATCCGCCAGGAAGGCACGCGGCGCAACCCGGAAATCTTCTGGGTGTCGGACCTGCAGAAGTCAACGCTGGGTCCCATCACCACCGCGCCCGACAGCAGCACACGGCTGCACGTGGTGCCCATTGCCTTTGGACAACTCTCGAATGTTTTTGTGGACTCGGCCTATCTCGAAAATCCCTTCTCGGCAGGCGGCGGCAAAAACGTGTTGCACGTGAAGGTGCGCAACGATGGCCGCAAGGATGTGGAACAGCTCAACCTGAAACTCACCATCAACGGCGTGCAGGCCGGCACGTCGCTGCTCAACGTGCCCCAGGCGGGCATCGCCGAAACCACGTTCGACCTCACCACCGGGCTATCGGGCCTGAACAAAGCGCGAATCACGTTCAACGACTTTCCCGTGAGCTTTGACAACGAGTTTTTTGTGGCCCTGAATTTCACCGACAAAATCACCGTGCTCGAAATCAAGAACACGCCGGGTGCCACCGTGGTAGAAAAAGTATTTGGCAACAAAGACGTGTTCCGCTTTGCATCCTACCCCGTCAACAATTTTAACTACAGCCTGTTGCCGCAAGCCGACCTGGTGGTGGTGAATGGGCTCAACAGCATCGACGCATCACTAGGGGGAGCGTTGCGCCGCTATGTGTCAGACCAGGGCACGTTGCTGGTGGTGCCGGGATCGACACCCGACGCGGCGAGCCTCCGGGGCTTCCTGCAATTGCCGACCCTGAAGCTCACCGAAAACAAAACACCGGCCGAACTGGACCGGCCCGATTTCTCCAACCCGTTTTTCGAAAACATCTTCGAAGAGAAGTCGGTGGCCCTTGCCATGCCCAAAGCGACACGACGGCTGGATTGGGGTGCCGACAACACGGCGTTGCTGAAGTTCAAGGATGGCACGCCGTTTCTGTCGATGTTTGCCCAGCAAGGCAAGCTCTATGTGATGGCCTGCGCGCTGGAGGCCGACCAGACCGACTTCTTTAACCACGCCGTGTTTGTGCCGGTGATGTACCGGATGGCCGCCAGCGGAAAACGGAACGAACTGAAACCCTACTATACCCTGTCGGAAGATTTTATTACCCTGCACGTCGACAGCCTGAAAGGGGAGGAGCCGTTGCGGTGGGTGGGCGCCGAAGAGGTGGTGCCAGCACAGCGCAACGTGAACGACGATGTGATTTTTGATATCCCCAAGTTTTCGATCGTGAAGGGATTCTATAACGTGGTGATGCGCCGCGACACCATTAACCTGCTGGCTTTCAACCTCGACAAGGCCGAATCGCTCATGGCCCAGTTTTCGGGCGAAGAGGTGAAGGCCGCGCTGGGCGGCGGCGACAACATCACAATTTTTAAGGTTGGCTCGGCCGATGCTTTCAGCAAAGAAATAAAGGAGCGATATTTGGGCACACCTTTGTGGAAATACGCGCTGTTGCTGGCGCTGACCTTCCTCCTGGCGGAAATTCTGCTGATCAGGTTCTTAAAGTAAACACGCGAAATGAAAATGGCATATGTGCACCGGTTCCTCCAGCTTCAGCCCGACGGAATTGAGCAGTGTTGTGCCAACATTGTGCTGGTGCAGAAGATGATTGACGTTTCCGTATCCTGAAAAAATCACAGCAACACCGGAATCAAACCCGTGAACACTAGTAAGCATGAAGATACTCATACAACACGCTGAAATTCTTGATCCTGCTTCGTCCTTCCATCAAAAAGAAAAAAATGTTTTAATCAACAACGGCCGCATCATCGAAATCGGTGACAAGAACTACACGGCCGACAAGGTGATCAAAGCCGACGGCATGAAGCTGTCTACGGGCTGGTTCGACATCGGCACTTTTGCCGGCGACCCGGGCCTGGAACACAAGGAAGATCTGGAGTCGGTGTCGCGCGCGGCTGCAGCGGGTGGGTTCACGGGCATTGCCCTGCTTCCCAACACCGTGCCCTGCGTGCAAACCAAAAACGAAATCAGCTACCTGGTGAAGGGCAACGACACCCAGCTGGTGCAAATACATCCGCTGGCGGCCGTCACCAAAAACAACAAAGGCGAAGAGCTGACCGAAATGATCGACCTGCACGAAGCGGGCGCAGCGGCTTTCACGGACGGTCTCAAGTCCATCTGGCACACCGACATCTTCCTGAAGTCGTTGCAGTATGTGCAAAAATTCAACGGCCTCATCATCGATCATCCCGAAGACATCTGGCTGAACCTGTTTGGCCAGATGCACGAGGGCATCAACAGCACCATGCTGGGGCTGAAGGGCATGCCGCGCATTGCCGAAGACGTGGCCGTGGGCCGCAACCTGGAACTGCTGGGCTATGCGGGCGGCCGGCTGCACTTCGCGAAAATATCGACCGGCAAATCGGTAGACATGATCCGTGCCGCCAAAAAGAAACTGAACGTTACGTGCGACATCGCCATCTACCAGCCCCTGCTGGACGACAGCCTGCTGGCCACGTTCGACACCAACTATAAAGTGAATCCGCCCCTGCGCGAAAAGGCCGACAACGATGCGCTCATCAAGGCGCTGAAAGACGGCACCATCGACGTGCTTTGCTCGGGCCACACACCACACGAAGACGAAAGCAAAAGCCTGGAGTTCGACCTGGCCGACTTCGGCATGATCAACCTCCAAACCTTTGGCATGCACCTGGCTGCGCTGGCCGAAACCGTGGCGTGGGACACGCTGATCGAAAAAGTGACGGTAAACCCCCGCAAGCTGTTGGGTCTGGAACTTCCGAAAATTGAAGTGGAGGAAAAAGCAAACCTCACCCTGTTCGACCCCAACCGAAGCTGGCTGTTCGACGAGCGGGCCAACTATTCAAGGGCCAAAAACTCGCCGTGGCTGAACCGGCAAATCAAAGGAAAAGTGATCGCGGTCTTCAACAACGGCCGCAACAAAATAGACGACTAACGCAGCGACTCTTCGCATGACTTCAAAACTCTTTCGCATCTCTGCGCGCTATGGGGCCGTGGGCGGCATACTGGCGTTCATCATGCTCATCGTGATGTATTACATGGGACGCCACCCCTTTCTGGTTGCTCCCTACCTGGACTTCCGGATACTGTTGTTCGGCGTATTTATTTATTTTACCCTGCGCGAATTCAGAGACTATGACCAGGAGGGCGTGCTTTATTTCTGGCAGGCCATGCTGGGTGGCCTGGCGGTGGTGATGCTCATGACCACCATTACCTCAGTGCTGCTGCTGATTTTTGGAACGTGGGACAACGGTTTTGTGACTACCTACATCACTGAAATGACGGCCTATGTGAAGGCTTTTCCAAAAGAAGATATCGAACGAATCGGGAAGGAAGTGTATGCGCGTAATTTAGAGGCCCTGCCCACGACTAACATGTGGAAATTGGCCGTGACCTACTTTATGCAAGGTTTGATGATCGGCTTTTTCGTGAATATTATTATTTCCGTAATTCTTAGACGACAACCTAAAACCTAACCAATTATGACTGAATCTGCAGCATCAGAAATCACCACCCGCTCAACCGGCATTCGTTACGGCGTTATTATGGGCGTGATCGGCATCGTTTACTTCGTGGGCCTCAACCTGGCCGACGTAGACATGTCAAAAGGCATTGCCAAATGGGGAATGTCCCTGGTCAGCATCGTGATCATTTTCCTGGCCCAAAAGTACTACAGAGACAACGGCGACAGCTTTATGTCCTACGGCCAGGGCATCGGCATTGCATTCTGGACCGGAGTGGTCTCGTCTGTGTTGTCGAGTATTTTCACCTACATCTACATCAAGTTTGTAGACACCGGCTACATCACCAAAATCCGCGAGGCCGCCCAGGCCGAAATGGAAGCCAAAGGCCAATCGGACGAGCAGATTGAAATGGCCATGAAATTTGTGGATATGTTCACCAATGCCGAAGCCATTCTTATCTTTGGGATTGTTTTCGGGATCATTGGCTCTGTGGTGATCGGCCTTTTGGTGTCGATTGTCATGCAGAAGCCGCGCCCCGAAACAGCGCTTTAAATCAACCGCATGAACCTTGATATTTCAGTGGTCGTCCCTGCAAAAGACGAAGAGGAATCTATTCCCGAACTGTGCCAGTGGATAAGCCGTGTGATGCAAACACACGGCTTTTCCTATGAGGTACTTTTTATCGACGACGGCAGCACCGACAACACGTGGCAGCAGATCATGACCATGCACGAGACCAACCCCAACATCAAGGGCATTCGCTTCAACCGGAACTTTGGCAAGTCGGCCGCCCTGCAAACCGGCTTCCGCGCCGCCCAGGGCAAAGTGGTCATCACCATGGACTCTGACCTGCAAGACAGCCCCGACGAAATTCCGGAACTCTACAAGATGGTGACCACCGACGGCTATCACCTGGTGTCGGGCTGGAAAAAGAAACGCCACGATCCACTGTCGAAAACCGTTCCCTCCAAATTCTTTAACTACGTGACCGCGAAACTCTCGGGCATCAAACTCCACGATTTTAATTGTGGACTGAAGGCCTATCAATCGCGCGTGGTGAAAAACATTACGGTGTATGGCGAGATGCACCGCTACATTCCGGTGATTGCCAAATGGGCGGGCTTCACCAAAATCACCGAGAAAGTGGTGGAACATCGCGAACGCAAATTCGGTGTCACCAAGTTTGGGCTGGAGCGTTTCATCAACGGCTTTCTCGACCTCATCTCCATCACGTTTGTGAGCCGCTTCCGCCAAAAGCCCATGCACTTCTTTGGCACGTGGGGAACACTGTCATTTCTGATCGGCTTCCTGTTCACCTGCAAACTCTTCTGGGATAAAATCAACGCGCTCTTCATCTCCAAGGTCCCCATCAAACGCGACATCACTGATCAACCGATATTCTACCTGGCCCTGGTGGCACTGATCATCGGCGTGCAACTTTTTGTGACCGGATTTTTGGCAGAAATGTTCGCGATGCAATCGCTCTCCAAACGCGACTATCTGGTGATTGAAAGAGTGGGGCTAGCCGAAGCCGAACAGGCAAAAGTTCTGGATTGATCTTTCACACGATTTTAAGAATACAGGAAAAGCTTTGACCACCGTCAAAGCTTTTCTGTTAATATGGCGAGAAAGGTTTTCACCGCATCCACATAGTTCCCCACGCGGATGTTTTCATTTTCCGCATGCTGGTTGTTGTCGGGATTCACCGTGGGCACGGCCACCGCGGGAATGTTTAGTGTGACCACAAACGGCGAGATGGGAATGGAGCCGCCCGCCATCCGGATCTTGATGGGCTCTTTGCCATAGGCCTTCACCATAGCTTTGCTAAGCCACACACCGCACTCCGAATCGAACGGTGTTTGAAACGCTTCATACGACACGGCTGCATTGAACGAAGCGATCTTCGGATATTGCTGACGCTCTTCGTCGGTCGGTTCTGTTTTCACAAAATAATAGCCCTGGGCTTTCACGTGGTTGCGCACGAGGTTGATCAACCTAACGGGGTCGCTACCCGGCACGAGGCGCAGGTCAAGTTCGGCTACCGCTTTCGCGGGAATGAGGGTGCGGGCTTCTTCGCCCACAAAGAGTGCATCGAGTCCGCGAATGTTGAGCGATGGATATTGAATGGATTCCTGATAGCTGTTTCCCACTTTGTCGGTGGTGGCGATGCCGAGTTTCTGTTTGATTTCGTCTTCATTGTCGGGCACGCGTGCGAGAATTTTTTTCTCGTCGTCGCTCAGCACCACGCCGTCATAGAAACCAGGAATGGTCACACGGCCGTCGTCGTCTTTCATGGAGGCCAGCAGTTGCGAGAGGCGCAGGGCGGGGTTGGGTGCATAGTTGCCATAGTGGCCGCTATGCTGGGGCACACGCGGACCAAACGTGGTAAGCGTAATGTCGCAGATGCCACGTGCGCCAAAGGAGAGCGTGGGTTCGTTCCGGATGTGTTGCGGGCCATCGAAGATGATGAGCATGTCGGCGGCGAGATCCGATTTATATTCTGTGACGGCGTTGGGCAAATGGGGTGAGCCCAGCTCTTCTTCAAAGTCCATGATCACTTTCAGGTTGAAGTTGCTTTCGGTCTTCAACGCTTTCAGCGCATCGAGAGCGGCGAGGAACGCGGCGGCAGGTCCTTTGGCGTCGGCGGTGGAGCGTGCAAAGATGCGCCAGTCGCGTTCATAGCTGCCGTTCAGTTTTTCGTAGGGAATTTCTTTCCAGTTGCCTTGCGCGTCTTTTGTTTTCAGCGTCGGCTTCCATGGACTTTCCTGTTCCCACTGCGATGCCTTCACGGGCTGACCATCAATTTGCAGATAGACCAGCACGGTCTTCTTCGCCTGGCGGCTCTTGCGTTCGGCCAGCAACAACGGCACGGTGGAGGTGTTGAGGCGTTTGGTGGTGAAGCCTCGCTTGGCAAACGCGCTTTCGCACCAGCGCACATTTTTTTCGATGTCGCCGGGCATGTGTGCGTCGTTGGGAAGGCTTAACAGTTCATACAATTCGGCGAACGAATTTCGCGCGTGTACGTCGGCCAGGGCATCGAGTTTTTCGATGGTGAGTTTTTGCGCACTCGTAGTGCACCATCCTATGCTGCATAGGACGAACAGTAATTTTTTCATAGGTGTAACGAACTAACAATAAAAGTGTAAACGGTTAAAAGTCTTCAGCGTCATGCCCGGGCTCATGAGCATGTCGCTTGCGGCAACGCCCTGAAAATACAATTTTAATCCTTAATGTCTAACTTCTGCTTATTTTGCCGCATGAGAAGTCCGCGCTATTCCATTGTTGTTCCCGTCTACAACCGCCCGCAGGAAGTGGACGAATTGCTGGCGAGTCTGGCAACGCAAACCTTCCGCGATTTTGAAGTGATCGTTGTGGAAGACGGCTCGACACTTCGCTGCGACACGGTGGTGGATGCCTATCGCGACAAACTTGTTCTTCATTATTTTTTTAAACCCAACTCAGGCCCCGGACCCAGTCGCAATTTTGGATACGCGAAAGCAGCCGGAGAATATTTTATTGTGTTTGATTCCGACTGCATCATTCCACCCGACTATCTGGTTTCGGTTGAAAAGGCATTGCAGGAAAATGGATGGGATGCCTGGGGCGGCCCCGATCGTGCGCACGCCAACTTCACACCCGTGCAACGCGCGATGGGCTACACCATGGCGTCGGTGCTCACTACCGGAGGCATTCGTGGCGGCAAAAAACATGTGGGCGCCTTTCAGCCCCGCAGCTTCAACATGGGCATCTCGCGCAAGGTGTTCGAGGCCACACAAGGTTTCAAACTCGACCGCTTTGCCGAAGACATCGAGTTCAGCATTCGCATGCGCAACATGGGATTTCGCGTGGCCCTGATTCCCGAAGCTTTTGTCTATCATAAACGACGCACATCGTTTGGTCAGTTCTATCATCAGGTGTCGAACTTTGGCAAGGGGCGCATTCAGATCGGTCGTGTGCATCGCGGCGGAGTGAAACTTGCACATTGGTTTCCGGCTGTTTTTCTGTTGGGCACAGGTGTCCTCCTATTCCTTCCGTTGGTGAGTTGGCCGCTGTTCGTGCTGGCCTTCGCGGGGTTTGTGGTCTACCTGCTGGCGATCTTTGTCGATTCGCTGCGCGTCAACAAAGATGTTACGGTGGCGCTGCTGTCGGTGCCTGCGGCCTTGCTGCAATTGTGGGGCTATGGACTCGGATTTCTGAAAGAAAAGTTTAAAACCATACACTAAAAAGTATTCAATTAATCGATTGAGAAGCTTGATTAGATTAAAAAATTGGATATTTTTAAAAATTAATCGCACAAAAGAACACAGTCCTTACATGAAGAACCTAACGAGACTCGCCCTCCTTTTCGGGCTGTTGTGCATCTCCGGTCAAGTTTTTTCGCAAGAGTCCAACGAGCTGTCACCCGGCTATTATGTGGTGGCCAACGCTTATGCAAAGACCCGCGAGAACGTAGCGCAGAACTATGTAGATGTTTTGAAGCTGAAAGGCATTGAAGCCAGTTATGGCTATAACGCCTCGCGCGGCCTCTTCTTTGTCTACCTCAAGTATTTCGACAACCTGAAAGAGTCGTTGAAGTACATGAAATCGGTGCGCAGCCAGGAAGAATTTAAAAATGCCTGGGTGCGCGTCGTGCCCGGCGATATTGTTCCGGCAACTGCCTCGTCGGCCGTTCCCGAAACACGCACAACACCCGTGAGGCCAACAAACCGGCAGCCCACACCCCAACCTGTGCCTGCCACAAAAGCACCGGAAGGCGAAGCACCCAAGCCCGACACCACGCAGACTACGGCAGACATTATCGACAATCCTGAAATTCTGCAACACGAAGTGATGACGCTCGGCAACACCGAAGTGTTCCTCAGTCTCTATAATGCCCGCAACAACCGCATCGTGGCCGGCGATGTGCAGGTGATCGACACCGATCGCTCGCGCCTCATCACACGCGTGAAGGGAAATGAATACCTCATCCTGCCCGATCCCAAAAGCAAGTCGGGTCAGCTCACCCTGGTGTGCGACGCATTTGGCTATCGCAAAATTCAGCAGGAGATAAACTACCCGCTGCCGCTGGCCGACACAGTGAAAGAATACATCGACCTGATGGGCACCACGCTGGTCATCAACTTTGATCTTGTGCGTTATCACCGGGGCGATATCTCCACACTTTATAACGTCTACTTCTTCAACGACGCAGCCCTTATGCTGCCCGAGTCGACCTACGAGCTGAACAGCCTGCTGGCGATGATGGAAGAAAATCCGAAGTACCGCATCCGCCTGCACGGCCACACCAACGGCAACTACCACGGCAAGATCATCAGCGTAGGACCGGAGAAGAAATTTTTCACGCTCGACGGCTCTGTGCAAGGTGTTGGGTCGGCCAAAGACCTTTCGTTTAAACGCGCAGAAGTGATCAAACAATATCTGGAAAGCAAAGGCATCGAAGCCAGCCGCATGGAAATCAAAGCATGGGGTGGCAAACGTCCGGTATATGACAAGAGCAGCGTGAACGCCAAGAAGAACGTGCGCGTGGAAGTAGAAATCCTGGACGAATAATATTTCAATTCCCGATTGGAGCCCCGCTAGAAGCCCTGTTAGGGCTTTTGGCATTTTTAGCAGGTTTTCATTTCTTTGATAATACCAACGGGGGTTGCCCGGGTGGTTTTAAAACGTCTAACACATCATGATGAAAGTACTGAAGAGCTTTTTTTTGATCATCAACTACAAAACGCTGATCATCACATCGCTCTCCGTCATATCGACCTATGTTTGTTATCACCTCGGCCTCATCGCCAAATTTCCCGACATGCTGGTGGGGGTGGCCATTGTGTTTCCCGTGGTGTTTTCGATCGGGTCGGCCTATAATCGCAGGGAAGTAGCCCTGCAACGTTTCTCCGATTTCAAGGGCCACGCCATTGCGTTGTATTATGCTTCGCGCGATTGGACCAGCGACAAAGACAACGACCTGCCGGTGCAGGTGCGCTCGTTGGTAGCGTCTATGCTCACCCTGATGCGCGCCATGTTCACGTCGCAGCACCGGAAAGATTGGGAGGAGAACGAACGAAAAATATTTCAGTATTTTTCACAGCTGTCGGAAGTCACCGTAACGTTTCGTCGCCACGGCATTCCCAGCGGCGAGTTTTCGCGCCTGAGCCAGTATGTCAGCAAAATGATTATCGCCTTCGACAACCTGCGGATCATTCATGCCTATCGCACACCCATCACGCTGCGGGCCTACAGCAAAGTGTTCATTTATATTTTCCCCATTATCTACGGCCCTTACTTTGCCAGCACGTTCAAAGATTTTTCGTCGTCGCTCGAATATGTGATGCCCGTGTTGTACAGCTTCATCCTGGTGAGCCTCGACAACATTCAGGACCACCTAGAACATCCCTTCGACGAAATGGGTGAAGACGACATTCGCATCGACGAGAATGAAGTGATCCGTCATATGGACTAAAAAATCTTATCTTCGAAGAACATGACCAACGATTCCTCTTCCGGTTCTTCAAAAAACAAAACACGGCTCTATTTCGCGTTGAGCGTTTTCTTTTTGTTTGCCATGGCGTTGTTCTCGTCGGTCGACGGTTCGTTTGTGTCTATTTTTCTGGGCATCGCCGTGCTGTTCTTTTCGCTGGGCCTCTACACGCGCACGCCCCACACGCCCGCACAGCGCACCACGCAAAACTACGCGCAAAAGGATGCGCCCTTCACCGCTGCCACATTTCTGAAAGTGCTGGGGCAACGTTTTGCAAAGGGGCAGGGAAATCGGGGATACTCCGATCGGGCTCACGGCAACGCGAACGCACAGCAACAACGAAGTAAACTTGTGGTGGTCGTGTTCGTGGTGTTTATGTTTTCCATTTTCATCACCATTCTCCTGAGCGTGTTGTCGGGTGGTGATGGTCCCGATGCGGACTATTATTTTCAAATGGCCGAACAGGAATTTGTAGAACAGCAATACGACTCGGCCCGCGTTCACTATCGCAAAGCCTGGCAACGCAACGACGACTACAAGGAAGCATTTCTCGGTCACGCAAAAGCGATGTCGATGCTCAACCAAAATGATTCGGCAATTCTGCTCTGCGACCGCGCGCTGGCCATCGATGCCGACATGACGGCGGCTTCCTATACAAAGGCGGCGGCCTGCTTCAATCTCCAACGCTACGACGACGCAATAGCCATACTCACCCCACTCGTCGAAGATAATCCCGACGACAATGAATCGCGGCTGTTGCTGGCCGATACATACTATACCCGAAAGGAATACGACACGGCCCTGCCGCTCTATGAAAAGGTGTATGCCGATGAAGCGTCGCGCACCCGCATGCTCTGTCACGTGATGGCCTACCTCTACGACACAAAAGGTGAAGAAGCCAAAGCCATCCCGCTCTATCAGGAAGCCCTGCAATACGACAGCTCGGTGGTTGAAATTTACCAGCGCCTGGGCGAGCTCATGCCCGGCGACGACGGCAATGTGTATCGCGTGAAGGCCACGCAATTAAATCCCTAACTCATTTATCCAGCACATCCTGATATTCCGCAGTTTTGTCGAACACCGATTTGGCAAACGGGCAGAGTGGAAATATTTTCAGGGCATGTGTGCGTGCATAGTCAACAGCTGCAGCCACCAGCTGCTTACCGGCGCTTTGGCCGCGAAGCGCATCCGACACTTCGGTGTGATTGATGATGATGCGCGTGGCACCGGCCTTCGTGAAAATCATCTCGGCCTGACGCACGCCATTGTCTTCAACAAAAAATGACCCACGGGTTTCCGACTCTTCAAATTTTATGTTCATGATGCTTTTGATTTATAGCGAATGCCCAGGATGGTCATGAGCACAAACAATGCCGCCACAAGGGCCAGGGCCACACGCAGGGTTTGCGCGTTGGCAATGAACCCGATCAACGGCGGCCCCACCAGAAAGCCCGCATAGCCCACCGTGGTCACCATGGCCAATCCCACACCCGAAGGCAGTTCGCGCGTGCTACCCGCAATGCTGTAGGCAATGGGCACGATCGAAGAAAGCCCCAGGCCCACCAGAAAAAATCCGGCGATCGACACATACGGTTGGGGCAACGCGATGGCCAACGACAATCCCGTCACGGCCAGCAGACCTCCGATCACGATCATCTTCCGGTCGCCAAGCACCATGCGCGATTGATCACCAAACAAACGACCCAGCGTCATGGCGGAGGCAAAAGCCGAGAGGCCAATGGGGGCAAGCGACTTGGAAGAAAGAGCAATGTTCTCCATGTAGTTCACAGTCCATTCGGCCATGGCACCTTCGCCCATCATACAGCAAAACGCAATGATGCCAATGTTGATGAGCGATGGCGTGGGAAGGCGGAACAAGGGGCCATCGTGCTTCACCGCAGGATCGGGTTTGTCGTGAACAAGATTTCCACTGGACCAGGCCACGGCCAACAGCGATGCCCCAACAACCCACGCAAGGTGATGAGCAAGATCGATATCCAAGTCGTTGAACCACGCGGCCGACCACGCGCCAAGCATCATGCCGATGCTGAACAACGCATGAAAGGAAGTCATGATGGGTCTTCGATAATTTTGCTCTACCATCACCGCCTGCGAGTTCATCGCCACGTCGAACATGCCTGTTGCAAGCCCCATCAGAAAATACAACACTACGAGCGCCTGCAGGTTTGGCATCCACGGAATGAGTGGCACCACTGCGCAATAGAAAATGGCGGTGAGCAACGTGATGCGACGGCTTCCGTTCTTGATGATCACCCAACCGGCAAAAGGCATGGCCAACACAGCACCAAACGATGTGGCCAGCAGCACAAGACCAATCTCGCCGTTGTCGGCATCATAAAGCTCCTGGATGCGCGGCAATCGCGACACCCAGTTGGCCAGAATGAATCCGTTGATGAAGAAAGCAATTTTAACAGCAATGCGGTTGCGCAGCACGAGATGTGTTTTTAAATGTCCGGTGTTGTTACGAAAGATATGGTTTCCTCACCAAACCGGAAAGACAGAAGGGCAGCAAACCAACCGAACCTGCACAGGAATTTCTACACAGAAAAAATCAATGATCAAACTGCTTCACCGAAAACGATTGGGCGGTGGAGCCCGACTGGCCATCGGCCGTGAGGCCACGAATCACGATCGTATAGTCGCCCGTGACGTCGGACGTATAGAACTCCACATGTTGCTTGCCGTCTTTGGTGATCACCTGTGGCGCCCAGAACAACACGCTGCGACGGTCGGGCCATCGGCTGTCGTGCTGCTTTTGGTTTTCGTAGGTTGGCGAATAGAATTCGCGTTGCAGTTGAAGACCTTCATAGTCCATCACCATCGCCCTGGGGTCCAGCACAAAGCCCGCCATGTCGCCCGTGTAGGTGGTGTAGCTCACAAGCCCTGTCATCGACACGGTGCCCACATAATAGCGCCGCGTAAATACCTCCAGTTTTTTCACCTTCAGGGGATCGAACTCCATGATCTTGTCGATGTCGAACACGGGCACGCCGTCGAGCAGCACGATGGGGTCTTCGCTGAACACACCCTTGTGCACATCGTTGATGTTCATGAAATGAAAACCGTCTTTGCGTTTGCGCACCATCACACCGGGCACGTATTCGCGCATCACTTCTTCCATCACGGTGAAGCGGGTGTAGTCGTCAAGGAAATACTGTGCGTCGGGCTTGCCATAGAATGCGGAGCTGTCTTTCACCGCGTTTGAAATAATGTTCAGCTTGTCCTGATAAAAAATGTCCTGCACCTGCATGCCCATGTTGCGGGTAAGCAGCGATTTTTGAAGGGAAGACGAAACCGTGAACGGCGAAAATTTGTAGGCCGCAAACTTTTCCGAAAACGGATTGTCGATAGTGATGCGTCCTGCGCGCGCGCTGTCTTTGGCCATGTTGGCTTGCGCGATAATCTTTTTGGGACCAATAAAATCTTCGACTTCATAGTGCACTTCGCCAACGGCCGAGCTCACCGACGTGTAGAGCTGAATTTTTTTTGAAGGCGATGAAAGGTAAGTTGTGATGCCCCGTGCACCACCGCCATCGGGTGCTGCAATGTGACCCGTGATGATGTGCCCGCGGTATTCCGGAATAAACGTGATAGCCTTTGCGGGCGGAGTTAACACCTCGTTCCAGGAGAACCGTCGCCATCCGTGCGTGAGCATCAGGTTGTCGGCTGCCGCCAACGCTTCGGCGTCGTGGTGTTCCACATAATATTCAGGCGACTCCACGGCGCCCTTCAGGTCAGACGAAAGCCAAAGATAGCTATAGGCACCTTCTTGTGGAGGTCCCTGCAGTGAATCCAGTTTATAAACCGCCATCGAAAGATTGGCGACTGCGGGATGTTGTTGTCCGTTGCGCGCCGTGATGTCGATCGAAACTTTTCGACGAACACCGAACTGTGCCTGGCTGACTTCGGCCGCGAGAGTCAATTTTTTATCGGGCTGCACAAAATACAATCGCTCGCACCGGGGCTGAAGGTCGGCGTCGAAAACGGTGATGTGTGAGATGCCGGGCTGAAGGTCTTTTTTGGAAACAACTACCGTCGTGCTTCCCTGTTGCAGAAAATTTACCGTGGCCGACGACACACTGTTGCGCGCATGGATAAATACATATACAAATGGAGAGGCCACACCCTTCTGCTGAACCTTGATGGACAGCAGATCGTTTGCGCTGTCTTTCACAAGCAGTGTGTAGCCCGCATCCAGGGCAGCGGGAAGTTTTGTTGTATGCTTGCGTCCCTGCTCATCGGAAATCACCGCGCGATAGTCCTGATCGGGTTGGGGAGTAAATACAAAATTTCCAATGCCAAACTTCAACGGTTCAAAATGTGCCACGGTGTCGTTGAGTTGGTTCACTACGGCACCTTTGAAGCGTATTCCTTTTCCGGCTTTGTCGCTCACGCGAAAGGCAACCTTTGCGGGAATTCCCTTCACCAGGTTTCCACCTTCCGGGAAAAACTGGATCTCGGGAGCCGATGCTGTGGGCTTGTCAACGTCAAGCTTGCGAAAGGTATTGATGATGGTGATGGGGGCGTGGAAATAAAATTCGGGAGCAAAGTTTTTCATCCACCGTGTGTAGACGCGCACCACATAGTTTCCAGACGTGAGCGAAGCTGGCAGAAAGACTGACCCATTTCCCGTGCCGTTGTGCAAGGCAACCTTGGTCTGCACAAAAGTTTGTTTGTCTTTGTCCACCACTTCCAGGTAGGCCACCTTGCTCAGGTCGGACGTTGTGTGGGTTGTGCCGTTCACGACATAGAGCTTGAACCACAGGGTTTCGCCCGTGAGGTAAAGTGATTGATCGAGGTGGGCGTATATTTTTTCCGGATAACGATTGGTGCGATACCGATCGAACTTGCGTTGCAGCGAATCGAGCGGCGCCTGTTGTGCACGCGCAAACACGCAGGCAAACACAGCAAGTCCTGTTAGCAGAATTCTGGAATACAAACCGGGGAATATTTTTTTTGAGTTCATTGAACGTTGCCGTGGGTTATTTCCAAAAGTCAGGTTTTTTTGTGACGCCGCCCTTCACCCGGCAATCCATGCAAAAGCTCGACGATATTGTGTAGCCGATCGTGGAGGGCACGCCATAGGGACTGATGAAGTACGTGCCCTCGCCATACTGTTGCAGCCGGTTCAGCGGAATGGAATCGATCTGGCACGTGACACGCGGGTATATCTGAAGATAGTCGGGCAGTTCATAGAAGGAGATAAAAAGCCTTTCGCTCTTTTGCTGCCCGGCGCTGAAGTAGCCCAGCACAGGTTCGCTCAGATCGTTGCTGTGCACATTGCCCACCACCTGCGACGGCAGCGGATCGAACAGGCCGCCCAGGCTCTCCGTTGTTTTTTGCAACTCCGTCCAAAACGTGTAGGCATCTTTCGACAACGTGCGTTGCTCCACCAGAATACTATAGCGAACAGAAAGTTTGTCGCCACCTGCCGCGATGACCGTGAGGGGGAAGTCGCGAATCACATCCGACGAAAGCCGCTCCGACGATCCTACCAATATCGACGTGGAGTTCTTTGTAGTCCAGCAAGTCCCCACACGGTCAACTTCGGCAATATAGTCGGGTTTTCCGCCCGTCATCCGATAGCCGGGCTCATAGGGAGAACGGTATTGAAAAGTCTCTGTGTAGCGCCACAGGTAGTAGCGCGACTTTCCCGAATCGTCGTGTGTGTTGGTATAGAGGGTGATGCTCGATGCACTCGGCCGCCAGGTCACACTGTCGATGTCGGGCGTGGGATTCACATCCACATAGTCCGAGTAATATTCTTTGCCAAGCATCGTCCTGATGTGGAGGCGGTATTGATGTTCCGGGTTGATAGACAATCCAGCGGCGGTGTAGTTGCCCGTGCCGTCGCCATAGAGAAGAATCGTGTTGCCATCTTTCTCTTCCAGTTGCACCACGGCTTGCGCTTCCACCGGTGGTTTCCCACCATCGTCGAGCGCCACGGCATGCGAGAGGCGCACCGAAATGGACGCGTCGGTCTGATTGAGAAAACCATCCACCACAAAAAGATCAACCGTGTTTTCGATGGCCGGCGGAGCATAGGGCTCCAGGCATCCTGTGGCAAACAGGCCCACCAGGCTGCAGACAAACAGGCTGCGAAGTCTAAAGCAATATCGGGTCAGCATGGTCATGATCAGAATTTGAAGTTGTAGGTAACCGTCGGAATAGGTTGGGCAAAGATCGATAGCTTGTAGCCCTGCACTTTGCCTTGCTCCGAACGGAAAAACACCGAGTAGGCATTGGCCCGTCCCGTCAGGTTATAGATGGCAAACGTCCACGAGCTGTGGGCCAATTTCCGGATCTTGTGATTGCCCTCGATGTTGATGGAAATGTCGGTCCGGAAATAGTCGGGTATCCGAAACTGGTTCCGGTCTGAATAATACAACCGGTAGCTTCCGCCCAGTTCATACTTGGCCAACGGCAGGGTGATTGGTCGGCCCGTGCTGTAGGTCATGTTGAGCGAGAAGTTGAAGCGACGGCTGAATTTGTAGTTGCCCACAAAATTCACCGCATGGGGTTTGTCGTAGTTGCTGGGATAGTAGTCGCCCTTGTTCACGGCCTCGGCCGCATAGGGACTTACCGTTTGCAGGAACGACCGCGAGTAGGTATAGCTGAACCAGCCATTGAGTTTTCCGGTAGAGCGCTTCAACATAAACTCCACACCATAGGCTTTGCCGCGCGAATCCACCACGTCGGTTTCAATGTGTTTGTTCAGCAACAACACGGCACCACCTTTAAAGTCGAGCGCATTCTTGGTGGTCTTATAATAGGCCTCCAGCGAAATTTCCAGCGAATGTTTGCGGGTGTTTTTGTAAAAGCCCAGCGAAATCTGGTCGCCCACCTGCGGACGGATATACGGATCGCTCAGTTTCCAGATGTCGGTGGGAGTGATGGCCGTTGTGTTCGACAGCATCTGGATGTATTGGCGCATCCGGTTGTAGCTCACCTTCACCGAAGCATTTTGCGACAGACTATAACGAATGGAGAAGCGTGGCTCGGCACCGCTAAACGAGGCGATCGATTTGCCACCGCCATAGCGCACGCTGTCGGTGATGTTGGCCTCCGAGCGCGGAACACCGTTGGCATATTGATACACATCGCGCGGTCCCAGGTATTGATAGAACGAATATCGCACGCCGCCATAGATCGACAGCTTGGGCGACACTTCAAAGTTGTCGCCGATGTAGACAGCATTTTCCTGTCCTTGTTCGTGCTGGAGGCGAATGGTTTTCTGCACCGACGAGTCACCCTTGGGTTGAATGTTGCCCGGCGCCAGGTTGTAGCGCACGACGCTGAGGCCCGCGTTGATGGTGTGTTTGGCGTTAAGGAAATAGCTGAAGTCCATCTTGGCGTTAAGC
This sequence comes from Chryseolinea lacunae, assembly GCF_016735595.1. Taxonomy (GTDB): domain Bacteria; phylum Bacteroidota; class Bacteroidia; order Cytophagales; family Cyclobacteriaceae; genus Chryseolinea; species Chryseolinea lacunae. Next base: position 159,303 of record NZ_JAERRB010000014.1, read on the forward strand.
TGCTGCACATAGAAGTCCATGTCGAAAGCCTGCACCGGATTGAGGTCGCTGGTCATGGTGTAGCCATAGCGGCTAAAGCCTCCCGTGAGCACGCCATAAAGTTTGTTGTTGAAAATATGCTTCCATTTAATGGACGCATTTTTGTCGCTGTAGGCATACGACGTGTCGGTGTTCAACTTGAACTTGTCATGGCTGATGTAGCCCGACAAATACAGGTTGTTCTTGTCGTTGATCTTGTGGCTGATGTTCAGGTTCACATCATAAAAAGAGGCTGTGCTATTTTTTAATCGCTCGGTGTTGAGCTGGCGCAAAATCCAGTCGGAATAGGTTGAGCGGGCACCCAGCAGAAACGAGGTCTTCTCTTTGATGAGCGGCCCTTCCAGCGTCAGCCTTCCCGTGATGGGGCTGATGCCGCCGGAGCCACTGAATTTTTTCAGGTTGCCCTCGCGCGACGTCACATCCAGTACCGACGAAAGGCGCCCGCCATAGTCGGCCGTGATCCCGCTTTTGTAGAGCTCCACATTTTTTAACACGTCGGGGTTAAACGTCGAGAAGAACCCAAACAAGTGCGAAGGGTTATAGACCACCGCGTCGTTGAAGAGTATCAGGTTTTGGTTGGTCGCGCCACCGCGCACGTTCAGGCCCACGGTGCCTTCGCCCACGGTTTGCACACCGGGCAGGCTCAGCACCACTTTCATGATGTCGGTTTCACCCAGCGCCAGCGGCATGTTCTTCATGGTCTTGATGTCGAGCTTTTCCATCCCCATTTGCATGCCCATCACGCGCACATCTTTGTCAGACTCCACCACCACCTCTTTCAGTGGCGTCACATCCTGGTCCAGTTCAATTTCAAGTTTGCCGTCGGCATACAGCATGATCTGGCGCACGGTGCTTTTCATGCCAATGCTTTTGATTTTCAACTCATGCCGTCCTTTGGGAAGCGATATGGAGTAGTAGCCAAACTGATCGGTGATCACACCCACCAGCGGTTTGTCGATATACACCGTAGCGCCCACCAGCGGCTCGCCGTTTGTGATGTCGCGCACGTGGCCCGCCATGGTCGCGTTGCCTTGCAGGTTGCTGCTCTTGGGGCCTATGGCGTAGAGCTTGCTTTCGGCGAGTTTCTTTTGCTTCTCCCGTTTTTCGTAGGCCGTGTAGTCGAAGCCGCTCACCAGCGTGTTGTTGGAAGGTGCCACACCCGTGTCGAAAAAGTCGACAGGAAGATCCGACATGATGTCGCGGCCTTCCGTCACGAAAATATTGCCCTGTTCGTCCACGGCAAAGTGAAGTTGTGTTCCCGCCAGTGCCTGTCCCAGCACCACGTTGATGTTTTGATTTTGCGCCGAGTAAGTAACCTTCAAGCTGTCCGTTGTCTTGGGATTGTAGTAGAAATGATAGTCGGTCTGCGCCTCCACAGCGTCCACAAAATCCTTGAAAGACGTGGCCTTAAATTCGCCGTTGATCAGGGCGCGTCGCTGCGCCTGCGCGGCAATGCCCAGGCTCATCAGAAAAAAGCAGCAAAGCAGTAGCCTGTAAAGTTTGTTCATGTCTAGTTTTTAGGGGAGTCATAAAACGTGGCTGCCAGCACAATGGCTTTCTCACGGTCTTTCCGGAAGCGGATCTTACTTTTGTTTAAGGCCGATTTAACATCCGATTTGCGATCGCTGAACACCTTTAACACCGAGCTTTTCTTTTTCACCGGCACAAACACACCGTTCCGGAGAATGTAGAGGTGATTCTTTTCCTCAAAGCGCGACACAATCACCTGCGACTCAATGCTCTCTTGCAGCATCTTCTCCCGCTTGGCATACACCTTCGAAGGTCCGTCGTAGAGCAGGTCATAGAACCCCGACTTCACCCCATTGGTCTTGTCGCCGTCTATCCGCACAAACGTGTGGCCCGACATGCTGAACCACGACACCTTCTCGGCGATCAATTGAATCTCTGCCCCGTTCAACATGTGCTCCACAACCACCTTGTCGGTGCTGATGTCATAGACCAGCGACACGTTGTCGTAATGCTCGCCGTCATACAGCACGGCGCCATTCGTCCAGTCGTCTCTTAAATACAACGGGAACTCATCATTGCGCGACTGATAGAGCCGGTATTCGGTGCCGTTGAAAAGACGGGCTTGTCCTTGAAAAGCGTTGGTGTATAGTTGTTGAGCACGACCAGCCGAAGCGGAAATGAATGCGGTGTCGGCTTTCTGGGCAACGGAAGGTATACTGCAAAGCAGCGCGAAAAGCATGCAAACAGAACGTCCAGGGTGGGTCATGTAGGAGAGCGTCTAGATCAGGGTTTGATAAAAATAGTTTTTACGACTATAAGTACCTATACCGTTAGCGTAAAAATTGAAATCGGTTGCAGTCTGTTAGACCATCAGGCACTTTCAGACGACAAAAAGAGTCCTGCAATAGACAACATGGGATGGTCAGTAATTGCATGCAATCCGCACGGGCGACCGGCAAAAAAAAATGTTCGGCTCCTGAAGAAGCCGAACATTTTGTGAATGCTCGTTGAACCGGTTTCCCTGCAGTGCCTGCTTTTAAGCGGCCAGGGGGAGCCGGCATCACTTGGCGTAGGCCACGCTGCGCATCTCCCGGATCACGGTCACTTTCACCTGACCAGGATACTGCATGTCGCGCTCAATCTTTTGTGAGATGTCGAAGCTCAGCTGACCTGCGCGTTCGTCGGTGGCCTTCTCGGCGTCCACAATCACGCGCAGCTCGCGGCCGGCCTGAATGGCGTAGCACTTGTCCACCCCGTCGAAGCTGAGGCCCAGTTGCTCCAGCTCTTTCAAACGCTTAATGTATTGTTCCATCACTTCGCGGCGTGCACCGGGGCGCGCACCGCTAATGGCGTCGCACGATTGCACGATGGGAGAGATGATGTTGGTCATTTCAATTTCATCGTGGTGAGCTCCAATGGCGTTGCAAATGGCGGGATGCTCTTTGTATTTCATCGCCAGCTCCATGCCCACAATGGCGTGGGGCTTCTCCAGTTCTTCGGGCCACACCTTGCCAATGTCGTGCAACAGCCCGGCACGCTTTGCCTGCTTCACGTTCAGTCCCAGTTCTCCCGCCATGATGGCGCAGAGGTTGGCCACTTCGCGTGAGTGCTGCAACAGGTTCTGGCCATACGACGAACGGAAACGCATCCGTCCCACCATGCGCACCAGTTCGGGGTGCAGGCCGTGGATGCCGAGGTCAATCACCGTGCGCTCGCCAATCTCCACAATCTCGTCTTCAATGTTCTTGGTGGTCTTGGCCACAATCTCTTCAATGCGCGCGGGGTGTATGCGTCCATCCTGAACCAGACGGTGCAGCGACAGTCGCGCAATTTCACGACGCACAGGGTCGAAGCCCGAAATGATGATGGCTTCGGGGGTGTCGTCTACAATGATTTCCACACCGGTGGCGGCTTCCAGGGCGCGGATGTTGCGTCCTTCGCGGCCAATCACTTTGCCTTTAATGTCGTCGCTTTCAATGTTAAAGATCGACACACAGTTTTCGATGGCGTGTTCAGTGGCCGTGCGCTGAATGGTTTCGATAACAATTTTCTTGGCTTCCTTGGTGGCCGACAGTTTGGCCTGCTCCATGATGTCTTTCACATAGCTGGAGGCACGGGTGTGCGCTTCGTCTTTCAGGGAGGCCACCAGCTGTTCTCGGGCCTCGTCGGCCGTCAGCTTGCTGATGTTTTCCAGTACCTGGATCTTCTGTTGATTAAATTTATCGAGCTCTTCCTTGCGCTTCTTGGTGTGCTCAAGTTGGGCGGCCAGGTCCAGACGGATGTCGTCCAGCTCGCCTTCTTTGCGCTTCAGGTTTTCAATTTCCTTGCTGAGGGTGGCCTCGCGTTGTTTAATCTTCTGCTCGTTGCTGATGATGAGGCTTTTCTTTTTGTTGGCCTCTTCTTCAAACTCGCTTTTCATTTTCAGAAGCTTTTCTTTGGCTTCCAGGATGCGGTCTTTCTTCAGGTTCTCTGCGGCGATCTCGGCTTCTTTGATGATGAGCTTTGCTTTGGCATCGGCATTCTCCTCGTTCTTCTGAATCTTGCGTTTGTAGAGGAGCGAACCGATCAACAAACTCAGCACAATCGTTGCGATAACGCTGACCACGATTACTACTATGACGGTCGTTGACATAAAAATAGATATGGTTATACACTAACCCGGAGATGCCGCCTTGGCTCAGGAAGGAATGAAGGAGAGAAGAAAAAAAGGATCAGAGAATGGATTGCGACACGAGGTGGTTGATCTGGCTAACTTTCTCAAACACCGTTTGATCGATCACCTGAAAGGATTCCTCCGCCGCCATTTTGTCCACAAGGCAGTCAAAGGCCACCATGGCCAGTAGATCTTGTTTATCGTCGATACCAAATTGCTCCCGGTAAGTTTTTAGTTTTTCATTGATGATCTTGCTGGCCATTCTAACCCGCTCTTCATCCGCTAGCTTCACCTTCATTGGGTATTCGCGGTCGGCTATCTTGATTTTTATAGAGAGGTCCTCCATGAAATATGCTTACAGGGTTGCTTTTATCTGCTTAAATGGGCGATACACTTGTCGATTTCGCGAATGTATTCGTCCACCTTTTTCTTCAACTCCGAAACACTTCCGTCTTCCGGATTTAAACTATCCACAATTTTAGTGATTTTCAGTTGATTATGAAAGCCGTTGATCTGCTCGTCGCGGGCCTTGATGGCTCCCTTCAAATCCTGGTTTTCTTTTTTCAGGCTTTTAAGCTCTTCCTTTAGGTTCTTATGCTCGTTAACGAGCACCAAGATTTTGCGCTCCAACCCGCTAAGGTTGGTTTTTAAGAGTTCCTGATCCATGCGAAATTTTTTTGCCTCCGCCCGAAAACGTCAGCCGTTAAAACCAATTTATCTTCTCGTGGCAGCCCCCGACTCGTAGGGTCGGGTCCGCCAGCTGGCGGACCCGCCGTCCCCTCAACCCCACCGCACGGCGGGCTTTCCATTACAATCCCTGCTGCATCACGCTATAGTCACTACATTTTTTAACAAGCCAAAGGTTCACGATCACAACACCAAACCTGTGGCTATCTTTTTTTGCTACTTCCGGATCACTGCGCCAAGCCGCGACTCAAAAGCACCCATCAACAATGTCATCGTCTTCTCAATCTCCTCGTCCGTCAACGTCTTTTGTTCATCCAGCAAGGTGAACCCCAACGCATACGCTTTCTTTCCTGCAGGGAGGTTGTCTCCCTCGTAAACATCAAACGCAATTATGTTTTTGATCAACCGCTTCTCGGTGCTCATCACCAGGTTTCGTATCTCATCGAAGCTAACATGCTTGTCAATCACCAACGACAAGTCTCTTCGCACTTCGGGGAATTTCGTTACTTCCTGAATTACTAACTTAGGGTTTGCCGATTGGAAAAGCAAGGACGTGCTTAGCTCGGCAAAAAATAATTCCTGCTTGATGCCAAAATCTTTCAGCAACGCGGGTTTTACTTTTCCAAGCACTCCAATTTCCTTGTTGCCACGCAGCAACCGGACGCCATATTCAAGCAGCGGATCTTTAATCGTTTCTTGCTTCGCGTTGCCAAGCCCCGACTTCAGCAACACATGATGCACGTGCTGCGCCAGGTCATAATATGTTGTGGCGCGTGTCTTGTGCTGCCAGTTTTCAGTCTCCGCGTTACCCGTCACATACAACGCCAGCCGTTCTTCTTCACCATATTTCCCGGCTTCCTTATAATAGATCTTTCCAAACTCATACAGCTTCAGGTCCTTCTGCCGACGGTTGATGTTGTAGGCGCAAACTTCAAGGCCTGTGAACAACATGGTTTGTCGCAAAATGCCCTGTTCCTCGCTCAGCTTGTTCAGGATCTCCACCGGCTCGCCCTTAAACTGCAGGTTGTGTTTCTGTTGATAGGCTTGGTTGGTCAGTGAATTGGTCCATATCTCCTGGAAGCCGTTGCCGGTCAGTAACTCGCCGATGCCACGCTTGTATTTGTCTATGTCTTTGGCCGGAAATTCGGCCAGATAATCGGTGCGGGCAATGTGCGACAATTCGATGTTGTTGAAACCATAGATGCGCAGAATCTCTTCCACCACATCCGCCTCCTGCGTCACGTCAACGCGATAGGGGGGAACCGAAACCGTATAGCGGTCGTCCTTCACATCCATGATGTGAATATCCAACTTCGTGAGGATCGCATGAACCTCATTCCGTGGAATGACTTTACCAATCAACCGGTTAACATTTTTGTCTTTTACTTCAATGCTCCGGTTTTGGATAGACACTGGATACAGGTCAGCCACCGGCGACGAAATTTTTCCACCGGCAAGTTCTTTGATCAGCAACGCCGCCCGTTGCAATGCATACACCGTGATGTTTGGATCAGTGCCCCGCTCAAACCGGAACGATGCATCGGTCTTCAACTGATGGTGCTGCGACGTTTTGCGCACAAACGCAGGTGAGAAGCAGGCGCTCTCCAAAAAGATCGCGGTAGACTGTTCGGTGATGCCCGACTTGGCACCGCCAAACACACCGGCAATGCACATGCCTTCGCCTTCACCGTTGCAGATCATGAGATCATTCTCCAGCAACGTCCGCTCCTTGTTGTCGAGCGTCACAAACTTGGTGCCCGCGGGCAACGTCTTCACCACCACCTTGCCACCGGCAATCTGGTCGGCATCAAACGCATGCAACGGCTGGCCCAACTCGTGACAAACAAAGTTGGTGATGTCCACTATGTTGTTGATGGGCGTGAGCCCGATGGAGAGCAGCCGGTTCTTCAACCAGTCGGGCGAATCCTTCACCGTCACACCCGTAATCGTCACGGCCGAATAGCGTGGACAAGCCTCCGCATTTTCCACCACCACCGGAACGATCCGGCTCTCATTTTCAACAGCAAAGCCGTCGGTCGATGGCCACTTCAGTTCGCGTCCCTTTGCCGCCCGGATGTCGCGCGCCACACCCACGTGCGACGCCGCGTCGGCGCGGTTGGGCGTGAGCCCGATCTCCAGAATGAAGTCCGTTTGAATGTTATAGAAATCAGCAGCCGGCGTGCCGTTGGGCACATCGGTGTTCAATACAATGATGCCCGCATGACTTTCACCCAGACCAATTTCGTCTTCGGCACAAATCATGCCTTCCGACTGCTCGCCACGAATTTTGGCCAGCTTGATGGTGAAGGGTTCCCCTTTGGTGGGATGCACGGTGGTTCCCGGAAGGGCTACCACCACGCGTTGACCCGCCGCCACATTGGGCGCGCCACACACAATGGGCAAGATCCGGTCGCCACCCACGGCCACGGTGGTCACCGAAAGTTTGTCGGCGTTGGGATGTTTGCTGCACGTCAGCACCTGGCCAATCACCAGGCCCTGCAATCCACCTTTCACCGTTTCGTGTGCTTCCACACTCTCAACTTCCAGCCCCGTGTCCGTCAGCACCTGGCCAATCGCTTCGGCGGTCTCAGGAATGTCGATGTATTCTTTCAGCCAATTATAAGAAATGGTCATGCTCTCAAAATATAAAAGATGTAAAAATAACCCGTTTGAAAGGAGATAAAAATAGTTTCATAAAAAGAACTCAACCGCCAGAGCCTAAGCACACTATGTAACCTGCAGCGCCACGATTTTGGCCACGCGGTCCCTATGTCAATCCAGGGTTGCAGGGAGCTTGTCTAGTGATAATTTTTCTCGCCTGCCCGGAGCGAAACTTTCAGCAGATTTTCGGGAGGAGGAAAAGGGCAGGAATACTTTTCGATGTAGGCGCAATAGGGATTATAGGCCTTGTTGAAATCAAGCGTAATGGTGTTGCTGCCAGGCGTTTTGCTCACATCCAGATAGCGCCCTGCACCATAGGTGTCGCCCGCGCTTGTGTCGTCGCCAAACGCCAGGAAGAGTTTGCCTTTGAACGGCCCCATGTCAATCACTTCCAGAATCAACAGGCGATTGTGAAGTCCGTCCAGATCAAAGTCCGCATAGGCATACTCGATGTAGCGTTGCTCGTTGCCATCGTTGGTCACCAGCACCACCATCTTCTTGTTTTGAATGGGCGTGATGTCGGCCGTCACCTTATACCGTGCGTCGGGCGGAAAATAATTCAGCCCCTTAAAGTCTTCCGTGTGCCCCGCAAAAGGTGACTCGGCCGACGTGCGCATAAAACGGTCTTTGTCTTCGCGTTCTTTCGTGATCTCGTCGGCATAGGCCGATTGATCCTGACTGCCCATAAACGAATAGAGCACGCTGATGAGTACCACCACGATGATCAGCAAAAGAAGAATGTTTTTGGTTTTCATGGAACGAGCACTTGCCTGAGTTTGCGTTGTTGTTCTTCCCACGCGTTAATCGAATCGCGCTTGGGCTGCAGCAAGTTAAAAAATAACGGAATACCATTGTCGGCCAGATCGCCCGGAGCGTTGGCCAGAATGCACACGGCAAAACGTTCTTTCGGATTCACGGCCACCTCGCTGCGATAGCCATTCACAAAGCCACCGTGGTAGATCAGCGTGTCGTCAGGGTAATAAATTACACGCCATCCTAAACCATAGAACGAGTCGCTGAGGCGGTGCATCCGCCCATAGTTCCGGTTCTTCGAGCGGGCTTTCACTTCGGGCGTGAACAGTTGCTGTAGCGTGGCTGGCGAAATCACGTTGGGGCGGTTTCCCAGCAGGGCAATCATCCATTGTGCCATATCCGAAATGCTGGCGTTCACACCGCCGGCCGGCGCCACGTTGTAGTAGGTGGAGGTAATGGAGGCGGGCACCCACTTGCCGCCGCGCATCTTGTGGGGCTGTGCCACATTGGGGTTTTGCCGGATGCTCGCATAGTCGATCGACGCCGTGCGCATCTGAAGCGGTCCAAAAACGCGTTCGCGCATCTCGTCCTCATAGGTTTTTCCGGTGGCCGATTCGATCACCTTACCGATCAGGCTATACGCCACATTCTGATAACTATACGACATGCCCACCGGGGTGGCCAGTGGGATCTTCTTCAGCCACGCCAGCATCGAATCCAGCGATGCACCTTCTTCCACCATGTTGGTGTAGGTGTGATAGGGCAGCCCCGTGGCGTGCGACAACACATGACGAAGTGTGAGTTTTTGAGTTTCCTCCGCCGACTGCAAAGCGAAGCGCGGCAAACGATCGACCACGCGCTCATCCCAATGCAGCACACTGTCCTGCACAAGAATGCCGGTGAGAAACGAAGCAAAACATTTTGACACTGAGGCAATCCTGAAAACCGTGTGCACATCCACGACGGCAGGGCCATCGGCGCTGCGTTTGCCAATACCTTTCAGATACACAATGGTGGAATCCTGAACCACGGCTATGGCTGCGCCAGGGGTGTGCGAGGCTTCGGCCAACAGGGCAAGTTCTTTTTCGTAGGTCTTCAGCAGCCGTGCCACAATGGGGTTGAACGGCCGCGGTTTCACCATGGCTTTGGGGAATGGAGCAGGCGCATCGGGCTTCTCGCGCACCACCTGGGCTACCAGGAATGGTATGGCGATGAGCAACACTCCGATAAAGATGTAGCGTTTCAGTTTCATCAGGCCGTTAGGGTTCTCTTAACCAGCCCGATTGCTCCATTCACATCAGGCCTTCATCTGCAAAGCTATAATATTTCTGGCCTGCGAAGATAAGATGATCGAGAACTTGTATGTCCAGCAGTTGACCGCCGGCTTTTAGCTTTTGAGTTAGGTCGAGGTCTGCCTTACTGGGCGTCAGGTTCCCCGACGGATGGTTGTGTGCCACGATGATGCTGCAGGCCCGCCCATCCACAGCAGCCTTGAAGATAACTTTTGGATCGGCCACGGTACCTGTTATCCCACCCTGACCGATCTGGCATTTTTTGAGGGCACGGTTCGCGCGATTCAACAGGATCACCCAGAATTCTTCGTGTGGCAGATCGGCCAGATTGGGGCGTAGCAACGCATAGGCCTGCTGCGATCCTTCAATTTTCAACCTCGTGTCGGTATCGTAGTCTATCCGGCGTCGCCCCAGCTCGAAGGCGGCCACCAGCGACATGGCTTTGGCTTTGCCGATGCCTTTAATCCGCATAAAGTCTTCGGCCGACAAATTGGCAAGCGCATGAATGTTGTTGTCGACAAGCTGCAGAATTTCTTTCGCCAGCTCCACGGCGTTCACCGTAGACGAACCCGATCGCAGAAGAATGGCAATCAATTCGGCGCTGGATAAGGAGATTTTACCTTTGAGCAGTAGTTTTTCACGAGGCTGATCTTCGTGTGCCCATTCTTTGATAGGAATAGTAATGTTTGGTTTTTTTCTTTCGACAACGTTCAGCTCCATAACCCCCAAAGTTACGAACCAAGATACGTCTCCCCCCGTGGATAAAAAAGTAAACCCTACCAAAAATGGTAGGGTCGGCAATATCGTAACAAGTAAAGAAGCTCTGCTTACGCGAGCTTATTCACCAATCGGCTCAATTTTGACTTTTGATTGGCGGCTTTCTTCCAATGGATGATGTTCTTCTTGGCCAATTTGTCGATCATCGAAGAAACTTCCTTCAACAGCGCCAAAGCGTCAGTCTTCACCGTCGTAGTTCTTAATTTCTTAATGAACGTGCGGGTGGTCTTGTGCTGGTAGCGGTTTCTTACGCGCTTCACTTCGTTGGCGCGGATTCTTTTTTCTGCTGACTTATGGTTTGCCATATGCTTCTCTAAAAATAAGGACTGCAAAGGTAAGGGACTTTGGGAAAATTGCAAAAGCCCATAGAATCAAATCTTTAATAACCCCCTGAAAACGTCGAATAGAGCCTTATTTCGAAGATTTTTAGCCGCTCAAATTGCCAGTTTTTTTTCATCAGGATGCTCCTCTTCCTTCAAGTTGCAGGTTCAGACACGCCGGCGTGTTGTTGCCGCCCCAAAAAAGGGCCATTCAACCTCATTAATGGATCGGCAAAAAGGGTGTGGAAGTTTTGCGACAGATTGTTAAATTGAATCAAAGAGTCCCTCATATATCGTTAGCAAACCTGTTTCTTGCCATGAAGCGGATCTTTTTGCCTTTGCTGCTTGCAGCCATCATTGTCACCTTTTCGAACTGGGGATTTTACGGACACCAGCGCATCAACCGGCTGGCGGTTTTCACCCTACCCCCCGAAATGATCGGCTTTTATAAAGTCAATCTCCACGATATCGTGGAAGCCTCCGTAAACCCCGATCGCCGGCGCTATTCGGTTAAAGCCGAAGCTCCGAGGCACTACATCGACCTCGACCACTATGGCGACAGCGTGTTTCAGCAAATGCCACACACCTGGCGTGCCGCCGTCGAAAAATATTCGGAAGACACGCTCCAGGCCTATGGCATCGTGCCGTGGCACATCAACCGTATGTACTACGATTTGAAGCAAGCCTTTTTGCTCCGCGATCCGTCACGCATTTTGAAAGTGTCGTCAGAAATGGGTCACTACATCGCCGATGCCCACGTGCCCCTTCATACCACCGAAAACTATAACGGCCAGCTCACTGGTCAGGACGGCATACATGGTTTCTGGGAGTCGCGCCTGCCGGAACTGTATTCCGAGTCCTACGACTTTTTTGTTGGCCCGGCCGAATATGTAGCCAACCCGCAGGAGGCCGCCTGGCAAGCCGTGCGCGATTCGCACAGCTTTGTGAAGCAGGTGCTGGAGGAGGAGAAAAAACTCTCCGAAAAAATGGGCGACAAAAAGTTTGCGTTCGAAACCAAGGGCAGGCAAACCGTGAGAACATACGCTCCCGCCTACGCTGCGGCCTACCATCGTGTGCTGAACGGCATGGTGGAGCAACGCATGAGGCAAGCCATAAAGCTGGTGGGCGATCTGTGGTTCACGGCCTGGGTAGACGCCGGCCAACCGAATCTGAAGAGTTTGATCGGCTACAAGCCTACTGAAGAGGAGTTGGCGCTTCGCCGCGCAGAGCTGGAACAATGGAAGAAACCTTCTGTTCCCGCGCGGGCGCATGACACGGATCACTAATGCTGCAGCAGGTCCGTCACAATGTCTTTCCACTCGTCGGACAGTCCTTTCTGGCATGCGGGCTTGTGGGCCAGGCGATACCAATAACCCGCGTTGCCCAGATCGCCTTCCCTGCGGTGCAGATAGGCGTGCACCCACGAGCCCTCATCGGTGTGAATGTCTTGCGCAATGTCGTGCGCTTTGTCCCACTGACCTTTGGCATCAAACCAAAGTGCCTGCAGCAGCGGTGCGGTGCCAGCAGGGGGTTGCTGTTGTTTTAACGTGGCATTAAATTCCTCGAATGTCATTCCTTCCTTTTATAATAGTCTTATGATGACGGCCCGGTTGGTTGTTTGGCTTCGGCTATTTTTTTGAGCGTGCTCAACTCGTATTCAAAGGCTTTGCTCACCTCGGGCTTTATCATAAGCGCGCTCATCAGACGCACCAAAGGGTTCATGCCGTTCTCATACGAAAAGTCCATCGTCAACACCGTTCCGTCGGCAGTGGCCTCCAGCGTATACGTGCCATGGGCCGTGCCGAAGTCCGTAAAGTTAATGGCCGTTTTCACATATTGAAAAGGCACACTCTCTTCGATAGTGAGTTTTCCGTCGCCATCGTCGCTGATCCAGGTATAGAATGCGTTGGCACCTTCGGCGGGTGTGCCAAACGTTAGGGTCATCGACGGATCGTTTTTCATCCACCACGACCATGCCGGCCATTGCCGCAGGTTGTTGATTTCGGCAAAAACCGCTTCGGGCGGGGCGTGTATGATTTCTTTTCGTGTGCTGGTGGTGGTGCCCGGCTGCAGGAAGCCAACCACGATGATGAGAACCACCACCACGCCCACACCCACCAGAATCTTTTTCAGCATAGCGCGAGGGTTATTGGGTTTGAACAGTTGAGTCGGCTGGAATGGGTTCCACAGCAGGTTTGGCCTCCACAAGTTTCTTCAGGTCCATTAGCCCTTCTTCATATTGCCCCTTCATCATGCTGCCCATCACCAGCCACATGGCTTTCGCACCAAACCCGTCGTTGGCGCCGTCGTAGGTCCACGTCACCTTAGTGCCGTTGCCTTCGGGTGCGAGAATGAACTCGCTATAGAATTTCCCGTCATAGCCGCCAAAGGTTAGCGAACACTTCACAGATTTGTTTTCGTCGATCGCTTCAATCACCTGAGATCCTTGGCCCGTCTTCGGTCCATCCCAGTTCATCTTCGAACCCACCGTGCCGGGTTCGCCTTCGAAGGTTTGCTTCACCTCAGGATCCATTTTTGACCAAGGCGACCATGCGGTGAAATTTTTGAACTGGCTCACCTCCGGAAAAATTGCTTCCGCCGGTGCGTCGATCACAATAGATTTTTCGATGTGTGCCTGCGAAGGCTGCAGCACCACGGCAATGCCAAGAATGACCACCAGGGTCAGCAGCACAATGCCGATAATTTTTAAGGCTTTCATAGTCTTGTTTTAGTTTAGGGTTGTGTTCCTAAGATAACAAAATTATAACCATCGCAAACGTTGTAAATCTCTGGAAAAATGCAAATATTCGACTATACCAAAATGCACAAACGCTTATGAGCCTGTTCACTGATCCAAACCGTATTCCAGAAAATTATGGATTGCGCATAGCAGTCGGATTGATTGCTTATTTCCTCGTTATGAAGCTTTTTAATCTGAGTCACCATGTAGAGCTACGGTTGTTGAATCTTGTCATTCTTTCGCTAGGGGTTTACCTGGCGCTGAAGAAATTCAGGAATGAGCATTCGGATCGCCTCAACTATTTTCGTGGACTCATCATGGGTGTTGCCACGGCAGGCATAGGCTCGTTGGGGTTTGGTTTGTTTCTCTTTATCTACATGCAGCTCGACAGTGCCATGATGGCCTCGATCGTAGAAAACGAACCGATGGGGCGCTACCTCAATCCCTACATGTCGGCATTCATTGTGGTGCTCGAAGGTTTTTTCTCAGGCCTGCTCGTAACATTTGTGCTCCTCAACTGGGTGAACACCGATGAGGTGAACGACCCCATCGACCAGAAAAAATAAGCCCAATTATCAACGGCGAATAAAAAAGGATGTGCCCCAACGGAGCACATCCTTTTTTTATGATGACTGCTTTCGGTATTATTTCAACTCCACCTCAATAATGGTGTCCACGTCATCTAGTTTTGCTTTGGGAATCCTGAAGGTGATGCCATACTCGTTCTCCAGAAACTTCACCGGTGTCTTGTCCGAAAAGAGTTTAGCGGATTTAATTTTCTTTCCCCACGCCGGAATCGTGATCGACTCGTCGAACCAGTCGAGAATGTGGATGTAAACTTTGTTGCCCTTTTGGGTGGTCACGCCCCAATCGCGCGCGGTGAGTGGACCACCACGGGTTCCATAAACGGTTTCGCCGTTCACACTCAGCCACTGGCCTACACCCTGCAACGACGCAATGTGCTCAGGCTGAATTTTGCCGTTAGGCATAGGCCCCACGTTGAGCAGGAAGTTTGCCCCATAGCCGGCCGCCTTCACCAGGTATTGCACCAGTTCCTTTTTGCTCTTGTGCTGATCGTCTTTCAGGTTGAAGCCCCACGCGTTGTTGATGGTCTCGCAGGTTTCTTTTGGCAAAGCGCCCACGGTTTGTTCTGCCGAGAAGCCCGTGGTGTTGTGGCCTGGCAGATCTTTCTCAAACATCTGGAAATCTTCACCGTCATAAGGGGTGCGATGATGGTTGCTGCCCACCAGTGCGCCGGGCTGAAGTTTGTGGATGAGGCCGTATGTTTTTTGCAGGCGCCAGTCGGCGTCTTTTTTATCCCACATCCCATCGAACCAGATGCCGGCAATTTCGCCATAGCCCGTGAGCAATTCCGAAAGTTGAGCGTCCATGTAGTCGAGATACTTATTCATGTCGCCATTTTCGGGGCGACCGGTCCAGCTTCCGCCGGTGTTGCCTCGGGGAAAATAGTCGGGGTGATGCCAGTCGAGCTGCGAGTGGTAGAAGAAAAGTTTGATGCCCTCTTTGTGACATTCGTCGGCAAGCATCTTCAACACGTCTTTGCCATAGGGCGTGCGCTTCACAATGTTGTAGTCCGACACCTTGCTGTCCCACATGGCAAAGCCGTCGTGGTGTTTGCTGGTGATGGTGATGTATTTCATGCCGGCGGCCTTTGCCATCTGCACCCAGGCCTTCGCATCAAATTCTGTGGGGTTGAAGAAAGCTGGGATTTTTTCATACGCTTTCAATGGGATTTGCTGCTGGTTCATGACCCATTCGCCATCACCCAGCACACTGTAGACGCCCCAGTGAATGAAGAGGCCGAACTTGGCATCCTGGAACCATTCGCGGTTCTTCTGGTTTTCGGGTGTAGGTTGATAGCTTTGCGCGGGGAGGTGTATAGCCGTCGATAAAAATCCGAGCAGCAGGCATGCACACAGCTTTCTGCCGAGTGTTGTAGTGGGTAGGATGAATGGAATTCTCCTTGTCTTCATAGAGTTTTAATTAAATTGCGTCATTGAAAATTAAGGATTCGATATGAGATACAAAAACATAAGCAAAGATCTGTTTGTCACCAATCGCAAGAAGCTTGTCAAGGCACTCAAGTCAAACGCTGTGGTGGTGGTCAACGCCAACGACATCATGCCCACCAACTCCGACGGCTCGATGCGCTTTCGCCAAAACAGCGACTTGTTCTATCTCACGGGAGTGGATCAGGAGGAAACCATCTTGTTGCTTTGTCCGGACTTTCCCGATAAGAAATACCGGGAAATTCTTTTCCTGCGTGAAACGAGCGACCTCATCGCAACCTGGGAGGGGCATAAGCTCACCAAAGAAGAAGCGCGCAAAGCCACGGGCATCGAAACCGTGCAATGGGTCTCCGAGTTTCCGCGCCTGTTTCACACCATCATGGTGATGGGCGACGTGTCGCATGTATACCTCAACACCAACGACCACTATCGTGCCGACATCCCGGTGGAAACACGTGAGATGCGTTTCGTGAAATCCTGTCAGCAAAAATACCCGCTCTATAAATATGAACGGCTGGCTCCCATCATGCACAGTTTGCGCAGCGTGAAATCCACGCACGAAATAGAACTGCTACAGCGCGCGTGCGACATCACGGAACAGGCGTTTCGGCGCGTGTTAAAATTTGTGAAGCCCGGTGTTAAGGAATATGAGATCGAGGCCGAATGGGCGCACGAATTTTTACGGAATGGCTCGCGTGGATTTGCCTACGAACCCATCATTGCGTCAGGCCCCAACGCCTGCGTGCTGCACTATATCGAAAACAACAAAGCCTGCCAGGATGGCGATGTGTTGTTGCTCGATGTGGGCGCGGAGTATGCCAACTACAATGCCGACCTCACACGCAGCATTCCTGTGAATGGCAAGTTCTCTAAACGGCAGAAGGACGTCTACAATGCAGTGCTTCGTGTGCAGCGTGAGGCGATGAAAATGTTGAAGCCGGGCGTGAAATATTTCGAGTATCACAAGGAGATTCAGAAAATTATGGAAGCCGAACTCATCGGCCTGAAGCTGCTGGATAAAAAAGAAGTAAAAAATCAAAGTGCCGATAAGCCACTCTATGCAAAATATTTCATGCACGGCACGGGTCATCAATTGGGTCTCGACGTGCACGACGTGGGCAACATGTATCATCCCATGCAGGTAGGGCAAGTGTGGACGGTGGAGCCGGGCATCTACATCCGCGAAGAAGGCCTCGGCATTCGCATCGAAAACAACGTCGTCATCCAAAAGAACGGTGTGCACGACCTCATGAAAAACATTCCCGTAGAAGTTGAAGAGATTGAAGACCTGATGAACGGAAAATGAAGCAAAACTTTCGATACAGAAAATCAGTGGCTGTGTTTGCGTTGATGGTTGTGATGGGCCTGGCGCAGGCGCACGAATTCTGGATGCAGCCCATCAAGTTTTTTCTGAAACCCGGTGAGCATCTGGTGGTGAGTTTTAAAGTGGGAGAAAACTTTATGGGTGAACCGTGGGACATGACGACCCACAAAATAGAACGGCTCGATTTGCTTCACGGATCCGAATCGCGCAGCGTGCGCGACAGCGTGATGCCCGGAAAGAAAAACAACCTTTCGGTGTTGTTAAAACAGGAAGGCACACACCTGCTGGTGATGCAAAGCGACAACGCGTTCATTGGCATGGAGGGCGACAAATTCAATGAATACCTGAAAGAGGATGGCCTCGACGAGGTGTTCGAGCAGCGCAAGAAGACCAACACACTCACAAAACCTTCGCGTGAATATTTCACACGCTTTTCCAAGTTGCTGGTGCAAGTGGGAAAAACAACCGACGACACCTTTGGCCAAGTGGCCGGATTTCCCGTGGAGGTTGTTCCGGAATCTAATCCCTATGCAGCAAAAATCGGCGACGTGATTCGCTACAAAATACTGCACGACGGCAAACCCGTTTTTGGTGCGAAGGTGCGTGTGTGGAACCGGTGGGACAATCGCACCACCATACAAAACATATACACCGAAAAGAATGGTACCATCGAGGCCATCGTGAGCAACCCGGGCATGTGGATGGTGAGCGTAGTGAGAATGGTACCGGCCACAAAAGAAGGAGCGGAGTGGCAAAGCTATTGGGCCAGCCTCACGTTTGGCATTCGTCAATAAAGAAAAACTATGAGCAAGATACATTCATCGCAAGCCCCTGAACCGGTGGGCTCCTATCCGCACGCACGGCGTGTAGGCAATCTGTTGTTCCTCTCGGGCGTGGGGCCACGGCAAAGGGGGTCGTCTGAAATTCCCGGTGTGACATTGGACGCAGAACGGAATATTATTGACTACGACATCGAAAAACAGTGTCATGCTGTGTTTCAGAACGTTCGCTACATCCTGGAAGACGCTGGTGCCCAGTGGGAAAACCTGGTGGACGTGACGGTGTTTCTCACGAACATGAAACAGGACTTTGCTGTTTTCAATAAAGTGTATGCAGTCTATTTTAAAGACAACCAACCCTGTCGAACCACGGTTGAAGTGAACGCGTTGCCCACGCCAATTGCCATTGAGTTGAAGTGCATTGCCGCGTTGGAGTGATGTTTTGAAATTTGTATCTTAGTTTGAAAGGTATTCGGTATCTTAATTAAATGGGACGGAAATGAATTCAGTCATTGGTGTTTCGAAGAAGATGACAGATGCAGAGTTTGAAAAATTCTGCGGAGAGAATCGTGACCTCCGTGTTGAGCGCAACAGTAATCTTGATGTTATCATTATGTCGCCCGTTAACTCGCTATCCGGCAATTTTGGTGCTGAAATTCTTTGGCAGTTGCAAAGTTGGAACGTGGCTCACGGAAGAAAGGGCCTGGTGTTTGACTCTTCAGCGGGATTTATGCTGCCTGATAAATCTATTCTCTCACCGGATGCTTCGTGGTTGACCCTTGCGAAATGGACGCCCCTTTCTGCAGAACAAAAAAATCGCTTTGCTCCGGTTTGCCCTGATTTTGTAATCGAACTCCGTTCAAAAAGCGACGATCTAAATGAGTTGATGGAGAAGATGAAAGCGTGGATCAACAATGGCGCCAAGCAGGCTTGGTTAATAGATCCCTATACCGAAACGTCCTATCTGTTTCACGACGGAATTGCCGATATCGTCACAGGATTTGATAAAAAACTTAAAGCCCATGCACCACTTGACGGCTTCGAACTTGATTTGTCAATGTTAAGAGAAATCTAAGACCTGTAAAGTCCTTATAAGAATGGAGTCGTTGGTTGCGACATTTTGAAATTTTGTATCTTTAAACAAAGAGAATTGTTATGATGGACACATTCGTGCTAAAGGGAAAGCTGATGGAGCGGATGACGGATGATGAATTCCTGCGATTCGCGTTTGACAACCAGGAATTGAAAATTGAACGCAACAGTAAACTCGAAATATTGATCATGTCACCCGTTAGCACGTTATCCGCCTATTATAGTTCTAAAATATACACACAACTAACCTTGTGGAACGAGAAGCACCAAAACGGTATCACCTTCGACTCTTCAGTAGGATTTACGCTTCCCGATCGTTCTATATTGTCTCCCGATGCTAGTTGGGTCTCGAACGAGAAATGGAGCAAGTTGTCGAAAGCCGATCTTAATAGATTTGCCTATCTGTGTCCCGAGTTTGTCATCGAAGTTGGGTCAAAGACTGATGATGCCGACGCGCTCAAACGGAAAATGCAAACCTGGATCTCCAATGGCGCCCTGTTGGCGTGGTTCATCGATCCGATAAACAAAATGAGCTATATCTATCGTCCGGCTAAGCCTGAAGAAATAGTGAAGGGATTTGATTTGAAGTTGAAAGGTGAGGGACCGGTGAGTGGCTTCGACCTGGATCTATCCATTTTGGATAAACACATTCCTAAATAGAATCGTATTCATAACGGAACGTTATGCGGCTATTCCGGTTTCCCGTGAATAACTCCTGCCGTTCAGCGATTCAACGCCAAGTCTATTACCGTTAAGAGAAATCTAAACCGCGAAACTCTCACCACAACCACACGTACGTGTTGCGTTGGGGTTGATAAACTGAAAGCCTTTGCCATTCAGCCCGTCCGAAAAATCAAGCGTGGTGCCCAGCAGGTAGAGCAGGCTCTTTTTGTCAACAAGAATCTTGATGCCCTTGTCTTCAAAGATCTGGTCGGCAGGTTTTATCTCGTCGTCGAAATTGAGGTCATACATCAGGCCGGAGCATCCGCCGCCTTTCACAAGAACACGAACGTTGTTCTGATCGGCCTTGCCTTCTTCCTTGCGGAGGGCGATGATTCTTTCTTTTGCTTTATCGGTTACGCTGATCATAGTCTTGAAAAGTAATGTTTACGAAATAGGATTAAGCACCACACTAAACACGGTGAGGGTGTTCATGTCCCGGCCGTAGTATAGCTTCTGCAGGGCATCCAGAATGTTGCTCGCCTTGAAGTAGGACGTGTGCAGTTCTGTATCGCCCTTGGCCACCCATTGAATGGTATACGAATTTTCTTTTTCCTTGTATTGCTGTACATAGGCCAACATCTTCTTCAGGGCATCTACTTTGTCGGCACCCGTCTCGTTGTGAAAGAGGAAGGCCTGGTTGTGGCGTGGGTTGATGGTGATGAGGTCCAGTTTCACCTTGCCGTCAACCGTGCTGTATTCAAACACCAGGTCTGATGTGCGCAAGCCCAGGTAATCTTTGATCTCTTGCTGTACACGGGCCGCTTCCACATGCATTTCACTGAGGGTTTCAATCATAGATGCTAAAGTTTCACTGCCTAAACTTTCGATTTAGACAAAAAGTTTCGTCTTTGATGCAAAGTTAACAATTATGGAAAAACTTGAGCACATCGGAATTGCCGTTAAAAACATGGAAAAAGCCCATTCCATATTTGAAGCCCTTTTGGGGCGCGAACACTACAAAATCGAAGAGGTGGCGTCGGAGGGCGTCCGGACTTCGTTTTTTGAGATCGGAGGGGTGAAAATCGAGTTTCTGGAGGCCACCCGCGACGACTCGCCCATCGCCAAATTCATTGAAAAGCGGGGCGAAGGTGTTCATCACCTGGCCTTTGCCGTCAACGACATCAAAAGCAGCATTGAAGAGTATAAACAGAAGGGTTTTGAGCTCATCAGCGAGATTCCCAAAAAAGGCGCCGATAATAAAATGATCTGCTTCATGCACCCCAAATCTACAGGGGGCGTGCTCGTGGAACTCTGCCAGGAGATTAAAGCAGGCGGCTAAGGCTTCTTCATCTGGCTGGCGCTCTTGCCGCCAAACTGAAGATCGTTATAATACTTTTGTTTCTTTTTGCCCTTGGCCGTTTTGTAGTAAGGCTTTGGCGAATGACAGGCGCTGGCAAAAAAGGTCAGTAGAAGGAAAACGCCAATAATTCTTTTCATGAGCTTAGGGGATTATACCACTGCATAGGTACACCGAATATAGGTGGCAAATCTCGCATATTCGTCTATAATCTTACTTTTGCAGGATGAAGGGTTTCTTCGAACGCCGAAGACACCAACATCACACAGCAACAACAATGGAAAACAGATCGGAAATAAGTCAACTAGGTGAGTTTGGGTTGATCGAACGCCTGCGGGGAAATGTCACCCTCACCAACCCCACATCGCTGGTAGGCATCGGCGACGACGCGGCCGTTATTCAGGCAACAGACGATGAATGCATTTTGCTCTCCACCGACATGCTGGTGGAGGGTGTTCATTTTGATTTGTCGTATGTGCCCATCCATCACCTCGGCTACAAATCGGTGGCCGTGAACGTGTCGGACATTGCGGCCATGAATGCCAAGGCAGAGCAGATCACCGTGAGCATCGCCCTCAGCAATCGCTTCTCGGTAGAAGCCGTAGACGCCCTCTATGCGGGCATCCGCGCAGCCTGCGAAAGTTATGGTGTGGACCTCGTGGGAGGAGACACAACCTCGTCTACATCAGGATTGATCATTTCCATTTCGGTGATGGGTCGCGCAAAACGCGATCAGATCGCCTACCGTTCGGGCGCAAAGGTGAACGACATCCTGTGTGTGACCGGCGACCTCGGCGGAGCATTTATGGGATTGCAGGTGCTGGAACGCGAGAAGCAGGTGTTTCTGGCCGACCCCAACATGCAACCCGACATGGAGAAATATGAATACATGGTAGGCCGGCAGTTGAAACCCGAAGCCCGCATGGACATCGTCTACGATTTGCTGGAAGCCGGCGTGAAGCCCACATCCATGATTGACGTGTCGGACGGGCTGGCCTCCGAACTTTTCCACATTGTGAAAAGCTCGGGCGTGGGCGTGAGAATCTACGAAGACAAAATTCCTATCGATCACACCACCTACGAAACGGCCGTGGAGTTTAACCTCGACCCCGTGACCTGCGCATTGAATGGCGGCGAAGACTACGAATTGCTGTTCACCATTAGCAAAGACGATCAGGAGAAAATCAAAAATCACCCCGACATCCATTTCATTGGCTATGTGCACGATCGGAAAGACCAGAACGTGCTCATCACCAAACAAGGCACAGTGGTGCCGTTGCGTGCCCAGGGGTGGGATCACTTCAAGGGCTAATCTTCCGGAAACGGAATGAACACAAAATTGGTGAACGCCTTGTCGATCACAAACAGGCAGCAGAATTCGTCGGGATCTTTGTAGGCCGCTTTAAAATCGTCGGCCTTGTCGGTGTCGATGAGGCCGCGTTGCAGAAATTCGTCTACAAACGAAGCATAGTAGAACCAGGATGTTCCGTTAATGGCGGGACCCATCAGCACCTGCCCAATGGGCTGCTCTTCTTTGCAGATGGGGAAAATGGGAAAGTCAAACCCCGCCGTGCGGATTTGATAGGAAGCCTCTTTCAGGGTGTCGGCCACCTTCACAAAATCTTGCGAG
The DNA here is from genome assembly GCF_016735595.1 of Chryseolinea lacunae. Lineage (GTDB taxonomy): Bacteria > Bacteroidota > Bacteroidia > Cytophagales > Cyclobacteriaceae > Chryseolinea > Chryseolinea lacunae. Next base: position 181,570 of record NZ_JAERRB010000014.1, read on the forward strand.
ATGGTGCCCAAATATTTACCGCTCAGTTCCGGATCGTTATGCATACAGTTTCAGAAGGTCAAAAATACAATTCCTTGTTGGATTCATGTGCACACCATTTCTGTGGGGCACAATCTTTACGAAGTGTGCATGATTTCAGGAGTTAGTTTTTCAGCGGAAACACGGGGCCTTCCAGGGGAAGTAAAAACGTGTTGGCCATGTTGATCAATTCCGGAAAAAACGCTTCAAACTCCTGCCGGAAGTCGTCGTAGAAAGCTTCCAGTTCCACCACCGATTCGTCCATCAGCGATACGTGCCGTGTGCGTCGGCTCAGGCCGGTGAGTGCGCGTTCGATGCCCCACAGTTCGCCATAGTTAACAAGCCAATTGCCGCGCACCATGTGGGGCAGGAGTTGGCGCACGCCCTCGGGCAACAGGGCCTGATGTTCGTCGAGGATGCCATAGGCCATTCGGGCAAAATCGGGCAGGGGCGTGGCGTGATAGTGAAGCCAGTTTTTTGAAAGGAAGTGGTCGTAGAACACATCAACGATCACGGGCGCATAGTGCCTGTATTTAGGCCTCAGTCTGGTCTTGCTTTGCAGCACCACGGCGTGATGGTCGGTGAAGCTGTCGATTTCGCGATGCAGTTCGATGCCCTTGGCAATGGCCCCGCCAAATTGATCTACCAGGTTGCGGCCTTTTACAAAGTCGCCGATAAAATTTCCCAGCATAACCGACGGGTTGTTTCCCGATAAATAAATGTGCGCCAGAAAATTCATGAACTATAAAGGTAGTTGGTAATTTGTTATTAAGTTCTTAGGTTGGCCGTTCATCGCAATCATGTCTATATTTACTATATTCTCTCCGTTGAATCTCTTTTAACCTATCCGACCGACCATGTCTTCTGCACTTGCTCAAATGAAATTGCTGATCAGCCTTGCCCAAATAGACGGGACAGTGGCCGATCGGGAAAGAAACTATATCATTAACATCGGCCGGGCCAACAACGTTTACCCCGACGAAGTAAAACCTCTTTTCGACAAGCGCCACGAACTCATCGTGCCGTCAGATTTGCCCGACGATCGCAAGTTCGACTATCTTTTCTCGCTGGTGCAATTAATGAAGATAGACGAAAGGATGTATAAAGAAGAAATTCTTTTCTGTTCAAAAATTGCCGCCAGCCTTGGCTACGATCAACAGGTGATGTTCGAACTGTTGCTGCACGTGAAAGCGGTGGCCATGGCCGACGACGAAATGACGGCACTGAAAAACCTCGTGCAAAAATACCTGCACCACTAGCGCCTGCGCTCCTGAACTTTTAGAAAATACCCATTAACCTAAACGTATGAAGAAAATTTATCTGATCCTCTTGTGGGTGGCAGCGTGTGCCACCACCTACGCACAAAAAACGTATGTGCACTGCGGAAACCTCATCGACGGCAAGGCCTCCGACGTTCAACCCCAAATGACCATCGTGGTGGAAGGCAACAAGATCACCGCCATCGAAAAAGGTTTCTCGAAGCCTGGCAAAGACGACAAGCTCATCGACCTCAGCAAAAAAACCGTGATGCCAGGCCTCATCGACATGCACGTGCATTTGGAAGGTGAAACCAGCAAAGACCAGGCGCTGCAACGCTTCACTCTGAACGACGCCGACGTGGCCTTCAAGGCTGCGTTCTATGCCAAGAAGACATTGATGGCCGGATTCACCACCGTGCGCGACCTCGGCGGATCGGGCGTGAACACTGCGCTGCGCAACGCTATCAATCAGGGCGTGGCCGTTGGTCCAAGAATTTTTTCTGCCGGCAAATCGATCGCCACCACGGGTGGCCACGCCGATCCCACCAATGGTTATCGCAAAGACCTGATGGGCGATCCCGGGCCGAAAGAAGGTGTGGTCAACTCACCCGACGAAGCGCGTCAGGCCGTGCGTCAGCGTTACAAAGAAGGATCTGATGTGATCAAAATCACGGCCACCGGCGGCGTGCTCAGCATCGCGAAAGACGGTTCGGGGCCGCAGTTCACCGAAGACGAAATGAAAGCGATTATTGAAACGGCCAAAGAATATGGCATGACCACGGCAGCTCACGCGCACGGCGCGGAAGGTATGAAGCGTGCCGTGTTGGCCGGCATCACCACCATTGAACACGGCACAAAAATGACCGAAGAGATCATGGACCTCATGAAAGAGAAAGGCACCTACTTTGTGCCCACCATCTCCGCCGGAAAGTTTGTGGCAGAGCAGGCCAAGGTGCCCGGCTATTACCACCCGTTGGTGGTGCCGAAAGCGTTGGAAATCGGTCCTCAGATTCAAAACACATTTGCCAAAGCCTATAAGCGTGGGGTGAAAATTGCCTTTGGAACCGACGCCGGTGTTTTCCCGCATGGCGACAATGGAAAAGAATTTACCTATATGGTGGAAGCCGGCATGCCGGCGATGGAAGCCATTAAGTCGGCCACCGTGGTGAGTGCCGGCATTTTGGGAATGTCCGAAAAACTGGGTTCGCTCGAAGCCGGCAAATTTGCTGACATCGTGGCTACCGACGAAAATCCGCTTCAAAACATCAAAACCATGGAAAAAGTGAGTTTTGTGATGAAAGACGGCGTGGTGGTGAAGCCCTAACAGATTCTTTTTGATTTTACAGATAACCGATCCTGTCGGGGCCCATACGGGCCTTTGGCAGGATCGGATTTGTTATGGCCTTTTCGTTTTTGCCTCCGATTTAAAAACCCGTCGCGTTTGGCCCGTTGCCGCAGCCGCTACTTTTCTTTCCCATTGTTCGCGGTTCGTTGCTCAATGATCATTGTTATTCCTACTTTTGCAATCTTAAAATGGCCGGGCAGGCGAGTCATGTCCGGATTGAACCGTAACAAACCGACTCATACCCCGATTTAAGAGGAGAGCATGGAAAATATCCGCAATTTTTGCATCATCGCCCACATTGACCACGGCAAAAGCACACTGGCCGACCGCCTTCTGGAATTTACCGGAACACTGAACGAACGCCAGATGGAAGCCCAGGTGTTGGACAACATGGACCTGGAAAAGGAAAAAGGCATCACCATCAAGTCGCACGCCATCCAGATGAACTACACCCTGGACGGACAAACCTACGTGCTCAACCTCATCGACACACCCGGTCACGTCGACTTTTCGTATGAAGTGTCGCGCTCCATTGCGGCCTGCGAAGGCGCCCTCCTCATTGTAGACGCCAGCCAGGGCATCGAAGCCCAAACCATATCGAATTTATACCTGGCCCTCGAGCACGACCTGGAAATTATTCCGGTCATGAACAAAATAGACCTTCCCCACGCCATGCCCGAAGAGGTGACGGACGAGATTGTGGAGCTGGTGGGTTGCAAGCGCGAAGACGTGATCCGTGCCAGCGCCAAAGAAGGCAAAGGCATCGAAGAAATATTGAAAGCGGTGGTGAGTCGCATCAAGCCTCCCAAGGGCGATCCGAAAGCACCGCTGCAAGCCATGATTTTTGACTCGGTGTTCAACTCATTCCGCGGCATCGAAATCTATTTCCGCGTGTTTAACGGCACCATCAAGAAAGGCGACAAGATCAAATTTGTGAGCACCGACAAAGAATATGGTGCCGACGAAATTGGTGTACTGAAACTCACCCAACATCCCAAAAATGAAATCAGCGCCGGCAACGTGGGCTATCTCATTTCGGGCATAAAAGTAGCCAGCGAAGTGCACGTGGGCGACACGATCACCAACGCGATAAACCCCGGAGCATCGCTCAGAGGATTCGAGAAGGTGAAGCCCATGGTGTTTGCCGGTATCTATCCCGTTGACACCACGGAATTTGAAGAGCTTCGTGCATCCATGGAAAAACTTCAGCTCAACGACGCGTCGTTGGTTTGGGAACTGGAAACATCGGCCGCCCTTGGCTTTGGTTTCCGTTGCGGCTTCCTCGGCATGCTCCACATGGAAATTATCCAGGAGCGCCTGGAGCGCGAGTTCAACATGACGGTGATCACCACGGTGCCGTCGGTGCAATTCCAGGCCTACCTCACAGACGGTTCGCAGATCTTCATCAACGCACCTTCCGAAATGCCCGATCCCACCCGCATGGATCGCATCGAGGAACCCTACATCAAAGCTCAGATCATTTCCAAAGCCGAATACATCGGGCCGATCATTAGCTTGTGTATGGACAAACGCGGCACCATTAAAAATCAAACCTACCTCACCACCGACCGCGTGGAGATGTCGTTTGAAATGCCGCTCTCTGAAATTGTATTCGACTTCTTCGATAAACTCAAGTCAATCTCGCGCGGCTATGCATCGCTCGACTACCACCTCATCGGCTTCCGCGAATCCGACATGGTGAAGCTCGACATCATGCTGAACGGCGAAAAAGTGGACGCGCTGAGCGCCATTGTTCACCGTGGCAAGTCACAGGACTGGGGACGCCGGCTTTGCGAAAAACTGAGGGAGCTCATCCCCCGCCAGATGTTCGAGATCGCCATCCAGGCGGCCATTGGGCAGAAGGTTGTGGCCCGCGAAAACATCAGCGCCATTCGCAAAAACGTGTTGGCAAAATGTTATGGCGGCGACATCTCGCGGAAACGCAAGCTGTTGGAAAAACAGAAAAAAGGGAAGAAGCGCATGCGTCAGGTAGGCAATGTGGAAATTCCACAGGAAGCCTTCATGGCCGTATTGAAACTGGATTCATAGTCGAACAGAAAATACAAACATTCACCAAAGCAGGCACACACTGACATGACCGAGGAATTGCAAACCACCACCTACACACTCATCGACGGCAGAAAGATATCGACGGATATCAAAAACGAAATTGCCGAGAAGGTCGCCGAGCGTAAGCAGCTGGGCAAAAAAATTCCGCACCTCGCCATCATCCTGGTGGGCGACGACGGCGCCAGTCAAACGTATGTCGACAACAAGGTGAAAGCGTGCAAAAGCGTGGGCTTTCACTATACGATGATGCGCTTTGCCGACACCATCAACGAAGAACGTCTCATGAAACACATCGACCACGTGAACAACGACGACGACGTGGACGGTTTCATCGTGCAGCTGCCCTTACCTGCGCACATCTCCGTAGAAAACATTACCGAAAAAATTCGCTCCGACAAAGATGTGGACGGCTTCACCAACCACAACTTCGGCAGCATCATATCAAAAAATCCCTTGCTCATGCCCGCCACACCGTTTGGTGTGATGGAGTTGCTGCGTCGCTACAACATTCCCACCGAAGGAAAACACGCGGTGGTGATTGGCGCAAGCCGCATTGCCGGCGCGCCGTTGAGCATGATGCTGACCGAACAAGGACACTCCACCGTGACCATCTGCCACAAATACACAAAAGACCTCGCCACCTTTACCCGCGCAGCCGACATCTTGCTGGTGGCCGTGGGCAAACCCGGGTTGGTCACTGCCGACATGGTGAAGCCCGGTGCTGTGGTGATCGACATCGGAACCACCCGCGTGGAAGGGCCCGAATATCCGAAAGGCTGGGCCATCAAAGGCGATGTGGACTTTAACAACGTGGCGCCCAAAGCGTCTTACATCACCCCCGTTCCGGGCGGTGTAGGCCCCATGACCATTGCGTCGCTCTTGCTGAATACATTACGCGCCACCGAACTGCGCAATCCCTAGAGACGGAGCCACCCCGGTGTGGCATCAAGCATCAAACTGTGGAGATCAAAGAAACCATGACGCTTCAATCGCTTCCGCTGATGGAAGACTTCTACACCATTCAGGGAGAAGGCTTCTACCAGGGGCACGCCGCCTATTTTATTCGCCTCGGCGGATGCGATGTGGGCTGTGTGTGGTGCGACGTGAAAGAGTCGTGGGATGCCTCGGCCCATCCGTTGATTGCCATCGACGAAATGGCGCGACGCGTGAAAGATGCCGGCGCGAAAATCGTGGTGGTCACGGGCGGCGAGCCGGCCATGCACGACCTCTCCAGCCTAACCCAACGCCTGAAGGCCGAAGGGTTGCGCACCCACATTGAAACCTCGGGCGTCTATCCGCTCACGGGCCACTGGGATTGGGTTTGTTTTTCGCCCAAAAAATTCAAAACACCCCACCCGTCGGTCTATGAAGAAGCCGACGAACTAAAGATCATCGTCTACAATAAAAGCGATTTTGCCTGGGCCGAAGAATTTGCCGCGGTGGTGAAACCGGAATGCCAGCTTTTTCTTCAACCCGAATGGTCGAAAGAAAAAGAGATGATCCCCCTCATCATCGACTATGTGAAAGCCAACCCCCGGTGGCAGGTGTCGTTACAGGTACATAAGTACATGAACATACCCTAGTGCCCGCAAGCCTTCATGAACATTGCAACCTTCACGGAAACCATGAACCAATGGGGGCGCAACAAAGTCCCCTTTTTGTTTGTGGTGGATTTTGAGATGCAGCGCCCGTTGCTCATGCGCCTGGCGGATGTGAATCCTTCCGAAATACTGTATCGCGTTCACGACACAACCAATGCGCCGCCGGCCCACGGGAGCGAAGGCATTGTGCTGAAGAAAATGCCGTTGCCCGAACCGGACTACCGAAAAAAATTCGAGCAGGTATACGGTCACCTTGCGTATGGCGATTCGTTCCTGACCAACCTCACCGTGAAAACCGAGGTTAGGATGGATCATTCCTTGCGGGATGTTTTTCACCTGAGTCATGCCCGCTACAAGTTGTTGGTAGAAGATCAGTTTCTGGTGTTCTCTCCCGAAATTTTTGTCCGCATAAAGGACCAGAAAATCTACAGTTTTCCCATGAAGGGAACCCTGGACGCTTCCGTTCCAAACGCGAAGGAAACACTGCTGGCCGATCCAAAAGAAATAGCCGAACACGTCACCATCGTCGATCTCATTCGCAACGACCTGAGCCAGGTGGCCTCCAGCGTGAACGTGACCCGGTTTCGATACGTGGAGGAGATCCGGACACCATCTAAAACGCTGTTGCAGGTGAGTTCGGAAGTGGTGGGCGATCTGGCGCCAGACTACCGCCACCACTTGGGCGACATTTTGGTAAGGTTATTGCCGGCCGGATCAGTGAGCGGCGCTCCCAAACCAAAGACCCTGGAGATCATCCGGGAGGTGGAGCAGGAGCGACGTGGATTTTATACCGGCGTGTTTGGTATCTTCGACGGCACCAACCTCGACAGCGGTGTAATGATCCGCTTCATCGAAAAACAAGGCGATCGCTATTTCTATCGCAGCGGTGGAGGCATCACGGCGCAAAGCAGCGCCGCGTCGGAATACCAGGAAGTGATTGATAAAGTATATGTCCCTCTTACTTGAATCCATAAAACTGCAGGACGGCGAATATCAGAACCTGTTCTATCACGAACAGCGCATGAACCGCTCCCTCAAAACACTTTGCGGCGAAATAGACCATTTCGACCTCGAGGAATTTTTGAAGCACATGGAGAAGCCGGAGAAGGGGCTATACAAATGCCGCATCGTGTACGACGAAAAGTCGAAAGACATTGAGTTCAGCGCCTACACCCCCAAGCCCGTGGCCAACCTGAGGGTGATTGAGCACGATCGGGTGTCGTATGAATTTAAATATGCCGATCGGAAAACACTGAACAAGCTCTACGAACTTCGCCAGGCCTGCGACGACATCCTCATCGTGAAACGCGGGCTCGTGACCGACTCTTCGTTCGCAAACATCGTGTTCAGAAGAGGCAAGCATTGGTACACGCCATGGTCGGCTTTGCTGAAAGGAACACAGCGTACCAAACTGCTGGAACGGAACGTTATTGAGGAAGAAGAAATACGGGTGGAGGATATCGCGTCGTTCGAAACTTTCAAGCTCATCAACGCCATGCTCGAATTTGACTCGCCGGAAATTGACGTATCCAACATTGTTTTCTAGTTTTAGGCATGAATCGTATCCTTGCCGCGCTACTGCTCCTCTTTTGTCATCATGTTGTTCTGTGTCAGGCACCCCTTAGCACCAAATCGAAAAAAGCAATCGAGCTCTACAACCAGGCCGACAACTTCCGGGTGCGCGGTCAATACGATCAGGCCATCAGCCTTTTGAGCCAGGCCCTGGAGAAAGACGACAAGTTTGTGGAGGCATACTATCGCCTGGGCACCACCTACTTTTCGATGAAACAACACGCCAAAGCGGTTGCCTTATACGAGAAGGGCCTGAGCCTTACAACAGACTTACGCACACAAAAAGTTTTTTGGTACGACCTCGGTGAACTCTACCTTCTTTCGGGCGACTACGAGAAGGCCATGAAAGTGCTGAGCTCGTTTGTGAACAACGAAACCCTCAACAAAGCAAAAGTCGATCGCGCCACCATGCTGTTCAGAAGTGCAGAGTTTGCGCTGAAGAACAAAGCAAACACCTCGGCCTATAAACAGCAGCCCATGAGCGACACGGTGAACCGTTTCGTGATGCAATATTTCCCCGCCCTCACAGCCGACCAACAGCAACTCATCTTCACCCGCCGGGTAGGCGATGGGCCCAACGACGACGAAGATCTGGTGGTGAGTGCAAAAGATGCGCAGGGGCATTGGCAATTTCCGGTTTCCATTTCCAAGAACATCAACACCCGCCTCAACGAAGGCACGTGCACCATCTCTGCCGACGGTCGCAAGCTCATCTTCACATCGTGCACGGGGCGCGATGGCATTGGCAGCTGCGACCTTTATGAAAGCCGCAAGATTGGCAACGACTGGACCATGCCCAAAAACCTGGGGCGGAATGTGAACAGCGCCGAATGGGAATCGCAACCCTCGCTCTCGGCCGATGGGCGCACACTTTATTTTGTGTCAGACCGCCGCACAGGCATTGGTCGGCGCGACATCTGGATCTCAACGCAAGGAGACGATGGTCAATGGACCAAGGCCGTGAACGCCGGCAAGCAGGTGAACTCGCAGTATGACGAAATCTCTCCATTCATACACGCCAACAACCGGACACTCTTCTTTGCCTCGAATGGACTGCCCGGCTTTGGCGGCTACGACATTTTCTTTTCAGAAAAAGACTCCACCCAGTGGACCGCCCCCAAAAACATTGGCGCACCGATAAACGATCACGAAGATCAATTTTCGCTTTTCATAACGGCCGACGGCAAGAAGGGCTACTACTCGCACGAAGAGACGCTGCCCAACGGTTTCTCGCGAAGCAAAATCTACGAGATGAATATCCCGGCCGACAAGCAGATGCAATACCGAAGCAACTATGTGAAAGGCGTGATACGCGACAAGGTGGGTCACACCCCGCTGTCGGCAAAAATAGAACTCATCAACATCGGCAAAAACGCCATCGAGTCGCTGGTGGAGTCAGACTCGATAACCGGAGAGTACCTGATGGTGCTCACGCAGGGAGCCGACTATGCGCTCTACGTCAACAAACCCGGTTATCTTTTCAAAAGCTTGAACTTCAATTATTCTGAGGTACGCGACTTCAAACCCATCATCATCGACATCGACATGGAGAAGGTGAAGGAGGGTTCGGTGGCCATTCTAAACAACATCTTTTTTGATGTCGACAAGTTCGCCCTGCAACCCAGATCTACGCCCGAGCTGCAAAAGATTCTGCGATTTTTGAACACGAACCCCACGGTGAGAGTGGAAATCAGTGGCCACACGGATAACTCGGGCGCTCCTGACCACAACCGGCAACTTTCCGAAAAACGCGCCCTTTCGGTCTACAACTACCTTGTCGCCAACGGCATCGACAAAAAGCGCCTGACCACAAAAGGATATGGGCCCGATCGCCCTGTCACCCCCAACGAAACCGATGAAGGACGCCAGCGAAACCGAAGAATCGAATTCAGAATTGTCCGTTAGAAAAATTTTTTAACTTTTTTTTGGGGTCTGAATTCACCCTCCCAGCCGGGTTAGTTCCGGTGCCGTTCGTCTCCCCGTTTTCAGGTCGAAAATCGATTATCTGAACGTTATTGCGTGGAATCACCGCAATTCGGTTTTTTGGAATTTTGGACAGAATATCGAAAAAACTACCACATTATAGGGTATTGGTGGCTTACGATCGATAGTAAATTTTGGGGTACCTGTCTTTTGCCTATTACTATTTTGTCTTAAGTTTGGGACCAAAGTTCAAACTTTCATTAACCTAACCTAAACAGTATGAAGAGAATTCTACTATTCTGCTGTCTTACACTAATTACGTCACTTATCAGTGGCGCAGTGTGGGCGCAAGATCGTACCGTCACGGGCAAGGTCACATCTACCGAAGATGGAACCTCGTTACCTGGCGTAAACGTTGTCCTGAGTGGCACCGCGGTGGGAACCGTATCGGATGCCGAAGGAAATTTTAAATTGAGCGTACCCGCAACCGGCGGAACCCTCGTTTTTTCATTCATTGGTCTCACCACGCAAGAAGTCGCCGTTGGCGACCGCACGGTCATCGACATCCAGATGGCACCCGACGCTAAACAGCTCGCAGAGGTTGTTGTGACAGGCGCCGGAATTGAAAAAGACAAACGTACCCTCGGGTATAGGTTGGAGAGTGTATCCGGGACCAAGCTTCAGCAGGTGTCGGAAGGCGATCCCCTCCGTGCCCTCCAAGGCAAAGTAGCCGGTGTAAACATCATCAGCTCCAGCGGTGCTCCCGGTAGCTCTACCCGCATCACTATGCGCGGTAACCGTTCGATGCTCGGAAACAACCAGCCTCTTATTGTGGTGGATGGTATTCCTTACGACAACCAACAGGTAAATACTTCCAACCAGCTTTCGGGTGGTGGTTCGTATGCCAGCGGTTTGGCAGGCGTTGACCCCAACAATATCGAAACCATGAACATCCTGCCTCCCGGTGGTGCCGGTGCGGCGTTGTATGGTGTGCGTGCGGCAAACGGTGTGATTGTGATCACCACCAAAACAGGCACATCACGCGCTTCAAAAAAAGGTTTGGAGATGAGCGTGACTTCGGGCTACTCGGTTGAAGAAATTTCGGGCTTGCCTGATTTTCAAAACAAATATGGTTCGGGATCAAAGTTCAATTATAGCCCTGCAAACGGTTCATGGGGAGCTCCTTTCCCCGGTGCTGTTGACTACCCTACAATTTCGACCATTCCTCGTTGGCAACCTTTTGTGGATGCTTATCCCAATGAACCTAAAACGGTTCCTTATCAAGCTCACCCCAACAACGTAAAGGACTTTTTCAACACCGGTTCGCTTTGGGAAAATTCACTCACCATGAACGGTGGAAATGAAAAGGCAAACTTCAGTGCCACACTGTCCAGACTGGATCAAAAAGGTATCGTGCCGAACTCCAAGTTTCAAAGAAACGTGTTGAGCATTGGCGCAAACACGATCCTGGCAAACAACATCCACATCGGTGGAACAATGTCATACAGCAGCACGGTTCAGGCAGGCCCTCCCGGCGGTGCAGGCAACGCGATTGGTAACGGTACGGCCTTCGGACGTACGATGTATCTCGGAAGAGATTGGGATCTTCAAGGACAGCCTTACGAAGACCCCATCACCAAGGAAAGCCTTTTCTTCGTGGCAAAATCGCAGTCAACCAACCCTTACTGGTCGGCAAAATATGACGGTATCCAAACACAAATGAACCGTATCGTTACAAACTTCAACGTAGCATACGATATTAACGATTGGTTGAGTGTTCAATACAGGGGTGGTGTTACCCACTATGATCAAAGCAACAAAGAATGGTTCCGTCCGGGCGGTCGCGCTGCGGGTGGTATCGGTCAGATCACAACAGACTACACAACCTGGACGGAGATTGAATCCTTCCTGCGTGTGAATGCTACTAAAAAACTGACAGACGACCTTACACTGGGCGCTTACGTTGCACACAACCTTAACCAACGTACACAGGAACAGCAGTCCTACATTGGTACGGGTATGATCGACTTCAACATTCTGGATATCGACAACACAACCAGCGTATTGAACAATGGTGGTATCTACTCCAGAAGAAGACTTATCGGTGTTTTGGGTGAAGTGTCTTTGCAATACAGAGACTACCTGACCTTGACGGCTACTGGCCGTAACGACTGGTCTTCGACACTGCCCGTTTCGAAAAGAAGCTTCTTCTATCCTTCGATCTCGTCGGCGTTCATTTTCACCGATGCGTTCAACATGGATAAGAGCATCTTGTCGTTTGGTAAACTGCGTGCTACCTGGTCTAAAACCGGTAACGACGCCAGCCCTTATGATTTGAGCAACACCTACATGGTGAATCCTCAATTTGTATCGCAAAGCGTGCAATTCCCTTTCAACAAAATTCCCGGCACAACGCTTGGCGGTCTTCCCGGCTCGAGCGACGTAGTGGCTGACCCGAACCTCACACCAGAATTCACACGGTCGGTAGAAGTAGGTACAGACTTGCAATTCTTTGACAACAGAGCGTCAATCGGATTCACCTACTACAATACCTTAACAACAAACGGTATTGCGGCACAGTCATACCCTTCGGTTTCGGGCTACACCAGCTACCTCACCAACTTTGGTGACGTAAGCAACAAGGGTATCGAAATCATGGTAGGCATAACGCCTGTGTCGTTGGCCAATGGTTTCCGTTGGGATATCAACGCTAACTTCACGCATAACCGCAACGTAGTGGAGCGTCTCGCTCCCGGTGTTGACGAAATTGTGGTGCGCAACCTGTTCGCCGGCGGTATCACGCCCGTGCTTCGTCCCGGTCAGGAATACGGTATCATGAGAGGTTCGGTAGATGTTCGCGATCACGATGGCAACCTCTTGATCGATCCGAGCAACGGCCAGTTGATCCGCTCATTGTCCCCTGCAATCATAGGTAACCCTAACCCTGACTTCAAGGCGGGTATGACCAACACGTTCAGCTACAAAGGCGTTAGCTTGTCTGTTCTGTTCGACTGGACACAAGGCGGAGATCTGTATTCAACCACCGTATCGAACCAACTTGGGCGCGGTGTAACAAAGGATACCGAAGACAGAGAAGTGAACAAAATCATACCCGGCTTCCTGGGTGACATCAACTCCGGACAACCGCTGTTGGATGCAGAAGGCAAGAAAATACCAAACAACATTCAGATCGAAACAAACGATTTGTATTTCGGTGAAACCTTCGGTATCAACGCAGCAGACGAATGGAACGTTTACGATGCAACTGTGTTCCGTCTGAGAGAAGCCAGCCTTGGCTATTCACTGCCCAAGTCGCTTCTGGCCAAAACACCTTTTGGTTCTGTGAGCGTAACCCTCACCGGCAGAAATCTCTGGTACAAGGCACCTAACATGCCGAAGCACTCGCACATGGATCCCGAAACCAGCTCATTTGGTACTTCCAATGCGCAAGGATTCGAGTTCGACAACTTCCCTTCTGTGAGAAGATACGGCGTGAACCTGAGATTGACTTTCTAATCTTTAATTAGCAATCGATATGAAAATAAACATTAAGCGTATACAGAAATCAGTTCTCGCGCTATCCGTGGTCAGCCTTCTGAGCGTAACCGGATGCAGTGACTACCTGGATGTCAATACAGATCCGAACAACCCGCTCGATTCTAAACTGCAACAAATATTGCCGACTGTTGAGGCGGTAATTTTCGAATCGTTAGGAAACGGGAGCGGTGGGCTTTCTGACCTCACCTCGCAATTTGTTCACCACACCGTTCAACGTGGAACGTCAAACTTCTACTTTGTGGCGGGAAATGAATTCAGCATATCCAACGCCTGGCCTAACATGTATGCCGGTGCTTTGATGGATATCAACCAAATGATCAGAAAAGGAACCGAAACACAATCCTATCACTACCTGGGTGTGGCGCAGATCCTGAAAGCGTACACCTACAGCATGCTGGTGGATGTGTTCGGAAAAGCAGCATACACCGAGTTTGGTCAGGCAGCTGCCAACCCTTTCCCCAAGTATGATGAAGGTGCCGATGTGTATCCGGAACTGTTCAAACTTCTGGACGAAGCAAAGACCAACCTTTCCAAAACGGTTGCAACAGCTCAGAAACTGGGAACCGATGACCTCGTGTATGGTACCAGCTCCAATGCGGCTGACAAATGGATTCGTTTTGCCAATTCGTTGAAGCTTAAATTATACAACAACGTGCGTTTAACGTCGATGTATGATGCCACTGCGGTGGAAGCTATTCTGGCCGAAGACAAGATGATCAATAGCGTGGCAGGCGGATTCAAACTGCTCTACACATCTTCGAACAACCCTGAGAACCGGAACCCTTTGTTTAAGCAAGACTATGTTGATGCTAACGCAAACCAAATCGATCCGTACTTCTACTTGATCATGTCGAACCAGAGCTCGTCACTCACGGGAGCGCCGTTGAACCCTGTGCTGGACGGAATCGTTGATCCCCGCGTTCCTTATTATTTCTACAACCAATTGGCAGGCGATCCCCCGCAAAATGCGAAGTACGTAGCGTCGGCTAAATATGGCGACTTCCTGTCACTTTGGTTTGCATCGTTCAACATCGATCCGAACGAAGGTTTTGACCAGGCTCAATCATACACCCGCGTAGGACTCTATCCTTGTGGTGGTGCATATGATGATGGATCAGGCACGACGGCCGGCGTTGCTGCAGGACAAAACGCAGGATTGGGTGGAGCAGGCTATACGCGTTTGTATTCTTACTTCCATCAGCTCTACACACGTGCAGAACTTTCGTTGACCAAGAGTGCTTCGGGCGATGCCAGAGATCTTTTTGAAGAGGCGATGTATGCGTCTTTCGATGAGGTGAATGAGTTGGCTCCTATCGACATTGCCGCCGGCACGATCAAGACTTATGTGGATGCCGTGTTGGCAAAGTATGATGCTGCTGACGACAATGGAAAACTGGAGCTCATCCTTACTGAAAAATGGATCGCTACGTTTGGTTTCTCTGTAGATGCTTACACAGACTATCGCAGAACCGGCTACCCGATCATGTTCGATCCTGCCACGGACAACAACCCGTTGACAATCTTGAACAGAGCCTATCCGCTGTCGTTCCCTTATTTCACGGACGATCTTCAAATCAACCCGAACGCTCCGGCCCAACGGAATCCGGCTACCGACAAAGTGTTCTGGGATAACTAACATCTAAATCTGAAGAGATATGAAAATCTTTTTGAAATATTCATTGCTTGTTGCCACGACCTTGATCTTCACGGTGTCATGTCGTGACGAAGACAAGATTCGTATGCCCGAAATCCAGGACGGTGTTAATGCCAGAGTGGTTGTTCATTCCGATAAATCGGTATTGAACTTCCTCGACATCACCAATGCGTCTATGGTGTTTGATATCTATTCACAGAATAGCGATATCAAGGAAATTACCTATTCGGCCACGTTCACCGATGCAACGTTCCCGACCCAAAAGTTTCCGACAGTAGTGATTAAGAAGGTGGCAGGTTCAGCGTTTGCCAATGGCAAAGCCAGCGATTTGCAAGTGACGGCTACGGAATTGGCCGCAGCTTTCGATCTGCCAGGCGGCGCCACATATTTGAGCGGCGGTGACAACTTCACCTTTTTCTCCTCTGTGGAGTTAAACGACGGAAGAATCATCAATGCGGCTAACTCTGCTCCAAACATCACAACCGGAACAAACGCAAGCTTCACATCAACCTTTAAATTGTTTGTGTCTTGTCCTTTTGTGGTAGATGAAGCCGTTGGCACATACACCGTCGTTACAGATGCCGGCGAATGGGCAACCGCGCCGGGTCATGAGGCGGAGATCGTTGCAGGCCCCGGTGCAAACCAAATCACGGTTAAAAATGCATTGGGCTACCCTCAAGAGTTCGACATGATTGTCGACATTAACCCTGGCACGGGTGCAGCTACAGTAGCGAAGCAAGTTACCTGGGATGCCGACTTCTGGTTTCCCGCAGATGGCTATGGACTTGGATCCACAGCGGGCAGCGGCTTCTTCTTCTCTTGCAGCGGCTTCCTCACACTGGACCTTGGCTTCACCGTGGCGGCAGGTTCTTTTGGAACATTTAAAGTTGAATGGCAGAAAAATTAATCTGACCTAAACCCAAATAAAACGAATGCATATGAGATATATATATTCTGTCATAGCACTGTTTGCTGCATCGTTGGTCATCTCGAGTTGTGTGGATGACTATACTGTAGCAAACCCTCCCGCTCTTCAGGACGCTCCGTTTCTGAGATTAAGCGCCACTGGAAACAGCAGTGTGAAAATAGTGGCTCAGCCGCTAAACAAATACACTGCGTTTGTAAACTACGGTGACCCCGTTGAAATAAAAGTTTCTGTGGTAAATGCCCCAGGCATAATTGAATCGGCCTCAGTATCATCTTCTATTGTTGAGTATGGTACGGTAACCTTGAACGAGTCAAGCTTTGCCGCCATAAAAGGAAAGACCAGCGGAGACTTCACGTTCACGTTCACACCCAGCACAATTTTGGTTGGAACTGCAGATCGCGCGTTGAACCTGACGGTTACTGTTTCCGATTCTCAAGTAGACGAAAAGGGAGAGTCTGCAGCGTTGACGTCAACCCTCACGGTTCCCCTCACGCTGGTAAATGGTCCTTGCTTGTCTGATGGCCTTGCTGAAGGTACTTACATTGTATCCGAAGCCAGTGGCAACACAGACGGCGGCGATCCGTTCAGCCTCGACGATTTGAAAGCGAATTCGGGTAGCGCCTTCTCTGCAGAGAAAGTGGTAGTGGTGGTTACAAAAAACAGACCCGGTGTCTACACGTTCACAGAAGTGACCGGTGGCGTTTGGCCTGTGTTCTACAGCACCCGAGCGAAACCTACCTTGCGTGTAAATCTTTGTGACAACACAATCACTGGAAGAACAGGTTTTGTAACGGCCGGATCGGGCGCTACAGCTCGGACCTTTACGCTGGATGGCACGCTCAACGCGAACGGGACCATTTCGATGAACTGGTCGTATGTGAGAAACGACGGCAATACACCAGCCGACCCCGCCACAGGATCATATACCTTGACGAAGATCTAAGGTTAAAGGAAATAGAAATTGGAAAAGAGGCGCCCCTGCGGTGCCTCTTTTTTTTGTTGCCCGATCTCGATTTGCCCAACCGGACGAATAAATTTCTTGAAAGGCCTCGAATTTCCGTAGCCGGCAATTATCAATTGCCATTAGGCATTTATCCCCCTACTGATGGTATAAAACAGCGATTCCAGCGCTCCAAACGGGGTGTATTCGTTTTTTTCAATTTCCCATTTATCATAAGTTTGAACATGAAAGTTTAAACACGTGTGTTTAAACACTAATTTTCATTAACCTAAACTTATCAAAATGCGGAAGTTTTTACTTGTATGCTTAACAGCGGTGTTCGCCCTCGCCAGTAGCGAGGTCTGGGCACAGGAGCGGACGATTTCCGGCCGGATCACCTCCCCAGAGGATGGTTCTCCGATGCCGGGTGTGAATGTGGTGCTGAAGGGCTCGACCAACGGCACAGTGACGGATGTTGACGGACGCTACAGTCTTTCAGTCCCTCAGTCGGGAGGCACCCTCGTGTTCTCCTTCATTGGCTTGAAATCGCAGGAAGTTGTGATCGGAGAACGCACCACGGTGGATCTCCAGATGGACCAGGACGTGACCCAGCTTTCGGAAGTGGTGGTGTCGGCGCTGGGTATCGAACAAAACCGCGACGAGCTCGGCACGGCGTCTTCTAACATTGGTGGAAGCGCGGTTTCCAAATCGGGCGAAGCTACCCTCATCAACGGGTTGGCGGCAAAAGCATCGGGTGTGAACATCATCAAGAGCAGTGGCGACCCGGGCGCTGGCGCATACATCCAGATTCGTGGACAAAGCACCATCACCGGCAACCTGCAACCCCTCATCATTCTCGATGGCATGCCTATCTATAATTCACAGTCCGGCATTTCTGAAACAGACGGCAACGTAGATGGTGTGGCGCAACAATCGCGTCTCAACGACCTGAACCCCGACGACATTCAATCTATTGAAGTGTTGAAAGGTGCAAGCGCCGGCGCGCTGTGGGGAACACGGGCCGCCAACGGCGTTATCGTGATCACGACAAAGAAAGGCTCCAGTGACAAAGGCAAGATCAATGTGTCGCTGAAGTACACACGCTCCATGGACAAGCTTTACATCGCGCACGACCTTACTAAAAACTGGGGCTCGGGCACGTTGATGCAATACCAGAACGCGCCTTCAAGCGGAGGCAGCTGGGGTGACTATATTCCCGATCGCAAGGGCGGCGCTGATGCGTTCATCACCGATCCCACGGCACCCGGATACAATGGCTTTTTTCAAGCGGCCGACGGCACAAGATTTTATGCCATCCCCAACGGAACTGCGGCTGATCCTCACGGTGGGAAAAATTCGCGCGACGTCTTCGACTACAGAGACAACCTCTTCAAAACCGGAAGCTACAACGACTTTGGCGTGACCCTGAACGGCGGCGACAAAGACGGCAACTTCTACATCAGCATCGACAACCTGAAGCAGGATGGTATCATTCAACGCAACAGCAACTACGATCGCACGTCGATCCGTGTCAACACCAACAAACGTTTCAATGAGTTTGTGAAAATGAGCTCGAACTTTGGCTACACAAAAACCAAATCTAACCGCACCCAAATGGGCTCGAACGTGTCGGGCCTCTACCTCGGTGGTTTGCGTACGTCGCCCGATTTTAACAACGAATATGCGGTGGGCACCTACACCGATGCAAACGGCGTGGTGGCTTTCGATCGTCAACGTGCCTACCGGAACCCGCTGGGTGCAAGCGAGAAGTCGACCTATGACAACCCGCTCTGGATGATGGATCACAACATCAGCACGTCGGACGTAGATCGTTTCATGGGATCATTTGAGTTGGGTGTGTCGCCCTGGAAATGGTTCGACATCACAGCCAGAGCCGGTGTAGATACCTACATCGATCGTCGTTATGATCTCCTTGATCCGTTGGCATCTGCACAACCCGGTGGAAAACTCATCCTTCAAAACCTGAAAGAAACACAATTTAATGGAGACCTTTTTGGTCGTGGAAAATTCAACCTCAACGAAGATCTTACGTTGATCGCGTTGGTTGGGTTGAACTTGAACCAGCGTCAGTATGAACGCATCGGTGGCACGGCACAATCGTTTATCATCGACAAGTCCATCCCTACGGACATTACAAACGCTACGCTGTCCAATCAATTCCCCTTCAACGCGTTCACACAGCAACGCACCGCGGCGGTGTATTCAACATTGGATTTTGCCTATAAGAACATGCTCTTCCTCGGGTTGACCGGAAGAGGAGAAAGCGCTTCCACATTTGGTCGCGCCACAAAAAGCACATTCTATTATCCCGCCGCAAACCTCGCGTGGCAATTCAGCCAGCTGCTAGAATCGGATGTGTTGTCTTTTGGAAAGTTGAGAACAAGCTATGGCCAGGTGGGTGTGCAACCATCGCCCTACAACACGGCTACCTACTATACACCCGGTGGTGTGCTGGACGGCTGGGGAACTCAAATCCTCTCGGCAGCCTACAACGGTGGGTATACCGAAAGCACAACGCTGGGCAACGCTTTCCTGAAACCTGAGCGCAAAACAGAAATTGAATTCGGAACCGATCTCCGTTTCTTCCAGGATCGCGTGAGCCTGAGTGCTACGTATTTCACAAACAAAACCACCGATGCTATTCTGAAAGTAGCCACGGCTGCATCAACAGGCTTTGCCGACAAAGTGGCCAACGCTGCAGAGATCACAAACCACGGATGGGAATTTGATTTGGGTGCCGACATTCTTAAAGTAGGCGACTTCTCGTGGAAGCTGAGCGGCAACTGGTCGATGTACCGGAACAAGGTGACCAGCCTCGCCGGAACATCGTCGCTCTTCCTGAACGGCTTTGCCGGAACCTCGTCGCGTGCTGTAGAAGGACAACCGCTTGGTGTGCTCTGGGGCATCGATTGGGAGAAAGATGCACAAGGCAACCTCATGCTCGACGAAAGAGGATTCCCGAAAGCAGCAACAAACGAATCGGTGATCGGCAACCCGAACCCCGATTGGAAAGCCGCCTTTGGAAACACATTCTCGTTTAAAGGATTTTCGCTTTATGTCTTGGTAGAAAGAACACAAGGTGGTCAGATCTGGGCCGGAACACACGGCATCATGAACAACTTTGGTCGTTCTACCGACACCGATGTGCTCTCGACCATTTCGGCAGCAGAGGCAGCCGCTATGCCCGTGTGGGGAAGCATTCCCAACAATGCCGGCGGAACCGATCGCAGCAAGTTTGTGGCTGAACGCTACACACCCAATGCCGATGGAACCTACACATTCAGAGGTAGCGTGCAGGATTTTGGAGGCGGAAAAGTGGCCCTTGATCAAGGATGGTATACCGACCTTGGTGGTGGCTTTGGCCCCGTAGCCAGCCAGTTTGTGAAAGACGCCACCAACACACGCATCCGCGAAGTGACGTTGGCCTACTCGCTGAACAGCTCGGCGTTCAGAGCGGCAACCAAACTCACGTCTATTGATTTCTCCATCACCGGAAGAAACTTGTTCATCACCGGTCCGGACATCAAATACATCGGAACAGATCCGGAAACAAACCTCACCGGAAGCACGAATGGTCGCGGTCTGGAATATTTCAACAACCCGGCCACCCGTTCATACTTGTTCACTATCAAGATTAACTATTAAGCGATTTCAGTATGAAAAAATATATTAAGTCATTTCCAAAGATCGCCCTTCTCCTGGCATTGGGAGCGTTCATAAGTTCGTGCGAAAAATTCGCGAACGGTGTAAGCGAATTCGATCCTACGAAACCCACCGACGCTTCCCTCAAACTGGTGGTGAACGCGGCGCAGATTTCGTATGTGGCCTACATGGAAGGCGAGTTGGCCCGCATTGGTGGCATGTGGAGTGGTCAGTTCACAGGAACAGACCGTCAGTATGTGGCGTTGAACAACTATACGTCTACTGCACCCGACTACGACAACGCGTGGTCAACAATTTACTCAAGCCTTTTTAAATCGCTGAAGATTGCGGAAGCGAAAGCAACGTTGGTGAACAACAAACGCGCGCTGGCCATGATGCAGATTCTGGAGGCTCACACCATGGGCACAACCGCGGCCCTGTTTGGCGACATTCCGTATTCACAAGCCAGCAACCTGTCCGAGTATCCCAACCCTGTGTTCGACGATCAACGCGATATCTATAATGCACTGATCACACTGGTAGATCAGGCCCTCAAGAACATCGACGAAGCTCCCGACGGAACAAACTACGATGGCGACCTCTTCTTCCCCGGTCAGAAGAAAGTGGAGGATGCCGACGCGCTGTGGACGGCCGTTGCCTACACGGTGAAAGCAAAACTGTATCTCAACCTGAGCGACTATCCCAATGCATTGCAAGCCGCCGCGAAAGGAATCAGCAACCCCAGCGGCGACGTGATGATCGATCACCACGATTCACCCGGACAGGATTTTAATTTATACTATTCGTTTCTCGTCTATGATCGCCCCGGCTACATGGGTGCCGCCGATGCGTTTGCGCCAAAGATGCTCGATGCCACAAGCCCGGAGACTTTCAATCGCAACAACGACAAGAACGTGGAGGACGATCGCTTCGCCTACATCTACTATGGCAACTATGAAGACGGCTACGATTTGAATGTGTCGGGCTTTGACTACGACGGCGAAGCAGACGGCATGTTTTCCAATCGCGCGCCTTTCCGCATGCTCACCTACCGCGACAACCAACTTATTCTGGCAGAAGCCACGTTGCGCCAAAGCGGATTCACGGCCGCTCTGGATGAGCTGAACGAATACCGCGCCTACCTTGATGCGGGCGGCTATCTGAATCCCGACTACTATTCCGGTCCCGGAAATTACCAGCCCTATGCCAGCGCCGATTTTGATGAAGGAGGAAGCCAAAACCCCGACGGCATCACCGCTGCCGACGCACTGTATCGCGAGATCACAGAAGAGCGCTACGTATCCCTGCTGAGCACACTCGATGTGTTCATCGATATGCATCGCAAGGGATTTGGTTCTTTCGCCGGACAGCAAAACTGGCAGGTGATTGGCCTCACGCCTGTGACCGGCACCCTCATTCCGCAGCGCTTCCTGATACCACAGTCAGAAGTGAACTCGAACACGTCGGCGCCCAAACCTTCGCCAGGCCTGTTTGATCCGACAGAACTTTTTAATTAGAATTTGGATTAGGGTAGAATGTGAAAGGCTCCGACTTGTCGGGGCCTTTCCTATTTGCCCCTCCTGTGGTGGATCGCGGGGGAGCCGATTCGGAGATTTTTTGATCCACCAGACTTAATGTAGTTTTGCACCATGGTATACGTCAGCCGCAAAGAACATTTCAATGCCGCCCACAAGCTCTACAATCCGCAGTGGACCAAAGAGAAGAACGTGGAAGTGTTTGGACCCTGTGCAAACGATAACTGGCATGGCCACAACTTCGAACTGATCGTGACGGTGAAGGGCATGCCTGACCCCGACACCGGTTTTGTGGTCGACCTGAAGCAACTGAGCAACCTGATCCGGAAAGAAGTGGTCGACAAACTGGATCACAAAAACCTGAACATGGATGTTGACTTCATGACCGGCAAACTGGCGAGCTGCGAAAACCTTATCATCGAGATCTGGCGCATTCTGCACACCCATCTGCCCACCATCACGGAGCACGGCATGTTGCACAGTTTGCGCCTCTACGAAACGCCGCGTAATTACGTGGACTACTTTGGAGAATAAACCCGAAAGGCCGTACTTCGACCTTTCCTACTACCTCGTAAACTCAATATGCGCTATTATATAATTGCGGGTGAACGATCGGGAGATTTACACGCAGGCAACCTCGTCAAGTCCATTCGCAAACGCGACACGCAAGCCAAGCTTCGCGGTTTTGGAGGCGAATATATGCGCGCGGCAGGAGTGGAGCTGACCCTGCATTATGCCAACATGGCCTTCATGGGTTTCACGCAAGTAGTGTTAAACCTCGGCCGTATCTCGGCCTACATCAAAGAATGCACAGCCGATATTTTGCAATTCAAACCCGACGTCGTTATTCTTATCGACTACGGGGGATTCAACCTGCGCATCGCCAAATTTTGCAAGAAGCATAACATCAAAGTCTTCTACTACATCACTCCCAAAGTGTGGGCGTGGGGTCAGTATCGCGCAAAAGCGCTGAAGGAGAATGTGGATCGCATGTTTGTGATTCTTCCGTTTGAAAAAGATTTCTTCAAGAAGTTCGAGTGGGATGTGGACTATGTGGGAAACCCGGTGCTCGACGCCGTGAAAGCACACCACACCAACCCTGACTTTTTATCGCGCTGGAAACTGAATCGCGATCGTGAAGTCATCGCGTTGTTGCCCGGCAGTCGCAAGCAGGAATTGCAGCGCATCGTGCCGATCATGGCCCAGGTGGCCAAAAAATTTCCGGAGTTCCAGTTTGCCGTGGCCGCGGTGTCTACCCTCGACAAATCGCTCTACGAGCCCTTTCTCGGAATGGAAAACATCAGCTATGTGGAAGAGCAAACCTACGATTTGCTCGCACACGCCAGGGCCGCCATTGTCACTTCCGGAACAGCAACATTAGAAACGGCGTTGTTTCGCGTGCCGCAGATTGTGGTGTACCAAACAAGCTGGCTCAACTACTCGATCAGCAAATGGGTTATCCTGGTTAAATTCATTTCCCTCGTCAACCTCATCGCCGGCAGGGAAGTGGTGAAAGAAATGATTCAGGACGACGCCAATGCCGACCAGATATCGGCCGAGCTTCGGTTGATGATGGCCGACACCGAACGACGCAAAGCCATACTGGACGGATACGACGAAATCATCACCATACTTGACACCGGTTCCGCCTCTGAAAACGCGGCTGAATTAATGATCGGATATCTCACAAAATCATAGCAGGAAAAGCATCGACGTTCGTATCATGTGAAGCTTCAACGAAAATAGCTACAAAGAAAAAGGGACTTATGCAGTCCCTTTTTTATGCTTCACGATTTCAGTTGAAATTTCTAAGCCACCTTCAGCTTGCTGTATTGCGACTTGCTGAATTTCTCTTCGGCGTAGGCGCGTGTAATCACCAGGCGGTCCATGTTCTTTTCCGAGGGCAATTCGAACATGGCGTCGTTGATGATGGCTTCGCAGATGCTGCGCAAGCCGCGCGCACCTAACTTGAATTCCATGGCTTTCTCGACAATAAAATCAATCGCGCCGTCTTTGAATTCCAGCTCGATGCTTTCCATGTCGAATAGCTTCTTGTATTGTTTCATCAGCGCGTTCTTGGGCTCCGTAAGAATCTTACGCAAGGCCTCTGTGTCCAAAGGATTCAGGAACGAAACCACGGGCAAACGTCCGATCAACTCGGGAATAAGTCCAAAGCTTTTCAAGTCTTGTGCCGTGATGAATTGTAACAGGTTGTCTTTATCCAGACCGGGGTGAGCTCCATCGGCGCCGGCCACAAATCCGAGGGGACGTGTGTTGAGGCGGTTGGCGATGAAACGCGAGATGCCTTCAAAAGCACCACCGCAGATGAACAGGATGTTTTCAGTATTCACCGTGATCATTTTTTGATCGGGATGTTTGCGTCCGCCTTGTGGGGGAACATTCACCGCGGTGCCTTCCAGCAATTTCAACAACGCTTGCTGCACACCTTCGCCACTCACGTCGCGGGTGATGGAAGGGTTGTCTGACTTGCGTGCAATCTTGTCGATTTCGTCGATGTATACAATGCCGCGTTCAGCAGCTTCCACGTTGTAGTCTGCTGCCTGAAGAAGGCGAGTCAAAATGCTTTCCACATCTTCGCCCACATAGCCGGCTTCGGTCAGCACGGTGGCATCGGCAATACAAAAAGGAACTTGCAATAACTTGGCCAGTGTGCGCGCCAGGTAGGTTTTTCCCGTGCCCGTTTCGCCCGCCATAATGATGTTCGATTTCTCGATCATCACATCGTTGTCGAGCTTGCGTTGCATGAGGCGCTTGTAGTGGTTATAGACCGCCACAGACATGATTTTCTTTGCTTCATCCTGACCAATCACATACTCGTCCAGGAATTTTTTGATTTCCATGGGTTTGATGAGCTTGAAATTGGGGGAAAAGCCAGCCTCAGTCTTGCTCTTTTTCTCTTCACCTAAAATTTGATTGGCCTGTGTCACGCATTTGTCACAAATGTGCGCGTGAATGCCCGAGATCATCAGGTCAACGTCTTTTTTGCTTCTTCCGCAAAAGGAACAGGTAACTTCAGCCATGACTATTTGAGATTAAATAAAAACCGATGTGCCAAACGCCACAAAGGTAGCGAATATTTGGCACATCGGTAGAAACGGTTTGTGGGCAAAAGGGTTAGACCTTCTTGCGCTCCAATACCTCGTCGATCAGGCCGTAGGTCTTGGCTTCGCTGGAACGCATCCAGTAGTCGCGATCCGAGTCCCTTTCGATCTTTTCGTAGGTTTGGCCGCTGTGTTTGGCGAGGATGTTATAAAGATCCTTTTTCACCTCCAACGTTTGTTTGAGGCTGATTTCCATATCCGAAGCCTGACCCTGCATGCCGCTCATGGGCTGGTGAATCATGATGCGGGAATGGGGCAGACCCGATCTTTTCTTGGCTGCGCCGGCGGTGAGCAACACCGCGCCCATAGAAGCTGCCAAACCTGTACAGATCGTGGCCACGTCAGGGTTCACATATTGCATGGTGTCGTAGATGCCCAATCCTGCATATACTGAGCCTCCCGGGCTATTGATGTACATAATGATGTCTTTCTTGGGGTCTGACGACTCCAGGAACAAAAGCTGGGCAGTGATGAGGTTGGCAATCTGGTCGTCGATGCCCATGCCCAGGAAAATGATGCGGTCGGAAATGAGCCGGGTGAACACATCGATGGCACGGAAATTTCCAGGACGCTCTTCAATCACGTACTGGGTCATGTCTTTAATTTGATTTGCGTAACTGTCGATCGTATTGCCGCTCATGCCCAGATGATGCACGGCATACTTTCTGAATTCATTGTTATTGTTCATAGTTAAAAGTTTACGATATGATTTTGAAAACTGGCAGGTAAGCCGGATTTGTCGCTTTTCGGGAGAACAATCATAGCCATCCTAACGCTAAAATACAACCCTATAACCCCCATAAAACGAAAATGGTTTTAAGTTGCCTTAAAACCATAGTCGCTTGTTGTAGATATTTATTGCAACCTCCCGGCCCATGTTCCGGCCGTGAGTGTCAACATCAATGTTTGTGTTCTTCCACAATTTTCTTGAATTCATCCACGGTCACCTTCTTCTCTGTTACGGTGATCTGCTCGCGGATAAACTTCAGAAGTTTCTCGCTGCGCAGCTGGTTGTAGAGTTTCATGAAGTTGTTGCCGTTCTCGTTTTGCAGATAGTTGTCGGCAATGGCGTCCAGTTTATCGCCCAGTTGTTCGGCGATGGCGGGGCCACCAAATTGTGAAATGATCATGTCTTTGGCTTTGGCGCGCACTTCGTCGGCTTCAACGGTGATCTTGTTGTCGTCGGCGATGCGGTTTTTCACCAGATCCCATTTCAGGCCACGCTTGTAGGCGTCGAACTCCTGCGCCAACACATCATCCGTAACCTGTCCCTGGCTGCTGGTTTTCAACCAGGCCTTCAGGAAGTCGTCGGGAAGATTCATGGACGTGTTGTTCACGAAATAGTCTTCGATGTTGTGTTCCAGGAAGTGATCAGACTCGCGCTTGTAGTTCTCGCCGATTGTTTCCTTGATTTTCTCAATGAATTCTGCTTCGGTTTTCACCACATCTTTGCCAAACACGCGGTCGAACAATTCAACGTTCACTTCTGCAGGCTCGGTGCGGCTGATGGTCTCAACTTTCAGGATATACGCGCCTTTTGCATTCTTGGCTTCGTCCACCGACAGGCCCAGCAATTGGGCTTTCTCGTTGATGTCGCCGAATGTTTTGTCGATGTCGAATTCAACTTCTTCACCTTTTTTCACGCCGGTGAATTTCTTCTGCTCTTTCTTCTCCACTTTTTCGACGGCAACAAAAGCTTGCTCGCGGGCAAAGTCGCCTTCCTTGATACGAAGCGGACCAAACAGGTTGTCGCCCGCTTCGCTCACTTCGGGATATTCCACCTTACCAAAACGTTTCTTCAAATCAGCAACCGTCTCGTCGATGGTCTTGACGTCTACTTCGATGGGATACGACAGAACTTTCACTTTCGAAGAAAGATCGTACGAGAATTCATCCACCAAACCAATGAGGTATTCGAATTCAAAATTCTTCTGAACCTCCCAATCGATGGTCGATGCCTTGTCCTGGTTGGGCAGCGGTTCGCCAAGAATTTTGAGGTTGTTTTCTTTAATATAGTCAGAAAGCTTGTGCGAAAGCAGGTGGTTGATTTCTTCGACAAGGATAGACTTGCCAAACATTTTCTTGATCACACCAGTAGGAACTTTTCCCTGACGGAAGCCTTTGATGTTCGCTTTGCGGGCGTAATCTTTTACTTTTTCTTCAACGCTGGGTTGATAATCACCTTCGGTTAATTTAATTTTAATTAAACCTTCAGTGCTGTTCTTCTTGTCTAGTGTTATTTCCAAAGCTCAAAGTATTTTATTGTTTTCACCAGATAAACCAAGAACCCTCAACGCCCGTGATAGTCTACGAACATCGAGGGTTCAGTGGTGCGGATGGAGGGACTCGAACCCCCACGCCTTTCGGCACCAGATCCTAAGTCTGGCACGGCTACCAATTACGCCACATCCGCAAAAGGAGGGCGCAAATTTATAGAATATTCACAAATAAGAAATAGTTTGTATTTGTAAACAGAAAAAAGTCATTTTTACTCACCTTAGCAACGATCAAAAACACCCAAATTCAACTAATCTGCCGTAAATAATGGTAATAGACGCCGAACTGGAGAAGAAAGAAATCATTAACCGTTACAGGAGATTGCTGCGCAAAGCCAAGCCGATTCTGAAGGATGGCGATGCCAAATTGATCAAAAAGGCCTTCACCATCTCTCTGGAAGCCCACAAAGACATGCGCCGGAAGTCGGGCGAACCTTTCATTTTTCATCCCCTGGCCGTAGCCGAAATTTGCGTGGAAGAGATCGGCCTGGGCACCACCTCCATCATCGCAGCCCTCATGCACGACGTGGTGGAAGACACCGACATCGAGCTGGCCGACATCGAAAAGATGTTCGGCAAGAAAATAACCCGCATCATCGACGGCCTCACCAAAATTCGCGGCGTCTTTGAATATGGCACCTCACAACAGGCCGAGAATTTCCGGAAGATGCTCTTCACCCTGTCTGACGATGTGCGTGTGATCCTCATCAAACTGGCTGACCGCCTGCACAATATGCGCACGCTCGACAGCATGCCGCGCAACAAACAGCTGAAGGTGGCCAACGAA
The DNA here is from genome assembly GCF_016735595.1 of Chryseolinea lacunae. Classification (GTDB taxonomy): domain Bacteria; phylum Bacteroidota; class Bacteroidia; order Cytophagales; family Cyclobacteriaceae; genus Chryseolinea; species Chryseolinea lacunae. Next base: position 209,821 of record NZ_JAERRB010000014.1, read on the forward strand.
ACCATCTACCTCTATGCGCCACTGGCCCACCGCCTGGGGCTGAATGCAATTAAGACTGAGCTGGAAGACTTATACCTCCGGTTCACCGACCGGCCCGTCTACAATGGCATTGCCCAAAACATAGACGCCACCCGCGCCGTGCGCACCAAGTTCATCAAACAGTTCATGGTGCCCATCAAAGACGAACTGGACAAGCTTAAAATTGAATACGAAATCAAGGGACGGCCAAAGTCCATTTATTCGATCTGGAACAAGATGCGCAAGCAGAATATTCCCTTCGAGGAAGTGTTCGACCTGTTTGCCATCCGCATCATTCTCGACACTACGGTGGACTATGAGAAGGCGTTGTGCTGGCAAGTGTATTCTATTGTAACAGACTACTATACGCCCAACCCAGACCGACTCCGCGACTGGATCAGCACGCCCAAATCCAACGGCTACGAATCGCTTCACACCACCGTGATGGCCAAGAACGGCCAGTGGGTGGAAGTGCAGATCCGCAGCAAGCGCATGGACGAAATTGCCGAAAAGGGTTATGCCGCCCACTGGAAATACAAAGACCGCGAGGCCACCGCCGAATCGAACCTCGAAAAATGGCTGGCCCGCGTGCGCGACCTGCTGGAACAAAACAACCACTCCGCCCTCGACTTTGTGGATGACTTCCGGGGCAACCTGTTTAGCGAAGAAGTGTTTGTGTTTACTCCCAAAGGCGAACTCAAAACCTTGCCCTACGGAGCCACGGCTCTCGATTTTGCATTTGAAATCCACACGCAGGTGGGCTCTAAATGCATCGGCGCCAAGGTGAACAACAAGCTGGTGCCCATCAACTATGTGTTGAAAAACGGCGACCAGATCGAAATCCTGACGTCTCAAAAACAAAAGCCCCACGAAGACTGGCTGCGTTTTGTGGTGAGCTCCAAGGCAAAAGCCCGCATCAAAGACGAACTGAAGGAAGACAAACGGAAATCGGCCGACGAAGGCAAGGAAATACTTATCCGCAAGCTGCGCCAGCTAAAAGAGGAGCCAACCCAGCAGCTGCTGGAACAGATGCGTGAATACTTCAAGGTGCCGGCCAATTTTGAACTATACTATAGGATAGGCCGCGGCTTCATTACCTCGGCCGACATCAAGAAATTTGCGGAAAACAAGCCCGCGTCTGCCATTAAAGCCCGACCTAATGCTCAGGTCGCCGACGCCAAGTCGATTGAGGCGGAAATCAAACAGGCAAAAGGCCGCTACGAAGATATTTTGCTGATTGGCGAAGACATGGATGTTGTTGATTATAAGCTGGCTAAATGCTGCACGCCCATTCCCGGCGACGACGTTTTTGGCTTTGTCACCGTCAACGAAGGCATCAAGATCCACCGGACAAACTGCACCAACGCCCCCGAACTGCTTTCCCATCACGGCAACCGCGTAGTGAAAGCAAAGTGGACTTCACAGCACGAGGTGGCGTTCCTCACAGGCCTTAAGATTCTGGGCACAGACCGCGTGGGGCTCATCAACGACGTCACAAAAATTATATCCGAGGAGCTAAAAGTGAACATGAGCTCTATGTCAATCCACACCGATTCGGGCATTTTTGAAGGCGAAATCATGCTTTACCTCAACGACACACGACACATGGAGCAGCTCATCGAGAAACTGCGGAGTGTGGAAGGGGTGGTGAAAGTGAGTCGATTTGATTCAAAAGAATAGGCCGTAAATTATTTTATTCGGCTATCTTTGCCCGTTATTTCAAATGGCACTGAACAGCAAGATATACGAAGAGGTAAAAAAGATCTTCACGGCCTACCTGGAAAATAAGGAGCTGCGCAAGACTCCGGAACGCTATGCGATCCTGGAGGAGATCTATTCCCGCGACGGCCATTTCGACGTGGAGTCCCTGTATATCAGCATGAAAAACAAAAACTACCGGGTGAGCCGGGCCACGGTCTACAACACCCTGGACCTGCTGGTGGAGTGTGATCTGGTGAGCAAACACCAGTTCGGAAAAAATCTGGCGCAGTATGAGAAGTCGTATGGCTATAAACAGCACGATCACCTCATTTGCACGGAATGTCATAAGGTAGTGGAGTTTTGTGATCCCAGGATTCAGAACATTCAAAACACGGTGGAGGAAATTCTACACTTCAACGTGATGCATCATTCACTCATATTATATGCCTCGTGCACACGGGTGAATTGTGAGAATAAAAAAGAAGCCACCCACAACCTTAATGGAGTATGAATTTCACAAAAGAAATAAAGAATAACCACCTCATTCTGAGGCTGTCGGGCGATTTGATCGGCGAAGACAACGGCGCCGCCATCATTGAAGCGGTGACCGACGCCATTCAACAAAAGGTTCTTAATTGCATCGTCGACATATCAGGGTTGCGATATATAAACAGTAGCGGTATCGGCGTGTTAATCACCATCCTCACCAAGTTCAGAAACAAAGGTGGCGAAGTGTCTTTGATGCGGCCGTCCGAAAGTGTCCAGAAATTATTGGTGATCACGAAGCTGAACGCCATTTTTCACATCGTTCAGAACGAGGAAGAAATCATTAAATAATTCTCAAAGAAAAAATCTAAAAATCAGGATGTCTAAGGTAGATGTATTGTTGGGCCTTCAGTGGGGAGACGAAGGCAAAGGAAAGATCGTGGACGTGTTAGCGCCCAAGTATGATGTAGTAGCCCGTTTTCAGGGTGGACCCAATGCGGGCCACACGCTGGAGTTCGACGGCATCAAACACGTGCTGCATCAAATTCCTTCCGGCATCTTTCGCGAGAAAACTAAAAACATCATCGGCAACGGCGTGGTGCTCGATCCGATCATCTTCAAAGGCGAGATCGAGAAACTTGCAAAATTTAACCTGAAGGTGAAAGAGAATCTCTTCATCTCCAAGAAAGCCACCCTCATTCTGCCAACGCACCGCCTACTGGACCAGGCCTACGAAAAAGCAAAAGGCGACAACAAAATCGGCTCGACGCTGAAAGGCATCGGTCCGACATACCAGGACAAGATCGGGCGCCAGGGATTGCGCGTGGGCGATATTCTTTCGGATAAATTTTCGGAAAGGCTCACGAAGCTAACAGACGTTCACTTCAAGATCCTGAAAGATCACGACATCGCCTTTAACTGGGACGAACTAAAAGCGCAGTTTTTGGATGCAGTGGAGTTCTTGAAAACATTCCAACTTATCGAAAGCGAATATTTTCTGAATAAAGAATTGAAGGCGGGTTCCACCATCCTCGCAGAAGGCGCACAGGGCGCGTTGCTTGACATTGATTTTGGAAGCTATCCTTTTGTGACGAGCTCCAATACAGTGACGGCAGGGGCCTGCACAGGCCTTGGCGTGGCACCGAGTCATATAGGAGAAGTGTATGGCATCTTTAAGGCGTATAGCACCCGCGTGGGAAGCGGACCGTTCCCCACAGAGTTGATAGACGACGAAGGTGAACGTATGCGTGCGGAAGGAAGAGAGTTCGGTTCCACCACCGGAAGACCGCGTCGTTGTGGCTGGATTGATCTGCCGTCGTTAAAATATTCGATCATGATCAACGGCGTCACCCAATTACTGATGATGAAAGCCGACGTGCTCAGCATTTTTTCGACAATAAAAGTTTGCACGAAGTATCAGTTGAGCGACGGAACCATCACCGACATGGTGCCTTACGAAATAGTGAATGAAAAAATTACACCGATTTATACAGAATTAAAGGGCTGGAGCATCGATCTGAACACAGACGGAATTTCGAAACAAAATTTGCCAGCCGAATTGGATGCGTATATAAAATTCCTTGAGGCAGAACTTCAGGTTCCCATTACGCTGGTTTCTACAGGACCCGATCGTACCCAAACGGTATACCGGAAAGAAAAATTTATATAATTTTTTTGTGCTCCCTCTTGCGCAGGTCTGGGGGAACACATACATTTGCATCCCGTTTCAGAAGGAAGGCGGCGAAAACAAGATGAAGTAGGGTTCTCAACAAGAGATTAGAGATGAATCCTCAGATGTTCGCTTCGGCGAGCAGCACGTTCTTTGAATGGATGATAATTGATAGCGGACCCATGGAACATTATAGCCGCGAGGTTGGGATGTTTCGTGATTGATTTCTTGAATAAGAAAAAGGATAAACGAGAGTCCAGGTTTCAAA
>NZ_JAERRB010000015.1 GCF_016735595.1 Chryseolinea lacunae
AGGCTGAAGCTATCTTTATAGTGATGTTGAAATATGGAAAACCCAGCCCACTATCAGGCACATGTTTCCCACATTCCAACATCTTCAACAATTATTACTGACACAGTTTATTTTACAGACCCTGAGATTATACAAAGGATTTCGTTCAAATAATGCTCGTTTAAATGTGGTAACAGTTACGCCTTCGATAAGAGTCCTCGATTTTACAGAGTGTCGTTTGATTACACTGTCGAGTACTTCTTTAAGATCCTCCTGTTCGTCCTTCCAATCCTCATCTGTGTAATCCGCTGTAGTATCCTCATCTTCCTCCGCATCGTCAGCCTCGTCTTCTCCGAGCATAGCGCTTATCATCTTGTCTACCTGTCGTTCTTGTGTTTCTACCGCTGATTTTACAAAGTCTAAATCGTCCGCCGGATTAAACGAAATTTTGAACCCTTCAATTTTTGAAGAGTCAGAATATTCTAGTCTTAGGGAATCTGGCCGCAGACTGAAATACGTCGTTACGAGTTCATCATTGGTCTTTGGTTTATCAAGGGATAGTGCGACGAGGCTCTCTGCACTGAACTTGAAGTACGGAACGTCTGTCACAGAGATGCTATTAAGAAGTGAGCCAGGCATGCTTTGCTGTATTGTCCAATTTATACTACTGGGCCGTATTAAAAGAAAATTAAGATTCGGTTCAAAATAAGCCTCTTTTGTGTCGGGTACAGCGCCTTTTTTAATCTCGATGTCATTGACGTTAAATGATACCGTGACCCTGTCTGTTTTTGAAATTAGCTTCTCGATTATCCATGGAGCATCTGTCCCGAGGACACTTGAAACGATTGTCATCACCAGTCCACCTAAGAGTGTGCTCGTTGAGATGGCTAGCCAGTTTTTTGTTTTTTTGTTTTTTGTCATTTTGATCAGCAATAAAATAAAAAGCCCATCCCGTCAGTCGCAGCAACTGACGTGGATGGGCTCATTACTTAAATATAATAAAAAAATTAATGGAGAAAAATAGGCGTCGGGATTGAAGTTTTAGACCTTGTGCATGCTATAATTTAGTGGATTGTCAGCTATTCACAGCTAGGATTATGATACTGAACAAGTTCGTTCGGCTCGTTCCGGTAGCGCCATGAAAGTAATCTTACTCTATGTTGCCGGAATCTTGCTAGCGGATAAACCTGTCGTCATTGCCAGTGGTAACGAAGGCCTAGCTTATAAACGAAATCACCCCCAAATTCTCATCTCCAGCCTTTTTATAAAACTCCTTCATCGCTACAAAATATTCCAATAGATATTCCTTTCCGTCTTCGCCTTCCCAGATTTCCGGATAGACGCCGTGGTCGGTCATTTGTTGGCCGTCGTAGTGTTGGGACAGGTGGTCGGCGGTTATTTTGTCGAGTTCTTTGTTTAGTTTTTTTACCTGGTCGGGGGTGATGTATTGGGCGGGGCCATAGCCCATGTCCTGGTCTTCGCTCACGGTTTTGTCGCCGAACACGACCCAGGCCAGCGGGGGAGCGGCTTCTTCAATTTGTGCGAGGGTGAAGCCGGTGATGGCATAGAAAATTCCTTCCCAGGCTTTGTCGAGGTAGAGGAGGCCTTCAATTCCGCTTTCATCGTCGGCATACACTTTCTCTTCCAGCAGTGTGGGGTTGTTCAAAATGTCTTTCAGTTCTTTTTCTGTCACCTGCAAAAGGTTGCCGATCATGCTCATGGTATTTCTTGGGTTTTGGTTCTCAAATAAATTACTATTCCAGGAGACTGCAAAGATAAAAAAAGTGCGAAATGAACAAACCAATATGGTTAGATAAATAAACTAATTAAATTAGTTGACTTGCGTGCCGCCAGATCCTTCTTTTACAGCATGAAAATGGCAGCGCTGGGCCCGGGCATGTATAAGATCAGGCGGAAGGAGTATCAATCGGGTGGGAACAAGGCGGGACGCAAGAATGTGAACACCATCCACCTGCTCACCGTGCGCGGCGTGGGCGACGGGTTGCGCTATCACATCGACCACGATCCGTTTGGCGCGCATCCCCGCGACATGAACCTTCTTGACGATTACGAAATTGTGAGCCGCTACGACGGTCCACCCCAGATCGACCACTGCCTCATCACACTCACCTTCACCGACGCTGCAGGCGACACCTTCAACTTCCAGGTGAAAAGCCTGTGGACGTTGCGCGCGTTGATGGAGTCGATGGAGTTTTTGAAGAAGCCGTTTGATTTTGTGGTGCGGAAGCGGAAGTGAGTGCCTCTTAGGGGTTGGTTTTGAGAAATGTACGAAACAGAAATAGATTAAACAGGATCGCTGAAATGGCGACGCTTAACGATAGCGATTTGAAGCATTGCCAAAAAGATCCAGTTGCCGGAAAAGCGTAAAATTCCGCGGTACTTTATTATGCTTCCTCCATCACTTTGATCAGCTTGTCAATTTTCTCCAGCCGTGGAATGAATTGTGTTTTCACAGCGCGTTTGTTCAGGTAATAGATAACCACGCTCAGCCCGACAATGCCTGCGCTGGTCTTCATTATTTTGGGCAGACGTCCGGCCACGCCGGGCCCGAGCACGAACAGGATCATGAGGATCATGGCGGGCAGGATGTACCAGTAGAGAATGTTGTCGAGCATCTGTTTTTGGATGTTCAGGTATTCTCTTGACTTGTACAGGTATTGCAGGTAGGTTTCGGTGAATGCCGTGGGTTTGTGTTTCCGGGCGCTGCGCAGGCGGTAGATCACGTAGATGCCCCACACGATGATGAGCACCGAGGCAATTTTGGTGAGCACAAACGGGAAGTGATAGGCATAGTAGGCAAACACGGGCATGCCCAGAAGTGCGGCGATCTGTTCGGCCCAATCGCGGGTTTTTATCTTCCGGTGAAAGGTGTCCAGGTTCGATTGCACGTCGATCATCAGGCGGGATTTCTCAAACTTCACACGCTCCTGGTTGGGCGACGACTGCCAGATTTTTACCAATTCATCCTCTATCATGACCTTTCGATTATACAGTTCAGTAGTTTGTCTTTGATTCTTTTCACCATCACGGCCACGTGATTTTCGGTGAGGCCGGTGATTTCTGAGATTTCCCTGTAGGGCAATTCCTCCAGATACAATGTGATGACGGCCCGGTCGGCATCGTTGAGTTTTTTTATGCAGGCCCTGAGTTTGATGAGCCGTTCGTGATCTTCGGTGTGTGGTGCTTCGGGTTCGATGTTTTCGATGGTGATGCTGTCCATCTTCAGAAACCGCGTTCGCTTTTTTTCCTGCTTCGACTGCAGCCGAAGGCAAACGTTGAGTGTGATGCGGAACATCCAGGTGCCGAGCGATGCCTTTTCCTGAAACGAGGGCATGGCTTGCCAGATGTTGATGACGGCTTCCTGGAAAAGATCTTTTTTGTCGTCGGCATCTTCGGCATAGACAGAACAAATCCTCAGCAGCTTTTGCTGATGCTGTTCCAACGCCCTGAGAAAGGTGTTTTCAAGTTCCTGATCCATGTGCATGTTTGGTCCTTACCTTCTTGGTGACAGGAGGGTGGAAAATATGACAAGTAATTTAATTTTTTTTTATTGAAGTGGTGAGGGGAGGTGTAGTAAGACGTGGGCGTCGCGAACGACGCATAGTCCCGGGGCGGAGACTATGCTGCTGCGTGGTGTGAAGGAATTGTGGGTGATAAGTGGGCAGTGTGAAAGATAGTGAGACTATGCTGCGATGCGGGGAGTCACAACGTGACTTTCGCGCCAAGCTTTTCGGTTGCGAAAGATTTGAATTCGGTCAGGCGGTTTTCGCTGATCAGTTTGCGGAGGGGGAACATTTCTTTTTTGGATGAGGCATAGGTTATATTCACCACGATGCCGGTTCTTAGTGAGTTGTATATGAAATAGATTCCGACACAAGGGATCAAAAGGAAAAGCATCATTTTCACATACCGCTCGGCGTGTTCTTTGTTTGCCAGAATGTCGAACGTGCGGAAGCTCAGGTATGTGCCTACGCCCACGAGTATGGTTCCGATCAGCAGAATGATCCACCAGTTGTAGAGTTCTTTTCTTTTTTCGAAGCGCATCGCGTTTATCTGGCTCCAGCGAATGGTTTTGTAGTTGAAGCCGCTGCGCAACAAGTGAATGCCGTGGTCGGTAATTCCAAACTCACCGGTTTCCAATAGATAGTGGCTCATGGCATGCTTTCTTTATGTGAATCGTGTTTCGTCGAATCGCCGGGCGTTTGCGAAGGACGCCAGCCGTTTGGCGAAACGTTGAATAAAGATACAGATTTCAGCATGCTTTGATAGGGCGACGCTGGAAAATTTCGTACTGAGCTTTTTTTGCTCAGTACGTGAATTGCTCCAGCACAATGCGGCCATCTTTCACTTCATAGAGCATGATTTGATTGATCACTACTTTGCCATGGCCTTCCACCGTGATGTCAACTTCGCGGCCCACCGCAAAATGATTGCCACCCACAATGGGGGTTGTGGTCGACAATTTGTGAACCTCCTGCACACGGGCCACCCAATCTTCGCCTTTTTTTCGCACGGCACTTTTGCCTTGAGCATCTTTGAAGTAGGGCGAGTCGGCGGGCTCAACACTTCTCACGTTGTCGGCAAACAATTCGTCCTGAATTTCGAACCACATTTCTTTTTGGGCCAGGGCGTTGAAACGATCGGCCACCTGCTGGGTAGTGAGCGTTTGTTTTGTTTCGGTTGTCATGCGAAGGTTAGTTGTTTTTGTTGTCCAGTTTGTTGTTTAATAGCGTTTCCAGTTTTTTCAATTTCGAAACCCAGAATTTGTCGAAGTAGGAAATGAATTCCTGGAGCTCGTTGAAGCCGTCTTGCTTCAGTATGCAATAGCGTTCGCGGCCAATGTCCTGGATGGAGATGAAGCCGGCGGTGTGCAATATTTTCACGTGCTTCGAAACGGCGGGGCGGCTCATGTCGAAGTTGTCGGCCAGGTTGTTGATGGTGAGGCTGTTTTTCGAGAGCAGCTTCAGCATCTTGCGCCGGCTCGGGTCGGCAATGACCTGAAAGGTGTCAAGCGTGGGTTGTGCCATGTTGTGTGGTGTTTATGTAATTGGCCATTTTCTGCAGGTTTGTGAGCCAGCCGTTCATCATGCCTTTGTAGATGTCGTGGTTTTCGGGATCCCGGAAGCCGCTGTGTTCGAGGTGAAGTTCGGTGCCGTTGGCGATGGGGCGCAGCGTCCATACCACAAGGGTGTCGAGTTCAATCTTGCCGTTGCCGGGGCCCGCCTTCCAGGTATAGGACAACTTTTTGAAGGGAACAATTTCCAGCACCGTGCAATGCATAATGCCGTCGATGTTGAGGCTGGGGATGGGGTTTGTTTTGAATTGAAACGCATGACCCACGATGGGCTTGAAATCGTTTTTCATGAGCCACTGCGCCATCAGGTCGGGGTCGGTCAGAAATTGCCAGACTGCTTCCGGCGGATGGGAAAAGGTGAAGGTGTGGTTTATGCTGTGCATGGATATGTAATTTTTAAGTTACGTAAATGTATGGGTAACTTTTGAGTTACACAAATGATTTTGAGGAAATGAACGGCGTGGTGCTTCTTTTGAAGATTAAACCCTCTGTTCGATGGAGGCCGGTACCGGTGATGATGGAGCCATAAGGATTGCTTCGCGGCCCTATCGAATGATTGCGGCCTGGAGTCATTCGGGGCGCGGCCGGACATTCATCCGGCGTTGTGGTGGCTCAACTCCGTTTCGTGTTGCTTGGCTTAAATGCCCTTTCGTGGCAGCGCAAACCTTCTATTTTTAGGTACGCTAATGCAGACCCTATGGAAGTTCTGAGGTTCATGTTGTTTAACAGGCTTACAAATTCCTATCTCATTTCGGACCACCGGTTTTTGCGGTGGAACAAACGGCTGCAGACTATGGCTGCGGAGATGGGGTTCACGCCTTCTATTTTTATTCCCTATCTGGTGGTGTTCATGATTCCGCTGGTGCTCTTTGCGGTGAGCCCGATCCCCAAACATTTTGGGGTGCTCGAATTTTTGAGCCTGGTTCCGTTCGGGCTGTTGGTGATGGCGCTGATGAACAAGGATTTTTTTAATGGCCAGAGCGTGGTGCACCGGCGATTTGGGTATTGTGTGGTTGATATTAAAACGAATCAACCGGCCGGTCCTTTGAAATGCATGTTGCGGAACGTGACCAATCCGTTGTGGCCGATAGAAGCTATTTTTGTTTTGGTGAATCCCCGAAGACGACTTGGTGATTTTATAGCCGGGACGATGCTGGTTGATGTTACGCCGTCTGATCCGGAATTGATTCTGGATGAAATCCGGAGTGCGAAGTTTGATAAACAGACGGTGTTGACGTTGTTGTGTTCGATTTTTTGGGTGGTAATTTTTATGATCTCGTTTGATCCGCGGATGCGGTTTTGGTGAGCGATCTTTTTGACCGGTGGTATCGGTTCGCGACAACCTGAATTTCTTGGACCGGGTGATAATTTTTTTTTAATTTCTGAATGTGTCGTTCCATTGATGCGTGGATCGCTGCTCGGGGTGAGTGTGCGTGGGTGCCAAGGGGGGATTGGAGATCGATTTGGGGTGTGCTGTGGCACTTAAGGTAAATGTGGTTTTGAAAAAGCCGCCGGCAGAGCCCGGCGGCTGTCATGTTTTTTTGGGGTGATGGGATTTGTGTTTGGTGTGTGGTGAATATTTTAAGCGCGCTTAGCGATTTTAGTTTACGGTTTGGGTCTTTTGTTCTTTGAGGGTTGGGTTGCCTTTGCCGGTGTTGATTAGGTTGGCGAGGCTTTGCTGGAGGTATTCGGCCCATGCTTTGGAGCAGTCTTTGAAGCATTCAATTTGGGGGATGAGGCCGAGGTGGGTGAAGTGGATTTGGGTTTTGTTGTTGTGCTGGGAGATTTCGAACGTGATTTTGGTTCCGGTCCATTCGTCTTGGTCGGCAATGAAGTTGAGGGTGCTGTGGGTGACGAGCCAGACTACTTTTTTGTCGGGCACGAGTTCGATCAGCTTTTGTGTTGACACGTGGATGTCGTCGAAAAAGCGAACTGTGAATTCGTCGTTTAGTTTTTGGGAGTTGCCTTCCAGGTTGTCGGTCCACCATTGGGTCACGTTGTTGATGGCCGTGAAAGCTTCGTGCGGGGTGGCGTTCACGGTTATGGTTTCGGCATAGTCTTGTTGTTTCATTTTTGAGTTGGGTTTATGATGTTTATCTCTAAGCGCGTTCGCGCTTGTGTTTTTGCCGATGGGCATTGCCTTTGCAAGCTCCGGTGTGGCTTTGTCTCACGGCGAAAGCTTGCCCCGACTGTTGAGATTGCAATCATGCCGGGGCAGGCTGTTTAGCTGCGGGTCAGGAATTTTTCTTCGTGTTTGGTTCGGGGTGGTTTGCTTTTGCCGTTGGGCAGGCCTTTGCCGGTGGTGATGAGGGCTTTCAGACTTTTCTGGATGTATTGCGTCCAGCCGTCGCGGCAAACGTCATAACATTCGTATTCCGGAACCAGGCCGATGTGGGTGAACACGATCTGGGTTTTGTTTTCCTTCTGTGAGATCTCGAAGGTGATGGTTGTGCCCGTCCATTCGCTGCTGTCTTTGGTGAATTTGAAGAAGTTGTTTTTGACAAGCCAGCCAACCTTCTTTTCAGGAACCAGTTCCACTACCTTGATCTGGCAACGGTGAATGTCTTCGTACTGATAGTTGAACGCTTCGTTTAGTTTGTTGGTGTTGCCTTCAACGTCTTCCGACCACCAGCCGCGAACGTTGGTGATGGCGTTGAATGCTTCCAGGGGCGTGTTGTCTACCAGAAGGGTTGTGGTGAAATCTTTTGTGGCCATACGTGTTTTTGTTATTGTGTTGAAGTGCGTTTGTTTGTCAGGGGTTCTTCTTTGGAAAGTTGGGGTTCTTCATCACCTCGTCTATCTGCGCGGTGTGGCGGATGCTGTGGGCGGTCATGAGGAGAATGGTTTGGTAGGCGTCTATTTTGCCAAAGGGGAAATCGTTGTAGTGGTTTCGCAGGTCGTCGGTTGTGGTCTTCAGGTAGTATATGTTGTTGTCGCGCGCGGTTTTGAATTCGCGGACAATTCCATCGAACGATCCAAACTTGCCGTTAGGCACAAGCTCGGGTTCTGCTTTTCGTTTGGTGCTGCGGTCCGAAACCATTTTCACGATGTCGATGTCTGTCACCTTCACTTCGCTTCGTTTGGAGGGATCGGCGGGTTCTTTCAGGCTTGCTTGCGACTGGGCGAAGATTTTTGTTTCGGAGGTGGCAATATGTTCCAGGCACTCTGCTATCGACCAGCTGTTGGCGTCGGCTTTGAAGTTTAGTTGCTCCGCCGTGAGGCCGTTCACCTTCTGAAGTATTTTGTCTTTGTTTTCCTGAAGCAGGTCGACGGCGTATTTTCGTTCTGCACTGGTGAGGCGTGTATCGGGGACGATGAAACTCATGGACAGAACAGCAACTGTGAGGAGAAAAAATTTGATTGTTTTCATGCGCGATGGGGCTTTGTGATTTTTTTGTTGTTGGAATTTTGATGTTGGTAAAGTTCAAATGTACAGTCTTGATAGGCTTGTTGTAGGGTGTGATTCAGACGTTGTGCTGGGTTGATTTGGACAAGCTATCCGGATAGCTTTGTTGAAAAAAAATACCATGAAACAGGTGATCATCGTTGTTCCCGAAGGGAACGCCACAAATCTGAGCAGCATCACAGGCTCGTTCGAAATTCTGAATGGTGCCAATGAATACTGGAAGATGATGGGCCACGCGTCGGTGATGGACATTCGCCTTGCGGGCTTTGTGCCGGAGTTGAAAATGGATGTCGGTTTCTTTTCGGTTTTTCCGGTGAACATTGGCGACGTGAAGAAAGCCGACCTTGTGATCATTCCTTCTGTGTCGTCTGATTTTGAGAACGTGGTGAACAGCAACGGCAACCTTGTGGACTGGATTCGGGAGCAGTATAAAGGCGGGGCCGAAATCGCCAGCATGTGTGGTGGCGCTTTTTTGCTGGCGGCCACGGGCCTGCTGGACGGGAAGAGTTGTTCCACGCACTGGAATGCCGCGGCCGATTTCAGACGATTGTTTCCCAATGTCGATCTTCACATCGACAAACTCATCACCGTGCAACACGGCATCTACACCAACGGCGGCGCCTTTTCATTTTTGAATCTTATCCTTTTCCTGGTGGAGCGATACTTCGACAAAGAGACCGCCGTCTTTTGTTCCAAGATGTTTCAAATCGACATGGAACGCGCATCGCAATCGCCCTTCGAAATTTTCCAAACCCAAAAGAATCACGGCGACGAAATGATCTGCAAGGCGCAAACGTACATCGAAGAAAACCTGAAGGAAAAAATATCCTTCGAAGCGCTGGCCTCCATGCTGGCCACAAGCCGGAGAAACTTCGACAGACGTTTCATTAAAGCTACGGGCAACACCCCGGTGGAATATTTGCAACGCGTGAAAGTGGAAGCTGCGAAGCGAACGCTGGAGAAGGGAAGGAAAACTATTTTTGAGGTGATGACGGAGGTGGGCTATTCGGATGACAAAGCGTTTCGCGAAGTGTTTAAGAAGATCACGAGTTTGTCGCCGTTGGATTATCGGGCGAAGTATAATCGAGTAGGGGCAGGGGTTGGTGGTTATGTTTGAGAGATGATGTGAATCATTTCGTTATTCTCCCCACACATGATAAATTTCCATTTCCGTATTCTCGTTTCCTAAGATCACAAAGCCATTGATGTCTGTTGAGTTGTCTGTTCCGGGTTCAATCGTCACCCAGCCAGTTTTGAATCTGTAGATTTTTGTGTTTGATTTTATCCAACGTGGGAATTTTTCATACATGGAGATTTCATGCTGTGTCATTGCGTGACTACTATCGGGTACGTTGTTGGAATGCTCTGTTTTCGAATTGCCCGAAGGATACTCCAAACTATCAACCAGGACCCATCCGTTTTGTTTTGCAAATTCGATGATTTCGTCTGTGTCGAATGCGCTTCCCTTATTCGATTTCCAATACATTGCCCTATGCCCACCGTAGGGTCCTTGGTCATTAATTGATTTCTGTTGGAACTCCTTTTTGAAATGCGCCCAAAAGCCACTTGGAGTCGCATTACTACATGCGAAGAGCATCATCAGAAAAGCGGGCAGGGCAGTTTTGCTCAATGTTTTTTCTGTTTTATGATAACGGTTCGAAGGGGCTGGTCCACGTGCAGGTCATACACAAATTTTCGACTGGCCTTCAGACGGTGGCCGATGTCTAAGCGGAGCGCATGTCCTTTTATACTCCCTATGTTTATTTGAAGATGTTGTAGTTCGCGGCTATTATTTTATACTCGGGCAGAATCTTTTCATACAACGCTTCGTCTACTTTTTTGAGAGAATTGAGGAGCACGCCGATGCCCGAGTCTTTCATGGTGACGCGTTGGGCTTTGATGTCTTCCATTTTGGTTCGGATGGTGGCTTCCAGTTTTCGCAGTTCTCTTTCCGTCATTGCCGTAAGGGTTTGGGCTGCAAATTAGTGAGTTATGATTCAATCTAATAATGCTTGGCAAAACTTCGGTGATGGAATGTTAGATAAGGATGTTAGAATGAGGATGTGGTAATTGCACGCCGGGCATAAGTAAAAAGGAGGAGTCTACGGATAGACTCCTCCTGTTATAGATGAACATGTTGTGATAGTCACCCTGCTGCGAGGGTTTTGTATCGCATCTTTCTCAAACCGTCACCGTCACGCGCAAGAATGTGGCGGGAATGGAGGTGTTTCCTCCGGTGCCTTTGTTCTGGGTTTCGAAAAGTGTTTCCAGTTCGCGTTGGAGGTCGGCGGTTTTGCCGTTTTTTTCGGCGGCGTCGAAGGCGTTCATGGTGGGACCGTAGTAGTTTTTGAAGCGGTCCACAAATTGGGAAGGCGAGAAGGGTGCGTTGAAGGTGTAGGTGTCGCGGGTGCAGGAGATGTTTTCTTTGGGTACGCCAGCGCTGGCGAAACGTTCCACCACGTTTGTTTCTACGCCCCACAGCATCGGGCTGATGAAGCCGTCGGGGGGTGGCGGTGTGTAGGCGGAGCTGATTTTGAGTATCTGGGCCACCAGGGTGGGGTCGCCCGGAATCCAGTTGCCCATCACGATGCGGCCGCCGGGGCGGGTCACGCGCACCATTTCTTTGGCGACGTCAAGCGGGCGTGGCGCAAACATGGCACCGAAGATGCTCACGGTGAGGTCGAAAGTGTGGTCGGGCAGGTCCTGTAGGTTGGTGGCGTCGCCTTCCTGGAACGTACAGTTTTTGAGGCCTTCTTTTCTGACACGGGCGTTTCCGGCTTCCACCAGGTTGCTGGCAATGTCTACGCCCAGCACATTGGCTCCCGATTTTGCCGCGGGTATGGCCGTGGTGCCGTCGCCACAGCCGAGGTCGAGCACGTTAAGGCCTTTGGTGATGCCCAGTTTTGATACCAATTCGGCTCCGCTTTCGCGCATGGTTTCTGCCAGTCGGGTGAAGTCGCCCTTCTCCCAGAGTTGTTTGTTAGGATTCATCTGTTTGTGATTTAGAGAGTTAATTTTTTTGACAAAGCTAGTCACTTTGCCGGTAGGGCGTTTTACTGTGCGGTCCATTGATATGCCCAGACGGTTCATTTGTTGGTTTTTATCTGTATTTTTAGGATGTGTTGCTTCGTTAGCCTGCGGGGTTGACGATTTTTTTGGCCATCTCTCTGCAACGTCTATGGTAAATTTCTATGAAAGGGTTCTGCTGAACCCGAGCTACTACCGGCAGTTCAATTGCAGCGATTCGCTGATCACGGTTTTTAATTGCCCGCTCGAAGCCCGCCTCATGAAGTCGCGGTTTGCCGATCTGTGGACACACTACAACTACCTGTTTTATGTGATCGACGGAAGGAAGATCTGGCACACGGCGCACCAGGCCTACGACATCGGCAAAGAAACCTGCGTGTTTGTGCGGAAGGGTGCCTGGATCTTCGAGAACTTTCTGGACAATGGCTTTTGCGTGGTGCTGTTTTTTATCCCCGACGATTTCATTTGCAAGACGCTGAAGGCACGGTCGCGTCCTTTGCAAACCACTACCCGCCACATCCCACCCGTCATGATCCTCGACAAGAGCGACACCCTGTCGGCATTCTTTCTTTCGATCTCGTCCTACTTCAGCGAGGCGCACGAGCCCGACAGTTCGTTGCTGGAACTGAAGTTCAAAGAACTTATCCTCACCATCGCCGGCAATCCCAACAACGCGGAGCTGGTGTCCTACTTCTGTTCGCTGCTCGACGAGCCACAACATGTGTCGCTGCAGCGGGTGATGGACGAAAACTATTGTTTCAACCTGAAGCTGGAAGAGTATGCGCAGCTGAGCAACCGAAGCCTGTCGACGTTCAAGCGAGACTTTCAGAAGGTCTACAAAACTGCTCCGGGCAAATGGCTATTGGAGCAACGCTTGAATCATGCAGTGCGCTTGTTGAGGGAGCGTCACAAGACTATCAGTGAGGCTACGTTCGAGAGCGGGTTTGAAAGTGTGTCGCATTTCAGTCGTTCGTTCAAGGAACGGTTTGGTGTCACGCCCTCTGCATTCAGGCAGGAGGGGTCGTTGCATTCTTAACTGCTGTAGAGTCTCTGCGAGTTTCTCGTACGAGTTTTGCGTAGGCGTTTTGCTTACGATTTTCATCAAAACTTACTTCTGCGATATAGCGTCGACGATTACTTTATTACAAGGGTAAATGAGGAATGTCAAGCGTATCTATTCTTCGAACATAAGTCTATTCTGATTTGAATCTAAATCTATCGATGCTTCGTTGTATGTGCATAGTCAATTCAAGTCATGTGGGTTTACGGTAAGTTTCTTTTAATTCACACATCAAATTTATGCCAGCGGTGGAAAAGTTTGGCCAGCGAGAAGCCATTGCAATCGTTCGCGTCTGTTGTTGATAGAAGGTTATTTGTCTGGTACACCATCTTTATCTACATTTGACCACCCGATGAAGAAGTTTGGTTTTTTTCTTTCGCTGATACTAGTCCTCTTGAGTGGCTTCAACACCCTGTTGGATGCTCATGTGGATCGCGATTGTGACCTTGCTTCATCAGAACTTTCCCAGACTTTACGAATTTCCACAGAAGATGCCGAGTGGCCGAGGCTGATCTTTGATCGCGCGGCTTCCGACAGAGAGCGTCACGTTTTTAAGGCCCATGCCGAGCGGGAAGCCGAAGAGGAGGAGAGAGACGAACACGAGTCGATCTCCCCGAAGAAGAAAAAATCCGATAGCAGCCACTACCTCATAGCGATTTCAGGCAGCCCTGCGCCCGACGCTTTTATCCGTGTTCATCAAGAAGGCCTGCCGTTTGGGAAGGACCTTTCGTTCGCTTCGTTAACCAAGCGATATCTCGTATTCCAGGTTTTCAGGATTTAGTATTCTAGTCCCCCGACCGGCCAGCGATCTGCTATCCGGTTTTTTGGTACACCATTTTTGCTATCACAGCCGATTGTTTTTTTTGCCAGCGGCGCATGTGCGTGTATCGTGAAATAGCCTTTCAATTAGTCCTATATAAATCCCCGTCGTTAAAAATTCAAAGTTATGATGAGTAAAAATCTCATGTTCATGTTGGCCAGTGTGTGTGTTTTACTAAGCTACACAGGCTGCCATTCGAAGAAAGAAGAGAAAGAGGAGGCGACAGAATTTTTGGTCACCAATCCTTTAAAGAGAGACACGATCGTTACCCGCGAGTATGTGTCGCAAATCCGGTCCATTCAACACATCGAGCTGCGTGCCCTGGAGCGCGGCTATCTGCAGAAAATTTACGTTGACGAAGGTCAGTCTGTGAAGCAAGGGCAGCTTATGTTCCAGATCATGCCCATGCTCTATAAAGCCGAGTTGCAAAAGGCCGAAGCCGAAGCCAACTTTGCCGAGATCGAGTATAAAAACACCAAGGTGCTGGCCGATAGCAACGTGGTGTCGGCCAACGAGCTGGCCATGGCCCAGGCCAAGCTCAACAAAGCAAAAGCCGAACTTGCCCTGGCTGCCGTGCACCTGGGCTTCACCGAAATTCGCGCACCGTTCAATGGCATCATGGATCACTTCCAGGTGCGATTGGGAAGCCTCGTGGATGAAGGCGACCTGCTCACCACCTTGTCTGATAACAGCAAGATGTGGGTCTACTTTAACGTGCCCGAAGCCGAATACCTGGAATATAAGAGTCACGCCAGAAAAGACAGCCTGATCAAGGTGCAACTGATGATGGCCAACCAGCAGATGTTCCAATATCCGGGCGTGGTCGAAACCATTGAAGCAGACTTTAATAACGAGACGGGAAACATCGCGTTCCGCGCCACATTCCCCAACCCGAACGGATTGCTCAGACACGGCGAAACAGGAAATATCCGCATCGAACAACCCATCAACAATGGCCTGCTCATTCCGCAGAAGGCAACGTTCGAAGTGCTCGAAAAGAAATATGTGTATGTAGTGGATAAGGACAACGTGGTGCGGTCGAGAGAAATTACGATCGCCGCCGAGTTGCCTCACATTTTTGTGGTTCGAACCGGTTTGACGGCGGGCGACAGAATTCTTCTGGAAGGATTGCGCCAGGTGCACGAGAACGAAAAGATTGCCTGCAAGATGGTGAAGCCGGATTCGGTTATCTCGCACCTGGAGTTGTATGCCGAATAATCACATCCTAAAAAGCAGAACACATGTTTAGTAAGTTCATACGCAGACCGGTATTCGCTATTGTGATATCGATCGTCATAATCTTTGTGGGGGTGTTGGCTATCAAGAAGCTTCCCATCTCCCAGTTTCCCGACATTGCGCCCACCACGGTGAACATTTTCATCGCCTATCCCGGCTCGAGTGCCGATGTGTTGGTGAAGTCAACGCTCATCACACTGGAGCAGGCCATCAACGGTGTTCAGGACATGCGCTACATTGCCACCGATGCCACCAGCGCCGGTGAGGCCACGCTTCGTATCATCTTTGAGCCGGGGACCGACCCGAACGATGCCGTGATCCGGGTGAAGACCCGCGTGGATCAGGTGATGCCGCTGTTGCCGTTGCTGGTGCAACGCGAAGGGGTTATCATCACCCCAATCCAGCCGAGTATGTTGATGTATGTGAACCTCTACTCGAAAGAGAAGAGCATGGACGAAAAATTCCTGTTCAACTATGCCACGGTGAAGATGATTCCCGAGATTCAACGCACCAAGGGCGTGGCCCGTGCGCAAATATTGGGTAGCCGTCGCTATGCCATGCGCGTTTGGTTAAACCCCGAACGCATGCGTGCCTACAATGTGTCGGTAGAAGAGGTGATGGATGCCATTGGCGAACAAAGTATTATCGGTCGTCCTGGCCGGATTGGTCAAAGCTCGGGTATTGCTGCGCAGTCGCTTGAATATGTGCTTACCTACAAGGGGCGCTACAACAAGCCGGAGGAATATGAGAGTATCATTATCCGCGCCAATGCCCAGGGTGAAAGCATTCACTTGCGCGACATTGCCACGGTGGAGTTGGGTAGCGAGTTCTTCGACATCTATTCCAACCTCGACGGTCGTGCGTCTGCCGCCATCGTGTTGAAACAAAACTACGGAAGTAATGCCAGCGACGTTATCGAAGAAGTGAAAGCGAAACTCGAAGTGATGAAAGAGTCGTTCCCTCCCGGAATGGACTACAAGATCAGCTACGACGTTTCTCAGTTTCTCGATGCGTCTATTGAACAGGTAATAGAAACTCTGCGCGATGCCTTCATCCTGGTGGCCATTGTGGTGTTTGTGTTCCTGGGCGACTGGCGCTCTACGCTGATCCCCATCCTGGCTGTGCCGGTGTCGTTGATCGGTGCCTTCTTTGTTATTCAGTTCTTCGGACTTTCCATCAACCTCGTAACCCTCTTCGCCCTTGTGTTGGCGATCGGCATTGTGGTCGACGACGCGATTGTCGTCGTCGAGGCGGTCCACGCCAAAATGGAAGAGGAGCCGAACATCACGCCGTATAATGCGGTGAAGAAAGTGCTGGGTGAAATCAGCGGTGCCATCATCGCGATCACCATGGTGATGGTGTCGGTGTTTGTGCCGATTTCATTCATGTCGGGTCCTGTGGGAACGTTCTACCGTCAGTTCTCGATCACCATGGCCAGCTCTATTGTGATCTCGGCCCTGATCGCCCTCACGCTCACGCCAGTGCTTTGTGCCATGTTGCTGAAAAATCACCATGGTCATCCCAAGAAGAAAAACATCCTCACCAAGTCGCTCGATGCCTTCAACAATAGTTTCGAAAAACTGACCGGCAAATATGTTTGGTTATTGAAACTGATTGTGAACAGACGCGTGGTCACCTTTGGTATCCTGTTGTTGTTTTGCGCGGGCATTTACTACGAAAACAAGATTGTGCCATCGGGCTTTATTCCCAACGAAGATCAGGGAACAATCTATGCGATCATTCAAACACCTCCTGGTTCCACCCTTGAAAAAACAAACCAGGTGTCGCAACGACTCCAGAAGATTTGTGAAAAGATCGATGGTGTGGAGTCTGTGTCGTCGCTGGCCGGCTATGAAATCATGACCGAAGGCCGGGGCTCCAACGCAGGTACCTGTTTGATCAACCTCAAGAACTGGTCGGAACGCCATCACACCGTGAAAGAGATCATGGAAGAACTGGAGGAGAAAACAAGAGGTCTCGGCGCCGTAGTCGAATTCTTCGAACCTCCTGCCATTCCCGGCTTTGGTACATCGGGCGGTTTCTCCATGCGTTTGCTGGACAAAACCACCGACACCGACTATCACCAGTTCGACCAGATCAATAAAGAGTTCATGGAGAACCTGGGCAAGCGCAAAGAGCTTACCGGCTTGTTCACCTTCTTTGCCGCCAACTATCCTCAGTATGAACTGGAGATCGACAACAACCTGGCCATGCAAAAAGGTGTGTCTATCGGCAAAGCGATGGAGAACCTCAACATCATGATCGGTAGTACCTATGAGCAGGGCTTTATCAAGTTCAACCAGTTCTTCAAGGTCTATGTTCAGTCCGATCCAAAATTCAGAAGACTGCCGTCGGATCTGCTCAGCCTTTTTGTGAAAAACGATCAGGGTGAAATGGTGCCTTACTCGGCCTTTATGAAACTGAAGAAGGGTCAGGGGCCGAACGAAATCACGCGCTTCAACTTATACAACTCGGCGGCCATACAAGGGCTTCCGGCCAAAGGCTACACCACGGCCGATGCCATTCAGGCCATTCGCGAAGTGGCGGCCAAGACGTTGCCCAAGGGCTACGACATTGCGTTCGAAGGGTTGTCGTATGACGAATCGATTCGCGGCAACGAAGCGGTGTATGTATTCCTGGTGGTGTTGCTGTTTGTGTACTTCGTGCTGGCGGCACAATATGAAAGCTTTATCATTCCGTTGGCGGTGGTGTTTTCGCTTCCCGTCGGGGTGTTTGGTTCGTTCTTTATGCTGAAGATGATGGGACTTGAAAACAACATCTATGCGCAAGTCGGGTTGATCATGCTCGTGGGCTTGCTGGGTAAAAACGCCGTGCTTATTGTGGAGTTTGCCGTGCAGAAACGGCAACAGGGAGAAACGATTCTGAATGCGGCGATCGAAGGTGCGCGGGTGCGTTTCAGACCTATCCTCATGACGTCGTTTGCCTTTGTGGCAGGGTTGATACCGTTGATTATTGCCACGGGCGCAGGGGCCATCGGTAACCGCACCATTGGTGCATCTGCCCTTGGCGGTATGTTGTTCGGAACCATCTTTGGGGTGATCATCATCCCCGGCTTATACTTTATTTTTGGTAGCCTGGCCGATGGTCGCCATCTGATTAAACATGAAGACGAAGATTCGTTGACCGAAAACCTGGTGCACCAAATGGACACCTTCCCCCAAACCGAAGAAAATGACCAACATGCGTAAGAAGAGAATAGTTATGTATCTGGGGATTGTATGTACGTCCCTGTTATACACCGCGTGCACGCTACCCTCATCGTTGGTGCCGCGCGCAGAAAACAAAAGCACACCGCCGGCCTACTACGCATCGAAAGATACGGTGAACACGGCCTCGGTGAAATGGAGAGAGTTTTTTACCGATCCCTATCTCGCCGCCTTGATCGACACGGCCCTGAAGAACAACCAGGAGTTTAACATCATGGTGCAGGAGATCAACATCGCCAAGAACGAGATACGCGCCCGCAAAGGAGAGTACCTTCCGTTTGTGGATATCCACGCCGGTGCCGGTGTTGAGAAGACCGGACGCTACACCCGCCTGGGTGCCGTGGAAGAAACCGACGAGATTGCGCCCGGCAAAGCCTTTCCCGATCCGCTCACCGACATCATGGTGTCGGCAAATGCATCGTGGGAACTTGACGTGTGGCGGAAGCTGCGCAATGCCAAAAAATCGGCTGTGCTGCGTTATCTCTCTACGGTGGACGGCAGAAACTTTATGGCCACCAACCTGATTGCCGAAATCGCCAACTCATACTACGAGTTGGTGGCGTTAGACAACCAGCTGGAAATTCTGAAACACAACATCGACATTCAGCAGGACGCGTTGGAGATTGTGAAGCTGGAGAAACAGGCCGCGAAAGTGACCGAGCTTGCCGTGCGCAAGTTTGAAGCCGAGGTGCTCAAGAACCAGAGCCGCCAGTATTATATCATTCAGCAAATTACGGAGACCGAAAACGAGATCAATTTTCTGGTGGGAAGATTCCCGCAGCCCGTGCCCCGAAACTCTCAGGGGTTCACGGCCATGGTGCCCTATGCGGTTCAGGCCGGCATCCCGTCGCAGTTGTTGGCAAACCGTCCCGACATCCGTCAGGCCGAGCAGCAGTTGATTGCATCGAAGCTGGATGTGAAGGTGGCAAAGGCAAATTTTTATCCTTCGTTCCGCATCACCGCCGGCATTGGCTATCAGGCCTTCAACACCCACTACCTGTTTCAAACACCTGCGTCGATGTTGTATTCGGCCGCGGGAGAGTTAGTGGCACCGTTGATTAACCGGAATGCGATAAAGGCATACTACTATTCTGCGAATGCCAAACAGATCCAGAATGTCTACAATTATGAGCGCACCATTTTGAATGCCTACATCGAAGTGGCCAACCAGGTGTCGAACATCAGCAACCTGGAGAAGAGCTATGATCTGAAAGCAAAGCAAGTGCAGGCCCTCACGCAGTCGATCAACATTTCGACCGGCTTGTTCAAGTCTGCCCGTGCCGACTACATGGAAGTGTTGCTGACCCAACGCGATGCCTTGGATTCGAGATTTGAATTGATTGAGACCAAGATGCAGCAGATGCATGCCGTGGTAAACATCTACCGCGCGCTTGGCGGTGGCTGGAACTAAACGATATCGCCAACCTGAATAGAGAGGGGTTTTAGGGTTCAGGGGAAGCGAAAGCCCGCAGGTCGAAAGGCTTGCGGGCTTTATTTTTTTGGTGGTTTGTCAACCGGTGATCAGATCACACCAGGAGCGTAGCACAAATTCCTCCGGCCACAATGAGCCAGGCTGCGGCGAGAATAAAAAATACCTGCGCGGCCTTTTTGTCTTTGGGGCGTTTAACGAGTCCAATCACCAGGAGCAGAAACGGTGTGCCAAAGGAGAAGAGGAGGGCAAGGATGATTAAGGTTGCGAGTCCGTCCATAGGGGTTCGGTTTGTAGTTTTTGAAGGCGTTCTCTTTTTTCGTCGCGATAGAACAGGTTCATCGTTTCGAATGGAATGATTTTATAGTCTTTGTTCACAATGTGCACACACGATTTTTTGACAGACCGCACATCGAAATTGTAGGCGTCTATGAATTGCATGATGATGACGCGGAACAGGTTGTTGTAGCTTAGTTCGGGCGCATGAATCTGCGGCAGGCAACACAGCAGCGAATGCAGCTTTTCGGTGGCGCCCTCAATAGAGTTTCCGGTGCTGAACAGGTTTATCATTTTGCTGTGAAGTTGTTCGTCCTGTTCGTAGACGATGGTGTTGCGGCTGTTGTCGAGCAGGTCGGCGGGGTTGACGTAGCGGGTGAGCGGAAATACTTGTCCGCTCAGCTTCAGGGCATAGCCCATCACCAACGCGTCGGGATTGCATGGCACGGGAATGAGGTCGTCGGCATTGAAGACGTCTGTCTGTTCCAGAATTTTTCTCCGCACTTCGGTGAGCGTGATGCGGTCGGTGAGCGTATCGAAATTTTCGAGTCGCCCGGCGATTTGTGTGGGTTGCAGGGTGACGCCGCGCACACAGGGTTGCAAGAGCGCAAAGTCTATGATCTTGCCGATCTCGTCGTCGTTGAGATTTTTTTGAATGGTCACCACCAGGGTAGTCGACAGGTTGAGGGCATTGAGGTTTGCCAACGCCTGTTCGCGGATGGAGAGGAGATTGGCCGCGCGCATAGACTGCAACACTTCCGGGCGGAACGAGTCGAACTGCAGGTAGATCTCGAAGTCGGGTGCGTAGGTGGCCAGGCGTTTTGTGAATTCGAAATCCTTGGCGATGGTGATGCCGTTTGTGTTCAGCATCACGTGTTTGATGGGCAGCGACTTGGCGTAGTCGAGAATTTCGAAAAGTTGTGGGTGCAGGGTGGGTTCGCCACCGCTGATCTGGATCACGTCGGGCTCGCGTTCGTTGGCCACCACGGCGTCGAGCATTTTCTTTACTTCCTCCAGGGTGCGGTGGCGTCCATAGGTGGGCGAGGAGCCGGCGTAGCACGTGGGGCACGTGAGGTTGCAGCGGTCCGTAATTTCCACCACCGTGAGACAGGAGTGCTGCTCGTGGTCCGGACAGAGGCCGCAGTCGTAGGGACATCCGAAATGCGTGGATGTGTTGAAGGTGTAGGGGGTTTCGGAAGGTTTGTTGTAGTTCCGGATGTTCTTGTAGTAGGGTACATCGTCGGCAATAAGAACTTTGGATGCGCCGTGTTCGGGGCAGCGCTTCAGCATATACACCTTGTCGTCTTCGAAGACAATTTTGGCATCGATGCGTTTCAAACACTCCGGGCACAGGCTCAGCGTGAAATCATAGTAGGTATACTTTCGGGTTGGCATGCGACAGGGTTGTTAACGTTCGGCGGTAGTATAGAAAGCAAATAACACAAAGCCATTGAATGGTGCTCAGTCCCAGGAAAAAGAAAACATTCGGCTTGATAAATTCGAGGAGAAACCTGAATCCGAAATAGCAAAGCATAAAGAGTTTGAATAGAAGTCCGTTTGGCATTTTCTTCCGGCGATAAAGTCTATGCAGTGCCAGGAACAATATCGCTAAAAATACAAGCTCATACAATGCCAGGGGATGGCGTTTCAGTCCGTCGCCCAGATTCATGCCCGTGATGAATGTGGTGGTGGTTCCATAGGTAAATTCATTCGTGCCCGACAAAAAACACCCGATGCGGCCAATAAATATTCCCACGATGATGGGCAGCGTGAACAGGTCGCCCGATGATTGTTTTTCGCCAATGATGCGCTTGGCTGTTTCCACCCCCAGCAGGCCGCCAAACAATCCGCCCATAATGGTCTTGACATTGAAGAGAACAAGCAGGCTGACGTTACTGAAATCGACCAATGGATTTTCCAGAAATCCCACCACGCGCGACCCCAGCAGTGCACCAAGGGAAGCGCCGAGAATGATGGTGAGCCGGTTGGCCGAAGGAATGGGATCGGTTGTTTGTTTTTTCAGGAAAACATAATAGCGGTAGCCCAAAAAGAAAGCCACATACTCAAGGATCAGGTGAACGTTGATAGTCCAGCCCGCCAGTTGGGGTTCGAACGGAATTGACAACAAGGCTTTCGTTTAGTGATCGGTTGCCAAGGTAGTGATTTGCTTCTTCGTGCGCATGCGTTTTTTTTGTAGGTTAGCAGCCTGTTAAAACAACACGACATTAAAACCAACTGTATGATCGCCACCCTTGTCCATGTGTTTGTGAAACCGGAATTCCGCGAAGCGTTTGTTGAGGCTACGCGCGCGAATCATGAACGGTCTGTTCAGGAGCCGGGCAACCTGCGCTTTGATATTTTACAGGATGCAGGCGATCCGGACAAGTTTGTCTTTTATGAAGCTTACGCGAGCGAACAGGCTGCGGCCAACCACAAGGAAACCGAGCACTACAAAGTTTGGCGCGACACGGTGGCTTCCTGGATGGCCAAGCCGCGTGAGGGCGTGAAACATCAGATGCTGTTCCCGGTTTCTAACGCCTGATGCCATGGTGGATGCTTTTGCTATTGCGGCTACACCACAACTTCACTTCGGTGCAGGCAAACTTTCCATACTTCCCTCTCTTGTGAAGACCTATGGAAAAAAGGTGGCGCTCATCACCGGCGCGCATTCTTTTTTGCAGTCAGAACAGGGCACAAAACTTCTGGCGCTCTTGGCCTCACAAGGTTTTGATGTCTCTCTTGTTTCGATCGCGAAAGAACCCACGCCCCAGCTGGTCGACCATGCTGTTGAACAATGTGTGCGCTTTCAGCCGGATGTGTTGGTGGCCATTGGCGGAGGCAGCGTGCTCGATGCGGGCAAAGCCATTGCGGCTATGGTGCCGTTGCAAGCGGGAGTGAAGGATTACCTGGAAGGCGTGGGCACAAAAAATCATCCCGGTGTGAAGGTGCCGTTTGTGGCTGTTCCCACCACGGCAGGAACCGGAAGCGAAGCCACCAAGAATGCTGTGATTTCGGAGATTGGTGAGCATGGGTTCAAGAAATCACTACGACACAATAAGTTTGTGCCCGATGCGGCTATTGTTGATCCCGCACTCACATTGTCGTGTCCGCCGTCGGTAACGGCGGCAAGCGGCGTGGATGCGTTCACTCAACTGTTGGAGTCTTATCTGTCTACTCAGGCCAATCCCGTAACCGATGCGCTGGCGTATGAGGGGTTGAGGCGAATTGCCCATTCTCTTTTGAAAGCCTACCGCGAAGGTTCGGACCTTGACGCGCGCACAGACGTGGCGTTGGCTGCCTACCTTTCCGGGGTGACACTGGCCAATGCGGGGTTGGGTGTGGTGCACGGTTATGCATCGTCTATCGGTGGCTACTTCGACGTGCCGCACGGTGTGGTGTGCAGTTCGGTGATGGCCGCCGCGAATGCCGTAACGGTGCGCAAGCTGCGCGCAACACATGGCCATGATGAAGCCCTTTCAAAATATGCCACTGCCGGAAAAATATTCTCGGCCATCGCGCATAAGTCAAACGACTACTACATCGACTTTCTGTTGGACCTCATCGCCCAATGGACCCGCGACATGAACATTCCGTCGCTGCAGACCAGCGGCGTGCAGCGCGATTATTATGAACGCATCGCTGCGCGCACCGATAACAAATACAACCCTATTGCGCTTGATGCCAGCGAACTGATGGAAGTGCTCACACTGAGCTAGTCCGTCACAATTCTTCGCGCGGTGTGGGCTTGCGTTTTTCGAGCTCTTCTTTTGTTATAGATTTCGATTTGGCATCTTCCGGACGTTTGCCGGGCGAGGGATGCGTTGAAGGGTCCATGTCTTGTGGCGGTTGAGGCGTATTCACATTGTGGCCTTGCGATTTCTTTGACGGATTTTCCTTTTTAGCTTCTTTCATGATCGATTGTCGTTAGTGTGACACAGTAGCTACCAGGAAATTCGTGCCGGAAGGAGAACGGTCGGGAAGCGGGCAGGAGCGGCGATGGGGTGAGGGAGTATGTCGTCAGGTGTGTAGTTTATACTCACCCCGCGCTACACGTTCACCATGTCGCGGGCGCGATCCAGAAACACCACTTGTTTGGGATTGATCATGATGGCCGCCTCGTCGTAGCGCATCCATGCCCCGCGATCCACCTCGGGAGCCTCTATGAATTTGCCGGAGCGAGGTGGCCACTCCAGCGTGAAGGTGTTTGACGAAACACCTTGTGCGGCGTCCCACGCGCCAAAGAACAGCCAGGCATAAATGGTCTTTCCGCTCTTTAGTTTTGTAGAGCCCAGTGCATGAAAAGGAGGTGTGGGTTGGATACCGGTTTCTTCGAAGAACTCCCGTTGTGCTGTGGCTTCGGGGGCTTCATCGCCGTCGGGCAGTCCTTTGGGGATGCTCCACACACCTTCGTTCTTTTTTGCATAGAAGGGTCCGCCCGGATGCACCAGAAAAAATTCCAGATGCCCGTTTTCTTTCCGGCACATGAGCATGCCTGCGGAGACTAATGCCATTTTGTATTTTCTTTAGGATGATGGTATGATGTTATAAACGAATAGTGGACGTGAGGCACTACTTCTATTTCTTATGGCCCAGCAAATATAACACCACACCAGGCCCGGACTTTAATCGTTTGATTTCCCAGACGAACGTATCCTTGTTTTGGAGACTGTCTACCAGCGATTGCATTTCGCGCACCGAATAGGTTCGCAGTGCCGACACAATGCCGTCCCACCAAATGAAGAGCGGCACCAGGGGAATGAAGTATGTGAACACTATGCGGCCGATCCGGAACGGACGAATGAACGGCGTGACCAGCAACACCGTGATGGGTGAGAAAAGCATGGCCACCACACTTTGCACGCTGCGCTCCTGTGCTTCGAAGATGGCAATGGGACTGCCCGTGTCGACCGCGTTCTGTAAGATCTGTTGTGCCTGCTCTGGTGTGAAATGATGGAACGATAGAAACTGTGTGCGAAGGCCCACAAGGTTGGTCGGCACGTTGAGCGCATTTACCGGATGTTCTTCGTAGCGAAAGCAGGGAAGTTTGGCTGCCGTATAGCGAAAGGCATCGAGGTTGGGAAAATAGTCGGTGAGCACAATGTCGATGTCGGGGCGTCGCGTCATCAGATGTTTTGCCAGACGCACCAGTCCGCCACCACCGCCCGACGCGAGGTCGATAATGGTGTTGCCGCCGCTGTGATCCAATCCTCTTTCAATGACGGGCACAACGGGCTTGAAGAAATCGGAAAGGTTGGCGAGCGTTTGCAGGAAATCGGTCATGTAGTTCCGGAGAAATTCGGGGAACCAGGGGAAGTCTTCAAATTCAAAAGCGTGGATGCGCGACATGGCAACTGGTTTTAGTTTTTGGCGTGGCATGGAGGGATCAATGTCCTGCCTTGTTAAAAATACAGGTTGCGCCATTCCTTTGCAACGGCAAAGCTATCCTGGTTTGGTGTGCAACTGTTGCTGCGTCAGATCTTCAAAGTCCTAAAAACTAATGTGAAAAAGAACTATTCCCTATCCGATCAGGGTTTTATAACCGTAAATATTCCTCCTAACTTTGCCCTGCATGACACTACACATAAAAAACATGGTCTGTAACCGTTGCATCACTGTGGTGGACCAGGAACTTACCAAACTGGGTTTGCATGTCGACAAGATCGCGTTGGGCGAAGTGAGCCTGAAAGAAGAAAACCTCTCCGAATCCCAACTGCACCAACTCGACGACGTGCTGGTGCGCAACGGCTTCGAACGCATCGACGACCGCAGGGCGCGCCTTGTAGAGAGCCTGAAGAACAGCATCATCAAACGCATTCACCACAGCGACCGTGTGAGCCGCAAGTTCAACTGGTCCGATGTGCTGGCCGACGAAGCTCATCTGGAATATAACTACCTCAGCAACCTCTTCTCTTCCATGGAGGGCATCACGCTGGAACAATACATTATCCGCCAAAAGATTGAGCGGGCCAAAGAACTGCTGTTCTACGACGAACTCACCCTCAGCGAAATTGCCGACAAACTTGGCTACAGCAGCGTGGCCCATCTCTCGGCTCAATTCAAAAAAGTGACGGGTCTCACACCCTCCGAACTCAAAAAATCGCGCACCGTCGATGCCGCCCGGAAGCCCCTGGATTCAATTTCTTAAGCAACATGCCTGGATTCTATGACCTGGGATGGCCTTTTTGGGCAGGGGACTTGTAAATCCTGTAACGCAAAGTGGCAATTGTATAAAACTAACCAGGCGATTTGCGTGTAATGTTGTAGTGTCGAAACAGCGACAGGAACTTTAACACGAAATCAGTATGTCAGCCCCAACCATATCCACCGCCGCCACCCGGAGCGGCAACGCCGTGAAGCAATCTTTTCCCGTTCTTGAAATGACGTGCGCTGCGTGTGCCGTCAGCGTTGAATCCATTCTCAAAACAGCTCCCGGTGTGAAAAACGCCGCCGTCAATTTTGCAAACCAGTCGGCGTGGGTGGAGTTCGATCCCACCCAAACCAAACCCGCCGAACTTCAAAAAGCCGTGCAGTCTATCGGCTACGATCTGGTGGTGGATGTTGAAGACCCTCACGCCGTGCAGGAAGAGGCACAGCGCCAACACTATGCCGATGTCAAGTTTAAAACCATAGGCTCGATAGCCCTGGCTCTGCCGGTGGCCATCATCGGAATGTTCTTTATGGACATGCCCTATGGCACCTACATTTCATTGCTTCTTTCCGCGCCGGTGGTGTTCTACTTCGGTCGTAGCTTTTTTGTGAATGCCTGGAAGCAGGCCCGTCACGAGAAGGCAAACATGGACACGCTGGTGGCGTTGTCGTCGGGCATCGCGTTTTTGTTTAGCGCGTTCAACACGTTCTTTCCCGAGTTCTGGCATGCACGGGGTGTGCACCCGCATGTTTATTTTGAGGCGGCGGCCGTGGTCATTGCCTTTGTGTTATTAGGAAAATTGCTGGAAGAAAAAGCAAAACGCGGAACGTCGTCGGCATTAAAAAAACTGATGGGCCTGCAACCCAAGACCATCCGCATCCTGGTGAACGAGGTGGAGCAGGAGGTACCCGTAGCCAACGTAACTCCCGGCATGATCGTACTGGTGCGCCCCGGCGAACGCATCCCGGTAGACGGTGTAGTGCGCAGCGGGGCATCGTTCATCGACGAGAGCACCATCACCGGCGAGTCCCTGCCGGTAGAAAAAATGGTGGGCGGCAAAGTGTTTGCAGGCACCGTAAACCAAAAAGGAAGCTTCACGTTTTCGGCAGAGAAAGTTGGTGCCGACACCGTGCTGGCGCACATCATCAAAATGGTGGAAGAAGCGCAGGGCAGCAAGGCGCCCGTGCAGGCGCTGGTCGATAAAATTGCAGGCATCTTTGTGCCCATCGTTCTCGCCTTGTCGTTGCTCACCTTTGCTGCGTGGATGATCTGGGGTGGAGAGCAGGCGTTCACACATGCGTTGCTCACGTCGGTCACCGTGTTGGTCATCGCTTGTCCGTGTGCGCTGGGCCTGGCAACACCCACGGCCATCATGGTGGGCGTGGGCAAGGGCGCAGAGAACAACATCCTCATCAAAGATGCCGAAAGCCTCGAACGTGCCCACCAGGTCAACGCCATTGTGCTCGACAAAACCGGCACCATCACAGAAGGCAAGCCCACCGTCACAGGTTTGCAATGGGGCACCGATGGCGTGAACGATCAACCTAAAAATATCTTCTATTCCCTCGAAGCACAGTCAGAACATCCTCTGGCCGAAGCGGTAGCCGCCCGGTTAAAGGCTGACGGCGCAAGCCGTGTTTCACTCACCGACTTCAAGAGTCTCACAGGCCGCGGTGTGATGGCAAAGGTTGGAGATGAAACGTTTTTCGTGGGCAACAAAAAACTGCTGGCCGAACAAGGCATCGCCGTCGATCGTGACCTGGAGGCTGCGGCCTCGCAGTGGCAGGCGGAAGCGCGCACGGTTGTCTATTATGCAAACACCAGACAGGTGCTGGCCATCGTGGCCTTTGCCGACACCATCAAAGCCACCGCCGCACAGGCCATCCAAACCCTGCAGCAACGCGGCATCACCGTCTACATGCTCACCGGCGACAACGAACAAACGGCTCGCGCCGTGGCCGCCCAGGTGGGTATTGAACACTTTCGCGCCGAAGTGCTTCCGTCAGACAAGGCCACGTTTGTGAAAAGCCTGCAACAACAGGGCAGGGTAGTGGCCATGGTGGGCGACGGCATCAACGACTCGGAAGCGCTGGCCCAGGCCGACGTGAGCATCGCCATGGGCAAAGGCTCCGACATTGCCATGGATGTTGCCAAGATGACGCTCATCACGTCCGACCTGCTCTACATTCCCAAGGCATTAAACCTCTCCACCAAAACCGTGCGGGGCATCCGCCAGAATTTGTTCTGGGCATTCATCTATAACCTCATCGGCATTCCCCTGGCGGCCGGCGTACTCTATCCAATCAACGGATTTTTGCTCGATCCCATGATTGCCGGTGCGGCCATGGCCCTCAGTTCGGTGAGCGTGGTGGGCAACAGCCTGCGCCTCAAAGCAGCAAAGATCTGACGCGGGAATTATATAAACCTTTCCCGAAATTATGGAACACCCCAATGCAGCACCCTGCGTTTACTTTGTAGTAACAAATCAAAACACAAATCTTAACATTTAGACCAAACATGAAAACAACGACGTTTAAAACCAACATAAAATGCGACGCCTGTGTGGCCAAAGTGACCCCGGCATTGAACGAGGTCGTAGGCTCCGGAAACTGGAGTGTAGACCTCACCAACCCTGCGCGAACCCTCACGGTGAACGAAGAAACTTCGGAGGAAAAAATCAACGAAGCCTTGCAAAAGGTGGGCTATAAAGCTCAGAAAAACTGATCCCCTATAGGCCTTCACGTGCTTTTTCAAGTCATTAAGAACGAAAAAGCACGTGATCACTTTCAATTTTCAGCCCGTCGCGCCAACCTCCATTCCATAAAATCCGTTATCTTTGCTCAACACATGAAAGCCATCCGCTCCATCGCCGCCATTGCCTTCAGCCTGCTGGTGCTCGTTTCGTCGAGCAGCTTCGTGGTGGGCATTCACTGGTGCGGGGGGCATATCAACAGCGTGGCCGTGCTGTCGAAAGCCGAGGCCTGCGGCATGGAACAAAACGTTCCGCCGTGCCACCGCCACATGAAGGCGTCGTGCTGCCAGGACGAAAACATTGTGCACGAAGGCCAGGGCTTCAAACTTTCGCATAACGACCATCACATCGGCCATGCGCCGTTGCTCAGCATCGGGCAACCCCTCGTGTTGCTGGCCGAAATCATTCCTTCTTCTCCCGTTGCCATCACCCCATTCCGGAACTATGATCCGCCGCTGCGATCGTCCGACATTCTTGTCGACGTGCAGGTTTTCCGTATTTAAGTTTTCTTTCTAAAGAAGGCAATATCCCTTTGTCTTCCGCTCGCTGTCTGCCTCTTCGTGTAGCAGCAAACACTTCCATCATTTTCATTTTCTCATTACGTTTTCAATCATGATTGAAAAAATAATTTCCCTGTCGCTAAAGAACAGGTTCCTGGTGTTGCTCACGGCGGGCGGCCTGCTGGCCTGGGGTGTGCACGCGGTGCGCATCAACAAGATCGACGCCATTCCCGACCTGTCCGAAAATCAGGTCATCGTGTTCACCGAGTGGATGGGACGAAGTCCGCAGATCATCGAAGACCAGGTCACCTATCCGCTGGTCACCAACCTGCAGGGCCTACCGCAGGTCAAGTATGTGCGCGGAGCGTCCATGTTCGGCATGAGCTTCGTCTATGTCATCTTCAACGACAACACCGATGTGTATTGGGCCCGCGAGCGCGTGCTGGAGAAGCTGAACTATGCGTCGCGTTTGTTGCCGCAAGGTGTCACACCCACGTTGGGTCCCGACGGCACCGGTGTGGGCCACGTGTTGTGGTATACGCTCGACGCCCCCGGCATGGACCTTGGCGAACAACGCGCGCTGCAAGACTGGTATGTGAAGTTTGCCTTGCAGAATGTGGCAGGCGTGAGCGAGATCGCGTCGTTTGGCGGCTTTCAGAAACAATACCAGGTCACACTCAACCCCAACAAGCTCACCTACTATAACCTGTCGTTGCAAGACGTGATCCAGGCCGTGCGTCAGAACAACAACGAGGCGGGTGGGCGCAAGTTCGAGATGAGCGACATCGGCTACATCATCAAAACCTCGGGCTATTTGCAGTCGGTCGAAGAAATTGAAAACATCCCGCTCAAAACCGTCAACACCGTGCCCGTCAGCATCCGCGACGTGGCCACCGTGCAAACGTCGGGCGAAACACGCCTCGGCATCTTCGACATGAATGGCGAAGGCGAAGTGGTGGGCGGCATCGTGGTGATGCGCTATGGCGAAAATGCCGACGAAGTGATCGGCCATGTCAAAACCAAAATGGCCGAAGTGGCCAAAGGATTTCCCGAAGGCGTGAAGTTCAACATCGTGTACGACCGCAGCCAGCTCATCGAAGAGTCGGTGTCGTCCATCAAAAAAACGCTGGTCGAAGAAATGGTCGTGGTGTCGCTGGTGGTGCTCATCTTTTTGTTTCACTGGCGCAGCGCCGTCAGCATCATCATCCAGATTCCCATCACGCTGGCCACAAGTTTCATTTTGCTGAACGCGTTTGGCATCACGTCAAACATCATGTCGCTCACGGGCATCGCGCTGGCCATCGGCGTCATTGTCGACAACGGCATCATCATGGCCGAAAACGCCTATAAGAACCTGTCGCATCGCTACGAAGAATTGAACCCCGACGCATAACCGAACAAAGCTCATGGCGAAGAAAAATTATCAACCCATCCCCGAAGCCGAACGACTGTCGATCATCGAACAATCGTCGCGGCAGGTGTCGCGCGGCGTGTTCTATTCCACGGTCATCATCATCACATCGTTCCTTCCGGTGTTTATGCTCGAAGGGCAGGAGGGCAAACTGTTTCACCCGCTGGCGTGGACCAAAACGTTCATCCTGCTGGTCGATGCTGTGCTGGTGGTCACGCTGGCCCCCGTCATCATCTCGTTGTTCATGAAAGGAAAATTCAGGAACGAAAAACATAACCCCATCACCCACGGTCTCGAAAAACTATACGAGCCCATCATCCGTGCCTGTCTCAAATGGCGCAAGACCACGCTGGCCGTGAACATCCTCGCGCTGGCCGTGAGCGTGCCGTTGCTCATGAGCCTCGGCTCTGAATTTATGCCGCCGCTCGACGAGCAGTCCATCCTCTTCATGCCCGTCACACTGCCCGACATCGGCAACGAAGAAGTGAAACGCATTTTGCAGGTCCAGGACAAAATCATCAAGTCCGTTCCCGAAGTCGACAAGGTGTTGGGCAAGGCGGGTCGCGCCAGCAGTGCCACCGACAATTCGCCCATCAGCATGATCGAAACCATCATCATGTTGAAACCAAAATCCGAATGGCGCGCCGGCATCACCAAGAAAGACATCATCAACGAACTCGACGGCAAGCTGCAAATTCCCGGCGTGGTCAACGGGTGGACACAGCCCATCATCAACCGCATCAACATGCTCTCCACCGGCATTCGCACCGACGTGGGCGTGAAAGTCTACGGCCAGCAATTAGACAGCATCCATGCCCTGTCCGAGAAAGTGAAAGCGGCCCTTGTTAATGTTCCGGGGGTGAAAGACCTCTATGTCGATCCCATCACAGGCGGCAAATACCTCACCGTGCAAATCAACCGCGAAGCATTGGGCCGCTATGGTGTGAGCGTGAGCGATGTCAACACACTGGTGGAGTCGGCCATCGGCGGCACGGCCATCGGCCAAACCATCGAAGGGCGTCAACGCTTCACCATCAGTGTTCGTCTTGCGCAGGACTTTCGCAACAGCGTCGATCAACTCAAACGCATTCCGCTCAAGACACCCGCCCTCGGCATCATCCCGCTGTCGAGCGTGGCCGACATAAAATTTGAAGACGGCCCGCCCATGATCGTTTCCGAAAATGCATTGCTGCGCGGCGCCGTGCTCTTCAACGTGCGCGACCGCGACCTGGGCAGCACCGTGCAAGACGCCATTGCCACCATCAACCAACAGCTGGGCACGTTGCCCAATGGCTACTACCTCGAGTGGAGCGGCCAATACGAAAACCTCATCCGCGGCAAGCAAACGCTCATGATCATTTTGCCCGTGGTGCTGCTCATCATTTTCATTTCGCTCTACCTGGCCTTTCACTCGCTGCGCGAAGCCTTCCTCAGCCTCATCACCGTGCCCTTCGCACTCATCGGCGGCGCCTACATGGTCTACTTCTACGGTGTCAACTTATCTGTTGCCGTGGCCGTGGGCTTCATCGCGCTGTTTGGCATCGCGGTCGAAACGGGCGTGGTCATGGTCATCTACCTCAACGACGCCATGCAACAACTGGTGAAACTCCGCGGCAACAGCAGCGAAACCATCACGCGCGAAGACCTGCGGGAATATGTGGTGCACGGCGCCGCCAAGCGTCTGCGTCCAAAAATCATGACGGTGTCGGTGGCGTTGTTTGGCCTGGTGCCCGTGCTCTGGTCTACCGGCGTGGGCAGCGACGTGATGCTGCCCATTGTGCTGCCCATGATCGGCGGCGTGCTCACCTCGAGCACACACATCCTGCTGGTGACACCCCTCATCTTTTTGATGACCAAAGAATATGAACTCCGAAAGTTTGGAAAACTGGAAGTATATGAAAAACATTAAACAGGGCGGCCCCCTCGTGCCTCGGGTCGGGCTATCCGCTACAAGTCCTCGCCCCACCGCGCAGCCCAATCCTGCGCTCCGGGCTTTCCGCTGCTATCCCTGCCGCGTGGTGTTGCTATGGGCTCTGCTCATCGCGTCGTCGTCGGCCTTCGCACAAGTGATGTCGCTCGACACGGTGCTGGCCACCATCGACCGGCGCAATCCCATGCTGCAACAATACAACGAGAAGGCAAGTGCCTATCGCGAATACACTGCGGGCGCCAAAAGCTGGATGGCCCCCATGGTGGGTGCAGGAACCTTCATGACGCCCTACCCGGGCCAGCAACTCATGGAAGCGCGCGACAAAGGATCGATCATGATTTCGGTCGAGCAGCAAATTCCCAACCCCGCCAGGCTACAGGCCAACCAAAACTATCTGGCCTCGCGCGCCGCCATCGAAGAGAAAGGCCGCGCCGTGCAATTCAACAGCCTGCGCGCCGAAGCCAAAACTCTCTACTACCAATGGCTGGTGGCCGAAGAGAAAGTGCGCGTGCTTCGCGAAAACGAACGCGCGCTGCAACTCATGTTGAAGCTGGCCCGCCTGCGCTATCCCTACAACCAGGGCTCGCTGGGCAACATCTACAAAACCGAAGGCCGCCTGCTGGAAGTGCAAAACATGCTGCTGATGGCGCAAGGCGACATCGACGAAAAAAGTTATCGCCTCAAGTCGCTCATGACCTTGCCCGCCCAAACGCCGCTGCAAGT
This sequence comes from Chryseolinea lacunae, assembly GCF_016735595.1. Lineage (GTDB taxonomy): Bacteria > Bacteroidota > Bacteroidia > Cytophagales > Cyclobacteriaceae > Chryseolinea > Chryseolinea lacunae. The sequence continues at coordinate 33,020 of NZ_JAERRB010000015.1, forward strand.
CGACACCACGCTGCAAATAACTTTCCAACCCTTTGCATCGCCTTTCGACACGGCCGCGCTAAGCGCACAACGCAGCGACATCCAGCAGCTCGACCGCACCATCGAAGCCATGCAGCTCAACCAACAACTGCAACGCTATCAGGCCAAGCCCGATTTCAAAATCCGCTTCGACCACATGCAGCCGCTTGGCGACATGCCGGTGCAATTCACGGCCATGGCCATGATCTCCATTCCCATCGCGCCGTGGTCGTCCAAAATGTATAAGGCCGAAGTGAGAGGCATGCACTACGACATCCAGGCCATGAAGCGCGAGCGCGAGTCGGTGCTGGTGGAAACACAAGGCATGCTGGCCGGCATGAGCGCGCAGATCGCCCGCATGCAACAGCAGGTCGACAACTATCAGCACAAGATTGTGCCCGCCCTGCAAAAGAACTACGATGCCGCCCTGCTGGCCTACGAAGAAAACCGCGAGCAACTGCCCGTGGTCATCGACGGCTGGGAGGCCCTGAACATGGCGCAGGTGGAATACCTCAACAAACGCGAAGCCCTTTACATCATGATTGTGACCTATGAAAAACAAGCGGAGAAATAACCCGAAACGTTTTGTGCTGCGTGCCGCGCTGCTGTTCATGATGGTGGTGGCCCTGGCCGCCTGCAAACACCAGGAGGAATCGCACGACGAATATACCTGCCCCATGCATCCCACCGTGCTGGCCGACAAACCCGGCACCTGCCCCGTGTGCGGCATGGACCTGGTGCGCAAAGCCCGCTCCGGCGAAGAAGTAACGATCAACAACGCGCTGGTGCCGCTGTTGAAGTCGACCAACGAGTCGGTGGTGAGCTCGGTCAAGACCGTGAAAGGCGAATACCGCACGGTGCCCCTCACGTTGCAAACCAACGGCATCATCACCTACGACACACGCAAGAGCTACACCATCGCCGCCCGCACCGGCGGCCGGTTAGAGAAAGTGTATCTGAAGTATGCCTTCCAGCCGGTGAAGAAAGGACAGAAGATCGCCGAACTCTACAGCCCCGAGCTGCTCACAGCTCAGCGCGAGTTGCTGATGCTGGTGGAGAGCGACGCCGGCAACACCGACCTGGTGGCATCGGCCAAACGCAGACTGGAACTGCTGGGCATGTCGTCCACCCAAGTCCAGCAACTGACGACTCGCAAAACTATTTCCAACACGTTCCCCATCTATAGTCCATACGACGGCTATGTGGTGTCGGAGCAGAAGCCCGCCACCGCACCCTTGCCCGACGCGACGGCGCAAGCCGCACCAGCCGACGGCATGGGGGGTGGCATGGCCGGTTCAGCCGGTAGTGCATCCGTTGCTTCTGGCGCTGCACAATCGCAGAGCACTGTGTTGTTGCGCGAAGGCAGCTATGTGTCGCAAGGGCAAACGCTGTTCAACATTGTGAGCCACGACGCGCTGCGCATCGAACTGGATGTGCCCGCGTCGCAAGCCGGCACTATCCGCACGGGCGACCAGCTGACCCTCGACTTTGGCAACGGCACACAAGAGCAGGCCACGGTCGATTTCATTCAGCCCTTCTTTTCGCAAGGGCAGGAGTTTCTGAAACTGCGCGTCTATGCCAAACACCTGCGCGACCTGCACATCGGCCACCTGGTGCGCGCCGCCATTCAGCTCAACGCCGTGGCCTCGCTGTGGGTGCCGCGCGATGCCGTGATGGACATGGGACGCGAACGCCTCGTGTTTGTGAAAGCGCACGGACTCTTCAAACCCAAAACCGTCACCACCGGCGTGCATGCCAAAGGCTGGATCGAGATCAAGGAAGGCCTCGCCACCGCCGACGAAATTGCCGCCAACGCGCATTACCTCGTAGACAGTGAAAGCTTTGTTAAAACCACACCCTGACATGAGAACACTCGCCTGTTTTATGTTGACGTTGTTGCTCGCGGCCTGTTCCACAAAGGACGCCTCGCACCAACACGCGCACACGGCAGAAGCGCCCGCCGCGCCCGCAAAATATACGTGCCCCATGCACCCCGAAGTGATTCAGGACGGCCCCGGCAAATGCCCCGTGTGTGGCATGGACCTGGTGCTCAAAAAGGAGGGTGTTGCCTTGATGCTGAACGAAAGCCAGATGCGGCTTGCCAACATCACCACACAACCCGTGTCGATGCAGCCTGTTGGGCAGACCGTGTCCATCAATGGCAAACTGGTGCTGAACGAAGAAGGCTCTTCAGTCATCAGCAGCCGCGCAGCCGGAAGAATTGAAAAGCTGTTTGTGAAGGAGACCGGCCGGGCCGTGAAGAAGGGTGAACCGCTCTATGAACTCTACAGCGAAACGCTGCTCACGCTGCAACGCGAATACCTGCTGGCCAAAGAACAATACGAGACGTTGGGGAAAGATCATCCGCGCTATGAGTCGTTTTTGAAGAGCGCCGAACGCAAGCTGTTGCTCTATGGCCTCACCCAAAACCAGGTAAACAAACTGGCCACCACCAAAACGTTTGCCGAGCGCGTCACCTTTGTGGCGCCCACCAGCGGGTTGGTGACCGAGCTAAAGGTGGCCGAAGGACAATATGTGGCCGAGGGCGCGCCGCTGTTCAGCATCGAGAATGTGAATACGCTCTGGCTCGAGGCCGAAACCTATCCGCAGGAAACGGCGCTGGTGAATGTGGGCGACAAAATTGCCGTGCGCGTGAGTGGCTATGAGTCCACCCCGGTGGAAGCAACGGTCATGTTTCTCAGCCCGGAGTATCGGGCCAACACGCTCATCACTGTGCTGCGTGCCACGTTGCAAAACGAGCAGAACACATTCAAGCCCGGCATGCAGGCGCAGGTGCTCTTCACGCATTCGTCGCGCAGAGCGCTGGCGTTGCCTTCGGATGCAGTGATACGCGACGGCTCGGGTGCGCATGTCTATGTGCAAACCGGCGCGCGCACGTTCGAACCGCGCGAAGTGAAAATCGGCCTGGAGAATTTTATGCAGGTCGAGATCACCGAAGGGCTTGCAGAAGGTGACACCGTGGCCGTGTCGGGCGCCTATTTATTGTATAGCGAAATCGTGCTCAAGAAAGGGGGCGATCCCATGGCCATTCATCAACACGAATAATCAGCATAGTTTAAAACATAAACCGTATAACCACTCAATTTTTATGAACCTGCACAACACAACACCCAACATGAACTTTCGAAACCTTGCCGCATCGCTGCTCCTGGGTGGAGCGCTGCTGTTGTCGGCCTGCGCCGGCAAAAAGGAAACCGCCGAACATCACCACGAAGGCCACGACACCGCAGCCGCGAAAACCGAGACGGCTGCCGCACCGGCCGGTCCGCAGTATGCTGTGGATGCCGCTTTTCAGCAACAACTGTCGACGGTGTTTGCCGCCTATGTGAAATTGAAAGACGCCTTTGTGTCGACCGACGCCGCCAAGGTGAAAACGGAAGCGGCGGCCACGGCCCAGGCGCTGGCAGCCGTTGACATGAAATTGGTTACAGATGCTGCACACCACGATTGGATGAGTTATCTTCAGGGTCTGGAGGCATCCCTGAAACAGATCCAGGGCACCGGCGACATCGAAGCCCAACGCAGGGCGTTCAAGAGTCTGTCGGACGTGTTCTACAAAGCCATTAAGGCCTATGGTTTGGGAGGCACGGCGGCGTTCTACGAATACTGTCCCATGGCGTTCAACAACGAAGGTGCATTCTGGCTCAGCGATCAGGAAGCCATTCGCAATCCCTACTTTGGCGACAAGATGCTGACGTGTGGCGAAGTGAAAGAAAAGATGCCATAGTTTTTTAGTACCGAAAACTTAACTCTGGAGAAATCCGGAACCCCAATCATAAACTCAATAACTCAAAACGATTCACCTATGAAAACAACACTCATCCTGCTCGCGACGCTTTGTCTGAGCCTCTCGTCTTTTGCACAGGCACCCACCTTTGCCGACAAAAACCTGGGCGATGCCTATCAACAGTATGTGAAAGTGAAAGATGCGTTGGTCGCCTCGAAGAGCGCCGATGTGAAAACTACGGCGGCCACACTGCAAAAAACACTGGCCACCGTGTCGAACGGAAAAGCGGCTGCCGCCGAGGCCCTGAAAGTTTCTTCGGGCGCCACACTCGACGATCAGCGCAAAGCCTTCTCGACGTTGAGCAATGAAATGGCCACGCTGGTGAAGGCCGGCAAACTTTCGGCCGGCACCCTGTATGTTGACTATTGCCCCATGGCCAACAACAACGCCGGTGCCTTCTGGCTCTCGAACGACAAGGACATCAAGAATCCCTATTTTGGCGACAAGATGCTGCACTGCGGCATGGTGAAGGAGACCTTGAAATAGATGACCAAATCGTTATTGCTCCGCAAAGCACACCGCTATCTCGGACTCTTCATCGGCATTCAATTTTTAGGCTGGACCATCAGCGGCTTGTACTTCAGCTGGAACAACATCGACAACGTGCACGGCGACCACCTCCGAAAACCCGCCCGCTACCTGGCCGGTGGGGTGGAGGTGGTGCCGCCGTCGGCGGCCATCCGAAACCTGGCCGCCACACAGGCGGTCGATTCGCTGCACTCGGTGCAGTTGATCAGCCTGCTGGGCAAGCCGGTCTACCAGCTTCAATACTTTTCAGGCCATGTGGGCGAGGGCATGCACCTGCATGTGCACCACGCGCTGGCCGACGCCACCACGGGCGCGCTACTGCCTGCACTCAACGAAGCCCAGGCGGTGGCCGTGGCGCGTGAGAACCTCGTGGCCGGTGCCAAGGTTGCATCGGTTCAATATCTGGCCAGCACCGATCCCAAACACGAGTATCGCGAGAAGCCTTTGCCGGCGTGGGCCGTGTCGTTTTCCGAACCGGCCTGCACGGCCTATGTGAGCGCCGAGTTGGGAACCTTGCAAGCCGTGCGTCACGATCAATGGCGCGCGTTCGATTTTCTGTGGATGTTTCACACCATGGACTATGCCACCAAAGACAATTTCAACAACGTGCTGCTCAAGATTTTTTCATTGGCAGGACTTGTCACCGTGGTTTCGGGGTTCGCGTTGTTCATTGTTTCGTCGCGCACGCTGAAACGCATCACCCGTTGGGGATAACCAGACGACGCGACGCAGAGAAATCTCATTCCAAAGAAATCCCACCAGGGGTCGCATTGCGTATGTGATCCTGGGTGGGATTCTTCACTGGAAAAATCTGCCGGGTTTGCGCCATTTTTTATATCTGGGTGAAATGTATTTCAGGCGACATTATGCCGCAAACCAAACGGAGACGATTAGCGTTTTGAATGTAAACCAACAAAAAGTCATGCAACGATTCATGTTTATTGTGAGTGTCGCCCTGTTTGCGGCCTGCACGGGCAACGGCCAGAACCGGGCGGCCGAAAAAGCGAAGATTGCGAAAGACACGGCCAAAGTGATTGAGCGCACCGACGCAGAATGGCGGAAGATTCTCACCTCCGAGCAATATCACGTGCTCCGCGAAAAAGGAACCGACGCGCCCTACATGGGCGAATATTACCTGCACCACGAAAAGGGTGTGTATACCTGTTCGGGCTGTGGCACCGAGCTGTTCACGTCCGATATGAAGTTTGATTCAAATTGCGGCTGGCCCAGCTTCGACAAGGAGATTGCCGGCAACAAGATCATCAAAATAGAAGACCGCTCGCATGGCATGTTGCGCACCGAGATTGTGTGCGCGCGCTGCGGAGCCCACCTTGGCCACTTGTTCGACGACGGCCCCACACTCACCGGCAAACGCTATTGCGTGAATTCGACGTCGTTGAATTTTGAGTCGGCACCGAAGAAGAAAAAATGATAACATCGCCATGCGATGGGAGAGGGATGCCTGACAGGCATCCCTTTTTTTTTGAACTCCTGAACCGCGTCATGCGCCTGTAGGCTTATGGCCTGCTTTGCCTTTGAATGTGCCGCTTTTTTATATACCTTGACCGCGTGTTGACTCCCCACTACACTTTCAAAATACCGGTTCTTGCATGAAGCTACACTTACGCACACCTCTCCGTTATCAGGGAATTTTTGCACTGCTATTCATCCTCTTTTCACAGCACGCGAGCCTCGCGCAGTCGTATGACTCGTTGCTCTATTCAGCCGATTCTTCAAAGACCTATAAAGCCACGGTGGTTCCCTATAAGGACCAGCTGATGATTTACAAAACACCCAAGCCGTTTTCGTTTATCTGGCAAGTGCCCAAAACCATCGGCTGGTCGGCCAAGGACGCGTTCCGGAAAAAGGCCTTGCCGGCGTGGGGAATTATTGCGGCCACCACCTTGATTTTTATTCCGCTCGATCACCACATGCAGCGGGGCGTGCAGAATTTTTGCGACTACACCAGCATCAGTCCCGACACCGAATACAAAACACTGATCGGCTTCAAGCTTGGCTCGAAGGATGTGCCGGTCTATCAGCTTCCGCAGAATGTGAACACGGCGTTCTATTCCATCGGCGAAGGGTTCACCAGTGTGGCCATTTCGGGGGGGCTTTGGGTCTATGGCAAGATCAAGCGCGATCGCCGCTCGGTGTCTACGGCCAGCCAGATATTGCAGGTGCAGTTCACGGTGGGTGTGCTCACGCAGGCCATCAAGCGCATCACGGGTCGCGAGAGCCCGTTCATGGCCACGTCGCCCACCGGTGTGTGGCGTCCGCTGCCGGGATTCAAAGAATTTACAAACAACACTCCGAAATACGACGCGTTTCCTTCGGGCCACATTGCCACCATGATGGCCACTGTGACCGTGCTGGCCGACAACTATCCGGAGAAGCGCTGGATCAGACCGGTTGGCTACACCCTGATGACACTGGTGGGCGCTGCTATGGTGAACAACGGCGTGCACTGGGTGAGCGACTATCCGCTGGCCATTGGCATCGGCTATGTGTGTGCCAAGGCCACCGTGAAGATGAACCGGCTGGTGCAATACCGCCCGGAACGCAGACGCTAGCGTCGAAGCCTGATTTTCGAAATCCAAAAACTTCGCGTCGTTTCGTTCGCCCGACAGCCGGTGGGCAGATTGGTTTACCGGGGTAGCTTCCTTATCTTTCGGGAATGGTGTGTGATGGCTTCGGTTTTTTTTGCCGGCCGGATCGCCTGATTATTTTGTTCAAGCTATTTTTTACATGATTACAACATTTTTTAAGGATGGCCGCGCCTCGAAATATCTCTACGGACGCTTCGGATTGGCCATTGTGCTGGTGCTCCTGCTGGTGAGCATTTCGTTTCTGACACGTCTTGTGTTTTTGATGTATTCGTGGCCCGATGTGGCGGCCTCGTTCGGAAATTTGCTCGGCATCTTTTTCCTGGGATTATTTTTCGACCTGATCAACAGCGCCTACTTTGTGATTCCGGTGATGCTCTACCTGTGGCTGATTCCGCAGCGCGTGTATGGCAAGCGATGGCACCGCGTGGTGCTGATGGTGCTGCTCACGTTCTTCACGTTTCTGTTGCTGTTCAACGCCGTGGCCGAATGGTTTTTCTGGGAAGAGTTTAATACGCGCTTCAATTTTATTGCGGTTGATTATCTGGTCTATACCAACGAGGTGTTGGGCAACATTCAGCAGTCATATCCCATCGGCGCCATTGTGGGGGCATTGGTGGTGGTTTGCGGATTAATTCTCTATCCATTGTGGCACATTGTGAAGCGGCTGCCGGCAGCAGAGCCTGTGCGCTTCCGGAAACGGAGCACGGTGTTTCTGGCCTATGCTGTGTTGCCCGTGTTGTTTTTCTTTAGCGTGAACAGCAAGTATCACCAGTTCAGCAGCAATGCGTTTGTGAACGAGTTGGCCGGCAACGGCATGTATGAACTGTTTGCCGCCTACCTGAACAACGAACTCAACTATGATCAGTTCTACGCCACCATCCCGCAAGACAAAGCCTTTGCCGAACTGCGCGACATGATCAAAACACCCGAAGCCACATTTGTGACCAACGACCCCTTCGACATTCGCCGCCGCATTGTGCACACCGGCGAAGAGAAGAAGCTGAACGTGGTCATGATTTCGGTAGAAAGCCTGAGCGGCGAATTTCTCACGGCCTTTGGCAGCACGGTGAACATCACACCGTTCATGGATTCGCTGGCGCAACACAGCCTGTTCTTCACCAACCTCTATGCTACGGGCACACGCACCGTGCGCGGGTTGGAAGCGCTGTCGCTTTGCGTGCCGCCCACACCGGGGCAGTCTATTGTGCGCCGGCCCCACAACGAAAATCTTTTTTCGCTGGGCAAAGTGTTTGAAGAGAAGGGCTATGAGTCAAAATACATCTATGGCGGCTACGGCTACTTCGACAACATGAACTACTTCTTTGCCAACAACGGCTACACCGTGGTGGACCGAAGCGAGCTGGCCGATACAGAAATTGACTATGAAAACATTTGGGGCGTGGCCGACGAAAACCTGTTTACGCTGGCCCTGCGCGAGATCGACAAAACGGTGAAGAGCAACACGCCCGCGTTTGCGCACATCATGACCACCTCGAACCACCGGCCTTATACGTATCCGGAAGGAAGAATTGATATTCCGTCGCACACCGGCCGCGAGGGCGCCGTGAAGTATACCGACTATGCCATTGGCGATTTTATTAAGCGCGCGCGTCACAAGCCGTGGTTCGACAGCACCATCTTTGTGGTTGTGGCCGACCATTGTGCGTCGAGTGCGGGAAAAACAGAACTGCCCATCAACAAGTATCACATTCCGTTGCTCATTTATTCGCCTGCCAACATTGCGCCCGCAAAGATGGAACGCCTCATGAGCCAGATCGACCTTGGGCCGACGTTGCTGGGATTGCTGAACTTCAGCTATGAGAGCAAGTTTTATGGCTACGACATTTTTCAACTTGAGCCCGGCCGCGAGCGCGTGTTCATCAGCACGTATCAGAACCTCGGTTTTATTCGCGACAGCAAGATGGTGGTGTTATCGCCACAGCGAAAACAGGAGACTTTCAACATCACGTTTGGCAGCGACTCGGTGACGCGCACCAACGACGACAAGGCCCTGGCCGCCCAAGCCATTTCGTGGTATCAGGCCGCGAGCTATGCGTTTCGCGAAGGGTTGATGAAGTAGATGAAAATTCTGAACGCCTGGTTTACTAAGCGGAACACCGTTTAGTTAAGCGCCCACGTCATGCTGACCGCCATGGTTTTGTTGCCATAGGTAGGCATGATGACGGGTGCATTCTTTTTCTTTCCCCATTTGTTTTTGTGCGTGAGGTAGACCAGGTTGGTAGACAGGATGCCTACACCTGCACCGGCCACCACGTCGGTGATCCAGTGGCGGTTGTTCATGACCCGTAATGCTCCGACGCCCGTGGCGGCTGTGTAGGCCAGCACGCTATAGAGCGGATGTCTTTTACCGTATTCCTTGTGCAGGAATGTGGCGGCAACAAACGCTGTGGCGGTGTGGCCCGAAGGAAACGAATTGAGCGCGCCCGAGTCGGGACGCGGCACCTTGGTGATGGTTTTGATAGGGAAGACGATGGCCGCCATGAGCAACTCGGACTTGACGAGCAACACCGTTTGGTTGAGCACGTCGTGTTCGCCTTTCACTTTAAGGAGGTCGAGCACATAGACGGCGGCCGCGGGGCCGTACTGCAAAAAGTTGTCGATCGACGTGTGGAAGTCGGGCATGTGTTCGTCGCGCTCTTCTTTTATTTTATAGCGTTCCAGCACCACCGCATCTTTGGTTCCCAGGGCACCCATGGCGATGAACAACGAAGGCACGGCCACGGCCCGCGTGAGATTGCGTTTGAAGAACGGAGGCGCTATGCGCGGCTCTTCCGGCAACGACATGGCCGGCAGCGTGCGGAAGTTCACAGGCATGGCCTCGGCGAGCGACCGCGGTGTGGCAAACGAAATCCGAAACGGCGACGCTTGCTGCTCGCGAAACTCCACGGCTTGTCGTTCAACATCCGTGCGCGACGACCGCACAATTTGTGAAGGGTAGAATGAACGGGATGTGCCCGGGTGTGCCACCTGTGTGAGATAATGCTGGGCGTCTTGCTGAGCGCATGCAGGCCTAAAAAAACAAGCCGCCACCAGCGCGGGGAAAAGTATTTTCATTAAAAAAATGTTATCCAAAAAAGTCTGCACAACGAAATCATTCCATCAACATTCGGGGGCCGCCTTACACCAGCGTTATGCATCTCTAAAGTACAATTTTTTCGATGATATGTACATTGACCGGTGCGCGATTCTTTGGAAAAAGGTACACCGGTCAGGGAATGTTTGACAACGCAGATGACGCCGTATACAACAGAGGATGATTGTGCAGTTTCAGATAAAGCCGTGCATCAATAATACATGTTTGAACGTGGGCTTTTATCGGAGATACCGCGCTGTTGTCCGGATTTTTTTGTCGTGCTGCGCCACTGCAGAATTTTTGCAGTGAGGGCCGGTAGCTTGTGGTGAATTTCAAAAACCACAACATCACATGAAACAATTTTGCTTGATGGGTTTGCTGCTGCTGGCTCTTGGCCCGGTGCACAGCCAAACGTATCGCTGGACCTGGAAGGGCGGCTCAAAGAATTTTGAAACGTCGCCCACCTGGGGCGTGCGCGGTGTGGCATCGGCCACCAACACGCCGGGTGCCCGGCAGGAGGCCCTGACCTGGACCACACCCGACGGTGCGTTCTGGCTGTGGGGCGGAAGAATAAAACAGAATTTATATAGCGACCTCTGGCGTTTCGATGCCACCACCGGATGGTGGACCTGGATGAACGGACCCAGCGGACTGAACGCCGCCGGGACCTATGGAAACCTGCGCGTTGAAACTCCAGGCACAAATCCCGGCGCGCGACGCGGCGCCGTGGGTTGGGTGGACGACCAGGGAAACCTGTGGATGTTTGGTGGCCGCGGCAAAGCCTCGCTCGATGTGGACCCCGCAAAACAGGAGGGCTACCTGAACGATGTCTGGAAATATGTGCCGGCACAAAATCAGTGGGTGTGGATGGCCGGTGCCAAGCGCGCCAACGAAATCAGAATACTGGGCAATGGCAACGGCGGCGAACCCGGTGGCCGCATCGGATGCACCGCGTGGAAGGGCAAAGACGGAAATTTCTATTTGTTTGGCGGCGGCTGGGCCGATGGCTGGGCGTTGCCCAACGTGTTTTATAACGACCTGTGGCGCTATGACCAGACGCGCAATGTGTGGATGTGGCAATGGGGCGATCCGCCGCAACGCAACTGGGGCGATTATGGAACGCTGGGTGTGGAAGCTCCCTGTTCCGGAAATGCATCAGGCCCCTGCAACCTGCCTCCCAAACAGACAAACGCAACGGGGTGGACAGACGCCGAAGGCAACCTCTGGTTTTTCGGCGGCGAACCCAATGGCAACCCGTTGTTCTCGCAATACACCACGCACCTGTGGCGCTATCGGCCAACGTCTAAACGCTGGACCTGGATGGGTGGCCAGGCCGCCGACGTGCGCACCAAACTGGAAGGGCAATATGGCACACGCGGTGTGGCCTCGACCAACAACCTGCCCATGGCGCGCTCGCGCGCAGCCACCTGGACCGACGCCACCGGCAACCTCTGGCTGTTTGGCGGCGATGTGCTGGGCACCTATGGCAACGATGTGTGGAAGCTGGATGCGAAAACACTGGAGTGGACGTGGGTGGCCGGCGCAAATCTGAACGTGACCTCCGAACCGCTGGCTGTGTTTGGAACACTGAACACAACTGCCGACACCAACCAACCCGGCGCACGCACCGGCGCGGCCACTTGGGTGGATGCAAAAGGCAACCTGTGGATCTATGGTGGCGCCGGTCTGGGTGAAACGTCGTTTGCCTACGGCACACTGTCGGACCTGTGGATGCTGGATGCCGCCACGCCGATTGTTACACCACCACCAACACCACCCGTGACGCCACCGGTCACACCGCCCACGACACCACCTACTGACCCCGGCACGGTGACTGCGACGGAAGAAATGGAACAGCAAAGGATTCACATGTTTCCCAATCCGGTTAGTGAGGGAAATCTTGTGCTGGAACAAATGCCGCGTGAGGTGCGTGTGGAGGTGATGAATATTGATGGCGCAATGGTGTGGCAGCGCGAGGCAAGCGTGGTGGAGGAAGTGGTGGTGCAGGGATGGCCCGCGGGCGTGTATTGTGTTCGTGTGAAGGCGCGGGGTGAGGTGATTTATGTTGCGCGGTTTGTGAAACGGTAGAGGGGAAAGTCGGAGACTTTGAAGATCAGGGGCGCGGGTCGCAGACCCGCGCCAGGTTAGTGGAGGGCTTCTTTCTTTTTGGAATAGACGGCGTTTAGCCTACGGGTGAAGTTGTCCATTTCCTGGGAGACCACCTTGATGTAGTTGATGTATTCCAGCAGTTGGTCGTGGTTGGGCTTTTCCATTTCGATGACGGATGTCAGGCCCAGCATGGTGGCAACGGGGCGGCGGAGCACGTGTGAAATGTCGTGGGTGATTTGTTCGAGGGCTTCTTCGTAGGCCTTGCGGTTTGAGATGTCCTGGAAGGTGCCATACCAGAGTACGTTGCCGTTTTGCATTTTCTCGGGCTTGGCCTTGGCCCAATACCACGACGTTTTGTTTGGGTCCGCTTCGGTCATTCTGAATTCCACACTTATGTCTGAAAGATTTTTGTAGGATTGGTCTATGGCGCTTCGGACTTTGGCTTTGTCGTCGGCGTGCATAAGGTCCATGATCGAGACGGTTTTGCTTTTGATGGCGTCGGGGGTGAGCAGGGGGTTTAGGGAAGTGATGCCGTTGCTTATGAAATGAAAAAAGAAATCGCCGGTCTCGTTCATTTCAAATTGGTAGATGCAGCCCGGTGCCTGGTCGGTCAGTTTTTTTAGCAACACGGCGCTCGATTCAATTTGCTCTTCCTGATCGTGCAGGAGTTTTCGGGCGTTGAGAATGTCCATCACTTTTTTGGCCAGCAGTTGAAGGGCGCGCTTTTGTTCTTCGGAGATTTCGCGTGTTTTGTCGTCGATGACGCAGAGTGTTCCCAGCACGTTTCCTTTTGGCGTCTCCAGCGGTGCGCCTGCATAGAACCGGATGTTGGGTGTGCCGGTGACGTAGCGATTGTTTTTGAACCGTTCGTCGTTTAGCGGATCGTTGACTACCAGCAATTCTTTTGGTTTTGTTAATGCGTGTTGACAAAACGAGTCCGAACGGAGCGTTTCCTTGTCGTCGAGACCTTTCACGGCTTTGAACCATTGCCGTTTGTCGTCGATGAAGGTGATGAGTGAAATGGGAGTGCCACAGATGGCGGACGCAATGTCGACGAGATCGTCAAGGCCCTTTTCAGGAGGCGTGTCTAAAATGTGGTACTCAAGTAGATCGATAAGGCGCGAATGCTCATCCATAACTTTATTGTGACAACAGTTGTGAAAAACGACAACATTAATTTAAAAGTTATTTGGAAGAATATCCACTAAAAATCCTGAATTTATTGCCGCGTCAGAGGCTTGGTGATAGTGATGTTGAAAACTTATAGCTTAATAAATATGAAGCTGATCGATTTAATAGAGTACCTAATCAATCCCGAAAAATTAAAAGTGTTGTATGAAAATGAAAAGTTAAGTGCAGACTCAGAAGGTTTGTTAGCATACATGCAGGAAAGATTGAGCCTTGATTCCGAGATTGTTTTTTTTAAGATTGAAGAAACTGAGGATATGGTTTATGAACACGGCGGAGTGCGCTATGTACAGTTTTTTCCAATTGACTATGCGGTTGAACTTGTTCGAATCTGATCTGGCGTTGAAGGGAAAAGGATATACGAATCTACAAATAGCAGAGCGGTTGCTGCACTACAGAATTTATGATGCTTAACAGTTTGTATTTGGGAATTGTAATCATTTAGATCATCATACTGAAAGCTTCTGAAAAGATTATCAAAGAATGACCACGCCAGTTCAGCAATTCTTAGATGTCTTCGCTAACAACAGACGTTTTTCGTTGCCATGCGCTGATCAAAGTTGCGTGAGCGCGCGGGTTGAAATTTCGCCGATGTTCAATTAGAAGGAGAGTGTGCGTGAGCGATGGGAACGGCACCCCACAGCAGGGTGGGATGTGTGTGGCGCGAGGAGTATAGTGGACAGCGCGGCCGCCAACTGGCGGACACGCTCTGAAATAAAAAATCCGGCTTCGGGCCGGATCTTTTTTATCGAGTTAATATTATTTCTTAATCCACTTTTTCAATACACCCTGCGATCCCATTCTCACATGGATAAGATACAACCCCGCCGGCCACGTGGAGGTGTCGATCGCGGTGCTTAACGTGGGCGTGTCCTTTAGCAGCGACTGGGGTGCCATCACATCCTGGCCCAGCATGGACTGGGTGTGCAGGGTTACCTGGCCCGCATAGTCGTTGGCGATGGTGAGGTTGAGGCGGGTGGTGCCGGGGTTGGGGTGGAGTTGGATGGAGGCGTTGAGGTCGGCGCGCTCGGTGGGCGTGGGGGTGCCACTCACGTATACCGTGGCCGTTGCGTTGGGGTGGCAGAGTTCGAGGCCGGAGCCAGTGACGGTGTAGGTGGTGGTGCGCACGGGGTTGACGGTGAGTTGCGGACCGAGCACATCGCTGATGGTGTTGTCGCTGGAACTCCAGGAGAAGATGCTGGCGCCGCGGCCGTTGAGGATGACCTGTTCGCCCGGCTCGATGAGCAGCTTGGACGACGACACCTGCACCGAGGGGTTAGCGCCCACAATGGGCACGATGTTGAGGGCCACGTTGGCACCAAAGGCGATGGTCATGGAGCGCCACTCGCCGTTGTCGTCCTGCACCCACGAGGTGGAGTTGGTGGCTTCGTTGTTGGCCGAGGTGATGACGGCGAGTTTATAGCCCGCGTCGTTCACAATTTCGATGCCCACGTGGAAGGGTTTGCCAAAGGCTGCGGGTGTTTCGCGGTCGAGGGTCACTTCGGTGAAGCGGTTGTTGGCGATGTCGTCCTGCACTTGTTTGAGCAGGAGTTCTTTGCGTTCGAGCACGGCGCCGGGTCCGCTTTGGTAGCCCAGCGCATTCCAGACGGTGACGTTGATGGTGGCGTCTTCGCTGAGGGATTCGAGATGACCGAATTTGATTTTGACGCCGCTGATGTATTTATAGCCACACGTGTTGTTGAACAGTTCGGAGTAGGCCTTGGCTTTGGTGCTGTTGGTGCCGGCGAGGTAGCCGGTGTAGGCGCCGAAGTCGGCCGCGTCGAGCACAGTGGGTGTGTATTCGGGTTTGAAGTTGGAGAAGCTGGAGCAGAGGCCTTCAGACGACACGGTGATGTAGCCAGCCACCTCCAGGGTGTCGGCCCATCCGATTTTGTTTTTGGCGCTGTGCCACACCTTGTAGACACCGGCCACGTTGTAGCGGATCTTGGGGTTGGCTTCGGTTGAGGAGGCCGGGTCGCCGCCTTCGAACTTCCAGTAGTATTGTGTGGGGAAGTTGGTAGACAGGTCGGTGAAACGCACTTCGCTGCCCGACAGCACACAATTTGTTTTGTCGGCAATGAAGCTGACCACCGGCGGGTCGGTGACGTTGGGCGGCGCGCAGAGCGAACCTTGTGCATAGAGCGCTTTGCGTCGTGGACTAACGGACAACACGGCGCGGATGCGTGCCTTCTGGCCGATGGTGAAGATGTTCATGCAGTCGTCGTCGGTGTAGTCCATGTAGTTTTGGGGCATGAGCAGGTTCACGTTGTCGCAGCTGAGCTTGGTGGTGGGGCAGCCTCTGTTGGGACCCTGGGCAGGCGGTGTGTCGTCTACAAAGTCGGTGGCGCAGGAGCCGTCGCCCCAGATGTGGCGCAGGCCGAGCCAGTGGCCGGTTTCATGGCTGAGGGTGCGGCCTTTGTTGTAGGGTGGCGACATGATGGGGAAGCTTCCTTTCTGAGCCGAGCCGAAGGATGTGTATTGAATGACCACGCCGTCGGTTTTGTCGGAGCCGCCCACGTCGTTGAGACCGGAGAGGCCCGACTGGTCGGGGAATTGCGCATAGCCCAGGAGGTTGGCATCTTCGCCGCCGAACTTGAGGGTCCACACGTTGAAAAATTTGGCGGAGTTCCAGATGGTTGTGGGCTTGAGCGAGTTGTCGATCTGTGCGCGTGTCCAGGTGTCCTGGCCGCCGTTGTAGCGGTGGATGCCAGGTTCGGTGAGGAGGTTGCCCTGCTCGTCTACAGGCGAGAGGCAGAATTCAATTTCGATGTCGGCACCCACGGGGCTTGTGTTGAAGCCGTTGGTGCCCGCCTTGCGGCGGAAGTCTTCGTTGAGCACTTCGATCTGCGATTTTATCTGGGCCTGGCTCAGGTTCATGCCCGTGCCCACGGCTTCGCCTTTGTGCACCACGTGCACGATGATGGGGATGGTGATGAGTTCAGCCTGGGGGCGGCCGTTGGGACTCTGGTGTTGAAATTCTTTCATCTTGGCCTGGATGGCCTGCTCCAGGTCGTCGAAGTTTTTGCGTTCGGGATAGCGCCGTTTGTTGATGCTGTCCTGTTCCATGGTTGCGCACTGGCGGATCGATGTCTGGGCCAGGCCGGAACCGAGGGCTGCGGTGAGGAATGCTATTGTCAAAAAAACGCCACGTGTCATGCCTTGTCGTTAGTTAGAATTGGTAGCCTTGAAAACCATGCGATAGCTACTGGTATTATTTTCGTCGAGGAAGATTTCGATCTCCATTTGCGAGTCGTCAACATTGCGCACAAAGTAGGGGAGGCGCACATCGGCCAGCACCGGAAACACAAACGACAGCGTGGCGTTGGCATTGGAAAAACTCCAGGTGTCGGTGAGGTAGACCTGCGGGTCGCCGGGTTTGCAGGTGGTTGCGCCTTCGAGCACTTCGAATGTTTTTTGTGGATCGGCGTGAAAGGTGTAGAGGTCGTCGGCCGCGCAGGCGCCCAGCGCCTGGCGGAGGTCGGCTTCATTGAAGTTCACATCGCCCTTGCCGTCTTCTTTGATGGTGAGGCGCGTGAGCTTCCACGAGCGGCTGCTTTCGCCGGTGAACACCTGCGTGTAGGTATAGGGTTTGGGCTTCAGCTCTTCGTTGCAGGCCGAAGCCAGCAGCAGCAGGGCCAGCGATTGCAATATGGTGTAGCATGTTTTCATTTCGCGTTGGTTTAGTCCCGTACGAGCTTAAATGAAAATTCGGGTTGCCCCTTATAGTCCACCAGCTTCACCTTCATGTTGATTTCGCGCGTGAGCGGATTCACAAAGCCGGAGCCGTTAATGGTGGCCGAGTCGGCCAGCAGGGTTGTTTCTTCTTGGTCGGGAATGGTGAGCGTGTTGTCGCCGTTGTCGACAAAGGTGAGGTCGCGCTCGCGGGAGAATTGAAACACACCGATGTCCCAGTTAGACAAGGTGTAGGTTTCGCAGTCGGTGCTCACAATCGAGATGCCGGTGACGGGCACCGTCAATTCGTTTTTGATGCCGGAATAGGAACCGCCCAGAATGCAATCGTCCTGGATGGTGAGCATAAATTTTTTGCCGATGGTGCTACCGGCCTGTCCCACCTGAATCTCGTCGTTGCTGGTGGTGTTGAGGGTGAACACCAGGTTTTGGGAGCGGAGAATGTTGTTGGCATTGTTGATGAGTTGCACGGTGATGTAGCCAAAGCTGTTTTGCTTGGCGATCTTCACCACGCCCCGTGTGCCCACAATGGTGTAGTCGATGCCTTCGCGTGCCGTGCCGCTCACGGTGTAGGTGGCCGTGATGTCGTCGGCGAGTTGAGGGCCCACGAGGTGCACTTCTACCTGCAGGGGTTTGCTATAGCTTTCTTTCAGCACCTGCACGGTGTCGGAGAACCGCACGTGGTAGGGGCCTTCGAAAATGACCCGTTCGGTTTCACAACTCCACACCAGCGCGGCGAGCGCCACCAGGGTCAAACACAAATTCCGTATCGTCGTGTTGCGCATCATAGTTAGTAGCCGGGATTTTGATTGCCGACCAAAGCCGGGTTGTTTTGAATTTCACGCTGGGGCACAGGCCACAGTTCATATTTCGATTGCCAGTTGGGCGACGCTGCGGCCATCACGGCGGAGGCGCGGCCGGTGCGCACCAGGTCGTACCAGCGATGGCCTTCGAAGGCGAGTTCATAGCGGCGCTCGTTTTCAATGAGCTGTATCATCTGCGATTTGGTGACGGCGCCGATCTGTGGTGCTTTGGCGCGTGCCCGCAACACATTGATGTCGGTTTGTGCTGTGTTGTCGCCGGTCACCTTGTCTTGCTGCGCGCGGGCTTCGGCGCGGATCAGATACATTTCGCCCAGCCGGAAGAATATCACGTTGTTGTTGTCCTGGTCGGCGGTGCCATATTTGGCTACAGACCAGCCGTTGTCGTTTCCTTTCAGGTTGTCGGCATTGAAGCTGATGGAGCTGAAGCGGTCGCCCGACTCGTCTGACGCCAGCGCCACAACGGTGGGGTTAGACGGAATGATTTCGCGCCGGCCCACAAACAGGTTGTTGAGGCCGATGTTGCCGTTGGTGCCGGGATCATCAGTGAGTGTGTAGGCGGCTTCGAGGATGGACTCCGCAGGAAAATCGCGGGTGACCACATTCACAAAAGCCGTGTCGAGCGAATATTGTTTGGAGGTGATGACCTGTGTGGCAAATTTTTCGGCGTCGGCCCAGTTTTCCTGGTAGAGATGAAAGCGTGCCAGGGCGGCTTGCACGGCATACTCTCCGGCAAACCCTGTGTTGACAGGTTTTGTAGGAAGTTTGCCCAGCGCGGCGGTGTAGTCGGCCAGCACAAACGCCAGGATTTCGTCGCGCGAGGTGCGACCGATGTTCCGGTTGTCGTCAATGGCCGTGGTGGTGACCAGGGGCACGGCGCCAAACGAATAGGCCGCGATGAAGTAGGCATAGCCGCGCAGAAAGTGAGCCGTGGCCATCACCTTGTCGCGCTGCGAGGTGGGCACGCCTTCCACTTTGGGGAGCCGCTCGAGAATGAAGTTGGCGATATACACTGCCTGATAGATCGAAGACCACAGCGTGGCCACCGATGCGTTGGCCGACGTGATTTGTTTTGTTCCCAACTCCTGATACTGTGTGAACGTGCCGTTGTTGATGAGCATGTCGGCCGTGGCGTCGCCGGCGATGACCGTTGCCGGGGCGATGGTGCGGAAGGCGTTGTATAGACCGATCTCCACGTTGTTTACATCAGCCGGTTCGTTCAGCACCACGTCGTCGGTGAGGATGTCGACGGGCTTGGGTTCAAGCGTGTCTTTGCAGGCGGGCAGGAGGCCGATGCAGAGCGCTGTCGTGAAGAGGATGCGGTATAGATTTTTCATCGGAGTGCAGCGTTAATACCCACAGAGAGCGTGCGCACTTGCGGTAGGGTGAAAAAGTCGATGCCTTGCGAGGCCGTGGAGCCGTCGAGCGTGCTCACTTCCGGATCGCCGCCGCTATACTTGGTGTAGGTCCACAGGTTTGTGGCAGAGGCAAACACGCGCACGCGTTCCATGTGAAGCCGCGCCGTGAGGTTTGGCGGAAGCGTGTAGCCAAAGCTGAGGCTCTTGAGGCGCAGATACGATCCGTCTTCGAGGAAGCGGCTGCTGTGCAGATTGTTGTAGGTGTTGCTCAGCTCATAGCGCGGCACGTCGGTGATGTCGCCGGGTTTTTGCCAGCGTCGCAGGGCTTCTACCAGCTGGTTGTTCTGAATGTCTTGTCCTGAATTGACCAGCGTTTCTTTTGAGAAGTTGAGCACCTTGTTGCCCAGCGACCATTGAAAGAACACCGACAGGTCGAAGCGGCCATAGTTGAATTTGTTGGTGATGCCGCCAATGAGTTTGGGTTGGGCATTGCCAATGACCACGGCATCGCTATTGGTGATTTTGCCGTCGTGGTTCACGTCGTCGTAGATGGCGTTGCCGGTGCCGGGGTCCACGCCCAGAAAGCGCAGGCCGGTGAAGGTACCCAGCGGCTGGCCAACCTGCAGCACGTTGGTGCCGTCCACACCGTTGGCCTGGTAGCCAGTGTAGACGGGGATGGAGTCGGCCAGGAACAGGATCTTGTTCAGGTTGCGCGACAGGTTGATGATGGTGGTCCACTTCAGCTGTTTGTCGATGTTCACGGTGGTGAGTCCCAGTTCAACTCCTTTGTTTTCCAGCTCGGCAATGTTGTCGAACACGCTGGTGAAACCGGTGGTGGAAGGATAGGGGCGGGCAAACAAGAGGTCTGATGTTTTATTGTAGTAGCCGTCGGCCGTGAGCTGGATGCGTCCTTCGAGCAGCGACACGTCGAGGCCCACGTTGAGTTCGCGGGTGGACTCCCACTTCAGGTAGGGGTTTCCGATTTTTTCAGGACTCACACCCGAGTTGCCGTTGTAGGTGGCGGCGCTCCAGGTGCCCAGGAATTGATAGTTGGTGATGCGCTCGTTGCCCGTGAGGCCGGCGCTGATGCGCAGTTTCAGGTCATTCACAACCTCATGGATAGGCGATGCTGTGAAGAAGCTTTCTTCCGAAATCCGCCAGGCGGCCGACACAGAGGGGAAATAGCCAAACCGGTTTCCAGGTCCAAAGTGCGACGATCCATCGCGGCGCATGCCGAGGGTGAGGAGGTATTTGTCTGCGTAGTCGTATTTCACTTCACCAAACAAAGAGAAGAGGCCCGATTGCGCTTTGAACGAAGTGCCCTGGTCGACAATGCCGGCCGAGGTGATGTAGGTGAAGTCGTCGCTGGGGAAAATGCGGCCCTGCACACTGCTGTTGCGCGAGTTGGTGCGGATTATCTCTGTGCCCAGCAAAGCCGACAGGTGATGTTTTTCGTTGAGGGTTTTGTTGTAGGACAGCGTGGCGTTGGAGATGAACGACGAGTTTGTGGTGGTGCTATAAACACCATAGCCTTTGCCGCCCACGCTTTCGAGCACACCGCCTATGGCCGTTTGAGTAGACTCATATTGATCTTCTTCCACGCCGTTATAGTCGATGCCCGCCTGCACACGGAAGAGCAGCTCCTTGCTGAATTCGTAGCGAAGGTTCACGTTGCCAAGAATTTTTGTGGTGAACGCATCGAACCGCGGCAACAACGCCTGGCCCACAGGGTTGAAGTTGGGAAAGCCTCCATACAGTGCCGATCCTGGGCCAACGATCCTGCCGTTTTCGTCATAGGGTGTATAGTAGGGGAGACTTTTCACGGCGCCGGAATACACCCCGTCGAGGAAGTTGTCGCCCTTCACGCGGTTGTTGATGGAGCGCGCCAGGGTGAGGTTGGTGCCCAGTGTAAGTTTGGGGTTGAGCTTCTGTTCGATGTTCATGACCCCCGACAGGCGGCGGAAGCGGTTGTTGAGTTGCACACCCTGTTCGTCGCGATAGCTGCCGCTGAGATAGTAGGTGGTGTTGTCGCTGCCACCCGAAGCCGACATCTGGTATTGTTGCATGATGCCCGTGCGAAGCACCGCGTCCTGCCAGTTGGTGTTCACGGCGTCGGTCACGCCGGGGATCAGACCAAGGCCATCGGGATTTTTGCCGGCGTTGCGCACGGCTTCACGTTGCAGCTCCAGCAATTGCGTGGAGTTGAGCAGGTCTATTTTTTTGGTGATGTCAACAATGCCGCGTTGAATGTCGAACGTGATAGACGATTTGGCTTTGCGGCCGCGTTTGGTGGTGATGAGCACCACGCCGTTGGCTGCGCGCGAGCCATACATGGCTTTTGCCGAAGCGTCTTTCAGCAACTGCCAGCTTTCGATGTCGCCGGGAGGAATGAGCGCGAGGGCGTTGTCGTCCTGGCCGCCAAAGTCGCGCTGCGATAAGGCACCAACCTGAACCGGCACACCATCGATGATGTAGAGCGGGCGGTTGGAGGCGTTGATGGAGGTGCTGCCGCGGATGCGCACCGCGATGCCGCCACCGGGTGTGCCCGACGATTGCACCACCTGCACGCCGGCCACTTGCCCTTGCAGCGCCTGGTCGACACCGGTGATGGAAATGTCTTTAATGTTATCGGCTTTCAGTGTAGCCACCGAACCCGTGATGTCTCTTTTCTGAACGGACGAGTAGCCAATCACCACCACTTCGGTGAGTTCGGTCGATTCTTCTAGTAACAGAATGTTGAGCCTGGTTTGGCCGGCGTAAACAATCTCCTGGGTTTGATAGCCCACAAACGAAAACACGAGGGTGGCGCCGGGAGGAACCTGCAACGAAAATTTGCCCTCAATGTCGGTGATGGCGCCGTCGGACGTGCCTTTGATCACCACACTCACGCCGGGCAGGCCGTCGGTTTCCGTGGAAGAGGTCACCAGGCCCGTCACAAGCTGTCCTTGTGCAAGGGTGAGGGAGGAAAGCAATATGAAGAAAATGCCCGGTAAAAATCTTCGCATAGGGTATGGTTAGACTAGTATTCTAAAATTAAAAATTAAAGGTTAAACAACAAGGTTAGGATGGAGAAAGAACGCTGGAATGGACAGATTTAAAGATCAATGCCGCAAATGCGTAGCGCAAACTCAGGTGTTGATGAATTTCACCATGTCGTCGCGTTGTTTTTCGGACGGCAGTCGCCCCAGGCCTGCGCCGAGGTTGTCGAGCATGTGTTGAGGTTTTGAAGTGCCGGGTATCACGCAAGTTACGGCAGGATGCGAGAGGATGAATTTCAGAAAAAATTGTCCCCAGCTGTGGCAGTTAAATTCTTCGGCCCACAGCGGCGGCACTTTTCCCTTCACACGCTGAAACAGCGCGCCTTCTTCGAACGGCTGGTTGACCAGCACGGAGATTTTCTTTTCCTGCGCCAGTGGAAACAAGCGGTCGGCGGCCTTGCGGCTGAGCAGCGAATAGTTTACCTGGATGAAATCCAACGGTTCGCGCAACATGACCTGCTCCATGGCGTCGTAGGCGCTTTCGGTGTAGTGTGTGATGCCGATATAGCGAACCCGGCCTTGTTCTTTCCAGCCGCGCAGGGTTTTGAGATGCGTTTGCCAGTCGACCAGGTTGTGGATTTGCATGAGGTCGATCTTCTGGCGCCGCAGCAGGGCGAACGACTGGTTCATTTGTGCGATGCCTTCGCGTTCGCCACGCGTCCACACTTTGGTGGCCACAAAAAGTTTGCTGGCCAGGTTGAGTTCGGATGAAAGATCGCCCACCACTTTTTCGGACTGGCCATACATGGGCGAGCTGTCAATGACACTGCCGCCGTTTTCGACCAGGGTTTTCAGCACAGCTTTCAGGGGTTCGCGTTCGGGTGTGATGTCACCCACGTCAAAGGTTTGCCAGGTGCCCACACCCACGGCGGGCAGCCATTCAGACGTGCCCAGTATGGGTCGCTGCAAGAGGTTGTCTTCCATAAATTTCCACCCCGAAGAGAGGGAAAGTAAACCTAATGCAGAAAGTTGTTGAAGCCAAGTTCTCCGGTCCATACGGTCTTTTTTTTGAATGTAGTCGAAGACCGTCGCGCGCGGGCATGACCTTGCGCGACGAAGTTTTTTTGAACACCTGTTCCGGTAAGTAAAGTCACGATGAACTTAGGCTCTTAAGATCAAGATGACGGATGTATGCTAAAGTTAGCCGTTACCCGGGCGTTTACCAAAAAAAGTGATGCATAATTTGCTGTCATTTTCGCAGGAGTAGGTTGGTCTACAGTGTGTTGTAGAGAAAATTCCCCCGCAAAAACAAGGTGACAACGTTAGTTTCGTTTTGCGGGCAGCTGCAAATAGAACGTGGCCCCCTGGTTTGGGATGGACGACACCTTGAGCGTGCCGCCGTGCAACGACGCAATTTGTTTGGAGAGGCTCAGACCAATGCCGGATCCTTCTTTTTTTGTGGAGAAGAACGGCACAAAAATTTCCTGAAGTTCTTTTTCGGGGATGCCTTTGCCGTTGTCGGTCACCTCGATGCGAAGGGTGTTGTCTTTGGCGTGCGCTTTCAATTCAATGCGTTTGTCGGGGCGGTTTTCCAGCGCGTGGCGGCTGTTGGTGATGAGGTTGATGAGCACCTGTTCGATGAGGGTGGGGTCGAAGGTGGCGTTGAGGTCGGAGGGCTCAACCAGAATCGTGAGTGCAATGTTGTCGCGCACCAGCGTTTGCTGCATGAGCTTTTCGATGGTGGAGAAAAACACATGGAGGTTCACCTGCTCCGGAGCGGGTTTGGGCACGCGCGTGAGCTTGCGATAGTTTTCTACAAAGTCGAGCAGGCCGTCGCTTCGTTTGTGGATGGTGGCCAGCGAAAAAAGAATGTCGCCCACGGTTTCCTCGTCAATGTCGTGCAAGGATTTTTGTCGGCCTTCCTTGTCTTTCAACATCGTTTGCATGGTTTCCGTGAGCGAGGCAATGGGGGTAACGGAGTTCATGATCTCGTGCGTGAGAATGCGGATGAGTTTGTGCCACGCTTCAATTTCCTTTTGCTCGATTTCGGAGTTGATGTCTTGTAGTGTGATGAGTTTGTGTGGCTGGTTGAGGATGACCAGTGTGGTGACATCGACCGACACGATTTTATTTCCCGCGTCCGAGCGCACCTCAATGACCTTGCGGCCCGCGTCGCCCAGCGATTCAATTTCCTGCACCAGCGCGGGGTGAAGCTGTCGGATGAGTTTCCAATTCTTCAAACCCTGTATGCCCATCAAACGCTCGGCGGTAGAGTTGATGAGCGACACTTCGTCGCGTTGCAGGGAAACTACGCCCACGGCCAGTTGCGACACCAGCAGTTGCAGAAAATGATATTGCGCCTCCTTCTCAATCTTCACCTGTTTGTAGGCGTCTATGATTTCGGCCATGCTGTTTTGAAGCTCGGAAAATGAACTGCCTAGCGGCGTGCGTTTGAAGGTGACGGAGAAGTCGTTGTATTTGATGGCGAGAAAAAAACGCGACAGTTCGCGGTTGGTGTGATTCACAAAGCGGATCAGCTCCACCACCTGCAACACCAGCACCAGAAACACAATGATCTGGTTGAAGAACAGGCGGTCGTCGCCAAAAATCCACGTAAGCAACAACACGTTGGCCACGAGCAACAGCACGCGCAAAACGGTGAGCCAGGTGAAGCGTTGGTAGATCATGCGTTGGTATGTGGTTGGAGTGTCAAGATGGTTCGCGTGTTTGTCTTAAATGCCGTGCTTTTTCATGCGCCGATATAACGCGGTTCGTGTCATGCCCAGGGTTTTGGCCGTGTTGCTCACATGGCCGTCGTGATCGTGAAGCGACTGGAGAATGAATTGTTTCTCCATCTCGTCGAGCGTTTGGGGTGGCGTGTCTTTTTTGGGTGAATAGCCCGCGTTGTTGATGAGCAGCTCGGCCGAGTGAATCACCTTGTCTTCATTGAGAATGACGGCGCGCTCCACGGCGTGTTGCAGTTCACGGATGTTGCCGGGCCAGTTGTATTTTTTTAGTTTGGCCACCACCGCTTTGTCAACACGGATGTCGGTGCGTTTATATTTTTGGCCATAACGTTGCACAAAGTGATCGAGCAGGGCGGGCAGGTCGTCGAGGCGTTCGCGCAACGGTGGCACGCGCACTTCCACGGTGTTGATGCGGTAGAGCAGGTCTTGTCTGAATTTTTTCTCGTAGACCATTTCGTGCAGCGGCATGTTGGTGGCGCAGAGCAGGCGAAAGTCTACAGGTGTTTCTTTGCCGCTGCCCACCCGTTGCACTTTCCGGTGTTGCAGCACGGTGAGCAACTTGGCCTGCAAGGGAAGCGAGAGGTTGCCGATTTCGTCGAGGAAGATGGTGCCACCCGAAGCCAGCTCGAAGCGGCCGGGCTTGTCTTGTTTGGCGTCGGTGAAGGCACCTTTCACATAGCCAAAGAGTTCGCTTTCGAAAAGCGTTTCGGTGATGGCTCCGAGGTCTACGCTGATAAACACGTTGTCGCGTCGCGCAGACTGCCGGTGTATGGCGCGCGCCACCAGTTCTTTGCCCGTGCCGTTTTCGCCGAGAATGAGCACGTCGGCATCGGTGCCTGCCACACGGTCTATCATTTCGTGCACCCGTGCGATGGCCGGCGAGGTGCCGATGAAGTCTGCGTAAGGATGGTCGATTTCGTCGCGCAGTTTCTCTTGTGTGTTTTTGAGTTTCTCCACTTCCTTGCGCGAGTGGCGAAGTTGCAGGGCAGAGAGCAGTGTGGCGAGTAGCTTCTGATTTTTCCAGGGCTTCAGCACAAAATCGACGGCGCCGTTTTTCATGGCTTTCACGGCAAGATCCACTTCGCCATAGGCCGTCATGAGCACCACCACGGCGTGGGGGTCGAGTTTCAGAATCTGGTCGAGCCAGTGAAATCCTTCTTCGCCGTCGTTCACACCTTTCTTGAAATTCATGTCGAGCATGATCACATCAAACTCTTGTACCTTCATGAGGGCGGGGATTTTGGTGGGATCGTCTTCAATCTGCACAGTGGCAAACTCTTGTTTCAAAAACATGCGCGCTGTTTCCAGCACATCGCGGTCGTCGTCTACCATCAAAACCTTTGCTGCATTCATATCTTAAGGCAATGTGTTTTTAGTTTGTATCCCCTTCGCTGGCTCGGCCTGGCACCACGGGTCTCCGGCAAGCCAGTGACCATGCAAACCCAGCCCCGGCATTCAAAAACGGGCTGCTAACGTCCTTAAACATAAATCAATTGTATCAATTTCAAACATTATTGTGTATCAATTCCGATACAACCAGTATCTTCAGGTTTTTGAATTGGAGTTGTAATGACTTGATATTCAAAGTCTTGATAGAATGGCACAACTTTCGTAAAGGGCTTAGGCATTATGATAAAAAACTATCTCGTTATCGCGCTCCGGAATTTTCTGCGGAACAAGAACTACACCATCATCAACGTGCTGGGGTTAACCATCGGCATCACGTCGTGTGTCGTCATCTTTTTGCTGATCACCTACGACCTGGGCTTTGATAAATTTCATTCGAAATACGACAACATCTATCGCGTGGTGCAGGGCGCAAAGAGTGCATCGGGCACGGAGTATAGCTCCACAACGCCTTATCCGTTAGCGCCAGCCCTTCGGAACGACTTTCCTGAAATTCCTTTGGTGACTCAATTGCACTACCAGGATGAAATGCTGGTGCGCATCGGCGACGAAAAACAAATGGTGGACAACATCATCTTTGCCGACTCGCTGTTTTTTCAGGTTTTCGATTTTAAGGTGTTGTCGGGTCGGCCTGAAGTAGACCTGGGGCAGCCCGGCAAAGTGTTCCTGACCGAATCGCTTGCCAAAAAACTGTTGAAGGACGATAACATCACTACGCTGAAATTTGGCAAGGATCAGTCGCTCGAAATCGCGGGCATCATTGCCGATCCGCCCGCGGCCTCGCACGTGAATTTCTCGATGGTGGTTTCCATGCCGTCGCTGAATTCAGACCTGCTCGGAGGTTTGCCGCTGGACCAGTGGGGCATGACGGCTTCGGGTTACGTATACATCGTGCTTCCTTCCAACATCACGGCGGCATCGATGACCCCGCGCTTCAAAGGGTTTGTTGATAAATATTTTGACAAGGAGGATGCCACACGCAAATGGTTTTCATTGCAACCGCTGCGCGAGATTCACTTCAGCAAAGACTATGTTGAAAATCCAGGCCCCAGCGCCAACGCCGAATATTCCGACCTGGTGGTGATGGGCGTGCTGGGATTGTTCATTCTGATCATCGCCTGCATCAACTTCATTAACCTGTCTACGGCGCTCGCCATTCGGAAATCGAAAGAGATTGGCATACGCAAAACGCTGGGCGCAAAGCGCGGACAACTCACCCTTTATTTTCTGGGAGAAACGTTGCTCATCACGCTGGTGGCCGTGCTCATCTCTCTGTGTGCCACGGAGTGGCTGTTGCCCTGGCTGAACACGTTCCTCAGCAAGGCGCTGGTGCTTAATCTTTTTTCCAACGGCCTGCTGGCGCTGTTTCTGGTGGGACTGATCTTTATCGCTACATTCTTTTCAGGATTTTATCCTGCCGTTATTCTTTCGGGTTTTGATCCGGCCGCTGTGTTGAAGAACAAAATCTCGGCGCAGGGAAGCTCCGGTGCCACCGTGCGAAAAGTGTTGGTGATCTTTCAGTTCATGATCGCGCAGGTGCTCATCATCGGCACGCTGGTGGTGGCCGACCAGATGGAATATTTCCGTAGCAAGCCCCTTGGCTTTTCGAAGGATGCCATCATCGACATTCCTATTCCCGACATCACAAAAGAAAATTTGCAATCGCTGCGCGCGCGGCTGGAAGCCATTCCCAATATTGAGCATGTGTCGTTCACGCTGGGACCTCCAACATCGTCGAACAATTTTAATACAGGCTTTCAACTGAGCGAAAAGGGTTCGGACGAAAGTTTCCGCATCACCGTGAAGCCGGTGGATGTGCACTATATGGAAGTGTATGGCATTAAGTTGAAAGCCGGCCGCTGGTTCACGGAAGCAGAAGAACGGCAGGCCGACTCGGACTTGCCGAAAGAAGAGCGGGTCTTCAAATACATTCTCAACGAGTCGGCCGTGCGCACGCTCGGTTTTCATGATCCACAAGAGATTCTTGGGAAAATGATTACCACCGGTGTGCGACGCATCAGCGCAGAAGTGATTGGAGTTGTAGAAGATTTTCATAGCGCTTCCCTTCACGAAGCGATCCAGCCCGTGGTGTTGATGCACATGCCCGACTTTTATTATGTGGCAGGCCTGAAAGTGAAACCCGAAAATTTTTCAGAAACCATTCGTGCCATCGAGAAGAACTGGACAGAAGTGTTTCCCAACTATTTCTTTAGCTACGAGTTTCTGGATCAGGAACTGGCCGCCCTCTATCGCCAGGATGAACGCACCTTTACGCTGTTCAAGATTTTTGCGGGCATCTCCATCTTCATCGGGTGCCTGGGATTGTATGGACTCATATCATTCATGGCCAACCAGAAGATGAAAGAGGTGGGCATTCGCAAAGTGATGGGCGCCTCTACGGGCAGCATCCTGATGTTGTTCTCGAAAGAGTTCATTAAACTGATTGTGATCGCGTTTGTGATGGCCGCACCGCTGGCGTGGTATTTCATGCACACGTGGCTGGAAGGCTTTGCCTATCGCGTAGACATTCAGTGGACGGTGTTTCTGATCGGTGTGATCTCTACCATGGTCATTGCCCTTGCCACCGTGAGCTATCGTTCGCTGCGCGCGGCAGTGTCTAACCCCGCAGAAACATTGCGCACCGAATAGAAAATAGTGAACAAAGACATCGGCATTAATAAGCATTAGAAACGATTAATCTCTTCTGGATATGTTGAAAAATTATTTCAAAACCGCGCTTCGAAACATACTTCGCGAACGCCAGTATGCCCTCATCAAAATCGGCGGCCTGGCGTTGGGACTGGGCACAAGCCTTGCGTTGTTTTTGTATGTAAGAAATCAGTTGTCCTACGACGAGATGCACCCCGATGTAGATCGGTTGTATCGGGTGAATCAAACCAACATCTGGGACACGAGCGGTGGATACTTTGGGTCCACTGGCCCTGCCGTGGCATCGGCACTGATGGCGGAATATCCCGAGATTGAAAGCGTGGTGCGCGTGAACACTCCCGGTGCGCAGACCGTGCGCTACACAAAGCCCAACAAGCAGGTGGTGGCATTCAACGAAGACAAAGTGATGGCCGCAGACTCCATGTTCTTTTCGTTTTTTGCCTTCACGCTGAAAGAGGGCGATCCTCAAACGGCTTTGCAGGGAAAAAACAAAGTGGTGCTTTCCGACAAAGCCGCAAAGCGCCTTTTTGGCGACGAGCCTGCCCTGGGAAAAATCATTCAGGTGGGTGACAGCCGCCAGGCCGTGGAAGTGACTGGCGTGACGACCGAGCAACCCGTGAACATGCATTTTCAATTTGATTATATGTTGTCCATCTACACCAACCCCGCCATCAAAAACATGGAGTGGAGCTGGATCTGGACACAGGTGGTGACCTATGTGAAGTTGAAACCCAACACCGATTTGACCGCCCTCAACGCAAAGCTAAAAACGTTACCCTCGCGCTATGCGCCCGCCACGTTTAAAAATCTGGGCATCGACTTCGACGAGTTCCTGAAGGAGCGCGGCCACTGGGAAGTATACCTGCAGCCGGTGCGCGACATTCGTCTGTATTCTGCAAAGCTGGGCAACCGTCTGGGCGCGGTGGGCGACATCACCTATGTGTATGTGTTCAGCATTGTGGCGGCGTTTATTCTGCTCATCGCTGTGGTGAACTTTATCAACCTCTCCACAGCACGCGGCGCCAATCGTGCCAAGGAAGTGGGTGTGAAAAAAACGCTCGGGCTTTCCCGGCTTTCACTGATCGCCCAATTCCAGGTTGAACACATCATGGTGACGCTGGTGGCCATGCTGTTGGGGCTTGGTGTGATGGAGTTGTTACGCCTGGTCATACAGCCGTTGACGGGGCTGGAAATTCCTGTCGCGACGTGGAACAATGGAACGTTTTTCGCCATCGTGTTGCTGTTGCCGTTGGTGATCGGTTTTTTGGGTGGACTTTATCCGGCATTCTATCTCACATCGTTCCGGCCCGCACAAGTGCTGAAAGGAAAAACAGTGTCGGGGTTGCGCACGTCGCAGCTTCGGAATGCCCTGGTGATTTTGCAGTTCACCATTTCCATCACACTCATGGTGGCCACGCTGGTGGTGTTTGATCAGCTGGATTATTTTCAGTCGACAAGCCTGGGCTATGAACACGACAACATTCTGATTTTGAACAACGCCGAAAAACTGGGCGATCAGTTGAAGTCTTTCCGCGATGAGGTGTCGGGCTATCCCGGCGTGCAAGAAGCTTCGGCGTCTATGGACATGCGGACAAGTTATGAAGACATCTTCATGCGCGAGGGCGACAACCTGAAGCTGCCCATCACGCAAATGAAAATTGATGAACATTTTTTTGCGACCACAAAGCTCCAACTCGCCGCCGGTCGCACCTTTGAAGAAAACCGTCCGTCGGATGTAAATGCTGTCATCATCAATGAAACCACAGCGAAGCTCTATGGCTGGACGCCCGAAGAGGCCGTGGGGAAACGCATTATTTATCTGGGCGACGACCTTGACAAGCAGGAAGTGATTGGTGTGGTGAAAGATTTTCATTTTCAATCGCTCTATCAGAACATCGCACCGTTTATGTTCTTCAACATGCGGTCGCACATGTATGGTCAGCAAAAGATGGTGATGTTAAAATTCAACGCCCACGACTTGCCTGCGTTGCTGAGCAGCCTTGAAAAACGCTGGGGCCAGCTGGTTGAAGACACGCCGTTTGACTACACGTTTCTGGACGATCGTTTGAAGATGCAATATCAGGAACAGCAACGTTTGGGCGCCTTGTTTTCCATCTTCACGCTGCTGTCCATTTCCATCGCCATCATTGGCCTGGTGGGATTGGTGGCCTACTCGGCCGAGCAACGCAAAAAGGAAATCGGCATCCGTAAAGTCTTTGGTGCATCGCTGTCGCGGATCTATATCATGATGAACACGCAGTATGTGAAACTGCTGCTGGTGGCGCTGGTGTTGGCCACACCGTTGTCGTGGTGGATGATGCAGCAGTGGCTCGACACGTTTAAGAACAAGGTAACCATCAACCCCTGGCTGTTTCTGTGTGCGGGAGGCGCGGAGCTGTTCCTGGCCATGGTGTGTGTGGGCTACCTGGCATTGCGCGCAGCGTCGCTTAACCCGGCCGTGGTGCTTAAGGATGAATAGTTGACGGCGGCGTCTGGTGTGCCGGGTGCCTCAGTTTCTCCACAACATCGTGCAGTGCCAGCAACGTGGCCTCATCCGAAACCTCTCCATTCTTGAGTTTCGCCCTCACGAACGGGATGAGCAGTGTGGCCACCACGTTGGCCGAAATGGCCGACAGCGTGAGCAGGAGCGAAGCGTGGGCCTTGTCGCCGCCGGTAGAGGCCGTGATGAGGCCCACGGGTTTGTCCATGAAGTCGGCTGTGGACACGGTCCAGTCGAGGGCGTTCTTTAAAGAGCCCGGCACCCCAAACGCATATTCAGGTGTGCAGATCAGCACGGCGTCGGCCTCGCGTATTTTGGTGCGGAAGTGTTGAACTGTTTCCGGAGCCACTTCGCTGTCGTCGAAGTGTGGAAGCGTGCCCAGGCCGTCATAGATATCGAACACGACGTCCGCAGGCAACGTGCGCGACACATGCCGGATGATGGTGTGGTTGGACGATGTGGCACGCAGGCTGCCAATGATGACGAAGATATTAGTGGGTTGCATGGCGGTGCAAAAGGGTTTGAATCGATTGCAGTTGAACCCCTGTGTCTTCACAAAAGTTCAACAGGCATCTGCAAGTTACAGTTTCTGCTGCGATCAAAATGCCCTAGCGCTTTGATGAGTCTGTGGAGGGCAACTTGAACTTCAGCTAACGTCCGCCAGTGAACACTGAACTATTTTTTGCGTTCGCCACGCTCCATTCTTTAAAACCAACCATATAAGTTGTAGTTTGCATTGTGGGCTGTTATGACAATCATAGCAGACGATTTGGAGCCTATGATAAAATTTTACAGCGTAGCGTGGCTATTGCTGATCGCCACGGTATCGCTAGGGCAAGGCAAGCTTGTGCTGGTGGGTGGCGGATCAGAAGAGGAGGGAGGATGGAGCGACACGCCCTATGCCTGGATTGTGTCGGAAGCGGCCAACAAAAAGGTGGCCGTCATCAGCTACACCGACGAAGACAATTTCATTCCCGACTATTTCATTTCGCTGGGTGCCGCAGAAGCCCGGAATATAAAAATTGATACCCGTGCCGTTGCCGATCTCCAGGCTACGTACGACGCGCTGATGACCTACGATGCCTTCTTCTTTAAAGGCGGCGACCAATCTCAATACTATACTTTATATAAGGACACGAAGACGATGCAGGCTGTCATCGACAAATTCGGCGCCGGTGGCGTAATGTCGGGCACGTCGGCGGGTATGGCAATTCTGTCGAAAGTTTTTTATACGGCCGTGAAAGGATCGGTCTATCCCGACGAGGCGTTACAGGATGTGTTTGGCAAAGACATGACACTGGCCGATGATTTTCTGCCGCTGTTTCCCGGTTTTCTCTTCGACACACATTTCACAGAGCGCGGGCGCATGGGCAGGCTGATGCCGCTCATGGCACGCTGGTTTCTGGATCATGGCGAACTGCTGACCGGGATTGGGGTGGACGATCGCACGGCCATGTGCATCGACGCCGCGAAGACCGGCGAGGTGTTTGGCACGGGAACGGTCTCTATCTTTAACAGTCAGACGTTTTCTGTCGATCAAAAAGACAAGCCAGGTGCGGACTCCGTGCACGTTGTTCAGCTTCTTCACGGCCACCGCATCGATTTAAGCTCGGGCCAGATTGTGAAAGGACCCACCGATCTGTTGCCACCCCAACCCCGCCGCGAAACCGGCAACTATCAGGTGGCCCTGAGCGGCAGCGAAGGCGTTTCGACCAACACCGAACTGCTCCAATACCTCGTGAAAGAAACCGGGCTGGTGGCCGACACCGTGGTGGTGGTGACCGCGCCGGGCAAAGCAAAACCCTTTATACAAAAGATTCAGGATTTGGGTGGACGAACCTTGCTGGTTGAAACCTCGGCTCCATTTAACGACACAGAACAACGCGACCTGCGAAACGCGATCCGCCGCGCCAGGAAAATTCTTTTTGTAGAAAACGACGACGATGCCCTGTTCAACTTCCTGGCCAACGGACCCACCGGATTGCTTCTTAGCAGCCACATGCGCAGGAATGGGATGATCACTGCCTTTGCGGGAGAAGACAGCCGCTATGCGGGCAAATCGTTTGTGACCAATCATCTCACCGATCAGTATGCGGCATACTATGGCCGGCTTAACTTCCGTAAAGGTCTTCGACTGTTGCCATCCTCTATCGTGATGTCGAACACGTTCGATCTTAATACATCTGATTATTATGAGAACACCACCGCCTCGGTGTCTTATGCCATGGTGGCCGACAGCACGGCGTTTGGCATCTATCTGAACCGGAACGGCTGTCTGAAATTTTCACAGACTGCCGGGCGCAATGTGTTTAAAGCAAAAGGAGACTTGTCAGCTATCATTCTCGTGAACCGGGGCACTACGGCTGCTTTGGCTTCGCAGCCCGTGTCGGCAGGCAAGGCGGCACGCAACTATGCGGGCTTTACGTCTATGCGACTGGTGATGTTGAATAACAACAACACGTTCGACGCGGGTGTGCCCATGCCAACGGTGGATGCACCCTACGTATTCGAAAATCTGGTGGTGGGCACAGCGCCCGATTTGAACCGGCCATCCTTAAAAGTATTTCCAAATCCGTCGGCGAATGGTATCTTTAGTTTGTTGTGGAATGTCGCACCCCCCGGAAAAGTGGAGCTTTCTGTGGTGGATGCCATGGGCAGGACACTCGTGCAGGAGAAGCGTTTGATGGAAGATGAAAACGTCGTGAATGTGTCGGCGTTGCCGGATGGTGTCTACCTGCTGCGCGTGAACACCGGCACCGGCATTGTCACACACAAAGTTATGAAGCAACCTTGACCCAGAATTCAAAGGCGCCGGCAAATTCCGGTGCATAACCCAGTAAAAACAACCAAACCAACTATCTGCTTATGAGGAAAACGCTACTGTTTTTAATTTTTTCATTTTTATCCTGGTGCTCGCTGGCCCAAGAGCGAATGGTTCGCGGAAAGGTGACCAGCGCCGAAGACGGTTCGGAACAGCCAGGTGTGAATGTGGTGGTGAAAGGTACTGCGAAAGGTACTGTCACGGATCAGGATGGTCAGTATTCGCTGCAAATCACCGCGGCCGACGAAGTCCTGGTGTTCACGTTTATCGGCATGCAACCCCAGGAGGTAGTGGTGAACAACCGCGACCGGATTGACGTGGTGATGCAAGCCGACACAAAACAACTGGCAGAAGTGGTTGTGGTTGGCTATGGCACAGAACAGCGGCGACTGATGACCGGCTCGGTGGGTGTGGTGAAAGCCGACGCCATCAAAGATTTGCCCGTGCCCACCATAGACGGTGTGTTGCAGGGACAAACCACCGGCGTGCAGGTGAGTCAGAACTCGGGCACACCCGGCGGCGCCATGTCGGTGCGCGTGCGCGGAACAACGTCGCTGAGCGGTTCAGGCCAGCCGTTATATGTCATTGATGGCATTCCGTTGATTACGGGCGACTTTGGACAAATTGGATATGAAGGGCAGGGCATCAACGCCTTATCGGATCTTAATCCCAGCGAAATAGAATCGATCAGCGTTTTGAAAGATGGCGCCGCGGCCGCCGTGTATGGTGCGCGTGCATCAAACGGTATTGTGCTCATCACAACCAAACGCGGCAAAAGCGGCAACTCGGTGGTGAACGTGAATATGTATCAGGGTTTTCAACAGGTCTGGAACAAACTCGATATGCTCAACACACAACAGTGGATGGAATATCGCAACGACCTGGCCGGAACCACGGTGTTTACAGAAGCGCAGATAAATGATCCCAACAAGGTTAACACCGACTGGCAAAAAGAAATTTTTCGCACCTCGCCGATACGCAACTATGAAGTGTCGACACAGGGCGGAAATGACAAGACCAAGTTTTTTATATCAGGAGGGTATTTCGATCAGAAGGGCATTCTTATCGGCACGGGCTTCAAGCGTGTGAACGCACGCATGAACGTGGATCATAAAATCAACGACCGCCTGAACATCGGTGCCAGTGTGGGGCTCACGTATTCCACCAGCGATCGTGTGGAAAGCGACCAGTCATTGCACGGACCACTGCCCAACGGCATCTCTACACCTTCCATCATTTCTGTTTACAATGCAGACGGCTCGTATAACCAGAGCGGTCCATACTCCAACGCGGTTTCCATCGCCAACGAAGCCACGAATAAAAACTTTACCTATCGCACACTGGGCAACGTGTTTGGTGAATACAAAATTCTGCCGGGGTTGAGTGTGGTATCGAAGTGGGGTGCCGACTTTTACAACCTTCGCGAGCATGCGTTTGAATTTAACACCGTGCAGGGGCAGAAGTATAACGGTCTTGGATTTGAAGCCTATACCAACGTGCTCAACATTGTGAGCAACAACATGCTGAAGTATGACGGATCCATTGGCAAACATAATTTTGATGTTGTGCTGGGCTACAGCTTTGAAAAATATCAGTCGCGCGATTCCTATATGCGTGGCCAGGACTATGCCGACGAAAACCTGCAATACATCAACTCGGCAGCCACCAAGGTTGATGTGACGGCAAGCGCACTCGACCGGGGCATTCGCTCATACTTTACCCGGATCAACTACAACTTTGATGGCAAGTATATCCTATCGCTTTCCGGCCGTGTGGATGCATCCACAAACTTTGGTCCCAACAACCGGAACGGATTTTTCCCGGCAGCATCGGCTGCGTGGCGTGTGAGCCAGGAAGATTTTTTCCGCGACAACGTGACCGCCGTGTCGGAGTTTAAGATCAGGGCGAGCTATGGCTTGCTGGGGAACGACAACATTCCGTCGTTTTCGTATCAGGCGTTGTATAGCAACGGTTCGTACAATGGAAAACCGGCCATCTATCCCCGCAGTATCCCCAACCCAGACCTGAAGTGGGAAACCACCGCACAGCTGGACATTGGTGTGGATGTTGGCTTCTTTGCCGACCGTCTCACACTGGCGGTTGACTACTACAACAAACAAACACGCGACCTCTTGCTGAGCCGTCCGCTGCCTCCCAACTCAGGATTTTCCAGCATCACCGAAAATGTGGGTGAACTTCAAAACAAGGGTGTAGAAGTGACGCTTGGCTACAACGGCCCGTTGGGTCCTGTGAAATGGAGTTCTTCACTGAACCTGTCGGCCAACCGAAACAAAGTGATCAAACTCTACAACGGTCAGGTCATTGACGATGGTCGTGGTGGAAACCGCATCATGGAAGGTGAGCCTGTGGGCGTTTTCTATAACTTCAAATCGTTGGGCGTTGATCCTTCAACAGGCGACATTGTTTTTGAAGACACCAACCACGATGGCGAAATCACAACCGACGATCGCACCATCATTGGCAATCCCAATCCCAAATTTATTGGCGGGTTCACCAACACCTTCAACTACAAAGGTTTTGACCTGAGCGTGTTCCTGCAATTCTCCTATGGCAACGACGTGTTCAACGGCTCGCGACTGTATCTTGAATCGTTGCAGGGTGGCGACAACCAGATTGAAGCTGTGACCCGTCGCTGGCGCAAGCCCGGCGACATCACCGACATTCCGCGTGCCACGTCCGATCCGGTGAAAGCCGCAGAGAACAAGCGCGCATCGTCGCGGTTCATTGAGGATGGATCGTATATGCGGGTGAAGAACCTCACGTTGGGCTACACCTTCAACAAGATCTTCACCAGCAAGGTGATGCTGTCGAGCCTGCGTGTTTATGCCAGCGCCCAGAACCTGTTCACGTTCACGAACTATACGGGCCTTGACCCTGAAGTGAATTACAGCGGCAACGACATCCGGGTGGCCGGAACAGACTTCTTCACGTTTCCGCAAGCACGTGCCATCACTTTTGGTGTTAATCTTAAATTCTGACACACATGAAAAAGTTATCGATATTACTACTCGCCCTGTTGCCCCTCGCGTCGTGCGATGTGCTGAATGTTGAATCGCAATCGGCAGTGGAAGAAGAACAGGCCATAAAAGACAAGACGGGAATCGAGAAAGGAATTCTCGGAGCCTACACCTCGTTTCAGGCGCTGAGCTACTACGGACGCAGCTACCTGATTTTTTCTGACCTCGCCGCCGACAACCTCGATCACCCGGCCGATGCTACTGCACTTGAATATGCACAGATTGACAACGACGTGATTCTGCCCGAGAACGGATCGGTGGACGGCATGTGGTCTTCGGCCTACGAAGGCATCAACATCGCCAACAACATCATCGCGAAGGTGCCCGACATGGCCGACATGACGCCAGCCGAAAAGAACGCGGCGCTGGGAGAACTGTATTTTATTCGCGCATTGAATCATTTCAACCTGCTGAACTATTGGGGATCGGTGCCGGTGAAAACATCGCCCACCATCGGAACCAGTGGTTTGGATGTGCCCCGCGATCCTGTGGCCAAAGTATATGAACAGATTATTGCCGACCTCACGTTTGCCGAAGCAAACCTCGGAGCCGGATCCACAAAAGTGCGCGCGTCGAAAGATGCAGCCACCGCGTTGCTGGCCCGCGTGAACCTCTACAAAGGCGACTATGCACAGGCAAAAGCAAAAGCCACAGCAGTGATTGAAAGCGAAAACTATGATTTGATTGCCTACGCCGATGTGTTTGCCGATGGCTCTGACGAATCTATCTTCGAGATCGATTTCACAGACCTGAACCGGAACCGCATTGCCGAATACAACTTTCCGAAAACATTGAACGGAAGACGTGAAGTGGCACCTTCGCCCACATTGCTAACGGCCTATGAAGTGGGCGATGCCCGCTATCCAGTGTCGGTGGCGTTTGCCGGAGCGTTGCCCTATGCAAACAAGTATAACGACCTGAGCGTGGGAGCCGACAATGTGATTGTGTTGCGTCTGGCCGAAATGTATCTTATCCGCGCCGAAGCCGAAGCCAAATTGCAAGGCGATGTGGATGCCATCCGGCAAGACATCAACGCGGTGCGCACCCGCGCCAAACTTCCCGACACAAACCTGAGCAGCTACGACGGCTTGCTGAATTTTATCGAGAAGGAACGACGTGTGGAGTTTGCCTTCGAAGGACACCGCTGGTTCGACCTTGTGAGAACAAACCGCGCCGTGGATGTGCTTCCCAATGTGAACAACGTCAATCAAACGCTGTTCCCCATTCCCTTAACGGAGATTGTCACCAATCAGAATCCGGGCATGAAACAAAATCCTGGCTATTAACCGACCTGAACCTGAAAAAATAAAATGCATATGAAATCAAAGTTATATTCATACCTCATACTCTTCCTGATGTTTGCCTGCGTGGTGTCGTGTAAAGAAGACGACGATGTGGCTCCTCAGGCCGCTGCCACCTTCACCGTCGACAAGCAGACTGCTAAAGTGGGAGAGGACATCCAGTTCACCAACACCTCTCAGAATGCCACGGCGTTCAAATGGAGCTTTGGCGATGGCACAACTTCGAAAGATTTGTCGCCCAAAAAATCGTATGAATCATCCGGAACGTTTGTGGTGAGCTTGCTCTCTTCGGGAGCGGGTGGCGCTACCATTTCGAGCCTCACCATCACAGTGGTTCCCAATCCGTCGTTTACGGTGGAAGGCGATGACAACCTGGTGGCCCTGACACCGATCAAATTTACCAACGCATCCAAAGGAGCTACATCGTATCTCTGGTCATTCGGCAACGAAGCCGCATCCACCTCGACCGATCCGAGTCCAACCTTTACCTATCTGAAAGCCGGTAGCTATAAGGTGACCTTGAAGGCTATCAGCGCATCGGGTGAAAGCACGTTTGAAAAACAGATCACTGTGAAAGCAGCGACACCGGATGTCTATTTTATCGAGAACGGATCGGAGTTGATGAAAAAACTTTCGCTTGATGGCAGCGGAACTGTTTCAAATTTTCTTGACCTCGCCGGTAAAATCGGTGTTGGTCTTGCCTATGATGATGTGCACGGAAAGATTTATTTCAGTGATTTTAACGAGGCGGACGCAGGCAAAATCTGGCGCGTAAACCTGGATGGCACTGAACTTGAAGCTGTTGTTTCTGATCTGGTCGATCCTTATGGCATAGCCCTCGATGTAGCGAGCGGGAAAGTCTACTGGTGTGACGGCGCCGACGCTAATGGAATAGGACATATCTCACGAGCAAACCTTGACGGTTCCGGCAAAGAAGATGTGGTGTCGGTGGATGGCGCCGGATTTCGTGCCATTGCGCTGGATTTGAAAAACGACAAAATGTATTTCTACGAAGTGGAAAACGAAGATCTATACATCGCCAATCTGGATGGAAGCAATGCTACTCCCATTATTTCGGGAGTATACGGCTATGCGATTCTGGTAGACAGCGAACACGACAAGATATACTTCGACGAGCAAAATGATGAGTTGTTGAAGCGCGCTAATCTCGACGGAAGCGGCATTGAAACCGTGGACGACAACGGCACGCGTATCTACGGAATGTCGATTGATTCGGAGACCGATAAACTCTATTGGTCGGGCAGAGACTCGGGTACCATTTTTGAAGCGGACCTAGATGGATCAAACAAGATCACATTGAAATCAGGTTTGGCGAGTCCACGTGGAATGTTCTTAAGAAAATAAGCCGTATCGTATGAAATACATACTCTTTATATTATTCGTGGGAATAACAACTTTTTCCCTGCACAGTTGCTCCGACGACGGCTTCCCTGTGCCGCCTGCCAGCACAGTGCCCAAGTTTACGAGCACGGTCAACAACGAGTCGTTTGCACCGGCCACGGCCACCTTTAAAAACGAATCGATCATTCCCGAGCGCGCCGGCGACGTGGTGTATACCTGGAGCTTTGGCGATGGCACATCGTCGTCTGAAGCCAGTCCGACGCACGAATACACAGAGCCAGGAAGCTATAAGGTGAACCTGGTTGTGGTGACCACGAAGTCGCAGGAGATCAATGACTATAGTGTGACGTTGGTGATCAAGGACCCGAATGCGGTAGGTATACCGGTGTTTTTTTCGGATAAGAAATTGATCTATTCGTCAATCATTAACGACCAAGCTCCCGTGGCTTCGCAGTTAAATATTCCCGCACTTCAGGAATGTTATGGAATGGTGGTAGACACGGTGAATAGCAAATTGTATATGGCCGACTACGGAAGATTGAAGATTTTGGTTTCTGACCTTGATGGCAAAAATCAGCAGGACTTCAGAACCAACATCGGAGCGCCTACATCATTGGCTATCGACTATAAAGACGGTCTGATTTATTGGGACACAGGCAGCGCCATCAGAAGAGCCAAATTGAATGATGCTTCGGTTGGTCAATATGAAGATGTGGCAACCGGACAGGCCGATCCCGAAGGCGTGGCCATTGATCCGGCGAACCGTGTGGTATATTGGAATTGCTATGATGGTGGCGTGTGGAAAAAAGGCATGGATCAGGCGGGCGGTGAACAACAGATTATAACAACAGAAGGCGGCGGAAGCATTTTCGTGGTGAAGGATAGAATTTATTTCGATGCTTATTTTGCGGCATCAGATGATTCGTCCATTAAATCTGCCAAGCTTGACGGAAGCGATGTTTCGACAATCGCTTCGGGCCTTGGAAGTGTTGTCTATGGTATAGCCTATGATCGTGTAGATAACAAATTGTACTGGGTGGACCGATATGAAGAGAAAATCATGCGGGCTACACTCACCGGTGAGAATACAGAAACATGGCTCGATGCCTATGCTACCGGTCTGACCTTCGGTAAACGTAAATAATGAATTCACTTTAAATGTTCATGCCCGGAGAACGTATCCTTCGTGGCATGAACATTTTTATTTATTTCTAAAATCTTATGAAGAAAATACTGTTTTGCTTTTCGCTTCTCGTCGCGTTTCATTTTTCAAGTGCACAAAAAACAACGCCCAAAGGCAAACTCGTCATCATTGGCGGTGGCTCGCGGCCCGATGCCATGGTGGATCGCATCATTGCCGAGGCAGGCTTGAAGCAGGGGGGCTACGGCATCATTCTCCCCATGTCAAGCGCCGACCCTGATTCAGCGGTCTATTATGCGAGTCAGCAGTTTGTGAAAAAAGGAATCAACTCGATCTATGGTGTGATCTTCAAAAAAGGAGAGACCCTGACCCCGCAAAAAGTGGACTCCGTTCGCAATGCAAAACTGATCTACATTTCCGGTGGCGACCAGACCCGTTTCATGGGTGTGGTGCAAGGCACAGACATTGAGAAGGCCATTCGCGACGCGTACATGAAGGGAAGCATTGTTGGGGGAACCAGTGCCGGTGCTGCCGTGATGAGCAAGATCATGATTACGGGCGACGAATTGAAGCATCCCGAATATTCATCTACGTTTCGAAACATTGAAGAGGCAAACATCGAAACAAAACCCGGGCTGGGTTTGGTTGAGGGAGTCATCATCGATCAGCATTTTGTGAAACGAAGCCGCTACAACCGGCTCATCAGCGCGATCATAGAATATCCGCTGGAAAAAGGAATTGGTATTGATGAAGCCACGGCCATCATTGTGTCGGGCAACACGGCCGAGGTGATCGGCGATTCGCAGGTGATCGTGTTTGAGAATCCCAAGCGATCTAAAGTGGTCACCAACGGCAAGCTCAGCGCGAAAGGATTGACGTTGAACATCTATGTGTCGGGAGAGAAGTTCAGCCTTAAATAGATTCAGAAGGTCCATTGGCACACAAAACTGTCCCGGCGTGTAAAGTGAGAACCCGCGTTATGCATTTCAGGCAAAGAAGCAGTATCTTCATCCTGTAGACGACCCACTAAAATCTTTGCTGCTATGAAAAACCGGATATTGTTTTTTGTCATCACCCTCATGACCGCCTTTACCATGCAAACATTCGCACAAGCCAAATTGAAAGTCGGCGACAAAGCTCCCGACTTCACCGCCACCGATCAGGATGGCAAATCCATCAGCCTCTCGTCGTATAGCGGGAAGAAGGTGGTGCTCTATTTTTATCCCAAAGATCAGACTCCGGGCTGTACGGAAGAAGCGTGCAACCTGCGCGACAACATCACGCAACTGGGAGATGCGGGCTGGGTGGTGTTGGGCGTGAGCACTGACGATGAGCTTTCTCACAAAGAGTTTCAGAAGAAATACAATCTTCCCTTCTCACTGGTGGCCGACAAAGACAAAACCATCAACCAGAAATATGGCGTGTGGGTAGAGAAGGAACGCGACGGCAAGAAGTATATGGGCACAGCCCGCACCACGTTCCTTATCGATGAAAAAGGTGTGATCACCAGTGTGATCGACAAAGTGGACACGAAACAACACGCGTCGCAGATTCTGACCTATTGAGAGCGCGTACTATAATTAAAGAATAGGATAGTGGCCCTGACTTGTCGGGGCCTTTATTTTTTTAGGCCTTCCAGGAAGGTGATGAACTCGTCAATCACTTCGTCGTTGAGGGAGTATTTGAGGTTGCGGCCTTCCTTTTCGGAATGGATGAGGTCGGTGTCGAGGAGTTGCTTCACGTGGTGGCAGATGGACGGTTGGGCGAGGTTCACCACGTCGGGGATGTCGGCGCAGTATAGACAATCTTTCTGCTTTTTGATTTCCCGAAGAATCAACAACCGGTTTGGGTCCGCCAGGGCTTTGGCGACCTTCTCTGCCTTCTTTGCGTTCATAAGACCTTCATTTCACTCAAAATTAATATTTATTTATTTAAATGTTTCAATTCAATTAAACAAGTTGATCGTCTGCTGTTTACCTATTGTTGTCTAGACAATCTTCTACGCTTGAAATCGATTGTGGTAGTCCCTTTTGACCACTCATCCTCCTAAAAATCTTTGAAAAAAACATAACCGTGGAACTAAACCTTACGTACTAACGATTTATAGATACATTTAAATATATCTATAAATGATTTTTCCCTACTCACCTAAAAACAAGTTTGCCATGAAAGAGAGAGACACCCCCCGAAAAGAACAGACACATCAGGAGAACAGAACAGGTTGCAGCTGCGAAGAGACATTTTGCTGCTGATTTTATTTGCCCTTAAATATCGAAATATTTCAATAAATCAATAAACAAATCCATGAAAATTAATTTTGAACATACTACTTACGCCGGTGTATCATCGCTGCTGGGGGCTCTCGTTGTCGGAGCTATTCTGGCGGGATGCACATCGCAGGCGGCCGAAAATAAGACTGAAACAAAAGCTGCCACCTTACCTGCACCGGTAGGAACACCCGTTGACGCTGTGGTGGTGCAACCTGGTGTTGTGAACGAAGAACTGGAAGTGACCGGCACGCTCATCGCCAACCAGCAAGTGGACCTGGTGAGCGAACTCACCCGCCGGTTGGTTCGTGTGAATGTGAAAGAAGGAAGCTTTGTGAAGCAAGGCGCCCTGTTGTTTCAACTTGACGACGCCGACCTGCAAGCGCAACTGGAGCGCCTGCGTCAACAGGAAAAACTCGCGGTGTTGAATGAGAAACGTCTGAAAGATCTGATTGATCACGACGCCGTGATTCAACAAGACTACGACGAAGCCCTCACAAACCTCCGTGTGCTGGAAGCGCAGATCACCGAGCTGCAAGTGGCCATCGCGAAGACCCGCATCCAAGCGCCGTTCGACGGTCAGATTGGGATGATCAATGTGCACCCCGGTGCCGTGGTTTCCGTGAACACGTTGCTCACCAACATCGAAGACAACAGCGTGGTGAAAGTTGAATTTTCCGTTCCTGAAAAATACAGCCACATCATCACGCCCGGTAGCGAGCAATCGTTCACCATCGCCTCCGACGACAAACGCTATAAGGCCCGTGTGGTAGCACGCGAGTCCAGCCTCGACGAAGATACACGCACCTTGCGGGTGAGGGCGGTTGCCGCCAATCCCGGTCATGTCTTGTTGCCCGGACAAAGCGCACGCATCACGCTTTCGCTTAACACTTCGGGTGCGGCGCTGGCCGTGTCATCACAAGCGTTGCTGCCTTCATCGCAGGGCTACAACCTCTATGTTTCGCGTCACAACACCGTTGCCATCGTGCCCGTCCAGATCGGACAGCGCAGTGCCGCATCGGTCGAAATTCTCTCGGGTCTTCACCAGGGCGACACGGTCATTGTCAGCAACCTGCTGCGCCTGGCCCCCGGTGTGCCTGTTCATTTTGTGACGCTGAAATAATTACCCCATCATTTTCCCTACTGTAACACTACAAATTTCATGAGTGCAATTTCTCAAATAAGTATATCCCGGCCCGTGCTGGCCGGCGTTATGTCGGTGCTGCTGATTCTGTTCGGCATCGTCGGCTACACCTTTCTCGGCACGCGCGAATATCCCGTCACCGACTCACCGCTTGTTACGGTGACCACCGTGTATCCGGGTGCCAGCGCCGACATCATTGCGTCGCAGGTAACCAAACCGTTGGAAGAAGCCATCGCCGAAGCCAACGGCATCCGCGCC
The DNA here is from genome assembly GCF_016735595.1 of Chryseolinea lacunae. Taxonomy (GTDB): domain Bacteria; phylum Bacteroidota; class Bacteroidia; order Cytophagales; family Cyclobacteriaceae; genus Chryseolinea; species Chryseolinea lacunae. The sequence goes on from NZ_JAERRB010000015.1 coordinate 77,877, forward strand.
CTGTCGTCTACCTCGCGCGAGCAGGTGAGTATCATCACCGTAGAGTTTAACCTCGACGCCGACCTCGAAGCCGCAGCCAACGATGTGCGCGACAAAGTTTCGAAGTCACGTCAGCAACTGCCCGCCGACATTGAACCCACCATTGTTGAAAAGATGGGACCTCCGGATTTCCTCGTGTTCCTGACCGTGCAAAGCGACACGAAGAGCCTCGAGGATGTTACGGATTTTGTGAACATCAACATTAAAGAACGGCTGCAGTCTATCCCCGGCGTTCGCCTCGTAGATTCGTATGCCGGCCGCAAGCGCGCCATGCGTCTGCGAATGGACCCGGTTAAGTTGGCATCGTATAAGTTGACCCCCGCCGATGTGCAAAACGCTCTGCAACGCGAGAATGTGGATTTGCCCAGCGGACGCATCGAAGGCCAGAACACAGAAGTGACCCTGCGCACCTCGGGCCGCCTCGTTACCGAAGAAGACTTCAACAACATGATCATCGTTGAAAAAGGTGGTGCTATTGTGCGCTTCAAAGACATCGGCTCGGCCATCATGTCGTCGCAAAACGAACGCACGGCCATGATTGTGGGCGAAGGCAACACCGCGCGCTATGGCGTGGGAACGGGTGTTCAGCCACAACGCGGCGCAAACTCGCTCGCCATCGTGGAAGAATTCAAAACTCGCTTCGACGACATCGTGAAGACCGCTCCTAAAGACTACATCATTTCGTTGGGAAAAGATTTCACCGTGCCGGTTCGTAACTCTTTGTCGGAAGTGGAGGAAACCCTGCTGCTGGCGTTTGGCCTGGTGGCGTTAATCATCTTCATCTTCCTTCGCGACTGGCGAAGCACCATCATTCCCTTGGTTGCCATTCCGGTATCCATCATCGCCGCCTTCTTCATCATGTACATCGGCAACTTCTCCATCAACGTGTTGACGTTGCTTGGGCTTGTGCTGGCCATTGGCCTGGTGGTGGACGACGCGATTGTGGTGTTGGAAAATATTTATAGTAAGATAGAGCAGGGGATGAGCCCCATTGAAGCCGCACGCAAAGGTTCGGATGAAATTTACTTCGCCGTAATTTCCACGACCGTGACACTGGCTGCTGTGTTTTTACCGATCCTCTTTTTGGGAGGCATCACGGGCAAGTTGTTTAAAGAATTTGCTGTGGTCGTGGCCGGATCGGTGCTGGTGTCGGCCTTTGTGGCCCTCACACTGTCGCCGATGATGAGCGCCTACTTGCTGAAGCGCGATGCTTCGCAAGGTTGGTTCTATCGCAAAACCGAACCGTGGTTTGTGGCCCTGAACCGTGGCTATGAAAAATCGCTGCACGCCTTTTTCAAAGTGCGCTGGCTTGGGTTTGTGATCCTGGTGGCGTCGTTTGGTGTGGCCTGGTATCTGTTGCCCATATTGCCCTCTGAGCTTGCGCCGCTGGAAGATCGTTCTATGATTGGCCTCGCCGTGATTGCGCCCGAAGGCACATCGTATGAAAGCATGGAAGAGACCATGAAAGAAATCAACATGTATGTTTCAGACTCCGTGCCGGACCTGAACGGCAACCGCACCTACGCGGGCATCGCGGCATCGATCGGCACGCTGGTGCAGCCGGTGAACGGCGGCTTCCAATGGGTGTTCTTAAAAGATCCGAAAGATCGCAAGAGCGGTCTCACGCAGCAGCAGGTCTATGAGAAGCTTGTGGCGGCCTCGGCTAAATTCAGAAACGTGATCATCATCCCGATACAGATTCCAACAATTGGTGGTTTCTCCAGCTCGCAGCCGTTGCAGTATGTTGTGCAGGCGCCCGACCTGAAAAGCCTCATCGATGTGATGCCGAAGATTATGGGTGAAGTATATCAAAGCAAGAAGCTGAGCTTCCAGGATCCAGACTTCAAAATCAACCGTCCTGAAATTGGTATCACCATCGATCGTCAGCGCGCGGCACAGGCCGGCATCTCTACACAAGAGATTGGCCGCACATTGCAGCTGGCGTTGAGCGGAAGACGCTATGGATACTTTATCTACAACGACCGTCAATACGAAGTGATCGGTCAACTGGACCGCGAAGAACGTTCGGCCCCTGCCGACCTGCGCTCGCTGTTCCTGAAAGCCGGCAACGGTGAAATGGTGTCGCTCGACAACCTCGTGAAATTGACAGAGAGCGTGAGCCCTCCGGCCATCTATCGCTACAACCAATCGTATAGCGCCACCATCTCTGCGACACCCGCACCCGGCGTGAGCCTCGGAGAAGCCATTGCTGAAATGGATGGCATTACACAAAAAGTGTTGCCGAAAGGATTCAGAACAGCATTGGCCGGACAAAGCCGCGACTATGCAGAAAGCAGCTCGAGTCTCGTGTTTGCCTTCATCTTCGCCATCATCCTCATCTATCTGGTGTTGGCTGCTCAGTTTGAAAGCCTCATCGATCCGTTCATCATCTTGCTCACGGTGCCGATGGCCTTGACCGGTGCGCTGCTGAGTTTGTGGATCACAAACCAGTCTGTCAACATCTTTAGCGAGATCGGTATCATCATGCTCATTGGGTTGATCACCAAAAACGGTATCCTCATTGTGGAATTTGCTAACCAGCGTAAAGAAGAAGGAGAGTCGGTTAGTGAAGCTGTGCTCAGTGCAGCCACGTCGCGCTTCCGTCCCATCCTGATGACGACGCTGGCCATGATCTTCGGCACGTTGCCCATCGCGTTGTCGCTGGGCACGTCGTCGGGCAGCCGCACGTCGCTGGGCATAGCCGTGGTTGGCGGGCTGGTGTTTGCCGGCTTGCTCACGCTCTATGTGATCCCTTCGGTATACTCTTATTTCTCACGCCCCTATGCCAAGAAGGCACATGCCAACACGTTGCCCACCCAACCCGGTGCGGAAAATGTTGTTGTGGCCTGACCTGCATTCACACATCATCCAATTTTATGAAACGAACTACATTTTCTTTTTATAGTATACTTCTTCTGGCGCTCACGGCTTTCACAGCCGTGGCGCAGGAGCAGAAGTTGTCCCTGCAAGAAGCAGTCTCGCAGGCCATGGCCGACAACCCCGAGTTGAAAGCCAGTAAACTTGACATCGACAAATCGCAGCAGCAATTCATTGTGTCGCGCGCATTGTTCCTGCCGTCGGTGAATGCCACAGCAGGGGTGAACCACTACTTTCAGTTGCCGCCCTTCTTTGGTTTCGGGGGCAATGATCCCGACAGCAAGAAAATAGGCTATGGTCGTTTTGGTGGTGAAGACCAGGGCACCGCGGCAATCACAGCGATACAGCCGTTGTTCAACCCGCTTGCCTATCCGTCGCTGCAACGCGCACGCCTGCAGGAACGCGAGAGCGGCATTGCCCTGAACGGCAAACAAACAGAAGTGATCTCGCAGGTGAAACAAACCTACTTGCAGTTGCTGGTGGTGAACGAACGGCTGCGCTTGCAGAAAGAAAGCATCAGCCGGAACGAACGCGCGCTGAAAGATTCGCGCTCGTTGTTGTTGCAAGGCAAAGCCCTTCGCGTGGACACGCTGCGTGCCTACACCTCGGTGAAAAATCTGGAACCGGAGTTGTTGAAACTGAACTATGCGCTCGAAACCGGCAAGCTTCAATTGAAAGCCCTGCTGGGCCTGGACTCGACCAAGCAAATTGCGTTAACCGATTCGCTTGTGGTGCCTTCGCCCGGTTCGCTTCCCGACGAGGAAGAAGTCTATAACGCGGCGCGTAACAACAATGCATCCTATCGCCTGTTGGAAGTGCAACAGCTCATGCAGGAACAACAAGTCAAGATCGCATCGGCGGCCCGTAAGCCAACCGTTGCAGCTATTGGTCAGTATCAGGTGCAAACCCAAACCAACAGTTTTGAATATGGCAACGCATACTATCCGACGAGCTCATTTGTAGGGCTTCAGGTGTCGGTGCCGCTGTTTAATGGTTTCAGCAACGCGGCCAAAGTGAAACAGGCATCGTTGACCAAATCGCAATCGGCATTGCGACTGAACGATGCCTATGAACAACTGCGCGCCCAAGTGCACAAGGCTGTGGCCGACTGCGACGCGTCGGTGGACCGGATTCGCACCGCCGTGGTGGTGAACGAAACGGCCAAGCTCAGCTATGACATGATTCAGTTTCGCTACTCACGCGGCGTGTCGTCGCGGCTCGAGCTGACGGACGCAGAACTGGCGTTGACGGTATCGCAATCAAATTACCTGGAAGCGGTCTACGACTACTTGTCGGCCCGCATCGCCCTGTTCAAACTGATGGGTCAGGTGGAATAATATCAACCAAAGGACTCTCTTTGGCTGGAAGGCTGCCCAATGCAAAAAGGGCGGCCTTTTTTTGTGGGTGGAAAGTGTTTCCTATTTGGAATCTCGATGTGCGGCAAAAAAGTGATGTTGGCCGGTGCAAACCCGGAGGGTGTTATTGGGTTGGGATGGCCGTTTGCAGAAGTTACGCAGGGAGTTAGTATCTTTACTTTTCTACTTTCTTCAACGGCATGCAACCTCACCGGAACGCGCAGCTCATCTTCAGTTTCCTGATTGTCTTCACGGCTGTTTTGCATACACCCGGCCTTGCCCAAACCCGCGCCATCGCACGTTGGAAACTGGCGTTGGAGGCGGCGCAACAACCCGAAGAAAAAGCCGACTATTGTTATCAGCTGGCCGAGGCGTTATACAGTCACAACCTGGAAGACGGCTTGGCCTATGCGCAGCAATCGCTTCAGTGGGCTCAGGATGGGGACTATAAAAAGGGAGAGGCACAGGCGTTAACATCCTTGGGAAAATATTATTTCTTCCGGGGCGACATGGTTGCGGCCGGGCAGCACTACCGAAAGGCACTGGCGCTTGCCGCGGGAAAGAATTGGGATGAGTATCCAGCCAAGACCTACCTCCGCCTCAACACCCTGCACCGCGTGATGGCGAATTTTGATTCTGCCCGTTTCTATCTCGACAAAACCGAACCCCTGCTGGCGCAACGCGCACCCGATGCGTTGGTGTCCAGTCTGTGGGAAAACCGGGGCTTGCTGGCCAACGCGTTTGCTCACAACGACGAAGCCCTAGTGTGGCTGAAACGCGCCGCCCGTCTCAACCAAAGCCTGCGCGACAGCGTGAGGCTGGCCGATGTGTGGCGGGCGATCGGTGCTGTGTTCAAAGACATGTCGTCAAACGATTCTTCGTTTTATTATTACGACAAGGCCGAAGCCCTGGCCGTGAAAGTGAACGATCCGGTCATCCTCATGCTGCTGAACCTGAACCGTGGCGAGACTAATTTTTCTACGGGCGCGTTCGAAAAGTCGATTCAAAACTATACGACCGCCGTCAACCTGTTGAAGGATCACAACTATAGCCTGTATTATGGCATCGCCTTGTTCAAGATCGGAGAGGTTCACGAAAACGAGGGCTCCTATCACACGGCCTATGAATATTTCTACAATGCGATCAAGGAATACGAACGCATCAATGCCCGCCAGGAAATTCAGCGGACCTACACACAAATCGGGTGGTGTTATGTGTACCAGGACAATTTCAGCCAGGCCATGGAAAATGCGCAACATTCGCTGGCCATCGCGCAACAAATCGGCGACTCGGCCAGCATTGGGCAGAACCAGAACCTGGTGGGCTACATTCACTACAAGACCAAAAAATATGACGACGCCCTCGCGTCATTCGAGCAAGCCATTACCATTCGCAAGAAAATAAAAGACTGGTATGGCTATGGGTTTTCACTATACAACTCTGCGCTCACCTATCTCGAATTGCATCAATACCCCAAAGCACACGCATTGTTTCTGGAATCCATAGAAGTGGATAAGCGAGTGGGCAAGAAGATCGGTATTTTGTTCACCAGCAACACATTGGGGTTGCAATATGCCAAGGAGAGAAACTTCGCCTTGTCGGCCCACTATCTGGCGGAAGCCAATGCGCTGGCAAAATCAATTCCGGTAACCACACAGTTGCTCAGCAACTATCAGAATTATATCTACCTCTATGAGGCAAAAAACGATCAGCGCAATGTCATTGTTTATTACAAGCTTTTTACGAAACTGAAAGACAGCCTGAACAATGAAATCAACGCCGGTCGCATAGCCAAAGCCGACGCGTTGTTCCAATTGCAAAAGAAGGCGAACGAAATTTTGCTGATGAACAAAGAGAGCGAATTGCAGCAGGACAGGATACGCATTCAACAGCGCGAGATCGTGTTTCAGCGGATGGTGATCGGTCTGGGCATCGTGGGCATTCTCATTCTTGGGATAGTGATCTTTGTTATCTACAGGTTGTTCCGCGCCAACAAAAAGTCGAAGGAACAACTGCACAAACAAAACTCCGAAATCATAGAACAGAAAGAAGAGATACAGGCACAGTCGGAAGAGCTTCAGGAGTCGAATGAAAAACTGTATGCGCTCAATGCAACGTTGAGCGAGAAGAACGAGGAAATCGAGATGCAGTCGGAAAAATTGAAAGTGGCCAACGACGCCCTCGAAGACGTGAACAACTCATTGGAAAAAAGGGTTGACGACCGCACCAGGGAACTGAACAAGGCCTATCACGAACTGGAAACATTTTTCTATCACACCTCGCACGACTTCCGCAGACCACTCACTACCTATCTGGGTTTGGTAGAACTGGCCAACGCGACGCTCACCGACCAACAAGCGCTGTATTTATTCGACAAGATAAAACAAACCACCATCGGGCTGGACAGCATGTTGATGAAACTGCAATCTATCAGCAATGTGAACTATCATGACCTGGAGGCCGCGGTTGACCTGGAGCCGTTGCTGAAAGCCTGCGTTGCCAAGTTTGGCGACGACATCGACTGCAAGCAGATCGCAGTGTCGGTGAGCACCACGGCGAAACACGTGCAGTCCAACCCATTCCTGCTCACGGTTATTGTGGAAAACCTGGTGGACAATGCCATCCAGTTCAGCCATCCCCAAAATCCACAACTCACGGTGCTTGCCCGGGCCGTGAGCGATGGCGTGGAAATTTTGGTGAGCGACAACGGGCAGGGAATCGATGATCGGTTGAAGCCCCGTATCTTTGAAATGTACTACCGCGCCAACGCGTCGTCAAAGGGCAACGGGTTGGGGCTGTACATTGTGAAGCGGGCGGTAGAAAAGATCGGGGGCACCATTTCGTTCACCAGTGTGCTGCATCAGGGCTCGTGCTTCACCGTGAAGGTGCCGTCGAAAAAGGGTTAGGCCTCCTGTATCATCTTGCGAAACAGGGCCAGGTCTTTCTTCATGGCGGCGATCACTTCTTCTTTGGGTTTTGTCAGTGTCGTCCCGCCATTCTCAGCGCCTCCCAAATCATATTCATAGTGAAGCGATGCCGGCACGCGCACACCGTAGCGTTTCAGCAATGCAAAATATTTTTTGAAATCGATCAGGCCTTCGCCAACCGGGGTGGTTTGGGATGCCCACTTGCCGTCTTTCTTTGTCCACTGAAAATCTTTGAGGTCTATGGACCGGATGTAGGGCGCGATCAGCTTCAGGCCCGTAGACCAGGCGTTAAACCCTTCCACGCTGGCGTGCATGATGTCATACTGCGACCCGAGCCATGCAGAGTTCACCTCGGCCAGCACGCGCTGCAAATCCCAGATGGCGGCACCGAAGTATGTGCCGGAGTGGTTTTGATATTCTCCTGAGATGCCATACTTCTCATTGAGTTGTGCCAACGCTTTGAGTGTGTCGCGTTTTGTTTTCAGATCGTCGTCGATGGTTTTTTTGTCGTCGTAGCTGAGCCAACCCATGCGGTAGTGGCGGATGCCCAGCGCGCTGGCGGTCTTCAGGATCTTTTCGGTGTGCGGTTCGTCGGCGGCCCCGATGGCCGTTGTCATCATATAAACTTTCAGGCCGGCTTTCTGGACGGCTTCTACAGCCTTGGGCAAGTCGGTTTCCACATTTTCAGGAAGCACGTGACCCAGCGGGCGAACGGTGAGATCAACACCATCGAAACCTATTTCAGCAGCGGTCTTTGCCATGGCCGTATAGTCGAGCCATTGAAGATTCTTTGAGAAGATGCTTATCTTAAATGCTTCGTCTGCTTTTGGCACAGGCCGTGCGGGTGAGCTGTGTTTTTCCGGTGCAGCGGTTGCTTGCAGGGTGGACGTGATGCCGGCCGTGGCCATGAGCGATTGTGCGATGAAGTTTCGTCGTGCTATTTTCATGTGATGAAAATAGCAAGTTTAAAATGAAATGCGAAAGGTGTCGGGATGACGCGGTGTAAAGTTTTTTGTGATGACAGGAGAATTTGCTGCCGGTGACCACTCAACCTTTGTATTGACTGATGAAATAAAATAATCCACCGTCCCGGCTTCGTTGAAGATTTTTTGATGAGAAACACTGGGCGACTGTCTCCTGAGAACGAAGACGGGTCTGTGACGTAGCGATCAACCTAATCCAGAATACATGAAACCGGGCATCAAGCTTTGTATTGCACTAGTGTTAGTCACCCTCCATGCGGCCGCCGGCGACCTTGCTGATTTTCAAAAGCATTTCAGAATTTTGCCACACCCCCAGAAGATCGAACTGCTGACGGGTGCAGGCCTGAGCGCTACAACGCTCCGGGGATTTTACCTGGCCAACGGTGGCGAACGCCCCATCCTGCCAACGGCGCTGGCGGGCCTGCCGTTGCGAAAAACGGGAGGGGCAGGCATGTTGACATTGAAACTGCAACCCGACCTGGCGCTGCCCTCGGATGAAGGGTATGTGCTGGAAATTTCCGGCGGGCAAGCAACCATCCTGGGTCGGCAAAATGTGGGATTGTTCTATGGCCTCCAAACGCTAGGACAACTGCTGGAAGATGCCCGCGATCAGCAACTGGAAATTCCTGCGTGCCGCATCACCGACTATCCCGAGATCGCCTACCGCGCCATTCACCTCGACATGAAACACCACCTGGAAGCAGGACATTATTATTATAGTATCATCGACCGCCTGGCCAGCATAAAAGTGAATGCCATCATCATCGAATTTGAAGACAAGCTTCGTTACCGGAAAGCACCGCTGGTCGGCGCCGCCAACGCCATCTCTATTGAAGAGTTTGCCGCCATCAGTCAGTATGCACACGAGCGGCATGTAGAGATCAGTCCGTTGGTGCAAGGACTTGGTCATGCGTCGTTCATTTTGAAACATGAGGCTTATGCAAAGCTGCGTGACGACCCCGCATCCGACTGGGTGTTTGATCCGCTGAACCCCGAAACCTACGATGTACAGTTTGCTTTATACGAAGATGCCATGAAGGCAACACCCTATGGAAAATACCTGCACGTGGGAGGCGATGAAGTGGGATCGTTGGGAAAATCAGAACGCAACAAACAGTCGGGCATGAAGCCGTTGGAGCTTCAAATGTTGTGGCTGAAAAAAGTAACAGACTTTGCCGTGGCACACAATCGTATTCCCATTTTTTGGGACGACATGGTGTTCAAGCTCGCCGACCTTTATGAAACCACATATGACGCCAGCATCCCGGTGGAGCAGGTAAATGCGCGGTGGCAAAACAATCAATCGTTGCTGGAAAAGAACATAGCCTTGTTTCCAAAAACCTGTGTTTACATGCGTTGGAACTACGACGACCCGACGCTTCCCGGAAACCAACGGGCCATCGACTGGTATAACGCGCATGCGTTGAAAGCCATGGCGGCCACCTCAGCCCAACCCATCTACCCGATGCTGCCGCGGAACCAATCAAACTTCAAACCCATCAAAGACTATTGTCGGCTCACATCCGAAAAAAAGATGGCGGGCATTCTCTGCACAGCGTGGGACGATTGCGCTGTGCACTTCGAAACCATCTGGCGCGGTCTCTACGACTTTGGGTTGTTCAGCTGGAACTATGAAGACGTGCCCATGGCCGAAGCGCATGCCGACTTCCGTCAACGTTTCTATTCGCCGGCGCTGGCAGAGCCATCTGCCGATTTTCAGGATGCTTTGGAAGACGCGCTGAAGTTTTGGGAAACAGCTTTGTTGAAAGAGGGCGATCGCGACAACTATCACAAAGATTTTAAACTGGTGGATCTTCCGGACGCAAAGAAGCCGGGCGCGTGGAGTGCGGCCTACAAAACAAAACTGGACGGTGCCCGGCAGGCGGTTCAGAAATACACCGTTATCCAGGACAAAATCAGGAAGGCGCAGGAAGTGACCAACCGAAACCAATATGCGCTCGACGTGATGGAACAGATCAACACTCTGCAGATCTTTTCGGCGCGGCAATTGATTTTGCTGGAACAGCTTGACAAAGCCCCGGCCAACCAACGCAAAGCCGTCGCGGCGCAATTGATGGCCTACACAAAAAGTTTTGAAGCGGTGCGGAAGCAGTTCGAGAAGGTGTATGGTGAAACCCGCATACTCGGCAATCCGGAAGGTTATCAGCTCGATTCCAATTTTCACCATCACCTGGCCAACGGTACCAACAACACCGACTGGATGTATGTGTATGAGTTGGCTATGAATAAGAAAGTGGAAGAGTGGCTTTCACGTCAGGCGTTGACAAACGACTAAACCCCAGGTCTATCATGATTCGTATTTTTTTATTGCTTGTTGTGTTGTCGGTAGGGCTGCACGCATGCCGTCCTGTAGAGAAAGCCGCTCCCCAAAGCGAAACACCGGCGTGGACAAAACTTGGTCCCGGCGGTGGCGGCGCAACCTATATCCCTACCTTTTCATACGACACGCCGGAACATTTCCTGGTGCGCTGCGACATGACCGGTTCCTACCTGACACGCGATGGTGGCGCGTCGTATGCACAATTCAACTATCCCAACGGCGCCTCATCCTATGCCTACGATCCCAACAACCCGAACACGATCTACATCGGCGCATCGGCGTTGCATCGTTCCACCGACGGGGGCACGACCTGGGAACAGATCTTTCCCGCGAAAGCGGATGTGGTTCGCGAAACGTTCATGGACGACCATGCCAACTATACCCTGGAAGCAAAAGACACTACGCTCTACAATAAGAAGTATGGAAGAATCAACGCCATCCACGTTGACCCGCGAAACTCGGCAGCACTCTATTTCAGCATGGGCCCGCGTTTCTATTATTCGAAAGACGGTGGCAAAACACTGAAGCAAAAAGACCTTGGTGAGCGCATCACCTATATCTATGCCCCAACCGGCGAAGGTGAAAACGATATTCTCATTTTTACAGCAAACACCTCGCACACCTTCACACCTTCGAACGAAGCCTTTCAAAAAACAGACTTACCGGTGGCGATGGTGCCCGCGTTTTCTTTCACCGGAGGCGCAACGGCAAAAGACAAACACACCATTCTGTATGCGTTGCACCACGACGTTCACCAGAAGATTGAGGAAGAGTTTGGGCACAGCGAAGTGTGGCGCTCCGACGACCTTGGCAAAAACTGGAAGCCGATGCTGAATCCCGAATTGATGAACAAGGCGGTCGGTATCAAACCAAGCTACTCCATGATTGCTTGCGCAGAGCGCGATGCCGAAACAACCTACCTCGTGACCAACCGCTATGAAGAAAAGCAGGGCAAGGGAATGATCTATTGGTACGGTGCGCTGAAAACATCTGACGCAGGGAAACATTGGGATTGGGTTTGGAAGGGCGGCGGAGGCTCGGGGCAGTATGGCGTGAAAGATGGAAAGGGTGTGACCAACCTGAAGGATGCGTGGGCCGAAGAAGCGTTTGGAGGAGAATACATCCGCCTGATGGATGTGGGGGTGTATCCAAACGATGGCAACGTGGCCATTGTCACAGACTGGTATCGCACGATGAAAACGGTTGACGGAGGCAAATCGTGGAATGAAATTTACAGCGTCGCGCAGCCCGATGGAACATTCATCAGTCGCGGCATGAACGTGACCACAACCTATGGCGTTCATTTCGATCCCTTCGACAGCAGCCACCTGGCCATCAGCTATACCGACATCGGCTATCATCATTCTTACAACGGTGGCAAAAGCTGGAAACGATCCACGGCAGGGGTACCTGTCGAGTGGATAAACACGTGCTACTGGATGGTGTTTGATCCGGAAGTGAAAGACAAAGTGTGGTCTGTGTGGTCGGGGCTTCATGATTTTCCCAGAGGCAAAATGACGCGTAATCCCAAATGGAAAACCTATGGCAAAGGCGGCGTTTGTGTGTCGCACGACGGAGGCAAAACCTGGACACCCAGCAACGAAGGCATGGGGTTCGATTCGCCCACCACAAGCATTGTGCTCGATCCCACCACTGCGGCCAACCACCGGACACTCTATGCAAGTGTGTATGGCAAAGGCGTTTTTAAATCGACCGACGACGGAAAAACATGGACACTGAAAAACAAGGGCATCGGTGAAAACACCTGCGCATTTGAGTTGACACTTGCAGGCGATGGAACACTATACCTCACCGTGAGCCTGACGCCGATGCACAAGGATGGCAAGAGCGGAAGAGGCTACTACTCCGGCGAAGTCTATCGCTCCACCGACGGCGCCGAAAGCTGGACCAGGTTGCACGTTGCCGACGGCATTTTGTTTCCCAATGGCCTGGACTATGATCGGCAGAATCCAAAGCGACTCTACCTGGCCGGATGGGCAAGCATTGACCTTGCCGATCTGGTGGGCGGTGATGTGGCGCGCGCCACCGGTGGCAACGAAGTGTTGAAGATACCCGGAGGAATTTTTATGTCGGAAGACGGAGGAGATTCATGGATATCGGTTTTTGACAAAGACCAATATGTCTATGATGTCACCGTGGACCCGCATCATCCGGGTCGGCTCTATGCCAACACGTTTAACCAGGCTGCCTATCGCAGCGACGATGCAGGGAAGACCTGGAAGAAAATAAAAGGTTATGATTTTCATTGGGGACAGCGCGCGGTGGTAGACGAAAACAATCCTGAAAAAATTTACCTCACCACGTTTGGCTCCAGTGTGTGGCACGGAATGCCGGTGACGGAATAGATAAACCCGAACATCAACCCTAAAAGCAATCCCATTGGCAATGCGCAACACCTTGCAAACGACCGGATTTATAATGTTGCTGTGCGCTCTCATGGCATGCAGTCGCGACAAGCATACGGTCGAGGTAAAAAATGATACAACAACAAATCCGAATGGACGCAACGACGCCTGGGGATTTGCAGGCTATGGGGGAGGGGGAGCCATGTTCTATCCGGCGGTGAGTCCGTTCAACCCAAACCAGGCACTGGTGGCGTGCGACATGACGGGCTCATTCATCACCCTCAATGGCGGGAAGACGTGGCGCATGTTTAACCTTCGTGGCCCTGTGCATTATTTTGTTTATGACCCGTTGGACTCGAACACGATGTATGCAAACTCCATCGGCCTGTTCAAGAGCAGCGATGGTGGCACCACCTGGAGTTTGCTCTATCCAAACCCCGCAGCGGTGACCGCCTTGATTTCCAAAGGCGACCACGCATCCGAAGAACTTGTGACAAACGACAGCACCCAACGCCATGTGCCTGCCTTTGCCGTTGATCCGGAAGATTCAAAAAAACTCTATGCCGCGATTTCCATTGATAAAGCCATTGGCTTTTACGCTTCGCGTGACGGTGGTTTGCAATGGACAAAGGAAACCGATCTGCCCATCGATGTTAAAAATATCTATGTGGTGCCTGGCACACCACGCAATAGCAGGACGATCTATGTGGCCACCAGTCAGTCTGTTGTTGTGCGGCAGAACGGACACTGGAAGACCAACCCAAGCCCGCAAGGTGTACATGGCCTCACCACATTTTCGGGTGGCTTTGACAAGGCTACTGAAAAATTCGTGCTCTATGCCATTGCCGGAAAATCGTACTTCGATGCAGAAGGCACGGGCTCCGGAATATTCTACACCGACGACGGAGGCGCCACATGGCAAAACCGCGAGTCGGGGTTGTTGAAGTATCAGGTGTCGGCAGCGCCCTTGCCTGAATATAGAACCGTGGCCACAAGTGCTGCACATCCAGAAACTGTATACATTTCCTACAACAGCCTGAAGGTTCACGCCGACACCACCTGCATCGGTGTGGCCCGAAGCGATGACTTTGGAAAGACGTGGACGTTGGCCTGGAAAGACAAACTCACCAAGGGTGGCAACATCGTGTCCGCAAATTTTGAGGAAGAGTGGATCAACAAAAGGTTTGGCCCCACCTGGGGAGAGAATCCATTTTCCATCGGCGTTTCACCCGCTGATCCGTCGGTTTGCTACGCCACTGATTTTGGTCGGACGGTGCGCACCACCGACAAAGGCCGCACATGGCAACAAGTTTACACCAACGAACAACCTAGTGGTGGCTGGACATCGCGCGGGCTTGAAGTGACCACGGGTTATGCCGTGGTGTTTGATCCTTTAGATATGCGCCATGCCTTCATTGCCAACACCGATGTGGGCCTGATGGAAAGTGGCGATGGTGGTGCGAGCTGGCAAAGCGCCACACAAAACAACGGTGTGCCCAAGCGTTGGGCAAACAGCACCTATTGGCTGGCGTTTGATCCGGAGGTGAAGGGGCGCGCGTGGAGTGTGATGAGTTCGACACACGATTTGCCACGACCAAAGATGTGGCGAAGAAACGGCGTGACCGGCTATGAAGGCGGCGTGCTGGTGACGGACGATGCCGGCAAAACATGGCAGCCCGTGAGCCACGACATTGGCGAAGCCGCCATGACACACGTACTCATCGATCCTTCCACCCCGAAAGATTCGCGGACGCTGTATGCCTGCGCGTTTGGAAAGGGCGTGTATAAATCAAAGGACGGCGGCAAACACTGGGAACAGAAAAATGATGGCATCGAAGGCAAAGAACCGTTTGCCTGGCGCATTACACGCCGGGACTCGGATGGCGTCTTATTCCTGGTGGTCTGTCGCAGGGGCGAGAGCGAAACTGTGGGAGGCGAACTGGATGGCGCCCTCTATCGTTCGGACGACGGTGCGGAACATTGGAAAAGAGTTTCGATGCCCGAAGGAACCAATGGCCCCATGAGTCTGACGACGGTGGCGGGCCAACCGCATCGGCTCCTGCTTTCGGCCTGGGGAAGAAACCTGAAAGCACGTTTTGCGGGCGACGAAGGCGGCGGCATTTTCCGCTCCGACGACGATGGCCAGCACTGGACTGCCGTGTTGCCACGCGACCAGCACATCCACGACATCACGTTCGACGCGCGCACCAACATTCACTATGCCTGCGGCTTCAACGGGTCGGCTTATCGATCAGGTGATGAAGGAGCAACCTGGACCCGCATTAAAGGCTACAATTTCAAATGGGGCAAACGCGTAGACCCCGACCCCGCGGACACCTCGCGCATCTACATCGTCACCTTTGGCGGTGGTGTGTGGCACGGCCCCGCGCGTGGCGACACAGACGCCGTGGAAGACATCACGACACCCTTGTTCGGACGGCACTAGTATCATCTTCCGGCCAGAGCCAATCTTTTCTATTCTAATGAAGCCGCGACCCGCGTCCGAAAAAAAAACGGACACGGCGATGAGATTGGTTGTGCCGTAGTCTCTTTTCACTAGAGAGACGCCAACCCAAACGCAGCATGGAACTGTTCAACAACACTGTCAAAGACTATTTGCTGGACGAATCTTTCCAGCGCTGGGTGCTTCATCCGGATGTGGACCGGGAGTCGGTTTGGGATGTGCGGCAGCGCGATCATCCGGAATGTTTTGATGCCATGGAAGAAGCCCGGCTGCTGCTGTTGCAGTGGCACACGTGTGTAGAACAAACCGTAGAGGAAGATGAACAGCAAGTGTGGAGCAAGCTTGCCGCACACCTGGATGAAGACGAGGAAGAAACCTTGTCGTTTTCGAAGCAACCCGAACACAAATCATAACTACCAACAAACCAAAACACAGAACTATGATGGAACGACTACAAAAGACGGGCACCGCATTCCTCCTGGGAATGTTATGCCTGACCGGCTTCACGGCGCAGGCGCACGAACCGCCGCTCGCGAACGCAGGTCGAAGCACGGTGCTGCTCACCTTGGAAAAGCAGATCAGTGGCAAAGTGACTTCCGACGATGGAGAAGCATTGCCCGGCGCCAGCGTGGTGGTGAAAGGAACAGCCATTGGCGTGACCACCGACACCGAAGGTGCATTTCGTTTATCGGTTCCCGACGATGCCGCCGTGCTGGTCGTGTCTTATATCGGCTACGCACCGCAGGAAATTTCCATCGATAACAAAACCGTTATCAACGTTGTGCTTCAGCCCGATGTGGCCACGCTCAACGACGTTGTGGTGGTGGGCTATGGCATTCAACGAAAGAGTGACCTCACCGGTGCCATTGCCACAGTGAAGGGCGACGAACTGGCGCAACTACCTTCGCAGCGTGTGGACCAGGCGTTGCAAGGCCGTGCAGCGGGCGTGATGGTGTTGAACCAGAGCGGTGCCCCCGGCGGAAACACCACCATACGCATTCGCGGCTCAAGCTCCATTCTTGGTGGCAACCAGCCTTTGGTGGTGATCGACGGTTTGCAGGGCGGCGATCTGAATTCACTGAATCCAAACGACGTGGAATCGATGGAGGTGTTGAAAGACGCATCGGCCACGGCCATCTATGGTTCACAAGGCGCGAACGGCGTCATTATCGTGACCACGAAAAAAGGGAAGAAGGGCAGACCCATCATCAACTATAGCTACAACCTGGGGGTTCAAAAACTCCGGAACAAACTTGACCTCATGAACGCCGGTGACTTTGCACGCACCATCAACGATTTCAAAGCCACGCAAAACCAACCCGGCAATGTAGTGATCACCCCAACCCCGGTGTTCAGCCAGAGCGACATTGCGGGCTACGACAAAAACGGCGGCACCGACTGGCAGAACGAAGTTTATCGTTCAGCCCCCATGCAGAATCACCAGTTGTCGGTGAGCGGTGGTGCCGAGAACATTCAATACCTCGTGTCGGGTGGATTTTTAAATCAGAAAGGTATCCTGATCAACTCCGCGTTTCAACGCTTCAGCCTTCGTGCCAACGTGAATGTTGACATCACCAAATGGGCAAGCTTTGGTTTGAGCTGGGCGGGCATCAAGGAAAAAGGAAACACGCCACCGTTTGGTGAAGGATCGGGCATCATCGATCCCCTGGGACAAGTGGTGAGCCTCGCGCCGCGTTGGAGTGCAACGATACCTGTCTATGACGAAATGGGAAATTACAGCAAGCACCCTTCGGGATTTGGAGAACCTAATTCGTGGAACCCGGTGGCCAGCGGTCTGGAACCCCTCGTGGAAAACAACACCATTCGCAACAACATCAATGCCTACCTGGATTTTAAGATCGCAGAAGGCCTAACGTTCCGCGTCACGGGCGGTGCCATCACACGCAACATCGACAACTTCCGCTATCTGAATAAGAACACCTATGCCGGTTATCAGAAAAACGGATTGGGCACGGTGGAGAACAGCATGTACACACGCTATCAGAATTCCAACATTCTCACGTACAATAAGGTGATCGCGCGTCATCACTTCAACATCACGGCGGTGGCAGAACAACAGATCGAACAAACCAAAGGGTCGGTCATCAATGCCAACGATTTCCTGGTGGACCGCTCGGGTGTTTACGATCTTGGTGGTGCAGGCACCGTCACATCAACATCGTATAATACAAAGCGTGTCATCAACTCCTTTCTTGGCCGGGTGAATTATTCCTATGCGGATAAATATCTGTTCACCGCCAGCTACCGTGCCGATGGTTCGTCGGTGTTCGGAGCCAATAACAAATGGGGATATTTTCCGTCGGCATCTGTGGCCTGGAGAATTTCTGAAGAATCATTTCTGCAACCGGTCGATGCCATCACCGACCTGAAGCTGCGCGTCAGCTGGGGTGTGACGGGCAACCAGGCCATTTCGCCTTATGCGTCTCTGTCGCAGATTGTATCGAACACAAACTATCCCTATGCGGGGGGGGATGCAACCAACATCGGCTATGACATTGCGCGTGCAGCCAATCCCAACCTGAAGTGGGAGAGCACTACGCAAACCGATATCGGCCTCGACCTCGGGTTGTTTAATGGTCGCCTCAACCTGAGCGCCGACTACTATGTGAAAACAACCGACGACCTGTTGCTGAGCCGCCAGCTTCCTACCTACACTGGTTTCCCAAACATCATAGACAACGTTGGTTCTACACGCAACAAGGGTATTGAACTGTCGCTGGGTGGCGACCCCCTGGTGGGACCGCTTCGCTGGAACACCAGCATCAACATTTCGGGCAACCGCAGCAAGGTGATCACGTTGTCGGATGCCAACAAGTTGCCTTTCCGTACCACACCCGGCGCGGGCTACGGCATCAGCTCCAACAACAACACGGCCTTGCTCTACCTGCAGGAAGGACAACCTTTCGGACAAATGACCGGCTGGATCACGGAAGGCACCTGGAGCACCGACGAAAAAGACAAAGCCGCAGCGTTCGGTCAACTTCCCGGCGACATCAAATACAAAGACATGAACAACGACGGCTTCATCAACAACCAGGACCTCACCGTGATCGGCAATGCCTTTCCGAAGTTCATCTTTGGCTGGAACAACCGGTTGTCGTTCAAAAACTTTGACCTGAGTTTCCTCATCCAGGGTGTGCAGGGCAACGACCTGTTCAACCTGGGCAGGGTTAGGTTGGAACGTCCGGGCGAAGGCACCAGCACCGCGCTGCTGAATCGCTGGACACCCACAAATCAAAACACCGACGTACCGGCCTTCACGCTGCAAAGCGAACGCAAAGCTGCGGGCCTCGTGAACAAAGTAACAGTGGGCGACAGTCGCGTGAGCCGTTGGCTGGAAGATGCGTCGTATGTGCGGTTGAAGAACATCATGCTGGCCTACAACGTGCCACAGGCTTTGACACAAAAGGTGGGCATGACCCGACTGCGTACCTATGTGTCGGCGCAAAACGTCTTCACCATCACACACTACACCGGCTATGACCCGGAGGTGAGTTCCTTCAATTCGAACGATGCCAACATCGGCGTGGACTTCGGAAGCTATCCAACATCGCGCACGTTTACAGTCGGCATTGATTTAACATTCTAACGGTATGAACATGAAGAAGAAATTCAGTTTCAAAAGATACATCGCGCCGCTGGCGCTGGTGGGTGCACTGGCCTGCCAGGACCTTGAAGAGAAACCTCAGGGGTTTGTGAGCACCGACAATTTCTACGCCACCATCGAACAAGGCGAAGCAGCGCTCACGGCGTCTATGAATGCGCTGTGGGAAGCATGGGCGCCGGGCTATTCGTATGGCTACGGAAATTTTATTTACGACGATCAATTGCTCGATGGCGATATGGTGATCCCCAGTGATTTTGGTGGCTCGCTGTGGGACCAGCACTACAAGGCACTCAATAACGTGAACGGCGTGCTGCGCGCCATCAAGCGCGGCAACTTCGAGGGCATTGCCCAGGATGAGATCGATGGCCTGGAGGCGCAGGCAAGATTCCTGAGAGCCTACAACTACTTCGCTCTTGTGCGATTGTTTGGCGACCTGCCGCTGATCACCGAAGACACCCCAGATCCAGTAATCAGCCCAATCCGGCAGCGAACACCCATTGCCGACGTCTACGAACTTATTGTCAGCGATTTTCAGTATGCGGTGGAAACGCTTCCCCAAAGCTGGCCCGGTGCCCCCGGCAAACCGGCAAAGGCGGCTGCAAAAGGATTGCTCGCGAAAGTGTATCTGACTATGGCCACCTCGCCTCTGAACAAGACCGAGAACTACGCCAAGGCGAGAGACATGGCGGCCGATCTGATGGACGATGGCACAAACTCGCTCATCGAAAATGTGGGCGATGTGTTCAAGCCTGAAAATAAATACGGTCCCGAAGTGATGTGGGGTTTCAACTCAACCTCCGACGATCCCGCCACCGATGCACACATCTGGACACCCGAGATCATGGACGGCTGGGGCGACGCGAGCATCGACCCTACATGGTCGGACGAATGGTTGAAGACACCCGAGCCGCGTCAGGATGCGTATTTGATTCTGGAGTTTGATGGAACGCCCTACACCGAGTTTGACGAGCAACGGCCCTTTGTGAGAAAATTCACAGTGCCCTACATTTCGCAAGACGAATACGAGAACGGCCAGACCACGGCCAACCTCCCCATCATTCGCTACGCCGATGTGTTGCTCATCTATGCAGAAGCAGCCAACATGGCCAACGGTAGCCCTACCCCCGAAGCCTACGAGGCCATCAACCAAGTTCGTCGCCGCGCGCACAACCTTCCGATCAACACACCCGATGCGTCGGTCGACCTCAGTGGTTTGTCGAAAGATCAATTTGATGATGCTGTGATACAGGAAAGAAACGTTGAACTGTCGTTTGAATACGACCGCTGGTTCGACATTATAAGGAAGCGCCTGCTGGTGAAAATAAACACGTTGCCGCATCCCGACTACTTGCCCAATATTACCGACGACGACTACCTGTATCCCATTCCGACCTATGATGCCAGAATCTTAGGCAGTCAGAATCCGGGTTACACAAGCGAATAGTTCTTCAGTAGTGTAGTTTTCAGTTCCCTCTCTGAAAGCCGGCCTTCGCGCTGGTTTTTCAGAGAGGTTTTTTTTGAACATGTTGCAGGCAGCGAAAAGGAATTTGATCGAATGGGTCAAACAAACAAGAACGGATTGCCGGAAGGCACATGCTGTACCTTGATGCCCGGCACCTTGGGTTGAAGAAAGGTGACCAGCCATTCGAGGCCGGGTTCTTCACTGACGGCATGTCCAAGAACAAGTAGCGAAATGGTGTCGCCTTTCAAACGGGCGTCGCGGATGTATTCAGCGGTTTCCCATTCGCTCAGTTCGCCGATGATAAGCAGATCGGGTTTTTCATTTTCAATGCCCTGAATGTGGCTGCGTCCGCCACTGGCCCCGGGGAGGAGCAGGATGCGGCGACAGCTCTGATTGAGATCGCCGATGATTCTCACGGTAGGGATGCCGAGTTTTTGTTTCGCGGTGGCCGCGATGTTTTTCAGCGACAGCCCGGGCAACGTGAACACGTGTGGATTTTTGTCGTCGTAATATTTCTCCCAGCCCAGCGCCGTCATCACCCCCATGCGCACGCCGTCGGGTTGGTGACTGTGGATGTAGTCGTGAAAGCGCCACACGGCGATGTTGTGTTTTTTCAGTAGCGCACTTTTATATTGATAAACCGCGTCGTTCTCCAGCCAGTTGGTTTCGTCGAGGTGGTTATAGAAGGTGGGCTCGTGGGCGATAATAAAATTGGCGCCGGTGGCTACCGCTTTGTTGATCACCTCGATGGTGGCAAACATGGTGGTGACGATGCCCGTCACCTTTTGGTCGGCGCTTCCCGATTTCAGCGTGTCAACGGTCTTGGGGAATGGTGCGCCGGGAATGGTTTTCAGAATCAGGTTCATCACATCGCCAACGGTAAATCCCTCGGGCACCACGGCGGGAAGTCCAGGTGTGGTGGAGTGTCCAGCCAAAGCCTGCGTGCTCACACTGCCGGCCAGTGCAGAAGCACCCAACACCTGAGACACCGTCATTAAAAACTCCCGTCGTCCGGATTGCTTTTTCATAAGTCAAGAATTTTAGAGTGGTTTGAGATAGGCAACCATGGGTCGCCTTCACCAAACTACAAAAAAAATCCCAGCCCGAAAGAAGTGTTTAACCGTGGGCCTCCGGTTTTAAAATTCTCCGCTCACGCCGAATATCCGCTTCCGCGTTTTCCAAAGCCCCTTTGTGAAATCGGGAATCTCTTGCAGTTGGCCCTTCTCCGCGATCGACTTTTCGCTCAGTGGCGTAATGGCATAAAGCGTTGCCAGGTCATAAACATCCAGGGGAAATTCGACGTCGCGTTTGATGCATTCTATGAACGCGTTGTCAACAAAGAAATCCATGCCGCCGTGACCCGACGTGGTAGATTGCGATTCGTATTTTTTCCAGAGAGGATGGTCGTGTTCTTCGATGTATTTCTTTGGATTTTCCCATTCGTGATGCGGGCTCTTGTCGGCAAAATGGATGAAGCCTGCTTCGGCTTCGCCCGAATGAAAGTCCTGCCAGAGACCGTTGGTGCCCTGCACGCGAAAGCCGAGGTTGTAAGGTCGCGGCAACGAGGTGTCGTGGGTAAGCACAATGGTCTCACCGTTTTCGCATTGAAGTTGGGTGGTCACGATGTCGCCTTGTTTGAAAACCGTTTTGGCATTGGGATGGTTGGGGCCGCCCTTCGGACTTTTCACAATGTAGTTGTGAAGGCCGCGCGCTTTCGAAGCGATTGACGATAGCCGTGTGAGACGGTTGCCGCGGTTGATGTCGATCATGGTGGCCACCGGTCCCAGGCCGTGTGTGGGATAGAGTTCGGCGTTTCGATCCACATAGTGTTGTGTTCGCCATCGCGCTTCGCTGAATCCTTTCTCCCCAAAGTCCACACCTTCGTTTTCCGTTTGGCCGTCGGTGAACAGCACGTGTCTGAGATCGTGTTCATAGCCACCTTGCAGGTGCAACAACTCCCCAAACATATCTTTCCGCACCATGTTCAGCACCGCCATGATGTCGCGACGGTAGCAAACATTTTCCAGCATCATGATGGGCGTCTTTGTTTTTTCATGAGTGTTCACAAAGTCCCAGCAGTCCTGGAGCTTCAGCGCACCACACACTTCCATGGCTGTGATCTTTCCGGCTTCCATGGCGTCCACGCCGTGTTGCAGGTGCCACTCCCAGGGCGAGCAAACAAACACCGCGTCGATGTCGGTTCGTTTCAGTAGGTTGCGATAGTCGTAGGGACCATTCGTATATTCTGCCGGCGCTTTCTTTTCGTATTTCTTCACAAGGGCTTGTGCCATGGCCATCATGTTTTTGTCGGGGTCGGCCATGGCCACAATTTCCACGTCGGATCGCTTCAGCAATTCCAGCAGGTGGTCTTGTCCCCGCAGTCCCACGGCGATCATCCCAATCCTGACCTTTGTCTTTTTTTCTTCCGCGAACGAAGGCAACATGGGAAGCGTGAGCAACGACCCTGCAGCCACGGACTGGCGTATGAAATTTCTTCTACTGTAGAGCATACGTTATAGGTTTGTAGTAAATGATTTTATAAGAAAAATTAATCCGACAAGAGGTAGATGCCAATCATGGCCAGCACCATTCCCATGGAAAGTACCGTGCCGGGCACAACGCCATATAATACTAAAGAAAGCACCACGGTGATCAGGGGCGATAGTCCCGTCATGGGCACCACAATGATGGCTTTGCCATAGCGAAGGGCATACACCAGCGTTAGGGCACCAACCGCATTCAACACATGAATCAGGGCCGCGAGGTAAGGACCTTTAAATCCCCAGTTAACGGGTTTAGAAAAGTCCGTCATCAGCAACGCCACCGGGATGAGCAACACCGCCGTGATCATCATGTAGAAGAAGATGCTTTCTGCTTTCATCGTCTCATTCGAAAACTTCATCACATACGCCTGCAATCCCCACAGCACAAATACAATCACGGAGAGGATGAGCCAAGTATAGGTAGACGTGCCTTGTCCTGAGGCCGGTTGGTAGGAGAGGAGAAGGATGGCCACCAGCGAAACAACAATGCCCATCCAATGCTTCCGCGACGCGCGCTCTTTTAATAATGTCATCGACAGAAAAATGGTGAGGATGGGAAACAGGGAAATGAGCGGAAACACAATGTAGGCAGGTCCCTCGCGCAAAGCCTGAAACAAGATTAACTGACCACCCGCACCCAGCAGTCCGATGGCCGAACCAAGAAAAATGGAGCGACCGTCGTGTTCAAGTTTCCAACGGATGAGGTAGAGCGCGACCAGCGAACATGGGATCATGGTCAGTGCCCAGACCGAATACCCCAACGTAGCGGGGAAGCCCACCTTTTCGGGGAGTTCAATAAGCGCACCCCAGATTCCCCAGAACAGCGTGGTGATGAGGGCATAGATCAGCCAGGTCTTCTTTAGCATAAGTAAAACAATGATACGAAAGTATATTGTTTGTTTATGCTTACGAAATAAGAAAAACAAGGAAAAAAGCGCCCTGAAATCAGACGGCAACCGGGTTTTTACACGGTGATCACTTCTACGCCGGCATCCTGAAGCCGCTTTTTGTCTTCGGCCGAGATGTTGGTGTCGGTAATCACTTTGTCGATGTCGGCGATGGAACAGATGAACGCCAAGCTTCGCTTTTTGAATTTGCTGGAGTCCACCAGCAGGATTACTTCTTTGGAAATCTCGATCATGATTTCGTTGAGGCGCGCTTCTTCCACGTTGGGCGTGAATACACCCTGACGTGTATCAAAACCGTCTACACCAAGAAATGCTTTGTCAACATTGAAGTTGCGCAGGCTTTTTTCGGCCAGGGGCCCCACAAGCGAAAGCGAATTTTTGCGCAGGTATCCACCGGGCATAATCATGTTGATGTTGGGCTTGGTGATGAGCTGGTTGGCAATGTTCAACGCATTGGTAATCACCGTAAGGTCTTGAAAGTCAGGCAGATTTCTGACCAACTCCGACGTTGTGGAGCCGGAGTCGATAATGATGGTGTCCGACTCGGTGATGAGCTGCGCGGCCATCTTTCCGATGCGTGCTTTTTCCTGGAAGTTGATGCGACTCTTGTCGGCAAGTCGTTGATCGTTGGCCACACCCGTCTCAAATTTAAGCGCTCCGCCGCGGGCGCGTATGAGTGTGTTTTTTTGTTCGAGCTGATCGAGGTCGTTGCGAATGGTCACCTCACTCACCTTAAAGATCTTGCTCAGCTCTTCTACAAATACTTCACCCTTTTCGGAGAGCATATGAAGAATGTCTTTTCGCCTGCCAACGGTACTGTCTCTTTTTTTGGCCATGGGGTATGGTTTAGCGCTTCGTAAAGATAATAATATGGATAACTTATTTTAAAAGCTCGTCCATACCGATATCCTTTCAGTGACGGCTTCTGGTGTCTTCAAAAACCGGGTTCTATTTCGATTGTTGTCGTAATCACTTTGTTTATGTTTCATTTCCTTATTTTTTATTGAAAATTGTTTTCGATTTGTGATCGAAATGAAAAATAAAATTTTATTTTTGTTTAGAAAGCAAACGAAACATAAGATAGGGGCTTTTTGATTGCCTGCCATGGAATGTTTGGTGTTTGCGCTCTTGCTAAAGGATTTGAAAGCCTCTAACCCTGACCTATGAAACCAAAGCCTGTGCAAACTGCTGACTACGATCAGGAATGTGATGAAGCCATCTGGAGCACATTTCAACTGGGAAACCGCGACGCCTTTGCGGCACTCTATCATCGCTACTTCAAGATCCTCGTGAAAAATGGTCTTCGCATTTCCAGCGACAAGGACCTGGTGAAGGATTGCATTCACGACCTCTTCATGGAGATCTGGAAAAACAAACTAAACCTCGCCACACCGGCATCGGTGAAAGCTTACCTGATCAGTTCCATTCATCGCAAAGTGATCCGCCAGGTAAAACGCATGCGGACGCGCGAGAAAGAAATTCACCACTTGTCGGTGCACGAGTTTGCGCATTCCAAAGAAGACCAGATCATCTCGCAGCAACGACAGGAGGAACAACAACATAAAATCAACAAAGCCTTGTGCGCACTCACAAAACGTCAGAAGGAGGTGGTCTACCTGAAATTTTACGCTAACCTCAGCTACGCCGAGATTGCCAACCTGATGGCGATCAGCACAGAGTCGATCTACAATCTCGTGTCAAAAGCCATCGACAATTTGCAAGGCGAGCTCACAAAAATGCCGGAACATAAATTTCAATAACGACAGTTTGGGTTGACAGATACCCGGCGGTACGAACGCAACGTGCATCGTTGCGTTCACCGCGGGTTCTGCAAAAGAAACGATCCATCCCAACCCCGCATGCAGGGTTAGGATGGATCGTTTTTGTTTTAGAACACCAGGTGTTGCAGTTTTTGTATGATGGTGAAGTAGGGATTGCTTTCCAGCGATTTTGCCAACGTGTCGCGTGCCGATGTGTCGTTTGTTGCGCTGGCCACCACCCAGCGGTGGGGTGGACGTTGGGAGCCATAGGCTGCCAGTTTTTCTTTCCAGGCGTCGGCTGCAGCCGCGTCGTGGCGCTGGGTGAATATCCAAAGCGGCAGAATGTTGTTGAAGTTTGGTTCCAGCGGTTGTTGCTGTGAATAGTCGAGCACAGCTTTTAACAACGCTTCGGCTTCGGCCAGCTTGTTCAGCTTTTTCAAACAATAGGCTTTGGCATAGTCCTGCATGCGCGTGTCAGCGTCATAGGGTTTGCCTACACCGAGGCTTTCGGGCCACGCTTTTGATTTTTCGATTTTCACGATGGCGTCTGCAAATTTCTTTTTGTCCATGAGTTCCAGCGCCCACAGCATGTAGGCTTGCTCGTAAACTGTTTTGCCATCGCTCGAACCTTCGAAGGGAAGAATAATCATGCCCTCGAGCACCTTCACACTGTTTGCATAGTTGCCGGTGTGTAACAGGGCTTTGGCATATGAGAGTCCCAGCGAAGAGTTGCCTTTAAATTTCTTCGTCGCGTCCAGCGAGAGCGACAGCATTTTAGGATAGTCGTGGGTTTGTTCGTAGTGTTCGATCAATGCGGCCCAGTTTCGCCAGTCGGTGGGGGCGAGTTGTTGCGCCCGTTCAAGGTCAGCCTTCGCCTGTGCACTGTTGGTTCGTTTCAGCAGGAAGGCACGCGAGGCATAGAAGGGAGCGAAGTCCGGTTGCTGGCCACACGATTGAAAAAGGGCGATGGCATCTTTGTCGCGTTGAATGCCCCAGTAGTTCAGCGCCAGGTAGTAGGTGAATTTCCAGTGTGCATGCTGCTCTTTGGCCCACAGCAGCACGTCCACGGTCTCGGAGCGGAATGGAAACACGAATGCAGCCGATTCAGCGGCAATGCCCGCCAGTGCTCCAGTGTCTTTCTTCAGGTAGGCTTGCCACAGGTGAACCAACGAATGGGCTGGTGATTTTTCCAGTACACGCAAGGCATCGGCGGTCCGTCCCAACGAATTGTAGTGTATGGCGATTTCCAGAAAGGTCTGATAGGGAAACTCATTTTTGATGGAAGCGGCAAAGGCATCGTATCGCGCAGGTGTTTCCTGCAACAGATATCCTTCGAACGCCGCGAGGTGATTAAGCGGATCGAACGACAACATGGTGTCGACAATCTTTCCCGCTTCGGCGGCTTGTCCTTTGATGCGATAGACCGCTGACAACACACTCAGTGCGCTAAAGTTGTAGCGGTTAAAATCCAGAGATTGTTGTGCATATTTTTCAGCCAGGGTCAGGTCGTTGCGTTGCACTTCGATGGCGGCCATTTGGGCAAGCGCGGCCGAGCGATATTCCGGTGAGCGCGCAGCCCATCCGAAAGTTTCCAGCGCATTGAGCAGGTCGCCTTGTGCACGATAGGACACGCCGGCGAAATAGTTTATCGAGGGATCGTAGGCATCAAGTTGCAGCCCCAGGGTTGCATAGTGCAATGCCGAATCATAGCGATGGCTACGGTAGTGCAATTCGGTTAATGCCGCAAGCGCATCAATGTATTGTGGGTCTTTCGCAAGACATTTGAGGAAGCTGGTTTTGGCTCCGCTGTAATTGCGGGATTCCTTTTCTTCCATGCCTTCATAATACAAATAGGCCGCGCTCGTGGGATCCGCTTTGAACGTTGACGCGAAAGGCCGCTTGATTAGGTTTTTATTTTCTGAACTGTATCGCAAATCCATTCCTTCCACTAAAACGTCGAAGGGTGCATCAGCTGGCAGCGTAACGGTGGTTTGAAAAACCTCCATCGGCTTTAAAGCTTTGGTTTCCGTATGAATCGTTTTTCCGCCCGACAACACAACAAGTTTCGCTTGTGCGTTGGAAAGCGCATTGATGCCGATCGTCAACGTGCTCTTGTCGCGCGTCACGTGCAGCACACCGGAAGGAGAGACATCGCTCAGTCCCCCGATTGTTTTCACAGGAAACCACAATTCGCTCCAGCGGTCGGTGAGGTTTGGCGCGAAAGGTACTTGCGTGATGGGCGTACGCAGCGAGGATGCCTGAAACTGGTTGAACATGCGGCCCGCCTGAAACTCCATATATTGTCCGTCGCTGTCGGTGAGCAGGTCTTCCCAGATGCCGCCGTTACGCGACAAGGCCCACAACCAAAGTTTGTGTCCGGGCATATCGTTGTAGAGTGCCCAGTGACCAAAACCGAAATTCGATTTGTGATAGTAGCCGCCCATGAAGTCGGTGTATTCGCCCACGATGTGCGAGGAGCGATGTGATCCGAAATTGCTGTTCACATATTTTGAGATGTCACGTCCCGCAGGATCAACGGGCCAGGGGCCGTTGGCTCCGTCGTGGCCAAGTTCCTGGTTGCCAGGATAGAAAAATTCAAGATCGTCCGATACCACGGCTGCGCCCGTCATCCAGTTGTAGTAGGATTGGGGGAGCGGGGTTGGGTTGCTCCACGTGGCATGGGTTTCGAAGAAGGCCTTGTCTTTGGGCAACCGAATCTCCACGCGCCACTGTGTGCGCGAAGGCAGATCGATGTTTCCCACAAAACAGCTCACGCTGCCGTCGGCATTTTTTTGTGTAGTATAATCAACCGGGGTGGACGTGGCCGGGCTGTGACCGATGTATCCAAAATTAAACTCAATGCCACCCGAAGTCCACGGCCCGCGCATGGCGATGTTTCTGAATTTCATCACTTCATTGCGATAGATAAATTCTTTACCGGTCGACTTCTCAATAGCACCCCACACTTTGCCACCTGCTTGCGGGAGAATGTATACCTCAATAAACTCGTTCTCAAGCTTCACCACGTTCCACTTTTGTTTTTTTGCTTCGGTAGCATAGCCATCGAATGTGTGGTAGGGATAGATGCGATTGTTTCGTTCGGTGAGAATGGGCACCGGGTTTGGTTCGCTGAACGCGTAGGTCAGCAATTCCATTTCTGTTTCGGTGACTGTGGCCTGCTGTGCATTTGCGGCGAAGGCCAGCAGCAGCAATCCATGTAGCAGTAGGATGCTCCTGCGTGTATGCAGGCTTAGGATGGATGTGAAATGGTCTGCGGTCTGTTTGCCGAGGTGGCGAAGGTGTGCAAGAAAATAGAGGATGAAGTGTTGTCGCTCCCGGAATACTGTAAATTGATAGCGCGGGTGGCCGTTTTGGGTTAGGTGTCTATTCATTCCTTTAAAGTAAGATTTTGTAAGATATAATGTGATTAAACTATTATTTACTGGTGAATTTTAGTTAATAGTAAATAAAAGAAAGTAAAAAACAATAAAAAAGTAATAAAACGAAAGTGTGATTTAGTTTTATTATTACTTTTGCCTGACTACCAGCTAAACGAAAACAGACTATGAAATACTTGGGGATAGAGTCATCTGACCTCGTGAAACTAGGAGGCATTCACACCGCCCGTGAAATTTGCCAGCAGCCGGAACTGTGGCGCAGGGCTTGGGAGGACGTCAACCAGCAGGAACCAGCGTTACTGAAATTTATGGACGAAGCCCTGGCCAACACACGTCGTATCATTCTGGCCGGTGCAGGCACCAGTGCCTTCATTGGTTTGTCGCTGCGCGGTGTTTTTCAACGCGCTACCGGCCTGCCTACTGATTCGGTGGCCACCACCGACATTGTGTCGCACCCCAAAGACTATCTTCATCCCGATATTCCCACGCTGCTCATTTCGTTTGCGCGCTCCGGCAACAGTCCCGAAAGTGTGGCATCCATTGCGCTGGCCGACGAGATTTGCAAAACATGCTATCACCTCATAATCACCTGCAACCCCGACGGCAAGCTGGCACACTACTCGTCAAAATCGCGGCACTACATCTTTAATCTTCCACCCGAAGCCAACGACCAAAGCCTGGCCATGACCAGCAGCTATTCCACCATGCTGCTCGTTGGGTTGCTCATCGCCAAGGTGCGCCAGTTGAAATCGCTCGCGCCCGATGTAGACACTCTTATTCAATATGGTCGCAAACTGATTGAGCTTTATGCCGGCGACTTTCGCGAGATCGCGCAGAAGAACTTTAACCGCGCCGTGTTCCTGGGGTCCGGACCGTTTTTCGGAACGGCCACTGAGTCGCACCTGAAGTTGCAGGAGTTCACCGATGGCAAAGTGATTTGCAAAAACGATTCATACCTCGGCTTCCGCCATGGCCCCAAAGCCGTGGTAGACGAAAGCACGCTGGTGGTCTACCTGCTCACCAACAACACCTATGCGCTGCACTACGAAAAAGATCTGATTGAAGCCATGAAGAAGGGCCGCCCTCCGTTGCTGGAGATCGGTATTTCAGAATCGGCTATAAAAGACCTGACCCTGCAGCACGCGTTTCAATTGTCGGAGAATGGAAAGAAGATCGAAGAAGAACTGCTGACCGTGTGCTACATTCTGCCGGCGCAATTGCTCGGCTTCTACAAGTCGATTGCCCTGGGGTTGATGCCCGATGCGCCGTCGGCCACAGGGGCCATCACCCGCGTGGTAGAAGGCGTGAACATCTATTCACTCACATAATAGTGCTTTACAATTTGAAGTTGTCTTTCTATACTGGGCATTAATCCCCCTGAAAAGAATTATGGAGAAGCGTTTCGATGTATTGGTCGTTGGAGAATTGAATGTTGATCTCATTCTGAACACGATCGATAAATTTCCGGAAATGGGCAAAGAAGTGCTGGCGCAGCAAATGACCCTCACGTTGGGGAGCAGCTCGGCCATTTTTGCCAGCAACCTCAGCACGCTGGGCGCGTCCGTGACCTATGCCGGAAAACTTGGCTACGACAATTTTGGCGAACACATTCTTTCAAGCCTGAAAGCAAAAGGCGTAGACACGGGCAATATCATGCACACCACAACGCACAGCACAGGCGCCACCATTATTCTCAACTTTTCGGAAGACCGTGCCATGGTCACTTATCCCGGGGCTATGAGCGCATTGGCGCTGGTCGATGTGCCAGAAGCGAAAATGAAACAGGCGCGTCACCTGCACGTGAGCTCCGTGTTTTTGCAACCCGGCATACGCAAAGATATCGTCGCGCTTTTTCAACGCGCCAAGGCGCTGGGGCTAACCACGTCCATCGACCCGCAATGGGATCCATCCGAAACCTGGGACCTTGACCTGAAGGCGTTGTTGCCGTTTGTGGATGTGTTTCTTCCCAACGCCGTAGAGTTGAAAGCCCTGGCCCGCGTGAACAACTTGCCGGAGGCACTTGAATACGTGCGTCAATTCGATGGAGCCTTTGTGGTAAAGAACGGGAGCGAGGGCGCCTACTTGTGGGATGGCAAATCGATGCATCATCAACGCGCATTTCTCAACACACAGGTAGTGGACAGCATCGGTGCGGGCGACAGCTTCGACGCCGGGTTCATTTATAAATTTCTGCAACACAAGTCATGGCAGGAGTGCCTGGAGTTTGGTGCGCTCACCGGCGCGGTCAACACCACACGTCATGGGGGCACGGGCGCTTTCGAAGACCTTAACCTTGTCAAAACCATTGCAGCGTCAACCTTTAACTACACATTCTGAACATGCGGCTACAGCATAAACTGAAAACATTAGGACAAACTGGCAAGGCATTGCTGGCCACAAATTTCTATAACTTCGAAACGTTGTCGGGTGTGTTGCAGGCTGCCAAAGCCAACAACCAGGCAGTGATTCTTCAACTTTCGGAAAGCTCCATTCAATACCTAGGTTTGCCAATAGCCACGGCGTTGGCAAAGCAAGGCCTAGCCGAATATGGCGTGGAAGGCTGGCTTCACCTTGACCACGGCAGCTCGCCGGAGATGGCGCACCGTTGTCTTGATGCGGGCTTTGATTCGGTAATGATTGACGCCAGTGAAAAACCTTTCGACGAAAATGTGAAGATCACGTCGTCGGTGGTGAAACTGGCAGAGCGTTATGATGCCAACGTGGAAGCGGAACTGGGATACGTGGCAAAGTTGGGACAGGTGCAAAAGGTGAGTCAATACACACAACCCGAAGAAGCGAAGCGTTTTGTGGAAGAAACCGGCGCACACGCACTCGCCATTGCTATCGGATCGGCACACGGATTTTATAAAGAGACACCACAGCTTCAGTTGGAATTGCTCTCGGCCATTCACGCGGCCACACCGGCAGCACTGGTGTTGCATGGCTCATCGGGCATCCCCGACAATCAGATACGCGACGCCGTGAGCCGTGGCATCACCAAAGTGAACCTCGCCACCGAAACAAAAAACATGTTCATGAAAACGTTGCAGCAAGTGCTGCGCGACAACGATGAGATCGATTTGCGAAAAGTGTTTCCGCAAGCCACCCAGTCGGTGGTGAAGTTGATCCGCGAAAAACTGGAAGTGGTTTCACCTCACTAAACCCTATACGCCATGTTCGATATGAAAAAGACATTCACAATTCTATTGATGTGGCTTGCCACGGGGGCACTGGCCCAGACTCCGGACCAGCTGTTGCTCAAAAATTATCGCCCCAAGTCCATATACAACATTCCCGTCACCAAAATAGAGAAAGCGAAA
Organism: Chryseolinea lacunae; assembly: GCF_016735595.1. Lineage (GTDB taxonomy): Bacteria > Bacteroidota > Bacteroidia > Cytophagales > Cyclobacteriaceae > Chryseolinea > Chryseolinea lacunae. The sequence continues at coordinate 110,248 of NZ_JAERRB010000015.1, forward strand.
TATCCGGTCATCGACATGCACTCGCATCCCTATGGCAAAACAAACGAAGACCTGAAGCAGTGGATAAAAACCATGGACAAGATGGGTATCGAAAAAACGCTCATCCTGTCGTATGCCACAGGCGCGAAGTTTGACTCGATCTATCAGGTCTATTCCAAATTTGGCGATCGATTTGAGGTGTGGTGTGGGTTCGATCACACCGGCTTCAAGGAACCGGGATGGATCGATCGCGCGGTGAAAGAACTGGAGCGTTGTGCGCGCGTAGGAGCCAAAGGCGTGGGCGAGCTTGGCGACAAAGGCCTCGGTGAATTCTATTCTTCGCCAACACCAGCCTGGGGTATGCACATCGACGATCCACGCATGCGCCCGTTGTGGAAAAAATGCGCGGAGCTGAGACTGCCTGTCAACGTGCATGTGGCCGAGCCGATGTGGATGTATGAAAAGATGGACTCCACCAACGACGGCCTCATGAATGCGTACATCTGGCGCGTCGACCAGACGAAACCAGGCTTGTTAACGCACGCTCAATTGATCGGTACGCTGGAGAAAGCCGTGCGCGAAAATCCCGCTACCACGTTTGTGGCGTGTCACTACGCCAACTGCGAATACGACCTTAGCATCCTCGGCAACCTGCTTGGCAAATACCCGAATCTCTATGCCGACATCTCTGCGCGCTATGCGGAGACGGCCACGATACCACGCTACATGAACACCTTCCTTGAAAAACACCAGGACAAGATTGTGTATGGCACCGACATGGGCGCAGATCCCGAAATGTATGCCTTCACCTTTCGTATACTCGAATCAAAAGACGAACACTTCTACGCCACGGAAATGACCGGCTATCACTGGCCCCTTCACGGGTTTGGGTTGAGCGATGCCGTGCTGAAAAAAGTGTATCAAACCAATGCCAAGAAAATATTGAAGCGATAGACCGTCGCGGTTAAAAGACATTACCATGAATTTGTGACAAACGATGGAGTGGAACAGTTTTAAGAAAATCATTTTTCCCCGCGGCTTCGCGGTGGCCATCGACGACCTGGGTTGGAACGAGGGCAGCAATCTTTCGAAGGGCACACCACCGGGACCACACCGGGCGGGCGTGAAGCGCATATTCGACCTGAACGACTACAAACACGTGGTGGCCGTTGGCAAAGCAGTGGGGGCTCGCATTCAGAGTCTTTTTATCCTCAGCGAAATGGACCGTGAAAATGTGCTCGCGAAATATCCCACCACCACCTATCAACGTTCGCGCTGGAACAACGCACCCCGCGTGAGCAACAAGGAGTTTGTGATCATGGACTATGTGAAGCAACAAGCCGCGTTCATGGAATTCGGCTTTCACGGCACCGGTCATGAGTATTGGGCCGACGATGGCATTCAGCGCCGTGCCGAATGGTATAACCTCATCGATCGGAAACCCTGGCCCGAACATGAACTGCGCAATCATATTCAGGGCTTCATCGAGATCATGGCGCAGTATGACATCACGTCTGCAAAAGGACATTCTTTTCCGGAAAGCTTTGTGCCGTGTGCGTACAGCTATTACTGGAACCCGAATGGAGACTATAGCCTTGGAAAATTATTGTCGGAAGTGGGCGTGAAATATGCCAACACCGATTTTGCACAAATTCCCGAGCTGTGTCCTCCATCCGAAACCAACGGCGGCGGTTTCGATCATGGCACGCATGTGATCAACCGCATGAACTACGGCAACCTCTGGTACGAGCTACAGTCCTTGCCCAAAGTGCTCATCGACATGCAAAGCACCGACATGGTGGAAAGTCACTGGGTGAACTGGCTTGCCCCCGACGATTTTGTGCAAGCCGATGTGACCCAGCAGTGGGTTCAATATTACAAGCGGTTTCAGCGAGAGGAAGACCGCTATATTGCCAAGAACACAGAACAGCTTCACTCGCAATGGCTCTATCGCCGCCACACCCGTGTGCAGGAAGTCACCGAAGGCACCGTGGAAATCGACAACACCGCCATGCCGGACGATGCATACGCGCGCGACATACTCGGCAACATGGTGTTGAAAATCAAATTGCAAAAAGACCAGCACGTGTCGTCGGCCACGGTGAATGGAGAGTTGATGCCGGCCTATTTTGAAGACGAGGGCTTTGGCTTTTTATATCTGCCGCCCTTGGAACAACAACAGTATACGCTCCGGTATTCATTGGGCACGTCATCCCAGCCGGTTCATGTTTTCAACGACGGCACCTACAACATCTACAGCCTGCGTAAAGAGCAGAATCAGATTTCCATCGTGTTAAAAATGTACGGGCAACAGGTCGTGAAGATAAAATGCCCCAAACCCGACAACGTAATTTCGCTGGAGCCGGGTCTTTCCGTTCTCAGCATTGGATACGAAGGCGACATGCTTCACGTCACACTGGAAGCATCCGACATGCAGGGGAAGCGGGGAGAGATTCGGATCGCGTATGCCACACTTCAACCTTAATTTTTTTTTACAGATGAGATTCCTGCTCCTGCTTTTTGCATTCACGTCGACCGTTGCGTCGGCACAATCCTTTAAAACTGCGGGTATCTTTGGTAACAACATGGTTGTTCAGCAGAAGATCAACGCACCCGTGTGGGGTCTGGCTGCACCCGGCGAGAAAATAGAGATCGAATTTGCCGGCACGCACAGCGCCGGACATGCCGACGGCTCCGGTAAATGGATGATACGGTTGCCACAGCTTGAAGCCGGTGGTCCGTATATCATGATCATTAAAGGAGGCCGCGAGACGCTGACATTTTCCAACGTGATGGTGGGTGAAGTATGGCTGGCATCGGGGCAATCCAACATGAGCTTTTCGGTGGATGGAGTAGTGAACAAGGACGCTACAGTGTCGTCTGCTGATTTTCCCAACATTCGGGAAGTACACGTTCCCGAGCAGGTGAGCGGCACACCCTTGCGGGATTTGGATGGGCTGCAATGGAACGTGTGCACACCTCAAACCGTCGGCAACTTTTCGGCAGTGGCATTTTTTTTCGCGCGGGCGTTGCAAAAGGAAAAGAACATTGCCGTAGGCATCATCAACTCTTCCAACAGCGGCACGCCTGCCGAGGCATGGACCAGCGCCGACATGCTGTTCACACATCCCGATTTCAAAACAAGAATATTAGACCTGCGACACCACCCGGAAGATTGGGCCGCGTTGGACAAAGAAGGGCTTGTCATACAAAAGGAATATCGCCGCATCATCGAGACCACAAAGGCAGGGCAGGAGATGGGCGTGCACAAGCTAAAATACAATGACGCGGCATGGCCGCAGGCAAACTATCCTATCGTTGTTTCGAAGCTCGGTTTGGGTGGATACCGCCTGCTGTGGTTTCGTAAAAACATCACCCTGCCCTCAAAACCAAAAGGCGATCTTGTGTTGTCGCTGGGCAAAGTCATTCAACAGGACATCACCTATGTGAATGGCATAGAAGTGGGACGCACCAACCACCAGGGAGAAAGAACCTACACGGTGCCCGCAAAAGTGTTGAAAGCAGGAGTGAATGTGATTGCGATTCGTTTGTTGTCGGAATGGGGTTATGGCCGCATTGGCAACCCCGCAGATGTGCCGCGACTGCATTCGTTAGATAAAAAAACAGACATCAATCTGAGCGGCGCATGGTCCTACAACAGCAATCTCGAACCAGACTTGCCCGTGGCGAAGGATTATTCACTGGAACCATCGTCGTTGTTCAACGCCATGATATCACCCATCATTCCCTATGGCATTCGTGGCGCGTTGTGGTATCAGGGCGAGGGTAACTCAGGCAAGCCTGCACAGTATGAAACATTGCTCCCACTGCTCTTCACCGATTGGCGCACCCGCTGGCAACTTGGCAATTTTCCGTTCCTCATCGTACAACTCCCAAACTACGCGCCGGGAGGAAACAATTGGGTTAGGATGCGCGACGTGCAGGCAAAAGCCTTGCAGTATCCCAACACTGGCCTGGCGGTGACCATCGACCTCGGCGATCCAAACGACGTGCACCCCCGCGATAAGGAACCGGTGGGCGAACGCCTGCACGCCGTGGCAGAACATGTGGCATACGGTGAAGACCGGGTTTATACAGGGCCGATATTTTCGGCTGCGAAGCGATACGGAAACAAACTTCGTATAACGTTTGATCAGACTGGAAGTGGTCTGGTATTGAAGAGGAATACGCCCTCGGTGTTTCTTGTTTGTGGTGAAGACCGTAAATTTCATGAGGCAACAATGGTCGCGATCGAAGGCAACACGGTGGTGGTAACCTGCGATGCCGTGCCAGACCCCATCGCGATTCGTTATGCATGGAGCGGCAATCCCGACGCATCCCTCCACAACAATGAAGGATTCCCCGCAGCGCCGTTCCGCAGCGACACGTTCGAACTCAACTGACATTTTTCGATGAACAGAATTTCATCCTCTTTCCAACGCGCAACAGCCATGATGCTTCTCTGCGCGGCACTGCTTTCGTGTCGCCGCGCGGAACCGCCTTTTACCACATGGTCGGTCTATCGCGGCGACGCGGGCAGCACAGGCTATTCGGCGTTGCATCAGATCGACGCCGCTTCGGTGAAACACCTGGAGGTGGTGTGGACCTATCACACAAAAGATGCACGGGAAGAAAATCGGTCGACCATGCAATGCAATCCCATCATCGTGAACGGGAAGATGTATGTCACGTCCCCACGGTTGAAACTGATGGCGCTCGACCCCAAGTCGGGTCAGGAGCTTTGGAAGTTCGATCCTTTTGCCAACGCGGAAGCCACCGGCGTGAATCGCGGTGTCACCTATTGGCAGAAGGGCAACGACAAACGCATCTTCTTTTCGGCAGGGCCATACCTCTATGCGCTCAACGCCGACAATGGATCACTAATTTCCACGTTCGGCACAGCAGGCAGAATTGATTTGCGTGTTGGATTAGGTCGGGACCCTTCCGCCCTGGCCGTGTGGGCAACTTCGCCTGGCATGATCTTCGGCGACTTGCTCATACAAGGCACGGCCCTTGGTGAAGGTTATGATGCCGCGCCGGGATTTGTACGCGCCTATGATGTGCTCACCGGAAAAATAGCGTGGACCTTTCACACCATTCCACAGCCCGGAGAATTTGGCTACGACACCTGGGCAACCAACGCATACAAGGAAGTGGGCGGCACTAACGCCTGGGCTGGGATGAGCCTGGACGAAAAACGCGGACTGGTGTTTATTCCAACCGGATCGCCCGCATTTGATTTTTATGGCGGAAACCGGAAAGGTGAAAATCTCTTTGGCAACTGCCTCATCGCACTCGATGCGAAAACCGGTGCGCGCAAGTGGCATCATCAACTGGTGCACCACGACTTGTGGGACTATGACCTGCCCGCCCCGCCAACACTGGTGACATTGCATAAGGATGGAAAGACAATTGACGCCGTTGCCCAGGTGACAAAGATGGGCATGGTGTTCGTGTTCGAGCGCGAAACTGGAACACCGGTGTTTCCCATAGAAGAACGCGCCGTGCCTTCATCGGATTTGATGGCCGAAGAAACCTGGCCCACGCAACCCTTCCCCGTGAAGCCACTTCCCTTTGTGCGTCATCGTTTTTCGGACGACGACATCACCGACATTTCTCCGGAAGCACATGCTTTTGTGAAAGCGAAAATTGAAGGAGCACGCAAGGGCACCATTTATACACCACCAAGCATCGACGGTGTGGTGCAATTTCCCGGAACCCGCGGCGGCGCGGAGTGGGGAGGAGCATCGTTTGACCCGGAGACCGGCTTGCTCTACGTGAACGCGAATGAAATTCCGTTGCTCATCAAAATGAAAGCCGTGGAGATGGCCGGGGGACAACAACTTCTTTCTCCCGGCGAAAAGGTATATACGTTGAATAACTGCACCATGTGCCACGGCGCCGATCGTGCCGGCACAGGCGTGTTCCCGTCGTTGCAAAATTTAGCAAAGCGTCTTCGCGAAAGCGATGTCAGCCAGATTTTGAAAAACGGCAAAGGACAAATGCCGGCGTTCCCGAACCTTTCTGTGCAAGACAAGGAAGCACTCCTGGCGTTTTTGTTTGACAAACAGCAACAGCAAACAACATCCACCAATCAAACACCGGCCCAACCCACCACGTACCGCTATGTGCACGACGGCTGGAAGACGCTTACTGATGCTGATGGCTATCCCGGTGTGAAACCTCCCTGGGGAACACTCAATGCGATCGACCTCAACACGGGCGACAGGGTTTGGCAAGTGCCACTGGGTGAATATCCGGAGCTTACGGCTAAGGGTATTCCCATCACCGGCACACAAAATCTGGGAGGCTCTCTCGTCACCGCGGGTGGCCTTGTGTTTGTTGCCGCTACGCGCGACGAAAAGCTCCGTGCGTTCGACAAGCAAACGGGCAAGTTGTTGTGGGAATATAAACTACCTGCCGGGGGCTATGCCACACCCGCCACCTATGTTGTAGACGGCAAACAATACATCGTGATTGCAGCGGGAGGAGGAGGAAAGGTAGGCTCTCCATCCGGCGATGCCTACGTGGCGTTTGCCTTGAAAGAACGGTAGTGTCTGCGTAGTGCGTCAACCCAACCCAGCACTAAAAATCTCACCGGCTTTTCATGAGATATGCAGGCCGTCGTGCTCTTCAGTATAGACGACAACCTATTGTGACAGACGCATGGCACGTACGATTACGCCTCAAGAACTTTACGCATGGTGCAGCATTCCCTGCGACCAGCTGCTCGCACATCCGCAGCGAAAAATTCCGTTTCGCCTCGCACACGATTCGGCCCATATGGGAATGCTCATGGCGCGCGAGCTCGTGGACGAGATAAAACAAAACAACGCTAACCATCGCCAAACCCGCGCGATCATTCCTTGCGGACCCGCGTGTTGGTATGCACCGTTCACCACGCTGGTGAACAAAGAAAAGGTTTCACTAAAGAATGTGGTGGTGTTTCATATGGACGAATGCCTGGATTGGCAGGGAAACGAATTGCCAAAAAAACATCCTTATAATTTCCGGGGATTCATGGAAAAATACTTTTATGATCCGGTTCATGCCGATTTAACGGTACCCCTGGAGAACCGTAACTGGCTCAACGCGTATAACATTCCTGATGTAAAAGAAAAAATCGCCGTCGCGCCCATCGACATTACGTATGGCGGTTGGGGACAAGATGGGCACATTGCCTACAACCAGGCACGCCGTCATCCATTCAGCGAGGTCTCGCTTGAAGCTTTGCGCAACTCCACTATCCGGGTTCAAGAGAATAATATCGACACCATCATTGCGCTGGCGCAGCGAACCTTTGGTGCAGCCTACCAGTTTGTGCCACCCATGTCGGTGACGTTGGGAGTGAAGGAATGCCTGTCTGCAAAAAAGGTGAGACTCTACAGCGACACGGGCAAGTGGAAGCAAACCGCGTTGCGTGTGGCTTTGTTTGGTCCGTTAACGCCGGAGTATCCCATCACGTTATGCCAGGAGCATGCAGACGTGGTTATCACCGCCACCGTGAAAACAGCTACACATCCCATCAGCGAAAATCCGGATTGGGAACTGGGACTTTAGTATGTTGCAAACTACTATGAAGCCGCTGCACATTCCTCCCCATGAGCAACAATACGCCGGCATGATCGGCACCGGTGGCCTTGGCACCGGAAAGTTTTTTCATCTCAATGGCAATCACACACTCGGCCGTGAAGAAAGCCGCAGCGGCCGGTTTCTCGACGTGGAAGACTATTGCAAACAGCACATCATTCTCCACTATGTGAAGGTGCTTGCCGGTCCTCAATTTTCCGTAACACCCATCGGCAAGGTGGGGGAGGACGATCTTGGCCACACCCTCTTGCGCGAGATGAACGCAACCGGATTTGTTATGGATCACGTGCAGACGCAACACGCCGCTTCGACCTTGTTCTCGTTATGCTTCTACTATCCCGACGGCAGCGGCGGCAACCTCACTACCGACAATTCGGCCAGCGCACAGGTAACGGCAGAAGACATTGCCCGGGCCTCATCCGAAATCAACGCGCTTGGTTCACGCGGCATAGTGATGGCAGCGCCTGAGGTGCCACTGGCTGCGCGTGCGAAATTGCTAATGCTGGGCAAAGCGGCCGGCGCCTGCTGCGCAGCATCGTTTACAGCGGAAGAGCTAAGGCAACCCGAAACGCACACGATGTTGTCGTCAACGGATTTGTTGTCAATCAATTTGAGTGAAGCGCATGCTTTGATTCCGGGTCACGAACATGCCAACACAAAAGACGTTGTGGAGCGAACCATTCAAACACTCCGCGAAGCCAACCCGCACATGCTCGTGGCCATCACCGACGGACGGATGGGAAGCTGGTGCTGGGATGGCCACACGTTGAACTTCCGGAAAAGCATAGACACAGTTCCCAGGAGCACAGCAGGAGCGGGCGACGCTTTTTTTTCGGGATTGCTTTGTGGACAAATAGCGGGCCTTTCCTTTTTTGAAGCGCAGGAGCTTGCCACGCTGGTGGCCGCGTTGAGCGTCACGTCGCAGCACACCATTCATAAAACACTTGACCGTTGTGCCCTGAAAGAATTTTATCAACACACGGCCACGGCATTGTCGTTGGCGGTTAAAAAACTATTGGAGGACTAACAACTATGGGCGTCGTCATGCGCATTATTCAGCAATTTGATCCGTGTCATGAACGCGACTTCATGGCGCTGGAGCAGCAATTCGATCAACTGGAAAAGAGCCGTCCCGACTATCCGAAAGGAAAGCGGATGCAGCCCATTTCGGGCGGTGAACCGCTCAACACGCTGATCTGGCAATATGAATTTCCGGATCTGGAAACGGCCTACAAAACACTGAACTTCTTTAGCGGCGACGACGGCCACGAAGACCTTTACCGGCAGCAGGTGGCGTTTATCCGCCAGGCAAAGATCGAGTTCTACAAGACGCTGGATTTTTAGCGCGGACCGCGCCGCCAAAACAAAGGAGTCTGTATATTTACTGAAACTAACCCGTTCAGCACATGATCCGACTCCTCGTCCTATTCCTGCTCACACTGTCCACAACAACCCTCCACGCCCAGGCTACTGCACAGAAAGCAACCTCCGGCAATCCCATATTTCCCGGCTGGTATGCCGACCCCGAGGGCGTGATTTTTGGAAAAACATACTGGGTGTATCCCACCTATTCGGATGCCTATAACCGGCAGGTGTTCTTCGACGCGTTTTCGTCTACCGACCTGGTGCATTGGACAAAGCACGAACGCATTCTGGACACAACGCGTGTAACGTGGGCCAAACGCGCCATGTGGGCACCGGCGGCGTTGGAGAAAAACGGGAAGTACTATCTGTTCTTTGGTGCCAACGACATTCAGAGCAATGCCGAAAAAGGCGGGATTGGGGTGGCCGTAGCCGACCGTCCCCAGGGACCCTTCAAAGATCTGTTGGGTAAACCCCTCATCGATGCCTTTCACAACGGCGCCCAACCCATCGACCAGTTTGTGTTCAAAGACAAAGACGGCACCTACTATATTATCTATGGCGGCTGGCGACACTGTAACATCGCGAAGTTGAACAGCGACTTCACCGCGGTGTTGTCGTTTGCCGATGGCAACACATTTAAAGAGATCACACCACAAGGCTATGTGGAAGGTCCCTTCATGTTTATCCGGAACAACAAGTATTATTTCATGTGGTCGGAAGGCGCTTGGGGTGGCCCCGATTATTGTGTGGCCTACGCCATTGCCGACTCGCCATTTGGTCCCTTCATCCGTATCGGAAAAGTATTGGAGCAGGATGCTGCAGTGGCGCGGGGCGCTGGTCATCATTCGGTGATGCATACACCGGGAACCGACGCATGGTATATCGTGTATCACCGCAGACCCTTGACCGAGACGGATGCAAACCATCGCGAAACGTGTATTGAAACGTTAACCTTTGATGCAAAAGGACTCATCGAACCCGTGAAGCTCACAACGCAAGGCGTGTCGCCCCGGAAGATCAAATGAGGACACCGGACTGCCGTGTTTGGCGGGGACGTAATTCTAAATAGAATCTTTAAAATCAGCTAACAAACACGATGCCATGCAGCGAGTGTGGAATTTTATTCCCACTTTTTTCCCCAACGCATGCCATAGAGCGCTCTGAAATTCCACAGCCAAAATTATCGCGCCGATATCAGGAATTCTTCCTGTAATTTTTAATGCAGGATGCATTTTATTTCTCCTTCACACTGTATACTTGTGCACGTCCTGCACTATGATATTGATTGTTGACGACAACCAAGAGAATATATACTCCCTGAAGAAGTTACTGGAGCTTCACAAATTTGTGGTGGACAGTGCGCTGTCGGGCGAGGAAGCGTTGAAGAAGGTGCTGAAGAATTCGTATTCGCTGATCATCCTCGACGTTCAAATGCCCGACATGGATGGCTTTGAAGTGGCGGAGGCCATCTCGGGCTACAGCAAGTCAAAAGACATTCCCATCCTCTTTCTTTCGGCCGTGAACACGGAAAAGAAATTTATTACAAAAGGATTTCAATCCGGCGGCGTAGACTACGTCACCAAGCCGTTCGATCCGGACCTGCTGCTGTTGAAGGTAAAAAGCTTTTACAAAATCTCGGAACAAAACCGGCAGCTCAGCGCCATGGACAAGTTCTTGCGCGAAGAAATTGAATTTCGAAAGAAAGCCGAGAACGAACTGCAGGAGCGTGTCGAAGAATTGAAGTCCATCCTGGAGTCGATGCCCCAAATGGCATTCACCACAAAACCCGATGGCAACATCGAATTTGTGAACAACCACTGGGCCATGTACAGTGACGACAACACTGCGTTTCCCACCACGGAGGGCATCACGGTGACGGACTGTATGAAAATGGCCATCCAAACACAGAAGCAATTCATCCAGGAGGTGCGCATCAAGGTGCTGAACGGCGACGACTATCGCTTCCACGTGCTCTATCTCACACCGGTGAAGAAGGAAGACCACCTCATCAAATGGGTGGGCATCTTCACCGACATTCATGAGCAAAAGATGGCGTCTCAAATTCTCGAGAACAAGGTTGAGGAAAGAACGCAGGAGTTGAAACACATCAACCGTAAACTTCAGGAAAGCAACAGCGAACTACAGCAATTCGCCTTTGTGGCGTCACACGATTTGCAGGAACCGCTTCGGAAAATTCAGGTGTTCAGCAATATGGTGATGGAAAAATATCCACCGCCCCAGAGCGAAGGAAAACGTTTCCTGGAAAAAATCATTTCGTCGGCCGACCGTATGCGCAAGCTCATCACCGACCTGTTGGACTATTCGAGGCCTCCCGACAAGGATCTCTTTCAGGAAACCGATCTCAACGCTGTGGTTAACGAAGTGTTGGTGGATCTTGAGTTGAAGGTGAAAGCAAAGAATGCCATCGTCGATGTGGGGCCGATACCTCGGGCGGTGGTGATTCCCGGACAGATCAAGCAAGTGTTTCAGAACCTGATCAGCAACGCCCTCAAGTTTTCGAAGGAAGAAACCTTTCCCGAAATCAGCATTCGGGCAGAACGTGTCGACAGCAAATCCTTAGCCGCGAGCCCGACCCGCGATGGCGACTATTTGCGCATCACCTTGCGCGACAATGGCATCGGGTTCCAGCAGCATTATGCCGACAAGGTGTTTGAAATCTTTCAACGCCTGAATCAAAAAGATTCTTATGAGGGAACAGGCATTGGACTTGCCATAGTGAAGAAAACAATCGATCGTCACAACGGTCTTATCAGCGTGACGAGCGAAGAGAATGTCGGGACAAAATTCACCATCGTGCTGCCTCTTCGGCCAATTGAAATTTCCGGAGCATGAAAATTAAAATTAGCAGAGCATACTTAACAGAACCTTGTTTTTTATAGTGAAATGAAGACTACGTATAAGAGAAACCTCATCATTGGCTTTGGCGTATCGCTATTGATCCTGATGATTAGTTCGGTGGCCTCCTACATCAGCATCCGCAATTTGCTGGACAGTTCAAACTGGGTGAATCATACCCATGCGGTTATTCTCGAATTGAACGACGTGATGTCGGCGTTGAAAGATGCCGAGACGGGACAACGCGGCTATTTGCTGACCGGCGAAAAGGATTATCAAGAACCTTACAAGGCAGCACAGGCCGTGGCGGACAGAGCTCTTGACAACGTGCAGGCGCTCACCCTCGACAATACCGCACAGCAAAAGGGCATTGAAGATCTTCGCCGCCTCGTGACAAAGCGGTTCACCATTCTGCAACGCGTCATCGACCACCGCGATTCCGTGGGCACGTTGCAGATAAAAGACCTTCGCATGGGCAAGGACTATATGGACTCGGTGCGCTCGCTCATGACGTCTATGCGCGAACGCGAAGAAGCACTATTGAAGGAGCGAACCTCGCGCATGGAAACATTCTCCAACTTCACGCCGGTGCTCATTGTGACTGCCGCTGTCATCGCCTTGCTCATCACCATCGCGTTCTATGTGCGCGTCCGCAACGACTTCGAAGAGAAAGCGATCCTGCAACGTGAACTGGAAGCGAAAGAGAAAGACATCAGCACACGCATCGGCATCATACGAGGCATTGCCGACAAGGTCGCGGCGGGCGACTACGGCATTCGTGTTGACGACCAGCAAAGCGATGCGCTGGGCAATGTGGCGGGGTCACTCAACAAGATGGCATCGTCGCTACAGGAGTCGTTTGTGCAGCTCTCTGACAAGGAGTGGTTGCAAGCTGGCATCGCCGGACTGAACGATGTGATGATCGGGGAGAAGACGTTGCAGGCCCTCACCAACCAGGTCATCGAGTTTGTGTCGTCCTACTCGCAAAGCCAGGTGGGCGCCCTCTACATTCTGGAACGCGACGAGCTTCAGGTGTTTGCAGGCTATGCCTATATGCCCGACAAGTCGCGTGCGCGATTCAAGATTGGCGAAGGCCTCGTAGGGCAGGCCGTGTCGACCGGCAAGCTCATGGAACTGAAAGATGTTCCTGAGGAAAGCATCTACATCAGCTTCACCACCGGCCAGGCCCGACCCAGGCACATCGTGGCCATTCCGCTCTACGACGGCTACACCATCAAAGGTGCACTGGAAGTGGCTTCCCTGCATACATTCACCACCCGTGACCTTGAGTTTTTGAGAACGTCAGCAGCCAACATCGGCGTATCGATCAGCACAGCGCAGAACCGGAAGCGCATGCAGGAACTGCTGGAAGAAACACAATCCCAAACCGAAGAACTACAGGCCCAGCACAGCGAGCTGGAACACGTGAACAGCGAGCTGGAAGTGCAAACCGAAAAGCTCCAGGCTTCCGAAGAAGAATTGAAAGTGCAACAGGAAGAACTGCGCCAGGCCAACCAGGAACTGGAAGAAAGAAGCCGCATGCTCGAAGACCGGAACGAGTTGATCACCGAGCGCAACCTCGAAATACAGGCGAAGGCGGAACAGCTCGCGCAGACCACCCGCTATAAATCCGAGTTTCTTGCCAACATGTCGCACGAACTGCGCACACCACTCAACTCCATCCTGTTGCTATCGCGACTGATGTCCGAAAATCCGGAGAAGAATCTCAACACCGATCAGGTAGAATATGCCCGTGTCATCCAAAGCTCAGGCAACGGTTTGTTATCGCTCATCGACGAAATATTGGACCTCTCCAAAATTGAGTCCGGAAAAATGCGGCTTGAATATAGCCAGGTGTCGGTGCAGGAAATTATCGAAGAGATGCAAGGCGTGTTTCATCCCATGGCCAAAGTGAAAGGCATCGAGTTCCTCACAACGGTGGCGAAGGATGTGCCCGAAAAGATAGAGACCGACAAACTACGGCTCGTGCAGATCTTGCGCAACCTTTTGTCGAACGCGCTGAAGTTCACCGCGAATGGCTATGTGAGCCTGGATGTGGCCAAAGAAGGTAAAGACATGTTCATGCTGAGAATTGCTGTGAAGGATACGGGCATAGGTGTGCCGTTGGAAAAACAGCAGCTCATCTTTGAAGCCTTTCAGCAAGCCGATGGTTCGACGCGCCGTAAATATGGCGGAACCGGGTTGGGCCTTTCCATCAGCCGCGAATTGGCCAAGCTTTTGGGTGGAGAAATCCGCATGAAAAGTGAAGTGGGTAAAGGCAGTGAATTTATATTAAACATACCCCTGAGCCAGCCGCAGGGAAAACCCGAAACGTTCACCAACAGTCTCTCGGATTTACTCACCAGCGATCCGCTGCAATGCAATCGCCCTAAAACAGACGCCAAGTATATTAGCACGTCCATTCCCGAAAACATTCCCGACGACAGGGCTGTGATCAAGACCGATGACAAGGTGATTCTTATTGTGGAAGACGACACAAACTTTGCCAAGTCGTTGCTGGACTTTACGCGGCGCCGTGGCTACAAGGGCATCGTGGCTGTTCGCGGTGACGAAGGCATTGCACTGGCCCGCGAATTTTCACCCGTGGGCATATTGCTCGACATTCAACTGCCCGTGAAGAGCGGTTGGGAAGTGATGGACGAATTGAAAGCCAATGCCTACACCCGCCACATTCCCGTTCATATCATGTCGTCGCACGAAGGAAAGAGCGAGAGCCTGCACAAAGGCGCCGTGGATTTTATCAACAAACCGGTGGCCTACGAAAAGATGCAGGAGATCTTTCAAAAGATCGAATACGTGTTGACGCACCATCCCAAGAAAGTGCTCATCGTAGAAGAAAACCCCCAGCACGCCAAAGCCCTGGGCTACTTCCTCGAAACCTTCGACATCAGTCTCGAGATCCGGAACGATGTGCAGGAAGCCATCGCGCTCCTCAAGTCGAAAGATACCGACTGTGTGATACTCGACATGGGCATGCCCGATCAGAAATCGTATGAGACCCTGGAACAGGTGCGCAGCACCCCCGGTCTTGAAAATGTTCCCGTCATTATTTTTACAGGACAAAATCTGTCGCGCGCCGAAGAGTTGCGTATGAAGCAATATGCCGACTCCATCGTTATCAAAACCGCGCATTCCTACAAACGCATTTACGACGAGGTGTCGCTATTCCTTCACCTGATGGAAAAGAAAGAATCTCCCAATGCAAAACCACGCTATCACAAACTTGGCGAACTGGACGAAGTGCTGAAAGGCAAAACCGTACTCATTGCCGACGACGACGTGCGCAACATCTTCTCGCTCACAAAAGCCATGGAGAACTACATGATGAATGTGATCACCGCGGTGGATGGTAAAGACGCCTTGAAACAATTGCAAGCCAGTCCCAACGTCGATATCGTGTTGATGGATATGATGATGCCCGAGATGGACGGCTATGAGTCCACCACCGCCATTCGAAACGATCCGCGCCTGAAGAACATCCCGGTCATTGCCGTCACGGCCAAAGCCATGGCGGGCGACCGCGCCAAATGCATCAGCGCCGGAGCCTCCGATTATATTTCAAAACCGGTAGACATAGACCAACTGCTGTCGTTGCTGCGGGTGTGGCTCTATGAACGCGGCACCACTAAACGCTAGGAAGAAATGACTGCGGTAGGAAAAAAAATACTGATTGTCGACGATGACACGCGCAACATCTTTGCGCTCACGGCTGTGCTGAAATCGCGTGGCTACCCATGCCTCTCTGCACCCGGCGGCGAAGAAGGTCTGCACCTGCTCTCCACCACCGACGACATTGGCATGGTGTTGCTCGACATGATGATGCCTGAAATGGATGGCTATGAAGTGATCGCCAAAATCCGCGAGAGCGAACGTAGCCACCTTCCCATCATCGCCGTGACGGCCCAGGCCATGGTGGGCGATCGCGAAAAGTGTCTGGCTGCAGGTGCAGATGCCTACCTCTCGAAACCCATCGATATCGACGTGCTGGTGGACGAAATGGAAAAACTGCAGGCAAGATGACAGCCGATCTTCAGCTAACGGACGAGCAGATTGAAACGATCCTGGAGGACATGGTGGAAGTGCATGGATACGATTTCACCCACTACTCACGCGCGTCGCTGAAACGCAGGATCATCCGCCTGGTGTCGCTTGATAAATTTTTGAGCTTTGCCGAATTTCGTTTCAAAGTGCGGCAGGACCCGAGCTATCTGAACCGGTTTGTAGAGCAAGTCACCGTGAACGTGACCGAGATGTTTCGCGATGAAACATTCTATCGCACCCTGCGTGAAGATGTGCTTCCCGTGCTGGCCACGTGGCCGCTCATTCGCATTTGGCACGCAGGCTGTTCCACCGGTGAGGAGGTCTACTCAATGGCGATCTTATTGCAGGAAGCAAACCTGCTTCATAAGTCGCTGCTCTACGCAACAGACATTAACCCTGCGGTGTTAGAGCAGGTGAGGAGTGGCGTGTTTCCACTGCACCAGATGAAGCAATACTCCGACAACTATATCCGGTCGGGGGGACGCAAAGATTTCTCGATGTATTATACCGCCCAGTATGACGCCGCGAAATTTGATGAACGTTTGGGCAAGCGCATCATACTGGCCACCCACAACCTGGTGTCGGATCGCTCGTTCAACGAGTTTCAGTTGATACTCTGTCGCAACGTGATGATTTATTTTGATAAGGAACTACAGGACCGCGCACTAAAGCTCTTCGACGACAGTCTTGAAGCCCTGGGCTTCCTGGCCCTCGGATCGAAAGAGACGCTGAAGTTCTCTACGGTGACCGGCAACTACCGGCAGATCGAGAACAAAGAGAAAATCTGGAGAAAGATCAAATAAATCTCACGGTGAAAAACGACAACACGCCCATGAATCCCAAGTATGAGGTACTGGCCATCGGCGGATCGGCCGGCAGCCTGAGCATGTTGCTGACCCTGTTGCCCCACCTGGTGCCCACACTGAACATCGCGCTGGTGGTGGTGCTGCATCGAAAAGATTCTGAAGACAACACCCTGGTTGACGTGCTGCGACACCGAACGATGTTTGCCGTGAAGGAAGCAGAAGATAAAGAGACCATCGAAACCAACACCATCTATGTGGCGCCCACCGACTACCATTTGCTCGTGGAAAAAGATCACAGCTTTTCCCTCGACAACTCGGAGAAAGTGAACTACAGCCGTCCCAGCATAGACGTCACCTTCGAATCGCTGGCCGATGTGTATGGTCCCACCGTTGTAGGGCTGCTGTTGTCCGGCGCAAATGCCGACGGGGTGGATGGATTGAAGGCGATAAAAAAAGCTGGCGGTGGCATTGTAGTGCAGGACCCGGCCGCTTCCGTTGTTCCCTACATGCCGCAGCAGGCGCTGAATGCGCTACCGGCAGACATGCTCTTGCATGAACATTCCCTGGAGCGTTTCATTCAGTATCTCGCTGATAAATCTCAATAAGGATCAGGACGAGGGCTTCAGTCCCGCGTGTATCGCCGCGAGAATGTTGGTGAAGTCACGAATGTTCGACGGCTTGATGATGAAGTCGATAGCCCCCATGGCTTTGGTTTCTGCAATCATGCGGGGATCCGACGATGTGGAGCACAAATAAATGGGAACATCTTTCAGCCGGTCAATTTTCCGGATCTCGAGCAGGCATTGAATGCCGTTCATGCGGGGCATGTTCATGTCTATGAAAATGCAATGGGGCACAATATGCGGTATGGTATTCAGTTTTTGCAGCGCCTGCACGCCGTCGTTGGTGCGGATGCAATCAATGGTCGGTTCAACATCGTGAATGGCCAGGCAAAAAATTTCCTGGTCGTCCGGATCGTCGTCGATAAGGAAATAGCGCATGGGTTGGTGAGCCGGGGTCATCGGATTTTGGAAGCGGATTATGTTGCGCCTACTTCAAAGGTAGCACGAAAAGACAATCGGGTCAATTGCCCATCCTAATCCGGAAAAGGACAAACACCGTTGGTGAATAGGTCGGAAGGGCGGTAGCGTCGACATTCGGGGTGACGGGAGAAGGGTGATTTGGCGAGGAGACAGTCGCGTTCCTAGAACAACGCCAGCTGCAAGGGCGCGGTATCGGGCTGTGGCTTTTTCTCCATCAGCTGCACCGGCTTCTGAATTCTGAACACGGGAGTTTCTTCATACCGCGTGGCGATCACGATCTTTGTGTTGCGCGCATTGCGGCGGAAAAGATCTTCCACAATCTGCGGGTGATTGTTATGCTTGGAAAGATGCGACAGCAACAGGTGCGACATATATTCCGGGCGATGCTGCGTGAACAAACGCAACGCCTGAACGTTCGAGAGGTGCCCCTGGCCGCCGCGAATACGGTTCTTCAGGTGGATAGGGTAGCGGCCATTGTCCAGCATCTCCTCGTCATAGTTAGCCTCCAGGAAGGCGGCATGACATTGCTGAAAGTGGTGGATCACGTGCTTGCACGCGGCGCCGATGTCGGTGAACACACCCACCTTCACCTGACCGTCAGTCACGGTGAAGCTATGCGGGTCGCAGGCGTCGTGAAATTTCGGAAAGGCCATCACCGACAGGGTGCCGATGCAAATGGGGTCGTAGGGCTTGAATGTGCGCACGAGGTGTTCGGCCATGCGCAGCTTGCCTTCGTGTAGGGTTGGGGTGGTGATGTAGGCCGGGATCTCGAACTTTTTAACCAACTGGGTGAGGCCGTGAATGTGGTCGGCATGCTCGTGCGTCACAAAAATGGCCCGTACTTTCCGCATGTTCAGCCCCAGTCGCTTCATGCGTTTCTCCGTTTCGCGACACGAAAGACCGGCATCCACCAGCACGGCATCGTTTTCGTTGCCGATATAGTAGCAATTGCCGTTACTTCCGGAATTTAGCGAGGAGATATACAAAGCCATACGAAGCCACAAGGTAGCAATAGGAGCAGACTCTATTTCCAAACGCCGCTACAAAAATTTCACGTGCTGTCTCGCGAATAAATTTTGGCGGAAAACAAACGAATTTTTCTGGCCGCTTTGTCACGCGGTTCACATCAATAAGAATGTGCCGACCGCTTGCATCAGCCTTCCCGTCAACCTAAACCAACCATTTTAACTGATGAACACAACTAAGTAAAATAACTGTAAGTGAGTGGTTTATGATGTTTTAAGAGGAATCGTTTGAAAAATAATTTAATCAATTGATTAAATTATTTGATTAAATCATGAACCTGTCGCTACCTTTGCCGTACAACGTCATTGGAAAGCGCAAGCATGGCAAAGAAAAAAACGATAGAAGCCGACCTGTCCACACAGGAAAAGATCAAGGAGGCCGCCCGCAAGGTGTTCACACAAAAGGGATATGCCGCCACACGCACGCGCGACATCGCCGAGGAGGCGGGCATAAACCTGGCCTTGCTCAACTATTACTTCCGTAGCAAAGAGGGGCTTTTCGAAATTGTGATGGTGGAAAAACTGCAGCAGCTTTTTGGCACCATTGTGCCAATACTGAATGACGAAGGCACTACGCTGGAGAAAAAACTGGAGTTGGTGGTGCTATGCTACATCGATATGCTGACCGCCCATCCCGACCTGCCCATTTTTGTGCTCAGCGAAATCCGCGTCGACCCCGAACGGTTCAGCCAGCGCATCCAGGCCGGCAAGCTGTTGCGCGAAGCCTATTTTCTGAAGCAGCTCAAAGAACGCCGCCCCGACCTGCACCCGCTTCACTTTGTGATGAACCTCGTGGGCATGACGTTGTTTCCGTTTGTAGGAAAGCCGATTTTTCAAGCCATCGGCAACCTTCCCGCCAAGGACTACGCGGTGTTGATGGAAGAACGGAAAGCCCTCATTCCAAAATGGGTGCAGGCCATATTGAAGACCAAGTAAATTTTTTTGCGTATTGATTAATCAAATGATTAAAACAAATAGTTAAACGTATGACCCGATACACCTCAAAAATCATAACGCTTGGCATCCTGCTGCTTCTGTCGGAGGCGGCACGTGCGCAGGCGTTAACCCTGGAGGCTTGCTATGCGCTGGCCGAGCATCACTACCCGCTCATCAAGCAACGCGAACTGGTGGCAAAGAGCGCCGAATATTCCATCGACAATGCGGCCAAAGGCTACCTGCCACAGCTCAGCGTGAACGGTCAGGCCACCTATCAATCGGAAGTGACGCATGTGCCGGTTGAGAATCCGGCCTTCACCATTCCGCTCATCAGCAAGGATCAATACAAGCTGTATGGAGAAGCCACGCAGACGCTATACGACGGTGGTGTCATCCGTCAGCAAGTGCTGTCGCAGAAAGTGAACGCGCAGGTGGAAGAGCAGAAGATCGACGTGCAACTCTATGGCCTGAAGGAGCGAATCAACCAACTCTACTTTGGCGTGCTCACGCTCGACGAACAGCTGAAACAAAATGAACTGCTCATCAAAGACATCAACACCGGCATCGCCAAAACCGAAGCGGCCATTGCCAACGGCACCGCGCTGAAAAGCAGCGCCAACGTGCTGAAAGCCGAGTTGCTAAAAGCCAACCAGCGCACCACCGAATTAAAAAGCACACGCCATGCCTACACCGACATGCTGGGGCTTTTCATAAACCAATCGCTCGGCGAAGAAGCCGCACTGGCCAGACCCGCGCCGGTCGAACCTTCACAAGAGATTCAACGCCCCGAACTGAAGCTTTACGACTATCAAGCCCAGAGCACCGAAGTGCAATACAAAATGCTGGCGGCCCGCAACCGACCCAAACTCAACTTCTTTGTGCAGGCAGGCGTGGGGCGACCTGCGTTGAATATGCTGAGCAACGAAATGAAAGGCTACTACCTGGGCGGCTTCCGGCTCAATTGGTCACTGTCAGGTTTGTATACCTACAAGAAAGACAAAGCACTGATCGACCTGAGCCGCCGCAACATCGCGGTGCAACGCGAGGTGTTCCTGTTCAACACCAACCTAACCCTGCAACAACAGAACCGCGAAGCGGCCAAATACCGCGACCTGCTGGCCAGCGACGACGAAATTATTTCGCTCCGCGCGAGCGTGAAGAACGCGGCCCTGGCCCAACTGGAAAACGGCGTGATCGACACCAGTGACTACCTGCTCGAAGTGAACGCCCAGGACCAGGCGCAGCAAGCCAAAATCCTCCATGAAATTCAGTTTCTCATGGCCCAATACACACATAAAACAACCACCGGAAATTAATCCATAACATCCTGTCATCATGAAAAGAATAGCATACCTCCTGACAGCCTTCACCGTTGCGGCCTGCACATCAAACAAAAATGCATACGATGCATCGGGTACATTCGAAGCTGTGGAAACCATTGTCTCGGCCGAAGCGTCGGGCACGCTCAAATCATTCACCGTAGAGGAAGGGCAGACCCTGCAAGCAGGCGTCCACGTAGGCTTCATCGACAGCGTGCAGTTGTATTTAAAGAAGAAGCAACTGATGGCCCAGATCGCTGCCGTGCTCAGCAAAAAGCCCAACGTGGCCAAACAACTCGCCGCCCTGCAGGAACAACTCAAGCAAGCCCAACGCGAACAACAACGTGTGGCCAACCTCGTGAAAGCAGACGCAGCCACCCAAAAACAACTGGATGATGCCACCACACAGCTCGATGTGGTGAAGAAACAAATTGAAGCACAGCAATCGACGCTGGGCATCACCACATCGAGCCTCACGGAAGAAACGTCGCCGCTCTCGGTGCAGATCGAACAACTGAACGACCAGCTGGCAAAATGCAAAGTTGTGAATCCCGTGAACGGAACCGTGTTGACAAAGTATGCCGAAGCAAAGGAGATGACCGCCGTAGGGAAACCGCTTTATAAGATTGCCGACCTGTCCACCATCATTCTGAGGGCCTACATTACGGGCGACCAGTTTGCCCATGCAAAACTGAACAGCAAAGTGACGGTATCTGTCGACGACGGAAAAGGCAACTACAAAGCATATCCGGGAGTGGTTGAATGGATCAGCGACAAGGCCGAATTCACACCCAAAACCATTCAGACAAAAGACGAACGTGCCAACCTGGTGTATGCGTTGAAGGTACGCGTGACAAACGACGGGCTGCTGAAAATAGGAATGTACGGCGAACTAAAGTTCTGACCATGGAAGCTGTAGCATTGCGCAATCTATCAAAGGTGTATGGCAAGGAAGCAACACGCGCGGTGAACGACGTCTCATTCACCGTAAACAAAGGCGAGCTGTTCGGCCTCATCGGTCCCGACGGTGCAGGCAAGACCAGCATCTTCCGCATGCTCACCACGGTGCTGCTGCCCGACGGCGGCTCGGCCACGGTAGACGGACTGGACATCGTGAAAGACTACAAACAGATCCGCAGCCGCGTGGGATACATGCCCGGAAAATTTTCCCTCTATCCCGACCTCACCATCGAAGAGAACCTGAACTTCTTCGCTACAGTGTTCAACACCACGGTGGAAGAGAACTATGCATTGATCAAAGACATCTACGTGCAAATCGAACCGTTCAAAACGCGACGCGCAGGCAAGTTGTCGGGAGGGATGAAGCAAAAGCTGGCGCTGTGTTGCGCACTCATTCACAAACCGTCGGTGCTGTTTCTCGACGAACCCACCACCGGTGTTGACCCGGTGTCGCGCAAAGAATTCTGGGACATGCTGAAGCGTCTGAAAGAGCAGGCCATCACCATCGTGGTGTCAACACCCTACATGGACGAGGCCACGTTGTGCGACCGTATCGCCCTCATTCAAAACGGCAACATCCTCAGCATAGACACCCCGGCAAACGTGGTCGCGTCCTATCCCGAAAAATTGTTTGCACTGAAAGCCGGCAACATGTACGCGTTGCTGCAGGCGATGGAACACTATGAGCACACATTGAACAGCTATGCCTTTGGAGAATACATGCACGCATCGTTCAGGACCGATGTGTCTGAAGTGGATGTGAAAAACTATTTGCAGCAACAAGGTCTGCAAGGTGTGGAGATGAAAACCACGGTGCCCACCATAGAAGATTGTTTTATAAAACTTTTAAAAGACTGATATGGCCACGCCCGTCATTCAAACCGACAAACTCACCAAACGCTTTGGCGACTTTGTAGCGACCAACGAAATTACGTTCGATGTGCAGCCCGGAGAAATCTTTGGTTTTCTCGGCGCCAACGGTGCAGGCAAAACCACCGCCATGCGCATGCTGTGCGGCTTGTCCATTCCTTCGGCAGGACAGGCGCGGGTGGCGGGCTTCGACGTCTACAAACAAACCGAACAGATCAAGCGCAACATCGGCTACATGAGTCAGAAGTTTTCCTTGTATGAAGACCTGACGGTGTTGGAGAACATCAACTTTTTCGGAGGTATCTATGGTCTCAGCAACGCCGACATCAAAACCAAAAGTGAGGCGCTCATCGGGCGCCTGGGATTGCAAGGCGAAGCGAAGAAGCTGGTTGGATCGTTGCCGCTGGGATGGAAACAAAAACTGTCGTTTTCGGTGGGCATCCTGCACCAACCCAAAATCGTTTTTCTCGACGAACCCACCGGTGGCGTTGACCCGGTCACCCGGCGCCAATTCTGGAACCTCATCTATGAAGCGGCCCACGAGGGCATCACCATTTTTGTGACCACGCACTATATGGACGAAGCCGAATATTGCAACCGCATTTCCATCATGGTCGATGGAAAAATCCAGGCACTCGACACACCGCAGGCCCTGAAACAAAAATTCAACGCCGCCAGCATGGACGACGTGTTTTATCAACTGGCCCGTGGCGCCAAACGAAGCGAATAACCCGAAGCAACATGAAACAATTCCTAACCTTCGTCCGCAAAGAATTCGCACACGTGCTGCGCGATCAAAAAACATTGCTCATTCTCTTTGGTATGCCCATCGTGCAAATCCTCATCTTCGGTTTTGCGCTCACCAACGAAGTGAAGAACTCCAAGATGCTCATCGTAGACAATGCACACGACCGTGCATCGCAGCAACTGATTGCCAAAGTGGAAGCCAGCCGCTATTTCGAAATAGAGCAATCGGTCATGAGTCCGTTGCAGATGGAAGCCGCGTTTCGCGAAGGCAAGATCAAGGTAGCCCTGGTGATTCCCGACAATTTTAACGGCGACCTGCTGCACCTCAACGAAGCAAACGTGCAGATCATTGCCGATGCCTCCGACCCGAACACCGCCACATCGCTCATCAACTACGCCACATCCATCGTGCAGGATTATCAGACGGGGCTGAACCGGAATCTTACGGTCCCGTTTCGCATCATTCCCGAAACCCGCATGATCTACAACCCCCAGCTGAAAGGTGTCTACAACTACGTGCCCGGCGTAATGGCTTTGGTGCTCATGCTGGTGTGCGTGATGATGACGGCCGTGTCGATCGTACGCGAAAAAGAAACGGGCACCATGGAGATTCTTTTAGTATCGCCTTTCAAACCCATATTTGTCATCCTGGCAAAGGCCGTTCCGTATCTCATTTTGTCGCTCATCAACGTCGTCACCATTTTGTTGCTGAGTGTTTATGTGCTGGACCTGCCGGTGGCGGGGAGTTTGCTGTTGTTATTTGCCGAGAGCACGTTGTTCATCATCACCAGTTTGGCGCTGGGCATTTTCATCAGCATCAAAACCAGTTCACAGCAGGTGGCCATGCTCATTTCGCTCATGGGCATGCTGTTGCCCACCATGCTCTTCAGCGGCTTCATGTTTCCCATCGAGAACATGCCATTGCCCTTGCAAATGATCTCCAACATTGTGCCCGCCAAATGGTACTACATCATTGTGAAAGCCGTGATGATCAAAGGCCTTGGCTTTAATGCGATCTGGAAAGAAACCCTGATCCTCGCCGGCATGACCGCCGTGCTTTTTATTGTCAGCCTCCGCACCTTTAAAATACGACTCGCATGAGAACCTTACGATTTCTACTGCAGAAGGAATTCAAACAGATCTTTCGCAACCGTTCTATACTGGTCATGATCGTGGTGATGCCCGTGGTGCAGCTCATCCTGCTGCCGCTTGCAGCAAACTACGAAGTGAAAAACATCAACCTCTGTGTGGTAGACCGCGACCATTCGTCCACATCACAAAAGCTGGTGGGCAAAATTGCGTCGTCCGGCTATTTCAAGCTCACGGGAAACCGGGCTACGTTTAAAGAAGCATTCCCCCTCATGGAGACCGACGAAGCCGATCTCATCCTCGAAATCCCCGCGGGCTTTGAACGCAACCTGGTGCGTGAAGACGAGCAAAAGATTTTTGTGGCCGTGAACGCCATCAACGGCACCAAGGCCAACCTCGGAGGTGCCTACCTGGCCAGCATCATCCGCGACTATAACCACGACTTCCGCGTGCAGTGGATTCAGCCTTCAGCGTTCAACCAAAATCCGGTCATAGACGTGTCTTCGTCCAATTGGTTCAACCCCTTGCTCAACTACCGCATGTTTATGGTGCCGGGCATCTTGGCCATACTCGTCACCATGATCGGTGGCTTTCTCTCGGCGCTCAACATTGTAAAGGAAAAAGAGATCGGCACCATTGAGCAGATCAACGTCACGCCGCTGCGGAAACATCACTTCATCCTGGGCAAGCTCATTCCGTTTTGGGTGTTGGGCAACGTGGTGTTCACCATTGGCCTGGTGGTGTCTTGGATTTTCTATGGCATTGTGCCGGTGGGCAACCTCGCCGTGCTCTATGTGTTTGTGGGCGTTTACCTCTTGGCCGTGCTGGGCTTTGGGTTGCTGGTGTCTACGTTCTGCGACACACAACAGCAGGCCATGTTCATCATGTATTTCTTTATGATGATTTTTATTCTCATGGGCGGCCTGTTCACGTCCATCGACAGCATGCCCGGGTGGGCTCAAATGATCTCGCGTTTCAATCCCGTCAGCTACCTCATCACGGTGATGCGCATGGTGGTGCTGAAGGGCAGCGACCTTCACGATGTGCGCATGCACCTGGGCATGGTGGCACTGTTTGCCGTGGTGCTGAACGGCTGGGCCGTGCTCAACTACAAAAAGACAAGCTAGCGCACCAACGCAGGGTTGGGATGATCGTCAGGGCTTTGGCTTGGCGTCGTCGCGAATCAGCCAGGCGTTCATCGTATTGTAGGGGGCAACAACCAGGACTTTATAAAAGTCACTTTCTGCGGGAAGGGTGAACGTGAATTTTCCTGCACTGATTTTTGCTTTGCCAATTTCTTCATAACGATCGGATTGACCTTTGCTGAACGCATTGGTGCGCGACAGGTATACCGTGGCTTCTCCCGTAGGATTCAGAATGTTCCAGCGCAGCGCCACCTCGTTGCCTTCGCGCGTTGCTTTCAAATGACTAAGCGACACCCCGCCAACAAACGGAACGCCATCCATTTCGCGAAGGGCTTCTTCCGGAGCATCTACCTTGAGGAAGCGCAGCAGGGAAGGAGCGATGTCGACCATGGCAGGTGTTTCTTTGAAATGGGCATTAAGCTCCCGCGCGTTGGTGGTGATCCACGTGGTGCGCTCGCGGTCTGATTGCCCGCCGTGGTCTTTTCCGGTTTGCACGTTGCGGCCATGGTCGGTGGTGATCACGATCATCCACTCTTCTCCAAACTTTGCCTCGCGGGCTTTGATGGCTTTCCACACGCGTCCCACTTGTGCATCGGCTTTCTTCACGGCATCATAAAACTGTGGACTGTCGCCATGCATGTGGCCCATGTCGTCGGTAAATTCCAGGTATACCCACGAGAGGTCGGGGCCTTTGTCAAGAATGTAGCGGCCGGCTTCGGTTGAAACGGCTTCGTCGATGTTGAACATGAACGTGCGGTCGGCAGTGTGTGGGAAACGTGTTTTGTCCAGCTCCAGCCCGTCGTAGGAATAGTCGAGTTTGATGTTTCCTGCTTCGGCCAGGCTTTCACCTACCAGTTTGGTGCGATTGTCGGTCCACGACGAGAACACGGCCGTGGTGAGCTGGGGCCTCACCGTTTCAACGATGCGAAAGATATTCCAGTAAGAATAGTTGGGTGCTTTAATGTCGTTGTCCCACACGTTGTGTTTGTGCGTCCACGTGCCGGTGAGCAGGTGATTGTAGCCCACGGCCGAGATGGTAGGCGACTGACTGTAGCCATCTTTCTCGCCACCCACATGGGCACGGCTATAGCCGCCTTGTCTGGCAATTTCCCGAAGCACAGGCGTTTCCAGCTTCTCCATCACATCGGCGGGAATGCCGTCGAGAATGATGAACACGGCTTTGCGTTGGGCTTGGGTGAGGGTGGCAGACAAGAGCAGCAGGAGGGTGAGGCATCGTCGCAGGTGTGGCATAAGCGGGCTTGGGTTGAGCGACCCAAAAATGGGCACAAGTTGTCAGGAAACCAATGCCTTTGGTTTTATGGAATGATTAAGTTTCGTGCAGGAGAATTGAAAAAAGACAAATTGCTCAGTGCGCGGTCTGCCCCGTGTAGGCAATCTTCATGATGTTGCCGTTCTGAATCTCATTGCCTTCGTTGGAAATGTAGAGGTGGCCGGCATCGTCAAACGCAATGCCTTCGGGTTGGTTGAAGTAGTGCGGGTCCAGCGCATAGGAGGCGAGGGGCTTCCAGGAAGCATCGGTCACCAGCAGTGTTTTGTGAACAGACGAGATGATGAACCACTCGTGTGTGATGGGGCTCTGCGCGAGGGCGGAAGGCTGAAATGCTTTTTTGATTTTCTTCTCCAGCGAAGGCAGCCCGTCCAGGTCTATGCCGAAGGGCTGAAGGTTTGTGAGGGTGGTGTCGGAAAGGTCAAGCGAATACCCTTGAATTTGATGTTTGCCGCTCTCGCATTTCTTGCACAACGTGATGAGCTTGTTGGCGGGTTCCTGAACAAACAGGCTTTCATATTCGCCTTCCGGAAATGCAGCGTCCCATTTTTTGGCCTCGCTCTTTTTGCGGTCAATGCTGTCGGCAAACGAGAACACGGTGCCATCGCTGCGCAGGGTATAGATTTGATTTTTAAAAACCGCCACATCTTCAAAGTCGCCGCCCTTAAAAAACCGGGTGGAGTAGGCTTTCTTTTCTCTAATGGGAAAATAGAAAAGTTTTCCGTCTTCGTCGTTGATGGCCAGCACGGTGTCGGCATTGCCATGGTGAAATGTGATGCCCGAAATCTCGAGCAGCGACTCGCGCATGATAAGCTTTTCGGGGGCCTCAAAGTTATAGCCCGGAGGGCCGTCGTATAGCGGAACGGGGGTGCAGCCGACAAACAGCAGGGTCAAACAGATCATTCCCCAGGTCATCCGGCGTGTCGTGTTGGTGGTTTTCATGCGCAGCGTCAAAGGTACCGTGTCTTTTCAGAACTTTACGCTATTTCTTACGCATAAAGTTTAGCCGGGGTTGACATGTACATCAGCTTCAAGCATCCGTACATCGATTACTTTGACGGCAGACTGCGCAAACCTGCTGACGGGCAAACACGTCGCTCAGGAAAAAATCTAAAGGGTTGTTTCTATTGGAAGCGATATCCTACATACAAGCCGGGGCCTTTGGCGTAGGTAGGCACCACTGTGAGGTTACTGTTTTTGTTTTTCCAGTGGTAGCGGTGTGTCAGGTAGGCAATGTTGGTGGACAGGATGCCGATGCCGGCTCCGGCAAACACATCCGACACCCAGTGGCGGTTGTTCATGATGCGCATAGCGCCCACGGTAGTGGCCATGGTGTAGGCACCCACAGAATACCAGATGCTTTGCTCTCCATATTCCTTTGCCATGAAGGTGGCCGTGGCAAAGGCCTGGGCCGTGTGACCCGAAGGAAAGGAAAAGTTGTCGCCACCGTCGGGACGTTCTTCGTTTGTGATGGACTTGAATGAAAACGTGAGGGCGGTCATGATCATCTCAGATTTCAAAAGCAACAGCGTTCTGTTCTTGAAATCGTGTTTGCCTTTCACGCCGGCAAGGTTCAAACCATACACAATGGCCGCGGGGGCATGCATCATGTAATTGTCGAGCGAGCAGCGGAAGTTGGGCATGATCTCGTTCCGTTCTTCCCGTATCTCAAAACGATTGATAACCTTGTCGTTGTTGGCCGTGTATACACCAAGCCCGATGAGCACAGCCGGCATTTTCACAGCATTGAGCCAGGGACGTTCCTTCTTCCTAATGGCTATTGGCTCCTGATAGGAAAGCGCAATTTCGGTTGGCGTCGGATTGATCTGAGCGCAAACAGCGCCCGACAGCGATACTACTGAAATGAGAAGGACGGGAAACTTCATAACCTCGAAGATAATACTTTTTTTTATGAGCAATGCAAGATACAACCACGCCAGGGGGCTCAGTTCGACAATTCCGTCCAAAAAAGCACAAGGGTGAGGCTTTAAGACGGACCGCACAAAAGTGAGCACCCGCAAAAACGAAGCGGTGAGGCGTTTAGTATTTGCGAAATTATCGGGATAGAATCCAGTGATTTAACCCAGCAGCATTGAATCATTGTGCTTCAGGCTTTTGTGTAAAAACGAGCGGTAGAGATCCTGGTAGGGGAAGGTTTCGCGGCCTCATTTCAATTCAAAATCAACACCTGAACCAAAGGCAACGAACGGTTCAGAAATCATTAAATTAATAGCCCCTGAACAGACATGGCCGACGTGGCGGCAACGCGCGCAACCCCATTCAACGTTCAGAAAAAACAAACCCATTCAACTTCGTTATGACAGAACCCTATGTTGTGCCGGCGGCCACGCGCATCGGCCATGTGCACCTGAAAGTTTCAAGCCTCGAAAAAGCCCTGGCCTTCTATGAGGGCCTGTTGGGATTCCAGGTCATGGCCACCTATGGCGATCAGGCCGCGTTCATCTCGGCCGGTGGCTATCATCACCACATCGGATTGAACACGTGGTACAGCAAAGGATCGGCGCCAGCACAGCGCGAGGGCGTGGGCCTGTTCCACACCGCCATTGTCTATCCCACCCGAAAAGATCTGTCCATCATCTACAACCGCCTGCGCGCCGCCAACTATCCCTTCACCGGTGCCAGCGATCATGGTGTATCCGAAGCCTTATACCTGAACGACCCCGACCGCAACGGCGTGGAGCTTTACTGGGACAAACCCCACAATCAATGGCCACTCAACCCCGACGGCACACTGGACATGTTCACCAAACCGTTGGACCTGGTGTCGCTTGGCAACGCCATGAACGAAGAATGATCATGCCCCGACAGCGGTAAAAATTCACACTGCAATCCGTCCGCCTCAACCCGACGCTTCCATCATTCAGGGGCGTCGAAGGCTGCGCCGCGCTTGATGCCCAGACGTTTCATTTTTGAATTTAATGTAGTAGCCGGCACACCCAGCAGATTGGCCGCGCCGCCCTTTCCGGAGATTTTGCCGTGGCATTTCTCGAGCACGGCCAGAATATGGTCGCGCTCGTTTTCGTCAAGGGTTTTGGTGTGAGAAGATTCGTGGTGGGATGCGGGCACGCCTTTGCGCGAAGCGTTCTGTGCTTTGCCTCCCGGATCCATAAGATTTGAAACAGCCGTTGCCAGCGGGAACGACAGCCCGTGCAACAGGAGCAGGTCAGCAGACGTGAACCGTTTTTTGTTCGGAGCAAAGCACAAAAGCGCACCCCAAACCGGCTCACCATGCCGAAGCGCAACGGCAGCCATCGTGCGAAAGCCCACCGCGTGCAGCGCATGGAAGAGATTGCGCGCATTGGGCTTCACAATATCCTTGTCAAGATCAACAATCGTAGGATTATCGGCCGACGCAATCAACTGATAGATCGCATCGTTCACCGGAGCAAGTCCCAGAAATTCCGACAGCAGGGGACTGTTGTATTTGTCGTCGGCAAAGGTGATGAGAAACGGAGTCTGCGTCTGATCCACCAGCACAAGCGCCGAATGTCCGAAAGAAACAAACCGCCGGATCACATTCTGAAGAAGCCCCTGCAACTCGGCTTTCGAATGCACCGTAGCAAGCGCATTCCCAAGAAACAGAATGTCGCGCGCCACAGTAGGCGAAAGTTGTTCAGACCCTTTATTTGGAGCGTGATGATCAGGTTGCATGGCTGCGAAGCGGAGTAAAAAAACAGTTGGCCGCCATGTGAAGATCGATCTATTCCATCACTAATTCAACGACCACCTCACGATATATCGCCAATTGACGACCATAAACATGCGTTGACTCCTCAATTTCAAAGGTTTTCGCACGTCCATGACAGATGATGGCTCCACCCCAACCCTGCATTGAAAAGGTTGAACGCAAGCAGGAGCAAGCCCATCGGCTCTGTACGGACGGACGAAGATGTCAATTTGAATCCTGGGAAGTAACCAGCCCCCAAAGCGGAATGAATCTTCTCATCTCTTGCGCACAACGTGCTTCTTCTGCTATCCGGATGCACCATCAAACGAAGGCCAAAAAAACATCATCCGCCTAAACTAATACTGAGCAACTCAGTACCAATATTGAGCCACTCAGTCACACTCAATCAGTTCACACCCATGCCCCACACGCACACCTCTTCCAGCATGTTCCCATCTGGGCCTGAGCCGATCTTTGGCCTGGTCATGGCATGCGCGGGTCGGGTCTAGCCCAGATGGGAACATGCGGGGCCTCCGCGGCCCCGGAGCGGGGCTATGAAAAGCGAAAGAACTTCTAAAGCAAACTCCTTCCTATCACACTGAACATTCAGCGCAAGAGTGCTAATATCTCGTCATAAAAAAAAAGAAAGGGAACGTCTACTTCAATTTACGACTCACCCCAACCGGAGGCCGCAAATAAATTTCAAACGACATAGCAGGTCCCGAGGTCCTGACAGGAATAACCCCTTCTGGAAGCGTGAGACTCAGGTTTCGCCGGTAACCAGCAAACAACTCCACCCCCAGCATACGCGTAAGCTGACGGTTATAAGCCACGCCCAGATCCACTTCAACACGCCGAAAGGTTTCAGGTTCAGTCTTGTCGGGACAAGTCACATAATAGGTCCGTGTCACCGCTTCACTCTTCACATAAAAGATGTCGCGAGAGGTGGCGTTATAGCGTGCCGCGATGCGGTGGGGCAGGCTCATTTCAATGCCGGTGCGATCGGAGAAGTTATAGTTGTAGATAAACACAGGAAGCACCGACAGGTTATAACTCTTGTTCACCATCAACCCAACACCCACTTCCTTGCGGGCTGACTTGCGCCGCAGATAAACAGACGTGAGCGTATAGTTCAACGGTATGCTGCCGGGCAGATCGGAACGAAGCGTTCCACTTTGATTGACTTGCGCACTAAACAACAACCACGACGTGCTGTCGACCTTCACAGACGCTTTGAGGTCTACGCCCATGGCACGCAGGGTCCAGTTGGACAGTTGATGGGCCGGATTGTTGCCGCCCTCACGCTTCAGCTCCAGCTGTTCGGTGCGATAGTGCGGCCCTATAATGATGCCGAACTTCGGCCGTATGAGCACGGGCAACCACATCTTGAAATAGAAATCCTCTTGTGTGTAGGTCGTGGCAGGCGTGGTGGTAGACGCATAGGAGCGCCCGGGTGCCTGTGTGTTTCGAATGGTGATCCAACGGGAGGGGGCCATGCCCGGCAATCCGGGTTTCAACCCTTGACAATAGGTAGCCGTACCGTGCGACGTGAGCAGGCAGAGCAAACAACCCCAGAAACGCTTGAGCATAAGTCTTTTTCCCAGATAAAGGTTTCAGGGCGGTCGTCCACCCCAGGCCTGCATTCCACTACAGTTCGCCGGCCTGCCACATCAACGCTGTGGCGTGTGGTTTAAGTTCCGGGTGTTGCCGGAAACGTTTTCGGACGCACCTCGCGTCGCCGGGAAAGGGGGTCTCAATCCACAATTGGCTTCCTCACCATGCCATGCATGAATTCGGAAATTAGGCGGTTGTAGCATCGCTCGTGTTTGCGTACCACACGCTCCACAGCCGCGCGTTGTGCAGGAACCTTAATGTAGTCGCTGGCATAGCGCTGGGCTTCCCGGAGCCTCTCGCGCGTGCGCTTTTGTTTTTCCGACCACACCACGCCGCTCATGTCGGCCTTCTTGCAGAGGAACGTTTCTCCCCCAATTGTTTTGTACACATGATCGTCGTCGGCTTTGCCACTAAGACCCTGCGTCACCATGTTTTTGCCTTTGTATCGTGCCATACTCCAAGATAATGAGAAGCCGGATTGCCTGTACCTAACCTCCGTTATTTTTCTGAATATGCTCCGTTAATTCTATGTTTAACCTTTGATTAACCTCCGTATTTCATCGGAGGATGAACGGAGGATTATCGGAAGATAAACGGGAGTATGTGCAAGGCATCCTAATGCTTTAGCCACCACCGACCCATCAGGGCTCACCTGTCTGTAGCCGCCGGGAAATAAACATCGATTAAAAAGGCCACGCTCGCACGGCTTCGTCGCACCAACGTTCATGGCGCGCAAACGCGGATCATTTCGGCCATGGTTGCACAACGGTGTTGGACTTGGTCATGACGTTGTGGGTTGATTTCATTTTGAAAGAATAAAGAGGCGCGCATTGCACTGGCTGCAAGCGGATGGAGGAACGAGGAAAGAAACGGTAGCAAAAAAGATCAAATGAAAAAATGCCACCCAGCGATACGTCACCGGATAATCACATAATTCCGATACTCACCCAACGGACTGCCTGTCAGTTTTTCGTACCAGCCCTTCACGCGATCTTTCAAGGTAAGGCGGTTTTGGGCGGAGGGGTCGAAGGAGAAGTGCCAATTGAGGGCGGCGATTCGTTTTTGCATCGCCTGGGGATGAGTTCCCTGGAAGCGGTGCAGGCGGTCTACTTGCGAATAGTCGAACTCGTTCACCTTCGGAATGTTTTTGTCGATCCACTCGTCGTTGAAATAGAAACGGTTAAACTGAAGTTGCTTGCCTTGCATGGCCTTTGGTTCGCGCACATAGCCATAGTGAAAGATGGCTGCCGGAATGTGCTTCACGTTGAGCTTCCGGTTGGGAAGGATGCGGAAGCCTTGTGCGTCGCGATAGGAGAAGACGTCTTTCCGGTTGCGCACAACGCGCACCTCGCGCCGGTACCATCGGTAGGAGGCGCCGTAGAAATCGTAGGAGCCATAGAAGTGCGTGTAGTCAAACAACAATCCTTCCACGGCCTGGTCGTCTTTGTAGCGGATCATGTTCTGGCGCACGGCGTCGATGTATTTTTCGTGGAGCACTTCGTCGGCCTGGATGTAGAAGGCCCAGTCTGATGATGGGTCGATGGCGGCAAAGGCCTTGTCTGTTTCCACGGCCAGCACGCGCCCGTTTTCGCGGAGCGAGTCGTCCCACACGGTTTCGATGATGCGGATTTTGGGTGATGGAATGGAGCGGATCAGGTCCAGCGTTCCGTCTTCCGAATTTCCTACGGCCACCACCAGTTCGTCGCAGAGGGGCAGGATGGAAGTGATGGCTTCAACAACGGGATAGTCGTATTTGATGGCGTTTCTGACAATCGTAAAACCACTTACTTTCATAGGGGAAAATCCGGTTTATGAACAAGGCGGGCCGGGCTCAAAGATAAGCAGAGTACGCCGTACGACCGCGTAATTTTTGGACGGTACAACCTTTTGCGTGCGGCCGTTGTCCAATGCGTGGACTTTGGGCACATGTTTGAGCGTTGACTCCTGTGATGTATCTTTGCACAACTTTTTTGCGAAGGTATGCGTTGGACTACGCGATGTGGGCCGGAAATTTTCTTCTCACGGTCTGTGGTTCAGGCATTTGAATAATGAAAGTGTGCAAAGCAAGAAGATCGTAGACGTGATGAAACGGTTCCGGGCAGACAAAACGTTGACGCCAGACAACCCCCCCAGTGCCCCCGCCGTGAACAATATCGCAGCCTTGCCAGCGCAGGGACTGACCCCCGTCGTGGTGCGAACACGTTTCGCGGCCGCGTCATATATACACAATCGTGCAGTGAACTATGGAAAATTATCCGCGTTTTGAGTTGTCCGGTCCCTTGCGGAAAGAACACACGGACTTCTTTGCGCAATATGGTTTTTTACATTTTTCCGGTTTCGTTCCCCGCGAAAGCGTGAACCAGATCCGCGACGAGATCCGGCGTATGGAAGTGCACGACGGTCGCCTCTGGCATCCTGTGGCACAAGCCACTATCTTGGGTGAACAAAGCCGCCGGCAAGTTATGCACATACCCATCATCAGCGGCGCCTATGCCATCAAACATGAAAAAAGTCCGACGTTAATGTATCAGCACTTTCAAAATTTGGTCCGCTAGCGAATGAAGCACGCGATCGTCACAGGAGCCAGCAAAGGACTGGGAAAAGCATTGGCCCAGGCCATGGCCGCACGCGGCTATGATGTGCTGCTGGTGGCCCGCTCGGAAGCGTTGCTGGAGCAATTGGCGTCCGAAATAACACAACAACATCCCGTGAAGGCCCACTGCCTCGCGCTGGATCTCGCACTGCCCGTGTCGGCCGATCAGATTGCGGCCTGGTGTGCAGACCGTGGTTTTCAACCGTCGGTGCTCATCAACAACGCAGGCTTTGCGTGTTGGGGCTATTTTGAAAAACTTTCGCTGGCACTGCAGCTTCAGATGTTGAACCTGCACGTGCAGGGCATGGTGGCCCTCACACACCAGTTGTTGCCGGCACTGCGCAAACACGAACAAGCCTACGTGCTGAATGTGAGCAGCACCACGGCCTATCAGGCTGTGCCAACGCTGTCGCTGTATGCCGCCAGCAAAACGTTTGTGCGTTCGTTCAGCCGCGGTCTGCGCTATGAGCTGCGTAACAGTCCGGTGTCGGTCACGTGTCTCAGTCCCGGGCCCATGTCCACAAACTTTATTGCCGAAGCCAACATGCACGCCATGCAGCAGACGGCCGCCAAGTTTGAGATGACGGCCGACGAGGTGGCCCGTCGCGGTGTGAAGGCCATGTTTAACCGACGCGCCGAGGTCATACCCGGCTGGATGAACCGGCTCACGGTGGTGCTCTCGAAAGTGGTGCCCGATGCTCTGCTCGAACGAATTGCCAGCAACCTCTATCAATCCAAACTATCATGATCCATAAAAACAACGGCGGGACGGTGGTTCCGGCGACAGCAATTTTTAGAACGACATGCTTGTGAAAGACAACTGGAAAAACGCCTGGGCATCTCCCGACTTCAGGAAACATTTCATCGTCACACTATCCATCCTGGTGTTGATGGTGGCATTCATAGACCACTTCTTTTATTATATCCAATCGCGCGATGGCCACCCGCTGCGCGACGTCGTGCTCGACTGGCTTCCGGCTGACGACGTGTCGAACTATATCTTTGCATCGCTCTACATCGGCGTCATCATTGCCATGGGCAGCGCCCTGCGTTATCCCGAAGCGTTGCTCACCGGGTTGCAGGCCTACGGCTACCTCACGCTCATGCGCATGTGCACGCTCTACTTCATTCCGCTGGAGCCGCACCCCGCCATCGTGTCGCTCGAAGATCCGTTCATCGGCTACCTGTTCTACGACAAGATCGAGATCACAAAAGACCTTTTCTTCTCGGGCCACGTGTCCACCATCTGCCTGCTCGTGATCACCGCTCCGGGCCGTAACCTCCGCATCTTCCTCATCCTCGACACCATTCTGTTGGCCGGACTCATGCTCGTGCAACACGCCCACTACACCGTCGACATTCTGGCTGCCCCGCTCTTCGCCGCCTTCAGCGTTTACCTGGCCGGCAAGCGAACGCAAACGGTCATTCCCAGTGCGATCGGGAAAGAGTCGGTCAACGAATAGAGACAGATTAAAATGTAAAAAGCGTAATGCCATGTGTTGAGACGGCATTACGCTTTTGTGTTTAAGGATTTGTCCGGCTTCAAACGTCCGGCCCAATTCGGGTTTGTGTCTACTTCAGGTGGGCTCTGAGCATCCACGCCATTTTTTCGTGTTCTTCCATGAGGCCGGTTACGAAATCGCTTGTGCCCAGGTCGCCATAGTCGTTGGCGAAGCGGTTCACGCTTTCGCGGAGTTTCATGATGATGCTTTCGTGGTCGGTCACCAGTTCGTGCATGTAGCCTTTCGAGTCGTTGCCTTCGCGGTTCTGTTCGGTGAGGCGTGTCAGTTGAAGAAAATCTTTCAGCGTGGCCGGTGTGTAGTGACCCAGGGAGCGAATGCGTTCGGCCACTTCGTCGATCACTTCGTCAAGCTGTTCGTATTGGGATTCGAAAAATTTGTGTTGGCTGTGAAAGTCAGGGCCTTCCACGTTCCAATGGGCACGGCGTGTCTTGGTGTAGAGCACATACTCGTCTGCCAGCAACTTGGAAAGTTCCTGGGCGATCTTCGACAGGTTGTCTGCCTTGATTCCGATGTTTGTTTGCATATGGATGTTGGATTATTAGTTCTTGGAAATAGGTATTGGTATTGACAACGTGCGTTCAGGTCTTCTCGTGAGGATTGATTTCTTTCACTAGCCCGCTGGAGTATCCCACAATCACCTTGGTCACCATGCTGTAGCTGAACAATCCGGTGGCCACAACGCCGGGGATCTTCCTCAACTCGGCATCGAGCAGAATGGGGTGGAGGATTTCCTTGAACTGGCAGTCGACCGTGAGGTTTCCGTTTTCGGTAATGTAGTCTTGTCCGTTTTCCTGGCGGATGTGGGGCTCGCATCCTGTGGCCTTCAGGTGTTGCAGGGTGAGGCTGGTCGCGAAGGGCACAATCTCGACGGGCAACGGAAACTTGCCAAGCTTCTCCACCAGCTTCGACGAGTCGGCGATCACGATAAAATCCTTGCTGTTGTAGGCCAGAATTTTTTCGCGTGTATGCGCGCCGCCGCCGCCTTTGATGAGGTTGCACTGTGCATCCACTTCGTCGGCGCCGTCGATGGTGACGTCGATGCTGTCGATGGATGAGAAGGACACGATAGGTATGTTCAGTTCGCGCGCGAGTTTTTCGGAGCGGTCAGAACTGGCCACTGCCTTCACGGTGAGCCCTTGTTTGGCGAGCTCGCCTATTTTCTGAATGGCAAAGAACACCGTGGAGCCGGTGCCCAGGCCGATGGTCATTCCGGGTTCGATGTATCTCACAGACCATTCGCCTGCGTAACGTTTAGCCTCCATGATGATGCGGTGGGTAGTAGCCTCTAAAGTTATGCGCCAAATGTTGAAAACAAATCACGGGATTGAAATATTCTTTTACTTGAAAATGATTACGAATTGTACCTGCGTCACCCCGGGCTAGCGTTGCCACAACACATCCACAAACCAACGTTTGCTGTCCACAAAATGCTGCAGCGGCACAAAGCCCGACTCCACGGCAAGGTTGTCGATTTCTTCCAGCGAATACTTCTGCGAAATCTCCATGAACACCGGCTCGCCCTCGGCAAAGCGAATGGCATTGGGACCGATGTGCACCTGTTGCTGTCGGCGGCTCACCAGATAGCTCTTGCAGGAGCCGGTGTGCGGATCGTAGGTTGGGTAGTGTGCGAAGTGGTCGAGGTTAAAATCGCCACCCAGCTCGCGGTTGATCCGCTTCAGCAGGTTCAGGTTGAAGGCGCGCGTAATGCCCTGGCTGTCGTTATAGGCATCGAGAATAACCATCGGATTTTTCTTCAGGTCAAACCCGATCAGCATCACGTCGCCGGGCAAGAGGTGGTTATACAACTCACGGCAAAACGCCACGGCGCCCTGGGGCGGCACGTTGCCGATGCTGGAGCCCATGAACATCACCAAACGACGGCGCCCTTTCTGTTCGGTTTCTTTCAGCATCTCCAGGTAGTCGCCTTCAAAACCCTGCATGCGCAGGCCGGGCAGTTGCTCGGGCAACGTGGTCTGCAGAAGCGAAAGCACGTTGTGCGAAATGTCGATGGGCATGTAGGTGTAGTCAACGTCGCGGTTCAGCAATTCCTTCAGCAGGTAGCTTGACTTGGAGGCATCGCCCGGGCCCAGCTCCACCACGTTAAACGCATCGGTGCTCGCCTGGATGGCCGAAGCGATGGCGTCGGTTTGGTGCGAGAGAATTTCCAGTTCGCAGTCCGTCAGGTAATATTCGGGACATTGCATGATGCGTTGAAAGAGCGCGTCGCCTTCTGCATCATAGAAGTATTTTGATTTGAGGGCCTTTGGCGATGCCGTTAGACCGCTCACCACATCGGTATAGAATTCCAGGCGCGCAGTTTTTCTGTTCTTAAGCCGGGTGTAGTGTTCTTCCTGAAGGTGTATGCTCATGAGTGAGGTGGTTAGTGCGCCAGACGTATGCCCGTGAGTTGCCAACGCAAATGGGGGTGGAAAAAGTTTCGATAGGTGATGCGGCCGTGTTCGGGTGAGGTAAATGCCGATGCGCCGCGCAACACTTTTTGGTTCACCATAAATTTGCCGTTGTATTCGCCCACGGCGCCGGGTGCACGCACAAAGCCGGGGTAGGGCAGGTAGGCACTCTCGGTCCATTCCCAACGGTGGCCCCAGGCAAAATTCGGAGCGGCCGCTTCCCATTCAAATTCCGTGGGCAAACGTTTGCCCGACCACACAGCAAAGGCGGCCGCCTCATAGTAGCTCACGTGTGTTACGGGCTGTTGCAAGTCTACGGGCACGAAGCCGCGGAGCGTATAATGAAACCATTGGTCGTGTTGCCGATACCAATAGAGCGGTGCTTCAATGCCCTGGGTCTTCACCCAGTCCCAGCCTTCGGCATGCCAGTGCACAAAATTCCTGTATCCACCGTCGGCGATAAACGCGAGGTATTCTTCATTGGTAATCAAACTGGTGGCGATGGCGTAGGAGGGAAGGTAAACTTTATGACGGCCCAGTTCATTGTCATAACAAAACGCATCGCCTTCATAACCGATCTCATACACGCCCTCCATCATGGCAACCGAAGATGGGGGCGACGGTGGCGCGGTGATTTCGATGTGGATGTTTTCGTCGTAGGCAGGCAGCAACGGATTGTGACCCAGAATAAATTTGATGTCGGTCCACAACAGTTCCTGGTGTTGTTGTTCATGATGGCAACCCAGGGTGATGAGGTAGTGCAGGTCGTCGGCCAACGGTTGTTGCAGGAGCGCGACCATGGCGTTGTCAACATGTTTGCGATAGCGAAAGATTTCGTCCACGGTGGGGCGGCTCAGGTTTCCCCGTTGCGTTCGCACCACGCGTGTGCCCAGGCTTTCGTAATAGCTGTTGAAGACGAAGTTGAAGTTTGGGTTGTATTCCGCATAGCACTCCCGGTAGGTTTTCAAAATCAAGGTTTCAAAAAACCACGTTGTGTGGCCCAGGTGCCATTTCGGTGGGCTAACGTCGCCCGTGGGTTGCACCACATAGTCTTCCGTTTGCAACGGGGCGCATATTTCTTCTGTCAGCTTTCGTACTGACAGAAATTGTGCCGTCAGGTTCGCTTCGCGTGAGGGTTGGGTTGGTGGCGTGAGAATGGCGGGCATGGGTCAGGGGTTGTCTAGCGTCATGAATAAGTTGTTCAAAGATTCGGAAAAAGTGGGATGTGCAAAAATCATATCGCGTATTTGGTCATACGGAATATTTCCGATCATGGCCATTTGCAACACCGACATAATCTCTCCGCCGCCGGGTGCCAGAATTGACGCGCCCAGAATTTGATGCGTGTCGTCATCCACCACGGCCTTCATGAGTCCCCGTGTTTCACCGGTTTCGATGCCACGGGCCACGCGATTCATTTTCAGCTTCGCGATTTTTACGCGACGCCCGTTGGCACGCGCCTCCTTCTCCGTCATGCCGATGCGTCCCAGTTCGGGGTCGATAAACATGCAATAGGGCACGGGACGGTTTCGGATGGAGAGGTTGGCGTGGTTCAGAACGTTTTGTGCTACAATGAGGTAGTCGTTGTAGGAGATGTGCGTAAACGCCGGGCCTTCCTTCACATCACCCAGTGCATACACGCCTTTCACCGAAGTTTCCAGTTGGTCGTTGGTTTTGATGAAGCCGTTTGCCGTCAGGGCCATGTTGCCTTGTTCTGGTTTCAGGGCCGCCAGGTTTGGAACACGTCCGGAGGCAACGAGCAGATGCGACCCCGACAGGTGTTGGGTGGTTCCGTTCACAGTTAAGTCTATTTCAATCTTTCCCGGTGTTGGCGAGCTCAGGTTGGTGATTGTGGCGCGTGTATGGAAAACGATTCCGTCTTCTTCCAGAATGGCGCGTATCTCGCGTGCCACGTCGTCGTCTTCCTTGTGCAGGAGGTCGGCCGATTTCTCCAGTATGGTGACACAACTCCCAAGCCTTCGGTAGAGCTGACCGAATTCAAGCGCGATGTAGCCAGCGCCGAGAATGATCAGGTGTTGAGGAATTTCTTTCAGGTCCATGATGGTGGTAGACGTGAGATACGGAACCGTATCTAACCCTTGCAGGGTTGGGATGGCGGGTGTAGCCCCGGTGTTGATAAATACAAAATCGCCCTCGGCCTCTTCCATTTCTCCGTTGGCCAGCACGATGCTCACCTTTTTTTCTCCGGTGAACGTGGCCGTGCCGATAATCACCTCGAGGTTAGGTAGGCTGTTCACCCACTTTTCTGCCCCCGTGCGTTTTGTTGACACGATCGCGTCTTTGCGTGCGATCACTTTTTCGATGTCGATTTCGGGAGAAGGGAGATTCACGCCGAGGGCACCGGCGGTGCGGGCCAGGTAGGCTCTTCGGCCGCTGGAGAGCAACGCTTTGCTGGGGGTGCAGCCATCATTCACGCAGGTGCCACCAATCCAACGTTTTTCAACAAGGGCTGTGCGCCAGCCGGCTTTGGCCAGTTTCACCGCCAGGGGTGTGCCGGCCTGACCCGACCCGATGATGAGTGCATCGTATTTTTTCATCTTCATGTTGTAAGTAAGCACATAACACCAAATGACAAAGATATCCGTATTACCTTTTCATTATCCTGCATAAATCCCTGAAAGCGATGTACAAAAATAATGTGCCAACTCGTCTCAAGTCGTCGTGAACGGCAGATAACGGGAACCAAAGGACGAATTTTGGGTATGAGATGTTTGCGCATTGACCGTGCGTGTTGACGATGAAACCGATGGGAATTTTCACCTCGTTGTCATGCCCAAGAAAACTGCCCGCCATCAAAATTCGTGCAACTTGAAAAAAGATTAAGAAGTGTAGATTTTTCTACACACTCCTGATTTTACTTCGCGATAAAGTCGATTTCCCCTTGGAGCAGGATGGAAATTGAGAGTGTTTCTTCATACTTTGTACAGAATAAACGTCCTGCTATGAAAACCAAATCAGCGCCGAAAGAGAAGCGTGTCCCCGCAGCAAAAGTTTCCACGTCGCGCACGGCCAAGAAAAAAGCAACCAACGGCCACACCAACGGAACTTCAAAAACCACAACACATTCCAATGGCGCCTCCGTGGACGTGAGCGGTTCCAAAGAATTGCTCCGCGTGCTTACCGAAGTAAAGAACGGAAACTTCAGTGTGCGCATGCCCATAGACGAAGAAGGACTGAACGGCAAAATCTACGATACGCTCAACGAAATCATATCGCTCAACGAAACCATGATGCTGGAGTTTACCCGCGCCGGCAACACCATTGGCAAGCAGGGCAAGCTCACACAACGCATCGAAATTCCAAGCACAAAAGGAGCCTGGAGCGAAGGGGTGAATTCACTCAACGTGCTCATCTCGGATCTGGTGCACCCCACCATTGAAATCGCGCACGTGATCAGCTCGGTGGCAAAAGGAAACCTGTCGCAGGAGATGCCCGAAGAAATTGGCGACCACCGGTTGGAAGGCGAATTTCTCCGCATTGCCAAGGAAGTGAATTACATGGTGAAACAGCTCAACCTGTTCTCGATGGAAGTGACCCGCGTGGCACGCGAAGTGGGATCGGAAGGAAAGCTCGGCGGACAAGCGAAAGTGAAAGGCGTGGGCGGCGTGTGGAAAGATTTGACCGACTCGGTGAACCACATGGCCGGTAACCTCACCAACCAGGTGCGGAACATCGCCGAAGTGACCACGGCCATTGCCCGCGGAAACCTCTCCAAGAAAATCACGGTGGATGTGAAAGGTGAAATGCTGGAGCTGAAAAACACCATCAACACCATGGTGGATCAGCTCAACTCGTTTGGTTCCGAAGTAACCCGTGTGGCGCTGGAAGTGGGAACCGAAGGACGACTCGGCGGGCAAGCCACGGTGAAAGGCGTGGGCGGTGTGTGGAAAGATTTAACAGACTCGGTAAACCAGATGGCCGGCAACCTCACGGCCCAGGTACGTAACATTGCCGGGGTGACCACGGCCGTGGCAAAGGGAGACTTATCAAAGAAAATTACGGTAGACGCCAAAGGCGAATTGTTGGAATTGAAAAACACCATCAACACCATGGTGGATCAGCTGAACTCCTTCTCAAGTGAAGTGACGCGTGTAGCCCGCGAGGTAGGATCGGAAGGACAGTTGGGAGGCCAGGCCGATGTGCCCGGCGTGGGGGGAACATGGAAAGATTTAACAGACTCCGTAAACGAAATGGCCGGTAACCTAACCAACCAGGTGCGGAACATTGCCGGTGTAACAACGGCCGTAGCCAACGGCGACTTGTCAAAGAAAATCACGGTAGATGTTCGCGGGGAAATGCTGGAGTTGAAGAACACCATCAACACCATGGTGGATCAGCTCAACTCGTTTGGCTCTGAAGTGACGCGTGTGGCGTTGGAAGTGGGAACAGAAGGAAAGCTCGGCGGGCAGGCCACAGTGAAAGGCGTGGGCGGTATCTGGAAAGACCTGACCGACTCGGTGAACCAAATGGCCTCCAACCTCACGGGCCAGGTGCGGAACATAGCCGGTGTAACAACGGCCGTGGCCAACGGCGACTTGTCGAAGAAAATCACGGTAGACGTTCGCGGGGAAATGCTGGAGTTGAAGAACACCATCAACACCATGGTGGATCAGCTCAACTCGTTTGGTTCTGAAGTGACGCGTGTGGCGCTTGAAGTGGGAACAGAAGGAAAGCTTGGCGGGCAGGCCACGGTGAAAGGCGTAGGCGGTGTGTGGAAAGACCTGACCGACTCGGTGAACCAGATGGCCGGTAACCTCACGGCACAGGTGCGGAACGTGGCGGGGGTGACCACCGCCGTGGCGAAGGGAGACTTGTCAAAGAAAATCACGGTAGATGCCAAGGGCGAGTTGCTCGAGTTGAAGAACACCATCAACACCATGGTGGATCAGCTCAACTCGTTCTCGTCGGAAGTGACGCGCGTGGCGCGCGAGGTGGGTTCGGACGGACAGTTGGGTGGTCAGGCCAACGTGCCCGGTGTAGGCGGAACGTGGAAAGATTTGACCGACTCCGTGAACCAGATGGCATCTAACCTCACCAACCAGGTGCGGAACATTGCCGAAGTAACCACCGCCGTGGCGAAAGGAGACTTGTCGAAGAAAATTGCCGTGGATGTTCGCGGAGAAATGCTGGAGTTGAAAAACACCATCAACACCATGGTGGATCAGCTCAACTCCTTTGGTTCGGAAGTGACGCGTGTAGCCCGCGAGGTGGGTTCGGAAGGACAGCTCGGAGGCCAGGCCGATGTGCCGGGTGTGGGTGGAACATGGAAAGACTTAACAGACTCTGTAAATAAAA
Organism: Chryseolinea lacunae; assembly: GCF_016735595.1. Classification (GTDB taxonomy): domain Bacteria; phylum Bacteroidota; class Bacteroidia; order Cytophagales; family Cyclobacteriaceae; genus Chryseolinea; species Chryseolinea lacunae. Next base: position 154,470 of record NZ_JAERRB010000015.1, read on the forward strand.
TGGCCGACAACCTCACCAACCAGGTGCGGAACATCGCCGACGTGACCACCGCCGTGGCGAAGGGCGACTTGTCGAAGAAAATCACGGTAGACGTGAAAGGGGAAATGCTGGAATTGAAAGACACCATCAACACCATGGTGGATCAGCTCAACTCGTTTGCCTCGGAAGTGACACGTGTGGCCAGCGAAGTGGGATCGGAAGGAAAGCTTGGCGGACAGGCCACCGTGAAAGGTGTGGGGGGTGTGTGGAAAGGCCTCACCGACTCGGTGAACCAGATGGCCGGCAACCTCACCGCCCAGATCCGGAACATCGCCAACGTGGCCATTGCCGTGGCCAACGGCGACTTGTCAAAGAAAATCACGGTAGACGTTCGCGGCGAAATCCTGCAGCTGAAAGACACTCTGAACACCATGGTGGATCAGCTTCGCGGTTTTGCCTCGGAAGTGACGCGTGTAGCCCGCGAGGTGGGTACGGAAGGAAAATTAGGCGGGCAGGCCTTTGTGCCCGGGGTGGCCGGAACGTGGAAAGATTTGACCGACTCGGTGAACCAGATGGCCGGTAACCTCACCGACCAGGTGCGGAACATCGCCGGTGTAACAACAGCCGTAGCCAACGGCGACTTGTCGAAGAAAATCACCGTAGACGTTCGCGGCGAAATGCTTGAGCTTAAGAATACCATCAACACCATGGTGGAGCAGCTCAACTCCTTCGCCTTTGAAGTGACCCGTGTGGCACGCGAAGTGGGAACAGAAGGAAAGCTTGGTGGACAAGCCGAAGTGCGCGGGGTGGCCGGAACGTGGAAAGATTTGACCGACTCCGTGAACCAGATGGCTTCGAACCTCACAGGCCAGGTGCGCGGCATCGCGAAAGTGGTGACCTCGGTGGCCAAAGGAAACCTGAAACAAAAACTGTCTATCAACGCCCTGGGCGAGTTGGCGCAGTTGACGGATACCATCAACGAAATGATTGACACGCTGGCCGTGTTTGCCGAACAGGTAACCACCGTGGCCCGAGAAGTGGGTGTGGAGGGACGCCTGGGCGGACAAGCCAGCGTTCCCGGAGCATCCGGAACCTGGAAAGATTTGACCGAAAACGTGAACCAGCTCGCCGCCAACCTCACCACGCAGGTGCGCTCCATCTCCGAAGTGGCCTCGGCCGTGACGCAAGGCGACTTGACGCGGACCATCCGGGTGGATGCCAAGGGCGAATTGGAAGCGTTGAAAGATACGATCAACCAGATGATCACCAACCTTCGCGAAACAACCCTCCGAAACCAGGATCAGGACTGGCTGAAATCAAATCTCGCCAAGTTCACGCAGATGTTGCAGGGACAGCGCGATTTGAAAACCGTAACAAAACGCATTCTGTCCGAGCTTGCGCAAGTGGTGTCGACACACTATGGTGCCTTCTACATTCTGCAGCAGGAAGACGAAACGCAGCAAGTGAAACTGAAACTGTTTGCGGCCTATGCCTATAAGGAAGAAAAAAACATTCCCCGCGAGTTTGCTATCGGCGAAGGATTGGTAGGACAGTGCGCCTACGAGAAAGAAAAGATATTGCTCACCAATGTGCCGCAAGGCTATGTGAAAATCAATTCTGGATTAGGCAAAGCCAAACCAGCCAACCTCATCATCCTTCCCATCGTGTTCGAAAACAAAGTGAAGGCCGTGATTGAATTGGCGTCGCTCGATGTGTTTAGCGAAACCCACCTTGACTTCCTCGACCAGCTCACCGAAAGTTTGGGTATTGTGTTGAACACCATCGAAACCAACACGCGAACCGAAGAACTGTTGGCGCAGTCGCAGTCGCTGGCCGGCGAGCTCAAGACACAGCAGGAAGAACTTCGCCGCACAAACGACGAGCTTCAGGACAAGGCGCTGCTGCTGGTGAAACAGAAAGACGAAGTGGAAGCGAAGAACAAGGAAGTGGAAGAAGCCCGCAAGTCGCTGGAAGAAAAAGCCGAACAGCTCACGCTCACATCGAAATACAAATCCGAGTTCTTGGCCAACATGTCGCACGAATTGCGCACGCCACTCAACAGCTTGCTGATTCTCGCGCAACAGCTCTACGAAAACGCCGAAGGCAACCTGAACGACAAACAGATCCGCTACGCCAAAACCATTCACTCATGTGGCGACGATTTGATCCAGCTCATCAACGACATACTCGACCTTTCGAAAATCGAATCCGGGTTCATCTCGGCCAACATCTCTTCGGTGCGCATCGCCGAGATATCGTCGTTTGTGGAAACCACATTCAAGCCGATCTCGGAAGCCCGCAACCTCAAATTCAAAATTGAAACCGACACCGCGTTGCCGGCCTCGATGGAAACCGACATCCAACGCCTCAACCAAATTCTGAAGAACCTGTTGTCGAATGCTTTCAAGTTCACGGAGAAAGGTGAAGTGGCCTTGCGCGTGTTCCAGGCAAAACGCACGTGGAAACCGGGAGCGTCGTCGTCGCTCGACAATGCTGCTACGGTGGTTGGCTTCTCGATCAGCGACACGGGCATCGGCATACCACAGGAAAAACAACTGATCATCTTCGAAGCCTTCCAGCAAGCCGAAGGGTCTACCAGCCGGAAGTATGGTGGAACAGGGCTGGGGCTATCCATCAGCCGCGGCCTGGCCGAATTGTTAGGGGGCACGATTGAACTTGATAGTGAAGCAGGGAAAGGCAGTACGTTCACCCTCTACCTGCCATTGAACAGCGTGTCCAACGTGGCGCCGCGCGAAGTATCGCAGAGCATCAAAGTGATACAGGAAATGCAGGACAGCGCAGGCAACCAGATCAACAACCTGCTGGGCAACCTGCGCATCACAAGCGACGGCGTGGAAGCACGCAACCTCGACATCGTGAACGAAATGATCAACGACACCGGCGACGACCGGAGCCACATACAAGCCAGCGACAAAGTGGTGCTGGTGGTGGAAGACGACCTGCGCTTTGGCAAGATCGTGATCGACAAAGCCCACGAGAAAGGACTGAAGGCCATCGTGGCCACCAACTACCTCGAAGTGTTTGATTTCATCAACCGCTTCGCGCCCATCGCCATCACGCTCGACGTGAAGCTGCCCGACACCAGCGGATGGAAAGTGATTGACTTGCTGCGCAACGATCTTACCTACCGTCACATTCCCATCCACGTTATCTCCGGCGAAGAGAACCGGCAGCTGGCTATGAAGCGCGGCGCCCGCAGCTTCCTGTTGAAGCCCCTCAACAACGACTTGCTCAACGCCCTCTTCGACGACATTGTGGCCTATGATAAAAAAGAGAAAAAGAGCATCCTCATTGTGGAAGACAACGAGCTCGACTCGTCGCAGATCGCCAAGATGCACCACGATGACAAGTTGCAAGTGACCGTGGCCAACACAGCCAAAGAAGCCCTCGACCTGGTGAACGCCGAAGACTTTGATTGCATCATTCTCGACTACACCTTACCAGACATGGCTGGCACCGACCTGCTTCAGGAAGTGAGCCGCGCCAAACGCGACAACACGCCGGTCATCGTCTACTCGGCCAAAGACTTCAACAAAGTGGAGATGACCACCGTGAGCCTTAACTCAAGCTCGCACATTGTGAAAGGTGTTAACTCCATTGAGTATCTGCTGGAAGAAACCATTTCGCACCTGCACATCAATCACAAATCGCTGGCACCCGAAAAACGGAGAATCATCGAGAACATCCGGAACAAGGAAGATATTCTCACCGGCAAAAACATTCTTGTTGTCGATGACGACGTGCGCAACTTGTTTGCGCTCACCACCGTGTTCGAGCGCTTCAACATCAACGTGATCACGGCCGAAAGCGGGAAGGAGGCCATCAACATTCTTACCGAAAATCCGAAAATTGAAATGGTGCTCATGGACATCATGATGCCTGAAATGGACGGTTATGAAACCACGCAGAAAATCAGGCGCGAGCATAAAAACAATACGTTGCCGATCATTGCCGTGACGGCGAAAGCCATGAAGGGCGACCGTCAGAAATGTATAGAGGCAGGCGCTTCCGACTACATCACCAAGCCGGTGAAAATAGACCAGCTGCTGTCGTTGATGCGTTTGTGGTTTTGTAAATAAGGGAACATACGTATGGAACCGAAGATATTGCTCGTAGACGATCGCGAAGACAACCTGCTCTCCATTGAAACCATTCTGGAGCCCAACGGCTACCGCTTTGTGAAAGCCAACTCGGGCCGCCAGGCATTGAAGGTGCTGCTGAACGAGTTCGACTTCGCCATGATCCTCATGGACGTGAAGATGCCCAATCTGAACGGCTTCGAAACGGCCGCGCTCATCTATGAACGCGAGAAGCTCAAACACATTCCCATCATCTTCATCACCGCCAACAACTATGGCGACGAGAACATGTTCAAGGGTTATCAGTCAGGCGCCATCGATTACATTTTCAAACCCATCAACCCCGATGTGCTACGGGCCAAGGTGGGCGTGCTCATTGACCTCTATCGCAAAAACCGGTTGCTCTATGAACAGGAGCAAAAGCTGATTGTGATCAATCGGAACCTCGAGCGCGAAATCAACGAACGCAAGGTGTCGGAAGAGAAAGTGCGCCAGCTCAACCATAAGTTGCTGGAGAATATTGCCAACCTCGAATCGGCCAATAAGGACCTGGAGCGCTTTGCCTTCATGGCCTCGCACGATTTGCAGGAGCCCCTGCGAAAAATCCGCATGTTCAGCGACCGGCTGTTCAACAAATACAAAGACGTGTTTCAGGAAGACGCCAAGATGGTGACCCGCATTCAGCAGGCGGCCGAACGCATGCAGGCGCTCATCGTCGACATCCTCGCGTTTTCAAAAATCTCCATCGACAAGTCTGCCTTTGTCATCAGCGACCTCAACGTGGTGTTGCAGGACCTGCTGGGAGAAATGGAAGAAGAGGTGCACGAAAGCCAGGCCAAGATCTCCATCGAACCCCTGCCACAGCTGTGTGTGAGCCCCAGCCTCATGCGTCCGCTTTTTCAAAACCTCATCAGCAACGCCTTAAAGTATCGCCAGAAAGATCGTGAGACGACCATCCGCATCCGGTCGGAGGTGAGCGTGGGCATTAATGAACGTGATAAAAACCTGGTGAATCGTTATTGCCGCATTTTTGTGGAAGACAATGGCATTGGCTTCGATCAAAAATATGCCGAAGAAATCTTTGGTATGTTCCGCCGCCTGCACAACAGCGGCGACTATGCCGGCACCGGCGTGGGGCTGGCGCTCTGCAAGAAGATAACCGAACTGCACAACGGCTTCATCTCTGCCCGCAGCAAAGTGAACGAAGGGTCTACGTTCATCATCTCGTTGCCGCTTAAACAGGAAGAGCTTGAGCAAGGCAGATCCAGGGTGGACGCGCCATCGCATACGTAAAGCCTGGCCAATAGACGTTGTAGAAGATTTCCTTGATAAAAGATTCCTGGGGGTGTTACCAGGGCGTGGTAAGAATGTAGCTCAGCGCGCTGCAAAGGTCGGCAAAACGCGTTGGCTTGATCATGTGGTGGGCGGCACCTTCGGCCGTGATTTCCTCAATGTCCTGTTCGCCAAAAAACGTGGAATACATGATCACGGGAATGTTGTTGATGTCGCGGCGTTTTTTCAGTTCCTGAAGCACCTGCTTCCCGTTCATGCGGGGCATGTTCAGGTCGATGAAAAGAATATCCGGACGGGCCAACGTGTTGCCTGTCAGCAGGGTGAGGGCCGCATCCCCGTCGTTGGCACAGAGACAGTGCACGGTGGGTGCCACTTCGCTTACGGCGTCCATAAAAATCTCCTGGTCTTCCACGTCGTCGTCGACAAGGAGAATTGTGCGATACAGGCTCATGCGAGTCGTAGGGTGAAGTGGAGAATGGAACGTACAGGAAACAAGCGAACTGGATATGTCCAGTAAAGATAAATAGAATTCAGAACGTCCCTTCAGACAATTCTGAAATTAATATCGGGATGGCTTCTTTCGGATGGGAAAGCTAGTTGAATTAGGATGAATGGTGACCACGTAGTGCGTTGGTCCCTGCTTCCAGGGGCGTTGCCGTCTGATAATCTGAAAGCTGCTCATGCGTGGAGAGGTTGGGAACGTCGATAATAAACGTGGTGCCCGTCTGCAACCCCGACTTGATTTCTACGGTCCCCTTCAGTTTCTCCACGGCTTCCTGAACAATGTAGAGCCCTAGTCCGGCACCGTCGTTGTTGTGGGTGGCGCGGAAAAACATATCAAACACCTTCGACAAGTAAGCCGGATCAATACCGATGCCGTTGTCTTCAAATTCCATGTGTGCACGTTCGCGCGAAACCTGGATAGAGATGCGCAGATACGGTTGAGCTTTTGCCTCGTCGTAATATTTGATAGCGTTGGAAATGATGTTGTTGAAAATAACCGACAGTCTGTACTTGTCAGACCAGAACGGATAGTTTTCTTCCACCGAAATGTCTTTCACAATCTTTTCCGATCCGGGCATGTATTGCATGCGTTCGAGGTTGTCGGTCACCAACTGACGGATGTTTATTTTTTCTACTGTCAGATCCTGGCGGGCATTGCGCGAATAGTCGAGTATTTCTTTCAGGGTATCGTCCAGCTTGTTCATGCTGTTTTCCATCATGCCGAAATATTCATTGAAGAAATTCCCACGCTTCTCGTCTTCCATACGTGCCAGGTTGATGAGCCCAAGCACCGAGCGAAGAGGCGCGCGCAGGTTGTGCGATACGCTATAGACAAAGCTGTCGAGTTCTTTATTGATCTTCATCAGCTCGTCATATTGCCGGCGCATGGCATCGTTGGCCATCATCTTGGCGGCTTCGGCTTCGCGTTGGCGCACGGCGTTAATGATGGCGGAGGGAAGCCGGGTGAGATTTGATTTCAGCACATAGTCGTCGGCACCCTGCTTCAGGGCGTTCACGGCAAACTCTTCCGACACGGCGCCGGTCACCAGAATGAACGGTATCTTCAGTCCCGACTCCAGATAAATGGCGAGGGCTTCCTGCGAATTAAATTGAGGGAGCGAATGGTCGGAGAGAATAACATCTATCTGATCATCGTGAAGGGCGGCAATAAATTCATAACGATTGTCTACGCGCTTCGTCGTGAAATCAAGATTTGCATCGGTAAGAATGTATTCGATAAGTTCCAGATCATCTTCCATGTCTTCGAGGACAAGGATTTTAAGATTCTTTTCCATAAGAAAGTTATAGGCACCGAGAGAAGCGCAATTATTGTTCCGATATTATAAACGCAATTTCGAAAGAAAAATGTGGGTTGCGACGCACATATTGTGTAGAGGATTCTACAGAATGCGTAAAATTGACATGGAATACCTGCCTGCGTCTTCGGGTTGGGATGGTTATTAAATGAAGAAATGATGAGACTGCAGCCGCTGTTTTTTGACCGGTTTACATAAAGTAACAACGGTTTTCTTTTTTGGTTAAAAAGAAGTAAAAAAGAACCACCTTTCACAACGGATTGGCCGTATAACGAACAGCAACTATGAACGATTTCCTCGCGGCACGTTTGCAGATGGCCTTCTCGCTGGGCTTCCACATCATCTACGCCTGCATCGGCATGGTTATGCCATTCTTCATGGCAGTGGCGCACTATAAATGGATCACCACTGGCAACGAAGTGTATCGCAACATCACCAAAGCCTGGAGCAAAGGCGTGGCAATCTTCTTCGCCACAGGCGCCGTGTCGGGCACCATGTTGTCGTTTGAACTGGGATTGTTATGGCCTGAGTTTATGAAACACGCCGGGCCCATCTTCGGCATGCCTTTCTCGCTCGAAGGCACCGCGTTTTTTATCGAAGCCATTTTCCTTGGATTTTTTCTGTACGGCTGGGGACGCTTCAACACCTGGTTTCACTGGTTCACCGGCGTGGTGGTAGGCATCAGCGGTTTGGCATCGGGCATCCTGGTGGTGTCGGCGAACGCGTGGATGAACAGCCCCGCCGGTTTCGACTTTGTGGATGGCCAGTATCTCAACATCGATCCCATTCAGGCCATGTTCAACGACGCGTGGTTCACGCAAGCCTTGCACATGACGCTGGCGGCCATTGCCGCAACGGGCTTTGCCGTGGCCGGTGTTCACGCCCTCATGATTCTGCGACGCAAAAACGTTTCGTTTCACCTCCATGCCTTTCGCATTGCCGCAACCTTTGGTGCCGTGGCCGCTTTGTTGCAACCCCTCAGCGGTGACCTGTCGGCCAAAGATGTGGCCGTGCGGCAACCGGCGAAACTTGCGGCCATGGAAGCACACTTTCATACACAGAAACATGCACCGCTCATTGTAGGCGGAATACCCGACGCGAAAAACAAAGACGTGAAATTTGCCATCGAACTTCCCGGCATGCTCAGCTTCCTGGCCCACGGCGACCTGGATGCGGAAGTGACAGGCCTCGACCAAATTCCGGAAGCGGATCAGCCACCCGTGTCCGTGGTGCACTATGCATTTCAGCTCATGGTGGGCGCTGGCATGTTCATGATGTTGCTGGCCCTGATGCTGTTTGTGGCTTTCCGCAAAAAAGCATGGTTCGAACACCGCTGGTTTATGCGCCTGTTTGCCCTGGCCACACCGTTGGGCTTCCTGGCCGTGGAGGCAGGTTGGACAGTGACCGAAGTGGGACGACAACCCTGGATACTGCACGGCATCATGCGCACCCGCGATGCCGTCACGCCCATGCCGGGCATTGTGTGGTCGTTCTATCTTTTCACGGCGGTCTATATCTCCCTGAGCATCATCATCATCTTCCTGCTGAAACGTCAGATCCAGAGCGTTCCGGCGTTGTATGATCAACCAACCTTAACGCCGAAGTCATGAGTTATGTGGTGATCACCTTTTTGTGGCTGTCGATCCTGCTCTATTTTCTGTTGGGCGGAGCCGATTTTGGGGCAGGCATTGTGGAGCTGTTCACCTCGTCGCGCAACGTTGACCGTACACGCCGAACCCTCTATCACGCCATCGGGCCCATTTGGGAGGCCAACCACATGTGGCTGATCATTGCCATCGTTATTCTCTTTGTGGGTTTCCCTGTGATTTATAGCGAGCTGTCCATTTACCTGCACATTCCCCTTGTGGTCATGCTCATGGGCATCATTGCCCGGGGAACGGCCTTTGTGTTCCGGCACTACGACGCCGTGCGCGACGACATGCAGGAAATCTACAACCGCGTTTTTGTGTGGTCAAGTTTCATTACCCCGCTCTTTCTGGGCATCACGGCGGGCAGCACGGTGTCGGGTCACATCCAACCCGACGCCAAAGATTTTATGACGGCCTATGTGCTGGGCTGGTTCAACTGGTTTTCAATTTCCGTGGGCTTCTTCACCGTGGCGCTCTGCGGCTTTCTTGCCGCCGTCTACCTCATTGGCGAAGCCGATGAAGAAAGCGCGCGCAAGGGATTTATACGCAAAGCACGTAATGCCAACATCATTGCTGTGGTGTGCGGCATCCTGGTGTTTGTGGCGGCCGAAGTAGATCACGTTCCGTTGGTGACGTGGGTATTTGGCGACTCCGTAGGGGTGACGGCGGTGATTGCGGCAACGCTTTCGCTTGTTGCGCTGTGGCGATTGATCCCGAAAAAAAGACGACTGGCGCTGCGCATACTGGTGGCGTTTCAGGTAACTATGATTTTGTTGGCGATCAGCTATGCACACTTTCCGAACATTATTATCATGGCAGGGGGAAAGACCCTTTCGCTTTACGATTATCAGGCGCCTGCTAAAACGATGTCGGCATTGGGGTGGGCGCTATTGATTGGGAGTGCGTTCATTCTTCCGGCGTTGTTCTATCTGTATTATAGTTTTCAAATTAAACGGATGCGGCATTTTGAAGAGGCCTAGTGTGATGCGTTAGTGCGCTCCAGGCACGACACCCGTCCGGGCCGATGCCTGGTAGACTTCTGTGTGATCTTCGGCAGGAACAAAAAAAAGAGAGCTGTTCCAAACCTGAAACAGCTCTCGGTTGTTCTATATGCTAACTGCGTATCAACTCAATTTATAAGATAGCAACACAAAAAAAGAGTTGAGAGCATTCTGTCATCCTCATTCTCGCTATATCACCGCTCTCACTCTAATTTCATTTTCACGTTGCACGCAACATCGTAATTGCAAGGTGTCAATTCACGACATTCTGTTCGCTTACGGATTCATCGTCAGCAATGCTTCTTCGGGTGCGGTGCGGGTCAGGGTGTAGATGTGCGCGGTTGCGCCGACATGCACTTCGTAACGATCTTCTTCAAATGCGCTTACCAGATCTGACGCCACTTCCGAAGGGGGAATTCCTCTTTCGCCGCCGATCTCTGTAGAGAACTCTGTGTTTACCAGGGGAGGCATCAATTCAAATACTTTGATGTTGCTCGATTTGGCCAACGCAAGTCGCAGCGATTGTGAATAGGAGTGGAGGGCTGCTTTGCTGGCGCCGTAGGTTGATAGTTTATGATTGGGGGCAAAGGCCACGATTGAGGTGACGTTCACGATGGCTGCTTCGTCTTGTTTCTTCAGCAAGGGGAGTAACGCTTCGTTGAGGCGGATCACCGACAAATAGTTGGTGAGCATTTCTTCGCTGGCTTTTTCGAAGGTACCATAGTCGTCGGAGAGGCTGTGCACGAACGCGCGGCCTGCGTTGTTCACCACCACATTGAGGTTGGGAAACTTGGCGGCAAGGGTTTTGGCCAGTTGGTCAACGTTGTCGCCTTTGGTCACATCGAAGGGGATGGCGGTGACCCCGGGAATTTGTGCGGCAGCGCGATTCAGACGGTCCTGGTCGCGGCCGGTAATGATGACGGCGTTGCCTTTGGCGGCAAACTGTTTGGCAATCTCGAAGCCTATGCCGGCACTGCCGCCGGTGATGAGGACTGTGTTTTGTGTTGTTTTCATGGTGATAGGAAAGTAGATGGTGTTTTGATATAATATACCAATCGGTATAATTTCAGAACAGACCGGTTTCCCAAATAGTTCTTGCGCCCGGAAATGTTTTTTGAAATTTGTTTTATCCAGCCTCTCGGGATGCCGGGCAACAGCAATGGAACGTGCTGACTGATAACGCCCTAACAGGGGTTTGCCTTTAGATTAACTTATCAGTATTTTCACCGCGCGGCATGGCGTTCGGCAATCGTATCGGAGGCATGCCCGTGTTTGCTAAACCGTGTTCATTCCACATTGCTCATTAACCTATGACATCTTTTAGACCTATCATTCTATTCTTAAGCATTGCCACCGTCATGCTATCCTGCCAGAAATCAACCGAAGAAAACAAAACCGCCGCCAGCACCGACACCGCCGAAAACCCGTTGTTGCAGGTTTGGGATGGACGGTTCGGCGGCTTGCCGCCGTTCGACAAAGTGAAGGTGAGCCATTTCGCGCCGGCGTTCGACGCGGCCACGGCAAAAAATCAAACCGAGATCGACGCCATTGCGGGCGAGACTGCAGCGCCCGATTTTGAAAACACCATTGTGGCTCTGGAGAAGGCTGGCCAGGAATACGCCCGCTTCAAAACATTCTTCAACATCTGGTCCAGCAACATGAGCGACTCCGTGTTTCAGAAAGTTGAAGCAGAGCTCACACCAAAGGCCGCCGCCTTCAACGACAAGATGATTCAGAACGCAAAGCTTTTTGCGCGCATCAAAGCGGTCTACGAATCTGACGCGCTGAAAAAACTCACTCCCGAGCAACAACGCCTCACATGGTTATACTACACCACCTTTGTGCACTCCGGTGCGCAACTTGACTCCACGGCTAAAGTCAGGCTTTCAGACATCAACCAAAAGCTGGCCGAGCAGTTCACCAAGTTCAGTCAGCACGTGCTGGCCGATGAGAACGATCAATACATCACCATCACGGCCAAGGAAGATCTTCAGGGGCTGCCGCAAAGCCTTATTGACGCGGCGGCCGAGAGTGCCGGGCAACACAAGCTTGCCAACGCATGGGTGATTGCCAACACGCGCTCGTCTATCGATCCGTTTCTCACCTTCTCGACCAACCGGGCCCTGCGCGAGAAAGCGTGGAAGATGTTTATTAACCGTGGCGACAAGGGCGACGCCAACGACAATAACGCCATCATCACCGAAATTCTTAAGCTTCGCGCCGAAAGGGCCACGCTGTTGGGTTTCAAAACGCACGCCCACCTCATGCTCGACGACAAAATGGCGAAGACTCCCGAACGCGCCATGGCCCTCATGGAAGAAGTTTGGAAGCCCGCTGTGGCCCGTGTGAAAGTGGAAGTGGCCGACATGCAGGCCATTGCCAAAAAGGAAGGAGCCAACCTGAAAATTGAACCGTGGGACTATCGTTTCTATGCCGAGAAAGTGCGCAAGCAACGCTATGACCTGGATCAGGGCGAGATAAAAGCCTACATGCAACTCGACAAAATGCGCGAAGGCATGTTTTGGGTGGCAGGCGAGTTGTTCAACTTCTCGTTCACTCCCCTCGACAGCATTCCGGTCTATCATCCCGATGTGAAAGTTTGGGAAGTGAAAGACAAGACCAGTGGCCGCACCGTTGGCGTGTGGTATTTCGATCCGTTTGCGCGTCCCGGAAAACGTTCGGGCGCCTGGATGAACACCTATCGCAACCAGAACAAACTCGATGGTGCCATTCCCATGGTGTCGAACAACAGCAACTTCATTAAAGGAAAACCCGGCGAGCCCGTGTTGATTTCACTCGACGATGCCAACACGCTCTTTCACGAATTTGGTCATGCCCTGCATGGCTTGTCGTCGAACGTGACGTATCCTTCCTTGCAGTCGCCCAACGTGGCCAGCGACTATGTGGAGTTCCCTTCGCAGTTGCTGGAGCGCTGGTTCACCACGCCCGAAGTGCTGAACACCTTCGCGTTGCATTTTGAAACTGGCAAGCCGCTGCCGCAGGCCTTGGTGGAAAAAATTAACAAGGCCAAAAGCTTTAACTCCGGCTTCAACACCGTGGAGTATTTGGCAAGCGCACTGGTAGACATGAAACTTCACCTCGAAGGCGCGAAGACCATTGACCCCGACAAATTTGAACGCGAAACACTGGGTGCGTTGGGCATGCCGTCGGAAATTGTGATGCGTCATCGCACGCCACAGTTCCTGCACATCTTTGCGGACGATGGATACTCTGCCGGATATTATAGCTATATCTGGTCGGACGTGATTTCGGCTGACGCCTTCACAGCCTTTACCGAAGCCGGTGGTCCTTACGACAAGAGTGTGAGTGCCCGCCTGAGCCAGCATGTGCTTTCGGTAGGCAACACGGTAGATCCCGCAGAAGGCTATCGCTTGTTCAGAGGCCGCGACCCAAAGATCAACGCGCTGATGGAAGCACGCGACTTTGCGAAACCAAATAAGTAGCCAAATGGTTTTAATTTCTTCACACGGACCTCAGCGCCTGAGGTCCGTGTGAAACTATTGCGCTTATGCGAAAATAACAGCGGTGTTGAGTAGTTGGGAATGAAATGAACGCGGGAGTTAGCGTGAGCGAAATTCGAACGGAACTTCTACCTGCTCTGAAAATTCAGTGCCTGCGTCCTGCACTTCTTCGTCGTCGGCATAAGAATACCAAACGATCTGGATGCCTTTGATGTCTTTGAGCACGTGCAGCAAATCGAGAATGAGTTTGGAGGAAGCGGTGTTGAAATAGTCGAGTTTGAAAACAAAGGCGGTTGTGGGATTGGGCGAAGCGCCGTATGCTCTAAGCCAGTCCATGATGGGATTAAAAAACGAAACAGCATCTTCGGGGAGCGACCGGCCCGAAATTTCAAAATGGCCCTTCGCGCTATCTAAGATCACCTCTGGGGTTTCGTCACTGCTCACTAAATGAAATACTTCCATACCTTTTTATAGAAATTGCGCTAAACATCGAAAAGGAAGAGGATCTGAATTTTGGCCAAAGGTAATGATCGGTTGTGTTCAATGCTTACCATTTGTAAAAGTTTCACCGTCACAATCGCCGAAAGTTTTGAATTCCTGAACCGGCCTGCATTCCTGGCCGTTGAGAGGACAATTTCGCAATCGAATGTTTTTCTGTTTCTGAAAATAACGCTCTGTGTGGACGTCATTTTTGTTTTTTTTGTAGGTTAGCGCCTGAAATGGATGTTATTCAGTTTGTTTGATTTACGAACCTGTTGTACTAACCCCACCCAAACAGTTTTGATTGTGCTCAAGTTGACTACTATGAAACGTTCCCGAATAATTTTTTCTTCCAGCCTTCGTGCTGGTTCACAACACGAACGCTCAAATCATGGCTACTATTGCATGAAGCCCTGCGTCACGTTCATTCTTCTCCTGATCAGCCTCATCGCTTCCGGTCAGGATGCCGAACTTCCCAGGGAATATTTCAACCACGCATGGGAAGTTGTCAGTGATCCGAAAGATGCCTCTTATTATCGAACTGTTGAAGAAAAGGAGGGGCTGGTACTAATGAACGATTATTTCATATCGGGACAACTGGAGGAGCACTCGGAATTTCGTGTTGTTGATGGACTGTTGGTGAAAGACGGCAGAACTGTGATTTATTATCCAGATGGCGCCCTGAAGCGCGACGGTACCTTTGAAAAGGATGCTGCCACGGGCATTCATACATTCTATTACACTACCGGAAAACCTCGCCTTGTTAGACGGCACAACGGCGACAAGATAACATACATACACTATTGGTCCCCCACGGGCCAGGAGCTTATTCCAAACGGCAATGGCCTTGTTGTGCACGAGCCGATAAACAACACAGTGGCCCATGATTATGTGAAAGATTCTATATCGGTGGTGCAATATGAGGTAAAAACACTTACGCATGACACGCTGTATACGTTGACAGACACCCCTCCCGAGTTTAAGGGCGGACTGAAGGCAATGTCAAAAGCGGTGGGGCAAACGTTGAAGTATCCTGCACCCGCGCGGAGCGCGGGTGCTCAGGGTGTCACATTTATTATGTTCGTTGTTGAAGTGGATGGAAGCATCACAAACGCAGAAATCAGGAGAGGATTTGATATGTATTGCGATCAAGAGGCGTTGCGTACGGTAAAAGCCATCGCCAATTGGAAACCGGGAAAGGTGAATGGGAAAGTTGTTCGATGTCGATTTGTTCTGCCTATTAGATTTAAGCTTGGCTGAAGTGCAATTGCGGACATCGTTGGCCGGCTTCAAAAAATGTGTTGCAAGACGGGATCAATATTTAATACGCAAAACAAAGACGGGAGATATCCTAAAATACTTCCCGTCTTTGCGGAACAGTAACTCACTTCAACGCATTCTTCAATTCACCGGCCGCATGTCTCAATGCCGACTGCACGGCAGGCACATTCGCCAGGGGATTCAACAATCCATAGTCATGAATCATGCCCTGTATCTGCACTAACGTCACATCCACACCGGCTTCATCCATCTTCCGCGCATAGGCAAGTCCTTCGTCGCGCAGCACATCGTTTTCGGCGACCTGAACCAACGTGGGTGGCAAGCCTTTCAATTCGGCAAGCGAAGCTTTTAGCGGCGACGCATAGATCTCGTTGCGTTGTGCTTTGGGAACATAGTTGTCCCAGAACCAGATCATCATGTTGCGTGTCAGAAAACGCGAAGTGGCATATTGGAGATACGATGCGGTTTCGAAGTTGGCATCGGTCACAGGCCAGAACAACACCTGCAGTTTCAGCTCGGGACCTTTTTTGTTTTTTGCCATCAACGCAGTGGCCGCGGCCAGATTTCCGCCGGCGCTGTTGCCCACAACGGCCAGACGTTTTCCATCGAGGTTGATTTCAGCACCGTGTTCGGCAATCCACTTGGTGGCTGCATACGATTCGTTTAGGGCTACGGGATATTTCACTTCCGGTGATCGCGAATATTCCACAAACACACCGGCCACGCCGGAGTAGACCACCAGGTCTCTCACAAACCGTTTGTGTGTGGCGAAGTCGCCAAGCACCCAGCCGCCGCCGTGAAAGAACAGGAAGGCCGGCAACACACCCGATGCCCCCGAGGGACGAACGATGTATAGCTTCACACTGATGCCATCCTGTGTGATGGTTTTCTCGGTCACGTCGATGCCAGACAGGTCTACGGCCACCGAGGTTTGTGCGCCCTCCAGCACTTTGCGTGCATCGGCGGGAGTCATCGTTTCCATGGGTTTACCGCCGCCGCCATTCAGGGCATGGAGAAAGGCTTTGGTGCGGCGTTCAATCGCGGCGTCCTTGTCCGGATCGATCGGTTGGTGTTGGGCTTGGGTTGGGTTGATCATAAAGGTTAAGCAGTAGATGAGTAAAATGGATTTTAATAGTGCTTTCATAGTTTCCTTGTGGTTTTGTTTTTGGGTTGTTGATAGTGACGATCAGTGTGCGCGAAGCCATTCGACAATGTGCGTGGCGTCGGCTTTCCAGGTGGGCAATCCCAGCACAAAATGGTTTCGGTCTTTCTCAACAAAGTCGGTGACGGATTCTTTGTGGGAGTATTTTTTGAAGACGCGTTTGCAGAGGTGCGAGGGAATGCAATGGTCCTGACTTCCGGCCACGATGAGCAGGGGAGCATGCGCTTTGGCGAAGTCGACGGCTGCGGCACTGGTGAGCCCGCCGCGGAGCACGCGTTTGGATTCGGGTATGGAGAAGTCGAAATAGCCTTTGCGCTGAACGTCGAAAGGCAATCCGTTTGTGAATACAAACTGCCATTTCTCAAACGACATCAGGAATGTTTTTTTGCTCGAGGTGAAAAATCCCAGCGCGCCGATGTTTGACTTCAAAAAGTTGAACTCATAGGGAATCACGCCTTGTGGCGGCACGGCATGAAGGGCAACGCAGGCCGCGGCAAACCCTTTGTTCAACATGATCTGCGCAATCAAACCTCCAAACGAGTGGCCGATCACGATAGGCTTTTCGTGCAGGCTTTGAACGATCTTTGTGTAGTGAGCAATCACGTCGGGCAACGACACCGCAGCAAGCGCTGCATCGGGATGACGGCATCGCAGGGTTTCGGCGTCAGCATCTTTGGCGGGCCACGGTGGCACCAGAGTAGTGTAGCCTTGATACTGAAAGAAGGTGGCCCATTCCTCCCAGCAGCTATGGCTCACAAAGGCTCCCGTGATGAACACGATGGTTTTGGATTTGATTTTTGTCATGGTCGGCGCGTTAAGATCACGGACGAACGGTTTGGCGCAGCCTTGTCTTTCACAAGGGAACGTCAGGTTAACACACCCAGTTCGTCACGCGGATGACGACAAAAGTATTTGATCGGGAAAACGCGCGCGATTGACGAATGGCAGATACCCTTGTACAAAACGATGATTTGAAAAATGGATGGCGGCGATTGCATTCCACCCTAAACCAAAACAGGCGACCCCCAATGGAGTCGCCTGTTCGGAATGGATGGGCGTTGATAAAAGTCGTTATAGCGGGTTGGGCACAATTCCCCAATGGTAAACATCACGCAGCTCGCGCAGTTTGGCCAGCGATGCGGGCGATGGCGGTCCGATGGCCGGCCCGTTCTCGTTCATAAACGACGCGGGCAGTTTGAACGCGCCTGCCGTGTTTATGTTGTGGACCACGGCACCGCGGTGCACCGTGTTGATGATGGAGTCTATGTCGGCCGTTGTCAGCAGGTTGGGACCGCTGATGTCGATGTATTGGATGTGGCTGTCGTCGGGAAGCAACAGATCTTCCAGTTGCCGCAGTCCGGGCATGTTGAGGAACGTTACGTTGGGATTGTAGCGGAGGTCCACAACCGGCGGACAATACGTTAAACCGAAAATGAAACTCTCCAGGTTGGAAAGGCCGTGCACGTTCAAGTCATTCACACTTCCCTGTCCATAGAACGAATAGAACGTTGTGATCTTGTCGAGATCGCCGGTGACCTTGATGAGATAGCTTCCGTTGCCGGGATAGGTATGTTCGAGGAAGGCGGGGTTGAGCGGGTTGTCGATCAAAACTGCCTGCGTTGTGCCGTCACCCCAGTTTATCTGGAGCGATACGTTTTCGCCATTCAACATCATGCGGTAGGGATTAGACCCATGGTCGGCATCCACCCGCGCCGCGATGGTGAAGAGCGGTTGCACCAGCAAAATCTTCCAGGGTAGGTTTCCAAGTTTGCTATACACAAAGTCTTTCGCATAAGAAATGTAGCCGGGCTTGGTCACCGCCAGGCGGTGTGTAGCCGCAGTGTCGCCTTGAAACGAGATAGTGTTTAGCGTGGCATCGAGCACAAATTTTTTCACGGTGTCGGTGCCGTGCAGGATGGCGGCTTTGGCGCTGGTCAAAATCTGGTGGTTGCCCTCGAGGCGGAACACCGAAAGGCGAAGGGGATTGACCACGTTGATGGAGAACGCCACATAACCAAATTCTTCGGGTGTGCGCGTGGTCACGTCAACCACTTCCATATCCACATTGGTCACGTTGTTGCGATACACGTTGATGCCGTAGGGCAATGGATGATTGACCGCCCTGGCCAACGGCGAGTTGCCACGCGGTGTGGCATAGAGCACAACCGATGGATCGGCCACCAGCAAAAAATCGGTGATGCGATAATAGCCCGGCGCCAGCTCAAGCGGATCGGCAAGAAAGCTGTTGCCTACGCGTAGCAGTTTAATTTCCTTGCGGGTGATCACCGGCGCACCGGCGTTGTTCTGCAAACTAAGCAACAGGGTAGTGGGCGACTCGCCGGTCTCCACACGCCCTCCGGCAATGTCGAGGGCGGAGAACGAACATGTGAATTGCACTTTCACAGGACTGAGATCTTCGCCTTTGTCGGCGCAACGTAGCAGGGTTATGCTCATGGCGAGCACCAACACCAATCGAAAGAGAGCGTTTTTCATGGTAGTAGGATTAAGGGTGATATGAACTAACAAAACGTAAAACTTCAAACGCAGCGCATTCGTCGATGATGCAAATGCCAGGGGTGCGGTGGAACGCAAACAGCTTACAAGTCGAAATAAAAAGTAGCAGGCGCAGGGGCGCTTCTCTCGTGAACGGCGGGCGACATCAAAAAGCAAAAAGCCCACCCGCAATGCACGTTGATGCATTTCACGGATGGGCTCGCTATAAGAAATCTACTTCTTTGCGAGGTGAAAACAAAAGCAAATGAGATATTTTGTATGCCTTGGATTGGGATGGTTGTAGCTACAGACAAGTTGTCCGCGGGTTTACCCGCTCACATCCGGCAGGGCTGCTTCACTCATCCCAATTTTCCGTTAACGTAAGCGCCGTTTTAAAAACCAATCACAATCAACTACTTTAATTTCTTTAAACCCAACAGACCCATGACCCGACTATATTCGCTTTGTTTTGTTGCATTCATTCTTGCAACTTCTTGCAAAGCACCCAAGCCCGAAGAAACCAACACCACCGGCATCATCAACGAAGCCGCAAAAGCGCGACTCGACTCCACCCTGAAAGCCATGGTGGATTCTTTCAAGATCGCGGGCGTGTCGGCCCTTGTTGTTGAAAAAGATAAGGAAGTCTACTTCAACGCCTTTGGCCATGCCGACCGCGAAGCCGGCAAACCGTTCGGTCGCAACACGCTGGTGCGCATCTTCTCCATGACCAAACCCATCACCGGCACAGCCCTCATGCAACTCTACGAGAAAGGTGCTTTTCAACTGGACGACCCGCTTTCAAAGTACGCACCTGAATTTGCCGACGTGAAAGTGTTTGCAGGCATGGACGCCAAAGGAAAAATGATTCTGAAAGCGCCCACACGTCCCATCACCATCCGCGACCTCACACGCCACACCGCCGGCTTTGCACGCGAAGAGCACCCCGAGCTTGGTGCGCTGGTGAAGGAGGCCGACGTGATGAATAAAGAAAACACCCTCACACAAATGGCCGCCAAGCTGGCCAAGCTGCCGCTGGCATTCAGCCCCGGCGACCAATGGTCGTATGGCGTGTGCGTTGACGTGCAGGCCTACCTGGTAGAGAAACTGTCGGGCAAGCCGTTCGATCAATATGTGCGCGAAAATATACTCGATCCCCTGGGCATGAAATCCACACGCTATGTGCCCGAAGACATGACACGCCTTGCTGCCATGTATATGAAGAGCGACAGCGCCCTGGCCCGCATACCCGATGAAAAAGCCAACGTCTTTAATGGAAAAGAATGGCCCCTCAAACCCGGCGGCTTTGGCTTCACATCCACCATCGACGACTACATGCGCTTTGCCCGCATGCTGGTGCACGAGGGCACCTTCGAAGGCGTCACCATCCTCAAACCCGAAACCGTGAAGCTGATGGCCACCAACCAACTGTCAGACAGCGTGACCGAGCGCATGTGGCTCCCCAGCAAAGGCCCCGTGGGCTTTGGCATCGACTTCGCCGTGAGACTGCGCGCACCACAAAATGCCGAAGAGAAAAACGGCGTTGTGGGCGAGTTCTTCTGGGACGGCGCAGCCAGCACTTTGTTCTGGGTCGATCCCAAGAATGAACTGACGGCGGTTTTGTTTGTGCAGATTTTTCCCTTCAGCAACCCGCTGCATAAGGTGTTTCGGGATGCGGTGTATGGGAAATATGATGGTAAGTAGGGGAGCGCGCATGTCGGAGACATGGCAATGATGGGCACGGGTCGAAGACCCGCGCCAGCAAACCATAGATCAAAAAAAAACGATCGGCCTGTTAAAGCCGATCGTTTTTCTTAAGGGGTATAGAATGATTACATGATTCTTGTAACGTTCACGGCATTCATGCCTTTTCTGCCTTTTTCTTCGTCGTAGGTAACTTCGTCGTTCTCGCGAATTTCGTCGATAAGACCTGACGTGTGGACAAAAATGTCAGTTTTTGAATCTGACGGAGTGATGAAGCCAAATCCTTTGGTTTCATTGAAAAACTTTACTGTTCCTTGCATTGTATTGTATTGAAAATTAAAAAAAAATAAAAACGCTCTGAGGCCAATGGACATGCCACTGTGGACTAATACTGATCCAGATTACTTGATGGGAGATCTAAAAGAAGCTTAGTAAAATTAAGGAAGGTGAAAACAACTAGGCGTTTGAGAAACGGGGCTTGCTGAGGTACTATTCTTTAATGCAATGCAAACATACGCCGAATAAACGCAGCATCCTAATCCGATGGCGACGAACTCTTGGAAATCTGACAGAATGCAGAAACAAGCCGGTCGCGGTGGTGTGCCTCAAGTAAAAAAGATGGAGCCGCTCTTCGGAGATTCAAGATTGATGAATTATGTGTAGTAGTTCCGACTTAATCTGACAGTTGGGTTAACTTAGAAGTGCAAACTATCTAAAGTCAAACCCTTTAAACTGTCAGAAAAATGAGAACAGAATCTAAGTTAATCAAAACGAAATTAG
>NZ_JAERRB010000016.1 GCF_016735595.1 Chryseolinea lacunae
CCTAATTTCGTTTTGATTAACTTAGATTCTGTTCTCATTTTTCTGACAGTTTAAAGGGTTTGACTTTAGATAGTTTGCACTTCTAAGTTAACCCAACTGTCAGATTAAGTCGGAACTACTACATTTTAGGAGATTTAAATTTCCCACTGCACTTTGTGTTTTTAGTGTTGAGGCTGCTTGCTTTATAGAAGTTAATATTTTAATTTAATTGAAGGGTTTCCCTGTCATCTGATCCACTCTGATCGATAAGCCCACTTGGAAATCCTAAAAGTTGTTGAGTTCTTATAGGTACTCAAAGGGCATTCTATCTTATTGAAAAATTATGTCATATATTAAATCGCTCGTCGGATTTACGGCATTCTTATTCCTGTTTTTAGCGCCCTCCTTGGATTTTGCACAAATCAATTCAGATACATGCAAGTGCGTTTCTAAATCTTTAGATTCAATCAAGATATTCAAAAGCAAGGGTAGGGCTAAATCAAGTGTTTTAAAGACAACCGAAAAAGGTGATGCTACTGTTTTTACTAATGAAATTGTAGTCTCCAACGACAACGACGCGCCTAATCAAGATGGAGGTGGGGTAGATATACCAATTAGTCGTTTGCTGGAGAAAATCTTTCCGGACCTGCTGTGGATTCTTTTTTGGATCCTACTGTTTTGGATTCTCAGAAGTCACATACACTCATTCTGTAAAGGAATTATTTTAAGAATGAGACAGGGTTCACGATTTAAATTTGGTGCCTTTGAAATTGATAGTATATCTGTTTCGAATAGCAGCGGAACGAGTAACCCTTTATTCGAGGTTACTAAAGATGACAATCAGCGAACTTGGGGCCACTCTCGTGATAAAATTTATGCGCAGTCTCATGGTGTAATGTTGGTTCATAGAATAATGAAATCAAATGAACCCGATCAAATTTATGATCTTATCATGTATGTTATACCCCATTCGAAAAGTACGTTGTTTGGTGTTAAAAGTGTTCAATATTTTTTTGGTGAGCATTGGGGTAGTAAGATTTATGAATCTTTCGATAGGGCAAATGGGTTTCCAATTGCGACAAGTGCGTATAAGCCATTTTTATGTTATGCAAAGCTAAATTTTAGTGATGGGGAAAGTGCAATTGTGCATAGATACATTGATTTTGAGCTTGGAGACGTGGCACCATTTTCTATTGATTCTGATGAGGGAAAGTCAAATAAAAAATAGATCTAATGATATTTATTTGCTACAGTAAAGCCGACTCTATCCGAGTATCAGCATTTGTTAAACAGCTTCTTGAAGAACAAATTTCTATTTGGTATGATAGCTATTCGATAAATCCGGGACAAGACTTTAGTAAAGAAATTCAGAATGGAATTAGTCTATGTTCATCCTTTTTGGTTTTTCAGACGTCGTCTTTGTCAGCGAATTCTACGGGAGTAAAAGTTAAGGAGATCAAGTTAGCTGTTAATAAAGCTCTTGGTGACCCGAGTTTTAAAATAATAAGGGCTTTGCTTGATGAAAACACCTTTGATCCGTTTGGTGGAATTGAACATCGTACTTTTGACTTAACTTGGTTTGACCATCGGCATCCATTATTGCAGCGTAAGAGATTAAGGGCTTTTACTGATTATTTGAGAAATTTAGATTAACGGGGTTTGCATCGCAATAGACAGTTAACTTGGCCAGCGCATGTTGCTAGGCTTTCATGGACTCAAGGGCAGTTTTCTCGACTAGAGGTTGTTATATGTTGAAATGGTTGATCCGATTTTCTTTAGTCGCCGAGACAGTTTTCTCAATCGGCGTAGAGAATAGAGATAAGCTGTATATGCAAGTCTTTTTTCGTTAATAATCCGGTCATAGTATCTTTGGCAATCTTCTAATAGAAAAATATAGTCAAGAGACCCTTGCTCTGATTTATTTGCAACGCACAATTTTCTCAGCGGTACTATTAGATGGTTGATAATATTTATCGGTTGTTGTGCATCAGCCATGCTTGCCCAATTTTGAAATAACTGATCGCAGTCGCTGTTAAATTTTGTTTTCTTTATTTGATGTTTTTTGTCTTTGGCTAGGTGAAACTCGATTTCATGCCTTTCTCTTGTGTTACGAAGGAGTTTAAAACTCTCGATGAATTCGAGGCTAAACTTATTGCGATTTGAAATGAATTTTTCGAACGTTTCGTAGAGATGAGGATTAATGAAATCAAGATAGTCAGTTTCGTCATTTAATTCCTTTAGTAATTTGGTGTTTTGAACTACTACAATTTTGTATAGGTCACCTTTGTATATCCATTTTATAGAGCTAGCATTTAAATTGGAATAAAGCGTTCTTCCGACGTTTTGCTCGTAAGGATGAGAGATTTTGAGCAGTAAAGTCTTTAAATCTTTTATCTGTTTTTCAATAGGGTCTTGAAGCTCCGTTAGACCATCAAGAAGGTATTGACGTAACTCAAGTAATTTTTTTCTTTCTGCATCTTTTATATGTGCTCTTTCTTTTAAGAAAATAGCAATGGAAACCCCCGCTGCAGCGAGAATTCCAAAGAAATTTGAAAGAAAGTCTAGAACAGAGAAACCTCCGCCAATGAATTCTCCTGTTTGAAAATAGAAATTCATGATGTTTAATTTATGGGTACAGTCCCCGGTGTTTGGGATGCGCCGAAAATTTCGATTTCAAGTTCTTTGTAGATCGTTGTTTCGGGGGTGATAAGCGGTGCTAAAGTGTCTCTTACAAAAGCACATTTATTGTTGCCCGCCTGACTTAGCCCAAGAATAGTTTTTAAGCCGACATAGATTTCACCACTTGCAGATTTTATGTCGTCAATGGAGTTTTTTCTTGTGACACTTGCATCAATTGCGTTTTTTTTTGATTTCAAGCAGTCTGGTATTAGCTTCTCTTTATTTACTGAGTGGCAAAGTTTTGTTATGATTTCATCATCGAAAAGATAGGACTCAATGTGTCTGCGTTTGGATGTCTTAATGCCTTTGCGTAGCAACTCCTGCACTTCACTAGAGCTCCTTTCGTCTAAGTCAATGAACTTGATGATTGTAGATGCTTTTAAAATATTGGAAAGCACCTTCATTGATTGGTTTTCTATGTTTTCTAACTCGGTGCTTGATCCAATGGAGATGAATTTTGTGTCGTGATACCGTTTTTCAAATATTATTCCGTAGATCTGTGCATCAAAGTCTTTGTATCTTCTTCCCTGTGACGTCCCCTCGCAAAAAACAAGTCTTTGAGGGGCTATCAATTTGGAGAAATCGGCGATGGCCAGGTCGAAGAATTTGTCCCAGACTGCCTTAGTCGTTGGTGCCGGAGTGATAACCTCGGTTAAATCGAAGTCTCTATTATCAAAGTCAAGAAAAACAACTGTACCAGGTGTCTGCTTTTCAATTTCTTCAGCTTCCCTTAGCATGCCAATTGAATGAGTTGATATCCATAGTTGGGACTTGGTAGGAATTAATTTATATAATTCTCTAAGTACGCTTGATTGAAGTCTTGTATGCATGTGTGCTTCAGGTTCGTCAATGCAAAAGATAGCGTCTGGATAGTAAACGGATTTTATAATCAGATCTAGAATTAGGTCGAAAACCGATTTTTCTCCTGCAGACAAGTTCTTGTAATGAAAATCTTTGGAAGCACCTTTTTCAAAATAGAAGCTCCCATTTGTTAACGGCTCACCTATTGAGCTTAGGTTTAGGTCATCAAAGACGTAAGAGAGAGAAGTTTTGATTTGTCCGATCAGTTCATCTCTTAGTTGAGCGACCGTTTTTGTGTCGCTAGCTGTGGTATAGACGCCTGCAATTGTTTGGGCGATAAGGCGTTGATAATTTTCGGAAACAGTTTGGTCGTTCTGAGCGAGATTTTCGCTCTTTACCTTCATGGTCGGATCGGATTGTTTATTTAAGTTGGTTACAGTGAAATCTGGTTCATTTCTATATGCAGTTCTGAAATAGAATTTTCCTTTTGAGGTGTTTGTCACTTGCGAACCATAGAACTCTACGTTGACTTTGTTTTCGTACCAGTTATCTGCCGTGCCTGCCTTTTTTTCCTTTTTCTCATAGTAATCTTGGCTTCCTATTTGATTGAATGTAGCGAGTCTATACCAATGATGAAGCGCTTCCAATAGTGAAGTTTTCCCACTGCCGTTGGGACCAACTAAGATAATTAACTTGGCGGATTCGGGGATATTTGTAACTGTTAGATCAGTGAATCTCTTCAGGTTATTGATTTTTATAGTCTTGATTTTCATAGGGTCGGTTGAGCGTTTGAATGATACTCTGGTAATGAAACTATAGTTTGAGCGTAATTTGATTTGGGTGTTTTACTTGAATCCTGGTTAAGGTGCAAAAGAATAGCGCTCTCCCGGGGAAGGAGGTTGGGTGCAACGAATCGCGTAGAATAAACAAGCCCACTGCCTAAAGCAAATAAAAAACAACTCTGGTTTAACTCCAGACTCCAAGTGGGCTGAACAACGGCAGAACGCCGTTGCTCCAAGGAATTGGTTATACTAATATAAGGATAGCATTCATAAAATCAACAGCCAGCTTCCTGCGCCTGTCGCCACCGTGCCGACTATTTTCCCAATCACCCCAACGGTTTTCCCAACATCTGTTTCAGCACATCAACAACGTTCATCGCCATCCATCCGCAAAGCGCGTGAGGGCATTTCCCTCCCAACAAACCTACCCCTCAAACTTCCGCACCACCCCACGCATAAACTCCGATATCAACGTGTTATACACGCGCTCACCCTTCTTCAATGTCTTCGCCACCGCCTGCTTCTTCGCCTCGTCTTTCACAATGGCACCAGCATAGCGCTGTGCGTTGGCGAAGTTGAATTCGCCCTTTCGTTGCTTGTCGGTGCGCTTCACTTTGCGGGTGTTGGCTTTCTGGCTCACAAAGGTGCGACCGTTGTAGTTCTTGAACACAAGGTTCCCCAGCATCCCGCTGAGTCCCCTCACAATGATGTTATTTCTGGATTCGGCCATGCAAGGAAGATACAACCCAGATGGCTTTAAGGAAAGTACCTCATTCAAATATTGTTCGTTAAATAAATGTTTACACATCGTTTATAATCCGTTTACTATTCGATTATGATTCGTATTTGGTCGATGAATAAACGAAGGATAAACGAACAATAAACGAAGAAATCAGCTTCGAGCCTACTGTGATACAGCTTCCTGGGTGCTTCCTTAGCACTAGCCCGGGGCTCCCGTTTCAGGGATCATTCCCGGCTTCCGGCCCAGTCCATATCAACCGATCGGGGAGTGCATTCGCCTGCCAGCCATGGCGTCGAAATTGGCGGGCAGGTGTTGGTGGGTGAGTTTGCCGGGTTCTTTTTTATGCGCACATGTTTTTTCTACTTTTAGACTCAAGACTCACGACTAAATACTCAAGACTAAACCCCATGATCAGACCTCGAAAAATATTCCTGCTTGTGCAATTGTCATTGTTGCCCGCGCTCACCTTTGCAGTAGTAAAAGTTGCGGGCCTTCTAAACCTGCAAGGCGACGACCGCACCCTGTTGTTGGCCGGCATTGGGGTGATGTATGTGTCGCTGATGTTGTTTTTGATTTACGACACCAACAGACGCTTCAAAGCCATTGAGTTCGGAGCGTCGCTTCGCGTGAGAGGTTTTTTCTGGCGGCTGCCAGATGTGCCGTTGGCGGAGATTGCTTTGTTTAAAGAAGAGGTCACTTCGTTGGAGTCTAAGAAGAATCGGCAGTTTAATTTGGTGCTCATCGATCGCGATGAGCGGGAGAGGTTGTCGCTTGAGTCGATGGTTTATGGTGGGGAAACGCTTGCTCGTTTAAAAGCATATCTTGTGGAGCAAGGTGTTGCTGACGCTGGTGTTGAGACTATTAAGGATCAGCTTGCGCAGATTTGGGGGGTTATTAAAAGTTTATTTAGTTCTAAATAATGTTGGTGCTGAGCGTTTGGTGAGATAGAAGCGATCCTGCTTGGAGGTTTTCTCGCATTTCATAGCCCGCTCCCGGGCCGCGGGGGCCCCGCATGCCCCTATCAGGGCTAGACCCGACCCGCACATGCCATGACCAGGCCAAAGGTCGGCTCAGGCCCAGATAGAGGCATGCTGGAGGGTGGTGTGGGTGTGTGGTGTGGGTGCGTGGTGCGTGGTGTGGGTGCGTGGTGAGTGATGTGGGTGTGTGGTGGGTGATGACTATTTTTTTTTGATGATCGCAGTTAGGACAAGCGTCTATACTTCAGGCGAAAATGCTTTACGGTATTGCCTCAATAGGATTTCTCTTTTGGAGATTTGCCGGAAACTTCTGTATGTTTGCGGCGAAAAGAAATATTGGCGTTGTGAGTAAAATGATGAGTTTGGCGTAGCATATCAATATTTCTCTTTCAAAAAATCCCCTCTTTTTTCAGAATACATATTTGGAATCGTTTGCGAACGATGTTTCAGCACATGCCTTTTTGTGTTGGTGCTAGTCGTTGTGCAAATGAGGCGGAGCATACTTCAAGTCATCATAAATTTTCAGCGTTCATGCAAGTCAGATTTAGTGTCTTTTTCTTTCTTCTCCTGGTTTTGAGAGGACATGCACAAAACATCAGTGTCGATCCCTATACGGGTGGTGCGTCCACAACGGTGCCGCTGTGGACGCTTGTGTCGGGATCGCTGTCGTATCCTATTGTGCTCACCAATACTTCGGACGGGCTAAAGGTTGGCGACTATGTGGGGGCGATTGGGATAGGGTGGCGAATTTCGACGGGGTCGATCGCACGGTCGGTGAGAGGTGTTCCCGATGATGCCTCCACGGCCACAGCGCAAGGATGGCTGGTGAACAACACAGCGGCCACCATTGGTGGTTTCGTGCCCACGGCCGATGCAAACCTGACCGATTTTGCCGATGAAACAGCAGACTATAATTTTCTGAATGCGCTTGGCGGCTTCTCCGGCACAGTTGTTCGCGACACCGAGCCGGACATGTATTACATCAACGCCGCAGGCCTGAGCGGCACCTTCACATTCGACAACGCTGGGCAGATTGCATTCCTGGAAAAATCTGATTACAGGGTGACCTATGTCAAAGATGCAGCAGGCAAGATTATTTCGTTCAGTGTTGTGAATGAGGCAGGTGTGACCTATTCTTTTGGGATGCCCATAGGCATGAACAATACAGCAACCAGTGACGATGAAAGCAAAATCAATCACTTCAAATATCAATACAACCTTCGACGGGCCTCTTCTGGCTACAATGCCAAGTGGTGTTTAACAGCCATGGAATCGGCAAACGGCGACAAGATATCGTTTGAATACTACACTCCGCTTTCCACGCTTACTTTTGATGGCGAAACCATTCTTTTGCGTTCGGGTAGTCAATCCAACAATGTGTATGCGTCTGTCTACAACACAAACTCCGGTTCGGTAGCAAATTTTAAACAATATGAAACGCGCATCATTGGCCGGCAAGACCCACAATTCAGCAAAGCCATTACCAGTTCGGGTAGGGTAGAGATACTAAACTCAAGCATAACACTTCCTTCCGGTGAATACAGCTTCACCCAACCGCTTGTGGGCGGTGTGGTGGTCTATGGCGAGCGCGTTCAAAATAAAGATGTGATGATACGGAAATTCTTGTTTTCGCAAGAAGCCATAAACGCAGAGCATATTGTGTTGAGGTCCATCACGGAAGTGGGGCCGCATCTTTCAAAGCCACCCATAGTTTTTGACTACTACGGTGTGAATTTTACTACAAAAACATTAGACATGCTTGTCAGCCCCGACGAGGCAGACGCGTTTGACCACGTGGACGAGTATGGCTACCGCAACAGCAACGGAACCGCCGATCGGAAATTAAAAACGTTCACGTATCCAGGCAAGGATGGGGCTGATAGGCATCGTAACAAACCCATTTCCAGCTATGGTCAGGAGCATTACGAAACCGGAGGTCTGTATTCAGAACAGATGGACTTAGGTAGCCTGTTAGCACTAAACATAAGCCAGGTTCAGTTGCCCACCGGTGGGGTGAAACGCATTTTTTATGAACCCAACCTCTATAGAGACGTGTTGGCGCAGCAGAATTATTACGGTGGAGGCATTCGGGTAAGTCGCCTGGAGGTCCACGACGGTATTGACGCCTCGAAAGATATAGTGACAAACTACACCTACGAAAAAGCCAACGGTGTGTCTAGTGGTGTGCTACTGCATAGACCACTGCGGGCGTTCACCATCAATTCGCACACCGACCTGGTAACAGGCGTGAAAACGTACTACGACGCACTGGTGTCGGGCGGCTTTTCAGCAGAAGAAATCGTGAAGCGTACCACAATCATAGCCAACGGTGAAGCGCTTAACAGCGACAGTCATCCGGGCTCGTGGGTTGGCTATAGCGAAGTGACCATAAGCCAGCCAGGCAATGGAAAGACCGTTTACGAATTTAACATTCCCATACCGTTTGGCACGACTACGGCCACCGACTGGGAGGCCTCGAAAACCCGCGTTGCGCGGAGTCATCCCACTGGCGAATACAGCACCACAGCACGCGATATGGGGCCGATCACAGGCTACTACGCCTATCCGTTTGCCCCCAATCCGAACAACTATGTGAATGGTCAACTTAAGACCGTTTCGGTCATTGACGAGGCGGGTAAGACCCTTCAGAAAACGGCGTACGAATATACCGTTCCACCCGCCCCAGTTAAAGTGTATGCACTTCGGTTTGACCAATATAAAAATCCCATAACCTATACGGTTGTCAAGGAAATAAATGGTGTGCCCACCAACACGTATCCTACCGGCGAGTTCCCGATGTTTTTGTATAGCCGATACGAGATCAATACAAACACCCGCTCGAGGGTAAAGAAGATAACGGTGACGAGCTATGATCAGGCGCCCGCTACCGGTTATACAGAAGACGTTAAGACATACGCCTACACCGGAGCCACACAAGATCGCCTTTCGTCGATCACGCAAACCGGAAGCGATGGCGTGGAATATGTGACCCAGTATAAATATCCTGCCGACTATACTATAACCGGTGCCTGGACACAGCAGTATAGCCGGGTGAAGGCCATCGCCAAGCTCAAAGACAAGAATATCATAGTGCCGATCGAAATCTGGAGCACGAAAAAGGAGGGAGCAGAAACACCGGCAGTTACCGGTGCCAACCTGACGACCTTTGAATACAACGCCGCCACAGACAATGTCTATGCAAAACGGGACTATGTGTTTGCTACCCGCGATGCAGTCGCCTCCTTCACCCCATCGTCGATTACCAACAACGGCACCATCACTACGTTTACGTTTGATAGCACGAAATACAACCAGTACGTTGATCATCTGCACCACGACAGTCATGGGCAGGCGGGTAGCACGTTGTCGTATACCAAGGACAAGTCGGCCGTGCACACCTATGCAAGCAATGGACTGGTACAATTGTCGATCAGCAACGCACTGGCCGATGAGGTTGTGTATTCTGACTTTGAAGGTTCAACAGGTTTTGACTTCACTACGACCAGCAGCGCTATCGCTTTGGGACGCATAGCCGGCAAGGCATTAAATTTATTGCCGGGCTCAGCGAACAAATTGACAAAGTCATTGTCGAAAGGCACAGGCTCCAGCTACATTTTCTCTTGTTGGATCAATGCCACCGCAACGGGGGCGCTCACGATTCGCATTAACGATGGTGAACACACGCAAGCCACAGGCACAATAAACTTCATCAACACCAGCGGAATTTGGACATACTACACCACCGTTATTAATACCAGTGCATTCAATAGCACCATTACGGTGGATGCAGAAACTTCGGTGGCTGTGGCGGTTGATGATGTTATGTTTTTTCCGGAAGTGTCTTCTTGCATAGCATCCTTGTATGGTGCGGGAGCCGCGAAAATAGCAGAAACAGATGTCCGTGGCGTGAGCAGGTTTTATGAATATGACGAGATCTTCCGGTTGCTGCGCGTGCGCGACAAGGATGGCAACATTGTCACATCCTATACCTATGGTGCGGGCAACCAGACGCCGGCTGTAGTTCCGAACGCCTATATAACAAATGGAACGGCGTTGAATCAGAGTGACGCCATCGTTGGCGAAGCTACCACATTCAATGTATATCCCAACTATCCGAGCTACTCGGGGGCTCAGTATAAAATCAAAATCGTTCCACTGAGCGCACACATTGCCGACAGAACGCTCGTCACGAATTTTAATTCCGATGTCATCGTTTCCAACACGTCTGTAATTTCCCATGTGTTTACTACCGCGGGAAGATATATGGTTAATGTGCAAGTGGTTTATCAAGGCACTACGCTGACATCGAAGAGCCTTCTTTCCATCACGGTCACGCCACCGCCAATCGCGGTAACCCTGTGCGCAAACCGCCCGCAGGAAATAGACCGCTGCGGCACCACGCCTTTGATCACGGGTTGTGTGAGCAACACCACTGGCCTTACGATGAAGGCAACGCCCCTAAGCGGAGCCGGACCCTACAGCTATGCGTGGGAAGGAGAGGGCATACCCATCGACAATGCCACCGCGGCAACCTATAGTTCATCCGACTACCTCACTAAGCCCATTGAATATCGTTGCAAAGTGACAGACGCGAACGGAAGCACTGGCTATGCATACTTTAAGATTCGCACCTACCTAAGCAATCCAAATTGCGCAACCACTCCAGAAAATTAGTCTGACGGAAATTATGACATCGCATCAACCTTCTATCATCAGGCTGTCTTGTACCCAAAACGAATCCGGTATGCAAAGATTTATATCGCTCATCATCACATTCACATTGTCACTGTTCACCATGGTGAACGCCTTCGCTCAGGTGGAGATTTTAGGAAGCGCGCATCCCGATACCAACGAAGCGAGCTATGCCTATACACTCTATCAACCTGAGGGGCCTACGCTTTACACGAAACCTGCCTACAGCATCACCGGCACAGGCGGCGGCACGGTGCTGAGCACAGGGCCAGGACCGGAATATGCCACCTCCATAAAGTTTACAACGCCAGGCAGTGCCACGCTGTGGTTCAAAAACGGCACCACGGTAATTGCCAGTCTCAGTCTCACCATTGTCACTGTGCCGACACCTCCAGCAATAACGCCCATCGTCTCGTGTGGATCTACCCAGGTGAATCTGCCGGCACCCGCGGGCGGCGTGACATACTATTGGCAAACGCTGGCGACAGGAAAAAGCACCACGGATACAGCTCCCTTTAAAACGGTTACAACGGCCGGCACCACGCTCTACATTCGTGGGAAATGGAATGGCTTCAACAATTGGGGCGCGTTGTCGACCGTGAACCCCACGGTATCGGTCATGCCCACGGGAACTGTAACGGGACCACAGCCTTTTTACAGCACCGGGACCGGCACATTAAGTTTGAGCATGCCAAATGGTGGTGCGGTCGAGAAATGGCAAAAACGTGCCGCTTCGCCTGCGGGTGGTGCCTGGGTGGATGTGCCCAATTCGGCCAGCCTCACGTCGTTGGCATTCTCCAGTGTGGACGAAAGCACTGAGTTTCGGGCATTGATGGGCAACGCTCCCGGGTGCACCGGCGTGCCTTCGGCGGCGTTTACGGCTACCGTTGTGCAGCAGAATTTTGAAGGAAGAATAACGGGCACCAGCCTGGTGCGCACCACGACCAACACCGGTACACTACAACTTGTAAATTGCACGGGCACCGTGGACGAGTGGCAATTCAGCGACAACGGCAGAAATTTCCAGACCGACGGTGGCGCCGGAAGCACAACACACCCATTCTCTAATTTGGCGGCGTCGCGCTACTATCGCGTGAAGGTGAGCAAGAAAGGAACACAGTCTTTCACACCCATCTTTGTGGTGAATTGGGCGCCGGCCATGACGGAAAACCTGGCCGCCGGCAACTTTGTGATAGCCGAGGCGGTGCGAGTTAAGGAAACATTCGAATCGAACATCAGCACACTGCCACCGACGAAAAAGTCAAGCTCCTACACATTCTACGACGGCGTGGGCCGCCCTGTGCAGCAGGTAGCAAAAAGTGCGAGCCCCTTGCAAAACGATGTGATCGGCTTTTCGGTCTACGACAACCTTGGTCACCAAACGAAAACTTACTTACCCTATACGGGCACTGGCAGCACGTATTATTCTCAGCCGGCAACTGCCCAAGAGGACTTCTATGATAACCCCACCAGCAAAGTGGCCATCGATGACAAACCCTTTGCTGAAACAAAATTCGACGGTTCGCCCCTTGATCGTGTCATTGAGCAAGGCCGGGCCGGAGCATCGTGGCAACTCGCAGGCGGACACACGCAACGCGTGCTGCATCGCTCCAACACCGCCAGCGAGGTGAGAATTTGGAAAGCCGATGCCACCAGTTCGGGCTACTATGCCGAAAATACGCTACGCGTAACAGAAGTTACCGATGAAAACAATACCCAAACCATTGTCTATACCGACAAGCGCGGTTTGGTGGTGAAGAAGAAAACACAGGCAGATAACAACGTCTGGCTCACCACGCTCTACATCTATGACGCAACTGGCCATGCTAAATACGTTTTGCAACCCGAGGGTGTGAAACAGTTGGGAGCAGCCACCACCATTTCGGCAACACTGCTCACACAACATGCCTTTCGCTATACCTATGACATCAAAGGAAGGGTGGCCGAAAAGCTTGCTCCCGGCGTGTCGGCCCCGGTTTATGTTGCCTACGACCCGCTTGAACGACCCGTGCTGATGCAAGACGGAAACCTGCGTGCCACCAACCAGTGGATGTTTGTGAAATATGACGGCAAAGGCCGACCAGTGATGCAAGGTCTATACACCAACGCTACGCAAACCACACAAGCTGCCATGCAGACCTTGTTGGATGGCCTCTATGCATCGGGCAATGCGACCTATCCAGCCAACGCATGGTTTGAAGAACGCGGCGCAACACTGCACGGCTACACCAACGTGAGCTTTCCCAAAACAAATGCCGACAACAGCGCCATCGCCGTGCTGACCGTGAACTTCTATGACAGCTACGACTTTGACGACGCTGACGCCACGGCCGACTTTGGCTATGTGGGCCAGTCGCTACCGAACGAAGAAACCCAACCCCAGGGCAACGCCTATGCGCTCCCCACAGGTTCAAAGCGCCTTGTGCTGGGCACAACAACGTGGCTCTACAGTTATGTGTTCTACGATCAGTATGCCCGCCCCATACAGGTGCGCACCAACAACCACCTGAATGCCACGGTCGACAACCTGGAAACGGTAGTCTATGATTTTGAAGGAAAGACCCTTTGTAAGAAAACCTTTCACAAAGCCGGAACCTCACAAACAACGGTCATCAACACGTATGAATATGACCCCGCCGGCAGGCTGCTGAAAGTGAGCCAGAGCAACAACGGCGCGGCGGATCAATTGCTGGCGCAATATGAATACAACGAGTTGGGTCAGGTGGTTGACAAAAAACTGCACAACACCGGCAGCACAAACTTTCTGCAGAGTGTGGACTACCGCTACACCATTAGCGGCACGCTGAAGTCGATCAACAATGCACAGTTGACTGCGAACAGTCAGAACGACGAAACCAATGACTATTTTGGCCTGGAGCTGCTCTATGAAACACAAGACGCAGATCTTAACAACACCGTGCTTTTTAACGGCAACGTGAGTGCCGTGAAGTGGAAGGGCATGGGGGCCGCCGAAGGCGCCGACAACCAGAAGGGCTATGTCTATAGCTACGACAAGGCGGGACGTCTGCTTGCCGCCACCTCGAAGATGTCTGCCGGAAGCACCTGGAACCAGGAAACCAATGTGCACGACGAAACGATGACCTATGATGACAATGGAAACATTAAGACGTTGAAGCGCAACCAACGCAAACACACCCTGACTGGAACCACGGCGAGCTATGTGTCGGAAATGACCGACGACCTGACCTACACCTATGCCGGCAACACCGTGAGCAAGGTAGAGGATGCTATCGCGTTTGCCGCCGGACAAACCGGGTTCAACAACGGATCAACAGTAGCCACAGAATATACCTACAACAACACCGGAAGCCTGACGGCCGATCTGAACAAGGGCATCAGCAGCATTGCCTACAACGAGCTTGGAAAACCTTCGCTGATCACCTTTGCCGACACACGCAAAGTGGCCTATACCTACGACGCCGCCGGCACAAAGCTGACGGTGAAAAACTACGCCGCAGGGTCGTCGACCCCAGCGAGTACCACCGACTATGTGGGTAGCTTTATGTACGAGAACGGCGTGCTGTCTATTTTTGGATCTCCTGAAGGCCGCGTGGTGAATAAGGCGGGTGTTTTGGAATATCAGTATGCCATCCAGGATCATCAGGGCAACACGCGTGTGGTGTTTACTTCGGCAACAAGCGCACCCGACAAAACGGCTTCGTTTGAAGGCGACACCAACGATGGCTCAGGCTCGCAATATACAGTGGATACAAATTTCATTGTTTCGTTTGTTGGAGCAAACCACACCACCGGCGGAACGAAGGTTGTGAAGATGAACCAAACCAACAAAATTGGTCCTTTGCGTAGCCTTGCGGTGTATCCTGGCGATAAAGTGGATATTGATGTGTGGGAGTATCACGAAGGCACAAGCGGGTTTGGAACGGTGAGTACGCCGGCCACCACGCTGGTGACCATGATTGCCGGTGCGTTTGGAGGCGCCCCTGGAGGCGCGGGCGAGAGCGGGCTGATCTACACCGGTGTGAACGACGCCGTAGCAGTCTTTGGCACAGCCGCCAATCCGGGCGACGCGCAACCGGCCGCTTTCCTGAACTACATTCTATTCGACAAGAATTATCACGTGCTCGACATGGGCTGGCAGCCAGCCCCGGCCACTACGTTCACCAAACAACAAATCACCTTTCCGACACTGAAAATCAAGGAAGAAGGCAAGCTTTTTGTTTATCTTAGCTATGACGACGAATCAAGTAACTGGGTGTATTTTGATGATCTCAGGGTTGCCCAAACCAAAACGAATGTAGTTCAGTACAATGAATATTATCCGTTCGGTTTGCAAGCCGGCACAAGTTGGACCAGAGCAGACAATAAAAATAACTTTTTAGGGAATGGAGGCACGGAGGTGAATGCAACGACAGGGCTGTATGATCTGGCTTATCGAAACTATGATCCAACGTTAGGCCGTTTTCATCAGGTTGATCCGTTGACGGACTCCTATCTGGATTTTTCGGGGTACAACTACGCTATGAACGATCCCGCAAACTTGAATGATCCATTGGGCGATGACCCCGGAGGATATGACAACGGCAGACCCGGTGAGAAGGCGCTGCGCAGGATTGAGAACCTGGGCGGGCACTGGAACTTTAATGGGGTGAACGGCCACCAATCGACTTCGTTTTCGGGCTCTGGGGCGAGTGATTTTAGTGGCGGCGTATATGTCGGGTCAGACCGATGGGAAGTAGACAGAGCGCAGGCGTTGTATCGACAGGATGTGCTGGCACTGGCCAAAGCGGGTAACGTCGCAGCGTTGCGAGCGTATACGGAATGGTATGGCATAGAGTATGAGAAGTGGGATCGTGTATACGAGACGACGACAGCGAGTGGCGTGAAGGACGAGGAGTATTTGTATAGCTATTGGAAGCCTGCGAGTGAGCAGGGGGCGTGGTTTCAGACACACCACACAGGCATACTATATTCAAAAAATGAAACTAAAGCATATAAAGATATTTGGAAGGATAGTTTTGATTCTAAAGGGAACGTCACTCGCGAGAACCATGCATGGATAACCGATAAGGGGGTTTTGGTTTTACCTACATACAACAATACTTACAATAAATCGGACTTCACCGTCCTTCCGACAAAGCAAATGGATGGAAAATGGTATGTTGAATACAAAAATGATTGGCTTAGAATTTTAGGGTCGATACACACCCATCCTAATAATTGGAAGAGCGGAATGAGTAACACGGATCAGTATTTGTTTTTTAAAGGACCTGCCTTTGCGTTGGATCACCAAAATCTCATGGTAGGTTGGATTGGTCCCCAAGGTGAGTTTAAGTTTGGAGACCTTATGACACATGACACATTCAAAGATTCAAATTTTTCTATCATAAGCAACCTTGCTGGAATTTTGAAAACGCTAAAGTAACTTTACATGAAAAAAATAAATTCTGTTGCGATTATTTTTATTGCTATTGTGTTGAGCGGTTGTGGCAAAAGAGATGACGTGGAGAGCGCGGGTAATTCTCTGATAGAAATTCATTTGCCAAAGCAAATGCATTTTAGAAATGCGAAAGTTATCCGTCACCTGAAAGAATACATAGAATCAGATTCTTCTAGACAATTTCCCAAGGTATATCAACTTCTGGTGGAGGAGAAGGATTTTAAAACAACCATAACTATTAACTCGACAATCTATTATGATGCCCTGGTTAGATTCTCGGTGGTTGGGTACTTCTTGCTTGATGGGAATGTTGTTGTTGTGCGGTCCAGGTTGGGAAGCCTATACGATCAAGATGCTGCGTTTCTTCAACAGCTTAAGGATTTTCTTTCTGCTAACAATATCAGTGATGCTTTTTTTGAAGAGCCAGGCTTCACTTATGATTCTCAAGTGTGGAGAGTTGAGATTGTGGATGATTCCGTTTCCTTGGAAAAAGGCGTTAGAAATCCTGACGTCCGCTATGTAGGCAAGATTGATTTTACGTTGCCTAAATAAAGCCAATGGACGAGAAAGGCTGAAAAGTGAAAGTTAAAATCATGATGTTCAGAAGAATAGCAATATTTGCGGGATGTATTTTGTTCTCAAGTTGTAATAAAGCACCCACTAGTGTCAAGGTAAATTACGTGGTTAGCAACTTGAGAGCCGATGTCAGGTTAGTTGTTGAGAGTTACATCGATTCAGTCAATTTCGAGAGGGAGCAGAATCAGAAGTATCATTTTTTTAGAATGGTGGTAAGGGAGACTGATAGCCAAACTAAATTTAGAATTTATCCTGAGATTTACTTAAGCTCGTTGGTTAAAGATCCGCCGTATCAATATCTGACTCTTGGCGATAATACGATTGTAGTGAATAGCGGAATGGAACGATTTACCGAGAACGATACGTTACTGAAGATGTTTTTAAAGAGTGATACATTGAACTTGATAAATGACCTCAACGACGATGGAGCGATAGATCCCAACTATCAACACCAAACATTTGATCCAATCACCTGGGAAATAACGGTAAACGGCGATTCAATTGCAGTAGATAAAACGCCTAACGCAATGCTTAGAGGTGTAATTTTTTTACCATCGAAATGATAAAGTTCGAGAGGCATGGGTATTTGATTTTTTGTCTAACCGCGATAGGGAATTAAACCGATGTTACAGATAATCTTTCTTTTTTTGTCTCTGGTTCCCGGGCAGGAACCACAAGAATTCAGAGCCCTAAGATTTCTTCATAGGGGGCCTAACGACGTTCCTATTTATGATATAACAATCACAGAAAGAAAACTCCCTGATTCGTCCTTCTTTGAAAGTTTTGTAGTTGTCGATAAGAAGATTTTTGACCAAGTAGAGTCTTTCTATTATAAAGAGGATACACAGTTGAAGGAATTCCAAAAAGTCGACACGTATAATTTCAGAATTGAACGAGTTTCGGGCAGAGATACAGTGTTTTACTTATTGTCAGGGCAGAAAAATTCAGTGAGGTATTTTAAGAAACTTAGATCTTGTGTCTTAAAAAAATCACCTCCTTCGGAGTTGGTTGAGGAGTTGGATGTTCTTTTGGACAGGATTGATGACAAGGGGAGGAAGAAGTAAAGCTGTTCTGGCAGGTTAATACCGGCGTATCGTGAACGAACTAGCTGAAGGAAACTAAGGGAATGTTGGAATTCAATGAATGTTGTTATGAAAAGTAGAAATGGACTTACTGTTATAAATATCAGCTTAGTCATTTGTTTGTTGGCAGCGGTGATGGTTGATTTTTGGTTATCGCGGTTTGGACAGGCGTTTATGTTTCAGGCGAAAATGCCTCGGGGGATTACGATTGAGCATGACAAGCTTCAAGGATATAAAATTTTGGAAGAAGGATTTATTCATATCCTTGACGACCGCACAATTCATGGCAAGGATACCCTTGCGGCAATCTTAGCGTATCACGCAACTGAGTCTAATGTCTTCGTAAAATCAAAAACCACCACGGGTAAGATTATATACCTAGACATCCATTTGTTGTCGTCAGCTGATCCGGAACTAAAATATGAACTAACGGAATATAAGAATACCGGCAATGAAGAGTGGATCGATATTTCGAATAAGCAAAGCATCCGACCCGTTGTGATTTTTAGAAATGCATTGGCAAGTATAACGTTCCTATTGTTCATAGGTAAACTATTCAGATGGATCAAGTCAGCATTTTTTTCGACAACACTACCTTGATGTAGTCTCTTCGGGCAAAGCCATCAAAGACCAACTCATGCACCTAGAGCCTGCCTTGAAAATCCTTTCCCCTTCGAGCTAGTCTTTCGCCAGACCGGCAAAGCACACCCCCAACGTCACACCCAACCCCCACACCCACACCTCCCTCCAGCATACCTCCATCAGGGCCTGAGCCGACCTTTGGCCTGGTCATGGCATGCGCGGGTCGGGTCTAGCCCTGATGGAGGTATGCGGGGCCACCGCGGCCCGGGAGCGGGGCTATGAAAAGCGAGAAAACCGCCAAGCAGTATCCATACTATCTAACAAAACGTTCAGAAAAAAAGAAAGCCGTCTCGAAGAGACGGCTTTATATTTCTTATTAGGTGACTAACTACTTTCCATAACCAAGCACCTTCAACATACTCTCACTACTCTGCTCCGGAGCAAACAACTCCGTAGTAATCACCCCATCCTCATCCCGATTCACAAGCACATGCTTAGGTGCAGGAATAAGACAGTGCTGAATACCCCCATAACCACCAAGCGACTCCTGATAAGCACCCGTGTGAAAGAAGCCAATATACAACGGCTCTTCATCCGTAATCATCGGAAGAAACACTTCGCCGGTGTGGGCTTCAGAATTATAGTAGTCCATGCTATCGCACGTCAACCCACCAATGTTCACTTTGTGATAAGGATCGTCCCACTTATTGAGAGCGAGAAGAATATACTTCTGGTTCAGGCCCCACGCATCGGGCAAGTGCGTAATAAACGAGCCGTCGATCATATACCACAGCTCTTTGTCGTTCTGCAGTTTCTGGTCTACCAGCGAATAGAGCACGGCGCCGCTTTCGCCAACGGTGTAGCTGCCGAACTCGGTGAAGATGTTGGGCACGGGCACGTTGTTTTTGTCGCAGATCCACTTGATGTTTTCCACGATTTGTTCAATCATGTACTTGTAGTCGTAGTGGAAGGTGAGCGATGTCTTGATGGGGAAGCCGCCACCGATGTCGATGGAGTCAAGCGAATCGCAGATCTTTTTCAGTTCGCAATATTTGAAGATGAAGCGGCTAAGTTCGCTCCAGTAGTAGGCGGTGTCTTTGATGCCGGTGTTGATGAAGAAGTGCAGCATCTTGAGCGATACTTTGTCGCTCTTCTCGATCTTTTCTTTGTAGAACGAATTGATGTCGCTGTAGCGGATGCCGAGGCGTGAGGTATAGAACTCGAACTTGGGTTCTTCGTCGGCGGCCACGCGGATGCCCACTTTGTAGGGCACTGTCACGTTCTCTTCATAGAAGTCAACTTCGCCCAGGTTGTCGAGAATGGGAATGCAGTTGTGGAAGCCGTCGTTGAGCAGTTCGCTGATGTATTGGCGATAGAGCGGCATCTTGAAGCCGTTGCAAAGAATGTAGGTGTCTTTGCTCACTTTGCCTTGTGCGTGCAGCGAGCGCACAATGGGAATGTCGAAGCTCGACGATGTTTCCATGTGCACGTCGGTGTTCTTCAGCGCCTCCTGCATAATGAAGGAGAAGTGCGAAGACTTGGTGCAATAGCAATAGGTGTATTTGGCGTTATACTTGAAACGTTCCATGGCGTTGTTGAACGTGGCCTGGACGTAGCGAATGTTTTCGCTTATGCGGGGGAGATAGGTTAGTTTAAGCGGGGTGCCATATTGTTTGATGATGTCCATCAACGGCACGTCGTTAAACAACAACTCGTGGTCGCGCACCTTAAATTCTTTCTGGGGAAACTCAAAGGTTTGCTCAATCAGCTCGCGGTAACTCTTCATTTAAATCGTGGAATCTTTATTGGTTAACCGTGAATAAAAAGTTATGTTTCTATTAATTACTCAGGTGGCTTTCTTTCTGGTGTTGCCCGTTGGGAAAGAGGTGCAATATTGTGATAAATTTGCCATCTTTGCAATACACATTCTGAACCCATGGTTAATCGTTTTTCCTTCTGCATTGTTAAACCGGTACCCGCCGGCATGCATGCTTTGCCCGACTTCTAGCGGGCTGGTGAGGAAATCTTGTGCTTTTGTTTTAAAACGAATAACCATTTCATTCAAAAACCTTAATTTATATTCCTGTGAAAGCGTTGAAGATCATCGAAGTAAAGTCAGAGATCGGTGCCGGCACCCGAGGTGCGAGCCTGGGCGTGGAGGCCATTAAGATCGCCAGCCTGGACCTGGATTCCGATTTCTTTAAGCAAAACGAGTCTGTTGAAGTTGAACACGTGAACGATCTCCTGTTCGACGGCGCCAAACACCCCCACGCCCGGTTCATAGACGGTGTGATGGTGATGGAGGAGCGCGTGTGCCTGGAAGTATATGAAACCATCTGGGAAGAATATTTTCCCATCATCCTCTCGGGCGACCACAGCACCGCCTATGGCACCATTGCCGGCATCAAAAAGGCCGATCCCAAAGCCCGCCTCGGCGTGATCTGGATCGACGCCCATGCCGACATCCAAACCCCCTTCACCTCGCCCTCGGGCAACATGCACACCATGCCCCTGGCCATGGCCTGCGGCATAGACAACCTGGAGTGCAAGGTGAACGACCCCAAAGGCGAAACCCTCGACTATTGGGAACAAATTGAAAACGTGGGCATGCCCGGCCGCAAGGTCTATCCGGAAGACATCGTGTTCATTGCCGTGCGCGACCTCGAAAAATCGGAGAACTACCTCATCAACAAATACAACGTCAACTACATCGAAGCCGAAGAGGTGAAAGCTGGCCCGGCCAAAATCGCCGAAAAGGCCCTGAAGATGCTCGACCACTGCGACCTCATCTATGTGTCGTTCGATGTGAGCGCCCTCGATCCGTCGGTGTCTACCGGAACCGGAAGCCCCGTGGCCAACGGCCTGTCGGTAGAAGAAGCCAAAATCCTGAACGTGACCCTGGCCAAAAGCCCCAAGGTGTGCGCCTGGGAAATAAGCGAAGTGAACCCCACTTTGGACACCGAAAACCGGATGGCCGAAAGTGCCTTCGAAATCCTGCAAGCCACCTCGCAAGCCGTGTTGGGCCGCCCTGTGCTGGCACAATAAGGCAAACCTGAAGAATTTATATAGCGCGAAGGCGAGCCGATGAATCGGCTCGCC
The DNA here is from genome assembly GCF_016735595.1 of Chryseolinea lacunae. GTDB lineage: Bacteria > Bacteroidota > Bacteroidia > Cytophagales > Cyclobacteriaceae > Chryseolinea > Chryseolinea lacunae. The sequence goes on from NZ_JAERRB010000016.1 coordinate 21,411, forward strand.
TTCGGTGTTTTTAGGGGCTATTTCTTGGGCTGAGGCTCCAGCAGGGCCACATATTCTTCGATGGTGGTCATGATGTTGCTGCGGATGATGGGGTCGGTGAGGAACTTGGGGATGCCGATGGGCTTGGACAGGATTCTGTAAATCACCTTCACGTGGTTGGGTCCGATCTGCTCCAGGGTCCAGCTGCCCGACAGTTGCATGCGGGTAACGCCGTCGCGCTTGGGGGCCAGGGTTTCGTTGGGCTTTGAGTTGAAGGTGACAAAGAGCTTGCGGCCGGGTATGAGCTCCGTTAGTTTATATTCCAGGAAGTGGTCCTGGTCGCTCACGGGCCAGGGAATGTCGTGATAGGAATATTCCAGCCAGGTGGCGGTGTCGGGTTGGGGATAGACCTTAAATTCCGACACATGGCTTTGCCAGTCCTTTATTTTCTTTTCGTCCTGAATGAGGTGGAGGCCGGCAAAGATGGTGTTGTGAAAAAAGAACTCGCCCTTCACTTCGCGCGCCTTAATGGGCGGCTCCGACCCGGGGTAGGTGATCCAGCGCTCATAGATGGTGATGGTGCCATCCTTTTTCACTACCGTGAACCCTTCTTTGTCTTTGTCCTTGTCCTGTGCCGCCAGGTTGAAACTGAGGGCGAAGCATGCCGCCAGGAAAAAACCGACTGTAAAACTGTTGTGCATAGTGCGTCTTTAACTGTCCGCATGCCTGGCTGCGGATTTAAAAAAATCTGTGAAGTGAAAGCCTCTCCGCGGTTTGTTTCGAAAAAAAATCCGCGGCTGCCCAAGCCGAACGCATGGAAACGTTGTTGTTCCGCTGCTTCAGGATGGATTGTCAATATAACGACGGCCTTCCGGTTCATTGTGCAGGGAATCGACGGAGCTTTAAAAAACCTCCTTAAACTTCGGCCTTTTTCCTTAATTTCGCCCCAAAATTGAAGTTTATTCTCTATTAATACATTCCAATCATGAGCCAAAACGGACCGATTTCCACCTTTATCGAAAAGCATTATCTACACTTCAACTCCGCCGCACTGGTGGATGCAGCAAAAGGCTACAAAAAGCATATTGCCGAAGGCAAGAAAATGATGGTGACACTTGCCGGCGCCATGAGCACCGCCGAACTGGGCCTGAGCTTTGCCGAAATGATTCGCCAGGACAAAGTGCAAATCATATCGTGCACCGGCGCCAACCTCGAAGAAGACATCATGAACCTGGTGGCCCACTCGCACTACAAACGCATTCCCAACTACCGCGACCTCACCCCCGAGCAGGAGTGGGACCTGTTGCAGAACCACCTGAACCGCGTAACCGACACGTGCATTCCCGAAGAAGAAGCCTTCCGCAAATTGCAGAAGCATTTGTATAAAGTGTGGAAAGATGCCGAAGACAAAGGCGAACGTCTTTTCCCCCACGAGTTCATGTTCCGCATGCTCAACAGCGGCGACCTGAAAGAAGAATATGAAATCGATCCTAAAAACTCGTGGATGATCGCCGCCGCCGAACGCAACATGCCGATGGTGGTGCCGGGTTGGGAAGATTCGACCATGGGCAACATCTTTGCTTCATACGTGTTCACGGGCGAGCTGAAAGCCTCGACCATGAAGAGCGGCATTGAATACATGGCCTGGCTGGCCGATTGGTATATCAAAAACTCGGGCAAAGACGGCATCGGCTTCTTCCAGATTGGCGGCGGCATTGCCGGCGACTTCCCCATTTGCGTGGTGCCCATGCTGCACCAGGATCTTGAAAAAGACAACGTGCCATTCTGGAGCTACTTCTGCCAGATCAGCGACTCCACCACCAGCTACGGATCGTATTCGGGCGCGGTGCCCAACGAAAAAATAACCTGGGGCAAGCTCAGCATCGAAACACCAAAGTTCATCGTAGAAAGCGATGCCACCATTGTGGCGCCGTTGATGTTCGCCTACGTGTTGGGATGGTAAGCCACAGCAATTGACACAATCGTAATTTCATCGCAGAAGCGCGGAGGTGCAAAGAGAAAGGCGTGATAGCATTTACCTTTGCGCCTCCGCGGCTTTTACGGTAACAGCATAGACATGAATCTCGACCAAACACTTCGCACTCAAATACAAAACGCCGTCACGGCCCTGTTCAATCAGACTATCGACGCCGTGCAGGTGCAGCCCACCAACCACGAGTTTGAAGGCTCGCACACGCTGGTGTGTTTTCCCTTAACCAAACTGTCGCGCAAAGGCCCCGAAGAAACCGGCCGCCTCATTGGCGACTACCTGGTGCAACACTCGGGCATGGTGAACCGCTTCAACGTGGTGAAAGGATTTTTGAACCTGGTGCTGAACGACGCGGTGTGGGTAGAGGTGTTTCAAACTATTTTTGCCAACCCCAACTATGGTCAGCTGCCGCCCAACGGGCAGGAGATCATGATCGAATATTCGTCGCCCAACACTAACAAGCCCTTGCACCTCGGGCACTTGCGCAACAACTTTCTCGGCTACAGCGTGGCAGAGATTTATGCGGCCAACGGTTTCAACGTGCACAAGGTGCAGATCATCAACGACCGCGGCATCCACATCTGCAAGTCGATGGCGGCCTGGAAACTTTTTGGCAATGGTGAGACACCGGAGAGCACAGGCGTGAAGGGCGATCACCTGGTGGGAAAGTATTATGTGAAGTTCGACAAGGAACTTAAAGTTCAGGTCAAGCCCATCATCGAAACCATTGAAAGCGGTGTGGTGGAGGGCTTCAGCAAAACCGAAACCGACCAGCTGCTGGCCTGCAACAAGCAGATAGCTGTTCTTCAGAACAAACTTCAAACAGAAGCCGTCGCGGTTGACCGTGCGGCCATTTCGGCCCTGGGCGCGGGTGTTGAAGAATCGTTCGCGCTGGCGCTGGCAGAGAAGGCGACGTGGAAGGATGTGCTGAAAAATCTGAGTGCAGAAGACACCGGCGATGTGCCCGCAAAAGACATTGAACAAAAGCTGAAGAAGCTTCAGGCGCTGTTGAAGAATGTGATTTCTCTGGAAGAGAAAATTGCTGAACAAAAAGCCGCCATAAAAGAAATTGCTCAAAACAAAACCGCCATCATGGGCATTGCCCAGGACATGTTGCGCAAGTGGGAGCAGAAAGACGAAGAAACCGTGGCCCTCTGGAAAACCATGAACGGCTGGGTATACAACGGCTTCAGCGCCACCTACAAACGCATGGGCGTTGACTTCGAAAAGCTCTACTACGAATCGGATACTTATCTGTTGGGCAAACAGGAAGTGTTGAAGGGCGTGGAGAAAGGTTTGTTCTTCCAAAAAGAAGACGGCTCGGTGTGGGTTGACCTCACCGCCGAGGGGCTCGATCAGAAATTGTTGCTCCGCTCAGACGGCACGTCGGTGTATATGACGCAGGACATTGGCACGGCCATTCTCCGCTTCACCGACTTCCCCAAAATTATGGGACAGGTATACACCGTGGGCAACGAACAGGAGCATCACTTCAAAGTGTTGTTCATCATCCTGAGCAAGCTCGGGTTCGAATGGGCCAAGCGTTGTTTCCACTTGTCGTATGGCATGGTAGATTTGCCCACGGGCAAAATGAAATCGCGCGAAGGCACCGTAGTAGACGCCGACGACCTGATGCAGGAAATGGTTGACGAAGCCGAGGTGCTTACTCGCAAGCTGGGCAGGATCGAAGACCTGAGCGAGGACGAAGCAAAACAATTGTTCGAGATGATCGGTCTTGGTGGTTTGAAGTTTTTCTTGCTGAAAGTAGATCCGAAGAAACGCATGTTGTTCGACCCCAACGAGTCCATTCAATTGCAAGGATTCACCGGGCCGTTCATTCAATACACACACGCCCGCTGTCGCTCCATTGGGCGCAAAGCGGAGAGCATGAATCTGGTTTGTACCGAAGCCGATTTGAGGCTGGTGCACACCCTTGAACCTGAAGAGCGCGAAGCTTTGGTTGTGTTAAGTTTGTTTGAAACTAAAATCCGCGAGGCAGCCCGCGAATATTCGCCGGCGGTCATTGCCAACTATGCGTTCGATCTGGCCAAGGTTTACAACAAATTCTATCAGAACATTCCTGTCTTCAACGAGGCAGACCAGGTCAAGCTCAAATTCCGGGTTGCGTTCACCAAGGCCATTGCCGATGCCATTGGCAAGGCCATGAACCTGCTGGGCATAGCGGTGCCCGAAAAGATGTAAGGCGCAAGGGCCGCGCCTTGGGGAGCGGCGGCGTCACTTCTTCGGTTACCGTTAATTGTGATGAAAGGAATCCCGCATGTGCGGAACAAATCGTAAATTTTGCTGTTCTTATAAAAAGCACTACCCTATGAAAACCATTCTTTTTTCTATCCTACTTTTTCTTCCCACTATGGCATCTTCTGTTTATGATTTCAAGATGAATTCGATCGATGGCGATGTCATTGATTTTGCCAAGTACAAGGGCAAGACCCTGCTCATTGTGAACACGGCGTCGAAGTGCGGCTTCACCCCGCAGTATGCCGACCTGCAAAAGCTGAACGATCAGTATGGCAGCAAGGTGACCATTCTCGGTTTCCCGGCCAACAACTTTGGTTCGCAAGAGCCCGGCACCAACACCGAGATTGCATCGTTCTGCCAGAAAAACTATGGCGTCACGTTTCAGATGTTCGAAAAGGTGTCGGTGAAAGGCGACGACCAGTCGGCACTCTTCAAATTTCTGAAAGACAAGACGGGTGAAGAACCCAGCTGGAATTTTTGCAAATACCTGGTGAAACCCGACGGCACCGTGAAGTTCTTCGCCTCTAAGGTGAGCCCGTTGGACAAACAGATTTTGGATGAGATTAATTAAAGCCGGCGTTATTGTCGTTATCGGGATGGGACTTGCCGCATTTATTTCAGGAAAACTATCGTCTGGCAAACCCGGACCGGTGACAGGAACAATCTACGATTTCAAAATGACCGCCCTCGACGGACACGAAATTGATTTTTCGGTCTATAAAGGCAAGACCTTACTGATCGTGAACACCGCCTCCAAGTGCGGGTTCACGCCTCAGTATGCCGACCTCGAAAAGATTCACGAAAACTATGGCGACAAGGTGGCGGTGCTTGGCTTTCCGGCCAACAACTTCCTGTGGCAGGAGCCCGGCAGCAACGACGAGATTGCTACTTTCTGCGAAAAAAACTATGGCGTGAAGTTTCAGATGTTCGAAAAAATATCGGTGAAAGGCCGCGACAAACACCCGCTCTACAAATGGCTTGAGGCCAAGACGGGCGAAGTGCCCTCGTGGAATTTCTGCAAGTTTGTGGTGAACCCAGACGGCACCGTGGTGAAGTTCTTCCCCTCGAAAGTAAGCCCCCTCGACAAGCAGATTGTCGACGCCCTGGGGCTGTAGTCTTTCATTCGCCAATCCAGTTCAAGTTATCTACCACAACGCCCCATGCTTTCCCTTTCCATAAAAGAAGACTTGCAGCAGGCCTGCCGCCACTATGCCGAACAGCGTTTGGCCACGGCACGCCAGGCCATGGACCACGCACAGGAAGCCGCCAACGAAGAAGGCAAGAGCAGCGCCGGCGACAAATATGAAACCGGTCGGGCCATGGCGCAGATCGAGCGCGACAAGGCGGCACAGCAGGCGCACGAAGCACAGAAGCTCCTGCAAATCATAAACCAGCTCAACCCAGCCCTGCACCACGACAAGGTGGCTGCGGGCAGTGTGGTGGTCACCACGGCCCACACGTTCTATCTCGCGGTGGGCATTGGCAAACTGCTGGTTTCGGGCACCGAATTTCTGGTGCTGGCCCCGGCATCGCCCCTAGGAAAATCGCTGCTTGGGCTGGCCGTGAACGACGCGTTTACGTTCAATAACCAGCGCTACACCATTCTTCAGATTCTGTAGGGCAAAAGCCTGCGCCGCGTCGCGGGAATTGAATTATATTCGCCCCATATTTCCGAACGTCATGGATATTAAAATCTGGTTACAAGCCTTTCGCCTGCGCACGTTGCCGCTGTCGCTGTCGTGCATTGCCATGGGCGGGTTTCTTGCCGCTTCGGCAGGCGCTTTCCGCTGGAACATCTTCCTGCTCTGCGTGCTCACCACCATCTTCCTGCAAGTGCTCTCTAACCTGGCCAACGACTATGGCGACTCCGTGAACGGTGCCGACCACGCCGGTCGCAAAGGGCCGACACGTGCCGTGCAGAGTGGTGCCATCTCGGCCGGGCAAATGAAAACGGCCGTCGTCATCTTTGTGGCCTTGTGTCTTTTTAGCGGCGTCAGTTTGTTGCTGGTGTCGTTCGGGTTCAACTGGAATGCCATCCTGTTTTTCTTTGGCCTGGGCGTGCTCAGCATCCTGGCAGCCATTGCCTACACCGTAGGAAAAAGACCGTATGGCTATGTGGGCCTCGGCGACTTTTCGGTACTGATCTTTTTTGGTCTTGTGGGCGTGATGGGTTCCTACTATCTGTTCACACAACAACTCTCGTGGCGCGAAATATTGCCCGCCCTCAGTTGCGGCCTGTTCTCTATCGGCGTGCTGAACGTGAACAACATCCGCGACATTGAATCAGACAAAGCCGCAGGCAAGTTCTCTATCCCCGTGCGCATTGGCCGGAGCAATGCAGTGGCCTATCATTGGATCTTGTTGATTGGCGGACTGCTGGCGGCCACGGTCTATAGTGTGCTCACCTTTCATTCCGTATGGCAATTTCTGTTTCTTCTTAGTCTGCCGTTGTTCATTCGCAACGGCGTTGCCGTGCAGCGAAAGCCTTCCCACGAACTTGATCCTTACCTGAAACAAATGGCACTGTCCACATTAGTGTTTGTGCTGTTGTTTGGCGTAGGGTTGTTGGCGAGTTGACGATTTCGAAATGTGATGGTGTGATCGTGACCAAAACGCTCCGTTCGGGAACGATGTGCTACACATTCATCGACTATCGTACTGGCTCTATCGTACTAATAATACTTGCCCCGACCGCTTCCCTCTGAACGTTGCTGGCTCACCGGTTCTAAACACACCTTTGATCGCCCATGTATACGACCCCGGAGGCAATGCCTTTCCTTCCGACATTCCATTCCATCCTCGATCGGTTGCCTGCTCCACATCGTCGGTTTGGAAAACCCTGCTTCCCGACATATCGAAGATCACCAGGTTGATTTGCGTGAGCGCCTCGCTGCGGATGCGGAACACGTCGTTGGTGCCATCGTTGTTGGGAGAGAAGAAGGTGGGGATGAACAGATCGGAAGGTTCGTCGAGCACCGTGATGGTGAAGGTTTGCGCACCACTCACATCGATGCCGCCGCGTGCCGTGCCAACGTTGTCGCGCAGCACAACGTTGCAGGTGATGGTTCCTGAAAAGTTATCGGCCAGTGTGAAGTCAAGGTCGCCATTGGGGCGAAGGGTTGGACCGGCAGTGAAGAAGCGCGTCTCGTCGGGCGTGATGGTGAACGTGAGTGCCTGACTCGCTTCGTCAGCGGGGCCTGCGCTGATGTTGGTTGCCCAGTGGGCGAATGTATGCTGTGCTGAATTTTCTACTACCGTCATGTCTGTTCCTTTTGTGAACGAGGGTGCATCGTTCACACCAATCACAGATATTTCTGCATGCACGGGTAAGCTTTGTGTTAAGCCTCCATACACGATATACGTCAACGTACGCTTGTCGTGCAACGCAGGGCTTTCGCTGGTCGATCCAAACTGAAGCGTTCTCAGCACCCGTGTGTAGACTGCCGCCGGTGCGCTCCCGCTGAGGGTCAATTGTCCCGTGGCAGTGTTGAACGATGTCGCCAACTCTGATGCTGCAACAGACAGAACATCACCCGCCACAAATCCAGCGGTGATGGTTACTGTAACTTTTTCTACACGCCCATAACCAAGCGCAGGCACGCTGGCGACGGCAACGGGCGGTTCACCTTCCACAAATTCGGTGAGGTTGGAAACGATTTGCACGATGGGCGCAGGGTTCACCAGAACAGCCCCGCCGTGGTGTGCGCCAGCGGCAATGCTTCTCACATTTTTAATAGGCGGTGCAGGGTCAGCATCGTCGCCCCACGAAACCACGTTCCCGTTTGCCAGCAGCGCCATGTTGTTGCGCCCGAATGCCGACAAGGCAATGACGTTGTTGAGACCGGTGGGAAGCGCAGTTTCGGCTGCATCGCCCCAGGCCAGCACGGTGCCATCGGCTTGCAGTCCCAACACATGGTTGGCGCCCGACGCAATGGCTACGATGTTGGTCCACGGTGGCGAAGTGAGGTTGCCCCATGTCATCACGGTGCCGTTGTCGAGCAATGCGGCGCTGTGTGCCATGCCACCGCTGATCATTTTCACATGCTGCAATGATGCGGGCACAGTGGTTTGACCGGAATTGTTTTTACCCCAGGCCACCACGGTGCCATTGGCCAGCAACGCCAGGCTATGCGCCGTGCCACAGGCCACTGCTTTGGCGGTGGTGATAATGGAGGCGTTCAACTGCCCGTCGGCATTGGCACCCCACGTCTGCAACGTTCCATCGGCTTTCAGGGCCACGGCGTGCGCGTTGCCGCAGGCCACTTGTTTCACATTGATGAGCCCTGTGGGAACGGTGAGCGCGGGCGCGTTGCCAAACCGTTGAACGGTTCCGTCGGCGTAGAGCACCACCGTGAATTTGTCGCCTGCGGCGAGTTGGCGAATGTGGCGCTCGCTGGCGGGATAGGACTGGCTTGTAGAGTCACGCCCCCAGAGCGTGAACGCTATTTCGTTGGAGGTGAGTGCAAGCGAGGTGGCTGGCCCCGCGGCAACGGACAGGATGTGATGCAACGTGTCGGGAGTGAGCGTTTGACCAAATTCAGTTTGCATGGGCGTGTTGAAACGTACGCCACCCCAGGCCAGAACATGCCCGTCGCTTTGCAGCGCGAGCGTATGAAAATAGCCGGCGGCCAGGTCGATCACGTTGGCCAGCGCCTGGGGAATGTCGAGTTGGTTTCCCTGATAGGGCCCCCACATGGAAACCGATCCGTCGGGGCGGATTGCGGCACCAAACTGATCGCCCACTTTGGAAGCCACTATAGGGCCTAGCGTTGCCGGCGCATTTGGGGTGAACGACGGCGCGCCCCAGGTCACCACCGTCCCATCGGACTTGAGCGCAATGATGTTGGTCTGCAGTGCATCAATGGCCACCACACCCGACTGGGCTGCCAGGGGCACAGCGTAACTCACGTTGTCAGTCATCAGCACGCGGCCGTCGGCGGTTAGCACCGCCGTTACTTCTCCACCCGCTGCAATGTCTATAATGTTTTGATAGGCCGACACATCGGCTTCACCGTGCACATTGAAGTCGGAGATTGCCACGACTGTGCCGTTGGCCAGCAGCGCCAGGCGATGGATGTCGCCGATGGCGGTTTTCTTCACGTTGGCGAGCGGGCCCAGCTGCAGTCCGTTGCCCCATTCCACAAGCGTGCCGTCTGCTTTCAGAGCCATGATGCGGTCGGTGGCGAGCGACACTTGTTTGATGTCGGTGGCTTGCACGGGTATGGGCAGGATCAGGTCGCCTCCCAGCAGGCTTCCATCAAAGCCCCAGCCCGAAAGCTGCTGGCCGTTTGCCAGCGGCACAATCGCGCACAACAAAGAGAGCACGCCGAAAAACTTTGTGAGCAAGGCAAGAACAGGAATGGATCTGTTGGATTGCATGAGTGTGATGTGCAGGGCTGTTTTCATGGCGGGAACGATTTGGTTGACAGGCGCAAGGTTAGTGTGCGCCACTGCAATTATTTTGCGGTTTGTGAAATGCCCGAAAAAAAGATGGATGCTGTGGGAAGCGTTTTTCGTAGTGCGAAATAGCTTTGCATCCGTATCTTTGGTCTCATGGATCGACAGCCTTATTGGTCGGCATTTGGCGAAATTCTGCTCTACCTGATGGCAGGTGTGGTTTTCGTTCTCGTCACGTTGCTGGTGTCGCGCGCCATTCGCCCGCACCGGCCCAACGCCGAAAAATTAACCACCTACGAAAGCGGGGAGGAGCCGGTGAGTTCGCCCTGGTCGCAATTCAACCTGAGGTTCTATGTGGTGGCGCTCATCTTCCTGTTGTTTGAGGTGGAGATTGTTTTCCTGTTTCCCTGGTCAACCGTGTTTGCCAACAAAACGCTGCAAGCGGAAACCAACGGCGCGTGGGGCTGGTTTGCCATGGGAGAGATGCTGGTGTTCATTGCCGTGCTGGCCCTGGGCCTGGCCTATGCCTGGGTGAACGGACACCTCGATTGGGTGAAGCCCGAACCCACCCCCACGGCGTTTGAATCGAAGGTGCCAAAAGCACTCTACGATGCCGTGAACGAAAAATATAAGAAACACGAAAAGCCTTCCTGAGGCGACTGCGGAAAACGAGCTATGGGACTACTGGATCAACGCTTTGAACATGGTGGTGTGATTGTGACACACCTCGACGATCTGCTGAACTGGGCGCGCCTGTCGTCTATGTTTCCCATGACCTTTGGCCTGGCCTGCTGCGCCATTGAGTTTATGAGCACGGGCACCACAGTCTATGACATGGACCGCTTTGGCATGGCCCCACGCTCCAGCCCACGCCAGGCCGACGTGATGATTATTGCCGGCACCGTCACCTTCAAGATGGCCGACCGCATCAAACGTCTCTACGAACAAATGGCCGAGCCGCGCTACGTCATCTCCATGGGATCGTGCGCCAACTGTGGTGGTCCCTACTGGCAGCACGGCTATCATGTGGTGAAAGGGGTGGACCGCATCATTCCCGTTGACGTGTATGTGCCGGGTTGTCCGCCGCGTCCCGAAGCCCTCATTGGTGGCTTCCTGAAGCTGCAGGAGAAAATCAGAAACGAATCGCTGGTGGCACCCAAGGCCATCGAAAAACTATTGAAGAACGAAACTGCACATGCCAGTATCTGAGTCCATACTAACCCTGGCGCAGGCCGCCTGCCAACACACCCCTCCCGTGGTAGACGAGCAGGCATCGCCCAAGGCCCTGATCGTGGCTGCGGCCGACCTGCTGGCAGTAGCTCAGCAGTTGCATGCCTCGCCCGAAACCTATTTCGACATGCTGTCGTGCGTGACGGGCATCGACAACGGTGCGGCGGCCGGCACAATGGAGGTGGCCTACAACCTCTATTCCATTCCCTTCAACCTTCATCTCATGCTGAAGGTGGTGTTGCCCCGCGACAACGCAGAACTGCCCACCCTGACCGGCATTTGGAAAACGGCCGACTGGCAAGAGCGCGAAGTGTTCGACATGTATGGCATCCGCTTCACGGGCCACCCCGACATGCGCCGCATTTTGATGCCCGAAGATTGGGAAGGGCATCCGCTGCGAAAAGACTACAGCCACCAGGGCTACTACCGCGACATTAAAGTAGCCTACTAGCCATGCCTACCGACAACATTCAATACAAGTCGCACCCCGACAACCTCACCCGCTCGGTTCCCTACAAGTTCAACGCCGAGAACCTGCGGTCGGAAGAGATGATTGTGAACCTGGGCCCGCAGCATCCGTCCACACACGGCGTGTTGCGCCTGGAGGTGTTGATGGATGGCGAGATTGTGAAAGACGTGGTGCCCCACATCGGCTACCTGCACCGTTGCTTCGAGAAGCACGCGGAGAGCTTGCCCTACAACCAGGTGATTCCCTTTGTGGACCGCCTCGACTATGTGGCGTCTATGAACAGCGAGCATGCCTATGCCATGGGCGTGGAACGTTTGCTGGGCATTGAAGGACAATTGCCCAAACGTGTGGAATATGTTCGGGTGATGGTGGCGGAGCTGAACCGCATTGCCTCACACTTCATTGCCATTGGAACCTATGGCATGGACATTGGCGCGTTCACGCCATTTTTCTGGCTCATGCGCGACCGCGAACACATTCTGCGCATGCTCGAGTGGGCTTCGGGTGCCCGCTTGCTCTACAACTACATCTGGATTGGCGGCCTGTTCTACGATCTGCCAATTGGCTTTGAAGAACGCTGCCAGGAATTTATTACCTACATCCGCCCGAAGCTTGTGGAACTGGACACGGTGTTGTTGCAAAACAAAATCTTTGTGCAGCGCACGGCCAACGTGGGCGTGCTTCCGCTCGACCTGGCCATCAACGGCGGGGTTACCGGCCCCATGCTTCGCGCATCGGGCTTGCGTTTTGATTTGCGTCGCGTGGATGGATACTCGGTCTATCCCGAACTTGATTTTGAAGTGCCCGTGGGCGAAGGCAAGATGGGCGCCGTGGGCGATTGCTGGGACAGAACCAGCGTGCGTGTTCAGGAGATACATGAGTCGTTAAAAATTCTGGAACAGTGTGTGGCCAAACTCACCGGCGAACACAAACGCACCCGCGACTTCGACCCGCAGGCCATGGTTCCGAAAAAGATACGCCCCAAGGCACAAGACTTGTATGTGCGGGCCGAGATCCCGAAAGGAGAGCTTGGATTTTTCTTCCGCGCCGATGGCAAAAGCGACGTGCCCTTCCGGTGCAAGTGCCGCTCGTGCAGCTTCGTGAATCTGTCTGTGCTTCCCGAGATATCGAAAGGAATTTTAATAGCCGACCTCATCGCCATCATCGGTTCCATTGATGTGGTGATGGGCGAAGTGGATCGCTAAACCCAACGCTGCCATGCTGAAGATCATCACCGCGCAACAGACCAAGGCGCTGGATGCGCACACCATTGCGCACGAACCCATTGCATCCATTGACCTGATGGAACGAGCCTGCCGCGCATTTGTGACGTGGTTCACCCAACGCTTCGACAACAGCCACACCGTGGGCATTGTGTGCGGCACAGGCAACAACGGCGGCGACGGACTGGGCATTGCGCGCTTGTTGCAGGGATGGAACTATGCCGTTACGGTTTGGATTGTGCGTGGCTCGGTGGCCGAGTCTAACGACTTCAAGACAAACCTGGAACGCCTCAAAAACACACGCATCAAAATTCTGGAAATCACCGAAGCACCGGAGTGTTCTGTTTTTGCGGGCAGCGATGTGTTACTCGACGCCGTGTTTGGCTCGGGCCTGTCGCGTCCGCCCGAGGGTGTCTATGAACGGGTGATTACCTGCATCAACGCCACTGCCACACGCCGCATCGCGGTCGACATTCCTTCGGGGCTTATGGCCGACCAGCCCACCACCGGAGCGTGTGTGGAGGCGCATGCTACCGTCACGTTTCAACTTCCCAAGCTGTCGTTTCTTTTTCCTTCTTCTCATCGCTTTGTGGGCGACTGGGCGGTGGTTGATATTGGGTTGAACAAGAATTTTATTCGCGAACTGCCCGGCGACCATTTCCTTCTTCAACAAAAAGATGTGCGCAAACAGGTGAAGAAACGATCTACGTTTGATCACAAGGGCACCTATGGTCATGCCTTGCTGGTGGCTGGCGCGCGTGGAAAAATGGGGGCCGCTGTGCTGTCGTCGCGCGCGGCGTTGCGGTCGGGCGTGGGGCTGTTGACGGTGCACGTTCCGCAGACCGGTGTCGACATTTTGCAAACGGCCGTGCCCGAAGCCATGCTGAGCATTGACGCGCATTCGGATTTTTATACCGCTCTCGAAACGGCCGATCGCTTCACCGCCGTGGGCATCGGGCCGGGGCTGGGCAAAAGCCCGGAAACGGTGAAGGCTTTGAAAAAGCTTCTTGAAAACTTTCAACATCCCATGGTGCTCGATGCAGATTCATTGAACATCCTGGCCGAAAACCGCGAACTGCTGCACCTCGTTCCTCCCGGTTGCATTCTCACGCCTCATCCCAAAGAATTTGAGCGCATCGTGGGTTCGTGGCAAACTGATTTTGAGCGATTGCAGAAGCAAAAACAGCTGGCAGCGCAGCTGAACGGGGTGGTGGTGTTGAAAGGTGCGTACTCCAGTATCGTTGGACCGGACGGAAAAGTATATTTCAACCCCACAGGAAATCCCGGAATGGCGACCGGTGGTAGCGGAGATGTGCTCACTGGTATATTAACCGGGTTGCTGGCCCAGGGATATGCTACTTTAGCGGCTGCGCAGGTGGGCGTCTATCTGCACGGCCTGACCGGCGATCTGGCGGCAGGCGAGAAGGGCATGAACAGCCTGATTGCCTCCGATCTTATCGACTTTCTGCCTGAGGCCTATCGCAGGTTGGGATAAAGGCCCTAAAGAAATGGGAATTATTTTCAGGTACGTTCAAACCTTTTACCCATTCTGTGCATCTAAGACGTAATAAACCCAGAAACTTTCCGTTGCGCGGAAACTTTGGACTGAAATTTGTCGTAACAAGCATATAGAATAAACTTATACCAATGCGCGTTTTTACCCTTTTCATCGTACTCATCCTGGTAGCAGGGTCCTTTTTCGGGCACGCCCAGGCCAGCTTCGACGGAGGTGTTCCCGAACGTCAGGACCTGGCCAAGTCTATCCAGATTTTCCCCAACCCCGCAGTGGACTTCGTGCACGTTCGTTTAGAAAACGTGAACTTCAGCGAAGTGAAAGTTTCCCTTCACAACATTATCGGCAACGAAGTGTCTATCGAATCTGAAATGGTAGACGAACACGAGATCCGCATCCGTGTGAAAGACCTCGACACTGGCTACTACCTGCTCGCCCTGAAAGACGATCATGCCAAGCTGAGAGGTACTTATAAATTTCTGAAGCGCTAAGCCTGTTCAGGCCAGCAGTTCCTTCAGCTTCTTCCCAAAATTTCTGATTTCTTCTTCCGTCGTATCAAACGAACACATCAGTCGTGCTTCGGATAGTTTGTCGTTCCACACATAGAAGAAATGTTCTTCCTGCAATTTCGGAATCACCTCGGTGGGCACAATCATAAAAATGCCATTGGCGTCTACACGTTGCGTGATGATGGCCGATGTTTTCCGGATTTCGGCTTCCAGCAACTTCGCCATGGCATTGGCGTGTGATGCATTTTTCTTCCACAACTCATTCGACAACAAGGCGCTGAACTGCGCGCTGATGAAACGCATCTTCGAGTGAAGCTGCATGCTTTGTTTGCGTATGTATTTAAAGGTCGTGGCCAGTTCAGGGCGAAAGAAGATCACGGCTTCGCCAAACATCATCCCGTTTTTGGTTCCACCAAACGACAGCACATCCACACCGGCATCGCGGGTGAAGGCGCGGAAGTCGGCCTGTAGGCTGGCGGCAGCATTCGAGATGCGCGAGCCGTCCATGTGCAGGAACAGGTTGTGTTTGCGCGCCACGGCCGACAAGGCTTTCACTTCTTCGATGGAATAGACCGTGGCATATTCCGTGGTTTGCGATATGGAGATGACGCGCGCCTGCGGGTGATGCTGGTCGTCGATGCGCTGTATTTTTTCTTCTACCTGGCTTGGGTAAATTTTTCCATCTGTGGTGGGGATGGTGACCAGTTTGCACCCCATAAATTTTTCGGGCGCAGTCGATTCGTCCACGTTGATGTGGGCGAGGTCTGAACAGATGATGGAGTCGAACGAGCGCGTCATGGCGCTGAGGCCCATCACGTTTGCACCGGTGCCGTTGTAGGCAAAGAACACTTCAATGTCGTTGCCCAGCAGTGCCCTGAACTTTGCCACGGCTTCTTCGGTGAAGACGTCGGCGCCATAGGAACCCTGGTGGCCCCGGTTGGCGTTGATCAAAGCTTCCATGATGTCGGGATGAACACCGGAATAGTTGTCGCTGGCGAAAGTGTGCTTCATGGGGTCACGTTGTCGTTTTAGAATTCGGCGTTGCCGGGGTAGCGCGGGAAGGGGATCACGTCGCGGATGTTGGTCATGCCCGTCACAAACAGGATGAGGCGTTCGAAGCCCAACCCAAACCCGCTATGGGGTGCGGAACCAAACTTGCGCAGGTCCAGATACCACCAGAGATCTTTTTCGGGGAGGTTCAACTCATTCACACGTTTCAATATTCTGTCGTAGCGTTCTTCGCGTTGCGAGCCGCCGATAATTTCGCCTATGCCGGGGAAGAGCACGTCCATGGCGGCCACGGTTTTGCCGTCGTCGTTCTGGCGCATGTAGAACGATTTGATGTTGGCGGGGTAGTCGAACAGGATCACCGGTTTCTTGAAATGCTTTTCCACCAGGTAGCGTTCGTGTTCCGACTGCAGGTCCACACCCCAGCTGTCGATGAGGTATTGGAATTTCTTTTTCTTGTTGGGGTTCGAGTTCTTCAGCACGTCGATGGCCTCGGTGTAGGACAACCGTTGGAAATCGTTTTCCGCCACAAACTTCAATCGTTCCAGCAGGCTCAGTTCGCTGCGTTGGTCCTGCGGTTTGGCCTGTTCTTCTTCGAGTGCGCGTTTGTTGAGGAACTCGAGGTCGTCGGCGCAGTTGTCGAGCGCATAGCGCACCAGGTATTGCAGGAAGTCCTGCGCCAGCTGCATGTTGTCTTTCAGTTCATAGAATGCCATTTCGGGTTCTATCATCCAGAACTCGGCGAGGTGGCGCGTGGTGTTGGAGTTTTCGGCGCGGAAGGTGGGGCCAAACGTGTAGATCTCGCCCAGGGCCAGGGCATAGGTTTCGCCTTCGAGCTGGCCCGACACGGTGAGGTTAGTTTCGCGGCCAAAGAAATCTTCCTTATGGTTCACGTGGCCCTGCTCGTCGCGGGGCGGGTTGGCCTGGTCGAGCGTGGTGACGCGGAACATGGCGCCTGCGCCTTCGGCGTCGGACCCGGTGATGATGGGGGTGTGGATGTAGGAGAAGCCCCGGTCGTTGAAAAATTTATGAACGGCAAACGCCATGGCATGCCGCACGCGCATGACGGCGCCAAACGTGTTGGTGCGCGAGCGCAGGTGGGCTATTTCGCGGAGGTATTCCAGGCTTGGGCGGTTCTTGAGTTGCAGGGGATAGGCCTCGGGGTCGCAGTCGCCCAGAATTTCGAGCGATTTCACTTTCACTTCCACGGCCTGGCCTTTGCCCAGGGAGGCAATCAGTTCGCCGTCAACCGAAATGCAGGCGCCGGTGGTGAGGCGTTTTTGCGTGCTTTCGTCAAGCGCATTGAGTTCGACCACCGCTTGCAGGTTTTGGAGGGTCGAGCCGTCGTTCAGGGAAAGGAACTGACTGTTTCGAAAACTCCGTATCCAGCCGTTCACCGTGACCGATTGGCCGGTGGGGGCGGTGGCAAGCAATTCCTTGATCTTGGTGCGCTTCATGGTAAAGTAGTGTTAAGGCGTAAACTGTGAAAGGGTGCAAAAAAACGAAAAAGCAGGTGATTTTCATAGGGCTTTCCATTCGTCGGAAAGTCTGGCACGACATTCGCGACTGTGCAGTATTTTTCTAACTTTGTACAAGTACAGTAACGCAAACGATCAAACGGGGAATTTCTATTCATGCAAAAGCTTGGGTTAAACCAGTCACTACAACAAAAGCTATCGCCACAGCAGATACAATTCATCAAGCTGTTGCAGGTGCCAACCGCCGAGCTGGAAGGAAGAATCGAGGAGGAGCTTGAAATCAATCCGGCACTGGAAGAAGGCGAAGACCAGGAGAAGCCCGAAGAGAGCACCAACGAAGCCGACGAGTTTCCCGAAAGCCCCGAAGGCCCCACGTCGTCGAGCGAAGACGACGTTGATATCCAAGACTACCTGCGCGACGACGACTATAGCGGCTACAAAATGCAAGGCGACGGCGACGAAGACGAAGACAATCGCGAAATGCCCATCCCCATGTCGTCATCGCTCCACGAGCAGCTGATGAGCCAGCTCGACTTTATGGGACTGGACGAACGTCAATATGCCATCGGCAGACAATTGCTGGGCAGCATCGAAAGCGACGGCTACATCCGCCGCGACCTCGACGCCATTGTGAACGACATGGCGTTCTCGCAAGGCATTGAAACCACCGCCGAAGAAGTGGAACAGGTGCTGAAGAAAATACAAACCTTCGATCCTCCCGGCATCGCCGCGCGCAACCTGCAGGAATGCCTGCTGCTGCAACTCGACCGCATGGACAATGGCCACGACATTGATGTGGCTGTGGCCAAGAAGATCATTTCCGAGTGCTACGAAGAATTTACAAAGAAGCATTACCAGAAAATACAAAAGAAGCTCGACACCGAAGACGAAGACTTTGTGCGCGACGCCATGGAACTGATTGTGAAGCTGAACCCGAAGCCGGGTGGCGAAAGCACAAACACCGTGGTGAAAAACCAATACATCATTCCCGACTACATACTCACCAACAACAACGGCAAACTCGAGTTGTCGCTGAACAGCCGCAATGCTCCCGAGCTGCGCATCAGCCGTTCGTATACCGACATGTTTAAGGCCTACGACAAGAGCAACAAGAAAGACAAGAAGCTGAAGGAGGCTGTCACGTTTGTGAAACAAAAGCTCGATGCGGCCAAGTGGTTTATCGACGCCATCAAACAACGCCAGCAAACGTTGCTGCGCACCATGAAGGCCATCATCGATTTTCAATACGACTTTTTCCTGGAGGGCGACGAAACCAAGCTGAAGCCCATGATCCTGAAAGACATCGCCACCATGATCAGCATGGACATCTCCACGGTGTCGCGCGTGGCCAGCAGCAAGGCCATCCAAACCGAGTTTGGCATTTTTCCGCTGAAGTACTTTTTCTCCGAAGGCATTGCCACCGATTCGGGCGAGGAAGTGAGCAGCCGCGAAGTGAAACAAATCATCAAAGACATTATTGAAAGCGAAGACAAAGACAAACCTTTTTCGGACGACAAACTGGAAACCATTCTCAACGAGAAGGGCTATAACATTGCACGCCGCACGGTGGCGAAGTATCGCGAGCAACTGAACATTCCGGTGGCCCGCTTAAGAAAGGAGATGTAGTGTGAACGGCGTGGCGCGGTTTATTTCCTTTGTGTTTCATCCGTTGCTGCTGGCAACGTATATGTTCACCTTGTTTGCCCTGGTGTTGCCCTGGGCCTTCAGTCCCCTGAAAGAAGACGGTCATTTCAAATTTGTGATGCTTATTTTTTGCGTCACCTTTGTGTTGCCGTCGCTCAACATCGGGCTGTTCAAAGCATTCGGTTCCATCAAGTCGATGGCCATGGAAGATCGGCGCGATCGTGTGATACCCTTCATTTTTGTCACCATTCTCTACAGTGCCATCACCTACCTGTTTTATTCCCGCACCCGCATTGGCATTCACGACAGCTTGCTGAAGTTTCTCATCATCATCGATGTGCTCATGCTGGTGGGAACCCTGGTGACGTTGTTCTATAAAGTAAGCATCCACACGTTGGGCATGTGGGGCCTGGTGGGCATTCTGCTGCCGCTGAACAAAGTGGCGGAAGACGGCTCGTTGTTCTATCCAACCATTGCCTGCATTGCGTTGGCGGGTGTGGTGATGTCGGCACGGCTGCAACTGAACGCGCACACCCCACGCGAAGTGATGGTGGGAAGCATTCTGGGATTGGCCACCGGATGTTTGTCGGTGTTCTTCCTGTTTTAGAAGGGTTCAGATTTCACAGAGCACCGTTACAGGATATTTCTTTGCCCGAAAGGTTTCTATGTATTTTTCCTGATCATCGAAATGCCTTTCAAGTCCCTCAAAGGAGTTTTCGCCTCCCAGAGAGCCCATCCATTTCAGACCCGATACGATCCTCAATGTTCCAATGTTTTCAAATTTGTCTTTGAAGGTGAGAAGGTCTGCATGGGGAATGGAAATCAAGTGCAAGCCAAAGCCCACATAGTGTTGGGTGCCTACAAATTTCCAGATTCGTTCGATGCCGGGTTGAGCAGCTTTTGCTTGCTCGGGATCAATGCTTGAACTTATCTGGTGGCCCAGGATGTCGCAGGTTAGCACATTGTTGATACTGGGTTTGCGAACTGCGTTGTAGGTTGTGAAGGCAAATGTATAGGAACATACACCTCGGTAGTTGCTGACGGAAGAGCAGATCACCACGCGGTAGCTGCCATCACGGTGTTGAAAGGTGAGGAGGTCGTCGTCGGCGAAGCATAGGTTGGTGACCTTCCTGTACTTTTTCCGGCTCCTGATTTTTTGATTGACCTGGCTTATCTTTTTCCAAAGTCTTTCCAATTCGCGCTTCCTTGCCTTACCCAATGACGGATCTTCGCTTTCCCAATCGCGCACACCAGCGCCTTTGTCGATGACTTGCCTGACAAACTGAAGACGTGCGGTGGTCATCAGGCCAAGTTCCCAATAGGCCAGGGCACAGCTGGTCACATAGATCTCATGGTCGAAATCGTCAAAGGTGTCAGTATCATCCAGCGGAAACTCAATCGCGATTGTGTCAGCATCGGCGCCGCCATCATACCGGTCCATGATGCCCCAGTAAGTATCATGAGCAGTGTCGCCGTCTATGATTTTCACGCCGTCGGTGGCCATTGTCTTGTGGTTTTAAATTGACCTGATGTCCTTAAATCTTGGAATTTTTAGTTTAAATTCAACATCATCAGCAGGATTTTTAAGACAGACGCCAACCCAACCCGACTGCCCTATGGACTATAAATTTATTTCCTACAAACTTGATGGTGGTGTGGCCAACATTGCCCTTAACCGCCCGGAAGTCTACAACGCGTTGAACGACGAGATCACGTTCGAGCTGCAGGATGTTTTGAAGGTGGTTGCCAAAGATGCGCAAGTGCGCGTGGTGGTGCTCACCGGCGAGGGAAAAGCATTTTGTTCGGGCCAGGATTTGAAGGCCGCTGCCGCACACCCAAACCGGTCGTTCAAGGAGTCGCTCGACAAACGCTATAATCCCATCGTGAAGGCTATGCGCCAGTTGCCCAAGCCCATTGTGTGCCAGCTGAACGGTGTGGCCGCAGGAGCGGGGTGCTCGCTGGTGCTGGCGTGCGACATTATTGTGGCCGCCGAGGAAGCCACACTCATTGAGGTGTTTGTGCAAATTGGGTTGGTGCCCGACTCGGGATCGTCGTTTTTCCTGCCGCGCCTCATCGGCATGGCCAAAGCGTTTGAGTTGTGCAGCATGGGCTCGAAGGTGACGGCCAAAGAAGCCGTGGCCATGGGGCTTATCAATAAAGTTGTTCCGACCGCCGAACTGGCGGGCGCTGTGAAATTCTATACCGACTATTTTGCGAACGCGCCCACCAAAGCCATTGGCCTCATCAAGCGCATGCTCAACAAGTCGGCCACCGCATCGCTCGACGACATGCTGGAGTATGAAGCCTATTGCCAGGAGATTGCCGGCAGCACGGCCGATCATCACGAAGGCGTGAAGGCGTTTATTGAAAAACGGAAGCCGGCGTTTGTCGGAAAGTAAGAAAGAGTAAACAGTGTAGCCCTTGTGAATGGGCTTACAAATATTTTTCAACATCGCTGGCGGTGATCTCTTCGCCGCTCATGATGACCAGTCGTTCGGTCACGTTGCGCAGCTCGCGGATGTTGCCGGTCCAGTTGTGAGCCTTCAGTTTTTCGAGGGCATCGGGTTGAATGGTTTTGCGACGGGCACCATATTCTTCGGCAATGTCGTCGAGAAATTTATCGGTGAGCAGGGGAATGTCTTCGCGGCGCTCGTTTAGTGCGGGCACTTTGATGACGATGACGCTGAGGCGGTGATACAAGTCTTCGCGAAACTGGTTGGCCTCGATCTCCTTGCGCAGATCTTTGTTGGTAGCGGCGATGACGCGCACGTTCACGGATATTTCCTTGTCGCCACCCACCCGGGTGATTTTATTTTCCTGCAACGCTCTCAACACTTTTGCCTGTGCCGAAGCACTCATGTCGCCGATCTCGTCGAGAAACAAAGTGCCGCCTTCGGCCAGTTCGAATTTGCCCAGGCGTTGTTTGATGGCCGAGGTGAACGATCCTTTTTCATGACCAAAGAGTTCGCTTTCGATAAGCTCTGAGGGGATGGCCGCGCAGTTCACTTCAATGAGCGGGCCGTTGCTGCGTTTGCTCTTCTCGTGTATCCAGCGCGACACCAGTTCTTTGCCCGAGCCGTTGGGGCCGGTCACCAGCACACGCGCATCGGTCTCGGCCACTTTTTCAATCATCTCCTTCACGTGCACGATGGGTGCTGACTCGCCGATCATCTCGAAGCGTCGCGATATTTTTTTCTTCAGCGACTTGGTTTCGCGCACCAGCAACGTTTTGTCGAGCGCGTTGCGCAGTGTGATTTCCAACCGACCTAGGTCAAAGGGCTTTTGCAGAAAATCGAACGCGCCTTTTTTCACAGCTTCCACCGCCACGTCGATGGTGCCGTGCGCAGAGATGACGATGAAGTTGGTGGCGATGCCGTTTTCTTTGGCTTTCTCCAACACTTCGAGGCCATCCATTTTGGGCATCTTGATGTCGCAAAGACAGAGGTCGAAGTTGCCCTGCTCAAGCTTCTTGTAACCTTCCTGGCCGTCGCCAGCTTCTTCTACGTCGTGGTCTTTTTCTTCCAGTATTTCCTTGAGGATGGCCCGTATTTTCTGATCGTCTTCGATGATGAGTATTTTCGACATTGGTGTTTCGTTATGCGCGAGTTGTGGTTTAAAAATAGAAAAACCTGTCCGCTTTTTTGAAACGGACAGGTTTTAAAATAAAAGCAAGCCTGTAAGCCGGGTTTTGTTCCCCGACGAATCGGGGCCCTTATCATTTATCTGGTCACAACATCGCTGTCGTGATCAATCAGTCTACCCACCCCGGTTACGCCCATTGCTGAGCGAGGAACGGGCCGTTCCTACCCGGGGCCTATTTGACCTTTCAACGCGTAAGGTTTACCCTGCACCGTCTGTCGCCAGCCGGCCGGTGAGCTCTTACCTCACCTTTTCACCTTTTCCCCGACAAGTCGGGGTAGTTTGTTTTCTGTGGCACTGTCTGTCTCCGCTCCGACGAATCGAAACAAATCCTTCCCGTTAGGAAGTACGCTGCCCTGTGTTGCCCGGACTTTCCTCCCCCCAACCAAAGTCAGGAAGCGATAAGGCGGCTTGTTTTGTGTAAAGGTAGTGGTTCGGAGGGGACATAAAAAAAGGCCGACGAGTGTCGGCCTTGGTTTGTGTGATCGATGACTAGTTCATGCTTTCTTCCGGTTCTTCACTTTCTTCGTTCATAGGTTCGTCAATCGTTTCTATCGGCCCTTTGTCGTCCTTAAAGTAGTAAAGCACAAATCCTAAGATTGCGCCGCTCACCAGGCCGCCGACATGCGCGGCGTTGTCGACGCCACCGGCCAAACCCATGACGAGGTTGATGCTTACATAGATGCCAATCAGTATGAGGATGAGCCTCTTTGACCCCCGATAAGCGTCGGTCAGGAGCAGTGAAAGTATGGCGCCGTGAAGACCGAAGATCGCACCGGATGCCCCAACGCTAAGGGTGTTTGTATACCACACCATGCTGGCGATGCTGCCGGCTAAACCCGCAACGATGTAGAGCACAGCGTAGCGTCGTGGACCCAACGTGGGTTCGAGAAACGTGGCGGCAAGCACAAGACCGTAGATGTTGAGCAGCAAATGCATGATGCCACCGTGCAGAAACATGCTGGTGAGTAGCCGCCACCAGTCTCCATTCACGGTTTCATATCGCCGGTTCGCACCCCACGCCAGCAAGTCCGCACCGCTCGGGGAGAGGATGTTGACGCCCGCGAACATCATGGCGACAAAAACAAGAATGTTGAGATCGATGATGATGCTGGTGGCAAAGTGTGGTGATCGTGGAATCAAATACTGAAACATCTCTTTTACATCATCTTCTTTTGGCTTTTTGCCTTCGCGTTGCCTTTCCAGTTCCAGTTTGCTGAAGCGCGGCCACAGCAGGACGAGCAGAAATATGACGAGCCCGATGCCATACGATCCAAAAATCCACGCGAGTTTGTTTCCGGTTCTTTCGGCAAACGAATTGTGCTGGGGTTTCAGTATGATGCTGTCTTCTGCTGTCTGTGTATCTAAGGCACGGGCTACAGCGGCTTGAAAATCTTCACGGTCTTTGCTTTTGGGCAGGCGTTCGAAGTAGGTGACGTCGCTAAAGTTGTAGTTTTTTAACTCGTCCATGCACGTGGCATGAAAGTCTGTGTAGATTTTCTCTTTTTCTTCGGGTTCAAGCCGGTTGCTAATCTGTTTCCTGAACTTCACTCCATACCAACAGGAATGGTTTTTAATTTTTTGCTGCGATGAATCCTTCACGATAGGGAAAGCAAAGAACAGCGCCATATCAAAGTTTTGATTGTTTTTGCCGCTGGTGCTGAAGTCGGCATACATCCCGCCTCCAGGCACGGCGACCTCAAAATTTTTGAGTGTGTAGTATCTTTCTTTTGGCAGTCGCTCAATGTCTTCAACGGTATTCACAGACAACAATTTTCCGGTTGCTGTGGTGACGTACTCTTGCGAGATCAAAAGTGTCGCCGTCATAGTGACCCAGGCGATGAACTGAAAGAGAAATCTTCGCCGGTCCGTTTCTTTTCTGAAGATGAGCACGCGCAGTTTTGGGCGGAGCCAGATCGTTATGGGAATCCAGGGGAACGCTATAGGTGCCCAGATTGCCCATATATCTTCCTTGATCAATTCAAATTGTATGCTGGTGAAATAGTGTAGCAACGATAGGAGAACAATTGAGCCAAGGGAGATGTACAGGAATGTTGGAAGGATGTGCCTGAATTTGAGATTGTAATCTTTCATGGATTAGAAAAACGGAATGGGTACGACATGTGATGACGGCAGGGTTTTTATAAACGGCCGCGTCTGATCAATAGGGCGTTAATGTTTCAGGTGAGCGATAGTGACAAGGAGAGAAATTACAGGCCACCGCAAAATGGATTGCGATGGCCAGTGTTGTCTAGTGAATATCTTTTCCAGTTAATTTCAATTCATAATGATCTGCCAACTGTGCCACTTCCTGGATCATTTCCCTGATCTGGTCTTGCGATACGCTTGATGTGAGGCAGGATGCTTCCACTTTCAGGAAGCCCTCTTCGAGCACAAATTTGCTGAAGTCGAAATTGGCGTTTTGTTCCATGAGCAATTTGAGGTCAAGGCCGGGATTGTATTCGCATACTTTTGATGTGAAGATGGCCTGGTCTCTGCCCGACACGGCACTGACTTGCCGGATGGCAAGCACCGTTTGGTAACGACTGCCGTTGATGGGGACCACGACAACCGATTTGGTGTGATCGTAGTCGGTGAACTGGCCGCCGATTTGTTCGGCGTATTGTTGAACGTAGTTCATAATGTCCATAGTAGGCTCTGCTTTAAGTAGTATGGAAGTTATGAAAATCAGCGAAGCGGCGGAACACTCGTGCATTAATTTTATTTCCAACATCAAATCAAAACGCTAAACGCTTGCCACTCAGAAGGCGAGGGCATGAAACGACACGCCCTTGGAAGAAAACTCCAGCGTAGGCGCAGGAAGCTTGATCATGCTGGCCACAAACAGCAGGGTGTTCACCAGCTTCGACCGCGAATGGATGGCCCGCAAGTCAATGTCCAACCCAATGTAGTATTGACGGTAGGGTGGGGGGAATCCGGCCGCCACGTTTTCTTCGGTGCGGGCATAGACCATGCCTTCGGCGCCGTAGCCCGCGGCCAGGTTCAGCCACTTGGGAAACTTCATGAACTTGTCCACGTCCACAGAGAGCCAATAGGTTTGGCCGTTGTAGTCTTTCAGAATTTCGCTGGGCATGCCGTCGCCCAGGGTGTTGGGCCGAAGGGCGGCGAAATCGGTGCGGCGAAACGAGAACTTTGGAAAGATGCGTGGCTCTTTCCACAAACGCGATTGTCCCAGAAAGAAGGCAGCGCCTGCAGCGTCGGCAATGAGGTCGCCGGCCGAGGCGCCATAGGCCTGCGAAAAACCGTCGAAGATTTCGATGGGCACCATCACGCCAAAACCCACCAGGGCTCCCACAAGGTCGGCCTTCGAAGGTTTTACCTGGCACCAGCGCAGGGCGCGCGACGTGCCATAGCTAAAATAAAATGCAGAATAGAAGTGCCCCATTTTGTCGACCTGTTTCCATTCGTCGTTGTCGTCGAAGAAGCGGAACGATTGGTGGCCTGCATCCTGATACCAAAGGGCATTCAAGCCAACGAGTGTCACGCCATAACCAACGCTCGATCCAATCACAAACTGGCGCAGGCGTTTTTTGTTCACCTGCGTGGTGTCGGCCCGTTGTGCGTGGGCCACGATGGAGATGGTCAATAAAAAAAGAATAAGCCTAGTCCGTGCCATCTTCCGGTTTTAGGGCGTCCTTGTTCAGTTGGGCGTTTTCCTGTTCATTCTTTTTTCGCTTGCGCGATGAACGGAACAGGTCTCTCACTTCGTCGAAGCTTTGGGTGTGGATGAGGCTGGCGCCGGTGGTCATGGCCGTTTGGTTGTTCACCGAACTGAGAATGGGGTTGGTGTTGGTGCGGCTATACATCTTCACGCGAAGTTTGCCGTCGGCCGTGAGTTTGTAGTCCACGGTCCAGTCACCGGCCACGTTCGATGGATTGGGTTGGGTGCCGTTGGTGTTTTGGGTGGCGTTGTTAAACGTGCCGTCGCCCGTCACGCGCAGGCGGCCGTTCATGAAGGTGTAGGAGAACCGAAGCTGGAACGTGTTGAACGACTCCTGGTCCATCGAGGCAATGTCCACGTCGATCTCCAGGTTTTCATCCACCTGGCTCATCCAATAGCTGAGCTGGTTCGAGAGTAGTTCGCTGAGACTGCTCACCACCGAGCCGCTGGTGTTGAACGATTCGGGTGGCGAAAATCTACGGAGCACGATGAGGCTGAACACCTGGCGCTTCAATTCCTGTTCGTCAAGTTTATTTTTGAAGGCGGTGAACTGCAGGTTCAGGTTCACAGCGCCATTTTCGGTGATCACGTTTTGCGGAAGGTCTTTCGCTACAATATCAAAGTTGATGAGGGGTGACAACATAGGCCCAGTGAGCGCCAGCAACACCTGCACCGGATATTTGCGTCGCAGCTGTGGCGAGTTGGCCACGGATGGATCGTTGACCAGAGGCAGGAGCGAGGCCAGCTGGTTGTAGGACGCATTGATGTCCATCACCGCCTGATAGGGATCGCCAAACCACGTGATGCGGCTTCCTTTCTGAATCTCAAATTCTTTGTTAATGATGTCGTAGAGCGTGAAGTTATACCAGCCTTCGGTGAATTCGAAGGGGCCATACATGTTGAACTCGCCTTTGGTGTCCATCTGCATTCTCAACTCGCCGTTGCCGCGACCGCGAATGATGTCGCCGGCTTTCAGGTCGAAGATAATTTCACAATAGGCATCGGGTGTCACGTCAAGGTTCAGGTCGAAGGTGATGCCGGTGAGGTTCACTTTCTTGCTCACGTGTTTCTCGATCTTCTTAGTGAACGTGGTGTCGGTGAAGTTCACAAAGTTGATAAACTCTTTTTGATCGGTAGACGACGTGCCCCCAATGGGAACATACACTCGCGTGTTTTTCTCCGTCCGTGCCGACGAGGTGATTTTCAGGTTCGACAAAGGCCCGCTGAAGTTGAGGTCGCCGCTGGCATAGGCCTGGCCATAGAAGAGGGAGTTGTCTTTCAGGGTGGTGTTAAGCACCTGCAGGTTTTTGAACGTGGCATCCATGGCAATGGACATGTCGCGGAAGTCGCGGTGGCTGATGGCGCCTTTCAGCTTGCCCTTGTTCTTGAAGGCGTCGGTCAGTTCAATGTCTTTGAAGTAGATCGAGTTGTGTGTGAGGCCCACGTGGCCCGTCATGGCATAGAGGGTCTTCAGGTAGTTGATCATGATCTGGCCGTCGTGCATCGTTCCCTCACCCTCAAACACGGGCGACTCCAGCGGCCCGGTGATGGTGAAGTCGCCAGAGATGGTGCCGCCGATGTTGCTGAAGATGTCTTGCAGGAACGGCTCCACAATCTTCAGGTTTGCGTTCTCAAGTTTTGCCAGAATGTTGAGCGGCGATGTTTTATCGGAAGGTGTGTAATTGCCCGTCACGTTCAGGATGCGCTTGTCCATGCGGTCGATGAACAGGTCGATGTCGAACTTGTTTTGGGTGGTGTCCCACTGGTTGCGCCCGGTGATGTCGCCGATGAGAAATTTGTCGATGGTGAGGTCGTGGATGCTGATGCTGTTTTGCAACGACGGGTTTTTGTAGTAGTTGCTCATGTCGACCTGCGCGTCCATCACGCCCGTGAACTTGAGGTTGGTGAGCACGTTCAGCAGGGAGAGGTCGAGTTTGTCGATGCTAAGCGAAAGCAGTTTGGAAGGGTCTTCCGAAATTTTCCCATGCAGGTCTATGGACTGATCTTCGTTTTGAAGAGCGAGGTCGTGGAAGCTCCAGTCCTTGTCTTTCACCAGCACGCGGTTGTTGGGAGCGAAGTGCCACTCGCGTTCCAGCACCTTCACCACCGACGGGTCCATGGAGAGCATGGTGCTGTCTTGCAGAAAATCTACGGCGCCCTTTAATCGAACGTAGTTGCTCTGGCCTTGTTGATCGGCGTCGAGGTTGAAGTCGATGTGGCTTTTGTTCCAGATGGCTTCCAGCAACAGTGCTTTTGTTTTCAAATTTTTGTTCACCTCCTGCTCTTGCGAGTTCACGGTGGCCATGGCCAGCACGCTGGTGCTGTCGGCAATTTTGGACGCAGTGAAATCCACTTCTGTTTTCAGGAACAGAACGTCTTTGTAGCGCAGCGTGTCGAAGTGGGTGTAACCCTGGAAGATGGTGGTGTAGCCGCTGGTGAATGTGCCATCGATGGTTGTGTTTTTCGACAGCTCCAACGGAATGCGCAGCACCGGCACCAGCGGGTCGATGTCTTTGATCTTGATGTTTATTTTCGCCTGGTAGGATTTTGGGCGATAGTTTTTCTTCCGGTAATAGTTGCGCGTGGCCTGCTCGTTGTTTTTGATGTTGAGCGAAATTTCTTTCGACAGCGTTTGAATGTCGCGGTAGAGATCGGAGAAATAATAGTTGCCCCGCACTTCGGCATCGGCCAGCGATGTTTCGAGTATGAAAGAGCGTTCGTCTTTGGTGCGTTGTGCGTTGAGGTGGATGGTTTCGAGCGAAAGCGATTCGTGGTTGTAGTCGATCTGAAAGTCTTTCAGGTCGGCGGTGCCCACCAGCGAGTCGAGCGTGAGGCCCTGGATGTCGGCCACGATGTTGGCGTGAAGAAAGATGCTGTCGCGTGTGAGTTTTAGTTTATGCAGGAAGGCAGTGTCGAGCACGGCCTGCACAATGATTTGATTTTTGCCTTCGCGCAAGTCTACCGAACCACGGGCTTCGATCTGCAGATTGGGATCGTCGATCTTCACAAAGCCGTTGAATCGCTCCGACGCAAAGCGTGCGTTGGTTTGAATGTTTTTATAGTCGTAGCCACGGAAGCCGAGGTTGAATACTTTTCCATCGAGTTTGAAATCGGCGGTGTGTTGGGTCAGTCCTTTGCCGCGCACCTGCCCGTTCATGCTCACGGTTTGGAAGGTGGCCGTGTCGCGGAGGTATACGCCAAGTTTGAAACGGTCAAGCGAAAGCCGTCCGCTATATTCCGAATGGTCGATGTCGGCTTCGTTCACTTTCAAGTTGATGTCGGAGTTGATCACGCCGAGCTTGCCCGAGAATTTTCCTTTCGCCACAAAGTCGTTGGGGTAGCCGAGGAACTGTCCATCCATCACCATCTTGCCCATGGGCAGGAGGCGGTCCATGGTGTTGTCATTAAACAGGAAAGAAAAGTCGCGCGGGTCCACCAATGAATTTTTCAGGTTCACAATCATGAAGGTTTCCATGATGTTGGGCAGTCCATCCATATCCAGCGAACCGGCGAGGTGCGAGTTGCCGATGTCCACCTTCATTTGGGTGAACTTGAATTTGTTGAGCCTGCCGTTGAAGATGCCGTCGAGCAGGAACGGCTGTTGTATTCGTTCCACCCCCGGCATAAACAGCGCCAGGTCGCGCGGGTCTATGGTGGTGTTGTGCAGGTTGGCGTGAAGCCGCACGTTGTCGTCGTAGATATAGTTCAGGTCGCGCAGGGCCTTGTATTTGAAGATCACGGTGTCGCGCACGGTGCTGCGGCCGGTTTGCAGATCGAGGCCCACAAATTCCATCGATGTCTGGCAGATGCGGAAGTAGGTGGAGATCTGCTTCACAGTGAACTTGCTTTGCAGATCCTGGGCAATGAGTGTTTTCAGGTTAAACTCCGTGGTGTCGCCCAGAATGAAGAAGCCCTCCAGTTGCCCCTCGTCCACGCCCAGTGAAAAGTGATTATAGTCGAACCCCGATTTGATGCTGTCGTGGTCCTGGTTCACAAAGGTGAACTGGCTTTCGTTCACAAACGCCTCGCCGATGTTGATCTTGGGTGCTTTGCCGCCGCCCCCGCTGCCGGCATAGTGAGCGTTGATGTTGGCAATGAACACGTTGATGTTGAGGTCGCGCGACGAGTCGGACTCGTCTATTTTGGTGAGGAACACATGGGCGCTGTCGAGGTACACGCCGTCGATGTTCACGTTGCGGTCTTCAATGAGTTGGCTCAGTTTGAAGTTGATGAGGATCTGCTTGGCGCTGATCATTTTGTTGCCGGCCGGATCGTAGACGGAGACGTGCTCCAGTTCCAGGCGGTCGAACCAAAGCATGTGAAAGTTCTCGATGGTGGTGGGGAAGCCGGTCATCCGGGTGAAATCGCCCAGAAACTTGCCGATCAGGTAGTTTTGCACCGGGGGCATTTGCAGGATGAGGAAGGAAGAGATCAGGAGGAAAAGGATGGCCGTGACGGTGTAGGCCAGTATTTTCTTAATCCTATTTTTGATACCTTGCAGGTTCATTTGTCAACATATGCATCCCGTTATCCTTGCCATTGAGTCTTCTTGCGATGAGACTTCTGCCTCCGTGATACTAAACGGCAAGGTACTTAATAATATTATCGCCACCCAGGCAGTGCACCAAAAATACGGCGGTGTGGTGCCCGAGCTGGCGTCGCGTGCCCACCAGCAAAACATTGTGGCGGTGGTGGACGAAGCTCTCCAAAAATCGGGCCTCACCCAGCGCGACCTTCACGCGGTGGCGTTCACCCGCGGTCCGGGCCTGATGGGCGCGTTGCTGGTAGGTGTTTCCTTTGCCAAAGGCCTGGCCATGGCCCTCAACATTCCCCTCATCGAAGTGAACCACATGCAGGCCCACGTGCTGGCCCACTTTATTGATCCACCCCAACCCGACTTTCCGTTCCTGTGCCTCACCGTGAGCGGCGGGCACACCCAGATTGTGCTGGTGAAAAGCCATCTGGACATGACTGTGATCGGGCAAACACAAGACGACGCCGTGGGCGAGGCGTTTGATAAAGCCGCCAAAATTATGGGGCTTCCCTATCCCGGCGGCCCGCTCATCGACAAGTATGCGCAGCTGGGCAATGCAAACGCTTACAAATTCTCCGAAACCAATATGCCGGGTCTGGACTTTTCGTTCAGTGGCATCAAGACGGCGTTCCTCTATTTTCTGCGTGACGAGAAACTGAAGAACCCCCGGTTTGTGGAAGAAAATGTGAACGACATCTGCGCCAGCCTGCAACGCCACCTGGTGAACATGCTGATGACAAGGCTCGTGCAGGCCGCCGAGCAAACGGGCATCCGCGACATTGCCATTGCCGGGGGCGTGTCGGCCAACGCCGGGCTGCGGAAAACCTTGAAAGAAGTAGGAGAAAAGAAAGGTTGGCGTATTTTTATTCCCGCATTGGAGTATTGCACCGACAACGCCGCCATGATTGCCATGGCTGCACATTTTAAATACCTCGACGGCAACTTCAGCACCTTGGACGTGGCGCCCCTGGCGCGGATGCCGATTTGAAAAAGGAACAGGAGAGGGGAACGGCGCGATGCGGAATGTGACGACACGAAACAATTCAAAAAGCTGATAGTCCCTCATGCAATCACCCTTCAACATCGGCGACACGCTGCACTACCGGAAGGTGGTGACGCCCGAAGATGTGGCCGCTTTTCACGGCAAGGAAGTGCACCCGGTCTGCTCCACCTTTGCGCTGGCCCGCGACATCGAGTGGACCTCGCGGCAATTTGTGTTGCAGATGTGCGACTCCGACGAAGAAGGTGTGGGCACGATGCTGACCATAACACACCAGGGTCCGGCCTTTGTGGGCGACGAGGTGGTGTTCACAGCGCGCATCCTGCACCTCGAAGGCCACGAGTTGCGTTGCACATACGAAGCCCGGGTGGGCGATCGTTTGATTGCGACCGGCGAAACGGGTCAGAAAATTATGAAGCGCTCCCGGCTGGAAGCGCTTTTCAACAAAAGATGACGCCTGCGGGCGAACCAAAAGGTTTATGAAACAGAGATTCTCGAACGATATCAACATCAAGAACCGCCAGGCCGGGTTTGACTATGAGTTGCTGGACAAATGGGTGGCGGGCATGGTGCTGACAGGCACAGAAATAAAATCCATTCGCGAAGGCAAAGCCAATCTTCAGGACGGATATTGTTACCTTAGCAACGGAGAATTGTTTGCCAAGGGAATCAACATAACGCCCTATGCCCAAGGCACACACTATAATCACGAGGCAACGCGCGAACGCAAGCTGTTGCTGAAACGATCGGAACTTAAAAAACTGGAAGGCAAAGTGGAGGAAAAAGGCTTAACCCTTGTTCCCACCCGCTTGTTTATAAATGACCGTGGCATAGCCAAATTGGAGATCGCGCTGGCCAAGGGAAAGAAGACGCACGATAAGCGCGACAGCATCAAAGAACGCGATGCCAAACGCGAACTGCATCGGCTGAAATTGAAATGAAGTAGCAACCTAGACTCTCTCGACATACATGGAATTACTGGACTATGGCGTATGCCGTCTCAGCGTCGTGCCCGTTCGGGCCGATGCCGCCGACAAAGCCGAACAGGTAACACAACTTCTTTTTGGCGACCACTATGAGGTGCTGGAACAAACCGGCGACAAGAAGTGGCTCCGCATCCGTGTCCACTTCGATCAATACGAAGGCTGGATCGATGCCAAACAGCACCACACCATTTCGGCCGACTACTTCGAGTATCTCACCCGCGCCGAATTCAAGATCACCACCGACATCACCACCAGCATTCTCTACAACAAAAGTCCGCAGATCATTCTGATGGGCAGCATGATTCCCATCTCCAGCTCCGAGCTGTTCAAGATGGAAGAACAGTTTGCCTTTAACGGTGAAGCCAAGAACGTGGGGCAAAAACGTGAGTTCGAGTTTGTGCGCAGCGCCGCGCTGAAATACCTGAACACACCCTATCTGTGGGGCGGCAAAAATCCGTTTGGCATCGACTGCTCCGGCTTTGTGCAGATGGTGTTCAAAATCTCCGGGTTCCGCCTGTTCCGCGACAGCGGGCAGCAAGCCAACCAGGGTAAATCTGTGAAAGAACTTGGCGACAGCAAACCCGGCGACCTTGTGTTCTTCAAAAACAAAGACAACAAAATCAACCACGTGGGCATTTTGCTGGAAGAAGACAAGATCATCCACGCGTCGGGCCGTGTGCGCATCGACCACCTCAACGACGAGGGTATCCTGAACGTGGAGTCAAAAATCTACACACACCAGTTCGCGCACGTCCGCCGTATCCTTGCCGATTGATAAGGCCTGGCACTGCTTGTGGCGGCCGGTCAAATAGCACCATCCGGTCGCCTAAACTTCCCTGTCGCGTTGTTTGGTAGCAAGATTGGTTTTATCTTACCATCCTGAAGCCGGGCAAAACATGCGTTTGCGCGGTGGTGATACGGGTCCTCTACTAAACAATTTTCGCGATGAGCAGTAGGGTATTGGTGCTGAATCAAGACAACAGTCCGCTGATGGTATGCTCAGTGGAACGGGCGTTCATTCTTGTTTTTTTGAACAAAAGTGAACTGGTTCGCCCAGCAAACGGTCACCGGTTGCATACCGTGAGTCAAAGCTATCCCATGCCATCTGTCATCCGCCTGAACCGATATGTTAACGCCCCCTACAAGGGCGTTAATCTTACCCGGCAGAACATATTCAAACGCGACAACTTCGAGTGCCAGTATTGCGGCACACGGCGCGACCTCACCATCGACCACGTGGTGCCCCGCGCCAAAGGCGGTGCCGACACCTGGACCAACCTGGTGACCGCCTGTAAAAAATGCAACGCCAAAAAAGGCGACTTCACACCAGAAGGCGCCGAGATGCCCTTGCGCAAAAAGCCTTACAAACCTTCTTACGCCATCTTCCTAAAAGACCACATGAATGGTCAGGCCGGGGAGTGGGACACTTTTTTAACCGGCCCGCACAGTCTTTGAAATTTCTCTACTAACCATGTTTAATCTTCAACACAAAACCGCACTGATCACAGGCGGAGGCAGTGGCATCGGAAAAGCGATCGCCGAATTATTTGCCGCCCAAGGTGCCCATGTCTTCATTCTCGAACTGAGCCAAGCCAATGCCGACGACACCGTGAAGGCGATCGAAAGCAAAGGCGGCAAAGCCACCGCGTTCGCCGTGAACGTGGCCGACCAGGAACAACTGAAAACCGCCGCCGCCGCCATTCAAAAAATCACCGGCCGCCTCGATATTCTCGTGAACAGCGCTGGCATCTCACACATCGGCAAACTGGAAACCACGTCGGCCGAAGACATGGACCGGATTTTCCAGGTCAACATCAAAGGTGTCTACAACGCCATGTATGCCGTGGTGCCGCACATGAAACAGCAGGGTGGGGGCGTGGTCCTCAACGTAGCCTCGGTTGCCTCAGGCCTGGGGTTGGTCGACCGGTTTGCCTACTCCATGAGCAAAGGTGCCGTGGTGAGCATGACCCTGTCGGTGGCCAAAGACTACATCAAAGACAACATCCGCTGCAACTGCATTTCGCCCGCGCGCGTGCACACCGCCTTCGTAGACAACTTCCTGGCCAAAAACTATCCCGGACAGGAAACCGAAATGTTCGAAAAGCTGTCGAAAACACAACCCATTGGCCGCATGGGCAAACCCGACGAAGTGGCTTCACTCGCCCTCTACCTGTGTTCGGACGAAGCGGCATTTGTGACCGGCAGCGACTATCCCATTGACGGCGGATTTATTAGATTGAACACATAGACCGCGTGCCCCACGCGCACAGCCCTGCCGTGGTAGACATTGCCGGACATAAAAAGAACCTTGGTTCTTTGAAGACGAATACTTTTTTTTAAACCTATTTGAAAATTACAGCGATATGAAACTATTACGTTTCGGCAAACCGGGCCAGGAAAAACCCGGCGTGCTGGTGAACCACGAAATTCTTGACGCATCATCGTTCGGCGAAGATTTTGGAGAAACATTTTTTGAAAACAACGGCTTGCAGCGCTTTGCCGAATGGCTGAAGACGCACCAGGCAAACCTGCCGAAGGTGACGGCGGGTGTGCGCTTTGGAGCACCGTTCACACGCCCATCCAAAATCATTTGCATCGGTCTCAACTATGCAAAACACGCGGCTGAATCGAACATGCCGCTGCCCTCGGAACCCATCGTGTTTTTTAAAGCCACAACGGCCCTCGTTGGTCCCGACGATGACCTGGTTATTCCGCACAACAGTGTGAAGACCGACTGGGAGGTGGAGCTGGCGGTAGTGATCGGCAAGAAGGCATCATATGTGAAAGAAGCCGACGCCCTGCACTATGTAGCCGGCTATTGCCTGCACAACGACTATAGCGAACGCGAATACCAACTGGAGCGCAATGGCCAGTGGGTGAAAGGAAAAAGCTGCGACACCTTTGCGCCCCTCGGCCCTTACCTCGTCACACCCGACGAAGTGGGCGACGTGAATAGCCTGAGCATGTGGCTGAAAGTGAACGGCAAAACCATGCAGGACGGCAACACCGACGACCTCATTTTTAAAGTTCCATACCTGGTGAGTTACCTCAGCCAGTTCATGACCCTGCTCCCAGGCGACGTGATCTCCACAGGCACACCGGCCGGCGTGGGCCTTGGCTTCAAACCCCCGATCTATCTCAAGGCAGGCGATGTTGTTGAGCTGGGCATACAAGGCCTGGGCGAACAGAAACAGACCGCCCGGAACTACGTGCCACAATAAAAAAACGCCAACCCTACAACCACAACCAACCCTATGCCTATTCTCAACACCAACACCGTGCAAACGGATCAAACCCAAACGGGCAAATCGTATCTGCTACCCTTCATATTGGTGACCAGCCTCTTTTTTCTCTGGGGCCTGGCCAACAGTTTGAACGGCACGCTCATAAAACATTTCCAGACGGCCCTGAACCTGAACCGTGCCCAGGCGGGCATTGTGGATTCGGCGTTCTATATCGGTTATTTTGTGATGGCTCTTCCCGCGGGACTTCTGATGAACCGAATCGGCTATAAGAAGGGCATCCTCATCGGGTTGTTTCTCTATGCCATCGGAGCATTCCTGTTCTACCCGGCAGCAGAGATGCGCGTGTACGGCTTTTTCCTTTTTGCCTTGTTTGTGATTGCCTGCGGGCTTGCCTTCCTGGAAACAGCGGCCAACCCCTATGTCACCGTGTTGGGCAACCCGGCCACTGCCGACAGTCGCATAAACTTCTCGCAATCGTTTAATGGTCTCAGCATCATTCTTGGACCGGTAGTGGGCAGTTTGTTTATTTTTTCCACGAAAGAATATACCAACGAAATGCTGGACGCTATGCCCACAGCACACGCGGAGGCTATACGCATTGCCGAAGCACAGTCGGTGCAGTTTCCGTATCTGGTCATTGCCGGCATAGTGTTGTTTGTGGCCATCTTGTTTGCCTTCACCAAAATGCCGGAGATTTCTACGGCAGCCGAAAAGGAGGCATCGTTCAAAGGGATCTTCCGTCATCGTCACCTCGTGTTTGGGGTGGTGGCACAATTCTTTTACGTGGGCGCACAAGCATCGCTGTGGGGTTATTTTGTGGACCTGAAACTGGGCATGGCCAAGTTCGAAAACATTGCCGTGGTGGAATGGCTCTATCGCCTTTCGGGCGACATGACCCCCACGCAAATAGCGAGCTTCCACGCATCGTTTGCCCTTGTGTTGTTTATGATCGGTCGTTTTGTGGGCACATGGCTGCTCACCAAGTTTAAAGCGCACTCATTGCTGGCGGTCTATGCCGCGGCGTGTGTGGTGTTGCTTGTCTACGGCCTGCTGGGTGAGGGCATTGCGGCCATCGCGGCCATCACATGCACCTACTTCTTCATGTCTATTATGTTTCCCACCATCTTTGCACTCTCGGTTAAAAATCTGGGCGACCAGGTGAAGCTGGGGGCGGGGTTGGTGATCATGGCCATTGTGGGTGGCGCAGTGTTGCCCCCGCTCACGGGACAGCTGTCGCAAACCAACATGCAGCACGCACTCTACATTCCGTTGGTGGCCTTTATTGTGATTTTCTTTTTTGGCGTGCGCGGCTACAAGGTGAAAGCCTGACCGTGCATCGGTTTGAAAACGATCTAGAAAGGCGTAGCAGAAAACTGCTAAAAGCGTCGTGGGAAATGAAGAATCTGTCCCTATATTCAGGGATGTGATGGATATGGTACGCCTGAGGATTCTTTTTTTAATGATGGTGGTGGCCGGTGTGATGCCGGCCGCTGCCCAAACTGTTTCACCCGCCCAAAAGCTTCATGATGCAGCGCTGGCGATCCGGCAAACGGATCCCGCAAAGGCCTATGCCCGGATGAAAGAGGCAAAAGACTTTGCCCTCGCGCAGCATGACATGGACACCTACATTGTTTGTGTTTATTCGCTCTCCATCCTCGCGACCGACAACGCCAGCCAGGCCGAAGCCCTTGTGTTTTTGAAAGAAGCCCTGCGCCGCGTAGGCAGGAAACAGGATTTGCCCACGGCCAAACTTCACTATGCACTGGCCGAGCTCTATGTGGAAGCCGTGCACCAGTTCGACTCGGCACTCTATCACTATGAGCGCGCCAAAATTATCCGCAAAAACATTATGGGCGAAGCCAACGAAAGCGTGGCGGAATGTTATCACCAGCAAGGCGACGTCTACAAATATTATGTCTTCGATTTTCAGGAAGCCGAGAAGAGCTATGAAAAAGCCCTGCTCATTCGCGAACACATGGACGAGAAGGAGCGGAGCCGGCCGCTATACAACTTCGAACTGGCGCGCAACTACTACAGCCTCGCCACCACCAACCGCTCTCAACAGGACTATGAAAAAGCCATCGCCTATGGCATGAAGACCATTGAGCTGGTGAAGAAAATAAACAACCTCGATTTCCTGGAGCGTTCCTATGCCATCGTGGCCAACATCTATCGCGACCGTGGCGAGTTGAAAGAAGCGGCGGTGTATTATCAGAAGGCCATAGACCTCAATCCGAAAAGTGGCAACGGCCCCTCTGCGCTGGCCTCACACTATCGCGGCATGGGCGAGATGCTGCGCAACGACTCCGCCTTCGATCAGGCCATTGCAAAGTTTTTGAGCGCACAGGCACTCTATCACCGCATTGGCGAAACCAACTCGGTGTTGTATGTGGAATGCCTCTATCAGATGGCGATTGCCTACTATCAGAAAGGCGATTATGAACAGGCCATGAAAAACTTCCGGCGCATTCGCACCACGCTTCAACGCATGAACATGCTGAGCGGCCGCCCCGCCATGGAAGCCACCCTGGGGCAGGGCGACTACCACCGGATGATGAATCATCCCGACTCGGCGTTGTATTTCTATCAGCAGGCCATGACGTTTGCTGTGCCCGCGTTTCATTCGCGCCGCGTAGAAGACAACCCCGACGCGAAGGCCATTGGTCTGCACTATTTTGTGTATCGCGCGCTAAGCAAAAAAGCCGAGCAGCTGATGGAGCGCTACACGCAAACCAAACAGCCACAACTTCTGCAAACGGCCTTGCAATGCTGGATGCTGACGGAAGAACTGGTGAAGCAAGGAAGGAACATGCTAGACCTCGAAGAGTCGAAGTGGAAGTATACAGACTCGAACTATAACGTGTATGAACAAATTCAGGCCACGCTCTACGCGTTGATGAAGGAGAGCCCGAACGATTCGCTTCTCAATCTTTCGTTCCGCTATTTCGAGCGCAGCAAAACGCACAGCCTCAACGCCATGCTGGCCAAGGCGCGCATTGTGAGCGCCGTCAACACCACCGACAGTCTCTTCAACCGCTACAACGCACTGACCCGCGCACTCTTTAGCGCCGAAGATGCGCTGGCCCGGGAAACCGAAAAAACAAATGGCCAACGCGTGGAAGAACTTCGCCAGGAAGTGGTGGCCGTGGACCGGAGAATACAGGCGATCAAACCGATACTGGAAGAAAAATATCCCGGCTATTTTTCCGCGACAGGCGAATATCCGGTGCCGTCGCTCGACAAAGTGAAGGCCCTGGCGCGTCAGGAAAAAAGCGTGGTGCTGGAATATTTCTGGGGCAGCAAGAACGTGTATGCGCTGGCCATTGACGGCGAACAGGCCATGTTGAAAAAAATCGGCAACTCCGACAGCATTCAGACCGTCGTTAAAAAATTATTGACGCATTTTTCCACCGAGCACTCCAGCCTGAGCCCCGACGTGTTTCGGAATTTTACGGCGAGTGCCCATCAGTTGTACACCATCCTGGTTCAACCCTTTGCGTCCAGGTTGTCGCAAAAAGAACGCATTCAGGTTGTGCCCGATGGGCCGGTGAGCCAGATACCGTTTGAAGTGTTGTTGCTGGAGCCGTCGCAAAGTGTCGGTGTGGACTATCGATCATTGTCTTACCTGGTCAAGCACTATCCCGTGGGCTACACGTATTCGGCCTCGCTGCTGATCAACAGCAAAAAACGGACGGTGCACAATCCGAAAGTGTTGGCCATGGGGTTCACCGGGGGCAACCGCCTAGGTGCGCTCACCGAAAACCTGACGGAGATTGGTGGCACGGAAGATGAACTGAAGGCGTTGGAGAAACGCTTTGTGGACGGCAAATTTCTGAGCGGTCCCGAAGTGACAGAGACACGTTTCAAATTGCTGGCCCCCACGTTCGACATCATTCACCTCGCCATCCACGGCAAAGGCAACACCGACCAGAACTATTCGGCTTCCCTCTATTTCCGTTCGCGCTACGACTCCCTCGAAGACGGCGAGCTGCACGCCTATGAACTGTATGGGCTGAAACTGAAAGCCAACCTCGCCGTGCTCAGCTCGTGCGAGTCGGGCATCGGCAAAGCCTATCGCGGCGAAGGCATGATCAGCATGGCCAGCGCCTTTGTGTTTTCGGGGTGTCAGAATATTTTGATGAGCTTGTGGAAAGTGCACGACCAGGCGGCCGTGGACGTGATGGATAATTTTTATGGAAGCCTGCAAGACGGATTGCCCATAGACGGTGCGCTGCAGCATGCGAAAAAATTATATCTGGAAAAGGGAGACGAAATCACTTCCGACCCGGCCATCTGGGCGCCGCTGGTGGCCTATGGCGATTTGAACCCTGTGTTTGAAAGCAACAGGAGCAGAATCTACGTGGCGACGGCGGTCGTGCTGTTGATTCTGCTCCTGGTGTTTATAGGATTGAAACGGAGATATTAACGCATGGGATCTTTTGGATTTTTTGGGGGAGGAAGGTCGCCGTTGAAGGAGCTTGTGTAGCTGATGTTAGTGAGCGACGGGCTGTTTTGTTTGTGATATACCCTGCTGATGCGATCGCAGTCGTCCAGGTCTTCGAGCCGCTCCATGA
Source organism: Chryseolinea lacunae (assembly GCF_016735595.1). Lineage (GTDB taxonomy): Bacteria > Bacteroidota > Bacteroidia > Cytophagales > Cyclobacteriaceae > Chryseolinea > Chryseolinea lacunae. The sequence continues at coordinate 61,770 of NZ_JAERRB010000016.1, forward strand.
AACTCACCATGTATTCGAAGAAACACTTCATGTGGTGAATTTTAAGAACTCTTTCTTCTTTTTCGTAGATTCTGAGGAAGGGATTCAGATCGAGTTCAAATTCGAAGGCATGATTGTGTTTGTGATTGTCATGATTTTCATGATCGTCATGTCCCTTTTGTTTTGCGTCGGCACTTTCTTTCTTAAGGGTTTCTTCACTTTTCTTCAGGGCGTTCACGTGTAAGGTAAACTCTATAAAGTCGGAAGCCCTTGAAACGTCCTGTTTGGTCATCTTCATGGGTTTAAGGGGATTTGTTTTATGGGGTTGTTAGTTCAGTTTCTCCAATAGTTCTTTCGCCTTTGATGCATACGAATTTTCTGTCCCCTCAATTTTCTTCAATAGTGTTCGTGCATGTTGCACTTCGCCCCGCTTCAGATAGCAAAGACTGAGGTACCACTGTGCGGGCACGTCCAGTCCGTCGTATTCGTGATTTAAAGTAATGAAATTATTTTCGGCTTCTGTTATATGCCCGAGCATTAAATTTGTGTTGCCCAGCAGCATGAGCACTTCCGGTTCGGGATGCTGCACATAGAGTGCTTCCAATTGTTCTGCGGCTTTTGCATAGTCTCCCTGCTCATAGGCCTGAAAGGCTTCGGCCCGTGGGGTGGTGGCTTCGGTGCCGCGCACGGTTGGCTCAAACACATTGGGGTAGGGCTTGAAATAGCTTTGAAAAAGTTGCTGCGGATCGTCGGGGCGGTTCACCAGAAACGTGACGATGGCCAGCGTGCCGGCCAGTGCTGCCGCGAGATAATACCATTTGAATGAACGCGAAGCGGGTGTTTGCTGGTCGATATTGCTTTCGAGTGTTTTCAGGAACGTCAGATTTTCGCGAAGCCCTTGATGGCGGATGGCGCGGATGAGCACCTTCTCCTGGTCGAACAATGTTTTGAATTGCACGTCCATAGCCACACGCTGCATCACCTGTTCTTTCTCCACGGCGGTGAGTTCGTCGTCGAAGTATTTTTCCACCAGGAGGATATCGTTTTCAGTAGCCATGGTTTACAACATTTTGAGGTTTTGTCATTTCGATTTCAAAGAGCTTGCGCAGGCGGGCCATACATTTGCACTTCTGATTTTTTGCCGTCTCGCCGTTTTTGTAGTGCATGGAGCTGGCGATCTCGGCGATGCTTTTCTTTTCGTAGTAGAACAACTCGATGAGTTGCTGGCAAGGTTGCCCCAGTTTGACGAGCGCTTTTTTTGCAAATTCAAAGAAGGAGTCGTCAGTGCCCTGACCGGATTCGTCGGCCACATACTCGTTCAGCCAGGTCTCCTGGTTGATGGGTGTGTAACGTTTTTCTTTTCGCATATTCTCAAGCGCTATATTTTTTCCAATGCCAAACAAATAGGTCTTCACGCTGCTCACAAGGTGTTCCAGTTTGCCTTGCCGGATGTTGTCGTAGAAAATGAGAATCGTGAGCTGGTAAATGTCCTTCCCATCGTCTGACGAGCAATGATACTCTTTGCTGATCCACTGCAGGAACTCCTTCCGGTGCTCCTCATAAATCACGCCCAGCTCGGCCTGACCACCAGACCGTATCTTTTCTATGATTTCATTTTGCAACATCGTGACGGCCTTTATGTAAAAGAAAGAAATTGGTAACCTTGGTAAGTGAATTTTTTTCCATACTTGATTCAAATGAGTTAAAAAAATCTCGTTCGCCTTTGCGGCACTACGGCCCGGGCATCACGGTAACAAGGGAAATCCATGACTACCTTCGAACCTAGTCAACTACGATACCATACGCTCCTGCAAGGTTGTATCAAAACTACGCGGTAATATAATCATAACCACGCGGCCTGCGGAAGAATAGAATGGCCTACACCCCGGCTTTGTTCCGCGTATCATCCTGTCCCTACGTTGTGTGGCATCGTCACCTTCACGAACGGACACAGATCAACAAGGGGATCATTTTGCCGGCCGGTCTCCGATTCCCGGTCCCTTGTCCGTTTCGCTAAAAAAATCCGGATAGCCTCTGGCCAGCCGAAACCAAACGTAAAATACTGACCTGTACCCACATATAAAGATATAAAATGCTCTGTATACGGTTGGATATGAAGGCTCCCGGACAAATTTCAAAATTTTTTTTGGTTGGGAGGGTTACGTCGCACCCCTTTTTTCATGAAAGGGCAAAAGAACAACCTAACCATTAAATGTCATGAGCTCCTTCACATCAAAAGAAAAAGAAGTACTGTCCCTGATCTCCATCGGTTTAACTACGAAAGAGATCGCGTCACGCCTCAACATCAGCCATCACACGGTGGAAACGCATCGCAAGAACCTGTTGCGCAAGAGCGAAGCGAAAAATTCGGCTCAACTCATTCAGAAGGCTTTCGCACAGCAAATGATCCTCGGATAATTCAAAAAACAAAAGAGACTTATAGTTTAAGTGGCTTTAATCTACCAAGACTCTGAATCGCGTTGTGTATCACCACTGTTGTGTTAACACTTTGGTTGTCTGTTAGTTCTCTAAAAAAATATCCTCTAGTTGGGCTCCCGCAGGCCTGGACGTTGAACTCCAGGCCTGCTTTTTTGGTTAATGAAAATACCGATCGGTATAATTATTGAAATTACCCGTATCTTTGCCGCCATCGGGGTGTAGGTGCCCCGAAGAAGCCGACATTTGGTCTAAAGAAGGCAGCATCGTAGTTTCGCCGTTTCTTTTTTGGAGGCCGCACGTTCGGCGCCGAGAAAGGATGGGCAATAAAAATTAATGGAAGGAGTATTAACCACATATGCATATGCAACAACGAAGAGTAGTGGTCACCGGCCTTGGCGCACTGGCCCCCCTGGGAAACACCGTTCCGGAATTTTGGAACAACCTGGTGGCAGGAAAAAGCGGCGCGGCCCTCATTACAAAATTCGACACCACCAAGTTCAAGACGAAGTTTGCCTGCGAGCTGAAAGGCTATGACCCGCTGCAACATTTCGAAAAGACCGACGTGCGCAAGATGGACCCGTTCACGCAATACGCGCTCGTGTCGACCGCCGAAGCGCTGAAAGATTCTGGACTGGAGTTGGACAAGGTAGATAAAACCCGTGTGGGTGTTATCTGGGGCTCGGGCAACGGAGGCTTTCACACCTTTCAACAGGAAATGATCGAGTTCGGCCGGGGCGACGGAACACCGCGCATCAATCCTTACTTCATTCCCAAAGTGATTGTCGACATCGCGTCGGGATGGATATCGATCAAATATGGTTTCATGGGCGTGAACTTCACCACGGTGTCGGCGTGTGCAACATCAACCACGGCCATCATCGATGCCATGAACTACATTCGCTGGAACAAGGCCGACATCATTGTGACCGGCGGCTCAGAAGCTGCTGTGAACGAAGCGGGCATTGGTGGCTTTGGCGCCATGAAAGCGTTGTCGACACGCAACGACGATCCCCAGTCGGCATCACGTCCGTTTGACGTGGGGCGCGATGGCTTTGTGATGGGCGAGGGCGCAGGCGCGCTTATTCTCGAAGAATATGAACATGCCAAACGACGCGGTGCCAGGATCTATGCCGAAGTGGCCGGCGGTGGCATGTCGGCCGATGCCTATCACCTCACAGCCACCCATCCCGAAGGGGCCGGTGCGCAGCTGGGCATGAAGTGGGCGCTGGAAGATGCCGACCTCAAACCCGAAGATGTGGACTACCTGAATCCTCACGCCACCTCAACGCCTGTGGGCGACGAGAGTGAAATGAAGGCCGTGTCGAAGTTCTTTGGCGAGCATGCTTCCAAAATGCACATCAGTGCCACCAAGTCGGCCACGGGCCATTTGCTGGGCGGCGCAGGAGCGATCGAAGCCATCATTGCCATCAAGGCTGTTCATGAGGGCGTGATTCCACCCACCATCAACACCGTGGCCGTGGACCCCGACATTCCGAAAGGGCTCAACATTGTGCTGGGACAAAAAGTGGTGAAGCCGGTGAACGTGGCCATGAGCAACACGTTCGGCTTTGGTGGTCACAACGCCACCGCGGTGTTTAGAAAAGTGTAGTCAAAACGAAAGTATCTTAAAATAAGAAACCCCGTCGCGTGTAGTGACGGGGTTATTTTTTTATAGAAGTCTGTGCAGCGATGGCTTCTGCGAACGCTATTTGCCCCGCAGGCTGTTCATCACTTTGTTGGCAAACACAAAGTCGTCGAGCTCTTTCACGCCCGAGTGTGTGATGTCGGTGTTGGCGCCTTCCCAGAGTTTCACGCCTTTGTAGAGGAACATGATTTTCTCGCCGATGCCCATCACGGAGTTCATGTCGTGTGTCACCACAATGGTGGTGATGTCGAGGTCTTCGGAGAGGTCAAGGATGAGCTCGTCGATGAGGATGGACGTCTGGGGATCGAGGCCCGAGTTGGGTTCGTCGCAGAACAGGTAGTTGGGATTGTTCACGATGGCGCGGGCAATGCCCACACGCTTCTTCATGCCCCCGCTGATTTCGGAGGGCATCTTTGAATTCACATTTTCGAGCCCCACCCGTTTCAGACAGAAGTTGACGCGTTCGAGTTTTTCTTCCTGTGGCATTTTGGTGAGCACGTCGAGGGGAAACATTACATTCTGCTCCACGTTTTTCGAATCGAACAACGCGCCGCCCTGAAAGAGCATGCCCATTTCGCGGCGTATTTCGATTTTGGTTTCGCGATCGCTACCATAGAAGTCGCGGCCGTCATAGAACACCTGGCCATAGTCGGGTTTGGTGAGACCCACGATGCTTTTCAGCAAAACACTTTTTCCGGTTCCGCTGGCGCCGATGATGAGGTTGGGCTTGCCCTTTTCGAACGTGCCGCTGATCTCGTTCAACACTACTCTTTCGCCAAACGTCTTGGTTATGCTTTGAATCTTTATCATATCGAAAGAAGGAGTTGAGCCAGTAAATAGTCTGCGATGAGCACGGCAATGACGCTGCTGGTCACGGCCTGGGTACTGGAAATACCGACTTCGAGCGCGCCGCCTTGCGTGTTATAGCCTTTGAACGAAGAGATGGACGCCACCAGGAACGCGAACACCAGCGATTTGATGAGCGCGAACACCACGGTGAATTCGTTGTAGCTGGAGCGCAGACCATACACAAAATCGTTGGGCGTGATGATGCCCGTGAGAGTGCCCACCAGGTAGCCGCCAAACAGCGCGCATACACCGGCCGTGATCACCAGCATGGGATACATAAGCACAGAGGCAATAATTTTCGGGAGCACGAGGTAGGAAATGGAGTTGATGCCCATCACTTCCAGGGCGTCTACTTGCTCGGTGATGCGCATGGTGCCCAGGCCGCTGGCCATGCTCGAGCCCACCTTGCCGGCATAGATCACGGCCATGATGGTGGGCGCCAGTTCGAGGATCACCATTTCGCGAACCACCTGCGAGATCACGTATTTCGGGATGAAGTCGCTCACCATGTTGAAGGCGGTTTGCACGGTAGTTACCGCACCAATAAACGTCGACACCAGTGCCACCAGAAAGAGGGAGCCGATGCCGATGGTCATGCACTCGTCCAGCACAAGCTTATAGTAGGTTTTGAACGATTCCCGGTTGACAAACAAGCTGCCGAGAAAAATGAAATACTTTCCAATCTCTTTAATCATAGATGCGACAAACGAAGGCAATTACTACCTTGCGAAAGATACCCAAAAATCTAACATTTAACGTTCATGAACAAACTCATCGTGGTGACCGGCGGCACGCGGGGAATAGGCCGGGCCGTGATCGAAACGTTTGCCCGTCAGGGTTTTGACGTGGCCACCTGCGCGCGTCAGCAACCGGCGCTCGACCAACTGAAACGCGACGTCGAACAAGCCCATGGTGTGACGGTCTATACGCAGCCGGCCGACCTGGCCGACCGGGCACAAGTGAAATCGTTCAGCGCATTTATCAATGCCCTGCAGCGTCCTGTGGATGTGCTGGTAAACAACGCCGGCTTCTTCGTTCCGGGCCAGATCATTGCCGAGCCCGATGGCGTGCTCGAGAGCATGATCAACGCCAACCTCTACAGTGCCTACAACATGACACGCGGATTGATCGGCAACATGCAGCAACACGCATCGGGGCACATCTTCAACCTGTGTTCCATAGCCAGCTTCATGGCCTATCCGAATGGTGGGTCGTATGCCATTTCGAAATTTGCCCTGCTGGGATTTTCGAAATGCCTGCGCGAAGAACTGAAAACCACGGGCATCCGCGTCACGGCCATCATGCCCGGTGCCACCCGCACAGAGAGCTGGGATGGAACATCGTTGCCGGACGAACGCTTCATGAAATCGGAAGATGTGGCCGAGGCGATTTATTCGGCCTATGCTCTGTCGGGACGGAGCGTGGTGGAAGAGATTATTATCCGGCCACAGTTGGGCGATTTGTAAAGTGATTTTGGAAATGGAACGTTTGAATTGAACATGGAAATCAACTATCGAAAAGGCGATGCCACGAGCCCGGTGGGCGATGGCAACAAAATAATTGTTCACGTTTGCAACGACATTGGCGGATGGGGCAAGAGTTTCGTGATGGCGTTGTCGAACCGCTGGAAAGAACCCGAAGCCGAATACCGGCAATGGGCAAAGCGCGGCGAGAATTTTGCGCTGGGTCAGGTGCAATTTGTATCGGTGGAACCCAACGTTTGGGTAGCGAATGTGATTGGTCAGCGCGATGTGAGAAAAGACAGCGAAGGCAATCCACCCGTGCGCTATGAAGCGATCGGTGCGGGCCTTCAAAAGGTGGCAGACTTTGCCAAAGCACACGCAGCGTCGGTGCACATGCCGAGAATTGGCTGTGGCCTGGCTGGCGGAACGTGGGATAGGATGGAGCCTGTGATTCGTGAGGCGCTGAGTGATGCTGGTGTGGAGGTTGTGGTGTATGATTTTGAATGAGATCATCTTCAAGCGTCTGGGCGGAAAGGCCGTTGGCAAAAAGCGAAGTTTTGTTGTCGCGTTAGGCTAATTAAAATTATTTGGAGAGAAATTGTGACGACGGCACAGTTTTGACGTTATATCCCGACATGATATTTTTCGTATGAAAACAAATTCGCTGATAGAAACGCCTTGCACCGAAGACTGGAATAAAATGAAAATCGGATTGGCGTCCCGGCACTGCGAAAGCTGTTGCAAAGACGTTTACGATTTCACTGCCATGGAGCGGGAGGAGATCATTCTTCATCTTATCAAAAATGCGGGGAGCAGGGTTTGTGGTCGTGTTCGGAAAGTTCACGTCGCTATAGCTACCAGGAGTTGAGCATCACCATCGATAGTTTGCTTGAGAAGAACAAGAATACAAACCTGGCATTCTACATTCTAACCATTGGAAGCTTGATGCTATCGGGGTGTGATGATCGAAATGAGAAGCGCATCGCCGCCGTTGCACAGGCGTCACAGCAACCGGTTAAGGCCGATAACGAAACACGGCCTCAATCATGCGCTAAGGATTCGGTGCTCGTTCGGGAGACGGAGGAAACTATGCTCGTAGGGATGATGACGGTGGTGCCCGAAGACGAAAATACAGATGAGCCCAGAACATTTGTAATGCAGATGCCCGAGTTTAAGGGTGGCATGGAAGCGTTGAATCACTTCATTCAATCCAATTTGAAATATCCGGAATGGGAACGCAAGAATGGAATTGAGGGAAACGTGTTTGTTTCGTTTGTCATAGAACGTAGCGGAAAAATATCGGACGCCAAAATAATAAAATCAGTCGCAGGCTCAAGAGGCTTTGATGCGGAGGTGTTGAGCGTCATTTCCAAAATGCCGCCATGGACACCTGGAGTTGACTATGGCAGAAAGGTTGCTGTGCGGTATGTATTGCCCATGAAGTTTGCGCTGTAGTATTTTTTTTCGAGGCTTCAATTTTTCGATGGATGTGAAATGAACGAATCGGAAAAGATGAGTGGAAATATTTCAGGATTTCGCTTTGTGTGTTTGTTCTCCATGATGGTGCTATGCTTCAGCATGCACGCGCAGGAACAAACCTGCAGTAATAAGACTCGATTCAATTGTTTAAAGATACTTAGGTAAGATAACCTCGGTTGACATTGGTGGCATGTTATTTGATTCTTGGTAACTCAATCCATTCAAGATCCAGATGCAAATTAGATTTCTCGCCGCTTTTGTTTTGTTGTTCTTTTTTTATGCATCGCATGCACAGGAAGGAGAAATTCTTGTTGATGGCGTTGCATTAGATCTTCGAGAACCTATGACCTCTTGTTTTCAATTCGCGCCGTTCAAGGCAAAACTAACTGGAGAAGGTGAAAAATATTTGGATACGTTTGCCCATTTTTATGAGGGGCAGACGGCAAAAAGCAACCAGACTATCGTTTTCGACCTTGGTGTTTCGCAGGAGGAAAGACAGCAACATCCAGACCTTGTGATGCGGCGGGCAAAGGCTGTGCGTCGCTATTTGTGGAGGAAAAATAAAATCAACTTGTTAGCGTTTAGAGTACGGATCATCGAAAAGATGACCACGACTTGCTATGCATATATCGGAGCCGAGCCCCGAGGCGAAAGACGGAAACTCAAGTGAGTGATCGTTGTGTTTTTTCGTCGCGTTGTGAAACGATGTGCACCTATCCTTCCAAACTTTTTCGAATCTCCGCATCCTTCTCCACACTATTCATCTTCTTCTTATCCATCCAATTCCACCACTTTAATTTCTCCGGGTCCTGTTTCTTATTCACCGTGTTGGCATAATACACGGCGCAACGAAACGTATAGAGCATGCAGATGTCCTGCACCTGGCCTTTTTCGTCGTTGTGTAATACGTAGAGGGCTTCAGGATTTTGGCCTTTCAGATCGGCCACCGATGTGATGCCCATGCGCCACAAATCGCCGGCCACTGCTTTGCCCACGCCCGGAATTTGTTGGAGTTCTTTGAGTGCTGTTTTCTTGTCGTTCATTGCCTGAAAAACTTTCTATTCCATCGGTGTGCAAATCTCAACCAGAAATCCGTCAAGGTCGCGCACATAGGCCACGGTTTGGCCGTGCGATTTCTCGGCCGTTTTGGCGACCAGCGTTGCGCCTGCTTTGAGGGCTTTCTGAAGAGTGCCTTCTACATCGGCTGTGGTGAAGCCGATTTCAAAGCCAAACGGTTTGTTGCCGGGGCTGCTCACTTCAAAAGGGTCGGCGAAGTTGCTTTGGGCTTGCGGGATGGAAGCGAACGACAGTGTGGTGGCACCCGTATTCAGTTCTCCGTAAGCATCGCCGACAATGAATTTGCGCGTGAGGTCAAAGGCTTTCTCGTAAAATTCAATCGACCGCGTAACGTCTTTCACATAGAGAATGGTATAGCCGAAGTGTATCATAAAAGTTTATTGTTTTAGTGAAGAACATCCCTGTCAAAGATGTTCGTGAGCTGTGCTGCAAAGGTGGCAAAGTACGTTAAAAGTCGCTTCGTAAAAATCCGACAAAATTTTAGCGGATTTCAGACAGGGTGAGGCCGGTGTATTGCTTCACGTCTTTCAGCAGGTGCGTGTGATCGTAGTAGCCGGTGTCGAACGCCACTTGTGCGAAAGTGGATTGGGGTGACGTCTTGATCTTAGCGAGGGCGTTCTGGAAGCGAACCTGCTTACAAAGTTCTTTCACGGTGCAGCCTGCGTGTTGCTGAAAATAGCGCTCGATGCTTCGTTCCGTTACATAGTGCTGTTGAGCAAGCTGCTGAATGGAAATGTTCCCGCCCGCGGCATGGATGGTGTCGATCACCGCCGGCCATCGGCCGCTGTCGAGATGCAGGCGTTGAAGAAAAAAAGTATTCAGTTTCTGAAGAGAGGCGGGTGTCACGTCGTGAATCTCCGGAAGCTTGAGCTCGTGTTCACTGAGAAACAACGATTCGTCGGATGTTCCTTTGAGGGGCATGCCGGTGAGTGTGGAGATGCCAAAGGGTTTGAAACGAATGCCGAGTAGGTGTGCGGCGGGAGCGACGCGAATTTGTTTGAAGCGGGTCATGATGCCTACCAGGTAGCGTTGTCCGTGGCGGAACACTTCATCGCCGCCTTCAACACTTGCGCCGAGGTTAAAGATGATGTCGGAGCAGCCGTCGGAGAAGATGGTGTTGGTTTGGGGTGCATCACCGTTTTGCATCGTCCAGTAACACACGATGTGCGGACGGAGCAAAGGGTGCGGTTCGAATTCGCGGTAATGCATGGCCGCAAGATAAATCTTTTTGGAAAGATGTCCGGCATGAACGGACCGACCGAATTTGGTCGCCGACCATGGGGCACCGTCATACGACCATCAAAATGACCGGCAATGTAATTTTTAGGTGAACTGTGGTGAGATAGCGTCAAATTCATAGACCCCTTCTTAGGGTTCAAAGCCTGTTCCGTCGTCTTTTCATACGATAGCGGCGCGCTCTTTTGAGTGCTCTGCTCACAGGTTTCTTCACAATCAACAACCGAAAACGATACGTATGAAAATAGTTGCCAGCTTCTTGTTAACGATGTGCATGCTCGATGTGTGTGCGCAATGGAAACTCACGCCCGCACAAGCCGCGCGGCGCGACAGCATCAACCGCATCACAGAACAAGACTATCGTCAGATGCTCGGCCAACTACACATCGATTCCACACGGCGCGGGCCGTCGGGCAACCCGCAGGCTCCCAACGCCGCCAATGTGGACGAAGCCAAGGCCACACCCTATACCACGCTTCCTGATCCGCTGATTTTTAAGAATGGAAAGAAAGTGACCACGCCAGCCCTTTGGCAAAAACGTCGTGCCGAGATTGTAGAGGATTTTGATCGGGAAGTATATGGCCGCATGCCAACGCATGTGCCAAAGGTGCGTTGGGAAGTGGTGAGCACCGTGAATGAAACGGTGGGCGGTGTTGCCGCCATCACAAAGAAGGTGGTGGGCCATGTTGACAATGCGTCGTACCCCGCATTAAGTGTAGCCATCGATCTCACGGTGACCACACCCGCCGAATCCAAAGGTCCTGTGCCGTTGATGATGGAATTCAGTTTCATTTTTCCGCCGGGCTTTCAGCCGCCACCTCCGCCGCCGGGAACACCCGTGGTGGTGGACTGGAAACAGCAAGTGTTAGAGAAGGGCTGGGGCTATGCCGTGCTCATCCCCACAAGCTATCAGGCCGACAACGGCGCCGGCCTCACGCAGGGCATCATCGGGTTGACCAACCAAGGCCAGCCGCGCAAGCCCGACGATTGGGGAGCCCTTCGCGCGTGGGCCTGGGGTGCCAGCCGCGCGCTCGACTATCTGGAGACGGACAAGGCCGTGGATGCAAAACAAGTGGGCATTGAAGGGCTTTCGCGCTATGGTAAAGCCACGATTGTGACCATGGCCTACGACCCGCGGTTTGTCATCGCCTTTGTGGGATCGTCGGGAGCGGGAGGAACAAAAATATTGCGTCGTGTTTTTGGCGAACAGGTCGAGAACCTGGCCGGCTCGGGCGAGTATCATTGGTTTGCCGGCAACTTCATTAAGTACGCTGGCCCGCTCACGCCCAACGACCTGCCTGTGGATGCACACGAGCTTGTGGCGCTGTGTGCCCCGCGGCCGGTGTTCATCAGTGTGGGGTCTCCCACGGTGGAGGGGCAGTGGGTGGATGCCCGTGGAATGTTTCTGACGGGCGTACATGCCGGACCGGTTTATACGTTGTTAGGGAAGAAAGACCTGGGAACGCTCGTCTTTCCCCCGCAGGAAACCGGGTTGCTCAGTGGCGAGCTGGCGTTTCGTCAACACGCTGGCGGGCACACCACGGCGCCCAACTGGGCCACATTTTTGAGATATGCCGATCGTTATGTGAAGAAGAAGTAGGCAGAGGTGGGCACTCAACGTATCGGCTGCGTTTACTTTTGTGATTCCCCGATGGCCGGCCGTAACCTTTGGGCAAATGCCGAGTATTTGATGGAGTTGCTGTTCTGTCCACTACAGGAAATCGCAGGTTGAATCCGGAATAGCGACAATTCGATTCTTCCGGTTCCCTCGATCCGTTTGTTAAAACTTAATTTGAGAAACCGACATCGTTAAGACGTGACCATGCCCCTAAACAAAATACCCTTATGCTGAAAAACTTCTTCACACTGGCCATCCGAAACTTGCTAAAGCGCAAACTGTATTCGTTCATCAACATTTTTGGTCTTGCCATTGGCGTGGCCGTGTGTTTGGTGATTTTGAAGTATGTTGAGTTTGAGTTGAGCTACGACAACTATCACACCAACGCTCCCAACGTCTACCGCACCACCACCTCGTCCTATCGCGCCGGCGAATATCGTGGCACCGGCGTCATCTCCGGCTATGCGCAGGGGCCGTCGTTGTTGAGCGACATTCCCGAAGTGAAGCGTTACATCCGAACGCACCCCATGTATGGCGGCGCCGTGGTGAGCTACAAACGCGACAGCGGCGACCCGTCAACGTTTCACGAAGAGCAAATGCAGTTTGTTGATTCCACGTTTCTCGACGTGTTCACCTGCACGGCCCTGGAAGGCGATCTGAACACAGCCCTCGACAAACCTGCATCGGTTGTGATCACCAAAAAGATGGCGGAAAAATATTTCAAGAAGGGTGAAGAACCGTTGGGAAAAATATTGAAAGTGTCGGGCGGATGGGCCGACGGCGAGTATGAAGTGACGGCCGTGATCAACGACGTGCCGGGCAATTCGCACTTCCTGTTCGAGTTTCTTTTTCCCATACACAACCTCTTGCTCAACGGACAATACAAACAGGACAACGGCTGGGGCTGGAACAATTTTGTGACCTACGTTGAATTGCATGCTCACACCAACGCCCAACAAGTGGAAGCGAAATTGCCCGCATTCATCGATAAATATCAGGGCAAAGACCTGGCGGAATCCAACAGCAAAAATGTGCTGAAGCTTCAACCGATCCGCGACATTCATTTGAATCCCGGTTTGGATTTTGAATCCAGTGCCACGGTGAGCGTGAACACGATTTACTTCTTTTTGGTGATTGCCATTTTTGTGATGACCATTGCGTGGATCAACTACATCAACCTGTCGACGGCGCGGGCCATGGAACGTGCCCGTGAAGTGGGCATCAAAAAATCGGTGGGCGCGCATCGCCGCCAATTGATCTATCAGTTTATTTTTGAATCCGTGTTGGTAAATTTTATCGGGGTGGTCATTGCCACGCTTATGGCCATCGGCTTGTTGCCGCTGCTGGGCGAACTGGTGGGCAAGAATCTGGTGTTTGATTTTGGTGACTACCGTTTCTGGGCGGTGCTAACGAGTTTGTTCCTGTTTGGCTCTTTGGTGTCGGGACTTTATCCGGCCATTGTGCTGTCGTCGTTCAACATCACCGAAGTATTGAAAGGAAAATCGGAGCGCGCCAAAGGCGGCTTCTCGCTGCGCAAGGTGTTGGTGGTGTTTCAGTTTGCCTCGTCGCTGGTGCTCATCGCGGGCACCTTCGCCATCTATCGCCAGATGATGTTCATGAAAAATCAGGACAAGGGTTTGACGATGGACCAGATGCTGGTGGTGAATGGCCCCAGCGTGGTGGAACAAAACACGGTGCGTGAGCGACTGAAGTCCCTCAAAAATCAATTGAAAGAATTGCCCGGTGTGCTAAACGTTGCCACCTCTGCTTCTATTCCCGGAGCAGGGCACAACTGGGGCACCGGCATGCGCCGCGACGGCACGCAACAGGAAGAAAGCAAAGACGGCAAGATCGTTTGGATTGATCCCGACTTTATAGATACCTATGGCATCACGTTGCTGGCCGGCAAAAAATTTGACCCGACCATCAGCTCCGGTATGCGGGCGGTGCTCATCAACGAAGCTGCCCTCAAAACATTTGGCCTTGGCACCGCCGAAGAGGCCATCGAAAAGCGCATGATCATTGGTGGCGACACCACCGAGATTTTGGGTGTACTAAAAAATTATCATTGGGCCTCGTTGAAGACCGAACACACGCCGTGGCTGTTCAAGGCCGACACCATTTCCGGAAAGTACTACACCATACACATCAACAGCGCCAATATGCAAACCACGGTCGCCAAGATTGAGTCACTCTATAAGGAAGCGTTTCCCGGAAATCCTTTTGATTATTATTTCCTCGACGATTTCTTCAACTCTCAATACAAAGGCGAGCAGCAGTTTGGTAAAGTGTTCAGTTTGTTTTCCATGCTGGCCATTGTCATTGCGTGTTTGGGATTGTGGGGATTGGCATCGTTCACCACGGCGCAGAAGCTGAAAGAGATTGGCATACGCAAAGTGCTGGGTGCTTCGGTGGGCAGCATCATGTCGTTGTTGTCGTGGCAGTTTTTCAAGCTGGTGCTCATTGCCAGTGTCATTGCTATACCGCTCACGTGGTATGGCATCAGTGTGTGGCTTGGTGGTTTTGCTTTCCGCATCGGGCTGCAATGGGATTTGTTTGTGGTGCCGGTTTTGATACTCAGCATCATTGCCCTGGGCACGGTTAGCCTTCAGATCTTCCGTGGGGCAAACATTAATCCTGCAAAGATCTTAAGGACGGAATAAAGAAAGTCTCATTCATGCATGGTGACGTGACGTCACTATAAAACAGAAAGTAGCGCCCCTTTTGGAAGCGCTACTTTTGTTTTGATCCTATTGTCAACGTTTGGGTTTTATCAATTCCACGTTGTCATCACTTTGATTTCTTTGGAGTCCGCACTTGTCCACGCGTTAAACCCGGTGGGGATGGATTCAAAGTTCACACGTTTGGTGATATAGGCTTGTGTGTTGAATTTTTTCTCGCGCAGCACCTTCATCACAAACTGAAAATCTTCGAGCGTGGCATTGCGGCTGCACATGAGCGTGGTTTCCTTGGCGTGGATGGACGGATGATGAAAGGCCAGTTCTCCTTTTGTCAGCCCCACAAGAATGTAATTGCCGCCATGGCGCATATAGTGTATGCCGTTTTCAATGGCTTGCTTGTTTCCCGTGGCATCAAACACGGAATGGACTAGGTTGCCGTGTGTCAGTTCTTTAATTTTTTCAACGGGTTCCTGCAGGGCATGAATGAAATGGTCTGCTTGAAACTGTGACTTCGCGATCTCCAATCGTGTTTCGTTCACGTCGATCACAAACACGGTGGCGCCGATGTATTTTGCCAGCTGAATAATGCCCAGCCCGATAGGCCCGCAGCCCATCACAACAATGCTATCGCCCGCTTTGGTTTGGGCACGACGCAAGGCATGTGCACCGATGGCCAACGGTTCGATGATGGCAATCTCATCCAGATCAAATTCATTTGCGGGCAACAACAAGCGCGAGGGAATGGATATAAATTCCTGCATGCCGCCGTCGGTGTGAACACCCAAC
This sequence comes from Chryseolinea lacunae, assembly GCF_016735595.1. GTDB lineage: Bacteria > Bacteroidota > Bacteroidia > Cytophagales > Cyclobacteriaceae > Chryseolinea > Chryseolinea lacunae. Next base: position 77,022 of record NZ_JAERRB010000016.1, read on the forward strand.
ACCTGGATGCGTTGACAGCAATTTGTTTTGCCCGCCAGGCACGCCACGCATGAACCACAATTCACATACGGAATGATGGCTACTTTATCGCCGGCGCGCAATCCCTGTGGGTTATTTTCAATCTCCACCACCTCGGCAGCCAGCTCGTGACCCAAAATTCTTGGATACGAGAAGAAAGGTTGATTACCCTTGAAGGCATGCAGATCGGTGCCACAAATGCCCACACGATTCACCTTCAAAAGCGCATTTCCGTTTTCGAAACCTGGTTTTTCTTTTGTTCCGCTTGAAAGTTGCTCAGGATTTTGGCAAATAATGTATTTCATACACTTTTTTATATATTTGGTTGTTCAAACGTTTGAACAAAAGTATTCAACCGAACGGCATTAACCAAACCACTGTGGTATGAAAGGTTTTTTGCCAGATCCTCTAACGTTGTGTTGCGTGGTGAATTTCCTGGCGTCCTCAAAAAATGAGACGACGCTTATGTAAAATATTGATAACGAACTGTTTGAACTTGTTCAAACGTTTGAATAAGATATGAAGAAAAAGGCTACCATAGTAGACATTGCAAACAAGCTGGGCATCACACCGTCGGCCGTTTCGAAGGCACTTAGCGGCCACCCGCGCATTAGCGACGAAACAAAGCTGGCGGTGATCGCGGCGGCCAAAGCGCTGGAATACACGCCCAACCATATGGCTATGGGGCTTCGCAAAGGAACGAGCGGGCTGATTGGCATTTTGGTGCCGGCCATTCACTACAGCTTTTTTGCCACCGCCATAAAAGGCGCCGAAGAGGTGTTGAGTCAGGCGGGTTATAACGTCATCATTGCCCAATCGAAAGACAACGCGGCGCTGGAGCGGAAACAACTTGAAGGATTGGTGAGAGCACAAGTGGAAGGGATCATTGCATCGATGGCTATCGAAACAAAAGACTTTAGCTTTTACCAAGAGCTTTCGTTCGACATACCACTGGTGCTCTTTGACCGCACGTTCGAAGACGACAATGTGAGCACGGTGATTGTCGATGATTTTGCAGGCGCGGTGAAAGCTGTGGATCACCTGGTGGAGATGGGCTACAGCCGCATTGCACACCTGGGAGGCTATGCGCACATTCTTCCGTTTGGAAAACGCATTGAAGGCTATAAGAGTGCCCTGGCAAAACATGGGCTTCCGTTTCGAAAAGAATATTTGTTTCAATGCGCCCCCAACAAAGACGAAGGCGCACAGGCAACGGAGCGACTGTTGCAACTGCCCGAACCACCCGATGCTATTTTTGCCGCCAGCGACTACCTGGCCTTTGGCGCCATCAAGGCCGCAAAAAAACAGGGCCTTCATGTTCCCGATGATTTGGGGCTGGTGGGCTTTAGCAACGAAGAGTTTTCGGCGCAAGTGTCGCCGTCGATCACCAGTGTCGATCAGTTCAGTGAGGCGATGGGGGCATCGGCTGCAGAGTTGCTGGTCCGGCAGATGCGCGAAGGAAAAGGAGGGAAGGAGTTTATTGCGCAAAAGCGGATTTTGTCGCCCAAGCTCATTGCACGCGAGTCGTCGCTTCGAAAGGTGAAGACAACCCTTCACACCCCCTAACATCACACACTCATGCAAAGCAGACTCATCTACGCTTATGATCTATCGGCCGGTCTTCGCACCGTCCAACACAGCGCCGGAGGCCACAACATGGAATTCTGCAAGCAGGACTGTTATCATTTCACACAGCGAATCTTTTTAAATAATTTTTATCCCGATGCAACGGTGCACGGGGCTATCTTTAGTCTATGATAAAACCTTACCCGACTCTCGTCAAGTACTTTTCTAAAAGTGTTCTTGTTGCGCTGGCGTGGCTATGTACCACCGGCGCCTTTGCGCAGTCCGATCTCAAACTGTGGTATGACGCCCCGGCCCGAAACTGGAACGAGGCGTTGCCCATTGGCAATGGCCGTTTGGGAGCAATGGTGTTTGGCACCGTGAAGGAAGAGCGCATTCAACTAAATGAAGCAACCCTCTGGTCGGGCGGCCCTGTTAACACAAATCCCAATCCGGCGGCGCCAACCTACATAGACGACATTCGCAAGGCGTTGTTCAGTGAAGACTACAAACGCGCCGAAGAGCTTACGAAAAAAGTGCAGGGACTTTTCACGGAATCGTATGAGCCCCTGGGCGATTTGATTCTCAAATACAATGTAGAAGGAGAACCAACTGCTTATTATCGTGACCTCGACATCTCCAATGCCATCGCCACCACATCATTCACCGCGAATGGCGTAAAGTATACACGCGAGGTGTTGTCGTCTGCGCCACAGCAAATCATCATCATGCACCTCACGGCCAGCCAGAAAGGTGCATTGAATTTTGAGGTGGGCACCGAAAGCCCGTTGTTCTATACCAATGAAAGCATGGGCACAAACGAGTGGGCCATGCATGGACGTGCCCCGTCGCACACCGATCCAAGCTATATGCAAACCATGGAGCAGGCTGTGATCTATAACGATCCGGAACATTGTCGTGGCATGCGCTTCGAGCTTCGCGTTAAGGTGAAGAACCTGGATGGCGAAGTGCGTTCCTCACCAACGGGCATTGTGGTGCGCAACGCCAGCGATGTTGTGTTATATGTGTCTGCAGCCACGAGCTTCAACGGCTTTGATAAATGTCCGGACAAAGAAGGAAAAGACGAGCGTAAACTTGCGGAAGAGTATTTGAATAAGGCATGGCCGTTAACGCTAGAGCAAATAAAGGCCAGTCACCGTCAGGATTATCATAGCTATTTTAATCGTGTGAGCCTCGTGCTCAACAACAATCCCGCGGTGACATTGCCCACTAACACGCGACTGGCAAAATATACCAAAGGCAATCCTGACCCGGCGTTGGAAGTGCTTTACTTTCAGTTTGCGCGCTACCTGCTGATCTCGTCGTCGCGAACCGCCGGTGTGCCGGCAAACCTGCAAGGCATTTGGAACAACCATGTGCGGCCACCGTGGAGCAGCAACTACACCACAAACATCAACACCGAGATGAACTATTGGATGGTGGAGTCGTGTAACCTGTCGGAGCTGCACGTGCCGCTGCTCGATCTTATTGAAAAACTGGCCATCACCGGCAAACAGACAGCAACCAATTTCTATCGCGCACCGGGATGGGTGTTGCACCACAACACCGACATCTGGGCGACAACCAATCCGGTGAGCGGAAGTCCGTCGTGGGCCAACTGGCCGGTGGGGAGCGCATGGCTTTGTCAACATTTATGGGAACACTATCAATTTACTGGCGATGTGGAATTCCTGAAGCAGGTGGCGTATCCGTTAATGAAGGATGCTGCCATCTTCAGTGCAAGCTGGCTGGTGGAGGATGGTCAGGGACATCTTGTGACGGCGCCATCAACATCGCCCGAAAATGAATTCGTTACCGACAAAGGCTTCAAGGGCAGCGTGTCGGTGGCAACAACGATGGACATGTCCATTATCCGCGACTTGTTCTCGAACACCATTGCCGCCACGCAGGTATTGGGAATTGACGACGATTTCCGCAAGACACTCGAAGACAAACACGCCAAACTTTTCCCGCTGCAGGTCGGCAAGAAAGGAAACCTGCAGGAGTGGTATAAAGACTGGGAAGATGCTGATGTGCACCATCGCCACATCTCGCATTTGTTTGGTCTGTTTCCCGGTCATGAGATCTCCCCCATAAAGACACCCGTGTTTGCCAATGCGGCACGCAAGACCCTGGAGCTTCGCGGCGACGGTGGCACAGGATGGTCGAAGGGCTGGAAGATCAATGTGTGGGCCCGGTTGTTAGACGGCAATCACGCACACAAATTAATCCGCGAGCAACTCACTCTCACCGGCGTTGAAGGAACAGACTATTCCAACTCGGGTGGCACCTATCCGAACTTGCTCGACGCGCACCCACCTTTTCAGATTGATGGAAATTTTGGCGGAGCGTCAGGCATAACAGAGATGCTGTTGCAAAGTCACGAGGGAACAGTGCATCTTCTGCCGGCATTACCCGACGTGTGGGCATCCGGAAAAGTGGAAGGCCTGAGAGCACGTGGCGGATTTGAAGTGACCGTAGAGTGGAGCAATCACAATCTCGCCACGGCGAATATCAAATCATTGAACGGCGGACGTTGCGCGGTTCGCACGGCGAAACCCATCAAGGTGCAGGGCGCTTCGGCAAAGTCGGAGAAGACGGCCTTCGGTTATGTGACCACGTTCGCGACACAAAAAGGAAGCATCTATAAAATCAAAGCAAACTAATGAAAACAACAGCAATGGCCCTGGCGCTCTCGGCGCTTTTCCTATCGGCAGGTCTTTCTGCGGACGCACAGTCCACGGTGTTGAAGGTGCAGGCAGGCCAGCCGAAAGCGGAAATACAATCCACCATGTGGGGAATATTTTTTGAAGACATCAACTTCGCCGCCGACGGTGGCATCTACGCGGAATTGATCAAGAACCGGTCGTTCGAGTTTTCGGATCCGTTGATGGGGTGGAAGCAATATGAGAGCGATCGTTTTTCGCGCAACAAACAATCGGGAAGCATCCTGATTATTAATCGCGTCCAAGAGAACGCAACTAATCCGCACGTTGCGCGGGTGAGTGTCAACACCGATAAAGCGTTTGTCATTTCCAATGAAGGTTTTCGCGGCATCGGCATCAAGAAGGACGCGCAGTATGATTTTTCCATCTGGGCCAGTCAGCAAGAGGGAAGTGAATCGAAATTGCTTTTCGAAGTGAACGCGCAGGGAAAAGTGATCGGGCAGGCTTCCGTTACGATTTCGGGGAAAGCATGGAAAAAATACACCGCCAGTTTCAAAGCCACAGACACAGCCGCCAAGGCCCAGGCCACCTTGCACTTCACAGGCAAGGGCGTGACCGACATCGACATGGTGTCGCTGTTTCCACAAGACACCTGGAAGCAACGCCCCGGCGGATTTCGTTCGGATCTGGTGCAACTGCTGGCCGACATGAAACCTGGCTTCATCCGTTTTCCCGGTGGCTGCATCGTGGAAGGATTTCACCTGAGCACACGCTATCAATGGAAAAAAACCATTGGCGCTCCCGAAGAACGCGAGAGCATGATCAACCGCTGGAACACCGAATTCAAACATCGTCTTGCGCCCGACTATTATCAGTCATTCGGCGTGGGCTTCTATGAATATTTTCAGTTGGCCGAAGACATTGGTGCATCGCCATTGCCGATCCTGAGTTGTGGCATGGCCTGTCAGTTCAACTCGGCAGAAGTGGCGCCGCTGGATGCGCTTGATCCTTATGTGCAGGATGCGTTGGACCTGATTGAATTTGCCAATGGCCCGATCGATTCTCCCTGGGGAAAAATACGCGCCACTATGGGCCACCCGGCCCCGTTCAACCTGAAGTTCATTGGCGTGGGCAATGAGCAGTGGGGCGAGCAGTATATTGAACGCTACAAAATTTTCACGGCGGCCATCAAATCAAAATATCCCGACATCAAAGTGGTATCGAGCGCCGGACCGTTTCCCGAAGGAGAGCTGTTTGCTTATGCATCGAACGAGTTGAAGACGTTGCATGCCGATATTGTAGATGAACACTACTACAACAATCCACAATGGTTTTTCAAAAACGCAGGCCGCTACGACAACTATGATCGCAGTGGACCAAAAATATTTGCCGGCGAATTTGCCGCGCAAAGTGTAGGCACCACCAGCCCCGAGAATAAAAACAACTGGCTTTGCGCATTGTCGGAGGCCGCCTTCATGACCGGCCTTGAACGCAACGCCGACATGGTGACGATGGCGTCGTATGCACCGCTCTTTGCCCACGCCGAAGGCTGGCAGTGGACACCCGACCTGATCTGGTTCGACAACCTGAATGCCTATGGAACCCCGAACTACTACGTGCAGAAGTTATTCAGCACCAACAAAGGAACAAACGTTTTGCCGGTGTTGCTCAACAACCAACCCGTAGAAGGTCAACAAGAGTTATATGCTTCGGCCGCGTGGGACAAGAACACGAAGGAAATTATTGTGAAGGTTGTCAATGCCGGCACGACGGCAACCAAGACCGAGTTTGTGTTGGAAGGATCAGGTAAATATGCAGCGACGGCAAAAAAGATCACACTGGTGAATGCAGACCCCAACGCCGTGAACAGCTTCGAAAGTCCAAAGCTGATTGCGCCGCAGGAAAGCACAACACCCGTGGCCGGAAAGAAAGTGAGTGTGTCGCTGGCGCCCCAGTCGTTTACCATTCTGAAAATACAAGTGAAATAGCATTTCCCGAACAACGTGGAGCATCATTGCAGCTAAATAAAATATACAGTATGAGAAAAATGCTACCCTTATTGTTGCTGTTGACAGGTTTAGTTTCTGTGAACGCGCAAACGGTTTATCAACCCACGTGGGAATCGTTGAAGCAGTATCAATGCCCGGAATGGTTTCGCGATGCCAAGTTTGGAATTTTTATTCACTGGGGTGTCTATTCCGTGCCCGCCGTGTATAACGAATGGTATGCGCGCAACATGTATGTGAAAGACACCGATGAATTTAAATACCACATTGGTAAATATGGATCGCAAGCCAAGTTCGGGTATAAAGATTTTATCCCGATGTTCAAGGCGGAGAAATTTAACGCCGATGAATGGGTGAGCATCTTCAAACGCTCGGGTGCCAAATACATCGTGCCCGTGGCCGAGCACCACGATGGCTTTGCGATGTATAACACGGCGTTGTCGCATTGGAATGCGGTTGAGATGGGACCCAAGCGCGACATCATCGGCGAATTGTCGGTGGCGGCACGAAAACAAAATCTGATCTTTGGCCTTTCGTCTCACCGCATCGAACACTGGTGGTTCATGAACGGTGGCACACGCTACGACTCCGACGTGCGCGATCCGGCGTTCAAGGATTTTTATGGACCTGCCCGCGAAGAGAGCGACACGCCCTCGCCCGAATACATGAACGATTGGCTGCTGCGGAATGTGGAACTGGTCGACAAATACAATCCACAACTTTTCTGGTTTGACTGGTGGATAGAACAACCGGCAATGGACCCCTACCGGAAGTCGTTTGCTGCTTACTACTACAACAAGGGCAATGCATGGAACAAGGGTGTGGTGATAAACTATAAGAACAATGCCTATCCCGAAGGCACGGCGGTATACGACATCGAGCGCGGCAGCAGCAAGGCCACACGCAAGTTTCCGTGGCAGACCGACACGTCTATCGGAAAAAAATCGTGGGGATACATTGAAGGTGAAGAGAACAAGGACGCCAATGAACTGATCGACGCCCTCATCGACATTGTGAGCAAGAATGGAAACCTGTTGCTCAACATCGGCCCGCGCGCCGATGGCACAATCACCGAAGGCCAGCAGAAAGTGTTGCTCGACATGGGCCAATGGCTTGAGGTGAACGGCGAAGCGATCTTTGAAACACGTCCCTGGAAACTATCGGGCGAAGGCCCAACCGAAAATCCGGACGAGCATGTACAATTCAATGAGTATGCCTTTAAGGGCTATACCCCAAGCGACATTCGCTTCACCGAAAAGAACGGAACGTTATACCTGCTTGTGATGGGCGTGCCACAAAAAAACATTGTCGCCAAGGCGCTGGGACAAGCAGCAAAAAATGGAATCGTTAAAACCATTGAACTGCTGGGGAGCAAGGAGACCGTGACCTGGAAACAAGCCGATGCAGCGTTGACGATTGTACCGGCAAAGACCTATGGCACAACGCATGCGGTGGTGTACAGAATTCAGTTTCGATGATCCGGAACAACAAGACCTCAACCCGGTGACGCGAGTTTCACCGGTTGATTGGGTTATAATTCGTTTGGTAAAAAATCCCCTTTGGAAACGAAGGGGATTTTCTTTTGCGCGCCGCGTGAAGGATGGTAGCGAAAAGCCCGAAGTGCGGTTGGTTTTGGGGCGACGGACTTGTAGCGGACAGCCTGGCCCACCGCCAACTGGCGGAGGGGCACGCCCACATACATTTCGCCTTAGAGCAATGGCTCGAGCACTTTCAGCACCGTGTTCGCGACAATTTTATGTCCTTCCACATTGGGGTGGATGCCGTCGGGGTTGTTGAGTTTTTCGTTGCCGGCCACGTCCTGGAGCAGGAATGGGATGAGCGCGGCGTTGTTTTTCTTGGCCAACGCGGGAAATATTTTTTGAAACTTGGTGGTGTAGTCAGGGCCCATGTTGGGCGGCACCATCATGCCAGCCACCACGATTTTGACGGCCGGATTTTTTGTTTTGACTTTGTCGATGATGGCCTGCAGGTTCTTCTGGGTTTGGTCGAGCGGTAATCCCCGGAGGCCATCGTTGGCGCCGAGTTCGAGCACAAAAACGTCTACGGGCTGGCGTAGCACCCAATCCAGACGGCTGATGCCCCCTGCCGAAGTTTCGCCACTGAGGCCTGCATTGATGACTTTGACGGACTTGCCTTTTTCGGTGAGTTTCTTTTGGATGATGGCCGGAAAGGCTTCTTCGACCGACAGACCGTTGCCAGCGGTGAGGCTGTCGCCATAAAAAAGAATAACTTTAGCAGGGGGAGCGGCCGAAAAGAGGGCCAGCAATGAAATAATCAGTAGCTTTTTTACGACCATATTTGTGAAACTCCGGTGGGTTTCCGTTTAAAAGTGAAACAATTTTAGCCTAATAACGCTTAACAACCAGTATTTGATCCAACAAAAATCATGTCAATCATCCTTCACGCCGAGCATTTAACAAAAGTTTATAAGTCTGTGGACCGCGAGCTGACCGTGCTCGACAACGTTTCGTTTTCCGTGAACCAGGGCGATTCGATGGCCATCATCGGTCCCTCGGGCAGCGGCAAGACAACACTGCTGGGCCTGTGCGCCGGGCTGGACACGCCCTCTTCGGGCACCATTTCGGTGATGGGCTTCAAGCTCAACGCCATGAGCGAAGACGATCGCGCCTACCTGCGCAACCAGTATGTTGGGTTTGTGTTTCAGAATTTCCAGTTGCTCTCCACGCTCACGGCACTCGAAAACGTGATGGTGCCGCTGGAGCTCCGCGGTGTGCGCGATGTGGCACCCAAGGCAAAAGAATTATTAGGCAGGGTTGGGTTGGCCGACCGCTCACATCACTACCCGGCGCAACTGTCTGGTGGTGAGCAACAGCGTGTAGCCCTGGCCCGTGCCTTCATGACCGATCCGAAAATATTATTTGCCGACGAACCTACGGGCAACCTCGACGAAGAAAATGCACGCATTGTGACCGACCTGTTGTTCACAATGAACAAAGAAAACGCGACCACGCTGGTGCTGGTGACGCACAACCTGGAACTGGCCCAGCGCACCCAGCGGATTTTGCGCATGCGCGGCGGCAAGCTGGTGGAAGAAATTCACCAGGTGCAAACGGTTTGATTCACGGTTCCTTAGACTTTCTATTTCGCCTCCATGATCGAGTATATCATTAAACTGAAACGCGACACGCGTTCTATCTTCAGAGACCGCTGGGTTTGGCTGATGGCCTGGCGCGACGCAAGGCATAACTTCTCGCGCCTCCTGCTGTTCACGGCGTCGCTGGTGACGGGTATAGCCGCCGTTGTGGCGCTGGACTCTTTCAATCACACCCTGCAAAACGACATCGATCGCAATGCAAAAGAACTGATCGGTGCCGACCTGGTAGTGAACGGCGACAAGAAATTTGACGGCAAAATCATGGCCGCGTTCGACTCCACAAAACTGGAACAAGCCAGCGAAGCCGACATGGCCTCAATGGTATTGTTTCTGAACAACGGCCAGTCGCGGTTGATACGCCTCGTGGCCCTGGACGGACCTTTTCCATTCTACGGAAACATCCAGACAAAACCAGCCGACACCTACGACAAGGTGAAAACCGGAAACTTCGCGATGATGGACGAAACGCTGGCCAGCCAATATGAAGTGAGCTCAGGCGATTCGATCCGCATTGGACAGAGCGTGTTTTCGGTGGCGGGAGTGGTCACGGAAATTCCTGGCGGCGGGGGCATCATGGCGTCGTTCACACCGTCGGTCTACATTTCGATGAAGAATCTAGACTCCACAAAGTTGGTGCAATATGGAAGTCGTGTGAACTACAAACGGTTCTTCAAAACGCATACGGAAGCCGAGACAGAGACGATCATTAAACAACTCGACCCGGTCATCAAGAAAGCAGGCTATTCCTATGAAACTGTGCAACGACGCAAGGAGGGATTAGGCCAGGGCTTCTTGTCCATCTATCGTTTTTTTTCATTGCTGGCCTTTGTCGCCTTGATTTTGGGTTGCATTGGTGTGGCCAGTTCGGTGCACATCTATGCGCGCGAGAAGCGTGAAGAGGTGGCTGTGCTGCGGTGCGTAGGATCGTCGGGATGGCAGGCGTTTAATATTTATTTCATCCAGATTTTTGTGCTGGGTATTTTGGGAAGCATTGTGGGCTCGTGCATTGGTGTGGGCATTCAACAGATACTACCTTATTTTCTGAAGGGCATCATTCCGTTCGAAGTAGGCTTCTCGCTGTCGTGGCCGTCGTTGGTGATGGGGCTGGTGATTGGCACACTGGTGTCGGTGTTGTTCTCCATACTGCCGCTCATATCGGTGCGCTTTGTGCCGCCGCTCACGGTGTTGCGCACGGCCTCTGAAGCCGCCGGCAAGTTTTCGAAGACACGCATCGTGACGCTCGTCCTGATCGCGATTTTCCCAATGGCCTTTGCGGCCTATCAAACCAAAAATATGTTGACGGGACTTTTCTTTTTCCTGGGCCTGGTGGCCGCGTTGGCGTGCCTGACGGCAGTAGCGATGGCGTTGTTGTTTCTGGTCCGGAAATTTTTTCCCGAACGCGCCGGGTTCATCCTGCGGCATTCATTGTCCAGCCTGTTCCGTCCCAATAACCAAACACGCGTGCTCATGGTGACCATTGGATTGGGGGCGTTCATCATTTCCATCCTCAACATCGTGGAGCAAAGCATGCTGGGACAGGTGGAGTTTACAGGACAGGAAAATCAATCGAACACCATTCTCTTCGACATACAACCCCAGCAAAAAGACGGTGTGTTGAAGTTGATGGAAGACAATAAATTGAAAGTGAACCAGGTGGTTCCCATCATCACGTGCCGCCTCAGCGAACTAAAAGGCAAGTCCACAGAAGTGTTGCAAACCGACACCACCGACAAGATTCCCAACTGGGCGCTCACCCGCGAATATCGCGTGACCTATCGCGACAGCCTTACACACTCCGAAGAATTGATAAAGGGAGAGCTTCAACATAAAAAGCAAGGCAACGATTCGATATGGGTCACGATATCTGAAGGCATGGAAGAATCGCTCGACGTGACGCTGAACGACTCGCTTGTGTTCGACGTGCAGGGCGTGCTCATGAAAGTGCGCATCGCAGGCATCCGCAAAGTGGACTGGCCGAAAGATCCACCCAACTTCATCTTTGTGTTTCCCAAGGGCGTGTTGGAAAATGCACCGCAGATTTTTGTGACGGCCACGCGCATCAACGAACAGCAACAGGCCAACGCCTTTCAGCAGCAGTTGGTGATGCAATACCCCAACGTGTCGCTCATAGACCTTCGCCTGATTTTGAGTACGGTAAATGGCCTGTTCGACAAGCTTGGGTTGGTGATTCGTTTCCTGGCGTTGTTCAGCATCATCACGGGGTTGATTGTGCTGGCCGGCGCGGTGGTGAACAGCAAGTTCCTGCGCATTCGCGAAAACGTGTTGTTGCGCACCATCGGCGCCCGCACATGGCAAATCACAAAAATCACGCTCATCGAATATGCCTGGCTTGGGTTGTTCTCTGCTTTGACGGGCATGATTCTGTCGCTGGGCGCGGGCTGGCTATTGACAAAATTTTTCTTCGAAATCACGTTTGCCTTCGACTGGCTTGAGCTTTCCATCATTGCCTTTGGCGTCGTTTTTCTGACGGTGGCCATCGGATGGTTCAATTCGCGCGAGGTAATCAACACGCCGCCGCTGCAGGTGTTGCGAAAGGAAGGGTGAAATCGAATGCAAAGGGCTTTGCAGCAGATCGGGGCCAGCCTAAACCGGCGCCTCGATTTAACTGCCCCAAAGCTGGCGCGGCCTTAGAATCTTTGGGCTTTAACTGTTAGCTTTGCCCCCTAAATCATAAAGTCTTGAACTATCTTTCTGCAGAGCTGATTGCCAAAACGTATAATGACCGTTGGTTATTCAAAGAAGTGTCGGTGGGCATATCCCAGGGCGAAAAGCTGGCCCTGGTGGGGAATAACGGCGTGGGCAAGTCAACCCTGCTCCGCATCCTGACCGGCGAAATCCAACCCGATGCCGGCAAAGTGAGCGTCCGCAATGGCATTCGCCTGGGCTTCCTCACCCAGCAACCGTCCGTCGACGGCCAGCTCACTGTGAAAGACGTGCTCTTCAGCGACAGCAACGAAGTGGCTAAAGTGGTGAAAGAGTATGAAGACTGCATTCATCATCCCGACACCTCGCCCGAACGCATGCAGGCCGTGCTCGAAAAAATGGAAGAGCTGAAGGCGTGGGACTATGAAAACAAGGTGCACGAAATCATCGAAAAGCTCGGCGTGCCCGACATCGATAAAAAATTCGGAGAACTGAGCGGCGGTCAAAAGAAACGTATATTCCTCGCGCAACTGCTGTTGCTCGAACCCGATCTCATCATCATGGATGAGCCCACCAACCACCTTGACCTCACGGCCATTGAGTGGCTTGAAAATTATTTGTCGGGCCAGAACATCACCCTTATCATGGTGACCCACGATCGTTACTTCCTCGACAACGTAGCAACTGAAATCATTGAACTCGACCGCGGCCAGCTGTTCCGATACAAGGGCAAGTATGCATACTTCCTCGAAAAGAAAGCCGAACGCGAAGAGATATTGAAAGTGGAAGTGACCAAAGCACGCAACCTCCTGAAGAAAGAACTGGAGTGGATGCGTCGCCAGCCTCGCGCCCGCGGAACTAAATCGAAATATCGTGTTGAAGCCTACTACGAATTGGAGAAGAAGGCCTCACAGGATTTGAAAAAAGACAAACTGGAACTCGACATCAAGGAAGCGCGCCAGGGCGGCAAGATTTTGGAAGTGGAGCACATGGCCAAGAAGTATGGCACACTCCCCATCGTGAACGATTTTTCGTATGTGTTCAAGAAGTCTGACCGCATAGGCGTGGTGGGCAAAAACGGCATTGGCAAGTCCACATTCCTCGACATGCTGATTGGCAAACAAAAACCCGACAGTGGAGAAGTGATGCCGGGGCTCACGACAAAGTTTGGATACTTCACACAGGAATCTATCGCCCTCAATCCGGCCAACCGGTTGATTGAAGAAGTGAAAGAGATTGCCGAATTCATCACGCTGGCCGATGGCTCAACCGTGTCGGCCTCAAAGTTCCTCGACATCTTTTTGTTCCCGCCCGAGAAACAATATAACTACATCAACAAACTGAGTGGGGGAGAAAAGAAACGCCTGCAGCTGTTGAAACTGTTGGTGACCAATCCCAACTTCCTCATCCTCGATGAGCCTACCAACGATTTTGACATTGACACATTGAACGTGTTGGAAGACTTCCTGGAGAAATTTTCAGGATGCCTTTTGTTGGTAAGTCACGATCGTTATTTCATGGATCACCTGGTGGATCAACTTTTTGTTTTCGAAGGTGATGGCAAGATAAGACTCTTCAACGGCAACTACTCCGACTATCGCGATTGGCTGGAAGATCAGCAAGCCGCCGCTCCGGATGCGAAACCGGCAAAGATTGAAGCCCCTGAACCAGCACCGGTTGTTACAACCGAAAAGAAAAAGGCCACCTTCAAGGAAAAGCAGGAGTATGAAAAACTGCAACAGGAAATTGAAGCGCTGGAAAAGAAAAAAGACAGCATCAACGCCCAGCTAAACGCCGGAAGCAACGACCACCAGCAATTGATTCAATGGGGCGAAGAGCTCCAGAAGACCATCGACAGCATTGAAGCAAAAACCTTTCGCTGGCTGGAGTTGGCAGAGATCATGGGATAAGAAATACAGACACGCAGGTGTTAGGAAAGGCAACGACGCGATCGTTGCCTTTTTTTGTTATAGACAGGGATGAATTATGCGAACGGACGTATGAAGGGTTGGCAACTGTTGATTTGACGGAACGTCTTCCTAAATTGTCTGTGACAGGATCGGCACGATCGGTGCCTTTAAAAATGTTTATGCTTATGAAGACAACGTCATCCATTCTTTTTATGCTGGTGTGCGCCGGATCAATGAACGCCCAACCTGGTTCAAAGCCCCCGGCCACCGCGGCGTTGCGTTTTCATAGGGTGCAGATTGCTTCTGAAAATTTTGAGTCGGCCGAAGTATTCGACGTCAACAACGACGGCCAACCCGATATTGTGTCGGGAAGCTATTGGTATAAGGGCCCTGCGTTCAAGCAAAAATTCTTCATTGGCGATGTGAGACGCGAAGGAGAATACTACGATGACTTCTCCACCATTCCCGTGGATGTGAACGAAGACGGCAAAATGGATTTTGTGACCGGTGGTTGGTGGGGCAACAACATTCGCTGGCGCGAGAACCCCGGCAACGAAGGCCCTTGGACAGAACACTCCATTGCCACCACCGGCAACGTTGAAACAACACGCGCTTGGGATGTGGACGGCGACGGCATCCTCGAACTGGTGCCCAACACACCGGGAAAACCGCTGGTCTATTATCAGAAACAAAAAGGGACAACAACATTCACAGGCCACAAAGTAGTAGACGAGCACGGTCATGGCCTCGGCTTTGGCGACGTGAACGGCGACGGCCGTGGTGACTTTGTCATCAGCACAGGTTGGGTTGAAGCTCCCGCCACCAAGGGAGGCACGTGGACGCTGCACAAAGAGTTCGACCTGACCCATGCAAGCATACCCATCCTGGTGACAGACGTGAACCACGATGGTCGCAGCGACTTGGTGGTGGGCCATGGTCATGACTACGGTCTGTTGTGGTACGAACAGAAATTGGAAAAGGGCATCCGGAAATGGATCGAACATCCCATAGACTTACTCAACTCACAATACCACACCATGCTGTGGACCGACCTCGACAACGATGGCCGTAACGAACTGGTTACCGGCAAACGCTACCGTGCGCACAACGAAAAAGATCCCGGCTCGTTCGACGATCTTGGTCTCTATTATTTTGTGTGGAATGGTGAAAACTTCACCAAGCAAGTGATAAGCTACGGACCGTTTGGCGAAGGCAAAGGCACGGGAAATTATTTTGCCGCCGCCGATGTGGATGCCAATGGATGGAAAGATATTGTAGTGGCCGGAAAGGAAGGCCTCTTCGTGTTCTACAACCAGGGTTGGAAAGACAAGTGATAGTGAATGGTTAGTCGTCCCCGATTAATCTTTCGGCTGTGCGTTGCCAAGCTGGCTGTTCTTCTTTCCATAAAAGAAATAGATCGCCAACCCGATGGCCAGCCAAACCACTAGGCGGATCCACGTGTCGCGTGGCAAAGAAACCATCATGGCCACACAAGTGATGATGCCCAGTATAGGAACAACCGGAACCCACGGGGTGCGGAAGGCGCGCGGCAACTCCGGCTGACGATAGCGCAGAATGATGATGCCCAGACAAACCATGATGAACGCGAGCAACGTGCCAATGCTGGTCATCTCACCCACCACACGAATGGGTACAAAGCCGGCAAACAAACTGATGAAGGCTCCAAGAATGATATTGCCTTTGTAGGGCGTTTGAAATTTGGGATGCACTTCCGAAAATAATTTGGGCAACAAACCATCGCGGCTCATAGAGAAGAACACACGCGACTGCCCCAGCAAGTCCACAAGGATCACAGACGTATAGCCAATGATGATGGCCAGAATAATGGCCTGGCTCATCCAGGCATAGGGCGTGTTCTCAATGGCAATAGCAACCGGCGCAGCGCTGTCTTTAAAGGCCGTGTAATGCGCAAGCCCCGTCATCACAAAACTAAACAACCCAAACAGCAACGTGCAAATCACCAGCGAGCCAATGATGCCGATGGGCATATTGCGCTGTGGGTTCTTCGCTTCCTGCGCCATGGTAGCCACAATGTCGAATCCGATAAAAACAAAAAACACCACACCCGCGCCGCGGAAAATTCCGCTGATGCCAAACTCACCAAAGGTGCCGGTGTTAGCGGGAATGTAGGGCACATAGTTATCGGGATTGATGTATGCCCATCCTAAAGCAATGAACACGATCACCACGCCGATCTTTAACGAGACCACAATGATGTTAAACAAAGCCGATCCCTTCGTGCCCCGAATGATGAGGGCCGTGATGAAAATGATGACGAGCACGGCAGGCACATTGATCCAGCCATTCACCACACTGCCGTCGGCAAGCGTCACGGTTTCGAAGGGAGAATGCACGAGCTGTGCCGGGAAGTAAAGATTATATTTGGCCAGAAAGCGCACCAGGTATTGCGACCAGCTGATGGCCACCGTGGCGGCACCAACAGAATATTCAAGTACGAGATCCCACCCGATGATCCAGGCAAACAATTCGCCGAGCGTGGCATACGAATACGTGTAGGCGCTTCCTGCCACGGGCACCATAGACGCAAATTCAGCATAACAAAGAGCACTGAAGGCGCAGCCCACCGCCGCAATGATGAACGACAACGTCACGGCCGGACCGGCGTGGTTGGCGGCGGCAATGCCCGTGAGCGAGAACAACCCTGCACCAATAATCACCCCAATGCCAATGGCAATGAGGTTCACCGGGCCAAGGCTCCGTTTCAAGGTTGATGTTCCCGTTTCGGCAGCCTCGCGCTGCAAGAGTTCAATGGATTTCCGGATCATGACGCTACAAATACCCCGTATTAGAAGGGATGCAAAAATAGTCTATAAGCTTGATAGACTTGAATCATTTCTTGCAATAGTTAGGGCAAAAACAGCAAAAACTATCACACGTCGCAACACCATACAGGTAGGTACAGGATGAAGTAAATTTCTTTAAAAAGCATATTTGATTTATAAAGTCTCGCCATACTGCGGGCTCATAAAATTTAACTATGGAAATCGACTCGATTGAGCTATTTCGTTCGGGTGGAAAGCGGGGAGCCACAATCGCCCGGAAGCACTACGCGGAGGTTGTTCAGCTCATCCTGGCCCGGATCGCCACCACCGACGACGGTGCCGTGCCGCTGTCCGACCTGATCGAACATGCACAACACAAGCTCCTCTTTGGAGGCGATATTCCCTGGTATCTCATCAACGTTAAGCAAGACCTGGAGGAAAGAGGCATCCTGAAAACCCATTGGGATCATCTGCGCATGCCCTACATCCGCCTTGGCGGACACTACAAGAAAAACATGGCGCAATGGAAGCGCGTCACGCAGATCGAATTTCCGCCGGCGTCAACGTCCTGAAGCAAGCATCACCATTAAAAATGATACCCATCGCGCGGAGAAACATTGTGCGTCACCGATCAAGGTCTGCGTTTACCGCCCATTGCCGTCGAGGTGAAAAGTGTTTTCGATTTTTTTATATTACCATCTAAATCAACAAAACGAAAATGAAGCACAGCCTGCTAATGCTTTTCCTGCTTATGACGCTGCATTCCTTTGGACAACGAATAATGCCCCTCTATGAAGGCGCGATCCCCAACAGCAAGCCCACAAAAGACGTGGAGAAAACCTCGATGAGTGGCGACATAAAAGTGGTCGATCATATCTCCATCCCAACCCTCACGATTTATTTGCCCGACGAAAGAATCGCGACCGGCACGGCCGTTATCATTTTTCCGGGTGGCGGCTATTGGGTTAACGCCATAGCACACGAGGGAACAGACGTGGCGCGAAAATTCACCGACGTGGGTGTAGCGGCGGTGGTGGTGAAATACAGAATCCCCAGCGACGAAACCATGGTGAATCGCGAAATCGGCCCACTTCAGGATGCACAGCAAGCCATGATCGTGGTGCGTCAACACGCCGACGAATGGAAGATAGATTCACACCGCATTGGCATCATGGGTTTTTCAGCCGGCGGCCACCTTGCATCCACCGCAGGAACACATTTTGAAAATCCCGTCGTAGACAATCCAGCCAAGGTCAGCCTGCGTCCTGATTTTATGATTCTTGGTTATCCCGTGGTCAGCTTTCAGGACAGCATTTGCCATCGCGGCTCCCGCGAACAATTGATTGGTAAAACGCCGACAAAGGAAAAAATAGATTTCTATTCCAACGAACTGCAAGTAACCGCCAGAACGCCGCCCACGTTTCTCGTCCATGCCAGCGACGATCAGGTTGTCGTTCCTCAGAACAGCATTGTGTTCTATGAATACCTCCTTCGTCATAAGGTGCCCGCCGAATTGCACATCTACGAAAAAGGCGGACACGGTTTTGGCCTCAACAACAAAACCACAGTCGATCTTTGGTTCGATCGTTGCAAAGCATGGATGTCTTCTAACGGCTGGCTGAATCCCAAATAGAAGTACATCGCCTTTTCTATGGAGATAGTAATAACTGACGGCCACACCCTCAACCCCGGCGACCTGGATTGGAAGGATATCCACGCGTTGGGAGAAGTGAAATACTACGACCGTACTGCCAAAACAGAAACCGTTTCGCGATGTGAAAAAGCAACGGTAATCATCACAAACAAAACCCCCATCGACGCCTCGGTGATTAACGCAGCGTCACAGTTGAAGGTCATCGCGGTAACCGCCACAGGGTATAATATTATTGATGTTGCTGCGGCAAGAGCAAAGGGCGTCGCCGTGTGCAACGTGCCGGGCTATGGCACAGACTCGGTGGCACAACATGCTATTGCATTGTTGTTGGAACTTACCAATCATGTGGGAGAGAATCAACGAAGTGTATTGCAAGGCGAATGGTCGTCGGCCACCGATTGGTGTTATTCTAAAAAGCCATTGATCGAATTGAGCGGCAAAACATTTGGTGTGGTTGGCTTTGGAAAAATTGGTCAACGCACAGCCCGTATCGCCGAAGCATTGGGCATGACGGTGATCTTTCACAACCCCACACCTCGTGCGTCGTCGTTTGCCCGGCAGGTCTCGCTGGAACAACTTTTTAAGGAGAGCGATTTTGTTTCGTTGCATTGTCCGCTCACGTCAAGCAATGAAGGTTTTGTGAACAAGGCCTTGCTGTCGGGCATGAAGTCTTCTTCCTTTCTGATCAACACGTCGCGAGGCCAACTCATCCAGGAAGCCGACCTGGCCCAAGCCTTGACGAATGGTGTACTGAAAGGCGCAGCACTCGACGTGCTCAGCACTGAGCCACCGCCCGCCAACCATCCACTAACGTCCCTTCCGCAATGCATCATCACACCCCACACGGCCTGGCTTAGTTTTGAGGCGCGCTCGCGGATATTAAACACCACGGTTGAAAACATAAAGCACTTCCTCGCGGGTTCGCCGCAACATGTGGTGTCATAAAATTCAGAGACAACTTAGAGTACAAGCGACATGATATATACCACCGTCAGTGTGGTAAGCCCCATCCATAGGGTGGCGATAGAATAGACACGGAGCATGGCGTTCATCGGAATGGCTTCGAATTTCGAGATCACCCAAAAGTAAGCGTCGTTAGCATGCGAAATCATCATTGAGCCACCACCCATGGCGAGCACGCTCAGCAGCCGACCCGTTTCCGTATCCAGCCCCAGGGCGGGCAACAAAGGTTCGACAATGGATGCGGCAGTGATGATGGCCACGGTAGACGAGCCCTGCGCCGTTTTCAAAAGAAAGGTCAGCAGGAAGGGAAACAGAATGCCAAGATGCTGAAGCGGCAACACCTCGCTAAAGTGCTCTCCGATCTTCATGGCGGCCAACACATGACCAAACGCACCACCCGCGCCAATGATAACGAGAATGCTTCCCGACTTTTCAACAGCCTCGTGTAGCCACAACGAAACCTTCGCCCGATCATTAGTTTCACGTTGAACAAAACAAAGCAGGATACCGATGAACAAGGCCAGTGATGGGTCACCAAAAAAAGAAAGAAGCTTCAACGGCACGGTGTTGGCATCCGGCGTAACAAGGAAAGATTTCAACGCAATGAGCACTAACGGAACAAACACAGGCGCGAACGACAGCGCGACGGAAGGTCCTTTGTGATGAGGCGTAACATCACGGTTTGAGTCGGGATGATCAATCTGGCTTCCTTTACCCGCATACACCGCCCACCAGTATCCGACCAGCATCGCGGGCAGTGCCACCACAACTCCGGTTAACAATAACCGTCCAAAATCAACGCCGATGATGCCCGCCGCGGCAGCAGCACCTGGATGTGGTGGAATGAGGCAGTGAACAGAATACAGCCCCGTGGCCAAACACACCGCAAGCGACGTGATGGTGAGGCCTGCCCTTCGTGCCAGCGATTGGTTGAGCCCGCTCAAAACGATGAACCCCGAGTCGCAGAAGATGGGCATGCCCACCACAAAC
Source organism: Chryseolinea lacunae (assembly GCF_016735595.1). GTDB lineage: Bacteria > Bacteroidota > Bacteroidia > Cytophagales > Cyclobacteriaceae > Chryseolinea > Chryseolinea lacunae. The sequence continues at coordinate 97,396 of NZ_JAERRB010000016.1, forward strand.
CCTGTGAGACTCATGGCAAACGTAGCATGACGCGAGCCTACTTTCTCCAAAATGAAATTTGCCATCACCGTTGTCCTTCCCGTCTGTTCGAGCAACACGCCAAGGGTTGTGCCCAGCACGATGATGAACCCCAGCGATTTCATGATCTGCCCAAAGCCGTCTTTCATTACCGTGAGCACATCGGCCGGCGGCAGCCCGGCGCCCAGCCCCAAGGCCAGCGACACGATGAACAACGCAAAGAAGGGGTGGACTTTGAGCCGGGTGGTGAGAAACACGATGATAGCGATGCCGCCGAGCAACAGGATGATCTGAAAATAGAAGACGTGTGTCATGGTGCGAATGTGAGTACTTTAAAATAGAAGATACAATCGACATTTTGTGCATGACCGTTAAGGTTATTGCATAAAAAAAACTGGCGTAGCCGATTCCGGCTCGCCAGTTTTTTTTGTATTAGGATGAAATACTTCCCGTCAGGCGTAGCGCCATTTATACCCTTTTGTTTGGCGGTGCACGCCGCGCGCCACGAGAATGATCTCTTTCTGTCCACAGCCGGTTTTTTGAGAAGCTTCGCGAATACTTTCAAAATGCCCCATCAGTTTTCCGGCAATGGAGTATTGTTTCACGGCCAGACGACGGGTATAGCCGCCGTAGTTTTTCCATTGCGACCGGTCGGCTGTTTTTAAGTATGAATCGGCACGCTCGCGAATAAAAACACGTTGGCTCTTTTCGCTTTTGGTTACGAGTTTCAGATTTTTTACACTGTTGTTGTAGCCGTCGCCATCTTTGTTGATTACATACAAACCATCGTCTTCATAATGAATTTCGCGGACGAACGTATTGTAGATTACGCGGCGTGTATTAAAATAAAACTGCGTGCCCTCTTTCGACAACGATACGCGGAGATCAATCATCGGCTCGCCGGTTTTGATGTTCTTGTTTTTTGCGATGGACTGGCTTAGAACACGACCCGCAACAAACTGTTGCTTTAATCTCGGATGAGGTATAACGCGATCCACAGACTTTATCCTTCCCAGGCTTGAAGCCTTATAAAAACCTTCGAATCCGGGAATGTCTTTCCAACGTTCGCCTTTAATGTTGACAAGGGATTTGTCTAAGTAGGGGTATTTTTGCTTTGCCATAAATGTGATAGTGAAGTTTGAAGCTTATTAAAATGAATAGATACATCGGTGGGATCGTCGAAGACATTTATAGTCTGAGATAGAACCGGAATGCAACCTGATGACTTTTGATGTGAAGTAGAATACTGGTTTTCATAGGTATAGGATTTGGTTTTGGTTTAAAGGATTGTTGTGTTGTTGGTGGACGTTTTTGCTGAGCCGGTCCATTGGTAGTTGACGATTTCTATTTTTTTTCTGGTGTCGGTCGACACGGAGTGCTCAAGGATTTTCGTAGTGGATAACAGACCACATTTTTCATACAGACCCAATGTGCGCCGGGCTACAACGACGTTGATTTTTGTTCGCCATCGTAGCGACGACATAAGATGATCGATGGTGAAAGGCTCTTTGAATTTGAGGATGCTTTGTAAGCAAAGGATGCGTATGGGTGTGGCGCGTATTTTTTTACTCGTCAGTATTTCGTGTGGTACTAGCAGGTTTGTTTTCATAGACAGACTGTTGTTGTGCGGTGTTTTTTTAGAATTTGTTTATCCAGGCTTCCGGATAGGACGACCGCAGTTGCATGTATTTTTCCTGGATGCTGTCGGCGCTCACGTGACTTCCATATCCCACGAAGAAGAAGCCGCCACGAAACCCAATCTTGCGTACATCGTGCCCCAGAGCTTGTTGTGTTTCCACGAATTGATTTGCATTTGTTTCTTGTGTGAAGGAGCCAACAACGATGTGGTAGCCTGAAATATGTTCTTCAGAGGGCACAGTCGGTCGCGCAGTTTCCTCCGGAGCCGCCGCTGGGCTCGAAGCTGTTTCAGGCATTGGTTCAGGTAACTTTTGCTCGGCTGTTGTATTCGGAACAATATCAGCGGAGTCAGGAGAAAACACATGCATCGTTCCGGCGGTGACGGATTCATGTGTGACTTTGGGTGGCGTTATGTTGGTTCGCAGGATGAGGATGAGTGCTATGGAAGACAGCAAAAAGAGCAGCGTTGGCTTTTTGATTTTGGAGGAAGAAAGAAATTGTTTCGTCTTATCTTCTGGCGCAGGAGGAAGCACCTGTTGCGGAGCCAGTTCGTCACTCACTACGAAGTGTGGCGTAGCCGGTTTGGTATAGTCCGTTTCGAGATAAGGTGAATTGTCGTCCGGGGTTTCGCGCTCATAATGTTGATAAGAAACATCGGTGGGGTTCACCACAATGGTTGGAGAAGGGATGGGCGATCTCAACATGAAGTCCTTCTCAGACATTAGTTCCAGGCGGTTTTCAACAAGGCAGAACACGCCGATGTCGTCTATCTGAAATTTTCCATGCGTATGTACCCCTTGTTGAAGGTCGCTGATGAATTGGTCAATCAGCTGTTGCGCTTCCTCATGCGAGAGCATTTCCACCCGTGTGAGGTGATGAAGCAACAGTCCATCGTCATATTTAATAAACTGGTTGAAGAACAGCGCCTGAGAAAAGTCGTGCTGTCTGATGATAGCACCTAACGCAGGGATGTTGACCCGGCTGTTGTGTTTCAATAGTGAACGAAGAGCGTGAGTGATCATATTTTTTTATGACCCCCTTCTCAAATGAGAAGCCAAAGAAAACATTCGAATTTTCGCTGCAAATCAACTTTTGTTTTTTCGAGCCAACGATATTTCGTCGGCTCGTCGTTTTTTCGTTGGCTCTGGGGGCGCATGCTTTTGTGTCGGAAAAAGTAACCACACGTTCTGAAAACCACAGAATAGAGGGGGAGGCATAGTCGTGCCAAGTGGCCGAGATTGTTGCTTGATGTGACGGATTACTTTGGTCCTTGGAGCGCTTTCAAGGGGCAAACAGGCGTGGATGCGGGAGTGCTTTCTCTACCTCAAAAGGACACTTGTATTTTCAACGATCAGCTGAATCATTCTGATATGCAGATTTCCGTTCTGGATTCTACCGGGTCGTTTAGGATGTCGGGTAGCCGGTATAACGAATCTTATGATGATATAGTGGAAGAAGCTAACGCGATAGGAACGGGTAATGCTGCCTGGCCGACCTGTATGCCAATTCGGTTCGCCTATTTCAAAACGATATTCGTGCCTACCTCGAAGCGCACATTGCATACGATGGTGCGGATCGCGATACTGCTGAATGGCGGCTTTGGTTGCTTACGTTATGTCAGGCTCATCAACCCGGATAGAAGCAGGTCTGCGGTGATTGATCTCAGCAGTTCTAGGAAGTAGCAATTTGTCTGCTGCTGGCCGCCCGGCGTGTGTTCGTTCTCCAGAATCGATTTGCCAGCTTTCGTTGGCTGAGTTTGATGTAATGATGGACATCGTCCCTTATCAAGGAATGCTAGCGACCTTCCGGCAACGTTATTTCAAAAAAGTTTATGCAAAAATATTACTCCGCAGTGGCTTGCTTCGTTACAGTGGGTAATTTTGGAGCTTTATGGAGAATACAAGTAAGCGGGAAGAAGTGTTTCGCACACTTCGAGCCGATAGGAGAGAGGGCGTGTTGTTGGTGAAAGAGGAGTATGATGCACTCAGTTCCTTTATCCTGTCGACCATCGAAAAAGCGGAAGGCTTGTCGTTACACGACCTGCTGGAGAAGGCTCATCAGGAAATTGGGAGCCGATTGGAGGGTGACCTGGCCTGGAAAATTTTACAGGTGAAGATGGACCTTGAGGCCCGGGGCTTTTTGGAAATAGTGACACCTACGCGAAAGCGTCACGCGTTCACCATCAAGCTTACCCGCCAGGGACTTTCAAAGATCCGTTACGAAAATCAAGTGGCCGAGTGGGCTGTCAATGATCTGTGATGCATTCCGGATCATTATAACGTTTCCAGAAATTTTTTGAATTTTGGAGTGTCGAAGTTGGTTGTGCCGGTTTCTTTGGTCACGATTTTTCCTTCTGCATTCACCACTAGCGTGGTGGGAATGGATGGCACTTGCAACGGCTTGGGCAAATAGCCCGAGGGTACGAACACGGGAAACGAGTAGCCTTTGTCGTTTACGAAATTCACTACTTTCGAAAAATGTTCGCTCTTGTCCAGCGACAACATCACGAATACAACTTTATCGTTGTCCTTCATTTTTTTATAGAGCTCGTCTATAGCCGGCATTTCTACGCGGCACGGCCCGCACCAGGTGGCCCAAAGATTTAGGAATATGGTTTTGCCTTTGAATTGGTTGAAGTCAATGATGTTTCCATGGAGGTCTCTCACCTTAAAATCATAGTCGAACGTTTTCGCGACTGCCGGGGCTTCCGTGCGGGCATCGAGGGCGCCGGTTTTCAGGAGGGCGCTGCCCGTCACGAACGAAATGCCGGATAGGGCACCAGTGAACCGCAATAACAGGAACAAGGCTGCAAAAGTGACCCAGGGACGTATCGTACGCCAGATTTTTAGTAGATTTTCTTTTCCAGGTAAGTTCTTCATAGCGATAGGTGTAGTAATCGGTTCTCCAAATCTCTATATTTTGATTAATTTCGAAAGATAATATCGGCTTTAATCATGACAAAAGTAGCGTTCATCAAGTTCCTCGTCCTCCTGCTTTTTGCTTCGTCGGCCTATGGCCAGAAGGTGAAATACAAAGACATATGGGGGCTTTTGAACACCAAACAGTATGAAGCCGCTGAACCGTTTTTGAAAACGTATCTAAAAGAGAATAGCGACAATCCCAACGCCCAGCTCTATATGGGCATCATTTTCCAGGAGAAGTCTGCCAAAGACGACGTACTAAAGCAAACCCGTCGGGCTATTTCCGATATGGACTCGGCCATCTTGTATTATGACCGGGCCTATAAATCGATCACCGAAAAAGAGGTGAAACGCAACGACGAATACTATCAGGCCTATAACCGTCGCGATTTGCGGACGGGCGAGTTTGGCGTGAAACTTTCCGACATTCAATATGACCTGGAGAAAAAGATGGAAGGTCTCCGTGAGCGTATCGACCGGGTGAAGATGGTGAAGTATTACTTTGCCTTAGCAGATAGTCTATACAAAAAATCCAACGCCCTTTTCAAAACCATTCAGGCCAGTGTGCCCAGCGAAAAAGCGTTCTATCTGCGGGCGAACGAAAACACTGTGAAGAACCTTACGACTCTCGGTGTGCGTTTCGATTCGTGCATGAAGGCCTTCGATAACTATAAATCCAGCACCACGACCATTGGTCGCACAGGCTATAATCAAACGCTGGCGCTGCGCGACATTCAGGACTTTAAAAAAGATGGTGCAGCGCTCAGCAACTTCTTCCAGGACGATTTGCAGGTGTGGGATTATCGCAAGTTTGCCGACCGGGCAAAGGTGGCGATCGAGAAAGAGATTATTCCGATGCGCGATCACCTTGTGGCGTATGACATTGAGATCAACAAGCTGCGCGAAAAACTCAATCACGATTCCGTTTCCGTGAAGAATGACCTGACGTCGCTCATCGATAAACTGTTGATGGAGCAATTGAAGAAGTATGACACGGAACCCTTGCCGATGGATGTGTTCACGTTGAAAATTTCTGATCTCGAATACCGCTCGGCGTTGCTGGAAAACAAACCTGTGCGCGACTCAAGCGATGTGCATTTCCGCATCAAACTGTTGTCGAAAGAATTGAAGTATGCGAACCGTCTCGACAGCATGAGCACAAAGCTGAGCAGCGACGATGTGGACAAGCGTGCAGAAGACTATGATATGTTTGTGAAAAATACCTACAACAACATGCAGGTGCTGAAGAGCTATGTGAAGGCGTTGAAGGAATACTCAGAACGCGAAAAGAAAAAGAAAGAGAATCAACTTGCCCGGGCGCAGGCCGCATTGCAGTGGATTGTGGTGGGCACCGATTCTATTCCCGCGGTGGCAGCGTTAACGTGCGAACGTTTCAAACCACTGGTCATCCAAGACGAGAAGTTCACGTCGGGATTGCAATATGCCGACTCCTTGAACCCGACCGGATATTTTTATACCATTCGGCCGTCGCGTGTTCCGGACGTGAAGGTTACGTTCCCGGTTGATAAGCCCAGCTTCAAACTGGCGCGCCTTGGCACCAGCAAAGCGCTCACCTATTCGGATGCCAATGGACAAATTTACTTCGTGCTGATGTTTGCCGAACGTCCTTCAAAAGAAGGAAAGCATGCGGTGACGCTCGCGAAGATCTATCGTTCGGATGGATTGGCCTGGAGCATGAACTATCAGCTCGGTTATGTGCCAAAAGAAATTCTCTTCAAAGCAGACGGTGGTGAAGTGACCATCAAAGGAGAGTCACAGCAAAACACCGTAGATAAGAACGGGAAGCTTTTGAAATAATAAGATGTTAACAGGGGGGATTAGTTGCCGCCTACCAATTTTCTCCAATCCGTGAAGCGCATATCGATGCGTGTCTTCATCTTTTCGTAGTTCTCCCAGCTATCGGTCACGTGGTAGATGGAGGGTAGTGTTCTAACGAGAATTTCGTCGTAGTCGCTGCGGTATAGTCCACCGCCATAGTAATAATAGGTAAACATGTTACCCTGGCGGCTGAAGAGTTCGAAGCCGAGATATCCGTCCCAGATTTCGCTGAGGATCGTACATGAAATTTCCCGACGTTTGAAACGGAAGATCTGATTGGAGGCTTCGTCTTCGAAGTATTCTGAGTAAAGTCCGGTATCAATGATCCAACCGAGATACATGCCGATGTGTACATAGGCTTGTTCGATGGGTAATGAGTCGGGGAAGTTTCCAAGAAAGTGGCTCTTCGCGTTATCGTAGATGGTCTTTTGGATATCCGCTTTTCTTTCCATATAACAATGTTAAACGTCCAGGTTCAGTTAAACAAATAAATGTATCATTTTATATCTTAATGAAAGAACATGTAACCAACGAAAATTGCAGCTATTATCCCTCCTAAGTCAGCGATTAGTCCGGCAGTGAGTGCATACCTCGTTTTTCGCACATTTACGGACCCAAAGTACACGGCCAGGATATAGAATGTGGTTTCGGCACAGCCCCTGAAAATGCTGCTGAGGTTAGCGGCAAACGAGTCGGGGCCAAAGGTCTTGGAAATCTCGATCATCATGCCCCGGGCACTTTGCCCACTCATGGGCTTCAGGAAGGCAACAGGCAATGCTTCCACAAAGTCAGTATTAACGCCAATCAACCCAAAGCCCCAGGCAATGCCTTGAATGATGTAGTCGAGCGCTCCTGAAGAACGGAAGAATCCGATGCCCACCAACATGGCAATGAGAAAGGGAATGATCTTGATCGACGTCGTGAATCCTTCTTTTGCGCCCTCCACAAATGTCTCAAACAAGGGGATGCGTCTTCGCAACCCCAACGCCAAAAAGGAGACGATAACGGTGGTGATGATCACGCTCGTGATCAATGTGGACTGCTCCTGTAGCTGCACTTGCGACAAAGAAGCAAAGTACCATACCGCCAACAGCACAATACCACCGAGGCCAACGAGATAGCTGAGCAGTACCTTGTCGAGCAGGTTTATTTTTTGACGCGCACAGAGGTAGATCAGGCCCACAATGGTGGAGCAGAATGTTGCAATGAGCGTGGGAATGAAAATGCTTGTGGGGTTCACAGAGCCCAGCGTGGTGCGATCTGCAATGATGGCAAGTGGAATAACGGTAAGTCCCGAAGTGTTGAGCACCAGGAACATGATTTGTGCATTCGAAGCCGTGTCTTCGCTGGGGTTGATTTCCTGCAGTTCTTTCATGGCCTTCAACCCCAGCGGCGTGGCGGCGTTGTCGAGACCGAGGATGTTGGCGCTGAAGTTCATGATGATGGATCCCGCCGCCGGATGACCTTTGGGAATTTCGGGGAATAACCTGGAGAAGAATGGCCCAACCAGTCGCGATAGAATGGGGATCACCCCACCGCGTTCGCCGATCTTCATCAGCCCCAGCCATAACGACATCACACCGGTGAGCGAGATGGAGATTTCGAAGCCGGTCCTGGCCATTTCGAAGGTGGACTGCAGAAGTTTTGGAAACACTTCCACATCCTGAAACACAACCAGCTTCACAATGGCCACCACAAAGGCGATGAGGAAGAATGAAACCCAGATGTAGTTTAGAATCATGGCGTGCTCGTTTAAAAAATCACTTATGTGTTAATGAGGTTCAGCGTGTGGCAGGCAACGATGCCCGCAGTCTCTGTGCGAAGACGGCTGGGGCCGAGGTTCACTTTCTGAAATCCTTTTTGCAGACACACGTCCAGCTCTTCTTTCGAGAAATCGCCTTCCGGGCCAATCAGCACCACGTAGTTGTTGTGGGGCTTCGCGGCCTGTTGCAGGTGAATAGGATTAGTGTGGTCGACATAGGCGATGAACTTCGCGGCGTCGTCCACGCCGTTCAGAAAGTTTTGCAAAGTAGTCAAACCCGATAGCTTTGGCAGGGTCGCTTTCACGGATTGCTTCATGGCACTGACAGAAAGCTTTTCGAGGCGTTCAACTTTCAGGTGTGTGCGTTCGGTATGATCGCATTCCACGAAAGTGATGGCATCCACACCGATCTCCACAGCCTTCTCCACAAACCATTCGATACGGTCGGGATTTTTTGTGGGCGAAATGGCGATGTGGAGGTGAAAGTCTTTTTGAGGCGCAGCTGTTTTTTCAACCACGTTGAACAGGCAGCGTTGTGGATTGGGTTGGGTGATGGTGGCGGCGTAGAAAAAGCCCAGGCCGTCGGTGAGGCGAATGGTGTCGCCTTGCTTTTTGCGCAGCACTTTTGTGCAGTGCTTCGACTCGTCGGGATCGAGGTAGTAGATCCCTTCTTGGAGCAGGGGTTGATAGAACAGGTTCACGCGATCACGCGTAGCGTTGGTGGAGTGTGTCGACCAGGGTCACATATTCCTGCATGGCTTGTTCTTTGGTCTTGCCCTTCAGTTCTTCCCAGGCGTCGAATTTTGCAATGGCTTTGAAATCAAATCCTCCCGGGCGGTCGCCGGTGGCATCGCCTTCTGTGGCTTGTTTAAAGAGCCCGTAGAGTTGGAGCAGTTCTTCGTTTGTGGGGCGTTTGGTAAATGCTTTCGAGCGGTCTACGGCGGTGGCAAAGAGTTGAGCGTCCATGAGGGTTGAGGGTTTAGGAGGGAGCAGTGTGTTTGAAAATAAAAACCGCTACCGTCAGGAAGTCCTGCAGCCGGTAGCGGTTTGAAAGTATGACTATCGTTTTGTGATGTCGGAATACGATCTCAATGTGGCGCCGGTGTAGATCTGGCGTGGGCGACCGATAGGTTCTTTGTTCTCACGCATTTCTTTCCACTGTGCGATCCAGCCGGGCAGACGGCCCATAGCAAACATTACGGTGAACATGTCTACCGGAATGCCAAGGGCGCGATAGATGATGCCCGAGTAGAAGTCTACGTTGGGATAGAGCTTGCGTTCTACGAAGTAGGGATCTTTCAGGGCTGCTTCTTCCAGCTTTTGCGCGATCTCCAACACGGGGTCGTTCACGCCGAGTTTTTTCAAAACATCGTCTGCGGCCTTTTTGATGATCTTGGCGCGGGGATCGAAGTTTTTATAAACGCGGTGTCCGAAGCCCATGAGGCGGAAGCCGCTGTTTTTGTCTTTGGCTTTGTTGATCCATTTCTCGGTGTCGCCGCCGTCTTTGCGGATGTTTTCCAACATCACAATCACTTCCTGGTTGGCGCCGCCGTGAAGGGGCCCCCACAAGGCGTTGATGCCGGCGGAGATTGACGAGTAGATGCTGGCTTTGGATGAGCCTACAATTCTCACCGTGGAGGTGGAGCAGTTTTGTTCGTGATCGGCGTGGAGAATCAGGAGCTTATCCAGTGCGTTAGCAACCACAGGGTCTACTTCGTATTCGTCAGCCGGAAGTGAGAACGTCATCTTCAGGAAGCGTGAGCAATAGTCCAGTTTGTTGTCGGGATAGTTCACCGGGTGACCAACGGCATTCTTGTAGGCCCAGGCGGCAAACGTAGGCATCTTGGCAAGTGAGCGAACGATGCTGAGGTATACGCCTTCGGCCGAACGGTTGGGGTCAAGCGATTCGGGATAGAAGGCGGTCTGTGAGCAGAACAAGGAAGCCAGCACGCCCATGGGGTGCGCGGTGGAGGGGAACCCATCCAGAATTTTCTTGATGTCCTCGTGAACGAGTGTGTGTGTTTTGATGTCGTGGCTGAACTTGTCGTACTGCGGCTGTGTGGGGAGCTCGCCGAAGATGAGCAGGTGGGCTACTTCCAGGAAGTTTGATTTTTCAGCAAGTTCTTCAATGGAATAGCCGCGGTAGCGCAGAATCCCCTTGTCGCCGTCCAAAAAGGTGATGGCACTTTTGGTGGCGCCCGTATTTTTGTAGCCCAGGTCGAGGGTGATAGCCCCTGTTTTGTCCAGTAATTCGCTAATATCAATAGCGACTTCGTTCTCCGTTCCCTCTACAAGGGGCAGCACATATGACTTTCCGTCAATGATCAGTTCAGCAGTTTTAGACATGTTCTATGGATTTATAACACAAGTTTTAAATATACAGGGTTCGGCCATGTTTGAGAAAAGAATGCATTAAAAAATGTGTTTTTGTCAATTATTTCCCAGGATCAACGGCATGCCGTCGCCGCCCGAGCCAATCACGATGACCTTGGCATTCGGTGATTTCGACAATTCCAGTGTGGCTTCGATGCCTCTCATCTTCAGCAGATTGTTTGTCAAGCTATTGTTAATGATGTTGTTGGCTCTCGACTCCCCTTCGGCGGCGATGCGTTTGCGTTCGGCTTCGCTTTTTTCTTTATCCAGGCGGAACTGATAGGCCAGTGCTTCTTGTTCCTGCTGGAGTTTATTTTCAATCGCTCCCTTGATTTGCTCCGGCAGCAATATGGAACGGATGAGGACAGCGGGAGCATTAACAAAATTCTGGTGAAGGATTTTTTCGGTTTCCGTGCGGATAGCGGTTTCTACTTCAGCTCTTTTGGTGGAGTAGATTTCTTCGGCTGTGTAGCGTCCCATCACCTGACGAACCGTGGACCGGACTTCGGGAATGACCAACACGTTTACGTAGTTTTTCGTGAACTTCTCTTGTATGTAGCCCACCTTGTCGGGCATAGGATTATAGCGCACGGTGATGTCGACGTGAATGGAGAGTCCGCTCTTGTCGAGCACATCCATGTTCTCGTCGGATGACATTTCGTTGACGCTATACACATACAAGTCGTTCCAGGGAGCTTTCATGTGAAAGCCCTGCTCAATGATATTGTCTTTGTCTAGACCCACGCCGAATTTGTAGAAGATGACGGCCCGTTCGGAGGGCCCGATGGTGTAGAAGATGCTGGAGGAGATGCTCATCACCACAAACAGTGCAATGATGCCCACGACGACGTAGAGAATAACTTTTCGATTGTTCATAAGGGGTTAAGGTTTAGTGCTTAGTGTAGGAATATGCCGTTTCTGAAATTGCTTTTCAGGACACGAGAGTTTTAACAGATTCATCAAAACTACAAAATAAATTCCGCCCATACAGGAGATTTACCGGTGACACAATGGAATCCTGCCACGGCACAGGTGTCAACGGCTACGGTTAATTAATTATGGGCAACGGGGGTGATGTGTGGGCTAAATACTTTAAATTGACTGGTTAAGTTTTGGTTTTAATATTTAAGCGTGAGGCGTTTCTCAATCCTTTTGATTGGTTTGCTGTGCCTGGCCCAAGCGGTTCGCGCGCAGCCGGCTATGGACAGCCTCAAACAAGTGCTGGCCAACGCTATGAATGACAGGCAACGTACCGATGCCCTCAACAATCTCTCATCCTATATCTACGACATCGATGTGAACGAGGGGTTTCGCTATGCCTCTCAGGCCAACGACATGGCCGTTAAAGCAAACTACGAGCGTGGCCGGAAAAGAGCCCTCACACTCATGGGCTACAAGTCCACGGTGTTTGGCGAGTTTCAGAACGCCATGAAATATTACCGGGAGGCTGAAGATTTAAACAGCGAAGAAGATGATATGCTGGCCTATTGTTTCATCATGAAAGGCAACGCCTATCGTTCGCTATCCACTTACGACTCCGCCCTCATCTACTATGAAAAAGCCATTCGGGTGCTGGAGAAAAGTCCGAACGAATTGTATACCGCCTTTGCCTATAAAAGCATGGCCCGCCTGTTTGTGATACAATGGAGGAACGAAGAAGCAGAAGTGTATTTCAAAAAGGCCCTGGAGTATTACGTGCGCGTTGGTGACGAGCGAGGCATGGCCGAAGTCTGGTTTGCCTTTGCCGACATCTATCGCAACATGATCCGCTATGATCTCGCCAGGGAATACCTGGAAAAGGGGTGCGCGGTTGCCGTAAAACGGAAAAGCGAATACCTCATGCTTTCCTGCTATAAGATCCAGGCAGAAGCATTCTATGACGAGGGCGCCTACATACAAGCGCTGGAAGTACTTTTCAAATCCATGGAGATCTTGAAGCGAAAGGAGCAACCCCCGTTGCTGGCCAGTGTCTACAATCGGCTGGGCGAAGTGTATGGAGAACTCGGACAACACGATGTGGCCCTGAAGTATTACCTCGAAGCGTTGCGCATTGTGGAGCCCAGTGGCGTGCGTTTCGAAACGGCCAAACTCTATAGCGAGATCGGATGGATCTACAAAAACCAGCTGAACTTTCCGCAGGCCTATGCCTACATGGAGAAGTCTTTGAAGCTGCGACAGGAGATCAAAGACGAGCATGGCATTTCCAATAGCTACAACGTGATGGGGGTGTTGCTCTATCAACAGAAAGAATACGACGAGGCCCTTGTGCTGTTGCAAAAATCGCTGGCTATTCGCGAGCGCATCCATCACGAAGCCGGCGTGGCGGCCTGCATTTTTAACATCGCCCTGGTCTACGAAGACATCGGGCAATACGACCGTGCCATGGCCTATCAGTTGCGTGCCTTGAAGATAGACGAGCAGGCTGGCAACAAACAAGGACTTAGTATTTCCTACAACCAGATCGGTCAGCTCTACGCCAAGTCGGGACACTACAAGGAAGCGGAGGAATATTTGCAGAAAGCCAATGCGCTTGCCAAGGCCACAGGCTCGAAAGTATTGCTGATGAACAACCTGCTCTATTTTTCGTCGCTCTTCGAATCGAAGAATGACTTTAAGAAAGCCCTTGACTACCGAAAGCGCTACCAGTCCATGCACGATTCCATCTACAGCGAAAACAATGCGTTGAAGCTGGCCGAGATGCAGGCGTTGTATCAGATGGAGCAAAAGAACCAGGAGATATCCTTTTTGAACCAGGAGAAGGAAATTCAATCCAACAAAATTGAGCTGCAACGGTCGCGCATCGAACAGCAAAATATCTTTATTTTCTCGGGACTGGTGGTTGTTATCCTCATCTCCATTTTGGCCTACAAATCCTACCAGCACGCCACGCGCATCCGCAAAGCAAATTTTGAGATGCTGGAACAAAAGGAGGAGATTCAGGCCCAGTCGGAAGAGCTGATTGAAGCCAATCAAACCATTGCTCAAATCAACAAAAACCTGGAAGTTAAAATAGAGGATCGTACGTTGGCGTTGCGTCAGGCCTATAAGGAGCTCGACACGTTCTTCTACCGGTCGTCGCATGATTTTCGTCGGCCACTCACCACGTTTATGGGACTAGCCGAAGTGGCAAAAATTACGGTGAAAGATCCCAACGCGCTCGAGCTGTTTGCCAAGGTCAGAGAAACGGCCAACAACCTCGACAAGATGCTGATCAAACTGCAGTCTATCAGCGACGTGGGCGCACAGCAACTGGTATATAAGGAAGTGTTTGTTCGGGAAATCGTGAACAACGTGTGCGATAGCTTTGCCGACGAGCTGCGAACAAAAGGCATTGCCGTGTTGTGCGACGTGGACCTGAAACAATCGTTCTTCTCCTATCCGGCCATGGTGAAGATTGTGATCGAGAACCTGATCGAGAACGCCATCTTCTTTAGCATGCCTCATGAACCCTTCATCAAAGTGCGGGCACACGATGTGGACGGGCAAATTATTCTGGAAGTGGAAGACAACGGTCAGGGCATCGAGAAGCAATATGAAGGACGCATCTTCGATATGTACTTTCGCGGCAACGAACGCTCCAAGGGCAACGGGCTTGGTCTTTACATCGTGAAGAAGGCTGTGGAGAAACTCAATGGGCAGGTCGAGCTGCAAAGCGAACCGGGCAAAGGGTCGTTGTTCAAGATCACATTCCCCATCGACCAGCAACACACAGAGATAATCTGATCGCCGGCAAGGATTAGCGCAGAATTCTGTTTAGCTTTAAGAGGCTCAGAATCTCTTCATGCGTCTATTGTTTATCAGTTTTGCTTTAGGATGGCTTGTTCCGATGTTTGCTCTTGCGCAGACGTCGCGCATCACCGACCTCGAAAGCAAATTGTCGCGGGCAGAAAGCCCCGAACAAAAAGCCGAGATTCTACACGAGCTTGCCTCCGCCACTTGGGACTATGATTTTGAAAAAGCCTATGGCTATGCGCAAAAGGCCTGGTTGCTATCGCGTCAGAATCAATATGTGAAAGGGCAGGTGCAGGCGTTGACAGACATTGGACTGTATCATTACTTCTCCGGAAACTATACCCAGGCCTCGGCACGCTATCACGAGGCGGTGCGCCTGTGTGGTTCACACCGCTACGGCGCCTACCCGGCCTACACACTCACCCGCCTTGGCAACTTGTGCCGGGTGCAAGCCAAGTTCGACTCGGCCCGTTATTTTTATGATGCGTCACTGAAGCTTCTGGCCGACATGAAGAGTCCGGGCGCACTGTCGTCGGTCTACTATAACAAGGGGGCGCTTGCTCTCAGTCTTTCTGCATTCGATTCGGCGCTGGTGTTTTTCCGGCAGTCAGAGGCCATCCGAAAGCAAAGCGACACCCTCAACCTGATGGAATGTTGGCATGGCATCGGACAGGCACACCAGGGTGCAGCACGGTTTGATTCGGCCTTGTACTTCTATGACAAAGCGTTTCGCATGGCCTTGCGGCACAAGGATCGGGAGCAGCAAATGGTGTACTATACTCATAGGGGAGAGATCTATACCATCCGGGGCGACTACAAGAATGCCATCCGTGATTTTTCGCAGGCCCTCGACATTCTCAGTCGTCACCGCTTCAAGCGTTATCATGCGCTGGTGCTGCGCCACATTGCCGAAGTATACGACGCGCAGGGGGACTTCAGGCGTGCCAACGAACATTTTCTGACGGCACTGCGCATGCAGGAGGCGATGAACAACAAGCAAGAGATTGGAAAACTTTATGGCGACCTGGCGTGGCTATACATCCACGAACGCAACGACTCTGTGGCTTCTCAATATGCCGCGAACACCTTGCGTGTGATGGAGGAGATTGGCGACAAGTCGGGGATATCGTTTGCCCACAATGTGCTGGGGTTCATTCACTATTCACATCGGCGCATGGACGAAGCGCTGGAACACTACCAGAAGGCGCTGGCCCTCCGCAAGGAAATCAAAGCCATGCAATTGTATTCGGGCACGATGTTTAACATTGCGCGGGTATATGAAAAGCAAGGGGCCTATGCCCGTGCCCGGGAGTATCTGGTGCAGGCGTTGGCGTTGGATGAGCGAAGCAACGACCTGCCGGGGTTGGTAATGACCTACAACGCTCTTGGCGCGCTCTCCTCCAAAACCAAACTCGCTGCCGATGCCGAACAATATCTCAACAAGGCACAAGCCCTGGCGCGGCAAATTGGCGCGCGGAGTGAGCTCCGGAACAACTACAAGATTTTTGCCGATCACTACCGCGCCAAAGGCGACCTGACCCAGGCGCTCGTGTTTTATGATCGCTACATCGCGCTGAACGATTCGATCTTTACCCGTCAAAATGCATCGAAAATCGCAGAGATGAACGCGCTCTATGAGCTTGAGAAAAAAGAACGCGAAATACAATCGCTCAACCAGCAAAACGAAGTGAGTCAGAATGAGATTCAGCTCCAAAAAACACAGTTGAGTTTGCAGCGATCGTATCTCACGTTCACCATTGCCGGACTGGCCCTGCTGGGATTGATGGCCTACATGTTCTTTTTGAACGCTCGCCTGAAGAACAAAGCCAACCGGGATTTGAAGCGATTCAACACCGAAGTCCAGGAGCAGAAAGAAGAAATTCAAGCACAGTCGGAAGAGTTGACTGAAGCCAACAATTCACTGATGCTGCTCAACAACGAGTTGGTTGAAAAAACGGAGGAGGTACAGGCGCAGGCCGAAGAGCTTCGCGAAAGCAACGAAATGATCACGGAGATCAATCGCGACCTCGATCAGATTGTGACCAAGCGCACGTTCGAGTTGCAGGAAGCCTTTAAAGAGCTTGATACATTTTTCTACCGTTCGTCGCACGATTTCCGACGGCCGCTCACCACCTTCATGGGGTTGGCCGAAGTGGCCAAGATCACACTGAAAGATCCGGTGGCGCTAGAGCTTTTTGCGAAAGTGAATGAGACCGCGTTCAGCCTCGACAAGATGTTACTGAAACTGCAGTCCATCAGCGACGTGGGCGCCCAACAACTCATTTTTCGGGAAGTGTGGATACGTGAAATTTACGAGAGCGTGTGCACCACCTTTCGCGAAGACCTGCAACGCCTCAAGATCGGTGTTCATGCCCAGGTAAATCTTCAAACGTCGTTCATTTCTTATCCGGTGATGGTGCGGATCATTATCGAAAACCTGGTAGAGAATGCCATTCATTTTTGTACACCCGAAGACCCGTATATCTTTCTGCGCGCGCGACAGGAAGGCGACAATGCGGTGATCGAAGTGGAGGACAACGGTCAGGGTATTGATGAGCATTATTCAGACAAAATTTTCGACATGTACTTCCGGGCGAGCGAGCGTTCAAAAGGCAATGGACTCGGACTCTACATTGTCAAAAAGGCCGTGAAGAAACTGAACGGCAGCCTGGAACTTGTTACCAAAGTGGGCAAGGGATCACGCTTCATCATCACGCTCCCCATGAACAAATCTACCATCCATAAATTCTAAAAAAGGAAAGCCCTGCTGTTTTGTTCAGCAGGGCTTTCCTTTTTTACGACACCATCTTTGCTGTTTCAGGATCCCAGTTGATAATTCTTTTTTCGGCCACACTTTTATTACATGCCAATGCCGGGCCTGCGGCACGCATGCCAAACAATGCATCTTCTTTGATGGTGGTTTTTTCGCGAATGCCACGGTAGAAATTTACGTGGTGATCGAAGTTCGCGCTGTACTTGTCGGGTGCCTTATAGGTTGTGCCCGGATTGATCATTTCGGGTTTGCTCGCGGGATATTTTGCCTTATACCACTTTTCGTATTCCTTCTGTTGGGCTTCGGTGAAGGTGCCGAACGAATCCCATCCGCCATAGCCGGGAGCTTTTGGAGTTTTGTTCAGCGTCACGGTCACTTCGCTCCAGCCCATGGTGATCACGCCATCGGTGCCGATGAGGCGCAGGCGTTCACCGTCGCGGCTGCCATCGGCAAAGTTCACGCGCATTTGCAGATTGAAGGCCGGGTGCTTGTCGGAGGCTGGGTAGTCGCAGAGGCCTGTAATGAGATCGGGCACGTCGCGGCCATCTTTCCAATAGCGGAGGCCGCCGGTGGCATACACGCGGTTCGGACCTTTTGAGCTGGTCACCGTGTGCAGCCCCGAGAAGAGGTGCACAAAAAGATCGCCGGCGATGCCGGTTCCGTAATCCTGATAATTTCTCCAGCGGAAAAAGCGCATGGGGTCAAAGGGCACTTTGGGCGCGTCACCAAGGAAGCGATCCCAGTCCACGGTGTTGGTGCTGGCATCGGTTGGAATGGAATATTGCCATGCGCCCCCGCCGCCCTGGCGGTCCATCCAGGTCTCAACCAAAACCAACTCGCCGATCACGCCCGACTCAAAAATCTCGCGTGTCTTTTCCGTGGCGATGGAGCTCACGCGCTGGCTTCCAATCTGCACCACCTTTCCGGTTTTTCGTTGTGCGGCGATCACCTCGGCGCCTTCTTCCAGTTTGTGAACCATGGGTTTTTCGCAATACACATGCTTGCCTTTGTTCAGGGCTTCAATGGTGATGTGATCGTGCCAGTGATCGGAGGTGGCAATGATGACGGCATCAATATCTTTGCGGCCCAGGATCTCGTGGTAGTCTTTGGTTGTGAAAATATCTTTGCCATACAATTCTTTCGTGCGGTCGAGCCTTCCGGTGTAGAGGTCGCACGCGGCGACCAGCTTCACGCCAGGCACTTGCTGCGACGTTTCCCAGTTGTTGAAACCCATGATGCCCATACCAATCACGGCCACGTTCACCTGGTCGTTGGGGGCAAATTGTTTGGTGTATGGCACGGGTCCGGGCAGCGTCACCACCTTGCCTTTCTGTGCAATGAGCATAGAAGGTACACTGGTGAGAATAGCCCCGCCGACGGCCTTTTTAATAAAATTTCTTCGCGATTTTTGTGAAGGTGCAGGCATACATTTTCAGTTGTAGGGGTATGGTGGGGAAGTTACACTTTTTGATAAAAAAAGAAACTCCCTTTGCTGTGAGCGGCGACACTCCGTGTTTTTCGCAAGCAAGAACGGAGCTCTCTGAATTGAAATTAGAAACGGTATACCCTATCTTGCCCCGCACACAAACACACGTAGCTGATAGAATGGTGAGACTGCGCAGCGAAGACCACTACGAAGCCGCGCAGGCATAGCAGAGAAAAAGAAACCCGTAATAAAAGAGACCATGAATTTTAATTTCTTCCGAAACAAAAGCGTCGCCATCGATCTGGGCAACAACAACACGGTGGTGAGCGACATACATAAAGTGCTTTTGGCACAGCCATCTTACATCGTGTTCGACACCGAAACGCACGCCGTGAAAGCGGTGGGCAATAAGGCTTTCAGTATGTTCGAGAAAAACCATGATGAGCTGCGTCCGGTTAAACCCCTACGTGGAGGTGTGATTGCCGACTATGATTCGGCCAGCAAAATGATTCGCGAAATGCTTTCCCAGGCGTCGATGCAGTCGTCGTTCCTGGGAGGATATGACAACATGATTGCCGGCATTCCCTACTACACCACCGAGGTGGAGCGTCGTGCCCTGCGCGATGCCTTGGGACAGTTCAACTCGCGCCATTCCTACATGGTCTACGAGCCCCTGGCCGCCGCATTGGGTATTGGCCTCAACATACGCGAACCCGACGGGAAGATGCTGATCGACATCGGCGGGGGCATCACGGAGATTGTGGTGATATCGCTGTCCGGCGTGGCGGCTTTTCAATCCGTTAAAGTAGCCGGCGACACATTCGACGAACAGATTCAGGATCACTTCCGTCGCGCTTATAACATAGCCATCGGTCTGAAGACGGCCGAGCAAATCAAAATCAACGTGGGCGCGGCCATCGACAAGATTGAAGGAGCACCCAAACCCATGCTGGTGCGTGGCAAAGACCTAATCGAAGGCCTTCCGGTGACGCGCTCGATCGACCACAGTGAAGTGGCCTTTGTGCTGGAGAAATCCGTGAGCGCCATCGAACATTGCATCGTGCAAACACTCGAAACCTGCCCGCCCGAACTGGCCGCCGACATCTATCACAACGGCATTCACCTCACTGGCGGAAGCGCCATGCTCCGTGGCCTGAAGGAGCGATTCGAAGCGAAAATGAGACTGCCCGTGCACGTCGATCCGCAAGCCCTGCTGTCAGTGAGCAAAGGCATTGCCGAAACATTGAAGGATACAAAAAAATACCAGGGTATACTGCTTCAGTAGTGACTTCGGTTTTTATAGAGAAAATCAAAAAGGACCACGATGAAGTGGTCCTTTTTGATTGATTGTGTCTATGAATACTCTCTCTTACCTGCTTCTTGGCTTGCGATAGTATGCCTTGCGCTTTCTGTTGTAGAGTTTACGATCACTGTTCTCAAACAGACTCACCGGCAAATAATACTGCAGGGTTATGTTTGTAATGAAGTAGCCGTCTTTTTTATCGGGGTTGCCACGAACACCTTTGGTGTAAGGAACGTCAGCACCGATTTCGCCTCTGCGGTCAGAAAGTGCACGCGACAAGTCGCTCTGCAATGTGGCAGGATCAGGGTAACGTCGTGAACTCACATCGTCAAGGTAGTCGGTGAAGGTGATCCGGTAGCCGGCTTCTACAAGGATGTTGAAGAAGGGATTGAGCTTCACGCGTGCACCCAGGCCAAAAGGGATCACAGGCTGCACACGGCTATACTTCACACCCTCCGTTTGCAGGGGAGCAAGCGGGTAGGAGTTGCCTTCATATTTGGCTTTGGGATTGAAATACAGCACGCCGATGCCGGCGAAGGCATGCACGTTCAACTTTGACCGCTGATAGAAGCGCAGTCCCATAGGGCTGAGGTTAACCGCCCCCAAGACGCTGAATTCAATACAATTTGAAGTGAATGACAAATTTCGTTTAACGCGGTCATCGTCAGCTTTGGCATCGTCGCCCGACAATTGGAACCAGGTTAACTCAGCCCGCGCGCTGATGCGGCTGCTGAGGTAATATTCAGCACCAAGGGCAATGTTGGGTTTCAGTTTTCCGAATTCGCCCGGGTTCACCATCTCACCATAATAATTGGCCGTGCCAGAGCCAACGCTCACAAGGAAGTTTCGTTCCTGGCGGAGCAAATTGAAACTCTGAGAATACCCAAGCAAGGGCATTCCAGTAACAATAACTATAGCGAGGATAGCTAACCTTTTCATGTTGTTTTTAGAGCCAAACTTCGTGAAATATAGGAAAAATAACTTTAATGGACGAAAGAGGGCCTAAGCCAGCACTTCTTTCACCTTTTGTGCCGCGTCTTTCAAGACAATCGCTGAAAATACTTTCAATCCCGACTGCTCAATAATCTTAGCTCCTTCTTCAGCATTTGTTCCTTGCAATCTGACAATGATAGGAACGTGAATGTCGCCGATCTTCTTGTAGGCTTCTACCACACCGTTGGCTACCCGGTCGCAACGAACAATGCCGCCAAAGATGTTGATGAGAATCGCTTTTACATTGGGATCTTTCAGGATGATGCGGAAACCGGCTTCAACCGTTTCGGCATTTGCTCCACCACCCACGTCCAGGAAGTTCGCAGGTTCGCCACCAGAAATTTTAATAATGTCCATGGTGGCCATGGCCAGTCCCGCGCCGTTCACCATGCAGCCCACGTTGCCGTCGAGCTTCACATAGTTGAGGCCGGCTTTGCCTGCTTCCACTTCCAAGGGATCTTCTTCTGTGATATCTCTCAGCTCAGCCAGGTCTTTATGACGGTAGAGTGCGTTGTCGTCGAGGTTCACTTTTGCATCCACGGCCAGGATCCGGTTGTCGGAGGTCTTCAGCAGCGGGTTGATTTCGAACATGGAGGCGTCCAGGCCAAGGTAGGCACTGTAGAGGGAATGGATGAACTTCACACCTTCTTTGAACGCGTTGCCTTCCCAGCCCAGGGCGAAGGCGATTTTGCGCGCCTGGAATCCCTGTAAGCCAATAGCCGGATCAATCCATTCTTTTATGATCTTTTCGGGATGTGTCTCGGCAATTTCTTCGATGTTCATGCCGCCTTCGGTCGACGCCATGATGACGGGACGTGCTTTGGAGCGATCCAGCAGGATGCTCATATAATATTCTTTCGGTTCAGCTTCGCCGGGATAATAAACATCTTCGGCGATGAGAACCTTGTTCACTTTCTTTCCTTCGGGGCCGGTTTGGTGGGTAACCAGGGTGCCGCCCAGGATGGCTTTCACTTTATCGGGAACTTCGGTGATGTTCTTGGCCAATACCACGCCGTGCGAGCCGGTCTCCTTCACTTTGCCTTTTCCACGACCGCCAGCATGAATCTGGGATTTAATCACAAACCATTTGGTGCCTGTTTCTGCCTGTAACTCCTTGGCGGCCTGAATGGCGCTGTCTGGTGTATCGGCCACAATGCCCCGTTGAATCGTCACGCCGTATTTCTTGAGAATCTCCTTGCCCTGATATTCGTGAATGTTCATGAATTTTTTGTTTTGGGCGAAACTAGTTTATTTACAGCTTTATTTCAAGGAAACAGTTAAATCAACGATGCTCCGGGCCACGAATATTGAAAAATCATACGGCGACCTACCGGTTTTGAAGGGCATCGACCTGCAAATCAGCAAAGGCGAAGTGGTGGCCATTGTCGGGGCCTCCGGGGCGGGAAAAAGCACCCTGCTCCACATCCTGGGCACATTAGACGCTCCCGACAAGGGCAAGGTCTTCATTCACGACAAAGATGTGTTTGGCCAGAGTGCACGAAACCTGGCAGCATTTCGAAATACGTCTATTGGATTTGTTTTTCAATTTCACAACCTGCTGCCGGAGTTTTCGGCCATCGAGAACGTGATGATCCCGGGATTGATTGGTGGCCGCGAGGAACGGACCGTGAAAGAAAGAGCACTTTCGCTGCTGGATATGCTGGGATTGAAAGACCGTGTGCATCACAAACCGTCCGAGCTTTCGGGTGGCGAGCAACAGCGCATTGCCGTGGCACGGGCCATGATAAACTCACCGGCCTTGATCTTGGCAGACGAACCCAGCGGCAATCTTGATTCGAAGAATGCTGTGGAGCTGCATAATTTGTTTTTCAAGCTGCGAACGGAAATCGGACAAACGTTTGTGATCGTAACGCACAATGAACAACTGGCCGCGATGTCGGACCGGAAAATTGAATTGAAAGACGGCAGAATTAAAGTGTAGCAGCATAGCCAAAAAAGAAAGAAGAAGACCCCACTATCCTTCTCACAAATCGTGGTCTCCTTCTTTCGGCTCCCCTCATTCTCCAACAAGTCTTAACCCTAACACTAAAATCATCTAACCCTAAATGACATTACAAAAGTAATGGCTGGCGGGAGTCTGTGCTGTGGAGAAAGGGTGCTTATCGCAAGCGTGTAAGAATGCATCTGCTTCCGCAGGAATAGCCGGCGAGGGTAGGGGAAGTATGCAAGGCCACACAAAATCTTACCTTGGTGCAACCCTGAAGTTCAAGAAGAATATTTTACAAGGTCATCGCTTTAAGATTAAAAAGAACGTCCGAACGGTCGGCCATCCGTGTTTTGACGGATGCAGGGAAGTGAAAGGCATGCGATATTTCCTTTATTCTTACAACACACCACAAACATAGAACTTTTGGAAAGCGTCAATTTTCGCGCGTCGCTACACTGTCTCTGAAGGAAAGTGACATGGCCTGACGTGTGACAATAAAGAAGTATTGATGAATGCGGACTTGAATGATGCTTACTGGCTTAGTGCACGTGCACTTCGGGCATGGCCTCTTCCACTTCAACCAATCCCTTTGCCTGAATAGACAGGAGCTTCACACGCTTCACTTCATTCACCAGAATGGGATCGTATTGTGCCACTACGCGGATGTAGTTTTCGGTGAAGCCGTGCATCATGCCTTCTTCCACATCGTTTTCGAAAAGCACGGTGGCTTCGCGGCCCAGATTTTCTTCGTAGAACTTCCGTCGTTTCTTGTCAGACAAAATGTGCAGCATCTTCGAACGCTCGGCGCGAATGTGGCCAGGCACAGTGCCGTCCATCTCTGCCGCGGGCGTGTTCTCGCGCTCGGAATAGGTGAACACGTGCAGGTAGGATATGTTGAGCTCGTTGAGGAACTGATAGGTCTCTTTAAAGTCTTCGTCGGTCTCCCCTGGAAAACCAACAATTACATCAACACCAATGCAGCAATGCGGCATCAATGATTTGATGGTGTCCACCCGGTCGCTATACAACTCGCGCAGATAGCGACGCTTCATCAGTTTCAGAATCTTGTTGGAGCCCGACTGAAGTGGAATGTGAAAATGCGGAACAAAACGCTGCGACTGCGACACAAACGTGATGATCTCGTCGGTCAACAAATTGGGTTCGATAGACGAGATGCGGAAGCGGTCGATGCCCTCAACCTGATCCAGCGCTTTGATGAGGTCCACAAACCGTTCAACACGCTTGCCTTCCTGCAAACCAAAGTCGCCCGTATTCACCCCGGTGAGCACAATCTCGCGCACCTCGGTGGCGGCGATCTCCTGGGCAGTCTTTACGATGTTCACGATGCTGTCGCTGCGGCTGCTGCCACGTGCGAGGGGAATGGTGCAGAATGTGCACGAATAGTCACAGCCATCCTGAACTTTCAGGAAGGTTCGTGTGCGGTCGTGCAGGGAGTAGGAGGTGTTAAAGGTGTTTGCCTGCTCAATGTCGGAGGCAAAAACCTGGGCATTGGGTTGCCGCACAAACCCGTCGAGCAATTCTACGAGCCTGAATTTTTCGGCAGCTCCCAACACAGCGTCCACACCGGGAATTTCAGAAATCTCTTTTGGCTTCAGTTGCGCATAGCAGCCCACAATGGCCACATAGGCTTCGGGGGAGATGCCACGGGCTTCGCGCACAATTTTGTGGCACTTCTTGTCCGCATTTTCGGTGACGGAGCAGGTGTTGATAATAAAAATGTCGGGCGTATCGGTGAAATCGACCTTTTTATAGCCCTTTTCCTCGAACAACCGGGAAATGGTGGAGGTTTCGGAATAGTTGAGCTTGCACCCCAGCGTATAAAAGGCCACTTTTTTCATTGCGGGTACAAATTTAAGGAACAAATGGGATTGGGCAATGAGTCTTCAGTCTGGAGACTGGATGCATAATGGGCACGGGTCATAGACCCGCGCCAGTTCATGTGGGGGCACCCCAACGCGTCGGGACGCCAGTCCAACTTATGCGTTTGCCTTTTCTTCCACCAGTTTTATTGAGGCTGAGTTAATGCAGTAGCGAAGGCCCGAAGGGGCGGGGCCGTCGGGGAAGACGTGGCCCAGGTGGCTGTCGCACACGTTGCACATCACTTCCACGCGCACCATGCCATAGCTGTTGTCGCTTTTGTATTGGATGGCGTTGTCTTTCACGGGCACCGTGAAGCTGGGCCAGCCGGTGCCCGATTCAAATTTTTGGCGTGAGTCAAACAGCGGTGTGCCACAGCCACGGCAGGCATAGAGGCCGGGTTCGTGAGCTTCACAATACTCGCCAGTGAAGGCACGCTCCGTTCCTTTTTTGCGGAGGATGTGATATTCTTCGGGGCTTAATTCTTTTTGCCATTCGGCGTCCGATTTTTCTACGCGCTTGTCGGGGACCAGGTTCCCGTTCTTGGCCAAGGTCAATGCTTCTTTCCAGTTCATGTTTTGTCAACAAATAAAATATTGCGAATGTTCAATGCTTCGTATTTCTCGTGAGCGCGACATGTCGGTTGTCTACACCTTGCGTGTTGAATTGCGCACCAGCAAGGTGGTCTTCATTGTGGCGGTTACCGGTGTGAAGTTGTCAAGATCGTGGCTCTGTTCAAGAAACAGTTCGATGGCCTTCTTTCCCATTTCGTGCGAGGGCTGCGACACCGTGGTGAGCGAGGGTTCGATGAATGCCGACACGGGTTCGTTTGTGAAGCCCACCACCGAAATCTCTTCGGGCACGCGAATGTTTTTTTCTTTCAGCAGTTGCAGCACGGGCACGGCAATGGGATCGTTGAGGCAGAACAACGCGTCGGGCTGTTGAGTTTTGGGCAACGACAACAATCGTTTCACCTGCTCCAGCGGTTCGGTGTGAAGTTCGTGACAATGCACAATCAATTGCTCGTCGGGAATGATGTTGTGGTGCAGCAGGGCGTCGAGGTAGCCGCGTTTGCGTTGGTTGCTGATGTAGAACGTGAGCGGTCCGCCGATGTAGGCAATGCGGCGACAGCCGGTTTGGATGAGGTGCTCTGTGGCTTTGAAGGCGCCGTCGTGATCGTCTACCACCACCTTGGCCACGGGCAGTGCATCGCTCACGCGATCGAAGAGAACGACGGGAATGTTTTTGTTGATGAGGGATTGGATGTGGGCCACGTCTTTTGTTTCGCTCGACATGGAAATGAGCAGTCCGTCCACGCGGTTGGCCGCCAGCATGTGCACGTTTTGCTTCTCGGTTTCAAACGATTCGAGCGACTGGCAGATCATGATGCTGTAACCATGTTGCGCGGCTTCCTCCTGCATGCCGCTGATGGCCGACGAAAAGAAGTGAAGCGATATTTCGGGCACGATGATGCCGAGGGTGTTGGTGCGTTTGATGCGCAGACTTTGGGCCACGCGGTTGGGTTCGTAGTTCAGTTTCTCGGCCATTTCAAGCACGGCCTTTTTGGTTTCCTGGTTCACGTCGGGTGCTCCGCGCAGGGCGCGCGAAACGGTGGAAATAGAGATGTTTAGTTTAATGGCAATGTCACGAATGGTGGCCTGAGTATTTCTCATCGTTGGGTTGAAAGTGTGTGAAGGTGCCCGGCGGTTCCGGACTATGAAAAACGAGGCAAGGCAGAACGGGCTTCCTAAAGATATGAAAAATGATAACGTTGCCGGAATCGTTTTTTCGGGAATCCACGCCGCCAGCCCCTGTTTATCTCCTTCGGGTGACCGTACTTAGCATCCGCTAAATTAATAGTTTGGGTTAATTTTTAGTTTGGCCTTGATAGACTGCTCTGGCTGCGGGCCCTTTCCCTTGGCCATAGCGTCTATCTTTATTTTAAACCTAATCCTCAAATTCGTTTTTAAAACAGGTATGAACCAGACCGACGTGTTGAACGCAAAAGAATCCCTCTCCGAATTTCAACCCGCTGACCTGCGGAACAAGTTTCTTGAACTTTATCATCAGGAACCCCTTGTGGTGCGCTCGCCGGGCCGTATCAACCTCATTGGCGAACACACCGACTACAACGAAGGTTTTGTTATGCCCGCCGCCATCGACCGCGAAATCCTGGTGGGCATCAGTTCCGCCCAAGGCCCCAAAGCCACGCTCTATTCCGTGAAGCACGACGAAACCGTGACCTTCGACGTGAACAATCCCGAAAAAGTAGAAAATCCCGCGTGGGCCAACTACCTGCTGGGTGTGGTGCGTCAATTTGTGGATAAGGGATATGATCTGAAACCCTTTCACGCCATCATCGGAGGCAATGTTCCCACGGGTGCTGGTCTCTCTTCGTCGGCTGCTCTGGAGTGTGGTTTTGCATTTGCCGTTGATCAGTTGCACGGTTTCCAGGTTCCTAAGCTCGATCTCATTCACATGGCCCAATGGGCCGAGCACCACTATGTGGGGGTGAAGTGTGGCATCATGGACCAGTTCTCCAGCATGATGGGCGCGGCCGGTCAGGCCTTTGTGCTCGACTGTCGTTCGCTGAGCTACCGCTATTTTCCCGTAGACCTGAAAGACTACACCATCGTGTTGTGCGACACCATGGTGAAACACTCGCTGGCCAACTCGGCCTACAACACACGCCGCTCGGAGTGCGAAAAAGGCGTCGCCATTTTGAAAGAACATTATCCGGCTGTGCGAAGCCTGCGCGACGTCACCGCCGACATGCTCCAGGCTCACCGTGATGAATTTCCTGGAAAGGTATACGACCGTTGCATCTACATTGTGGCCGAGAACGAGCGCGTGCTCCAGGCCTCCGAAGACCTGGCCAAGGGCAACCTCAACGCCTTTGGACAACGCCTCTATGCAAGCCATGACGGGCTGTCGCGCCTCTATGAAGTGAGCTGTCTCGAACTGGATTTTCTGGTGGACGAAGCAAAAAAATTCGGAGGCGTGCTGGGCGCCCGCATGATGGGCGGCGGCTTTGGCGGCTGCACCATCAACATCGTGAAGAAAGACCGTGTCAACGAATTTATCGACACGCTCAAGGCTGCTTACCAGCACACCATTCACCGCGAAATGGTGGGCTACGTAGTGGCCCTCAAAGACGGCACCAGCATTGTTCCACTCACCGCCAAGGAACCTTCCTTGCTTTAACAAAACACCATGACGTTTGACACTTCCGAACACTCGCACCGCCGGCTCAACCCGCTGACGGGCGAGTGGGTTCAGGTATCGCCCCACCGCTCCAAGCGCCCCTGGCAGGGACAACAAGAGAAGACAGAGACCGAAAGCATTCCGGCCTTCGACCCCACATGCTATCTCTGCCCGGGCAACAAGCGCTCCAACGGAGAATACAACCCGGCCTATACCGGTCCCTTCGCATTCACCAACGACTTCTCGGCCATCATTGCCGATGGGCCCGACGGCACCATCAACGACGGCCTGTTGCAAGCCAAAACCGAGAAAGGTATTTGCCGCGTCATTTGCTTCTCGCCACGCCACGACCTCACCATCCCCGAACTGGACGTGAGCGACATCAACGCCGTGGTGGCCCTGTGGCAACAGGAATACATCACGCTGGGCAAAGAACCCTTTGTGAACTACGTACAGATATTCGAAAACAAAGGCGCCGTGATGGGCTGCTCCAACCCACACCCGCATGGACAGATCTGGAGCCAGGAGTCGGTGCCAGTGGAGCCGCTGAAAAAACAGGTTCATCAAAAAGCTTACTTCGACAAACACGGCCGCACTTTGCTGAGCGACTATTTGCAGCAGGAGTTCAAGGCACAACAGCGCATCGTGTTGGAGAATGAACATTTTGTGGTGCTCGTTCCCTTCTGGGCCACATGGCCCTTCGAAACCATGATCGTTCCCAACCGCGCCATGGCGGCCATCACCGACATGACGGCGGCCGAAAGCCAGGCGTTTGCCGACGCCTACAAGCGCATCACCACGCGCTACGACAATTTGTTTTCAATATCATTTCCCTATTCGGCCGGCATACACCAGGCACCCACCGACGGCGTGCCCCATCCCGAGTGGCATTGGCACATGGTGTTCTATCCGCCGCTGCTGCGTTCGGCCACGGTGAAAAAATTTATGGTGGGATATGAGATGTTAGCCAATCCGCAGCGCGATATTACGCCGGAATCGAGTGCAGAGCGTTTGCGCGCACTCTCCGATGTTCATTATAAAAATGTAAAATAGTAACCACAACCCCTTTACTATGAGAAAATACATGCTTTACTTGCCTTTAGGCCTCGCCGTAATGCTTATGACTGAATCGTGCAAACCCAAAACCGATGCTCCCGCCGAAACCAAGGCCGTGGACTCGGCGGCCCATGTGGCAACCGTTAGTGAATCGTCGTTTGGCACCCTGCCCGATGGCACAGCCGTAGCGTTGTATACCCTCAAAAACACGCAAGGCGTAGAGATGACCGTCACCAACTATGGTGGCCTCATCACCTCCCTGAAAACCGCCGACAAAAGCGGAACCATAGAAGATATCGTGCTGGGCTACGACTCCCTGTCGGGCTACCTCGCAAAATCTCCGTTCTTTGGTGCCCTCGTGGGTCGCTATGGCAACCGCATCGGCAACGGCAAATTCGTCCTCGATGGAAAGACCTACACCCTGGCCGTTAACAACGGTCCCAACCATCTTCACGGGGGCTTGAAGGGATTTGATAAAGTAGTGTGGGCCGCCACACCGTCAACGTCTGCCGAAGGCGCTTCGCTGAAACTTACCTACCTCAGCAAAGACATGGAAGAAGGCTACCCCGGCAACCTGCAGGTGGAAGTGGTGTACACACTGTCTAATGACAATGCACTCACGGTCGACTATACTGCCACCACCGACAAGAAGACTGTACTGAACCTCACACAACATACTTACTTCAACCTTTCGGGCAACACCAAACGCGACATCCTGGGCCACACCATCACCCTGGCCGCTTCGAAGTTTGTGCCCGTAGACAAAGGCTTGATTCCCACAGGCAAACTGCAAGAGGTGAAGGGCACACCCTTCGACTTCACCACGCCCCACACCATCGGCGAGCGCATCAATGCCGACGATCCCCAAATCAAAACCGGCGGCGGCTATGACCATTGCTGGGTGCTCGACAAAACCGACAAGAGCCTGACCTCCGCTGCCACAGCCTACGACTCCATCAGCGGTCGCACACTGGAAGTGCTCACCACCGAGCCCGGCGTTCAGTTCTACACCGGCAACTTCCTCGACGGCACCATCACCGGAAAATTCAACACCGTCTATGCCAAACGTTACGGCTTCTGCCTTGAGACCGAACACTTCCCCGACTCACCCAACCAACCTCAATTCCCCACCGTGGTGCTCAACCCCGGCGAGACCTACAAAACACAAACCGTGTTCAAGTTTGGTGTGAAGTAGGAGAGACGTTTGAAAAGATATTTTGAAAGACATCGCTGAAAGGCGATGTCTTTTTTTAGGTAAAGAAATATTGAGGTTTCGAATGCACACAAAATTCCGAAGCTTTGTATATTCAGACAATAAAAACAAAATGGTATGGATCTTCTCATCCCTTCGTTAGGCGTTATCATCCTTGTGCTGCTGGTTCCCTTCGCCCTTTGGCTATGGGCACTCATTGAAATTATCAGAAGCGATTTCAAAGAAAGCTCGCAGAAAATCATCTGGCTGCTGGTGCTTATTTTTCTTCCCTTCCTCGGCTGGCTGCTGTATGTCATCATCGGAAGAGGCCAAAGAGTGAAGCCGGAAGGACAGGCTTAGCGTGTGGCTGCATCCAGCAAGAACTTGCTAAAACTACTTTAGAGCTCAATAGTAAACCAAAAACGTTATGATGCTTTTTCTGATGGGGGTCAGTTTTCCAGGCTTGTTGCTGGTGTTGTTTTCTTTTGTTCTCTGGCTGTGGGCACTCATTGAAATTATCAGAAGCGATTTCAAAGACAGCTCCCAGAAAATCATCTGGCTACTGGTGCTTATCTTCATTCTTAAAGCTTTCTCCCTAATTCATGAATCGTTAAAACCAAAATGTTATGATGCTTTCCCTCAGCAGAGTCGCCATTGACGAACTGTTGCTTCTGTTGGTTCCCTTCGCCCTTTGGCTTTGGGCGCTCATTGAAATCATCAGAAGCGATTTCAAAAACAACAACAAAACCATCTGGCTGCTGGTGCTTATTTTTCTTCCCTTCCTCGGCTGGCTGCTCTATGTCATCATCGGAAGAGATCAAAGGGTGAAGCGATAGAACGAACACCCACGCTAACCACACCGTGTTAAGTATTGACATGACTTGGGCGTGTTCCGCCAGTTGGCGGAACCGTGCTGTCCACTCCAAGTCCTCGCCCCGCGCACAAGGTCCACGCTGCTGTGGGCTTTCCGTTACCATCACTCACGCGGTTGTCGTATCAACCACCACCCCGGTAGCGGAAAGCACAAGTTTGCCCATGTCCAATAAACAAAGTCCCCACGACTAACAAACGACTTCGCCCACACTGCGGATCGTCGGGTTCCACCCGACAATTCCAAATCGATCCCGAATTTAATTTGTGCCACGCACTCGCGGTTTCGGCGCAAGTCACGTTCATGACGCGCACACAACGTTCCCCACCACGTTTTCCATAGCGCAGAAAAATATTAATTTTGAACGTGGTGCGACTGTTCAAAATCCTTCAGGAGTCTTTTCCCTACTACCTCGACAGCGATCGGAAAAATATGGCGCTGTCGGCTGGGCTAGGCGCCTTCATGGTGGTGTTCCTGGTGGCGTTCAACCCGTTGGAGTGGGAACACTTTGTGCTGTTCCTCATCATCGGGCTGGTGATCTTTGTGACGCTCTACGTCACCATCGTGTGGTTTCCCAAAGTGTGGCCCAATGTGTTCGACTCCCTGCGGTGGACGGTAGGGAAATATATTCTGTTCACCCTTTGGCAACTCCTCATCATCGGCATCGTGGCGCCGGTGTTGCTGGAAGCGCTCGGGTTCTATCGGGGCTTGCCCATGACCGACATCCTCTGGTATTTCTTTGTGAACATGATGCTCTACGGCAGCATTTCCATCGTCATCTTCACCTTTGTGTTGCGCACGGTGATGCTGAAAAACAGTCTCCAGAACGCCCTGCACGCCAACGCGGAGCTTGCCCGCATCCGCACCCTGAAACACCATCCCACAGAAGTGGCCGAACCCCACACCACCATCACCATCCAGTCCGACACCAGCGACAGCGTGGAGCTTCACCTGCCCGACCTTCTCTACATCGAATCCAGCAATTATTATTCAACCCTGTTCTGGAACGACGGGCAGGGCGTGCAGAAAAAGATGCTGCGGGTCAACCTCAAAACCATCGAGGGCCAGCTCAACAACACCTTCATCATCAGGTGCCACCGGTCCTACATGGTCAACATCAACGCCATCACCGAGGTGGGAGGCAACACCAACGGCTACAAGCTGACCATCCGCGACAGCGACATCACCGTGCCCGTGTCGCGGAGCAAGGGGCGCGAGGTCATCGAGAAGATTGAACAGATCCGGAACCTCGCCGAATCGGCCTAGCCGTTTGCAGCAGCGGGCTTCCCGTTCACATCACAACACAGCAAAACGCATCAAATTCCGCGTCAATCACATCATTCACCCTTTCGGGGCAAACCGCGCCAGGGTTGTTTCGCGTTTCCAGACCCAAATCAAAAAATGCAATGACCCCACTATTACACACCCGCAGCACCTTGAAATTTGTGTTGTTTTCAATCCTCTTCCTCATCTATAACTCGCTGTTTGCCCAGTCCACCCAAACCCTGCGTGGCCGGGTCACCGATGGGGTGAGCAAAACTCCCCTCATCGGCGTGTCCATCCGCATGGCGGGCGACGGCCTCGCGACGTTGGGCAGCACCACCGACGAACACGGCGACTATAGAATTGACAAAGTGCCCCTGGGCCGCCAAACCCTCATCGTGTCGTATATCGGCTATGAAACCCAAACCCTGGCCAACATCCTGGTCACGGCCGGCAAAGAAGTGGTGCTGGACGTGAGCCTGCAGGAAGCCGTGAGCGAACTCACCGAAATTGTGGTGACCAGCGATTCTCACTCCGACAAAACTGCCACCAACAACGAACTTGCCCTGGTGAGCTCGCGCGCCTTCAACACCGACGAAACAAAACGTTATGCAGGGGCCCTCGGCGATCCCTCGCGCATGGCCGCCAACTTTGCCGGCGTGGTGGGTGGCAATGATGGCCGCAACGACATTGTGGTGCGCGGCAATTCGCCCACGGGCATGCTCTGGCAAATGGAAGGCCTCAACATCCCCAACCCCAACCACTTCGGCACACTGGTGAGCACCGGCGGCCCCGTGAGCATGCTCAACGCCAACACCCTGGGCAAGTCCGACTTCATGACCAGCGCCTTTCCCGCACAATATGGAAACGCCACCGCCGGTGTGTTCGACCTGGCCCTGCGCAACGGCAACAACGAGAAGACCGAGCTGATGGCACAAGCCGGCTTCAACGGTTTTGAAGTGGGCGCCGAAGGACCATTCTCAAAAAACTCCAAAGGCTCTTACCTCGTCAACTATCGCTACTCCACACTCGGTGTGTTCAAAGCCCTGGGCATTGAGTTCGGCACGGGCACGGCCACACCGTTGTATCAGGATTTGAATTTCAAAATAGCCTTGCCCTCCGGAAAGAAAGGAACGTTCACCGTGTTCGGCATGGGTGGCGCAAGCGCCATCGATCTGAAGGGAAGCGACGCCGACCTCGACAACGCAAAGTCGCTCTATGGCAGCGAGAACTACGACAGCTACCCGCGCTACAAAACGGGCGTGATCGGCGTTGCCTATGAACGCACGGTGTCGGCAAAAACTTTTGCGCGCCTGGTGGCGGGCATCAGTCACACCAACGAGCAGTTCACAAACGATTCGCTGGTGCGCGACGAGACGCAGCAAGTCATAAACAAATACCTGTCGAACGAAGGCAAGTTTGCCACCACAAAATATTCCGCGAACTTCCAGACGCGAACAAAATTTAATCGCAGAAACACACTGGTGTCGGGTGTTATGATGGACCTCTCCAACGTTGACCTCTACCAGCGCGATGTGTTTACCAATGTCGGCACCGACACAGTTCGCCTCCATGTGAAAGACAGAACAACGCTCTATCAATTCCACACCACGTGGCGACACCGGTTCAACGAACACTGGTCGGCACAAGCCGGCGCGCATGCACAGTATTACGATCTCAACAAACAATGGGCAGTGGAGCCCCGGCTTGGGTTGCAGTTCATTCCGGGCGATGGAAAGCAGTCGTTCAGCCTAGGCTATGGCATTCACAATCAGGCGCAGAACATCACCACGTCCTACGTGCAAACCCGCGTGGGCGACAAGTCGGCGCTCACCAATCTTGATCTTGGGTTCACCACCAGCCATCACTTTGTTTTCACCTACGATCGCAACATCACCGAACACCTTCGGTTCAAAGGCGAAGCCTACTATCAGGCGTTGAGCAACGTGCCGGTTGAACGCAATGCCTCTTCCTTTGCCTCCATCAATTCGGGCATTTCGTTTGGCCCCACCAACACCGACAGCCTGGTGAACAAAGGGGTAGGGAAGAACTACGGAGTAGAACTCACGCTGGAGCGCTTCTTCAACCAGGGATATTATTTTCTGGTCACCACCTCGCTATTCAACTCACGCTACGAAGGCAGCGACGGCATTGAACGCAACACGGCCTACAATGTGAAACACGTGCTGAACGTGCTCGGCGGAAAAGAATGGGCACTCCCACAAGGAAAATTCTTTTCGGTGAACCTGAAAGTAACAACCATCGGCGGTCCCTATCTCACCCCGCTTGACCTGGAAGAATCGCAAGCCCGCGGCCGCGCCGTGTATCGCGACAGCGAAGCCTACAGCGTGCGACAGAAGTCCTACTTCCGCGTCGACCTTCGCCTTTCGTACCGCCAGGAATATAAACGCAGCACACTCGAAGCCTCGCTCGATCTGCAAAATCTGACCAACAGCCAGAACATATTCTCACAGACCTACAACCCACGCACAAACTCGGTGATAACCATTTATCAGCAACCGTTCTTTCCGGTGCCGTATGTGAGGTTCACTTTTTAGTATTGAGTATTGAGTTTTGAGTATTGAGTCCTGAGTATTAAGTATCAAGCAATGTCTTTGTACTCAATACTAACTACTCAGGACTCAAGACTACTATTCAATGATTGCCTTTGTGATTTTAGATGTGCGGCCATACTGA
This sequence comes from Chryseolinea lacunae, assembly GCF_016735595.1. Classification (GTDB taxonomy): domain Bacteria; phylum Bacteroidota; class Bacteroidia; order Cytophagales; family Cyclobacteriaceae; genus Chryseolinea; species Chryseolinea lacunae. The sequence continues at coordinate 132,283 of NZ_JAERRB010000016.1, forward strand.
CGCGCAGTCCCCGCCTGTGGGCGGGAGACAGCACTGCGACTGGAGGTTCACGTTTTGGCATAAGCAGATGTAGACGCGTATTAAAAGAAACGTCCTCTTAATTATCAAGAAGCTTTGGTAAGGTCTTTTTCCAATCTGTTATCTGGAATTTATCAAGAATCCTTTGGTTCTGCCCGATGATATAGCATATTCTTGAACAGTATTCCTGTCGGAATTTATAGTAGGAATCTTTGTTATAGCCGTCTTCCATATTTATCGTCCATTCGTCTGATGGGTTTTTCGAAAAAGAGTCCAACCTAAGAACGTATGCATCATCCTGGTATGTTTCCCTGATTTCAACGTAGGCTTGAGAAGATTTAGTGTCGCCACCACATCCACAAGAATTCGCAATAATCAGAGGCTTATCATGTAGCAAAGAAGTGCTCATCGTATTACCGGACGTGGACTTGAATTTGAATTCGGGAGCGAGCATACCTATCTGAATACCAATTTTGTTTTCAAAATTCTTTTCCTTTATCAGCCTTACGTAGTTCCCGGCATTGCTGATGCTGTCAAACTTATAATAAACCCCATTTAGCTTAAGGTATTCTTTCATCTTGATCAGATCACGGACTTCTATGGAATCCACCTTTCCGCGTTCAGTGGTTAGCAGGGCAATTTGAGGTTCCAGTCCGTAGGTGAAAGAACCATTGCGCTGATCAATTATCCCAACATCAAAGTGTTTATCATCAATTGAAAAAGAAGCAGACAAATGTTCGTCCCTTCCGTAAATTATAGCTCCCTTCCAAAGACCAATTCTTATCCAGGAATGTCTTTGAACAGTATCTGCGTCATCGGAAACTAAAAATGTTATGGGAATGGAGTTTCGAGATGAAAACCAATCAATAGGTTGCAAAGTGAATGGTGTGTCGTCCCTAAAGGAATGATTGTTGTTTTGATCAACGATCACTACAAAATCCCCGGAAGGAAGTTGACCACTAATCAAATCGATGTAATCACGTTCAGACTCGAAGTCTACAGGGCATTTGGTACCCAATATCTTTGAAAGAGAATCAGGGTAGTCAATTGGGTAGTCAAATAAGTTCGTCGTATCCTGAAACTCCAGGGTAACTCCACCGAATTCGAAAACACCTTTTCCTTTCATTCGGGAGGCTCTGATTAGTAAAGTGTCAGCGCTTGAGGAGAATTTATTGTTCGCTTCTTGGCTATGCGTTCCTGATTTATCTTTTGAGTTGCACATAGCCAACGTCAAAAGAATTGTTACGACGGTCGGATAAGTTATCGCTTTAGTTGTCATGATTGCGTCCGTGGCCCTTGAATGTAAATTGGCCGCCAACAGTAAATATAGAACATGAAAAGCTCCAGATGCCACGTTTCCTCGCCCGCTGGTGAGCCCACGTGCCAAAACACCTCAATCCGCATTTTTCATCCTTCCCAGCATAAGCGCCGGGAACCATCCTCAAACAAGAGTATTTAGTCTTGAGTCTTGAGTATTTAGTCTTGAGTATTTAGTCTTGAGTCCAGAGTATTTAGAAACTTGAGTACCAAGCATTGTCTTTGTACTCAGGACTAAATACTCAAGACTAACTACTAAATCTAGTCTTGAGTCCAGAGTCCTGAGTATTTAGACTTGAGTATCAAGCAGTGTCTTTGTACTCAGGACTAAATACTAAATACTCAAGACTAACTACTAAATGCCCGTGTAATTGAACGGCGTGATCGCTTTCAGTTTTTCCTTCACGGCATCCTTCACATTCAAGCCATCGATGAATGTGGCGAGACTTGCCTGTGTGATCTTTTCGTTCTTACGCGTCAGCGCTTTCAACGCTTCGTAAGGGTTGGGATAACCTTCTTTGCGCAACACGGTTTGGATGGCTTCGGCCACCACGGCCCAGTTGTTGTCGAGGTCGGCGTTGATGGCGGCCTGGTTGAGTTCGAGTTTGCTCAGTCCTTTCAACAGCGATTGCAGCGCTATGTAGGTATGCGCGAGAGGCACGCCAATGTTGCGCAGCACGGTGGAATCGGTGAGGTCGCGTTGGAGGCGCGACACGGGAAGCTTGCCCGACAGGTATTCGAAGATGGCGTTGGCAAAACCGAGGTTGCCTTCGGCATTTTCGAAATCGATGGGGTTCACTTTGTGCGGCATGGCCGACGAGCCCACTTCGCCTTCTTTGATGCGTTGTTTGAAATATTCCATCGAAATGTACTGCCACATGTCGCGGCTAAAGTCGATGAGGATGGTGTTGATGCGTTTCAGGTTGTCGAACAGCGCGGCCAGGTTGTCGTAGTGTTCGATCTGTGTGGTAGGATAGCTGCGCGAAAGACCCAGGTGATGACAGAACTCGTCCGAAAACTTATTCCAGTCAATAGCAGGATAGGCGATGTGATGGGCATTGAGGTTGCCCGTGGCGCCGCCAAACTTGGCCGAGTGTGGCACTGTTTTGAGCTGCGACAATTGTTTTTCCAAACGCGCGGCAAACACCATAATCTCTTTGCCCAGTCGGGTGGGCGATGCGGGCTGGCCGTGTGTGTGGGCCAGCATGGCAATGTCTTTCCACTCTTTGGCAAAGCCGTTGAGGCGATTCACCAGGGTGTCGACCATCGAGAAATATTCGCGTTCGATAAACTCTTTCAGCAACAGCGGAATGGCCGTGTTGTTGATGTCTTGCGAGGTGAGGCCGAAGTGAATGAACTCGCGGAATGCTTCGAGCTTCAGTTTTTCGAATTCTTGCTTGATAAAATATTCGACCGCCTTCACGTCGTGGTTGGTGGTCTTTTCGATCTCTTTTATTTCGAGGGCCTGAAGCTCCGTGAAGTTCTTATAGATCTTCCGGATCTCGTTGATCTTGTGCACCGGAAAGTCTTCCAACTCCGTGATGGCGGTGGACAGCGAAATGAGATATTCAATCTCCACCTGCACGCGATAACGCATGAGGCCGAACTCAGAAAAATAGGGAGCCAACGGCTTAACCGTTTCAAAATATCGCCCGTCAACCGGCGAGATGGCAGTAAGTGGATTTAATTGCACGTCTGGATGTATTAAAGCCCAAAAGTAAGGGGCAGGACCCAGCCCGCCAAAATTAAAATCGTGGGATGTGTCTCCGGCCAACAAGCGGCCTATTTTCGCTCCGGAGAGACATAACGAGCAGCCCAGGTTAGCCGGGAACGCGTCTCACGATAAACCCACCCTATTTTTCTACCCGCCTCAACCCAAAATCATATCGCTCATCCACCACCCGTTTCAAGATCCCAATCTGCCCGCAGTGATACATGGTGTGTTTGATATTCCAATCCAACGACTCGAACTTTGTCGTGGCCACAGGGTGGGGTGTAGGCGTCGGTTCCAGCTTGCTTGTAAGTGCTTCGATGGGCAGTGACTTGATGATGCTGAGTGATTTTTGCTGCACAAGATTCAACTGTCCGAACAACGTCTCTGCATTTGTTTTCCCGATCGAAATTATTGGTGAGGCTTCTGTGAACATGGCGTCATATTCTTTCAGCGGCACCTGTTTGAGAATGTCCATCTGATGTCCCACAATGACCATGGCCGTGTGAAAGTAGTGGCTCATAATTAAGTGCCCCACTTGCCAGGTGACGGTGGTCTCCAACACGTCGGGCAGCGTGTCCCATTTTTCGAAGGGGATGCTGTTGAGGAGTTTGTTTGTCCAAGCGTAGGCGCTTTCGGTTTGGAGGGTGAGCGTTTCGATTTCGGTCATGGTTCAGCAGAGGTTCATGCGAAAATAGTGCGCGCGATCTTGTCGGTCAATAGCAATTGTTAAGACGATCAAGTCCCTAGATGGGAGACTGCCCTGCGACGAAAATCCTAAAACCTACAACCTGTTTCGGTAGGTAATTCTTAGTAAGGAATCAAATGTCTCGTCATTCAATACCCTCGTTAGTAGAGCCTTATCTGTACTTAATAGATCAAGCGTGAGATGCCCTGTTATCTTAATGACAAATGGCAATGTATGATGAGAAACATCCAGATTCTTGTATGATAAGATGTACGGATAGGTTACCAATTCACGGGCAAAATCGAACAAGTCCTCTTTGGGAAAAATTAGACATCCGGTAAATGAAATTGGAATATCGCTTTGCTTAAAAAGACTCCTCATCTTTGGCATCGTGTCGCCCTCTTTGTTAAACCACGGGAGATCTTTATCATCATGATTGATTACCCAGGGCAATCCCTGGTCGAGCCTGGATATAATTTCTTTGAAGGATATTTCCAGGCTATCGATACACTTCGTCACAATCTCCTCGGGTGTATGGTAAAGCTTTTCGTTTTTTACATCGGCTTGTTGCAAGGACACGGCATGCCAAAGGACATTTCTATTGAAAGTATTATCGTCTTCATCAAAATAAGCCCTGTATTGCAACCTGTCATAAGGGAGCCATTCACTGGTGTTTTTCTCACATCTAACCAATTCAGCAAGTGTTATTGTCCAATAAAGGTTCTATTCCTCAATCGTCATAACCGAATCACTAGCCAGGTCGTGAATAGCTCTTTTTTCGGGATTGAAATGGATGGTGACAAACGAGATCCAGCCCAGCAGCCATTTGGTGCCCCATCGTGCATAGGCGTTAAGCAGGCTGATTTTTTCCAGTGGGTTTTCGTTTCGGCCCACGCGGATGCGCATCAGCTTTTGGCCGAGGGTTCTTGAATAGGTCGTCAGCACGGGTTCGTAAGTGAGGCAGATGATGGCGGCCGAGGTCACCATGATGGGGGTTCGAAGTTCGCTATCCTGCACCAGCAGCATAATGATGATGAGCGTGGTGAACACCAGCATAAAGTCGATGAACAGGGCTTTGTATCGTCTCACCAATTGTGGATACTCGAACGCATGTTTCTCTTCGGCCGGTGTGTCGATGATCGTTTCCGCTTGCATCGGTGCCTCTTCGTCGTTGCGTTGATTCGATCGGAAAATGGCCAGGGCTTTTGATTTGTGAATATAAAAGCCAAAGAAGATATCGAATGCCCCGATTGCATACAGCACAATGTGTTCTGTGCCAGCGAGGAGCATCAATGCCCCGTAGACGATCAACAGGACTGACAAAATCCATTTCGCCCAGGCCAGCTTCTTTGAAAACAAAAGAATGAGCAACAGGAAAAAGCAAGTCTTGAAGCCCGCACCAAACACGTCGCCGTTATACACGGAAGAAACCATGTAGATGAGAATGCCTTCGGTGGAGAAAAAGATTGCGGTGAGCAGGAGCAGGATTGTTTTTCCTTGTTTCATCGGACGAGTGGTTTACGGCTAAAGTAGCTTGCGATCTTGTTGTGTGTCTTGTGCAGGGTCAGTGAGAGTGACTGGCCTGCTGCGGAGGTTACTGTTCTTAATACACAATGCGAATAACCTGCTGCAAATTTACTTCAAAAACATATTTGGGCTAATAACCCGACAAACAAAATTATGATATGTTGGTGGGGGATACACACATATCATGGCCCCATGTTGGTGTCCCTCCAACATGCCAGGGAACTTATTCCAACGGCAACACCCCTTCCCCGATTTTAATTACCTTTGCCCGTTTTTCAACCCCTCATGGCCAATCGTTTTCGCGAATTCCTCTTCAGCATCTGTGTGCTCATCCCCGGCATCGACTATGCCCAAAATGAGCCGGGCAAGGAATTGCATGTGCGCAAGGCCCACGGCGAGATTCGGCTGGACGGCAACCTGGACGAGGCCGACTGGCAAACGGCCGACATCGCCAAAGACTTCTTCCTGAACTACCCGCTCGACTCGCTGCCCCCCACATTTCAGTCGGAAGTGAAGATGACCTTCAACGACCACTTCCTCTACTTCGGCATCACCTGCTTCGACGACGACAAGCCAGACATCGTGCAGTCGCTGCGGCGCGACATGGACTGGGATCTGAACGACAACATCGGCATATACTTCGACCCGTTCAACGACTTCACCAACGGGTTCTATTTCAACGTCACCCCCATGGGTGTGCAGGCCGAAGGTGTGCTGGCCAACGGGGCCTCGAACGACAACAGCTTCAACAACAACTGGGACAACAAGTGGTATTCGCACGTGGAGCGCCTTGGCGACCGCTGGGTGGCCGAGATTGCCATTCCCTTCAAATCGATCCGCTACAACCTCACGCAGTGGAACATGACCTTTCTGCGCAACGATGTGAAGCGCAACCAGGTGAGCAGCTGGATCGCCACGCCCATTCAATACATTCCGGCGTCGTTTGCCTATTCGGGAAAAATTCTGTGGGACGATCCGCTGCCGCATCACAAGAGCAACATCTCCTTCATTCCCTATGTGGCGGGTTCCTCGACCAAAGACGAAGAGAACAGCACACCATCCGAAACCAGCGTCAACGCCGGCTTCGATGCCAAGATCGGCCTCACGCCCTCGCTCAACCTGGACCTGACCGTGAACCCCGACTTCTCGAACGTAGAGGTGGACCGCCAGGTGATAAACCTCACACGCTTCGAATTCGGTTTCCCCGAACGACGGCAATTCTTTCTGGAGAACAGCGACCTGTTTGCACAGTCGGGCTTCTTCGATTCGCGCCCGTTTTTCTCGCGCCGCATCGGGTTGGTGACCGACTCGGCCGACAACCTGCAAAAGGTGCCCATCCTATACGGTGCACGGGTAAGCGGCAAGCTGGGCAAGAACTGGCGCATCGGCATCATGAACATGCAAACGCGCAAGCGCGAAGCCCTGGGCCTGCCCGACCAGAACTATTCTGTCGCTGTGGTGCAGCGCCAGATTTTTTCGCGCTCCAACATCGGTTTCATCTTTGTGAACAAGCAGTCGCTCAACCTGGGCACCTACGACTCCACACGCTACTATCACCACAGCGTGATACGCGAAGTGATGCGCGAGGGCAAAATGCGGAAGGAGCTCAACAGCTTCAATCGTGTGTATGGCGCCGACTTCAAGCTTTTCACCAAGAGCAACAAGTGGGGAGGGAAGGTGTATTATCATCGCTCGGCCGACGCCGTTACCGAAAACAAGAACTATTCGTTTGGTGCCTTCATCAACTACAACTCACGTCACGTGTCGTTCAGTGTGGCGCAGCAGAATGTGGGAAAAAATTTCAATGCCGAAGCGGGCTTTGTGCCCAGCCTCGATGTGTATCCGGGTTTCTATGGAACCTATGCCGACGCGGGCCTGCGGTTCTATCCCGGTCGGGGCATCGCGGTCATGGGGCCGCAGGCCGACGTGAGCTACACCATCATTCCCGGCAGAACCATTACCGACAAATCGTATGGCCTGGCCTATGAAATAAATTTCCTGAACACCTCCAACCTGCGGGTGAGTGTGCGCAATACGTTTCAGATGCTGCCCGAAGATTTTAATCCCATCGATCCCCGCGGCGACTCCACGTTGCTGAAAGGGCAGTCGTTTACCTGGAACGAAGTCGGTTTCTTCTATCAGTCAAACACCCGCAAGGTTTTCAACGGCAGCGTGCAGGGGAGCTATGGCGGGTTCTATAACGGCACGCTCTTTAACCTGGGCACGGAATTGAACCTGCGCTATCAGCCTTTCGGAAGCCTGGGAGTGAAGGTGGACTACAACGACATTGCCCTGCCCGAAGCCTATGGATCGGCCCAATTCCTGCTCATTGGCCCTCGTCTCGACATGACCTTTACGGATAAGTTATTCCTCACTACTTTTGTGCAGTATAACGACCGGGACGACAATGCGAATTTAAATGCGCGTTTTCAGTGGCGCTTTAAACCAGCATCCGATTTCTTTGTTGTATATACCGAAAACTACCTGCCACACCCCGTCGAAAGCAAGAACCGGGCGCTGGTGGTGAAGATGACCTATTGGTTAAATCTTTAGTGAACAAGAGGGGGCCGTGAGGGCAACCGGGAGCAGGCTTTAAAAAAACTTTTTAACACAACAGTATGGCGTTTAGCTTTTTCAAAAAATCAGATAAGACAGAGAAGTCGAAACCGAAAGAAGAGACCCACAGCGGCCCGAAATATCACGAGCTCACGGTGAAGCAGATCATCAACGAAACACGCGACGCCATCTCCATTGCCTTTGCTCAACCTGAACCAAAGATAACGTACAAAGCCGGGCAGTTTCTCACGCTCATTGTGCCCGTGCAGGGCAAGGAAGTGCGACGCGCCTATTCGCTGTGTTCGTCGCCCTTCACCGACCAGGACCTGGTGGTGACCGTGAAGCGTGTAGACAACGGGTTGATGTCGAACTGGCTCCCCGACAACCTGAAGGCCGGCGCCAAGGTGCGCATCATGGAACCGATGGGACAATTCACCACCGAGTTTGCCGCCACCAACAAACGCCACCTCATCATGTTTGCCGGCGGCTCGGGCATCACCCCCATGATGTCCATCATCAAGAGCACCCTCACTCAGGAGCCCGACAGCATCTGCTCGCTCATCTATTGCAACCGCGACATCGACAGCATCATTTTCAAAAACGAACTCGACACCCTCCAGACAAAAGACGAAGGCCGCCTGCACGTGATCCACGTGCTCGACAACGCGCCCATGAACTGGCAGGGCTACTCGGGCTTGCTCAACCACGACATGCTCACCAAACTTTTCGAACGCATCCCCAACTGGGGCATCGAAAAAACAACCTACCTCATGTGCGGCCCCGAAGGCATGATGAAAAACGCTGAGGCCTTGCTGAGTGAACACCACATTCCCAAAGAAAAAGTGTTCAAAGAAAGTTTCGTGCAAGGCACCATCGACAAAGATGCCAAGACCGCCGAGCCAGCAACAGAAGGCGAAGCCAAAACCCGCGAAGTCACCATCCGCTACGATGGCCAGGAATACAAAGTGATGGTGCCCCCCAACAAAGCCATCCTCGAAACCGCACTGGACCAAGGCATCGATCTTCCCTATTCATGCCAAAGCGGCCTGTGCACCGCATGTCGCGGCAAAGCATTGTCGGGCAAAGTGAAGTTGGACGAGGAAGAAGGTTTGTCCAAATCTGAGCGCGAAGAGGGCTATGTGCTCACGTGTGTAGGTCACCCGTTGACGGACGATGTGGTGATTGAGATTGGATAAAAGAGAGACGTGTAGTATCAAGTTCATAGTAAAAAGAGGCTTCAGCGAAGCCTCTTTTTTATTTCCATGTGATTTTGAATATACGAGCTCCGATAGGAGCTGCCTATTTATAGAAAATGTTGTGGTTGATCAGTGAGCTCCGGCAGGAGCTACCTGTTTATAGAAAACGTTGTGGACGATCAATGAGCTCCGGCAGGAGCTACCTGCTATTGACACCTCAATGTCTCAATGTTGTTTCATATTTCATTTTGCGCTGCTATGTTTTTGAATATTTGGAGCGTGCAGGCACATATGTTCTGGGCGTGGTTTCTGAATGGCATTCGCCGTCGGGATAACAGGTGGCTCCTGCCGGAGCCGCAGCGATGTTGTGGGAGCTTCTATAAACAGGCGGCTCCTACCGGAGCCAAAGGGGTTTCGGCAGGAGCGATCTGTTTCATGAAACGATGTAAGATGATTTAGAACGGCAGTGTTGCGTTCGATGGGTTACTTCGAAAGACCTTTGGTTTACATACAACCATTACGCCGCACGTTGAATCCTACGCAGTCGCGTTCTGAACCAACGCCCGGTGTTCCTTAATCGCCATCAACCCTTTGTAGAGTCCGAACAGTGCCAACCCATGGAAAGCAAACGCCATCCACTCTTCAAAGAAGGCGAACAACACACCGTCCAGTGCATAGAGAATGCCGCCGACAATGAAGGCCCACGGTTTCAGGCGCATGGCGAAAATTCCGAAGAGCACAAACAGGAGCGACGGGATGAAGCTGGCGATCAGGTTTGTTTCGCCTGTCAGTTCCAGAAACATGCCGTCGATGAACTGGGTGATGCCCAGGCCCAGCACAAAATAACTTCCCTTGGCGATCATAAACGAATTGATGACCGAGAACACGGCGATGGCGAAAAACCAGTACGATGCCTTGCGCACACGTGCAGCAGTTTCGTCGATGTTCATTTGAATGATGTCCTGGTTGGCGGGGGCTTCGGTTACTTCGGGCGTAGTAACGGCCTCTTGTTCTGGTGTGGTTTCCATTAACGTTGGTTTAAGGTTTGGCTTCCAAAATAGGAAGAACAACAAGGATGTCAATAGCGGCGTACTTTCTTTCCGAAAATGACGCTATTTCGGGTGACGGGAAACGCCATTGTTCAATTCTGGAAACCGCCGTATCTTTGTGGCTCATCCTGAAGGATAACTCCCTTCCACACCACCATGAAAACAGTAGAACTCACCCTTCGGCCCGAAGAGGCATTCGACGAAACTATTTTTCCCGCCATCCTCTATAAGAAACTGGGATTGCCAAACGACGGCAGCGTGTTTGTTGTGCCCGTGAAGCGCTCCATCGACGCGAGGTCGCGACAAGTCATCGTGCGTTTTCAGTGCGACATCCTCAGCGCTTCGGAGCAGCGACCCGTCATCAACTACTCGAAAGCGTTGCCCGATGTTCGCCAGAAAGATCCCGTCGTTGTGGTGGGCAGCGGTCCGGCCGGATTGTTTGCTGCGCTGCGACTTATTGAACTAGGCATGAAGCCCATTGTGCTGGAGCGGGGCAAAGACGTGCAGGCACGCCGTCGCGACCTGGCGGCCATCAACAAAGAGCAAACCGTGAACCCCGAATCGAACTATTGTTTTGGTGAAGGCGGCGCCGGCACCTATTCCGACGGCAAGCTCTATACACGTTCCAAAAAACGCGGCGACGTGCGCCGCATCCTCGAGATATTGGTGGCCCATGGTGCGAAAGAAGAAATCTTATACGACGCCCACCCGCACATCGGCACAAACAAACTTCCCGTGCTGGTGGCGGCGCTGCGCGACAGCATCCGCGAAGCCGGAGGCGAAGTAATCTTCGACACCCGCGTCACCGATTTGTTGATTGAAGGCGACACACTCAAAGGCGTTGTCACCCACACGGGCGACACGCTGAAAGGCGAGGGCGTTATTCTCGCCACCGGTCACTCGGCACGCGACATCTTCGAATTGCTGCACCGCCGAAAGGTGCTCATCGAAGCCAAACCTTTTGCGTTGGGTGTGCGCGTGGAGCATCAGCAGAACCTGATTGATCGCGTGCAATACCATTGTGTTGACGATCGCGGGCCATACTTGCCAGCATCGTCGTATGCATTGGTGCATCAGGCGCATGTGAATGGAAAGGAGCGGGGGGTGTTTTCGTTTTGCATGTGTCCGGGGGGCTTCATTGTTCCGGCGGCCACGGCGCCTGGCGAGGTGGTTGTGAATGGCATGAGCCCTTCGCGACGCGATTCGGAGTTCGCCAACTCGGGCATTGTGGTGGCTGTGGAGGAAAACGATTTCAAGGACTTTCATCAGCACGGGGCCTTGGCTGGTCTCTATTTCCAGGCTTCGGTCGAGCAGCGGGCGTGTGTGGTGGGTGGCAACACCCAGCAGGCCCCGGCGCAGCGCCTCAGCGATTTTGTGGACGGCAAAGTTTCGTCGACACTGCTCGAAACATCCTATCAGCCCGGGCTCACGTCGGCCGATATGAAAGACGTTTTGCCTTCCTTCATTTTTAAAGCACTTCAGGACGGGTTCAGGAACTTTGGCACCAAGATGAAGGGTTATCTCACCAACGACGCCCAGGTGGTGGGTGTGGAAAGCCGCACGTCGTCGCCCGTGAAAATTCCGCGCGACAAAGAAACGTTGGAACATCCCCACCTGAAACGATTGTTTCCCTGTGGTGAAGGCGCCGGATTTGCCGGGGGCATCGTGTCGGCCGCCATGGACGGTGAACGTTGTGCCGAGGCGGTTGTTAATAAGGTGAAGAAGTAAACTATTAAACGATCCCATCAAGCGCATGAGCAAGAAAACCGTTATTGTGGGGGCTACCCCCAACCCCGGAAGGTATGCCTACCTCGCCGCCAGCATGCTCAAGGAATATAATCACGAGATTGTGCCCCTCAGCATCAAGACCGGCACCGTGTTCGACACCGAAATTCTTGACCTCCGGCAAAAGCCCATCATCAAAGATGTGGACACCATCACGCTCTACATCGGCCCGCAAAATCAACCCCAGTGGTACGACTACCTGCTGAGCCTGAAACCCAAACGCATCATCTTCAACCCCGGCACCGAAAATCCGGAATTCGAACAACGGGCCGAAGCCGAAGGGGTAGAAGCCATGGAAGCCTGCACGCTGGTGTTGCTAAGGTCGCGCCAGTTCTGAAAAAAGGAATTCATCAACAAAGAATAAAGAACAACCGAAACCAATTCGGATCTGTCCCTGCAGTCCGGGATAAGATTGTCGGGCATACCCCAAAAAATAAAACCCTGGCGGACAAGGCCAGGGTTTTGTTTTTTTAACCTAAAACTAGAAGAAACTAAAACCTTCTGTTTGGCAGCCAACGGGCCCGGGGCGTTCAGAAGTTCACAACGCAAACAAGACGAGAGAGAAAACCTTCCGCCCATGCTCAGTGAGCGGAAGGAGAGAGGGTCTTGTTTAGCCAACTAAAACATTAGACACTAATTTTTACCTTAAATGGTGTTGCTAAGATCGCAGGAAGCGCGGGCGGGTAGGTATAAAGAATGTTTCAAGGACTACAAGATTTCGTTCAATCGCGACGATGTGCGTTGAATTTCAGCTCTTTGTGATGTCGGAGGGAAGTTTGCCGAAATGTTCGCGAAATGTTTTGGTGAAGTACGACGGATTTTCGAACCCCACCTGGTAGGCGATCTCCGAAACATTTCCGGCACCCTGGCGCAGCAGATCGGCCGCCCGCTCGAGGCGATAGTTGCGCAGAAACTCGCTGGCCGACTGGTTGGTGAGCGCGGTGATTTTGCGATAGAGTTGCACACGGCTCAACCCCATTTCGCGGGCCAGGTCTTCCACCCCAAACCCGGAATGTTTCAGGTGTTCCTCTACCGTTTGGCGCAAACGGTTCAAAAACTTTTCGTCGGTCGACGTGGCTTTCACGGGTTGATAGAGCGACACGCTTTGTTGGGCAAACTTGCGCCGTAGCAGCTGGCGCTGCTCAATGAGGTTGGTGGCCCGCACCTTCAGCTCCTGCAGGTCGAAGGGCTTGGTCAGATAGTCGTCGGCGCCGGTTTCCAGTCCTTGCACGCGCGATTCTGTTCCGGCTTTGGCCGTGAGCAGAATCACGGGGATGTGGCTGGTCACTTCCGTGGTTTTGATGACACGGCAAAACGCAAGGCCATCCATGCCCGGCATCATCCAGTCGCTGATGATGAGGTCGGGAATTTCGGCCGTGGCCAGCGCCACACCACTTTCGCCTTCGGCCGCTTCCAGAATGCGATAACGATCGGCAAACGCCGAACGGATAAACGCACGAAGCTCTGGGTTGTCTTCCACAATAAGCAACAGCGCCTGACTGTTTTCAGCCACCGCCTGCACGGCCGTGTGGCCCACGTCGTTGTGGGCTTTGCCGTTGGTTTCCACCTCGGCAGGAGCGGCAATGATTTCGGAGGCGCTATAATATTTTTTGTCGATGGGCAGGGTTAGGGTGAATGTGGAGCCTTCGCCGGGCACGCTCTTCACGGCAATTTCGCCCTTGTGTGTTTTCACCAGTTCGCGCGTCAGGGCCAGACCAAGGCCTGTGCCTTCTACTGATGCCGTTTCGTGCACGCGATAAAAACGTTCGAAGATTTTTGTGAGCTGGTCGGGCGCTATGCCTTTGCCGGTGTCGGTCACAGACAGCATCAAATGGTCTCCGTGTTGCGCTGCCATCACACTGATTTTTCCGCCATGCGCGGTATACTTGATGGCGTTGGAAAGCAGGTTGTTCACCATCTTTTCCAGAAACGAAATGTCGGCATAGCCGCGAACGGGCTCCGAGGGAACATCGACCGACAAGGCCAGCTCTTTCTGCTGCGCCATGGAGTGAAACGCTTCGGCAAAAATTTTCAGGTAATAGGCCACGTCCACATTGCTCACTTGCAGGGGCAGGTTGCCGGCTTCGATGCGCGAGAGGTCAAGCATCTGGTTCACCAGGTTCAGCAGCGACTTGCCGTTGTTGCGAATGGTCACCAGGTCGCCCTTGCGCTGGCCGTCGGCGTCTTGCATGAGGCGTTCGGTGGGGCCGAGGATGAGCGAGAGGGGCGTGCGGAATTCGTGCGAGATGTTGGCGAAGAATTTTGATTTGAAGTCGTCCAGCTCTTTCAGCTTCTGCACTTCAATCTGGCCCAGCTGCAATTGTGTTTTCAAACGCTCGCGCTGAATGATGCCCCGTCGCGCCAGGGCCAGCACCACCAATGCGGCGAGTGCATACACCACATAGGCATACCACGTCTTCCACCACGGGGGATGGATGGTGATGGTGAGTGTGGTGCCCGTTTCATTCCACACCCCGTCGTTGTTGGCGGCTTTCACTTTCAGCGTGTAGGTGCCGGGGTCGAGGTTGGTGTAGGTGGCTGAGCGGTTGGCGGCGGTTGTGGTGATCCAGTTTTTGTCGAACCCCTCCAGCGTGTAGGCGTAGCGGTTCTTGGATGGATTGGTGAAGTCAAGCGCTGCAAATTCGAACGTGAGGTAGTTTTGGTTGTGGCGGAAGGAGAGGGCAGTGGCTTCCCATACGCTTCTGGCCAGTGTTAGCGTGTCTTTCTTTTCGGGCGCCACCGGCACTTCCTTGTTGTCGAGTTTCAGCGACGTCACAATGATAGAGGGCGGGGTTGGGTTGAGCACAATGTGCTGCGGGTCGAAGAGCGTGAGGCCGTTCACACCGCCAAACACCAGCATGCCGCGTGCTGTTTGGGCCGAGGCGTTGAAATTATATTCGTCGCTTTGCAGGCCATCGCTGGAGCGGAATTGAATGAGGTCTTCCGTTGCCGGATCGTAGCGGAACAGGCCCTGGTTGGTCGCCACCCACAAACGCCCCACACCATCTTGCTGCACGGCGTTGATGAGTTGCCCGGCCAAGGCTTTCACTTCGCGGAATGCCGGAGCTCCGTTTGCACTTTCGTTCACAAACAAGCCGTGTTCGGAGCCTGCATAGAGTTTCCCTTTCGCGCTTTGAAAGAGCGTTATGATTTTGCCGGACAGAAAATGTTGAAAGCCGTTGTTGCCGTCATAGAGGTTGAGGCCGTTTGACGTGGCCAGCCATAGGTTTTGCTGTTTGTCTTTGAAGATGGTGTTCACCCGGTTGTGACTGAGCGACGCCGGATTTTTAGGATCATTCACATACTGAACAACCGAACCCAACGCACCAAACGTTTTGTTGCCGACTATCTTGTTGGCACCGCCGCCCACCGTGACGGCCCACAGGTTTCCATCCTTGTCTTCTACCACCGCTTTCACCGTGCCGTGCGACAGTGAATTGCCGTCGCCCAGGGCGGCATAGTGCACGATGTCTTTTGTTTTTTGAAGACAGCCCGCCGCGTCGAGCGGAATGCCCACAAAGCCATTGTTGTCGGTGCCGATCCACAACCGTGTTTCACCTTTGTAAAAACAGTTGATGAGGTCAACCGATTTGCTGAGGGCTTCGGGAAAGGGATCGTATTTGGCAAAGTGCAGGTTGTTGGCCGGTTCGCGCAGCGAAGCGGTTTGCATGCCTGCGCCGTAAGCGCCCACAAACAACGTTTCCGAATCGCCGCACGGCAGCGCGACGATGGAGGTGATGAAGTTAGACGGTGTGCCCAGGTCGTCGTTTGAATAGTTGATGAAGTTGTCGTGCCCTTTGCGCAGCATGCTCACGCCACCCACCCACGTGCCGATCCACAGATTTTTAGAGCGGTCCTGCAACAGCGAAAACACGAGGTCGTTGGCCAGCGACGACGCATTGATGGCCGTGTGATTGGAAAACGTATAGACACCCGTTTCCGGATGCAGGTGAACAAGCCCGCCGCCATACGACGCCACCCAGATCGATTCGTCGGTGTCGAACAGCAGCGACGACACACGCTGCATTTGCCGTTCGCCCCGTGGCATGGGGAAATAGTTATTCACCGCGAGGTTGGCGTCTAGTGCCACCAGTCCCTTCAGTGTGCCCAGCCAGTAGCGGCCCTTGTGCTGCACAATGCGCCAGATATCGTTGGTCATGAGCAACAGCGAATCTTTTTTGGCGAGTGCGGGGCGATAGAATTTTTTGTCGGGCGAAAAAAGAAAGAGACCTCCGCCACGCGTGCCCACCAGCAGTTCGTTGCCCCCTCCCGGTGCGAGGTGCAGGATGGTGTTGAAGGGAAGATTTTGTGGAATGTCGTTGATGTAGGATGTGAGCGCGTGGGTGGCGATGTCGAAATGGAACAACCCCTGGCCTGATGTGCCGAGCCAAAGGCCTTTGTTGTTGGCCTCCAGCACAATGGTGCGCACGGTGGCCGAGCCGTCGCCGATGCGGAAGGGCTGGAAGGTGTTGAGCGCGGGGTCGTAGCACGAAATGCCGCCCTCGTGGCCAATCCAGAGTTTGCCATCGGGGGCTTCCACAATGTCCCACACAAAGTTGCCGGCAATGGTGTGTGCCGTGTCGGCCGCGTCTTTCCGGAAGATCTTGAAGGCGTAGCCATCAAAGCGGTTGAGGCCGTCTTCGGTGCCGATCCAAAGGAAACCGTGCCGATCCTGAAACATGCTCACCACGGTGCTTTGCGACAGACCTTGTGGAAGCGAGTAGTTGTCGAACTGTAGTTTCTGAGCAGAAGCGTTAACGCACAGAAACGCCAGCATCATGACCAGCCATACCCTACCCGCGAAGCTATCCTTCGTACATATCATACCATTCATTGTCGCTCCAAGTAATGAAAAATTGACGGAACAACTAAGGTAAGGAACAAAGCCCAATGATGCGCAGACTCCTCCCGCTTATCGGGGGCAGAAAAAAAGAAAAGTTTTCAGGGAGGAAAACAAACGGTGTGGACGTGCGGCGGCTGATGCTTTCCTCCTTACCTTGTGTTATAAAAAACAGCGGCGTGCATGCACGCGTCGGTGAAAAGATTCGTCTCAGGAAACAACATTGTATTTCATCAGTCTTATGGAGATAAAAAAATTCAGAGTAAAACCCGGTGAGGCCGTTAGCCTCAAAGACTACGACACCGGCTATGAAGGGAAGGACCTGAACAAAGAAAGCGCCGTTGAGCTTCTGGAAGCGAGCCGCAAGCAACTGGCCGAGGTGCAAGACAAACTCTACGCCCAAAACCGCTACAGCGTGCTCATCATCCTGCAAGCCATGGATGCTGCGGGCAAAGACAGTGCCGTGAAGCACATCATGTCCGGGTTCAACCCCTTGGGCGTGAGCGTCTACAGTTTCAAGGCGCCTACACGCCCGGAACTTGATCATCACTATTTGTGGCGCCACATGCTGGCGTTGCCAGCCCGTGGCGAGATTGCCATTCACAACCGTTCGCACTACGAGAACGTGCTGGTGACGCGCGTGCACCCGGAGTATATCCTCAGCGAAAACCTGCCGGGCATCGATTCGGTAGACAAAATCAAGAAATCGTTCTGGGAAGATCGCTTCCGCCAGATCAACGACTTCGAGAGAACCCTTAGCGAAACGGGCACCATCATTCTGAAGTTCTTTCTGCACCTGTCTAAGAAGGAACAAAAGAAGCGTTTCCTGGAACGCATCGACGATCCCACCAAAAACTGGAAGTTTGAGATGGGCGATATCCGCGAACGCGGGCATTGGTCGGACTATCAACGCTGCTATGAGGAAGCGCTTGCGGCCACGTCGCAGAAAAATGCGCCGTGGTTTATCATTCCGGCCGACGACAAATGGTATGCGCGACTGTCTATCGCATCGGTTATTGCCGATCAGTTCGACGACCTCAGCATTCACTACCCAACCGTAACCGAAACACAAAAAGCCGACCTCCAAAAAGCACGGCAACAGCTCACGAGCGAAGACTGACGCACGGTTTTTTTTAGTAAAAAAAATACCTCCGATTTGTTTGTTGATCGGGTGGTAAACGTTATTGTTATGTGGGTTAAAAACGTTATTTTTGAAGGTTCTAATAATACATCATGAGTGAAGTTAAAGACAAAGTTCCGGCTGATTATTCAGCCAATAATATCCAGGTTTTAGAAGGTTTAGAGGCGGTTCGGAAACGACCGGCCATGTATATCGGAGATGTAGGCGTAAAAGGGTTGCATCACCTTGTTTGGGAAGTAGTCGACAACTCGATCGATGAAGCACTGGGCGGCTATTGCGACGACATTAAAGTTACCGTGCTGGAAGACAATTCCATCCAGGTAGAAGACAACGGTCGCGGTATTCCCACCGACATGCACGAGAAAGAAAAACGCTCTGCCCTCGAAGTGGTGCTCACCGTGCTGCACGCCGGCGGTAAATTCGACAAGAACACCTACAAAGTATCCGGCGGTTTGCACGGCGTGGGTGTATCGTGCGTGAATGCCTTGTCTGAAATGCTCCACGTTACCGTATACCGCGAAGGCAAAACCTTCGAACAGGAATACGAGCGCGGCGGACCCAAATATTCCGTGCGCGTTATCGGCGACTCGGACCGTACGGGCACAACCGTGCACTTCCTTCCCGACAAGCAGATCTTCCCCATCACCGAATACAACTACGAAACCATCGCCACCCGCTTGCGCGAGCTTTCGTTCCTCAACCCGGGCATCAAAATCACGCTGACCGACCTGCGCGAGAAAGACGAAAAGGGCGAAGCGCGTAATGACGTGTTTCTTTCCGAAGGCGGCTTGCGCGAGTTTGTGGAATACATCGACGCCACACGCGAAAAGCTTATTGCCACCCCGATCTACATCGAAAACGACAAGGGCGAAATTCCCATCCAGGTAGCCATGAGCTACAACACCAGCTTCAGCGAAAACCTGGTGTCGTATGTAAACAACATCAACACGCACGAAGGCGGCACGCACGTGGCCGGTTTTCGCCGCGCGCTCACCCGCACGCTGAAGGCCTATGCCGACAAGTCGGGTCTGCTCGAGAAAGTGAAAATCGAAATCACCGGCGACGACTTCCGCGAAGGGCTCACCTCGGTGATCTCCGTGAAAGTGGCCGAACCCCAGTTTGAAGGTCAAACCAAAACCAAGCTCGGCAACTCCGACGTGATGGGGGCTGTAGACACGGCCGTGGCCGAAGTGCTGCAATACTATCTCGAAGAACATCCGCGTGAAGCAAAGCTCATCGTCAACAAAGTGATCCTCGCGGCGCAAGCGCGTTTCGCAGCCCGCAAGGCACGCGAAATGGTGCAACGCAAAAACGTGCTCTCCGGCACAGGACTCCCCGGCAAACTGGCCGACTGTTCCAGCGCCGATCCCAGCATCTGCGAATTGTATCTCGTAGAGGGTGACTCTGCGGGTGGTTCGGCCAAACAAGGTCGCGACCGTAATTTCCAGGCCATCCTGCCTTTGCGCGGAAAGATCCTGAACGTGGAGAAAGCACAGGAGCACCGCATCTACGAAAACGAAGAAATCAAGAACATGATCACCGCCCTCGGCGTATCGTTCGGTACTCCCGAAGACGACAAGGCGTTGAACATGAATAAACTGCGCTACCACAAAGTCATCATCATGACCGATGCCGACGTGGACGGCAGTCACATCCGCACACTCATCCTCACATTCTTCTTCCGCTATATGAAGGATCTGATCGAGAGCGGCTATGTATACATCGCCTTGCCACCGCTCTACCTGGTGAAGAAAGGACGCGAAGAGCGCTATTGCTGGACCGAAGAAGAACGCGAAGCCATTGTGAAGTCGCTGGGCGCCGGTGGCAAAGAAGACTCTGTGGGCGTGCAGCGCTACAAAGGTTTGGGAGAAATGAACCCCGAACAATTGTGGACCACCACCATGGACCCTTCGAAGCGTTCGCTCAAGCAGGTAAGCATTGAGTCCGCAGCCGAAGCCGACCACTTGTTCTCTATGCTCATGGGCGACGAAGTGGCACCGCGCCGCGATTTTATTGAGAAAAATGCGAAGTACGCCCGCATTGATATTTAGCAACCGTTTTAGCGGATTGATTTTATGGAGGATTCGATCGTAACAACCGAAAGGATTGTTCAGCAAATAGAAGAAAGCAACTACATCAGCCGCGACCTCAGCTGGCTGAAGTTCAACTATCGTGTGCTCGATCAGGTCATGCACACCGATCGCAGCATATTCGACCGGCTGAAATTCCTGTCCATCACGGCGTCAAACCTGGATGAGTTCTGCACCATCCGGTTGGGCAGCCTCTACAACTATATTGATTATGGCAAAGAGCGATTCGACTACAACGGCCTCCGCGAGGAACCCTTCCGCATGCTGTTGCTGTCGGAGACGCAGAAGTTCTACAGAGACCAGAACGAATACTACGTTGAACACCTGAAGCCCCTCTTCTCGAAGAACGGGTTTGTGATAGCACCTTATCGTGAACTGTCTATCGACAACACGGCCAAGGTGAACGACTATTTCAACAAGACCATCTTCCCCATGCTCACGCCCATGGTCTTCGACAGCTATCACACATTTCCGCTGTTGATGAACAACAGGCTGCTGTTTGGCGTGGTCACCAAAAGCCCGCTCGAAAACAACACGCAGCAGCGCGTGTCGTTCATGCAGGTGCCCCAAAACCTTCCGCGCTTTTATGAGCTGGAAGAGGATGGGCTCATCAAGTTTGTGCCCATCGAAGAAATTATACGGAACAACGTGCACAACCTGTTCCGCAATGTGGAGATCATCAGCACCAACCTGTTTCGCATTAACCGCAACGGCGACTTCACACTCGAAGAAAGCGAAGACATCGAGTCCAACTTCCTCGAAGACCTGAAACGCAAACTGAAAACCCGTCGTTCGGGTCGCGTGGTGCGGCTGGAAGTGGAGGAGGGGGCCGACCCCTGGATGATCCGCCTGCTCAAAATTCAGTGGGACCTCGACGAACACAACATTTTCTACGCACCACAGGAAAGCATGATCGAATTCTCGGGCCTGATGCAGATCATCGGCCACAAAGAATTTAAAGCCCTGCGCGTGCATCCGCACGAACCCATCAAGCCTCTCAACTTTCCCGAGCATGGCTCGCGCGATTTGTTTGAAGTGCTGAAAGAGCGCGACATCCTGTTGCACCACCCCTACAATTCTATGGAGCCGGTGCTGGAGATGGTAGAGAAAGCCGCCGACGATCCCTATGTGCTTTCGATCAAAATAACAATCTATCGCGTGGCCCGCGAATCACGCATCACCGCTGCCTTGTTGCGCGCTGCCGAAAACGGCAAGCACGTGTCGGTGTTGTTTGAAGTGAAGGCGCGCTTCGACGAAGAAAATAACTTACGCGAAGCCCAGCGCCTGCAAAAGGCGGGCTGCTTCGTGATCTATGGCGTGGGCAACCTCAAGACCCACACCAAACTCATGCTCATTGTGCGCAAAGAAGGCGAAGACAAAGTGTATCGCTATGTGCACCTTTCAAGCGGCAACTACAACGAGGCCACGTCGCGCTTCTATGTTGACATCGGCCTGCTCACCACCAAAGAAGTGTATGCCAACGACGTGTCGGAATTCTTCAACGTCATCACCGGCCACTCGCAACCGTCGGCATACCGAAACCTGATCACATCGCCGCGCGACATGCGCATACAGCTTTGCAACCTTGTGCGACGCGAAGCCGAGAACGCCCGCAACGGCATTCCGTCGGGCATTGTCATCAAACTCAATTCTTTCCAGGACAAGGAACTCATAGACGAACTCTACGAAGCTTCGAAAGCTGGCGTGCCCATCAAGCTCATCGTGCGCGGCATGTGCTGTCTCCGCCCCATGCGCAAAGGCCTCAGCGAAAACATCGAGGTCATCTCCATCGTGGGCGAGTATCTGGAACACTCGCGCATCTATTACTTCCACAATGCCGACAACCCCAAGGTATACATCGGCAGTGCCGACGCCATGGTGCGCAGCTTCGACCGCCGCGTGGAGTCATTGTTTTTGCTGGACGAAGACGTGCTGAAGAAGCAGGCCATAAACAACCTTCGCTTCAACCTGAAAGACAACGTGAATGCCTACGTTATGCAGGAAGACGGCACCTACGTGAAGAAAGAACTGAACGGCAACCCGCCGTTCAACATCCATAAAGAATTCTACACCATAACCAAAGACGTGGTGCTGGACGCCAAATTGTTTTAGTCTTTAGTATTGAGTCATTAGTCCTGAGTAGAACTCAATACTTAATACTAAAGACTCAATACTCAATACTCAATACTAAGGACTCAAGACTCAAGACTAAGGACTCAAGACTAAACTACCGGTAGTCGTAGTACTGCGGACATTCCGGATTTTTGTGCACACCACGGATGCGGGTGCGGTAGTTGATCATGAACTCGTGTGTTCCGTTCGAGAAGTTGTTGAGATCGGAACGGGTCCAGTCATAAGAATAACCGAAGTGGAATTTCTCGCTGATCTTTAAATCGATGAAGGTGATGAGTGCATCGCCCGTGCGATAGGAAACACCTGCGCTGAACACGTCATAGAAAATGAACGCGTTGTTCAGGTCCACGCTAAGGGGCTGTCCTTCCTGTGTGCGAATGAGGAACGATGGATTGATCTTCACTTTGTTGAAGCGATCTAACGGCAACACCACGCCGCTGCGCAGGAAATAGTAGCGTGATTCTTTCAGCTGACCCAGCAATCCTTCCACGGTGTTGGCAATCCGGTTGTTGATGATGAACGGAACGGAAAGGCCGATAAAGAAATTTTTCTTGCTGAAGAAAAGCCCGGCGCCGAAGTTGGGTTTCACCGTGTTCAGAATGTTGTAGAACGACGGGTCGTTGGTAGTTTGCAGATCGAGCTTGCTATAGTCTGCCCCCAGCAGGTTGATGCCGGCCTGCAACCCCATGGCCAGTGTGGCGTCATGAAAATGGATCTTGTAGGCATAGCTGGCATAGATGTGCTCGTTCTTGTAGCTACCGATTTCGTCGTGATTGATCATGAGTCCAACACCCACCTTGTTTTTGGCCAGGGCCGTGTGGCCGCTGATGTTGTACGTCTTCGGGGCACCCGGATAGTTGATCCACTGATTCCGGTACATGGCCGTCATGCTCAGTTGCACCTGGGCTCCTGCATAGGCAGGGTTGATGACCAACTCGTTGAAATAGTACTGCGTAAAAACAGGATACTGCTGTCCGTGTGCGAAGGACAGCAGCACCAGCATCGCTGCAAAAGTTGAAAAAATTCTCTTGAGAGGGGTACTCATGAGTATAGGGTTAATTAACAAGTTCCAGATATCCCGCCACCGGTTTCGAACCGTCGCGTTTGTCGATAATGTAATAGTAAGTTCCGCCGGGCAGGTTGTTGCCCATCAGGCTGATGCCTTTGTTGGACTTGCCATCGAAGAACACACCGTTGTTGTCGTAGCCTTCGGCTTCATACACCAGCGTTCCGGCGCGGTTAAAGATCTTCACGTTGTTCTGATCGAAGGCTTCGATACAGCCGATGTTGAAGATGTCGTTAGAGCCGTCGCCGTTGCGCGACACACCGTTGAAGGGGCGGATGTCCGTCTTCACCGATACAGTTTTTGTGGTCGGGCATCCGAGCAGCGATGTTACTTCCACTTCGTAGTCGCCACGGTCTATGTTGGAGGCGATGGGCCCGGTTTGAATCAGCGTGTTGCCCTGGAACCATTCGATCTTGCCTATTTCCACACTGTTGGTGATGAACAGCGCGAGGCTTCCATCGGGTGTGGGACTGTTGCTGTCAACGGCCGCGGTGCAATGTGTTTCTTTAATTTCGAAATCAAACTCCGGATACACCGGCACGAAGATAAGCTCTTCGCTCACCAGCGGCGATTTGCAACCTGTGATGATGCTGGTGGCCGTGGCCGAATAGAAACCTATGGCAAGACTGTCGTATTGATTGCCCACAAAATCGGCGGTGGCTTTTTCGACCTGGCCAATGTACCAGTCGAACACATAGTCGCTGATGTTCTGATCTACCGAAATGCTCAGTGAGCCGTTCGGATGGTCCGTGTCGCAGCTTGTTACCTGCGACAGGATTTCGATCTGCGGCATCGGGATGGCCACGGGGCTGTAGTTGATCTGGATGGTTGTGGTGTTCGAGCAACCGGTAATCTTGTCTGTAGCTTGCACGGTATAGACGGTGTTGTCTGGCGCCATGTTGGGCTTCAGGCCATCGGCTTGCACACCGCTGTAGAAGACGGGGAGTGCGGCCACGGGGGGAAGACCTTCATACCAGGTGAAATCGTAGTTGATGAAATCGCCATTCACCGAAGCGGTGGCCACACCGTTGGGTATGGTGGGATCGCAATTCGTTACCGGCATTAAAGCCTCAGCCGTAACCGGAGGGTAGACGCGTTGGTCCAGCAAGATCACATCCACCGTGTCGCTCACGCAAAGGGGAAGATTGGTTACCGGATCGGTGATGGCGTCTGAAGGATCGATGGCGTACACTTTCAACACGGTGCCCAGGTTGGCAGCGCCCAGCGGTTTTATTTCGCGCGTGGTCTGCCCGGTGCTCCACACAAAGTTGAAGGCGTTTTGATTGATGGCGTTGGGAACACCGGCGTCATCCAAGCCACCAAACAGAATCGATGCCAGGGCTGTGCCATCTTCGTTCACGCAGAAGGTGAGCGGTGTGGAGCTTGCGTCGATAAGGATCTGGTTCTTCCTGGGCGGCACGGCATAGATCTGATCCGCCACGCAGTCGTTGCTGTTGTTTTTCACCACCACTTTGAAACTCGATGTGGTGAAGGTAACGGCAGAGAAATCGAAGTGGGCGGTAGTGGCCAGGGCAGGATCGCCAGGGGCCGCCGATGCAGAATACCATTCAATGGCATAACCGGTGGTGCTGTTTCCTTTCGGAGCAATTTCAAGGAAGCCGGGCATCGGTGCCACGCAATGCACATCGTTGCGGAAGGCCAGCAGGTCCATGTCGACTGTGTTCGGTGTTTTGTCGAGAATGGCAAAGCTGGCGGTGATGTCGCAGCTGCTGGCAACGTCGGTGGCTACCACATAGTAGTTGCCCACAGCCAGCATGCTTAGTCTATCCCAACCCTGCCCGTTGCCGTCGGCATCTGCTACAGGGGTGGTGTCTTCTCTTCTGAAATCGAAGTTGTAGCCGGTAAACGGTGCGGCAATAGGACTGTTGTCTACCTGTATGTTCTGGAAGAACACCGAGCCAATAACCGCGGCCGATTTTCCGGTCACAGGGTCACAGTTCAAAACGTCGGCGGTTTGCAGATCGCCGTTGGCCATGTTCACAGAAAGATCCATGGGTTTGTTGGGCACGGTGAAGAAACGGTCCACAAAACAACCCTGGTTCACCAGGGTGTTGTAGGTGACGCGCACTTTGTAGTCGCCGGGCACCAGGTTTGAGGCCGTTTGTGTGGTCTGTCCGTTTGACCACGCATAGTCAAAGTCGGTAGGTGTGCCAGCCACGTCCACGAAGATGGAACCGTTGCCCACGTTGGTTGCAGAGGTCTTGCAGAACGTGTTGGTGGTGATGATGGATGCCGTGGGGTCGCCGTCGATCACAGGATCGGTGGTGACTTGCTTCACGGTCACGGTTTGTTGCGCGCGGCAACCCACGGTGATGGCGGCGTTAGAGATGGCCACCAGTGTATAGTCGCCCGGATCAAGCGGGGCGAGGGTTGCGTATTGATCTGTTGCGCCCACGTTGGGCAACAACGTTCCAGACGATGTTCCGGGATCTGTTGTTCCGGGGAACAGGTATACCGAATAGGCTGTGTTGGTAAAGCCAGGTTCAAGGTTGGTCAGCTCCACCACAATTTCTCCGCCTTTGCCCGGCACGCAGTTGGTGATGTCTTGTTTCGACACGAAGTCAAGCTGGTGAGAGTTTAAGGCTTTCAGGAAGAACGATGTGCTTTGAGGACATCCGGTGTCGCGGTTGGTCACCGTCACGCCGTAGGTTCCCTGTGCGAGTTTGGTGAGCGATGAGGTTGAAGATGTGCTCGAAACAGCAGCCGTGGCAGGAAGCGCGGTGCCCGGTGCTGCGCCGCCGGTGAACCAGCTAAAGTCATAGCCGTTGATGTTGGCGTTCGACACACCGATGTTCAGGATACCTTCGGTTAAGTTACAGTCCGTGGGGGGTGTGGAGCTCGTCAGGTCGATGGTGAACGGAACAATGCCATTCAGAATCTTCACCGTCTTGGCGGGGGTAGCACACTTTCTTACTTTATGAACAGCCTTCACGGTGTAGTCGCCATCGGGAATGCCGCTGAGGATGTTTGTTTTGTTGGCTGGATAATCTGACGATGCTTTTTCGGACGTGCCGTTGAACCAGAGGAACTCATAGTCGGAAGGACCGTCGAGCGAAACGGCTTTCACTTCTATGGTGCCGTTGCGTGGCGCGCAGGTTGAATTGGCTGTGAGGTCGATCGTGATGAGCGACAAAGGAATAACCTTGTCGTCGATGTGCACTTCTTCGGTGGCCTCGCATCCGGTGATTTTGCTTTTCACCTTCACGGTGTAGTATGAGTTTCCGTCCAACTGATCTACGGTAGATTGTGTGGCACCGGCAATGGCGTTCACGGTGTTCTGTCCGACATACCATTGGAAGGTAAAGTCAGCAGGGTTGCCCACAACCGTCACGGAAGCTGCGCCCGTAGGGGCAGAGGCATCGCACGAAATCTGGTCGGCAGATTTGGTTACGGTGATGTCGGGCGGAACGGTTTTGATGATGGTGATTTTCTTGGGTGCCGACTTACACTTGGTGCTCGTTTTGGTAGCCACCACCGTATAGTCGCCTTGTGCCAGGTTGTTGAAGGTGTCGCCGGTGAAGTCGGCAACGGCTTTCACAGACGAGCCACGATACCATTCAAATTTATAGCCTGCCGTAACACCATCAACCAATGCCGATGCTTTTCCGGATGTGGTGTTGGAACACAACACATCTTCTTTGGTCACGGTGAGGTTCGGCGCCACGGTGTTGTCGGGAAGGTTATAGGAATCGAAACGCTGACAGCCTGTGGCCTTCTCGATGACCAGCGCGGAGTAGGTTATCGCCACCAGGCCGGCTTTGTTTTGGGTGTTACCAATTTTGGGATCGGTCAACACATCCGTGCCCTGATACCAGGCAAAAGAATACTTGTTCAAATTGGCGCCGGTCACCACGTTGCCGCTACCGTCCAGCACCACTGCAGTGAGTTCGCCGTTGGGAGTGTCTACGCAATTGGTGAGACCGTTCACCAGGTCGATGCGGATGCTGAAGTTGCTTTGCACTTCGCCGATATCAACCTTCACGGTGTCGGAGCTACACTTCGCTGTTTTGTGAACAGCAAATACAGTATAGGTTCCTTTGGGACGGCCGGTAATGACAGCGCCCACAAAGTCGGGTGTTGGTTTAACCACCGTGCCGGCAGACCAGTAGAAATTATAGTCGGTCGAGTTGGGCACGCCAGACACGTTTATGAACGCCTTGGCCGATCCGTTGTCGGGTGTGCCGCTTCCGGAGCAGACAATGTTGTCCTGCACCTTTTGCGCGGTGAGCTTCACGGGCAGCGGCGTTACAGGCGAAGAGATGATGTTGTTGCCATAGTCGCACTCAATAAAATTGGTGTTGGGCAATTTGATGGGCGTGGGCACGGTGGTTCCACCGTCGTTCAGCACAATGTAGAGTGTGAAGTTCGAGCCGGGGCCGTTCACCGTTATGTTGGTGATGGTCTGCTCGGTTCCCACGGCGAGGTTGGTGAGTTTCACCTTTGTGGTGTTCAGCTTTTTGGCGCCCACTTTGGTGGGGTCGTTGTCGTAGAACGAAATGGGCACGTCGCCACTCAATCCGTTGTCGCCTTTGTTTTTGATTTTGAACGACACCGTGAAGTTGAGCGAAGGACATGTGGGCTGGTTCACCACCAGCGAATTGTCTACAAACGCGAGATCGGGCGACGCATATTTAGGACAGCCGAGCGAGTTCAGGAAAGGCGATTGGTTGAGGAAGCTGTTGAGGGGACGGTTCTTACCAACCGTACACACATTTTCGGAGAACGCGAGGTGATGTTTTTGCTGTATTCTGGGAATGGTGAGGTTGTCGTTCACGTTCACGTTAAAGTAGCCGTGCTGGTTCCACACGCGGCGCGCAGGCACCCAGGGTTCTGCACCCGAGCGGTACACACGCACTTGCGAAAACTCCGCCTGGTTGATGTCGCAGAAATTTGTTCTGTCGGCAGCGCCGTAGTTGGGATCGGTCGGGTCGGTAATGGTTCCGTTCAACACAAAGTCTACGGTGCGGCAGGTCACGCAAAGTTCGGTCGAGCCATCGGCGTCCACATCGGCCACAATCGGAAACTCGCGGTTGGTACGTGACACACAAGGTTGTTGCGTGAACACAGAGCCATCGGTGCCGTCTATGATGTAGATGAATTTTTCGTCGCGATAAACGATCTCCGATTTGCCGTCGCCATTAAAGTCGAAGAGGGTACAGCCTGTGTTGCCTGATGTTTCTTCAAACACGGTAACCTTGGGCCACAGCGGCACCAGCTTGGTGGCGTTGGCCGGATCGTCTTTCAGGGCATACAGATATTTTCCCGACACATAGGCCAGGTTGGGTTTGCCGTCGCCGTCGAGGTCGGCAATGTTCACGCGGCCCGTGCCCTGGTGCCATCCGTTGGCATAGTAGGCTTTGGTAGAAGGAGGGCAGGCTTGAATGGTTACGTTGCCCGCCATCGGGTCGGCGTAGGTCTTCACGTTGCCGGTCACCAGGTTCCAATAGAAGATGGTGGTGTTGCCGTCTGTTGTATTTTTTCCGGAAGCCACCACGTCAAGCGAACCATCCAGGTCAATGTCGGCCACGCTGGTGGCATCAATGTCTACGCGTTTGCCATAGTTGGCAATGGTCATTTGGCTGGTGATGGTGCCGGCGCCAATGTTCACGCTAAACACCACACCGCCGGCCACCAGTTCAAGGTTGTCGTCTTTCACAACATCGGTGGGTTTGTGTGCGGTGGCGGTTCCATCCACCAGCACGTCAACGGCCACGGGGCCGCCGTTAAAGTTCGACCAGCTTGCCGTGGGCGCTACAATGGTGGCACCTGTCTGTGCGTTGAAGATGGCGTTGCGGGCATAGATTTCTTCTTTGCCGTCGCCGTTAAAGTCGGCGATGCCAATGGTGCCGGGGTCGCCGGGAAGTTTGGTTACCCAAAGTTGTGTGAGGGTACAGTCGAAGGCATACAAACTCCAGTCTGTTCCCAAAATAAAAATCTCACCGCACTTGCCGTTCCCGTTGTCGAGGTTGGCAATGGCGATGTCTTCGTAGGCCGGCGTGAAGGTGACTGTTTTTTGAAGTTTGATTTTGTTTACGCCTACGGTGGCAGGGGGGGTGACGGTGGCCTTGCCTTCGAGGATAAAGAGTTTCTTGGAATATTTGTTCACCGTCATCATTTCCGGTGTGCCGTCGCCATCAATGTCGCCTATCACGGCACGGCCAAGGTGATTGGCGGTTCCGTCGGGCGAGGCCGATTCGAGGGCCAGGGTGAAGGCTGGGAATTGCGAGGGCTTTACTTCGCAGAGCAAGTCGTTGCCCACATAGCCGCCGGTGCAGACTGTTTTGTTGGCGCAATCTTTGTCGAAGCAATCGATGAATCCGTCGCCGTCATCATCAATACCATTGGCGCAAATTTCAGTGCCGACCTGGGCAAAAGAAGCCGTTGCACAAAAGCACATGCTCAGGCACACAGCGAACAAATAGACGTACCTTTTCATAGGTTCAGTAGGTTGAAAACAAAGCCAATATAAATTACCACCAAGGTGGGGCATTTCAATTCTTATATTTCATTTCAATCGGTGCCGTAACCTCGCATGTAAGGTTTCGCGTAGGGTTACCGTTCGGCGCGCCGCATTCAAATAAAATACCAAAAAACAGAAACCGCGGAAAACTGCATTAAAACATCATCCCAACTCACCTCAGCAGCGTTATGCTTCCCGATCTGGGCACGCTTTCTTCACCCTCGCAACGTATGATATAGTAGTAAACGCCATCCGGCAGTCGTTTTCCATTAAAGGTTCCGTCCCAATTGTTTTCATAAGGTTTCGCTTTGAACACCTTCACACCCTTGTCGTCATAGATGGTGATCTCGCATTGGGGATACTCTTCAATTTTCTCTACCGTCCAATAGGGGCTCACGGCATCGCCGTTTGGCGAGAAAAAGTTTCCGGGCTTGAGCTTGGTCACAATGGCTTCGCCTTTCACACGCAACGCCACGGTGGCGGTGCCCGTGCAGCCGTTGGTGCCGCTGCCCGTCACGGTGTAGGTGGTGGAGCTCAACGGCGTGGCTACGGGGTTAAAGATGGTGGCGTTGGAAAGTGTTTCGTTGGGTGTCCAGCTATAGTCTTCCAGGCCGTCGGCGCTAAGCTGTGCGCTTTCGCCTTCGTTAATTTCTTCGGGCACAGCCTGCGCGGTAACGGTGGGCTCGGGAAGCTCGCCAATGATCTGGTTGGCTTTTAGTTTACAGCCGTTTGTCGACACCACGTTCACACTATAGTCGCCCGGGGTGGTCACCGTGATGGTGGGCGATGTTTCGCCCGTGCTCCAGGTGTAGGAAGTGAATGTGTTGCTCACGCCCAGCACCAGGCTGGCGTTGGGACAAAGATCGAATTTGTTGAGTGCGTTGGTAATGGCAATGTCGGGCGCCGCTGTGATGCCCAGCGCCGTGGGGCTTGTCTTGGTGGCGGGGCAGGCATTGCCGGCATACGAAACCGTGAGTTTGGGAGTGAAGGAGCCGGTGGCTGTGTAGATGTGTTTGGCAATTTTATCGGTCGATGTTTTGCCGTCGCCAAAGTCCCACAGATAGTTGGGTATGGCGCGGGGGTCGCTGTCGGTCGTGGAGGCGTCGGTGAAACTCACCTCTTCGCCCTTGCAGGCCGAACCCGTGGGCAGGAATGAGAAGTCGGGCGATGGTGTGACCACCGACAGCAGCGTGACCGTGTCGGAATAGACCGGTGTGGTGCAGCTGGGGTTGGTGGAGGTGGCCGAGAAATAGTAGTCGCCCGTTACGTTGATGGAAAATGTTTTGCCCGTCACTTTTGCGCCGGTGGTTTTGTCGAACCACTGAATGTTGAAATCGGTGAGGCTCACATCCGGAAACACTTTGAACAGTTTTGCAGACGGTTGGCACACCACGCTCGAGCCGGTGTATTGCACCGAGAATTCGGGAATGGCCACAGCATCGACCGTGATGGTGTTGGTGCCCGCCACGCAGGTGCCGTCTTTCACCACCAGTGTGTAGATGCCGGTGTTGATGGGTTTGAAGGCTGTGATGGCAGCCGGGTTTGTTCCCGTGCCGGTGTAGCCATTGGGGCCGCTCCACTCATAGGTGTAGGAACCGCCCAGCGATGGGATGGAAAGGTTGAGTGTGCCGCCAATGCAAATGGGTCCTTTCGGATCGGGCACGGGCGTTACGGGTGTGCCTGCCGAGATGGTTACTTTCACAATGCCCGATGTGGTTTTGCACGCGCCACCTTCAGACGTTGCCGTCACCGAATAGTCGCCGCTAACGGTGGGCGAAAATTCGTTGGTGCCCGGTGCCGAGCTTGTGCCTGCCGTGATGTTGTTCCACACATAGGTGGTGGCGCCGCCGTTAGTGGCCGTGAGTTTTAGCGGTGCGCCGGAGCAAACGTTTAGCGGTCCTTTGGGAGTGATCTCGGGAACCATGCACGTGCGGTTTCTGAACACGGTTATTTTCGATGCGGGCACAGAGTTGTTGTTGTCGTCAACACTGGTGAAGACGATGTCTGACTTGCCGTCGTTGTCAAGATCGCCCAGGGCAATGTGGCGGCTGATGTAGGTTGTGGGCGCAGCGTCGCTGGTGAAGGTGAGGCTGCCCGGTGTGCTCTTGTTGTTGAGGATGGTGATGCCCTTGGCGAGGTCGTTGATGGAGCCGGTCACGATGTCTGTTTTGCCATCGCCATCGAGGTCGCCAAAGTCGAGGCCCCAGGGATATTTGGTGGTGGTGAAGCTTTGTGGCGAGGCAAACGAAATGGATGTGAGCGTGCTGGTGTTGCGGAATATGCCCAGGTTAGAGCCCGGTGCAAGTTGCGTGAAGGCGATGTCTGATTTGCCGTCGCCATCCAGGTCACCAACTTTCAGGTTCTTCACCGTGCCGCCAACGGGCAGGGTAGTGATGCCGCTCATCGAAATTGTGCCGGGTGTGCTTTTGTTGGCCACCACATACACGTCGCTGGTGGTCACAAACTGGTTGGTGATGATCTCGGGACGAAAGTCGCCGTTCAGATCTTCAACCGCCAAACCGTCGGTGCTCTTCGCATCGGGAAGGGTCACAACCATGGGCGCGTTGGTAACAAAGTCGAAACTGCCTGCGGCTTTACTCACCAGGATGTAGACGGCGTTGGTGGCTTGCGAGGTCACAATAATTTCGGGCTTGCCATCCTGGTCGAGGTCGGCAATTTTTACCTGGCTCAGCTTCTTGCCGGCGAGGCTCACGGTGGTTTGATTAAACGCGCCGCCGGTGTTTTCGAAAATGAAAAGCTTGTCGCCTGTTTCGGTAAGCACCATGTCGGGTTTGCCATCGCCGTTCAGGTCGCCGCAGGTTATTTGCAGTGTGCCGAGGGCTGAAGACAGTCCCTGGTTTTGCAGCGAGGGGAAGGAGATGGTGCCGGGTGTGGAAGCGTTCAATAAAAGTCTTACGGTGCCGGCAATGCCGGTGTGGGCGGTGGCCACGTCTGTTTTGCCGTCGCCGTTAAAATCGCAAAGGCACATGTCGTAGAGGCCTTGGTTGGGCACGGGCACGCCGGCCGGAAAATGTTGTTCGGGGCCCAGGTTTGTTTTGTCGAAACCGGTAGGTCCGCCAAATGAAAGGAGGAAGGGCTCGCGATAGTAGCCGGTAAATCCCGGTGTGGCCGGCTTCGACACGGAGATGTCGTGATAGGTTGCGCCAGCGGGAACGCGCACGGTCAGCAATTGTTCGGTGGCAATTTCCACTTCGCCTTGCACGGCGCCAAAAAACACCACCAGCTTTGTTTTGTCGGTGCCGAAATAATTTCCCTTAATGATCACACGTTCCGTCATGCTTGCCGACAGTTTGTTGACGGCCAGCACTTCCGGTTTCTGCGCCAGCGCCACGGTGGCAACGGCGAGCATCAAAACCAGGAGGGCAACGGACTTTCTGAACAGGGTATGAACTTGCTTCATAGTGCCATAAATGCATCGAATGCTTTAAAATGTAACCGTATCATAGGTGTATCGTAGGCCATCGTGCTATTTCGTTGTCACAATCATGACGCGTGCTTCTTTCAGTTTGGTGTATGTTTTCAGGTTCCGCACTTCTTCGTGCGCTTCGGCAGCTTTCTGCGTCTCTAACACATGCACGTAATATTTTTTATCGGCCGGATTGTAGAAGATCTCGGCGTTAAACTTGTCGTTGATGAGTTTGCGCTTGTAGCCGTCGGCGGCGGTGAAGTCGGCAAACACGCGGATCACCACGAAGTAGCGTTTCTTCGCTTCCACTTCTGTGGTCTGGTTGATCGCGTTTGGATCTTCGGTCGTTTCCTGGAAGCGCGCCGTGTGTTTTTCGGTGGGCGACTTGGTTAAGGTTGAGCGCAGCACCGGAGCGTTGCGTTTAAACTTCTTCTGCTTGCCCAGCTTCAATCCTAAAATCACTTCGTGGCTGCCTTGCGAAAAACCATCTTGTGGCTGATTGCCCGGCTCATAGCTATAGCCTATGAGAAACCGCTCGGTGCTGATGCCCACATTGCCCGTGAAACCATAAGGCAAACGGTAGGAGCCACCCACCCAAAAGTGCTGGCTCAGGTTGAGCTTGCCCAGAAACTCGAACTGACTGTTCCCAAATTTCGAATACTTGTAGTTGAAATAAAACTCCAGGGGCGCAATAGCTTCCTGGGTTTTTACATTGCGCTTCAAACCGCCTTTGCCCTTGCTCACGATGCGGCTCTCCACTTTGCGCTTGTAGTAGATGGACACAAACACATTGTCTGACGGCGACACGGTGGTGCTGGAGAAGCTGGCGTCGGCGTTGAACTTGGGTGGGAAAAGCTGTGGCAGCGACACGCCCACGTTCAGGCCCGAGCCCGCACGATAGAGAAAGCCGAAGCCCGCCGCCGGTTGAAAATTATTGGCCAGATAGTTTGCGATGGCGGGGTCGCTGGGGTCGGCAACCTTGGTGAGGTCGATGGTGTTGGAGATGCCGCCGCCGGAAAGTCCCAAAAAGAGCCAGTTTTTTTGCCCCATGGGAATTCCATAGGCATAGGAAATGGAAAAATCGGTGGTGCTGAGCAGGCCTCTTTTGTAGGACGAAATCTTGCCGCCCACACCGGCCCGCGACTCGTTCATCATGGAGGTGATGGTGACGGCGGCGAGGGTGGGGGCACCCTCAACGTTGGTCCATTGTTGCCTGTAGAGGGCATAAACCTGCGTATAATCGGTTAATGCTTCGGCCGGATTGTAGAGGAAAGGGTTGACGTAAAAACTGTTGTAGACAGGATAGTTTTGCGCATGTACAGAGTTACAGCACAGCAGGAGCAAGCCAAAACAACAGTTAAAAAAATAGCGCATTCCTTCTTTATATGGGCAGAGGCGTAAAAGTCACTCCAAAAATTAAACCGACTTCCTGTGCCAGCTAAAAAAATTGTTATTTATGCATTTCCACTGCGATAGGTAAGCAGTTGATTCACCGTAAACTCACGAATATACAACGTTTTTTGTTTTTATTGATAGCCTATGTTCAGTAACTTGAGCGCTTTGCATTAATTTTGCAGGGATTTTTTTAACTACCTGAAACACAAACCTAAAGTGAAAACTTTTTTTTCGATTGCCCTCCTGCTGGTTGGCACTTCCACATTTTCGCAGGTCTTGGTGGGACCAGAGGTGGGCGCTAACTATTCCTGGACTTCGTTTGGCGACAAAGATCTGAAGAGCGCCTACAAAGTGTCGCCAACCTTTGGCTATCATGTGGGCGGGCATCTCGGATTTAAAGTGCGCAAACGCTTCTTCCTGCACACCTCACTGCTCTATGCCACCAAGGGTCGCGTGCTGCAAGGCAAAGACGATCCCCTCACCAAAAACACATCTACCTATCGCTACATCGACATGCCCATAAGCTACACCGTAGACTTCAAGGGCAAGATCGGCAAGAGCAAAGAGTTCAAATATTTTCTCGGCGTGGGCCCCAACGTGAGCTACTGGCTCGGCGGCAAAGGCAAACTCTACACCAGCGAGCTGAAGGCAAACAACTTCGACGAAGTGCACTACAAAATCGTGTTCAAGAAAAGCCCCGACGCACAAGCCGACGACGAAATGAATGTTGACGTTCCCAACCGCCTGCAACTGGGCCTGAACCTGGTGGCCGGCGCCGTGTTTGAACCCGGCCAACGCCAACGCATCATGTTCACCATTCGCTACGAACTTGGCCACAGCTACATCGCCAAATCGAACGGCACTTTTAACCAGGACTACTTTCAAGATCCGCTGCAATCGCGCAGCCAGGGGTTTCGTGTGAGCCTTGCGTATTTGTATGATTTGAAAACGGAAGATCGCAAGAAGGGTAAGAGCACGATTGATCGGCGGAAGCCGAAGTAGTTGATAAAAAAGAAGGCTTCATTGAAACGTTGTAGGCTATTATCGAAAACCACATGTGACTTGTTTGTAAGAATCTTACTTATCGCCCTGGGCGTATTGTCTATCGGCCGGGTTCACGCTCAAGAGGAAAATATTGGAAAGTTTCTTAAGCAGCTTCGTCAGGAGAAACTCGATAGCACCATCGAGAAGACCAGTTTTTACAAGAATAAGAAATTAAAACAACGAAGGGTAACCTATCATTCTCACTACTATGTCTTTGAGATTGCGCGGGATGAGTATTTCAGGAGAACTTCTTTTTCTGTAGAGGAGCGCTTCAATCGAAAGGGAGAAATTGTTGAAAAAGATTCGTTGCTGCCAAGGGAGATGGGATGGTGCATCAGGAAGAAATTTGTGAATGGGAAGGCAACGGAACGACGTTTATACTACAAAGGCGAACATCTGGCGGGCAAAAGTACATTCAAGGATTGTTTGTGTGCTTCCTACAATGATTCGATCCCTCAATCTATTCCGGCACGGACAACCGCGCCACCACAACAGGGTGAGAAATATTACGATGTTTGGACAGTTGGCGGGACTTCTTTTCTGCGATTTGGCAGCAGCAGGTTACAAAGGCGATACGATGATGTGTGGTTGGCGAGTAGGCCAGGTTATAGCGCCGTTGAAGATTTGAAGTTGGCAACCATCGTGCAGCGGCGGCGATTTATTGAGATAACCATAAAACATCGTCCTTCGGATAAGATTGTTTGTCGGCTCAGGCTAAAGTATACTAACCCTGTATTTGTAAAATATTTTCAACAAGCAGATTCTGTTCTGGGGACAGTGGCAGACAATCGCAAAAAAATTGGGTTTGTGGTTGATAAACTCCTGCCGAACATTATAGTTTATATGCCTTCTCTTATTGTTGACTATTCCGGTCCAAAGGAAAAAGGTAAATATATCCTTAATGCTGATTTTGAAAGAATTATGCCAGAGCCGGTTCGTGATTTTCGCGTGCTGTCGCAACCTGGGAGAAATTATTTGTGGGTTTGCAGGGGAAAGTGCGGACTATACACCGCTAAGGGTAAGAACATTATCCCTCCAAAGCACGATTGGGCAGAAGCCAGAGGAGCTTTTTTGAAGGTGAAAACCGATGGAAAATATGCGTGCTACGATTATGACGGCAACATCGTGATTCCGTATGCAGAGGATTATGATGCGTTTACGGTGTCGCACAACATTGCAGTGTGTAGCTCACGTGAATATCGTGGGGAGGGTCATTCGGGGGCATTCTACGTGAACTTAATTACGAAGGACACACTCAAAGCAACCTGGGGATTTCCCTTTGAATATAATTTTGCACGGGCATCGCTGAATGATGGGTATGGCCTTATGAATACAAAAGGTGAATGGGTTATCGATCCCAATCCTGCAATTCAATATCTGAATGTTACGTCGGATAGTCTTGTTTTAATAGAACTTAACAATCCAGCATTTGAACTTGTAAGCAAGGATGATATACAATATCGCCATCAGCGGTATAATTTAAAGTTGCCGGATTCATTGACGAACAGAGCAAAGACCTATGCTCGTTTTGGTAACACACCGCCCAAGAAATACCATTACGTGTTGTATAATTTGAAGTCCAAAACCGCCGACACCATCGCGGTGAACCTAAAAGTGCTTGACGGGCTTCTGGACTATAACATTTCTTTGCAAGAAAAGCATTTTACGAATGGATTTATCAGGGTCCATGTCACCGGAAGCCCGCCATGGTTTTACACGTTTTGCTCGTCGCGTGGGGAGTTGGTGAATATTTCCCATCGTTATACAAATGCGAAAAGCCCGATGAATGAAAGAAAACAGGCTATCGTGGCAAGAAAAAAAGTGATTACCGTGAAAGGTGTAGAAAAAGAAGAAGAATTTTGGGGTGTAATCGATTCTGCCGGTAATGAAATTATTCCTTGTGATTTCCTTAGTTATTATCCGAATGAGTATGGATATATTATGTGGGATGGGCATCGCTATTCGCTTATCAATTTCTGTGGTGAGTATCTGTTTTCTGATATGTCAAGTCCGATGATGATTTCTTATGCGATTCAGTCTGCCGAAAATCCTTTTACGCGCTGATTGACTATGGTCACGCAGCGATAGCGGATGTAACGCGCGCTTCGCCTTTTCAAAAAAGGTTGCCAGTTTTTGCGGGCAACCTTTTTGTTTGATGCTGATGTCGGCTTTTTTTTGTAGGTTCAAGACATGAGCCCATCTGTTCTGCCGCGTGCAGGAGAGATGGGCTTTTTGTTTGTAATAGAAAACCTAACTACCCCCTGTTATGATGTATTCTAAAAAACGTATTTCTCCCGGCGTGCCGTGGAGCTTTTTTGTGACGATGCTAATCTTTTTTCTTGCAGACAGTGCTTGTGTATGGGCGCAGGAAACGGAAGGCGCCAAAGATTTCAGGCAGACACGACGAACGGATTTCACAACTTTGCTTGGCGGTTTCCAG
This sequence comes from Chryseolinea lacunae, assembly GCF_016735595.1. Lineage (GTDB taxonomy): Bacteria > Bacteroidota > Bacteroidia > Cytophagales > Cyclobacteriaceae > Chryseolinea > Chryseolinea lacunae. Next base: position 170,187 of record NZ_JAERRB010000016.1, read on the forward strand.
GAAGGGGTGAGCCTGAGCTACAACACCGACAAAACGGTGGTGGAAGGCAAGGGCGGCTTTCAGCCGAAGGGGTGGAACGGAACGTTCTTTCAGGTGGGGGGCAATGTGGGCACCACCACAAACCTGTCGGCAGTGTTCGACCAAAAGGCTCTGCCGGTGTTTTCGTTGAACGGCACCGTGAATTTTTTGCTGGGCCCAAGCCGCTGGTTTTATGATGGCACATACACCGCCAACTTTGACGAATTGGAGAAGGGTAATTTTAGTCTCAACACCAATTCAACAAAGTTTGAATATAAAGAAGCGTTTGCTAAAAAGGTGGCAGGCAAAAGCTTTTCGAAAACCGATGTGGCCTACACGTTTAAGCGGCTCTTCTGGTTGAGCGTGACCGCGAAGCACGACAACGCCAAGTATTCGTTCTACGACGCCAACGCGGCCTTTGCCAACCAGATTACCGAACAGGCCTATGCGTCGTGGTCGGGCAAGCTCACCCTGAGCGGATATTTTTTCTGGAACAAGGAAGACTTTCGGTGGAAGCCCTTCAGACCTAATTTTATTTATGTGAACATGGGTTTGCAGCGCGGCCGCGGCAACAACATTTCGCAGCTCACCAAGAAAACGATCTACGACATTGAATCGACACAGGTAGACCCCGCCACAAACACCACGCGCGTGGTGGTGAAACCTCAAACGGCCTACCCCAATGCCTACAAACAATTTATGACCAACACCCTGTCGTTCGAAACCATTGTGGCGCCCATTCGGGCGGTGGCGTTGAATGTGTTTGGCGAGTATAACTTCATAGACAAGGCCGATCGCGATGCGTTTAAGATGGCAAACTTCGGAAGCCTGGCCGCGGGCATCTACTACTACGGCTTTGGCAACACGGCAAAGGTGAACCTGGGCGTGTACTACAAATGGACGTGGACCAACGACGCCGACAATTCGAAAGCAGAATTGTGGGGATTAAAAACCAGCATCCCGATCACACCGCTGAAGTGAACATGGGAAGACTTGCGCGAAATAAAAAAGAGGTTGTCTGATCAGGACAACCTCTTTACAACGCCAGTCAGAATTACATCACACCCATGCCCACACCCACCCTCCAGCATGTCTCCATCAGGGCCTGATTCTATCTTTGGCCTGGCAGGGGCATGTGCGGATCGAATCTAGCCCTGATGGAGACATGCGGGGCCTCCGCGGCCCCTGAGCGGGGCTATGAAATGCACGAAAACGAATAAGAAAAACTTTACTATCGCACTGAACGTGCAAAACAGGCATTTACAATACCCAATCCTTATTGATGCTCAGCCAAATCATTATACTGCCAAAGCACATTTATAATTTTCCATTCTCCATTGGTTTTTACAATGTGCATGTAGTCAATCCAGGCATCGGCTATTAATTTAACAGAGGCTGTTCGGGCAGAGATGTCAAGCAGCTTCACTTCTTTGCGGGGGTTCTTTGGGAACTTGTCTCCTTTCACGTTATAGCTCTCGGCCAGAATGATCATGTTCTCGGCGAAGAATTCGGAGACGTAGTCTTTCTTTGTTGCTTTGTTTTTGAAAACGGATCGCTTCACCAACCGGGGATGTAGCGCGTCTTGCATGAGCTTGGGGTTGGGTGTGTGTTGGGCTTCGATGTAGGCCAGGGCTACGCGTTTTATGTCGAGCGTGTCCTGGGCGGTTTGTGCCTGGAGATTTAACGTGGCGGCTAAAGCAAGTGAGAGGATTAGGAAGGACGCTTTCATGATCGAGGTGATTTTGGGTTTGGTTAGAATGTGATTCACGGCACAGAGACAATACGGCTAAATGTTCAGGGCAGTGAAGGACAGTTTGGGTATACGTCCTTTTTTGGGCAGGGTTTTGAATATCTTATTTGTGGGGTGTCAGTTTTCGGTGGCTTTGTTGGGGAGCAGGTTGGCAAAGGGCCGGGGAGACAGAGGGACCTACTGGGGTAAGGGGGCATATTTGTAAAGACCACGGAGGCAAAAACTATCGCCAGGGCCATCTAACAAACATCAAATTCTGTACATTTGATTTATGACAAAGACTGCACACATTGGCCGCAAGATCGCCCGACTGCGCGAACTCAAGGAAATAAAACAGGAAACCATGGCCGAGGCGTTGGGCATCAGCCAACAGGCCGTTTCAAAAATTGAACAAAGCGAAACTATCGAAGATGTTACCCTGGGCCGCATCGCCAAGGTTCTTGGCTTCTCGCCAGAAGTTATCCAAAATTATAATGAAGAAGCAGTGATTAATAATATTCAGAATAACTATGAGGGGTCGAACTCCCATGCAAGCGACTTTGGGCCAGGCGGCCGCGGCCCTTACCACAACTGCACATTTAATCCGTTGGATAAATTGATTGAAGCTCATGCGAAGATTGAGCAGTTGAATGAGGCGTTATTGAAAGAGAAGGATGAGAAGATTGCGTTGTTGCAGAAGATGTTGGATGGGAGATGAAATGGAATTTGGATTTATAATAGAAAAATGAGCGGCAAGAATCGAGATTTGATAAATGCAATTGTAGCAACTCCAGGGGGAGGCTCCACAATCAAACAAATGGATAATGAGGATTTTTTGGATCTGTGGAGATTTGATGCTGTCTTTAAGTCCAAAGGTGGTTATTACGATACCCATCAATTGCCAGAGCCAGCGAAACAATTTCTTGATAATATCATTAAAGGGACGAATGGACAAATTTCCGCAATCAGGAAAAATAGAGTGCATTATCCGATTCCGATCGTCCATCTTATAGCTAGTTCTAAATTGGGAGCATCGGCGGGCAAAAGTGAAGGAAAATATTTCATAGGAATTAACGTCGCGACGTCGTTTATTCTTAATGATTTGTTTTGTAGAATGCTGTCAAGTTGCAAAATTCTTAGACAATTTGGCGATCCTTCGAAGGAAGGTGAGACGCAGAAAATCAATTTTGCGGCCACGACAGAAATAAAGGAACTTGCCATTGAGAAAAATCCAAACGAGAATATAATTCCTCGTGACAGTACAAGGGCAATCCTAGCTCAGGTCCTAACTAGTTGGGCGACAAAATTTCTGTCAATGCACGAATATGCTCACATAGTGTTTGGACATGTTGATTACAAAGAGAATTTGCTTCGCGAGGGTAAATCATTGTCACCAATGAATAGTCAAACCCTTGAATATGATGCTGACTGTTATGCTGCGCAAATTGCTTTTCGTGAAATAATATTTGCTTTTGAAAATAGTACTGATGTAAAAGATGAACTGCGTCCTTTTTATGCCGATTTGGAAATAATAATTTTTGTTTGGGCTTATGCGATTTATTCAATGTACAGATTGTTTCAAGTGTCCGGTGTAGATGAATATACCCTTCATTTAAATAAATATCCTCACGTTGGGATTCGGCAGAGACTTATGATGACTATGATGTGTACATTGGTAGATAGGGAAGCAAAACGTGATACAAGATACAGTGGCACTCTTGATAGGGTTTCGGGAATTCTTAAGAGTGTTATTGAGCAGGCCGAAAAAGCATTTGATGAGATTTCAAATCAGGGTTTTTGTGATGGAAACATTCGATTTGCGTTCTTTTCACCCAAGGCCGATTCCCACTTTAAAGCGATTCACAATCATTTTGATAATGTTCGTTCTGAACTTGAAAAGTTTTCATATGGTACTTTTTCGCCTTTTACTCCTCTGCGATAGGAGACTTAGCGAGTGATTGTTACTCCGGATGTTCGTATGATTCATTATTAAGGAAGTCTACCATTGCTTGATGCGGTTATGGATGAATCCTTCCGATACTAACCGGAAATCCTAGAGAAACGATTTGCTTAATTGTCATGTTAAAACTTAATAGGCTAAAAAAAGGCAATGATTCTGCTAGACTCCTAGTGGATCGTTTTAGCACTACTAGTAAATATGCGACATCTTTGTTGATAAGTTCACGGTTTCTCCGAACAAGAATGTTTTTGTTGTAATTGCGCCTTGATGTGTTGTATATCCATGTTCGGAGACCGGGATCTTCCTTTAAGAGTTTAGCAGATACACAAGCCTGAAATAACAAGTGACTGCGTAAGCTTCCCTAAAAAGCGAAGAATTCAAAAGTAGGAATTTTTAACTTTAGGGAACATGAAAAAAAGTCGATTCACAGAGACACAGATTGTGTCAATTCTCAAACAGTATGATGGAGGAACCTCCGCCGCGGATCTTTGCCGTGAGCACGGCATCAGTACTGCAACACTTTACAATTGGAAAGCGAAGTATGGCGGACTTGAGGCGAGCCAACTCAAACGCATCA
>NZ_JAERRB010000017.1 GCF_016735595.1 Chryseolinea lacunae
AATTTCGTTTTGATTAACTTAGATTCTGTTCTCATTTTTCTGACAGTTTAAAGGGTTTGACTTTAGATAGTTTGCACTTCTAAGTTAACCCAACTGTCAGATTAAGTCGGAACTACTACACGTAAATTCTTTATTCTACTAAACAGACGGTTACTGAGCCAAAAAAAAGACAAGTTCAATTTAATTCACGCTAATACGGCGCCACAACTTCCACAATCTTCAACAGCAGAAGGCACAGTTCCTTAGACAAGGAAAACGACCTGTTTAAAGAAGATATCTCAACAACCCCTTCTTTACTAGCAGCGATCGAATCAATCATATCCAGTAAATCCTGATGAGATTTATTTCCGCTATACTCCACAATTAAATACGGCAATATTGCCTTTTCATTTTGAAAGTAATTCCATTCAAAAAAAATAGCACTATTCCTTTTAATGAACGCATCCTTAAAGGCCTTTGCCAGCAAATAGCGATAGTAAAAAATTCTAATTGATCTTGGTGTGGCCTTTTTATACTTCTCCACAGCCTCACGCAAAAAACTGAGTTCATAGTCCATTATCTCAAAATTCTTATCGGGCAAAAGTGAAGTATAGCTCTCCAAATTAGGAATTCTCCGTTTCTCGCGTTCTTTATTTTCCGATACAACATCCACTACATTTGAAATTGATATATTTTCCTCACGAAAAAAAGTCTGATCTTCAGTAAGATTCTTGAGAACCTCCAATTTATCCTCGCTCGATAATACTCCTAGTTTGAATCCATTAATGAACAATTTATCCATATACTCTCGACATAACCTCTCCAACTCAGCAATCTTCGCCTCTGGTCCAAGATTTAGATCTTTGTCAATCATCTTAAAATATTTGGCATTGATCGCTCTCTTAAGGACAGCTTCATCAATCGCAGCTATAACAATGACTCTCGACGAAATATTTCTATCGTCCATCATTATCTTTAAGGAATCGATTATTTGAATGATACGATCCTCGCCGCATCGATCAACATCATCAACAAACAAAACTATTCTCCTCAAGCCTACATGTTTGTCAGGTATCCACGTCCGCAACAGTATAATTAGCTCCTTTTGAATTTCTGCCTGCATCCCAAGGACACTTGTAAAAGTACTTTCCGCAAAATATGACCTAAATAGATCAATCGCCAAGCCACTATATCTGTAGTAAAAGAATAAACTTGAAAGCAAAGTACTAATTCCTACATAGGATACTATTTTAACAAAACCATCTAACTTGGTCGCAAAAGAAAGAACAAAATACCAGACTATCCCAAATGCAATTTGACAAAGTCCAAAGAGAAATTTCGACATACCTAGTCTAGCAAAATTCAAGACTATCCTATTAACGAACACGAATTCAAAACCGAGAATCCGGCGCGATCGTCGATAAAATGTAGTAACAAAAATTTCATACAAATAAGCCCATGACGCTGGAGTGTCTTGGTACTTCCAAGCATGAAATTCCAAGTGCTCGTATTTTCTATTAGGATCATTCAACAAGTCTGCAACTAAGTGATTCCAGAAAAAAGTTTTCCCTCGTCCCCACCGTCCAAATATCCCAAGTAGCAATCCGCTCTCAGAGGTAAACATACTTTCTATCAATTTAAAAAATATTGCTGACTGAATTTTAACATTAAGTGCTGGTTTAATCGTATCATTTCTAAATTTGAAATTGGTACTCTCCTCAAGCAGAAATAAATTTTCCACTTTACCTCCCAATGAAGTTCCTTCTTGAACTACATCAATTTTGGACTTATCAAATACCGAGGTGTAAGCAGCGACTGGAATTCTAGCAGCTGGCCAATCCACAAAAACATCATACTCATTATTTACATTTCTATAGCCAGCCAAGAAATACACAACCCCTTTCTTATCCAATTTTTTAAACCATTTTTCTGTTTCGTCCGGACTCAATGCATACCCAGCCTTACCGTCATCAAATTCATAGACAACAAACATTGATTCACCAGGCACACCTTCTATAGAGACAGAAAATTTGTTCGACACAAGAATTTGAACGACGTCCTCGATTCTTTCATTTTGCTCAAATATTATGTAGACATACTCATCTTTGAGAACCGACTGCTTTCCTTTATCGAATAGGCTTTGAACAACGCTGGATTTCGATGCCATTGAGTTTAGATTTTCATTGGATTTAAGTAAATTTTTTTATTCCCTTCCTTAGAAAGGGATACTCTAGGTAGGCTTTAACTCCGTCAACAGCTTCGATCAAAGCACCAAGGGACAGGATAGTCGCAACGATCTTTGAAGTCAAAGAGTATAAATAAATGTAAAAGCTTTTATCATACGAGTCAACTGTATTCTCAAGCATTAAAAAAATGCTAACCTGCAATAAAGTCAGCTTTTGACGACAGTGAAAGCCATGGACCAATGGAACTAGACGATAGTCTGTTAACCTAAAACCGTCACCGCTTCACGTCGAGGACATAGAGCCGTACGTCACATTCTCATTAAACCAATCTCCAGCTTCATCTGTAACATTCCCCAACCCACACCGTCTTCCCCAAAACCAGGAAGATGCTCACCCTCGAAACCCAAAACCTCACCCACCGCTTCACCCCTCACGACATCGCCGTGAACAACGTCAACCTTCGCGTCGAGCATGGCAGCATCTATGGATTTCTTGGGCCGAATGGGGCGGGCAAGACCACAACGCTGCGGCTGGTGTTGGGGTTGTTGCGGAAGCAGGAAGGGAGCATCAGGGTGTTTGGCGATTTGTTTGAACAGAGTCGGTTGGAGGTGTTGCGCAATGTGGGGTCGCTCATTGAAAGCCCGTCGCTCTATGGGCATCTTACGGCGCGTGAAAATCTGGTGGTGTTGCAGAAGGTGTATCGGTGTGCTCCCGGGCGTGTGGATGAGGTGTTGGCGTTGGTTGGGTTGCCGCACACGGGGCGCAAGAGGGTGTCGCAGTTTTCGTTGGGCATGAAGCAGCGGCTGGCCATTGCTGTGGCGTTGTTGCCTCAGCCGGCGTTGCTCATTCTGGATGAGCCTACCAATGGACTTGATCCGAATGGCATCATCGAGATCCGGGAGTTGTTGAAGCATCTTAACCAGGAGTGGAACACCACCATTCTCATCTCCAGTCACCTGCTGGCGGAGATTGAGCGGTTGGTCACGCATGTGGGCATCATCAACAAGGGCACCATCATGTTTCAGGGCACGCTCGATGCGTTGCGCAGCAAACAACAACAGTCGCTGCAGGTGGTGCTCGACACCAGCAACCCGGACCTGTCGCAGCAACTGCTGCACCAGCAAAACATTGCCGCCACCCAACACGACGGCAAACTCATTTTGCCCTCGCTTCCCAAAGAACACCTTGCGGCCATCAACCAGCAGCTGGTGCACCACGACATCAAGGTGTTTGAAATCGGCATCGTGAAAAACGATCTTGAATCTATCTTCATCGACCTCGTTAAATAATCTCCATGACACGCTCCTTCTTCAACAGCCTGCAAAGCGAATGGCTCAAAACCAAACGAAGCCTCGCCACGTGGATCGTGCTTGTGGGCGCCTTCTTCACACCGGTCATCATCATTGTGGTGCGCATCATCTATCACGACACGCTTGCTACCTCCTATGCCTCGCCCACCTTCTGGGCCACGTTGTGGCGCAACGCGTGGGAGTCGATCGCCATCTTTCTGTTGCCCATGGGCAGCATTCTCACCACCAGTCTCATTGCACAACTGGAATACAAAAACAACACGTGGAAGCAACTGCACACCTTGCCGCTGTCGCTGGCCACCATCTTCTTTTCGAAGCTGGCCATCATTGTGTTCATGTTGGTGCAGTTCTTTGTGCTGTTCAACGTGGGCATCTACCTGGCGGCGTTGGTGCCCTATCTGGTTGTTGCGGGTGTTCCCTATCCCACGGCGCCCATCCCTTCCGATTTGTTTGTGCGCGAAACGCTGCTCTTCTTTCTCGACACGTTGCCCATTGTGGGGTTGCAATATTTGTTGAGCCTGCACTATAAAAACTTCCTGGTGTCCATTGGCACCGGCGTCATTTTGTGGATTGCTGCGCTGGGGAGTTTGAAGTGGAAGTTTGGGTTTGCGGTGCCCTATACCTATCCGATCTTTAATTATCTGAAGTCACTGCCCGACAACAAGATTGCTGCGCCGCTGGTGAGTGTGCATGTGATGGCCGTGATTTATTTTGTGGTGTTTGTTGGTGTTGGGTTTTGGTTGTTTGTTAGCAAGCGGGAGAAGGGCTAGACAAAAAAGACAAACCATTCTTGATTTGTCCATAACTTTCATACACTATGTTGTGTATGCGCTCCTATAAAATCTCTTGGATGCGATCTTTAAACCAAGCTGTCTTACTCAAGTCGGATTTAGAAACATTTTGTCTTTGCGGCAATTGCGTGCAATAGGTTTTCATGGGCAACGCTTTATAATACGTTTCCAGATCATCGCTGTTCAAATATTCTCCTATCACTACAGTTTGCGTCAAGTTTTCCTGGTGGCCCTTGAATCTATTTTGCAATGCTGTTCCATTAAATTCCGGCTCTCCAAAAAAAGGATAACCAGTTCTCACCAGATTTATGGACAGTGTGATGATGTTTTTCGCATCGTTCTTTGCTTTGGTCAGATCGGCAATGTAAGTCGCCTTGTCGAACGGCAAATGTTTAGCCTGAAAGTATGCATTAAGATTATCCGGATGATACATATAGTTCTCTATGCTGTAGTATCGCAACACTTTCAGGTTAGGATATTGTCGCACAATTTGAGTGATGTCGTCATCGCTTAAAAAATCGCGGTCCACAATTCCCTTATAGGTTGTTGTGCGCACCTTGTGATACACATTGTTCCGATTGTTGTCGGAAACAAATATGGCATTTGCGATGCCCACCGAAGCGTAGTAGTCGCGATCTTTGTTCTCCACAAAGTATATATCCATTTGCCGAAACAATGCAGGCAGAAATTCTTTACCTACTGCAATTTCATAAACATCCGGATTGTCTTTAGGCAATGGCGACAACACGCGAGGCAAATCAAAATCGAAGTCATCAAAGTCAATAATAACGCTATCGGCCGATTGCTTGGCATATTCAATAAAACCCAGGGAATGTGTGGCCGTCCAGAGCTGGCAAGTTGCGGGAATCCAGTTTTCGCTAACCTCCTTTATCAGATTGAATTGGAGTTTTGTATTAAGATGCAAATCTATTTCGTCGAGAAAATAGATCGTATCCTGATATAAGGCAGCCCTCGACAAAAGATTCACCAATAAATTAAAGACTTCCTTTTCGCCTGCGCTTAAGAAGTTGTAGTGTATCTCTGAATCGCCCTTCCGGAAATTTATCTGGGCCACTTTCCCTTCGAGGGGTGGAATAATTTCAATCAATTGCAGCTTTGTGCCGTTTCCTTCGCCAAAAATATTCTTCAAGGCGTTGTTTATAGGCAGGATATACCGGTCGCGTATTTGCTCTTTGGAATTGTTAGACCGAAAGAAATCTTTCAGAATCGTTTCGGTAATCTTTTCAATATCATTTTCAAACCTGTTGTCCTTCTCAATAAATAGTCTTGGCCTGTCGGTGTCATTAGAAAAATCGAACGATGTGCCCAAGGTTGTCCGGGTCAGTCTCGGAACCTGCCTGAAGCTGGTTCGTCCATAAAAAGGATTTCCAGCATTTGTGAATGTTTTTGTAGTAGTCTCGTCGGTGCTCCAAACAACGTCATTCTGGGTTGTTAAAGCTATCTCTATGTTCTTGTTCTTAGCCTTTCTGTAGTATTCCCACCCCTCGGCTATTCCTTGAGATTTACCCAGCGAATTGAACAACTCGAAAGCGTCGAAAATGGATGATTTTCCTGATCCGTTTGAACCAATTAGCAAGACAAGCTTAGCCGCGCCGGGTATGTTATCGATAGTAAGATTTGTGAAGCGCTTAAAATTGTTTAGCGACAGTTTTTTGATTTTCATGCTACAGCAAAAATAGCCAAAAAAAGCTAATTCTTCGCCGGCCACAAGCGGCAACAGGCCATACCGAAAATCATTCCCTTAATCCACCTTTAGCGGTGGCCCCACCACTTTCATGTCGTGCTGGGCAAAAGCGTCTTCAATTTCTTCTTTGGTTGGGGGTGATTGCCATTGGTTGGTGAGGGCGAAGAAGGCTTCCATTTTTCCGGCGGGCAGGTAGCTCACCACCATCTTGCCGCGGTCGGTCAGTTGCACAAAGGCGTGGGGCACGTTCATAGCCCCGCTCCTGGGCCGCGGTGGCCCCGCATACCTCCATCAGGGCTTGACCTTACCCGCACATGCCACTGCCAGACCAAAGGTAATGCCAGGCCCTGATGGAGGCATGCTGGAGAGCGGTGTGCGTGTGAGACATGGGTGTGGCTGTTGCGTTTTGTTTTATCGTTCGCTTTTTTACAATACGTCAACACCTGCGTTCGCTATCTTCATCTCGCTGCTTTTCCCAAAGTCATTCAACATCCCCGGGATCGGTGAGGATTCAGTGTAAGGTTGGATACATCCTGAGGCCAGCAATCGGAGCCCTGTCAACCTCAACATCATGACCGAAACAAAAAAACACCGGTGGATCGACAAAAAGATCAGCACCCTGCATGCCGAGCACGACAACGCGCAGATCGTGGACCTGCTCATGAACTGGCGCGACCGAAATCCGTTTGTTCATCACCTGCTCTACACCATCGGCTTTGCCCGTCAGCTGGCCGACCCGGGCATTGCTGCCGTGATCTATCGCGCCGGTGCGGGGCGCATGATAAAGGCCGGTCCCGAACGCACGGACGAGACGTTGCATTTCTTTGGGCAGTGGTTTCGCTACGGGCCGCATTCCGAAGAAGGCAGGGCGAGCATTGAGAAGCTCAACAACATTCACCGGCACTTCACCATTTCGAACCCGCAGTTTCTCTACACGCTCACCACGCTGTGTGTTTATGGCGATCGTTTCCTTCGCAGCATTGGCTTGTCGTCGAAATCAGAACACGAGAAACAGGCGTTGGCCATTTTCTGGAGAGATGTGGGCGCGCTCATGAAACTTGAAGACGTGCCTCAGGATTGGAATGCCTTTCTCAGCTATTATGATGATTATGAAAAGGCACACTTCAAGCCCTCGGACGCTGGTATGCAGTGCTGCAAGGTGTTGATTGATGATTTTGTGCGGCGGTGGTTTAGCAACGATCCCGAGAAAGGAAGAACCTTTTTGCTGGCACACTTCGACAGCCGTTTGCGAAAAGTATTTCCGTTGAAGTATCCGCATGCGGTCCAATCGTTTTTCTTGCGAAAGAGCACGGGGCTTGTTGCGTTATATAAACGTTTCAAGAAGCCGGATGCAAAAGAACCGCGGTATGTTGAAGATTCTTTCAATCCGCAACGGGCGCAGGGGGCTGGGGCGCCGAGGTGACGCATAGCTTTTAAGGCTAGCCATCACACGAAACATCTTCCCTGCCAAATCTATCTCCCCAGCCTTCTACGCCAAATTCTTATTTCTTAAACTGGTCTATCACAGGTAGCGTCACCTGATTAGTAACCATTACATCAACAATAGATTCCAGAGATTCAAAACTCATTCCATTCTTAGTCACCTTGCCATACATTTCAACTGTACACATTTCAAACATTAAATCCACAACCTGACGGGTATCTTCATTTACCGAACCATAGAGTTTCTTAAGATCATCGAACTGCTCACGCGTGAAATACGGGTAGTCCTCGCTACTATACACATCGTCCATGACAGCCCAAGGACTAGCGAAGTCATACAGCCATGTATCAACATATTGAATACTCGTGAACCGCCACAATTCATAAAACAAGAAATTCCAGTCCAGCGCTTCATAGCCAAGCTTCTTTATTAAGGCACGAAAGCAGCAAATTGAAAACGCCATCCTTCCCCGAATGGAGATTTCATGGAAGGGAACTAAGTCTACACCGGCAACTACCAATCGTTGTCGCAGTTCCTTGTGTGGATCAAGTTTCCTCTTAAAAACTGATAGAATGCTATTTATTAGTTTCTTCACAAAGTTCGCTTATACGACCTCGAGCTAATTCAAGATCCGCTAATCACAAACACAGCATAGCCAACAACAATCGCTAAAATGTTTTTCAGAATCTTCATCTCTCAAGGGTTGGTGTGATGTTACTAAAAAGATGTGCTAAGCTTTTGCAAACTTCTTCCGGGCCGTGTTGATTTCGGTTTCGTGTTTCACGGCCCAGTCGCCGAGGCTCATCATCACGTCGAGCAGGCTTTTGCCGAGTGGGGTGAGGTCGTATTCTACGCGTGGGGGAATTTCGGGAAACACCTTGCGGGTCACCAATCCGTTTTCTTCGAGCGAGCGAAGGGTCACAGTGAGCATGCGCTGCGAAATGCCGGCCACTCTGCCCTTCAGTTCGTTGAAACGTGTTTTGCCGGAATAGCCAAGGTTCAGGATCACCATCATGGCCCACTTGCTGCCAATGTGTTCCAGAAAGCCCTGCACGGGGCAAACGCCGTTCGATTTCCGGGTTTCTTTGAGAATGGTTTCGATCTTTTTTTGCCGTGCAACCGGCTGATTGTCAACAATAGTTATGCTCATGATACTGACTTCTGGTTTTGTGCCTTCTTGTTTCCGCTACAGTTACCCGATAGCTTTGAGTTATTAAAAGTAACCAATTGCCCGCAAAAGTCGGCAATGGTTCACGGGTCGCGAAACTATTTTCACAAAACATTTAAATCACTGCACACATGATCTTGATCACCGGCGCCACCGGACACTTCGGAAAGGCCACCATCGACTTCCTCCTGCAAAAAGGAGTTGACAAAAAAAACATCGTCGCCCTGGTGCGCGACACGGCCAAAGCCAGCGCGCTCCCCGGCATTGCCACACGCGTGGGCGACTTCAACGACAAGGCATCGCTCAGCGCCGCCTTCAAAGGTGTTGACACCCTTCTTTTTGTTTCGTCGGGCACCCTGGTCGATCGCGTGCAGCAACACAAAAACGTGGTTGACGCGGCCAAAGAAAATCATGTGAAGCATATTGTTTACACCAGCGCCCTGAAGGCAGCGTCGGCTATGAAATTCACACCGGGCATCGATCACTATGAAACCGAAGAATTTCTGAAAACATCGGGCATTGCCTACACCGTGCTGCGCAACACGTTTTATGCCGAGGTGCTGCCCATGCTGCTGGGCGATGCCTTGACGAGCGGCGATTTGTATTATCCTGCAGGCAACGCCACCGTCAACCTGGCTTCGCGTACCGACATGGCCGAGGCTGCTGCTGTGGTGTTGCAAAATCCTGCGGCGCATGTCAACACGATCTATGAGATCACGGCGGCCAGGTCGATCTCGTTTGCAGAGCTTGCTGCCTTGCTGAGTGCAGCTGTGGGCAAAACCATCACCTACCACTCCATCACCCTCGACGCCATGAAAGACGGTCTCGTCAAAGCTGGCGTTCCCGAAATTTATGTGCCCATGATGCTGGGCGTGGCCGACGCCATTGGCAGCAACGAGTTTTCGTATGCCGACAATTCCCTGGAAAAACTAATCGGAAGAACACCGACAGCGTTGAAAGATTTGCTCCCCGGAATTTTGAAACAGAAGGGCGAGTAGTATTCCCTCTGCCATAATTATCAAACGAAAAAAAGCCTGACAGGCATCACACCTGTCAGGCTAACATTCACCCTAAACCATAGACATCACGGTGTTGCCACCAGGGTTGTGTTGCCATAGCGCCAGAATGCTCCCAGGCATCCGCGTATGAAATAGCCGTTGTTGCCCAGTGCAAAGGCGCGCATGTTTTGCTGGCCCGTCTGTGCCGAAGGGCAGTTTGGTTTCGATGCCCATGTGTTGTTGGCAGGATTATATTCCCAGAAGTCGTTGAGGTATGTGCCCGCTGCACTTCTGCCCCAGCCCACATAGGCTTTGCTGTTGATCACAAAGCCTTCGCCATCGGTTCTTTTTGTTCCCGGAAAATCGGCGCGCACGGCGGCAATGGTTGCACCGGGAGTCAACGAATACCAGTCGTTTTTATATTGCTTCACAAACTGGCCATTGAGCAGTGATCCGTTGTAGCCAAGACCGTAGTATACTTTGTCGTCTACCACATGCACAACGCCATAGGCGCGTGCACCGCCGGGCAGGCCGCCTTTGTCGGTCCACTGGTTGGTGGCGAAGTCGTATTCCCAATATTGATTGCTCACAAGGTTTCCTTTTTGGCCGCCAATGATGTAGGCCTTTTCTCCGGCCACAAAAAAGTTGGAGCCTTGGGTGAGTGTTCCCGGAAATTCGGCAATCTGTCCGCTAGTGCCCGTGGCCACGTCATGCCAATAGATGATGCGACCGTCGCCATAGACGTCGCCGCGAAAGCCCACATAGTAGCGTGTGCCTTTCGAGAACAGAAAACGGTAGCCACCATAGAAAGGATTCCAGATAACATCGAGATCCTGCAGTTCCCATCGCAGCGTTTGTTTATTGAGCTTGTATGGAAATTCAGCCAACGTGCCCACAAACCAATAGACACTTCCGTTCACCTGAATAAATTGTTTGTCGGCCGTGACATCATTCACAGCATAGGATGCCGGCTCGGGCAAAGGCAAAGAGGTCCACGCATAGGCACCGGGCAAGCCGATGCCCGACGCCACCACATCGCCCGTCTTGGTGAGGTTGCTGACCGTGGGCGTGAGTTGAACAGGATCGCTGCACGCATAGAGCAGGCAGCTAAGCAAAAGGATGGCAAGTTTTTTCATGGCGAGGTTTTTTATTTATCAGAAAGCGCTGTGTTTTTTGTAATGCGATTTGATACGCATCATTGCGCCACGGCCAATGTGGTGGAGTTGCTATAGGTCCAGAACGAGCCAAAGCATCCGCGGATGAAATAGCCGGTCTCGCCAATGGCAAAGGCGCGCATGTTGCGTGGTCCCGACTGCGCCGAAGGACAATTTGGTTTCGATGTCCACGTGTTGTTGGCTGGATTAAACTCCCAGAAGTCATTGAGGTTTGTGCCTCCCGCACTTTTGCCCCAGCCTATATAGACTTTGCTGTTGATCACAAAGCCTTCGCCGTTGGTGCGTTTTGTTCCCGGAAAATCGGCGCGCGTGGCGGCAATGGTTGCACCGGGCGTCAGCAAATACCAGTCGTTTTTATATTGCTTCACCAGCTGACCATTCAGGATCGATGCGTTGTAACCAAGACCATAATACACCTTGCCGTCGATCACATGGGCCACGCCATAGGCACGTGCCCCGCCGGGCAGGCCGCCTTTGTTGGTCCACTGATTGGTGGCGAAATCATATTCCCAATATTGATTGCTCACCAGAAGGCCCCTCTGCCCACCGATGACATACGCTTTTTCTCCCGCTGCAAAAACGTTGTGTCCCTCGGTGATGGTGCCCGGAAAATCTGCCAGACGTCCCGACTCCCTTGTTTTAACATCGTACCAATAGATGGCGCGCTCTTCGTTTGGTGCAATTTCTTCATAGTCATGAAAGCCGACATAGAAGCGCGAGCCTTTCGAGAACAGATATTGATAGCCGCCGTGAAATGCGTTCCATAGGTTTTCTTCGTTTGGCAGGAGTTTCCACTCTGTGGGCGCAGCTTTGTTGAGCCGGTATTGATATTCCCACACCGAGCCGATGAACCAGTAGGCATTTCCATTGGCAAAGAGGAAGCCCTTGTTGGCTGTGGGGTCGTTGATGGGATAGTGGGCCGGGTCGGGTAACTGCACTTCTTTCCACTCATATTGACCAAGGCCAAGACCAAGCGTGGCTGCACCTTCGGTTTTGGAAAGTCCATTGGTTGTTGTTGACGTTAGTTGAACGGGGTCGCTGCATGCCCATAGCATGCAAGCAAACACAAGGGTCGTAATTTTTTTCATGATTGAGGGTTTTTTAGAATGTTGTTGCGATCACGACGGCACATGTTTTCGCGTCGCGATTGGCTGTGTGAAGATCATACATTGCTACACAGCGGGGTATCGCATATTGATGTGAGGGCGTGACCAATATTCAGTGATCGCTGAATTAAAAAAACCTTCCGGGTATCGCTCCCGGAAGGTTTCACTTCATGCCGGTTGTTCATCACTGCACGACCACGAGCGAATTACTGTAGCGCCAGAATTCGCCCATGCATCCCCGAATAAAATATCCGTTGTCGCCAATAGCAAAGGCGCGCATGTTGCCGGGACCCGATTGTGCCGACGGGCAATTCGGTTTTGATGTCCACGTGTTGTTTTTGGGGTTGAACTCCCAGAAGTCGTTGAGATAGGTGCCACTGCTGCTCTTGCCCCAGCCAACATACACTTTGCTTTTGAGGACAAAGCCTTCGCCGTCGGTGCGTTTTGTTCCCGGAAAATCGGCGCGCGTGGCAGCGATTGTACTGCCGGGAGTGAGCGAATACCAATCGTTTTTATACTGTTTCACAAACTGACCGTTCAGCAGCGATCCGTTGTAGCCAAGGCCATAATATACTTTGTCGTCGATCACATAGGCTACGCCATAGGCGCGTGCACCGCCGGGCAAACCGCCTTTGTTGGTCCACTGGTTGGTGGCAAAATTATATTCCCAGTATTGATTGCTCACCAGGTTTCCTTTTCTTCCACCAATCACATACAGTTTGTCGCCCGCAGCAAAAACGTTGTAGCCGTCGGTGAGTGTTCCCGGAAAATCCGGGAGATGGCCCACTTCACCGGTGACCATATCGTGCCAATAGATCACGCGCTCGTCGTCATAGGTCTCGCCTCCTTCCGGGCGAAAGCCCACAAAGTAGCGCGAGCCTTTTGAGCAAAGAAAATGATAGCCACCAAAAAATGGATTCGACAGTTCTTCATCGCCTTGCAGCAGCTCCCACTCCTGCGTGCGTGTGTTGAGTTTGTATTGATATTCGAGAACCGAACCAACAAACCAGTAGGCACTGCCATTCGCAAAGATAAATTCCTTCCTGTCGGTGGGATCATTCACGGGATAGTAGGCCGGATCGGGCAATGTTTTGCGTGTCCACTCATAGGGACTGAGCGGGCCAAGGCCGAGCGTGACCGCATCGGTGGTTGAGGCGACGCCCGTGGCCGTGGGCGTGAGTTGAGGGTCGCTGCATGCCCACAAAAGGCAACAGCACACAAGCGTTGAGAGTTTTTTCATGGCGAGGGTTCTTTAGGTTTTTGATTTTTTTTCACGCCGCAGCGTGTGATGCCGGCGTGAAAGGATGGGTGAAGATCTGGTATTGCTGCATGCGCGGGTATCGCATATTGATGTGAGGCACCGACGGCGATTGAAAAAAGTGACGTGCGCGATTCACAGATCATCAAATTCATCGGTGGCCGGTGCATCCGGGTCTGGCATACAATTTGGCAATGACCGGCCGGAGGACGGCGATCCTGTTCTTCACGTACAAAAAATGTCCACTACCACGCCTAAATTCAAAATACTCCTGGTCGACGACCGCGAAGAAAATTTACTCGCCCTGGAGTCTATCCTGCTCAACGACGACTACGCCCTTGTGAAGGCAAGTTCCGGAAAAGAAGCACTCTCCGTTTTGCTCAACGACGTTGACTTTCACCTGATTCTGCTCGATGTGCTGATGCCCGTGATGAATGGATTTGAAACCGCGGAGCTGATCTATCACCGCGACCGGCTCATCAACATCCCCATCATCTTCCTCACCGCCCTCGACATTGAAGGCAACATCTATAAAGGGTATCAGGCCGGTGCCATCGACTATATCAGCAAACCCATTATTCCCGAATTGCTGAAAGCCAAAGTGAAAGCGTTTGTGGAGCTCAGCGAAAAAAACAGGCAACTGCTCCGGCATGAAAAAGAACTGCGGGCCGCCAACGAAAAACTGGAACGCGAGATCAGCGAACGCAAACTGTCGGAAGCCAAAGTGAAATCGCTGAACGAAACCCTTCAGGCACGCCTTGAACAGGTTGAATTTCTGGACTCGTTTAATGCTTCCATTTCGCACGACCTCATCGGACCGCTAAACAGCATCATAGCGCTCACCAGCTTTTTGCAGACCATGCCCCTGGGCCAGGAGCCGATGGAGATCATAAACCTCATCATGAGCTCGTCGGACCGGATGACCAAGCTGATCAAAGACCTCCTGCATTTTTCGAGACAGGCACACGAAGACGTGTCGCGCACCGAATTCAACATGAACGAGCTGATTAAAGAAGTTGTGCATGTGGTTTCCCTCACCATGCCCCTCGACCGAACCGAGCTCATCATTCACGATATGCCCACCGTGATGGGCGACAACAGCATGCTGCGGCAGGTGTGGATCAACCTGATTTCGAACGCCGTGAAATATTCCCAGAAAAAGGAAAACCCCAAGGTAGAGATCGGTGCCCGCGAGGAACAAGGCAAGTTTGTGTATTTCATAAAAGACAACGGCGCCGGCTTCGACATGAAAAACTACGACAAACTGTTTGGCATCTTCCAGCGCCTGCACAGCGAAAAGGAGTTTAACGGAACGGGCATCGGCCTGGCCATTGTGAAGCGAATTGTTGACAAACACAATGGTAAAATCTGGGCCGAATCGAATCCCGGCCTCGGCTCCAATTTCTACTTCACACTCGATGCCTGACCGCAAACAACTGTTGGCCGGCACGTCAGTTACCACGCTTGGGTCACTGTGCTATTGCCTATAATAATCCACAGTACAGTGGAAAATTCTACACACTTTTGCCATTGTCCGGCCCCCGGCTGATTCTGCTGTTTTTTGGCTACAACAACAGTGGATCTGGCTACAGCTGTTTCTTTGTTGCTGCGGAGCTTTGCATCAACAAAAAACAGAACAATGAAAATTACAGTAACAGGTTCCCTGGGACACATCAGTCTCCCCCTAACCCAAACCCTCGTGCAACAAGGACACGCGGTGACGGTGATCAGCAGCAACCCCGAAAAACAAAAAGACATCGAAGCCCTGGGCGCCACGGCCGCCATCGGCTCGTTGGAAGACATTGATTTTCTTACGGCCGCCTTCACCGGCGCCGACGCGGTGTATACCATGATCCCGCCCAAAAACTACTTCGACCACAGTCTCGACCTCGTGGCCTTCTACAACCAGGTTGCCCGCAACTATGCACAGGCCATCAAAGAGTCGGGCGTGACACGCGTTGTTCACCTCAGCAGCATTGGCGCGCATCTCGACAAAGGCACGGGACTTATACTTGGTCACCACGGTGTGGAGCGCATCCTCGACACACTGTCGGACGTGGCCATCACCTTCATGCGGCCCACGGCGTTCTTCTACAACTTGTTCGCTTTTCTGAAGCCGATAAAAAACACGGGCACCATGGCGGCAAACTATGGCGCGGACGACACCGTGTCGTGGGTTTCGCCCCTCGACATCGCCGTCGAGGTGGCCGACGAAATAGCAACTCCGCTTGTGGGACGGAAAGTGCGCTATGTAGCGAGCGATGAACTTACGTGCAACGAAGTAGCCCGCATTTTGGGAGAAGCCATTGGAAAGCCCGACCTGAAGTGGACGGTCATCTCCGACGAACAAATGCTGAGCGGCTTCCACGCCATAGGCATGGGACCAAAAATTGCCGCCGACTTTGTGGCCCTCAACGCCAGCATGCACCGCGGCGAATTGTTCAACGACTATAACCTGAACCGCCCTGTGCTCGGTCGCGTGAAGCTCACGGACTTTGCCAAGGAATTCGCCGCCGCCTTCAATCAATAATCGCTAACTTTGCAACATGGCAAACGCCCCGCTTCACCGGATCAAAACCATTAGCGAATATCACGCCCTCATGGGCCTGCCCAAGCCGGAGCATCCGCTGATCAGTTTGATCAACCTGGAAACCGTGATGCACAAGGAGTCGATAAGCTTTGTGTTTGAATTCTATTCCATCGCGTTGAAGCGGAACCTGAACACGCTCATCAAGTATGGTCAGCAACAATACGATTTCGATGATGGCATTATGTTCTTTATTTCGCCCGGCCAGCTGTTTAGCATCGAGGTGAACAAGACTATGGAAAACAAACGGTCGGGATGGATGATACTGATCCATCCCGATTTTTTCTGGAACACGCCACTGGCTCAGAAGATAAAACAATACGAATACTTCAGCTATTCCGTGAACGAAGCGCTGCACCTTTCCGAAAAAGAAGAAGCCACACTCATGGGCATGATGCGCAGCATAGACCAGGAGTATCGCTCAAACATTGACCGCTTCAGCCAGGATGTGATCATTGCGCAGCTCGACCTGCTGCTCACCTACTCCGAACGCTACTATCACCGCCAGTTCATCACCCGCAAAATCACAAACCACCAAATCCTGAATCGCCTCGAAGAAATTCTCACCACCTACTTCAACAGCGACGCGCTGGCCACCAAAGGATTGCCCACCGTTCAATACGTTGCCGACACCCTGAACGTATCGCCAGGCTACCTGAGCAGCATGCTCAAAACACTGACGGGCCAAAGCACCCAGCAACACATTCACGACAAGCTGATCGAAAAAGCCAAAGAAAAACTCTCCATCACCGAACTGTCGGTAAGCGAAATTGCCTACGCGCTGGGTTTTGAACACCCCCAATCGTTCAGCAAACTCTTCAAAAACAAAATGAAGGTGACCCCGCTGGAATACCGGCAGTCGTTTAACTAAGGAGTGTATAATGGTTGTTTGTTACTAGCCGGTCCAAAACCGACAAGTGTAAAATGACACGGAGATTCCTAACCGACAAGTGAAAATTTGACGTGGATAATCATCGGTTTCCACGCGACGATTTGAAATCAACCATGTATTTCAATTGCGCCACGCTCGCGTCCCTCGATGCACACACGGTCCTGGCGCACACGGCGCATCTCCCGAGGCAACGTGCACTTCGAGGTGCCAATGTAACTCAGTAGATCGATGTGGCTTGTGCTGTGGCACCAATACGGGAGATGCCATTTTCAATCGTCGGGTGGAACCCGACGATTGTCATGGGTCGACTACTGTTGTGGATTGTCTTGGTCCGTGATGTCCGTGACCGGTGAATATGTGTCATTTGTTGACATGTCAGGAGTCTTTGATACTTAAGTCATGTCGACAGGTAGTGCAAGGCCGCGATCACACCCCAGCCCTGCTCAACGGAACAACGCGTTAAAACAACGTCAAACGCAATGTTCAAATTATTGTGTACGATGTACAATTTGCAGATTGTATTCTACCGTCACGCGTCTGAAACTTTTCGGATTCATCCCGCACAAACATCACGTCGTCGTCTATCTCTCGTTCTTCTCAAATTATTTTTCTTACGCAAACGTTAACGCATCGTTAATCCATAAAAAGCACAACAAAAACGTTATCTACGTCAGAACATTTGTACTACATTTGATCGCGCATCTTTCAAGCGCGTCGCATCGCCAAAGCTCTTTCGCTTTCGCGGTTCACTACAAACTTTTGATAACCCGAATGCCAGTCATAGTGTTATAGAGTATCCTCAAACCCTACGGAAAGGATGCTGTGTAGCAGATCGTTTTTTTAACAACTAACCATTAACCAAACAACAACATGAGCAAGATTACCACAAAAGACGGAACCGAAATCTATTACAAGGATTGGGGCACCGGACAACCCATTGTGTTTCACCACGGCTGGCCCCTGTCGGGCGATGATTGGGATGCACAGATGATGTTCTTCCTGAACAAAGGCTTTCGCGTTATTGCACACGACCGTCGCGGACACGGCCGTTCGAGCCAGACTGCCCAAGGAAACGACATGGACACCTACGCAGCCGATGTGGCTGAACTCGCCACGGCACTCGATTTGAAAAACGCCATCCACGTGGGGCACTCCACCGGCGGCGGCGAAGTGATTCGCTATGTTGCGAAATACGGACAAGGCCGCGTGGCAAAGGCTGTGCTGGTTAGCGCCGTCACGCCCCTTATGGTTCAAACAAAAGACAATCCCGACGGCATCCCCTTGTCGGTGTTCGATGGCATTCGCGAAGGCACGGCCACACAACGCCCCCAGTTCTTCCAGGATTTCACCATGGCGTTCTATGGTTTTAATCGCGAAGGCGCAAAAATATCGCAAGGCATTCGCGACAACTGGTGGCGCCAGGGAATGATGGGCGGAATAAAGGCTCACTACGATTGCATCAAGGCATTCTCTGAAACCGACTTCACCGAAGACCTCAAGAGTGTGCAAGTGCCGGTGCTGGTTATGCACGGCGAAGACGATCAAATAGTTCCGTTCGCACTCACGGCCCTGAAGGCAGTGAAGCTGTTGAAAAACGGTTCGCTCATTTCATATCCCGGCTTCCCTCACGGCATGCCTACCACCGAAGCTGCCAAAATAAACGCCGACCTGTTGGCGTTCATCAAAGCGTAGGTAACGAAGCAGAAGATCAAAATCCGATCTATAAAACAAAAGCTGTCAGCATTTTTATGTTGACAGCTTTTTTTATGTGCTTCGGTGTGCCGTCGCTATTCATCTTTATATTCAAGCAAATCGCCCGGCTGGCAATCGAGTGCTTTGCAGACGGCTTCCAGGGTGCTGAAGCGGATGGCTTTGGCTTTGCCGGTTTTGAGGATCGACAGGTTGGCGAGGGTGAGGTCCACTTTTTCGGACAGCTCGTTCAACGACATCTTCCGCCGGGCCATCATCACATCAAGGTTCACGATAATGGGCATACGGGTTATATGGTTAGGTCGTTTTCGGATTGAATCTCCACCCCGCGCTTGAACACCTGTGAGATCACAAACACGAGCGCCGCCATAAACAGAAAATCTCCTGAGGGAACGCCGTGATAATCATCGCCCGTTGTTTTCGAAAGCCAATGTGCCTGCGCGCCACTGAGCATGGCCACAATCCACGCACTCAACAAAAGGTGACTTATCCGCTCCAGCATCTGCGCCACGTCGGTGGTGAAGGGATTGACCATGTTGATCTTCGACAAGATCCGGATCACATAATACCACACATAGGCTTTCATCACCGCCAGCGCAATGAGAAAGGAAACCGACATGGTGTTATACCAGAGACTCATGTTCCGGTCGCTGTTCAGGTTGAATCCCTTATATAAATTCTTCGCGCCGTCGGGGTTTATACAGCTTATCACATAGGAGAGCAAAAGGGCTCCCGCTTCCACTAAAAAGCCGACGAAGGCGATCCAGGCCAGCACATAGAGGGCCGTTAAGATGTGTTCTGTTCTACTTTTTGTTTTCATAGTATTATTCGCTTTTTGATAAATATGTATCAAATAACAATGTTTATTTATTGATAAACAATAAACAAATGAAATACTTTTTGAAGCGCCTTTTCTGTGGTTAAATCCCAATCGACGTAACATAGTCTTTTGAAAACGGCCTTATAAACAAAGTAAATCGGTCTTTAAAACAAAGTCGAAAAGTTGTGACCCCGCTACTTTTGACTCAACAAAACCAAACACAAAATGGAACTCATCAAACAAAACACAACACAGAAATCCATCGCATCAGGATTTCATACATCGTCCACCACCACCGACGTGATTAACGGCATAGACCTCACCGGCAAGATCGCGATTGTTACCGGCGGCTATGCGGGCATTGGATTGGAAACCACCAAGACGCTGACTTCGGCTGGAGCCACGGTGATTGTGCCGGCCCGCAACACCGCGAAGGCCATGAAAAATCTCGCCGGCATCCGAAACGTGGAAGTAGAAGTTCTGGACCTGATGAACCCAAAATCTATCGATGCTTTTGCCAAAACATTCCTGGCATCACAACGTCCGTTGTATCTGCTCATCAACAACGCGGGCATCATGTGGGTGCCGCTCACACGCGACGCGCGCGGCTATGAATCACAACTTGCCACCAACCACCTGGGCCATTTTCAACTGACGGCACGGCTGTGGCCCGCGTTGAAAAAAGCCAACGGCGCACGGGTTGTCAATGTCTCTTCCTTCGGCCACCAGATGGCTCCATTCAATTTCGACGATCCTAATTTTCTTCACCGCGACTATGAAACACTGCAAGGCTATGGTCAATCGAAAACCGCCAACAATCTCTTCACGGTAGAACTTGACAACCGCGGAAAAGAAGTGAACATCAGGTCTTTCGCTGTGCACCCCGGTTCTGTAAATGGCACGGACCTCGGACGTGTTGCGCCCATGGAACTGTTTCAGCAAATGGGCACACACGATGCCAACGGAAATATTTTTGAAAGCGTGGCCGCCACACTAAAGACCATTCCCCAGGGTGCGGCAACATCGGTGTGGTGTGCCACCAGTCCAGACCTCAACGACATGGGCGGTGTATACTGCGAAAATTGCGACGTGGCCGATGTGGACAACGGAAGCATCGAACACAAATATGACGACCCCGCCAGCCTTCGCGGCGTGCGCCCCTACTCGATCGATGCAGAGAGCGCAGCCAAACTCTGGACACTAAGCGAAGAGATGACGGGCGTGTTGTTCCCTGCTGTTTAAGAACGAGAAATGCCGGTTAACAAATCAACCCACCGGCTAGCATTGGGTTGATTTGATTTTCTGTAATTTTATCATTCCAAAACAATGGAACACAAAACACTCTACATAAGTCCCGACATCAAGCTTTCGCAGTATGAAGCCAGCCTGTTCAAAACAGAAGTGGTCTTTGAACATCACATGCTGGTGTGGTTCATGCAGGGCGAAGCGAAAATTGTGCAGACCGACGCCACCTATAGTTTTGGTGCAGGCGACATCTTCCTGATTCCACGCAACCAACTGGCCACGATCATCATCAACTCAAAAAATGGCAACGCCCACAAGTCGGTGGTGATGCACTTAACAACAGAAAGGTTAAAGGCGTACTACGCACGTCATGGTGCAGTTGCAGAAAATAAGGCAAAGGTGCAGAGCAGCAAACTGCAACACGTGCGCAGCTTCAGCCACCATCCTTTGCTGGAAAGTTGTCTCGCGTCGCTCATCCCCTATTTCGATCTGAAGGATTTGCCGGACAACATCGCGACGTTGAAAATTGAAGAGGCCATCACCATTCTGCGAACCATCGACAGCGCGATGGACGGCTTGCTGGCCAACTTCGCGGACCCGGGCAAGATCAACCTGGCCGAATTCATGGAGAAGAACTATATGTTTAACATGTCCATGGAAAAATTCGGCTACATGACCGGCCGAAGCCTCACCACCTTCAAGCGGGACTTCAAAAAAATATTCGACACCACGCCCCAGAAATGGCTCACACAAAAACGTTTGGAGCTGGCCCACTATCAACTGGCCAACAGCCGCAAACCGGTTGACGTGTTTGTGGAAGCTGGCTTCGAAAACCTTTCGCATTTCTCGTATGCCTTCAAAAAACATTTCGGTTACACACCCACCGACCTTACGGAGAACGGCAAGACCAGTCACCACACTTCCGGCAACTGACAATCAAGAATGTTATAGAGGCTGCGGCCTGTAGTACTGTTCACTTCTTTTGAAACATCAACAACGGACCGTTGTTCTGCGTAACAACGAAGATCTCTCCGGCGCGTTGTTTCACACCTTCCAGGTGTCGGGCATCATACTCCACCCAAAACCCGCTTTGTTCGGACGGCATAGGTTTAAAGGTTCCTTTTCCATCGCCCAGCAAAATCGCTCCCACACCCGCGTCGTGTTGCCCCTCCACGGGTTCTGTGGTGAAATCATTTCCCACCAGCAACAGGTCGTCGTGGCCATCCTGATTGATGTCGCGCACCAGAATATCTTTTATTGGCGCACGCTGTGCAAGGGCTGGTAAAGGTCGGATGTTAAATTCGCCGTGGCCCAGGTTTTCGACGATCACGCTTTGTTGTTGATAGGCGTGCACGGTCAGTTGCACCTTGTCTTTCACCGGGGCCATGGCTTCGGTGAGCGTGGCCTTTGCATAGGCATCAAAGGTTTGATATTTCTTTTTATACAGCGGCACTTGCCGGCCCAGGTCGAACCATGACGACACGGGATATTCAATTCCTTTGTCGTAGTAAGCCGGAATGGCGTCCCAGCGGTTGTTGTTGTCCAGATCGCCGCCGTAGATGGAGAAGGGTTGTTCTTTGGTGAAACGATAGCGCGAGTTGAGGCCGACATTTCCCACCACAAAATCAACATCGCCGTCGTGGTCGATGTCGGTGGCGGCAAGCGTGTTCCAAAGTCCGTTGGAATGTTCCAGCGCTGCCGGTTTCATTTGGTTCAGCGTTCCTTTGTCGTTTTTGAATATCGTGATGGGCATGTATTCGCCCACCAGCACCAGGTCGTGCCAACCGTCGCCATCAATGTCGGCCCACAGGGCATCCGTTACCATGCCCACGGTTTGCAGACCGGCGGCGAGGCGGTTGGTGTCATCGGTAAATTTTCCGTTGGTGTTGGTGAGCAGATAGCTCACACCGGGTTTCGGAAACTCCAGGGGAATGAGGCGGCCTGCGCGGAAAAGATCGAGGTCGCCGTCTTTATCAAAGTCGAACGGAACCACGCACGATCCACTGTGACGCATCGCGGGAAGCCGTGTGGTGTCGGGTGTGAACTTGCCTTTGCCGTTGTTTAGCAGGAGCCGGTCTTGCAGGTATGGAGAGTTGTCGTAGTGTTCGTTGGAGCCACTCACGATGTAGAGATCCTGGTCGCCATCGTGGTCGGCGTCGAAGAATGTTGCGCCGGTGTCTTCCTCATTTTTTTTATCCTGACCTATGGAACTTACCTTGAACGTGCCATTGGCCTGCTGAAGAAAAAGATTGCCGGTGTATTGATAGGATCCGCCCACAAAAAAATCATCAAGCCCATCCTTGTTCACATCTGCCACGGCAAGGCATGGACCTTGTTGCGACAGCTTGTGTGGCAGCAAGGGCTCCACGTCATAGTCCATATAAAACTTCTCCTGCTCACGGTGCGCCCCGATCATGGCACTGTCCACGCGGTGCAATATCGAAGACTTCTGTTTTATGCTGTGCAGTTTTTCAGTTCCGCTATCAGCATAGCTTAAGGTTATGGTTCTATCGGCCTTCACGTTTCGCATCACCTGGCTTTTTCCATCGGGCCAAATGATCTGAAGCGAATCGACCACCGTGTTTTTTCCCAAACCAAAATGCAAGCCATAGTCAAGCGACGATTGATAGCCGCGCGTCACACTCATGTGCTGGCGTTGAAGCTCGCCGTTGGCGTAGAGTGTTATGTCGCTGCCCAGGCCCTTGGTGTTCTGCTGGTTTCCGTTCAGGATCACTTTCAGATAGTGTGCGTTGCCGATCGTGTTTTGAAAAATGAAAGCGGGCTCATTGATGTTGTTCACCACAATGTCAAGGTCGCCATCCAGATCCAGGTCACCCAGCGATGCGCCGTTGGAGAGTGAAGGGTGTGCGCCAAGCCATGCGGCAGACAAATCTTCGAACGCGTTGTCGCCGGCATTTCTGAACATGTAGTTGCGCATTAGTTTAGACGGCATCTTCTTCGCGCCTTCGCGCATGCCGCGGTCGGTTTCGGCTGGTGTGGCCTGCGTGGCCGTTTGATTGTTGTGGATAATGAAGTCCATGTCGGTGATGTCGCGCAGATAGCCGTTGGTGATAAAGAGGTCTTTGCGACCGTCCTGGTCAAAGTCGGCGAAAAGTGGCGCCCAGCTCCAGTCGGTGCTGTGCACACCGGCTTGCTGGCCGATCTCGGCAAACACGGGCGTGTGGGTGTTGTCGAAGCCCAGGTTCACCTGCAGCACGTTGCGCATATACTGGGGGTGGTAGCCTGCGCGTGTCATGGCTTCAAACGTGTTGGGGTTGGCGGGGCCGGCCATCTTCTTGCGGCCTATGGCGGCGGCGGGCAGCATGTCCACCACCATCACGTCGGCCAGGCCGTCGTTGTTGAAGTCGCTCACATCGTTACCCATCGAAAACTGGCTGTGGTGTTTAAAATATTTTCGCGCCGACTCCGTGAAGGTGCCGTCGTGGTTGTTCACATAGAGGTGATCGTTGGCCAAAAAATCGTTCGACACCAGGATGTCTTCCCATCCATCGTCGTTCAAATCGTTGATAGCCACACCCAGGCCAAAGCCTTCGTGCAAAATGCCCGCGCTGGCCGAAACATCCACAAATTTTCCATTGTCATTCCGCAGCAACTTGTCTACCGACGGTCCCTTACCATTGTCGACCACGGGTGTCACTTTGTTTGGGTTGCGAATGGTGTTTGTGCTGGTCAGCAAATAAACGTCGAGGTCGCCATCCTTATCATAATCAAAAAAAGCAGCCTGGTTGGTATAGGTTGTGTCGGCCAATCCCCACGCCGCAGCGTCTTCGCGAAACTTGAGATTGCCTTCATTGATGTAGAGCTGATTGATGCGTTTTGCGGCCGGATAGTTTCCCGACTTGCAAACATAAATATCCAGAAGACCGTCGGCGTTGATGTCGACCATGGTCACGCCGGTGCTCCAGCCTCGCTTGCGAATGCCTGCCGTGCTGGTCACGTCTTCAAATTTCAGATTGCCTTTGTTCACATACAGCCTATCGCCCACGCGGTTGCCGGTGAAATAGAGGTCGGGCAGCGAATCGTTGTTGATGTCGCCTATGGCCACGCCACCGCCGTTGTAGACATAATAAAAGTCAACAATGTTAAATGTGTCGTCTTCGGCAATGGTGTTGGTGAACGACACGCCCGAGTGGCCCGGCTCCACCAGCGTGAACAACGCAGGGGGCACTGCAGGTTTGGGTTGGCAGCCGGCCAAAGAAAGAAGCAAGGCTAAAAAAAACAGGGGTTGTGGCAACGTGCGTGCCCAAGCTTTTGTCATGGCGATAAAGATCAGGAATTAAAAACAAAAGGGCCAGCCAAAAATGGCCGGCCTCAGTTGTTTGGGTTATTTGTGCGATGGGTTTATTTCCACTGCGGATTTTGTGTCACATTCTTGTTGCCGAGAATTTCCTTCAACGGAATGGGTAACACATAATCTTTTGCCTTGGGTGTGCGGCCTACGTTATAGAGCGCAGAAAAATGTTTGATGTAGTCACCGAGATAGTCGGGGGTTCCGCCAAACGTGCTCTTGCGTCGCAGCTCAGGATAGAGCACTTGCTCAAACACAAACTCCTGCATGCGTTCGTTCACGATAGCATCGCGCATGGCATCTTTGCCCAACGCACCCACAGGATCCAGTCCCGCGCGGTCGCGCACGGCATTGATACCCGTTGTGGCGTCGCCGGTCTGGCTTTCGTTGCAGGCTTCGGAGTGACCCAGAAACACATCGGCAAGACGGAAGTAGATGGTGTTTCTTTCGGTGGTGGTATACGAACCTCCTGCACGAATCTCTGTGAGTTTGCCCGACCATGCTTTTCCGAAGATCAACTCTGCCGGATTGTTAGGGTCTGCATTGGGATCAACAATGCCGCCAAAGCGCGACAAGTTATAGGGCGCAGTCTTGCTCCAATGAACAATGGGATATTGACCTGCGCTGTTCTTCTTAGTGCGGGCCGTGGGATACGACTCCACAAATGTTCCGGCAATGCGCTTGTCGGCATCGTCGTAGGCTGCTCTGAAATCCTGTGTGGCACTGAGCCAGCTCCAGCCCGCACCGCCGTCGTCGGTAGGCAGATCTTCGGGGTTGAAGTGGGCTGAGTGGTTGCTGTATTCGTTGGCGTTGGCTTTGGCCGACACCTGTCCTTCAAAAATCCGTTCGCCCATGTTTTCGTGGTCGGTGTCGAAGTTGTAGCTGAAGTCATCAAACAGGGTCAGGCCGCTGTTGTCGATGATGTCTTCGGCTGTGGCTTTGGCTTCGGGCCATTTCTGATCCCACAGTTGAGTTTTCATCAACAAAGTTTTTGCTGCCCACTTGTTGGCACGACCCAGGTCAGCTCCGGTATATGCCTCGGGCAACACGGCAATGGCCGCAGCGCAGTCTGCATAGATCTGATCGATGATGGCGCGCGTGCCGCCGCTGTTCGACGCGAGGTCGCTCAGGTCCTTTGTTCCTTTTATGGTGAGCGGTGCGTTGTCGAAATAGCTCAGCAGTCCGTAGTAATAAAACGCTCTCAGAAAATACGCTTCACCTTTCAGGCGTGCAATGAGGGCGGTGTTGGGAGGATCTACAAGCTGATCGGCCACGGCCAGAATTTCGTTGGCGCGGTTGATCGACCGGTAGCTTTGGCCCCAGTAGGCTTCAATCACATCATCTTGTCCGGTCACGTTGCCCAGGTTGTATTGCAGGGGTTGTTTTTCCCAACCCACCTGAAAGCCTACCAGACATTCGAACACATACCGATTGTAGTAGTAGTTGAACCAGTCCGAGTTGCCCATGGTGAGGTCGTCGTAGATGGCGTTCACACCAAGCTTCAATTCGTTGGCCGACTTGTAGAAACTATTGGGACCGATATAGTCCGGCGTCTCGTTCAGGTCCGAGCAGCTCACGCCCACCATCAGCAGTGCAGACATGATCCAGAAAAGGAGATTTTTTCTAACTATTTTTTTCATTGTCATTTTCATTTAAAGTTGTTCACTACCCTTTCTTAAAAACCGATGTTGAGGCCCGCGGTGAAAGAGCGTGCGCGCGGATAGGCATCATAGTCGTCGCCACGATTCAGGTTGTTCTGGCCCTGGTTGTTCACTTCGGGATCAAAGCCTGTGTAGTTGGTGATGATGAACAGGTTTTGTGCACTCACATACACACGCGCCTTGCGAATGAATTTGGGCACCGGCAGGTTGTAGCCCAGCGACACGTTTTGCAAGCGGATGAACGAGCCGTCTTCAATAAAGAACGACGACCGGCGGAACGACGCAAAGTCACGCTTGGCATCTACTGCGGGGCGGGGAGCGCTGGTGTTCTGCGGTGTCCACGAGTCGGTCAGGATGTTCGAGATCTCGTTGATCTTTTGTGCACCGTCGCCAATTTCAGATTGTTGCAGGTTGCGCACATCGTTGCCTTGCACGCCGCGGAAAAACACCGACAGGTCAAAGCCTTTATAGCGCACCGTCGAGCTCAGGCCCCAGGTGAATTTGGGATTGGGATTGCCAATGATAGAGTAGTCATCGGCGGTGAAGTTGCCGTCGTTGGTTTTGTCTTCATAGACCGGGTTTCCGTTTTCGCCTACACCCAGAAACTTGTAGCCTTTCCACACGCCAATGGCGTTGCCGGCTTCCACCCAGCTTCCATCCACACCCAAGTGACCGCTGGTGCTGGTGGCATAGAAGGGAGCGCTTTCGCCAAGGTCTTCAATTTTGTTTCGAAGAATAGACACGTTGCCGTTCACATCCCACGTGAGGTCGCCTTTGCTGAGCACTTTGGTATCTACCGAAAGTTCAAAGCCTTTGTTGCTAAGCGAACCGGTGTTTTTCAACAACGTGCTGAAGCCCGTGCTTTGCGGAATGGATACATAAAGCAACAGGTCGGTGGTGAGGTTGTTGAAATAGTCAACCGTCACGTTCAGTTTGTTGCCCAGGAAACTCATGTCGATGCCGGCGTTGAACATGCGGGTTTGTTCCCATTTCAGATCGGCATTCGGCATGCGGGTGGCCGCATAGCCCGACACCAGCACGCCATTCAACACATAGTTGCGCGGGCTCAGGTCGGACGTTGATTGGTAGGCGGGAATTTGCGAGTTCCCCGTGATGCCATAGCTCACGCGAACTTTCAGGTCGTCGAAGATGCGCGACATGCCGGCGTTGTCAAAGAACTTTTCGTTCACCACACGCCATCCCAACGCTGCCGAAGGGAAGGTCGCCCATTTGTTGTTGGGACCAAACTTGGTCGAGCCGTCGCGACGGGCGGTCAACGTCAGGAGGTAACGGTTCTGGAAGTTGTAGTTTATTCTTCCCAGATACGACCGCAGTTTCCAATCCACACGCGTGGAGTTTCCGATCTGCGGCAATGTTCCGTTTTGAAAATTCAGCGAAGCAAAGTCGTCCGAATCCAGACCGCGGATGGTCTGCAAGGCCGACTGGTTGTTTTCTTTCTGCGAGGTGTAGCCCACCGTCACTTCCAGGGTGTGGCCCGGAGCCACCGCTTTGGAATAGGTAAGGATGTTTTCGTTCAGCAGGTTTATCAGGTTGCGGTCGAAGCGTTGAAGCTCGCGGCCGTTCTGGCGTCCAAGACGTGTCTTGCTGTTGTAGAATGTGTTGCGGGTGGCGTTAAGAATGTCAAGACCAAGGCTGGTTCTGAACTTGAGGTCTTTGGTGATGTTGAATGTTATCGCCGATGTGCCGAAGAAACGGTTGCTGGCATCCTTGTCAACACCTTCCTTGGCTTCTGCCACAGGGTTGATGGTGAAGCGACCGTCGTAGAGCGGGTAGTTATAGTTTCCGTTGTCGTCGTATACCGGCACGGTTGGATCAAGACCCAACGCCGTGATGATGATACCCCCGGGACCACCGCGATCGGTAGGCACGTTGTTAGACGTGGTGCGGGCAAACGACCAGCTGTTGCTGAACGTGGCCTTGCCGTTGAACAACGTGTTGTCCATGTTCAGGCGAAGACCATAACGTTTGAAATCGGTGTTGATGATGATACCCTTGTTGTCCATGTAGTTTCCTGACACGGCAAATTTCGATGTGGCATTGCCACCCGAAATGGAGAGCTGGTTGTTCCAGATGCTGCCGGTGCGCGAGATGGCTTTCATCCAGTTGGTGCCGGCACCAAAGCCTTGCACCTGCGCATCGGTGAAGCGGGGATTTCCGCCCTGGCTAACATCGAGTGTGTTGAGGTAGCGGGCATAGTCAGACGCGGGCATCATGTCGATGTTGTGCGAAATGTTTTGCGACGACATGGAGCTTTCAAAATTCACACTGGTCTGTCCGTCTTTTCCACGCTTGGTGGTGACGAGCACCACACCGTTGGCTCCGCGTGATCCATAAATGGAGGTTGCCGAAGCGTCTTTCAACACTTCGATCGATTCAATATCGGCAGGGTTGAGCGAAGCCAATGCATTCTTCGACTGGCGATCGCCACCTGTGCCATAGCTGGCGTTGTCGGGATAGATGGGGAGGCCATCAATAACATAGAGTGGCTCGCTACCGCTGATGAGTGAGTTGGCACCGCGCACGCGCACCGACAAACCACCACCAGGTGCTGACGAACTTTGTGTTACCTGAACACCGGGCGCCCGGGCTTGCAGGCCTTGCTCAACCGATGTAACGGGCATGTCTTTGAAGGCATCGCTCTTAATAGAAGAGACCGAACCGGTGAGGTCGGTTTTCTTCACCGTGCCATAGCCCACAATCACCACCTCTTCCAGACTTTGAATATCTTCTTCCAACGTCACGTCAATCGTGGAGCGGTTGCCTACGGTAACCTCCTGATTTTTGAAGCCGATGAAGCTGAAGGTAAGCACGGCATCGCGTTGAGGAACCTCGATCTGAAACTTGCCTTGCGAGTCGGTCGACGTGCCTTGCGCAGTCCCCTTAACGATGACGTTCACGCCGGGAAGGGGGTCGCCCTGCGTTGTCGTTACCTTGCCCGAAAGAACGGTTTGTGCGAAGGCCGGAGCAGCCATCAGAATGCACAAAACGACCGTCAGGAGTTTTGATAGTGACTTGTAGTTGTCTTGCATAGAGTGTAGGTAAGATTTAATCTCACAAATTTTACGGAATCGATTGCAACATAAATGGACTATACGCGGTAAAAACTGGATTATTCTCCGGCCGAAAATCGTCGCGTTTTTTCTAAATCGTTTTAAATGACGCAAAAATGGACTATTTTAAAAAGCGTTATCCAGACATTTAAACTTTAAATAAGTAGAATTGTCCAGCCCAGGCCCAGTCTGAGCGGTTTTGGGGCGCCATCTTTCAAACACCCGGCGAGGGCCTGGCACATCATAATAAAGTCCATGAAAAAGACCAGATACTCCATTCAGACGGCTGGCTTAATCCAATACTTTTGCCCAACATCGCACCCTGCGGTTTGCTCTCATCCCAATCCTATGAACGCCAACAGAATTGTAAGCCTCGCCTCTTTCCTCACGTGCCTCGTCTTCACCGCGTCAGCCCAAACCGACGCCGTGGCCATTCACACCGCCCACACCAGCCTGGTCTATAAGGTGGCTGGCGATGGAACGTTGATACAGGCCTATTATGGAAAACGCATCGCCGACGATCAGCTCAAAAACATTCAGACCACAGACCACGAAGCCTATTCGTCGTATGGCAAGGCCTATGTGTTTGAGCCTGCTTTCCGCGTGGTGCACGCCGATGGCAACCTCACCACCGAATTGAAATACGTCGGCAAAGACGTGACCACACCCGAAAAAAATATCAGCGTCACGCGCATCCAGCTGAAGGATTCTTTCTATGACCTCACGGTATCTCTCTATGTGAAGGCCTATCAGAACGAAGACATCCTGGAACAATGGACCGAGGTTGTGCATGGCGAGAAGAAAGACATTGTGCTGCACGATTTTGCATCGTCACAACTTTCGGTAAAGGCATCGGCCTATTGGCTCACAAGCTTCTATGGAAACTGGGCCAACGAAATGAACATGCACGAAGAAAAATTGGTGGAAGGCTCCAAGATACTTGAATCGAAGCTGGGAGTTCGCTCCAATCAATTTTCGCATCCGTGTTTCCTGCTGGGTGTGGACGAATCGCCAAACGAAAACGAAGGCACGGTCATTGGCGGCACACTGGCCTGGCCGGGAAGCTGGCGGCTTTCGTTTGAAGTTGATCCTTCAAAAAATCTACGCATCCTTTCGGGCATAAATCCTTTCGCGTCACAATACACCCTGAAGGCCAAAGAAGTTTTTAAAACCCCGGCCCTGCTCTTCACCCTGAGCAACACGGGCAAAGGCGAAATTTCCCGGCGCTTCCACACGTGGGCACGCACCTACGGCATCCACAAAAGCGAACGCCCGCACATGACGCTGCTCAACAACTGGGAGGCTACCTACTTCGACTTCAACGAACCCGTTCTCAAACAAATCATTGCCGACGGCGCCGACATGGGCTTTGACCTGTTCCTGCTGGACGACGGCTGGTTTGCTAACAAATATCCACGCAACAATGACGACGCCGGCCTGGGCGACTGGGAAGTGAACAAAAAGAAATTGCCCAACGGCATCGGCGAACTGGTGAAAGAAGCCAAAGCAAAAAACATAAAATTCGGAATCTGGATCGAACCCGAAATGGTGAACCCCAAAAGCGAACTCTACGAGAAACATCCCGACTGGGTGATCACCGGCGCCAACCGCGCCATCGACGTGAGTCGCAACCAACTTGTGCTCGACCTCTCCAACCCGAAAGTGCAGAACCACGTGTTTTCGGTGGTCGATAAAATCCTTACCGAAAATCCCGACGTGGCCTACATGAAGTGGGACTGCAACCGCTACATGACCAATGTTGGCTCTTCGTTTCTGCCCGCCGAAAAACAAACACACCTGTTCATCAAATACGCGCAAGGTCTGCTGGATGTGTTGAAGCGCGTGCGCCAGAAATATCCCGACGTGGTGCTGATGGCCTGCTCGGGTGGCGGTGCCCGTATCGACTATGCCACGCTGCCGTTCTTTGATGAATACTGGATCAGCGACAACACCGATGCACTCGACCGCATCTTCATTCAATGGGGCACAAGCTACTTCTTCCCTCTCATCGGCCTGGCCAGTCACGTGTCGGTAGTGCCAAACCACATCACCAAACGCATCACGCCGCTGAAGTTCCGGTTCGACGTAGCCATGTCGGCCAAGCTGGGCATGGACCTTCAGCCGAAAGACATGAATGCCGAAGACAAAACATTTTCAAGAAGCGCCATCCAGGCCTACAACGGCATCAAACACATCATTCAGTCGGGTGACCTCTATCGCCTGCTTTCTCCCTATGAAACCAACCGCGTGGCCTTGCAATATGCCACGCCCGACAAAAAGGAGTCGCTTGTTTTTTCGTATCTCATGAAGAAAGAGATTGCGGGCAACGACCAGGTATTGTATCTGAAAGGACTTGACCCGGCAAAAGAATATACCGTGAAGGAAGTGAACAAAGCACCCGGCAAAAAATCGCGACTGGCCTTGCTCGAAGGAAAAAAATTTACCGGCGACTTCCTGATGACGTATGGCGTTCGTTTTCCTATGTCGGAAGAGTTTGAGAGTGTGGTCTTTCAACTCGTGTCTGAATGACGCCTGACGCAAACAACGGATTGAAGAACGAACGGATTTCGAATGCCCCATGGGGAACGTTTGAAGGGAAGGACGTTTTTCTTTTTCGATTAAAGAATGCCAGCGGTGCGTATGTTGAACTGACGAACTATGGCGCCACGCTGGTGTCTGTGGTGGTGCCCGACAAAACCGGAAACCTTGAGAGTGTGGTGCTGGGCTTCCCTTCCCTCGAAGGTTATCTGCACGATCGGTGCTACATCGGTTCCACCATAGGCCGTTTTGCAAACCGGATTGGCAATGCCAGGTTCACACTCGATGGCGTGACCTATGCCCTCGACAAAAACGACAACACCAATTCAAACCACGGCGGCCCCAGCGGATTTCATGCGCGCGTTTTTGATTTCGCGATCAGCGACGATGCCGTCACATTTATGTTGACGAGTGAAAATGGCGAGGGAGGTTTCCCTGGGAAGATTGATTTCAAGGTCAAATATTCGTGGAGCGACGATTGTGCCCTTGCCATCCGGTTCAACGCGGTGGCCGACAAACGAACGGTGCTGAATTTCACAAACCATGCTTACTTCAATCTGTCGCCCGGCGACGGCGACATTCTGAATCACGAACTCACGCTTCACGCCGACAGCCTTGCATCGACAGACAAACAGTATATCCCCACGGGCGTTATTGCACCGGCAAACGATCTTCTGTTCAAACGCCACAAGATCCGCGAACGCGTGAAAGTATCCGATAACACCATGACGGGTGTGAACAGTTATTATATACTGAATCCGAAAGAAGACAAAATCCTGCGCCCCGCTGGGAAGATGACGGCACAAAGCAGCGGCAGAACCCTGGACGTATTCACCACCTACCCCGGTGTTCAAGTCTACACCGGCGACTTCCTTCACGCTTCACATACGAGCAACCTATCCCGACCCCCGGCTTCTTTCGACGGTTTGTGTCTTGAATGCCAACACTATCCCGACGCACCCAACCATCCCAACTTTCCATCCACCGTTTTTGATGCAGGGCAGGTTTATGACGAAACTATTGTCTACAAGTTTGGCGTGACGGCATAGCCCCTAGTGCCGTATCGTTTCCATTTCAAATTGCTCCAGTGTTTTTCCTTTTGTCTCGGGAGCAAACTTCCACAGAATAAAAAAGTAGGTGAGGCAAACAAACGAGAACAGGAAGAATGTTTGCGGCGCATCCAGCACGGCAATGAGCACCGGAAAGCCATAGGCCAGTGCGAAACACGCAACCCAAAGCATGCCTGTGGAAATGGACACGGCCAGCGTGCGCACTTTCGATGGAAAAATTTCGGAGATCAACACCCACGTTACCGGCGCCAATGTTGCCGCATAGGTGGCAATGAATGCCAGCACAAAGAACGACAGCAGGTAGCCATCGAATAGACTATAATAATAGCAGATGCCCACCAGGAACAACCACAGCGCCATGAGCGACGAGCCGGCCAGCATAAGTTTTTTTCTTCCCAGTTTGTCTACCAGCAACATGGCCACCACCGTGAAAATTAAATTGATGGCGCCGATCATGATTTGCTGAAACAACTGGTCTTTCACATTCATGCCGGCCTTTTCGAAAATGATGGGTGCATAAAAGAAGATAGCGTTGGCGCCTGATATCTGCTGAAAAACAGCCAGCGTAATGCCCAACATCACCATAAACAAAACGCCCGGTGCCAACAGGTCCGAAAATTTTCCCTTCACTTCTTTTTGAATGCGCGACTGAATGAGCGCGATTTCCTGAACCGCTTCGTCGCCGGCAATTTTGGAAAGAATGGCATTTGCTTTTTTCAGCTTCCCCTTGCTCACCAGCCAGCGCGGACTTTCCGGCACCATAAAAACAAACACAAAAAACAACAGCGACGGAATGGCTCCCGAGGCAAACATCCAGCGCCAGTTGTTCTCGACATCGGCCAGTATATAGTTAGAGAAATAGGCCAGCAAAATTCCCGTCACGATGGTGAGTTGATTAATAGACACCATGCGACCGCGAATCGCCGCGGGACTCACCTCGGCAATATAGACCGGCGACAACATAGAAGCCGCGCCCACCCCAATGCCCGCAATGATGCGCCACACAATGAGCGCCGAATGTGTAGACGACCATCCCATAAAAACGGACGACACCATGAAGATGGCCGCCGCAATGATGAGCGGAAGTTTGCGCCCAAAGGCTTCGGCAAACGGACCGGTGATTAACGTGCCTATGATACAGCCCACATAGAGTGAACTGCCGGTCCACCCCAATTGCGCTTCGCTCAGGTGATAGTAGGATTGAATGAAGGGAATGGTTCCCGAAAAAATGGCGATATCAAAACCAAACAAAAGGCCTCCAAAAGCGGCGACGGAACTGATGAGAAAAACGTAGTAACGCTGAGTCATAAATAGCGGTTGGGTGAAAAAACAAAGTTGCTGCAAAATGAAAGTTACCCGAATGGAGAATCGCATGAAAAGAATGGACTATTCCCCGCTGGAGAAAGACCATCCCTCATCAACGTTTTTTGTTGCGATAGTCAACAGGCGACAGGCCCATCACTTTCGTGAACAGCCGCGAAAAATAATAGGGATCTTCGATGCCCAGCTTCGACGAAATTTCATTGATGCGCAGCGACGTGAACTGCAGATACTGACAGGCATGCTGGATTTTTAAGTGATTAAAATAAATGATAGGCGAATAGCCCGTCTTGCGCTTGAAGATGTTTGAGTAGTGCGAAAGCGAAAGGTTGACCGACGCCGCCAACGCCTCCAGCTTGATGGGCGTGTCCAGGTGATCCTGCATGTATTCAATAGAAAGGTCTACCAGATCTTTTTCGACCGCGTGGTGTGCCGAAGCAAATTTGTCGGCAAAGCAGAGGGTGGTTAGAAAATATTGGAAGCTGGTGCTGGCAAAGAACAGGTTGTCGAGGCTATAGCCGGATTCGAGGTTGCGATAGATCATGTCGAAGATTTTGATGCGCTCTTCAAGAAACATGTTGTCGTTCACAAAGCTCTTGAACTGTTTGGTGAGCAGCCCGGCGAAGTAGGGACTTTGCAGGCCCTTGAAGTGCGCCCAATAGATGGTCCACGGATTTTTGTCGTCGGCTCCATATTTATGGGGCATGTCGGCGGGAATGATGAGCACCTCGTTGGGATTGATGGCGACGTTGCCCGACGGCAGCTCCACCCAGCCTTTTCCTTCGAGACAATAGATGAGAATGTTGGCTGAAATGCCCGAGGGGCGCTCGCGATAGTGAAACTGGGCGCGGGGATAAAAGCCGATGTCGGTCAAATAGAGACTGTTTATGGGAGGCGTGTAGCCGCACAACTCCAGTATCTTTTTGGGCAGCACAATGGCGCGTTGTCCCTCAAACCCTTCTCGTTTTCGTATGGTTTGCATGTCGGCCATAAAAATAGAATAATCCATCAAAAGAGAAAATTAATCCATTAGCAACAATGACAGGCCGGGTACCTTTGTTGAAAACAATCGTTAGTGATGGAAAGAAAAACCACTGTTGAGGTTTGGGAGGAACAAATCACAATCCCGACATACGGAATAGGCAAACCAGAAAAAAATCCAATTTTCTCCGAGAAGCGGGTTTATCAGGGAAGCAGCGGCGTGGTGTATCCAAACCCGGTGATTGAAAAAATTCTCGACAAAAAATCAGACAAGACCTATCACGCCGTCTTTCTCGAAAACCAATACATCAAGATCATGATTCTTCCCGAAATCGGCGGAAGAGTGCAAATGGCATACGACAAAATCAGACAACGTCATTTTATCTATTATAACCAGGTGATCAAACCTGCGCTCGTGGGCCTTACCGGTCCGTGGATATCGGGCGGCATCGAATTTAACTGGCCGCAACACCATCGGCCCAGCACGTTCGATCCCATCGACTTCACCATCGAACATCACGACGACGGCAGCAAAACCGTTTGGGTGAGCGAGGTCGAAAAAATGTTTCACACCAAAGGCATGGCGGGCTTCCGTCTCTATGCCGACAAAGATTACCTGGAGATTAATGTGAAACTCTACAACCGCACACCATTCCCACAAACATTTTTATGGTGGGCCAACCCCGCGCTGAAAGTGAACGACCACTATCAATCGGTGTTTCCACCCGACGTGCACGCCGTGTTCGATCATGGCAAACGCGACGTGTCGGAATTCCCCATTGCCAGAGGAGAATATTATAAAGTAGACTACTCGGCAGGCGTAGACATATCGCGCTACAAAAACATTCCGGTGCCCACGTCTTACATGGCACAACAATCGAAGTATGATTTTGTGGGTGGCTATGAACACGACACACGCGCCGGCATTATGCACGTGGCCAATCACCACGTGTCGCCCGGAAAAAAACAGTGGACGTGGGGCAACGGCGAATTTGGTTTTGCCTGGGACAGAAACCTGACCGACGAAGACGGCCCCTACGTGGAATTGATGACGGGCGTGTTCACCGACAACCAACCCGACTTCTCGTGGATACAACCCGACGAAGAACGCACGTTCACCCAATACTTTCTGCCCTATAGCGAACTCGGTGTGGTGAAGAACGCCACCAAAGATGCCCTCGTGAACGTGGACATCGCGAACAACACCATACAGTTGAAATTCTATGCCACAGCCCGCTATGAAAACGCGGTGGTGTCGGTGAAGGCCGGTGCAAAAGAAATTTTCTCCGAAGCCATCACCATCTCTCCATCCCAACCCTATCAGCATGACTTGCCCCTGAATGACACGGTCGACACAAAGACACTGACCGCTTCATTAAGCGACGCGCAAGGCAAAGTGCTGGTGCAGTTTCAACCCGAAAAAGAAATCACAAAAACACTTCCCGATCCTGCAAAAGCCGCAGCCGAACCGGAAGACATTTCGAGCATAGAAGAACTATTCCTGACGGGCCTTCACATCGAACAATATCGACACGCCACGTTTCTGGCCACCGACTATTATCAGGAAGCCCTTCGCCGCGAACCAAAAGATGTACGGAACAATCACGCCATGGGCATGTGGTTCCTGAAGCGCGGACAGTTTGCAAAGGCCGAAAAATATTTTCGACAGGCCATCGCCACCCTCACCGAAAGAAATGCAAATCCCTACGACGGCGAACCCTACTTCAACCTGGGGCTGTGTCTGTTCATTCAGGAGCGTTATGACGAAGCCTACGAAGCCTGGTTCAAGTCGGCCTGGAATGCGCCCATGCAGTCGGGTGCTTATTTGAACCTGGCGCGCATCGATGTGCGCGAAGGAAATCTTGACGCCGCGCTTGACCTCATAGACAAATCGCTGACGCGCAACTATGCGAGCCAGACGGCGCGTCATTTAAAGATCATCATCCTGCGCAAACTCAATCGTCTGAAAGAAGCGCAAGCACTCATCGATCAATCGCTGGCCCTCGACAAATTCAGCTTTGGCATTTTGTTCGAATCCTTTCTGGTGGCCGACACCTCTTCCGATCATCACAGCGCAAACGCCCTCGACACGCTGATACGTTTGGCGCGCAACAACATACACACCTACGTGGAATATGCTTTCGACTATGCCTATGCAGGTCAATACGAAGAAGCCATTCAACTGCTGAACACCTGCGACGTAGCACCCGGCGAAGAAAACCCCATGACGTTCTATTACATGGGATACTTTGCCTCGTGCATGAACGAACCCGAGCTCGCGCTTCAATACTACAAACAAGCGGAGCACTGCAAACCCGACTATTGTTTTCCCAACCGTATAGATGACGTGGTGGTGCTTCAGCACGCCATGCAAACCAACAACGCCGACGCAAAGGCGCCCTACTATCTGGGCAACTTCTGGTATGCACACAAACAATACACCGAAGCCATTCAATGTTGGGAAACATCGGTTCTGCTCGACGCCACCTTTGCCACGGCCAACCGAAACCTGGCGCTGGCCTATCACAACAAACAGAACAATCCTCAAAAAGCATTAACGTTTCTGGAGCGCGCCTTCGCCCTCAACCCCACCGACGCGCGCGTGTTCATGGAGCTGGACCAGCTTCACAAAAAAATGAACCACCCCCACGCCGACCGCCTCGCGCTGCTGGAAAAACACATCGCCCTCACCGAAGATCGCGACGATCTCTACCTGGAACGCATCACACTCTATAACTTACTGAAAGACCATCGCAAAGCCCTCGACCTTTTAACCGCGCGACAGTTTCATCCGTGGGAAGGTGGCGAAGGCAAAGTGGTGGGCCAATACCTCATGGCAAACATTGCCCTGGCCAAGAGCGCTCTTGCCCAAGGCGACCCCGACACCGCCCTGAAATATCTGGACGCCACCGTGCACTATCCACACTTCCTCGGCGAAGGCAAAATTTATGGCACCCAGGAAAACGACATCAACTACCTGAGAGGCTGTGCCTACGAAGCCCTGAACGACAACACACGCGCCCGCGACTATTTTCAAAAAGCAAGCACCGGCCTAAGCCAACCCGGCCAGGCCATCTTCTATAACGACCAGCAACCCGACAAAATATTCTACCAGGGCCTGGCCCACAAAAAGCTGGGCAACCGCGCAAAAGCCGAAGCCATCTTCAACAACCTCATCATCTTTGGCACCACACACATCGACAGCGAAATCAAACTCGACTACTTCGCCGTCTCCCTCCCCGACCTCGCCGTGTTCGACCAGGACCTCAGCCTCCAAAACAAAATTCATTGCCACTATTTACTTGGCCTCGGCTACCTGGGCCAGGGCAACGAGTCCATGGCCCTCCACCATTTCAACGACGCCCTCAAGCACAACAACCACCACGCCGGCGTGCTCATCCACAAGGAAATGATTGGCAAGTCACAGAAAGAAATGCAGTTTAAATAATGAGCTGCGCAGGCATGTCACAAACAATGTCACATCAATGAAATACAGGTTAGCGTTGGGTGCACCATCACGGTGCGCCCTTCGCTATTTTTAACACCGGCTCCCCGATCACGAAACCGAATCAGCAAACGTGTCTATGTTTGATTCGGTTTTTTATTTTGCCAATGACTCCGGATTTCACTAACAACATTCTGAAAATCCAACCCGATTAAATTCCCCAAAACTTCTGTTTGATAATTTACCAACCCCGTCAGGGGTTTCCTGTCTATAGAAAACAAACACACATCAAACAACCAAGCGCCACAGCACACACTGAATCGATCTTCGATTTGATTTGGCGCGCACTTACACGCTGCATCAGGTGCAACACACACATGCATCATGAACATCGGTGCATCGGAATCACGCACACATGCAAATAAAACTTGAACTCAACTACCCCTGGTTTCCCCACGCTCAC
Source organism: Chryseolinea lacunae (assembly GCF_016735595.1). Taxonomy (GTDB): domain Bacteria; phylum Bacteroidota; class Bacteroidia; order Cytophagales; family Cyclobacteriaceae; genus Chryseolinea; species Chryseolinea lacunae. Next base: position 39,233 of record NZ_JAERRB010000017.1, read on the forward strand.
CGAGGGCTATAAAACAGAAAACCCCTAACGGGGTTCCTGTTTCAACTATAGAAGGGACTTAATTTATCAAAACATTCCTGATCTTACTCTCACTCACTTCCACCACCGGCCTAAACCGTTCACTCCCCATATACTGCTTCAAACTATACAACAATTGCTTTGCTTCGGGCCGACTGCCTTGCCCCGACACCAAATCAATAGACGACACCACCAACTTGCCCTTCCCAACCCTGCATTCAAAAATCAACCCAAGCGACTGTGCCGTCACCCAATCATCAATCACGCGCACAATAGGCTTCAGCCCGGGGGTCACATCGTCGAGGCGGATGGCGTCGGCGTGCGAAAGGGCATCCCACCACTGCCAGTTGCTGTGATATTGTGTGGGAAACTCGGCGAGCGCGGCGTGATGTGGATCGCACAAAATGCCCAACGTGTGGGGCGCCTGTCCGTGTGTCCAAGCGGTGTTCCAGAAGATGCTGGAGAAACCCACGGCCACGCTGCCACCATGTTCAGGTTTCACACTACCCTTCTTCAGTGTCAATAAAACTTCGCCACCTTCGTTAAGGCGCTTCATCGCGGTTGCGTCGAGTTGTTGTGTGATGAGAATGTCTTTGGCGGTCTTGGGCAACGCAGCGGGGTAGACAAAAAAGTCCCACGTGTTTTTGCGTTCTCCCACGGCTACTGTCAACACCAAACGCGAGGGTTTGTCTATCGCACCCAACGCCTGATTGATGACGCCCAGGGCAAAGCCATTTCCCAACGGAATGTTCTTTTGTGCAAACATGCCTTTGAACACCTCACGTCCGTCGGCATGTGCGATCTGCCACGATGCCGTGGTGTTATCGAGTGGTGCATCGCCAAAGTGCGAAACTTCAACCGGCACCTTCAGCGTTTCGTTGTTCTGATAAATCATTTTCGAAAACCTGGCCAGCGGCACGGTGGCATTGCAGAACTGGCTGTATTCGGCGGCGGTCACGTAGCCTTTCTCTGTCCAGAAGGGACTCAACACGCCCACCAGTGCAGTGCCCTGGCCGGGAAAGTCGTGCAGGTCGAGCAGTTGAAAGCCACCGAAGTTTTTTGTGCGCAACGCAGCTTCGATGTCTGCTTTGTAGCACAGCGTCTGAAGTTTGCCCGAGGCCAGCAGAAAACTGTCGGCCAGGTGAAGCAGTCCGTTAGCCTTTAGTGTTGCCTGAAAGATTTCGAAGTTCCGCGCCTTCAATGCGCCATCGTATTGTACTATTTCTTTAAAGTCGGGATAAACACACCATTGCCCTATTTCGTGGCTCACGGTGGGCACCTTCCATTGGTTGATGATGGCCGACCAGTCGTAGGCCGACGACGGTGGCTTGCTGTTGATGATGCTCTTCACACCATCTTCCCAATGCTGAATGCGCGGGTCGGAGGTGACATGATAGTCGTTTTCCGGAATCACTGGCCAACCCGAACCAGACGTATAGAGGCGGGTGGAATCTTTTGCCTGCCAGTATTTCACAAAGTCTCCGAGGTAACGATTCTGGTTTTCGCCCTTGGGCTCGTTGCCATAGGTCATCATGCAAAACGACGGATGGTTTCCAAAGGTGTTCACCACGCGATTGCTTTCTTCATAGAGATAACGATCGATCTGCGCACCATCGCCCACACTCGAACCAAAATTTGCCCACGACGAACACTCTACCTGCAAATAGAATCCCAACCGATCAGCCACACTGAAGGCGGCCTCGGGCGGAGTCCACGAATGGAAGCGCATGTGGTTGAGCCCAAACGCGCGACACACGGTGAAGATCCTCTCCCACTCTTTTTCGTCGGTGGGCGGATAGCCCGTCTTGGGGAAGATGGCACACTCCAGCGTGCCACGCAAAAGTGTAGGCTTGCCGTTGATGGTGAACTGTGTGCCCTGCGTGGAAAACTCGCGCATGCCAAACGTGATCTTCTTCTGTTCGATGCTTTTTCCCGCTGTGAGGTTGATGTTGAAGTCATAGAGATCGGGATGGGCTTCGCTCCACAACAACGGAGTGTCGCCCATGGCATAGGTCCATTCAAACTTTGCGCTGTCGCCGTTGATCACCACTTTCTTTTCCAACGGCGGTAAACTGTTAGCCGAGTCTTTCGAGGCGGCCGCCGCCATGCGTATAGTAATTTCCTGGGGTGCTTTGCCTGCGTTGTTCACGACCATCCTAACCCTGACCTGCCGGTTGTTCACATCCGGATGCAACGTTACCTGCCCGATGTGCACCAGCGGACGCGATGCCAAAAAGAGTTGGCCCACCATGCCGTTCCAGTTGCCCTGCGTGTGGTCGGAGATGCTGTGCGAGTTCACGCCCACATTAAAATCTTTGATGCGGTTGTCGATGCGGATCGTGACCTGGTGTGTGCCCGGCGTGAGCTGTTTTGTTAAATCGAAAACGTGTGGCGTGCCCAGACTATTTTGCATGCCGATGCGCACCGTGTCGATCCACACCGTGGTTTCCCAATGGCTGCGCTCAATGAACAGCTCACGATAGTTTCCCTCCCACGATGCTGGAACGGTGATCGTCTTCTGATACCACGCTGCCCCTTTATAATACTTGACCGGCTGAAGCCAGAACGGAACCTTGATGTTGCCCGCCTTGCGATATGCGGCATACTCCGGCTTTTTAAACCACGACGAATCAAAGACGGAACCGGTCCACGGCGTATTGAACCCCACTTCGTTTCCCTTGTTGTTGGTGGTCATGGAACCGGGAAGCGTAATCTTGTCGGGCAGTGCAGTGTCGAACCATTTTTCCGACACACCTTTATCGAGCGAGTCCATTTGAAAAGCCCACTCGCCAGCAAGGTTAATGGTGGTGGAGTCGGACTCAGGCTGCGGTTTGGAACACGCTCCGAAAATGAGGAACGCGAAGAGAAATGCAGACAGCGATGTCCAGTCCTTGAGACAAGCGACTATGCTGCGACGATGATCTTGTTTTTCAGAAAGTGTATTTTGGGCACGGCGATTCATTGGGCTTTCATTTCCTACAAATGTGGGCGATTTCGGAATCGGTTGAATGGAGTATATTATTTTTTGCATGGATTATCTTGCGCGTGTGGTTTCGTGTTTGTCAGACCGGGACCAAATGATGCGCCTGCACGCCAAACGGATTGGTGTTGATTTTATGTTGGTTGTCTGGTGAATGGTGCGGGTCAGCTAATTTTTTATGTGTCGTGCGCGGGTTGCCGTTGGTTTGGTGAAGGGAGAATAACACATCGGATCTCCCGCGGAATATGAAGACAAAATCACGCGTGCGAATTGCAACATTCAGTGTTGCCTGTCTCATTCATGCCATGGTGCTGGCGCAAGGGCAACTGACGGGCAACGTGTTTGACCTCCAACATCAACCCCTGCCCTCGGCCAACGTATTGCTGCTTTCCCCCACCGACTCGACCATGATAAGGGTACCGTAACCGATGTGCAGGGAATGTTCACATTGAAAGACGTTGCTCCGGCGCACTATCTGCTGGTGGCACGCATGGTGGGGTTTAAGACCAGTACCATCGCCCTTCAGGTGACCAACGGCAAGCTGGTGATCGACCCCATGGTGCTGGAAGAAGAAAGCACGGTGCTTGGCGAAGTGGTGGTGGAAGCAGACAAGCCCCTCTTCGAACAACGCATAGACCGTCTGATTGTGAACGTCGACAACAGCATCGCCTCAGCAGGCGGGTCGGTGCTGGATGTGCTGGAGCGTTCACCCGGCATCACGGTGAACCGGCAAAGCGGCGGCATGAGCATGAACGGCAAGTCGGGAATACAAGTGATGTTGAATGGCAAACTGCAACGCCTGCCCCTGAGCACGGTCATTCAGCAGCTTGAGGGTGTTAGCGCGGGCAGTGTAGACAAGATTGAGCTCATCAGCAATCCATCGTCGCGCTACGATGCCGAGGGCGACGCGGGCATCATCAACATCGTGACCAAAAAGAATACCGACGAGGGCCTGCACGGCACGGCCACGGTAGGCCTGGGGTTCAGCGATGTGAGTGGATACGTGAAACCAACGGGGTCCACAACACTTCACTACAAACGAAACGACGTAGCGCTGCAAGCCTCCTACTCCATGAACAGCGATCGCCGCTGGCAACAATGGAACTATGAACGACAGTTGCTCAATCGCGACCTATACTCCAACACCATCACCGACCGCTATGTGACATGGCCCATCCAGCGCTTTAGCGCCGGAGCAGATTGGTCGGTCACGAAGCAAACGTCAATGAATGTGTTCGTGTCCGGATTCAGCGACCTGTGGAAAATGGAATCGTTCAATCATTCGCGTGTAGCACAAAACGGAACAGACTCTGCCCACATCGCGCTACACGACCGCGAAGTGAACCACTGGAAACACGGCATGGCAAATTTCAACCTCAGCCATGTCTTCACCAACGGCAGCAAGCTGAACATCGATGCCGACTACCTCTACTATCACGACCACAACCCCAACCACTTCGTGAACGACTACACCTTTTCCGCAACCAACACCCACCGGCAAGACCAGATGCGCATCAGCAAAGAAACGCCCATCCACATGCTGGTGCTGAAGGCCGACTATGAATGGAAGATGAAAGCACTGAAAATAGAAGTGGGCGCGAAGTCAACGTTGTCGGAGTTGAAGAACGATGTGAAACTCGAAACGCTTCAGGGCGAAACGTGGGTGCCCGATTCAAAATTCACGCAAGCCTATTCGCTCCGCGACAATGCCCATACTTACAAATACAATATGATTAAGGTCAGCACACGTACAAAGCAAATGCAAATCTGCATTCCCATCGCCAGTCGCGATGAAGCGACTCGCTACCGTAAAAGCATTCTTCATCTTCTTAGCAAAATAGAAGTCGACAACTGCGATGATGCAATGAGAGAAAGTGTGATAAATGCCTACAAGCTTCTTTTCCACTTCACGAACACTACTCGTTAATCTTAAACGAATCAACCCATGTCCACCCCACTCCTAAAATTCCCATCCTCCACCGAACTCTCCCTCTACCTTCGCCCTCGCCTTCTATGCCGACCTGCTTCCTAAAAAGGCTACCGCAACACCCTAGCCTCGCAGCACTTTTTGCAAGGGGCCTTAGTTAATTATTCAGAAGTGCAAATAACTCTTGGAGCAACGGTTGTGCATTTTTGACGAGCCCGTCTAATCACAACACAAAACTGTTAATTTCATTGCTATACTTCACCGTTCTATCAGCACCCACGGCTCCAACGCGAAATGTAAACTCTACGCCACTTTGCAAACCTGTGATGGTGATGGTGCGAGTGGTGGAATATAATGTGGTCCATGGGGTTTCGCCGGTGGCGCGGGGGTGGTACTCGAAAATATAGGCGGCGGCGTTTTCAACTTTGTTGATCAGCAATTTCACAGTGCCCTTCACATCGGCCGTCTTCACTTTCAAGCCTTCTGGTTTCTGAATTGGCGGAGTTGGCTCGGGTGTTTTGCGGGCGTTGAAACCGGAGCTTAGCAGAATAGACAAATCATTTTTGCAGTTCAGTTGAACATAGAGCGACAGATCGTTCAGTTTGCCTATCAGATCGTCGCGCAGTGTGTCGCGCAAAGCAGTGACACTTCTGTTTCCTTTGGCTGCCTCTGCGGCAGCGTCCTGAAATGCTTTGTGGGCATCGTTGATAACCTGCAACGTGGGCGTGGGCGCTGCGAAATTTGGGTTACCGGTCATGGCCGCAACAATCGCCTGTGCGCGGGCATCGAGTGCTTCGTCGCGCAAGCGGGTGAAGCCGGTGGTGATTCTAACCTGGTTCATAAAAGGCGGAGGTTTTATTTTGTTTGTCCGCACCGGCCCCTAGACAACCATAAGGCCAATTTTTTGGCAAGCGTCGACTTTTGAATCCGCACAGGCAAAAATGACAAGACGTCAGAAAAAAGCGATGTAATAAATGCATGCATTTTGCCAAGAAAACACAAACGTCCGCACTAGCGTCTTTTTGAATGAAACACCATTTCCAATCGCCTGCCCACGATTACATCTTCCGAAGCAATGAAAACACTTTGGCAAACAACTATCACAATTTGCCATACCATCAACACAAAGTGGCTTACTATGAAAACAATTCGCCCTACACCTGCTAAATTTTTCTTTGCAATGAGAACGCATCGCGTTTCAATTGACAATGATCCACTCCTTATACAACACCTAAATCGAATCAACGGAAAATAATATCTAATCCGTTAGCCCGGCGCGCCAATCAACTACAACTCTTCTTCAAACTATGAAAAGGAAAAATTAATCAGGTGTATCGGAAAATCTTTTCGTTGGCCAGGAAAACATGTTCATTGTATCGGGATTTTTTTTCGCTATAACAGAATTTATTTTGACAGTAACGGAAATTATTTTCATTAACAAGGCAAGGGTTTCAATTGAAACGAAGGGCCCTTCACGTGTAAAAAATCTATTCTTCAATTGAAACGTATGTCGCTCCTATTGAACTCGGCCTCGCCTCAATTGAAAGCCGGGCTTTGTCAGTTGCAAAATCCCGCATATTAATTGTTTTCCAAAACTTTTTCGATGCTATTTTATTTACGTTCGCGTCATTTTTTTTAGTCCCAACCGCCAAGCTGACATCACTGAAAGCAGGCTAAAAAAAATGCGTGAGAACATTGAACGGGTCATTGGCCGACGATATTTCGTCGGACCGACGAAATATCGTCGGATAACGCCATAAATGTGCCGTTGCCACAACTTCCGAAACTCGATGACAGGCTCAACAATTCTATAGATTGCTGATAGGTGGAGCACCCGCGCGTAAGCGGACGGCCTATTGATAGCGCCCTCGCAGGGCTTATGCGCGCAATCAAACACCTAAAGCAATTGACGTCACCTACGATAGCTCACTTTTCAAAATCTTGCTCAGACCATGTCTGTATTCGAAAAAAAATTATAGCCCGGTCTCTTGCGTTGAATAGACAAACCTATAAATTAGGACACACTATTCCCTGCCCACCTGATCCAGTCCGATCACTAGCCCACCCATCTCGGAATAGCGCAAGAATTCTGACGACAAGTCAACTTACTAAGTCGTCAGTTAAAATAGCCGATAGATTCAACGCCTTAATCGTAGTCCATTTATGACAACTATAGAAACACTTCTTCAAAACGACAGAAAAAATTCCATAAAAAAACTCCAGATACAAAGCATAGGTGCAAATTTCGAGGAGATACTTGATATCCTTCCACAACTGACAAGTCTAGAACAACTAGAGTTTGGCTCGGCTCCCATTTACCAAAGACACATATCAAAGATAAGTGACGCGAAATCTGTTCAATCATTGACAATTGAGAACTACCGTTCAGGAAAATTCCCAACAGAACTACGCTCTCTAAATAAATTAACAACCCTTCACATTTCAGGACCATTCGAAGACCTCCCATTCGATCTACACGAATGGCCGTTGCTATACCTAGACATTCAAAACTCTCGGTCCCTTGAGGCTATCCATAGCTTGCCGGCAAATTTAGACTATCTAAACATTTCAAACACTCGCATTGCTCAAATCCCGGAAGCTGTCTTTCAATTGAAGAAAATAAAAAAAATAGTAGCCGGAAACCTGGGGTTAACATACATACAATCAGACCTGTTCAAAATACCATCGTTAGAATCACTATTCTTACAGGCAAATAAACTTATTTCTATTCCCGACGAAATTTCACACCTGAAGAATCTAGTTGAGTTGTCCGTACCCAACAATGCAATCATTGAATTCCCTAAAACGATTGTTAGTCTCACCAATTTAAAGTATCTAAACCTAGCACACAATAATATAACGTCTATTCCTTCAGACATTCAAAGTCTACGTAATCTTATTGAAATCAATCTCAATGGAAATCACCTAACTAATTTTCCGAAATCGCTATTAGGGCTTACCAACATTCAACGAATAAGTTTGTCTGATAACTATATAAAAGATAAGTATGGAAATGAAAGGTACAATACGATATTCAGAATTCCAGAAGAAATAGTAAATAGCAAGTCACTCAAAACATTGCGTTTAGACAATCTCTACGTCGAAAACGTACCACAAGAAATTACAAAGACTGGGTGGGATTCAATTAAGAATTTCCTGCTCTCAAAAAAGGAAGCAGATCTAGAAAAGTACTTGTTCGAAGCTAAAATGGTTCTCGTAGGCCGTGGTAATGTTGGTAAAACCGTACTTTCAAAAAAACTTCTGAGCCCTGGATATAAGTTGGACAGAAGTGACACCACCCGAGGAATAAACATTTTACGAAAACCTTTCTTACTTCAATGGAGCAAGTCTCAAGAACCTTTCAAACTAAATATTTGGGACTTTGGCGGACAAGAAAAATATGACGCTACTCACCAATTATTTATAACAAAGAGATCAATTTATCTTTTTCTAACAGAAGCACGGGAAGAAAGTAATTATCTCGATTTCTACTACTGGCTTAACACTATTCAGCTATTTAGTGATTCAAGTCCAGTTATTATTGTTCTTAGCAAATGCGACGAAAGAAAAAAAACTTTAGCAAAATCTCTCTATAAAGAGCAATTCAAAAACATTGTTGATTTCATCGATGTGAGTTGCGCGCCCGGCTTCGAAGGAACAATCAAAAATCTAAAAAACGCAATATTAGAGGCCATAAAAATTTTGCCTCAGACGAAGTTAAAGCTGTCAAATAAATGGATCAACATAAGAAGTGACATTGAGAATCTAAGCAACGAAAAAGATTTCATTCCATACTCCGACTATCTCGAAATTTGCGAAAAACATGGACTTAACAAAACGAAAGCCGATTTCTTAAGTCAATACTTAAATGACTTAGGGGTTATAATCCATCATCAATTCGATCTTCTATTGAAGCAAACTATTTTCATAAATACAGATTGGTGTGTGGATGGTATGTATAAAGTACTTGATAGCGAGAGTATCATCAATGGAAAATTTACTATCAACAGTCTTGACGAAATATGGAACGAACCTCGATTCAGCTCAAAAAAGCCTGAGCTATTGAAACTAATGCATCAATATCAGCTGTGTTTTGAGTTACGAGACAATTCCGGCTATATAGCGCCAGATTTATTACCTCCAGACAAGCCTTCCAATCTAAAATGGGACCATACATCTAATTTACGATTTGAGTTTCGATATGATTTTATGCCGGCCGGTATCCTCGGAAGATTTATTGTCAAAAGTCATAGTTTCGTTAAATCAAATATGTACTGGAAGCATGGGGTCGTTCTGGAATACGAAAACACGTTAGCCTTGATAATAGAAGATTCAATTCGAGGAAAAATCACAATATCAGTATCCGGGGAAGATAAAAAAGGCCTTCTCTCTGCCGTTAGGATGAATATCATTGAAATTCATAAAGACTTTGACAAGGCCAATAAACTTTCCTTTGAGGAAATGGTTCCTTGTAACTGCGACACTTGTATTAACTCCGAAACTCCACACTTTTACAAATTCGACTTTCTTAAAAAACTTGACGAAAGAGGGAAGGACACTGTTCAATGTGAAAAAAGCATTGATGACGTATTACTTCATCCTCTTTTAACCGATGTCCAGCTTAGTATAAGAGATAGACGAATTTCCACAAACAGGCAGTTAAAGGATTTTATTCTAGATATATTGACAAACAACATTGAAAAAGAGATCCTTCTAAAATCATCCTTTGTCAATTTCTGGCGCGACACGAAATGTACTATTCCAAAAAACGAAACCGAAATCCAACCCTATATTTCAAATAGTCTAGATATACATTGCAAAACCAAAGGGATTCAGCTTTCAAGGGAAGTGCGTGAGGCAGAAGGGAGCGTTGATATTCTCCTAACAACAAAAAACGAGGACGATGAGATATTAAAAGTTTGCATCGAGATAAAAAAGGCACACCACGCAAATATTGAAACCGCTATAGAAACACAACTACCTCTATATATGGAAAGCGTGGGAACTGACGCCGCCATATATCTTGTAATTTGGTTAAAAAACAAGCATCAAAATCTACCAGAAAAATACACTACAAAAGAACAACTCAAAGAAGAAATCCAAAGACATAAGCGTTCCTCTCTAGACATATCAGTCAAAATACTGGACTGTTGCAAGCCTATAAGTCCATCAAAAAACTAAAGTACCTATGACATTTTCCACAAAGGCTCTTCGAATAGAGTAAAAACACTCGATTTTCGCCGTTAGAAATAAATCCTCCTTAGGTTGAAGACTGAACAATTTCACCTACACATTCCTCCTCACCACAATCCCTCCATCCTCCTCCACCTTCTGCTGACACGCCCACTGCACCTTATACCGCTTCCCCTTCACCTCCACCTCCGCATAAATCCTCACCCCCTCCACACTCGTTCCCTTCGGCAACACCAGCATCGCTTGCCGCACTTTCCCCGGAAGCGGGTAGCCTGGATCCAGACTCCCTTCTGCAAGCTTCTCTCCCGCAGTGCTCTTCACCAAAATGCGCAATGCTCCCGGCACACCGGCAACGCCGTCGTTCACGAGGCCGAGCACCAATCCTGGATTGCCTTCTTTCTCGAACGACCAGATCCACGACGGCCTCACGCGATAGCCTATGGTCATGGACAAATCGTTGATGGCATCCGGATATTGTTCATAATAGTGTTGCAGGCGGTCGGCTTGTATTCGGTGCCAGTTCCATAGTGAAAAATAGTGTGGGCCAACGTCTTTGGCGTGGGCTATGATGTTGTCGGTTCGTGTCACGCCTTCCGAAATTTTCAAACTCTCCGGTGTTCCATCCGAGATTCCGTTTTCTACGAAGGCGCCGGTCCAGGCGGGGCGGTTGCTGAGGCTTTCGATCTGCATGTTTTCGATGAAGATGGTGTCGGTGCGGAGCCAGTTGTGGGTGCGGATGGTGCGGTCCACAATTTCGGAGTTGCCCACGCGGCTGTAGTCGGGTTGGGTGTTGGTGAGCAGGGGTGTGTTTTTCCAGTTTGTGTTTTGCATTTCGAAGATGTTCACGAAGGTGCGTTCGGCGGTGACGTAGTCGGCGAAAGGATTTTTGTCGGGGAAGGGCCAGGTGTGGCCTTCGCCCCAGAAGCCATACATGTAGGTGTCGATGAACTCCACCTGCGGGTGGCCGTTGTAGGTTGCCGCCAACAAGCCGTCCATTTCTTTCAGCGCGTTCATGAATGCAGGGTGGTCGAACTGTGGGGCGTAGAGTTCTTTGTTGGGGAGGCCTATCTCGTTGGTCTTGCCGAATTTGTAGAGGGGCACTTTGCCGATGAGGAAATCGGGCATGGATTGGGGTGCGATGTCGGGGCTCATCAGTTGCACGCGCAGGCCAATGCGTTTGTTGTATTGTTTGGCGAGGTCGAAGGCGATCTTCCAGTGTGCGCAGAAGTCGAGCCTGCCGGGTTTGGTTTGGATGTCGCGCCAGTCCACGCGCATGTAGAGCACGTCGCCGAGGGAGAGGCTCACCAGTTTTTCGAGCGACTTTTCGAGAGACTCGTTTTCTTTTCGGGGTGGTCCCATTTCGTCGCAGAGGTAGGTGGTGAGGCCCATGCCGTAGTTGGGCACGCGCTTCTTCGACGGTGTGGTGGCCATGATCACTTCGGCACCGGGCACAACGTCTTCGGGTGCGTAGGTTGGGAAGGGACCTTGATTGAGACGGTCGGTGATGGCGGGCCCGCGGCCAAAGTCGTAGCCATCCCAGTTATGTGCGGGAACAAATGCGTTTGTGTTTGCCGGAAGTGGCAGCGCGGTGGTGGCTAGTGAGGCCAGTGCACTTTGTTGCAGGAAGTTTCTTCGGTTCATGATGTGTTCGGGTTGATTGACGTTTGCTGACGTGGGGCAGCGGCGGATAACGTTTTGATGGGGACTGTGGAGTTGTCTTGCACAGGGCCTGATGGGGATATCGGGTTTTCGAATTTAGGTCTTTTTTATTGCTGAACGTTTGGGTGAGATGGGGAAACTTCTGCTTCGCTGTGCATTATTTATTTATCAACAGCAAGAACGTTTTTACCGCCTGTCAGGGCGGTAATACCGTTCGCAAGGCCATTGCTATCGCGTGCAGGACGGAACAGGATGGAAACCCCCGATTTTGCTGACACATTCCATTTTCAGTTGCGCCCGAACCCGAATCGGCGCCTGAAAATGATCGTAAATTTTGCCCATCAATCTTAACCTGTATCATGTCCGAAAATCTTTCCTCAAAAAAACTCCTCCTCCTGTTCTGCATTCCCCTGCTGTTCGCGGCTTGTCGCAACGATAAGTCTACCGGCACGGAGGCAAACGCAGACCCAAAACTTCAGAAGCTGAAACTGCAACCCGGTTTTGTAGCCGAACATTTGTACAGCCCCTCCGACAAAGAGCAAGGCTCGTGGGTGGCCATGACGTTCGACAACAAAGGCCGCCTCATCACCTCCGATCAGTATGGCGCCCTCTATCGCCTTGTGCTGGCACCGGTGGGTTCCGACTCGGTGATGAAAATCGAAAAGCTGGAGATCGGCAAAACAACGGCCGAGCTGGCCGACACCACCAAGCCCAAAATTCAGATGGGCTATGCACAAGGGTTGCTCTATGCCTTCAACAGCCTCTATGTGATGGTGAACCACGACAAAGACGAGAACTTTGAAAAAGGCAGCGGCCTCTATCGTCTTCAGGACACCGACGGCGACGATCAGTTTGATAAAATCACCTTGCTGAAAGCACTCGAAGGCGACGGCGAACACGGCCCGCACAGTGTCGTTCTCAGCCCCGACAAGAAATCGATCTATATGATTGCGGGCAACTTCACCAACGTGCCCCCCATGGATGCCTACCGCTTGCCCCACGTGTGGCAGGAAGACAACATGCTGCCCCTCATCAAAGATCCACGCGGCCACGCCAACGACCGCACCGCCCCCGGTGGATGGATTGCACGCACCGACTCTGTGGGAAGCCATTGGGAACTGGTGGGCGCAGGCTATCGCAACCCGTTTGATTTCACGTTCAACGAAGCAGGCGAGTTGTTTGCCTACGACTCCGACATGGAATGGGATTTTGGTATGCCCTGGTATCGGCCAACACGCATTTGTCATGTGACCAGCGGAAGCGAATATGGCTGGCGCACCGGCGACAGTCCGTGGTCGCCCGATTTCCCCGACAACCTTCCCCCCGTCATCAACATTGGTCAGGGCTCCCCTACCAACCTCATCCATGGCATGCACGCCAAGTTTCCGTCGCGCTATAAAGACGCTTTGTTTGCTTCCGACTGGAGCTTTGGTATTATCTACGCCATTCACCTCAAACCCAACGGAGCATCCTACACGGCAGAGCCCGAAGAGTTTCTTTCCGGCGCACCGTTGCCCTTGACCGATGGTGCTATCGGTCCCGATGGCGCACTCTATTTCCTCACGGGCGGACGTCGCCTGGAATCGGATCTCTACAGAGTCTACTACAAAGGCGATGGCAAAGAAACAGCCGAACCCGCCGTGGCGGTTGCGGATGCCGGACAAGCCGCACGCGACATCCGGAAACAACTGGAAGCCTATCACGGTGCACCCCAAAAAGGTGCCGTTGATTTTGCGTGGCCTTATCTGAAAAACGAAGACCGTTTCATTCGCTATGCCGCGCGCATTGCCGTGGAGCATCAGCCTGTTGCCGAATGGCAGGCACGTGTGCTGAAAGAAAAAGATGCGCAGACGTTGATCGAATCTTCGATCGCACTGGTGCATCATGCAAAGCCCGCCGTGCGCAATGCCTTGCTCACCGCGTTGACCACCATTGACTATAAATCGCTGAGCGCATCACAACAAGTAGATTTGTTAAGAGCTTTCGAACTCATTCTGCTTCGCATGGGCACACCCGAAGGTGCTGTGAAAACACAAGTGATTGCTTACCTCAATCCACACTACCCCGCCAACACCAACACACTCAACCGAAGCCTCAGCAAAGTGCTGGTCTACCTGGAAGCTCCCGGTGCCATCGAAAAAACGCTGGCCCTATTGGAAGTAGCGAAAGACGATCCATTGGTAAAAACCGCCAGCCAGGGCGCCGATCTTATTCTGAGGAACCCGCAGTATGGCATGGACATCGCCAACATGCTGGCCAACGTTCCGCCGGCACAACAAACGTGGTATGCCACCGTGCTCATGAATGCAAAAACAGGATGGACACCTGCGCTGCACGACAAATATTTTGCATGGTTCAAAAAAGCCTTTGGCTACAAAGGAGGCCTGAGCTACATCGGCTTCATCAACAAAGCACGCCTCGCGGCATTGACGCATGTTCCTGAAAAAGACATGGAACACTACAACGAACTTTCGGGTGGTGGCCTGGTGGCGCAATCCGGAAACGAACTGGTGAAAGGTCCCGAACCCAAAGGCCCCGGAAGAAACTGGAAGATTGACGAAGCCGTGTCGGTTGTTGAAGACAAAAGCGGCACGCGCAATTTCGAACAAGGCAAAATGTTGTTTGCTGCCACGCGTTGCATTGCCTGTCACACCATGCGCGGCGAAGGCGGCACCATTGGTCCCGACCTGACACAGCTTGGCACACGCTTCGCAGCGAAAGACATGCTCGAATCGATCATTGAACCCAGCAAGGTGGTGTCTGATCAATATGCGGCCACCGTGTTCACCATGAAGGATGGCTCGTCTATTCTGGGTCGGTTGACCAACGAAAACGATGCGGCCTATTTTGTTTCGCAGAATCCTTTTGCGCCCGAAACACTTCGCGAAATTCCGAAGCAGGATGTGGTCAGCAAGAAGTTCTCTTATATCTCGGTGATGTATCCGGGCCTGATCAACAGCCTGAACGAAGAAGAATTGAAAGATCTTGTGGCGTATCTGATGGCGGGTGGAAACGGAGAGAACGAAGTGTATAAAAACAAATGACGTCCCTTCACACCACACGCAATAACCAACGACCCTAAACCACGATAACCTCTATGAAATCAATCCGTCAAATAAACGCTCTGAACGGCCTTGCCCTTGGTCTCCTTGTGCTGGCCATGGCCAGTGGCTGTAAAAAACCGGCCGAAACCCAACAAGCTGCCACAGTAGACAGCGCCGCGGGCGATGGCTTTGTGTCTATCTTCGATGGCAAGACGCTGGCCAACTGGGAAGGCGACACTACCTACTGGCGTGTGGAGAACGGCAACCTGGTGGGCGAAGTCACACCCACCACGCTGCTCAAAACCAACACCTTCATTGTGTGGCAAGGCGGCACGCCCGGCGACTTTGAACTGAAGCTGGAGTTCCGCATTGCCGACGCCGGCAACAGCGGTGTGAACTATCGCAGCGAAAAAGTGAGCGACGTGCCCCATGCCCTGCGCGGCTATCAGGCCGACATCGACGGCAAGATTAACTACACCGGTCAGAACTATGAAGAGCGCGGCAGAACAACGCTGGCCTATCGCGGCGAGACCGTGACCGTGAGCACGCAACCCAATCCAAACGACGCCGGTTCGCTGCAAGCCAACGTGAAAAACAACGCGTGGAGCTCGCGCGAAGTAACCGCCTCGCTGGGCACCGCCGACTCGCTGAAGACGCTCATCAAACACGAAGACTGGAACACCTGCCACATCATTGCCAAAGGCAACCACCTGCAACACTACATCAACGGTGTGCTGATGAGCGACGTGACCGACAGCGACACCGTGAACCAAAAGCTCAGTGGTCTGCTGGGCGTGCAGGTGCACGTTGGTCCGCCCATGAAAGTGGAGTATCGCGACATTCGTCTGAAACAGTGATCGTTTTTTGTCTCATGTTTTTCAACACGCTCCCATCACATCGCCATGCAAGAATCTTCAACACAACCCGCCTGGCATAACAAGCTTTCGCATGCCGCCCAACTGGGCGGCATCGAAACCTCTGTGCTCGACAACGGCCCCGGGCGCGGCACACGCATTGCGTGGATAAACACCGGCACCGGTCTGCGCTATAAGGTGGTGATTGACCGGGCCATGGACATTGTGGATGCCTTTCACAATCAACATAGCCTCGCGTGGATCAGTCACCTGGGTGTTGTTGCACCTCAGCCGTTTTCAAATCGCGGCGTCGACTGGCTCAAAACATTTGCCGGTGGCTTGCTCACCACGTGTGGACTATCGCACGTGGGTGGGCCGGAAGCCGACGAGTTTGGTGAGCGCGGGCTGCACGGCCCCATCAGCAATCTTGCGGCAGAGATTGAATCTATTGTTCAGCCCGATCCGGTAAACGGAAAGCTCGACATGAGCATCACAGGCCGCATGCGGCAGACCACAACGTTTGGTCCCAGCATGGAACTTCGGCGCACCATTTCCGGAACGCTGGGGCAGGCATCTCTTCGCGTTCACGACGAAGTGATTAACGTGGGCAACATCCCTGCACCACACATGCTGCTCTATCATTTCAATTTTGGATGGCCTTTGCTCGACGAAGGAACAGCGTTGCTCTGGAACGGCACATGGCAATCGCTGAACACCGATCCAAAAATCTTCAAAGAAGGAAACGACTTCAAGCGTTGCCCCGCACCCCTGGAAGCGCATCGCGGCAAAGGCGAAGAAGCCGCGGCCATCGACCCCGTGGCCGACAGCAACGGCACCTGGAGCTGTGGCGTGCACAATGCAAAGTTAGGACTAGCCGTGGCGTTGCGTTTCAAGAAACAACAGCTGCCGTGGCTCATCAACTGGCAGCATTGGGCACCGGGCGAATATGTTTCGGGCATCGAACCGGCAACCCATCCGCCCATTGGCCAGGCCGCCGCGCGAAAACAAAACACGCTCATCCACCTCGCGCCCGGCGAACGCCGGCACTATGATCTTGAGCTTGAGGTACTAGACAATCCAACCCGTATTCAACAGTTTTTAACAAACACTACATTTCAATGACAACCCAAGGAAAAGCAAGTTTGGCAGAAAAAGCATTGGACCAAGGCAAGGGCATCGTTCGGCTCGCACCCACCTGGGTGCCCCGCTCCTTTTGCGTGCCCGGAAGAAGAATCAAACTCCATCCCGACGACTACTATGTGCTGGGCGGCCAGCGCGGCGGCATAGACGAACGCTGGCTTTCATCTACCACACCCGCCAAGAACGGTCCGCTCACCGGCGAGAACGAAGGCCTCAGCGCCATCGTGGTGAACGACGGCGGCAAAACAGAACAAGTACTGTTGAAAGACGCCATCGACCACCTGAAAGGCGCCATCATCGGCGAACGCCTGTGGAAGAAGTACGGCGCGTGGCCCATGTACTCCAAATTCTTCGACAACATGGGGCCACTCCCCCACCACGTTCACCACAACGACGAGTATGCCAAAATGGTGGGACAGTTGGGAAAACCGGAAGCGTACTATTTCCCTCCTCAACTGAACAATCACGGTGGTGATTTCCCCTATACATTTTTCGGCATTGCACCCGGCACAACAAAAGCGCAGATCCGCGAGTGTCTTGTCAACTTCACAAAAGGCGACAACAAAATAACAAACTACTCATCGGCCTATGTGCTGGAACCCGGCACCGGCTGGGATGTTCCTCCAGGATTGCTGCACGCTCCGGGAAGCTTGTGCACGTATGAGCCGCAGAAAGCATCGGATGTGTTTGCCATGTATCAGTCGCTGGTGAACGAAGCGATTGTTCCCGAAGAGTTGCTGTGGAACGGCACACCCAAAGACCGCATCGGCGATTTCGATTTGTTGCTTGATGTGCTGGACTGGGATCTGAATGTTGATCCGAACATGATGGCCAACCGTTTCATGCGCCCCAAACCGGTGAAGCCCGAAGCCGAAATGAAAAGCCAGGGCTACAGCGAAACCTGGGTGTGCTACAAGTCGCACGACTTCAGCGCCAAAGAACTTACGGTTGCGCCCGGCGCCACCGTTACCATCAAAGACAGCGCCGCCTATGGCATCATTGTGATGCAGGGACACGGCAAGATGGGAAGCTGGAACATCGAAACGCCTTCATTGATTCGTTATGGTCAGCTCACTAACGATGAGTTCTTCATCAGCGAACAAGCGGCTGTCGAAGGCGTCACGATTGTGAATCCTTCCGACACCGATCCGATTGTGATGCTGAAACACTTTGGCCCGGCAAATCCCGATCTGAAAGTGTAAACCAACAACGCCACTACAACCAACCCCATATTCAAACATTAAGACTACGCCATATGCCAGACAACAATTTTCCCAAACTGCACAATGCCACGTGGCCCGGTATCGTAGGCAAAGGACCCGATTCTGAACCACCCATCGATTTCGACACCATGCTGAAGCTTACGGCCACCGCCGACGTGGGCGGTGTGAAGTTTGACGGTGTGGACCTGGGCCTGCTCGACCCACACGTGAACATAGATCTTACGGACGACGGCATTAAAAAACTTGCCGACAAAGTGACCAACCTCAACCTCAGCATCGGCAGCCTGGTGGCGCCCATCTGGGGTGGACCGGCCATGGGCAGCAAGGAAGAACGCAAACAATTTGTGGAGATGGTGCGCAAGGCCTGCCATATCGGAAAAGTGTTGCGCGACATCGGCGCACGCCCGCATGGCATTGTGCGCATCGACTCGGCCAGCTCTCCCCAACAGTGGGCAGCCGATCCGGCAAACAACACCAAGCTGATCGCCCAAACCTTTCGCGAAGCCTGCGACGTTGCTGCAGACTATGGCGAGAAACTGGCGGCCGAAGGCGAGATCTGCTGGGGCGGCATGCACAGCTGGAAACACATGGTAGAAACGCTGGAAGCAGTAGACCGCAAGAACATCGGCTTTCAGGCTGACATGTCGCACACGCTGCTCTACCTGTTGGGCTACAACAGTCCGCAAGACCGCATCCTTCCCGAAAATTTTGACTGGAGCGATCGCGCCACGCTGACGGATGCGCTCAAGAAAGTGACAAAGGCACTCCGCCCGTGGACCATCGATTTTCACGTGGCCCAAAACGACGGCACCGTGCACGGCACAGGCTCGCACGACAAAACCGGACGCCACTGTCTGGCCACCGACCCCAACGGCAAACTCGACATCGCCACCGACGCGGGCCACTGGCTGCGCGATGAAAACGGCAACCTCACCAAAGCCTTCAAACACGTGTGCTGGGACGGCTGCATGTTTTCAAACGACGTGATGACCAAGCAACAAACCTGGAACGACATCCTCGCCACCATGATCAAGGTGCGGGAGAAGCACGGATGGTATGAAGCGGTGTGAGCTTGATCCGTCGTGTGTGAATACAGAATTCAAAAAAGCAGGTATCAAATTTTAAAATCGAGTAAGCAGTATTCTTATGTCAAAAAATAAAACGCTGAGAATTGGATTGATTGGTTGTGGCTTCATGGGGCGAACCCATTCGAACGGCTACAACCGCATAAAAAATTTCTTTCCCGAACTCGTCTATCAACCGGAACTGAAAGCCGTGTGCTCGCGCAACGCCGACAAGGTGAAGGCCTTTGCCGAACAGTGGGGCTATGCCTCAACCGAAACCGACTGGAAAGCACTCATTGCCCGCGACGACATCGACGCCATCGACATCTGCACGCCCAACGACAGCCACGCCGAAATTGCCATTGCCGCGGCCGCCAAAGGAAAAATGATCTTGTGCGAAAAACCGCTGGCCCGCACCGTTGCCGAAGGCCAAGCCATGGTCGACGCGGTTGAAAAAGCGCGCGTGGCCAACACCGTGTGGTATAACTATCGCCGCCTCCCCGCCGTCACACTCGCGAAGCAACTCATCGACTCTGGCAAGCTGGGCAAGATCTTTCACTACCGCGCCAACTTCCTGCAAGACTGGACCATCAGCCCCGAGCTTCCCCAGGGTGGCGAAGGCCTCTGGCGCCTTGATGTTGACGCCGCAGGCTCGGGCGTTACGGGCGACCTACTGGCCCACTGCATCGACACAGCCATGTGGCTGAACGGCGGCATCACCGACGTGTCGGCCGTGACGGAAACGTTCATCAAAGAACGCGTGCACCAGGCCAGCGGCAAAGTGCAGAAGGTGGGCATCGACGACGCCTGCATCTTCCATTGCCATTTCGAAAACGGTTCGCTGGGCCTGTTCGAATCCACACGCTATGCCCGCGGCCACAAAGCACTCTATACATTTGAAATCAATGGCGAACACGCCTCCATCCGATGGGATCTTCACGACCTGAACCGCCTTGAATACTTCGACCATCGCGACGACTCCATTGTGCGCGGCTGGCGTTCCATCCTGGTTACTGACGGCGATCAACCCTACATGAAGCGTTGGTGGGTGCCGGGACTATCTATTGGCTATGAGCACTCTTTTGTTCACCAGGCTGCAGATTTTCTGAAGAGCCTGGAAACGGGTGAACCTTGTCATCCTACGTTCAAAGATGCGTTGGAGACACAGAAGGTTTGCGAGGCAGTGATTGATTCGGCGAATACAAGAAGTTGGAAGGATACGAATGTGAAGGGCTGGTTAAAATAACATAGTCACATCAGCGGGATTCGTGAACAGACACGACCCGCTGACTTATTCTTCACTTCTCCAAACTCACCCGAACCGCCCAGTTCGTCTTTGCCACGCTCACCCTCCGGCTTGCATCGAACGATGTGGTGAGGTTGGCAATCTGAAAGCCTTCATTAAATTTTGCATCGTAGACGTTGGCAAGGTTCACGTTGTTGATGTGCACACGATCAAGAACCTCTACCGACGAGGTTGAATTCCCTTCTATGTCCAGCTTGTCAAAAAATGTGTGGTGGCTTGGCGCCGACGCGGTGAGGCGGCTGTTGTTGAGCACGAACGAAAACGATGGGCGTTTCTGAAAGTCGTAGCCGCCCCGAACATCAGCAGTGGATGAATCTAAAGACACGGTGGTGCCGGTGGGCAAATAGAGGATCACGTTCCGTTCAACGCCACTTTTTTCGACGCGGGCTGCAACGATGCGCACCGTGTCGCCCGTGGTGTCTACTTGCAGGTCGCTACCAAACGTGCGCGATGCTTCGAGCCGCATAGTATCCGAAGCCACGATGAGGCAATTCGAAACGTTCGACACCGACACTACGCGGGCGATCTTTATGGCAATCTTATCGTATTGCGATTTATTGTTGTGGACAAAACTGAAATCCTTTTGATTGAACTTCAGGTTGATGGCCAGCGTGACGGCGCTCAACAAAACAACGATGATGAGCACGAGCAACAACAGGATGGCGTTGCTGGCTTTGAGGGCGATTTTGTATTTTACTTTTTGTTCCATAACGCATATTGAGATTAGGGATTTGACTTTTTATATTTTTTAAAATAAGACTCGAGGTCGCTCACGTCCATTTGCAACAGCACCATGCTCCGGAAAAACGACGGCATCTCTTTCTGAATAAATTCCGACTGCCGGTATTTCAGTGCATTCTTTGCTCCCTCGGCTGCCACAAACAAGCCTACACCACGCTGGTTGTAGAGAATGTCTTTTTGCTGGAGAAATTCATACGTGCGCATCACCGTGTTGGGATTCACCTCCAGTTGCACGGCCAGCTCGCGCACGGCGGGGATGCGTTCTTCGGCATTCCACGCTTTGGTCACGATCTTTTCACACACATAGTCCGCGATCTGCAAATAGATCGGCTGCGTTTCTTTGAATTCCATTCAATGGCTTGATTACAATTCCTTTTCCTTCAATCGAAAATATGACGCCGTCCACAACAGCGGTGTGATGCAGAATTTGAAGAACACTATCACCACCACCATCAACCACGCCGACACGGTCACCACCTTGTTGTCGCCGCTGGCATCCATCACTTCAAACGTGCTGAAGCCTTTGTTGAACCCGCCCGGTGGCAGCACCTGCCGCACCAGCAGGAAGACCACGATGAAGCATACCCAGAGCAATCCCATGCCCACAATGGCCTTGAACAAACCGTGCTTGTTGAAGTAGATCGACGCCAGGATGAACAGCGCCTGCGCCGGAAAATACAAATAGAATGTGTCCGTCACCGGGCCGTCTAAAAATGGGTTCTGGTATTTGTTCAACTGAAACACGTTGATGACTTGCCACTGCGTACCAAACTTGCGGTTGGCCAGCGTCACCGCCACAAAATCGACAGCCGAGAATAGCACCGAGTACACCACAAAAAACACCAGCACACCAAAGAACAACTTGCAAACAAACTTCTCGGTGGTCGATGCCGGTGTGAGCAGGTAGCTTATAGCCCTGGGTTTCACGCCCAACTCGGAAAACAACACGCCCGCCGATAGACACCCCGACAGAAACAGCGTGACAAAATAGTAGGCCACCTGTCCCCGTTCATTAAACAGATTGGGGTTGGTGAATCCAAGCTGCACACCCAACCAAAGCACCAGAAAGGCGGCGATGGCCAGAAAGAGAAACAGATAGGCTTTCTTGTTCTCGAAGGCATACTTCCGAAAGAAAAGAAAGGCGCGATTGACCTGAACCGTTTGTGATAGCATGATAGTTTAATTAAGACTGAGGATGGATTTCATTTTTTCGGGATTGGCCATGGTGGCCTTGTAGAGCAATTCCAGATCGACCCGGCTTTCTTCGGCATGTTCATTTTTTTTCACCACGGTGTTGCCGCGCAGGATAGATTCCGAATACAACGCGTCTTTCAGATCTTCGGGATCGAGCGAGATCTTGAACAGCAACTTGCGCGACACCGCGTCGAGGTTTTGTTTCAGGATAATTTCGGTGTCGTCCAAAATGAGCACTTCGTCGATGAGGTTGTCGAGGTCCTGCACCTGGTGCGAGCTGATGAGGATGGTTTTGGTTTCGGTAGTCGCTCCGGCAATCACTTTTCGCAATTGACCTTTGCTGATGATGTCGAGTCCGTTAGAGGGTTCGTCCATTAACAACACCGAGGCGTTGCTGGCCACGCCAAAGCTGATGTACACTTTCTTTTTCTGTCCATAGCTCATGCCCTGCAGCAAACTGCCAGCGGGAATATCAAACGATTTCATAAAACCATAGAAGGCATCCCGGTCAAACTTTGGATAGAACGGGCTGTAGTATTTCACAAAGTCGGGAATGGAAATGTTGGGCAGGTAAAATTCTTCGGGCACCATAAACACCTCCTGCAGAAAACCAGGCTGGCGGCTACCGGGCGCAAAACCGTTTACCCGGATGCTTCCCTGTTTTGGATAGAGCAAGCCGGCAATGGTATAGAGCAAGGTAGACTTGCCCGTTCCATTCTTTCCCAGAATGCCATAGATGTGACCGGGTTCCAGCGTGGTGGATACGCCTTTGAACACATCCTTTTTTCCATAGTGAAAATGCAAATCGTTGATGGTGATCATAGCAGCGAGGATTAGTGTACTACCTATTTAGTACACTAATGTACAGTCTTTTTTCTGAACATTCCAAACCTCGCCGGCGACAAAATACTTTTCGTCTTGAAAAAGAACGTGTCGGCTCCGTGTGTGCCTATAGATATAAGGAGTATCAGAAAGAAAGCAGAAGCTGCGAAGGCAATAGCCGGTTGGGTTCGTTGGTGTGTTCAATGCGGGAACGGTCTCGGGGGGAGGCTCATACCGCACATCACGTAATTCCGCACACACTTTACGAATATCTTCCGGGGTGTTTTTTAAAGAATCCATACGGTCGTGAGGAGATTTACCGCGTGTGCCTGTCGCACACCAAATAAGTAGATTGTAATTTTTCCTTTTACGTATAGAAAGTTTTAAAAAACTCGATTAATATCCTTATTGCATATCAAGTCTAAGAACGCCCAAATTATACACGAATGAAAAAGAAGAATGTCAGTGCAAAGGAAAGCTCCCGTCGGGACTTTCTTAAGAAATCGGCCCTTGCCCTTGGCGCATTTGCCATCGTGCCCCGTCACGTTTTAGGGAAGGGATATCTCGCGCCCAGCGACACCCTCACCAAAGGCATCATCGGTGTCGGAGGTATGGGGCGTGGTCATATTCCCTATGAGGGCACCAAGGTGATTGCCATGTGTGATGTGGACAAAGTGCATTTGAAGGAAGGCATCGCGCTGGCCGGCGGAAACGTTCGTGGCTATTCCGATTTCAGAGAGCTGATCACACAACCCGACATCGACATCGTGCACATTGCCACCCCTCCCCATTGGCACGGCATCATGTCGGTGATGGCCGCCCAGGCCGGCAAAGACGTGTGGTGCGAGAAACCCATGACCCGCACCATTGGCGAAGGCAAGCGCGTGGTGGAAGCCATGGAGCAATATGGCCGCATGTTCCGCCTCAACACCTGGTTCCGCTTCAAAGACAACTTCTATGGCCTTGGCACCGAAGTGAAACCGCTCAAGAAGGCGGTCGACAGCGGCATCCTGGGCTGGCCCCTCAAAGTCACCATCAGCGGTGTGACAGGCTTCAACTGGAAATTCTATTGGGTAGGCAAGAACAACCTCGAACCCACCCCCGTGCCGCAAGAGCTCGACTACGACATGTGGCTCGGCCCCGCACAATACAAACACTACAACCCCCACCGTGTGCACAGCACCTTCAGAGGGTATTGGGACTATGACGGCGGCGGTCTTGGCGACATGGGCCAACACTATATCGACCCCGTGCAATATTTCCTGGGCAAAGACAACACCAGCCCTATCCGTGTTGACGTGGACGCTCCCCAGCAACACGACGATGCCGTGGGCACCTGGAGAAGAATAGAGTTTACCTATGCCGACGGCTGCAAGATCATTCTCGACGGCGAAAACAAAGACACGTCGGTACCCTACATTGAAGGTCCCAAAGGAAAGATCTATCGCGGCTTCCGCTCCGACATTCCAAACATTCTGAAAGTGATCGATTCCATGCCCGACTCCGAACCGCAGGTGGGCCTGTTTTCGGATGCTGTGAAGAGCCGTAAAAAATTCGCGCTCAACGAACTGAACGGTCACCGCTCGGCCACCATCGTGAACATGGGCAAGATCGCCCTGCAACTGGGTCGCTCGCTCGACTTCGACCCGGTGAAACAGGAGTTCATCAACGACGAAGCGGCAAACCGCCTCATCAATCAGCCCATGCGCGGCGCCTGGAAAATCTAATCCTCACGTAAAGAATCTATCGAAAAAATGAAACGAATAAACTTCATACGCCTCATCCTGTTCTTGTCGCTGCTCGTCCCTCAACTGCTGTGGGCGCAAGATCAACGTTTGATGAAAACAAAAGTGGCCGACGTGCTCGCGCTGCTTCCCGCCAGCGACAATGCGCAGGCTATCCGCCTCTATAAAGAAATTATGGGCTTTGGCGACGCGGGCATCACGGCCCTGACCGAGGGCGTGCAGCCCAACGGCAATGCCGCCGGTGTGCCCTATCGCTATGGTGTGTCACTCCTCACTCACTATGTGACCACCAAAGAAGACAAGGCTCAGATTGAACGCGCCTACCTCGCCGCATTGGGTAAGGCCAGCGACGTGGAAGTGAAAGCCTATTTCATGGACAACCTGAAACTGGTCGGCTCCAACGCCGCCGTGTCGGTGTTGACTCCTTTCATTGCAGACAAGGATCTGTTCGACCCCGCAGTTTCGGCCCTGGTGTCGATCAACACCGACGATGCCCGCAAGGCCATTGCCGGTGCGCTGACCAGCCAGCCCGCTGCCACACAGATAAAGCTGATCAAATCGGTTGGCACGTTCCGCTACAAACCCGCGCTGGCGGCAGTCACCACGTTGGCGACAGGCAACGATGCGCTCGTGAAGAAACAAGCGTTGTGGACCATCGCGTTGTTGGGCGACGCCGCGTCCTATCACGTGTTGCTGGCCGAAGCAAAGAAGGCGGGCTTCAAGAACGAAGCTTCCGAAGCTACGGTGTCGTTGATTGAGTATCTGCATCAGACTACCCTGAGCAACAACCCCACGCTCACTAAAGAAATCAGCAACGCCATCCTGGAAAACACACCGGCACCCGCCCAGCAACATTTCAGACTCGCCGCGTTGAAAGCCCTGGCGTTGGCAGACCCTGCTGGCTCCGTGAAGGTGCTCATCAAAGAACGCAGTCTGTTCGACGACGAATATCAAAAAGAAGTGCTGAAGGTGGCGGCCACCACGGCCAACACACCCGACGCGCTGAAGAGCTGGACCAAAGAATACAAAAAAGCAACGGGTGCGGCACAGGCCGACATCCTCGCCACCCTGGCCAAAGCAAACCGGAACACCGCCTTTGTAGAAAGCACACTGGTGCCCGCACTCGCTTCGAAAGAACAAGCCACACGCACCACCGCCGCCGCCGAAATTGCATTGAGCCGCGACAAGAAATACATTCCTGCATTGCTGGATTACCTGCTGAAGACAACCGACGATGCCGAACTCGCCAGCGCGAAAGCTGCCGTGCTTCAACTGGCCGGCAAGGACAGTGGCGCATTGATCGCTCAAAAAATCGAGACGGCTCAGCCCAAAAACAAGGTGGCCCTCATTCAACTGCTGGGAACACGCCGTGCCACCGACCAGTTTGATGTGGTGGCCAAGCTCACCGCTTCAAGCGACGCCGCAGTGAAGACTGCCGCATTCGATGCGTTGCCTTCTGTGGCAGCTTCCAACAACACGGCTGCCTTGCTCACCATGCTTGCCGCCACCAGCGATGAGAAAGAAATAAAAGCCATCCAATCGTCGCTCGTTTCGGGCCTTGACAAAAACTCCATTGCGTTGCTGGATGCGGCCTATGCCAAAGACAAAACCAAACTGCTGCCCGTGCTTCCCTTTGTGAAGGATGCCGGTGCGCTTGAAAAAGTGACGTCTTCGTTCTACAAGGGCGATGCGAAAGAAAAAGAAGTGGCCTTCACCGCGCTGGTGAACTGGAAGAACAACGATGCCGTGAGAACTTTGCTCGCCATCCGCAAGGACGAAGCGTTGAAGAAATATCACGCCGCAGCATTCGACGCCTATGTTTCGCAAGTGTCGGCCTCCACATGGCCCGACGATGAGAAGCTGCTGCTGTTGCGCGAAATCATGCCGCTGGCCGCCAACAAAGCCGAGCAGACCAACGTGATTGAAGCTGCCGGTGGTGTGCGAACATTCCTGTCGCTGATGTTTGTGTCGCAATATCTCGACGACGCAGCCCTGAGCAGCGCCGCCAGCCGTTCGGCCATGCAGATTTCGTTGCCCACCTCCGATGCCAAACCCGGCCTCACCGGTGTGGAAGTACGCAACACCTTGCAGCGCATGCTTGACAAACTCACCGGTGCCGACAGTCAGTATGAGCGCATCGACATCCGCACCTATCTCGAAAAGATGCCGTTCACAAGAGGATATGAATCGATCTTTAACGGCAAAGATCTTTCGGGCTGGCAGGGTTTGGTTGAGAACCCCATTGCCCGTTCGAAGATGACCAAAGAAGTGCTTGCCAAGAAACAAGCCGAAGCCAACGCCAAAGTGAAAAACAACTGGAGCGTGAAAGACGGCTGCATCTATTTCGAAGGCGACGGCGCCAACCTGTGCACCGTGCGCCCCTATGGCGACTTCGAAATGATTGTGGACTGGAAGATTTCCAAAAACGGCGACAGCGGCATCTATCTTCGCGGCTCACCACAGATTCAAATCTGGGACCTGGCCCGCATCGACGTGGGCGCACAAGTAGGCTCCGGTGGTTTGTATAACAATCAGAAAGAAAGAAGCACGCCGCTGGTGGTGGCCGACAACCCCATTGGCGAATGGAACACCTTCAACATTAAAATGATCGGCGACCGCGTGACCGTGTATCTCAATGGTGTGCTGGTGGTTGACAATGTGGTGATGGAAAACTACTGGGATCGCGGCCTGCCCATCTTCCCCGAAGAAGCCATCGAACTGCAAGCCCATGGCACCGAGCTGGCCTTCCGCAACCTCTATGTGAAAGAGCTTAACACAAAACCTTATCAGCTCACACAGGAAGAAAAAACACAAGGCTTCAACGTGCTCTTCAACGGCAAGAACCTCGATGGATGGATCGGCAACAAAACCGACTATGTGGTAGAAGACAACACCATCGCCATCTATCCTTCTAACGAAAGCCACGGCAACCTCAACACCGAAAAAGAATACAGCGACTTTGTGTTCCGTTTTGATTTCCAACTCACCCCCGGTGCCAACAACGGCCTGGGCATTCACGCACCGCTGGAAGGCGACGCGGCCTATGTTGGAAAAGAAATCCAGATCCTCGACAACACGGCACCGGTATATTCCAAACTGGAAGTGTATCAATATCACGGTTCTGTATACGGTGTGATTGCGGCCAAGCGCGAGTTCCTGAAACCTGTTGGCGAATGGAACCAGGAAGAAGTGTATGTGAAAGGTGACTACATTAAAGTTACCCTCAACGGCACGGTGATCCTGGAGGGCGACATGAAGAAGGCTTCCAAGAACGGAACGCTCGACCACAAAGACCATCCCGGCCTGAACAGCCACAAAGGACACATCGCATTCCTGGGCCACGGCTCCATTGTGAAATTCAAGAACATCCGCATCAAAGAACTCACTAAATAAAAAAACTCTGCACTGAACCTATGGCTTCCATCTCTCCAACGCAACGCCTTTATTCCCTGGACGCGCTCCGGGGCTTCGACATGTTCTGGATCATGGGCGGCGAAGAAATTTTTCACGCCCTCGCCAAGATCACCGGCTCGCCGGCGATGGAAGCCATTGCGCATCAATTCACACACCCCAACTGGCACGGGTTCCGGTTGTATGACCTCATCTTCCCGCTCTTCCTCTTCCTGGCCGGCGTGGCCACCCCCTACTCCATGGCCAAAGAACTGGAGAAAGGCAAGACACGCGAAGAGCTGCTGCGCAAGGTGATTAAGCGTGGTTTGATTCTGGTTGTGCTGGGCGTCATCCACAACAACGGGCTGGACCTGAAACCCATTTCGGAAATCCGCTTTGGCAGCGTGCTGGGTCGCATCGGCCTTGCCTATATGTTTGCCAACATCATTTTCCTCTACACCAAACAACGCGGGCAGATCATCTGGTTTTGTTCGTTGCTGTTGGGCTACTGGTTTCTGATCCTCTTCAATTCGGCCCCGGGCTTTCCCGCAGGCGACCTCACCATGGAAGGAAACTTTGCGTCGTACCTGGATCGTCTCATCATGCCGGGAAGACTTTACCTGGGCATTCACGACCCCGAAGGACTGGTGTCGACTATTCCAGCCATTGGCACAGCGCTGTTGGGAATCTATGCCGGCAACCTGTTGAAGTATGGCACGCAGACCGCAGAACGAAAAGTATTGCAATTGTTTCTGATGGGCGTTGTTTCGATCGTGCTGGCACAACTCTGGAACCTGGTGTTCCCCATCAACAAAAATCTTTGGACCAGCTCGTTCGTGTTGCAAGTAGGCGGCCTGAGTCTTATTCTGCTCTCGCTGTTCTACTACATCATCGACGTGAAGGGCATTAAACGCTGGGCGTTCTTCTTCACCATCATCGGCATGAACTCCATCCTCATCTACATGTCGGGCGATTTCATAAACTGGGATTACACCACGCGCGCCATCTTCCCCTGGTTGCTGCAACTGGTGGGCGAACCCTGGAACCTGCTGGCGTATGCAATCTGCTACCTGGTGGTGGAGTGGATGTTCCTGTATTTCCTGTATAAGAAGAATGTGTTCCTGAGAGTGTAAGTGTCGACGCCCGTCTTGGTTGCGTGAAACTCAACATAAAAGAAGCTGGCCAGTGTCAAATACTGGCCAGCTTTTTTCATTTCACTGCAACGCCCAACAATGTCTTCGCTGCGCGGGCATTGTAATCTTCCTGTTTGCGATCGGAGGCGTTAAACTTTATCGCCGCACCACCATCAACGTTTGATCAGGTTGTCGCCCATCACACGACTCAGCACGTCGTCTTTCAGCGTGCGGCTCACGGGAATATGCGCGGTGCCGATCATGAGTTCGTGGCCGTCCAACGCGGTGATCTTGTCGAGGCTGACGATAAACGACTTGTGTACCCGCATAAATTTTTCCTTGGGCAGTTTCTCTTCCAGGGCCGTGAGGGTGATGTAGGCAATCCGCTTGCCTTTTGCTGAATGGATCACGGCATAGTTCTGCATGGCTTCCACGTACAACACTTCGCTATGGCTCACCTTCTCAAACACCTGATCACATTTAATAAAAAAATAGTCCGCGCTCTGCGCCGTGGCTGTCCGGAGGGAATGAAATTCAAAGGCCTTGGTCACGGCCTTCTGAAAACGCGCGAACAGGGTGGGTTTCACAAGATAGTCGATCACGTCGAGCGAATAACCTTCAAGCGCGTAGTCCGGATGGGCGGTGGTAAAGATCACCAGGGGCGGGTTGACCAACAATTTCAGGAACTCGATGCCGTTCAGGTTCGGCATCTGGATGTCGAGCAGCATAAGGTCTACCGAATGATTTTTCAGGTGGCCTGCGACAGCTTGTGCATTTTCAAATGAGCCCACATGTTCCAGGAACGGAACATCGCTCACATACTCCTCCATTCCCTTACGGGCCATGGGTTCGTCGTCGACGATCAGGCATTTCATTTTCATTTCACTTGCAGGGTCAGGTTAACTTCAAACCAGTCGTTTGTCTTCCGTACGTCCAGCGCATGTTGATTGGGGAACAGCAGTTCAAGCCGCCGTTTCACATTTCTCAGTCCAATGCCTCCCGACGCCAGCGACATGTTTGTGTCCACTGTGTTGGCGATGGCCAGCGTGAGGGCACCGTTGCTTCGTTTCAATGTGATGCGAACTTCATTCTCGCGGTGGCTGTAGTTGGAAACATGCTTGAATGCATTTTCAACAAACGGGATCAGCAACATGGGCGGAAGCTGAAAATCGTTTAGCGCGCCCTCGGTCTCAAACCTGATCACATCATGCCCGTTCCGCCTCAGCCGTTGCAGCTCCACATAGCTCTTCAAATACGACAACTCTTTTTCAATGGCAATCCGGTCGCCGTTGCATTCATAGAGCTGATAGCGAAGCATGTCCGAAAATTTGCCCAGCGTTTCGCGGGCCTCGTGGTTTTGCTTGTCGATCTGAAAGAAAATGGTGTTGATGGAGTTGAACAGAAAATGCGGGTTCATCTGCGCTTTCAGATAGTCCAGTTCTGTATTTAATTTCTCAACAAGAACCTGCCGCAACATTTCGCGCTGCATATACCATTCCTTGCTCAGATACAACGCGGCTGCAAACGCCTGATAGAACAACACAATTGAAAAGTTGTAGAATGCATTGTGATAAATTCCGGCGTGTTCGGCGTCACCAATTCCCATCACATATCGATCATGCCAGCCTTTTGCCAGAACATATAAGCCCATGGAACAAAGCGACGCCAGTATCCAGACTATTTTTTGTTGTCCCAGGCGAGGGATAACAACCAACAGGTTAAAATAGATGACACCGGCCAGCAAAACATTCCTGACAAAAATCTCCAGCACAAATTGAAACATCGAGGTTTGTTCAATCAGGTAGAGCCGGGTGTAGGCGTGGAACCCCAGCGTCAGTGTCCAGAAGAGAATATGATCAAGATGGTACCGGAAAAAGCGGTTCATATATAAAGATAATGGTTTCAGAGGGTACCCTCCTGCCAATCCCGCGCTTTTCGTCAAGAAAATCAAGCCATACATCATGACCCCCTGAGCGGTAGCATGGGATTGCCGTATTTCAGGATATAAAATAAACATCGCTATGAAATCACTCTTCTTCGCATTGCTATCACTCAGCACCACGCTTATTGTTTACGGACAAACGTCCACAAAAAAAATCGGTGGCCCATGCGAAGGATGCGAAGCCATTTATGAGAGCCCGATCCCATTCGATCAACTTCCCTATTCCGTTTCGCTCCCCGACCTCAACAACGCCGGCCCGAAGATCGAGATCAGCGGCATTGTTTATGAACGCGACGGCGTGACGGCCGCGAAAGATGTTGTGCTGTATGTCTACCACACCGATCGCAAGGGCATCTATCCCACAACCGGAAACGAGAAAGGTTGGGACAAACGTCACGGCTACATCCGCGGATGGGTGAAGACGGATAAGAACGGCCACTACCAGATCAGGACGCTTCGGCCCGCCGCCTACCCGGAACGAAACATTCCCGAACACATTCACATCACGGTGAAAGAGCCCGGCAAGAACGAATATTACCTCGACGATTTTCTGTTTTCCGATGATCCGCTGCTGCCCAAAACACCAAGCAAAACGCCACGCGGTGGCAACGGCGTTGTTACCCTCACCGCCGCAAAAAACGGCATGCAACACGCCACACGCGACATCATTCTTGGCCTTAACATTCCCGACTACCGATAGTAGTATTCTCCAATGACACAGAATTTATCGTTGGCCCGTGTAGTTTCTGGCATTACCCTGAATGACGGGATTTTTTCAAGATCGCCCGGGTATTTATAAAAACCATTTGTGTAACTTAAAAGTTACTTATATATTTACGTAACTTAAAAGTTACCATTACTATGAATATCGGCATCATCGGTGCAGGCGGCATGGGGATCTCTCTGGCTTCAAAATGTGTTACCCTGGGGCATACTGTCTCCATCGCCAATTCCAGAGGCCCTGCGTCCTTAAGCCAGCTTGCAAATAACATCGGAGCGGTGGCCGTCGCTGTGGACGACGTTCTAAAGAACAAACATGTGATTATTGTGTCGATCCCCGTGAAGAACGTGCCCGATCTTCCTGCAGCATTGTTTAAACAACTTCCAACCGACGTGGTGGTGATCGACACCGGAAACTATTACCCGACACTGCGCGACGGGACCATTGCAACACTCGACCAACACGGCATCGACAGCATGTGGGTGCAGGAGCAGTTGGGTGTTCCGGTCGTAAAGGTCTTCAACGCCATTCTTGCAACAAGCATCCAGGATCTTGGCAAACCCAAAGGCAACAGCGACAGAATCGCCATACCAATTTCAGGAAACGATCCAAAGGCAAAACAAATTGCATGCGAGTTGGTGGACCAACTGGGCTTCGATCCCTTCGACATTGGTGCGCTTTCACAATCCTGGAAACAACAGCCGGGCTCTCCGCTCTATTGCCGCGACATTACCCTCGTCGAAACAAAGAAACGGGCAAACGCACTGGGAACAGACTGGACAATCATGCGCGACGTGATCCTCACAAAACGAAAATCAGACGAGGCTCTGATGAAAGCCGACTACCCGACCTATCTGAAAGGGCTGCGCAATTAGGTTGAAGACGTGATGAAAAAATCAGCTCATCACGCCCATCCCAAACCTGCAAAAAAAAGAAGCCCGGTTCTTCAACCAGGCTTCTCTTGATAATATGACGGGGTAAACGAAAGGGACTATAAGCAACCCTTCTCTACCAGGTAGCTAACAATTTCCCATTCGGCGCTGTAGACGTCTGTGATCTTGATGAACTTCGATTCGCAGTAGGTATAGATATCCGGGCCGGTAACGGCGCTCTTCACTTTTGCCAGGCTGATGTAGTCAACGGTCTGACCATCGAGGGTGAATGAATTCACTTTGCGGTTAACAATATACGTTACGGATTTAGAAGACGGCGACGTGCTGGGCACGCTGGGGTCTCCCTTGTAGCTTTTTGTCAGTTGACCAATGAGCACATCGCCTTTCATAATGTTGAAGGTCTCCAGAGTTTCCTGCCACATGGTGCTGATGGTAACTTTCTCTTTCGACACCAGGCGCAGGGTGCCTGCAGCCGGGCGGTTAATGATGGGCTCGGTGATTTTCTCTTTGCTTATTTTAATAAGGTTCGAAATGTGCGTGGTGTCTTTGGCGATGGCCTGCGTTTGATCTTTGGACGCGATGAACTGATTGATCAGTTCGGCATTCACACCGTCTTTGCCCAGAAATTCCTTTCCGATATTTTCAAACAGGTATTCCACAAGCTTCTTTTCCGACGTAAAGAATTTCTTCTGATCCGGAATCAGCGACACGGTTTTGCCTACCGAAGGGAATTCAATCGAATAATAGCGGATAGGTTCGTGATAGGGGCTACCAAATTTCACCAGGGGATCTTTAATCTTCACCAGCGGGCTGCCATCCATCGCCGTGATGGATACATTTGTTCCGTTCAGCAAAGTGGCTTCGCCTTCCAGCTTCCCAAGTTGCACATCGTCTTTTGAAAGAATACCTTTTTTGAGCTGGATCTTTTGTGAGAAACCAAGCGTGACAGAAAACGTGAGCGCAAGAACGAGAATGAGTTTTTTCATTGTGGATTTAAATTAACGTTTTGGGTTTACAGATGCCTGAATGATCCGCAGTTTCTTATAGGTCAACTGTAGGCCTACTGATCATTCAATTGCCCCAAATGTAACCGCTGTCTCCCCAATGGATTGTTACGAATTGACTCACTTTCTTACGTGCGTTTGCCGGGGTGAATATTTGTTCGTTTTTTACCTGATCCCTGGCCAGCCGCAGCAACCTCCGCCCACGGCTACATGGGCAGAGGCTGCTGCAGGATCTCAAACTTCCAATGATATTGGAGGGAACCGTCCAGGTCGGAGAGCGGGATGACGTAATGCCCTTGTAGGCTTAACGTACGCTACTTTCCAGCTGTTGACGTGCCTTCAAAAATCTTCAACGCCTCGTCATCTTTATAGTGCACAATCTCATCCTTCAGTTGTTTCTTCAACGCTGCGGTAATCCTTTCGTAGCCTTTGCTGCCGTAGAGATTTTTCAGGTTCTGCGGATCTTTCTTGATGTCATACAATTCCCAGGCCTGGTCCGGTCCATAGAAGCGCACCAGTGTATATTGCCCGGTGCGTATGCCAAAGTGTGGCGCCACGTTGTGCGGCTGGGGATATTCATAGTAGTGATAGTAGATGCCCTTCTTCAATTCCGTTTTTTGTCCGGTCAGCAAAGGTGCAAAAGACTGCCCCTGAATTTCTACGGGAATGGATGTGCCCGTCAGGTCAAGCACGGTCGGTGCCCAGTCCACGTTCGACACAATGCCGTTCACTTTTGTGCCGGGCTTGATCACACCGGGATAGCGAATAACGAACGGTGTCTTCAGCGATTCTTCATAGATGAAACGTTTGTCGAACCAGCCGTGCTCGCCCAGGTAGAACCCCTGATCCGATGCATAGATCACCACCGTGTTTTCAGACAACCCTTTCTGATCGAGGTAGTCCAGCAACCTGCCGATGTTGCGGTCGAGCGAGCGTGCCGTGGCCAGGTAGTCGCGCATGTAGCGCTGATACTTCCATTCCACAAGCGCCTTTCCTTCCAGTTTTTTTTCATCAAACTCCTTGCTCACTTTGTTTTCATAGTACTCATGAAACGCGGCCTTCTGCTCCGGCGTGAAGCCTCTGTAGGGATTGTATCGTTTTGAGGAATCATAGTCCACATGCACCTTGAGATCGGTCTTCAGGATCATGGTTTTATCGATGGTCATGTCCTGTTTCTGTGCGGCAATGCGATCGGCATAGTCATCGTAGAATGTTGGCGGCACGGGGAACGTCACGTTGTCGTAGTAGCCAAGGTCTTCAAGCGCGGGCAACCATTCGCGGTGCGTGGCCTTGTGTCCCACCACCAGGAAGAACGGCTTTGAATCGTCTCTTTTCTCCAGCCATTCTGTAGACAATTGCGTCACGATGTCGGAGACATAGCCCGTATAGTTCACCTTCTCGTTTTTCGAATTGATGAAGTCGGGATTGTAATACAGCCCCTGACCGGGAAGCACGTTCAGATAGTCGAAGCCATTGGGCAACACACCAAGGTGCATCTTGCCGATCCATGCGGTCTGGTAGCCGTTCTTCTGAAGTTGTTCGGGAAACACAGGTTGGTTCACGTTAAACTGTCGCTCGTTCACCATGTAGCCGTTCAGGTGGCTGTACTTTCCCGTGAGCAGCGCGGCGCGGCTGGGACCACAGATGGAGTTGGTCACAATGTTGTTGAAGAGAATGGCGCCGCCGTTGGCAATGCGATCGATGTTGGGCGTTTGCGCCAGTTTGCTCCCATAGGCGCTGATGGCCTGGTAGGCGTGATCGTCTGACAGGATAAAAATCACGTTTGGTCGCTTCGCTTTCTTTTCCTGTGCAAGCACGGATCCGGCCAGGCAAAGCAGCCCCAGCATTCCATAAATAATTCGTCTCATCATTTCTTTGTTCGTATGGTTATCGTCTACAAGGTATATTTATCGTTCTGTATCAGGGTTTTGTTCACGTCGCGTTTCATGTTAGTAGCGTTGATTAAGGTTACAAAACTAACTGAAAAGAAGCCCGGGTAAAAGTGATTCGATGTATGGATGTTTTTACCCGACAAAGCGGAGCGAAAATGCAAGCTTCCGGAAACACCACGCCCCTCGTTGCTCTCGCCTCAGTTCGCATTCCGAAACTCCCTGGGCGATACACCTGTTTTCGATTTGAACACTTTTGTGAAATGTGACGAATGTTCAAATCCCAATTCATAGGCAATCTCGCTGATCGATTTTTTGGTGCCCCACAAAAGTGACTTTGCCTTGTCGGTGATCTGAAGATGAATATGTTCGTGCGTGGTTTTTCCGGTGTATTTGCTCAGCAGGTCCGACAGGTAGTTGCTCGACACATTCAATTCGCTGGCAAAATATTTCACTTCCGGAATGCCCCGTTCAATCAAAGTATCCTGGGCAAAATAGTCTTTTAACAAACGCTCAAAACGTTGAACGATGTCGTTGCTCACCTTGGCACGTGTAATAAACTGCCGGTCGTAGAAACGTTCGCAATAACTCAGCAACAGATCAATATTGCTGACGATCAGTTTCTGTGTATGCTTGTCGATGCTTCGCGAATATTCTTGTATGATTTTAGCCAGGCAGTCGCGCAGGTCCAGTTTTTCATCTTCAGACACGTGCAGGGCTTCGTTGGCGTCGTAGTGAAAAAAGGAATAGTCGTTGATCTTCTTCCCGAGTTCGGTCCGGTTCAACAGATCCGGGTGAACAAACAGGCTCCACCCTTCTTCCATCGTATGTTCATCGGGCGAAGAGCTGATCACCTGGTTGGGGGCGATAAAAACCAGCGACCCCTCTTCAAAATCATAGTGCGATTTGCCATAGAGAAAAATTCCGTCATAACGCTTGCACGAAATCAAATAGAACCCCAGGCGATAGGACACACCGGGTGCGGGCGGCTTTGGCTTTGACTCCACCAGGTTGACCACGCTCACCAGCGGATGCTTGGGCTTCTCCCATCCCTGAAAACGATGCATTTCGCTGATGGATTTTATGTCTACAATTTCGTTTTGCATAGCACTTCCCATTTTCCTATCCCAGCACAAGCTTGCCCAATTCTTTCCGGAACGCTTCGGCCCCAATCTCCTGGCGCCTGGCAGCAATGGCCTTGGCATCTTCGCCTGCAATATAACGCAATTGATCTTTTCCATCGGTGGCTGCTTCATAGACCACCGCGGCAATTTGCGCGGGTTGCGAGAGCTTCTCCGGATCGAACAGCGCATACAGCTTCTTCACTTCCGCGTCATAGACTGGGTTGGGCGGTGTGGCATCCATGGAGCGACCAATGAAGTCGGTAACAATGCCACCGGGTGCAACCGTCTTGATGCCAATGCCAAGGCTGGCCAGTTCAAAGCTCATGCTCTCACTCCATCCTTCAATGGCCCACTTGGTGGCGTGATAGATAGACGAGAAAGGGAACGAAACAAAACCGCCCATCGACGAGGTGGTAATAAACAAACCTTTCTTCTTTGTTCTGAAATAAGGAATGAAAGCCTTCGTCACACGCATCACGCCCAGCAGGTTTGTGTCGATCAGCTTCACCATCTGCGCATCGCTAATGTCTTCCAGGGGGCCGGTGAGTCCGTAGCCAGCGTTGTTAAAAACAACATCCACGTCACCCAGGGCCAGGGCGGCTTTAACGGCAGCGTCTATAGAGCGCATGTCCGTTACATCCAGTGGCAGCAAGGTCACGTTAGGAAGCTGCGACAACCCGGTTTCTTTTTCCGGCGACCGCAGCGTGGCAATCACGTTCCATCCTTTGCTCTGGAACAACTGAGCCGTGGTTTTTCCCAATCCTGAAGAAGCGCCTGTAATAAAAATTGTCTTTGTCATTTTTGTTTGTGCTTTCGCTTTTGTGATGACACAAAGGTGAGCCCGTGGCGCGAGCTTCATTTATACATGGCAGGGAACTACTTATACATTTCCCAAGTGCGCCATGCCGGGAACGTTTCAACCGGCAACCACTCGTAAAATTCAACGTGTTTTTGAACCGCTAAAACATCACCTTTCCTTTAGCCTAACACCATTTCGCCTATGACCCGCGTGCTCTTCTTTGCTTTGCTCACACTAGTGGCCTGCCGTCAGGCACCCCATGCAGTAACGGTGGTCTACGCCGAATCGGCCGAAGATTTCCCCAACCCCGAGCGCGGATTTTATCGCCCCACCAATGTCTTCGCCAGCCACTATGAAGCATTGTCGGAAGACGTTCTGAAAAGCTACAGGGCACCGTCGAAGACACCGAAGATGGCCTATAGCGTGGTGAGCACATTGGTGTATCGCGATTTTGTATTGGATAGTTTCAGAGACCAGCCCCTCAACGCAGACTTTCTCCATCGTGTAAGCGCGGATTTTAACACGGCGCGACAGGCGGGCGTCAAGCTGATTCCCAGATTCACCTACACCCTGGATACAAAAAAGGGAAGTTGCCCCGACGGAGCCATTTGTCCGCCTTATGGCGATGCATCCAAAACCATCGTGCTGGCACACATTGCGCAGCTCAAGCCTGTTCTTCAGGAACATGCCGACGTGATCGCGTTTGTGCAGATGGGGTTCATCGGCATTTGGGGCGAGAATTATTATACCGACCATTTTGGCGATGCCTCGAACAACAACCCGCAGAAAAAATTGACAGACGCAAACTGGGCCGACCGCATCGACGTGTTGAAGGCCTTGCTCGATGCTCTGCCACCAGACATCATGGTGCAGGTGCGCACACCCCAAACCAAACAACGGTTTATCTATGGCATTCATGCGCCCGTAACCGCCGCACCGCTCACCTACGATGAAGCCTTCACGCAAACCGACAAAGCCCGCATCGGCTTTCACAACGACTGCTTCCTCGCCAGCGCAGACGACTACGGCACCTACGACGACTACGGCAACTCATCCACCCCACACCATTCCGAAAACACCACCCTCCGAAAATACTTCGCCGACGACAGCCGCCATGTGGTGGTGGGAGGCGAAACCTGCGACGACACCTTCAGTCCCCAAAACGACTGCGGCCCCGCCGGACACGCCGAACAGGAAATGAGCGCCATGCATTACACCTACCTCAACATGGCCTACAACAACGACGTGAACAACGACTGGGTGTCGGGCGGATGCATGGAGCGCATCAAGAAAAATCTTGGCTACCGGCTGGTGCTCAAAACGGGCGTCTTCCCATCGGAAGTATCTCACACAGATTCAATGCACATAACGCTCACGTTAGAAAACGTGGGCTATGCGTCGCCGGTGAATGCGCGACCTGTTGAGTTGATCCTGAGAAACACAGAAGACAAGACCACACACACCCTGCGGTTTGATGTGGACTTGCGCAAGTGGTATAGCGGCAAGATCACCCTGGCAGAAAAATTCGCGATGAGTGCGATACCTGCTGGTGCGTATGAACTGTTGTTGAGCCTGCCCGATTCGCACCGCGCGCTTTCAGGTCGTCCGGAATATTCCATCCGGCTGGCAAACCAGAACACGTGGGAAGAAAAAACGGGGTTTAATAATCTGAATGGCCAGGTCACTGTTCACTAGCCACATCTTCCCTACCCTTCATACCCATCCCAGAACGGACTAAAGTTGTCCTTGTGTTTAACCCGCAATGCTTTTAGCTCTTCCCTGAGTTCTCCCAACTTTGCCGCATACGTTTTGTCGGTGGCCAGATTGGTTATCTCATAGGGATCTTTAGTCAGATCAAACAACTGCGTGTGCCGTTCGCCCTTCACGTTATATTCAATCAGTTTGAATCCATTTTTCTTCACGCCTCGCTGATAGTGTTTGTAGACCAGGTATAACGAAGGCCTGATCACCGCCTTGGGATTTTTGATGGCGGGGTTGAGGCTCTCACTTTGCACCGACGTAGGCACCGCCACCTCAAGTCTTTCGGCCAGTGTTGCATAGATGTCGGTGAGGTAGCAGAGCGAATCCACGCGCTGATTTTTTGGAATGTCGGGCCCGGCAATAATCAGTGGCACACGCAGGCTGTGTTCATACACACTTTGTTTTCCAAACAACCCGTGTTGGCCCACGGCCAGGCCGTTGTCGCCAGCCAGCACAACAATGGTGTCGTTTTCAAGACCGTTGTCTTTCACGGACTTCACAATTCTTCCCACCTGTGCATCGAGGTGCGAGATGATGGCGTAGTAGTCGCGCAATTGCTTGCGGGTGTCTTCTTCCGTTCTGGGAAAAGGCGCCAGCAACTCGTCGCGCACGTTCAGTTCGCCATTGTCGAACGGATGTTGGGGCAGGTAGTTTGGAGGAAGCTGAATCTTGTCAACATCATAGAGCGCTTTATACGATTCGGGAAACTCGCGCGGATCGTGTGGTGATTGAAATGCGGTGTAGATAAAGAAAGGTGATGTTTTATATTTCTCAATGAAACGAATGGTTTCATCGGCATAGATTTCGGACGAATGTTTTCCCTCAGAGAAATACGTTCGCTCTTTCGGGTATTTACCATCCGCCGCAAAATCCTGATGCGGAATTTTATACTGATCGCTCATGCCGCCGAAAAACACTTTGGCGCCGTCAGAAAATGCCCTGGCATATACCTCTGTTCCGTTGTGCTGCTTTCCGATGCCCACGGTGTTGTAGCCTTGCTTTTTCAGGTACTCGGGCAACGTGATGTAGTTGTTATAAATATCAAACGAATATTCCTGGTTGTCTTTGGCCTGCCGGTCAATGTTGAACAACGTGCGGCCCGTCAGCAGCATGGCGCGGCTGGGCTGGCAAAGCGCTCCGGAAAGTCCGCCCATGGTGTGGGCCTGTGTGAATGCCGTTCCGTTTTTTGCCAGCGCGTCCATGTTGGGTGTGATGGCCTGTGTCTTCCACAATGCGGCAATGGTGTCGAAGCGTTGGTCGTCGGTCAGCAGTATGATCACGTTCAGCTTCCGGCTCCGCGCAGCCAGGGCATGCAGCGCCGACGGAATAGCAAGCGCCCCCGCAGCAAAAGACATTGTGCGCAGAAAGCTGCGCCGGTCGTGTTGAAAATTTTTCATCGTTTCAGGTTTGTAATCTTGGCCCGCAGGCCCGTTGTTCAATTTTTATTTTTTCGGATACACAATGTCAAACGCCAGCAGCCCAACATAGCCAATTATTTTCACACGATCACTTCGCATCTTCACACGGTTAAGGTTGTTTAAAAACTTCGAGATAATAGGGCGCGGTCACCTTGCTATCCTGTTCAAACCAGGACTCGATATCATAGTCGCCCTTCTTCAGATAAATTCCCGAAAGGCTAACCGTAGCTTCCGATTGCCTCACCACCGTGCTTCGCTGTATCTGTCCCAGGCGCACCACGGCACGCACGCCCTTCTGAATCGATTTTGTATTGATAAGTTTAAAATCATAATAGCCGTCTTCTTTCACAGACACCGTCCAAACGCCACTTCCTCCTTCGCCATTCCAGTTTCTTGCCCCAAGACCTGCCCAGTCCTGACGGGTGAGCGTGACCGGGTTTTCATGTATCGTACCAATCTGAATGCGTTGGGGGTTCAGGTTGGGGTTTGGAGAAATATCGGCAAACACACTGTCCAGACTTTTCTTCAACGCGGTGGCCAGTTCCTTTCGCGCTGTCACCAAATTGTTTTGTTCGTAAGGATCTGTTTTCAAATCGTAGAGTTCAAACGTGTTGAGGTCGTTGCCATCGGCGTTGTTTGCCACCAGTTTGTAGTCGCCGCGATAGAAGGCAGCACTTTGATAGGGCTCCGGCCAGCCTCTGTTCCAGGCGTTGTAGAACGCGCGCCCCGCGGTTTGTTTCTTTCCGAGAAGGATTGGCCATGCCGACTGTCCATCCAATGTCAAACCGGCAGGCAACGTCGTTCCCGTTGCTTCCAGCAGGGTGGGCAACACATCCACGTGTGCCAGCAAGGCGTTGCTTTCTTTATTTTCAGGAACAATGCCCTTGCCCGACACAAGGTGAACAACCCGTGTTCCGCCTTCGTACACCGAAGCCTTAAGTCCTTTGAAGCCCGTGTTGAAGCGGAGTTGTTGATTGCCGTTGTCGGTTGTGAAAATGATGATGGTGTTGCTCTCCAACCCCTGACTCTTCACAGCCGCCAGCACACGTCCCACGTTGTCGTCGATGTTTGTGATCAGGGCATAGGCATGGCGTGCATCTGCTTTGTCTTTCGCCGTCATCTTCGACCAGGGTTTGTCTGCCTGTGTGTCGAGCGCGCTTTGGAACGTAATGTCTTTATACAGATCGTCATAGCGCTGCGGCACCTGCAACGGCGTGTGGGGTGCATTGTAGGACAGGTATAGAAAAAAAGGACCGGACTTGTTCTCGCATATAAATTTTATGCCCGCATCGGTGAAGATGTCTGTGCAATAGCCTTTCGTTTTCACGGGCTTGTTGTTTTCATACAACACCGGATCGAAGTAGCTGCTGTCTGTCCGCACAAAATTCTCGATGGGATCGCCCGGCTGACCAATGCCGCCACCGTGGTGAATGAGACTGTACAGAAATCCTTGCTCCGACGGCCGATGCCCGTAGTTTTCACCGAGGTGCCACTTGCCTGCAATGGCCGTCTTGTAGCCCGCTGCTGCCAAGAGCTCGGCCAGCGTAGTTTCGTCGGTAGCCATAATGGCTCCGTTGTTGTAGGTGTCGTGCACGCCGGTTCGCTGGTGGTAGCGCCCCGTCAGGAGGCTGGCACGCGTGGGTGCACACACGGGCGACTGGTGAAAGTTGGTGAGCCGGGTCGACTTCGCCGCCAGCTTGTCGATGTTGGGCGTTTTCACATACGGGTTTCCGGTAAAGCCAAAGTCGCCATAGCCCTGATCGTCTGTCATAATAAAGATGATGTTGGGCCGGTTGCGCGCTGCCGTTTTGTTTTGAGCAGAAACGGAAGTGTGCAAAAAGGCAAGGACAGCCATCGTGCCCAGGCAAAGCATGCGTTGAAATGTGTTCATCGAAAATTGTGATTCACGTGTTCCGCATGATGGTGGGAGCATCGAACACGTGTGAATGTTTTTAATCTATATCAAATCTATAGACAAATCTAATACAATCCCGAACAAATTGATTTTCTTTTCCATCAGTGGCTTGAGCGCTCCGGAAACTGGCCGTAAGAAAAATTCCCAACACAACGCTGTGGCTCGTTGTCATTACCGACGTGAGTTGATCAACCCGAATTTCAGT
Source organism: Chryseolinea lacunae (assembly GCF_016735595.1). Taxonomy (GTDB): domain Bacteria; phylum Bacteroidota; class Bacteroidia; order Cytophagales; family Cyclobacteriaceae; genus Chryseolinea; species Chryseolinea lacunae. The sequence continues at coordinate 82,337 of NZ_JAERRB010000017.1, forward strand.
CATTTCTTCGACGCCGTAAACTCGCCAAATCCTTTCACCATTCCCTGCACACATTCGCAGGGTGTGGGCCCTCCCTCCCAAATGCCTTCACACGCTTTTTCAACATATTCGGGCCGGTTCTTTTTCACCCACTCCTTTGCTGCATAATACTCAGCAAGGTCGTTAGACGACGTTTGCACAGAAAGAATCTGTCCGTCGCGAATGGCCAGGTGAAAGGTGTCGGTCACGTTGAAATCGATCTGGAGCGCACCCATCAGGTCGTCTTTCACCGTGATGGGCAACAACACAAGCGAATCATTTTTTTCAACAAAGTCACCCCGCTTCACAATTTTGTAGTGCGCACACTCAGCCCACTTTTGGTAATACAAAATGTTGGGCTGCGATTCCGGCGCCAGCGACAGCATGGACTGGAGTGTGTCTCTGTTGAATGAATAGAAAGCATCCACGAATTTATTGGCGAGACTAATTTTGATATTTGTGTCGGCGGGAGGCTGCGTGTGCGTGGTGTTTTTGCAGCCGCATAGTAGCAGAAGAAGTATGCAACTGAATAGCGATGTTTTCATAGTTTGATTAAAGATCATTGAACCGTTTTTGAATTTCATTTCACCGGAAGCCGTTTGTGTATATTCTTTGCTCCGTCTTTCACACATACAAGGTTTTCGCTACAACGTTGCCGCTTTCGTTCCGATGATGGTTTTTATGTAATACTGTTTGCTGTCTTCTCCATATCCTTTGCTCCGTCCGGTGTGATGATGGCCGTTTTGTGTAAATACTTTGCTCCGTCTATTACGACTCGAACGATTTCCATCACGATGTTTGCTGCTTTCATCGCGGTGATGGCTATTTTATGCATACTGTTTGCTGTCTTCTCCATATCCTTTGCTCCGTCCGGTGTGATGATGGCCGTTTTGTGTAAATACTTTGCTCCGCCTATTACGACTTGAACGATTTCCATCACGATGTTTGCTGCTTTCATCGTGGTGATGGCCATTTTGTGTATACTGTTTGCTCTTTCTTGTATACATGATGAAGCAAAAGGCATAGAGTTTACTGTTTCCGAACACAGTTCAGGCCTTTATGCGTGCCCGATATGGTTTTATGTGTCATGTTTGCAGCAAACCGTGTTGAGTTTGCGACAACTTGCATCGAGAAAAACCATCTTTTTGTTTGAAGGAAACTCCTTTTGCGCTATAGGTTGCAGCCCACACGCACAAGTAAATATATCATTTCAACAGGCAAATCAGACAACATTTTTTTGAACACCCCTCGGCGTCATCGGCCGTTAGAAAATCTGCACACCGTCAGGCAAAGTCCATGAAACACGAGCGGGTAATCCGACGTCAGGCGCCAATAACTTTACTATCTTTAGAGAGGCTGTGTTTTAATCAGGCCTCACCAAAAAACGCTACACCACCATGCCTTTCTATAAACAGTTCATGCCTTCACCCGCGCTCTCCGGATTGATCCGCGCGTTCGAGATATACCAGGTCAACTGGCATTCCGGAGAAAACCTGCCCGATCCGTTCATCACCTGTCTTGCCAACACAGAGCAGTGCCTCTATTTCTACATAAACGATCCCATCCGGATTGTTCCGGCCCAAAATGTGGAAATACCTGTTCCTCCTGTGGTGGTCACCGGGCCCAAGAACAAACCCGTGGGGCTCATGTTCGGCAAAGACCACCTCATGGTGAAAGTGATCTTCCACCCTACCGGCACCTATCGCCTGCTCGGACTCAACATGACCGAGACGGTGAACAACGGACTGGATGCCACACGTTTTTGGGGCGATGCACTCAACGACATTCTGCAGCAACTGCGCAAGGCCGATTCGCACGACCACATGGTAGACATCATCAGCACCTTCATTGAAGCAAAGTTTGATGTGCGCTGCCGTCCGGAAGAGCCAATCGACCTGGTGGCCATAAAGATGCTTGACCACTCGCACAATCACGCACAAGCCGAATGGGCCACCATGGCGTGTCTGAGCCTGCGCCAGTTCGAACGCAATTTCATGACGCGGACGGGAATCACGCCAAAACTTTTTATCCGCATTGTTCGCTTCGAACATGCCATGCGTGTGAAGAATGCATCGCCGGAAAAAAGCTGGTCTCAAATCGCAGCGGAGTGTCGCTACACCGATTCGTCGCACCTGTTGCGCGAGTTCAAAGAGTTTGCCGAGTTTCCTCCCAGCCGGTTCTATGCCCAGCCCACCAGTGGCCACAGCGAATTTCCAACCGGATAGCGAATGTCGATTTTATACTAAGTCACTCCCCCGCCGATACGCTAGTTTTGTTTCCATAAATCACGCCACTATGGAAAACAACACCTTGAATCTCGCGCGACGCGACCACGCCGGCGTGTATGTTCCGCCGCCTATGTTCTACGTGGCCACGTTTTTTTTGTCGCTTGGCCTGCAACGGCTGGCCCCGCTTCCTTCGGCCTGGCTCACCACCAATGCCGCACATGCTGCCCGGTGGGCGGTGCTGGCATCGGCCCTGTTGTTGCTGCTTCCAGCCCTGTGGCGTTTTGCTGTTTCACGAAACACGTTAATCACCGTGAAGCCCGCGAAGTCGCTTCAAACCACGGGCATCTATGCGCTCACCCGAAACCCGATGTATCTGGGGCTGTTGGTGATGTATGCGGCCGTCGCATTTTTTAAAGGCAACACCTGGACATTCCTCCTCATCGCGCCGCTCGTGCTGGTGGTGCAGGCCTATGTGATCCGGAAAGAAGAACGATATCTGCAACGCGAATTCGGTGCAGCGTTCGAACACTACAAAAACAAAGTCAGACGCTGGCTGTAAGCGCCATCCGCCAACATCTTTCTCCACAATCAAAAAATCATACCCATCATGATGCAACGCCATGTGACCCTGATCTTTCTATATGCCACGTTGTTTGCCTGTCAGAAAGACGACCAACCTCAACCCGCGAGCGTAGCAGCAGCCTGTCGCATTGAAAAGGAAATGACCAACGATGGCAATTTCCTGCTCTATCGCTATGACGCTGACGGAAACCCGACGCAGATCGAAACCCACAATCCCTACCTGGCAACACACGTGCTCGATGTGTTCTACGACAAGATCGCCACCGCCGAAGTAAACAAACTCCATCCCATCACCTTCACCACAAACTATGGTGTGGGCCTGCTCACAACACTTCCCGACGTGGCCCTCATCTCCGTGACCATGGACGGCGTGACGCAGACCAACTGGCGCACCTATTTTTTCCACTACGACTACAAAGGCAGGCTGGTGCGCGTGGGCCAGGAAACAGAAAACATTCACGGCGACGACCAATGGGAACTGCTCATCTCCTATAATGACCAGGACAATGTCATCAAAATGGTCTATCAACTCACCACGGGCGCGCGCAACATCACCACCGTCATTATGGTGGATGGGCACGACACCAACCAAACACCCTATGCCGGCGTCAAAGCCTACAAGTTCCTGATGAGCAATTGGGACAGTTCCAGACCGGAGCCCATCATCACCGCGCTCAGCAAAAACAACCCGACCAGCTACCGTCTGATTGTGAACGACGTGCAGACCATGAAAGTCTCCTTGCAATACGAATACAATAACCACGGCTTCCCCGTTTTGCGCACCATCACACACAACAACGATGCGGGCGAATACACCTATCGGCAAACGTATGAGTATGCTTGCCCGTAGTGTCTTCTCAGAACTATGGCTTGATCTGCAAATGCTTCATTTGCTTGCCGCCAAATATTTTGCGACCTATATCCACAAACCCAAGTTTCAGATACAAACGTTCTGCACCGGGGTTGTCTTCGTCTACCAGCAATCCCAGGGTTTCATGTTTGCCCGAAACAAATTCTTCAATCAGAAACTGAAGCATTCGGGTGCCGGTGCCGCGGCCTTGCTGATCGGCCCGCACGCCCAGGCTGTCAATGTAATATTCGCCCGGTTCGGTTTCGTCTTCCATCGTCACCTCGTTTCCGAAATGGTCTTTCAAAAAACGAATCACAGGTTCTCTGAGCACTTGCAACCTGGCGCCATCATAAACACAGGCGGCAGCAATAATTTCACCATCAGTTTCTGCCACCCAACAGTTTTCGTATGAATATTGATTGTTTGTGCCGGACGTGAAGTGCTCCATAAACTTTTGCGCCTGTTCCTGATCTTCGCCGCCAATGAACCGGTAAACAATATCGCCCATGGCCATCAGAATAAAAGTGGCAAGAAACGGTGAGTCGTGTTGGGTTGCTTTTCGGATGGTCATGTTCTTTCGCGCTACTCCAAGTCTACAAGTATCTAAGGTCAGAGCCGACCGCGAAGCTGTTGACTTGTACTAAGTATACTAAGAGAATCTGAGTCAACCAAAAACATGGCCGTTTCAAAAAAGAAGCCACATTTACCCGGTGGTCATTCCGTTTTGCCAATGGGTGGACTTTACCTAAATTTCCGGACACAATTAAGCCCTTGCATGTTTAACGGACCGGATTTCCCCAAATCGCTTGACGAAGAAGTTTTTAATCTTTGGTTGGACAATGGCCGACAGAGCAAGATACGATACACCTATTTGCTGATCGTTTGGGATGAATACGAAGCGGCCTATCGACCGGTTTATGCGGAGCGGCGCGAAGAGATTGGCGAATACGAAATCTACAAAACATCGATCGGCCGCGAATCGCTGGTGGCGGCCTACGATCTGTATTCAGAGTCAAGAATCGTGTAGACATCAGCCCGCGAACGCGCAGGCTGATGAAACTTTGGGCTAGTTAGACGCCGTGGTCGCGTTGCCACCCAGAAGCAGATACGCAATTTGCTGTCCCCCCGGAAAATCGTTCGATGCATAAAAAAGCTTCAGCGTGGTGCCCTTCTTTTTCAGCGCCAGAATATCTTTCACCGGGCACGTCATGGGTTCCTTAAATCCTGTGGCCGATCCGGAAAACGTCCATTCCTTCAACACCTTGTTGTCGCTGTCTTTGATCGTGATTTTCCGGCCGGTCACTGTTCTTCCGCATTCACTGTATTTCACAATCAGTTGACTGTGGTTTTCAGCGGCATCCAGCGTCAACTTGGGGGCATCCGTTTTTTCATTCACATACCGGTCCATCACCAGCTTACTATCCAGAAAGACCTGCACACTATGTGCACCCGGTGTGACCACAAATGAAAACAGGACGAAACAGAGGGCGAGGCCCAACAAGGCATCTGCCCGCGACAAGCGTGATTTGTTTTTCATGTTGTTCAAAGGGTTTGTTTCAAATTTCTACTGAAAGGAACGACAAAAAACAGGCTGCGTGCCGGATCTATGATTATCTGCGCAATTTACTTGACGAACTGCCAATGGCTTAAGACCTTGGGCACTACAATGCCGATGCTAACTTTGTAACAAAATCTCACGCACCACGTCTACTCCAAAACCTCACCGATGAAGCACTCTCTATTTGCATTCTGTTTCTTCGCCCTCGCGGCCCACGGGCAGGAAAAATACATCAATCTCAAAGGCGTTGTCAGCGACAGCCAAAGTGGCGAGCCCATTGCCTATGCATCTGTGTTTGTGAAGGGGCAGCCCCAGGGCACCATGTCGAACGAAGACGGCCGGTTTCTGCTCTACCTTTCACCTAACTTAAAAACAGATTCGCTCGTGTTGTCGGCCATTGGCTATGGGCGTTTGGCCGTGGCCATCGGGTCGCTGCTTGACAAAGAGGCTGTGCTCAAAATGAAGCCCAGCAGCATTCAGCTTGCCGAGATTGTGGTGCACGCAACCGACAAAGAGCTTTCGGCCAAGGAGATTGTGAAGAGAGCCGTCAGTCGCATTCCGCAAAACTATCCCATGGAACCGTTTGCCATCGAAGGTTTTTTCCGCGATTTGCAAATGGAAAACGGACAGCCTGTGGAGTTGCTCGAAGCGGCCGTCAAGTTCCACTATAAGGACTACAATCCTGGCTACGAAACGGTGGAAGTGTTGGAGGTGCGAAAAAGTTTCAACCGGCGTCATCCCATCAACGGCACCTACGACCGGCAGAACTCCATTCGACCTCATGGAAGACAACTATGTGAAACACCGCTTCGGCCCCCTCGATGCAAAAGGCTGGAAGTTTGCCATCGACAGTGTGATGCGCTACGACCGCAGCGTTGTCTTCAAAATCTCCGGCCGCAAGAGCGCTTCCGAAACCGCCGTGCTGCACATCGACACCGAGACGTTTGCCATTCTGCGCATCGAACTGCGCGAGCGCATGGTGAACGGCGAATTCTATCGTCGCTACCTGAACCTGCCCGATCCCTATGGCCAGCAGGAAACATCGTTCACCATGCTCTTCGAGTTCAGGGAATTTGAAGGCAAGATGTATCTGAAATACCAACGCGAAGAAGACACCTACAACCTCTTTAACAAAACCACCAACGCCATCATTCTCAAACAATCGTTCATGAAAGAGCTTTTTGTGAACAACGTGCTCCCCCACCAAACGCATGCACCCGATGCCACCATGAATATGAACCGGAGTGTGGAAGGGCAGGCGAAACCGTATAACGAAGCGTTCTGGAAATATTACAACGCCCCGGTAGAAACTGCCCGGGACAGCCAGATTCTGAAAGCGCTGAGCGAAATGGAAAGCAAGCCGTAGCCAACCCAACGTTGGGCCTACCCTACCTCTTCATCCCGAAGTCGCTCCACCGTGAGGTGCTTGCCGTCGTTTAGGGCTTCTGTGATTTTCCTTACAATCTGATCGAGCTCTTCACCCGATTTTCGCAGGGGAACAATGAGGTCAGATTCCTTCAGATCTTTGTCGTGGTCCAGCAGGTTGATCAATCCCAATATTCTGGAAAGGGGTCCGCGCAACAGGTGCGAGTTGATGAAGGCATATTCGCTAAGTCTTTTGTTCTGGGCTTCGAGCTCTTCGGTGCGATGTTTCACGCGGTCTTCCAAAACTTCGTTCATGTGCGCGATCTTGCGGCTCTGGTCCTTGATGTGTTTTTCGTATTCCAGTCGCTGCGAACTGCGGAACGCCAGCGTGATGATGTCGGCCACCGAGCTCACAAACAGCTTATCTTCGGCCGACCATGTTTTTATTTTGTGCTGATGTTCACAACACAGCAGGCCCTTCAGGTGGCCGTCCAGAAAAAACGTGGCATCCAGGAGAGAATAGATATTGTTGGGGATAAAATAGGTGTCTGTAAATTCGCGAGTGGCCGGATCGGTTCGTGCGTCCACCGCCGCTATGATTCTTTCTTTCTTAATGGCTTCAAAATAATGTGGTGCATCACAAAACGCCAGGCTTGCCGCGTCCAGGTATTGATCTGATGCCAGGTTATAACAGGCCAGTGTTTTGATGCAACCTTCGTTCTCGTGATAGATCCAGATGCTCACCTGGCTGGTTTGAAGTTTTTTTGCTGTGATGGAAACAATGTCGCGGGCGGCATGGGCCAGGTTGCCCACCGCCAGGCTCCTGTTTTTCGAGAAGTCCACCAGCGTGGTCATATGGCTTTCCAGCGTCCGGTTTCGTTTCATCATCTGTCGTTTGTTGCGGATGAGCTGATACACAATAATGATGGCCGAAATCACCAACACCACCAACACAAAAATGACGGCCGTTTTGCGTTCGCTCCTGACTTTCAACAAAAGGTTTTCACTATCCTTTCGCTCAATGGCCAGTTGAAACCGAAACTGCGATTCGCGGTGCTCGGCCTCCAGTCTTTTAATGGAGTCTTTCAGGGCCACATAGTTTTCGTAGTTGTCGAAAACCGCATGCGAATTCAGTTGCAGCTTGTCGGTCTGCCACAAAAAGAAATAGGCCTCCATCCGAACATTCAGGTCCTGGCGCGAGGTGGAGACTTCCAGCGTTTTGGTGAAATATTCCTTGGCCTCCGGAATGTTGCCTTTCTTGTGCAGGATCTGCCCCATAATCAAATAGGCTTCGGGCAACAACCGGATGTTGTTGGAGCGCAGAATATTCGCCAGCCCTTCGCTCACTTTTTTCTCTGCCTCTACAAGATTGCCCTGGCCAAACAAACACTCCCCAATGCCCACCTTGATTTCGGATGTCGAAATCAAATCGTGCATGGTCTGTGCAATGGAATCGGCGCTTTCAAAATACCGCAGTGCCAGGTCAACTTTGTTATCCGACAAATAGAGTTTGCCCAGTTGAAGCTGGGCCGAGATAATTTCCTTTTTATTGCCCAACCCAATCCGGATCTTCAGCGCAGCCAGATAGTTTTCTTCCGACTGCTTCCACTGGCGGGTGATCCGGTAATAACCACCCAAACCCTGCAACGAATAGGCTATGCCCGTAGGGTCGTTCAGCTCGTCGAACATCTTTTTCCCAAGCACCAGGTGTTCGTAGGCTTTGTCCAGCAAGCCCTGCTCCATAAAAAGCCGGCCAATGTTGTTGTGTGCATGCCCCGCCTGCAGCAGGTCTTTGTTTTCTGCCGCAACACCGAGCGCCTGTTTGTAGAAATCATACGCGGCCAGATTGTCGCCTTTGTGTGTGTTGGCAACGCCGATAAAATTCAGAGGCTTGGCAATGTCTTTCCGCCCCAGCGCGCGGCCCAGTGCCAAAGCCTTCTGGGCATAAAAAATACCGCTGTCCGGAAAGGCCGTCCGCAATTCCCACGAAAGTTTGTTTAAGGCTTCATAGCGCTGATCGTCGTTTGGGGCACGGGCAACATCTCTTTTGAGACCCTGAATCAACTCGGTGTTCTGGCCCGCCAGGGGCAATGCAAGAAGCAGGAACACAGAAAAAAGGACGCTGCGAAGAATCACGGTGACAGGCTTAAATCATGGTAATTTATTGATTTTATTGATAAAAAGGATACGTAAACACGCCTCACCCAAGACCGGAGTATCCTTTCCCAGAAACATGTTCCGGTATTTCCCGCCTGCTTCCATTGTGCAGCCACCAAATATCACGAAGAAAAGAATTATTCGCACCTTCACCCCAACAATATGACCACGGGCGTGTTTCTTCCGAAGCAAAGAAAATAGTCCCGTCGCAAGCGCAGCACACCATGACCATCAATTCGAACGACATCCTTCATTGGGAAGACAAGTACAGGATCAGATTCATCAACTCCATTTCCGGCTACAAGAGCGTGCATTTGATCGGAACACAAAATGCACAGGGCCAAACAAACCTGGCCATCTTTAATTCCGTCGTTCACCTGGGCGCCTCACCTCCGCTCATCGGCTTTGTTATGAGACCCCTCACGGTGGAGCGGCACACCTACCGCAACATCCTGGCCATGGAATGCTTCACCATCAATCATGTGCACAAATCCTTTCTCAAACAAGCGCACTACACATCAGCCAAATTTGCGGATACAGAATCCGAATTCACCACCTGTCATTTAACCGAAGAGCGCGTCGGCCAATTCGCGGCACCCTTTGTCGCCGAAAGCAAAATCAAACTTGGTCTGAGGCTCAAAGAAGACATCACCGTCAGAGAAAATGGAACGCATTTCATGATCGGTGAGATTGTGCACATTCTGATCGACGACGACCTGGCAGAACCCGATGGCCAGCTGGATCTGGAACGCGCCAACGACGTGTGCGTAACCGGATTGAATCAGTATTCGTCTGTCTCAAAATTCATAAAACTACCGGCCGCCAAGGTCACGGAAATGCCCGACTTCAAAACAAAAGAACGGGCCGACAACGTTGTCTTCGACAAAGACACACAGCGCTACAACGCTAACCTTCTCCCCTACGGAACAAACATTGGAGCACCCCGAATAGAAGCCACGGGCGTGTCTACCTGGAAAAATTCCAGCATCAGCAGCTTTAACCACACCTTTCAGAATAAAATTGAAAACCTCAAAAACACCTACAAACAACTCATCAACGAATATGAAGTAAACCAGATGCTATATCAGTGCAAGCTGAATTTTGAACCCCTTGTTGGACAAACCTACCATCTCTATTTTGACACCAACAAGGATGAAAAATTCCTCTCCCTCATTCCACCAGACAGTTGGCGCATGGAGCACGTTGGTTCGTTCAAACTCAATCATGAAAAACTTTGGGAAAAGGTTGTCTGAAATAAAAATAGGGATTCTGCTTAGCCGACCTTTGCAAACCCGCCGAAGCCAGCCACCATCAACACTAAACGGGCAACCCCATGGACTCAAAAGATTTTAACATGATCCCGGACGCCGCTGCGCGAAAAAACGATTTCGATTTGCTCGTCGCACAGTTGAAGGAAGAAACCCTGAAATTGAAAGACCGCGAACAGGAACTGGAAGATCAGGCCGAAGAATTGTCTTCCCAGAAAGAAGAACTCACCGCCGCCATCGAAGAGTTGATGTCCAAGAACAGGTCGCTGGAAGACACCCTCACGCAACTGCGCGAACGAAACCACGAACTGGACCAGATTCTCTATCGCACATCGCACGATTTGCGCAGCCCGCTTTCGTCCATCAAAGGCATCCTAGCTTTGCTGCAGCTGGAACCACAAACCGACGTGATCAGAAACTACGGAAAGCACATCGACGACAAGGCCACCCAGATGGATAACCTCTTGCGCTCGCTCGCCTCGCTCTCCAAATCCATCCTGGAAGAGCCGCTGTTCGGAACAATCGATCTCAACAAACTCATCTGGCAAGTCATTGGCGAATACCGCCATCTGCCCAGTTGGAACCAGGTAGAAGTGCATGTAGAGCTTCACGCCCTGAGGCTGCACACCGACCCGGCCCTCATCACCATACTCTTCCAATGTCTTATCTCAAACGCCTTCATTTTCCGCGATCCCGCCAAAAAAGGAAAACTTGTGATCAGAACCAGACACGAGCACGGGCATTGGATCGCCGATGTGATCGACGATGGTGAGGGAGTTCACCACACAGTTCAGCCACACATATTCGACATGTTCTATCGGGGCTCCGAGCGGGCAATCGGCAACGGGCTGGGGTTATACATCGGCAAGAAAGCAGCCCACAGGTTGAAAGGCACGCTCTCTGTTCACCCCGAACCATCCTTCACCCGTTTCACACTCATGCTCCCGCTGCACCCGGTTCCGGCGCTGTAGCCGAAGTCGCGTTGAGTTTTTCTTCGAGGTCTTTTATGTAGCCCAGAATATCCTCCATCATCAACCGTTGGGCGTAGTTCAACTCTTTCAGATAGTCGATCTCGCTTTCCAGGTTCAAAATCTTTGACTGGTATTGAGCATTGATCAACGAGAGGCGTGCCTCAAATTGTTCGTGCTGGTATTGCGCGTTTCCCGTGGTCACATTTCGGCTTCGGCTAAGCTCCGCCTGGTGAAACGACGACAGCCTGCGCACTTCGTCCTCCAGCTTCCGGATGAGCTTTTCAATTTTCGCCTGAATTGCCGATTCCTGCACGAGATTGTCCCTCACTTTTTGAAAAACTTCACCAGCAACTCCTGCACCTTTGCCCCCTCGGTTTCCTTGCCGCTCATGATTTTCGTAAACACATCCTTGTCGCCCGAAGTTATGTCGGTCACAAAACTGATGTCGTCCGAGGAAAATTTACGGCTTCCCATTTGCCAACTCGGAAATATTCTCGCCGCAATGGGACTATAGGAAATCATCACCGCTTTTTCGTGCCGCTCATCCTTCTTGATCTTGTCATAAAGCGTCATCAACGACGTTGACTCGCCCTCCACATACTGGATGAATTTATGGTCCGAATAAAGCAGCACACCCGTGATGTCGAGCGGCCCATTGTTGATTTTACACGACGCGAGAATTTTTTCGATTTCAGCCTCGGTACAGTTACTTTTTCTTACGCTTACGTAAGCCAGATGTGCCAGCATAGTGAATAGAATTAAAGAAAGTTTAGTAGTCAAAAAAGGTTTTTCTCTCAGAGCTCGATAGCTTCCTCCAGCGACTCTGCATACAAAATGTCCATCTTGTGAAACTTGCCGTCGGGAAAGGCAACATTAATTTTGTTGCGGCCAATTTTCACACTTTGGCGAAACACCTCGTCGGCAGGCAAAATCTTGACATGCCGGTTCAGGCCAAACTCAAACATCTTCTCTTTCCATTCCACAAAATACCATTCCATGGAAGGTTGATGAAAAACGGTGAGCTGCCGCTTGTCGAAAATGAGTTTCTGTATTTTGTGGCGATTAACCCAATCGGCAATCTCACTGAAAATAAGTTTAAATTGATCCACGGGAATGTAGGTGGCCGTGGCCGTTACCAGCAAAGTAGGTTGGTGGGATTTTACAAAAGCAAGGGAAGCATGTTTAAAGTCTTTTTTTTCTTCAATATTCACCATCATTTCACGCGTTATGTTCTTTAAACAAGAACATCAGTGGAATGTTCAAAAAAACATCCAGCGTCATTCCCGAAATAATCTTAGGCGCTTTGCCAAAAGCCTCGTAAATTTTTAGGCGCAAAGGCGCCCGGGCAACCGAACACGTTCATGGCGCACCGTCCGGTGCAATCCGCAGCGGTCGGGCTGTCTCGAAGAAACCAGGTAGTTATGATACAATGCCTGGTATTTATCAAAGCCACCCGATTTCGCCTTTGTTCTTCGGGTTAACTTTAGGAAACGATTACCATACTATGAAGAAAGCGTTCCTCATCATGCTTTTAATGCCGCTTTGGGCATGGGCGCAGCCTGCTGCCGATAGCCTGAAGGTGATGCTTTCTTCAGGAACACTGCAGGGCACACAACGCATCGACGCCCTCAACGGCCTTGCCTACCAGATCAGGGTGTCGTTTCCCGACTCGGCCACGGCCTATGTGCATGAGGCGCTGCGTCTTTCGCAAGACCAAACCTACGCTCCGGGCATCTGCGACGCCTATGTTGTGCTGGGCCTCCTTGCCTGGCTCGAACCGGCTCCCGAAAAGGGCATCGAATACGGTCTGCGGGCCTTGCAAACCGGCGATGCTGCACACTATAAAAAGGGCATGATGGAAGCCAACCTGTTGCTGGGGTTGGTCTATACCGAGCTGGACAACAAGAAGGCCGAAGACTTTACCCAGCGCGGCCTCACCCTCGCGCTCGACCTAAACCATGCCGAAGGCATTGCCCGCGCCTGCAATCACCTGGGGAATCACTATCGCAGACGCAACGACGGCAAGGAGGCCATGCGCTTCTATGAGATGGGCCTTCGCCACCTCGCCAACCGCAAAGATGTGTCCATCAAAAACCTTCTGCTCACCAACATCGCGCTCTACTACATCAACCGCGACGAAGAACGCGAGAAGACAAAGCTCTACCTGGATGAAGCCCTGCAGATCGCCATGTCGTTCAAAAACAAAAGCGCAGAGATGCTGACACGCACACGCATGGGCATGTACTACATGAACCTGAACGACTTTGCCCACGCCGAAGAACAATTTAAACGCTCCGAAAAAATAAGCCTGGCGCTTGGCACCCGCAGCGCCCTGCTGGAAAACTACACCGGCCTCATCGATATCAAAACAAAAACCGGCCACATCGACGAAGCCAGGATCTACCTGAAAAAATATTTCAATCTCAAAGACAGTCTCTATGGGTTGGAAAATGCCCGCGAAATTGCCGCGCTCGAAACACGCCACGAAACCGAAAAGAAAGACCAGACCATCCGGCTCCTCGAACAGGAAAAACGCATACAGCAAATCTGGCGCAATGTGCTTATGGGCGGCGTGGTGTTTGCCCTGGCCATCGCATTGCTTATTTACCGCCTGCAACGGTCGCGCACACAAAAAACAAAACAACTGCTCAACATCCAGCAACTGCTCAACGACAAATTGAAAGAGGTCGACAAATTCAAAACCGGTTTCTTTGCCAACATATCGCACGAGTTTCGCACACCGCTAACGCTCATTCTTGCCCCCTTGGAAAATGAGTTGAAAAAGAAACAGCCGGCCGCTGGAAAAAAGAACCTGGTCCTGATCAGGCGAAACGCCAACCGGCTGCTGGAACTGGTAAACCAGCTGCTTGATCTCTCCAAGCTCGAGTCGGGCAAAATGGAATTGCACATCCGCGCGGGCGAACTCAAACAATTTCTGGTGGCCATCACCGAATCGTTCGAATCGCTGGCGCAGTATAAACAAATTGAGTTTGTGCGAGACATCAACCTCGACGACAAAGCCTATTGGTTCGACCAGGACAAAACCGAAAAGATTGTCACCAACCTCGTGGCCAACGCATTCAAATACACCCCCGCCGGCGGCACCGTCACGCTCTCGGCCACGCTTGTTCACCACCAGCATCTTTCACTTGTCGTAACCGACACGGGCACGGGCATTCCCCACGAAGAACAGGAGCATGTATTCTCCGCGTTCTATCAAACCAAACAGGCAGCCTCGCAGCAACAGGGCACGGGGCTTGGTCTTCCCCTGGTGAAAGAACTGGTGAAGTTGCACAATGGCACCATCGTGCTGCAAAGCGAACCCGGCCAGGGCACAACGCTCACGGCAACGATTCCCGTGAGCAAAGATTCATTTCCTGCCAGCGTGGTGGTGGACGACCGCGATGCCTTCTCTCCTTTTCACATCGGCCATCAAACCATTCACCCCGACAGCAACGCCACCACAACACAATCCATTCTTCACAACAAAGATTCCATATTGGTCATTGAAGACAACACCGACCTGCGCGAATTTATGGCGGCCACTTTGCAAAACAACAACTACGCCGTGTTGACGGCCAGCGACGGCGAAGAGGCATTGCAAATTGCGTTGAAATATGTTCCCAGTCTGGTGCTCAGCGACCTCATGATGCCGCGGATGGACGGCATGGCCTTCACCAAAAAAATGAAAGACGACGAACGCACCAGCCACATCCCGGTTATTTTGCTCACGGCAAAAAACGAAACCCAAGCGCGCATCGAGGGACTCAAAACCGGCGCAGACGACTACCTCACCAAACCGTTTTCACCCGACGAGCTGCTGGTGCGCATCGACAACCTCATCAGCCAGCGCAAAAAACTGGCGCTGAAGTTTCGTGAAAAAATACTGGTCGCGCCCACTCCTGCACCCGAAGCCTCGCTCGACGACAAGTTTCTCGACAAGGCCCGCACCATTGTCGACACCAACCTGGGCGACTACACCTTCACGGTCGAACAAATGGCCGAAGAAATGAACCTGAGCCGCACACAATTGCTTCGCAAAATCAAAGCCCTCACCGGTCTTTCACCCAACGACTTCATCAAAGACATTCGCCTGAAACGCGCCGCCGAAATGATCCGCCAAAAGGTGGACATCATCACGCAGATCGGTTATGCGGTGGGTTTCAACGACCAATCCTATTTCACCAAATGTTTCAAAAAACAATTCGGCGTCACCCCCACCGAATATTCCATGATCACCTCGGCACCAAAAATAATCTCCTGACAATTTTCCAGACCTGCCCATCGGTCCCGGAAATCGCCAGGAGATTTTGAAGTGTTGCTTGGGGGATTTTCTAAACCGTCACTTCCGACGCGTCGTGGTTTTCCTGTTTAGCTTTCGATGCTTTGGTGAACGGAATCAGCATCGGCGCCGAACGTTTATATTCTTTATACTTTACACCAAAGTGCGCCGTGAGGTCGCGTTCCTCAAACTGGATGGCCGTCAGCATGTAGCCGGTGGTCATCACGGCAAAGAACAAATGCGCGGCCGTCATCACGGGTGTTGCCCAGAAGGCAATCATAAATCCCAGGTACAGGGGATGGCGCACATACTTATAAAAGAACGGCGTCCGGAAAGGCAGGTCCGTATATTTTTCGCCCGTGAAATTTAACCACACCTGGCGCAGGCCAAACAGGTCGAAGTGGTTGATCAGAAACGTGCTCACCAAAACAATGCCGAAGCCCAGCATGGAAAGCGATTTCAAAACCGTGGCCACCCCTTCCGATTCTACGGACCAGATCACGCCGCCCATGGGTTCCCATTTCCAGAACAGCAAAATCAGGCACAGGCTGGCCAGTAGCACATAGGTGCTCCGCTCAATGGGGGCCGGCACAAATTGCGTCCACCAGCGCTTAAACGCGGGCCGGGCCATAACACTGTGCTGCACGGCAAACAACGACAGAAGCCCGGCATTGACCAGCAACGCAAAGCCCAACCCCGATTGCGGCGGGCTGTCGATATGCTTCGGCACAAACCATGAACTGACAAAGCCGACGGCATAACAAAACGTTCCAAAAAAGATTGCATACGAAACAATCCCGTAGAGAAGCATGAGAGTTTTTTTCATAACTGAGTTGATTAATTAGTTTCCCGCAAAGGAACCTATGCCCGGCCACCACAGCTTGTAGTTGTGATGCAAAGCCAGGTAAATCTTTGGGATTGGACCAGAATTACCAAGCCATGCAACATTTGGATGGACACTCTTGCCGCCAGGAGACCGGCACATTGTGTTTAACCTCATACCTGGAATCCAGTATTTCAGCGCACACACATATCCTGCCTCAACAGTATCCGGCCTGTACACGCCCGGTGTCTTCCGAAAATTTAGTATATTCGGTTGCAAGTCAATTTCTCGTTGGCATTCCTGGCCAGCCCTGTTTTAGCGGATCTAAAAAATACGGTTATGAAAAAGACAGCATCCCCCGAAAAGATCTTCGAAATCAATCCAGACGAATGGAAAAAATGGAAGGTCATGCTATCCCTGCAAACCATGATCACCGTTGTGGGATTCTCGTTCACCTGCGGATTGCTCTATTCGAAATTCGACAACATGAAAGAGGACATCGAAAGCCTGAAGGCAAGAGGGCCTGAAGACAAAAAAGAACTGATCCTGAAAATTGAAGAGCTCAGCAACAAAACCGCTGCCATCAACGACAGAACCATTGTGCTTCAAACCAAGATGGAGGGTCTGCGCGAACTTTTGGTCATCAAAAAACCATGACCAGAACCAGGACTGTCCTGATCTTCACAGCCTTTGCGTTGCTGGCCGCCGCAGCCTACTATGCCCTGAACACACTCTCCACCCAATTCCAGGAAACAGCCGCACAAAAACAAGATTCGCTCCGGTTGGAAATGGATCGCCTGGCCCGGGCACTCAACATCAGAGATTCGCTGCTGACCGCTTCCGAAAAAATTGTCGACGAAACCTATGAGCGCGAGCTGAGCCTGTTTTTCAACGCGTTGCTGGCAACCTTTCAAGACATCGTTCGCACGCAGCCCATGCGATTCGAACAATGCGACGACCAGGTCGACATCAACATCGCCGAGATCAAACGATGGCGCAAGGTTGCCGTCAAAATATTCAACTCCGAATTTGCCTATAAAATTGTCTACCAAAAACTTCAACCCCTCATTTTAAAAGAGTGGAACACCTATTCCTACCACGAGAAAAATTTCATCATCGAAAGCCTCACCAATGGCATCCGCTATCTCGACGAACAAAACATTAAACGCGAAAAGTTTTTTCTCGAACACGGCATGCATTTCCGATACCGTTCGCACCTGGACTATTTTGATAAAAAATTTCAGGATGACTTGCCCGACATACTCGACAACCCGTTCAGGCATTCGGAAGTGCAGTTGTACAGGCGCGTTCAGGATGGCGCCGGAATTCGGCAGCTGAAAGATTTTCTCAGGTTGGTGAAGGCCGACCTGAAGCTGCCAAAGAGTGGACAATTCAATTCAAAAAATGATCGCTTCGAAGAGTCTATCACCATGGAGAACGGACTTCGGACGGGACAATGGAAATACATTGTTCACGACAGCATCTCATTCTATGGCAAGATGCGCCCCATCACCTTTCGGTATCAATCGTCCTACGTGCGCGACAAGCCCGATGGAGAATGGCTGGTGGAAACGGCCATTTCAAGTTCGCGCTGCTACTACAAGGCGGGAAGAATAACCAAAACAATCGACACCTACTACAACCGCGATCGACTTGAAAATCGTTTTGCCGTGCGCTACAACCATGCCACCCGCTTGGCATCCGGCTTTTCTCCGCAGCTCGAATGCCCCGGGTGCCCGCTCATAAAAGTAGTGACCACTTTCTCAGATTCAGAGACCCTTGCCTCCACCTACTCCGACGACAAGCTGAGTTATCAAACCAAGTATGGACCCGTTTCGAAATACGTTTTGTCGCGGCCAATCCGGTGGTGTTATTATTAAGACACGACGGCGTCATCGATACACATCTCCACATCATTCAAATCGCGCCAGTGGTGTTTCGACACCGCGACCGGCTAATCTGAAACAGAAAAGCCAGGCAAATAAACCTGGCTTTTCAGTATATATCAATAGAAAAAGGCTACCTGTTTTCTTCTAAATATTCCTCCAGGTTTCCTAGTGCGCTTTTAAATCCTTCTTCAAAACCCATGTCCAGAATTTTCTCCAGTGCGCCATCGGTTTTTGACGTGACCAAGATTTTCACATCTGTTCCTGCGCCCGAAGATCTGAATTCACATTTCCAGTGCATTTGAGGAAGCGAATCGTCGGTAAACCCTTTTTCGTCTGTAAACAAATCCGTTGCTTCAAAACTCTTGGGCGCGTTGATCTTTGTGTACAGAAATTTTCCATTTTGCCGCTGGTTCTCGGGGCCTACCATGGCATATTGCCAAGAGCCACCCTCCTGAAATTCCAGTTTCTTGGTTTCGGCATGCCAGGGCTTGGGTGCCCACCACTTGTCGAGAATGTCTTTCTTTGTCCACGCCTGCCACACGGCTTCCGGTTTTGCATTGAAGTGTGTGGAAACGGTGATCTGTTTATGTGCCAGATCTTTTTCAATCTTAACTTCCGTTGTTGATATCATAGTAGTTGATTTTTTAGAGTTAGAAATTTGATTTAGTGTGGAAGTCGGATGGACATACCTGTAAATGCCTTCCGACAGCAAGGCGACCCTTACAGCCATCAAATCACAATTACTATGCCGGTCACACACCCGCCTTTATAAGGACGTAGACACCGCCTAGAGCGCACAGGGGAATAAAATCCACGGACAACTTGGGGACTCGTGTAGGCATCATGCCAACGCGAACACGACATTCAGGTCTACACACAAACCCGCATTTGCCTGCAGAGGTGTATTTTGCCCGAAGGTCGTCCTTACTTTAATACGCTTCGAACCGGTGGCAAAGCAGCGGAAAGAATACTAGCTTTGTCTTGGTCCCTTCAGCAAAACAATAAAACAACCAGAGAATGAAATCCATAAAAACATTCGTCATCGTGTCGATCTTGCTAATCTCATTTCAAAACACATTTGCCCAGGAGAAAAAGCAAATGGTCAGGCTGGCAAAACTGGTCATCGACGCCAATCAACTGGAACCCTACAAAGCTTTTCTCAGAGAAGAAATTGAAAGCTCCCTTCGCCTTGAGCCGGGCGTCAAAACCTTGTATGCGGTTTCCGAAATTCAAAATCCAACACACATCACCATCCTCGAAATCTATGCCGACACTGTTGCGTACAAAGCCCACCTGAAAACACCACACTTCATAAAATACAAAACCGGCACCAAAGACATGGTTAAATCGCTCGAGCTTGTCGAAACAACTCCCCTTCTGCCAAACCTCAAAGTGAATTAAAAACAAAAGGCTGCACGTCGAAACATGCAGCCTTGACCAACAGACAACAGCGCTAACTAAAAAGTAGTCTTCTAAAACAAATCGTATGCGGGCCAGTCTGCGCGTGCAGGCACTTCATTAATCATCACATTATAGAGCTCGCTCAGAATCTGGTCGGCATTGTTGTTTGTGCGCGTGTTGCTCAGCAGCACAAAACTGAACGTGTCGTTTATTCTCCCAAACAAAGTTGACGTGCCCGGCAGCGACCCCGAGTGAACCCACGAAGCTTCACTAAAATAAAGCTTGTTCAACTCCGCAGTCGACACCACATCTGCCACCTGACCGTTGCGATCAATGCGCACCAGGAAACGCGCCAGGTCTGTTGCCGTGGCAAGCCATCCGCCATGCGAATCCATACGGTTAACATTCATAGCATAGGGACTATATTCGCTCTGATAATATTTTACCTCGTTCGGTTTTCTCTCCGCCAGGGTGTTGCCCGCCAGCGTCATGGTGGTAATGCCCATGGGGGCAAACAGGGTTTGCATATACTGGTCGTAGGCCATGCCGGTCACTTTTTCAATCACCCGCCCCAGCACGCAATAGCCAAAGTTCAGGTAATAATACTTTGTGCCCACCGGGTTCGCCAGCGCACGGTTGGCCACCAGGTCTTTAATGATGTCGGTGCGCGTGCGCGCGTTGTCCGAAAACATCGGGTCGTCCGGCACATTCACCCAGCCCGACGTGTGGTCCAGCAGGTGCTGAATGGTGATCAGCTCCTTGTTTGATCCCGCGGGCGGCGCACCAAAATCATTTCCCAGAATTCCGTTCGCACCAAACACCGTGTTGCTCACCGACAACTTCCCCTCCTGCTCCAGCTTCAGAATGGCCACGGCCGTGAGCGGTTTCGACACGCTGGCAATCCTGTAGAGGTTGTCGTTTGTAGCCACCTGCTGTGCTTCCTTGTCGGCCAGGCCATACGATTTCACATACACCAGCTTTTCATTCCGCAAAATGGCAATCGACATGCCGGGCACACTAAACTTGCTCATCTTGGCCGCCAGGGCATTGTCGAGGCTTGTAAACGCGCCCATGGCCTGAAACACAAATTCGTTGCCATAGGCCGTGCCGTTGGCGTTGGTGGCATAGGCACGAAGATAATAGCGCGTGCCATCCGTGAGGCCGGCCACCGTGCTCTCAAAAATGCCAGTACCTCCGCCGTTAACCACCTTCGTGCTCAGCGCCACGGTGGGGTTGGGCGACGTGCTCCAGCAAACGCCGCGGCTCACAATGGCACTGCCACCATCGCTCTGCGCGTTGCCGCCCGAAGTTGCACCGGTCGCCCCAATGGCCGTCACGGCTGCGGTGGTCACCACGGGCAGGTTGGCGGCCGGTGTCACAAACGTCACCTCGTTGCCATAGCCCGTGCCCTGGGCATTGGTGGCATAGGCCCGCACAAAGTAGGTGGTGCCGGGCGAAAGGTTAATGAGCGTGCTCGAAAACGTGCCGGTGCCCGTGCCGTTGGTGGTTTTGGTAGACAGCGAAATGTCGGGATGCTCCGCCGTGTTCCACACCACACCACGCGCCGTAATGGGCGAGCCCGCGTCGCTCAGAATCGTGCCGCCGCTCGAGGCGCTAATGGCCGTGAGGTCGGTCACCAACGTGGTGGATAGGCTAAAATCGGGTGCATCCGAAGCCGGATCAGGATCGTTGCCACAACCATAAAAAATCCCCAGGCTCAACACGAGCATGATCAGTAGAATGCGCTTGTTCATAAAGTAAAAGAAAGGTGTTTACGGTGAGTGTTTGTGGTGAGAAAAATAGACCGCCAAATTAAGGCACACACAAACGGCTGTCAATTACCCAAAAGGGTGATACGACCCGCCAAGATTCGCTCCCGAAAACGATAAGCAGATTTTCGTTATCTTTAGTCAGTGCACCAAATTCACACCACCATCCAACTTGCCACCGGCCGTCAATGAAACGGGCGTTCTACCATAGGGGCATCTTTTTCATAGCCTTGCTGGTGGTGGCTGTGCTCTTTCAGCACCTCATCCGTTTTCAGCTGGGCGACGAAATCACCCGCCTCAACACCTTTGGTCCCTGGCTTTTCAGCTATGGTGCCAATGCAGCGCTGGCAACATTCTTTGTTCTGAAATACTATCAGGCCAAACACTATAGGGTTGCGTTCATCACGGGCACCATCAGCATAGTCGTGAGCCTGGCCTACCTCCTGCTCAACTATGCCATAATCGTTTCGCCCGCGCAGTTTGTGCCCTTCGCAGTGCCCGCCTTCGTGCTCGCTGTGGTGGCCTCTTCCGTTGCCGCGGCAAGCCTGGTGTTTTCGGGCGCTCGCAAAAATCGTTTGCTGTTCACGGCTGGTCTGCTCATGCTCATCCTGGCCATCGCTATTGCCACAGCCATTCTTTCCTACAACGTCTCTCCCAACATCAGTGTCAGAAACACGCTGAAGAGCATCACGCAAGGGCTATCCTTCCTCTACGATCTCACGCCGCTGTTTTTCATTGTCATTTTCTGGAACGAAAGCAAAGCGCTGCCACCCGAAAATTCAGACTGGCAACCCGACAAAACATTCAACGGCTTCTGGTCCATTGCCGGCACACTGGCTTTCATGCTCACGTTTGTTTTCGGCGCTGTGCTGGCCAACGAAACCCACGGCAAGCTTGCCTGGGAAAAACACCTCGACCAAAAAGACAAAGAATGGAGCAAGCTGTTTCAATCGCGCACCTTTGTTGGCTCCCGCGGCGACACCCTGCACTACCAACTGCTGCCACCTCTAAATGCCGATCCCCAAAAGAAATATCCGTTGGTAGTCTGCCTTCCCTACAACAGCGGGGTCAGAGGCTGTCCGCCAGCGCAGGCGTTGCTTTCACAGGGCAACCGCACAAAACATCCGGCCTTCCTGTTCGTGCCCCGCTGCCCCGAAGGCTCTGGCTGGGGCGGCATCCCCCACTACCCCACAATCGACACCCTGGTCTTCAACGCCATCCTCGCCCTCGAAGCTGAACTTAACACCATCGACCAAACCCGTCGCTACGTCACCGGCGTGTCGCGGGGCGGCTATGGCTCATGGCACTTCATCTGCACACGTCCCCAAATGTTTGCCGCCGCCATCCCCGTCTGTGGTGGCGAAGATCCAAACCTTGCCGCCAATAGCGTTGGCGTGGCGGTGTGGGCTTTCCACGGCGGGCAAGATCGGAACGTGCTTGTTCAGAAATCGCGCGACATGATTGAGGGGATGAAAAAAGCCGGCGGCAATCCGCGGTATACGGAGTTTCCGAATGCGGGTCACGACATTTGGGATAAGGTGAATAATACGCCGGGGTTGTGGGAGTGGCTTTTTGAGCAGCGGCGTGATTCAGTGGGCACCAAATGATATACTACAAATTCATGTATCTGAATTCCTGCGGGGTCATTCCTGTCTTGGGTTTGAAAAGTTGTGAGAAGTATTGTGGATATTCAAACCCGAGGGAGAATGCTTGTTCACCTACTGTTTTTTAGAAGAACCAAGAAGCAGGTTCTTCGCTTCCTCTATCAAAAAGTAGTGAATACGATCCTGCGCATTCATACCTTTCTCTTTTCAATCGATCGCTGAGATAATTGGCCGACAAACCAACTCCATCTGCTAAATAGTTCACGGTGGGAAGTCCGGACTTGACAAACATGCTTTGATACATAATATTCCCCCGGCAGTTCATCTACTTTCGCCACTACATCACGGTTGATATTTTTCCGGGTAACCTTTCAGGAAAATTGTAGCAGAACCACATTCTTTATTTGTGACCCTCTATCCTGAAAAAATCAAAATCCACAATGCCGCCCACTTGTGTTGATGCATAGTTAAACAAGCCAAAACGATATCCCATAAAATGTGGAATGGTGTAAGCCATCTTCAATGTCGACCCGATGCGAGTCCAGGATCGACCGTCGAGACTGTAGAAAAAATCAGCCCTATCGTTTTTATCCCTGAAGTCGCATTCTGCCTTTAGAAATACGGTGTTTTGTCTGAGGGCTACAGACTCCACTTCAACAGCGTGTCCAGACTCCGCGCTAACCATCACTATTTTTTTAATACCCTTTTCAGCTACGCGCACACCCACCTGCCCATACTTTTGTTGCAACAGGGCCAAGCCAGCAAAGTCGCCTTCTTTCAGTTGAGAGACGTCAACGTATGTCGTACCGGTGCATTGAGGCCCAATGGTGCGTTGCGTCAGGGTATTCCTGGCAAGCAGAAAACTTGTATCCAGTCGCGCCGTGGTCAATCGCAAAAATCCCTGACGTGCAGACAGCGACCAATATTGATTGTCAGGGTTGTGATTCCATTGCCACACCAAGGGCAACGTGCGGTCACCTTTTTTTCGGGCAAATTCATCGGATGCAACAATCCCCGGAATCAACCCCTCGCTGGGAGGAAGATCAAGCGACAAAGGCACCTTGCCCTCATCCCCTAACACAGGCCATCCATCAATCCACGAAACAGGCACCAGGTAAGGAATTCTACCTACAGCGCCATAGTCGCGAAACAGATAGGCGTACCACCTTCCGTCTGGAGTATCAATCAATCCACCTTGCGCCACTCCCTTATCCTGCAACACAACACGGCCTTCGTAGGGGCCCGTAATTTTATCGGCCCGATGAACAATGACCGTCCGCATCCCTCCCTTCGGCCACGCAATGTTGAACAGGTAATACTTACCATGCACTTTAAACAACTGAGATCCCTCTGCCGGAAGGCCAACATTTTCACCGGCCGGCGCGCTGGCGTTCTCGATGACCACCTTTTCAGAAGTACCTGCCTTTACTCCCGACACATCTGAATTGAGTTCCACAAGCTTTAACTTGCCACCTCCGTAAAGCATATAGGTTTTTCCATCGTCGTCAAAAAACAAAGAATGGTCATGATAGGCTGGCGAAAACGAAGAAACCTTCCATGGGCCTTTCTCAATACTCTTTGTTGAAAAAACATACGTCTTGCCTGTTGTCTGAGCAAACGTGCTGACATAAAAGACCCCTTTGTGGTAACGAATGCTACTGGCCCACGAGCCGCGACCATACGCACTTTTGCCATTGGCCAGGTTGAGCTCATCGATATTGGCCAGTGTATCGTAGGCATAACTCACCAGATGCCAGTTCACCAGATCTTTTGACTTCATGATCGGCAGGCCAGGCGACATATGCATGGTGGTGCTACTCATGTAGTACACATCCCCTACACGCACCATTGACATATCCGGAACATCCGAAAAGATGACCGGGTTCTGAGCATGTCTTTCCTGTGCCGACAACGGCGTAGCGAAGAAAAGCCAGGCAAGCAGCATAACACTAAGGAAAACTTTCGGATAGTATCTCATATAACTAAAGTCGTATGTCTCTTAATTTTTAGCGCTATCAATCAAACACCAGGCGCCTGCGCGTGTTGTATTCATTTATACATTGGATCATTGCCCCTGTAACGAAGCTCCTTGAATGACGCACGGTTTGCAGTCTCTTTCCCCGACGAAGTGACATACAAACCAAAAACACATCCAATAAACCCTCCGGCAACGCGCGTACTCAGGAATGTAGCATCAAGGTTATCTTTCAACAGCGTCCATTGGTTCGGCTTTAATCCAAAATAAAAATCATAGTGATCACCACGGGAATCGATGCGAAAGAAAACCTTTTCACTGTCACCCGGCAACGGAACCTGCGTTAGCAAATCCATCGTATCCACTTCGGGATTACTTTTGAACAGTTGCAACACTGGCTTTCCCCGATCGGCCGACTTACATAGGTAATAGAAATGCTTTTCGTCCTGAAAAATCATAAGCCCCGCTTTCTCGTTATCGGCCTTCGTAGAAAAGCTAACGTCCGTCTCTGTCCGGCAGAATAGATGTTGCTGGCGTTTTCCAATGAACGTGGGATGGCCAAGTCCCATAACTGTTTCCGGCGCAAGTTTCAGCGTAAGACCGATCGTCTTGTCAAGGCTGAATCGGCTACTGTCGCATGTTCGCAAAAACAAAAGGGCCGGGTCAAGCGTCTTTTCAAAAGTTATGGCGTACTCAAAATTTCCACTCTGCGGGCGGGCATCTTTTTGCTTAACCTCTTTATAGTTCACTGGAAATTTGTACGGAATTTCTGTGCCTCCCAGGTCAACAACGGGCCATTCATCTTTCCACGACACCGGCGCCAGAAACGTTTCTCTTCCTGTGTTGTAGTAATCGCCAGCATACGGCCTAACGGCCAAAAAGATAACATACGTTTTGCCGTCTGGTCCTTCAACAAATTGCGCATGACCCGCCGAAGTGACCGGATCTTTGCGGTCGCCTGGCAAATCACGCTGCGTGAGTATGGGGTTATGCTCGTAAGGAACGAAAGCTCCCCAGATCGACTTGCTTCTGAAAACAACTTCTGAATGATTTACAGACGTTCCGCCTTCCGCTGCATACAAATAATACCAACCGTTCCGCTTTATGAAATGCGGTCCTTCTATCCATACAGGTTTTTTGCTGAGGTCCACGCCACCATTAACGAGCGTCTTCTCCTCTCCCGTCACCTTAAGATTGTTGTAGTCGAATTCGTACATCCTGATGGTGCGATGCCCCGGATAAAGAGGCTTGTTTTCGGGCGCGTCGCTATTGTAAATAATGTAGGCCTTGTCTCCGTCGAAGTATAGCGATGGATCTATGCCACGTACTTCCGGCAAAAAAACGGGATCGCTCCAAGGACCTGCTGCACTTTTTGCCGTAACAACAAAGTTTCCACCTTTGTCAATAAGGGTGCACGTAACGTAGAACGTTCCGTTGTGATACGCTATAGCGGGTGCAAATAACCCGCGCGTCATCCGGTGGCCCATGAAATTCATTTGCGACGGCCGGCTAATCACATTTCCGATCTGCTTCCAGTTCTTAAGGTCTTTGCTGTGAAAAACGGGAATGCCGGGAAAATAGGCGAAGGTTGAATTTATCAGATAATAATCAGGACCTACTTTCAACACACTGGGATCTGGATAAAAGCCCGCCAGCACCGGATTGATTACAGTGGTCGATTGTGCAAGCGCACCCTCTGCACACAGCCCCATCATTAGAAAGGCTGTCATTAAAATTCTCAACATCTTCATGGGTTCGTTTCTCAAGGTTATCTTCTATGTATCGTAAATTATTTTTTTAAGTTATCCCGGTCTTTAAAGATCAGGCCCGCAAACTGATTTTGAGAACAGTGCCAGGCTATTTAATAGTGTGTAGTGTGACCGTCTGTTTGGTCCACGTGGTCCCTGAATGTAAAACATTCCATCGCGATCTTCGCTATCCTGAAACTGCAAATGCGAATATCCACCATTTCGGGCTAGCTCCGGACGGTAATCCTTTTTTTTTCCGCGTTCCAAAAATCACAAGTCATTCTGACTACTGCTGCCTTTGATAAGGTTAGTACACTCAACAATGACCCATGCATCAAAAAAGGGCAAGGGTTACTCAGATATCCGAGCAACCCCACCCTAACTGACACTTAACCCTATACGAAAAGTGTATCCTTTGGCATTCCCTTAGCCATTTGTTCGATACCCCGGATTCTGATAGGCATCCTTTTCATCGGGGGTCATATTCATATTGTCAAGCTGGCCTTGAGGGATCGGCCGCAGGTAATGAAAATCTTCAATAGACCTTGTCACGGTCGACTTTGTATGATCACCAACCGTGGGCCCACATATCGTATAGGTAGCGGCGATCTCCTGCCACGTCTGCGTGCGCACCAGGTCGTACCAGCGGTAACCTTCGCCATAATATTCACGCGAACGCTCTGCCAGAATATAATTGATGTCGATCGTGACCGGCGTCGCGGCAATCATGGCTGCACTGTTGTCTTCATTTTTTTCCACATTTCCGTTGTTGTCCCAACGCCATTTGCCTGCACGGGCACGTATCACATTAATCAGGTCGTAGGCGCTTTTGCCGGCGGTGGTAGCGGCTCCCTTCACCGCGGCTTCGGCAGCAATGAAATAAAGCTCGGAGAACTTCGCTATGTTGAACGGGCGTGTATTGGCAGCGTTAGGTTGCCCCAGTCCCGTGCCATTGTCCGTGCGATAGGTGCCCATTTTCCAAAGCCCCGGATACACCAGCCGGCTTATGCCACTGGGGGCCACAACATAGTCAGCCCTTCCCGGCAACACCCCTGCGCCTACACTGCTCTTATAGACCGCGTTGGAGTAATCGACAGCAGTGCCCGGTTCATCATCAAGAAATGACAGAATGGCTTCACCGGGTGCAACTTCCATATTGTTTGCGTTAAACAAAGTGGGGTTCGTGACGCCGGCCTTGGGCCAGTTTCCGCGATATACGGTGGCAAAGGTGCCGTCGTAGCGCGAATCGTTTGTCTTGTCCGCGAAGGTGTTTGTAAACACGCCGTGAGGGGGAGCCATGCGCACCCACGGACGTCCCAAGCCTTGTGCCGCTTCACGCTGCACCGAATTCACCGTCTGAGGAGAACTCCAATTTGTCTTCGAACTTGTAATGGTCGGATAAGACCATGTCAACATCCAAACAGCAAAATTATCCGCATCGCCGCCACCCGCATAAGTCAAGCTCGATCCATTGTAGAGTTCACTGGTCTGGGTATGATCGGCATACAGTAGCATTTCTTTGTTGCGATCATTTTTCCCCAGGTTAACGTCATAGTACGTGCTCATCAAACCAAAGGCTCCGGGATCGCCGATGGCTGCTGTTGCAACATCATAGGCTTGCTGGAAATACCATTGTGCATTCTTTCCATCCGGATCAACCCGGTCTGCGGTGGGGAATGTGGCAATTCCATTGGGGTTTTCAAGCCACCAGGCATAGGTAAGGTATGCCTTGGCCAGGTAGAGACGCGCAGCGGTTTTCGTAACGGCGCCCGTCACACGACCCACCGCGGGCAAATTATCAACTGCGGTACGCAGGTCGGGGAATATAGCTTTCGTATAAACTTCCGGCACCGTATTGCGGGCCGACGTTCTGGAAACGGAAGTATTGAATTTCAATTCTCCCGCACCCAGGTCAAGGGGCACACCACCAAAGGTCTGCACCAGCATAAAGTAATCGAATGCCCGGAAAAATCTTGCCTCCGAAATCAACGCCTCCGAAATACCAACCTCGCTGGCATTTTCAATGATGCCGTTGGCGGTATTAATGTTCGGAAAGGCATTAAACCATAAATTGCTGGCGTCACTGTTAGACGGGGTGATCTGCCCCGCACCGGAAAGATCAAAATATTGAAAACCACTCCCTGTGCCACTGGCACCCCAGGTAGCTTCATCCGTGCCCGTAAGGGTTGAGTTATAAAAATATGCATTGCCGAAAATATAGCGCAGGTGTGCATACATTCCCGTTAGTCCTCCATACACACCTTTTTCAGTCTTAAAATAATCCGGCGTGTATATGGCCCGTGGCTGCTCGTTCAAGATGTCGGTGCATCCTACCAAAAGAGCCATGATGAGCGCGGCTCTAACAAATATTATAGGTATACGTTTCATCGATAAGTTTTTTTAGAATGTCAAATTGAGGCCCAGTAAGAAGTTGCGGGTTGAAGGCGTGTTGGTACCCACGGTGAGAATGCGCCGTAAGTTTGCCGACAGTGGCACTGCCGCATTCTCATTTCCGTAGGAGTTGGTTTCAGGATCCATACCGGATTGATCGTGGTATGGAGAGAACATCACAAACGGATTCTGCGCAGCGAAATACACCCGCAGATTAGAAATGCCGCTTTTGTTCAGCAGTTGCTTGGGAACGTTATAGCCCAGCGTGATGGTCCGTATTTTCAAATACGACGCATCAAAATACCCAAGCGTGCTGCCGTATTTGGGATTGTCTCCTCCTACTCCACCCGGTGCTGGAAATTGGGCACCCGTGTTTTCCGGAGTCCAATAATCCACACGCACGTTGTTTCCCGACCGTGTGTTCAAATTGTTGAGATAACCACCCGATCCATACAGCGTGCTGTTAAGAAGACCTCCGCTTTTGAACGTGCCCACAATGCTCAGGTCAATACCCTTGTAGGCAACGCGTGTATTGAAGCCCCCTTGGAAGTTGGGTTGGATGCTCATGATTTGACGATCGTCTGCATTGATCGCCCTTACCGGCGAACCGTCGGCGTTGTATTGGCCCGTATACTTTACCTTGATCATCCCTGGCTTGCTTGCACTGCCGGGTTCAAGAACATTCAGGTAAGGATCACCTTCCTGCCACAAACCGGTTTTCTCATAATCGAAAATTACGTCAATAGGGTGACCAACAAACCACCAGTTCCCTTCGTCACGCATCTGTCCCGAAGCAAGCGACACCAGTTCGTTGCGATTGGCATAAAGATTAAAACCCAGATCCCATGTCCAGCCATTGAGGTTGTCGAGGATTGTTCCATTGACTGTAATTTCAATGCCCTTGTTCTGCGTTTCGCCCATGTTGGCCGTGATGCTGCTAACACCCGAGGTGGCTGGCAAACCAACCGGCAGCAAAACATTCTTGGTATCCTGCACATAATATTCAACCGTAGCCGACAAGCGATTGTCAAACGCCTTGAAGTCTAATCCATAGTTAAACGTCTTCGAATATTCCCAGCCCAGTGAAGCGTTGGGCAATTGAGACACAATGAAACCGGTGGAATAAGTCGCGTCGCCAAAGTTATAGGGTCTGGTATTGAGAAGCCCAAGCGTCTGGTAGGGATTCACCGATTGATTGGAAGTCTGTCCGTAGCCCACTCTCAGTTTGAGGAGATTCAACTGGCTGATGCCCGTCATAAACTTTTCTTTGGAGATGTTCCATCCCAACGACACCGCAGGATAGGTGTGCCACTTATGATCGGGTGCCAGTCGCGATGAACCATCAGAACGGAATGTGGCACTCAGCATGTAGCGATCATCATACGAATACATGACACGGCCCATGTAAGACAGCAATCCCCATTGATAGTAGGCCTGGTCGGCGGGGTTAACCGTGATCACGCCGTCTGCTCGCCCCAGGTTGTAGAACTGGAATTGATCTGCAGGAATATCCCTTGCGGTTACGCGAGACGTGTTGGAGGTTTCTTCCTGTGCCGAATACAACACAACGGCGTTTACTTCATGTTTGCCAAAACTCCGATCATAGGTCAACAGGTTTTCAACAGCCCAGTTGGTAGTCCGCTGATCGCTGATCACGGCGGTGGAAGGCGTGGTAGGCACTCCGCTGAATACGCCCTGCCCGGTGTAGTTCCCGTAGTTATTTTGACGCATGCTCAGGCCAAGGTTGAGGCGATATTTTAAACCCTCAATTCCCGGAATGCCAATCTCGGTGTAGGCCGTGTTGTAAATACCGTAGGCCCGGGTCTGATCAACATACTTATCGCCAAGACTTTCAAACCGTGCGCGCGAAGGAACCCATTGTGCACCGGTGGTAGACTCCTGTATGATCTGCTTCATCGTGCCGTCGGCATTATAGGGATTAGCGATCGGCGATCGGCCCAACGCCATGCCCACAGCGGGCACGTTGTTACCATTGGTTATCGAGTAGTTAGACGTTGAGTTGATACCAATCCTGATGTATTTGTTTATCTCCTGATCAAGCGAAAAACGCATGGAATAACGAGTAAAATCCTGCAACGGCACAACCGCCTCGTCACGGAGATAACCCGCCCCGAAATAATACGTACCTTTTTCGGTCCCACCCGAAATGCCGAGGTCATGACTGGTGACCATCGCATTTTTGTAGATCATGTCTTGCCAGTCGGTGTTGACATCATTCGATTCATCCAAAGTGTTATTGAATTTCTGAGCGCTCGCGGCACGCAAGGCCGCAAATTCGGGCCCGTTCATCATGGGGTATTTTGCAAACACCGTTTTCACACCATGATAACCGTTATAGGTCACCTGGGCTTTCTGTCCTTTTGTTCCACGGTTGGTGGTGATCAGCAACACACCGTTTGCTCCGCGCGAGCCATAGATGGCTGTGGCCGAAGCATCCTTGAGGATGTCGATACTCTTTATGCTATTGGGATCGATGTCGTTGATAGAACCGGCAAACGGAATTCCATCAAGCACAATCAGCGGATCATTGCTGGCAAGCAGCGATCGCGTGCCCCTGATCCGAATCTGCATGGCCGTGCCGGGCCTTGTCGAGGTCTGAGAAATATCCACCCCTACCGCGCGGCCTTGCAATGCCTGCGAAATATTTGGTGCCGGCAGGTCGCGAAGCGAGTTTCCACTCATCGAAACCACCGAGCCGGTAACGGCCTCCTGCCGCTGTGTTCCATATCCCACAACCACAACCTCGGAAAGCGCCTGGATGTTGGGGAGTAGCGTCACATCAATAACAGACTTGCCGCCAACAGTCTCTTCTGTCGACGTGTAACCAATAAAGGAGAACACCAAAACAGCATCCTGATCTGGTGCCTGAATCGTATAACTTCCATCGCCATCACTGGTCGTGCCTGAAGTTGTTCCCTTCAAAATGATATTAACACCCGGAAGGCTGGTGCCCGTTTCATCAACGATGCGACCCCTCACGGTAACCTGCGCATTCGCCGCGACCGCCGCCAGGCTGATTAGCGCCAGCGAAAGGGCAACATGGAGATATCGGGGATATCGCCAGAAAAACATGAATCGTAGAATTCCTTTTTTCATAGGAGTTAGGTTTGAGTTTGTGTAATCGGACCATCAGTCCATCCCTTTGAAAACTTCTCAACACCTTCGCATTGCTCCGTGCGGGTGCAGACGCTGTTCATCTTCAATCGGATTAGGACCTGCCGTTGCGATGCGTTACTGAACCGGCCGGATCAACGCAAACGGTTGCACCAATCTCATGTTTTGACCTCTCAAAGGCCTTTCACGAATTAGACTTTCTCTTTTAATTTTAAGTCGTGAGCAAAAAAACCTGCTCAATTAATTGTAAATGAGGTTTTATAGACCGCAATCGGATGCGATCCAATTCTTTGTGTTGGAGGGATTTTAGAAAGAAGGTAAAAAGGCAAGCGACGATGAGATTTCTTTCGGCTTCTAAAAAAAATCAGCTGGCCAACCCAAGGAATTCGGAGGGAGCCTTGCCATATTCTTCCTTGAAACTGCGGGTAAAATAAGAGGCGGAATTGAACCCGGTTTGGTATGCTATTTCAGACAACGTGTATTGTTTGGTCTCCATCAACTTCAGGGCTTGTTTAAGCCTTACCATTCGGATAAACTCAACAGCCGTTTTGCCGGTAAGTGCCTTTATCTTGCGATACACCTGAACCCGGCTTAAATTGAATAGTGTCGCAATGGAGTCAACCCCAAGCTGACCATCCTGGATGTGCTCAATAATATAGTCCACAGCGCGTTGAAGAAACGCCTGATCAAGATCATTGGTCGCCATTTTTGCCGGAAGCAGGTAAACATCCTGGCTGAAATGTGCATACAATTTTTGACGTGATTCAATCAGACTGCGAACATGCGTCAATAACAGCCGCACGCTAAAGGGCTTTGTGATGTAAACATCCGCACCGGTTTCTATGCCGGCAATCTGGTCCTCCACGGTAGCTTTCGCCGTAAGCAAAATAAATGGAATATGACTGGTCTTGATATCACTTTTCACTTCGCGGCACAACTCAATGCCGGTTTTCTGCGCCATCAGAATGTCGCTGATAATAAGGTCCGGACTTTTTTCCGTGGCCATGCGCAACCCCTCCTGCCCATGCTCAGCTTGCCACACCGTGAATTCATGCTTGAGTTCATCTGAAATATATTCTCTCAATTCTTGATTGTCCTCCACAACCAGAATTTCATAACGATCCTTGCCACCGTCCCGAGCGATTGAAACATAAGGGGCTCCCTCTTCAAAAATTCCGGCTTTGGTGTGAAAAATATCACCCGGAGATTCCACCCTGTTTTCGACCGCATAAACATCGGCATCAATGGGAATAACAATGATAAACTTCGTCTCTTTGTCCGGTGCGCTGGCAACATGAATGGTGCCTTGGTGCAATTCAATCAGCGCTTTGGTGAGCGACAGCCCAATACCCGTGCCGGGGTTGGAGACTTTCGCAGCAGATTTTGCCTGGTAGAACTTGTCAAAGATCCGTGGAATTTCCTCCGGCGAAATTCCCATCCCATTGTCCTCAACAATCAACTCCAGGCAACGACACGTGCCGTGCGACGTTGTCATCTCTCCTGCATTAATGATAACGTTGATCTGGCCGCCATCGGCAGTAAACTTAAAGGCGTTGGAAAGAACATTCACCAACATCCTTTCAAGTTTATCCCGATCAAACCAGCCTTTAAGCGACAACAGCTCGGCGCGTATCGAAAAGGTGATATTCCGCTTATCGGCCACGTCGCTAAATAGCAACGCCACGTTCCTGATAAACTCCACCAACTCGCCATGCTGCGGGTTCAGTTTCAAACTGCCATTTTCAATTTTATTAAAATCCATCAGCTCGTTCACAAGACGCATCATTTTGTCAGCATTCTTGTATGCCGTACAAATCCTCTCCTTCACCGTTGCAGACACGTCTTCCCCGGTAATGAGACTTTCCAGTGGCATGAGAATAAGACTAAGCGGCGTTCTGAATTCGTGCGATATGTTTGTAAAGAACTGCGTCTTCGATTCGCTAAGGTCGTGCTCCTTTTCGCGCGCCAGTCGTTCCAGCACCAACTGATTTTTCATGTTCACGCGCTCGATTCTGACTTTGGCCACAAAAAAAATCAAACACGCAAGGCAAATCATATACAAACAAACAGCCCACCAGGTTTTCCACAACGCCTGGTGAATCGTGATTCTCAGTTGCGTAGGGGCCTCGTTCCACAAGCCATCTCCATGAGATGCTTTTACCAAAAACACATAGTCACCGGGATCGATGTTGGTATAGGTGGCGCTGTGATTTGTGCCCACAAAATTCCAGTCCTCATCAAATCCATCCAGTTTGTAAGCGTAACGCTGCCGCGAAGATGG
Source organism: Chryseolinea lacunae (assembly GCF_016735595.1). Classification (GTDB taxonomy): domain Bacteria; phylum Bacteroidota; class Bacteroidia; order Cytophagales; family Cyclobacteriaceae; genus Chryseolinea; species Chryseolinea lacunae. The sequence continues at coordinate 116,632 of NZ_JAERRB010000017.1, forward strand.
ACCAAATTGAATGGCTACGAAGTCGATACTAAACGAACGTTGATCATAAGATAATGCTATCGATGAAGTAAGGCTGACATGTTTTTTCAACGGCGATCCCTTCGTTCCAATGCCTGCCGATTGGTTGTTTATTTTCAGGTCAGACAGATATACCTTCGGCTTGCCCGGGTCACTCCGAACACTGTCGGGATAGAATGCATTAAATCCATTGTTACTTCCAAAAAACACCTTGCCCGAGCTGCTCCGCAAACATGCATTGGGATAAAAATCATTTGATGCCAACCCCTCTTTCCGCGAATAGTTAACAATCGTATGGGTCTGCTGATCTAACATCGACAACCCCATATTTCCACTGAGCCAGAGATTTCCCGACGCATCCGAGGTTATGGCCCGGATGGTGTTGCTCGGCAATCCCTCCTTTTTCCGAAAGCTTTTAAACGCCACCGCACCCCTTGCTTTCACATTCAGTCCGTTATCTGTGGTGCCAACCCACAAATTCTTCTTCCGGTCTTCATACAGCGTCTGTATGCCACTGCTGCTAATACTGCCCGGGGCATCGTTCTGAATAAACCAGCGATAAGCATAACCCCGATCGCTCTTTTTTTCCAGTGCATACAAACCGTACATCGTGCCAACCCACAACACTCCGTCCGCGTCTTCAAGCACATCGCTCACATAGGATGTCCTGGTGATGTAGTTTGGCTTGCCTTGCTCACAGAGCACCACAAAGCGCTGTGTCTTTTCATCGAAATAGAATAGGCCGCTCCCCGACGACCCTGCCCATAGTGTTCCGCTCTTGTCTTCATACAAACAGCTGGTCTTATCATCACCAAAACCTTGCGACCGCATCGCGTAGTTCCTAAGCTCCAACGTTTCAATGTTTAGTTTATACACGCCGTAACCACCGGTGCCAACCCAGAGGTTTCCATGCCGGTCGCAAATCAGTGCCGTCACAAATTTATTCGCCAGTTTTTCATTGAGCGATGCGCAGTCCTGAAGCGCATGGGTCTTGGCGTCTATCTTGCCCAGACCCAACCCATCAAAGGCAACCCATACGTTTCCGTTGAGATCTTCGGCAAAGCTTCTCACATTCTTGCCCACCAGGTCGTTCTCTTTGTAGACACCGTATTGGTATTGACTGAATTTCCTGGCTTGATTGTCAACCAGGTATGCCCCGCGATTGAATGTGCCAACCCACGTGAGTCCGGCATCGTCGGTATACACTGCACGGATGGAATTTGTAGGTATTTTTTTGGGATTCCCCTCTTCGGCCAGGTATCGCGTAACGCGCCCTGTCTTTGTGTCCAGATAGTTGACACCTGAATTCTCTCCGCCGATCCAAAGATTTCCGTAGCCATCCATATTCAACGTCAGAATACTATTCCAGCTTGCACCATAGGCGCGCTCTCCCGAGAGAATGAGATTCACTGTGTAATAGCCATTGCCGGGAATGAGTTTGAAAATTTCTCCATTCATACTGGCCATCCAGATATTGCCGCTCTTATCGGACACAAGCTGCGTGATCTGCCTGGCGGGCAAAACTTCACCTGCAAAGGTCAACGGCTCAGCCACCGTTTCGCTTGTGTTAAAAAGTTTCAGACCACCCTTCGTTCCACACCACATCTGATCATCAATACAGAGCAAGCTATTCACATAGTTTGTCGCTGCAGAAAGCTTGCCGTCTGTGGCGTCGGTGAGATAGGCAAAGGAAGAAGTTTTTGGGTCATACACATTCACACCACCGCCATGCGTACCAATCCAGACCCGCCGCCCCTCCTGGTCAAACGACAAAGAGGTTATGTAACGGTTATTAAGATGATTCGTATTGCTGGCAATGGAATCTACATTGATAAAATGATCCAGCTCACGATCATAGATACACAACCCAAGCGCTGTCCCGATCCACAACCGATGCCGGTCATCCTCCACAATCACATTAATGCTGCTGTGACAGAGGCTGAATTTGTCGTCAGGGTCATGTTCATAACGATACGTATTCGTTCCGTCGTAACGTATCAAACCATCACCCATACCCAGCCACATATAGCCGTTACTGTCTTTGTAGAAACAGCGGACAAATGAATTTGAAATCGCCTCTGGGGCAACCGGCGAAAAAACCGAAGACTGCGCGTAGCCAAAAAATGAACCAAGAATAATGAGGACTGTCAACGCAACACGGCACCCCCATCCTTCCATGCGCACACAAGGGCATGCAAAGTCAAGCGTCCGCCAATGCCGACTCCCAAAAAACCTGCTGTCAGTTCCCTTTGACTCCATTGTCTTTCGGCTCCGGTCAGCCACCCATCGTCACACAAAAAATCATAGTCTTCTTCATATCCATAGATTGTTACAGAATATCGGTGATCATTTCCGTTTCAGAACTTTTTGAACCTGCAGAACGATGTTGGCCGCATCCAGTTTATACTTCTTCATCAATTGATCGGGCTTGCCACTCTCGCCGAATGAATCATCCACGGCTACATACTCCATCGGCACGGGCCTGTGTTTTATGAGAAGCTGTGCAATGCTGTCGCCCAGTCCTCCAATCCGATTGTGTTCTTCGGCAGACACAACACATCGGGTCTTTTCCACCGAAGTCAAAACGGCATGTTCATCCAGCGGTTTGATGGTGTGAATGTTTATTATTTCAGCATCAATGCCCAGGCGCTCAAGCTCATCAAGGGCTTGAATCGCTTCCCACACCAGGTGGCCGGTAGCAAAAATGCTCACATCCCTGCCATCTTTAACCTTCCACGCTTTTCCGATTTCAAACCGTTGGTCGGCATCGGTAAACACCGGAACAACAGGCCTGCCAAACCGCAGATACACAGGTCCCACAAAATCGGCAATAGCAAGGGTCGCCGCCTTGGTTTGATTATAATCGCACGGGTTGATAACCGTCATCCCGGGAAGCATCTTCATCATTCCAATGTCCTCCAGAATCTGATGTGTGGCACCGTCTTCACCCAGGGTAAGACCGGCATGCGATGCGCAAATTTTCACATTCTTGCCCGAATAGGCGATAGACTGACGAATCTGGTCGTATACCCTACCCGTTGAAAAGTTGGCAAACGTTCCCGTGAATGGAATCTTTCCTCCAATGGTCATCCCTGCAGCAATCCCCATCATGTTTGCCTCGGCAATACCAATCTGAACAAAACGCTCGGGAAAGGCTTTGATGAAATCGTTCATTTTCAACGACCCGATCAAGTCGGCGCACAACGCTACCACATTAGGATTGCGTTTCCCGGCTTCCAAAAGCCCCGCACCAAAACCCGAACGGGTATCTTTCTTTTCCGAATAGGTAAACCGTTTTGTTTCTATAGTTTCAGCGCTCATCTAAAAGTCTTTTAAAGTTGAATGAAGTTGGAGCAATGCGTTTTGAAGTTGTTCGTCGTTGGGGGCAATGCCGTGCCAGTGGTGAGATCCCATCATAAAATCAACGCCATGCCCCATGTTGGTCTTCATCAGAATCATGACCGGTTTCCCCTTGCCCAGGCGTTGTTTGGCTTCCTCCAAAACCCTGAGCACGTCTTCCATCTCATTGCCATGCATGGCCAACACATCCCAACCAAAAGCCTCCCATTTTGCCCGAAGGTTTCCTAAAGAAAGCACGCGATCAGTCGGCCCGTCTATCTGCTGACCATTCACGTCGATTGTCGAAATGAGATTGTCCACCTTGTTATGCGCGGCAAACATAGCGGCTTCCCAAATCTGCCCCTCCTGCAATTCGCCGTCACCGTGAAGAGAGAAAATGGTGTGTTTGTCTCCATTGAGTTTCTTCGACAGCGCGGCGCCGATAGCCACCGACAGGCCTTGTCCCAACGAGCCGGAAGCGATGCGAATCCCCGGCAGTTTTTCGTGCGTGGCCGGATGTCCCTGCAGTCTTGAATTAAGCGTCCGGAACGTTCCCAATTCTTTCACATCAAAATATCCCGACCGCGCAAGCACACTATACCACACCGGAGAAATGTGACCGTTAGACAGAAAGAATAAGTCTTCGCCAGGACCGTCGATATTAAACCCAGGGTCGTGTTTCAAATGATGAAAATAGAGCGCAACCAAAAAGTCCGTGCATCCCAAAGATCCACCGGGGTGGCCAGACTGGCATTTGTGTACCATCCGCACAATATCGCGACGCACCTGCGTAGCGATCATTTTGAGTTCGTTGATGTCAACCATATCCTTTAATTGATCAAATTTATAGTCATTTTGACTATAAGTAGTACTATAAAAAAACCATCAGGTAGCTGTTGAGTTTCCATGATGGGATGTATTCCGATCGCGGGCTGCAATCGGTTGTGTAAAATTAAATGTATTCTTTACATTTACAAGCCCTCAAGAAATGCTGATAGATTTTTCTTGTCCCACCTTGGAGATTCCGACCCCATTCACCACTTTGTTTCAGGAGGACGTGACCAGCTAAAGTTACCAGAGGACTTGAGCTTCGTCTAGGTTTCGAACCACTTGATTGCTAGACCTGTTTCTGGTCAAATGGTGGCGGAATTGGGTGGTCACGCGATTTGGAAATTGATGGTCAGGGCAAAACGGAAAAAGATGGTCAGCCTCCGGTTTTAGAGGGACTTGAAATTATAATGCCGCTATAAAGGTTTTTAAATGAACTACGCAAAAATCGTTCAAGAGAAGTTCAACAACGCCAGGCAGATTTGTCGAGTTATTCAAAAGGGGTTTTACGCTATTGTAATTATTTTTGAACGTGTTGAGCCTCTCGATGAGGTAATCGGTATTCTTAAATCGCGAACGCCGGAGACGCGATTTGAAGTACAGGTTGCTGGTACTCCCGAATGTGCTGAATTGAATTTCAATTTTCCAGATGGTGAGCAGGCGAGAATATTTGTCGGTGATAAATTCGAGGAGTGGTTAGACGAAATTTTGTTGAAGGACCAAAATGCTAAGATTAGCATTTTGGCCGGCTATAAAAAGGATGGGCGCTATGACTACTTTATCAACTGGCCGAACATTCAATTGAATGCAAAGAGAGCCCGGAGTTTTGAGCAACTGTCTACCCTCGATCCTTCGCTTCATTCGGTGATAGCAATTAGTGCTGTTGAGCAGCAATCTTTTTGGCCGTTTGGTAGCGGCGTTATGTTAATGGAAGGGTATGCTGCTACTGCTCGCCACAATATTATCGGTCTTTATAATCATTACAATGATTATCGAAAAATAGGCAACGATGTTACTGGGACCGTTACAATTCGTGGTGTAGGTTTAGTGGCAGTTCATAACTATGGAAACGGGGATGTCCCGGCACTATGGACAATTGAATCAGCGCATTTTGACGCACTATCAGATGTTGCCATTTTAAGACTGTCGCCTCGAAATGACGTCGCCGAAAAATACCATTGGAAAGGCTGTCCAAAGTTAAATATCAACCCGCCAAGGCTGAATGAAGTCATCAGTGCTTTTGGATTTACAACCTTCGATGAGTCGGAATTTAAATCTAACCTAGACCACGTCATCCTCAATTTTATTTCCAAAGATCAGTACGATTTGTGGGCTGCCGTAAAAGCAAAGGGCGTAGTGTTGAACATATTCTCAAAACACAGGGATAGGGGCATGGTCAGTTTTCCTTGCTTCAAAACCGATGCAGATTTTAAACATGGAATGAGCGGCGGACCCATTTTTGATTCAAACGGGAATCTTGTTGGTATTATATCGCAAGGGTCAGTACCAATTGCCTTGGGTGAAACTGAATCTTTTGGTGCGTTACTGTGGCCTTTACTACGAATTGTCGTTTCAATAGAAGGTAAGACGCGGTTTTTGGATATCTTGAAAGAGTCTCCAGTTGAAGTTATCGGAATTGAGAATTTAGTTTTAAATGCTGATGGATCCTTTGATTTTCGCACCATTATCAGAGGTTTTTAAGGGCTTTTAGCAAAAGGCTTTCTAATCAGAATAGGAAAGGGCCCGGCGTTAGCCAGGCCCTTGGACTCCTACTCAAAAAGTCTTTTCAAATGGTTCACGGTAGCATTGGTCGTGTGTATCGTGGAGATTCCGACCCCATTGACCACTTTGTTTCAGGAGGACGTGACCAGCTAAAGTTACCAGAGGACTTGAGCTTCGCCTAGGTTTCGAACCACTTGATTGCTAGACCTGTTTCTGGTCAAATGGTAGCGGAATTGGGTGGTCACGCGATTTGGAAATTGATGGTCAGGGCAAAACGGAAAAAGATGGTCAGCCTCTTCGGATTCTCCAGTAGGTCCAAGTAGACATCGTTCGCACAACGCGGGCAACGAATTCCATAGCCAGTGGGAATCCACACCTTACTATTATGAATAGGATTAAAGTCCCTCGGAAAGACTGGTATGAATGGTTCGTTTGTTGCTTTCGTCCAAGGAATAGGAACTGGGTTGCCACATGATAGGCAATTCAAAGAGACAGGCAGATCACCCGGGATATGAGTAACGAAACGATCCATGTGGACTAAGGCAATTTAACGCTACTCCGAGATTCTGCAAAGAATCCAATTCGAGCATAGATTCATTTCGGTTCGAAGGTCACAAAGACAACTATTTCTGAAAGTCATTCTGGTCGCTAGCGCACGGTACCAGGAAGGCTATCAGCAATCGTTGGATTGTTTCGTCCTTTCAAGATAATAACATCGAATGGGCCGCCGACTAATTTTGTATCGGCGTATTTGCTATAAACATCTCCAATGAACTTCATTTTAAACTGCACAAACTTTGCCAAGGCATCATCTCGCAGGCTTGTCAACTTTCCAAAGTCATGATGTTTGACAATTTCCTCAAAAACATTATCCAAATTCTTCCAGGCGGCTTCATGAATTCTGAAATCACCGTTTCGAAATATAGTTGTACTCTTAACCCCTTTCACTGACGCGTGGGTTGATCCATCCCAACCAATGCCCTTCGCATGTTCATTGAGAAAATCGGCATAAGGGTCCTTATAACCATAGTTCACCACTTGATATTCGTTTCCTGTCCACTTGCAGTTAGAGAAATGGATAAACTCTGGTTCACCAGAACTACGGTACCCCGCAAAATGGAAGCCAGACGGTTCTCTTTTGAAGTTATCAACTGGAACACGCCTATTCAGTTCATCTTTTAGCGCCTTTGCAAAGTCCATTAGATTGTCAATTGCGTGTTTTCGTTTAATGAAGTTAGGCAGCCAATTAAAATAAAATTCTGCATTGCCCTTCTCATTTATTAGCATCGTATTTCCCCAATAGGATAATGAGGCATTTAGATGCTCGATCTTAAATAATTTCTTGCCTGTTTTATATTTTCGCTTTGCATTGGCCTCCTTTCGATAGGTGAGCCTTCTGTCAGCCGTTGATATGATGAACGAATCATCAAATCCATCAACTAGGTGAATCTCGTTTGTTATCAGAGTCATAGCTACTCATAGTTTTCCCGCGCATTAAAACCCTATTCGTCTTCGTGTCGCCTTGAAAGAGAACACCAACGGTAGATTGACTGGTATCCAACTTTTAAGAATACTCGACTTGTTATGTTGTTATCCTGGTCAGCCACTAACCCACACCTAAGACTGCCAGTTTCAAGCAGACGACTAGTCAACGTATGCAGTAAGAAATACGCATAACCGTTTCCTCTTCTGTCGGGTTTAGTAAAAAGACTACCAAGCATAGGTTGCTCTTGATCGTCGTTTATAATGCTTATGATGCCTACAATTCTATCCTCGACGCGCCATGTAAAGATAGTTCCATCGATAATTCCCTGCATTGCCGTCGCAGCTACACCTTCATCCTTCATGCGACCGCCGCCTCTAAACTCTTCCCTATAATAAGCCAATTCCATTTGTATGATTTCCTCCGAATCGTCGATCTCTGCATGAGCCATTTCTCCAGTGAACCGACCATTTGCGGGATTTGCCTCACGGCATTCCTCCAAAAGACGGTTCTTAAAAACCTCGAAGTCAATTTGGTTAGATCTAAAAAGGGCCTTAATGAGTTCACTTTCACCACAAAATACCCTTCGTTCAATTTCTTCGCCAATTCGTTCTGAAAGCAACGGCAAGACTTCATTGCCCCAACCACGCCCGTAAATGTAATATCCATCTCTAGTCCACAAGACAAATATGCGTAGCTCTCCATCCTCTACTATACTGAAATAATCATGTAGTTCGGTGGCTCCACTATGGAGCTTGTCAATTACGTTGATGAGGTGATAATGCCTAAAGTAGTCGCTATAAATGAAGTTTCCATTTATAGCGAGAAATTCCCGTGGTGTTGCATGTCGTACAATTGAATACATCTCGCCGAAATCTTAGTGGTGATACGCTTGGATTCGGATTCGTTTGGACGTTCCTGCGGACGTCAACGTTCTAACGTGTTCCATCCCGTTTTCGTAGTTCATCTCTCGTTTGTTAACCGTCCTCAAAGCCGCGATCAAGAATCACCTGCTGAAACCTTGCATATCTATTCATAAAACGAATGCACGAGTTTGTAACCTTCAAGGGCCGATCGTCGGGTTGGCGGTGATAGTAGCTTGTCTTCATATTTTTCGCCGAGAGCATCAATATTTGAAAGCCGTTATTTAATAATTCCCAAATTCCATGTAACGCTAACAAAACCCCCTATCCGGGTTGCATTTTCAACCGGCACCTCTGTTGGTGCATATGCTTTCTTGAATTTCTGGCCCTCATAAAATCTTCCGTCTAATACTTTCGCTGTTGCGATCGACATGCCGCCTCCTGGAGAATCCGAAGGGGGTGACCAACTTTTTCCGTTTTGCCCTGACCATCAATTTTCAGATCACGTGACCACCCAATTCCGCCACCATTTGACCAGGAACTAGTCTAGCAATTAAGAGGTTCGAAACCTACGTGAAGTTCAAGTCCTCAGGTAACTTTAGCTGGTCACACCCTCCTGAAACAAAGTGGTCAATGGGGGTCAGAATCTCCAGCTACGCCGAGGAGCAACCAGTTTCTGTTTAAGCCCATTCTAAAAAGGGTGATATTGTGATCGTACATTTGATGTATCTTGGTGATCCTAAGCTCGTTTCGGGTAGGCTCACCTTCGATCACCCGCAGGCTGTCATCAACGATAATATTTCCTTTAAATTAGTGGAGCTTCCAACAAATCGACCTTATTATTTGATGACGGATCACGAAGCGAAAGTTACCTTCGAATGCCACAGTTTTCATAGTTCAATTGGTTCATAGTCAATCCCGGTAAATTTTTCGCGTTTTAGTTTCGCCTGGGTTTCAATACCAATGATTATCAGTGGATTTTTCTTATCATACGAGCCAAAACAAAGGTCCGATGAATAAAAACCATCCTTCAAGGGCTTACTGATACCAATTAATGTAGGAGGGTCTGTACCAACTAGAGTGTCGTAGTTTTTACACACTGGGCATAGCTTACCAAAACGCGATTTGACTTTCTTAGCATCAAAAGGTAGTATTTTTCGCGTGATGAAATGGAAGAAGTTTGGTTCTCTTTCAAATTCTTTGAACTGAATATTTTTATAACCCTCCCGAACACAAAACTCTTTAAACTTAAGAGACGTAATAATCCCAATATCGTAAGGACAGGAAAAATCATACGTTTTTCGCTTCAATTTAAAAAATGGGTTGTGGTAGTCAAAATCCACGATATAGTGACATAGAGGACATCTTTCAGGTACTGCTCTGTCGTCAAGCATCACACTGTCGTTGTCCAGAGGGGTAATTACATACCCAATAATCGCTTTGGTTTTTTTATCTTTCTTCATAGTAATACCTCCGAAGGAAGCATTCACTTATCAATCATTTTCCTTTTTCTTGTTTCTTTCATTGACTTGGTCAAAGAAGTCTTTTGCTGCCTTCTTAAATTCTTTTCCGACGGTCCTATAGAATTTAGACAAGGCCTTGATTATTTGCTCTTCCGAAAAGTTTCTCCTTATACGTTGACCGCTATTCCCCGGGCCCGGCGACATGGTCTTCCCATTTGGAGCTTTAAATTGTTTTAAAAATTCATTTAATTTTCGATGAAGTTTTTTGTGGGCAGCCGCCGACATCCTTGTCAGTTTTTGATTTACCGCGCCACCTAGAAACTTCATCCATGAATGATGATCATTATATTTCCCGAAAAATCTTAAGACTTTGGAGCCTCCTTTCGCCTCAGGCCCAAAACCGGGTATGGCAGAAACTGTTTCCCATGCAATATCGGTACCCGACATCTCATTCCCAAACCTGTCCTTACCGGTAATAACACCAAGCAAGGCATTGTATCCACATGCCAACGGGTTCCATTCGTTTACTTTTACCAAGAATTTTTCTGTCGGTGAGAAATTATCCTCAACTCTGCCTCCCCCTTCGTCTTCCTTTTCCCCATTGCTCTCGTCACCCTGCCCGTCGCCACTTCCGTCAGATGGGCTAACCGAAATTTCGTCAAGCAAGACAACATCATTTTCGTTACTAAATGTTTTCGGATCTATGTCATGAACCTTCACAGTGTCCATCCCACTTGGATCTATTGTGTTTATAGGGTCATTACCCAAAAAGCTATATGGGGATTGATCAAAATAGAACTCAGCATGAGGATCTTGTGTGGTTGTCCGGCCGAGTACTGCGTCATATTGCCTCCATTCAAAATCATAAAAGTCTACGTCCAAATCGTCGATAAATTGTTTTTCCTCAAATAGCAGTTTCTGCGGAAAACTTTTCTCTCGTGAATAGTCATTGAAAGTCAATCCAAACGGATAGTAGTCATCTTGTTGGATAATCGGCGAAACCGTCTGAGTAACTTTCATGTCATCAAAAAACACTTCTATAGGCGTAGCCTCCTCGTTACTTAAATAGATGTAAATATACCCAGCTTGCTTTATTAAAATATTATCGAAATACAGTCGCTCGTGGGAAACGTCATTTCCAGTTTCCTTTGGGGTGGCTGACAGGCGCTTGAACCCTCCGGTGACAAAATTATAACTCCGGTCGAACACCAGATAGTTTAGATATGCCTTTGGACCTCCTGTGCTGCCCGTGGTGTTAAGCAATCCTGCAAATGGAAATGATGAGGTACTGGTAGCATATCCACCCCCGTCGACCACCGTACCAACTGGCGCGGTGCCCGCCGCAATTTGCGTTAGCAGAGTATTCAGGGCAGCAGTTCGATTTCCTGAATTGGTGTCAACGTATTTGGCGTACACCTCCATGCTTATTTGGTCACCGGGCATTACGCTCAAAGATCGTGCTATTCCGTATTTTTCATTGGCCGAACCATTCAAACGTTCGGCATACCCAGTGGCCGTGCCATTGGTATGATCAAACAAGGAGGACTGGACGCGTCGAGCATTTGCAATTCGTAGGAATTTGGATTGCTCCCAACCCAAGCGTGAATTCTCCAGCGTGGCAACAGCGGTATCCAAGGCAACGTTTGTTGTAAAAGTAGCGCGAACGTTGTCTAAGTGATCTTTTAGGTTGTATTGGTATTCTGGCGTAGCAGCTGTAAGCATTACGCGACCTTCAGGATGCGTTGCGAATTTTAATGTATCATTCTGGTAAACAAATTCGGACACGTAATCTGTTCGTGTTGTTTTTTGAGGCGTCGTTACCTGCACAAAAAGCTTTCTTCCGGTGGCATCATAGACATTTGTAATCGTATTGTTGGTCCCTTTATAGATCAGTCTCGGCTGGTCCATCGATTGATAGACGATTCCAGCTGTTGCACCGTTGGCTAAGCCCTTATTCAGATCCGTGACCATGTTGCCATTTCCGTCGTAAGTATATTCATTCGCTACCTTGGTAAGTTCTTTGAAGCCAAGTTCCTGTGCATTCATTGCCACCGCATCGTCCACCCGGGTTAAGAGATTCCCTGTGTAGCTATAGGTGAGGTCATCCATCAATCCATAGGCGCTACCCGTAGTTCTTCCGTATCGTTTCAGCTTAAGAATGTTGCCGTTTCGATCATACCCCTTCAAATTCTTTCCCCCAATCGTTTCTGTAAATCTTCCATTTTGTGCGGCAACATCGAGATTGAAATACCTGGCATCCTTTAGTCGACCAAGGGTATCATAGAAGTAGCCGTAAGATTGAAGATTGCCCCCACCGGTTTTCCAGATAGCTTCCGTTATTGCACCATTGTATTTCTTATCACCACCGTTGGCTGAAGGGTCGAAATACTTAAGCGACATAGCAAATAATTTAGGATTGGTCTGAGGATCATTAATACTTTGGAGCCATCCACGAATATTATACTGGTAGTCGATAGTCTCTCTCGCGTCACTTGCCGTTGCGTTCGTGCTGTGTAACCGTTTCTCCACCGGTTGACCGATTTCATTATAGTTTGTTCTGCTAATCAAAATTTTAGGATTACTCCCCACCTGATGCCATTGATTTGTTTCGTGAAGAAAGTGGTCGTACTCGGTTTCATAGTTGATGGCTATTGATTTAGTTGAAAAGGAAGCCTTAGCATATGCAATCGAGGCCGTTCCTGAATACAATACTGCGACCGCATTCAAGGATGTTGTAGAACCGGTAGTTGATGGGGCAAGTGCCACACCGTTTTTCTTGTAGGTGATTTGATTTCCGATTCGCTCTATGCGCAGGGTGTCACCAGAGCAATAAGTACCAACGGCTGTGTAGATACCAGCCTCTGCCTTAACTAAATTTCCGCCCCCCTGTAGAATCAAACCATAGTTAACGAGAGCAGGGTTTCCATTAGGATTCGTTGTTCCCAAACCAAACATGCGATAGTTCCATTCTTCTGACGCACTAATTTCCAAAAATCCATTGGTGTTTGCCGGCAGGCTTTCGTTGGAGACTGCGCTTGCATCCCAGGTATTCGCAGCACCGCCCCGTTTGACAATTTTATTTCCCTCAACAGAAGCGTTGACTAGATTTTTCCAGGAGATTGCTTTTGACTCATGATTGGATTTTGATTTTGTCAACTTCACAAAATCGTAAAGGGATGAAAATCGATCCTTACCCCCTTTATAGTTGTCAATGACCGACTGAATGACTTCATATTGATCATCATAGTAAAAGCAGCTGGATAACCATTGCAGTTCACCAAAAGCCTCGCCATCGAGCACCCTAACTTTAATACCCGTCATATAGCCCTTCACAAGCGATTGTGCTGTACTTGGCATACCTGTGATCTCCGCGGGTTGATAAGCATAGTCGCTGGGTTTTCGAAGTGAAGTCTTAAAACCGTAGTCGTCGTAGTACACAACGGTTAAACATTCCGTGGGCAATAATTGGTCTGGGTAAGATTTGTTTGTGTAGCCATGCATATCGGTGCCTCGCTCCTCATACCATGCTTTGCCGGCGGCTAGATTGTTGTAAAATGAATTGATGTAGGTTTGCACAAAGGCTGGCGTCCATCCATAGGGATCCGGCAGTGTTGCCGTGATAATTGGTCGATCCTGATTATCATATTTTATCACTGACCACTCTCTCGGCGACTTCGCTCGCTGCACACCATCCTGCGTCATTACAACGCGATCTCGGGGGTCGTAGGTAATATAAACTGGCTCGGCACCCGGAGACCATTTTTCGATTACTCGGTGACGGCTGTCAAAAACATACCTGAATGCAAATTTTCGTATTTCCGTCTCAGAAGGAATATAGGTATCACTCGAATAAACCTGCAAGCTAAGTTCAGGTTGAAAAATGTACCGCAAATCACCAAAATCATCATACAGGAAGTATGTGCTGTTCCATTGTTGAAGATTATTTAAGTAAGCACCTGCCCCACCTTGAAGCTGGGATTTTCGTAGAACAATTTGTCCCTGTTTGTCAGAATATTCACGGGTCATGTTACCCTCCTCATCAACTTTCACGGCCACCGTTAATTGGTTTGTGCTATAGTAGCCGCCAACTTCGATTGATCCCGCATTTACTTGGTGCCGCGCGATTTTTCCAGAACGATAAACTTTCCACGCGATGACTTTTTCGTCTGTCGTATTGTTTCCCGTGCCATGAACATTTGTGAGATACGAATATTTCACAAACTTATTACTTCCACCCGAGTTCAATGGAGCCCAAGCTTTTCCAGGACCATACTCTTTGTCTACACGACCCAATGGCGAAGGTTCAAATTTGATCATTGAGAATGGTCGGTTGTCGTCGACAACTTTGTCCGTTCCTGTGGTGTTATAAAAATTATACTGAGGCGATGTTGTATAAGTTGGACCAAGTGCGTCTGCTTTTAAATCCCCGCTGTTGTCGACCGCAACATATGGCATATATTCAAGTGCTTCACGTCCAAATTGGTCATATGCATAAGGCGTTACAATGTCCCGTTTGTTGTTCATTGAACCTTGCGTCACAACGCTTTGGAGCGGTCGCCCCAAACCGTCGACGTATTCTGTTGTCTCAGTGCGGCTACCTACGGGTAATGCTGTAACGTTGGCTGGATTTGGTGTTGGCGTGAGTAATGTCTGGGTGCGTACATAATTATAGTTGTTCTTAGGGTACACAATTACTTCAGCGTCGCTAGTCACGGTCTCCCCGGTGTTGTCCGTGCCCGTTAACCTGAAAAGGTAGTATCCAATCACAAGGTTTGTGAGGGTTAATTTCGAGGTTGCATTGCGAGTATTAAGATTAGTATTGGCAGTAGCCAACGTGGCAGCAGGGCCAACTATTTTTGTCCATGCCATCCCTGTAATTGTGCCGTCAGTGTCTGGATCGTTTGCAGCCCCATTCAACATCAGCGTTGTGGTCGGTAACGCTATGGATTGATTCCCACCGGCGCTCACCATGGGTGGTGTGTTTGCAATGAGTGTGACCACTGCTGAAGTCGTTGTACAGAGTTTAGTCACTGTCACCTTATAGCTTGCCAGGGTTTTGGTCGAGAAAGAAGCCGTATTCCAGCCGGGCTCAGCGCTGGTAATGGCCACATTGTTTCGGTACCACTGATACGTTGTGCCTGTGGGGCCCGGTGTGGTAAGGGCGACAGTCTTGGTGCAGCCCGTACACACTCTTGCTGTGCCTGCGGGTGTGGTGACTACGTTCGGCAGGGGGTTCACCACAATATTGAGAGGTGTCGACGTAGCATCGGCCTGGTTGGTCGACAGACAGCCACCATTCGAATTTATGCCTGTCACGTGCAGTGAGATCACTTCACCAGCGCTATATTCTTGTGCCGAGCTGGCATTGTCGGTCACGGGGATAGTAATGGTCTGGGTCGTCTGCGAAAGGGTTGTGCTCCCGATTTTCCAAGTGTACGAGGTCCCTACTTGAGAGGAGCGCACCGTGATGCTCTCACCTGGACAGTAGGTATACTTATTGGCCGGTATCACAATGTCGAGTGTCGGCGCTGTGCTTTGTGCAACGTTCACATAGGCCAGATTTGGTGGAAAAACCTTTGGCAAATCTGTGCACCATTGATCCGACATCACTTGCACACCAATATCAGCGTTGTCGGTAGGGTTGACGTATACGTGGTTGGGATCCGTTGTAGTTTGTCCATAGCTGCCCAGATAAAGCCACCGATAGCTCAGGTTCGACACGGTCGTTTGCACGCTGATATGGGCATTTAGGTTTGGGTGGGTGGCCGCACAAATTTCACCATCATCGGTCCAGTTCGCAGCAACAATCGTCTTGGGGGTGATATAAAAACTTTTGGTTGGAGAGTTTCCTGCAGAAGGGCTAGCACATCCTGTGTAGTTGTTTACTTTCACGTAAACTGTATGCCAGCCAGATGCTAGATTGCCTGCACTATTATATTGGGGCACATTGTTTTGTGTTCCTGTAGTAGAAACAGAATAGAAAGGTGTAGGACTATTATCCAGGTAATAGGAGTAGCTGGGATTTGGTCCGGGGTTTGGACAAGTTGCACTAAAATTGATATACCCATCTTCGCAGATTTGAGTTTCAGCAATGTTCACGGTCGGCGTCGGCGCAGCAACGCTTGCCAAAATCGAAAAATGGACTGTGTTGGTCGTTCCCGTTGTGGCTTGCTGCATGCATTGATAGCCGGCATACACCTGCACATCGGCTACGGCACTGCTCCATCGAACATTCACAGAATTGTAGCCGCTACCAAATTCCTTTTCCGTAGGCTCTGGATAAAAATGCCACCAACTTGCGTTGGGCACCACTACCCCTGTGCAGTTGCTACCTCCACCGCCAACATAGAGTGAAACCCAGTTTCCTGCGCACGTGTTGCTTACCGAGGACAACGTTTGCGCGGCAACAGGTAGCGAACAAACCAAAACAAGCATAAAAGAGATGTATAACGATTTCATAGGTTCTTGGAATTGAAGGTGACTCGAAACGCGCCGGGCTGACTATGGTTGATAGCGATAGTAGTAGTCGTACATTTTCAAAATATTGAAGTTAGTATCGCGTGTAAGCTTGAGTCGCCCAAAAGTGTCGTAGCTGTAAAACAGTCCCTTGCCATTTGGATCAATAGTTGAAGTGGTGCCTACGTTGGGGATATAAGTATAGGTATTGATCTGCGCATCCTGTGGATAGATACGGACGTCATCAATTGCGCTGCCCTCACTCAGGATCATAGACGTACTACTGTAAACCTTTTGGATATACACCCATTTGTTGGACGCATCCAGGTAATAATAATCCAAATAATAACTTCGGGCATTTGGCTTAGTGAAGGCTACCGTATAATCACCGCTAAAGTAAGCTTCGCCGCTATGGGCCACACTGGCGTTGCGCACAACGCCTGTCGTTGTATTTTCTTCAAACGATTCGGCGAGGAATTCAATAGTGCCATAAACGTCAGTTCGGGTGGTATATTTGGGATAGATGATCTCACCGCAGGCGCCTACCCCGCCGGGTGTGCCGGGGGCGTCATAGACCGTCACTGTCAGGTAGCTATCACCCACGGCCGCGCCATTCATCGTGTACGTCCCTGCGCCGCAGGCTCCGGTTGGCAGAAGGCCATTGGCCGACCCGGCGCCCGTGCAATTAAAGTTTGTTGATACGCTTCCCGGAACGCCTAGTTTTAACGTCACTGGCCCGGCGTAATCAATCTTAAAATTATAAGTCGCAGTATATGTGTTGGCTGACGACGTGCCCGGCGAAATTGCCAAGCTTCCCGTTGATGGAATTTTTGTGGTCACAATTTTATACTGTGTATTTTGAGCATTCACCACCTCAGCAATGGGCACCGAACCATTATAGCCATATAAATAAGAAACAATCTGATTGTTGTCTTTTTGTGCCATCTGCAAATTGCCGTCATAGTCGTAGCTTAGTAAACTAAGGCGTTGTTTGTAACCTCCGTCCATGGTTACACCATTCTTCGCAGCATTGATGGATACCTGGACATAGCTCGATTTGCTAATGGCGGTGTCCGATTCCCAAAGATAGATTTTGTCGGTCACCACAAAACTCGTATCTGCAGTGTGTTGCCTGAATATTGTTACTTGTCCGGACACCACACGCTGGTTCGAGTTGTCGTTCTTTTGCAGATACGAGTAAGATTCAAGCGGAACACCCACAATATGCTTTCGTCGCATCATCGCAATTCCTTTTGCAGTGCCGCTGGTCGCCGACTCGTTCATAGGTTGCATTTGAAAGGGGTAGCGGTTCACAACTACACGCTGCTCGTACCCATTTCCCTGGGTGGTGGTGACATTTGTAACCTGGTAGTTTGCTAACTCATAAGTCTTAACCGTCACCTTTTCCACAAACCGATTCACATTGCCATTCATGTACGTCTTTTCAGATATCGTGGTAGGCAAGAACACACCCGTGGACTGAATAAAGGCCTGCGTTTTAAAAGTTTGGGTGTAGTAGCGATTGGATGAAGAGCAAATGTCAGCGAAACAGACTTCATCAGCCCGTGGAGAAAATCGAAACACGCCAAGTCCAACTGTGTTAGCGGTTTCCTGATAGGGCGTATAGGTGGTAGACTGTGAATACACAATTGCGCCCAAGCTGTCATAAACAATCTTACTCGTCAGTTGCCCCCGTTTCCATGCATAGCTGTTGTGGTAATATTTGTTCGAGCCTTGAACCAGTTGGTCTGCAGGATCTGTCACGGAATTGTAGGAGTATATGGTTTTCCCTAATTTTCCGTTCGAGCCATTCTGGAGGTATTCGGTCACCGAAGAATACAGCACGGGAGCCGCGTCAAATGCATCTTGATAAAATGACGAATTGGACTGGTAAGTGCGTAGCCGGTAAGTCAGGTATGCATCCTGTGGAACACACGCCTCTTCATGCCACGCTTGTTCAGTAAAATAAGTGTATTGGTAGTCCGAAAAATTAGGAGTACCATAACCAGACTCGCTCGCCCCATATTTATACGCCTTCACGGTTGCGGGTGCTGTCAGCGATTCAGCACTGGTAATGGCTGTCACACGAAGTCCCCCAGTCAGTGTCGGTGTCGAACCATTCAAATAACGATTGGCCTCATAGTCAAACTTTGTATAGCCGCCGGTAGGAAAATCGATTCGTGAAAGCACACCTTCCTTCATCAATGTTTCATTCACGGCACGGTTGGTTGCTCCACCAAACGTCTTGGTTGTAGGTGCTCCCAACACATCTTGATAGTCCACCGTTCGCGGAAGCAACAAATCTGTATTTGACGCGCCATTGTAGTAACCCCAAAGATCTCGGCCATTCAGAGTCGCGTCTGTGCCTGCCGTCCACGAAAATGTATTGGTCGTATAGCTAAGCTTATAGCGTTGAACTACCACACCTGCATTGTCCTGAAAAGAAACAGCATCAAGCTTAAGGGCCGTATTTTGCCCACCCGGATTCTTGAAATAAGAATAGCTGAACTTTACGATTTTCTGCAAGGTGTAGGTGCCCGCTATCAATCCATAAATCTCAATCCGGTCCAGAAACTTCAGCGGCCTCGCGTCCAATGGATTCACGTCCAGTCGTGTTGTGCCAAGAAAGAATCGGACAAGACCTGTTTTAAACTTAATCGAATCCACCCCGATCTGACCAGCCGTAATGTCTATCGTTGTCTTCTGAGGTGTATACAACTGCGTGGGACAGGGTTTTAAGCTAGGCCCGCCCGTGCCTCCAGTTCCAGGCACACTTTGACAGTTGTCCGTAATAATATACGCATACGTCAAATCCTTCATTCGTGCATCGCCGACATCCTGGTATGTCATCGAAATATTGTCGCGCGTGTTTGGGGCGATCATATCGGTCATATAATACGCCGTTGTTGCATGGCTCTGTTGACCACCTGTGTAGGTCACTGTATTCTCGGTTGGCTTGCGATTTCTTTTGTCCATCCCATATCGAAAGAGATTCCCCGCCGCATCGGTCAATTCAAATTGAGTTCCGGGCACTGTTTGCTTGAGTACAATGGGTGCATAAGGGATCAGAAACGCCAGACCGTTGTTCAGTTTAGGTTTTCCTTGGTCGTAGGCCGCAGTATTCAAGAACATCGCCTTGCCCGAACCACCTGGGTAAGAGTAGCCATAAACGTCAGGCTCGGTGTCCATGGAACCATTTGCAACACTTTTGAGATATTCGAAGTCAGTGCACGTGCTCGCATCTGACTTAAGTGGATAGTAGTAGAAGTATTCTGAATCGGTCATGCCCTTCACACTTGCCGATATCTGCCCACCTGCCGACAGGGCCCATCCCAATCCAACCCAACCTGAAACGTCCGTTGGCTTGAAACCCGCCGCATGATAATTCAACGTGATGGGCAATGTAAGTGCGCCACTTTTTACCTCATATAAGGGAATGGATATTTGAGGAAGCCCACTGAAATGACTCACCTGATAATCGCCAAACTTTCCTAATGAAGCAACGTTTGGTGAAGGCGGTAGTGGCCTTGGCATTAATTTATTTACAGCATCTTGCTGGCTGACGGTTTGCGCAACCACCTGCGACAATGCCAACCACATGGCAATGCCACTTAGGAACAACTTCCTCATAGAATTAAATTATTTTGACGGGCTCAAAAATTTTATTGAAATACTTGATCGGCTATTACACTAAGAGTAAAAAAACACCCCTCCAAATGGATGTTAGTGGCGGATTCCCATCCTTGTAGTATACCCGCAAGTTGGTATCCGCAATATCATACCGTTTCACGAACAGAAAATATACGAGCCGTGGAATGGACACCTGCTTTTTTCTTCCTTCAACGGCCATAGAGGCAAACGTGGAACCTGCAACCCATTTTCCTTTTCTATCTTTCCTGAAGTCAACGATGATTTTTTGAATTTGCTCCGGCATCCACTTCTGCTGTAACCCCTGCGTGATTTTTCCAAGGGCCTTTACCCTCCCATAGTTTGAGACCAAGTATAATCCCTGATAACCGGGAGCCGCTTTCCATTTTTCTCCTGCCATGCTGGCAAGGGACAAATTAACAATGGCGGGGATCTTACTTTTGTCCGTGTATCTGATCTTGAGCCTTTTTGCTAGCGCCGTGTTTATTTCGCCGCGTTCAGTGTTACGCCGGATTTTAGTTAAACTCAAATTCCTGTGGTGGATTCCGGCCCTCCAAAAATATCCCTTGAACATGTGTCCCTGGCCACTGACGACTTCGGCTATGTTACGGCCATTAAAACCTGTCAGTCGTCCTGCCTCATACATGCTTGGAAAATGAGCGATCACTTTGCCCTGTCCGTCAAATTGGGTGACCGGCTTACTGAGTACTGACAAATGACTGATGGCGCGCTTTTCTTTGTACGAGGCCAGTTTGATCTGGCTGATGGTTGTCTTTACCAGATTGGAGATATGCGTATTTCTTCCATCATGATCCTTGAATGAAATCAGCTCAGTAGAATGGTCAAGATTAAATTTCCCTTTAAATACATAGTAGGTCAGGCGTGGCAACGAGTAATGGTAGGCAATTGCATCCCGATAAAGCGTCATGCCCAAGCTATAGATATTTTGTTTTGTTGTTTTGTTGATTTTAACATCAACTTTTGCCCTTCGGATTTTTTCTTTGGACATGTAGCTCCCGCCACCGGGAGAGTTAAGCATCATTTCGCGAGAGAGCGATTTAACGCGCCCATAATTGGATATCTCGTATAAGCTTTCAAACTCAGGAATAGGTTTCCATTTCTCGCCAGGCAGATTTATCAGGGAATGGTTTTGATAGGAATAAATAGTTTTCACCTTGTCAACAACTTACTTTTTTGTAGACAAGAACAACAAACTGAGGCATTAAGACAACGGACATTTTATTTTGTTTGGAGCCGTTGACTCTATAGTCCACGTTGTAACATTTGAAAATAAGTATTAATGCTATTTACATATCATGGGTTGGCTTTCAACTTCCACGACAAGATCTACTATCGCTAATCGCATGCCCCTGGCTGCTTACAAAAGGGGCGATCACTAACACACTCTCCACATGCCGAACAGACGATACCCATACACTTACACTTACTGGAGATTCCGACCCCATTGACCACTTTGTTTCAGGAGGACGTGACCAGCTAAAGTTACCAGAGGACTTGAGTTTCGTCTAGGTTTCGAACCACTTGATTGCTGGACCTGTTTCTGGTCAAATGGTGGCGGAATTGGGTGGTCACGCGATTTGGAAATTGACGGTCAGGGCAAACGGACAAAGATGGTCAGCCTCTTCGGATTCTCCAGTCAGATGAAGAATCTATAATATTCAGAAAGTTTGGAACAATATCTACAGAGCCATAGCTGGAGCCCAGCCAACCAGAATAGCGCGAGACTGCGTTTCGCACCGACCACCCAAAAGCATTAGATACCAAAAAAAAAGAGAAGGCCCACCAGGGCCTTCTCAATCCAAACAGCAGCCACTTCAATCCCGCTTCCTAAACAACACCTTCATCCCAAGCGAAACCAAAAAGCTAACCACCGCCCCCACGCCTGCAAGCACCACAGTCCTCCCAACGTCATCAACACCAACATTGAACAAAACCGTAATCACGGTGCCCGCAAGCGTAGCAATCACGCTATCACTCCGACTTGCCTGCACCATCGCCAACCTCCTTTCCATTTTCATCGTTGTGGGCAACCGCAGTCTGGCTCACAGCCGTCATCACCGTGCTGGCCACGCCCACATAGCCGGCAATAGTCACTACCACGGCAGGCAGGGCAATGGGTGCCGCAAGCAACACGCCGCTGGCAGCGGCAAGGCTCAGGCCAATGGTGCGCAACACTCTAAAAAACTTGGGTGTCGGCGCTTTCACTCTTTCAATCACATTCATTTTGTTTCAGATTTAATCGTCAAAAAAACATCTTCATCATGATCAAAGGCAGGCGCAAGCACAGCACGCAAGTGCTGCATCGCGTCCCGCGATTGCAAACCCCTTCCGGGGCCAGTCGTGTAGCGCACGGGTGCAATGCACCCCCGCAGTTCTCGCAGTGCGTCGTTGGCCGGGTGAATCAAAATTGCATCCCGGTTCCGCACGTCGCGCACCAAAAAATGGACACCGCGTTTTGTGGTCACACGCCGTTGCAGGGCATAGCGTTCTTCGGGCACACAGCTCACGTTGTGTTGGTTGTTTTGCCAGGGCAATTCAATGGTTTTGCACACTTCAACCCACAACGTGCCGTTGGTGCCCGTCGGAAAATATTCACGAACCAGCAGCAGGTTCATCACGCGGCAACTACAGGAGGCGCTACAGGAGCCACGCCGCCATCTGCTTTCACAATGGTCAGCGCATTAAATGCACCGTTCTGCAAAGCATACAGCTTGTTGTTCACCGATTGATAGAAGGTGATGCCCAGCAACAAAAACAGCGGCTTCGTGCTGGCAGCCGTCACGTTGTTGTCCAGGGTAAACGCCGCCTGCTTCGTGGGGCCAAGTTTCACATCCACGCTCTCGGCCATGGCCGTCACGGCTTCGCCTGCTTCAAAGTCAATCTCCGCAGCGGCGCTCACCAGTCGGCAGTGTGTCGAACCTTCGGGTGCCACCACATCGCTGCCGGGCGTAAACTCCGGAATCGCTATCGACAGCTTTCCGGCAGCCCGGTCAATCGTGGCCACAAACTCCGGAAAAAAAGTGGTCGTCAACTTGGCGGCAATGTTAAAGTCAAAGCCCTGCAAGAAACCCACCTCGCCATCAATCACGTTGCGTTGGCCGCGGTCGCTGGTGGCGTCGGCTTGCAGCACTTTCATCATGGTGGCCGTGAGCCGGTTCGACATGCGACTGTCTGTCGCGTCCTTCAACACAACGCGAAACGCTTGTCGCAAGAGCTTGCCAGCAGTGCCTGCTCGACCAAACTCCTGCCCGTTCTCACGCGTTCTGGCAAACTCGGGGTCGTTGCGTATGCGGTCACCGTTAATGCCCGACGACTGTCGCGCCTGGAAACCATCTTTGGTTTTAAAGAACGACAGATCTCCCACCGTTCCTTCTAGTTTGATTATGCCTTTTTGAGAAGCCATAAATAAAATTGTTTTTGTCATCCGTCATGTTCGGCACACTCCGGTTAAGCCCTCATTGCAATGATGACTCAAATCAAAAGCATCGCAACGAGAAGACAAATTGAGACTTCCCAAGACTTCCTGAGTGTGCCATCTGTTCCCATCATAGCCGTTTTTGTATGTTCGCTAAACCACACACCTACCCTAAATTTGTAGCACACAAAAAATAAAAATCATTCACAACATCAGATAGCATCATGAAAAATCAACGTGCCATCATCTACACGCAAGACATCATGCGCATCACCGGCCGCAGCGATCGCTACGCCCGCCAGCTCCTGCGCACCATCCGCAAAAAGCTCAACAAACAAAAACACCAGCTCATCTCCATCAGCGAATTCTGCGACTTCATGCAGCTAAACCCCGAAACCCGCCGGCACTTTTTCGAAAGCCCCTAGCACCTCGCAGTAGCGAAACCGTTGTGAAACCGTTCCAAAACCGCAGTAGTCCCGTAGGCAACGGCGGACCTAAGCACACTAAAGGCACACTAACCTCGTGCTAAAGGCACAGTTAAAGCTCACCTGGAGCACACCCGGAGCACAGCAGTGGCCCTCAAACCAAAAATCAATTTCTCACAACCCAAAACAAACCACAGTCATGGCACGTCTAAAAAAAACAGCAATCACGTCCGCCCTAAGCGGCCTGCTCGGCGACCTTGTCATCCGTCAAACACGCAATGGCATCGTCGTCGCCTCGCGTCCCAACCGCAGCAAAAAGCCAATGCCCAGGGGGCAGCGACAAAGCTGCAACCGTTTCAAAGAAGCCGTCATCTGGGCCAAACAAATCATGGCCGACCCCAGGCGCAAAGCCACCCACCTCGCCAAGCTCAAAAAGGGCGAGAGCCTCTATCGGACGCTCGTAGGCGACTATATCAAAACGCACTAACAAATCTTCAATCCCTAAACATCACCAAACAAAAAAGGAGGCAACAGCCTCCTTTTTTTGTTCTTTGTGCGCTACCCCCCTTTGCCAGAAGGTGGGTTTGGTAATGGCGGCATCCATTCCAGTAGAACTCCCACAGCGACAACCTTCTGACAAGGGCGTTAAAATGTGATGACAACGTCACACAATCATTTGAGCATGCACAGTTAAGTTTCTCTTAACATTTGATTTTTAGATTTGCGTTCAGCTCAACACGTCGCCACCCCTAACCAATCCCTCATGAAGAAATATTTTTTAACCGTCAGCTTCGTGGTCATGGCCACCGCACTGTCGTTTGCCCAAAAGTCTAAGTATGTTGTCATGATCAGCATCGACGGCCTGCGTCCGGAGTTCTACAAAGACCATTCATGGCCTGCGCCCAACATCCAGGCGCTGGCACAAAATGGCGTCTATGCCGACGGTGTGCGGGGCGTGTTTCCCACAGTCACCTATCCTTCTCACACCACCATGCTCACGGGCGCCCCACCTGCCCGGCACGGCATTTATTACAACATGCCCTTCGAGCCCGACGGCCAAACGGGCAACTGGTATTGGGACGAGAGTCTCATCAAAGTAGAAACACTGTGGGATGCCTGCCGAAAGAAGGGCCTCAAAACCGCCAGCGTGCATTGGCCGGTTTCCGTGGGTGCACCCATCGACTACAACATTCCCGAAGTGTGGCCCGCAAAACGCGACGGCAGCGACCGCCTTGCGCCCATGCGCAAACACACGTCTCCACCATCATTGTTCGCAGAGGTTGAACAAAACGCCACCGGAAAACTGGACCACACAAAACTGAACAGCGACTACCTGCTCATGGACGAAAACCTGGGCCGTATCACGTCCTACCTCATCGAAACCTATAAACCTCAATTCACCACCGTTCACCTGGTGTGCGTAGATCACTTTGCACATGCCGACGGGCGCGACAGCGAAAACGTTCGGAAAGCCGTTGCCGGTGTCGACCATGCCATCGGGCAAATCATCGAAAGCGTGGAGCGGGCAGGCATCAAAGACAGCACGTCGTTTCTCATCGTGGGCGATCATGGCTTTGTCGACATTCACACCACGCTAGCCCCAAACGTGTGGCTCGAAAAATCCGGGCTCATCGAAAAGGCCGACAACCGTGGCAACTGGAAGGCCGCGTTTCATTCGTCGGGTGGCTCCGCATTTCTTCACCTCAAAACCAAGGGCGACACAAAAACGCTTCAACAGGTGCAGGACATTCTGCAAAAACTTCCCGACAACGAGAAGAAACTTTTCCGCATAATCACACCCGAAGAAATGAAAAAGATCGGAGCCGATCCCAACGTCATGCTTGCCCTCTCGCCCATCGAAGGCGTCACCATCAGTGCTTCGGCCAGTGGCGATGCGGTGCGCGCAGGCAGAGGCGGCACGCACGGATTTTATCCCGACTTCAAAAATATTCAGACAGGTTTCATTGGTGCAGGTGCCGGATTTCAGAAAGGCAAAGTGGTGCCGGTGATGGGCCTCGAAGACATTGCGCCAATCGTCAGTGCGCTGTTGGATCTTTCGTTTCAGGCGCCCGATGGAATCGCCGCACCGGGTTTGTTGAAAGTGAACGACACAAAGTAGACTATTTCCTAGATATCTATTTTAAGAAGGCGCTCTACCAAAAGCGCCTTCTTCATTTTCACAGGGCATGCGCTACAAACCTGCCAACGTGACAACATCGTTCTCACTAAACAATATACGCTTAACAGTGACGTGAAATTCGCATAACACCGGGGAGGTATACTTACATAACTAACAACCTCATCACACCAAACCCCTCAATCATGATTAAAACCTCTACAACACAAATGCCCGGGCCTCTTGCACGAGGCTTCAACCTACGTAGCCGTGCAGCCTGCGCGTGGCTACGCGTGTTCGCATTGCTGGTCTTTGCGTTTGCCACCACACAGGTGCGCGCGCAAATCACGTTGTTACAAGACTATCAGAATAATTTCTCCGCGCCCATCGGCACCTTTCAGGGCATCAACTTCCGCGAAGCTGGCTTCTCCGGTTTGTCTGCCATTCCGGGCACCAACGGAAAAGAATTCTGGACCCTCTCCGACCGCGGTGTCAACGTGGATGCGGCCAACGCCAACCCCGCAGCCTGTCGCCCCACCTACGACAAGATCTATGGCTTCCCGGCCTACGCACCCAAAATCCACAGGATCCGACTGAATGGTGACTCCGTGCAAATTCTGCAAACCATCACCATGAAACGTCCCGACGGCATCACAGCCACGGGCATCATCAACCCCACCGGCTATGGCAGCACCGCCGCCGAACTGGCGTCGACCGACACCGTGTTGAACTGCGCCAACTTCAACGCCAAGATTGCTCCCAAAGATGTTTGGGGAATCGACTCCGAAGGCATTGTGAAAGACGGCGACGGCAACTTCTGGGTGTGCGAAGAAGGCGGCCCCACCATCTGGAAATTAAATCAAGCCGGTGTGGTGCTGAAACGCTTCACGCCCTATGCCAACCTGCCCGGTGCACAGAGCATCGATGTGCAGATCGACACCGTGTTCAAGTATCGCAAAAACAACCGCGGCTTCGAAGGCATCTCCATCACCCCCAGTGGAAAGATTTATGCCATCATTCAAAGCCCCATTCTCTATCCAACCAAATCGGTGGGCGAAGGCACACGCGTGCACAGAATACTCGAGATCAACCCCGCCGACAATTCCACACGCATGTTTGTCTATCTCAACGACGGCATCATCGGCACGGGTGGCAACCAGATCAGACTTCGCGATTGGAAAATCGGCGACATGGCGGCCATCAACGATCATTCCTTCCTGGTGCTCGAAGCAGCTTTGCGCGGCACCACCGACATTAAAAAACTCTATCGCATCGAACTGAAAGACGCCACCCCCATCACCTCCGCGCGCTATGGTGGCCTCACCACCGAAGCCCTTGTTGACTCCTCCGGTCTTGCCGCACAAGGCTTACGCCCCGTGAAGAAAACACTGGTCATGGATTTGCTGGCCCACGGCTGGCCTTCTGTGCTCGACAAAGCCGAAGGCCTCGCCATCCTCAACGACAGCACCATCGCTATTGCCAACGACAACGACTATGGTCAATCGTCGCCCCTTGAAAATGGTATCGCCACCGCCACGGCAAACAAAAGCCACGTGTTTGTTTATCGCCTTTCGGGTGCCGACAAACTTGCAGGCTATCAGGGCAGCTGCCTGCTCATTGCCGGCGAAATTGAAGGCGACACCAACGCTTGTGCCTTCACCGGCCACGGGGGTGGTGTAGCCACCTACACGGTCAACACCACTGATGCATCCGGTTTTGTGTGGACGCTTCCGTCCAAAGCCGTGCTGGTGTCGGGCAAAGGAACCAACAGCATCAAGGTGAAATTCCTGGGTGGTTTTGTGGCCGGCACATTGTCGGTTTCTATCCAGAGCGCCTGTGGCAAAGAACCGGTAACGCGATCGCTTAAAATTTCCAACACACCGCCATCAACACCGTTGGCGGTCTATGGTCCCGCCAGCGTATGCGATGTTGTGGGCACATCGTCGCCCGTCACCTATGCCGTTGCCGCGGTTGACGCAGCCGTAGAATACCGTTGGATCACACCGGCCCACGCCGTGATTGTAGACGGACAAGGCACCGACTCCATCAAAGTGATCTTCACCTCGCGATTCCGCAGCGGCCTCATCAAAGTGAAAGCGGTGTCGGGTTGTGGCACAAGCAACTTCTTTTCCTACGCAGTCACGTCAGGCCCTCCTGCCAAACCCGGCAGCATTGCCGGTCCAACGCATGCGCTCTGTGCCAATGGCAACGCCGTGGTCTATGCTGTTGATGCCGTGCCTTCGGCAACCTCCTATGTGTGGACAACGTCTGTTCCAAATGCCGTCATCACGGCCAACGGTGCACAGGCTTCCATCGTGTTCCCTGCGTTTGTGTCGGGTGTTGTGAGTGTGAAAACGGTTAACGGATGTGGCACAAGCGCCGCGAGAATCCTGGCCATCTCTGCCAAACCCGAATCACCATCCTACATTCGCGGCGATCGCCGCGTGTGCAGCGGCTCGCTTCAAACCTACAGCATCGACTCCGTGGCCGGCGCATCATCCTATAGCTGGTCTGTGCCCAAAGGCGCTGTCATCAAATCGGGAGCCGGCACCACCCGCATCACCGTGCTGATCGGTTCCGAAAGCGGCACCATCAAAGTGAGCGCGGTGTCGTTGTGTGATGTTACCAGCAGCAGCAAACTCGATGTCGATGTGAACCGTTGCCACAACGTTCCGTCGTGCGATGTAGTCCTCTATCCCAATCCAACCCGCGGGTTGGTTCACCTCCGCATCACCGGTGCCGACAGCGGCAACTACAAGGTTTATGTAACGCACATCATCACGGGCGCGGTTGTGTTCAGCAGCGAAAACACACTGAACCCTTCCAGCCCCGAACACAACGTAGACCTCTCGCGACTTGACAATGGCTACTACATTCTTCACGTCGTGTCGGCTTCGGTCAACTATCACCAACGCATCGAGATAAGACATTAGTCGCCCGATGCTCCAAAACCAAAAGAAGCAGTCCAATGGGCTGCTTCTTTTTTTATGCCGAATGTCTTCCGGGAGGTTTTTTACCTTACTGCGTCAGGCTTCCTTCTTCTACGTGAGCTTCCATAAGAAATGTATCAAACGCTTCGTGCACGATGCCGGCAATCTCTTCGCGTGCAGGCAGGTCGTTGCCGAAATATTGTTCGGGCGCGTTGCAAATGCTCGCGCAGGTGCGGCGCACCAGGGCTTCCCATGCAGCGGCGGGCATGCTTTCCTGATAGACCGACAACATGTCGAAAAACGGCATTAACGAGCGCTGAAACAAAAGGGTGTAGTTGGGCGTGGCACGTTCCATAGCGAAGCGGGGTTATGATTTTTTGGTAGCAACCTTTTTCACACGCCGCGGTTTCTTCACGGCTTTCGCGGCCGGCTTGGCACTGCTGTCGACGGTTGTTTTCTTGTGCGTCTTCTTCACCAGCACGCTAACGTCCTTGGCAAATGCCGACACCAGTTTGTCGAGCTTCTTGCTGTATTCAGAAACACCAAACTTCGCAAGCGCCACCGCAATGGCGTCGGACACAGAAATACGTATTTCTTTCTTCGAGATCTTTTTCACGTGCAGGGTCGTTAGTCGGGGGCTGTGACAGGAGCGTGCAAGAATGTAAAAAATCTTTAAACAGCAAGTGTTTCCTGTTTGTCAACCGCCAAGGGCGCGTCAAATGGCCGGATTTGTGGGAGCCGTGATAAAAAAATGGGGCCGCATCGAAACGGCGCTGGCAAATGGCGACGATTCAAAATTGCCGGCGCAGCTTTCCGGAGGTCAATATTTCAACCATTTTACCACCGCGCGGGTGTTTTCATTGCGAACATAAAGCAGGTAAAGACCCGGTGGCAGTTCATCGAACCCATAGGTCAGTTCGATCCTGCGTGTCGCATCATGGTCGTCGCGAAAAATCAACCGGCCCATGCTGTCGCACAGTTCCAGCGTGAACCGCAAAGCAACTTTCTGATCCAGCACAACACGAAGCAATCCACCCGATGGATTCGGAAAAATTTGAAGCGAGTGTTCAACGGGCGGGCGGGCACCGTCGGCATGCAACGCAAGGGCAGCATTCACGCGCCCATAGCCATAGAAGCGATCCCAGCCGGGCGAGTCTTCCGTCTCTTTTCCCACGCCATCTTCGGCCGTTGTTTCAATGCGTTGTTCAAGTTGCTCCACCGTCAGGTCGGGGTGTTGTGCGCGCAACAACGACGCGATGCCACTCACCAACGCGGCAGCCTGCGACGTGCCGCTAAGCACCATGCTGTAGACCGTGTCGGAAAGGTGATAGAGGCCATAGATATAATTGCCAGGCGCCACCACATCAAGATGTTCGCCATAGTTGCTGCCATAGAGGGTGCCGGCAAACGATTCGCTACGGTGGTCGTTGGCATCGGTCGATCCCACAGCCAGCGCGTGTGCATGGCCCGCCGGATAAAACACCGTTTCGTTGTTCAGGTTTTGCATGCTGGCCACAATCAACACATTCCTGTCCCAGGCATACTGCACCGCGTCGTCCAGTGCTTTCGAATATGCATCTCCTCCCACCGACAGGTTAATGATGGATGCACCATGATCAACAGCATAATAAATAGCCGCAACCCAGTCGCTGTAGTAACCCTGCAGCCCTTCGTCAAGAACTTTCAGGGCCATCAGTTTGCAGTGCCAGTCCACACCGGCATAGCCAACGTGGTTGTTGCCGGTGGCGCCAACAATGCCGGCAATGTGGGTGCCATGACCGGCGTCGTCTTCAATGGCAGGGTTGTCTGCCACAAAATTCCATCCGTTCACATCGTCAACATAGCCGTTGCCATCGTCGTCTTTTTGGTTGTCGGGAATTTCGTGTGTGTTTCTCCAGAGGCGTCCGTCAAATTCGCGGTGATCTGTTTTAATGCCACTGTCCAGCACAGCCACAATCACTGCAGCGCTTCCGCTAGTGGTGGTCCACGCTTCGGCAATGTCGGCATCGGCATCAAACGTGGCGACAGACAGTGCAAAGCTGCCATCGTTGTGGTGCGACCATTGTCTGCTAAAGAAAGGATCAAGCGGAAACACAACGGGTTGCGTCACTGCAGCAGCATGGCCGACGTGGTCTGTCTCTACATACTCAAAAATATTGCTGTGCATCAGGTACGCCAGCAATTCGGTGGCGTTGGCATTTGCATCGGCCTTCAATAAAAATAAAACTCCCGATGCCTTTGTTCGCAACACCGGCGACGCACTGCGCGATGTTAATCTCATCGCCATCACCTTATGAGGCGCAGCGCGTAAAGTAACGGCAAGGGTCTCGTCCGATATTTCTTTTTTTGCCAGGGCCAGAAAGCGAAGCGGTGCACCCCGCGCCAACAGCATGCACGGAGCAGCTACGGCGGCAACAAAAATAAGGGTGACCAGTTTTGTTAACATCGTTCAACTTTTTCGTCTGCGGGAAAACGTTCTTGACGCTTCCCTATACTGCGCCAGCATTTCGGACTGAAGGCTGTCGGCCGTGCCGATCATCACAAAAAATTTACTGGTGTCGAGCAACACCATTTCATATTTCAGTTTGCGGGCGGGCGTGTATCCCCACAACTCCACGCCCCGCAGGCTATCGATCGACACATGCGAAATCGACGTCTCGGTCAATGTGCACGTGGGGCACATTTCGCGGAACTGGCTTCGCGCTGTTTCTTCAGCGCCCCACCCCGGCATGCGGTCAGAAGAACCTGCAAAGAAAGAAAGGCTTTGCAACGACGCATTGTTCCAATCGCCCTTTGTCGTAAACACCACCGAAGGTCCGGGAAGAACTTTCGCCGCGCGCATGCCCTTCACGTGCACACTAAACGGCAACGCGGCATGCTTCACCTGCCCATCGAGCTGCACCGACAGCAACGCATTTTTTATGGCGGCCGCCAGTTCCTTCTCGTCGGTTTTCATGTAGGTTCCCGCCACCGAAATGGTGCTCTGGCCATAGGGCAACAACAACATCCATTGTTCAACGTTAGAGCCGTTCACCAGGCGTTGAATTTTATAGAGAACCCCGGTGTCGTGCTGAAGTTTAATATCCTCGCGCTCCAGCAACCGGATGCCCTGCCGCGCAAGCGTGTCGACAACTATTTCTGAGGCGGCATCCTCGAAAGGCGTGGGCAACTCAAGGGCCACAATGGCCGAGCGTTTCGAAACATGCTGCAGACCACCCAACGCCGGGGCGGGTTTATAGCCCGGTGGTGGCACAAGGCGCACGGGTGTTCCTTCCAGCTGAAACGTGAGGGGTTCTTTTTTGCCCGAGCAACCCAGGCAGGCCACCACCATCATGATCATCATCAGGATGTGTTGAAGTCGATTCATTTCTAACATGATTTTAACCCTTTGTATAAAATAAAAAAGAGGGCGCCGAAGGGTTGAGACATCCTTCGGCTCCCCTGGCCAGGCAATCCAATCAAACTTATTTTTTAACCACGCGGGTCACGTCTCTGGAACTTCCATAAACCGATTCCACATAGTAGGTACCTTTCTTCAGCGAACCGCCCACGTTGGTTTCCAGGTTTGTGGTGGTGTCGAGCTGCTCCTGAACAATGCCGCTTTCGTTGCGCACGGCAATGTGCAAGGCTTCAGCTGCCGGCGTGGTCACCAACACCGTGGTGGTGTTGTCGAACGGCACCGGATAAACGGAGGTAGTGCTCTTGGCGCCTGCCCCACCCGTGGCGCAGGTGTTCACTTTCAGCTTAATGGTTTTGCGGAACAGATACAGGTCGGGCACGTTCGCATTCGAGATGGCCACCGAATAGCGGTTGGCATTGGCGGCCGTCACACCATCCAACACCAGGTTGGGGCTTGCCGACTCTTCCGAAACAAACGATCCGTCAACAGCAAACCAGGTGTAGCGGTTGTTGGGATCGCTCTCAATCACATCGCCACGCAACACAACAGACGAACCCACACAGGCCACCACCGTGCTGCTGGTGCCCACGCTATCCTGGGGAATATAACTTCCGGGCAGCATCTTGCCGATGCTGGGCCGGATGTCGGCAAAGGTCAGTTTGTTGTCGGCCACCGTCAGCTGAAACAGCGAAGCAATGCTCGACAGGTTGGGCAGATCGGCAATGTCGTTGCCCGATACGTTGAACAAATAGAGGCGTTTCAATTTTGTGAGTGTTTGGGGCACGGCACCAGTAATGTTGTTGTTGGCCGCATTAAAAAACACAAGGCTGTCCATGTCTCCCAATGTGGTTGGCAGCGCGCTGCCAAAGCGGTTGTTGTCCAGATACACATCGGTTGCTTTCTTCAATTTTCCGATCGATGCCGGCACGGCACCCTGCAGTTTGTTGTTCGACACATACAAACCCTGAAGCGAGGTGAGCAAGCCCAGTTGCGACGGCAGGTTGCCGGTCAATGCGTTGTCTGACAGGTTGAGTTTTTTCAGCTTGCACAACAACACCAGCGTTTGAGGAAGCGGTCCTGAAAATTGATTCTTCGAAAGGTTGAGGTCGGTGAGCGACGTCAGCAAACCGGTAGTAGCCGGAATCTCACCCGAAAATTTATTCTCGCTAAGGTTCAGAATCGTCAGCTTTTGCAGAAACACAAACACCAGCGGCAGCGGCCCCTGCAAATTGTTCGACGACAGGTTCAACACCTTCAGCTCCTGCAGAAAGCCAATGTGATAGCCCAGCGTGCCCGTGAGGTTGTTAGACGACAACGAAAGCTCACTAACCCGCGAGCCAGTAAGCGTAACACCTTCCCAGGTCGAAACTTTGCCCGTGAGCCAGTTTGTTTTTGAACTCCACGAAGGACCCTGGGTCTGGTTATAAATTTCCACCAGGGCCAACGAATCGCCAACCGAAACCTGTGCTTTCACCAGTGTGGTGCACAGTACAAGGAACATCATCAACATGCTTTTGTGGAGCACGTTTGTTTTGTAGATAGAATCTCTTTTTGTTTTCATTTGTGTGTTATGTTTATACAGCCCGGCCATGGGCCCTCAATGCAATGCGATGTTTGTTATTTCTTTCGTTGATGCGGGCGATGCGAAAGCGTTTTTAAGGTCAGGCCCGAAAAACTTCCGCGTTGTGCACCGCCACGCCCGGTCGACTCTTCCACCACCAATCCTGTGGGTGCGCTGCCCACCTGCACCGATCCTTTAATCGAATACACGCTCTGAACATTCGACGCGGGGTCTGTACCCGGAATCAACTCGCCATCATAGCGCTTGCGATACACGTGCGTGACACTGGCGTTGTCGTAGACAGCCCAATACACATACTGGTCCTGAACATCGAGCGACATGCCCACCAAAAGCTCCCCGGGTGGAATGGTGATGAACGAACTGAGTGCACCCGTGCCGTCGGCCTTGCCCGCCAGAATAGTTTCCATGCCGTCGACAACAAACATTTTGTTGTTGTCGGTGTCCACCCGCACATCGTGTGGTTCGGTGAGGCCTTGCGTGTAGAGTTGCGTAGAGGTTCCCGAACCATCGGCCTTCATCCGCCCAATGGCCGGCACAAAATTCACGGCGTCATATTCAATCAGATACAACATGTCGTCGGCCGGATTGTAGGATAGGCCATAGGTCAAATAGCCCACGTTGCCATTTTCAAAACTCAGCCATTTCTCCGGCGTGCCAGATCCATCCAGGTTGCCGCGCATCACAACTGCATCGCTGGTGGTCCAGTAGAGTTTTCCGGCCGCCGTGTTCAACGTGAAATCAGAAACCGCTCCGGCCTCCGCCTCGGTGTATAATTCTTCATAACCCGTGTTGGTGAAGTTGCACCGGGCAAGGGCCGCGCCTCGCAGCATGTAGATTTTTTTGCTGGCGAAATCGGCAGACAATATGGAAATGCCCAACCCCGCATTGCTGGCGTTATACACATCGGTGAGCGTGGGTGGATCGAACGTCGATTTCAAAATCTTCCACGTCTGCCCCGCCGTGATGGTGACCTGTGCGGCCATATAAACATTTTTCACCGCCACAGGTTTTTCCTTCACGCGAAACGCCACGGGCGCCGAAACATTGCCAACTGCCA
The DNA here is from genome assembly GCF_016735595.1 of Chryseolinea lacunae. Classification (GTDB taxonomy): domain Bacteria; phylum Bacteroidota; class Bacteroidia; order Cytophagales; family Cyclobacteriaceae; genus Chryseolinea; species Chryseolinea lacunae. The sequence goes on from NZ_JAERRB010000017.1 coordinate 151,398, forward strand.
CAGTCACCTGGTAGTTACCCGGTGCCAGGTCGGGAACATAAACCGAGATGCGATCAGGAAACGGATCGTTCGCATCGGTGAGCGTTGCGTCAACACTGCCAAACTTCACAAGGTTATCTTTTTCAAGCGCGCCAAAGTCTGTTCCCTCCAGCGTCACAATGTTTCCGGGAAATCCCTCGGTAAGCGACAGGTTTTTGATTTGGGGCGAGCCTTTCACAAAAACAGGAACCGCATTCGATGTGAGACTGAACTGCGACACCTGAAGGGCCTTTGTGCCCGCCGGAAATCCCATAGGCACCATCACCACCACTTCGTTCTCCGCAGCCGACACCACTGTGAGCTGCCCACCACCATCGGGTGTGTTCACCACAATATCGGCGCTCGTCGCACTGAAGTTGCCACCCCGCAAGGTGATTGTCTCCCCGCGCGACACGTTGTCTGGTTGTATAGACGAGATAAAAGGCTTGGCACCACCCGTGGTCACCGTGAACTTTGGACCAATGCCCGTCAGTCCACCTTTGGTCACCGACAAAGGGCCGGTCGTGGCACTGGCCGGTATCTTCACCGTCACCTGTGTGGTTGTGGCCGTCACTACCGTAGCGGCCACACTTCCAATCTTCACCGAATTTCCAGCCGCCGTGCCGGCAAAGTTTTTTCCAGTGATAACGGCTTGGCTAAGCGCCGGGCCGCTGTTGGGACTAATGCTATAAATGATGGGTGCATCCGGGTCGGCTTCCGAAAACACAGGACCATCGGCCTTGCGTTCGTTCACCACAACCCACACCGGCCCCGTAGAAAACCCCGATGGCACAAGGGCCACTAGTTCTGTTTTCGACGCTTCGGTCACCACGGCAAGTTTGCCATTAAAGTAAACCTGGTTGTCTTCAGGAAGGTGGCTAAATCCTGTTCCGGTAAACGTAACGGGCACACCCGCTGCGCCACTCACAGGCACCACGTCTTTGATTTCGGGATACACTTCAAAAATCTCTGCGCTCGAAACAACATAGTCATCCGCATACTTCAACGTCCACACGCCATCGGTGGCACCACCGGGCACCACCACCTTCACCGCACGACTTGTCGATTCCGTTCCCGAAAAAACTGTTCCCATCCCGTTCAACTCAGGCTGCGCCGATCCATCGTAGGGCAACCCTTTGCCGGTGATGGTAATGACCTGACCGGCGGCACCATGCGCAGGCGACACACTGGTGATGAACGGGGTCTTCAAGGTGAGCGAGGGACCATCAAAGCCAAATATATTTGTAGTGCTCACCTTCGATGTGAAGGGCACAATCACCTTCAATTCTGTAGACGATCCGCCAATCACCGTGGCGGCATTCACTTGTCCGGGTTTGAAATAAACACGATTCTCCACCGCACGCGGTCTGAAGTTCACACCGGTCAGCGTCACAGTGTCGCCAACCCACGCGTCGGCGGGTTCCACTTTGGTGATGGAGGGAACCTTCACAAACAACGAAGGGCTGCTGGCCACTTCTTCGTCAAGAATGTTCACCATCACGGGGCCGGGGGTGGCGCCGTCGGGAACCACCACCCACAATTGAGATTGTGTTTTTTTAATGGGTGTGATGCGCGTTGCGCCGGGAAAGAAGATGCCGTTCACGCTTGGGTCGGGGCTAAACCCTTCGCCGGTAATCACAATGGTGTCGCCCACCAGCGCATCGGCCGGTAGCACGGAAAATACTTTTAGCGGAACAAACTTCTCTTCTTTCTGACAGGACAAAAAACACAGCGTCAACCAAAGGAATGCTACGAAGCCAATGCGATAGTAAAGTTTCTGTTTCATTCGCGTTTCTTAAATTTTAATAAAGAAACAGGCGCAACGTACGCCTGTTTCTAAGTTCAGTTCCAGGTTAATGATGCCGTTCAGTTGATCAGGTGAACGGTTGAGTTTTGTTAGTTGTAAGGTGTGTTTTGAGGATCGAAATTGAGCCAGCTTCCGCTCAGGTTCCAGCCATTGTCGTCGGCTGCACGGCGTGCGCCTTTGAAATAGGTGGTGGGCGAAACGGCTACAGTTCCGTTCACATCAAAAATGGGATTGATCAGATTGGCGTTTGTGCCGGTGGCCAATACCGGCGATGTGTAGGCCGGAGGAACCGGACCCGCCAAATTGGTTTGCGGCAGGAAGCTCGGGTTTGTCAACGTCCATGCTGCCGAAGTCAGGCCACTCTTGCGAATGAGGCCGTTGTTGTCGGTTGACGAAGATGTTGCCAACGCTGCGGCATTGCACACGTTCGATGCACCCAGTGTCCAGGCGTTGTTGGGAGCCACGGGCTCATACACGCAGGTCACGCCGGTAATGAACGGTGTGGCAATCAGGTTGTGTGTGAGAATCGAAGTAGTCACCAATTCAGCAGCCGGGGTGTCGTCCAGATACAAGCCGCGTTTCCAGCCCACCACCAGTGAGTTGTAAACATCGAGGCCCGTGTTTCTTCTCAGGTGCAAACCATCGCCGAACTCGGCCGTGCCGGGTGTGTTGATCACGGTGCGGGTATTGGCCGGATCGTAGGGACCAATCAGTGTGAAGTTGCTGAACTGCGCAGTAGTGCGCGTAGCATTCACACCGTCGGCATCCGTATCCGACTCAAAGCCGTTTGATTTCGAATCGTCGGCCACTTGCGGATCGCGCACGGCAAGACCGTATTGCACGGCACCGCTATAGCCCCAGTCCGTATCGAAGTCATCGTCTTTGTTGCGATACGAAACCAGATACTTGGCGTTCACCGTGCCGCCAAACCACTCGAATGCATCATCGCCACCATACGACACCTGGATGTGATCGAGAATGGTGCCACTGCCCACGCTATAGAGCGTCAGACCGTTTTTCTCCACATCGGCAACGCCGGTTTTTTTTCCGCCAAATTCAATGCGCACATAGCTGAGGCGACCGGAGTTGTCGTTGCTAACCGCACCACCGTGTTGAGGCGCAGTAAGGCAAACGGGATATCCTTCGGGCACAGCATTCACGCTTTGGTTGTTGGGCGCTTTTCCAAAAAGGTTCACACCACCCCAATCCTGCTGGGCACGCGAGCCGGCCACAGCGCTCGAAGTGAACACGATGGGCTGGCTGGGAGTGCCAATGGCAATCAGCTTGCCACCGCGCTCAACCGACAAGGTGCCAACGGTGGCTTTGTCGCCTTTCACAATGGTTCCGGCGTTGATGGTTAAGGTCGCGTTGTTGGGCACGCGCACATCGCCTTTAATGATGTAGATGGTGTCGCGCCACGTTTGTGTTTTCAGATTGGTGGTAACGCATTCGGTAGCGCCGCCAATAATCTTGATGGGCAAAGAGGCTGCAGAGCCTTGCAACCCCTGGTTGTTCACCACGGGTTCGTCGCTGCAGGCGTTCAGGAACGCCGCCATGGAAACCACCCCAAGGGCGGCCACGGCAAATTTCTTCAACTTGTTTTTCATTGTGCGTCAGTTTAATTTTGTATATGTTTTGAAACTGGAACTGATCTTCTAGTTTTCATTGTGTGCGCAGCCCCGGCCATGGGGCTGCCACTTTTTTTGGCCGGCCTCAGAAAGTGAAATTGAGCCCGATCATATAATAACTTCCCGGCTTATATTCCTGAAACATCCAATCGCGATACGGCAACTTGTTGCGTCGCTCAGGGTCGTAGCGCGCATCACGGTCAAAGTCGCGATACAAGCGGCGCGGTTGATTGAGAATGTCCTGAATGGCAAATCGAAACTCCATGTATTTTGTCACGCGTTGGCGCACGGTCAGGTCGAGCACATTGCGCGGGAGTTCGTAGGTAGCAGGCCACACCAACGAAGGTGCATAGACCAGGCGCTGCCCGATAACATTGTAGAGAAGCGAAATCTTTGTTCCCCATTCTTCCTGATCATAATACAACCCTGCGTTGATCACATAGCGCGCCGTGCCTTCCAGGGGGCGCACCGATTGCCGGTTGTCTAAAAAATATTGTCCTTCTGTGTCGGGAATAAGACCGTCGGTAAATTTCACTTCGCTGTGCAGGAGCGCAAAGTTGGCAATGGTCGAAAATCTTCGAATCCATTTCACCGGCACAAAGTTCAGACTCTTGCGCAATTCCAACTCCACACCATACACCGTGGCATTGTCTGTGTTGTCAAACTTAATGCGCTCGCGAAGTCCATCCCGGGAAGCATATTGTTCGATGGCATCGTATAGCTTCTTATAAAACACACCCACCGAAATAAACTCGCCATCGCCCGGATAATATTCCACCCGGAGGTCCATGTTGTGAATTTTGGCGTCGGTCAGCGAATCGGTACCAATGGTCATGTTGTCGAGGCGAGGATCAAGAATCGCCATCGGAAGATATTCGCGATAGTTCGGCCGGTTCAGCGTCTTGCCATAGGCCGCGCGCAGCAACAGCTTGTCCGTAAAACTCCAGCTCACGTTCACCGACGGAAGCCAATAGTAGACATACTTATTGATCAGATCTGTGGAATAGCCCATCACCTCCAGCATGCGCGACGGGCGCACCTTCACCAGCAAATCCTGGCCTTCATAGCGAAGACCACCATACACATTCAATTTTTTCCGAAACGCTTGAAGGTTCACGGCAGTGTAGCCCGCCATGATCTTTCCGCGAATGTCGTATTGACCCGTCAGGTTTTCGTTATCAAAAATATAACCACCCGATCCGTCTTCGCGAAACAGGGCCGGACTCATAAGTTTGTTAAAATTTGTTTCGCCGATAGAATCACCTTCCACAACAAAAAAATTATCGTTGTTGGTGCTGATGTTGATCATGCGGGTGTCCATGCTTTTTATCTTGCCTTCATAAAAGGCACCGGCCCGCACAAAAAAACCTTTGTTGAATTTCTTTTCGTAGTCAACGGTGTAGGTATGGTTTTCTTCCTTTGTATCGATGTAATACAGCGCATTGGTAGTGGACCCGCGATTGGGAAGGATATATTGAAACGGATAGCGTGTATTATAGAAACTCCGTTGCGCCGGAACGTTTTCCACCGAACTCGAATAGGCACCAGACCATTTTAATGAATGCGCACCCGACTTGCCAAGCGTGTGACTGCCCGCTACCTGTGCCGCGCCAATGCTGCGGCTTCTGTAGGTATAAATAATATTTCGCACATAACCGCCATCATCCACAACGATGCCCTCACTACCCTCTCGAACCAAGGTTTCGTCTGTGCCCAGGCGGTTAAAAAGCCCCTTCAGTTCTATGACATGACGGTCATTAAATGCAACGGACAAATTCTGCAGCAACCCCCACCGCGCCATCTTGCGGCTGATGGAATCCTGAAAAGCACGCGAATCACTCACAGCACCATCTTTCGAAATGACACGCTGTGGTGCAAAGCTCTGGTTCACCAACTGCACCGCTTGCGTAGTGTTGATTGACGTGAGGTTACTTAGCCGCACGTTGCCGATTTTCCAGGCATCATAATAATTAATACCCGCCCGGTAGTCGGGACCCGAACGCGCCTTTTTCAAATCCCACGAATTGTAAAGAGACTTCGACAGCTTTGCATTGGTCGCCATATTTTCGGGAGTCAACACCACGCCGTGAAAGTTCACACTGTCTGTCCTGAAAAAACCCGGCGAACCAATTCCCCCCGCCGGAATTTCGCCCACACCCGGAAAGCCCCCAGGCAACGCCCGCGTGCCATCGTCTTTCCCAAGCCAGTCTTTCTTGCCACCGCTGTTTGTATAATAATCTTCAAAGGTCGACCCCGGCCTATACCACGAAGACAGATTCACTTCAAACTGCCGCGCAATTGACGTGTTCTTTGTTTCAATCTTAATCGCCCCTCCTGCCCAGTCGGCCAGCAACTCCGGCCCCGGACTTCTGTACACCGTCATCTTATCAATCATGTTGCTGGGCAACAAATCGTAAGAGAACGCGCGGCGATCCGATTCAGAGCTCGGCGCCACCATGCCATTGAGGTAGGTAATGTTGTAGCGCTCGTGCATGCCACGGATGTTCACAAAATTATTTTGAATCGACACGCCGGGAAGTCGCCGTGCCACTTCGCCTGCGTCCTGGTCCACACTGCGGCCAATTTGTTGTGCCGAAATGCCGGTGATAATGAGCGACGAATTCCGGATCTCCTTGACCAAAGCCGACTCATTCGTCTCCACGACGTTGCCCGACAACACACGGTCGCCGATGATGGTAATGTCTTGTAACTGCGTGCCCGATGCTTTCAAGGCGCGATCAAACACCGTGTGCTGATTGGCCGTGATGGCCACCTCGCGTTCGATCAAGGTTTCATAGCCGAGATACGAAACCGCCACTTGGTAAACACCTTCGGGAATATCGCGAATCATAAAATCTCCTTCGGCATTCGTGATATTCCCATGGGGTGTTCCAATAAGGCGGACGCTGGCACCGATAAGCAACTCGCCGCTGGCGCCATCTTTCAGCTTGCCGCCCAGGCTCCCTTTGGGAAGATGCTTGGCGGCCGGCTTCACAAAAATGATGATGTTGTTTTCATGCTCACGGAAGCTGAGCGAAGTCTCGCGCAACACCGTTTTGAGGGCATCGGCCACAGAGACACGGGCCGACTGATAAGTAACTTTAAAATCTCTCGGAAGGTCTGCGTCGTTGTAGGTGATGCCGAACCCTCCTTTGGATCCGATGGCATCAAGCGCATCGGGCAGCGGCGACTTTTGCAACGCCACGGCGATAAATACTTCTGTGGCCTTCTGCTGTTCGCCCGCGAAAGTCGCTTGCGGAATACTTACTACTAACAAGTGCAAAGATGCCAGCCGCACAAAAAGAACAATAAGGGCATGACACCTCGATAAAAGTTTTTGCATACTTTTAAAGGTTTTAAAAATTATGATTCTAACCGGATCACTTATGTTTTAAGACCCGGACGCTTCGTCCGGTCCAAGACGGAAGCGTTAGCGCGCTTCCGTCTTACTTTTTTTATAGCACTGTTTTTAGTATAGGCAATGCATGGTGTCTGTCGTTTAGGCTTTCGTTCTATTTATTCATGTCGCAACCACGGGCCACAATGTCAATCTGTTGTGCGTTTCGTATGGCGTAGGTTATCAATCCCGTCAGCTTCACCGATTCCAGCACATCTTGCAGCGGAGTGCCTTCATTGAAGGCAGCTGTCACTTTGCACGACGCGGTGGGCACGTGCGCCAGGTTTATTTTCACGGCATACCAGCGCTCAAGACGTTTGATCATTTCAGGAAGCGGGCAGCTTTTAAAAACCAATCGCCCTTCGTGCCACGCCATGCGGGTGGCCGCGGCAACCGAATCTTTAACCCACGTGTGCTGCACCAGGTCATAGCGCACATGATGGTTGGGCGTGAGCAATGCCAGCTGATTTTGTTCCTGACGGGCGGTGTCGAAAATGCCCACGGCCACTTTGCCGGTGGCCACCGTCACGTCAATGGTCGCGTCGTCGTCATAGGCCTCTATATTGAAAGACGTGCCCAGCACGCGCGTATAGAACTCGCGGGTCTGCACCACAAACGGCTTGTGCTCGTCGCGACGCACTTCAAAAAAAGCTTCGCCCGTCAGGTTCACTTCGCGCATCACACCACGGAAGGCCTCCGGATAGCGCAGGCTCGACGATGCATTGAGCCACACCTGGCTGCCATCGGGCAATTTCAGCAATCGTTGTTCGCCCGCTTTGGTCTGCACCGAAACATACCGCACCGGATCAACGCGATCGCGAATAACATCCCAATACCTCACGGCGAAATAAGAGCTCATCACCAACAACACAACCGACGCCGCGATCTTATAGAGCACAAAGCTATGAGCAGGCCGCACCTTGCCCCGAACGCCTTCATAGCGTTTCTCCGCTGCGCGCCGGTCCATCGGTGGCGCCGTAGTGTCCTCCCATAGCTCTTGCATCAGGGCATCAATCTGGCTGGCAAATTCAGGGTTCTCCAGATATTGTTCTGCCATCCGTTTTTCGTCGGCGGTGCAGGTGCCTTCCAGGAATTTTCTAAATACTTCCGGGTGAAAAGTGTTGGTATCCAAGGGATGATCTTTGACTATAATACACCCCTGGTCATGAAGAGGTCTATGCGGAGAAAAAATAAATCCAAAACATGCCCCACACAGTGAAAAAACTATCGGCAATGTCGGAGTGCATAGACATGAACCGGCGGATGTCCTTTAATGACTGAACAATTTGCAAACGAACGGTATTTTTGGAGATGCCCAGGGCAACGGCAATTTCTTCGTAGCTCTTGCCTTCGTTGCGGCTCATCTTAAAGATAGACTTGCGCTGCGGCGGCAAACAATCGATGGCCCGGTCGGCGATGCGAACATATTCATCAAAAAAAATCTGTTCTTCCGTGGCATTGCCCGACGTTACCATCGACAAACTATATTCTTTCTTCAACGCCACACGCGTGGTGTTGGCCCGCAGATAATTAAGAATCCGGTTCTTGGCTATCTTATACACAAAGGCGCTAAACGAAAGCGTCACATCCAGGTTTTCGCGGTATTCCCAAAGTTTGATAAACGTGTCTTGCAGAATTTCTTCGGCCACTTCGTGCGAGCGGGTGAGCCGGAAAACATAGAGAAGAATTTTCTGCTCAAACCTCAAAAACAATTCTTTGAGTGCAGGTTCGCTTCCCTCCTTTAATAGAGTTACCAACTCATATTCAGAACAGTTACGCAAATTCTTTTTCATAAGTAAGCATCAAAAGACAACGTCGAGAGGGTACGAATTTATGCGATTCTTGTGTTGAAACTCTTATTGGAATATTAAGGAACCATTAAGATACGGAAGACGCGATGGGCTGCCTTGGTTCATGTCGCGCCGATGGCGCTTTATGAAGGCTTAACCAACGATCGAAAATACTGAACCGTTTTTATTCACTTGTCTCATGCCAATTCAATTCTGGCGAGAGTAGCCAGCAATTCCCTCGCTTATCGCCATTTGATTGCGCTTCAATAGCAAAGCGCTGAACCAGAAACAAAGAGTTGGTCCCTTCGCCTAAACCGAACGAAACGGGAACGAAGGACTGCATTCGATAAAATTACTGGACACCTTAAAACCTCGCACAAAATAGATGAGTAAGATTTGGAATTGGTTTAGAAGCATTGTGGTGAACGATGCAACGTTCGACCTTGAACAGAGGAGGTTGAATTGGGTCTATATTCCATGGGAACTGCGGGGCGTCGTCAACGATGGCTCCATTTCACGGCAGTGTTATGTCTTCGATGGCGCGAACTTCACGGCCACCACGCCGCCCACCGGCATGCGCATACCTCCTGGAGGCAGCCAGCGCGTCTACCCCTTCATCATCACCCCTCCAGGACGCGACCGGCAACACACTCTGGCAACAGAAGTTCACCGCGCCGTGGCCACCACCGTTCAGGTTGCAGCCCCGCAGCGTGGCACAACGCTGTGCCTCATGCCCGGCGGCAGCGTGACGCAGGCCTCCTGCCCGTCGGTGTTCCCAACCCCGCATCGGCTAACCCCAGCATCGAAGTCGGCACCAATGAAAATTCCATCGGATGGAAAAAAGTATCAATTTGAACAACAGGGATAGCCCCAATGAAATAGAATCCTGCATAAATCCACTCCTGTTATGCTGGCTTATTTTTTGGATTGAATGGTCAAAAGAGTCAGACATATAGGTAAAGGATCATTAGGAAGCGACGTGGCCTTTTACACTACACCTTGTGACCAAACCTATCAAAAAAATGCTTCAATGTGGTTAAACGCTATCTGGATTAACGGATTAAAGATCGGCTACCATCAATCCATCTCCGGCTTGGAAAGAACCAGAATCATGATACTTAATGGGGTTGCCATAGTAACTTCGATATCTGTGATGGCCTATGCCATTGGGTACAGTCTAATCGGATACAGATATTATTATGGTCCTCTGTATATCCTTCCGGTGGCGGTCCTTGTATTATCCCTGAACTATCACGGAAAATATTTCTCTTCCCGAGTGGCATATTCACTAGGTTCGATATTGGTAATTACCTATTGGTGTTATGAAGGGAGAGGAAACGGAAATGAATATACTTTGGTTGGTTTAGCGACCACCTGCACCCTGATATTTAGCCAGCGCTGGATTGTCTATTCTAATAATTTCGTATGCCTGCTGATTTTTTCGAGCTACAAATATCTTGACCAAACTGTGCCATTTGAGCCCGATCAAACAATTAATTATAATATCCTCCCCTGGATAATCCTTTCCAATACAGTCGCCGTTATCGCCTTTCAAATGACATTATTCCGTGATCTCGCGCACTACTACGACAGGAAATTATTAACTAAATATCATGAAAAAAACACCTTACTGGCGCAACAAAAACGAACAGAGGAACAATTAAAAGCATCAAATGATAGATTCCAAGCTATCACAGCGCATCTGGAAAATGTGGTCGAGAAACAAACTATTGAACTTCAGACACTCGTCAATGCTATTAACGTAAATATATTCATGTCAGAAAGTGACTTGAATGGACGTTTCACAAACGTAAATGAACATGTGGTCATTGCTTCTGAATATTCGCGAGAAGAATTGATAGGAAGCCATTACACGATACTTGCCTCAGGTCGGTATTCCAACGATTTTTTTGAGGAAAGAAGAAGAACACTTATGGAAGGAAGGACGTGGCGCGGTGAGGTTGAACATAAGACCAAGCACGGGGCTTTACTATGGTTCGATTGCGTGGTCATACCCATTCAAGACGGCCGGAAGGAAATACAATCTTTCTTGACCCTTGGACTGTCCATCACTGAGCGAAAAGTACACGAACAAATGATGAACGAAACCCATAAGCTCCTTGAGGCAATTACTTTTAAGACCTCGCACAACATACGAGGTCCGCTGGCCAGGGTAAAAGGTCTGGCGGAACTCGTCAAAAGAGATCAGATCGGAGCTGCGGAATTCAAAATGATCGCTGAAAAAATGGTACTTTCTTCCAATGAGTTAAATCACTTCACAAGCGAACTTGTCACCTTTGTTCAAAATCATCAGGAATCTATTAAGGGTAATTCCAAAAATTAAAGGATACCTTTCACGTGATCTGTTGTGATTTAGGAGGGTAATAGCTGTTTAGAAAGGTCCATTAAAAAACACAAGTAGGCCCTGCAATCTTTAAACTGTAGTAGTTCCGACTTAATCTGACAGTTGGGTTAACTTAGAAGTGCAAACTATCTAAAGTCAAACCCTTTAAACTGTCAGAAAAATGAGAACAGAATCTAAGTTAATCAAAACGAAATTAGG
>NZ_JAERRB010000018.1 GCF_016735595.1 Chryseolinea lacunae
CTAATTTCGTTTTGATTAACTTAGATTCTGTTCTCATTTTTCTGACAGTTTAAAGGGTTTGACTTTAGATAGTTTGCACTTCTAAGTTAACCCAACTGTCAGATTAAGTCGGAACTACTACAAATGACGATCATGATGGGATATAATTTTATGCACGCCCCAGCGATGTAGTTTACTCTTGATTCTGGGTAGTTCGTGTTGGATTCCAATTTCAGTACTTGCATTCCTGAATAAGGAAAGTTTATTAGCTACGAACCTCCATCAATGATCCGTTCATCTTAAGGACAAGGATTATCTATTTGAGGTTACTCTCACTCCACGGACAGTTCTTTTTCCCGATTGCCCCCAACCTCGTATATTAGCCTTTCACATTGCAACTGAGACATGGCGAGGCACCTAAACCCATCGGCAACAACACCCATCCACAACGCCATACGCCACGCCCTCACCCTTCTTATTGTCCTTTTGACTCTAAACGATGTGTGCGCACAAATCCGCATCGAAGTCATCAAACACCCTAAGTTCATTCTCAAAGACTCCAGCCTTTTCATCTCCGGCACGTTCAACAACTGGAGCCCTGGCGAAGAAACGTTCAAGCTCACGCGCCGGCCCGATGGCGTGTACTACTTCGATTTGCCCGACACGCTCGAGAGTTTCGAATACAAATTCACGCAAGGGGGCTGGCAGATTGTGGAGGGCTATGCCGACGGAAAAATTCTGCCCAACCGCGTCTACAACAAAGTGGTGGAAGACAACCCCCACCTTATCCGCGTGGTCATAGAAGGGTGGGAGAAGCAGCCGGAGTATACCATCATTGTCGATAAGGTTCCCGAAAACACACCGTTCGATGCATCGCTCTATGTGGCCGGCAACTTCAACAACTGGAACCCGGGCGACAAAAACTACAGGATGCGCAAGCAGATCGACGGCAGCTACCAGATCCTCATCTACTTCAACGGCGACCGCATCGACTACAAGTTCACGCGTGGCACATGGAAATCGGCCGAGAGCAAATCGGGTGGGCGCACCATGGCCAACCGCGTCACGCTGCGCGCCTCGGCCACGGGCAAGATAAGGGCGGAGATTGCAGGCTGGGAAGATATTTCCGGAGGCCTGCAGCTATACTCCATCTATGACCTGCTGTTGTTGTTTTCGGTGTTCCAGGGCGTGTTGCTCATCGTCACCATTCCCACCATTCAGGAATACAACCGGGAGGCTAACCGCTGGCTCATTTTGCTGGTCGGGTTCACGTCGGCCATCCTGCTCATCAAGGTGGTGTCGGCCTATCCCGAAGTGGAGCACACGTTGCCCAAGCTGCAGCTCATACCCGACTTCATTCTTTTCATCTATGCGCCGCTGTTCTATGCCTACATCCAGCGTTTACTTTTCCGTTCACAAAACCAGCTGAAGCTCGTGTTCTTTGTGCCCGTGTTCGTGCAGTTCTTTGTCTACATGATTTATTTTCTCATGGACCAGCCCATGTTCCAGGCCAAGCTCATCGAGCCTGAATCAGAGCTGCGCATCATTCGTTTTTGCATGGGGTCGCTCGCGCTGGCCCTCAACATCTATTATTGGATAAAGTGCCAGATGGCCATCAACACCTATAAGGTCAACTACCAGAACAGCAACTCCTACGAACAGAATTTGCAATACCTCAACACGGTGTTGTTCATACAGGCCGCGTGTCTGGTGGTGTGGTTTGTCACGTTCGCCATCACGGGCATGGCCGAAATTTTCGACTGGCAAATTTCCGACTTCACCGACGTGAGCATCGACACCCTCTGGATGACGTTCTCGGTCATCACGTTCTTCCTCGGCTACTTCGTCATTCACGAACCCGACATCTTCCGTTTGCCACAAACCATCTCGCAGCCACACGAACTCACCAAGGTAGAACTCGACCACCAGGTCATCGACTACCTCAACCACATCGGCAAAGACAAGGAAGAAGAGACCATCGAAAACCTCGACAGCCTCAAAGAGAAACTCACGCTCTACATGGAGAAGTACCAGCCCTACACCAACCCCAAGCTGTCGCTGGTCGAGCTCGCGTCGCGTCTCAAACTTCAGCCACACATTCTTTCGAAGGTGATCAACAGCGGCTTCGGCATGAATTTCTTCGACTATGTGAACACCTACCGCATCGACGAATTCAAACGCCGCGTCGAAGACCCGCAATACAAAAACTACACCCTGCTCGGCATCGCCCTCGACGTAGGCTTCAATTCCAAAACCGCCTTCAACCGATCATTCAAAAAAATCACAAGCCAAACACCGAGCGCGTTTTTCAATACGCTCAAGGAATGAGGTAGTCTTGAGTCTTGAGTATTTAGTATTTAGTATTTAGTTCTGAGTCTTGAGTATTTAGTCTTGAGTTTTTAGTCCTTAGTGGGGCAAAAAGTGTGGGAGGTTCCACATTCTCGCGAAGCGCACTCAACACAACAAAAAGGACTAACGACTCAATACTAACTACTCTATACTATATTGGTGGCAGCCGGGCTGTCCAGGGCTTCGCTTCGCTGCGGCCCCGCGAGGCGCGGGGCTGGTCGCGAAACGCGCCCACCCTTCCCATCCCTGCCACACAGTGGAGCCTGAACAAAAATCAACACCTAGTATCAAGATCCCGAATCCCTAAAGGAACAGCTCCCCATCTTTAAACTGTCTTGGTCGAAATGAATAGGACTGTACATATCTAGTAATAAGTGTAAATTCTTCTATTCATTCATACGGAACCATATATAAGTAGACTGACAGAATTCTTTGTCTGGTAGGACGACCACCTGACCCCAAGCAAAGCACCACACCAACAATTCCGACTCTTATAATATAGGCTTCAAAGTTCCCGTCCGTCCAATCGCAACGACTCGTTCAGGCAACAAGATCTGCAACCCTTTTCTGGCGTCGCAACAGCAGAACAAACCACACCGCAAGCAGAATTCAGTTGCTGATTTTTTTAACATCGCAATTCTCCGCAAGCAAAACGCACGGCATTTTTCTCATCGCAATCTCTCAATCGCTTTCATGTAAACCCGAAATGTGGTTCCACTTTAGGAAATGGAACCTGCTACATGGGCCACCAACAATTTCAAAGTCAATCACTTAGCGCGCAATTCACGACAGGGTTGGGGAATTCGCCGATTTCCTCAAAGTGGGCCGACTCTTGGCCTCGGGGGTGGTACGTTGCAATCGTTTTCTAAATGACTTCAAACGGATGCAGCGACCGGTCAGTCGCTCCGGGCGGGTCGTCGCCGAAAACCGCAACAGAAATTATTCGCTACAAAATTCAACCTAACCTAAAATGTATGAGAGAACTGTTTACAACACGATTTAAGTGGATGACGGCAATGCTGCTTCTTTCCAGCACGTTGGCGTGGGCACAGAGCAAGGTCGTAACAGGAAAGATCACCTCCTCCGAAGACGGCGCAGGCCTGCCCGGCGTGAATGTGCTGGAAAAGGGCACGTCCAACGGCACCGTGTCCGACGTCAACGGCATGTTCACCCTCAGCGTTCCCGACAACGGCACGCTGGTTTTTTCGTTCATCGGCTACCGTTCGCAGGAAGTGCCGGTGGGTGCACAATCCACCATCAACGTCAACCTGGAGGCCGACGTCACGTCGCTTTCCGAAATTGTGGTGGTGGGCTATGGCCAACAGGAAAAGAAAGACGTCACCGGCGTGGTCACGGCAGTGGACTCGAAGTCCTTTAATAAAGGAGCGATCGTATCGCCCGACCAACTCATCACCGGCAAAGTGGCCGGGGTGCAAATTGCTCCTGCCGACGGTCAGCCTGGCTCCGGCTCCAGCATTCGTATCCGCGGGGGCACGTCTATCAACGCCAGCAACGAACCGCTCTATGTGGTCGATGGCATTCCCGTAGTTTCCGATGGCACTGCCGCCGGACGCAACCCGCTCAACTTCATCAACACCAACGACATCGAAACCTTCACGGTGTTGAAAGACGCATCGGCCGCCGCCATCTACGGATCGCGCGCTGCCAACGGGGTCATCCTCATCACCACCAAGCGTGGCAAAAGCGGCTCGCCCACGTTGAGCTATGACGGTTTTGTTTCGGCGGGCCAGGTGGCAAAACAATATGACGTGTTCAACGCCGATCAGTTTCGCTCCATCGTCACCTTCTATGCGCCACAGAATTTGAAATACCTTGGCGATGCAGCGTCTTCCGAAGTGGCCAACAAAAGCTACGACACCAACTGGCAGAACGAAATCTTCCAGACGGCCGTGGGCCAAAGCCACAACATCTCGTTGTCGGGCGGCACAGACAAATCGAACTACCGCATTTCGCTGGGTCACCTTGAGCAGGACGGTATCATCAAAACGTCCTACACCAAGAAAACCAACATCGGCTTCAACTACTCGCAGCTTGCGCTCGACGACGCGCTAAAGATCGACATCAACGTAAAAGGTGCCGCCACCGAAGACCGCTACTCGGCCGATGTTATCGGTGCAGCCATTGCCTTCGATCCAACGCATCCGGTATACGACAGCAAGAGCCCCTTTGGCGGCTACTACGAATTCTACGACTCCATCAGCGGCAAGCGCGTTCCCAAAGTGAACTCGCCCAACAACCCCGTGTCGAGCCTCAACCAAACCCAGGACATCGGTCAGGTGCTGCGCAGCCTTGGCAACCTGCAGGTGGACTATAAAGTGAAACTTATTCCCGGCCTTCGCTTCAACGCCAACCTGGGCTATGACGTGACCCGCGGCCAGCGCAAAAACTTT
Source organism: Chryseolinea lacunae (assembly GCF_016735595.1). Lineage (GTDB taxonomy): Bacteria > Bacteroidota > Bacteroidia > Cytophagales > Cyclobacteriaceae > Chryseolinea > Chryseolinea lacunae. The sequence continues at coordinate 4,740 of NZ_JAERRB010000018.1, forward strand.
TTGCCCAGCACACTCAAGGCGCAGAACAGTCCCGACACCGGCAAAGTGGTGATTCAAAATCCTTACAAGAACAGCATGTTGTTCGAAGGCTATGTGAACTACTCGCGCGACCTCGCGTCCATCAAAAGTAAGATCGATGCCACGGCCGGCTATTCGTGGCAGAGCTTCTATGCCGAAAACCACGGCTACACGTCAACGGGGCTGAGCACAAACATCTATGGCTACAACAACCCCAGCGTGGCACGCAGAACTGTGCCGTTCGATCCCCTGAGCACAACGGCCATCCCATCGCTGGGCGAGAACCGGCTCATATCGTTCTTTGGGCGTGTCAACTATTCCTACAACGATAAGTATCTGCTCACCGTCAACGTGCGTCGCGATGGTTCTACGCGGTTTGGTCCCAACAACAAGTGGGGAACGTTTCCGTCGGCCGCCCTGGGATGGCGCATCGTGAACGAAACGTTCATGGCCAACCAGAATCTGTTCAGCGACCTGAAGCTGCGTGCGGGCTATGGCATCACGGGTAACCAGGACATCGGCAACTTCCGCTACCTGGGCACCTACACGCCAAGCGATCCGCAAGCACAGTATCAGTTTGGCAGCGCGTTCTACACCACCATCCGCCCTTCGGGCTACGACACCAACCTGCAATGGGAACAAACAGCAGCGTCGAACATCGGTGTTGATTTTGGTTTCCTGCAAGGAAGAATTTCGGGATCGATCGAAGTCTATCAGAAAAACACATCGAAGCTGTTGTTCACCCGCGCGGTTGCGCCGGGCGCCAACCTCACCAACACCATTCTCACCAACATTGGCAAGGTGCAGAACAAAGGCATCGAGCTCACCATCGACGCCGTGGCCGTGTCCACCACCAAGCTCACCTGGAACCTGGGCTTCAACGCTTCCTACAACCAGAACAAGATCGTGACGCTCGACGGCAACAACGATCCTGACTTTCCCGGCTATACCACCGGCGACATCTCGGGCGGTGTGGGCAACAAAATCCAGATTCTGCGTGTAGGCCAACCGGTGAACGCGTTCTATGTTTTCCAACACAAAACAGGTGTCGACGGCAAACCGGTGAACGACAACCTGGGCACCGAAGACAAGCTGAACATGTATGTGGATCAGAACACCGACGGCATCATCAACGAAAAAGATCTGGTGCCCTACAAACGTCCTGCACCCCGCGTGCTGATGGGCCTCACCTCGCAGGTGAACTATGGCAACTTCGACCTCAGCTTCACGTTGCGTGCAGCGTTGGGCAACTACGTCTACAACAACGTGGCCGCCAACTCCATGTTTCAGCGTGCGGCCGATTCGTTCCGCCCCAACAACCTCATCACCGACGCCTTGCGCGCCAACTACTACACGCCGCAATACTTCTCTGATTTCTATGTAGAGAACGCCTCTTTCCTGCGCATGGACAACCTCACGCTTGGCTATTCGGTGAAACAGCTCACCAAAACAAACGTGCGCGTATATGCCACAGTGCAAAACGCCTTTGTCATCACCAAATACACAGGTCTTGATCCGGAAGCACCCGTGTCGGGCATCGACAACAATTTGTATCCGCGCGCACGCACCTTCGTGCTGGGTGTGCACATCGGACTTTAATCAAACATGATTCAACACAACAGATAGCATTTCACTATGAAAAATATAAACATTTTTAAGGTAGCGACACTGGCCCTGCTCATGGGCACGGCATCGTGCACCAACCTGGATGTGATTCCGAAAAATGCGGCCGTGGGCGATGTGGTTTTCACCGATCCCGCAGCCTACAAACAATCGCTGGCCAAAGTGTATGCCGGCCTTGCCATTGGTGGTCAGGCGTCGGGCGACGACAACTCCGACATCAGCGGCATCAACGGCGGCTTTTCGCAATACATCCGCATGTACTTCAACCTGCAGGAACTTCCCACCGACGAGGCTGTGATCGGCTGGAACGACGGCTCCATCCAAACCCTGCACTTCCACACGTGGACATCGCAAAGCGAATTCATCAACGCCATGTTCAACCGCGTGTATTTTCAGGTGTCAATGGCCAATGAATTTCTGCGTCAAACCACCGACGATCTGCTGACGTCGCGTGGCAACACCGACGCAATCAAGGCCGATGTGAAACAGTATCGCGCCGAAGTTCGATTCCTGCGAGCCCTTAGCTACTGGCATGGTCTCGACATGTTTGGCAGCATTCCGCTGGTGCCCGAAACAAATCCCATCGGCACAGAAGGTCCCGGTCAACCCGAAGGTGGCAAACAGGAAGTGTTCAACTACATTGAAAGCGAACTGCTGACGGCGATCGACGACCTCGGTCAACCGGGCACCATGGAGTATGCACGCGTCGATCAGGCTGCAGCCTGGACGTTGCTGGCCAAATTGTATCTCAATGCCGAAGTCTACACGGGCACAAAGAAATATACCGAGGCACTCACGTATCTCAACAAAGTCATTGCCTCCAATGCCTTCTCGCTTGATCCGGTATTCAACAACCTGTTCCTCACCGACAATTATAAGTCGCCCGAAATCATCTTCCCGGTTGCGTTCGATGGCACCAATACCAAAACCTATGGCGGCACCACATACTTGTGTCATGCTTCGGTGGGTGGCGACAAAATGAAACCAGCCGACTATGGATTGGACGGCGGATGGGCAGGACTTCGCACCACGGCCAACATCGTGAATCTGTTTGGCCCCGCCGACTCGCGCGCCATCTTCTTCACCGACGGACAAACGAAAGACATTCCGGGCACACCCAACACCAGCTTCAACCAGGGCTACGCACATCCTAAATTTCAGAATGTGTCGTCGGCCGGAACAAAGGGCAGCAACTCAACTTTTGCCGACACCGACTTTCCGATGTTCCGTCTCGCCGATGTTTACCTCATGTATGCGGAGGCTGTGTTACGTGGTGGCACCGGTGGCGATCAGGCCACTGCGCTCGACTACGTGAATAAACTCCGGGTGCGTGCCTATGGCAACACAAACGGAAACATTCAAACGGGCGACCTCACACTGAGCTTCATCATCGACGAACGCGGACGTGAGTTGAGCTGGGAGTGTCATCGCAGAACCGACCTGGTGCGTTTCGGATTGCTCACCACAAGCGAGTCGAGCGATGCGCGGGCCATCTGGGCCTGGAAGGGTGGCGCGAAAGCCGCCGGCGAACAAACGGAAACTTTCCGCAACGTGTTCCCCATTCCTTCTGCTGCGTTGACGGCCAATACCAAACTGAAACAAAATGATGGTTACTAAAATTGACCTACCCATGAAAAAGCTATTGCTCTATTTTTCGATATTCTTCGCGGCCACTTTGTATTCCTGTCAGGACAAGCTTGACGTGCAGGGGCTCACGAATTTTCCGCCCACAGTTCTCAGCGCAAGTCCTAACGTGAGCGTGAAGCTGGGCACCTTCGACCTCAAAGCTGTGTTGGTGACGGGACCGGGTTCGCCCTTGTCGTCTGGAACGATCACGCTGAAAGACGCGGAAGGAAAAACGTTATACACGGTCACCGAGCCATTGAGCGGAGTCAAAGACTCCATCGTGGCCAAAGCCGCCGACTTCAATTCGGCTGCATTGCCACTGGGTGCCTACACGCTCGAGATCACCGCCGTGAATGCCAGTAACCTCACCACGGTGTCGTCGTCGGTGTTCAATGTGTCTAAGACATTGTATCCCGCCAAGAACGTAAAAATGTACATCGCCGGTGAGTTCAACGGCTGGGGTGCTACAGAATTGACGCTCATCACCGACTTCACCTGGGAGATCAAGAACATCGACCTGCAAGGCAAGGCGTGGAAGTTGAAGAACACCACCGACTGGACCGACCAGGATTGGGGCGACGGCGACTGCGATGGTCTCATGACATCGAACAAAGCCGATGGTGGAAACAAAGACACCAATTGCAAATTCTCGGGATTGGTGAATGTTCAGTTCAACGATCAGACCCTTACCTATTCGGTGAAACCCGCTGTGAATTTCAAGACAAATCTTTCGGGTCTGTTTGTGTTGGGAGGCTTCAATAATTTTGAAGGCGACAACTATAAATTTCAATTGAAGTCCGACAACACCTGGGAGCTTGGCGAAATCAGGCTGAAGCCTGGCGATGAGTTTAAATTTTCGGAGAGCCCTTACTTCAAAGGAAAGAACTATGGCGATTCGGGTAAAGAAGGAGTTGCCGCCGAGTTCTCGCCGAACTTCAGCTGGACATTGCCCGATGGTTTCTACAAAATCACATTCAACGATGCCACATTAAAATACACCACCACGTTGGTGCGCTATCCCTACCCCGACAAGCTCTACCTGGTGGGCAGTGCCACATCCGTGGGATGGAATCCCGGAAGCTCTGTTCAGTTTTTGAAAACGGGTGACGGCAAGTTTGAAATGTATGCCTACCTCACGCACACCGACACCGATGGCGGATTCAAATTCCTGCAAGTGCAGGATTGGGCCGGAGCCTGGGGCAAGTCTACCGACGGCAACCTCGCGCAGGATGGCGGCAACAACATACAAGTGGCCACCGACGGATTCTATCGCATCACGGCCGACTTCATCGCGAAAACCTATACCACCACCAAAACAAGCTGGGCGGTTGTGGGAAATGCAACACCCGGTGGATGGCCCGTGAATGATCCGGACCCCGGCGTGTTGACACTCACCGGTGGATCGGGAACCTATAAACTCTCCATCGACAACATCACGTTGACGGGTGGCGACCACGAGTTGAAATTCCGTGCCAACAACGGTTGGGATATCAACCTTGGCGACGATGGTTCGAATGGTTCGCTGGAATATGACGGAGACAACATTTTGTCGCCTGGCGCCGGTGTCTACCTCATCGAGCTGAACCTGGCGCCGACAGGCTACACGTATACGCTCACAAAGAAATAAGTTTTAAGTAGGGAGTTGGCGTGGAAGAGAAACATCCTGCAACATGTGCGGGATGTTCTCTCCGCACCATGCTTCTCACGAAGCGATGTTTTTTCAGCGGCGGAGAAAAACGACAACACACGGCAGTTCAAATCAGAAAAATATAGCGGGATGAAAAGAATTTTACTACTTCAGTTTTTTTTGTGCGTTGTCGGGCTATCGCTTGCGCAGGTCGTTACTACGAGCCCTGCGTTTCCTGTGGCCGATCAGCCGGTCACCATCACGGTCGATGTGTCGGGCACATCGCTCGACAAGTTTGCCTGGAACAGCGACACCAACCCGGTGTATATCTGGACCTGGATACCCGGCGGCAGCGGTTCCATTGATGCACCAACCAACATCAACCCGGCCACATCGCCCGGACAGGATGCGGCGAAATGTTTTCGTCTCACGACCAATCCCGACAAGTATCAGATCACCTTCACACCGACCCTGTTTTTCAACAAGCCGGCTTCCGAAATCACGCAGATCGGGTTGAAGCTGAAAAGCAAAAGCTGGGCCGACAACAAACAAACGGATGTCGACAAGTTCATCACCTTTACCTCGGGTTTCTCGGTGAAGTTCACGGCGCCAACACAGACCAATTTTTTTGTGAGCACCGGCGATCAGATTCCCATAACCTTAAAAGCATCGGCCACGGCCGACCTTGAAATCAAAGTGGGCGGTGTTTCAAAAGCAACCCTCGCGCAAAACACAACGCTGACCTACACCCACACGGTTGCCGAAACGCAAGGCTCGGTTTCGGTGAGCGGCTCGGCCAACAACGGAACAGAAACCAAGACAAGCACCTTCACTTATTATGTGCGGTCGGCTAGCACCAACGCGCCGCGTCCTGCGGGCATTGTGGACGGCATCAACTACAACAGCAGCGACGCATCAAAAGCAACCCTCAGCCTTCTTGCACCGGGCAAGACTTCGGTCTATGTGATCGGTGATTTCAACAACTGGACCATCGACGAAGCCTACAAGATGAAAAAGGACGGAGAACATTTCTGGCTTGACGTGAGCGGACTGGTTTCCGGAACGGAATATGGTTTTCAATACCTCGTGGATGAATCCATAAAAATGGCAGACCCGTTTGCCGACAAAGTTCTGGACCCCGACGATCAATACATTCCGGCAACAACCTATCCCAACCTGAAAACGTATCCCGCGCAAGCGCTGAACACACAATGGTATTTTAACCGTGTCGCCATTTTGCAAACGGGTCAGACACCGTATGCATGGCAAACGTCAGCCTATCAAAAGCCGGCCTCCGAAAAGCTTGTCATCTATGAACTGCACATCCGCGATTTTTTTGGCGACGGTGCAAAGAATTACCAAAACCTCATCGACACCCTGGGCTATTTCAAAAAGATGGGCATCAACGCCATCGAGCTTATGCCGATCACGGAATTTAATGGGAACGACAGCTGGGGCTATAACCCCACATTTATGTTTGCGGTCGATAAATTCTATGGCACAAAAAACAAGCTGAAAGAGTTTGTCGATAAATGTCATGCGAACGGAATTGCCGTCATCATGGACATGGTGTTGAATCATCAGGATTTGCCCAATGCCTATGTGATGATGGATTTTGATTTCACGGGCATGAAACCAAACCCCACCAACAAATGGTTTAACGTGACGGCCACGCACCCGTTTAGTGTTTTCTTTGACATGAATCACGAGAGCGTGTACACACAACACTATGTGGACACCGTCAACTATCACTGGTTGAACGAATATAAAATAGACGGCTTTCGCTACGATCTGTCGAAAGGGTTCACGCAGAAAAATTCGGGCGACGATGTGAATGGATGGTCGTCGTTTGATCAGTCGCGCATCAACATCCTGAAACGCATGGCTGCACAAATCCGCACGCACACGCCCGATGCCTATATTATCCTTGAACATTTCGCCGACAACACGGAAGAAACTATACTGGCCGCCGACGGCATGATGCTGTGGGGCAACGCCAACAATGCCTACACGCAAGCCGCCATGGGCTTTGGCAGCAACTCCGATATTTCGTGGGGCTACTATAAAACACGAAGCTGGACCGACCCGCGTCTTGTAACCTACATGGAAAGTCACGACGAGGAACGCATGATGTACAAAACCCAGGAGTTTGGAAATGCGTCGGGCACCTATTCTACCGCGTCGTTGAACACGGCGTTGAATCGTATGAAGGCGGCCGCCACATTTTTCTATACCGTGCCCGGTCCAAAGATGATCTGGCAGTTTGGCGAGCTGGGCTATGACGAAAGCATTAACCGCTGCACCGATGGCACCATCAGCAGCAATTGTCGTGTCACGGCTAAACCTGTGCATTGGGAATATCGGAACGTGCCAGCGCGCAGCACACTCCAGCAGTATGTGGCCGACCTTATCCGGCTACGGAATACTTACGCGGTCTTCACAAAAGGCGACGCCACCGTGACCACAGGCAATGCGCTGGTGAAACAGATCACACTCAACAACGTGCCATTCACAACAACACCGGCAGACGCATCGCAGATGAACGTGCAAGTGGTGGGCAATTTTGACGTGACGGCGCAAACCGCCTCTGTCACCTTCTCGCACACCGGCACGTGGTATGACTACATCACCGCCGTGCCGCTGCAAGTCACCACAACTTCTATGAACATTTCGCTTCAACCGGGAGAATACAAACTCTACACCGACGTAGTGCTGAGGACGGTGACGGCCGTGGAGGAAGAAAATGTGAAAGCTTTTTTCACGGTGTTCCCCAACCCATCGCAAGGTGTGTTGCAGATTGACGGTCCCGACAAACGCGACATCGATGTGAAGGCCTTCAATGTGATGGGACAATCCGTGTTGCTTCCAAAAATGGATCGCAACCATTGGGATGCCACATCGTTTGTTCCGGGCTTATACATATTAAAGATCAGCCAGGGCCAGCGTCAGCAATCCGTCTCCATCATCCGGAACTAAAAAAATAACCCATTCCTAACGAATCACGCATGAAACGAACGTCCGCAAAGTTCCTGAAGATAATGTTGATGAGTTGTGCAGTCGCCCTGTGTTCGCAGGTCCACGCACAGTCCGTTGAAGTTTACCCGCCGCATTGGTGGGTCGACATGAAATGGAATAAGGTGCAGCTGTTGGTGCACGGCACGCAGGAGAATTTTAACAAGAGCGATGTGACGCTGACCTATCCGGGCATCACACTCGACAAAGTTCATCGCCTCGAAAACAGCAGGTATTATGCGCTCGACATCACGGTGGCACCGGGAACCAAACCGGGCAACGTTTCGATTGATATTGGCGCAAAAGGAAAAATGAAGTCCGTGGCGTGGTCGCTTCTGCCGCGACGCACCGGTAAAGGAACAACCTATGCGCAAGGTGTGAACGCCGGCGACTTCATGTACCTGCTGATGCCCGACCGGTTTAGCAACGGCGATGTGACCAACGACCGCGTGGCCGGCATGCGCGACCAAACCCTGAACCGCGACTCCATCTATCACCGCCACGGAGGCGACCTGCAGGGCGTGATCAATCACCTCGACTATCTGCAAAGCATGGGCGTGACTGCCCTGTGGATGACGCCGGTGATCGAGAACAACATGCCCAACCGAACCGAGCACGGCTATGCCATCACCAATCATTACAAGATCGATCCGCGATTGGGAAATAGCGACACCTATAAAAAACTGAGTGACGAACTGCACAAGCGCGGCATGAAGCTGGTGCAGGATGCTGTATACAATCACTCGGGTCTCTATCACGTTACCGTGCAGGACAAACCCGTGAAAGACTGGCTGCACGAATGGCCAACCTACACCAACACCAACTACCGCGATGCCACCTGGATGGACCCGCATGGAAACGAGGCCGAACGCAAGCGCATGGCCGATGGCTGGTTCACGCCCATGATGCCCGACCTCAACCACGGCAATCTCTACATGGCCAACTACCTCATTCAACATGCCCTGTGGAGTGTGGAGGAATTTGGTGTGGACGCCTGGCGCATCGACACCTACATCTATTGTGATCTTGAATTCATGAACCGGTGCAACGCAGCCTTACTTGACGAATATCCAAACCTGCACCTCTTTGGCGAATGCTGGGTGACGGGCACCATGAACCAGGCCTACTTTGTGGAGAACAACATCAGCACGCCCTTCAAGAGCAATCTTCCCGGCGCCACAGACTTTCAAACGGTGTTCAGCATTGTGGCGTCCATGCAAAATGCAAACGACGGGCTGAATCGTTTCTACGCCATGCTGAGCAACGACTTTGCCTACAAAGATCCCATGAAGATGGTGACCTTCCTCGACAATCATGATATGACCCGCTTCTATACGCAGGTTGGGGAAGATCTTGACAAGTATAAAATTGGTTTGGGATGGTTGCTCACCGGCAGAGGAATTCCCCAGTTATATTATGGCGACGAAGTGCTGATGAAAGGCGCTACACATCCGGCCGACGGCTGGGTGAGGCTTGACTTTCCCGGCGGCTGGAAGGGCGACAAGAAAAATGCGTTCACGGGCGAAAACCTCAGCGCCATCGAAAAACAGACACAGGAGTTTTTGAAAACACTGGCCAACTTCCGCAAGCACTCGTCGGCCATTAGAACGGGCAAGCTCATGCAATACATTCCGCAAGATGGTTTGTATGTCTACTTCCGCTATGACGACGCGCAAACACTCATGTGTGTCATCAACCTAAACGAAGCTTCAAAAAATGTGTCACTGTCTGACTATGCCGAACGAACCAAATCGTTTGTCGGTGGAAAAGATGTGGTGTCTGGAAAGGCATTTGGAAGCACGTTTTCGATTTCCGGAAAATCCATGCTCATTATTGAACTCGGGAAGTGATCTGTGTTCATGCGAAAACGCCTTCAGTTCGATAGGAACTGAAGGCGTTTTTTATTGAATAACGTTTTTGATTTTTTCTGACCTGCTTCTTCTATTCGTATTTCAGTTTGTCGACCGGGTTGGCATTGGCGGTGCGTGCCGATTTGGTGCTGACAATGAGTAGGGCAATGAGCAACACCACCAGTCCCGGTGTGGCAAAGTGCCACCACGAAAGGGGAATGTGATAGGCAAAATTGCTGAGCCAGTTGTTCACCACATAGTAAGCCACGGGAACGGCCAGTATGAAAGATAGTGCCACCAGCTGCACATACTCCCGGGAGAACATCAGCAGAATTTGCGATACGTTCGCGCCCAGTACTTTGCGGATGGCTACTTCTTTTCCTTTGCGATTCACTACAAACGTGATCAATCCATAGAGGCCCAGGCAACCGATGAGCAAAAACACGAGTGAGAAAAGCTGAAAGAGTTGGGCATACTTATTTTCTTGTGCATAGAACGCCTTGATGTTTTCGTCGAAGAACTGATAGCTGAGCACGTGGTCCGGAAAATTTTTCTTCCACAGTTGCTCAATGGCCTGCACGGCTTCGGGGAGGTTGGCGTGTTCGCCGGCGCGGAGTTTGATGCTGACCGTGGAAAACGATTTGGGCTCGGCCACCATCACGATGTTGTCGAAGCCTTCCTTCAGGGAGTTTGAATAGTAGTTGTCTACAATACCCACCACAGTGACGAGGTGTCCGTTCATTTTTAGTTGTTTGCCCACGGCTTCTTCGGGTGTGCCCAGGTTGAGCGTTTTGCTCAGGTTCCGGTTAAGCAGAATGTTTTGCATGGAGTCGGCCAGTGTCAGGTTGCGGCCCGACAATAGTTTGATGTTGTAGAGACCGAGGTATGACGGGTCGATGGAAACGTATTCATACACCGTGTAGTCTTTCATCTCTTTGGATTCGGGTGGGCCGATGTCGCTGTAGCTTCGGTTTCGGTTCACGCCTGAGGGAAGGGTGTAGCTGAAGCTGACATCGCTCACAAACGCCTGGGCACGCAATTGATCTTCGAGCAACTTGAGCCCTTCGGCGCTGCGATCGGGCACGCGGGCTGTGATGATGGCTTCGCGTGTGAAACCCATGTCTACATTTTGAAAGAAACGCATCTGGCTCACCACAATGAAGGTGCCCACCACCAGAATTTGTGTTAATGTAAATTGAAAAACCACCAGCACTTTTCGCAGACTCATGCCGCCCAGCCGTTCCGTGGCAAATGAATTTTTCAGGGCGCGCACAGGATGAAAACGGGAAATGGTCCACGCGGGATAGAACCCCGACACCAACGTGACACCCACAACAATGCCTAGCGAAATGAACAGGATGCCCGGGTCTGTGAAGTTGAGGCGATTGAGTTTCAGGTTCAGGATGGGCTGGAGCAGGGGAAGCAAGGCTTCCGATAGTGCCAGCGCCAGGATATCCGCGGTGAGCACGATTACAAACGTTTCGGTGAGAAACTGAAACACCAGTGTTTTTCGATTGCTGCCCATCACTTTGCGCAACCCGATTTCTTTTGCCCGCAAGGTGGACTGTGCCGTGGACAGGTTCACGTAGTTGATGCTGCCGGTGAGCAACAAGAACAGCGCGACCAACTGCAATGCAAGAATGGTTTCGCGTGTGATAGTGCGCCCGCTGAAGTTGCCAAAGCGCGGATCGTAGTGAACGTCGCGAAGGGCTTGAAGCAGATAGTGACGCGACTCGTGCAATTCTTTGGGGGTGTGTGCGGCATGCACTTTGGCGATTTGGGCTTCCATCGCTTCTTTCGTGATGCCGGGAGCAAGCTGAATGAAGACCTGATGTGAATCGCTCACCCCAACCCATTCGTTGATGCCGTTGCCGGCGAGTTTGGTAAGTGTGGAATAGGAGACAAGCACGGTGAAAGGGAAGTCCGTGTTGGCCGGAAAGTCTTCAATAACGCCCGTCACTTTGGCGTCGTGTTGTTTTTGAAACCGGATGGATTGACCTATGGGATTTTCGTCTCCAAAATATTTTTTGGCAGCGCTTTTGGTCAACACCACGCTGAACGGTTCGACCAATGCTTTGTCGGGATTGCCGGCGAGCCAGGCGATGCCGCCGTGGCCATAGTCGAACAAGGTGAAGAAGCTGGGTTCAACAAGCACACATCCGCTCTCTTCGCGAAATCGTTTCGCAGTGGTTCCCGATGCGTTGAGGATGTCGAGGTTGGCACCGCCGAAGTATTCCATAGCGGCCATGTTTTTCAACGCCGGAATCTCGGCCTTCATGGCGACGGGTACGGGATAAGAAATGCCCGTGCGAAATTCGGACATGTCGTTTCCACTCACACGCACCACGCGATAGATGTCGTCTACGTTTGAGTGGGCGGCGTCGAAGCTGCGTTCGAAACGCACCACGGTGAGGATGATGAGCGTGGCCGCGATGCCCGTCACCAAACCGAGAATGTTGATGAGCGCATTGCCTTTTTGGGCCGCAAGGCTGCGGCGTGCCATTTTGAAATGTGTGCTGAACATAGTAGCGGTTTTTTGAGATGGAGATCTTTTCCAAAAGAAATTTTTGAACAGGAAACCGAGGCCATTCACAACGTAGCGTCTTCGGGCACTTTGAATGTTGTCGGTGAGAATGTCTTTCACAAACAGTTCGTACAAGTCGCCCTGAATTTCTTCGGCCAGCCACGAGGGTGCAAAAGAATCGATGAGCGAGTTGATCCAGGCTGGTGGTTTGAGGTTGGGCTTCATGCGGGCGATGTTTTGGCGATGAGGTTCCAGATGAGATGGCGTGTGTCGCGCAGTTCTTCCAGGGCGTTGCGTCCGTGCGCGGTGATGCTGAACAGACGTTTTCGCCGCCCGCCCCGTTCTGACGAAGCACCGCCCATCTTCGATTTTACAAAGCCCTTTTCTTCGAGCCGGTGCAGCACGGCATGCACGGCACTGATGCTGATGTCGCGTCCGGCCTGCGCTTTCAATTCGTCCACGATCCCTACGCCATAGGCCTCTTTGTTTAAGAGCGCGACCATCAACAAAATCAACTCTTCCAGTTCTCCCAGATAAATACGTCCTGACATGGTGATATTATTTCAATGTTTGTAGAACAAATATATTGCCAACGCTCCCACACGCGAAATTTCGCGCTTCCGGTCTTCGGTACTGTACGCAAATGCCGGTTGTGCTGATCGAATCCGGACGATGTGTTGCCGCATGGCGGACCTGCTTGTACACGATTATTTATACATCATATTTTAAGGAATGGACATCGCGAATGCGGGCCCTCGTCCTGACCTTTAGTCTTATCGATTGGTTGCGCCCTGCTGAAAGATCGGACAGAGATCGTGCAACGAATATATACTACAATGAACCTAAATCTAAGAAGCCATGGTGACATCATTTGGCGAAACAATTGTGATGCGTATCGAAGCCGACGTGCAGTGCGTGGCGAAAACCATCGACCAGCTTCACGCCCAGGGCTATGATAGCATTTTTGAATTGATAGGTGAAAAGCTGCGCTGTCTTCAGACCGGCGACTACTACCTGCCCCGCGATTTGCGCGTTGACGAAATTTTTCGCGTGGAGAAAGGTGTGCTGGGCTATGACGAGTTCTACATCTATGCACTCAGCGAACCGTTCGCCAACCTTAAGGGCATCTTCTATTGCGCACCGAATTCTGATTAACATTCATTTTGAAAGTATCGCCACAAACGTGAAATTGCGCCCCCATTTTCTCAAACCTCTCTTTTATGGCACTTTCCTGTGGTATAGATTTTGGAACGTCCAATTCCAGTGTGGCGATCGTGAAAGACGGCACCGTGGGTCTGGTGCCGGTGGAAGGCGATCATGTGACCACCCCCAGTGCCATCTTCTTTCAACGTCCCAACAACACGGTATACTTTGGTCGCGAAGCGGTGCAGATGTTTTTCGACCGTGCCGGCGGCCGTTTCATGCGCAGCTTGAAGCGCGTGCTGGGCACACCACTGATGACACAAGGCACGCTGGTGAACACACGGCACATGCAGTTTGGAAAGATTATCGCAGCGTTTTTGCAAAATCTGAAGACCCAGACCGACGTGTTCGCACAACACGATGTGCTGAACGTGGTGATGGGCCGCCCCGTGCATTTTGTGGACAACGACGCCGAGGCCGACCGTCGTGCGCAGGAGGAATTGAAGGCCATTGCACAGTCGGTTGGTTTTCGAAATGTTGAGTTTCAGTTCGAGCCCATTGCCGCAGCGTTTGCTCACGAGGTAAACATTCAGGGCGAGAAGCTGGCCATCGTGGCCGACCTGGGAGGAGGAACATCAGACTTCACCGTGATCAGGCTTTCGAACCGCTACCTGCGCAAGGCCGACCGCGCGGCCGACATCCTGGCCAGCACGGGCGTGCGCATTGGCGGCAACGACTTCGACAAAGACCTGAGCTTGTCCATCATCATGCCTGAGATTGGCTATCGCAGCACCTATGGCGAAAAACACCTGGAGGTGCCGCTGCACACGTTTCACCAGTTGGCCGAATGGAGCAAGGTGAACTTTACGTATACCCCGAAGGTGATCATGCAAACGCGACAAATCCTTCACCAGTCGCACGACCGGAAACGCTACAAGCGTCTGTTGCAGGTGTTGGAGCAGGAAACAGGACACACGCTTTTGGGGGCGGCCGAGCAAGCTAAAATTTCGCTCACAGGCCAGGCCGAACACCGCGCGGCATTCGGGTTTATTGAAGACGATTTTTTTGTGAACATCCAGCGTCGTGAGTTCGACGACGCCATCCAATATGAAGTAGACAAAATCACGGCGTCGGCCACGCAATGTTTGAACCAGGCCTCAGTGCGTCGGGAAGACATAGACCTCGTGATCCTCACGGGCGGAACTACCGAAGTGCCGCTGGTGCAGGAAGAATTCAGACGCATGTTTCCGAAGGCTGCCATTGCCGATGAAAATAAATTGTCGAGCGTGGGGCTTGGGTTGGCCTACGATAGCCAGAATAAATTTGGTGACGGCCAGCCTTAGCCAGAATCACCAGTTCACAAATAAAAACGACAGTTCCGTTTTATACAATTACGGCCCGGGCATCACGACTTTCTTTGCATAGTAATTTAACCATGGCGGAAGCCAAAAAAAGTTATAGCTATGAAACGAAACATCGTAACCCTCACACTTCTTGCGCTCACATTCCTGGTCTTTGTCGCTGCGGCACAAACCAGGAAAGGGCAGAACAATCTGGACGAAGCCCGTCAGGCCATCCTCAAAAGCAATGCTGTCTATTTTGAATCGTTCGTGAAGCATGATCCGCAGATTTTTATCGATCGCTACGCCAAAGACTGCTGCATCATGATGCCCAACGCGCCGGCCATGTGTGGCGAAAATGCAGCACGCGATTTTTTCAAGATGGCCTATGAACGATTTCACCTCCGAAACGGAAAGTTCATCATGACACAAATCTATGGCGACGGCAAAGAGTATGTGACGGAAGAAGGTGTATGGCAATCGATCGACGCCAACAACGTAGTCTACGATCACGGCAAATATCTGGTGCTTTGGAAGAAGACCTCCGAAGGCTGGAAAATGTTCAGAGACTCGTTCAGCAGCGACCTTGCACCACAGAACTGAACTCCATCACTCCGATCACCAAAACTCGTTAAACCAATAGCCCCGGGGCTATTTTTTTTGTTGAGAATATTGTCGAACAACTTAAGCAACAGGATGCTTCTCCCCGAACGCCGTTGCGTTTTGAAATTGATGTGCCAGTTGCAATACGACCAGTTCGTTCCAGTGTCGGCTCACCATCTGCAACCCCAAGGGCAAACCGTTTGTGTCGAAGCCGCCGGGAATGCTGATGGCCGGAATGCCATAGTAGTTGGCGAAGGCAGTGTTTTCGGGTGATAGTGCCTGTGAATTTTCTGACGCATCAGCCACGGTGAGGGTAGGCGTTGGTGTGGTGGGCAACACCAGAATATCGATGTCGGAAAATAGTGTTGAATCGATGGTAGCTCTGTCGGCTTCAATATTGCGGATGCCCTGCTGCAGATCGCCAAAGGGAACAGCGATGTGTTGCAACGTATGCCCCAGACTACGCAATGTAGCCACGGCATTTTCAAACGCGGTCGCCACATCGGGCTCGGCTATGAAATTGTTGCCTATGCCAATGCGAAACGTTTGAGGTGATGCCACCAGTGTAGCAAATCTTTTTGGTTTTGGGTGGTCGTTTGCTGCCAGAACATCCAGCAGAAGGGCCGTTTCTGAAACATTTCGCGTGGTGATGCCGGCATGGCTCAGCCACAAAATCATTTCGTCGGGTGGTTGTTCGCCTTCCAGGATACCCTTCACGCTGGTGCGATTGTATGTTCCTTTAAAACCCACCACGCCACAGCAGGCCGCGGGCAATCTGCAGGAGCCAATGGCATCGGTATCGAACGTGGCATAACAAAGACCACTGGCCACGGCCACCGCCGAGCCCGACGATGAGCCACCGGGAATGTAGGCGGCATTCCAAGGATTGTGCGCGGCACCAAAAAAACTTTCAAGACCTGTGGTGCCCATGCCCAGTTGGTGCATGTTTGTTTTGCCAATGATGATGGCACCGGCGGCTTTGAGTTTGGCGACGCCGTCGGCATCGTTTTTGGGAATGCGTTGTTGAAAATAGTTGAACGCCGCGGTTGTTCGAATGCCGGCCGTGTCATAAAAATCTTTGATGCCCACGGGAATGCCGTGCAACGGACCCCGCCAGGCGCCGACTTTGATCTCTGCTTCGGCAAGCTTTGCCTGCGTCAGCGCCTGCTCTTCCGTGACCGTGATGAAGGCGTTGAGTTTTTTGTGTTCACGAATGCGCGCCAGGCAATGCTTCACAACATCGACAGGAGAAATTTTCTGATCTCGAATTTGTGCGCTGAGGTCGCCTATGCTGGTGTAGTGGAGAGGAGAAGTCATAGCGTCGGGTGTTAATTGTTTTTCGAATGTCTTTGTTTCACCGTAAAGCAACAGCGCGATCACGTTAAAAAATAGAACGAACCCGACACGGCGGTTTATTGTCGCCAAAAAACGCTGGCCACTTCTTTTGGCGAAAGATTGGTGAATTCGCGGAACACGCGGCCCAGGTGACTTTGATCGGCATAGCCGTTTTCGTAGGCCACATCGCTGAGCCTTGTAAATTTTTTCTGACGGATCTGTTGAAAGGCGTTGTGAAACTGGCAGACTTTGCTGAACACCTTTGGTGCCAGGCCTACATGCGTTTCGAACAACCTTTGAAACGTGCGCTCCGAAATAGACATCTCCGTTTGAATTTGGGCAAGCGGCACAAGTCCGTTCGAACGTTTGATGATTTGTGTGGCGAAATGAATGGCAGGATTAACATCGAGGTAGCGACGTTCCGAAAGCTTCAGCACAAAAGCATCCAGAAGCGCCAGTCGTTTTTCCAGCGAGTGTTCATTCAACAGTTGTTCCTTCAAACTTAATTGTCGCGCAGGAGCGAGGCCGCTAAGGTCAATGCTCATGTCTTTTACATCAGCAGCATGAAATCCAAAAAAGGTGTGAAGCAGATGGGGATGCAGAAAATAGGCAATCACGGTGAGATGCCCGGAGATGAGCAAATTGAAGGGCCTGATGTTCTGACCATACAACACCAGGTTGTTGATGCGGTTTGGGATGCCGCCAGCGGTGTGATGGTCTGTGGTTTGAAAAACGATGCTCGGCAAACCTTTTGCAATGAGGGGCAACACCATGTCGTTCGCGAGTTGCCCGTCGTGAAGCACTACGATGTCGCTTATGAAAGCGGCGACAGAAGGATGAGGCCGGAAGGATTGCATTTTCATCGTGACCCGAATTGAAGACTAAGGTAAAAAAGACCGACGACATGCCGCAGAACACCAAACCAAAAAGATGTCCCCAGAATGGGTGGTTTGCAATCGAAACCAGAAGGTGAATTGTTTTGGAAAGCAGATTTAGGAAACCTCGCGTTTGGGTGCATGCACCTATGTCGAGGCGGAAGCAGAATTTTGGTTTTTGTTACAAGCGGGGCAAGCAATTGCCTCAAATTCCGGTTTGATGACCTATATTGCAGTACACCAACACACTCTATGGCACCTGGCCCTACCTTGCGACTGGACTTGCAGATCACCATTGAGAGACTCGTTACGGAATTTGACCGCATTCCCGAAGCGCGTCGGGCCGTGCTGGCTCCGCTGACACGGTTCATTCAGACGAAAGTCGACCGCAAGGAGACGGTGTCGCTCAATTTTATCTGCACTCACAATTCAAGAAGAAGTCACATGGCGCAGTTGTGGGCGCAAGCCCTGGCCTATTATTACAATGTGCCCCGCGTGGATTGTTTTTCGGGAGGAACAGAAGCCACGGCGTTTCACCCCAATGCAGTACATGCCCTTCAGAAAATTGGATTTGATATTCAGAAAATCAACGAAGACATCAACCCGGTCTATGAGGTGAGAATTTCAGAAAACACCACTGCCCAACCGGCATTCTCCAAGACTTACTACGATCCCTTCAACCCATCACACGATTTTGCTGCTGTGATGACCTGCTCGAATGCCGACGACGATTGCCCGTTCATCTCAGGCGCTTCCGTCCGCATCGCCGTTCCCTACACCGATCCCAAAGCATTTGACGGCACGCCCGATGCCTTGGAGAAGTATAGCGAGAAGGCATTGGAGATTGGGCGCGAACTGGCCTACGCATTTTCGCAGGTTGTGCATCCCGAAATAAAAGCAGGAAATGGTCAGTGATTGATTGGCGCTTCGATGATGATGAAGCGCGATTCACGCTCCACGTTGAGGGTTATTGAACTTGCATCCCACACACCCACAGCATGCCGCTCGGGCAACGAAATGCCCCCCACAGTCAGCGCACCCGACATCACAAAAATGTAGACACCTTTGTTCACAGGGTTGAGGCTGTAGTCAAGGGTTTGACCAGCGTCGAAAAAGCCCAGCGAAAGTTTCGCGTTCTGATTGATCCAGCAATGAGCTTGACCCTCTTCATTGCTCACTACCGTAGTAAGTTTGTTTTTGCGCTTGGCTTCGGGGAAGAAACGTTTCTGATAGCGCGGTGCAATGTTCTGCAACTTGGGTTCGATCCAGATCTGAAGAAAATTCACATCGTTGTCGCCCACGTTATGTTCTTCGTGACGCACACCGCTGCCGGCACTCATGATCTGCACCCAGTCTTTCGTGACCACTTCCTTGTAGCCCATGGAGTCGATGTGATTCATGGACCCGTCGAGCATCACCGAAATGATTTCCATATTGGTGTGTGCATGGAGACCAAAACCATTCTTGGGTTGCACAAAGTCGTCGTTAAAAACTTTGAGCAGGCCAAAACCCATGCGCGTGGGATTGGCATAGCTCGAAAAGCTGAAGGTGAAATTGCTTTTCAGCCAACCTAAATCCTTGAGACCCCGGTCACCGGGCGTATAGAGTTGATGCTTCATGGTTTTTTATATAGAGATGTGATGAGGGGTGGCACAAAGGTATCACAGTTCTTTCATCGCCAATGAAAAACTTTGGATGCCTTAGCGGCCTTTTAGAATGAAATGCAAATGACGTGGGGATGTGCTGGGATGCACGCTGTGTGCGGGGCAAAAAGCTTCCCGTGACCCAAGAGGGCCACGGGCAAAATGCTTACGCTTTTATGAGCTGTATTTCGGCATGGATTTTCACGTCTTCACCTACCAGCACACCGCCTGTTTCGAGGGCTGCGTTCCAGGTCAGGCCAAAGTCTGTGCGGTTTATTTTTCCGGTCAGTGTGAAGCCGGCCTTTTGGTTGCCCCACGGATCTTTGCCGATGCCACCAAACTCAACGTCGAGTTTCACGGGCTTCGTCACATCTTTGATGGTGAGGTTGCCTTGGAGCACATACTCATCGCTGCTCTTCTTTTCAACTTTCGTTGATACAAATTTAATTTCGGGGAAGGCTTCGGCATTGAAGAAGTCGCCCGACTTCAGGTGGTTGTCGCGATCGGCACTGCCGGTGGAGATGGAGCTCACGGCGGTAGAGAACGTGATGCCAGCGGTGGTGAAATCGTCACCTTCGGTTTGGGTGTCGACGGCAAATGAACCGAAGGTTCCCGTCACGTTGGCAATCATCATGTGTTTTACTTTGAACGTGATTTCGCTATGGGCGGCATCGAGGTTCCATTTGGTTTTTGTTGCGGTAGCTGTTTCCATAAAAATTGATTCTGTTTTTGTTTTGATGAAACAAAGGTAGGGCGCCCTCAACCCATTTCTCCTTGAACCAGGTTAAGATCGATGATCTGTGCATGAAAAGCCCGGAGATCGACCAACCTTCGTCTGAGGTCTTCCTTGCAGAGTTGGGATGGACGCTGTGAAGGGCAGCGCACACGGTTGTGCCGGGCAGAATCGGGACAACAAACGTCGTTATCCGAACGCCGGCACATAGCCGGAAAAATTGAATTGTTAGTAACTTTACCGGGATGCGTCAGCCGAAAAACACCGATCTCATTTTAAGCAACGTTGCACGTCACATCCGTCTCGACGACGAAGAGGAACGTATATTCATTTCGTTTCTTCATCCCAAAACCCTGAAGCGAAAGGAAGTGCAGCTCAAGCAGGGCGACGTGTGCACACACTCGGCCTTTATTATTGACGGCGCCCTGAAAGGCTACACAGTAGACAAGGAAGGCGGCGAGCACGTCATCAACTTTGCCGTGAGCGATTGGTGGATTGCCGACATGTATAGCCTCATCTCTCAAAAGCCGGGCATCCTCACCATCGAAGCCCTGGCCGATTCGGAAGTGTTGTTGCTGGCGAAAGACGATCAGCAGCTGCTCTTTGAAAAGGTGCCGAAGTTCGAACGGTTTTTCAGGATACTTATAGAGAATTCGCTGGTGGCCAACCAGCAGCGCCTCATCAACAACCTCACGCTGTCGGCCGAAGAACGTTATCAGCATTTCATGACGAAGTATCCGTTCATCATGGAGTGCGCTCCTTTACACAGCATTGCTTCTTACCTGGGCATGACGCCGGAATTTCTCAGCAAGATTCGCCGCCGAATGGCCGGAAGGCTACCGTAGCGCAGCCAAATTTCTTTCTTAACCTAGTTCAAGGATTCGGGGCGTCGGGGCCTCCTAGCTTTACGTTTATAATCCTGAACCAAACAAAAAAACATTTCTTTATGGAAAACAAGATCTTAGGCATACACCACATCACCGCCATCGCCGGAAACGCAAAACGCAACTATGATTTTTACACTAATGTGTTGGGACTACGCATGGTGAAAAAGACCGTGAACTTCGACGATCCCGGCACCTACCACTTCTATTTTGGCGATGAAGTGGGTACCCCCGGAACCATATTGACGTTCTTTCCCTGGGAAGGCATACAAAAAGGTCGCAATGGCAACGGCATGGCTACCGACATCGGCTATTCTGTGCCCGACAAAAGTTTTGACTTTTGGGCCAAACGTTTCAAAGACAACAACGTGAAGGTGACTGCCACGGGCACCCGCTTCGGCGAACAATTCATTTCGTTCGAAGATCCCGACGGCCTTGCCCTCACGCTGGTGGTTCCCAAAAACGCCGACGCCCGCAAGCCCTGGGAAACCGACGACGTGAAAGCGGCTGTTGCAACCAAAGGATTTCACAGCATCACCCTCACGTTGCGCGATGCAAAAGAGACCGCCAAAATACTGACCGATATTTTCGGCTATCGCCTCGAAGGCAAAGAAGAAAATCGCTATCGCTATGTGACGGATGCTGTGCCCGCAGCGGCCATCATCGACATCGTGGAAACACCAAACGGCCCTGCATCGGTGAACGCAGGTGGCACCATCCACCACATCGCCTTCCGCGTGAAGGATGAAGAAACGCTGATGGCCTACCGCGAGAAAGTGGTGGAAAAAGGTTTGCGCATCACCGAAAAAATTGATCGCAACTATTTCTTCTCGCTCTACTTCCGTGAACCGGGAGGCGTGCTCTTCGAAATCGCAACCGACAACCCCGGTTTCTCTGTGGACGAACCCGTGTCGGAGTTGGGTAAAAACCTGAAGTTGCCTTCACAATACGAAAGCCACCGGAAACAGATTGAAGAGCATCTGCCGGTGATAAACTAAAAAAAAGAACGGCCGCCGTCTGCGCACACCCGCTTCGGACGACGGCCATGTTTTCAACCCATCAACTTTTGAAACGAGAAATTTATGCACACAAAAAATATAGTAACCGGCGGCAAAAAACTGACAGAAGCCAAGAAGGCGCTGATTATGCTGCACGGCAGAGGTGCCACTGCTGAAGACATTTTAGGATTGGCCAGCCACCTGAACGTGGCCGACTTTGCATGGCTTGCACCACAGGCCACCAACTACACCTGGTATCCCTATTCCTTCCTGGCACCACCCAATCAAAACGAACCCTGGCTTTCGTCGGCGCTCGCGTTGATAAAAGACATTGTGTCGGATATCAATGCCGCGGGCATTTCGAATGAGAACATTTATGTGGCGGGCTTTTCGCAAGGGGCGTGTCTCACGCTGGAGTTTGTGACGCGCAACGCACAACGTTGGGGAGGTGTGGCGGCCTTCACAGGCGGTTTGATTGGCGACAAGCTGTACACCGAAAACTATGCGGGCGATTTCAAGAACACACCCGTGTTCATCGGCAGCAGCAATCCCGATCCACACGTTCCGGTAGAGCGTGTGCAAGCATCCACGGCGTTGCTGAAGAGCATGCACGCATCGGTCACCGAAAAAATTTATCCAGGCCTGGGACACACCATTGCAACCGATGAAATCGCCCTGGCCAATAAACTGATATTTTCATAAGGGGAGTAGCGCCACAGTAGGGCGTGTTTTTTTAGAGTAGGAAAGGTCGCATGAATTCATGTGGCCTTTTTTTATGGACAGAGTTCTGGTAGGGTGTCATTGTGCATTTTGATTCGGGTAGCCAGAGGAATCGATGTATGCGCCGGTTTGCGGGTGCGACAACAAAACCTATAGCAATGAGTGTGGTGCAAGAAATGCAGGCGTGTTGAGGTGGGCGGAGGGTGAATGTAAATAAAGTGTCACACGATTTTGTACTGAGTTAAGGTCAGCATGCTACGCCCCCTTCACCAACAAAATAGCCTTCACCGATTTCTCCTTCAGGTGAAGGAAACTCTTTCGTTCACCATCATTCTTAAAGCCTTCCCAATCCGCTTCGCTTGGAAATGAAGCGAGGTGAATTTCGTATGGATTTTCCATCGTTCCTTCAATGAAAGCGTTGGCATCCGGTCGCACGCGAAGGAGAAGTTGTCCGTTGTATTTGCCGATGATGGGAATGGCCATGCGTTCAAATTCGTGGAACGTTTCTTCCTGGCCGTTGACGATGTAAATGAGTTGTGTGAAATAGATCATGGGGGAAGTTAAGGGATAAGATTTTCTGTTCAAGATGTTTGTGTTGGTGGCGGATGCCCTTCACCCACTATGCGTTATGCATTTTTCGGAACTGAAGCGGCGACGCGTGTTTGTATTTCTTGAACTGTTGATAGAAGAACGTGAGACTTTCGAATCCGGTTTCGTAGCCCACCTGTGCCACGGGTGTTGTGCTTTCGAGCAGGATGCGGGCGGCCACCTGCACACGGTATTCGTTGAGGTAGCTGAAAAATGGTTTTTGCATGGCCTTGCTGAAGAAGCGCGAAAACGACTGCTCCGTCATGTGCACCTGCGCGGCCAGCTCGGCCAGGGTGATGCGGCGGGTGTAGTGGTCGTGAACAAATTCCTGAACACGTTTCAGCCGGTGGTGCACGTCGTTCGAGAGGGTGAAGGTGTGGTCGGGTGTGGAGAGGTAGGTCACTTTTTTCTGACGCGCCAGGGTCTCCAGCAAATCCAGCAGCAGGAGGTAGCGCTTCAAGCCTTTCTCATTCACAAGGTCTTCCATTTTTGATTTCACCGTGAGGGCAAACGGTGCGTTGAATTTGATTCCCCGCCCGGCGCGTTTCAGCAAGGCCAGTATGCCGGCGAACTCCCGCAGCGGGTGAATCACATCTTCCTTCCATTGAACCACCAGCGACTGTGCATGGCGTCCGCGTGCTTTTTCATTCTTCCAGAAGTGCGGCACGTTGCTGCCAATCAACACCAGGTCGTCTTCGGCAAAAGGAGAAATGTGGTTGCCTACATACCGTATGCCTTTGCTCGCCACAATGTAGGTCAGTTCATATTCCGGATGGAAATGGAAGGGCGCATCAAACGCCGGCCCCTGATAACAAAAGGCGGTGATGCTGTTTTCTTCATTTGCCCTTACTTTCTCGAATATAGCCTTCATTGCTGGATCTTGTCGTGAATATGTATGCTGCGGTATACTTCATTATCAAGATAGTGTATTTTTTTGTTAAAATCCCGGAAGATCAAACGGTCAAAATGTTTGCTACTTTGTCTTGTATTAAAACTTCAGGCTGATGACTCACGGAGATCTTTCGCAACACCACCGTCAATTGAGCGCCATGTTTCCCAAAGCAAACACGCGCGCGCTGTGGGAGGAATGTAAACTGTCGGACGAGCAGCTCGCTTTTTTTGAAGAGAACGGCTATCTCGCAAACATCAAACTGCTGGAAGGCGGGCAGGTCGATCAGCTCAACCGTGAGCTGGCCGAGATCATGGACCCGGCGCATCCCCTGCATCATTTGTTTTACGAGTTTCACTCCAACGAATCGGAAGATGCCAACGCCGTGTTGTTTCATTCACTGGGGCACTGGCGCCTCACCGAAGGGTTTCACGATGTGTTGTGGAATCCGCGGTTTGTCATTCCGGCATCACAGCTCTTCGGCAATCGCGCGGTGCGCTTCTGGCACGATCAGTTGTTTTGCAAACCGGCGCATCACGGCGGCGTGGTGGCCTGGCATCAGGACTATAGCTATTGGACACGCACCACGCCCATGCAACACCTCACGTGTTGGGTAGCCCTCGACGATGCATCGAAAGAGAATGGATGTCTTCATTATATTCCGAAGAGTCACCGGTGGAACCTGCTCGATCGCACAAGCCTGGCAGGCACTATGGATGGGCTCGACAAATTTTTAACAGACACGCAGAAGGAACAATTCGGGAACAAGGTGGCCATTGAAATGCCCCGGGGTTATGCCACGTTTCATCATCCGCTCATGGTGCACGGGTCGTATGCCAACCATTCGCCGCGTTCGCGACGCGCGTTTGTGCTGAACGTGTTTGCCGACGGCACAACATCAAACACAGACGATCCGGTGTTGAGTGGTGTTCCCCCCATTGCACAGGGAAAAAAAATGGAAGGACAGTTTTTTCCACTGCTCTTCGATCCGGCCACCCTTGCCTAACGTGTTCACGCAAGGGCCATACGGCATTGTGATTTTTGTTCCATAATCATCTTTCGAAAATTCCTTTTCTCCAGGTGTTCGCTCCTTAACGGCCGTTAGCCGGGTTTTTTCTGCCGTGATGGCATTTCAAGTAGTTGTCTCCGAATTTTGAGAGGCATTCCTGCACAGAATTACCGTGCAAACCGTAGGTTCTAAGTGATGCAGCGTTAACTTTGTGACCTTTTGGTTAATCCATAGAAATGGTAGACAAATAGCCAGCACGGCTAGGCCATTTCTGGGTAACTTCAGGAAAATTTCAACAAAGCATCTAAAGAAAGCCACCATGTTCTTGACCAACAGCAATACAATGGATAGTCACGCCAGGAGTCTGGTGAAGGGCGTGAGCTGGCGTGTGGTGGGCACGATCGATACGATTGTACTTTCTTTTCTGGTAACGGGCAACATCACGCACGCCGTGAAGATCGGTTTCACCGAAGTGCTCACCAAAGTGTTTCTCTACTATTTGCACGAACGCATCTGGAACACCACATCATTCTTAAGAACCAACAAAAAGAAACCGTCGCACGTGCGCAGCTTGCTCAAAGGTGTGTCGTGGCGCGCGGTGGGTACTATCGACACCATGTTCATTGCCTACTTCATCACCGGTGTGCCCATCAGTGCGCTGACGATCGGTGGCTTTGAAGTGTTCACCAAGATTGGCTTCTTCTACATTCACGAACGCATCTGGAGCGGCATCAAATGGGGTCGCCTGGAGAAACCTCCCGTAGAAAACAAGGCAGAGGAAAAAGTTGAAGACAAAACGGTGGTGAAAGAACCCACCGTCACCAAAAAAGTAAGTGCCGGCCCGGCGCAGGTTCCCGTTAGTCACCCGGCAGAGTAGGCTACCTCTAAAAATAATTAACACATTCCGGCAAGAAACAAATGGCAGCACAAGCCATAACGATAGCACTATTGTTAAAAAATAGGAGGCTGTGCTCTTCAGCTACAGAAATGCCCGGAACACCCGCACCATTTCGTTCCGTAAACAAAGTTGGTGCAGGATGGTTAGTAAGGTTAGGTTGTGCGGCAACTGTTTCAGCGCTTAATGGGCCGAGCCCTTGCCGGAGTCTTTCTTTTTTTAAACGGGATAAATAGTAAATTGAATTGGTAAACAACGTCAATTTGGCCTATGACCCTTCTCTACAGAAAAGTGAATCGTGCTGGCGTTGTGGGTTTGTTGATGCTCTTCTCGGTTTGTGGTCTGGCCCAGGACATAAGATTCAGACACCTCTCTCCCGACGATGGTTTGTTTAGCGGCAACGTCAGAACCTTTGTTCAGGACTATCAGGGATTTATGTGGGTGGGCACCGACGATGGCCTCTATCGCTACGATGGCTACGACATGGTTCCCTTTCGCACGGAGAAAGACAACCCGCATTCGCTAAGCGACAATTTTGTGCTGGCACTATTCGAAGATTCAGAGCACAACCTGTGGGTGGGCACGCGCAACGGAGGCCTGAGTCTGTATGACCGCCGGAAAAACCAGTTCACAAATTTCAAACACGACCTCAACAATCATCAGTCGCTGGGCGGCAACTCTGTGAGGGCTATCTATGAAGATGAGAACAAGAACATGTTCATAGGCACCAGCACCCTGAGTTTTTTCAATCTGAAAGATTTGAATTCGGGTGGCAGCATTGCGTTCACCAATGTGGAGCTGGACGAGGAAGCAACACCAGGACGCGACAACTGGATCAACTGGCTGGGCAAGTCGGCCGATGGCACGGTGTGGGTCGCGACGGCAATTTCGGGATTGCTGGTTTTTGATCCGGAGCATGGCAGCGAAGGGCTGAAAAAATCTCCGTTCCTCGAGAAGAATGTTCAAAGTGTTTTGCTCGATGCACAACACCGCGTATGGATCGGCACGTGGAACGACGGCGTGGCGGTGTATGACAAGGATCAGCGCCGCATAGACTTTGCGCCGCAGGTGCTGCGAAACAACCTGGTGAGTTCCATCCAGCAAGACAGCGCATCTAACGTGTGGCTGGCCACCGACAACGGCATTGCTGTGATGGATGGAAACAACGATCCGTTTGTAACGCAGACGTTGACCACCCACGTGAACCGGCCGGGAGATGAAAGCAGTGTGCTGAGCAATTCCATTAAGGTATTGTATTTCGATCGCGTGAACCGGTTGTGGGTTGGGTCGTATCTGGGAGGCATCAGCATCTATGATCCCCACATTCCGCCGTTTGGCTATTATCATGCAAGCATTTTTGATAAGGGAGGGCTAAGTCACAACAATGTCACCGCCATGGTGGTCGATCATAAAGGGCGCCTGTGGGTTGGCACCGATGGTGGTGGACTGAACAGGGTGCCCATGAAGGACAAGAAGTTCATCTTTGACGCGGCCGTGAAAGTTCCGCTGATGCGAGAGGTGGACACCCGGAGCGAAGACAAAATAAAATGCCTGGCGCTGGATGACGACAACAACCTGTGGATCGGAACCTGGGGTGGAGGATTGTTCAGGCTTGACACAGAGACCGGCAAGTATACACACTTCGGCGCGTCCGGGCAGGATGGAAACAAACTCATCAGCAACGAAGTCATCAGCTTGCTGGCAGAAGGAAACAATATATGGGTCGGCCACTTCAAAGGGGGGCTCAACTACTACAATCACGAAACCGGAACGTTCAAAGCATTCACGATTGGACGAAACAGCGGCGTGGAGCGAATCAATTCGATGATCCCTTCGGATCAACCCAAAAAAATATGGGCAGGTCAGGAAGTCGGTGGCGTGAACATTTACACGGGCGATCGCGGCTACGTGTCGCCTATTGGCAACGAGTCGATCTTCAAAGGCCTTATGGTCTATTCCATCCACAAGGGTGCAGATGAAAATCTCTGGATAGGATCCATTACATATGGTTTGATCGCATACAACTATCATTCGAAGCAAGCAACAATCTATGATGCCAAAAACGGGCTGACAAACTATCGCATTCAATCGATTCTGGAAGATGAGCGGAAAAATTTATGGCTCGGCACCAACCAGGGAATTTTCAAATTTGATATCACCCGGAAACAATTCATCCACTACACAAAGGGTGATGGCCTTCAGGGAAATCAATACAACCAAAACAGCGCGCTGAAACTGGCCGACGGCATGATGATCTTTGGAGGCACCAACGGTCTGAACTATTTTTATCCCGATAGCATACAGGGCAACGATAGTTTTTCGCCTGTGGTGTTGACTACCTTTTGGCTGAACGACGAAGAGGTGACCACTGTCGATTCTGCCGGTCCATTGAAGGAGAGCATACAAACAACGTCGGTCATAGACCTGCAACATTTTCAGAATTCTTTCAGTGTAGGCTTTTCGGCGCTTGACTTTACACAATCAAAATTTATTCACTACCAATATATACTGGAGGGACTGAACGATCGCTGGCAGCAGTTGGGATATGGTCGCAAGGTCACCTTCACCGACCTGGAGCCTCGCACGTATGTGCTGAAGGTGAAAGCATCGAACCGCGAAAAGGATTGGCCGCAAGAATCGAAGATGCTCACCATCGTGATTCACCCGGCGTGGTGGCAAACCATCTGGTTCAAGATTGGTGTGTTCGCGGTGTTGCTCAGCGCCTTGTTTGCCGTGCAAAGAATTCGCCTGCGGTATCTGCTACAGCAAAAGAAAAATTTGTCGCAGCTCGTTGCTGTCCGCACAAACGAACTGGCGGAAAGCACAAACGAGGTGCTCGCCCAGAACGAAGAGCTGGTGGCACAGAACGAATACATCAGCGAACAGCGGTCGCAGTTGGAAGAGACGCAAAAAAAACTGGAGCAAATCAACGATCACCTCGAAGACCTGGTAGAGAAGCGCACACTCAAACTTGACAAAACCTTGCGGGAGCTGGACCGCTTTGTCTACAGTGCTTCGCATGAGCTTAGCTCGCCGCTGAAATCTATTCTGGGTTTGATAAACGTGGCCGATCTTGAAGACGACCCTGAGGCCATTAAAAAATATCACCGCTACATTGAAGACAGCATTTTGAAACTGGAGCGCGTGATCAAGAGCCTCGCCGATTTTTCCAGAAACTCGCATGTGAAAATCACACAGGAGACTTTCGACCTCAGCGCGCTCGTGGTGGAAACCGTATCCGAATTCAAGGGCGGCCCCGATGCTGGGGCAATAACAATACGCAACCACGTGCCCGAAGGCTTCAGCGTCAAAACCGACCGGAGCCGGATGAAAATTATCTTGCACAACCTGATCGGCAACAGCATCAAATACCGCGACGCCACCAAGCCCGATCCCTCCGTCGACATCTCTGCCCTGCACGATCACAAACATTGCTGGATCGTGATTGCCGACAACGGCATCGGCATAAAGAAGGAAAGTCAATCGCGCGTCTTCGACATGTACTTTCGCGCCACAGAACGATCGATCGGCTCCGGCCTGGGTTTATTTATCGTGAAAGAAATCGTGACCACGCTGGGCGGCACCATCACGGTGCAGTCGGTGTTTGGCACCGGCACCACGTTCACCATTCAGTTAGAAAAAGAATAGATCGTTCTCCAAAATCATTCACTTCTCAAACTTTCAGTTGGATTTGCACGCGCCGCGTGAAGCGTTTGAAAGGTGGGGAAAGGTTACAATGCGCGGAGGCAACTTGCTGTTTGTAACAATGACCCAGTTTGTGGTGAGTTTTTCGCATTTCGCGAAATGCGAAATCCTAAAACAGAAACAACTTCTTCACGATCCGGCTCCTCATCTTAACGTAGGTTTTTTTAACCTCCGGGGTCGCACCGCGCAAGCCGGTGTTACAAAAAATGGCTACGGTCATGTCTTGCTTAGGAAAATAATACAAATCCGTTGTTACGCCGATGCCGCGGCCGGAGTGGCCCAATAGAAATTTATAGGGAAAAGATTTGTCGGCCATCAAGCCCAGTCCATAGTCGGGTTTCCTGGCATCGTTCCAGGTTTTCATGGCCGTGAGCGATTGGTCGTTTAGAATCTTGCCCTTCATCAGGTGTTGCAGAAAATGGGCGGCCTCGTCGATGGGGGCATACACGCCGTCGTCGCCCATGAACCAGTTGGTGGTTTCGAATGTCTGTGCAGTCAGATTGTCGGCGATGCCGTCCTGATGGAGGTCGCCGTAGTAGTTCACATTTTTTTCTGGAGGTGTCGTCCGATAGTAAGTGTTCGTGAACCCTTGCGCACGGATCAGCTTGCGCAGATATTCGGTGTGGCCTTCGGGTGCCACGGCATCAACAATCATGGCGAGCAACATGTAGTTGGTGCTGCTATAGTCAAACCGTGTGCCCGGTGCAAAATTCGCGGGCCTGCCAAACACATACCGCCGCAGGGCTTTGAGGTGACTCAGGGTGTCGAGCCTTAATAGTCCGGAGGTGTAGAGTTTCACCAACTCAGGGTCTTGTTCATAGTTTACAAAACCGGACGTGTGTCCCAGCAAGTGGCGGAGTGTTACCGCTTTTGCGTTGGGGAGATTGTCGATGATGGTGGCGGGCAGGTAGCGCGCGATGGTGGTGTCCAACCCAAGCCTGCCCTCTTCGGCCAGTTTCAGTACGGCCACGGCGTTGTATAGTTTGCCAATGCTGGCTAGAGAAAAGATGACGTCGGGACGGATAGGTTGTTTGTGTTCCACATTCGCATAGCCCGAAGCGGCCGTCCATTCGCCGTGCTTTGGACTTTGTATGTAGACCACCACGCCCGCCAGTTTGGTGTGTGTGGCGCGGTCGAGATATGTCTGGATCTTTTTATATTTTCGGGGGAGCCGCTGTTGAGAAAATCCTTGCCCGATCAGGCAAAACAATAGCAGGGCTGTGAATGTGAAAAAAATGTGTGTGCTCTTCATACCGTTTTTCGATTTCACAAAAAAACGGTTTCCCGCGCGCTGGTGCCGGAACAAAACCGGGCAAACACACGAAGTGCTATTCTTTTTAGGCTGAATTGCTATTGAACCATTTGCGGAAGGCCGCTGCTTTAGGTCGGCTCACGGTGAGGGTGGCGGCCTGGCCGTTGGGTTCTTTCGTGGTGAGCAGGATCTTGCCGAACGAAGACACGGCCACGCTTCGAATCGCTTCACGGCGCACGATGGCATCGCGCGACACCTGGAAGAAAAGAAAGTCGGGCAGTCGCGACGCCAGTTGGCTCAGGGTTCCGGCGTAGACACTCCGGTCGCCGCTTGTGGAGTATAGCCGCACGGTGCCCGATTCTATTTTCGCCATCAGAATTTCCTGAATCTCCATCCTGATCCTGGCCGTTCCTTTTTGCACTTCGATGTGTTGCAGGGGTTGCTCGACCTTCTGCCTTAGTTCGTCAGCAGTTTTTGAAAGCACCTGTATGTTCCGTTCGGCGCGAACCCAGTGAGCATAAAAATGAACACTCCATTTAAGCAAGGTGAGAAACAAGGCCACCGCCAACGTGACAATATTGATTATAAGAAGCTGCATCCACGAAAAAAATCCGTGATGCATAATCCACATATAACCATTCCCAAAAACATTGAGCACAAGCAAGAGACCGAGCGCGAGCAAGGCAAAATGTGTGAGCAACCGCTTTCGCGGATTTTCGAGCCAACCCATTTTTTCGTCCAGCCGGCCGTTGATGTAGCGATTCAGTTCGGTGATGGGAACCGACAACAGGCAGGCCACCACAAATTCACCGGCAACAAACGCATAGGCATGAGGATTGAACAAGTAGTTGACGATGACATTGGCCACCGATCCTAAAAGAACAGGTTCCAGTATGCGTCTCAAAGGTGATGCTATTTTTTTCAATGGATGGATTCCGAAGATGCACATTTTGCATGACTCCGGAAAGGATGCGAAAAATAAATCCGATACCAGATAGCTTAGCAATTTTGTCCTGTCCTGGTGGCGAAAACGGGGAGGTGCAAATTTTTTATACAATGTGTATCTTGTTTCTTTTTAGGTTTAGCGCAGGGCGGTATCCTTCGCAGAAACATTTTAACCAATGGGAATGGCCGGTATTATATCCTGGTTTCGTCAGCCTTTCAAGTTGCTGGATTCGCATCGCGCGCGTTGGCAGCTGGTGATTTTTTGCGGCGTGTTTGGGTGTGTGTTTCTCAATGTGTTTCACCCCTTCAACATGAACGAGTGGTTCAGCCACGTGAAGGCTCCGATGTTTGCCATTCTCACATTTTTCTCGGCCGCCGGCATGGCCGCGTTGGCGCTGACGCAGTTTGTGTTCAGGGCGCTGTTTCGGGTGGAGCTGACAACCCGTATCGGTTTTTTTGCATGGCTGCTGTTGGAATTCTTTTTCATTTCCGTGGCCGTTCACACCGTCAACATCATCCTCCTTCAACTGCCTTTCATTAACCTTCCCGAATATCTGGTCACCCTCAAGTATACGCTGATGGTACTGGTGTTGCCCTATTTTCTGGCCATCCTGCTGTTGTTCGTGCAGGAACAACTGATCACGGTGGAGGAGCTCACCATCAAAATAAATAAATCACAGGCACCCGAAAGCGTCACCATCAACGATGAAAATGGAAAAATTGTGGTGCGCATGCCAGCGGGCAACATCCTCTACTTTAAATCGGAAGACAACTATATTTTTTTGTATTACAAGAGCGACACCGAGGTGAAAAAGGAACTGATTCGCAACACGCTCAAAAAGCTGGAGCAGGAGCTGAACCTCCCCAATTTTATTCGGATTCACCGGTCCTATATGATCAACACACAGAATCTTGTTTCGATCCTGAGAACGTCGCAAGGCTACCGGGTTAGGATGGACGCATCGCCCGGCCAGATGCTTATGGTGTCGGCCACCTATCAGCAGGCATTTGAAGATCGCGTGGTTCAGCAGGGCGCCTGACGGTTGGCCCGGGTTCACCCCACAGAAGTCAATTTCACCCCAAAAACCTTTTTTCATACGCTACAAACCGCCGGAGCGGCCGAGATTTAGCGATTCATTTTTAATCGCGTGTCCGGATAGCTATGGCAGGAAGATTTTGGTTTTCGCATTTCGTTTTGGCGTTGGTGTTTTGGGGTTGTTCTTCAAAGGAAAGTAAGAAAGACAATCCACAGCAGGATGTTGCACAACTCCCGGTGGGAGATCCGCAAGTCGGAAAAACACTTTATGCAACGTGCATCACCTGTCATGGTGACGCCGCACAGGGCAACGAAAAACTGAAAGCCCCCGCCCTGGCCAACACCGACAATTGGTATCTCTATCGCCAGCTGATGAATTTTCGCAACGGCATCCGTGGCTATCAGCCCGCCGATACATCGGGCTATCAGATGGCGGCGATGGCAAAGACGTTGAAAGATTCGCTGGCCGTAAGCCACGTGGTGGCCTACATCAAAACCTTGCCACAAGTAGAATTGCCCTCCATCGTGAAAGGTGATTTGAAAAAAGGCGAGCGCACCTATCAAAGCATTTGTGGTTCATGTCATGGACCAGGTGCGCGGGGCAACGAAAAAATGAATGCACCACGCCTCAATGGTCTTGAGGATTGGTATCTCAAAAGCCAGATCGCAAAATTCAGGAACGCGCTGCGTGGTGCGCACCCCGCCGACAAATTCGGCGCGCAAATGGTGCCCATGGTGACGTTGCTTGCCGACGAGCAAGCCGTGAACGATGTGATTGCCTACATCCGCTCAACCACACAACCGGCAAAGGAATGATGCGCGCACTGTTTTTTTTGGCCGTGATTGGCGCAGCAGCGGCGGTGGCCGTAGCGCTAAGGTCGACGCCGGCAGCGAACAGCATCACCTTGTGCAACACATGCCCGCCAGGTTTTGAGTTGACAGACAACAACCTTTGCAAACTCAGAAGCCTCTATCAACTATACGAATCGGGACAGGGCAATGAACCCGGCGTTGGCGGATTGAAGACAGCGTTGCCCAACGTGCGCGACGGCTTCACCCCACAGCAAATTGATTTGGGCCGATATCTTTTTTTTGACCCGGTGTTGTCGAACGACGGCACGGTGTCGTGCGCCACATGCCATCAACCCGACAAGGGATTCAGCGATGGTTTGAAAACCAGTGTCGGTCTTCACAACACAACGCTCAAACGCGCTGCACCGAGTTTGTGGAATGTGGCCTTCTATAAAAAATTCTTTTGGGATGCACGGGCCACGTCGCTGGAGGAACAGATGACCGGCCCGCTCTATTCTCCCGACGAAATGGGCACCACGCGCGAGCAGTTGTTGAAAACGCTGAATGCTATCGAGTCCTATCGGGATTTGTTTCAGCAGGCGTTTCCATCGCGCACGTCCGGGGCCATCGCGTTGGATGAAATTTATACGGCCATCACGGCGTTTGAGTCGTCGCTCATTTCGCTCAACAGTCGCTACGATCAATATGCACATGGCTATCATGAAGCCTTGAGGAAAGAAGAAATTGAAGGCCTTAATATTTTCAGGTCGTTTGTGGCGCGGTGTGCGGAATGTCACACGCCGCCGTTGTTCACCAATCAACAGGTGGCCGTGATTGGCCTGGCTTCGCCGGAAGGTGCGGCGTTCGATGCCGGCGCGCAGGAAACATTTCACGATGCGTCGTTGCGCGGTGCATTCAAAGTGCCCAGCCTGCGAAACATCGATCGCACAGCACCCTACACGCACGCGGGTCGATTCAATTCGCTTCGCGAGATGATCGCTTTCTATTCGGCGGGTCGCGGACACGAGGTGCCCCCAACAGAAAAGCTCCACATTCACTGGCACATCTGGGAACCCAAACTCACCGACTATGAGATGGACCGGCTTGTTGATTTTGTGAAGACCCTCACCGACGAAAGTTTTATGCCCCGTGCCCCGGAATCACTTCCGTCGGGCATCGCCATCGATAAAAACAAAAATCAAAAAACGTTATCATCTCTTTCACCGAATACACCGTAACCTAACCCTGAATTCTGAAATGAAAATTGCAAAGCGCATTCTTCTTGTGGTGGCCATCTTCGCGATTGGCATCTACTGCGGGAAATTGTTTTTTGGCCGCGGCTCCGACATCCCCGCACCCGTGCCAACCTACTTCAGCCAGTCTGCACAGCCGGGCGATTCGGTCGGCATCGGCGCCGGCACAGTGACCGGAAAAATTATTGATGTGAAAAACGGAAGCTCCATTCAGGAAGCTGTGGGCAAGGCAAGTCCCGGCGACCTCATTCGGATTTATCCGGGAGTCTATCACGAAACAGTCTACATCGACAAAGACAACATCTCCCTGCAGGGGGTGATTGTGAATGGCGAATGGCCCACCCTCGACGGCGAGAAAAAACAAAACGACGCCATCCTCTATTCCGGCAACGGTGTGTTGGTAGAGAACCTGAAGATCACCAACTACAAGGGCAACGGCATCATGGGCCAGGCCGGAAACAACTATGTGATCCGGAACAACTGGATTGTAGACACCGGCGTGTATGGAATCTTCCCGCAGTTTGGCAAGAACGGCGTGGTGGAACGAAACATCCTGAGCGGCATCGAAGACGCGGCCATCTACATCGGCATGTGCGACAACGTGGATGTGCGCTTCAACGAAGTGTATGGCAACGTGGCCGGCATTGAAATTGAAAACTCACGTCACGCGCTGGTAGAATACAACTATGCGCACGACAACACGGGTGGCATACTGGCATTCCTCACCCCAGGCCTGCCGATAAAGACATGCTATGATGTGATTATCCGAAACAACTATGTCTACAACAACAATACGAAAAACTTTGGCGCTGTAGGCTCAACAGTCTCACACATTCCCAAAGGCACCGGCATGCTCATTATGGCCGCCGACGACATCACCATCGAAAACAACATTGTGACCGGCAACGACAACGCGGGCATCACCATTACCGACTATGGCTATGCAGGTGTGGATCATGCGAGCGATCCCGAATCGGAACCCAACTCCGACCGCATCACGCTGCTCGACAATTTCATGAGCAACAACGGCGCCGATCCCGTGGCCGATGTGAAGGCCATCATGATGACCAAGCTTTCGAAACTCGGGCCCGACATCATTGCCGTGGGGGGCGGCCAGGGCAGTTGCGTGGTTAATCCCGGTCGCTACAGAACGTTTGGTCTCGATGCGTATGCAAACTGCCAGGCACGCGACACGCGCAGTGTGAAAACCTATTTGTTGGATAAGCCCGTCGCACCCCGCGTCACCGCCACGATCGAGAAAGGCAAGATGACATACTATGGCGTGTGCTCCGGTTGTCATGCCTACAGCACGCGACTGGTGGGACCTCCGGTCAACACCATTCAGGCACTCTATAAAAACAACGCACAAGGCATTGTCGACTTCATTGCCAACCCGGTGCACAAACGCGACGACTATCCGGAGATGCCGCCTCAAAATTATCTGACCGAAGAAACCCGCAAAGCCGTGGCGGAATACATGCTATCGCTCACAAAATAATAATCATAACAAAAGCCTATGTAAAAAGAGGACGAACCAACCTGAACCAACCGAAAACCTAAACCTATGCATAAACTCTACCACCTGATTCTCGTTTGCCTGTTGCTGCTCGTGAGCGGCGCAGCGCATGCCCAAACTGCCGTTACCGGAACGGTCGTTGACAACGACACCAAAGACCCGCTGCCCGGTGTGAACATTGGCGTGAAGGGCCAGGCCGAAGGCGACTTCACTACCTCCGATGGAAAGTTCTCGTTCAAGGTGAGCAAGTATCCCATCACACTCGTGTTTTCATTCATCGGCTTTGCCACACAAGAAGTGGAGGTCGCGTCGGCCCAAGACCTGATGGTGGCACTGGTGCCAGCGTCTACACTCATGAACGAAGTGGTGGTGGCCGCCAGCCGCACAAAGCAACGCAAGATTGAATCGCCTGTCACCATCGAGCGCATCGGCACCAAAGACATCATCAACTCACCACAGGTGAACTACTACGATATGGTGCAGGGCATCAAAGGTGTTGACGTGACCGTGTCGAGCATCGGGTTCACGTCGGTGACCACGCGCGGCTTCAACACCAGCGGCAATACCAATTTTTTGCAGATGGTAGATGGCATGGACAACCAGGCACCGGGGTTGAATTTTCCCCTGGGCAACGTGATCGGGCTCACACAACTGGATGTGGACAACGTTGAAATACTTTCCGGTGCATCGTCGGCCCTTTATGGTTCGCGTGGTCTGAATGGTGCCATGGTGATGACGGGCAAGGACCCTTTTCAATACCAGGGACTGAGTGTGTTGTTAAACCAGGGTGTGAACCACGTGAAAAACAAAACGGCAAACGATCCCGTGAGCCCTTCGCCCTATACCGACATCACGCTGCGCTATGCGAAGCGGATCGGCGACAAGTTTGCCTTCAAAGTAAATTTTCAATACACCAAAGCAAACGACTGGGTGGCCAGCGACACCACAAACAAGAACGGACCCGGCACGCGATTCACCGACCCAAACTATAACGGCGTGAACCTCTATGGCGGGGCAACGTCAACCGACATCAACCCGTTCCTGTATTATGCGCTGTCGCAGGATCCTTCGCTGGCGCCCATCATCGATCCGCTTCTGTCTCAGCAAAACTATGTTGCCCGCACAGGCTATCCGGAATACGGCTATCTGAACAACGATGTGAAGCTCATGAAATCCAACGTGGAGCTGCGCTATAAGCTCACGCCCGGTGTGCAGGCAATTCTCTCGGGCACGTATGGCACCGGCAGCGTGGTGTATACCAACGACACGCGCTATCAGATACGCGATTTCAAAGTGGGACAATACCGCGCGGAGCTGCTTTCAAAAAACTGGTTCCTCCGTGCCTACACCACGCAAGAGAATTCGGGCAAAACATTGTTGGCCGGGCCTACCGCGCAATATGTGAACGAAGCATGGAAGATCAGCTATGATCCGAACACAGGCGATGGCTGGTACCCCCAATACACCGGCGCGCTCATCCAGGCGCTTGCCATGGGTGCTGATGTGAACAGCGCGCACCTCGCGGCCCGCGCCTATGCCGATACCGGTCGACCAGCGTTGGGCTCAACCCAGTTCAACCATTTAAAGGACAGCGTGTCGCAACGGCCCATCACCGAAGGGGGCACGTTGTTTCTCGACCGCAGCAAACTCTACAACGTTGCCTTTCAATATAATTTCTCCGACGTAGTGAAGTGGGCCGAGATGATTGGCGGCGTGAACTACCGGCTCTATGATCTGAACTCGAAAGGCACGTTGTTCCCCGACGAAAACGGACCGATCCATGTGAACGAATACAGTGCCTATGCGCAAATCATCAAACGATTGATTCACGATCGGCTGGCCCTTACCGGTTCTGTTCGATGGGATAAGAACTCGTTGTTTGCCAGTGCCAAACCAACCTCGCGACTGTCGGCCGTGTTCGAGCTGGTGGATCAGCATTATTTGAGATTCTCTTTTCAGAACGCCTATAGCTTTCCATCCAACATACAGTCGCTTCAAAATACGCTGAACGGTTATCGTTCGTATTCTGCCGGCGGATCGTCCTATTTGCTCAACGACACCTATCACTTCAACGTCTATGCACCCTACACGTTGGAGAGCGTGGAGAAATATCAGGAGACCAACAATCCGGCAGACCTGGAAAAATTTATCGTGAACGACATCAAACCACAAACGGCCAATTCGTTTGAACTGGGTTATGCAGCCCTTATTGCAAAGCGTGTGCTCGTGGACGTGTTGGGATATTTTGCCACCTGGAAAGATTTTATCGGCTACACCAACGTGGCCAACACACCGGGAAGCACCGATCCCACGGCGTTCCTGGATCGCAACACCTACACGGTATATAACATTGCCTACAACGGTGCACAGACCGTGAACACCTATGGCTATGCGGCCAGCGTGAGTGTTGACCTCAGCAAAAACTTTATGGCCAAGGTGAACTACTATTCCGATCACCTCAAAAACAAAAACGATAGCCAGATCAACAACTTCAACACGCCCAACTATCACATCAACATGGAGTTTGGCAACACTGGTTTCGGGAAGAAAAAAACATGGTCGTTCAACACCACGCTGCGCTACAAGCCAGGATATTTCTACCAGGTGGCCGGTGGCCTGGGCAATGGCACAGTGCCTTCGTCGACGGTGATTGATGCGCAGGTAGGCTATAAAATTCTGAGTGCGCACTCGGCCGTGAAACTGGGCGCCACCAACCTGACAAACCGCTATTATTCAACAGGCGTTGCAAACCCGATGATTGGCGGAATGTATTACGTTTCGGTAGCGTATAACGTGTTCTAGTCGTACGCTTGTTTTTGCGGAAGATGGTGACTTGTGTTTGAAACAGGTCACCATTTTTTGTTGTAGACTATTTTAAACAGAAAGCTTGACGGATCTCAAGGTGGTTCAATAGCGGTTATGGCTTCACCTCATTGTTCGCGGCGTCTATCGGGATTTTCTGTAAATTGTGTTGACAAGCACATCAGCAAATAAAAGAATGCCTCTTCACCTCATCTTTATTCATGGCGGCATACTGTCCGGACTCATCACCGTGGCCATGCTGTTCATCATTATCAAGGGACCGCGAATAATGCTGCAGGATTATCCGAAAGAAATTCAGGATATGGTTCCGCCAAAGTCTAAGGAAGAAAAGAAAGCCACGTGGATTTACGGAGCTCCATTCCTCATGGTCGCCATAGGAGGTCCTGCGCTCTTGGGTTGGCACTATCTCCAGGCCAGCAACCTCAACTTCGTTTCGCTGTTTGTTTATGTGTATGGGCTTCTGCTGGTCTTTAATGTCTACGATCTCATCATTCTGGACTGGCTGCTTTTCTGCACCATCACACCGCGGTTTGTTGTTATACCTGGAACGGAAGGCAGCAAGGGCTATAAAAATTATCGATTTCACTTTGTTGGTTTCCTGAAGGGCTTTCTCTATACGTTGGTTATGGCATTGGTAATTTCTTCTCTATTAATAGCTTTACAAAGCATACTTTAATCGCCCCGATAAAAACGTGGAGCGTGCCTGAGGTAATGCAACGTGAAACATTAAAGCGCAATCATGCAATTCACCATCCAAAAATCTGTCGAAATCCTTGAACGCACACCGCAGCTTCTTGAGATCATGTTGGGCGGCCTCTCTGAAGAATGGATAGAAAATAACGAAGGCCCCGAAACGTGGAGTCCGTATGATGTTGTCGGCCACCTGATCCATGGCGAAAAAACGGACTGGATTCCCCGAATGGAAATCATCCTCTCCTCGAAAGCCGACAAATCATTTGAACCCTTCGATCGTTTTGCCCAATTCGACGAAGGCGCACCAAAAACGTTGACACAATTGTTGAACGAATTCAAGGCACTGCGCAAGCAAAACCTAAATCGCCTCCGTGCACAAAACATAACACAAAACGACCTGCTGCAAGAGGGCCGGCATCCCGCGTTTGGCCCTGTAACCCTCTCGCAGCTTCTGGCCACATGGGTAGCCCACGACCTCAATCACATCGGACAAATTTCGAGAGTGATGGCAAAACAGTATGAGCAGGAGGTGGGTCCGTGGAAGGCTTATTTGGGAATATTGAAGGCCTGACAAAAGGCGATGAGTAGGCTAGAATAAGGGATGCTGCATTTGTTCGCTTTCATACAATTTTCAGCTCTCCGTCCATGGTTCTTTTGAGAAAAACAAAATAATCAAAACCATGAAGAGAATCATCGTTTCCCTGCTACTGCTCGCCGTAACATCAGCCTCCTTTTCCCAATCGAAACAAAACGATTTGCTGGAAGAAGCTAAAAAAGCCATCGCGGCAAGCAATGCAATTTATTCTGACCTGGCCCTGAAAAACGATGGGTCCATTCTGACGCGCTATGCAGAAGACGCGTGCATATTGCAACCCAACGGTCCCGTGCTTTGTGGCAAGGAAGGTATCCTCAAGTTTTTCAAAGAAGCGCCCCCGGTACATGGCAAATTCACAACGCTCCACGTCTATGGCGATGGAAAAGAGTTTGTGACCGAAGAAGGTCTCTACGAGATCACCGACCTCAACGGCAATAAACTTGACGACGGAAAAATTCTTGTGCTTTGGAAAAAGACTAAAGACGGCTGGAAAATGTATCGCGACATGTTCAGCAGCAGTCACCCGGCAAAATAGCGACGTTCACAACCCGATGTTTACCGCCTGCTGAAACTTTACACCACCTTCGGAAAGCGACGGCCGCGCTTCCGAAGGCGTGATGCCCGTGAACTTCTTGAACTCGCGGATGAAATGCGCCTGATCATAATAACCACAATCATAAGCAATGGTGGTGAGGGGCACGTTTGACGACAACACCAGGTTCACACTCTTATTGAAACGTTGCAAGCTGAAGAACGCACGTGGTGTTAGCCCCACAACGTCGAGAAACAGTTGCTGGATGTAGCGCGTCGAAAGGCCATAGGTGTTGGCGATCGTCCGGAGGTCGAACGATTCGCCCGCTTTAACGATGGCATCGCACAACTGCGAAATTACGTTGGCCTTCCGGTGCATTTTTTCGTTTGTCCTCAATTTCTGAATCAGGAAAGCATCGAGCGCTTTGATTTTAAGATCGAGTGAACCGGCATGCACCAGGCCCTCATAAAATTCTCTCGACTCGTTTGCAAACACGCCTTGCATGTCGACAGCATAGTTCGTGAAGTCGGAAGCAGGAGGGGGAAGAAAGAGCGCGTTGGCGTGAGGCTGAATGCGTGCAAGTAAAACAGAAGTGCCCTCTGCCACCGTGAGCCGCGTAGGCACCGTGAGTTGCCCCAGCACTTCCACATCGGGCATGTCGCGGCGATGCCCGTCGATGATGGTGGCCGCTTTCCCATTCGAAATGTTGATGGCCAGGTCGACGTAGCCACTGGGATAGAACACCTCGTTGGTCAGGTCTTTTTCGAGCGTGACAACGGAGTAGCTTTTTATGAAAGGCTTTAAGATGTCGGCAGGAGCAAGGTGCATAATTTACCGTAACGATGATGGCGGAAAATGGATGCGTGACATCTGCCTCACCGGCTCATCCCCTTTGCCAATGCCCGGCATGCGTTGAGCTTTGAAACAAATGCCTTGTAGGCGCCCACCGAAGACGCAACGGGTTGGCTGGAGAAATAGGCGATCACGCAGTTTGCGCTACGGTTGATGTAAATGACCTGGCCGTGAATGCCGACCCCGGCATATTCGCCTTTTGTTTCGTCGAGTATCCACCAGAAGTTTTTGTAGCTCACCCAGGGCATTTTTGCGTTGACATAAACATGGTTTTTCGAATAGCGTTCCTTATCCGCCGCAGTGAGCCTGAGGGTTTCATCTACCCACGTGGCGGGAATGATTTGTTTGCCGTCAATTTTTCCACGGTTCAGAATCAGGTGGCCGAACAGGGCAGCATCGCGCAGTGTGGTGTTAACGCCACCCGTGGCGATGGGTGTGTGCGACTTGTCTACGGTGATGAAGGCGTCGTGTTCCGCACCGATCTTTGCCCAAATGTTTTCGCGTAAAAATTCCTGATAGGGCACGCCCGACACGCGGGCAATCAACCAGCTGATCACGTCGACGTTTGGCGATGAGTATTCAAATTTCACTCCGGGTTCCAGGTTCTTGTTGATGAACGCCTTCTTGGTCAGAAAGTCATACACGCTCCACACCTCTGCCGTTTTCGGATCGGCCTCTGCGCCTTTGGCTTCGCGAGCATTTGCGGCAACAGCGTAGTATTTAAAATAGAAATTGGCAGTGTCGGTATAAGACTCCGTGTAGCCCATGGCCGTCGACATGTTCAACACGTCTTGAATGGTCACGCGCTCGAAGGCGCTTCCTTTCAGTTCGGGAATGTAGTGTGCAGGCGACGCGGTAAGGTCTACTTTTTTGTTTTCCACCAGAATGCCCAGTGCTGTGCTGGCCATCGATTTGGAAACCGAATACCAGATGTGCTGATAGTCGCGGGAGAGTCCGTTCCAGTATTGCTCATATAAAACCGTGTTGTCTTTCACCACGATAACGCCATCGGCATCGTGCTCTCTGAACATCACCTCAAACGACATTGGTGTTCCCTCTGTGTCGGGCGAAACGGTGGTGGCAATGGTGTGGTCGGGTTTTTCGCGGAACGCATGAATGGCGCCCGACCGCGGCATCATCAACACGTGCAGTGCTGCACCCGCATTTCGGAAAGACCACTGGCTGAACGGATGTTCGCGAAAATTTTTCATCGTCACAAGGCTCTCGCGATTGGGTGGAAATCCGTCCATCACCTTCACATGAACGGCGGGTTGCTGTTGGGCGATGGCATGTGTGAGGGCGACGATGAGGGCAATGGTAATTGTGAGTTTATACATAGGAGGGTTGGAGAACATATTAATATAGACAGCGTGGTTCAAAAAATCAACCGAGATTTAGACACTTCCTTTGTCTAAGAAACCTTAGCCCGTCACGATTTCATCAGCAGGTTTGTTGGAGGAATATGATTGTTTTTATATATTTAAGTAAATTATATATATAGATGCTTCCAAAAGAATTTATTCGCGGCACCATAAAAACCATTATTCTGAAACTGTTGGCG
Source organism: Chryseolinea lacunae (assembly GCF_016735595.1). GTDB lineage: Bacteria > Bacteroidota > Bacteroidia > Cytophagales > Cyclobacteriaceae > Chryseolinea > Chryseolinea lacunae. Next base: position 48,230 of record NZ_JAERRB010000018.1, read on the forward strand.
CAGAACAAGAAGATGTATGGCTATGAAATTACCCAGCACGTGGCGGAGCTTTCTCAGAAGGAAATCATTCTTTCTTATGGTGCTTTGTATCCTGTGTTGTACAAACTGGAATCGGAAGGGCTGCTCATCACCACCACCGAGGTTGTAGACAACCGCGTCCGGAAATATTATGCGCTGACACCCGAAGGTAAAAAAGTGGCCAAGGTAAAGGTGTCGGAGTTGCAGGAGTTTAACCGGATACTATCGTCGATACTGAGTGAAGCAGGGCCCAGGGTTAGCCTGAAAATTTTGTAAGCATGATCAGCGAGAAACAACGCGACATAGTGAAGGAACTGCTGATACGTCAGGGCCTCACTTTCAAACCGCTGCTGGCGGAAATGATCGATCACACCTGCTGCGAAATAGAAGAGAAAATGGCCGGAGGGATGTCGTTCGAAGAAGCGCTGAAGAGCACACTCCACGATATTCCGGATGATCATTTTGTAATCATACAGCGCGACACTGTGGAGTCTATGAGCAAGCGCTTTACGCTGTTGCAGTGGTTGTCTTACCTGTCGCTTGGGTTGCTTTTTTTGAGTGTGGTTTTCAAAATATTTCAATTGCAGTTTGGCGGCCAGTTGTTGCTGCTTTCGTTTGTGGTGATGGCCGTTTCGCTGGTGGCCGGTTCGGTGTCGGGCCTCTACTGGAATCGGAAAAAAACAGGACGGTTCAATGTGCTGGGCGTTGTGTTGGGAACGGTGCTCCTCATGATCGGCTATGGCTTCAGGCTATTGCACCTGGCCGGCGCCGATACCGTTGTGTTGCTGGCGGTGGTTGTCACCCTGGGGTCGTTGGTGAGCAACACGTTTTTTATTTTCCGACATGCCACGGGCGAAGGAAATTTGCTCACCCACCTGCACGAGAAGTACACACCCGGCATCGAACGTTTTCTGTTGCTCTTGCTCCTCCCGCTCACGCTATTCAAAACCATCAGCATTGTGCAAGGTGAACCGCGGTTTGCCGGTGGCCTGGTATTGTTGGTAATTATTTTTGGTGCGGGTCTTCAACTCGTTGCGTTGCTCTGGCGGGCCGTTGAGCGAAATGCCGTCCATCGAAATCCTTATGTTCTTGCGGGCCTGATCGTTTCGTTTACGTGTTTTGTGCTGGTCTTCCTGGGAAACGGCATTCCGGTGAACATCCGGATGATGATGATTGCAACCTACAGTGTTGTTTCTGCCTGGCTTGCTTTCAAAATGGAAGAAGGCAACACGAGTGTGTCGTTGTTCATCGCATGTTTTGTTCCGGTGTTGTTTTTGGGTTGGGCCATGGTGAGACTCGGCGTGATTCCCGAAAGTGTAGATAGGTTTATTTTTAATCTGCCCGTGTTGATCCTGCTTGTGGCTGCTATTTTTCTTTGTAAAAAGCACGACACCATGCGTGCCTACCTGATCGTCTTCCTCAGTTCCTACTTGTTTGAATATGTGCACTGAAATGTGACAGGCATTTTCTTCCAAACCAGAATACATAGATGAAACGTTTAGTCTTATTGAACCTGGCTTTCATTCTTTATGTAGCCGGATTGCTTTGTGCGATTGTTGTTGGATATGGGACCGGAGCGATCGTTGTGCTCGCCGCGTCGGCCGTTATCCTGTGCCTCTATGGGTTTACGCTCTACCGTGCTTTCAAGACGGGGCGGTTGTTGACCTGGGATGTGTTGGCCTATAGCCTGGGGGTGTTGGTGGTGGGGGAAATTTTTCTTCAGGGCTATAGCATTGCCATCGCGCGCAGCGTGTTTAGTCTGCCTGGATTTTATCAGCTCCACACGGTGTCGGGATTTATTTTGCTCGGACTATTTGTCTACGGCACGGTTGTGTATGCACAGAAGAGCGAGGATGAAGGGAGTTTAAATTTTATACTCACCGTCATTGGTCTTTCCGGCTTCATAAGCTTTATTGGTTTCTTAGGTTTTGCAAGAGTTCTGCCCAACACGGTCAGACTTATTTATCACAGTTTTGTATTTCTCATCTTCCTTTACCTCGGCTATTTTTTATGGTTGCGTCTCAAGCGAAATCGATCCAATAGCGCGGAACAAAAGGCGGGACTGGTGTTGTCGGTTTTAATGCTGATGTTCTGGATTGTGCGATGGCAAACGCCTGAGCTGATACCTCCCGGCATCTACCGCATTGTTGTGAACATCGGGTTTGTCGCCGTCATTGTTCTTCCTGTAGCGATTCTGTTTTTTCGGAAAATGCACTTTCTAACGGTGTTCATTCTGTACGCCATCGTGTCGGATCTGTATTTTATTTCGTTCGATAGAGACTTCCGGTATCTGGTCAACACCGGTGCATCGGGATGTGTGGGGTTTGAAAATGCAACACAATACCCTATAGTGAACGACCCCGGCGTTCCGACAGAAGAATTATTTAAAACCCCCGCGCCGGAAGAGGTTGAAGACGTGAGAGACGAATGGCGCACGAAAGATTTCAGTCCTCGCCAGGTTCGCGTGGAGTATGTGGAACGCCAGTTGAATGGCGATTCTATCAAAGTGATCTCACATGTGGTGGATGGGAAAAAACACTACGGAATGATTCGCATTCCCCTTGGCCTTCGCCTGGATGAAGCACCGATTCTTCTTGTGCTTCACGGTGGTGGTGCGGAGACAGACGTGCTGGAAACGGAATTTTTATATCGCATCGCCGGCGGAACGTGCGAGGATGAAATGAACCGCTATCTGATCGTGGCGCCGTCGTTTCGGGGCGACATAGCGCGCGGAAAAGAATTTTGTTTCAGATCGGAAGGTTATACCGGCGATGTTTGGCAAGGCGCCGCAGAAGATGCCGTTTCGTTTCTGGAAGCCGTGAAGACGATGTATCATAAAAGAGAAGACGAAAAAATTTTGGCAGTAGGCGTCAGCCGGGGTGCGACGGTCGCTCTCCTGGTGGGTGGGTTAACAGACAAGCTCGATCACATCATCGCGATCTCGACACACACCGATTTTGTAAACGCTGACGTGCTGAAGAACGAACGCGTCGGTTCCGACTATCCAAAAATTTTTTATACACCAAAAACCCCACCCGCCTCAATCCGAAAAAAAATGATTGCCAGCTCACCCTACTATTTTGCCGAACACCTGCCCTATGTTGAAGTGCACCAGGGAAGGAACGATGTGTTAACCACGGCCTGGCATGCAGAACATCTTCGGCAGCGACTGAAGGACATAGGCAGACCCGATACCACATTCAAAATTCAACTCTACGACGGCAAAGGCCACGGGTATGCCGATGACAATTTGATCTGCAAGAGCCTGCACGATTTTGCTGAGCGGGCGATTCAGTAAGTAATTAGCCCACGATCAGGACACATTTGGACTGATGAAACCAGGAGCGAGAACGATATCGACGCACCCCGTTGCATGCAGATAGCCGGAAAAGGCGCCGCTCTAATAAAAAGGGAAATTTTCAGGACACGTTTTATACCATTTTCAGTACCTTCGAAATTGGTTTGCCATGCCCCGAAGGTCATTCGGGGCTGTCGGGCCGTTATCGCATTGTGCCGACAAAATTTTATGACACCAATCATTTCAAAACGACAGTCAAACATCCAGACGCCACGCATGAATCTAATGAACGAAATGTTTCCCCTGAAGAAAACACTGCGGCTTTCCGCCACGGCAATGACGGCATTGCTTATTTTTTCCTGCGGACCCAAAGAAAAAACCGCCGAGGTTCGCATCAAGAAGCTCGATCCAAAACAAACCGCCGAAATGGCGTCGGCCGTTGAGGCTCTTGTCACGCCCCAGTTGGCCGAAGGGCTCACGCTGAAATTGTGGGGCGTTGATTCCCTTATTGCCGACCCGGTGTCGATCGACATCGACGACGACGGCAAGCTCTACTACACCCGTACCGTTCGTCAGAAACATTCGGAGTTCGACATACGCGGCCATCAGGATTGGGAAATAGAGTCTATCTCCCTGAAGAACATCGAAGAAAAACGCGACTTCCTTCACCGCACACTCTCACCCGAAAACAGCGCGAAGAACGGCTGGCTTGCCGACCTGAACAAAGACGGCTCGCACGATTGGCGCGACATGACCCTGGAAAAAGAACAGGTGTTTATGGTGCAGGACGTTTCCGGCGATGGTGTTGCCGATGAGTCACAGCTGGTCATCGAAGACTTTCACGACGAAACCACCGACGCTGCTGGCGGTGTGATGAAACATGGAAAAGATCTGTTCGTGGCCATTGGCCCCGACCTCTGGCGCGTGAACGACATCAACGACGATGGCGCTGCCGATAAAAAAGAATCACTGTCGCACGGCTATGGCATTCACGTGGGCTTTAGCGGTCACGGCATGTCGGGTGTGGAAATTGGCCCTGAGGGAAAAGTGTATTGGCAGATCGGCGATATAGGTTTCAGTGGCAAAGATAAAGACGGAAAATTGTGGGACCATCCCAACAGCGGCGTGATTGTGCGCGCCAATCCCGACGGCAGCGACTTTGAAGTATTTGCCTATGGAAATCGCAACACACACGAGTTTGTGTTTGACGAATATGGTAACATGATCAGCGAAGACAACGACGGCGATCATCCCGGCGAAAGCGAACGCATTGTCTATGTGGTGAACGGCGCCGACATTGGCTGGCGCACCAACTGGCAGTTTGGAAAATATCGCGACCCCGAAAACAACACCTACAAAGTATGGATGGACGAGAAGATGTATGTGCCCCATTACGAAGGACAAGCCGCCTACATCACACCCGCCATCGCGAACTATGTGAACGGACCAACCGGCATGCTCTATAACCCCGGCACCGCACTGGGGTCGGAATGGAAAAACACATTCTTCATTGCCGAGTTTGTGGGTAACCCTGCACAGTCGGGCATTCACGCCTTCAAGTTGAACCCCAAAGGCGCAACGTTCGAGCTGGGCGAAAACAAAAAGATATTGGGCGGCGTGCTGGCCACCGGCATCGATTTTGGTCCTGACGGTGCCATGTATGTGGCCGACTGGATTGAAGGCTGGGGCACCAAAGATCACGGCCGTGTGTGGAAGCTCGACGTGGGCAACCCGAACGCCGCCGAACGCAAGGACACCGAAGCCAAATTGAAGACCGACTTCACCAAGCTCGACGCCGCACAACTGGAAGCACTTTTGAAACACGCCGACATGCGTGTGCGTCAAAAATCACAATTCGAACTGGCGACACGTGGCGAAGAAGGCCTGACCGTGTTCAAGAAAAGCATCGCGCAACGCGAACATCAGCTGGCACGCGTAAACGCCATCTGGGGAATCAGTCAGCTGGCCCGCAAAGACATTAAACACGCCGCGGTGCTGGTGCCGTTGCTGCAGGATGCCGACCCCGAGATTCGCGCACAAGCGGCCAAGTGGATTGGCGATGTGCGCTACAAAGATGCCGGCGCCGCGTTGATTCCACTTCTGAAAGACGACAACAGCCGCGCACGTTTCTTTGCAGCCGAAGCCCTGGGACGAATCGCCTATGAAGCGGCTATCCCAAACCTGGTGGAATTGTTGCAGGCCAATAACGACGAAGACATCTACATCCGCCACGGCGCAAGTCTCGCGTTGGCGCGCATCGGAAAAGCGGCGCCCGTGGTGGCGTTGTCAACCCATGCTTCGCGCGCGGTGCGACTGGCTGCTGTGGTAGCACTTCGCCGCATGAGCGACACGGGCATTGCGGCATTTCTGAAAGACAGCGACCAACTCGTGGTCACCGAAGCCGCACGTGCCATCAACGACGACCTCTCTATTGAAGGGGCGCTTGCCCCGTTGGGCGATGTGTTGAAGGATACAAAATTCACATCGGAAGCATTGTTGCGTCGCGCCATCAACGCCAACCTGCGTGTGGGCACGGATGCGTCTATGCAAAACCTGATTGCCTATGCCAGCAACGAAACAGCACCCGCACCCATGCGTGCCGAGGCCTTGGCCGCGCTGAGCACATGGGCAAAACCCTCAGTGCTCGATCGTGTGGACGGACGTTTCCGCGGCAAAGTTGATCGCGATGCAAATGTGGTGAAAGAAAAATCGGCCGCAGCGCTCACCACCCTCACCGGCAACAAAAACGCGCAGGTGCGGCTTGCGGCGGTGAAGGCCATAGGCAAACTTCACGTGGCGTCTGCGTCAACACAATTGCTGACGCGCCTGAAAACCGATGCCGACCCTTCGGTGCGCGAAGAAGCGCTGAAGTCCCTGGCGGCAATCACCGATCCCAAAATCGGCGATGCCATCAAAGTGGCCCTGGCCGACAAGGAAAAAAATGTGCGCGTCACGGCGCTCGACCTGTTGCCCAAGATGAAGATCGACAAGGCACTCATGGTCTCGATGCTCGGCGATGTGATTGGCACACGCACGGTCGAAGAAAAACAGGCTGCGCTGCTCACACTCGGCAACCTGCCCCTCGAAAGCACACTGCCCGTCTTCAACAATCTGTTGACACAGCTCGAGCAAAAGAAACTGCCTTCCGAAATAAATCTTGAACTGTCGGAAGCCATCGACAGCACACATTCCAAAGACCTGGAAGCACGTTTCAAAAAAATCAGTGCTTCGCTTGACAAGGACACGCTTAAAGCAGCTTATGCCGGCGCACTGCTGGGCGGAAACGCAGAACGTGGCGCACGCATCTTCTACGAACATCAGACAGCACAGTGTATTCGCTGCCACTCGCTCGGCGACTATGGTGGCAACGCCGGTCCCCGCCTCAACGGTGTGGCCAAACGACTCACGCGCGAACAAATGCTCGAAGCCCTTATCAACCCCAGCGCCCGACTGGCACCGGGCTATGGCATGGTGATACTCGAAATAAAAGGTGGCAAAAAAATCAGCGGCATCCTGCAAGAGGAAAAACCGACCACGCTTGCACTGAAGATCGGAAACAAACCCGACACGCTTGTTCAAAAACAGGATGTAGTGAAACGCACCGATGCCCCGTCGAGCATGCCGCCCATGCGCCTGCTGTTGACGAAGAAAGAGATCAGAGACGTGTTGAGTTTTATCGCGACACAGAAAGAGTAAGAATCATCTGCGTGGACCGTTGGTTCATGTAAGGAAAGCAAGAATTCACGTTGTGGATTCTTGCTTTTTTATTTTGTCGCCCTGAAAATTTCTATGTCGTCTTTGATATTTTGTAGACATGCAGCACTTCGTTGTTCGATTCCATTTCTCGTTCAAACTTCAGTCCCAGTTTTTCAATAAGCCTGATGGAACTGCTGTTGTCGGGCAAGGTCACGGCGAGGATGTGCGTGGCGAGATTGTTGTGGAGCAGATGGGTCAGGATTTTATGCGTGGCTTCATAGGCATAGCCCTTGTTGAAAAACTCCGGTAGGAACGCAAAGCCAATGTCGGTGTGTTCCAAATAGGTTCGCTTGATCAACGTCACCACGCCGATGGCGGTTTGGGTTTCTTTGAGGGTTACGGTCCAGTATATCGTGGTGGTGTTTGCCATGATGTTTTGAATGTAGGTGATGGCGTCGGCGTTCGAGTTCACATTTCGGTTGCCAATAAACCTGAACCAGCCGTCCGTGTTCACCAGGGTGTGGATCAACTCACTGTTTTGCTCGGAAAGCGGTTGAAGCAGGAGCCTGTTGGTGGTGAGCGTGATGTCGTTGGTCATTCGGCTGCCTGTTTTTGAGAAATGTAAATTTAGTCTTGAACGATCTTTATTTTCTACTTAAAAAAAGAAAACAAAAGCAGACGTGCGCTCAATGAAGAAACGACACCCATTCCACATTCTTGTCTTTGCAAATCTGAAGACCGTCGCGGAAGGCTTTTAACAATTGCTGCAACGGACTGAAGTCATCACTTTCGTGGTTGGCCTTTTTTTCATCTATACCAATCTTGTTGAGTTCGGTCAACAGATAGCTGACCTCGTCTTTTGTGTAGTGGCTGATGGCCGGGAAGTCCTCAATGTCGGGTATGTCAAAAAGTTTTTCGGTTTTCCACATCCTGTCCAAATCAAGTTTCATCCCTTTGCTTTTGAAGAGCGCATTGGCCTCCTTCCACACCTTGCCGGCATAAAATATATCGCCTTGCGGCGACAAGTAGGTGCCGAGGGCATCGCAGATAACAAGAAGAGCATAGCCATATTCATGCGCATATTTTCGACGAAGCCCGGAAGCGGTCTTGCCCTTCACGACTCCTACAACGCCGTCGAGTGGTCGTCTGTTTTCGGGTTTGATATACCGCACGATCAGATCTTCCAGTAGTTCGTCGAAATCGACATCTTCCGACTGGTCGGCGTACGTATCGTAGCGTTTGGCTTTCTTCACTTTTTCGATGAAGGCTACGTCGTTTGAGCCAAGGACTTTTCTGACACTTTCCAGGTCAACGGCAAAAGGTTGTGCTACGGATCCCATAGAGTATTGATTAGAGGTTTTTGTTTGTTAGCTGAATTGGCATGGAGCAAGAGGTTTGGTCAAATCGTCAACAACGCACTTCAACGTGAGATCGACCTGGCTTATTGTCGGGGCAAATGAGTTTTGTCATAGGTCGCGTTAAACCAATGTGGAAGATAATTCTTTTTTGGATTACGAGGCAAGCGGCATAAGATTCCATAGGGCGATAGTTGAGGTATCAACAAAAAAAACACGCCTGGACCCGATGGGATTTCCAGGAACCTGTTGTATTTTGGATTTGACCAACCTAAACCATAAACCGATATGTTTGGACTCTTCAAGAAAAAGAAAGCGGAAAACACATCAGATTACTTATCTGATGTTGCGTTGTTGAAACAAATCTTTAGCGCAATGGGCAGCAACTTTGCAAAGTTTCATCAGCAACTGGAGGCAGGGTTGATTGTCGGTTCAAAAAAGAGAGACACGCCCGTGCCGGGTTATGTATCCTTTGCTTACAACACCGATGTGTTGAACAGGTTTGAAGACAAGAAGGGAAGGAACCTGGCCATCAGAGGCATTAAAGTATTCGAGGCAACGGCAAATGCGTATGTCGAAATCCAGATAAACGTTGGCTACGGAATTGTTATGGGTTTCTTTCCAAAACTTCACCCACTCACAAGCCCTGTTTTGGACAACGTGCAAGTGGACCGCTTCACAATCCACTATCCGGGCGAAGATAATTTTAACCCGGCAAAGGCATTGTTGAGCAAAGAAGACGCACAATTGATAAACCCCAGCGATGTCTATGAGCTCGAACTCAACGGAAAGAAATATTATCACCTGGCCGACCTTGAAAATGGTGACGGCGATTTTGTAGGCATCGACGATCAGAAAAATCTGTACCGGATAACCCACGATCCTTTTGAGATCACCGTGGTGAACGGAAGTTTAGCGGAGATTCTGGGCAAGCAATAACGACTTATCTGCGAGATAGCGTTCAGTTCGCGATTTCAATTTTTACTTTCATTTTTTTGATCCGCTCGTCCTTGATCTTTGCCACGACCTTGGATGCCAGCGTTCGCTTAACCGAAACAAACGAAGCGTGATCGAGACTGGTGATCAGTCCCACGTCGTCGGCTTGAAGTTCACCCTTTTTCATAAACAGCCCGGCGATGTCGCCCTTGTTGATCTTGTCTTTTTTGCCTGCGCTGATATAGATGCACGCATAGGCGGGTGGGGGAGGAAGCTTCAGGGTTGGGCTCACTGCCAGCACTTCCAGTTCCTTGTCGAGATAAGGTGGCAGCGATTCGTCATCGCCCAGCACCAGGTAGGCCTGGCCATGGGCATGCATGCGGGCCGTGCGACCATTTCGGTGAATGAAGGCATCTTCTTTGGGAGGCAGCTGATAGTGCACCACGTGTTTGATCTCGGGAATGTCAAGCCCGCGCGCGGCGAGGTCGGTCGAGATCAGCACATTGTGGGCGCCGCCCCTGAACTTGATCAGATTTTTTTCGCGATCGATCTGTTCCATGGCACCGTGAAAAATGCCGTGTTCAAATTTGTTGCTTTTAAAAACTGCGCTGATGCGTTCCACCGCTTCGCGATGATTGCAAAACACGAGGCAAACTTCCTGGTTAAATCCTGCCACCAGTCGCATGAGTGTTTCCACTTTGTCGGCGCTCTTGGTGTGTATCAGTTTCAGCTGTAGGTTGACGCTGGATTCGTTTGTTAAAAAATTTAACGTCGCCGCTTGTTTGAACGGAATAAAATCTGGAACCACCTCCATGTTGGTGGCCGACGTGAGCACATGTTGCTGTTTGCCGTTCAGGGCTTTGAAGAGCATTTCCAGTTGCCCGTGAAAGCCCATCTGCAACGATTTGTCAAACTCATCGAGTACCACAATCTTCACGCCCGACGCATCAAACGAATCGCGGTCGAGGTGATCGGCCAGTCGGCCTGGCGTGGCAATGATCACGGCGGGTGCATCGCTCAAACTGTCCTGTTCGATCTTCATGGAATGACCGCCGTAGCAACAGCTCACTTTAAACAACGTTTTCATGCTCTTGAAAACCTGCTCGATCTGCAACGCAAGCTCCCGCGACGGCGCCACAATGATGGCCTGAACTTTCTTGTCGTTTGCATTTAGCCGGTTGTAGACAGCGACCAAAAACGCGAGCGTCTTGCCCGTGCCTGTGGGTGCCAGCAGCATCAGGTTGTTGACTGCCGCCGCTTTTTCAATGACAGCCTCCTGCATCGGGTTAAATTCGGCAAAAGATAGATTTTTAAGGAATTCGGCGTAGACTACGCTCGGGCGTTCTTGCATAGCGCGCAAGGTACTAAGACAATTGCGCATTCTTTCAGATATTTAGGCCGGTTGAGCAGTGATGGTAGTACAGCTTGTAGATGCCGATCCAGGCTGCGTTCAACTTGATATTAAAAATCTAAAGCACCGTATTCGTTATCATGAAAACAATAGTATTGCTTGCCGGCCTGCTGACACTTTCTTACGTCACCTATGGGTGCTTGAATGGAGAGACAACGTTGCTCAAGAACGGCACTATCGTCTATGAAGACTTCCCGGGCAATGTGCCTTACGGGCACGAGTTTTATGTTAGCGAATATGAAAATAACACAGAACTGGCGGAGTTGGACAGTTTATTTGACGCCACAAAAGACTTCGACTATTTGTCTGACAAGGGGGTTCTGCTGATCATTCTTGAGCACTATAAAGAAGCCATCGCGCTGTATCTCGACATAGAAAAGAGAGCCCCCGGCCGCTACTCAACAGCATCAAATATTGGAACTGCCTACGAACTTGCCGGGCAAAATGAGGATGCTTTGAAGTGGATTACCAGAGCAATCGAGATTGATGCCAGCTCGCACCACAACTCAGAATGGATACATGTTAAAATTCTGGAAGCAAAGATCAAAGGAGATCAATACATAACCACGCAGCATTTATTGAACACTGATTTTGGGGATGATGATACTCCGGTTTCCGAGTTGTCGGATGCAGAATTGGAAGACCTTTCCAAAGCTTTATTTTATCAGCTGAACGAAAGGGTTTCTTTTGTCCAACCCCAAGATAAAATAGTGGCTCAATTGCTCTTTGATCTGGGAAACATGGCATTCTTGCTTGGCCACTACAAAGATGCAGCCGGTGACTATGATCGGGCAAAATTATATGGATTTAACGGCGCATTAATTGAAAGCCGGTTGACGCTGAGTGAAAAAAATGCAGAGCACGAGGCACAGCCGTATAGCGCGAAAGCAAAGCTCGGTTTTTGGGGAATTGCTGTTATGCTTGGCGTTGTGGCATTTGCAGGAGTAGTTGTTTACAGAAGAAGATCACGCTAGTCAGTTGGCTATGAGTGCACAATCAGAAAAAGGATAACAGAAAAGAATTGTTGAGATGACTGAGCAGCAACGAAAGGACTACTTTGACAAGGTAGACAAGAACATTAATGAGTTCGGCTATCATCTTACAAATGTTTTCGAATCAAAAGAAAGACCATCGTTCTTCTATTCAACGGGCATCTATAAGAGCTTTAACCTGCCGGAGATATTCATACCGTCATTGCCTCACGGACTTTGCTGTGAAATAGCCGACAACTATGTTAAAGCTTTCAAGGATAAACGGGTGGTTCCAAGAAATGAAAAGTTGCAGCACTTGAGCGGCAGATTTCCCATATTCTTAATCGACGTACCAACCTCACGATTGACCGACTATGTGTTGTCCAGCGTTTGGTATTATAAGGACGGGAACTATGAGTATGTGCAGGTAATTTATCCCGATACACAAGGACACTTTCCGAACGACGCAGGGTATGACTACGACCAGGAGATACTGGGTGAATTTCGGCTATGAACTGGGTTCCGCATTTGCACATATCAATAAACCTTTCTGATCACCAATAGCCAGCGCAAGGGTTGCCGACCGGTCGCGATGCGCAGGTCGGGGTTGACCAGTGGCAAAAAGCCGGGTTCTCCGGTTTTGAAGCGCCCATTCAGAGCCATAAACCGGCAATCAGAAGCCATCCTAACCTTGGAATAATTACTATATTTAAGATTGAACAACCCTTCTGGATGTCCCACGTGGAAAGCGTTAGGCAACCCAGAGCGACACACGCTGCGGCAAATGAAAGAATACCTGAACAAGCTTATCCACCTCGGCCACCATGTGGGGATGGATCAGTCGGAGCGTGCGCGACTGGTGTCCATCAATGCCTTTCTGGTGATGTCGCTGTTTCTCACCGTAGCCTTTGTGCTGGTATTTGTGTCGATGGGTTCCCTGAGTGTGTTGCAAGCGTTGGGCTATGTGCCCATGCTCCTCCTGGTGCTTTTTCTGCATTCGCGATTCCATTTTCGCGCGGCGAGAATCCTCGTTTCCTACGGGTTCATGTGCATGGTGCTCACGCTCTCGATCCTGGAACGGAGGGCCGGCACAGAGTATCTGCTCATTGCCCTGGGGTGTTGCTCTGTGGTGGTGTTCAATAAACTGAGGAATGTTGTCTTTTCCTTTTTGTTCGCATTCCTGTGCTATGTTGCCTATCAGTGGTATGACAGCCACGAGCCGTTTGTGCCCAACCCGACGGTGCCCTATCCGATAGCGCAAAATTCAATCATGTTTCTTTCCGGCTTTATTGTGCTGGCCCAGTCGCTGGTGTTCCGATGGCTCATCCGCGACTATGCCGAAAAACTGGCAAAGGCGAATCTGGATACCCAGGTCATCAACGAAGAGCTTCAGGCCACAAATGAAGAGCTGACCGCATTCTCTGAAAACCTTGACCTGATGGTGCGCCAAAAAAGCGCGCAGCTGCAGGCCTACATCGATGCCATTGACGTGAGCATCTACTCGACCGTGAGCGACCTCGACGGCAACTTCATAAAAGTGAATGAACAGGTGCTGGCCATTTCGGGCTACACCCAGGAGGAGCTTGTGGGCAAACACTATAATTTATTAGCGTCGGGCAACCATCCCGAGGCGTTCTTCGACGAGAGAAGACAAGTGCTGATGCAAGGCAAGACGTGGCGTGGCGAAGTGGAACACAAAACAAAACAAGGCACGTTGCTTTGGTTCGACTGCATCGTGATTCCGATACGCGACAGCAATGGCGTGATCCGGAGTTTTCTGACGCTGGGGTTGTCAATCACCGAGCGGAAATTGCACGACAAACTTCAGGAGGAAACCATCACCCTGCTCGAATCCATTGCCTTCCGGGCGTCGCACGGCATTCGCGGACCACTGGCGCGAATAAACGGACTCTCCCACCTGGTGATAAAAAATGTTGTTGACCAAAACGAATTCGAACTCATTGCCGAAAAATTAATCATCTGTTCGCAAGAGCTCGACGAGGCCACAAGCGAGCTGGTGAAATATGTATACAACCACCAGGAGCTGATGATGGACAATCGGCAGAACAACAACGCCAGATAGAAAAGTGTAGCATTTTCATCGCTGCGTATAGTAAATTTGTTTGCGCGATTCGCCAACTAGCAAAAAATCAGGTCGCATGTTTCGAACCTTCAAAATTCTATCCTATAGTTTAACGACCGTGTTGTTGCTCCTGCTGACCACGGGGCTGCACGGGCAGGCGTTGGACGATAAAAGCCCGGGCGAGTTAACGATCATACTGCGCCGTGCGCGTGTCGACTCCGTTCGCCTCGAAGCGTTGCATGCCCTGGGAAAAAACTATTTGTTTCGTCGCGGCGAAACACGCGCCGACCTGGATAGCGCGATCTATTTTTTTAACGAGGCCCTCACCCTCAGTAAGAAGATGAAACTTGATCGGGGCCTGGGGCGATATGAAACACTTTTGCGCCTGGGAGAAACATACCTCCAAATGGGCGACGATGTGCGTGGCAAGCGTTTTTTTATGGACGTGATTGAAGACTATCAAAAAGCCGGCGACCGAAAACGCGAGGCGCGCACGTGGCTGCGTCTTGGAAAAAAACTGAATGTGATCACGACACCCCACGCTGAAATACGCGCAGGGTTCAAACGCGCCCTTCAACTCTACAGCGCCGAAGGCGACGCGGACAAGACAGCAGAAATGCACCGGATGCTGGGCGCTTCCTGGCTCGAAGAATACGCGCTCGACTCGGCCGAACGCGAATACACCAAGGCGGTTGAACTCTACACAGCACTGTCGCCGGATCATTATGGGTTGTCGCCGGCGTATCTGGCACTTGCATCTTTATATCGGTATAAAGGGGATGTGAACAAGGCGATGGAATACTCTCTGAAGTATTCCAAAGACGAGAACGATGAGACCCTCAACGACCCGAATGTTTTGTTCAACATGGGAATTTTGTCAGGCAACACGGGCCAGAACGAAAGTGGTGTTGAATATTTTCGGCAGGCGTGTGTGGAATGGCGCAAGAATCATCTGGTGCAACGGGAGTTAAATACGTTCACGTTGTATTCGCTGGCAGTCGGTTTGCAACAGGCCTTGGTACAAGAGAAAAAATACGACGAGGCGCGCGCTGCGCTAGACGATCTCTTGCCGGAGCTGGGCATAAAATGCTGGGCCGAAAAGGCGATCGTGGCGCGAGGCAAAGGACTCTACTTTGAAGCCATCGGAAAATATAAGAATGCGGAGGGTGAATTTTTAAAGATGATGGAAAGTCTGGAAAAGGTACCATACATGCCGCTCGGAAATAGTCGCATCAGCGAACTGGTCGAGGCAAACTATTGCATCGGAACATTTTATGTTGACCAGAAGAAGTTTAGCCGTGGAGAATCCTACCTCAAAAAAGCGCTAAGCCTTCAGCACAATGCCTCCCGGGCCTGGCAAAATGATATCGAAATCTATTTGTACCGGATAGACTCTGCTGCCGGTCGCTACATTCCCGCCATGCAACACTTTGCCCGTCACAAAATGCTGAGCGATTCCATTTTCAATTCCACCAAAATGCAACAGATCTCGGCATTGCAGGTGCAATTCGAAACCGAAAAGAAAGAGCAACACATACAGTCGCTGAGCAATCAAAGCAAATTGCAGCAAGTGGAAATACGCAACAACGCCATGGTGCGAAACCTGACGTTCGGCGGTGTGGCGGTGCTCATCATCTTTCTGGCCATGCTCTTCAGTCAGTATAAGCAGAAGAAAAAAAGCAACGAGGACCTAAAGCAGCAACAAGCTGAGATTGCCCGGAAGAACACCACGCTCAACCGGCTGGTAGAAGAAAAGGAGTGGCTGTTAAAGGAAGTGCACCATCGCGTTAAGAACAACCTGCAAATCATAGTCAGTCTGCTCGAGGCACAGTCGGCCTACCTCAACAACGATGCCCTGGCGGCGATACAGGAAAGTCAGAACCGTGTGCACGCCATATCGCTGGTCCACCAAAAACTGTATCAGTCAGAAGACCTGGCCTCCATCAATATGAAGGTCTACATCGAAGACCTGGTCTTGTCGTTGCGCGATACCTTTCGTTCGGAGAAATCAATTGCTTACCTGCTCGACATAGAGCCCGTGGAGCTCGACGTGTCGCAGGCAGTGCCCATTGGGTTGATTCTGAATGAGGCCATCACCAATTCCATCAAGTATGCATTTCCACCACCACATGTGCAAAACAACATCAAGGTGTCGCTTCATCTGACATCGCCGGATGAGGTTGTGCTCACCATCACCGACAATGGAGTGGGCTTGCCCGCCGGTTTTGATATTAATGCTGTTAAAACGTTGGGCCTGAAACTGATCAAAGGACTGGCCGGCGACATCAATGGCACGTTCTCCATCAGCAACGATTACGGTGCGAAAATCACGATACACTTTGTGCGGACATTTTTTGGAAATAGTGAGACGGAGCACGCGGAGAATTACCAGATGCTTGAGACGCGGGAGTAAGCTTCTTTTGTGGTCTGAGCACAAGTTCAGTAACAAGCTTTTGGGATAAATATTACCGGCCTGAGCAATCCAGGATTGAACGAAGATATACCATTTTAAACGGCCACGTATCAAAACATTGGGCCCGAATTCAATAACCAATCATACCAACCCCATGAAACAATTGTTAACCTTTCTGTTGTTGTGCACAACATTGCTTTCGCAGGCGCAGTCCTTCGAAGGAACACTGGTCTATAAAGTGGACTATCAGTTAAATGTGTCCGAAAAAATGAAGGCCCGAGGCATCACGGCCGAGCAGATTATGGAGCGCATGAAATCCGATGGCTCTTATACAGACACCATTCGTTCTACGTACAAACAAGGAAACTATCGCAGCGACATAAATTCGAACCCGCGCGCGTGGTTGATCTACCGAAACGATGCCAACAAACTCTACACATTCCAGGACGGAGAAGCCAAAGACATCTGCACGGTTTCGGATATGTCGGTGGACCTGGAACTCAAGGCAACCGGCAACAAACCCGCCATCACCAAACTCGACACCACGGCAACCGTTGACGGTGTGCCCTGTGAGATCGTGCGCGTGAAATGGAAGACCGGCTCGTATGACTATTATTTTAACAAAACCAAAAACACAATCGATCCTGCTCTCTATGCAAAACACATTTACGATGGCTGGTCCGACTATCTCACCATTGCAAAAGCACTCCCGCTAAAAATCGTGAAGCGCGTCGGCAAGCTTTCGGCGGTGACGCTGACCCTGGTTTCTCAAAAGACCGGTCCAGTAGATGACACCCTGTTCAAGCTACCCAAGCTGGTGGAAGACAAAGACCTGAACATAATCAAACTGCCGAATAGTGAAATGATGCGGATAAAGTAGCCGAGGATTTAAGGCTACAGCTTTCAGGTTGTTCACTGCCCGGCCTAAACCGGCTCTGACTATCTGGCGACCAGGGAATGATGCGAAATGTATCGTTACGCACGTGAATTCGATCTTTTGATATTGAAATGAACGGGAAATGGACCTTTAACGAACGCCATTTTCCCAGACTACGCGCGAATCTTTGCGTGCAAGTCAACTAAACCATTTCTATAAAGAATCCCATGAACGTAAAACGATCCATCCTTGTCATCATGCTGCTGGCTTTTGCGGCAACCGGTTTTGCACAGACCACCTACAACGTGCAACAGCTTCTGAAAGAAAAGAAGTTCACCCTTGATCTTCCGAAACCATTTCCCTATACCGATAGTGGGAAAGATGCAATATTCTTTTCCGGCATCGCGTGGCTCACGGGAGTGGAGTTCTCAACAGGCACCATCGAGCTTGACCTGCGGGGCCAGGATGTTTTTCAACGCAGCTTTCTGGGCATTGCCTTCCATGGTGTGGATAGCGCGACCTTCGATGTGGTGTATTTCCGTCCGTTCAATTTCCAGGCCGACGATCCAGTGCGCAAGATCCACGCCGTGCAATACATGACTCTGCCCGACTATCCCTGGGACCGTCTGCGCAACGAACGCAACGGCATCTACGAAAAGGCTGTAAACCCGGCTCCAAAAGCCGACGAGTGGTTTCATGCCCGTATCGAAATTCTGCAAGACGATATCAAAGTATACGTGAACCGCGCCACTACCCCGTCGCTGGTTGTCAAAAAATTGAACACACGCAAAACCGGGAAGATTGGATTGTGGAACGAAGGTCTGCCCGGAGGTTTTGCCAATCTTGTGATTACGAAGTAGACTACCGCGTTTGCCCCTTCGCGGAAGGTCTGTATATTAAAACCCTTGGCTGTTTGAAAATCAAATGGGATTTTCAAACAGCCAAGGGTTTTGCATTTGTCATAGTCAAACAGAAATTTCATTCGTGTGAATGAATGTATGAAGTGCATCTGTATAAGATATTCTACACTTTCTTTTCGTGATATAGGTAAACCCGTCACGCAATTTTCGGGAGAGGAGTGTGATGTCCGGTGAGTTCACAACGGATAATCAGCAGTAAAGAAATCGGTGTCAAGTTTTGAATAGAATAATGATGCGTTAACATAGGGGTTATTTTAAAAAGGTTATTTCGCGCTTGAAGTTGTAACCCCCTAACTCATGATGCGAAAATTTACTTTTCTTATTCTCTTTGTCTGTGCCTGTGTCTCCGTTCCCTTCGGCGGCGTGATGGCGCAGAATACGCAAGCTACTATTTCGGGCACCGTAGCCGATCAGCAAAATGTTTTGCTTGTTGGTGCGTCGGTGCAAGTGAAAAATGAATCGACCGGTTTCACCACCAGCACGTTAACCAACGTGCGCGGTGAATATTTGTTTAAGGAGCTGCCGTTGGGTGGCCCGTATACCGTGACCGTTACCTATGTTGGATATGCCGAACAAAAACAAACCGGCTATGTGCTTCACCAGGGTGATGCCATCCGTGTGAAAGTGGGCATGCAGGAAACGGATCAGGCACTTGAAGAAGTGGAAGTGGTGGCGTCGAGTTTGCGAAACCAAGTTGAGAACCTGGGCGCGTCTACGTCCATTACGGCCAACGACATCACCAAACTTCCGGTGAATGGACGAAACTTTACATCGCTCATGGATCTTTCGCCATTAAGCCGCGGTGGAAATATTTCCGGTCAACTGGGTTCATCCACCAACTATACCATCGACGGTATGAACGCAAAGAACCCGACATCGGCCGGTGCAACAACCAGCCGCAGCGGTGCACCCTATTCCATTTCGATGGAAGCCGTTCGCGAGTTTCAGGTGGTCACCAATCAATATGACGTTACCTATGGTCGCAGTGGCGGTGGCACTATCAGCGCCGTGACCAAGTCGGGCACTAACCAGTTGAGCGGTAGTGCATTTTTCTACAGCCGTGCCAATTGGCTGTCGAGCCCGTATGATATTCGCGGTAACAAAATCGACAACAAGTTTTCGACAAACCAGTTTGGTTTCTCCCTGGGCGGCCCCATCATCAAAGACAAACTTCACTTCTTTGTGGCGTGGGATCACCAGCAGGACACACGTCCGTTGATTATTGCTGACATCAAAAGCCCCGTGGATGAAAATCGTTTCAACATCACCCAAAACACACTCAACCAGTTTATCGACATCGCCCGCGCCAAATACGGTGTGTCGCAAGAACCACAGTTCGGAAGCTTCGACAAAGGCCGTGGTTCGGACGCTGGGTTTGCACGCCTCGACTGGCAGATCAACAAAAAAAACCTGCTCACCATTCGCGACAACTTTACCAGCGACCGCAACAAGCTGGGTCTTGCAGACAACACCGCCATCAACATCTATGAGTCGTATGGCAATGACTATAACGTTGACAACAGTTTGCTGGCATCGTTGCGCACATCGGTTAGCTCGCGTGTGACCAACGAATTGAAATTTCAACACCTGCACACCTATCAGAAGAGCAGCCCCGGCGACCAGCTTCCCGATGCCAACATTCCCCGCGCCATCGTGGAAGGCGTGGTGTCAACATTGAGCGACGGCACCACACGGTCCACCAACATCCAGATGGGCGGACACCGCTTTGCACAAGAGAGTTTTAAAAACAACGTGTTGCAGGTTGTGGACAACCTCTATGTGACCACCGACAAGATCGACTACACATTTGGTGTTGACCTGATGTATACACGTTCGCATTCTGTCTATGGCAGCGAAGTGAACGGTCGTTTCCATTATACCGTAGACGCCGCCGCCGGCAAAACTGCGCTCGATAAATTTGACGCGCTGCAACCGTATCGCTACTACCGCGAAGTGCCGTTGATGGACGATTGGGGTGTGACGGGAAGTATTTTCAACGCTGGCGCCTATGCGCAAATGAAAACCACACTGGCACCCGGTCTTGATGTGACCGCCGGCTTGCGATTTGACTATGGCTTCTATCCGAAGTCGCCGCTCAACCAGGAGTTGTATGACGAACTGAAGATCCGCACCGACAACCGTCTCAAGTCGTTTGTGGTGCAGCCCCGTTTGCAATTCACGTGGGATGTGAACGACAACCACACCGACATCTTCCGTCTGGGTGGTGGCATCTTTGCTTCCGACATCAACAACTACATGCTCATCAACAACCTCACGTTCGACGGCAAGCACCTGGCCACTGTTGACGTGCGCGGTGCAAATTTGCCAGTGCCTGATTTTAATGCCTACCGGAACAACTACAACAACATCCCCAGCCTTGCGGCCTTCCAGTTGCCTACCATCAACACCAACAGCGCCAATGCGCGCGTGCCTGTGATCTACAAGGCAAACGCATCTTACAACCGCTACATCACCGAACATCTGAAAGTGGGTGTTACCGGCTATGCTACACTGGGACGTAACAACTATACCTATGTTGATCGCAACATGGTGGATGCACCGTTCTTCACATTGAGCGATGAAGGTGGCCGTGGCGTATATGTTCCGCTCGCCTCCATGCCGGCCAACGGTGCAGGCGACTGGCTGCAAGGCCGCAAGAGCACCAAGTTTGGTCGCGTGCTGGAATTGGTGAGCGATGGCAAGATCAATCAGTTTGCCGTGGTGGCCGACGCCACATACCAATATTATAAAGACGGTGTGATCACCGTGAGCTATACCTGGAACGACACCAAAGACAACACCTCGTTCAACGGCAACGTGGCCAACACCGCTACGCTGTCGTTGCCTGTGAAGGATGATCCCCGTAACCTGAATGCCATGACGTATTCCGACAACCAGTTCCGCACCAAAGTGGTGGTCTATGGCGCGTTGCCTTCGTTCTGGGGCATCAGCATCGGCGTGCGCTATTCGGGCATTGGCGGCACACGCTACTCGTTGTTGTCGGGCGCAAACAGCAACGCCGACTTTGTGTCGGGCACCAACGACCTCGCGTTTATCTTTGATCCCAACGGCGCCAACGTTCCAGAAAATGTGAGAGCGGGCCTGCAGGCTTTGATGGATAACCCCAACGCCAGCCAGAGTGTGAAAGACTATATCAACAAATACTCCGGCAAGATTGCCGAGCGCAATGGAGGCGTGAACGGTTTCTTTGGCGTGTGGGATTTGAGAGCCATGAAGAAATTCAGAATTCACAAGACACAAGCCATCGAAATTTCGCTTGACGTTTTCAACGTAGCCAACCTGCTCAACAAGGAGTGGGGCACAAACAAATCGCTGGGCAGCCAGGCGCTCTATGCGTTGGGTATTCCCGCCACGGCCACAACACCCGCTGTGTCTGGCTTTGACAAAGCAAACCAGAAGTTTGTTTACCGCGTGAACACCGCGGGAGTGGTAACACCTTCGGGCAATCCTTACCAACTCCAGTTTGGACTTCGCTACAGCTTTTAATCATTAACGACACTGCCGTGAGAAAAATACTATTCTTGTTGTTAATGCTCCCCGCCATGCTGCGTGCGCAGACAACGTTAGACAAACAAGGTCACCGAGGTTGCCGCGGCCTGATGCCCGAGAACACCGTTGCTGCGATGATCAAGGCGATGGAGCTTGGCGTGACCACTCTCGAACTTGACGTGGTGATTTCGGAAGACAAGAAAGTGGTGGTGTCGCACGACACCTACATGTCGGCCGAGATCTCGCGCAAACCCGACGGCACCGACGTGACAGCGGAAGAAGCAAAGCAGATACTTTTATTCAAGATGCCCTACGCCACCATCCGGCAATACGACGTGGGACTGCGGCCATTAGCAAACTTCCCTGAGCAAAAGAAAATGAAAGCACACAAACCCTTGCTCGAAGACCTGCTCGACTCTGTGGACACTTACGCCCGCCAGCACAAGCTGCCGTTGCCAAACTACAACATCGAGATAAAGTGCTCGCCCGCGTCCGACAACATCGCCCACCCGGAGCCCAAAGAATTTGTGGAACTGGTGCTGGCCATTTGCGAGAAGACACGCCTCGGAAGACGCTACAACATCCAGTCGTTTGACGTGCGCCCCTTGCAGATCATTCACGAGAAATATCCCAAGGTGAAATTGTCATACCTCACAGCAAACGCCAAAACGCTGGCCGAAAATCTGACAACGCTCGGCTTCACACCCGACATCTACAGCCCTTACTACAAAACGGTGAATGCCGATGTGGTAGCCGCCTGCCACAAACAAAAGATGAAGATCGTTCCGTGGACGGTGAACACGAAGGAAGAGATTTTGCAGCTTGTCGGGTTTGGGGTGGACGGGATTATTACGGATTATCCCAATTACTTCTGATGATTAGTTTTTAGAGAACAGAATTTTGAATGTGGTGGAGAAGCCCCCGGATGTAAATTCGGGGGCTTCTCTTTTGGGTGACATTTCAATAGATTTCTAACTCTACGAGCCAGGGCTTGTCCAACCTGTCGGAACGCTATCGCTTGCTGACAGGCGAGGAAATAGTGATCACACAAAGTGAAACGCAATTTTCGGTCAAGATAAAACTACTCGACAATGAAGATAGTCATCATTGAAGATGAACGCCTCACGGCAAACGACCTCGAAGACACACTTTTTTCAGTATGACCCGGCTATTGTTGTAGCGGCTAAACTGTTGTCGGTGAAAGACGCGATCCGTTATTTTCTAGACAACGAGCAACCCGACCTAATCTTCAGCGACATCCAGCTGGGCGACGGCCTGAGCTTCGAAATTTTCAAAACCATAAAACTGAACGTGCCGGTAATTTTTTGTACGGCATTTGACGAATATGCCCTCACCACGTTCAGCACCAACGGAATCGACTACCTGCTAAAGCCTTTCACACGCGCTACCGTCAGCGCCATACTCGACAAGTTTAAAAGACTCACCCAGTCGACCGCGACGCATAATGAGGTCCGTTGGAAATGATCATGAAACGTTTTGACAATCGCGGCGCCGAAACCGCCACGTCCATTCTGGTGCCCTATAAGGATAAGATTATCCCGGTAAAACTGCAGGACGCTGCCGTGTTCTTTCTGGAAAACGACGTTGTTCACATGATCACCTTCAATCAAAAGGAATACTTTCCGGGAAAAAATCTGGAAGAGCTGGAGAAAATCAGTGGAAAAAATTTCTTTCGCGCCAACCGGCAGGTTCTCGTCAATCGAAACGCTGTGACCGATGTGTCCAATCAGATGGGTAGAAAGTTGTGGGTCAATGTGTCTGTTCCTGTGAAAGAGAGCATCACCATTAGCAGAGAGAAAATGCCGCAATTTCTGAAGTGGCTGTCAGGCGAGTAGAAGGGAGGTGAAGAAAGTGGTCATCGCTCTGATCCGTCGCCGTCTCGTTGTTTAATTTCTCACATTAATCTCCTACTTTCAAGGCACACTAAAATCGTCTGCCTTTGAAAGTCCTTCGCATTTCCTTCTTCCTCATCTTGTCAACACTGTCGCTGTGTGTCACGCTTGTTCACGGCCAGGGCACATCGCCTGTAATCGCCGGCGACTTTGCCGATCCGTCCATCATCAAAGCAGGTGGGGCATACTATGCCGTGGGAACATCGTCGGAGTGGGCGCCCCATTTTCCAATCTATCGCAGCACCGATCTGAAAGCCTGGACACAGACGGGCTACGTGTTCGATAAACTTCCCGGGTGGACTTCCGGATCGTTCTGGGCTCCTGAGTATTTTTTTCACAACAATACATACTACCTCTACTACACGGCCCGCCGCAAATCCGACAACGTGTCGTGCATTGGTGTGGCCACATCAAAATATCCCGACAAGGATTTTAAAGACCAGGGCATCGTGGTTGCGTATGGCAAAGAAGCCATTGATGGTTTTGTGTTTAAGGAAAACAGCGAGCTCTTCATCACCTTCAAAGCCTATGGACTCGACAACCACCCCATCGAGTTGCTGGGCAGCAAGCTTAGCGCCGACGGTTTGAAAATGGAGGGTGAAGTATTTTCCTTATTGAAAGACGACGAGCGGATCGGTATGGAAGGACAAAGCCTGCTTAAAAGGGACGGCGTTTATTATTTGTTCTATTCTGCGGGCAATTGCTGCGGAGCAGAGTGCAGCTACAACGTGAACGTTGCCAAAGCCAACAACATTAAAGGTCCATACGAAAAGCGTGGCGGCACACCGTTGCTACAGGAAGACGACTTCTGGAAATGCTCCGGGCATGGCACCTTCGTTAACGCTGCTGACGACACGTTTTATTATCTCTACCATGCCTACAACAAACGCAGCAATGTGTTCACAGGTCGGCAGGGCATGCTGGCCAGCCTGACATGGAATTCCAACAACGCATGGCCATCGCTGACGCCCATAGCCCAACCCGAAAAAACACCTGACGCATTCTACGATTCTTTCAACGGCACCACGCTGGCTGTCGGCTGGCAGCGCGACTTCAGAAATGCCAGCGTCAAGGCAAAGCAACAACAGGGCAAGCTATTTTTATCAGGCGAAGTCAAGGCGACAAATCCTTCGGGTGTTGCACTCGCTGTGCGACCTGCTTCCGATGTGTTCGAGATGGAAACAACCGTGGTCAACAGCAACGCTGCCTTGAAGGGACTTGTGTTTTATGGCGATGCAAATGCTGCGATAGGCGTGGGCGTTGTTAACGACAAAGTGGAATTGTGGATGGTAAGAGAAAATAAGCGTGTTGTTCTTGGCACGGCCACGATACGTGCAAACCTGCCGGTAAAGATTAAGTTTGCCACCTATGCCGACCGCACATGCAAGGCATTCTATAAACAACAAACTGGTGACTGGACCGAAATTTCGGCAAGCGCATTAACCACCATAAGTTATCTGCCACCCTGGGACCGAAGTCCACGTGCAGGACTCCACTTCAGTGGGCCTGTGTCGCTGGATGCACAGTTCGATGAATTTGTGATACGCTATTAGATGATTTATTCAGCGAGGAACTGAATGCCCTTCGCGCGATTGGTTTCGTGTTGGAGAACGCGAAAGTTGTCGAAGGAAATCGTGCGGTCATCCAGGAAATCATTCACAACATTGTTCCAGTCTTCGAGGTGGAACCGGAACAAAAGGGTGTCGCCTTTATCAGCCATTCTGGGCAACGGCTGGAGCGCACATGCACTCAATGCAGGGAAGGTGGAAAACCCTTTTTTCTCAAGCTGATCTTTCCGGATCGTGATCTCAACAACATGCTCGTGATGGGCATGCAACGTTGCTTTTGAATCTGATGGACGCGCTTTCATACAATTCAGTTTAGTATCGAATGACTGTATCACATTGTTAACACTGAAGATAGCGCTTAGGTTTGTTACAAGTGCGATGGTAGGTTTAGCACGCAAACAAGGGCCCGATCAGTTTGGTCCGTGATCGGTAAATCAATCGTAGAATCAAGACTGTCATGGGATAAAATACAAATGTGGTTTGCAAATAACCATTGATATTTTCTCTTGGGTCGCTCAAAAATACCCTTATGTGTCCCCGAATAAAATTTTCATTTTAATGAAAAAATTCCTGCGTTGTGTCGATTTATGGGACTTTTAGGATGTGCACGCCCTGATCGCAATGCCTGACGCCCTTGTGTAAGAATTCGTTTTTTCGAATAAGGTTATCTAGGCTTGTGTGCCGCTCAGCAAATCCATCTCACACCTTCCTTTTCCATCGGGTGTCGTGTAGAACGGACGCTTCTCGATCACGTAGTGCGTATCCTCGGGAATGCCGAGTGCGTGGTAAACAGTCTGGTGAATTTCATCGATGCGGATGGGTTTCTCGATCGACTTGCAGGGGCGCTCATCGGCAGTCTTGCCATAGGCATACCCTTTCTTGATGCCGCCGCCAAACATCAGGATCGAGCAGCCGTCGGTGAAGTGGCGATGCATGCCGTAGTGTTTGATGTCGTTGATCACATCCGGTTGATTTACCTGTTCCTGCACTTTGGCATCGGGTCGGCCTTCCACCATCATGTCGCGGCTGAATTCGCTGGCCACGATAATCAACGTGCGGTCCAGGTGTCCGGATTGCTGGAGGTCTTTGATCAATTGTGCGATCGGTTTGTCGATCTGTTTCTTCATGGCAGAGGCGCGTGTGAAACCATTCTCGTGTGTGTCCCATCCCATGAAGGGCTCATACTCCGTGGTCACGCTGATGAAGCGCGCGCCCTGTTGCGTCAACCGTTTGGCCAGCAAGCATCCCAGGCCAAAGCGGCCGGTGTTGTAGGTGTCGTAGCTGGCTTTCGGTTCACTGTTGAGATCAAAGGCTTTGGCTTCGGGCGAGTTCAGCAAGCGATAGGCCTGTTCCATGGAACGCCGAAGCGATTCTTTCTGATAGTCGCTTCCGAATTCGCCAACCGGCCCCTTGCTGATAAGTTCGTTGTAGAGCTGGTTGCGTCTTTCAAAACGTTTGTAGTCCATGCCCACCGGCGGCTTCACACTGTCGAGCCCGGTGCTGGGATCGGGAATGAAGAACGGTGCAAATTCATTTCCCAGAAAACCGGCGGAGTGAAACGCCTTCAACTCTTCGCCTTCGCCCACGGAGAAGCGCTGCCCGATGTCGATGAACGCGGGGATAACGGGATTTTTTGGTCCTAACAATTGCGCCATCCACGATCCAATGTGTGGCGCCGCTACAGTCTGCGGGGGTTGATAACACGTGTGCCAGTGATATTGATGTCGCGTGTGCAGAATGTGCCCCAGGTCTGCCGCCACATAGGAGCGCACGATCGTTCCCAGGTTCATGACACTGCCAATGCTTTCGAGGCCTTCCGAAAAACTGATCCCATCCAACGCTGTGGGTACTGATTTGAACGTGCTCAGCACACTGTTGGCCGACATGCCTTTCTCAAATGGTGTATAGCGTTTGGGGTCGAATGTCTCGGTGTGGGCCATGCCGCCAGCCATCCACAACAGGATCACCGTATCGGCCGTGCTGGTGAGGGCAGGCTTGCCGCACGAGTTCAGCATCGACAACGGTGCCCCTGCTGCCAATGCGCCCAACGTCGCGGCCGATGCGCTCTTCAAAAATTCCCTGCGATTCCAAGTATGTGCCATAGTGATGCGACGACGTTTTTTGTTTTTTTATGATTATTGGATCAATTGAAATTCCGGCAGCAGCAACACAGACCATAAAAGATCTTCTACGCCGTTTGCCTCGGGCTTGGGTCCGAGAATAGCCACCGCGGCTTTCCGTTCTGCTTCGGCAGGATTTCTTCCCAGCGCCTTTCTATACACCTCGTGCACCAACTGGTCGCTCGTGGCATACTTCACCTGCCACTGCCTGGCGCCCCTGGCCAGCACCGTGTTGAACATGGCACCGTTGGTAAGCTCCATCGCCTGCAAAAGATTGGCTTGCGATGATCGTTTTGTTGTCACGTTTTCGCGGTTTGGTCGCCCCAGCGCAGTCAACAGATTGTCGTTCTTCACCAGGGAAGATCGCGCAAACGACGATGCCGGAACTGCGGGAACATATTGTCGTGTGCTGTCCGGATAGAGCGGGTAAACAACCGTGCTGACGGCATCGGCAAATTGCTCGGCCGACAACCGCCTGAGCAACGGGCCTCCGAAGGCAAAGCTTTCGCTGTTGATTTTATTTTCATCGTCCAGCGCCACAGACGGCAACTGGTAAGTGCGCGAGGTGACGATGGTATAGATCAGTGTTTTGATGTCGTGATTGTTTTCAACAAAGTCTGACGCCAGCCAATCGAGCAAGTCCTGGCTCCAGGGTTTGTTATCCATCAGGTCAACCGGTTCAATGATGCCGCGGCCCATCAGTTGTGCCCACATGCGGTTCACCAGCGTTCTGTAGAGACGGCCGTTCTTTGGTGAGGTGAGGAAAACCGAAAGCTGTTTCAGTTTTTCTTCCACACTCACGGTGCTGTCGATGGTGCCCAGTTCTTCGAAAAGAATTTTTGTGCCGGCCATTTTTCCGGTTGGTTTGTCGCAGCGGTTGATCTCGAGGGTTGTGTCGGAAAAGATGCTGGCAAAGGCGTATGCATCTTTCAGTTTCCAGTCGCTCACAAAACTGTCGTGGCACGAAGCGCATTTAAGATTTAAACCCAGGAGCACTTGCGACACATTTTGTGCGGCCTGCATCTCCACCCGCTGGCTGGCGTTGATGGTGCCCCGCCATTGGATGCCGCGGATAAACCCTTCCGATCGCTTTCCCGGGCTGATCAACTCCCGCACAAAAGCATCATACGGTTTGTTGTCGCGCAGCGATTCGTATAGCCAATCCGTAATACCAAAGCGTCCGCCGGTGATGTATCCGGTGCCGGTGTAGTCGTTTCGGAGGGCGTCGTTCCAGAAGGTCAGCCAGTGTTGTGCATAGGCGTCGTTCATGCCCAGCAACTCTTTCACCAGTTGGTTTCGCTTGTCCGGATTTTTGTTTGCGACAAACGCGTCGATGGTTTCGGGCGGCGGCAAGAGTCCGACAATGTCGAGGTATACCCTGCGGATATACAGCTTGTCGTCAATCAAGGTTGGCCATTCAATCTTGTTTTTATCAAAATAGGCGCCTACAAAACGGTCCACGGCGTTGTTGTCTCCGGGTCGGGCGGGTGGCAGCGCGGGTGTTCGTGGTGCGAGGGCGGCCATCGGAAAGAGCTTGATCTCGCCGGCGTTGTCGGGCCAGTGCGCACCTTTGCTGATCCACAGTTTAATGATGGCGATCTCATCCTTGCTCAACGATTTTCCTTTGGAAGGCATAACATCTTCGTCGCTTCTGGGCAGCGATATTCTGCGAACAAGCTCGCTGTTGTCGGGATCTTTCAAATCGATGACGGGCCCTGATTCACCGCCCTTCATCACAAACTCTTTTTTGTCAAGGCGCAGTTCGCCCTTAATCTTGTCGGCGCTGTGGCATTTGTAGCAATTGTGGGCGAAGATGGTGCGCACTTCCAATGAGAGAAGGTCGAGCTCTTTTTCGGTGAAGGTGTGGTCGCCTCCGGCTTTTATGAGCGCCATGCTCGCCGGACTTTCCGTTTCCGGCCCGGACTCATCATCAGCCTGAGGCAACACTTCGGTGAGGAAATCTGCGCCATGCGTGAGCGAAGCACCCAGGTGCCCGGCCACGGTCACACCAATCACCGTGAGGAGCAAACCGGCGCGATACAATTTCAGGAAATTGATTTTTTGATGTTTGAAAATTTTTGTGTGAAACCACAGGGTGACCACGGAGAGAGCTGCCGTAGCAACACCAAACCACAAGTGAGCATTCAGAACATCGCCGCTGTAGTCGTCGTTGGCGATCAGCAGCAGACCAAACATCACCGCCAGCACGGCACTTGCGGCGCCTACCGCCAGAACCACCTGAATGCCCGGCCGCAACACGTCATTTTTTTTTCGAAATGCAATGGCCTCTAGCACGAGTGCCACAACGAGCAATGCCACGGGGAAATGTACCATGAGCGGATGAAGTCTGCCCAGAAACTGCCACATCCAAAAACCAAAGACACCACTCAGCATATGGCAGTGATTGCCAGTGAAAAACAATACTTCCATTTTAATCTCTACAGTTTAACCATCCGACCTGCCCCTGTCTGCACATTGCGACGACCGTGTCGGCAGCATTCAGAGGTTTAATTTCGATCAAATTCATCATTAGAACCATCCTGCCCTATGCTGACCTTCGCTGCCTAAAACAATCCATAATCCGCAAAAGCCGCCGGGTTTGCGATAGTTTTAACGCGCTGGTTGGTCCTTAAAAGGGATGCTATTATATTTCGTCAATATTATAAACGCATGTGTTGTGCGAGGTGGAGGATAGTCTTTAATGAGCAAGAGGATATTAATTTACATAGTAGTTGGCTGGTGTGTTCTGACAGTTATTGAATTTTATTTTATTCCATGTTTTATAGTCGCCCTGTTGTGGCTATTGTTGTCAATTGGCTTTCTTGGAATCGCCATCATTCAAATTGTGAAATCAGTTAAGGAACGGAACTCGCTTACCAAACTGAGAATCATGAAAGTACTGGTCTTTTCAATTTTGTTCTTTTTGACATTTAAACACGCACCTGTAAATAGACTTATTGAAAGAGCTGACTGGTTTATTCTATATGACAGACGCATGGCCGTCGTTGATAAAGTAAAGAGAAAGGAATTGCGTCCACACAGAGGTTCAAAAAATGGGATCTGTGAATTGCCTTATGAATTCCCCGTTGTTTCAAATGGAGGAAACGACATATCGGTTTGGGAAAGTGACGAGGAAAGAATGACGATTTCATTCTGGATCTTCAGAAATTATTTTGAAGCGCCATCAACCCGTCTTATGTATACAACGGATGAAAAAAGAATAGAAGAGTTTGAAAAAAGGATTTCTCGTGACGCTGACAACAACTGGAAAATTGAGGAGAATTGGTACCGGACACTTGGAGATTAGGTTGGCGAGTTACAACAATCAGAAAAGACCTCATCATTCCGGATGAAAACCCAAACCCCTGTTTTCATTGAGCAGCATTATTAATGTTGACACGCTCAGTTTGATTTCTCCCCAGAGCAGCAACGAATACCCGCCATATCCTTTGCGATTCACTTCCCGATTTACTACATTCAATTGCCCGTCAATCATCGACCTTAATCAATCGTCTGCTTTTGAAAATGATGTGAGAGAAGACGCCCGAGAGCAGCGCTTGGTTTATCGATGTATCCATTAATAGCGAGAAAAAACAATACCACCGTAAACTGAGTCGTGGGTGATTTGTGTTGACATTATCGTGCATGACCCATTCCGAAAACGGTGGCATCGCTTTACGGCTTTCCATAGCTACTTGCCACAAGCACGTATATAAAAACCCTCAAACCCTCTCTCTCATGCTTAAGAATTTTTTATTGATCACCGTTCGCGCGTTCAGGCGAAATGTGATCTTCTCGCTAATCAACGTTGTTGGTTTAGCCATCGGCATCGCCACATCGTCGCTCATCTATCTGTATGTTTTCGATGAGCTCACCTACGACACCGTTCACCCGCGCCACAACGCACTCTACTCCCTCGGCGGATCCGTTACCGACAAGAATGGAAACCGGGATTCGTTTGGTGCTGTGCCCGGCGGATATCCTCGCGAGCTCAAGGCAAAATTCGGGAACGTTAAAAGTTACACACGCCTGCTCATCACCGGCTTTCCTCACTCGATCCACGACAAACAAACCGACAAGATCATCCTCAACCAGGACGGCGACCTCTATTGGGTAGAGCAATCGCTTGGCGACATCCTCTATGTGAAAATGACCAGCGGCACCGATGTTTCCAAGGCATTGGAACACATCAACAGCATGATCATCTCACAGTCGGCCGCTAAGACGTTGTTTGGCGACCAGTCGCCTATCGACAAGTTGCTCACCATCAAACATCCTTTCTCCACGTTTGGCAAAGAGGTGGAGTATCAGGTCACGGGTGTGTTCGAAGACTATCCGGCCAACACATTTTTCAGACCCAAATATTTGTTGAACATGAACGGGCTGAAAACAACCTACGAGAGCAGCGGCACCAACTTTGCCGAGTCCATGGACGGAAACACACTGGCCGGAAATTTTTTCTTCACCTTCCTCTACATGCCCGACGGCGCACCCATCGACGCCATGAACGAGGAACTGAAGCGGTTGTCGCTCATCACGCAGGAGTCGGATTCTGCTTTTCGCGCGGAGGGAAATAAAATCGGGTCGGTGATCCGTCCCTTCGACGACATGCATTTCGATTCGCAGATAAACTGGGCGGTGTTTGAAGCGCCGGGCAATCTGCAAACTGTGTACACGCTGTCGGTGATTGGTGTGCTGATCCTGGTGATTGCTTCCATCAACTACATGAACCTGGCCACCGCCCGCGCCGGCACCCGCGGCAAGGAAGTGGGCCTGCGCAAAACACTGGGCAGCCGGCGCCGCGACATTGCCTTTCAGTTTATTCTTGAATCGGCGCTCAACACAGCCCTGTCGTTGGTGCTGGCCCTGATCCTGATCGTGCTCGCGCTGCCCTACTTCAACCAGATTGCCGATAAACACTTCGACGTGCTCAGTCTTTTCAACATTCGTTTTGTGTTGGGACTACTGGGCATTGTGCTGGTGGTGACCGTGCTCGGCGGTAGCTATCCGGCATTTTACCTTTCGGGATTCAGACCAACGGAAGTGCTCAAGGGCAAGGTTGTGGGCAAGGGATCGGAGTTGCTGCGAAGGGCGTTGGTCACTTTTCAGTTTGCTGCTGCGGTCATTCTTTCGGTGTCGTCCATCATCATTCTGGGTCAGATGGATTTTATACAACAGTCGAAGTTGAATGAAAACGGGCAGCACATTCTTTCGGTGCGCTTTGGAACCGTGGCACCAAACGAAAAATATCCGTCGCTAAAAAACGAACTCTTGCGGGACAAAGACCTGGCCTACGTTACCATGAGCAACCACTTGCCGCGCCACGACTACTTTGGTGGCATGGACAACACGTTCCGCTTTTCGGAAATAGATGACAAAGAATATGTGTGGGCCAGGATGAGCACCGACTTCGATTTTTGCAAGGCCTTCAACCTGCAGTTGGTGGCGGGCCGCGATTTTGACAACAACATTCCATCCGATTCAAACACGGTGCTGCTCAACGAAAAGGCCGTGAAAATACTCAACAGAACAAACGAAAACATTTTAGGCATGCAGGTCGACAACGTGTTTTTGAAAACCCGTAGCACGGTGATAGGTGTTGTAAAAGATTTCCCGTTTCAGTCGGCCTACCATGCCATCAATCCCCTGGTGATATCGCCACGCTTGCGCATGCAGGATCGGATTTTATATGTGCGCCTCCCGGAGAAGGGCGTGGCCGAGAAAATTCGCGCCATCGAAGCAACCTGGAAAAAAGTGCTGCCCGGCGTTGGCTTCGACTATTGGTTCATAGACGATGAGTTTCGAAAATTATACAAAAAGGAAAATCAGGTGTCGGGCCTGGCAAAATGGTTTTCGCTGCTTTCCCTTTGCATCACCATTTTGGGGTTATATGGTTTTTCGTCGTTTATGGCCGAACAGAAGACGCGGGAGATCGGCATACGCAAATCATTGGGAGCATCGTCGGCGCAGATTGTGGTGTTGCTGATCACCACGTTCCTGAAGATGTTTGTGATCGCCGTGCTGATCGCCTTGCCAGTGACCTGGTATTTCAGCCAACAGTGGCTTAACACCTTCACGTTCCGCATCGGCCTCACCGCCATGCCTTTCGTTGTCGGTGCCGGCTTGGTGTTTTTGTTGATGCTCTTCACGGTGAGTTATGAGCTCTTCAAAGCGTCGAAAGCAAACCCGATAAAGGCGTTGAAGCATGAATGAGAGAGGGACAATCCCTTCCTGCGCTGTTGGGGACTAAAAATTATTTTGTATTTTAGTTTCATCGATGTCCGGTAGCTGTGGGGCAGAAAACGGATCAGGTTGCACCTGACCAAATTGTATGTAACTGGATAAAACGGATTGACCCTAATCCCCCACATATGAAAACCATAAAGATCCATTTTCTCCTGGCCGCCACATTTCTGTGGGCAATCGGCTGTAAACAAAATCAGCCGTCGTTTGAAGCGCCGGTTTTAAAGAACATTGGCCACTATAGTGTTCCCGTCACAACGGAGTCGAAGCACGCGCAGATGTTCTTCAACCAGGGCGTCATCATGGCCAATAATTTTAACCATGCGGAAGCGGAGCGGTCGTTCAGAGAAGCGATCCGGCAAGACACCACGTTTGCCATGGGCTATTGGGGAATCGCCTACGTGCTGGGACCCAATTTTAATTCTGTCGACAACATGGGCACCGTGAACGAAATACGGAAAGCGGTAACAAAAGCCGTAAGCTTAAGTGACGGTGCTTCTCCCTGGGAGCAAGCCGTGATCAAAGCCATTCAGATCAAATTTCCGATGGACACCGCGGCAACAGACGCCGAAGGTTTTGCGGATGCAATGAAGCAGGCCTTCACCCAGTTTCCAGACAATTCGTTTGTGGCAACCCTCTATGCCGAATCGGTCATGAATTTGCATCCCTGGGATTTTTATGCTGGCAGAGGCGGAGCGCCCAGAGCGTGGACACCCGAACTGGTGTCGCTTCTTGAAAAAGTTATCTCGATCGATTCGCTAAATCCCCTGGCCAATCATCTTTATCTCCATGCCACCGAAGCCAGTTCGGATTTGTCGAAAGCGTTGATCAGCGCGCAACGATTAAAAACCCTGGTGCCGTCGGCCGGCCACCTGGTGCATATGCCTTCGCACATTTATATCAACACGGGCGACTATCATGAAGGGTCTGTTGCCAACGAGGCTGCGGTGCTTGCCGACAGCATCTACATAGCCGAATGCCAGTCGCAAGGATATTATCCGCAGATGTATTATCCGCACAACTATCACTTCCTTGCCGCCACCGCAGCGTTTGAAGGTCGCGGCGCACGTTCGATTGAAGCTGCTTACAAGACCGCGAGCCTCATCGACAAAAAATATTATCATGAGCCGGGCTATGAGATGGTGCAACACTATCTGACTATCCCCAACCACATCCTCATCAAGTTTGGCCAATGGGAAAAGATCTTGACGCTGCCCCAACCGACAGATGATTTGATTTATCCTACGGCCATCTGGCACTACACAAAAGGCATGGCCTATGCCAATCTGAACAAAGCTGCCGAGGCCCGCGAAGAACTGAAGAAGCTGAACGAACTCAGCGCGTCGCCAGCTATAGCGGAGCAACTGAATTGGGGAATTAACAAGGTGACCGACGTCTGCAAGATATCTTCAAAAGTGTTGGAAGCTGAACTCTACATAAAAGAAGGAAAACACAAAGAGGCCATTCAACTGCTGAGCGACGCAATACACATCGAAGACAGCCTGAACTACAACGAACCTCCCGACTGGTTTTTTTCCGTAAGGCACATCCTGGGAAACGTGTTGCTTAAAACCAAGGACTACGAACAAGCCGAAAAAATATATCGCGAAGATTTGGCCCACTGGCCCAAAAATGGATTTGCCCTAAACGGCCTTGCCGAAAGTCTTGTCGCACAAGGAAAGACATCGGAAGCGGAAGCGATAAAACAACAATTCACGGAAGCCTGGAAGTATGCCGATATAACTTTGCAAGCTTCGGTGATTGACCCGGAGAAGCGAAAAGATTTGGTACTGAGGATCGATGAAAAATCGCCGGACGCATTGGTCTATTTGGCCAGCATGATTTGTATGACGAAACCATGAGTTGAATAGGAAATCGGAAATTGAAAAGGACAAACGGGTCACAACGCGTTTGTCCTTTTTTTTGCGTTGACTGTGCAATACTTGAATAACGCGAAAGGTGCTGGTGTTATTGAAATTGGGCCTGATAGGTTGAGCTTGTTTCGATCGTCGCGTTTAAATTCACAACTAGTGATCATAGCTAATCACCCGGCACATTTTCCAACTGCCTTTTACATTTTTCCAGATATGAACAAATTTGAAAGTTCCGTCCAGCTTTTCTTGCTTACCCTTTTCGGTATAGTAAAACCTGTGACGTCCAATTTCGATGGCTCCAAAATCTTTGATCGGAAAAACTTCAAGGCTGCCTTCAACCAGTTCTCGTCTGACTTTGGTTTCCCCATCGCATCTCCGCGTAATAGAATTCAGGTTCTGGGTGTAGTTTGTTAGCCCTCCGGCGTCGTGATAAAACTCCAGGTCTTCTGTGAAAAGTGATTTTGACGTTTCAACATCACACATATTGAACGCGTGAAAGAAAGTACTATCCATGGAAGCAATGGTCTTGGTTAAATCCTGTAGCTCCGCGGTGCTTTGAGCACTGAGCGTTAAGGAGAGCAACGTGGACGTGGCTGTTGCCAGAAGGAAGATCTTTGGTGTCATGTAAGGTGTTTTGATTTTCTTCCTCTGCAATTGGTATGCCCCAATTCCATGCAGCGCAATGGCATTTATTTGATGTTTTCTTTTGAAAACGTGTTCAAATCTGAACAAGGAGTTCGTCCGCTTTTGCAACAAAGAAATGACAGCCCGTCATCACATATTCTCTATCCACCAAAGGTACGCATCATAATCAGTTACCGGTATTTCTTCTGTTACTCCCAACGCGCGGCACAGCGTCACAACCTGGCCCCGGTGGTATGAACTGTGGTTGACTACGTGCAGGATATATTCGTATCGGCTCTGCGTGCTGTCGGAAACCTGGATACGTTCAATCAATTGTTGCTCGGTTAAGGTTGTGAGGCTACTGGCCAACGCTTGCGAGCTTGCTACGAGATCGGCTATTACTTCGTCGACAGCGTTTTCTTTTACCGGCAGATGGAAGTCTTTGATCTGGCCGTGGAAGATGATGGCATGCCAATAGACTTGTGCGGAGAGAATATGCTGAAGTGTCCGGTCTATGGTTCCGAAGCTCGAACCTGTTTTTTCATAGAGGATGCTTCGGTCAAGGGTCATCAGCCAGGACGTGATGCGTTCGTTTGCCCAAAGGTTGTAGGCGAAGAGACGGGTGGTGAGCTGTTGGAGGTGCATTGCGCCGTTAGTTTAATACTTACAAAGTACGATGGAAATCTGATTTGTAAATGATTTCATCAAACGGCATGCGGCTACCCAGGGGAAGTTATCTTCTGCGCATCGGCGAAACGGCTCTGTTTATATATTTAAAATAGTCAACAAACCTCCCCCGGCTGTCGTCCCAGGCAAAAACGGAATTCCCTTCGAAACGGCAAAACGCATTGGCGCTGTCGTCGTAAAAAACACTGTTCGCATACTTTCGAAAAATGGACTTGATTTTTTTTGGCTTCATGCCCACCGAAGGCACTTCAATGAGCCGCTCCTGTTTGTCGTAAGCATGTGTGATGAACATCACGTCTTTAAGTTTCTTGTTCCGGTATATTATTGCAACAAACGTGGAATAGTCACTTTGAAAATCGCTAATAGAAATGGTTGAACGAGGTGGTGACACCGGCCTCAGAACAGGTACAACCCTGATGCTTCCGTGAAGTTGGAAATCGCGGCGATGTGAAAAATATAGCCTGCCATTTTCGGTTGAGAATTCCTCCCAATACCCTTTGCGTATGATTTCGGTTTCAAACTTGGCCTTCGCCAGTTGCAGGTCGTAGTCGCTAACCTGACCCTGCGATTTGCAATGCAGGGGTAGGACCAAAAAACATATCGGGAGGAAACGTAAAACATTTGCTGTAATCATAGTGAAAATCAATTTGCTTTAACGATGCAACAATGCCGGTAATTCCATAGCGTCATATGTTTTTTTTTATAGCTCCCCGCAACAAATTTTAGCATAGAGAAAGGAAATGTCCAAAAACATAAAAGGACTTCTCTTTCGAAAAGTCCTTGAACTATACACAACGAAGATTCCTTGGGCTTTGACGATCTCCACGCCGGGGCAATGGAGTGACACAAAGTGATTTTATTTAGCCTTGAATTCGTAAATTTTAGTGGAATACTTATAGCTCGGCTTGCCCGAGTCGGCACTGATGCCGGCAAAGCCGCGACCATTCACACCAAAGGAAATGATGCCGTAAAAATTTTCGGGAAACGTATGGCTCACTTGTCTCCACGCCTTTGCTTTCAGGTTATAGATATAAAGATTGGACGTTGGGTCGACAACGCTGGCACCGTCCGGGCCGATTGATGCATCTCCGTTTTCGATAAAATAGGCAAGGCCGTTGATGGTGAACAGATGGCGCATGCTGATGAGGCTTGAGTTGCCCACAGGCGTGATCGTGTTGATCTTGGTTAACTTATTTTCAGTGGCATCGTAGGCCCACAATTCAACCGTTGAGGAGTTGAGTGCATTTATTCCCAGGTATGCCATGCCGTCATATTCAAAGGCGAAGTCCGCAAACGTGTTTGTTGCGCTAAAATCCGTTGACTGAACGATGTCCCAATTCTTGGTGGTTATGTTGTATTTCCGTATGTCGATTTTTTTGGTGGAGTTTTCAGTCACGGCCGTATACAAATCGTTGCCCAAGGTGAATCCTTTCACGTTGAGGGCCCACGCGGTTGAATACGATTTGGTTTCGCTAAAAACTTTTCCATCCAGGGCAAAGGTTGTCGCGGGACCAGAAACCAGATTGGAGAACAGAAATAAAGTATTGTTCCACCCAACCGTCGCGGCCTTGTCTATGAACTTGTCGTCTGCATGAACCAGCGTCCACGAATTTGCCGTGGGATCGAACTCATACAAATCGTTGTACTTCGTTTTTGGATACGTGCCTTCTGAATAGCCTAAGAAACGTTCGCCGCCAAACACATACCCTTTCCCATTCAGAACAGCGGCTTGCGTGAATGCACGTTCACCACCGGGAAATGCCTGGGCCGTGATCCAGGACCCGCTGCCCGGAAAAATCGCGATTTTTTTGTGCAGATCTACGGTGCTCGTTTTTGTTTTGATTTTAATCGCGACCGAATCGGATGTAATGGTTTCGGGAATAACAAAGGAGATCTTTGTTTCCAGCGTTTCTGTGAGGGCTATCTCTGTGTCGTTGAACAGAACAGACACCAGGTCGGCTTTGCAAAATTTTGTGCCGGCAATGGTGTAGGTGTCTCCGGTGTAAGCATACGATTCGGAAATTCCAATTCCGCTCGCCAGCACACTCTCACAGACCAGTGGCGCAGGTGCCGAATCTTCGTCGGAGCACGCCAGGGCCAGCATCGCAAACAAGAAAACGGAAATTTTTTTGAACATAACTTAAAAAATAGAGGCGTCGAAAAAATGAATTAGAGAGAGTGCCTTTTTGTGATTTCACGAGCAAAGAAACGGGGTGTGGGTCACATAAAATTGTACGTTTCGGAAGCATGTAAGAAAAGAGCCTAGATTACATCCGAAATCGTTTGAAGCATTTCTGGTGATTGTTTGTTATGGGGGACACGTTGGTTGTGTCATTTAAGTTTACGCAATCCCTCGGTCGCTTCTTTGTCGTCGGGCCACCATGCAAGAATCTGGCGATAGGTTTTCCCGGCCATTTTCTTTTTCCGGCCAATATGTACGCGTTGGCCAGCTTCAGGTAGGGAGCCGTTGCGCGAAATTGCTCGGCACTCACCTTGTAGAGCTCAATGGCCCACTTGGGTTTTTTCTGTTCTATGAAATAGTCGCCCGCACTGTTTAGTTTCTCCATCGAAAAATCATAACGATAGTGAAGGGAGTCAACGGCCATCCGTTCGCGGAGATCTTTCACGCCGGCTTTTAATCCTTTCCTGGAAATGACAGAGGTGGTAATGATGTCAATGGGAATCAAAGGAACGTTGAGCGGTTTTTTGTGTCTCAACACATCCTGAAGATAGCGGTTCGATATTCCATAGAGCGCGGGCTCACCACGCTTTCTGTCGAATGAGGAACCGCCCAGGATGCCAATCAAATAACCATCTTTATCAATCAACGGTGAACCACTAAACCCGCCAAGGTTTAAATTTTCGGGTCTCGTGAAGATGATTCTGTTTCCCTCGGTTTCAATAACCCTGGCTTCGTGGGTAACGCATGATTTTTCAGAGTAGGGACATCCCGTAAAATAGATCGTTTCGCCGACTTCAATCCTGGTGTATCGTGGCTTCAAAGGCTGGATGGCTGGAGACCGGAATCTGGTTTTGAACACCAGCCAATCACGTTGCGTAATGGTCGATTCGTTCCCGTTCAGCACTTCCGTGGTGTCGGTGTTGATTAAATAGTCGATCACCACCGAGTCCTTTAAAACTCCCTTGGGATGCATGATCCAGCGCTGCAGGTGGCGAAGGTCAACGGTGTTCATGGCTTTTGTTTTGGCCACCCACAACGAGTGTTTAACCGTTGCTGCCAGCGTATCTGTTCCGGTATCGATGAGGAAACCCGTGGTCACATATTCAAAAGACGAATGAACATAACGTTCCCCGTTGCGATACCAAACTTCGTTGATCATGGCGATCGGCGGCCATTTTTCTTTAGGGCGCTTAACCCAAGCATTCTCCTGGGCGAAAACAAATCCATTGGTAAACAGAAGACCAACAAGAATGACTATGATTTTGAACATCGTGTTTTGATTTCAACAAACTTAAAAATCACAGCGGTGTCGCTTGTAAATGAATTGTAAAAGAATGTAAACGAAATGTAAATTCTCCTGGGAAAAATATTAGGCTGCCAGAAAATTCCGCGCATTGCCGCAAGCCGTGTCTCAGGCGTCGACTACTGCGTGAGAACAATTTTTTTCGACAGAGTAGCCGTCAGTGTTTCAATGGTCAAGACATAAACGCCAGGCGAAATGTTGTCCATAGTCACCTGAACATAACCTTCAAAGGTTCTGACCTGTATGGGAACCGGTTTGCCTAACCCCGACATGACAGAATAGTGAGCATTCGTGTAACGCGACTTCACGAAAAAAGATCCGGAAGTTGGATTGGGATAGATCGTAACAGCACTTGCCACATCTTCTTCATTGGCCAACGGAATTTCCTGGGCTGTAAAATCCTGATGACCGATACTGTTTCTGATTGCTGATAAGCTGATATGATCAGGTTCAAAAAAGTATCCCTGCAATCCGGGCGTTAGTGTTCCTGTCCAATCCGGAGGGACGGTAAACACATACTGTCCCGCAGCGTTTGTCACCACCGACTGCGATCCATTGCTGATTGAAACTCCCGGCAAAGGTTCTCCTTCGTTGTTGGTTACAATCCCTGAGATTAAATAGTTGCCCACATACGCTCCGCTAAAGTCCAAGTGGGTTATGTCTGCATTCACCGATGTTACTTCTCGTTGGGCGGGAGCAAACACATAACCCGCCAGATCCGGCACAACACTGCCCGACCACCCTCCCGTGACTGACGTCTGATAGTTGCCGTCGCCATCGGTGGTGACCTCCTGCGGAAATCCTTTTAGCAGTACGGCGGCCAGGGCATCACCGTTCTGATCCGCTATTTTGCCCGACAGCAAGAACACGCCGGAAAAAGAGGCGCTGAAATCCTGAAGCTTTATGTCGCTTGTTTGATTCACCACGGTGCGCGCGGCGGGAGAAAAATTGTATCCGGTGAGCAGGGGCGTGAGGGTTCCAGACCATCCCGTATAGGTTTGAAAGGTGTAGTCTCCGTTTTCATCCGTAACGGTTGGGCTCAGCGCTCCCTGAATGGCAACACCAGCAATGGGCTTCCCTGCTGCGTCTGTGATTTTTCCGGCCACGGTATAGCTACTCGATAGTGTGCCGGTAAAATCGAACTGTTGATCGGCCTGCAGGTTGTTGATGGTGATACTGGCCGGTGAAAAAATATACCCTCGGGCGCGTGGCGTAATGGTGCCCGACCATCCTTCTGGAAGCCCCGTGAAGTAACTTCCAAATTGCTCCGTGCGAAGTTCGAAAGGCAAACCGTCGAACGTCACATCGCCGATGCGACCGGACTTGCCACGCACATATCCCGACACCGAAAAAATCCGGGTCGATCTTTTTATCAATCGGATGCCCGCCAACTCTGCATAGCTGTCGTTCGCATCATAGCTGCGCGCCTTCACCCGTCCCGAAACATGCGAGGCCAGCCCGCGCACGGTGTGTCCCATGCGCAGCAAATACGTTGACCCAATGGGAAGCCCCGGACCGGTAGTGCGTTTGTAGAAGTCGCGATCATAAAAATCAAAACACACTTCGCCTACGTTGCCAGACATATCATAGATGCCGAGCTCGTTGGCCATTTTGGTGCCTACAGGTTGTGTTGATTGACCGGGAAAAATCTCCGGCACCTTGTCGGCCATCACATCCGTGAGTGTGTTGCTGCCACTAAAAGTATAGCCATGCGAAAACTTGCCTCCCATGGCGGCATACTCCCATTCGGCCTCGGTGGGAAGATCCATGCCAAGCCACTGCGCGAAATGTCGCGCCGCTTCAAAATAAACAAAACGCACCGGGTGATTTTCAAAACCAGGATCAACTGAAAATGATTGTCCGTTCCAGATAATTGGCGAGTCATAATATTTCTCGTAGCCCACCGCTCTGTCTGTGCGGGTCGCGTCATAAATCTGCCCTATGGGAATTGATTGGCCTGCCTCCGTGCTTTCGTCTTTGAGGAACGCATCGGTATAATAGAAACCTTTGCGCGGATGCGCCGAAAACGTCCAGCTGTCGCCCAGCGTAATCATGTGTTTGACAGCGTTGAGGAACGTAACAAACTGCGCATTGGTGACCAAGTATTTCCCAATCGCAAAGTTGGGCACGCTCACATTGTGTGCAGGCTGCTCCATCGTTGCATCCATATAGATGGGAGCGCCTGTGGCCACGTGATACCCAAAAAGCACTTTGTCTGTGTCGGACTGACCCATCGTAAACGTGCCACCCTCTACAGGCACCAGTTCATACGAAAAAGGTGGAGGTGTTGTCCACGTTGTGAAAGAGAAAACATCGCTCGACGTTGAGGCGCCTTGTACATCCTTCGCGACAATTTTCCAGTAGTACGTTCCCGCATCGTCGAGCCGAACGGAATGACGTGTACGGTCCAGGTTGTGTGCAAGTAATGTTGAAGGTGCGGGTGTTTTGTCCAGGTAAAGATCATACGTAACCACATCGTCGTCTTTGTCGGTCGATGCGCTCCAGGCCAGCAGCACGTTGTTTCCAATATTTTGTGCGGCTTGTGTTGGTGCCACCAGGGCTGGTGCGCCGGGCGCGTCGTTTACATAGTTCTCAACGGTGAACGACCAGGTTTCATTTGTGCCATCATGACTTACCAGTGTTCCGCTATACTTGTCAACGGCCACCACTTTCCAATAGTAGGTCTGTTGATCGGAGAGGTTGTTGCTAAACGAATAGGATGTTGTGGTCAGGTTGTCGGCAAGCAACGGTTGGTAGCTTGTGTTCAATGCGTTTGTGCCGAAGAACAGTTGGTAGAACACGGCATCACCATCGGGGTCGACACTTTTCTTCCACGTCAGCGTGATGTTGCGCGACACGTCGCTGGCTTTGTTTGAGGGAGAGAGCAAGGTGGGCTCAGACGGAAGCGGATTTTCACGTGCCGACGTGAATGACGCTACCGGACCTTCAGCAACATGTCCGCTTCCATCTTTCACGGCAACTTTCCAGTAGTAGGTTGTTTCGGGATTGATCAACGGCACGAACGACAAAAACTCCATCATCACCAGGGGATCGTCGGCGACTTTATACACGCCTTCCGAGCCATCGGGATGCGACCAGCCGTCGTAAACATCGGCCCGAAATAGTGGCGGCGTCGGCGTTGTTCCAAAATACAAGTCGAATGTGTATCCGGAAATATCCGTTTCATAGGGGAACGACCAGACAAGCGATGCCCAGAGGTCGACCTTCGTAGCACCGTCGATGGGATTAAATGGCGCTGGAGTCGGGAGTGCAGTTTGTGCAAGAAGCGGACCGAATGCCGAAGCGAAGGCAAACAAACCCAATGCGATAATCCTTCCAACAACTGTCATAGCCAATATTTAAATACCATCTTAAGTGCCCTGGCGAGGAATGTTACGATAAAGAAAAAAAGGCAAACGATACCTTGTGGCACCTGGTGGTGGAGAGGCAACTGCCCGGTTGCTTTATTTAAATTTTCAAAAAACGTGTATGCCATGCGTTGCACATCGTTGAACTTACCTTGCAAAGAAACACCAGTCCGGCAACAAAAAATTGTACGTTTCGGAAAATCATTCGGCCTCAGCCGAGGCATGTTTGATGAAGAGAGTGGTTACTTTGAGGATCGGATCGGGATATCCTGGATAAAAAAATGCGGTTCGGAAATCGATTAAAACAAACGGAACCGGTTGGACAACGAGTTCGAAGTTCCGAGCAATTCCTTGGGCGTTTTTCCACAAATCGATTTGAAATCACGGATAAAATGGGACTGATCGTGATAGCCAACCTCATGCGCAATATCAGACAACTTCACATCGGCTGTGCGCTCGTAGATATGTTTTAAAGCCTGATTAAACTTCACCAGCTTCATGAATTGTTTGGGCGACATGCCGAAGTGCTGCTTGAACCACGAATTGAGAG
This sequence comes from Chryseolinea lacunae, assembly GCF_016735595.1. GTDB lineage: Bacteria > Bacteroidota > Bacteroidia > Cytophagales > Cyclobacteriaceae > Chryseolinea > Chryseolinea lacunae. The sequence continues at coordinate 92,150 of NZ_JAERRB010000018.1, forward strand.
CGCGCGTGGAAAATCCCAGGCTCTCGGCCAATTGTTCTACTCCTAGTGTGTATCCACCAGGGCCAATCAGCTTTCGGTATAACGTTTCGAAATCGTAGTTGCCTGGATGGTTAGTTAGCTGCTGCGTTACATACTGCTCAAACACGTTCACAATCTCAGTCATCGTATCGCGTTCGGAGTTCATAAGGTCCGCCACAGCCTGCAACGCCTCAATCCTGACGGGAGCAAACCGATTTATTATTTCGGACGGGCTTATGTCAAAAATCATTTTGAAATAAACCGGATAAATAGACGCGCCAACGATGTTCATACCCGCATGCATGAACTCAACGAGTGTATTGCTGTAGCCAACATAAAACCCGTTCTGCAAGGAAATGGGCTGGCCGGTTTCCCCAAAAATTGTTTCAATGGGTTGGGAAGATTGAAGATAAAAAAAAGACGGAAGTCCATCGGGCAACAGAAAGTCTTTGCGAACATCGCCCTCGGCAGAGGTGATTTTGAAAAAAGCCTTCACAACAAGTTCTGTTTCCCTGGAAGGAGGTAACGCTAAAAATTCATAACTCATCACGGCAATGCCTCTAATTAAAGCCTCAAAAGATACAACGTCACGCGGTAACTTTTGTCATTTTCTTGTCCATTCAACTTTGGCCTATAGCAAACGGTTGAAAGGTGCTTTGGCGTGGTGGAAAATTGCGAAATAGTACTGTATTTTTTTTGTTACAAAGCTCGGCCGTCACTTGGCTCTGTGCGAGGTGTTGGTAGCGTTCACCTCCCAGGTCTTGCCGTTGTCGGGAGAAAATGCCTGACTCCAGACCGGGTTTTCGGGATCGGTTTTATCCCAGACAAAAACCACCACAATATCTTTCCCCTTGAACTTGTCTTTGCAATAGAACTTGCCAATGTTTCCTTCAAACGACCCAACCACGGGTGCGTCTATTACACCAACATTACTGTCGACCCAATAGATGCTCCACAGTTTTGTTTTGGGATTGAACAAGCGAAGAGCGATTCCTTCAAAAGGGTTGCCGTCCACCACCGTTCGATAAGTATCCATGTTGCCAATTCCGTTAAGCAGCTTGTGCATTTCAACGGTTGATTCAAACTCGATCCATTCGGTGCTGTTGGTCAACCGCGACTTCAGCTTTTTGTCTTTCAACACCCAGTTGCCGACCAGAAAATCAAAATCATTCTGCGACGATGTAGCGGACGCGCGAATTTCAAGTTCACCCGTGGTGGTGAATTTTAATTCTCCCGGAACCAGGTGTGGGTTTTTGGTCTGCCCAAAAATAGCGCCGGCACAAAAGACGGATACCACGTATAGCGTAGCCGAAAGAGATAACGTCAATTTTAACTTTTTCATAGTGCTATCTTTTTATGTATGAGAAATGTCCTTAAACCCTGCAACTCCCTATTCAACGGATGTCAACACGTACGTGCCTGCGACTATTAACTGTGAGACCGACGAACAATGTTTCGTCGCATGGCGTGCTTTTAAAAACGTAAATAAGTCTTATGAAGACACATAGTCAATCACCCGTTTCGGGTAGTTGTGTGCCGGAAGCCGGACATCGGGTGGTGTCGTGGCGTGGAGAAAATCTAACAACGAAAAAAAATAGGCGAATTGTCTGGCAGCAGGTAACAGACCGATCGTTGATTCGTCGGCCGGTTATCGGATACAGATGCCGTTCGCGCGGTGGCCGTCTGACACATAATAGTCAGATAGATCCAATGTTGCCGCAGGAGTAACGCCTTCATATACGCGCCAGCACCTGGCAACAGGATCCTTTGAGTCGTCGCCCACTTCGTCGCCAACGAGAAATACATCATTGTCCATAACGGCAATGCCGTGAACTGACGAATTTTTTGTGCCGTCCTCCAGAACGTGTGCACTCACGGTGTTGCCGACAATCTTCCAGTATTTTGCAACAGGTCTGCCAGCCGCGTTTTTCTCATAGCCCCCCACATAAATGGCGTCGCCCGAAAAGGCGATGCAACTGGTTTGTGCATAGAAGGCCCCGTCGGTAAGGGGAATGGAATGCGCAGCATCATTTTTTAACAACACCGCTCTGGCATTACAACCCACGTCGGCACAGCCGCCGTTTGCAGCGAGGTACACATCATCGCCTCGTTGCCCGATGGCAGTGGCTTCATAAAATCCGGTGGTTTCCGACAGCACAGCAACATCGTCCAGACTATTTTTCCACAGCGCCGACCAGCGATATCCTTTGTCGTTTGCCTGACCGCCGGCGACCAACACATCGTTTCCTTTCAGGATGATGCCATTGGCCACTGACGACGACTTGCTATCAAACAAATCGGTCTGCGTGATTACGCCCGCATCGTCGGTAATATACCAGCCCCGGAATCGCCCATTGCAATAGTCCGGACATTCTGTATTGTTAAATGAAAATCCGGCCAGGTAAACTTTATCGTCGTGAACAGCAATTGCCTTTGGAAAGGAGGAGTATTCCATGGGTTTGTTGCCGACGTTGTGAGGCACACCGTTTTTCCAGTACGTTGCTACAGTCAAATTTTTTTCGTCTACAACATTTCCTACCACATATTCATCATCCCCGGAAAACATAATAGCAAAGGCTTCTGGTGCGAACGCTTGGTCCCCCTGTAAACCGGTTTTGACACCATTTTTCCAAGAGACAGCTTGCGACAGCCAAACCGATGTGAGGCCTTTGCCCACAACATAAACATCGTAGTTTTTTAGGACGGTTAGTTTGGCCGTTGCCTTTGCCAAGGGGTTGTCATTGCTGGTGACAACAATATCGGCGGTGCCCGATTTGATTGGCGTGACTTTCCCGTTTGCATCCACCGTGGCAACCGAAATATCGCTGCTGGTCCATGTCACGCTTTTGTTGGCCGCGTTGCCTGGCGAGACCGTGGCGGTTAGTTGTTTGCCTAATGTGACGATGGATATGAGTTGTGTTTGATCGACGGTTACCGAGCTGACGTGTATGGTAGGATCTACGACTGTTTTCACCGGATCTTCCGACGTGTCGCACGACAAGACGAGAATGAAAAATAGAAAAAACAGATTGGGACAAAAGCGCTTGATCAGACTTAGCATATTCCTTCAATTAGGAGTCAACGGATAATTATTTCGACTCTGAAAGATACGCGTTAATATTTTCTTTTGCCACTGCCCTGGTCCGATAGTGTTTCCAGACGTCCGGGAAACGAACAAACCGCGTTAGGGTCTGAATCACTAGTTGAAAGAATTCCGGTAGTGAAGGGGCGTTGCACCCGTTTTGTTTTTGAAAAGTTTATTGAGAGACTGCGGAAAATAAACCCGCAGTTCGAAGGCAATTTCACTTACCGAAAGGTTTGTCCGCGTCAGCAGCTCCCGTGTTTTTTCGATAACATGATTGTAGATATGCTGTTCTGTGTTTTGCCTCGTCAGGTTTTTGCGTTGCATGTTTAGTCTTGTTCATACGTTCTCATTTTTTTTTACGGGCACAAAGATGATCACCATTCAACCGTGAAGCGTATCCGTTTCCGGGGGGTGTTGTATCCTAAAACCTGTCACAAAACATTTAATGCTCCGCCGTCGGCACGCATGGAAGCACCGTTGGTAGCGGACGCCAGCGGACTGGAAAGATAGACTGCCAGGTTTGCAACTTCGTTGGGAGTGATAAAGCGTTGCAGCAGCCCATTGGGATTGGTGTGCTGAACAATGGCGGCCTTCATCTGCTCAACCGAGATATTTTTTGCTTTCGCGATGTGTTCTACAGTCTGCTCCACACCTTCCGAATAGGTTGGTCCGCCCAGTAAGGTGTTAACCGTCACGCCCGTTCCGCGAGTCAGTTTCGACAAACCATTGCTGAGCGACAACAAGGCGGTCTTGGTCATGCCATAGTGTATCATGTCGCCCGGTACATTCAAGCCCGATTCGCTGCTGATAAAAAGAATCCGTCCCCAGCCATTCTTCAACATCGAAGGAAACAAGGCTCTTGACAACCGAACCCCGCTCATGAAATTGATTTCAATAATATTCATCCACCCCTGGTCGTCAATGTCGCCGAAGGCCTTGAGCTCGAAAATGCCGACGTTGTTTATGAGGATATCAATGGCCGGGAGCGCCAACAACAAATGCTTCACGTCATCAGCTTTCCCAAAGTCGGCAGCAAGAGCCGATACATTTGCGCCGGGCACGAGGCCACGGAGACGCTCTGCGGCGCGTTGTGTTTTTTCTTCTGTTCGGCCGTTGATGACAACGGAGGCACCGGCCTCGGCAAGCTTCTGTGCAATGGCAAATCCAATTCCCTGTGTTGACCCGCTGATAAAGGCCGTCTTCTGTTTCAATTCCAAATCCATATATAAGTATTAAAGTTATTTTTGTATCGATTAATACAAAATAGACAAAAAAAATATCAGCCGATGACTGATAATTGCAAATTGATTAGATCCGATAATGCTTTGGTGTTCGGATACATGCGTCTGCTGATGTTCAAGCCGTTCCAGACTGTAATCAAATAACGTCCCAGGAGTTCGGGTGCTGTTTTGTTTTTCACCGTTCCGTTTTCCTGTGCCTGTTTGATGGCCCACGTAAACATGGCTTCTACTTCTTTTAAGATGGTGACGGCTTCTTTTTCAAGGGCATCGTCCAGAAAGGTCATTTCAACCACGGTGTTCGAGATGATGCAACCGCGCAAGTGCGTGTCGCGATCGGCAGTGGCAATGCTCCTGAAAAAATCTTTGATATCGTCGATAGGCGAGGGGCTTGTCTTCAGCTGTGTTTTGAATTCCTGAAAGACCTGCCGGCGTTGCTGAAGGGCCTTGCTGAACAATTCCTTCTTTCCTCCCTTAAAGGTATTGTAAAAGCTTCCGCTGCCCATGCCGGTGGCGTTGAGTAAATCGTCGAGCGAAGTTGCGGCAAACCCCTTTTCCCAAAAGGCACGTTGCGCCTTTTCCAGAATTTGGTCCTGATTGAATGTTGTGGGTCTGCCTCTCATATTTGTAGTGTTCGATACAAAAATAAGAATTTTTAACAAACTCACCACTACACCCAAAATCCTTTAAATTTAAGCATGCTTCAAAACCGCGTTGACCCATGGGGAAAATTCATCAAAACCAGCGCACGCGGTTTGTGGATGGGCAATCGCGGGGTTATTCATGTCGATAAAAAAATAAAGAAAGCCTTCAACCATAAAGCATGGATCACATGCGTGCTGGAGTTTAAGGAAAGAAGAAGAGAGGTGATGACCCCTGGTCGCTGGACAGAACTTTTTTTCCTGGATGAGGCCACCGCCTTTGCTGCCGGCCACAGGCCTTGTTTCGAATGTCGGCGAGACGATGCAAAACGATTTAAGGCGTGCTGGATAAACGGCAACCCAACACATCAATTCAATTTGAAAACATCGGTTAAGTTTATCGATGAAGTCATACACAGCGAAAGGATTGATCGCGATCATAAGAAAATCACGCATCAGGCTCCGGCTTCAGGCCTTCCCGAAGGGACGTTCTTCTTGTTGGATGACAATGCTTATGTTCTGGTGAAAGGCAGACTTCATCGTTGGACTCCATTTGGATACGAGAACAGTGTCGCGTTGCCCGAGTCTCCTCTCACCATTCTGACGCCCAGGTCAATCGTAAATGCTTTTCGGGCGGGTTATGTGCCACAGGTAAAAATGTAGACTCAGAATAGGAAACACCTACTTCCTCAAAATCTTTTCCATCGGTTTGCCTTTTGCAAGTTCATCAATCAGCTTGTCCAGATAGCGGATTTTCTGCATCAGTTTGTCTTCGATTTCCTCAACGCGATAGCCACAGATCACACCGGTGATTTTTGAAACGTTGGGGTTCAGTTGTGGTGCCTGGGCAAAGAAGTTTTCAAAGTCGGTCTTCTTTTCGATGTGGTGTTGCAGCGTTTGGGCATTGTATCCCGTCAGCCAAAAGATAATCTCATCGACCTCCGCTTTTGTTCTCCCCTTCTTCTCGGCTTTGTTAATATAGTGCGGATATACACCGGCAAACGACATTTTAAACACTCTTGAATTGTCCATCTCGGGGGTGATTATAATTCGAATTTAATAAATAATGTTAGTAAGATGAATGCACGAACGGGCCACAACGTGATTCATCAATGATTATTCCGGCATAAATTTGTAGTTTTGGTTTTGGATATACAAAATGTCGTTGATGATGATGCATAAAGTTAGGTATCTCGCCACCCTCTGAACACTGGCGTGACAAAAGCGGTTATTGCAAATCAGACGATCAAAAACAGAAGAAATGAAGATACTTTTAACAGTAGTTTTTCTGACAACAACAATCCATTCCTTTTCGCAGTCAATCTTTCCGAGTTTAAGTCCGAAAGGAAGAATTGAACAAAGGATTGGACTCACAGACATCTCCGTTGACTATGAGCGCCCCGCATCCCGGGGGCGTAAAGTATTTGGAGGGTTGATCGAATATGAAAAATTGTGGAGGACTGGGGCAGGCCATTGCACAAAGATCAAATTCAGCAAGCCCGTTACCATTGACAATAAAAAAATAGACCAAGGAACCTACTCGGTGTTCACGATTCCAAAAGCGAATGAATGGACCGTAATATTAAATACAGACACAACGTTGTACGGAGTAGGATCCTACGACGAAAAGAAAGATTTACTTCGTTTCAAAACAAAGAGTCAACCAACAGATCGGTATTACGAGTCCTTGACAATAGACATTGACGTGATACCCAACAATGCTTCTGTTTCGATTGAATGGGAAAGGACCCGGATTTCATTTTTGGTGGAAACAGAATCGGACAAGGTGGCGGATGATTTTATTCAGCACCATTTGTTGACAGACAAGTCGAGCGATGCAGACGAGTATGCAGCCGCGGCAGAATATTATTTTTACTTAGACAAGAATTTAGACCGGGCACTGATTCTCATAGACAAAGCCATCGCAAAGAAAAGTCAATCCTGGTACTACAGACAAAAAGTTGACATCCTCGAGAAACAAATGAAATACAAGGAAGCGATTGACTGTGCTACCCTCGCCATCGCATTAGATCAGAAACGAACGGAGTGGGATTCCCAAACGAGGCAAAATATTGAAGATGAATATAAGAAGCGAATCGAGCTCTTTAAGAGCAAGCTGAAAAAATAGGAGCGTTGTCAAATGTGAGGCGTATTCGTTGGGTGCCAGCGGTTCTTGAAATATATTTTGAACGTGGTGCCTTCATCCACCTTGCTGTCTACCTCGATCTTGCCGCCGAGGGCGAGTATCTGGCTCTTCACCAGGTAAAGCCCTAAACCCTTTCCTTCAACGTGACTATGAAAACGCTGGTATAGGCTGAAGATTTTGTTCCGGAACTGGCCCAGGTCTACGCCGAGACCATTGTCGGTCACGGTGAGGCACACGTATCCGTTTACCATTTCTGTTTTCAGGCTGATCACCGGTCTGCGTGCCGGGTGGCGATATTTGATGGCGTTGCTCAGCAGGTTTTGCAACACGCTTTCTACGTAGGGCTTTACGCTGTAGATACGGGGAGCATCGGAGAAATCGCCTCGTATCACACTGTGCGTGTCTTCAATTTCCTTTTCGATATAACGTTTCACGAGCACAAGTTCCTCGTCGAAGAGCACTTCGGTGACGGGACTTTCGTTGTTTTTCCTGATTTCGAGAATCGTGTTTAGGTCGCGCACTACACGGTCCAGCTCGCCCGCAGTGATAACCATTTTTTCGTAGATCATGCTACGTTCCTCGTCGCTTACATCGCCAAGATTAAGCACGTTGCCCAGCCCCAGGATACGCGCAACGGGTGCCCGCAGATTGTGGGCCGAGATAAACGCAAACTGTTCCAGTTGCTGGTTATAATCCAGGAGCTCTTTGGTGCGCAACTGCACTTCCTGTTCGAGGTTTTCGTTGCGGGCACGGATGTCATCGTTTTGTTCGGCGATGGTAGCATAGGCTTCCTCCAGCTTTTCTTTTTGTGCAAACACGATATCGCGCTGGGCCAGGATCTCATCGCCGCTTTGTTTTAGCTCCTCGTTTTGCATTTCAATTTCCTGTTGCCGGTCTTGCAGGAGCTGGTTTTTCTTCGTGATGTCTTTGTTCATTTCCTGCAGCTCATGCGTGCGCTCTTTCACAATCGTGCTTAGCTTCCGTGCCTGGTTAGCAATTGTGCGCACCCGATAACGATAAAAACCATACGCCGCCGCCGCGATCGCCAACCCCAACGCGATATTGAATGTCAGCGTCTCGTACCAACGCGGAAGAATGTGGATGATCAGCGACGTGCCGGTTTCGTTCCATATCCCGTCGTTGTTGCTGGCTTTCACCCTGAACACATAGTTGCCAGGTTCGAGACTCGTGTAGGTGGCCGACCGTTGCACGTCGGCAGCAATCCAGTCGTCGTCGAAGCCCTCCAGCTTGTAGGCATAATGATTTCCTTCCGGCCCCGAATAGTTGAATGCAACAAAGTTGAGGGAGATAAAATCGTAGCGCGACGACAGCGAGATTTCTTTTGTTTCGCTGATCACATCCTGCAACGGGCTTTCACTGCTATCGGCAAACACCGACTTGTTGAAAATCTTTAAGTCGGTTATAAGCACGGGGGGAATGATCGAGTTTTCTTTAATGCTATCGGGATAGAACGCGATCAGGCCCTGAACACTGGCCAGGTACATTCTTCCACTCGAAGCATAAATGGGTCTGCCATAAAACTGGCTTGTGGGCAAGCCATCGTCTTCGGTGTAGACGGTCGCCTTCTGCGTAGCGAGATTGTAACGCACCATGCCCTTGTTGGTGGCGAGCCAAAGGTTGCCGCTCCGGTCGAGCAAAAAGTTGTTGATGGTGGTTTCGGGTACATGTTCCTTGTCTCCATAGTGTTTCACCGATCCGCTTGCGGGATCATACACTTCAAAGCCCGGGCTCCCCATCATCCAAATCCTGCCCGACGAGTCAGCCGAAATTGACTCGGCATTCTTGAGCGTGAGGGCGTCGGGCCGGGCCACAAATTGTCGAGTCACAGGGTCAAAGCAGCTCACGCCATTGCCCCAACTGCCCAGCCAGAGCAAACCGTTTACGTCGCGGCAAATGGCGACCACGTTTTCTTCGCGCAGGCCGTCGGTGGTGTTGTAGGTGCTAAAGGTGTTGGTGCTTCGGTTGAAGATGTTGAAGCCGCTGCCGAGAGTGCCAACGTAAAGTGTTCCTTCGTTGTCCAGGTAAAGACACCAAAGCTTGTCAGACGCCAGCGTGGTCGGGTCGCCTTCGCGGGGTGTGAAGCGCCGGCATTTTTTTGTGACGGGGTCAAATCGACCAAGGCCGGCTCCCCAGGTCGCTATCCACAGGCATTGGGCTTTCTCATCCCACTCCAGGTCTACCACAAAGTCGCTCGGGATGCTGTTGGGATCTTTTGGATCGTGCCGGAACGAGGTGAACGTTTCGCTCGCTTCGTCAAAAAAACCGACCCCACCGCCGTCGGACCCAACCCACAACCCAACCCCTGGCTGCTCTACGATGGCGGAAATTTTATTGTTGGGTAGATTGGGCTGATGGCTCAGGTTTTTCTGATAGATCACAAAAGGCTTTCGGTTTGCGTCATACAGACATATGCCACGGCTGTTGGTACCCACCCAGATGTTGTTTTGCCGGTCGCGAAAGATCACATAGATGGAATTGTCGCTGATGCTGCGCATGTCGAGCTCGTCGTTCACATAGTGATAAAAGCGGTCGGCCACGGGATCGAATATATCCAGGCCCCCGTTTTCAGTGCCCACCCAAATTCTGCCGACACGGTCTTGTCCCACACAACGGATCACGTCCAACGCGAGGCTGTTGGCATCGTCGGCCTGGTGGCGATGGTGTATGAATGTTTTTTGATCGCGATCATAGCGACTCAGGCCGCCATCGGATCCCACCCACATCGCGCCGTTGCGATCCAGGAAAAGATCGTTCACGTTGTTGTGGGGGAGGCCGCCGGCATCGGCAGCATTGTGCGAGAAGCGTTTGGTGATTTGCCGCGCCTTGTTCATCACCACCACACCAATGCGTGTACCGATCCAGAGGTTGCCCGTGCGGTCGAACTCCAGCGAGGTTATGTCGAACGCGTTTTCGTCGATACGATAATGTTGGAAGTTACCTGAGGTTCGGTTGAAGTAATCGACATAGCCATTGGAGAAGGCAAGCCAGAAGTTGCCGTCTTCGTCTTCCAGGATTTGGTTGATGCGCCCGTTGGAAATACTGCCCTCGCGCGACGGGTTTGGTACGTAGGACGTGAAGTCGTTGGAGGCCCGGTTGTATCGGCTCAACCCGCCCGTCGTGCCTATCCACAGGTCGCCCTGCCGGTCTTCGAGCATCGCGGTGGATGCGTTGTCGCACAAGGAGGTGGTGTCGCCGTTCTTATGATAGAACGAAGTGAACGTGTAGCCGTCGAAACGGTTGAGCCCTTCGACGGTCCCAAACCACATAAAGCCCTGGCGGTCTTCTATGATGGAGAGCACTTTATCGTGCGACAGGCCGTGAAAACTGGAATAATGACGGAAGGGAACAAAAGGGTGTTGTGCCTGCACGGCCGGCGAGAAAATCGCGCCGAGCATGATTGCAACAACGATCAATGTATGACAATAGGGGCGCGGCATACAGGTTATTTGTGCAATGGAAGTTATCAAGTTTTTTGTCAAAAACCGCCATAGTCACTGCCACGTTTTTTTTGTATTCAGTTAGGAAAGAGGACTGCCTGGCCAGGATAACCACATTGGGCCGTAGCTTTTCTATTCATCCTTCAAGACATCAACCGGGTTTGTGGCTGCCGCTTTTAGTGCGTGATATCCCGTAATGATCATGGCTAACAACAGCGTGCCTGCACCAGTTGCTAAAAATATCCACATCGAAGGTTTGACGGGCTCCGGAAAATCCTGTAACCAGATCTTCGTCATCCAATAGGCAACGGGTGCCCCAATGAGAAATGCGATGACAATAAGCTTGGTATAGCCTGCGGATATTAACACTAAAATGTTGTAGACCGATGCACCGACCACTTTGCGTACGCCGATCTCTTTGGTGCGCTGTTCAAGCGAATACACAATCATGCCCAACAACCCAAGACCGGCAATGAGGATGGCCAGTGAGGACATGATGCTCAATATTTTTCCGAATTGTTGCTGCCTGGCAAATTGTGACTCAAAATTCTGATCTAGAAAAGAATATTGAAATGGTGTGTTGCCGGCATGTTGTTTCCATACTTTTTGCAGTGCGACCAATGTGTTTTGCCACGCTTCGCTGGATTGGGGTACGACTTTAACAACGGCAAAATCAACAGCATCGTCTTCCAGAATTTTGTTGTCCATGTGGAAAATGCCCAGAGGCTCCACCACGCTTTCAACGCTCCAGTAGTTGAAATCCTTAACCACGCCAACAATCTCGAATGAGGCAAACGTATTTTGTCCGGTCGGATACAGAATATTTTTTCCCAGCACCGATTCATCAAGAGGCCAGCCAATGCGTCTTATAGTTGCCTCGTTAACGATCACCCGGTTAGAATCTGCCGGCATGGCAACGTCGAAATTGCGACCCAATAAAATCGGAATGCCAAGCGTGGGCAGATAGTTTTCGTCGCCCGAGGTATAGTTGAGCGGGAATTTAAGTTCTGTCTTTCCCTCTGCACTAAAAGAATCGCCACCGTAGATGAACGGCGGTGCCGAAGCACACCACGATGCGTCGATAGCACCCGGCACATGGGCAACATCTCGTGCCAGGCTTTTGCGGCTGTCGGCATGCTCCACATGATGAAGCACCACGAGATTTTCCTTATCAAAACCCAGGTCTTTTTCAGAAATAAACCTAAGCTGTTGGAAAACGACGGCCGTGGCGATGATGAGAATTATAGACACACAGAATTGAAAGACAACCAGAACATCGCGGAATGATTTGCCTGTGCGGCCAACTTTTGTTCTTCCCTTGATTGCCGCTACGGGGTGAAACGTGGTGAGAAACAGCGCCGGGTAGCTGGCAGAGATCAAGGCGATCATTATTGTGAGGCACAGCGCACCAACAACAAGCCAACGATCGGTGAAAAGGGAAAGCACGAGATGTTTGCCCGTAATGGAATTGAACGCAGGCAAGAACGCTTGCGAAATCGCCACTGCCACAACGAGGGCGATCATGCAAAATCCCAGGGCTTCGAAGAAGTAGCCGAGCGCCAACTCTTTTTTAGCAAGTCCCAGTATTTTTCGGATGCTGGCTTCCTTGATGCGTCGCGTAAATTGCGCGGTCGACAGGTTCATGAAATTGATGCACGACAGCAACACGATGAAGAGCGCTGCGCCTATGAATGAATAAATTATTTTCCGGTCGCCCGTGTCGGGAAACGAACCCACGACAGAATATTCAGGCAAGTGCAGCGTGTTGATGGGTTGCAGAAACAGTTCCCATTTTTTTCCGGAGGCAATGTATTCAGCGTAGGTCATGCCCATGGCTGCTTTAATAGATTCTTCTGCGCGCTTTCGGGGGATGGTATTTATTTTTTCGCGCACTGCATGGATGTCGGCGCCGGGATACAGACGCACAAAGGTTTCCAACTGCGTCCACACCCAACTCCAATGCATCCGGTCAACAGCAAACCCTTTCGAAGAGAGCAACAGCGGAAACTGCAGCGTTGAGTTTCCGGGAGCGTCGGCCATAACGCCGGTCACTTCATACGTTTGGTATTCTTTATTTTGCCGCCCACGCAGCCGCACCATTTTGCCAATGGGATTTTCAGTGCCGAAATACTTTGTTGCAGTCGAGCGCGTCATCACCATGGTGTTGGCCTGGCTAAAGGCGGTGGCTTCGTCGCCGAGTATAAGGGGAAAGTTCAGTACCTTAAAAAAGTTGGTGTCGGCCGAGAGCACGCGGGTTTCTTCAAAGACCACCGCGTCGCTGTTGGTTTTTTCATAGGAGACGATAAAATCTCCGGCTGTGTGCAGGCTTGTCGTTATTTCCACTTCGGGAAGTTCTTCGATGAGGGCATGTGCCACGCCCGGACCGGTACGCGAAAATTGATCGGTACGATTGTCGGACCAGATAAAGGTTTGGTTAACGCGGTAAAGACGGTCGCTATGCGGATGAAAATTGTCGAAGGTGAGTTCCTGTTTCACATACAGATAGATGAGCATCGTGCTGGCCATGCTCACAGTCAAACCGAGGAGGTTGATGGAGGAGAAAAGTTTTTGCCGCTTCAGGTTGCGGACAAAGAGCAGGGCATAGTTCTTCAGCATAAGGTTCGGTCTTGCACGAGCTTTGACAAAGGTCATACCAATTGGCGCTACTGCGATTTTGAGGCGTTTTTCAGATCAGGCATGTTCGTTTACGTGGCTGCTCCGTCCGAATGTGGTCGTTTCTACAGGCCACAAAGCCTGGTCCGTTCAATTAAATGTTCGTCTAAATTCCAGAGGCGAAAGCTTCGTCTTCGACTTAAAAAATTTGTTAAAGGATGAAGGATGTTCAAAGCCCAATTGATAAGCGACTTCACGGATGGATAGCGAAGTAGTAGATATTTTTTCCTTTGCCATTTCAATAAGCTTCTGGTGGATGTGCTGTTGTGCACTCTGGCCTGTTAGGCTACGCAACATGTCGCTTAAGTAGCTGGGTGAAAGATTCAAGGCATCGGCAAGAAATTGAACCGTAGGAATTCCCTTCGTTTGTACAGTATCATTAGAGAAATATTCATCCAAAGTCTCTTCCAGCTTCCGCAACAGATCATTGCTGACGGCTTTCCGGGTAATAAACTGCCTCTTGTAGAAACGATTGCTATAGTTCAGCAATGTCTCCAGTTGAGAAATAATCACATCGTGACTGAAATCATCGATTCGGGTCTGCAATTCATCATCAATGTTTTTGAAGATCGTTGTGATGGTGTCCTTTTCTTTTTCGGAGAGATGCAACGCCTCATTGGCCGAATAGGAAAAGAAACCGTATTGTTTGATCTTTTTTCCTAACGGGTAATTCAATAGAAAATCAGGATGGACGAGTAGCGTAAAACCAGCATGGTCGCCATTGTTTTCTCCGTTTGTAGCGGCTACCTGGTTTGGGGCTTTAAAAAATAGTCCTCCTTCGTCGAAGTCGTAGTAGCCTTGTCCGTACTTTAATTTTCCTGTGAGATTTTTTTTGAATGATATTTTGTAAAAATTATAAACAAAAGAATGCGGCAGCCTGCTTGAATCTATTGCAATGTCTTTTATCTCTACCAAACTGATCAGCGGATGCAAGGGTTTTGGCAACCCGAGCAGCCGATGCACTTCGGATAAGGATTCAAATTTATAAGGATTGTTTTCTTCCTTTTTCATGTCATTAATTTACGCATCTCATACCTGGTAAACTACCTAGCGGTTCAGAGCGTTCATGAACTTCTCCGGATAGCGTGTGCCGGCTGCACTTCCGGCGGGCACAATGGCCTCTATACTTTTTAAATCCTGCGGCGTGAGTAGTATGTTTTCGGCGGCAATGTTTTCCTCCAGATACTTGACGCGTTTTGTGCCGGGGATCGTAATGATGTCGTCGCCTTGTGCGAGCACCCATGCAATGGCCAACTGCGACGGGCTGCAACTTTTTGCAACGGCCAGGGCTTTGATCTGATCAACCAGTTCAAGGTTTTTGTAAAAATTTTCGCCCTGGTAGCGTGGCATATTTGCACGGTGGTCCTTGATGTCTTCTGGCGTTGTGAACTCGCCGCTCAGAAACCCCCGGCTCAACGGAGCATAACCAACAAGGCCAATACCCAATTCGCGGATTGTTGGCAGCACCTCACGTTCAATGTCCCTGGTCCATAGGGAATATTCGATTTGAAGTGCAGCGATGGGATGGACAACCGCGGCCTTGCGGATTGAATCGGCCGAGGCCTCAGACAAACCGATGTAGCGAACCAATCCCTTACGAACAAGTTCTGCCATGGCCCCGACAGTTTCTTCAATCGGAATGTTTGGATCTACGCGCGCAGTGGTGTAGAGATCGATATAATCTGTTTTAAGACGCTGCAGGCTATGCATAACCATATTCCGGATGTAGTCAGGATGTCCATTCACAGGACCGGGTCCCATCGGCGAAACCATCTGACCGGTTTTTACAGAAAGGAACGCTTTGTCGCGTTTGCCCCGGATGGCTTTTCCGATGAGCAGTTCGTTGTGCCCTGCCAGGTAGTAGTCTGCTGTGTCTAAAAAATTATGACCCAGTTCCAGTGCCCGTTCAATGGTTGCAATCGACTCTTTTTCGTTGCTTTGTCCGTATGCGCCAGACATACCCATACATCCAAGTCCTACCGCCGATACATTCGGACCGTTTTTCCCCAATTTTCTATTCATGACCTTTAAATTTTGTTTTATAGCACAAAGATCATGGGTTGCGCTACGCTGGAGTTAGTTTAATCGAGGCAATGCTTAGTCTGATTTTGGATTTGAACAAGCACTCCATCAACGAAAAAAGCCAACCAGTCAAGGCTGTTTTTTTTCTTCACAGTGTCTTTACGCCGCCGTCCATCACGATCTCTGCACCCAGCATATATTTTGAATGATCGGACGCGAGGAATAAAAATCCATTGGCGATCTCTGAAGAACTTCCCAATCGCTTTGCAGGAATGATTGTGGCCATGTAGTCTTTTATTCCGGCAACCTGCTCGTCTGATGCACCACCCCGGGAAAAGAACGGCGTGTCGATGGCGCCGGGAGACAGCACATTGACACGAATGTTTCGGGCACTAAGCTCTTGTGACAACGTGCGCGCCAGAGATCGCACGGCCGCTTTGGTGGCTGAATAAACCGCGACGCCTGGAAATCCCTTTTCGTTGACGGCGCTGGAGGTAAGCACAACAGAAGCGCCGTTGTTGAGAAAAGGCAAGGCTTTCTGAATAGAAAAAAATGCGCCTTTGAAATTCACATCGCTCACCTTGTCAAAATCCGCTTCCGAAACGTGGTCGAACGGACCGGAGACATCTAATCCCGCATTGACAATGAGCACATCGAATTTGCCAAGCTTGCTGTGAAGCTGCTCGTAGGAATCTGTGATGGAACGCACGTTGGACACGTCGGCTTGAATTGCGATGGCACCGTGCTTTATTTCGTTGACGGCCTGGTCAAGGGTGGCTTGATTGCGCCCGGTGATGCCGACTTTGGCACCCTGTTCGGCAAACAAAATTGCTGTCGAAAGTCCTATGCCGCTGTTTCCGCCGGTGATAACGGCTGTTTTGTTTTCTAATGTTTTCATGGTTTAAATATTTCTTCAAATGTATTGTGCGGAATGCTATACATTTGTGTGCAGTATACTATTGTATAGCACATATCAGCCATGGTGAAGGAAGCAAAGACCCGTATCGTGAAAGTGAAAAAAACGGCATTGAAAGAACCGGCCGCCAAATATTCGTGTCCCGAAATGAAGTACATCCACGACACGCTGTATGTGCTGAATGGAAAATGGAAGATGCTCATCATCCTTTCTCTGCGAAATGGAAATACGCGCTACCGCGAAATCGCCAGAAGTATTCCCCTCATCACCTTCCGAATGTTGTCGAAGGAGTTGAAAGAACTGGAACAAAATAAAATCATCTCCAGAAAGGTCACCCACGACACGCCGGTAATGATCGAATATGCGCTAACCGAATATTCAAAAACACTTTGGCCGTTGATCCGGGAAATGATTAATTGGGGAAAGAATCACAGAAAGGTGATCTAGGATTGGCGCTGGCATAAGGCAGCCAGAAACCATTTTGCCCCACGGGCATCGTTGTGTATCTTTCCAAAGACATCTCAAGACTTGACTTTGTATGTTGTTCAGAAAACATATACCGGCTTACCCCCTCTGCAATGTGATCCAGCATATGGTATATGTTAAGGGAGGTTCGTCGGCCATTCCATATATCAAAGAGCTGCCGGGGAGTGGCATCAACCTGGTCATCGATCTGAACGAAAAAACCAGCAATACTATTTTCGCAGAGCATGATTTCAGTGGCAAGCATATCGTAAAAAATGCCTGGATATCGGGCGTGCAGGCGAAAGCCATCTATTATAAAAACAACCCCGAGTCAACCATTGTCAGCGTTCGCTTCACCATGGGTGGATTCTATGCCCTTAGCAAAACACCCATCACAGCCATTGGCCATGTGGGCCTCGATGCGGTGTCGATCTTTGGTAATTCGTTTAACCATTTGTATCAAAAACTTATTGAAGCGGCGGATGTAGATGCGGTATTTGCCCTTATCGAAAACTATTTTGTGCAGTATGCGATCGAGGCCTCGTTTGAAAGCTCCCTCGTAAGGTTTATCGACAAAAATATTGCCCGGCCCATCGATTGGCTGATCAATAAATCGGGCTACTCTCAAAAGCATGTTATCAGTGTGGTGAAAAAACAAACCGGCTTCTCGCCCAAATACCTTCAACGGCTAAACCGGTTTCAAAACGTGGTGAATGAAATACAATTGCTTCGGGAAAGAACCGACTGGCTCACCATTGTTCAACGCTATGGCTACCACGATCAAGCCCACTTCGTAAAAGAATTTGCGCACTTCACCGGCATCACGCCCACCGAATACCTGAGGTCGCAACTGGAAATTGAAGGAAACCAGCTGGTGACCGACATGATCCTTTCTCCTCCCACGCGCTAACCCCCACAGACACAATAGCCTGAGTCCATCCACGCCCTGGAAAGGGGTCCTGGGGAGGTAAATTTTTTACAATGACCGCCCAGGCATCGGCTATAGCTTTGTAAAAAAAACAATATGAAAACGCCCACACCTTTTAAAATTGAAGTGCCGAACGAAGTGTTAACCGATCTGTCAACACGCTTGAAACAAACCCGCTGGACCGACGCCCCGGAATCTTCGGGATGGAATTTTGGAACAAATCCTGCCTACCTGCGCGAGCTGGTTCACTACTGGCAAAATCAATACGACTGGAGGGCACAGGAAGCCGCCCTCAATAAACTCCCGCAATTTAAAGTGACCATCGACGGCGTGTCCATCCATTTCATCCATGCCAAGGGAAAAGGCAAAAATCCAAAGCCACTCATTTTAACACATGGTTGGCCCGATAGCTTCTACCGGTTTTATAAGGTGATTCCGATGCTTACCGACCCCGCAAGCTATGGCGGCAACCCCGACGAATCGTTTGATGTGGTGGTGCCGTCGGTGCCGGGCTTTGGCTTTTCCGACAAAGTTGCCCACAACAGCGATGCCACAGCGGTCTTGTGGGCCAAGCTCATGACGGAAGTGCTCGGCTACACATCTTTTGTTGCTGCCGGTGGCGACGTGGGGTCGACCATAACCAAATCGCTTGCCAATCAGTTTCCGTCGCTTGTGAAGGCTATCCACTTAACCGACGTGGGGTATCCGAACGGATCGGAAGACTGGTCGACCATGACCGCGCCCGAACAGGAATTTGGCCAATTTATTCAGAGATGGTTTTTTTCGGAGGGTGCCTTCAGTCTCCTTCAAGCCACCAAACCCCAGACGGTGGGCTATGGTTTGAACGATTCGCCGGTAGGGTTAGCGTCGTGGATGGTCGAGAAATTTCACGGCTGGTCTGGCAGCCCCGAAAACCTGGATGACCACTTCACAAAAGATGAGATCATCACCAACGTGATGATCTATTGGGTAACGCAAACCATCAACACCTCCATTCGCACGTATGCTCTGGAGGCGCAGGCAGCGTGGTCGGGAGGTTTGAAGTCAAATCAAAAAGTGGATGTGCCCACAGGTGTATCATTGTTTCCTGGCGAGGCTCCATTTCCCATGGAATGGGTAAACCGGAAAGTGAACACAAAACGATTCAACAAAATGACAACCGGCGGACACTTTGCCGCACTGGATGCGCCACAGGTTTTTTCAAAAGAGCTGGCGGACTTTTTTTATAGCGAAGGATGACAGGATTGGTTTGAGTGAGGGTGTTTGGTTCACTGCGAATAAAAAGCCCGTTCCGATTTTAATCGGAACGGGCTTTCATTTTTGTTACCTGACAACAACTTCTTGAATTTTCATGCCATCAAGGTTTGATCTTGATTCAAATACTATTCTACTTATACGTTGTTACGTAAACATTCTCGGGTTCATTCAGTACTTCGTTAAACTCTTCCGTTCGGATGAGCTTATTCTGCCGGTTATAAAAATATTTTATCTTTTGTGTCAAGATCCTCTGTTCATCAAATCTGAGAAATTCAGCGAGGTTTCCTTGCCGGTCAAATAGGGTATAGTTGTGCCATCCCGGATATGAAGACGTTGTATAGTGAATTTGTTGGGCCTTTTCATTGTAGTCATACTTGATGACGTAGTAAAGCCGACCGTCTCTGAAATATTGTATCTGGATATTGTTCCGTAGAGAGTCGTAGCTGTAGATGGCCTCAAGTCCATTGCTCCGCGTTTCTTTCATAAGGAGCGTGTCGTTCCTGTCGTAATAATAAACTGTATTACCGACTTCATTCTTTTCGTTGTTGACCATTTTTCTTTTGAGCCTGCCCAATTGGTCATAAAAGAAGAGCGTTTTAGATGATTCCAGTTTGCCGGAAAATCCAATCATTTGTAATTTTTCTCCACTACTTGGCCACGCTCGTTAAACATTTGCTCCGAGTTGTTGATCATTTTTCCATTGTCGAAATATGTTGTTCTGATCGCTCGTCCGTTTGTATCATATTCATTGGTCTCCCTTATGGTTTTAACAGTATCGCCTGTTTCGCTAAAGGAAAAATGATGTGTGATGGATTTTGATTGTCCGAAACAATCAAAGGATAAAAGAAGCACAAGGGGTGAGGGTGAATAATTTTTCTGGCATTCTAATTTTTAGTTGAGATTCCCTTTCAAGTTCACGTGACAGCACAATTTCAAATCATTGCAGCAGATACACTTGCTAGCGCGAGTGCATTACTTTGTCGTACAGACTTTTTAGTTGCGTGTCACCAAAACCATAATTGCTTTCGCGGTTCCAAAATTCTTTGAACACTTTATGGAAATCGGTGGAGATATTTTTTGTGATGTCTTCAATAACTCTTTCGGGCCTTCCGTTTGTGCCATCTCTTGGAAAGCGGTCAACATGTGCCTTTACTACTTCTTGCAGATAGGGAAAAGCTAAAGATTGATGCGTTGAGAGATTTGTCAACTCTTCCAGGTTGCCATTTTTGTAAGCCGTCCACAACGTTTGCCCGAAATTAATATCGGCTTCGCTTAACTGAATTCTATCCGAATAACAACCTTAAGTTCATCTGAATTTGCTGGCCCCAAGCCATTCCAAAAATGTTTACTGGTTTTGTCTAAATAAGAAGTGGAAATGACAAAGACGTTTCTCGTAATTGACAAACTATGAATAATTGAAATAACGAACCACATATTTACTTGGCAGAACAAGTCATATTCAAACCAGAGATTAAACTCAGAGTGATCAGGTGCATTCATTATTTTTTTAAATTCTTTTACAACAGAATTATGGTATTCGCTTTTGGTTATTCCCATATATTGGGCTCTTGATCGCCAAAAGTCATGGAGGCCATCGCCGGATAAGTCTCCGTCAATAAGACCTTCTCTAACCACCATAATCTCCCCTTCAATTTTGCAGTTGGAAAACTATAGCAAGGGCGTCGCCGTTTAAAATATTGTAGACCATGCCCGTGAGTTTTTAGCGTTGCTATTCAAAGATATGAGATTTAGGCGATAGCAAGCGCAAACAAACAAGGCTGAGTAAGCATGTTTTTTGACGGCTGGATGAAATGAAGAATGCAACCCTGTGCGGGGCACTCACTGAAGTTCGTAGTACGAATCCACAACTTCCTGGCCGGTGTAGTTGGGGCCGGCCTGATCGTTGGCACCGATGTATGTGAAAGGAATGTTTAGCGAACGGTTTCCTGTTGCCGTGAGCAGGTGACGTTTGTTGTTATATGTCAACCCACTGTCGTGAAGCCAGGTTGATATGTGTTTGTGAAAAT
Source organism: Chryseolinea lacunae (assembly GCF_016735595.1). Lineage (GTDB taxonomy): Bacteria > Bacteroidota > Bacteroidia > Cytophagales > Cyclobacteriaceae > Chryseolinea > Chryseolinea lacunae. The sequence continues at coordinate 113,024 of NZ_JAERRB010000018.1, forward strand.
TCTTTTGCGAGAGGCTTTTGAAATTCTGTAGATCCAGATTGGCTACAAATGTTCCACCGGGTGTTAGTAGGCTGCACGCCTTTTGAATGGCGCCTAGCTTGTCGCCAATATAGTGTAGTCCATGAACGCAGGTTATCAGGTCAAATTTGAAATTCGTGCTTAGGCTTCGAAAAGATTCTGTGAGAAGTGTGATGGAATTGAGGTCGGCGGGTATTGGATCGTAGGCATCGACCAGGTCAACACCTACCATGCGGAAATGATGGCTGGGAAATTGGGGGTTGAGATGTAGTGTGGTTTGAATGAGTGCTTTGGCTCGTCCACAACAGATGTCCATCCATGCAACAGCGTTCGACTTCTGGCAACGATCGGCCAGAAATTCTACGGGCGACAGCCAGATGTCGCGTTCGTAGCTATTTACACCTGTTGCGTTGCGCTCTCTATTCATCCGATTGTTTGCTACAACGGTTGAATGCTCCAGGCGATCGTTGGGAAGAAGGTTCATTTGACCAGGCGGCGATTAGCTTGGGCATCGATGGTCTTTCGCATGGCGGTGGCTGCCTGGATGAATCCGGCTGGGGCAACCACAAAGCCAATCTTTGCCATTAAAAAAGCTAACAAATAAAAATTTAAAATTAGGATCTGATTTTTAAATTTTAGTGTGGGTGACACCATGCTCGACCCTGAGCAACTCATTCCACAATTACCTTTCTAGTGAATTTTTTTCCATCTACATATCCTGAAATAAAATACACACCCTTGTTCCTTCCGAGCTTTACTTCAGCACAATTTGCCGTTTTAAAATTAACATACACGTTATTAACGACCTGACCCAATTCATTAATCAACTCTAAAGACGAAATTTTAGTCGTCGATTCTATATTGAATTCTCCCTTCGATGGTATTGGATATATTTTCACAAGGTCACCGCCTCTAATAATATGTTCCCGAGTTTCTTTATTGATTTTAGCCACAAGGATATCTGAATATCCATTTGATTTTTGTGTAAAGTCACGAACATTGATCGACTCTCTGAAAAATCCGGTCAAAAATATTTGATCATTTGCCATGCCTACGTCATTGAGATGATCTTGTCCCGCTCCTCCGATAGATTCTAATGACAACAGCGCTCCGTCACCAGTCAACTGAGCTAAAAAAATATCATCGGCACCTCGGCTCTCAAGCACGGACCCGTCGTTGAAATCAATTGTTTGCTGAAAGTTCCCACCGAGACACACTGTATTTGCCCGATCGATTGATATTGATTTGCCAGTATCGTTGCCTACACTTCCGAATGACTTAGCCCATACAAAATTCCCATTTTCATCGAGTCTGATTAGATAGGCATCCTGCAATCCCTTGGAATAAAGCATGTTCGCATCCCATTTCATAACGCCATTAAAAGATCCTGCCATATAGAGATTCTTGTTGTTCAGGACGACATCTTCAACGGTTGCGTGATTATTTTCCCCTATTTCCTTTAGCCATAAGGTTTTTCCTTCCAGACTATACTTCGCAAGACCGATTCGCTCTGGAGTATTAGTGGAGGTGATGTCACCAAGTTTAAATCTCCCTTTAAACTCAGCTGCAACAATACACCCCTGCTCATTGCAAGTCACCTTTCTTCCAAGACCTTCCTGTTCACTCTGCGATTGTCTTGCCCAGAGCAAGTCTCCATTTGTGTTATATTTCACAAAAAACATATCCGTAGAATTCTGTGATTCTAACTGCGTGTTACTAAATTTTGTCTTGCCCTGAAAAGAACCGGTAAGATAGATCCCCCCCAAATTGTCGATGGCCAATGCATGGGGAACATCTTGACTTGCACCGCCTGCCGTTTTGACCCAGATGAGTTGCCCATTCAAGGCGTATTTCGCAAGAAATATATCATCCATTCCATGCGATACGACCTCAATATTTGAAAATTTGGCAGACGAAAGAAAAACTCCAGTCACATAAATGAAGCCATCGTAAAATAGAATGTCAGCCCCATACTCTGTGAGACTGGATCTTAGTACGGTATCACCGCCAACTTGATTACACCAAATTGGCTCTCCCATGGCATTATACTTTGCAATAAACGCATCGCTATCACCTTTGGATGACAGTCGAGTTCCACCAAATTGTACCTCAGACTGGAAGCCTCCTGTAACATACATGTTTCCATCTTCGTCCAAAGTGATGGCCGTGCCATGATCAACATACATCCCACCAGATGAGCGTACAGATTCAGATTGGGTGGATTGAGCCGTTACCAAATTGTTGTGCGCCAGACAACACACCAATATCAAAAGAGCGTTTATCCTCAATTTCATTCAAATGTTATTTTACAGTTAGTGAAAATATAAATCGTCACAAGACGCCAATGGACTCAACGTGACGTTTGCCCCAGACTTAATGCTGAGATTGGGCTTGAGCGTTATGACGGTGCCTATATATTTTGCCTTGGCTCCTGTGTCAAATACCGCCGATGTGCCCCCACCCAATACGATAGCGCCTTTCACAACATCAGATTGCGCACTATTTACTGTAAAGTCAGTGGAAGTAAATGGAACCAACTTACAATACTCGTCGAAGTTATAAATTCCTACTCGGGAACCTGTATTCGGAGCGTAGTAATCCATGAGGTATGGACCCGAAACAATTGGAGCAAACTCTGACGTTGTATAGTTAATCTTGTAAGTTTGATAGCTATCAATCCAGAAGTCGTAAAATTTCTTAAATACATAAATTTTATAATTAAGTGCGCCGCTACCATTCCTTAACCCGACTTTAACGGCAGCATACTTGTTCGAAAGCGACAGTGCATTGGGGGTATTGTGCGATTGAACTTCACAAATCAAAGTTCCATCATTAATATCCGGGTCGATGTCTAGATGAAAACTGGCGGTTGGCGCCATATTATCTTGCCAGCCACTGGGGCCGACCTCATAAATATTAGCCACACTCCACGTTCTACTTCCACAACCAACAAAGGGAATATAACATCCCATAATAGTGTTATTGGCATAAGCTATATCTCTGAAGAATCCGGGCTGCCCTGGAGCGGGGGGTGGAGCTGATATAATTTTCTTATTGGCAAAGTCCCAAACCCCAGCCGATGTCTTGCTGACTACATAGGCTAGACCATTCACGTGAGCAACAATATAGCGCTGATCAATAAAAACGTTTCCCACCACGAGGTCAGTACCAATTGTGGCGGTGAGTTTTACCTTTGTTATCGTGCTGGCAGACCACGTCGTAGTTTTCGTCACCAAGACCAAATAAACACCATCTGCTGCCACGTTGAGATATACAGCTTGACCATCGTAAAAATCAAAACGAGCACCGCCTACAGAGGTTGAAAGTTGGATTTGATTCTGAGTTGTCGACTGTATGCTTAAGGCATTGTTGGCGCTGTTTCCAACGGCATCAAAATAATGAAGAACAGGAAAGCCAGACCCAGCGGTTCTAAGGACGATCATCGCATTATTTTTTATCTTTACCGCCAAGTTACTATACCCAGATGCGGTAGGATTAAATTGCTCTGTCAACTTCCATAACTCAGCCCCTCCAGTTCTTTTGTAAACATTAACAGCCTTGTTATCAACAAGCACCGCATGGACAGTACCGTCCAACGATATACCCGTAATTGACTGTGCATTGGGGTCCATTGCTGATAGTTTTTTTGAATATTCCGTTTCCAGTTCAGGAGATTCCCTTACTTGAATAATTTGCTCGAAGATGGGACCTCTATCTCCAAGATTACTTGTAACCTGAAGCCTCGCTTTAAATACTCCTGCCGTGTTATATGTGAAGGACGCCTTCGCCTCATAGTTGGAAGGCTCCATAAATTTGTTTGCTTGAATATCCCCCTGAAAGTCCGGAGGCAAATCATAGTTCCAAAACCACCCGACTATATTTGCGTGTGGCGACGATGTGTCATAAAAATCTACCGTCTCACCTTTTCTAATTGAAATTTTTGAGGACGTAAAACTGGGAGTCAGCTCGACAGCCTGACTAAGGACTTTTACTCTTTTGATTTTAGTAACCACATTGTTGCAGCCGTCAAGAATCCTCAGCGAAACATCCCAATCGCCTGGCGTATCAAATGTATATGTGGGATTTTGCGATGTACTGGAGGACATTGGAAAATTCCATTGCCATGCCACCCCATAGTTACAGGGAAGAACTGTTTTGTCTAAGAATTGCACTGGCGTACCTGCGTAAACTGGAGCCGCCCAAATAAAATCCACAAGAGGTTGAGACTTCACAGTGATAGCTTGTGTGGCCGTCTTTGGAGCCGCACCATCGCTAACCGTTAAGGTAATGGTGTATACTCCGGTAACATCGAATCGAATCGTAGGATTGATACTGTTCGCGCCCCCGGAAATATAAGTAAATCCGTTATTAGGAGAAATCGACCATGTGTGACTCGTGATTAACCCCGTGGATTCAGCACACGACAGATCAACTGTTAGCGGAGGGGGACCGCTTGCTAAAGATGCATTGATGATGGCACGGAGTTCTGTTGTTACCGTGATTGTCTTACTATAATTACTTTGCTCGGCACCGCTTTTCACAGTCAACTTCACCGTGTACTCACCGGCAAAACTGTATATGTGACTAGGGTTCATTTCAGTAGAGACGGTGCCATCACCAAACTCCCAAGTCCATTGGTTTACAAACGATGGAGTGGAGAGGTCCTTAAAATTTACTTTATAAGGATAGTTCCAGTCAATCAAATGAGAAAAATTTGCTTGAAGGGGATCAGCCAAAGCTTGTGACGATGTAAAAAGCACGAAGGTAATTACGAAGGCCCTTTTACCAAATTCGCTTGATTGCATTATTCTGTACATAAGGATATATCTAATTTTAAAAATCAATATATGTTTCTGACCTTATACCGTTGCCTCTTTTTTATCTCCTATCTAATTGATGCATCAAAAAACTTCAGCCACATTTAAAGCCAAGAACAATCTACTTTCTATTCATTTATTGCAAGAACGCTTCGATCTTAACATTTCCAGAGCTTCTGTTTATGTGCTTGATTTTTTAACTTCCACCGCCGTTCAATTTAGATACAATATCAACTTCTCAACAAACAACAACATTCATGTTCCAATACGCACCCCTCCTCAAAGAGAAGAAGTGTTAACGTAAGCCAACGCATTTTTAAATGCAATACATACAATCAAAGGAGAAAAATCTGATTTCATATTGGCGATCTTCATTTCTTGAAGTCAATCACTTAAATAATCAAAACGTACGCAATTGTCGACTTGAGCATGCAATAACACGCTTTCCATCGAATGTAAGTGGAGGGATATCAAATTCTCGTAATCTCAATCTAGCACAACATGAATACATACTGACGCAAAAATAATAATGCAAGGAGCATAAATATTGCGTGAGAAAAAAATCGAACCGAAAAAATCTTTTTCTCGCAATCCTGTTCCATAAATAAATTTGTTGACTTGGTTTCATGTCTATAAGTTCGTGCGGAGAAAAGAGGTGTTAGACATCTACACTATCTACATAACAGAGGCCTGGAATGAACAAACCAGCGATCAACGAGGCAATTGTAAAAAGATCAAATCTGAAATCAAAGAAGTAGAACAAAAGCTCGTATACATCCGAGACCTGCTTCCCAAGCAAATTGAACCCAATGAGGCACGAATACAGCATCAAACTTGAAAAGCTGGAGTCAATGGAACGCAGGCAGGATGAAACGAAAGTCGATCTTGAGGGGACGCCTATCGAAGGGCGTGTGTAACTTATTGAGGTTACATCTGATCTATGAAGCCGGCGATATTGAGAAGAAGCGGGAAGTAATTGGTTCGACGTATCCCAAAAATCTCACTTTTGACGGAGGTGTTTTTCGAACACTAAACTCAATGAAACATCTATTTGATCGACAAGGAGTTAGAAGACGAAAAAAGAGGACAAATGAAAAAATAGTCACTTGTCCTCTCAGGTCGCCCTCCCTGTACAATTTTCGAACACTTTTTTAGAGGATTTGAAACGGCTGGCAAGCCTAGCGGCATAGTTCCGCAGGTTTTCCGGCCTTTTTCATTAATGGGCAGGCAATGGAGGAGAATAAGACAACAATTTGGGATGAGATCAAGCGGATTGACTTGGTCGGCTATTTGGACAGCTTAGGTCACCAGCCTAAACTGATTCGAAATAGTGACTATTGGTATTACTCCCCTTTCCGCGAAGAAAAAACTCCATCATTTAAAGTCAATCGTCAGCGAAACGTATGGTTCGATCATGGAACAGGCGAAGGCGGAACAATAATTGACCTGGGTGTCAAGCTTTTCAACTGCACGTACCGTGAGTTGATTGAAAAATTAACAAATGGTAATTCCATTCTGAACAAACGTTCAGAGACACCGCCAATAAAGGACGGTACTACCAAGAGTAAAATCGAGGTTTTGTCTGTCGGTAGTCTAAAAGCCCCAGAGCTGACGAGCTACCTAAAGAGTCGAGGCATTTACATTGACACAGCCGCACAATATTGCTCGGAAGTGGATTTCCGAATTGGTGAAAGAACTTATAAGGCCATAGGCTTTCCCAATCGTACCGGAGGATTTGAACTACGCAATCAATGGTTCAAAGGCTCATCTACTCCCAAAGACATTTCTTTGATCACCTCTGAGAACAACTCTTCGAAGCTATCAGTTTTTGAGGGATTTATAGATTTTCTCTCTGCACTAACAATCAGCAACCCCAAGTTCCTTGAGACAACAAAGGATTCAAGTTTTCTAGTGCTGAACTCCGTGTCCTTCATCGGAAGAGAAATTCCATTGCTGCGATCATTCCCTGAAGTGACTCTATTTCTCGATAATGACAATGCAGGGAAAGAAGCGAAGACACGCCTTCACGCAGAAGGCATCTACTTTAAAGATGCATCAACCTGGTATTCCAAACATAAAGATGTGAATGATTTTCTCTTGTCCGCTTCATTGGCAAAAGAACAGAAATCAATAAGTCCGAAGCGGAGAAGCAGACTAAGGCGATAGTCAGACCAACAATATTTGATGGATAATGCAACACAACTAAAAACAAAAACCATGAAAAAGAAAATTCAATTTATCACACAAGCCAAAGGAGGCGCGGGTAAGTCTGTATTAACATTTATGCTTGCTGAAAAGTATAAGGAAGCCGCGCTACTTGATCTCGATGATGCAACGACAACCACAATGAAGCAGCTTGCCTATCGCAAACCTGTCAAAGTTTCCTTTCTTGACCCTAACACCAAACGAATCGACAGAGGGGCTTTCAACGCACTCTTTGAGAGTGTTATCGGTGCAAACAAGGAATTATTTATCGCAGATCTTGGTGCCAGCGTAGCCGAGCAATTGCCAAAATATTTTTCCATGAATGGAATTGATGTCATCATGGAAGTTCTCAATCAAAGTGAGATTCAATTGCAGCTTGTTTGCATTGTGGGCGGTGGAAATATATTCAGAGCTACGATGGAATATCTGGCAGAACTGGTAGAGTCGACAAAAGAATCACTGGAAATAGTAGTCGCTCAAAATGGTTTTTATCCTTGCTCATCGGAACAGCAAACCCTACTGCTTGAGTACATCCAAGCGAATGAACTCTCCTTAATACACTTCGATCTTGTAAAAGACAAAGGCGAAATAGCTATGAGAACGGTAGAGAATGTTTTGAAGGATGGAAAAGGCACCACCGGCCTGAGCCCGTTTACTTCCATTTATTTTAAAAAACCTATTGAAGAACTAAATCTCTAAGAGATGGCTATGACTGATCAGGAGCAAAAAGAGCTTCGTGCTTATTGTGCTTCCCTTCTCAAAGAGTATGGATTCCAGTTTTCACCGAATGACCCGGTGATACCTGCCTTGTATATCATTCACAAAGAGATGGAGCTTAACAACCAAAACAACAAAGCCCTTGCTTCACAGGTGAATGAGGCTTCATTAAGAATCAATCCAAAAGTGTTTCATTTTCAGTATCCAGGTGAAGCATGGAAGTTTCAGATGGCAATTGTATTTAAATGGATCATAAGTGGACTGATCGCAGCTTTGTTCACACTGATTGCCGTCTGGTACTGGTCGATGGCCAACGATGTGGACAGGGCCAGAATCATAATAGAATCCTCTGGAAACATGGGCGAATTTCTGAAAGCTGTAAAGAAAGACAAGGCGGGTTATTACTTCATTGATCTCAGGGCAGCCAAAGGAGATTCCATTCGAAATTTTCATGAATATGAGAAGCTGAATGCAAATACGATAAGGATACACTTCGGTAGAGAGACGAGTAATTGAGAATTAACACCAACATGAAATGGAAAAGAAATATATCATACAATTCCTGAAAGAGAAGAAAAGAGGAGTTTACACGCTGATCGTGAACACGTATGTCGATGTGATTTCCGCAATGGGGGTCACAATGGCACTAAGAGTAATCAAAGACGACCTTGAAAAAGAGACAGGTACGCAAGTCGAACTCAATTATTTCAGCCTTGCTAAGGCAGTATCGAAACTGGAAAAGAAGGTAACTAAGCATTCCACAACGGTAGTCACCCGTCAGTGGAACTTTAAGGATACCAACGAAATGAAAGGTCAAGAAGAAAGGCCAGGCAGTTTCAAACTACGGCAATGAAAGCAAAACAACTTCAACTTGTTAAATCATGTCAAGTTTAAATCAGCTAAGTCCAGCTAAGTTGAGCAGTAAGGATAACCTTGCAGATAAGGAGCAAGCAATGTTTCCGCTACGCTCCAACGTGCTTGCCAAAAGCTTTGTAAAACATAAATAACCACTTCGTTCGATTTTTATACTTACGAGAGAGACTATGAGCAGACCTAAGATAAATGAACAAGACAAAAGAACAGTGCAGGTGAATATTCGGCTGACACGCGGTGAGAATGAAACGGTAAATGAGTATGCCACCGCCAGCGGTCTATCCCCTGCTAACTGGATACGCGAGAAAGTATTTACAGGAAAGGCTCCAAGTGCCAAACTGTCGGCTCTGGATGCTTCAGTTTATCAGGAGCTAAGGAAGATCGGGGTTAACCTGAATCAGGCAACCCATAAACTCAACCAGGGAGATTTTCCGAAAGAGCTGCGAGCGATTCAACTTGAACTGATGATGTTATTGAACCAGATACTCAAATCTATACTCCATGACCGCCAACATGATCAAGGGTAAAGGCTTCCGGGGAGCCTTGCGTTACAATCTGGAGAAAGTTGAAAAGGATGTCGCAGAGGTGTTGGATCATTCCTTCGTGGACGTCCGTGAGAAATCCATTATGAAAGAAATTCAGATGATCCGAATCATGCGCCCCAATCTGCAAAAGTACTTCTATCACACCTCCATTAATTTTCCTCCTTGCGAGGAATTGACAAATGCGACGATGGTGCAGATAGGTCAAGACTATTTACGCGAGGCTGGCTTTACACAACATCAATATATTATGTTTCGACATTACGATGCAAGCCACCCACACTTGCATATACTGGTAAATCGAATTGGTTATGACGGAAAGGTTTTAAGCGATAGCAACGACTTTGCCAAGTGTGAGAAGATACTTAGAGATCTTGAAAAGAAATACAAACTGACCGAGGTGATGTCCAGTAACCAGGCAAGAAAGCGCGCAGTAAAGAAGGACGAACTCGAAATGATGAAGCGAAAAAATGCACCTTCACACAAGGTGGCTCTACAGAAGATTATAGAGAACATTCTTGCCGCCAAGCCGAACTTGTCATGTTCGGAATTTGTCCAACAACTCAACAACAGGAGTATCAATGTGTTGTTTAATCAAGCATCTACGGGATATGTAAGTGGTATTTCATATTCTTATGACGGTATAACAATCACTGGGTCAAAGCTTGGAAACGACTTTAAGTGGACAACACTCAAAGGGAAACTAAATTACAATCAGGAAAGGGATCGTGCGATAATTGACTATGCTAATGCTCAAACAAGATCTTCAAAACCAGTGCCGAATGAGGCGATCAGTCGTGTTAACGATCAACTATCCGAATCTCCCAAAATCAGCAAACCAGTTTCATCGCCAAAAACACAAATATACCAGCACAAAGACAACGAAGGGAAATTATCACTGAACTCTCCATTGGAGACAGTAATCTCAAATTTGTTTCATGCGGAAGACCATTTTAACATTGACCCTGAAAATGCGCTGAAAATAAAACGAAAACGGAAGCGTAGAATAATTCGCAGATAAGCCGTCTCAAACTTTAGGCTTATATCTTCCATGAAATTTCATAGCAAAACTCGTCGGCCTTACTGTGATCGGTGATCAAAAAGCCTGCACGGGAAAGTTCATCTCTTTGCGAAAGAGTAAGAATATTATAAACGTGCATGCAATAGTCTCCTTTCTTTGCAAAGGACTCTATGGCTGAATATATCTCCGAAAGATCGGCAGTATTGGCTGTGTCGGATAATTGCCTGGCATCGGCAGCTTTCATGCAAACAATTTCTGCTAGTAGCATAATTCAACCAAAAGCATTTTCCGAGCGGTAGCATTTTGTTTCCCAGATGGCCAAAGAGTTAGCCCAAACTCTGATACTGCATGTTCTTGACTTGTGTTTTAATCGCAAGAATTAATTTTCTCGCAAAGGTTGCTTAGGGTGGCACACTAAAGGAGTTGTGCCAAAAGCTTCCGGCATAAACGGTTTCCCCCTTCCAGCTATCGCTTCCAGGAACCCCCAATTATTCCTTTTCCTTTTGGCACAACTCTCCACCCTAAGCAAGGGACATGCTCCATAATTAATTCTTACGATTATGGAAAACACAAATGATCAATCAAAACAATTTCAAGTTGCAGAGATTCAGCTCTCGTACAAGTCCCCTGTAAAGCCATCGATGAGGCCTAAGATCAATGGATCGAAAGATGCTTGTGAAATACTGAAACAAAGTTGGGATGAATCCAGGCTCGAACTTGTTGAACAGTTCAAAGTTCTATTCACCAACAGAGCCAACAAAGTTCTGGGAATATTTGAGGTATCCACTGGTGGAATCGCTGGCACGGTAGCTGATCCGAAGTTGATCTTTGTAGCCGCACTTAAAGCCGGGGCATCAGGCGTAATTCTTTCGCACAATCATCCGTCAGGAAATCTTTCGCCAAGTCAAGCTGACATTGACCTGACCCGCAAGATAAAGGAAGGGGGAAAACTACTGGAAATACAACTTCTGGACCACATCATTCTTACGTCCGAAAGCTACTATTCATTCGCTGATGAGGGGTTAATATAACCTCTCATACAGATGTAGGTTACTTTCTTTTTCCAGTCTTCTGTTTCTTCAAAGTCGTCAGTTCGTTGTACATCTTTACCGCCTGTCGTTGTATGGCCCCGAATTCAAGATCCATCTGCTTACTATGTTTGTCCAATATTTTAGAATAACGCAGATAGGTTTTGTCAGCGCCGTCATCCAATTCCACATTCTTAAGAATTAAGTGATCGAGATTGGGTTCAGAATCATAAGGGCCTAAGCCGATACTCTCCAGATCATCAAAGAATCGTCTGCACTTCAATTGTTGTTCAATAAGGTAAATCGTTACCTGTTCATGATTGGCTAACCGCATTAATGATATGATACTTTTTGACATGGCGATAGTAGTGAATAATGCTTTTCTATTTAGTTACCATTGTATTTATTGATAATGTCATCCGTATCACGATACTCCCAATGGTTTTCGGCCTCATCCAGAACACGCATTAAGTCCCAGACTCCTTCTATCAGGATTTTCCGATCAATGCGATAGTTGATTCCACCGTTACCATAAATCAGGTAATCAACAATCATGTTCCGAAACTCGCGGTTGAATTCTTTTGGCGGGTAGTATTGAAGAAACATTGCCAGTTTGTATTCAACTGTTCGGTGGAGAAAAGGTGCCCTTATTGGTTTTTTCCTTCGTCTTTTTAAACTTGATTTCATAGCCATCGGTTTATTATTACACATCCATTACAAACTCCTTGATGCGGGGTTTGCCCTTCAACAACAGCTTTCCGCTTCCATGGAGAAATGCGCTCAATTGATCCTCAACATGGATTGAAACAGAACCTGAATCCTTGATTGTAAGCCTTGCCTCTGAGGTCTCAAGATCACTGCCCACAAAATTTCCGGGGCCGGTGTTTAGTATTTTTGCACAGGCCGCAGTACCGCTTATTTTTAGACTACCGATCTTAGTAACTGTCGCATCGAGCGTTGATACATTTACCTTCAGATCAATTTCTCCTTTTCCGTTTTGCACAATGCCGAGAAATTCTGACTCAATGAAATCCGTGCAAGAAACTCTACCCGATCCATCAATTACCAATCCGGTCAATGCAGTATAGGTCACGTGGACAATAGCGTAAGGTATCGGATCACCGGTGTTATTTCTGACTGACAATCGCAGTCGTTGGTTCTGGACTGCATAAGTAATTTTCGATTCTCCCTTTTTTGAAGTTTCGATCCTAATATTTTCGGTACTACCTCTGTAAAGGATGATGTCGAATGGTACATCAATTACTATCGTATCAAATTTTTCAAGGTCGGTATCGTTGGCCGGAATGTTTCCTGCGTTTCTATTTGTACACAGCTCTTTAACCAAATCATGTAAAGCGCTTACACGTTCCATTAGTGCAAATACGTTGTTCGCTGTTACTTCGTAACCATCCTTGTATCTGACGTCTGAATACGCCCTATGAAGTATCTCAAGCAAGTCAGCCTCCTGATCTGTAGATGAAGGGAAAAGGCTTTTTACTTCCGGAGTGATATTCTCCACTAGGGAGAACAATCTTTTTATGCTGTGTGTAGTCGGTCTATACCCCAGGCAGGATTTTAGCAAGGCAGCACAGCTTTGTTCTACTGACTGATGAAACATAAACGCGGCTACTTCATTGCGTTCTTCGGTAGCACAATTGCATCCTGTTTCGTAAAACGACTGGGCTAAAGCAAGTTGCCTTTCATCGGTAAGGAGTTCCTTCGTATTTTGTGGTGTTTCGAAGGGAGTTTGGCTTTGATCAAAGAGCAATACCCCATTGTAGTATAGGTTGGTAAAAAATGGATTACCCTCCTTTAACCCGCAGTTGACAGCATCGATACTATGAACAACCGCGATGAGATCAAGTTGGTCGGTGCGAAGGTTGTCGAGAATGTTCAGAACACCATCTCTGTTCCGTTTATCCTTTTCATTGGTTACAATCAACAAGTCAATAGACGTTTCGATTACACCTGACCTTTCTTGCTGAAAACTGCTCCATCGTTGCCGAGAATTTGAGCGAAGACCATAGCAAATGATTTTCTCCGGTTGAACTGCATGAACGATTTTGGAAACTGTTTCCTGAATAAGGGAAAGCTGTAAGTCAGTTACATAGGGAAGCACAGTTTCCATAACTCATTTGCCTTTAGCCATTTTCTTTTTGATGGCCAATATCTCATGGTACGCCTTGAAAGCTTGTTTGGCAATACTGTCTTTATCGGCCTCAAGGTTTTTGCTTCGTTTCTCCATGATGTCAAAATATTTGTCGGAGATACGGTCATCATCGTCATCCAAACCGATGACCTGGAAAATCAGCGAGTCCAAATGTGGCTCGAAGACACTTTCAGTCGTGCCTACTTCCTGCAGCAACTGAAATAGCTTGCGGCTCTTGAGTTCTTCTTTTATCAGGAACAGCGGCAGTTGGATATCAATGGGCAGCTTTACAAGAGGATAAGGTGAGTTTGTAAATTTCATATCATCAAGCTTTTAGGTGAAATATGTACCCGTATAAATATGGGGGTAAAAATACCTAAATATTTGTATCTCCTAATATTGATGTGTGAAAAAAGTTGATATTACCGATAAGCAGCTTCAGGTTCTGCGTCTGATTTCTGAAGGCTATAGCAGTGAGGAGATTGCTAAGAAGCTTGGAAACAGTAAGAAGACCATTGATTCAATCCGCATTGAAATGCTAAATAGATTCCAGGTAAGAAATGCCGCCCATCTAGTGGCATATGGCTTCAAAAAAAAGTGGTTGAAATGAGGGTTCAATAGCCTGAAAACAGGAGTATTCATTTGCGATAAGTATCGTTTTTTAATACATTTCGCTAAATAATACTCTCAATGCCGCAGCAAGTCGTTTTACGAGGATTGCCTGACTGGGTGGATCAGCTTCAGTCAAAAGGAAAGCTGGCTTTTGCTCTAAGTGAAGCACATAAGGCTTTTCCCGACCTGTCTGAGGATGCCGTTAAATTAGCGCTGAACCGTCTTTCCAAAAAGGAGCGCATAGTCTCTATCTACAAGGGCTATTACCTGATAATTCCCCTCCAATATGCTTCAAAGGGTATACTTCCCCCAGCGTTATACATTGACGGCCTTATGCAACACCTTCAACGGCCTTACTACGTAGGTCTATTGAACGCGGCTGCTTACCATGGTGCTGCCCACCAGCAGCCGCAGGAGTTTTTTATCATTACTTCGCTTCCGGCATTACGCGCCACTCAACGAAAGGGACTTAAAGTAAACTACATAAGCAAAAAGTCAATCAGGGAAGAACTTCTTGAAAGCCGAAAAACTGAAAGTGGATACTTGAAAATCTCCTCAGCCGCACTAACAGCAACGGATTTGGTTCAGTTTGAAAAACGAATTGGCGGCATGAACCGCGCAGCTACCGTTATTAACGAACTCGCTGAGGTATTAAAGCCGGAGATGTTTACTTCGCTTTTATTTGATGAAGCATCAACGCATTCCATACAACGCTTGGGATACCTATTGGAATACAAAGTCCAACGAAAGGATCTTGCCGAAGCGTTGTTACTGAGAGCAAAGGAAGCCAAGCTATCATTTTTTCGTGTACCGCTTAAGGCAGATTTACCAGACAAAGGTTTTTCATCAGACGACAAATGGAAAGTAATTGTCAATACCGAAATTGAAATAGACGAATGATTCCACAGGCATATATAACAGAATGGTCAACTCATGTTCCCTGGCAAACAAATGAACAGGTGGAGCAGGACTTGGTTATATGCCGTGCACTCGTGGAAATCTTCTCTGACAAATTCCTCGCTGATAGACTTGCCTTTCGTGGCGGCACTGCTCTTCATAAGCTATACCTTGAACCACAGCCACGCTATTCCGAGGACATTGACTTGGTTCAAATAACAAATGAACCTTTCGGTCCTGTGATTGATGCACTACGTCATAGACTTTCTTTTTTAGGTGTACCAACACGGAAACAAAAAGAGAATAACAATACGTTAGTTTTCAGATTCGAATCTGAATTTCCGCCAGTTCAACGGCTTCGCTTAAAAGTGGAGACGAATTGTCGCGAACATTTTTCGGTACTTGGCCTCGTTAAGTTTCCTTTCAAAGTAGAATCGTCATGGTATAAAGGTTCGTGTGAAATCACCACATATCAATTGGAAGAATTGCTTGGTACTAAGCTTCGTGCGCTATACCAAAGGAGAAAAGGGAGAGACTTATATGATTTACATAAGGCATTTACATTAAAAAAAGGTCTCAACACTGGTAACCTAATAAAATGTTATCTTGAATATATGAAGTTTTCTGTCGGTAACTCTCCAAGTCAACAGCAATTCATAGATAACATGGAACTTAAAATGAAGGATAATGAATTTCGTGGTGATATTACCGCACTACTTCGCCCCGCGGAGAAATATGATCACGATTTCGCTTAAGAAAGCGTTAGAACAGAATTATTATTGAAGCTCTAAATATGTATTCAGTTTTGCCACGGAGGACTGAATACAAAAACTAAAACTTGAGACACCACCACGAATTAATCTGCAATTTCAAAAATATATGAAAGGACTAATACATGGGGCTAAATGGTGGAAGTTTGACTTTCACAACCATACGCCAAAGTCGAATGATTTTGGTAAGGGCGATGCCATACACATGGCAATAACACCTGAAAACTGGTTGCTTATGTATATGAACGCTGGTATTGACTGTGTTGCAATAACCGATCATAATTCTGGAGAGTGGATTGACATATTAAAGGCCGCTTTGGCAGCAATGGAAATTGCACAGCCAGTTGGTTATAGAAAACTATATTTATTTCCCGGAGTTGAAATTTCAGCAACAGGCAATATTCATATTTTAGCATTATTTGATCCAAGCGCAGGAACAGCAGATATTCAAACTCTTTTGGGTAATGTCAGATTTCCCGCTCCACATATTGGGACAACAGATGCCGTTTCTCCCGATAGTGTTGAGGATATAATAAAGGCAATTCATTCAGTCGGAGCCGTTGCTATCCCAGCCCACGTAGACAAACCATGCGGACTTTTTTTACTTACAGGATTTACCCTAAGCCAAGCAATTAAAAGTGAGGGTCTACTTGCAATAGAAATAATAGATAAAACGGCAGCCAAACCT
Organism: Chryseolinea lacunae; assembly: GCF_016735595.1. Classification (GTDB taxonomy): domain Bacteria; phylum Bacteroidota; class Bacteroidia; order Cytophagales; family Cyclobacteriaceae; genus Chryseolinea; species Chryseolinea lacunae. The sequence continues at coordinate 129,361 of NZ_JAERRB010000018.1, forward strand.
GATATATATATACAATCCAAACTTCATTTGGCAGAAGTGGTCGGCACTGATAGTCATATTGCAGCACAGGTGGGTACGAATTATACGTGGGTAAAAATGAGCGAACCTTCATTGGACGCTTTAAAACTTGCCCTGCATGATCGTGAAGATGGAATAATTAGAAAAGATTCAATCTCAACCGATCCTAATACTTTATCTAATCGCTATTTCATCAAATCACTTTCCGTTACTAATGGTTTTAAAGCGGGAAATGGAACACCATTAAAAACAGTTTTTAGTCCTTGGCTCACCTCTGTAATCGGTGGCAGAGGTTCAGGTAAGTCTACAATACTCAATTATCTAAGAATAGCATTAGCACGAATAGATGAAATGCCAGATGAGGTGCAAGTTGAGTTTGACAAGTTCAATCAGGTAGGACGAAGAGGCGGAACAGGAATGTTAAAAGCAGGAACTATCATTGAAGTTGAAATCTATAAAGACGGTAAATTGCATTTGATAACTTGGAGTAATCTTTCACATTCACTACAAGAGTGGAATGAGACAACGGCAAGTTGGGATACATCAAAAGCGGTTTCAAATATTAAGGAACTATTTCCAGTTCAAATTTTTAATCAAAAAGAGCTATATGCACTTACTGGAAATCCTTCAAAACTTATTGAGTTGATTGATTCGCAGTTCGACAAGCCTGCTTGGACGGAAGCAAAAGACAAACTAGTCGAAAAATGGATTGCGGATAGAGCTACAAGACGGCAACTAATTAAAGCTATTTCGGAAGAAGGGAATATAACTGCACAACTTGGATCGACTAATAACAAAATTGCTTTGTACGAGAGTTCAACATACAGGGACACTTTAAGCAATTTTAATAAACTCACTGAAGTAAATAAGTTTTTTACTGACACGAATGAAAGTGTTTTAAGATTCATTTCACAGATAGAAGAACTTGAACGATCTGTTCCCAGTATTCACGTTCCAGAAGCGATAAAAGATGTTGTAATTGATACATCATTGGAATTTATACAAGCAATAAATGCGGCTTTAGCAGCAGTAAAAGTAAACCTTACAGAAGCAATTACTCTGCTAGCACCTTACAAGGTAAATTTACCTAACCAATTCAATGCGCTTCCTTGGTTTCAACAATTTGTAGCAGCGAAACAAGCTTATGACGGTATTGCAGAAAGCATTAAAGAGTTAGGTAGTGAGCCTTATGAATTATTGATTCAACGTAAAGCTTCTTTAAGTGATAAACTTGCGTTGATTTCTACACAAAAAGTACAACTTGAAACTTTAAAATCTGAAATACAAACACTGTACAGTGCAATTGTAGATAAGGAGAAGGAACTGAGAATCAAGCGAAAGGAAATAATTGGAAGATGGAAAACAATTGACAACACAACCAACCCATTTTTAATCATTGAATTGCAAACAATGGCCGATTCTGAAAATGCAGATTTAACATTCAGGCAATTACTAAGAAAGCCGGGGGGAGAATTTTCAAATAACATCTACGCCTACAACGAAGAGGATGAAACAAGTTGGGGTCTTATTGCAGACATTGTTAAAGAACCCGAAGCAACGCGGTGGGGAAAACGCTATAGCAGTCTTGTCGCATTTATTTCAGCAACAGAGGCCGATAAAAAAGCTCTTGATTTGAGATTAGCAAAACATCTCGATTATCTTAAACAAAACACTCCAGAAGATATTGATCGGTTAATGGTTTGGTTTCCAGAGGACAAACTTGTTTTAAAGTTTAGAAAGGAAGGTGTAGAAGAAGATATTCAAACAGGCTCAGCAGGCGAGCGAACTGCCGGAATGTTGGGATTACTCTTAGCACTTAATGACATTCCTTTAATAATTGATCAACCTGAAGATGATTTGGATACAAAACTCATTTCAAAGTTCGTAGTTGATGGCTTCAAAAAATTAAAACAAAGCAGACAGCTATTAATTGTTACTCATAACCCAAATATTGCAGTGAATGCCAATTCAGATAATGTGGTACATATGGACTTCGTTACAGGTCAAGTTGTTGTGTCAGCGAACAATGCTTTGCAAGACAAGCAAATTAGAAATGCTGTTTGCGAAGTAATGGAGGGCGGTCGAGATGCTTTGAATAAAAGGTACTATCGCATATCACAAGCCCTAAAACCCTAAGTTAGTCTAATGAACATCGCACAAATAGAAACCGCCCTTCAGAAAATACTAAAGCCCTTTAACAAGGAATCTTTCATCTACGATTTGCTTTTAGCCTATGGTCAGCCAAAAGCATCTATTAAAAGATTGCAAGAAGGAGGTCTAAATCTTTCGAAGACCGCAGGAGAAATAATTTGGAAGAAGAAACTGTTTTTCAAACCAGTGGAAGGCGAAGATTTGCACGTGTTGATCGATACTATCAAGGCTGACGACAAAGTCACAAAACACGACCCGCGCTTTATTATTGTTACGGACTTTCAAACATTGCTGGCAATAGACAGAAAAACATCTGACACACTTGATATACCAATACTTGAAATAGCGAAGCATTTCGATTTCTTTTTGCCCTGGGCAGGCATGGAGAAAGCACAGCACCAGAATGAAAACCCTGCCGATGTAAAAGCAGCGGAACGCATGGCAAAGTTGTATGACGAAATAAAAAAAGACAACCCAACCAAGACACCAGAAGAAGTTCACAACCTTAATGTATTTCTTTCGCGCTTATTGTTCTGCTTCTTCGCTGAGGACACAGGCATCTTTGAAAAGGTGCAGTTCACCAATGCCATCAGCAGCCACACACAAACTGACGGGAGCGACTTACAAGCGTATCTCGACAAGCTGTTTGTGGTAATGAATACTGAAAACAGCAAGCGCAAAAACTTACCGCACTACCTCGATGCCTTTCCGTATGTAAATGGTGGTTTGTTCCGGAACAAGCATCAAGCACCGGCATTCACCAGGCGCAGCAGGCAGGCGCTCATTGACAGTGGTCAGTTGGAATGGAAGGACATAAACCCTGATATTTTCGGCTCCATGATTCAAGCTGTGATTACGCCTGAACACCGCGGAGGATTGGGCATGCATTATACCAGTGTGCCCAATATTATGAAAGTAATTGAGCCACTTTTCTTAAACGAATTGAATGAAGCGTTTGAATCAGCTAAAGGAAATAATAAAGCCCTGAATCAATTACTGCAACGGATATGGAACATTAAACTTTTCGATCCTGCTTGCGGTAGCGGAAACTTTTTAATTATTGCCTACAAAGAATTACGAAGACTTGAAATGAGAATTTTTAAGGCATTAAGCAGCCTTGCGTTTTCAAACATTAACCTCGGCAATTTTTATGGTATTGAGTTAGACGACTTTGCTCATGAAATAGCAACACTTTCCCTTTGGCTCGCAGAGCATCAAATGAACCAGGAGTTCTTCAAGGAATTTGGAAGAACAAAACCCGCGTTGCCATTGAAAGAAACAGGCAACATTGTGCAAGGTAACGCAACAAGAGTTGATTGGGAAAAAGTTTGTCCAAAGATAGAGGGAGATGAGATTTATATCTTGGGAAATCCTCCATATTATGGAGCAAGAGTGCAAGATAGTGAACAAAAAACAGATGTGAGGAATGCTTACAATAACGAAAAGATTCATAAGGACGCAGATTATATAAGTTGTTGGTTTATTCAGGCGGCAGAATTTATTGAGAATGCCAATTCAAGATTTGCCTTTGTCTCTACAAACTCAATTTGTCAGGGTGATCATGTCGCTATTCTCTGGCCGCGAATTTTTAAGAAATCCGTTGAGATATTCTTTGCGTACGAAGCATTTAAATGGTCTAACAATGCAAAAGATGAGGCAGGGGTAACTTGCATTATTGTTGGCTTAAGGAACATACAATCTTTGCCAAAATTTATCTACAAAAACCAACTCAAAATACAAGTAAGTAACATCAACGGCTACTTAGCTAATGCGAAAAACATAATAGTAGAGAAAAGAGCAGATCCTATCTCTCCCAGGCCAAAAATGGTTATGGGTAGTCAAGCAAGAGATGGTGGGTTTTTAATATTAAGCCCTCTTGAAAAGGAACAGATAGAATCTATGTATCCGGCAGCTTCAGTTCTATTTCGAAAACTTGTTGGTTCTGAGGAATTCATTAATGGAATTGAACGGTGGTGTATTTGGATTTCAGATAACGATTTAAAAATAGCAGAGTCAATTCCACCTATTCAGACTCGTATTAAATCAGTTTACCAATTTAGAATATCTTCAAAAGCTAAAACTACAAACGGCTATAGTGCAATACCTCATAAATTTGCTCAACGTGCACATAAGAATACTGGGTCTATAATAATTCCAGCCGTTTCTTCAGAACGAAGAGATTACATTCCATTTGGCTTCATGGATGAGAAAACAATAATTTCCAATCGAGCCTTTACAATTCATGAACAAGCTCCTTACATTTTTGCTTTTATCTCTTCAAAACTTCATATGGTTTGGGTTAAGGCAACGGCTGGTCGTTTAGAAACGAGGATTAATTATTCATCGGGAATCTGTTACAATAATTTTCCAATGCCAATGCTTTCCGACAATCAAAAGGAAAGTTTGGCAGTATTTGTTTTTAAAATATTGGAAGAACGAGAAAGTCATTCAGAAAAAACATTGGCGCAACTTTACGACCCCGATAAAATGCCACCTGGATTAAAAGAGGCACATCATCAGTTAGACCTTGCAGTGGAACGTTGTTATAGAAGTAAACCATTTGAAAGCGATGAAGAACGTTTGGAGTATTTGTTTAAACTCTACGAACAAATGATTGAGGAAGAGAAAACCAAAGGGACTTTGTTTGAAGTGGAGAAACGACCTACAAAGAAAAAGAAATAACCATGCCCGATATTGTACACGTAACCTACGCCCAAACGGGGCAAAGCTCTAAGATCAACACTTTGGGCATGCGCGAAATGCAGGAGAAAGCCTATCGGGCACGCGATGCGCACTATCTTTTATTAAAAGCACCACCAGCTTCGGGCAAGTCGCGTGCGTTAATGTTTATCGCACTGGATAAATTGATCCATCAGGGATTAAAGAAGGTGATTGTTGCCGTGCCGGAAAAATCTATTGGTGGTTCGTTCGGCAAAACCAACCTGAAAGACTTTGGCTTCTTCGCCAATTGGGAGCCGAACGATGTGTATAATCTTTGCACTCCTGGAATGGATGGAAGCAAAAGCAAAGTTCAAGCCTTTAAGAATTTTCTGGAAAATGATGAAAAGATATTAATCTGTACTCACGCCACATTACGCTTTGCCTTTGAAGAACTTGAAGAGACAAAATTCAACAACATTCTTTTAGCCATCGATGAGTTTCATCACGTTTCCGCAGATGGTGACAGCCGCTTGGGTGAATTACTAAGAGCGATCATGCAAAAATCAAATGCCCATGTGGTCGCCATGACAGGATCATATTTCCGAGGTGATGGTGTTCCGGTATTAAACCCCGAAGATGAAGCAAAGTTCACTAAGGTCACTTACAATTATTACGAGCAGCTAAACGGATACACGTATCTAAAATCGTTGGGTATTGGTTATCACTTCTACCAAGGCCGATACACAACAGCCATTCTCGAAATATTAGACACCGACAAGAAAACAATACTTCACATACCGAATGTCAATTCTGGCGAATCCACCAAGGACAAACACAATGAAGTTGACACGATCTTAGATGCGATTGGTGATGTTGGAAAGGTGGATAGCGAAACAGGTGTCATTTATATAAAGAGGCATACGGATGGCAAGATATTGAAGGTTGCCGATTTGGTAAACGACAATCAAAAAGATAGAGATAAAATCCAAAACTACCTTCGAACCATTAAGTCAGTTGACGACATGGACTTGATCATAGCCCTGGGTATGGCCAAAGAAGGTTTCGACTGGCCGTATTGTGAACACGCCTTGACCGTAGGATACAGAGGATCATTGACTGAAATTATTCAGATCATTGGCAGATGTACGAGAGACAGCAGCAACAAGACTCATGCTCAGTTTACCAATCTAATTGCACAACCTGATGCAGCCGATGATTTGGTAAAGCTATCAGTCAATAACATGCTCAAAGCTATCACTGCATCATTATTAATGGAGCAGGTCCTTGCCCCTAACTTCAAGTTCAAAACAAAATTGTCTGATGAGGATAAGGCAGAGGCAGGTGAAATAAAAATCAGGGGATTTAAAACTCCAACGTCAAAGCGGGTAAAAGACATTATTGAATCAGACCTAAATGATTTAAAGGCAACTATTCTGCAAGACGATACTATGCTGAGAGCTATGCCAGGCAATGTTGACCCGGAGGTAATCAATAAGGTTTTAATTCCTAAAATCATTCAAATAAAATATCCTGAACTTTCTGAAGCCGAGGTAGAGGAAGTCCGCCAGCATGTTGTAGTGGATTCTGTTGTGAAGAATGGGGAAATAAAAGAAGTTGGAGACAAACGTTTTATCAGGATGGCAGGTCAGTTTGTAAACATTGACGATCTGCATATTGATTTAATTGACAGGATTAATCCGTTCCAAAAAGCATTTGAGATTCTGTCCAAATCAGTTACAACAAAAGTGTTAAAGGTGATCCAGGATGTAATTGAATCAACGCGGATTCAAATGACTCTGGAAGAAGCATTGCTGCTGTGGCCTAAGATCAACGACTTTGCTAAAACATTTAAGAAAGAGCCTAGTTTAAATTCCACTGATCCGCTGGAAAGAAGAATGGCAGAAGCGATTATCTTTTTAAAGGAGCAAAAGAGGAAAACCCAAAATGGATAAGGATAAAAAGCTGCAAGAGATATTTGAAAACGATCCACTAGGGTTGTTGAATATTAAACCTTCCACTTCACCCGCACGGAATGAAGATGAAAGACTTGTTGCTTCATTTCAGGAAATCAATGCTTTCTACGAAAAGAACAGACGCGCTCCTGAGCAAGGAGGTGGTTTACAAGAACACCAGCTATATTCCAGATTGAAATCGCTCAGAGAAAACGCGACCAAAGTCGAAATCCTGAACGTTCACGATAAGTATGGATTACTCCGATACGAGAAAAAGGAAATTAACTCGTTGGATGACATTTTCAAGGATGATCCATTGGGTCTACTCGGGGATGATTCGCAAGGTCTGTTTGACTTGAAGCATGTCGTGCCATCAGACATCGAAAGAGCGGAGGCCAATTTTGTGGCAAAACGTAAACCATGCAAAGGGTTTGATAAATATGAACCACTTTTCAAGGACGTGCAAAAAGATCTTTCGGAAGGCAAACGTAAACTCGTGACGTTTAAACAGGAGAATTTAAGACCCGGAGATTTCTATGTCCATAACGGTATTTTACTCCTATTGGAAGACGTAGAGTTTGAAGAGGCAGTTCAGGAATTTAGAAGTGGCCGGAGAGTACGAAAGGACGGACGGACGCGCGTAATATTTGAGAACGGCACGGAGTCTAATATGCTTTATCTGTCCTTGTACAAAGCACTTCTTGCTAATGGTCGGGCTGTTACAAAGAATTCCGCATCTGTTAATTATGAATTTGCCGAAACGTTTAGCATGGTCGCGGACACCGATGAAGAAGCTGGTTATATCTATATCCTTAAATCAAAAAGCGAGAAGCCCGAGATCAAAGGCATTCCAAATCTCTATAAAATCGGCTTTTCAAAAATCTCGGTTGAAGAACGGATAAAAAATGCAGCCATAGAGCCAACTTACCTAATGGCGGACGTGCGGATTGTAATGGCTTACAAATGCTATAACATGAACCCACAAAAATTTGAACTTCTCATTCACAATTTCTTTGGCTCTGCCTGCCTTGATATAGATGTATTTGCGAAAGATGGAAAAAGGTATGTACCCCGTGAATGGTTTGTTGCGCCATTAGCAATCATCGAGGAAGCTATTCATTTGATCATTTCCGGGGAAGTGATCAACTACCGCTATGATGTGGCTAATGAGATCATAATTAACAAGAAAGGCCATTTTTGACACAAAGTGTCTTTCTAAATATTCATTTTCCGGGGAGGCCAACGATTTTTTTAATGTAGTATTGATACTGATACGTATTAATATTGATACATTTAGTTATATTTGACTATGAGTGTAAGGTGTAAGTTTGGGAGTTTCCTGAAACAAATCAGAGAAAAGCACTTAATCTCTCAAGATTCACTTGCCGAACACTCCGGTTTGTTAAGACATCAAATAATCGCAATCGAAAAGGGGAAGTCAAATTATACAATTGATAATCTCTTTAAGTACCTGCATGGTCTTAACGTTTCTTCGATCAACCTAGATTCTCTAAAAGAATTGTTTGAATTTGAAATAAACGGTAGCACTATGACTTTAGAATCAATTAGGGAAAAAGTAACCGAAAAAGTGATCGGCAATGATGCCTGGCTAAATAAACTTGATCACTCAAATCCTGGCCATTACGGTGTTAATGATCACGGGATCGACCTTAGTTCAGATGATGTTTTTGTAAATATTCCACAACGTTCATTTGAATTTAAGAACGCCAATTTCCGTTTCAATCTGAATTTGATGAGTTCAACAAACGGGTATTCTCATAAAGGCATGAAGGTGGCTAACGGTAAAGGAACGTTTCGATTTTCTGAAATGAATGGAGAGCAAATTGAAATCGATGATTTGGAGATTGAGGTAGATTTGGATCTAATGGCTGATGATCTTTAGGGTTGATCAATATCAGAGCTCCGTCGCTATTAAAGAATTCACTGGTATAAATAAACAAGCAATAATAATGGGAAAACCGTTTGAGGCCGAGTTAGAGAAACTAGAAAAAACGTATGAGTGGGCCTTAAAAGCTGATGTATCAGGAATATCCGAAACGATAAGAAACACCTGGGGTTATCCATTACTTTCGGTTGGATCTGGTGGTTCATTTTCGGCAGCAGAATTCCAAGCTTTTATTCACAGGACATTCTCTTCTTCAATTGGACACGCTATCACACCGGTTGAGACAATTTCGGCACTCCCACGGAACGGTGAAGTTTCAGTTTGGCTTATATCGGCAAGTGGGAATAACGTTGACATCTATAGGGCATTTCAACATGCTGCATTACGTGAGATGAAATTCGTTAATGCGATAGTTGGCCGAAATGAGACCAGACTACATGAGGCATCAGCAAAACATCAGTATACTAACTGCTTTGCTTTTCCGATGCCTTATGGGAAGGATGGCTTCTTAGCAACCAACTCTCTTCTTGCCTTTACAGTCATTCTATACAGAGCATATAACGATGTCGGCAATGGGACAACCCAGTTACCCCAGACTTTGAACGCGCTCTTCAAAAAATGCATGGATAACTTTCACGGATTTGAACAGATCAAGGAAGCCACAAAATCTTTGTGGAAGAAAAAATATCTCCATATTATCTACAGCCTTAATTTGAAACCCGCAGCATTAGATATTGAATCAAAATTTACAGAGGCCGGACTAATCTCTTCTCACTTGGCCGACATTAGAAACTTTGCTCACGGCAGACATCATTGGTTTTCGAAACATCCTGAAGATAGCGGTATTATCGCTTTGTCAACTAATAATGACTATGAAGTAACAGCGAGAACTTTGGGTTTACTCCCGGCCACAATCCCTAAAGCACATATTTCATTTAAAACAATCGACGGTATAGAAGCAATCGCCGGGGTAATATTATCTATGTACTTGACTAGCTGGCTCGGAAAAGAAAAAGGGATCGACCCCGGTCGGCCTGGAGTACCCCCTTATGGTTCAAAAATTTATAGACTAACAGCTAATCCTGGCTTCATTTCGTCGGTAAAGACGCAAGAAGTTGCCATCGCTCGCAAAAGAAAACTGGCACCTCTAAGCTATGATTCCGAAAGTGAAAACTTGTGGAGCGGAGCATATAAAAAATTTACCAAACGACTTGCAGCCGCAAAAATTGGAGGAGTTATTCTGGATTACGATGGTACTGTTGTTGACAGCGATAAGCGATGGGACCCGCCACGACAAGACATGGCTGATGAGCTAACAAGATTATTAAGCGAAGGCGTAGTCATAGGATTTGCAACGGGAAGGGGAAAATCGATAAGAAGCGACTTGCAGCAGGTTATACCCCAAAAGTTTTGGAATAAGGTTATAATAGGATACTACAACGGTTCTGAACTTAAGGCCCTTTCAGATAATACAAAGCTAAGCACTGCCACTACTCCCATACCTGAATTAGAAGTGCTATTTGAAAAATTAAAAAATAACTTCTTCTTATCAACACTCGCTGACTTCGACCCTAAAAAACATCAGCTAACAATAAAAAGAAAAAAGAATAAAGCCCTTTCTGAGACTTTCTTATGGGACTTAGTTCAAGATGAGTTTTATCACCGTGATGAACATGCAGGCGAGGTGCTTCGCTCTAGCCATTCTATTGACATAATTGCAACGAATGTATCAAAGTTATCAGTTGTAAAAGAAATCAGGAAGAAAATCCGTAATGGTGATGTAATCTTAAGCATTGGAGATAGAGGAAGATGGCCCGGTAACGATGCGAAGCTTCTCAACGAGAGCCTTTCTCTGAGCGTTGATGAAGTTTGCTTCTCTCCAGAAACATGCTGGAATTTATGTCCAGCGGGAATACGGGGTGCCCAAGGTACACTTTATTATCTTAGTCGATTGAAAAGAAAAAATGGAACTTCGAGAATTTCACTTTAGATAAAATGAATAGAGATCTCGGTCTTAAGATATTAGCTCAGATAATGGAATGGCCTGATGAACAGGCGCAGACAGAGTTTCGCTGGCTATCGTTTATGTCAGCATATAAATATGATGGTTATAGGGAATATCTGGCAGGAGCAAGGTTCATTGAAGGTCTCGCTACGTGGCTTCAACAATTCCTACCCACCGATAGAATTACGGCATATCAGTATATAAAGGAAAATCTGTTATATATCGGGCCCGCAGAAATGCAACGACTTGTTGAAAAATTTTTTACTGAAACAGTGTTAAAAAGTTTACAGGTAAAAGTTGCGAACAATAAGATTATCCCAAAATATATGGTTTTCTCCTCTGAAGAAAGTTTAGAAAACCTCCATTCTGAAACTCGGAAGATATTATTCATGGGTTTGAGCGATGGCGCACGTTTGGATTCCTTAAGAAGAGCTAACGCTGGTATCATTTCCAATGAACAAGTCGCAATTACGACGGAGATCAGTAACGCCAAATGGGAAGATATGTTGAAGGAGCTTCGAGAGGATCCAAAAAATAAAGACAAAAGTGAAAAGTTTTCAGGCGTCTATCTCATCGACGATTTCACAGCTTCCGGCACAAGTTTAATACGAGAAGACCCAATTGGTTCCGGTAAATTCAAGGGAAAGCTGATAAAGTTTGCGTTAGCGTTACAGGCGACTACTAAGTATCTAAAATGTAGTCCTTTCGAGGATCATTTCCAGATCACAATACACCATTACATTGGCACTCAACAGGCAAAGGCAAATATTGAATCTAGGTATTCTCATGCTAGAGAAGAATTGGAGAAGATCGGGATAAAAGACGTTCAGTTTTCATTCGGCATGGTTCTTCCTTCCAGTATAAAACTTACCGCTTCTTCAGTTGAGCCTTTTGCCAAACTATGCAATAATTACTACGACCATTCTATATACAATAAGCATTTCGAAAAGAGTGGGTGTGCAGATGGCAAATTCGGCTATGCCGAGTGTGGCCTTCCAGTAATACTAGAGCACAATACACCTAACAACTCCCTTTCCTTACTATGGGCAGAAACGAATGGCAAAAATGGAGCTCACCCTATGAGGCCGCTATTTAGAAGAAGGCAACGTCATATAGATTTTTCAGCATAGTCATGGCTAACCCATTTGAAAAAAGAGCTACCGAATACTTAAGAGATGACACAGCGTTCTTATCTGTTGTCGCTCCGGAACCTTTACATACATTTTTTGAAAAGCACGCTAAAGATGGAAAACTCTATGATCGTCTTAGCATGATAGTGGGCACGCCAGGAAGTGGTAAAACGACCATTTCAAGTTTGCTGCAATACAAGACGGTGCACACGCTTTTAGCGAACCCAAACTTGTCAGAATACAAACCACTAGTAAATGCACTTAAGAAATGTGGAATAATTGAAGCTTCAGGGAATTCGTTTATCATCAAATTTCTCGGCTGCCGAATTCCAATGGAATCAGAATACAGAGATTTCTGGGAATTACCTTATAGCCGGGATGTTAAGATGGGCTTACTTAAATCTTTTTTACAAGCTCGCGCCATGCTTTCATGGCTAAGAAGTATCGAAAGCGCCGCAAACCTAAAACTATCCTCTGTAGAAATTCGATTCCGGGAAGGTGCGGGAGCGGCTGAAAATAGTTTGGGAGGAGTCGACGGGGAAAGCCTTTTCCAACGAGCACGAGAGGTAGAGCGCTCTATCTATGAAATAGGTACAGCACTAGTGCCACCATCAGAGAAAAATTTGGGAGACATCGCGACCGGATCATATCATCCCTTCGATGCAATCGAGTATTTTAATCTGGACAGCAACGATGGCTCAATTTTAATAAAGCCTATGGTAATGCTTGATGATGTACATACTCTTCATCCAGATCAATTATCAATCCTGATTAATTGGCTAGTAAGAAGGGAAATGAAAATAGCCAGATGGATGCTAATGCGTTTGGATGCACAAACTCCTCAGTCAGTGCTATTAGATGAGTTGGAAACAAACACGGCAGTTGACCAAGGATCGACTGTTAAACCCAGCAGGGAAATTACTTCAATTTGGCTGCAGAGTCCTAAAGATAGGACGAAAAGGCGAAGTGAGTTCAGAGTAATGGCAAAGAGCATGGCAGACAAGTATTTGAGGCTAATGCCCGTTTTTGCTCGGCAAGGTCTTACAAGTTTTCCCGATCTCCTCAACACTCGAGTAACTCCAATTTCTGGTTCTAAAATGGACCAATTGAGGAATAAGGTGAAAAGCTTAGCAGCTAAGATTAGTATTAGCAAGAAAACGTATCAAGAGTTCCAGAAGGATATTGAAAGTTATTTTTCGAGTGCTCAAACAATTGATGATTCTGAAGACGTGAAATTGGCAATGCTTCACATAATGCTTCACAGATATACTAAACGAGTGCCACAAGCAGGGTTATTTGATCAAAGCGAAGATCAAGTTGCCTCAGCGCAGTTCAAGCCGATAAAAGTTGGAGCTGGTTTAGCCGATGGAGCGAGAATTTTCTTGATGCATGAATATAGTCGCCCCTACTATTATGGTATAGATGCTGTTTGTGACGGCAGTTCTGAAAACGCTGAACAATTTTTGCAATTGGCAAGTCAACTCGTCAATGCGGCGGAGACTAGAATTATTAGATCGCATCCCGCCAGCCTACCTCCATCTTACCAACACAAACTACTTACAGACCGAGCCACTGAAATGGTGGATGAATGGGATTTTCCTAAGAGCCGTGAAGTAAAAAAATTATGCAAACACATAGCGAAAGAGTGTCTTCAAAAATCACTTGAAAACAATGCTCCTCTGAATGGCGGTGCTAACGCGTTTGGCATTCCCATCGAAGAGTTTGAAAAAATACCATCACAAAACCCAGAACTCGCGAAGGTGTTGAAATTTGGAGTCGCATATAATGCTCTCTCTATAAAACCGAGTCAATCCACGAAAAACAAAATGTGGAGCCTAATAGAATTGTCTGGCCCCGTCATCATTTCATCTGGTCTTACTTTGGCTAGAGGAGGTTTTTTAGAAAGAACCGTAAAGGATCTATTAAGCGCGCTTGAAAAGGAATAACATGAATGGGCACAGAAAAAGGTGGAATTTCTGTATTGAGCACTACAATGAAGAAGTGCTTGAATTCTATTCTCAGCATTTTGGAGAGGAACACCGTAAGTGCCTTTTTATAGGAGGTGCAGGCTTTGATCCCAGGAGCAACATTATTGTGAAACAATTGTTTTCAATCATGAGTAAGCGGTTGCACGCTATTTATATTCGGGAGGAACGTCCTGATCCTGATCATGAATTGATAAAACGAGCAGCTACAAACCTCAAAGATGCCGTGGAGCTAGGTTGCTCTTTTGATGTGTTGGAAATCAAAATATTCGCAGACGACAATGCAGTTGTTGGCGGCATGAACATTTCCAACGCCTTAAAAAAAATCGACTTTTCCGTCTACACCGACATTGTCGTTGACATAAGTGCTATATCGGTAGGTGTAAGCTTTCCTGCTGTTTCTTATGTTTATGAAGTGGCCAAGAATTCTGAAAGACCAATTAATGTTCATCTGACGGTGGCCTCTGATGATGAACTGGATTCCCTCATATCCTCCACTCCAATAGATCGTGTCACGGATATTCGGGGGTTCTCCATTCCGAACCTAATGGGGGAAAAAGAGAAAGCGAAGCTTTGGTTGCCGTTAATATCCTCTGCTAAGAAGAGTGTCTTGAAACGAATTCATGCCGCCGAAGTGCCGCATGACACTTGCCCAATTTTTCCTTTTCCTTCTGACGATCCGAAGAAGGGAGATAACCTAGCTATTAACTTTGTGGAAGAATTAGAAAGTGAATGGGAGGTTGATCCCCGTAATTTTGTTTACGCAGATGAGAAAAGGCCCTTAGATATCTACAGAACAATAATGAGAATTGATGAGGAGCGGCGGCCAGTATTTGAAACGTTTGGTGGATCAATGCTCATTTTATCTCCGTTGGGGAATAAAATGCCAGCTATAGGTATGTTAATGGCTGCGCTAGAGCGCAGATTTCCTGTGGTTTACGTCGAGGCACTAGAGTATCATGTTGACTGGACGAAAGTTGACGCGTTGTCAATGGAAAGTGTTCAAACCGCCCATGTGTGGCTTTATGGAGAGGCTTATCATGGAGACATTAAAAATTTCGAAACGAATGAAGAAAAAGATAAAATATAATACATCTCCGACCGTATATGGCACAGGCTTAGTTTCTCTCGACATTGTTGTAAGCGCCAATTCAGAAGAACCTAGCTATCATTGGGCTGGAGGTACATGCGGAAACGTGCTTACAATGTTAAGTTATCTTGGGTGGAAATCTTTTCCGATAGCTAGGTTAAATGAAGATGCAGCCTCTATGCGCGTAAAGACAGACATGAAGCGCTGGGGTGTAGATCTGACCTATGCTGGACAGCCCCCATCAACCAGTACACCGATAATCACACAGGAAAATTCTATTGACAAAAAGGGGCGTCCGATTCATAAATTTCATTGGAAGAACTGCCCCAAGTGTGGGGCTTGGCTTCCAAATTATAGAGCCGTTACGCTAACAGCCACTGCAGATATCAAAGAAAAAGTTTCATCCGGAAATATATTCTTCTTTGACCGAATATCGCCTGGGGCAATAGACCTTGCTGAGCATTTCAAAAGCCTTGGAGCAATTATCTTCTTTGAACCTTCAGCGAAATCTGATCTAAAGCAACTTAAACGGGCGTTGAGTCTCGCGGACATTGTTAAGTACTCTGATAAGAGATTTCTGTCTTCGTTATCTGACATAAGAAGCTTCACCTCCGCTTTTCTAGAAATACAGACCCTAGGGAGTGAAGGTTTAAGATATAGAACTCATACGTCCAGTAAATTAGATAGGAGGTGGAGAAAGCTTCCTGCTTTTCAAGTCTCATCAATTAAAGATACTTGTGGGTGCGGTGATTGGACTAGTGCAGGTTTCATTTCCAAGGTTTGCAATATTAAGGCGGAAGACTTAAAGAAAATTTCCGAGCAGACTGTAGTTTCAGGTTTAAAATATGGCCAAGCATTGGCCGCATGGAATTGCGGCTTCGAGGGCGCGCGGGGTGGAATGTATAGACTGAGTAAAGACACATTCGAAAAAGAAATACAACATATACTTGAAAGTGGTCCCTTAAAAAGGAAAAGTCAAGAAAGAAATATGGCAAGTGAAATTTTGGATAGTGAGATATGCCTGTGCAGTAGCCAGTGATATCGGTAAGTTATATATAAGTAAACTGCCCAAGAAGTTGCCAATCCCTTGGCTGCCTTGACGGAACTTAACTGTAATAGCTAGTACTTGATCTGACAGTTGAGCTAGGGATTCCTTCCTACTAGACAAAGGTAGCCCCCGCTCCAAATAAGTCAAGGGCTTCGCGAGTGGCCGCGCAGAATCCTTCGCACGCC
>NZ_JAERRB010000019.1 GCF_016735595.1 Chryseolinea lacunae
GTGCTCATTGATCGCCTTCGCTATCTGTGTCTCTGTGAACTTTGATTTTTTCATCGTCTTAACCATTTAAAATTGAACATTTGTATTCAACTTTCAAATGGCCGAACTTCAGGGGAGCTTACATGGGCTTTATCCTTTTTAATACTGTATCTATCATTGTCATACCTTTCAGGGTCAGGCATCGACATTTTACTATCGTTTCAGCCTGCATAGCATCCAGATTGGTTCACGCCAATTTTAGCCTTTTGACTTACCGGGCCAGATAACGGCACCAAGCGCCCGGCGAAGAAAAGCTCAGGCGTCATCGCTGACTCAACGCACACACTGATAGGCGCGTTTCCGGAGACGCGCAACACAGTTTTCCGCAACCGATGACGGATTCAAAAATGAACGCAGCATAATATATTTCTACGAAGAAATATTTTACGCAACATTAACGCCAATGAGCTTTCCTATCCCAAATGATATCGCCGCAGCCCCTAGCCCAAAAAGGACTTGTCTGAAGCCTGAATACCATACACTCTTACCAGTAAACAGCGTAATAGCAGCACCGATTATAAACAATCCTGCCGCGCTGGCGGCAACACTAGTAATAATCGCTTTCGTTCCATTGGTAAACATAAAAGGAAGAACAGGAATGACCGCCCCAATAGCAAACAGAATAAATGAGTAGATCGCCGCTTCCACCGCAGAACCTTTCAGCGTCTCGGCATTTATCCCCAATTCCTCCTTCACCAACATTTCATATGCACGGGTTTTGTCCTTCATTATATCGCCAGCCATACTTCGTGACTGTTCATCGGGAATTCCTTTCGCCATATATATTAATGCAAGCTCTTTCAATTCACTTTCGGGATTTGTTTCCAGTTCATTCATTTCAATCTGCATCTGGTTTTCATAAAGCTCCTGAGAGCTCTTCACTGAAATCCATTCACCTAATGCCATTGACAAAGCACCCGCCAACAAACCTGCCAGACCTGCCAGGAGAACGCCGTTTTGACCAGCGGTTGCTCCTGCTATTCCCATAATCAAGCTAAAATTGGACACCAGACCATCATTACCACCCAGCACTGCCGCTCTAATTGCATTCCCTCCTACAGAACGATGTCGGCTTTCGAATTTGGATAGTTGCGCACCTGTTACCTTGCTTTCACTCTCGAGTATAGTTCGCAGTATTTTAACGTGACTGGTCTCAGTACCCTTTATTGCAACATTGTTCTTCTTCTTTGTCACAAGTATCGCATTGGATATACTCTTTTCAGTTTCCATCAAAGTTCCCAACACATAGTCATAGCCAAAAATCCTACCAATTAAGTTAATTGTCTTTGCCCGCCATGAGGGCTGCATGAGATTTGCCAGGGGCACGCCTTCTTTTTCTGCAAATGCCACCGCATGGTCCTTCTCTATCTCACTCATTTGCTTGAAGACATTAGCAATTGTCGCATCCGCTTCATGATCAGCCAGTTTTTGGTAAAGGTAAGATGCATCAACCTCGGTCTGTATTGTCTTGTTCTTCATTGCAATCATTGTTGGTTTGATCTAGGACGTATATATATATAGTCTGGAAAACCACAGACACGTCACAGGCGTGCATCCTCCTCCAAACAGGATCAGCTGGCTGACCGGGGCTCCCCGGCAGGAAATGCCGTATTCACCAGAAATGGATACGAATCAAAGACTTCAAGAATTCCAACGCTCCCGTGCCCTAGGTAAAGATGCCGGGAAACTCGGCACCGATTCTATTCTCCCCGACAAGAATTTTGAAAATCAAATTCGAGATTCAAATGATCAGCGGGAACTCCGTTATCATTCGACGTAATACCCCAAGAAACCAATTTTCATTTAATCATATAGTGAGTACGAAAAAAAATGTCGGGCAGATTTTAAACGGCCTGAAGAAAATGGCAATATTATCCTGGAGTTCAGAAACACACGACAGACGGAAGCCCAGATCCCAAGTCACTTCTCGCGATTGGAGGATGAACCTTAATGGCGTTATCCAATGGCACCCAAAAACCGAGCAATTGAGTTCTTTTCAAAATAGATCGTTTTTTACTTTGACATATAATCGAATGTAAATGAAGATCGTCTAAGACCGGTGAGCACTGACTTCATCCTAAACATAGCCTCCGACATCCATAGATTATATGACAACGATCAGCCCAGATAATGATTATTAAACATAAATAGATCAACGGAGAACAGTAACTTGTAAATAATGCGACAGTGTCGCCCGACAAATCAAGTTAAAAGGTCAACCATAGTTAAGTGATTGTCGTGACCAAAATCATGAACAATAAATTTCCCGAAAGACTATTTTTGGTTTGTCGGTGTTATTGATGCTCCTGTCTGGATCTTCCAACTATAAATGAAAACAAAGTCACCCCATAAAATTGCGATAAGGCCTCGCGCCGGTAAACCTGCAGCCAAGAACACGCCTCGAGCAGAGACCTTCCCCATCGCTGCCTTTGGTGCCTCTGCCGGAGGATTGGAGGCGTTTTCCGAGTTATTGAAAAATCTCAATTGCGATCTTGGTGTCGCCTACGTATTCATCATGCACTTATCACCACAACATAAGAGTTCGCTTTGCGAAATCTTGCAGAATAAAACCAAAATGTCCGTCCATACGGTTAAGAATGGTATGAACGTGCGACCTGACAATGTTTATGTGATCCCTCCCAACGCATTCATGAGCCTTATTGACGGACATTTTAAACTTTCTCCTCGCCTGAAAGCGCCGCGTGGTGGAGCATTCGCTATTGACTTTTTTTTTACCACTCTTGCCGCTATTTACAAGAATAACAGCATTGGCGTGATTCTCTCTGGCAACGCAACAGACGGGACGCTGGGACTAAAGGCTATAAAAGCCGAAGGAGGAATAACTTTTGCCCAGGATGACTCCGCCAAATTTCCAGGGATGCCTAAAAATGCATACGATTCGGGTTATGCGGATTTCAGATTATCGCCTCAAAAAATTGCCAAAGAAATCGCGCTCCTGACAAAAATTCCTTACAGTGGATTGCCCACTGCCAAGATCCACGAACAAGGCGAAAATAACATCATTGATGCCGAGCTACTAAAAAAACTCTTGGCGATCGTGAAATCTAAAAAAGGCGTTGACTTTTTTGGTCAGTACAAGCAGGCAATGATCTATCGACGGGTACTCCGAAGAGTGGTGTTGAATAAGTGCAAAACCCTCCGAGATTATATCCTCATACTTGAATCCAATGAGAAGGAAGTCCATGAACTTTACAACGACTTCCTCATTAATGTAACCACCTTCTTCAGGGACCCAGAATTCTTCACTACGCTGGAAAAACAAGTATTGCCAGCATTACTCAAGAACAGAAACGACGATGATCCGATAAGAATATGGATCGCCGGCTGTGCCACCGGTGAAGAGGCTTATTCTGTTGCCATTTGCCTTAAGGATTTTTTACAAGCCAGAGATGAGGATTATCCTTTCCAGATATTTGCTTCCGATTTGGATTTAGAAGCCATTGAGAAAGCTCGACTTGGCATATACACAGGGAATACTCTTCAAAACGTTCGGCCACAACAACTCACACAATATTTTAAAAAACTCAACCACCACTATCAAATCGAAAAGAACATACGTGAATTGTGCATTTTTTCCCAGCATAACCTTTTGAAGGATCCGCCTTTTTCGCAAATGGATATCATCAGTTGTCAAAACGTTCTTATATACCTGGAGCCAGCGCCGCAGCAGACCATTTTACAGATTTTTCACTACGCATTAAAGCCGTCAGGGTACTTGTTCCTGGGCAAAGCTGAAACCGTCGCAGGCGCTACTGACCTGTTTGATGCCCGTGATGAGGAAATCAAAATCTACGCCCGCAGAAATACCAAGGCCCCATGGGCCCAGCTTTCAAATTCCACCCCTGGATTGGCGTCATCCCCTCCCGTGACAAGGAGTATGCCCCGACAGAAGGTGAACATCGAAGGTGAAATGAGTAAACTCCTTCTGGACCGGTTTGTGTGGCCAAGCGTTATCCTGAATCAAAACCTGAACATCATACAGTTCTATGGGGTCACTTCACCTTATCTTGGGCCGCTGGTCGGGAAAGCCAGCCTAAATGTGCTCAAGATGATACAGCAGGACTTGTTGGTATATCTCCGAACACTGTTAGCGGAGGCCCGAAAAACCGGGATGCCAGCGTCCAAAGACGGCATAATCCTTACGCATAATAACGTAACCCGGGAAATCATCATTGAGGTTGTGCCTAAAAAGGTAGAAAATGAATTCTTTTTTTTGGTCGTATTCAAAGAAAATCTGGCCTACGATCTACCATCGCCAGGCAAAAAACCGATAGCCGATCAAAAATCCAAAATCATTATGCGACTTCAGGGTGAATTGGAACAATCGCGAGAAGTGATTCGAACCACTAGTGAAGAGTATGAATCCACGCATGAGGACCTACAGGCACATACCGAGGAACTGCTGTCCGCCAATGAAGAATTGAAAAGCACAAATGAGGAACTTGAAACATCAAAAGAAGAACTTCAATCTACTAATGAAGAACTCACCTCCATAAACGAGGAATTGGAGAGAAGAAATAACGAACTTAAAGCTTCTCAAAGCTATGCAAAGGCTATAACCGACACTGTGAACAGCCCGTTCCTGGTACTTACTTCAAACCTCCAGGTGAAGAGTGCCAACAATTCATTTTACAATACATTTCAGCTTACGCCGGCGAAAACTGACGGGCACTCAATATTCGACTTGAATGGTCAGGCTTGGGATGATTCCATCGTTCGAAGAAGCTTGAGTACGCTTCTTGGAAAAAAAACAGCTTACCTGGAATTTGAATTTACTAAATACTTTCCAGGCATAGGCGAACTTGCATTTGTGGTAAACATGCACAAGCTAACCGTGGGCGACAACCCTGCAGAATTTCTGATCCTGCTTGCACTCATCAACATCAGCGAAGCCGTCAGATCAAACAACGAGCTAAAAAAAATCAATAACCACTTGATAGAATTCACCTTCGGTGTCAGCCATGATTTGCAGGAGCCGCTGCGAAAAATCATGACGTTTGCCAATCTACTATCAGGCCGGAAACTTAGCGATGAGGTTGCCGAACAGTATGTAGCTAAAATAAACAGGGCAGTGGAAAGAGTGTCCACCCTGGTGCAGGCCACGGTGCAATACTCGAGCTTGCTCAAGGGTCACCAGCAAGAATTCAAGTCCGTCGATCTAAATAAAACAACAAAAGATATTTGTAAGGATCTCGAACTGATGATAGAGGAAAAGCACGCAGCAATTCACATAGAACACCTTCCAGTAGTAAATGGTGAGCCTGTTTTACTGCACCAGGTTTTTTATAATATAATTAAGAATGCATTGAAGTTCAGTAATAAAGATCCCATTATCAAGATCACGACCGAAAGGCCGCCGATTGCCGCGTATACACAATATCATCTAAAAAAAGGAAGGCACTACGTAGCCATCCGCATTCAGGACAACGGAATCGGCTTTGACCAACAATATGCCGATAATATATTCTCACTATATAAACGTCTGGATGACGACAAGAAGGTCAAGGGCGCCGGCATGGGTCTTTCCATCTGTAAAAAAATAGTTGAGGACCATGAAGGGGCTATCTTCGCTAAAGGAATCAAGAACAGGGGAGCAACCTTTACGATCCTTTTGCCAACGCCATAAATTCACAGCCGGTCAGTTTTTTTATCCCTTCGACCAACTCGGAAAACAGAGCTGTTTTTGACAAAAATTTTATTCCCTTGGAGCTCAAATTGGCCCGTTCCTCTGGGTTAAAAGCAGTACTGTACATCACTATTTGGACAAGCTCAAAACGTGGAATCGAACGAATGAGGTTGACGCATTCATAGCCTGTCATTTTCGGCATATTTACGTCCATAAAAATGAAATCGGGCAACAACTTTGCCTCATTCAGGTAATCGAGGACGTCTTTTCCGCTTTCCAGCTGTTGACAGGAAATACTCGGATCGATAGTATTGAGCGCGTCAAGGAATAATTCCCTGTCGTCTTCATCGTCATCTACTTCAAGGATAAGCATAAAAATTTGGTTTAGTTTAACTCGAAAACGAATTTCATACCATCCTGCACCGATTCTTCACGCACCACACTCAAACGCACTAACAAAATTCGTCGCCCCACGGTCACCCCTCACCCCGTTTGATATCTTAAAAATAGCCGATTCACTTGAGTGATACAATGATGGAAATCAGCACCCGACCTAGATAATATCAACCTATCGCGAGAAACTGTAGTTCGGAGCAAAACTAACCTGTGTGTCCGGGCCGAAGCGATGAAAATCGTCAAACTATAATGACTGTTTCCTACCTCTTCGACCAAATTTGAATCACGTAACGGATGCACCGAGTAATAAAACAAGTCGGCATGAAGGCTCCGGTTAGTTAAATCAAAAATGTTAATATACCTCGGCAAACAACGTTTTCATAAGGGGCACGATGTCCACATCGGGCGGTTTCTCAAATCCAGATAATTCCTTTTTTTCGTAACAATAACTTTTGATGCTGATTATTATCATAGGTGTATTGTTTTCAATATCCTAGTTTAGTCACACAGATATGGCACCTACCCTTGCTTGGGTAGTACGAATTTCTAGCTGCGAATAAGGCCGGATGGAAAATTCACCTGCAAAACAGACTCGTTCCTTTTTGAAAATTTTCGCCCATGAAACTTTACATTAAATATATGGTCAGTCTTCGGTGTAAAATGATCGTCAAGGAAGAATTGAAAAAACTGGGGCTTCATGACACTACACTTGAACTGGGGGTAGTTCAGATTTCAGAGGATATTACCGCCAGTCAACGACTTCAATTGAATGAAAATCTGAGAAGATCGGGGCTTGAGTTACTCGACGATAAACAAAGTATTTTAATTGACAAGATTAAGACCGTCATTATCGAATTGATCCACTACAATGACGAACTACCCAAAGTGAAATACTCTAACTATATAAGTAAAAAAATGAATTATAATTACACCTACCTATCAAATATTTTTTCAGAAGTTAAGGGAATTACCATTCAACATTTCATTATTTCCCACAAGATTGAGAAGGTGAAAGAACTGTTGTTGTACGATCAATTGAATCTTTCGCAGATTTCCTTTAAGCTGCACTATAGCAGCGTGGCCCACTTATCAAATCAGTTCAAGAAGGTAACAGGACTGTCACCGTCTTACTTCAAAAAAATTGGGCTAAAGAGATCATACAACCTGGAAGATATTTGAACGGGGAAGTCCATGGTCGATTAACAATTTGTTCCGATTCTGCTCCTGAAGACTCCAACGGGGTTGACCACTCATTCCGCGAAAGCGTACACCACATCCCTTACCGCCAGATAATTCATTCCGAGAGAAATTGACCATCCTTTCTTTCGATTATCATGCCGTTATCTTCAAATAAATTTTCCAAAAGTAGGCCTAAAAATTTGATTACAATGATTCGTATTTTGGTCAAGGCGGAGCTTCCGACTCCATTGAATCGCTTATACAGCCCAAAAATCTTTGCGCCGTTTTTTTCAAGGTCAATTCCCCTGCCGTTGTCTTCAACAGAAAGACACACAAACGCATTGCTTGAAGCGGTGTGCAACTTTACAACAAGCGGAACGTCGGGCAGACGTCCTTTAGCAACTCTTTAAGACAAAGACCAACCAATCACCAATGGCGTTCAGACGATCCTTTCAATAACCAAATAAGTATTTGAAGGTGCCGCGACCGATGCAAACTATTAACGGCCTTCTCTGATGACAGACAATATTCAAGATAAACCACCCCGAGTTCGATTTAGATCCGGCAAAGACACGAACCGAAAGAACTCTTTATGGATTTAAGTCTACAAAGAGCCGGCGGCTGCGAGCTCCTGGTACGCATTGGCTTGGCACCCGAACAAATAGGTTTACTGTGGTTCCTGCATGAACCTTTCATCGTTAACGAAATTATTCAAGACAAAAACGAATCTTTCACCCGTGGAATATCTACAAGCCTTCACTAGAGCAAATGCGCCCTCTCCTGAGTTTATTGATAAAAGGGGAACATCCTCATCACCGTTTCAAAGACGCAAACGTCAGTGGAAAAGCAAGCGAGGAAGCAACGATACTATCCCAGATAGTTTTTCAACGCCCTGCTTCTGTACGCATGCCGAAGCCGGCGAATACCCTTTTCCTTAATTTGTCTAGCCCGCTCCCTGGTCAGGCTAAACTTCTCGCCGATCTCCTCCAAGGTCATAGTCGGTCCGCCATTGAGCCCGAAATAGAGCGAAACCACATCGGATTCCCGCTGTGTAAGGGTGCACAGGGATCGTTGTATCTCCAGCCGCAACGAATCATCGATGAGGACGGAATCGGGCGTTCCCTCGGAAGTGTCCTGCAATACTTCCAGTAAAGAGTTTTCTTCTCCCGTTACGAAGGGCGCGTTAATGGACACATGGCGGCTCCCCATTGACAGTGTGTCCCGTATTTCATCCGGAGTAATCTCCATCACTTCAGACAATTCTTCGGGGGAGGGCTCCCGCTCGAGCTTTTGTTCCAGTTCGGAAGATGTTTTGTTGACTTTATTGAGCGCGCCAACCCGGTTGAGCGGAATCCTTACAACACGCGACTGCTCGGCTAGAGCCTGCATGATCGATTGGCGAATCCACCATACAGCATAGGAGATGAATTTGAAACCGCGGGTTTCATCAAAACGCATAGCTGCTTTTACCAGGCCGAAATTGCCCTCATTTATCAGATCGCCCAACGTCAACCCGTTGTTCTGATATTGTTTGGCAACCGAGACGACAAAACGGAGATTTGCGTTTACCATTTTGTCCAGCGCTGCCTGATCCCCTTCTTTGATTCGTTTGGCCAGCTCGACTTCCTGATCGGCGGTGATCAGATCTACTTTTCCAATTTCCTGCAAATATCTATCTAACGACTGGCTTTCGCGATTAGTGATCTGCTTGGTGATCTTAAGTTGTCTCATGATCCGGTAGTATACTTAAAAACTTAATGCCCTTGGCCGTGAAAAAATAACACGGATCAAGGACGGTGAAGCTGCCGAAAAATGTCAATAGCCAAATCCACATTGCATTCTTCTCTTTCGGAAATTGCTTCAATCCTTGCCTGGGAAAGGACCTTGCTCATCCCAAGGATGAACCGTTGAATGATGTGGCCATGAACATTTCTTCCCTTGAGTCGCTGGATTGATTGTTCGATCACATCAGTCACCTCCTCTTCATTTGAAGCTGACTTGATCCGGCTTAAAATGCGCTGTCTAAAGTCCACCATATTTTTCTAAAAAATCAAGCCTAGGCCGGCCGGGTTACCGACACCAATTCTTCTTTTCGGTAGAATCCTTCATCAAGCTTTGACTTGAGAATGGAAAAGGCTTGCAATGTTTCTTCAACATCCGATAGTGAATGAACTGCGGTGGGGATAATCCTAAACATAATGACATCTTTGGGAACAACCGGGTAAATAACGACCGAACAGAAAATACCATAATTTTCACGAAGGTCCATGGCCATGTTTGCTGCCTCCCCTACGCCGCCTTTAAAGAGCACCGGTGTCGGCGGGGAGTGCGAGTCTCCAACGTTAAATCCGCGTTCTCTCAACCCATTCTTTACGGCCAACATGATTGTTTTCAGATCTGACCTCAGCTGGGGATTGGTCTTTAGAAGTTCCAAGCGCTTAAGAGCGCCAATCACCAACGGCATGGGTAAGCTCTTGGCATATATCTGCGACCTGACGGTATAGCGAAGGTATTTGAGCACGTTCCTGTCACCAGCCACAAAAGCCCCAATGCTGGCCATCGACTTGGCGAATGTGGAAAAATACAAGTCAATCATAGACTGGACGCCCTGCTCCTGTCCGACGCCTGCGCCGGTCGTCCCCATGGTTCCAAAGCCATGAGCATCGTCTACCAGCAGACGGAAATTGTATTTCGCTTTCAATTGCGCGATACCGCGCAAATCGCCCATCTGTCCGGACATTCCAAATACGCCTTCGGTAATCAAAAGGATGCCGCCGCCCGTTTCATTGGCTAGCTTGGTTGCCCGTCGCAGCTGTTTTTCCAGACTCGCCATATCGTTGTGGGCATAAACAAAACGTTTGCCCATGTGCAACCGCACCCCATCAATAATAGAGGCGTGCGATTCGGCGTCATACACAATAATGTCCTTGCGATCGACTAGCGCATCGATGATGGATAATACGCCCTGATATCCGTAGTTCAACAGCATAGCGTCCTGCTTCTCTACAAACTCAGCCAATTGTCTTTCCAGGTCAAGGTGATGTACCGAGTTGCCCGACATCATGCGGGCACCCATCGGGGAGCCTAGGCCAAACCGGGCGGTAGCTTCGGCATCCGCTTTCCGGACGTCCGGATGATTGGCCAAACCTAAATAATTATTGAGACTCCAGTTAAGAACCTCTTTTCCATTGAACTTCATTCTTGGTCCAATGTCGCCCTCCAGCTTAGGAAAAAAGAAATAGTCTTCCGGAAGGTGGGCATACTTGGCTAGTGGCCCTTGCTCCATTCTTAGTTTCTCGAACAAATCCTTCATGCTTACTTCAGTGTTAATAACAACAAAATGATTTTAAAGGAGCGCAAAAATAGAGCAAGTCCGGGGAGCAATGGTTGAGTTGAATTGTCATCAGGATTGACTTACGTCATTATGTTGACTGACCCATGCATCATGCTCAGCACGCATTACTCCACCATAACGACGAGGTTTCGGGATACCCGAGTCCGGAACCCAGATCAAGGCGGTTGGGCTGGCAACGTTGATCATCAGAAAAGGCGCACTGACTTCCCAAGCTGAAATTGCCTGAAAATAGCCGTTGCGAGTTCTACATTGTCCAAAGATTTGGTAGAAAGGTCCTCAGCGCGAAGAGCCGTCAGGGAGGCAATCATATTCATGATGTAGCGGTCTTCATTGTAATTTCTATGTTTCTGCAGCCGTTGCAGAGAGTTTGCAATCGCCTTAATCAGGACAGCCTCATCCTCGGCATTCATAATTTCACGCTGAATCTCATTGCAAAAGGCAACCATAAAAACCGGGTTAAAATACGTTTTCAGGCCAAATTAGAGCTCGTTTCTGTGGTTTTGATTGAAAATTATCAATTGACTTATTGATTTAAATCAACTTAGATATTGATTCAATTGTGGAGATTGCCTGGCGCATACCAAATTTCCAATCGATGTTACAGAACTTTTTATCTGAAAATTTCCGGCTGAAAAAAGATCAGATTTTTGAGGGCCTGGCAACCGATGAAGTAGAGTCGCTCATGGGTTCTGGCGTTACACATCTTTACCGGAAGGGTGAAGTGATCTTCCGGGAAGGAGGCATACCCACCGGGATATTTTACGTAAAGACCGGCCGAATCAAGAAATATAAAACGACCGGCAAGGGCGGTGAGCAAATTTTCTATGTCTGCAGTGAAGGGGAGCTTTTGGGCTACCATGCCCTGCTCAGCGAGGAGTATTATCCGGATTCCGCCGCCACACTGGAAGATGCTGAAATCACATTCATTCCAAAGGAGAATTTTCTGTCGGTCATCAGAAATTCAACCATTCTCTCCAATACGCTGCTGAAGGCACTTGGTCATGAGTTTAGCCTGTTCATCAACAGCATAACCAACTTGGCAACCAAGACGGTGCGGGAACGCCTGGCCTTTAATCTTTTGATTCTGGACGAGAAATACAAGAACCCGGCTATGACGGAGACTCCTAGCGATATTAACCTGTCCCGGACGGACCTGGCAAATATGGTAGGAACCGCTAAAGAAACGCTGGTAAGACTTCTGCAAGAGTTCGTTGGTGCCGGCCTTATTGAGAAGGCAGACCGGTCAATTCGGATCGTGGACCGAAAGGGGATGATTAAGGAAGCGAACCTCAGAGGACTAAATTCAAAAAAAGTAACTTCAGTGAAGTAGAAACTTGGTAACGACAAAGTATATCAAAATCATGCCGACCAACACGGCGTACATCAGAAGGTCCACGCGAACGTACTCCCGGTAGCGATTAAAAGATCTCGTAGTTTCTTGAACATACTTTAGGTTTTAGTTCACTCAAATCGAAAGTGTCTTCTCCCAGAATTTCAGTAGTCCTCCTTTTAGCGAATCCAGTAGTTTGAAACTGCTGGGAACTATCGTAGTAGGGCTGCAATAGGTAACCAACCTGGTTCCCGGCCGGCAACGGGCCAACTGCTCGACGATATGCAGTGAATACAGGTGATACAAGTCGCTACTCAACCGCACGGCATCATCAATCCTCTCGACCGGGTTAAGGTTCTCATAGAATGAATTGTAGAAATAGAACGCATCATATGCACCAAAGCCAACGGACTGGATATTGGCATGGATGAACCGCGCATTGCGGATATAGTAGTACGCCGAAAGCTTTTGGGACAACTCAACCAATTCCTGCCGCTGCTCCACGCCGGTGAAGTGTCCTTTGGTGTTCGCAGCCCCGATTAGGCAAAATTTGCCGGCGCCGGACCCGATGTCCAGGACTTTGGTCCCGGGCTTCTCGGCCAGGAATTCAGAGGCCACCTTGGCGATCGACACGGGAGTCCAATGCTTCCGGTCCAGATGCTTTATCGCCTCGGGATAAATGGAGACAAAGTCGCTGTCGGTGACACCAATATTTAGCCGAAGACGTTTGAAAATCATTATATGCGTTGACTATGCGCTTTTGCATGCAGTCAATCAACAAAACTAGAAAGAACCGGAGTCCGGCCGCTTGACCTAACTCAACGGGTGGGTTGATTAAAATCAACGTCAATCTGGCCTTTGTAAAACGATCTTTGAGGGCAGACTCCTCGGTCAAATAGTTTGCACGCAAGCTGTCTCCGTTTCTTTATTCTTTTTAGGGCAGCCATGAGTCCTTTTCAAAGAACATACTCCTTCACACTTCTCAAAAGTGATTTCAAAGCAAGTATCACGGTCTTTTTTGTGGCCTTGCCGCTGTGCCTAGGCATAGCACTCGCCTCATGCACCTCCATCTACTCGGGACTTTTGGCCGGTGTCATTGGTGGAATGATTATTCCCATCATCAGTAAGTCGCATGTGTTGGTCGTATTCTATATAACCTTCGCCGCCACCTTGCCGATATCGCGTACATCAATGAGAGTGAATCTCGCGCCGCCAGCAGGAAGAAAATTCCAATATAATAATAAGCGTTCCACCATCTATCAAAGAGCAAGTCACCCGACATTTTACGGAAAGAAAACTTATTATCGCTACCATGCATGGAAAGGAGCACATCATTTCCCCGCTGATAAAAAAAGATCTTCCGGCGAAAGTCGAGGTTATACAAGGTTTCAATACCGATGTGTTCGGGACTTTCGCCTGGGAGGTCCAGCGCAAGGAACTTGCTTTGGAAACACTTCGCAATAAATTGCTCGCCGCCCTTACATGGTCTGGCGAAACGTTGGGACTCGCCAATGAAGGGTCTTTCGGTCCACATGCACTCTACTCCTTTTTGTCTGTCTACCTGGAACATGTTATGCTGATCGACACGCTCCATGGTTTTGAAATTATCGGCTCTGAAATATCGCTGCATACAAATTTTCTTTCAGCCATTGTCCTTGGACAGCTTACGAAAGATTTTCGATGCCATGCCGGCCTATGAACGGCCTTTAACGATGGAGACCGGAAGCATGAAATATCGGACTAATAGCAGCCCCTGTCGCAATACTGGTTACAACCTTTATCGACTCAGATCCGAGAAAGCCATTTGTGCTTGATTGCCTCGTTATTTACCCAGCCAAAGCATTGATATCGCACTTATGTAAACAGATTTTCGGTTCTCCATGTTAGTTACAAGTTCTGCATCGTAAGGACTGTTCGTGGGGGCTTATTTCTCCTGCATAATCTCCAACATCCATTGCTTTCAACATAAAAATGGGAACAGTATTGAAACCGTTCCCAAAATTAAATTAAAAAACCCGTATTTTAGAAACCGAACTTACCGTTGTTGTTCTTCCAGCTTTCTTTTGCAGGTATCTGTTCAATCACATCCCAATGCTCGGTAATCTTACCATTTTCCAAGCGGAACAAATCGTAGAAGGCGTTATAGCTACTGCCAAAGTTACCTTCACTCACCACAAGGACGAAGTTACCTTCTCCTAAAACCTGGTGAATCTTATCATACTTCAAAGTGATACCTTGCTTTGCTAACTCACCAAGCGTCTTTCCAAGACCAGAAAGTTGATCAGGAATCTGTGGATTGTGTTGAATGTAATTGTCCCGATTAAAGTAGCCCGCGATCTTGTCCATTTTACCATTCACCAGAATATCGTCTACAAATTGGCGAACGAGCTTCTTATTCCCTTCAGTTTTAGCAACATCTGTTGAAGTAGTTGGACCATCAACCATAGTATGTCCACTCGGATTTGCCTGTTTAGGAGTTTCCTGAAGATTGTCCCAGTGCTCTACAATCAAGCCATCTTCGAATCTAAAAATATCGAAACCAATCTTAGGGCCGAAGAAGTCATATTCAGTATGCGTAAATACATAATTGCCATCCTCGAACGCTCTTACGGTTTTAACTTTAGCAGAATTTGGCGGCAATGCCTTTAGCAGCGCTCCAAAGCCTGCAAATCCATCAGCGGCACTTAAATTATGCTGCGTGTACTTGTTGGGATTAATATAGGCGATCGGTTCAGTCGCTCCAGTCTCTATTGCCTTGAGCAATTCGACCACTTTATCCTTGTTACTCTTTTCCATGTTCGTCGTTATTTTAATTGTCGTTGAGTCATTTTTTTCGGTGGCCTCCATTGTCCTATTCCCGGAGCACGTTAAAGCCCCTACCAGCGTTGTTATACCGAGCACTAAAGTTTTGAATGTTGTCATCGTTGTGATTTTTAACGATGCAAAGGTGGGGACCTGAGCCGCCTTGAAAAAGGTAAGAAATGGTCTACGAATGATACTTTTTAGACAGCTCGCCCAAATGCTTCTCGCGGAACTCAGAGGGAGTTTGACCGGCTTGCTGGCGGAAATATTTGATAAAGTTGCTCGGTTCGTTAAATCCCAAATCAAAACCGATTTCTTTAATGCTCTTATTTGTATGCACAAGAAGTCTCTTAATCTCGAGCAAAACGCGCTCGCTTATAAGTTCTTTAGGTGACTTTCCCAACACGTGAGCAGTTGCACGACTAAGTCGTTTCTCAGGCACGTGCATCATTTCAGCATATTCATATACAGAACGAATTTTACTAAAATGCTCATTGACCAACGAGGAAAATAACATTGAATAGTCTCGATCCGCTCCTTTTGGAATCTGCCTAAATCCTTGCCGCCTTTTTTCCCGGTCACACAAAAGCAAAAAGGCATGGAGGTAATTCCTCAAAACATTGCGTTTAATTGGATCATCGTCACTGGCCAACTCCGCTCCAACAAGCTGAATCAAAGATTGGAGACTATTGCTTATTCCATCCAGTTTTAATGGTACAGTTTCAAGAAGGTCATTGAAAAGAACGGTAGTGTTGAGAAAATCTATGTCATCCTGATTTTTGCAAAAGAACCGGTCGGTAAAAAGAATCAGCTTGCCATCATACTTTTCCGATGAATCGAATAGATGTACTTGCAACTTGTTAACAAACAGTATAGAATTCCTGGGTACTTTCACTGTATGAAAATCTACCAGATGTGTTGGACTTCCTTTTTCGATCCAGATGATATGATAAAAATTTGCACGATGTGGCAGAGTAATCTGTTTTTTATTCTTTGAGTATAAGTCTTTGATCGAAATAATCTCAAACTCCAGGGACAGACTTGGTTTGAACTTAAATTCCGCGATTGACCGTCTTTCTTTCATTCGCTACCAAGATACAAAAACGCCGCAATTGTAAACTTTTTACCATTCATTTTAGCAATGTTGATAATGAAAAAGTAACTGCTGAATTTGAAAAAATGCAAGTAAAATTCAGGGGCAAATGTGCGATCATCCATGCTATTTCTTAGCCACCTTCTTTCTGAACCGACTGAACATCTAGCGCGTGGACGAACAAAATTGTCATAAAAATTCAACCATTTTTTATTCATAAAAAAAGTGTTTGAATGAAATTCTAAAGGTTCACCGTAAGCTATTTGTAAGCGACGCAACACCGTTCTCTATTTCAAATCGGTAGCCATTGTGAAAAATCGGATAGTAAAATCGTCCCTCATTCCAACAATTGCCAATTCAGCCCGCCAGCTGACGTATCCGGTATTAGATTTTTGCACACTCACGATGAAATATCTCAAAATTCGCAGCGATGAAACAGAAAAATTTGTTCCGGGGATATGGCATTGATGTTTGCCTGGAGAATCCGAAGTGCTTGACCATCTTTTTCCGTTTTGTCCTGACCATCAATTTTCAGATCACGTGACCGCCAATTAAGCCACCATTTGACCAGAAACGAGTCTAGCAATCAAGGGGTTCGAAACTTAGGCGAAGGCCAAGTCCTCAGACAACTTTAGCGGGTCACGCCCTCCTTAAACAAAGTGGTCAATGGCTCGGAATCTCCAATGCTGATCGACACGCTCCACGGATTTGAAATTATCGACTCTGAAATATCACCGCATACAAATTTTCATTTAGTCATTTTTGATGACTGGCGATCGGCGGAAAATTTCGCATTGAGAATTGGGGTCCCGGAGCATGGGCTAATTCTAAAGTCTTCGCAAGGCGAAATTATTAAGGAGATTCAGGACGTGGACAGCTCACGAAAGATTTTGGATGCAATGCCGGACTATGAACGGCCTTTAACGATGGAGACCGATATGCGCGCCATGCGTAATCCAACACACATGAAGATTATCGGCATGGCTACTGAAAATCTTTTAGCTTCCATTTTTTGCCTCTGTCCGGTTTGCGCTACGCCAGGTTTCAAAATAGTAAACAGCATTAATTGCCTTCCCTGTCTCCAGTGTGGCACGCCCACTCGTCTTGTCCGACGCCATGTATATGAATGCTCCACGTGCCTTTATACCGAGCAACGAAAACTCAATATGAACGAAGGTTATGGCGACCCACAGTATTGCGATGATTGCAATCCATGATGATCCAGAGGAGGAACCCACACAACACGGGCCATGAGCAACGCCTTTAGTAGCCAGATATTTGGTACCTTTGAAAACCAAATGCCCCTTAACTATGGAAACTTTATTCCCACTAGTTACATTAGTGGTCAATCTATATCTTTTCTTGACGCTCTTATGATCCTAGCAAGAATTCACCAGCGTAATCAGCGAAATAAGACCATATCGACTCCCTCGGTAGACAAGCCTCTTGCTATGAGTGGCCATTTACTTGTATTCCCGAGTAATCCAAAAAGCCTTTCCCGTTTATGAAAACGCGCTCGTTACTAATAATTGTCTTGGCTCAAATAATATTTTATGCATGCAATACAAAGAATCATGGCACAATATCACATCCTGTAGAGCTAGGTATGGCGGAAGGTGAGTTAACAATCTCCCATGTTGCGAGCTTACTGGAAGAAAGTGCAAAATATCTTTCCAAAGAAGATCAAGCCATCGTGTATTTGGATAAAGCTCTGCCTTTGGCAAACAAAGCGCTTGAAATAAGCAAGGAAATCAAATACACAGCGGGCATCAACGATGCTTCCTACCATATTGCAGCCAACTACGCTGAAAGAGGGAACATTAACGTGGCGCGGTCGTATCTGAAATCGGCGACGGACAGTTTGTTCAGATTACGCCTTATCTCGCGGATTGGAAAGTATCATTTCGAGAAAGGCAACAAGGATAGTGCCTCGTTGTACATGAGACAGTCAAGCGAACTAAAAAAAATCATTGATGGAAGCTCCGCGACTGGTGTCATGAAAACAGAAATTGTTTGTCGCGAAATGCTATTCCTATACTATGTGGAGGGGCTCTATGACGTTTGCCTTTCGTGTGCCCACGCGACCATATCATTAGCCGATGCCAAAACCGATACGGCTGATTTGTTTCTGGCCCACGAAGTTTTAGGAAACATTTATCACAATCTGGAGGAACATGAAAAGTCGCTCGAAAATAACTTGATGGCAATGAAATATTCAGCCAGTGCAGTTTCTGTGTATGTTGTGTACTATGTACTCGATAACTTACGCATTAACTTTCGCAATCTGAATAGAGGTACGGAGGCCTTGCCGATAATTCAGAAGTATACTAAAATGTTTCCTCCAGAGAATGACGCCAACAAATTTACGATGTATAGGCTCTTAGGAGATGCATATCTGCTCAGTGGTCAATTAGAGCAGGCCGAGTCGAATTATGTGCAAATGATGAAAGTACCTATTAATGACGAAAATTTGGTTACTGCCAGTTATTCTTTTGGTTTGTTATACTACAAAAAAGGTGACTACAAACTTGCAAAGCAGTATGTTCTACAGGCCATTAAACCGAGAGGTATTTTTCTCTCCGACCGCTATCTTTCCAATGCCAATAAACTATTATATAAAATAGATTCGGCTGGCGGCAACTACCCGTCAGCGCTGGAGTTTTATAAAAAATATAAAGAATCTGACGACGCCTATTTCAAGAAAAAGCAGGTGGACGTAGTGCGGGAAATGGAAGTAAAATACGAGACCTCTAAAAAAGAAGGAGACATTCGACTATTGAGACAACAAAGGGAGCTCCAGGACAGCAGGCTTCAACAATCCAATTTCATGCGAAATGTGACCATCGGTAGCTCCGTGCTGTTGCTCATTATCGCAGGATTACTTTCCTATATGTACAAGACGAAGCAAGAAAGCAACAAAATTCTTGGGGATTTGGTCACTGAAAAAGATTGGCTATTGAAGGAAGTTCACCATCGCGTTAAAAATAACCTTCATACCATTGTCAGTTTGCTGGAGTCTCAGGCTTCATATTTAAAAAACACCGAAGCATTGTCCGCTATTCAGGACAGTCAGAATCGTGTTAATGCAATGTCTCTCATTCACCAAAAACTGTATCAGTCTGAAAATATCACAACGATTTATCTGAGAAATTATATCACTGAATTGGTGGAGCATCTTGGCCAAAGTTTTAAAACAAAAAGAAGGATCCTATTTGAAATTGATGTTGATGATGTCTCACTAGATGTTTCTCAAGCCATCCCCCTGGGATTGATTTTAAATGAGGCAATAACAAACTCTATGAAATATGCCTTTATTGGCACGCGTAGCGCTAATGTTATTTCAATAAATCTGAAAGAGCATGAAAAGACGATCAAACTTTATATTGCTGACAATGGCATTGGATTTTCTTCAAGCACGCTACTGGGTAAAGAAAAAAAAGGACTAGGACTTCAACTTATTGAAGGCCTTACCATGGATTTAAACGGAGTGGCAAGAATTACTTCAGAACCAAACGTTCGCATTGAAATTAAATTTATCACAAACAATAAGCTGGAGAAGAGGTAAGAATCAAACACATATATAGTCATCTTCCTTTCTGACGTTGGAGCCCTTTTTCTAAAGCGGGAAAGGAAGTCGTAAGCATGCTCGGAACTTCTAGCATCGATACAAACCGCATTCATTGAAAATGCCGCATGGACTTCTGTTGGGCTAACACTGTCTAAAACAAAAAGAGAGTCTGAACAGGTATGAAGTGTGAAGACATTGACTTTCTAGCTATCACCCGGTATCTAACAGGGACGATCTTGAAAAACATCACCTATATAATGATGTACACCCATTGCCTCTTCTGTTCACACTTACACACAAAACAACGGCCTAACCGCAAGCAAATTCTATTCGTCAACGCGCACATCATGTCCTGATATTCCTTGGCACTAAAAGTCAGCACTTTCAATATACTAATCAGGCGCTGGACAATTGAAGTAGTATAAATTGATCAATGTTTCTCATCATCGGGCATGCCATTCAGTTGCCATGCCTCATACAAGCTTTTCCTCCCGGACATAAGACGATTAGCTGACAAAAATCATCAAAAGTTCAACCATCTGTCACACGATGCTTTCGCCGAGATATCTACTTTTCGAAAAAAACATAAAAGGATACTTGTCCCCTGCGATTTCTCTCAGCCGGCGCACAATGCATCGCTGGTGGCTTCAGAACGTGCCGCAAAATCAAAAGGAGAGATCATAGTATTGCATGTGATCTATCTTCCGGCATTGACCAAACCCTACTATGGAACCACACCCATCAGTTATCGTAGCGGTCTCATTTCACAAATGGACGCCGACGCCCAGGCAGGAATTGAACGCATAACACAAAAGATGCCGGCCGACATCCCGGTGAAGTTGCAGACCGAAATGGGCAATGTGTGACAGCATTCTTCATTCGCGCCTCCCGTAGAAACCGACGAGATATTGCGTACCCTCAAACTCAACATCGAAAATATATCAATAAACCTTTATGGGATCACCGCAAAAACTGAACACCAACGAATATTATGGAAGATACTTGTCCAACAAAGCCATCGCACGACCTTAAAAATCAGTCGCAGGTTTCTGAGATGCCCGGCCACACCTCACAACAACCGCAATACGACTGATCCTGAAACAGGAGCTAAGAGACTGTATGGCCCCACATGACAAAACAAAAAGTAAAGCGTTTACATCCCAGACCTAAATATAAATGCCCTATGCAACGTATAAGTACAATTCTTGGTTTCAGCGAAGTCGCCCTGCAAAAACTATTTAACCTGCTCCCGATTCCATTCCTGATTTCCGACTGGCGTGATCATGAAAGACAAAATCTATTTGTAAACACAGCATTCATAGAAGAAATAGGCTATTCGTGTCATGACATCCCAACCCTCAGGGATTGGTTTCTGAAAGCTTATCCCGACGAAGGCTATCGAAATAAGGTAATTGCCGAGTGGACTGAACTTTCTCGTGCGGGGCAACAGCATGCAAAGGCCGTCATGAACGCCTGCATCTGCACGCGAACGAAAGGTGAACAGTGGTATGAAGTAGCTTCCTATATAGGAGAGTCTCTCAACATGGTCGCCTTCACCAATATAAACAAAGAAGTCACTAGAGAGAACGAACTTGCCCAAATGAATGAGAACAAGAACCGCGTCCTTTCCATTCTCAGCCATGACCTTCGCTCTCCACTCACCAATCTCCAATCGTTGATCGAACTATCGGTTAGCGGCGTGCTCACGCCCGATGAATACCATCAATGCATGAAGAGTGTTAGCACAAGCACCTTCAATCTCGTGGAAGTTCTCGACACAACCTTACAATGGACGCGCACGAACTTCGATAACATTAACCCAACTATCGTTGCTGCAAATCTTTCTGAGGTCATTGGCAAGATCGCAGGGCAATATGAGAAGTCATTTCAGGATAAAGGCATTACCCTAAAGCTAAGTCTGGGTGTCGAAAACGTGACTACCGATCCCGACATCATATCCATAGTGCTCCGAAACGTGCTGTCCAATGCCGTGAAATTTACAAATGCTGGCGGCGTAACGGTTTCAACCTTTCGAAATGGCAAAAACACTTGTATCGCCGTTAAAGACAGCGGCACGGGCATGACCCCCGCTCAGATCCGCGCCGTACTTGACGGACAATCTAAATCCACGGAGGGGACTCAAAATGAAAAGGGGGCCGGTCTTGGACTGCGGCTTTCTAAAGATTTGCTAACCAAGATAAATGCTCATTTTGAAATCGAAAGTGCCTTGGGACGTGGGACGACAGTTGACATTGTTTTTACAACATAGTTTCCCCCGCCAGTCGACTGATATATGTTGTGGCAACCCCTGACATCGTCATCGGAGCCACGGTCGAAGCCTAATTTTAGTCAGTCAACATCCTAACGCTGCCCGATGATACACCAACGAATATCTTTTCAGTGGCTTGCATTGATTGCAGTGCCAGCGGTTTGCTGTACGAGAAGAATTGAAAAAGTGAATCCCACCCTTCGTAACATTACCAAATCGGTCTATGCCTCCGGCACCGTAAAAGCCAAAATCAATACGAAGTATACACCACCGTTGCCGGAGCCATTCAAAGCATCGTGTCGCGCGAAGGTGAGCGCGTTAAACAAGGCGATGTACTGATGGAAATGCGCCACGACGTGTCAGCGCGCAACACCATGAATGACCGACTGGCTTCCGAACACGAAGACCTCAAGGGCAATCAAACCAAATTCGACGCTGCGAGGGCAAGCATCGAGTTGGCCAGCGCCAAGGTGGCTCACGATTCTTTCTCATGGCACGCCAACGCAATCTGTGGGATCAAGGGGTGGGCAGTCGCGTGGACCTGGAACAACGTGAAATCAACTATCTGAACGCAGCAACATCCTAACGCATTGCCAAGCTCAACCACGCTGACCTGAAAAAGCAATTGCAATTCACCGATGTGCAGTCTAAAACCAATTGGCCCATCAGCTCGGCACTAGACACGCTGGGCGGCAAAGTGAAAATAACAGTCAATCCCGAAACTCACCCGGGCACCGGGGTCCGTCTAAGGAAAGGGAGTTCCGCTTTACAAACAGGAAAAACAAACTGGTGATTTGTATGTAACGTTCGACGTAAAGCTGCCCACTCACCTGAAGCGAGAAACAAAAGGCTTTGTTCACCGAACTATCACAACTAACCAAAGGACAAGTTTCCTGCACGCGTATTCTCCCTCCACCCCACCATAGCACTATCCTTCATCCAATCATTTTCAACAGCAGCATAATTACCGAGCAAACGGAAAACGATATCTTTCTACCGCTATCGGAGTTAAATTCGCCTTGAGAAAATAATCCACTTTCATTTCGATCTTGACATTAATCTGGAATGCATTGAAGCGATCATACACCTGCTAAACCGGACAGACGAAATGCAAAAAAAAATCACCTGGCGAACCAACCGTTTTAAGGTCTATGAACCGTGAGTGACATACATTTTCGCTTTCCATGCACCCAAACTCAACGGGTGCCCCGCATGCCCGGGCCATCTTCCTCAAAATTGAAATTGCCTCTTGGCTACAACAGACACTTGCGCATGACCCGAATTAGTTCCTTCACGTCAAAGGGCTTTCTCACAAACCCGCTCGCCCCCAATTCCATCGCCCTTTGAATCTCCATCTTTTCGCCGCTAGCGGTCACACAAATAAACGGAATTTTATTCGTGACCGGATCTTCTTTCAGCCGCCTTAACACCTCATAACCATCCACTTCCGGCATCATGATGTCACATAAGATAATATCGGGTTTTAGCCCAATCGCCAGAGCCATGCCGACTTGGCCATTATCTGCGGCGTGTACCTCAAACCCTTCAAGCTCCAGAACCTCCGTAGTGTTCTCGCGTATTTCCAGGTTATCCTCGATGATCAAAACCGTCTTCATAACATTCCAACGGTTGGGACATCAATCATAAAGGTGGTTCCTTCTCCGGGCTTGCTGGTAAAGGAAACACTCCCTCCCATCAAATCAACATAACGCTTAACAATGGTCAACCCGAGGCCTGTGCCTTGAATGTTTCCCGTGTTTTTCGCACGAAAAAATTTATTAAACATAAATTTTTGCTCCTCCTCCGGAATACCGATCCCACAGTCGCGCACCGAAACGATCACCCGCTTCTCCAGAGCCATCGACTTCACAAACACCTGGCCACCTTCGGGTGAATACTTTAAAGAATTCGACACCAGATTCAAAAGTATGTACCGAAGCTTCTTCTGGTCGAGTGTGATTTCGCGTTCACCAAGATGCTCTATCTTCACCTGCTGTTCACGCTTTCGAACCGCTCCAACATCCTCAACAACCTCTTTTAAAAACCCTTCCATTCCGAAAGTTTCGTATTCAACTTCCACGTTGCCTTGTTCAAGTTTGTCAATTGAAAGAAAATCATTGAGAATATTGGTAAGGTTGTTAACCGAAGACTGAATTCGTCTAAGATGACGCCCAACGCGTTCATCGCCACCGGAAGAAACATACTGTTCAATTAGCGACGCGCTTGATAACACTATACTCAACGGCGTACGGAATTCATGCGACGCCATTGACACGAATCGTGACTTCATCTCGTTCATCTCTTTTTCCCGGTCAAGGGCCTGGTAGAGCTCATTTGTGCGGGTTCGTACGAGCTGCTCAAGCTCGTCTTTCATTGCACGTTGATCATGAATGTCGTTACTGGTTCCAATGTATCCCGTAAACACAGCGT
The DNA here is from genome assembly GCF_016735595.1 of Chryseolinea lacunae. Classification (GTDB taxonomy): domain Bacteria; phylum Bacteroidota; class Bacteroidia; order Cytophagales; family Cyclobacteriaceae; genus Chryseolinea; species Chryseolinea lacunae. The sequence continues at coordinate 24,109 of NZ_JAERRB010000019.1, forward strand.
CAGAATAGGTGGGTTTGCCAGTGTCCTGGATCCAACGATATTGGCCATCTGCACGGCGAAGTCTGTATTCTCGCACAAAGGATAGCCGGGCATCGAAAGCTGCGCTAAAGGCAAAGAGACATTTTTCCAAATCGTCCGGGTGAACACCCGCTGCCCAGCCGCTACCCATTTCGTCCCCAATAGTTCGTCCGGTGAAGGAAAGCCAGGTGTTATTAAAATAGGTACAATTTTTTCCGGCGTCAGAGACCCAGATCATAACCGGAGAATTGTCGGCCATATTGCGAAACCAAGCCTCTCGCTCCGCGACCAACTTCTTCGCTTTCACCTGATCCGTGATGTCCGTCACAAAAGCAACAGCGAGTTTCTCCGTATCCAGTTCGTAATGCCCAAGGCTAATGGCCACCGGAAATACCTCGCCGCTTTTTTTCCTGGCAAATAATTCCATGCCAACGCCCATCGGACGTGCCTTCGGCTTGTCAAAATAGTGCGTGCGATGGTGGACATGGCGCGACCTTAGGTCCTCCGGGATCAAGACTTCTATAGGCTGACCAAGCAACTCGGAAGGCTGATATCCAAAAAGCGTCTCTGCGCAGGTATTAGCAAGTTCTATATCCCCAGCTTCGCTGATAACCAGAATGCTGATGGTAGCATATTCAAACAGGACGCGGAAACCAGCCTCGCTTTCAAGAGCAATGGGTTTTTGTTCCAAAATAGGCCTTTTTTTGTTTAACGAAAATAATCAAAATACCTATAATTAGACACATCACGTTAAACAAAAAAACAACGACAAAACACTTTATACCCCCCTTAACGCTGAACATTTACCTTACACCGGACCGAACATAAAACACATTTTGCCTTTTCCGTTCTGGCGCGACGGGCTCCACGTGGCTATATAGCCCAATGTTACACCAATCACCACACGGTCTGTGTCGGCAACGCCTAGCAGCGAATAAAGGCTAGTTCTTTCAATGAACTTTCCTAGCCCAACCGGGCAGGTGTCAAGGCCCGCGGCGCTTGCTGATAATAATGTTTTGTGCATACATGCCAACATCAAGCATGGCCCACTCATTCTCCCTTGACGCTGCGATGAAAATCACTACAGGTGCACCATGAAAAATGGCATTCTCGCCCTGAAGAATTGTAGCATTTCCGGGATCATGTAAATATCATTTGCCACTAAATGAATTTGAACTTCCATTGCATTGATCAAATCACCTTCGGTTACCACGTAAAACTTCCATGGTTGAGTATTCATGGCCGAGGGTGCCATCCGGCCTGCATCAATGACCCCTTCAATCACCTGGGTCTCCACAGCTCGGTCGTCATATTTCCGCACCGCTCGTCGCCCGTAAAGTATCGTCATCAGGTCTTGCATAGCGTCATCGTTTCGTCGCGATATTGATCTTAATACCATTGCGCAGGACCAATAATCCGGACATGAGATAACAGTAATTCGCATGATAGGTCACAACATACACATCGCGTGAAATAGTCCAGTTGGCAAATTTTTGGCTACTGCTTTGCTTACTTGTTGTGGCACCGCTGTGTGTTTAATCGTTCTGCGCCCAACTCAAAATTGGCCACTTTCACAATGCGTGGCGACAGGGAGCCGATCAGTTCCCAGTCAGTCAACACATAGAATTTCCATAATTGACGGTTCATGGCCGATGGCGCCATTCTTCCAGCATCTATGATTTGTTCAATCAAGTCTTTCTCAACCGGTTTGACCTTGTGATTTCGAACGGCCCTCCGTTGATAGATGGTCGCTATTGTCTCATTGGTCGTCATATGTCAAATGTCTAAACGTTCTTGCCAGGCCTCTTTTATCCACGCTATTAATTCTGCGTCAATATCCGCTGCGGTCACAACGTCCACGCTGTAGAGGTAACGATGCGCCGACAGCGATACAATTTGCGTTATGCGGTTGTGCCTGATCTTCCGGTTCAGGGTAAACTCGACGCGGATTTTATCTTTGAAAACCTTAACCGCTGCAAATGCGAAGGTGTTGACAAAATGGATACAACACGCCAAGGATTCCACCTTGTAAGTGCCCAACGTATTTTTGAGGGTATGTCTTAATTTTTGATACAGCGCTTTCCCATCGGGCTTATTGTCAAAATGGTGTTGCAGCTGGAATAGCCTGCACGAATGCGACTGACCACGCCGCTGGAACTTGCGCCCGCAGGTGGGGCAAGTCCATAAGTCCTTTTTTGCATTTTTTTCCCTCTCTGTAATCATATCCCAGCTATTGTATCCGCTTCCGGGATTCCATAGAATAAAAATATGCCCGGCATATTCCAGATCCGATGATGAAAAGAAAACAGAAAGATGATTTCTGTCATGGCAACGTCCTTGCCAGCCATAAAGCGTTCCCCGGCCTAGCCGCGTCACATCCCGGTGTGGCCTAAGAGGCGTAGGGAAAGAGAAAAAATAAGCTGCCCGTTACTCCATAGGCTTCCCAAATTCACAACACCTTCCTTTCACTGGGCAAGCTTGAAGAAGGAAAGACGGAGGTAAATCTAGAAACATTCGAGTTGCACGATTTTTTTTAGTGAGATAGTGAAGAGGGTGGAGTCATTCCTGAAAGATGGTTAAGAAATGAAACTAATACGCAACGTAACTTTAGCTGGGCACGCCCTACTGAAACAAAGTGGTCAATGGGTCGGAATCTTTACACGACGACGCGGAATGTTTTGAGCAAAGCTACGGGAAATGAAGTGGTCAACCACCCCGGATTCCCCAAGTACTGCTGTTCATTTTCTTTTGTCAGTTATCATGCTTACCTCACTCCCTTTAATAGGATGATTGGACGGATAGTATTGAACATAGCCAAAATTCCGAAGGTCTTTAAGCGCTCTATGGTAAGTCGCTATTGACCGGATATGGGAGTCGCGCATAAGAATTTTTCGGGAAACCCGGTATCGATCCTGAAGTTCATTCGCCATCCATAGGTGACACAAGGCAATGCAAAGCGAAATATGAACAGGTTTTAAACGGTCATCCGAAACGACACGGTTAATAAATCCAAATACCTGAGCAAGTTGGTCCATGCCTTCGCTATTTAGTTTTACTTCCATTCAATAGCCTTTCTATATCCTCATATCTATAGAATATTATTCCCCCAATTTTCTTATAGTCGAGACTTCCGTTTATCCTGAGATTTTGCAGGGTACCCGGCGAAATGTTTAGCATTTTTCGCACCTCCGAAGATCTCAAAAAAAGTTTCTCCCGATGTCCAAATCGTTCTGCTTGCAGTAGTTCACGGATATCGTTCAACAGAGTATCTCTAAACGCATCTAAATGCCCTACGGTAAGCAATTGATCCTTGTGGATCGTCGCTGTTATTTTTTGGTTAACCACCTTATCGTCTTGCATAGCTGATAATTTCCCAACAATTTAGTTTGTCGAGTCAGCCAAGATATCATACTAGAAATCTACTAGAAGAATAAGAAGAGAGGATTCTAAAGAGAGACAAAATACAAATCGGTTCGGCCGCGTTAACGTGGAGATTCCGTCATCCCGATGGGCTCATCTTAAAAGGCGCCAGAGCCTTCAATAAATAGTACGATGTCAGCTTTTCATAATTCTTTGAAAGGCCAAGAGAAGCGATTAAATCGAGCGGTAGCACTACTGCGCCTCTGGGAGGATTATCATTTCAATTCTGGAAGGATTTAAATAATCCCCTTTCTATCCTCCCTACAATCCCTGGGAGTGGCGTGAGCAACCCTGCATGCACACGATGATGTATAAGGCTGGAGATAAGATGTTTGTTGATTCCACAGGAGAAAGCTTAAAAATGGTGCATCCCTCAGGGGTGGAGCTGAGAAATCGCAACGCCTTTGGTTGCTGACCATCTGGACACAAGAAATCAACTCATGAATGGCAAGCATGTCTCCTGGCAGGAGTCTAATGTCTGATACTTTCACCTTGATCTTACCCTTAAGAATGCCGGTCTGCTTTCCGGCGAATTTTCCTATTCATTAGGTCCCGAATATAACCATGTAACTTCTGGTTTTTAATCGATAATGTCTCCAGGCCTTCACTCCTGCTACCGATACCGCGCTTACTTCCGTCCCCTTCTTAAGGATCACGTTTACACAATCCAAAATGTACTCTTGAATCTAGAGCACAAACCGTTCCGGTTGAAAACGCATTAGTAAACCTTGTTCCAATTTGAGCTAAAGAGTCAATGGTCGGTGTTCTCGAATACAGATTTCCATAGCAGCCTATAAAATCGGGCGAAGTATCTTCCAATACAAGACACAAAACGTTTGGTTTTTTCTGCGCATAACCTATTTGGACTCCTAATGAAAACATTAGGGATATAAAGCTAATCGCAATGAGTTTAAGATTCGTTTGATGGTCATTCATTCTAAAAACCAACATACTCTGATTATGATCAAAAGATTGCTACTTAACGAGAAAGGCAGGGCTGAGCAGAGCAATAGGCTGATCTATTCTTCCTCAACAACGTAGACGCAGCCAAGTTGACCACCGAAGTTCTCCAATACAATCTCCCGATCGAAATGACCGACCAGCTTTTCAGAGAAGAAATCTCGTACAACAACTGGATTATCTATTGGAATTTTGAATGACTTGGGGATATCTCCCCAATTTAGCACCACCAACTTTTTCGATCCCTTCGAGTTGACCCATCCGATTTCAAACTCTTCAGAGACAAACTTGGCTGTAGTGGTGTTACCATCAGCGGCCATTTTCTGCAGCATTATCAGTCGATTCTTCGGAATACTAGCCACGTCATCTCCACTTAATAGCATACCTCCCGTCGCGTACAAAAGCGACGCATGAAATGCAAACATATTATCTGGCAAGTCGCCCGTCAGCAGTAGGCAATCTGGATCGTTCCACCAAAGCCGACCGTTTTGCCAGCCCCGTAGCAGATTTTCTTTTCCCGTCTTCTTAATATTCGTCCAATTTCTTGAAACATCCATTGAAGATCTTGATCCATGGATTAAGCCCAGCGATGGCCACAGGGGGTGGTTGCATCCCAGGATGAATGCATCTGGTCCTGCTCCTTTTACGATCGCCTTCATACCTTCCCGATAGGCTTCTGTGCGCGTGGCATTTGCACGGTAATACTTGCCGTCGTGAATAGCACCCCAGTAATTCGCATCCAATTTAAAATACGTGCAGCCCCATTTCTCACGCATCGTCGAAAAAATCGTTTCAAAATGACGCTGAACATGTGGATTGGTACCATCGAGCACATACCATGGACCACGTCGCCAGCCGCCAAAACCAACTTTGTCACTTCTCAACGGGTGTCCGTTTTCATCTTTCACCAACCAATCTTTGTGTTCTCTAAAAATCGAAGATGTCGAATCACAAATAAATGGTGCCACCCAAATTGCCGGCTCAAATCCGGCCTCTTTAATTCGACCCAAAACATCTGTCACGCCACCCGAAAACGATCTACCAACGGAGAGCCAATCGCCCATATTCAATTGGTAACCGTCATCAATCTGAATATACTTCAAGCTTGGCACTTCAGCCTTAATCGCCGAAAGATTATCGTAAACATTTTGGGCTGTAACTTGCGATCCAAAACAATACCATGAACACCACCCGGTGGGACTCGCTGACGGTCGACGGGGATGCGCCCTTTCAACCTGCTCTGCAAAATTCGAAAGCAACAACTCACGATCCTTGCCATCCTCCATAAAAAAACCTTCAAGATCGATCGTTTCACCTGCAGCCAATTCAATGTTCTCCAAATCCATCACAACTCTAACCGTATCGGCGGAAAGGTAAAATTTACCCACGAACCTATTTGCGGAGGTGAACCCCAACAAATATTTACGATCTTCACGGCCATTCAAGTAAAGTAAATTGTAAACGACGCGGTAGCCTTTGGGCTCAACCATGCCATAATGTTTCGAATCTTCGAAAGAGCCTAGCGCAACGGGTGCGTTAAGCGTTCCTCCTGTTTGCGAAAGCATCTGAAAGCCTTCCCCACTGATGGGCGTGTCTGGGGGAAAAAGATTAATTGCTTCGAATAAGATCACTTCCTTTATACGAATAGGAGATTTCGAGGAATTGGACACCAATGTCTTACAGGTGTTTCTCGACCACTTGCGCTTTACCGACACAGAACTATTGTGTTGGCCATTGGAAGAAACGACCGTCGCCTTCGATGATTTTATTGTTGAAATGATATTTGGCCATCTTGACAAACTGAATCCATTCTGCCCAACACAAAAGATCAACGCTAAAAAACCCAAACACCAAACAGTTCTTTTCATAGTCTCTTTTTTTAAAACACCGTCTTGACGTGACGTTAATAACCACATCAGTAATGAATCAAATTTACAAGCCAACATTTACGTAAGGCTACGATAATTTACCAATCTGTGATGATGGATTAACCTAAGGAACTGATTAAACTTTTCAACCGGCTTTACGAAACAAACCCTGGAAGATACCTTTGACTAAAAGCTTGCTTGAAAAATAAAACAATCATTACCGTTCTACTTGAAAAGAATTGAAAAAGACAGCTAAGATCCATAGTTATCGACCAAGTTCACATTCTAATATCATTGCGATCAAACATCCTCTTATCCTCAATTGCCTTGGTAATCGATCGCACGATATTGTCCAAGGATTCGGATTCTGCCCTCAACATGGCCATCAGAGCAGAGGGCTCCGCCCCTTGTCTCTCATCCAAGGGAAGATTGAGAAGTCCTAAAATTCTCGCCACAGGAGCGCGCAATTTATGAGCATTTATAAACGCATATTCGGACAATTGCTTATTCTTTTCGAAAAGTTCTTGTGTGCGCTCCTCAACACGCTGATTCAACAATGAATTAAATCTTCTGGCAGACCTGTATCGAATGATGAGCAAGCCAACAATAAATGCAAGCAAAACGGTCACAGCAACTACAAATAAAAACCTCTGCTTGTTATACCGAATTTCCGACTCCAAGATCTTTCTCTCCATAGCCGCCTCAGATTGCTCCAACACCAATTTAGCATTGAATTCATCTTGCAAGATCTCACCTAGTTGCCTTTGGCTGTACAGGAGTTGATAACTCTCAAAGTAAAGCTTATGATAGTGATATGCACTATCATTCATCTGCAGGAATTCGAATGCCTGCTCTGCGATCTTAAACGTATTCATGCTTCCGTCAACACTTTTTACTTTTGGGATCTTGCGAATAAGTTCTTGCGCCATTTCTCTTTGGTTCTTGCGATCCCCAAGTTGCCCGTATGCATAGAAGATGCCTGCATTCCTTCTGTAAGACCCAAATTTAGGGTTTGGAACATTCTTTGTTAAAGCAGAAAGCGCCAAGGCAGGGCTGTCAAGGGCAAGGTAAATTTCACCGATGGTAAGCGTAAAATGAGAGTACTCAGGTAGATCATGAACGTGCGGGATTTCTACCATCATTTTGCGCCAATACCTATAGGCTTCAAGTGGTTTATTTAATTTCAGCAGAGATTCAATTAAATTTCCATAGAGCGATATAAGCTGATTTTCATACCCTTTGTAATGCTCTTGCAGGGCTTGCTCAATGCCCTGTTTAGCAAGTTCAATAGCCCTATCTTCTAGACCGACAGCAGACAAAGCATGAGATTGATTAAGTTTACTGGTAACCATTTTAGCGGGCTGCTTTCCAAAGAAATATTTCTCACAGGTTTGCAAATACTTCAGAGCCTTAATAAAATCACCTTGATCCATGGCTATAAACGCCATCGTGTTTAGTGCATTGCTCATCACAACACTGTCCTTACTCAATCTGGCCAGGTGGTAGGATGTTTCAAGATAATAGTTAGCGGAATCCAAATTAGTATGTTTAAAGAGTCCGCCCGCAACGTAAAAAAGGCGCCGATCGTATTGATGGATGGCTTTAGCATTGGCTAGCGCGATGGCTTGCCTTATACTGGCCAGACCATTCAACACATTATGAGGATTATTCAGCCATGCTCTTATTTCAAGAACTTGAATGTCGTCCCTTGGGTCCTTTGAATATAGGGCGATCGTGTCCATCTGATGAAGCAGCTGAAACGCTTTGTCTGTGTTGATGCCCTTCATCTTCCAGGCGGAATCGTATAGAATTTCGATTTTGGTTCGACGGGGATCCTTTTGACCAAACACCTGAAAAGGTGAAATGAAAATGATCAATAGTAGAAATTTCAAGATCATACTAGAGAGGATAGATGGGCTACCCAAAGATATCAAAGTCCAATGAAACTTCCTCGTCCCAATAGATCACGAACAAACTATAAAAGGTTACATATTAGGCAGTTAGCAGATTCAATCCAGCGTAACACATCCTTCACTTTGCATCAATTGACCATGGGTTTTGTCCTGACCTTGGCACGTTTAGCCAAAAAAATCACAACCTAATTGGGGCGGGACTGAAGGTAATGAATGAGCCGAATCGATCCCTCTCTCGGAGGTGATTTACAAGATGGGGGAAGTGTAAAAACTCAATAAAGATATCTATAAAAGTTGGTAAACTTAAGGCCTATTGGTTGACAACCATAGATGCTGCAACGCCTCAAGGATGGATATCATAATCACTAGTTAAAGGGGCCGAATGGACGGCCTTTCGGTCATCAACACCTGGCGAGGAAGGCAGAGAACGGATCTGCATAGTAGAACATACATCTTATTGCTCCTGTATCCTATGGCCTCTGCAACTCAAGATGCCATTAGATACATATCGACTATCACTTGGCTGGAATTCTCTCGTAGACACAGGTAACACGACATGAATAGCAAATAAAGAAAATCGGCAGTGCTGCCCCGAGTTAATGCCTCATAATACATTCGGTTCTAAGGTGACCACATCTAACACCCAGCGATTAGCCTTCACCAAAGACTTAAAAATTCGCACTTCAAAATCACCAATTCTTCTCCCGAGTTCGAAAATTCTTAGTTTTTTGTACCGCTGTTCCGAGACCACGATGGCATACTTTTCCACGCCATACTTTAGCCCCGTCCGAATTTCATTCATTTGAAGGAATTTCGTGTGCATACTCTTGACACGGCTTAGGTCGTTTACAACAAATGAACAATTGTTGTCCCTAAGAAACCGAATGACCACGCGCGTTACACGTTCAGCCATAGCATGGTCGAGAAGACCTTCAAAGGTGACAAAGGTTACATTCGACTCCAAATCAAAGCTCACAATTGCCGCCGATGAACTGTTGACATTCTCTGCACTCTTCTTAAAAATAAGTAACATATCAAAAAAAAAAAAAAAAAAAATGGTCGGATATACCTTATACAAAATCGCCATCATCATATCAGTATCAAACGATATCAATGACTTGGCTTTTCAGCGCACTTAGTATTGCACGGGTTCAAAACCCACAGAAGCAAGACTTGCACTATTGCGATCACCCTCCAACAGTTCAATGGTTATCGTATGTGTTCCGCCCTTATCAAACTGCAGCCAACCCAAAGGGTAGTCATGATATACCGATGAGGAATTTTGTTGATTCTGGACCAAATGTCCCTCGTCACTAGTTATGCGCCAAACCAGTCGCCCGTTGCCTGTATAATTCACGAAGGCCTGATAGTCTCCTGGCACCTGGACGTCAATCGTCCAGGTTGCAGTCCCACCAGGCTGCCAATTGGTAACTTCTTTTATATGCTTCCACTCGCCAAACTTTTCCATCCATTGTTTGCTCTTCATGTCACAGTTTGTTGAAAGCGCAAAGTCTGCTTCTAAGGTTGTTCGAATCTGAGGATCGATAGCCAATCCCTCATCTGCTGCAATCACACCTTCAGTGTTAAGCTCAATAACAGACATCATAGGGTCCGGGCGCTCAAACGGAATTTGCAATATCAGCCAACCATTCTCCAACGCAAACGGAAGAGGCTGCCCAGCGCCGGCATCCAAGAGTCTAGCCGACAGTACGGACGTTTTTAACCCCGGAACAAACAGACGCCCGGACAAAGGCCAGTCATATACCAGGAGCGAAATCTTGTTTTCCCCAACGATGGCATCGCCCCACGGCAAAGCGTGCTTCCAAGGCGATGGTTTCCCTTGATAGACAATTTTTTGATGACGCTTCACCCAGTCACCTACTGCTCTAAGAACATGAGCGGGCTGAGTGGGCAACGTCCCATCTCCCTTCGGCCCGACATTGATCATAAAATTTCCGCCGCGCGCAATGGTGGATAGTAGTAAGGCCAAAACCTGTCTTGGAGTTTTCCAGTTTTGATCATACCATGCATAGCCCCATGAATCATTGGTTACCTCCACGGTTTCCCATAGACCCGGTATATTTTTTTTGGGCACCTCCATGTCACCCAAGGTTGAATAATCGCCAAGGCCGTGCCCTACCCTTCCACTGACAAACGCATCCGGCTGGTTTTTATGGACTAAGTCCACCAATTGCGCGGCATACTCCTTAGAAATGTTGGCCGGCGTATCAAACCACACTAAGGCAATTGGTCCATATGCTGTGGTGAGTTGATTTACCTCAGGAAGACACCGGGTCTTAAAATACATATCAAACGTTACTTCCTTTCCGTTCTTATCTTTCACTGGTCCGTGAAATCCTCCAGGGGTGGTCCAGTCTTGTGTTTGTGAGTAATAAAACCCGAGTCCTAAACCAGCTTTTTTACAAGCTGCGGCCATCTCTTTCATCGGGTCTCTTTTAAAAAGGGTCGCATCATAGATATTAAAGGCGGAATATTTTGATCGAAACATTGCAAAACCATCATGGTGCTTGCTGGTAATTACGATATATTTCATTCCGGCATTTTTGGCCAGGGCAACCAGACTATCAGCATTAAAGCTTACAGGGTTAAATAATCCAACTTTGCTCTTATAGTCTTCCACGCTAAGATCGGCCATCCGACTATTCATAAGCCACTCTCCAATGCCATAATATGTTTTTCCATTCCACTGGTTGCCCAGCAACGAGTAGTAGCCCCAATGCACGAACATGGCGTACCTACCTTCGCGAAACACCCTCCCACGATTACCGAAGGCAGATTCGTTTTCGGCTTTCCCATCCCACATCTCATTCATGTCACGCTGCTGCCCGTGCACTTCTGAAAGTACAACACAAAGAACAAATAGTAGTGACAGGATTTTGGTCATCATACGTTCATCAGTCTTTAGGCGGTTCGCGCGTTGACGTTCAATTAGGGTTTAATCGACGTTGAATTAGTCTTTGAATATGTCAAAGATATTGACCGTCTATAACACTTCATGATTATCTACTAGCCTGGTGTGATGATCTTTTAGCAAGTCCGATCATCCTAACGAAATTATCGCGTCATATCCTTTACCGCCGAACAATCAACTTGAGTGCTGCCTGAGAGCGGAATACGGTCATCGCCACCTCCCCCGACGATAGTGCACCAAAAGAACGCTCCAAATCCTCGACGGTTTTGATGGTAGTATCCCCTAAGGCCAGTATCACATCATTGGGACGGAGATATTTCGACCAGAAACTCCACGTCTCCACTTCCAACACATACACCCCCGCCTCCGTGGCCATACCGGTAGCCGAGCGTTCACCCAGTGTCGTGAGGTTTTTAATAGACATTCCCATCCACGCGTACCGGTGCTCGCGCGACTCTGTATTGTCGAGTATCACAGGCAGTTGGACTTTTAACGCACGAGCTTTGAGGGAAGGCGAAAGAACGCCGAAGCTATCCATTGCAAAATTCCGGAATCCTATCGCATACGCGGCCGAGTTCTCTGCGACAGCATAGTCCCCCTCAATAGGATTGACAAAATCAGGCATAGCCGCCTTTGAGTGTAAGTCCGTCCCACCGGACCGCGCTTGCGCCAGAGCAAGGGAATCGGGAAAAAGATTGTAATCAACCTGATCGCCCCAATTACTCACGCGTATGGGAAAATAATGTCGAGTGACAATATTATGCCGAAAGATGTCATGACTGTTTGCAAACCACACATGCGGATGAAAGGAGTTATTGATGATAATATTATTCTCCACAACGCGGTAAAACCCTTCGCGTAGTTTTAGGCCGCCATTCAGACAAACGTTGTTATAAATGTGGTAATTGCTGGAACCATCGTCCAAGTCGATATCCCAACCGTGATCACAACGAAAGCGGTTATTGCGAATAACGATGGGATTCACGACATCCAAAAGAGGCAGGCCTGGAAGTGCCATCACCCTGCTTTTCATGGAATCGTAATTGGGATGCCAATACCGATCGCGTCCCCAGCTGTTGAATGAACCATGGTCACCCGTTTCCAACACGGTATTGAAAACATCATTGTATTCAAAGATATGGCCACCCCATGTGCCTTCGCTGACATTGATGCCGGCGCGTGGCATGTTGTAAATAGTATTGTGACTGACGGTGATGTCTTGTGCCATCGAGATCTGAACTCCGGCAACCTGCTTCTCTACTAAACCAACATCATGAATCAGGTTATCATACACTAGACACCGCGCCGGATAGTTTCCAGTCTTGGGGCCCGGCACTATGTCCATGGCGTTCAAGGGAACAAATTGATTATACTCAAAACTGGGTGACCGCACCGCACCCGGATCGCCGACAAAGCATACGCCACTCGCTCCGATATTCACAATTTCACAACCAACAACCTGGTTGTCTCGATTGTAGTTACTAAAAAAAACAGCGTTTCCACCAATAGCATCGAACGTGCAGTTCTTGATGATGCATTGCTCCGCCCCTTCCATCAACACAGCACCACCCCGGTAAATTGTCCAGTCGCTGCGCAGTAATGGCTCCTTGGTCTCCATAAACGTTCTCAGCGTATGAACCAGTGTGAGCCCTTCCAATGTGATATTGCGAACAGGCGATGCTTGGCTTCCACGGAACTCGAACAACTGCCGCAACTGCGGCGATTCAATCTTTGCTCCACGCAAATTGTTCGCCGCAAGATAATAGAGTTTACGATCCTGTTTACTATAATACCATTCGCCTAGAGTGTCGAGTTCTTCCCGTACGTTTTCAACAAATCGGTATTGCGTATGCATACCCGTTCTTCGATTGTTTTGAAAACCACCCTCCAACAATAGCTTGCCGGTTGAATCTTTACCGGTGATCAAAAAGTGAAAGTCGCCCCATTCGCTTCCATGAAGAGCATGAAGGTAAGCACCTGAAGGATCCTTCCAACGCTCCGTTCGCGTCTTGCTGATGGCATCTGCAGATGTGCCATTATAATGACGCCGCAAGGGGTTGAAATTAGGATATCGCGCCATCGGCTGTTGCCTGCCGTCAACAAACAGTTGGTCGAACACAGGATCGTCAGGAATACTTGCCATGTGCAGGCCGTTTTTGAGAACGTGCCACTTGGGTAACAGAACTTTCGCGCCACTAATGGTTACTCGTTCATGGCCATAGGCTTTGAAAACCATTTCCTCACCATCCTCCCGGCTGTCAAGGAGGGTAAATACAAGGGGTTCATTTAAATAATAAGTCCCCTCACGGACATATACCGTCACCTTACCGGCAGTTTCCCGGGCCACAGCTTTCGCTTTCTGTAGGGTCGCAAAAGGCTTCTCCTTGGTACCTCGGTTATTGTCGTTCCCTTGCGCAGCGACAAAAAGATCAACTTGACCATGCGCATGACCGCACAGAAAAAATGAAGTCGCAACCCAAAGAAAAATAATCAATTGTGTTTTCATTAGTAAATTCATTCCTATTATCCTTCAAAGCTACTTTGGCACCTGATCGTCAGGTATACTTTAAAGATCGTAATGATCTTTAATTCCTTGAAATCTTAACACCTTAACACCGCAAGGTAAAAACGGGATGCTCGACTTTTTTATGATCTATTAGCATACACTGATGCGATATTAGCAAGTTGAAGGCTGAAAAATATACGTTCAGTTCGTGATCACCCTAAAGTACTCATATTGCTGTACCACCATGCTCCTGAAACCCCTACAAATACCTCCGTATCCAGACTTACCTTAGCGATTGCCGTTCTGCCCATCCCGTCGTCGCTGCATTTCTGCCCAGGTGGTCAATACAAAACCTTCTCGCACGATATATTCTTTTAATCCGTCATCGAGCATCGCGAGCCAGTCAGCACGTCTTGTGTCACCCGAATCGCTAATAGACTGAAAAGCAGATCCAGCATCCGCGCAATGTAGCAGGATGACCGTAATCCCAGGCTGGACAGACCTAAGCAATTCCTTATACCTCTCAACCTTAAACTTTCTCCAATTCTCATCCGTTCGAACCCAATTGCTGGGAAGTTCCCAATCATAACTGGAAACGTAAAGGTCATCCGCTACCGCAAGCCCGCCATCCCACAACCGTTCCCCAACGGCACGAATGGCGTCGTTGTAGTGCTGTACGTGCTCGGGTGTGTCTGCCTTCTGAAAAGCAGTCAATTTTTTTAATCCCTCGAGTGGGCCGCTTTGAATCTGCTTTAACAGCAAAGTGTTATGACCCGCTGTAAACAGAATCGGAATATGTTCCTTAATGCCAAAGCTTACATACCTGTCAAGGTACTCGGGCGTCGACCACAACGTACCCATATGCGTATCCAGATGGGTTGGACTCATTCCCATGCGTCTTGCCCTGTTTAGTTGAGCACGCATCTCTATCTCGATTTCTTCCGACGTCGCATGCCTTACTACATCTGGAACGTTATCCCATAAAGCTCCCTCTTGGTCAATAAGTCCGGGAGTACCTGTCCCTGAGACGGGCATCCACCGATACTTACTCCATTCTGCCGTAAAGGTTAAATGAAGGCCCGCATCCACGTGCGGATGGTCTCGGACATATGCTGCAATGTCCGGAACCCAAGGACAGGGCATCATTATACTCATTGAGGTAGCAATGCCATAGTCAATTGCATCCTTGGCTCCGTTGTTGCACTCATAAGACATGCCAACATCGTCAACGTGAAAAATCAAAACCCGCTCTCCTTTTTTCCATCCCAAACGCTCCGCAAAGGTTCCCTGGCCGTGCACGCAAAATGAAACCAATATAAACGACAGGCACAAAACTGCTCTCCAGTTTGAGCTTTTAAAATTCAGAACCGACTCGATGGTCTTTTGCATAATTTTTTTGTTTATTTTGGAACAAGGAATAAACACCAACAGTCACAATCAATTAGTCAAAAAATTATGACTACCAAGAATCCTGAAATTATTGTAGAATGTCCAAAGGAATACCTGCTAAAACTCCTGACCGGAAAATGGAAACCTTGCATTTTTCGCTACGCAACACAAGGTCCTGTACGTTTCGGCCAAATCTCACGACTGTTGCCTGAGGCAACTAAACAAGGATTAACGAACGCACTCAGAGAACTTGAATCAGCAAATATTGTCGAGCGAAGAGTGATCCAAGAGAAACCGCTTCACGTTGAGTATCATCTCACCGAACTAGGCATCGAATTCATTCCGATTTTTAATGCCATTGAAGCGCTACACATGTTGCCGACACGAAAGCAAGCAGATCAAAAATGATGCATCGTCAGCAAGGCGTAACATTTTCGTGTGTGTAGCGCTCCTGACCACGCTACACGCTGTCGGTTCCGACTAAGACACAATAGGCTACAATCATCTTCAAGCTCGGATCCACAGGCATTCTCCGGTGAATAATTGGCTCCTCCTAGTCCGTCCCTCCCACAAAACAGCTAATCGTACACCATATCTTGCTAAGATTTGGCTAGCTATCACGACCGATAGCAAATCATCTTTGACCAAAATTCAACGCAAACTTTCGTGGCCATAGTCATGAAGTAAGTTCTATCATTCATGTCGCAAATCGTAACCTTCGGTGAAATCCTACTTCGCTTTTCAACGTCTGATCAAAATCGCTTTTCACAATCCTCACAATTGGCCATTACGTTCGGAGGATCCGAAGCCAACGTAGCGGGTGCACTCGCATCCTGGGGTAGTCCCTGTATGCATATCACCGCGCTTCCCGAAAATGCAATCGGAAAGTGTGCTGCTGAAGCATTCAACAAATTAGGCGTAAATGTTCAGGCATTACCCGGCTCCGGCCGCATGGGAACATATTATATCGAAGGTGGCGTATCCTTGCGGTCCCCGCAAATCATTTACGATCGATATCATTCTGTTTTTAGCGAGGCTACTTTTAAGGGACTGGAATGGAAAAATATTCTGGCGAAAGCAAAATGGTTTCATTGGTCGGGTATAACCCCCGCAATATCTGCATCCGCGGCAGAAGCTTGCCTGACAGCCGTGCAGACAGCAAAGAGCATGGGGGTTAGTGTTTCCGGCGACATCAACTACCGCCGCAACCTATGGAAATATGGAAAGGCACCCATAGACATCATGCCGGAACTTATCGCGCACTCAGACTTGATTATTGCAGGCACTGAGGACTTTAAAAACAGCGCCGGCATCCCATCCAACTCATTTGAAGACATGTGCAACCTGGCCATTAACCGATTTCCTAACATCAAGCAAATAGCCACTACTCATCGACACACCAAAAATGCAAGCAACGAGTCCATCTCCGCTACGCTTTGGTCGAAAGGAAACGTGAGCGAATCGGAAACATTCCATATCGCTCCCGTTGTTGATAGGATTGGCGCCGGCGATGCATTTATGGCAGGGATTCTGTACGGTATCCTGAACGGTTACACGGATGTCGAAACTATAAATTTTGCAGCAGCCTCCTGTGCGCTAAAGCACACGATCAAAGGGGATGTGAATTTGTTATCCGTTCAAGAAGTGACTGCGTTAGTAAATAACGAACGGGTAGGACAATTGCGTCGATAATGAATATGCCTGACACCAACATTGTTTCCCGCCTTAAGAACGCCACTCTAATGCCCATCTGCGGCGAGAGCAATATTGAGACCCTTACCCAATTGGTTCGCTGCTGTTATGACAGCGGGCTACGCGTTTTTGAATTTACCAACCGCAGCAGTCAAGCCTTGCAGACTTTCGCCCTACTTATGGAAAGAAGAAAAGACTTTGAAAACATGCTTTTTGGAGTGGGGACGATCACCGATCGTAGATCAGCGGAAATTTTTATTTCGGCAGGCGCAGAATTTATTGTCGCCCCAATCGTAGATCGTGCTACCCAACGATGCTGTAGCCAGTACAATACGCCCTGGATTCCCGGCTGCGCAACACCCACCGAAATATTCCTTGCGCAAAGACTGAATGCTCCGATTATTAAAATTTTTCCAGCCGGCGTACTCGGCCCAGGATTCATCTCAAATGTCATGGCCCTAAAGCCAGACTTGCATCTGATGGCTACCGGAGGTATTGATCCTTCAAAACAATCCCTGGCCAGGTGGCTCGCCGCGGGCGTAAAATGTATTGGACTAGGTTCCAAATTATTTCCCGATGCCCTTGTCAATCAAGGGAACGTGAATGAAATACAGTTCACTATCAAACAGACGCTCACCCATATCAAGGATATACTCAAATACTGACTCACGAAAATAATGAGTAGACTTCTAAATAGAACAACAATCGGCGTGGGACCAATCCCTCCCATCAAGGTAGTCCAATTTGGTGGCGGAAATTTTCTACGCGCCTTTGCCGATCTCTTTATTGAAGAACTAAACGACAAATGCGGCTTCAACGGAAGTGTCGTCATTGTCCAATCCCAAACGCCAGAGAAGAACAATCCCATCACAAAACAAGACGGCCTTTACCACCTGCTTGAGAAGGGATACAAAAATGGTCGTCGGGTAGCCTCCACCAGACTCATCACGTGCATTCACTCCTGCATTCATGCGACCGAGTCTTATACTTGCTTTCAAGGTTTGGCGAAGACACCGTCCTTGCGGTTTGTAATCTCCAACACAACGGAAGCCGGAATTACCGATGGTGGGGAAGTGTTGATTGAGGGTATTTCACCCATCACGTTTCCCGCTCGCCTTACCACCTTTCTTTACGCAAGGTACCAGGAAGGGCTACCAGGGTTGATTATACTCCCCTGCGAACTCATCGAAAACAACGGAATTATTCTAAAAGAAATTATTCTTCGCTATGCGCAGCAGTTTACCGATGCAACGCAATTTTCCGACTGGATAAATACCCAGAATATCTTCTGCAATACGTTGGTTGATCGAATTGTTCCTGGGGTCACATCGGAACTACAGCACGAAGTTGAAAAAACAACTGGCTACATAGACGAAATTCCGGTGCAGGCCGAACCCTATTACTTCTGGGCAATCGAGGGCACTCACACTGTCGCGAATGAATTTCCAGTTGACAAATTATCTCACAATATAGTTTTCACCACGGACCTCGCGCAGTACCGCATTCGAAAAGTCCGAATTCTCAACGGCCTGCATACGCTGATGACGTCGATGGCATTGCTCAAGAACATTCACAGCGTTCGTTCGGTATTCGAAGACGACGAGTTATCAATAGCGATTCTCCGCATCTTATACAAAGAAATATTACCAACGCTCCGCGCCGACCAAGACGCTCTTCACGCATATGCACGGGATGTTCTGGAGCGCTTTAAAAATCCGTTTTTCGAGCACCAATTGAGCAGCATCGCTTTAAATTCAATTTCCAAATTTCGGGTCCGCGCATTGCCATCGCTGCTTGACTATTACAGCATCAAGGGCACGATCCCTCCAGGGATAGCATATTCCCTGGCCTGCTGGATTCGTTTTTACCAAGGCGTATGGCGAGGCAGCAATCTCCCCGTCAAAGACCTACCGGAAGTCATCCAAGCGTTCAACCAGGCCTGGCGTTCAACAAACCTTAACCAGATGGTCTACCAGATATTAGCAAATACCACCCTATGGGGGCAAGACTTAACCACGTTGGAAGGACTTCCAGATCTAATAACACTTTTCCTAGATCATCTCGCCAAGGACCAATCCATTCACCTGGACTACATCCGCACCGAGGGAGAGACTTTTAAATCAAACGACGATCCACTGTTATCAACGTCATAGCCTATACCTGTCCTCACGACTGCTTCATCTCCCGGTTCTAAACAGGATCCCTTGAAACCCATTGGCAAGAACAAAATCATAATGAAAATCGACTCGCACGTTCATTTCTGGCAGTACTCAGAGAAAGAATATCCTTGGATCGGCACGACGATGTCAGGCATAAGGCGCGACTTTATACCAACGGATGCCGAACCAATATTTCACCGTCACGGAATCGCCGGCTGTATTGCTGTACAAGCACGACAAAACGAAGCTGAAAACGAATTCATGCTCTCCTTGGCCAAACGAAGTTCATTCATTAAAGGGATTGTCGGCTGGGTACCCCTGAAAGACAAAAGTTTGCAAAGCAAGCTGGAAGCCTATGCACAGCAACCGTTGATCCGCGGATTTCGTCACGTGATCCAAGACGAGCCCCTGCTGGAGTTTATGCTTGACCCCAGCTTTATTCGGGGGCTTCGTTTACTTCACCACCATAACTACTGCTACGACCTCCTCATCAAACCGTCACATCTGCCGGTGGCCGCAGCCCTGGTCAGGCTTTTACCAGCCCAACCCATCGTCATTGATCACATCGCCAAACCCGACATCGCTAGAGGCGAATTTACCCGCTGGGCAAAAGACATACAGCGTCTGGCCTCTTTTGATAACATCTATTGCAAAGTGTCAGGAATGACTACAGAAGCACGCTGGAAAGAATGGAGTGAAAACGACTTCCGCCCCTATTTAGACACAGTGGTGGAATCCTTTGGCCTAAAACGCCTTATCTACGGATCTGATTGGCCCGTTTGCTTGCTATCAACTGACTACGAACAGCAACTCCGAATGGTGGAAAACTACTTCCGTTCGTTTTCCAAACCTGAACAGGCCTCGATCTTCGGATTGAATGCGCTTGAATTTTACAAGATTGCTTAGCCTTAGTTCAAAATAGTTGAAGTACATAACACCGGCAGAAGGCCCAACCCCGAGCTACTAGAACGCCGAAAGGCAAGCGAACTATAGCCATTAAAATTATAACTTTTTTTATAAGGACCTATCCAAATGAACATATCCACCGTCCACGTGAATGAGTTGTCCCGTAGTGTGACTTGATCGTTCGCTGAGCAAAAAGACAGTCATGTTAGCGATTTCCTCTACCGAAGTCATCCGTTGTCCCAAGGGTATTTTTGATTCAATAAGTTTTAATTTCTCTTCTGGATTGGGTAATGTTTGGATCCATTTTTCATACAGGGGTGTATAACATTCCGCTACGATGAGCGCATTCACCCGGATTTCGTACTTTAATAACTCAACGGCCCACTCACGAGTAAGCGCGTTCCGGCCACCGTTAGAGGCTGCATAAGCGGAAGTATTTCCTTGTCCAGTTTCGGCTGTCTTCGAACCGATGTTTACAATGGAACCTTTGCTTTTAATCAAGTACGGCAACGCATAGTGCGCCATCAGATAGTAGTGGACAAGATTTTTATGCAGGGACGCCATAAAGCCTTCGTAACTTCCATGCTCAAGCCCTACCCCATCATTGACGCCTGCGTTATTTACCAATCCATCAATGCGATCAAATATTTTCGCAATGTGCTGAATCACTTGTTGGCTTGCTGCCGGCTCAGACAGTTCCGCTACGAACTGTCTGGCCCGACCTCCACGCTCCTCGATCATTCTGACGGCGTCCAGGTTGTCCTTTTCAGCTCGGCCAACGATAACTGGAATAGCTCCCTCTTGGGATAATACCTGGCTTATGCCTAAGCCAATACCTTTGGCTCCGCCGGTAACAATTACTACTTTATCCTTCAATTGAAAATCCATAATGTTGTTTTAAAGTTTACTAAATCGGCAATCTGCCTCCAGAACTGCTCGTGGGCATGTTAAAAACTTAGAAACTATCCATCCTCATGCACAGTACGTCACCGCGCGTTGTTTACTGCTACCAAGCCCCTCGATGCCGAGCTCTATTTCGTCTCCTGCTTTAATGTAAATCGGTTCCGGTTTGATACCCAGGCCAACGCCAGCCGGTGTTCCTGTGCTGATGACATCACCGGGAAGTAATGTCATGAACTGACTCAGATAGTGAACAAGAAAAGGAATTTTGAAAATAAGGTTTGATGTATTGCTGTCCTGATATTTTTTACCATTCACGGTAAGCCACATCTCCAGACGATCGACGTTTGTAATTTCATCTTTCGTAACCAAAAATGGACCCAGCGGTGCAAACGTATCGCAGCCTTTGCCCTTCGCCCATTGTCCTCCGCGCTCCAATTGGAACGCCCGTTCGCTGTAGTCGTTGTGTAAACAGTATCCGGCAACATACTGAAGTGCATTTTCCTCTTCCACATAACTCGCTTTCTTTCCCATTACTACTGCCAACTCTACCTCCCAATCTGTTTTTGTGCTGTGTTTAGGAATCACCAGGTTATCGTTTGGGCCACACAACGCTGTTGTCGACTTAAAGAATAGGATCGGCTCTGCCGGGATGGTAGCATTTGTTTCCAAGGCGTGATCACGGTAGTTTAATCCAATACACACAATTTTCGAAGGCCGGGCTATCGGTGAGCCCAGACGAATGGAGGCTTCAACTTTTGGCAAGGTGTCCTTTTGCTTCGATACAAGCTCCTTCAGTTTTGACAGGCCATCGTTTTCAAAGAAATCTTCATTGTAATCCGACACGAATTGTGAGACATCGTATCGGGTATCATTACTCATGACCCCTGCTTTCTCTTTCCCTGTTTCTCCAAAGCGTATTAATTTCATATTCCTTTTTAAAATAACTTTTCACTTGGCTAATCCCCTGTGCTCTGCTTAGGCAGGTGTTTGTAAAAATCCCCTGTTGTTGCACAACATAACTGATCCATCACCTGGTGTAATTGTGTTTTCAAAATATTAGTGGTGTGATCGCCTCCTTCACTCCCTAATGCCGAAATGCCGTACATGAACGTTCGCCCCATAAATGTAAATTCGGCACCATGGGCCATAGCCCGTGCAACATCCGGACCGGAACGAATACCGCTATCCATCATGATCTTCAGCCTGCCCTTATAGTTTTTGACAATCGGTTGTATGGCTTTAATGGCCGATTGTCCCGCGTCCAGTTGTCTTCCACCATGATTGGACACGATGATGCCATCCAATCCCAAGGTCAGCGCCATAGCCGTATCTTCTTCACTCACTACACCTTTTAACACGATTTTTCCTTTCCAACGATCGCGTATGGCGGCAATCTTTTCCTTGCTGAGTTTTCCGGAAAATGTTCGGTTCATGAACTGTCCCAATTGTTTCATGTTCATCTCACCGGGCATATAGGGTTTAAGCGTGGAAAACTCAGGCTGTCCGTGTATCAATGTTTGTATGGCCCAGGCAGGGCGTCCCATGATCTGCCAGATGTTCTTAACGGTCATGCGTGGCGGCATGGCCAATCCATTTCGGATATCACGCGGGCGGTAGCCAAACGACGGGACATCGCACAACAACACCAGCACCGGATAATTTGCTGCCTCCAATCTTTTAATAAGGTCGTCACGAAGGCTGTTTTCTGCCGGGTGATACAATTGAAACCAGGCCCGTCCTTCTGTGAGCTCGCTGATGCGCTCAATGCTACTCGTCGTTACTGTACTAAGCACAAAAGGTATATTATTCCGAAAGGCAGCACTGGCCAATATCTCCGTAGCGTTTGGCCACATGAGACCCTGTAGGCCCACCGGTGCTACGCCGAACGGTGCATCGTATAGGTGACCGAACAATTCAGTTTTTAAATCAGAGCTTACATGGTCGGTGATATACTGTGGCACAAGTTCTACTTTGCGCAGTTCGGCCGTGTTCCGGAATACGTTTACATCCTCATTGCAACCTCCGTCTAGATACTCAAAGGCAAAGCCAGGAATTCGACCGCGCGCACGTTGTCTTAAATCTTCAATGGACGGATACCGAGTGTTGAATGGCCAGGTCATCGTCACCCGTTTAAGGTTACAAAGCCGCCATCAATCAGATAGTCACTGCCCGTAATGAAAGAGGCTTCCTCGCTCGCCAGGTACAATGCCAACGCGGCGATTTCTACAGGCATTCCCATGCGCCCGATCGGCTGAGATTTTGACAATTTTTCAAACATTTCAGCTTCTTTACCTGCATAGTTATTTTCCAAAAAACCATCCACAAAAGGTGTGTGCACTCTAGCCGGTGAAATACAATTGCAGCGGATATGGTCCTGCAAATAATCCTTTGCGACAGAAAGCGTCATTGCCTTTACTGCACCTTTAGCAGTAGAATACGCGAAACGATCGTTCAGACCCACGTGCGCTGAAATCGAGGTCATGTTAATGATTACGCCGCGACCTTGCTTTTTCATCTGAGGAATGGCGGCAAAGAGGCAATTGTATACTCCTTTCACATTGATGCTCATGACGCGATCAAAATCCGCTTCTGTGGTAGTATCCGCCCGGCCAATGTGCGCTATACCCGCATTGTTCACCAGGATATCAAATGCGCCAATACTGGCAAACGCGTCAACCACGGCGATTTGATGTGCCACATTACAAGCATACGCTTTTGCTTTCCCAGCTTGGGCAGTTATCTCGCGCACGGTTTCATCGGCTGCTTCATCACGTAATTCAAGGATGTGAACTTCCGCACCCTGCTGGGCAAACAACAAGGCGATGGCTTTGCCGATGCCACTACCGGCACCGGTAATAACAGCCCTTTTATTTTGTAAGGAGAACATAAGTTTAAGATTCTATTTCTGACATCACTATTTTTTTTCGGACCAATTAACCGTGACTGGCTAAGCATCCTGTTTTGCATTTCATAACGACACGCCGCGTTTCCAGGGAATAAAATCATCCTGATTCAATTGGACGGCCTTTGGAATAACCTCACCGCTCGCAACGTTTATACAATACTCCAGAATTTCTTCCCCCATTTGAACGATCGTTTTCTCACCGCTGATTACCGGCCCACAATCAATGTCGATGATGTCGCCCATGCGCGTGACCAGAGGGGTATTGGAGGCCACCTTAATGGTAGGACATACAGCGTTGCCGGTGGGTGTCCCGAGACCCGTGGTAAACAAAATCAAGGTGGCGCCCGATGCAGCTTTGCCCGTAGTAGCCTCCACATCGTTTCCCGGTGTACACACAAGACTTAGCCCTGGTTTTGTAGCAGGTTCAGTGTAATCAAGGACATCGACCACAGGAGAAGTTCCGGCTTTCTTTGCCGCACCCGCGGATTTGATGGCGTCTGTAATCAGCCCGTCTTTGATATTACCAGGAGAGGGATTCATGTGAAAGCCGGAGCCCACAGCCTGGGCCTCAGCACTGTAGGTGTCCATGAGCCGAATAAATTTTTCAGCGACCGCTTGGGTTACGCTACGATCGATCATGTCCTGTTCTGCGCCGCAGAGTTCAGGAAATTCAGCCAGCAACACTTTCGCGCCCAGCGCTACCAATAAATCTGCTGTATAGCCAACAGCCGGGTTTGCACTGATACCACTGAAGCCATCGCTGCCACCACATTTTACACCCACACAAAGTTTACTGAGGGACGCAGGCGTACGTTCAATCTTATTGGCTTGGGTAAGTCCAATAAACGTTTGATGAATCGCAATTTTTATCAACTGCTCCTCGCTCTGCATTTGCTGCTGTTCAAAAACCAGAATTGGTTTTTGAAATGTCTCACCTCGCTTAATATCAGACAGTAATGTTTGTGTCTGCAAGTGCTGGCATCCTAAACTCAGAATGGTTACACCGGCAACGTTGGGATGATTGGCATACGCTGATAACAGCCTACTCAACGTGTTAGCATCTTGCCGCGTGCCACCACAACCGCCATGGTGATTTAAAAATTTAATCCCGTCTATATTTTCAAAATACCGCCCTTTCGATGATGTCGCCTGCAGACTGTCTGGATTAAACGATGTAAGAGAATCGCCGGCCGTATAGGCCTGGAGTAATTGATCTGCGTAATTTTTATACTTGGGCGTTACCGCATAACCGAGTGTATTGTGTAAAGCTTCCTTGATGACATCCAGATTTCGGTTCTCACAAAATACGGTAGGCAAAAACAACCAATAATTGGCTGTACCCACACTGCCATCAGTGCGGTGATAGCCCAAAAATTTCCGCGTTTGATATTTGGACACATCGGGGGCTTGCCACTGTGGCACGACATTTCGGTACCCATATTGCTGGGCGGCATGTTTCAGGTTGGCGGTCGTCATGATAGACCCTCTGAAAACAGGCTGGGTTACTTTTCCGACCAAGACGCCGTACATGATGACGCTGTCCCCCGCCTGCATATCCTGCATGTAAAACTTATGCTTAGCCTGTACAGCATCGGCCAGCACAAAGACATTGTTTTCAAAATGAATGCCTTCTCCTTTTGCTAGATCTGTCAAGGCTACCAGCACATTGTCCTTGGGATGAATCTTTAAAACCCTGTTCATACACTCAATACATTGAATTGCATTTCAATTATAGTATTTCATTTCAATTATAGTAAGGTAGATTTAAACTGATTCTGATTCGTTAAGACTTCTTTTCGCTGTACACCCAGTCCTTGTATACCAAGCTCTATGAAATCCCCGGTCTTAACATATTGGTGAGATTCCAGAATCCCGCCCAAGCCGGAAGGAAGCGTCAATGAAATGATATTACCCGCCTGGAGCGTAACGAACCTGCTGAGGTAGCTAATTAAGTAGGAAACTGAAAAAAGCATATCCGCCGTAGTTGATGTTTTGACCGTCCTATTATTCACATTCAGCCAAACGCGGAGATCATCTGGGTTTGATACTTCATCTGCCGTCACCAGCAGGGGGCCAAGTTGTGATAACCTATTTGGCCAATGGAAGTCATGCGATGACAAGTCACTTTGACGGGAAGGATGTTTAGAAAAATCGTTGTGTACGGCATACCCAGCGACATAGCTAAGTGCGATGCGTTCGTCAATATTTTTGGCAGTTCTCCCGATTACAACAGCTAACTCGACTTCCCATTCGGCATCAGACAACTCGTGAGAAAGCACCACGTTGTCACAGCCTCCCCCTAACGGTGGTGACGATTTAAAGAAATGAATCGGCTCCTGTCGCCTTGAGATTTTTGTCTCAAGACCATATACTACCTCATTATATCTGACACAAATCATCATACTGGGCCTGCTTACACAAGGCCCTACCCGGACGTGTCCCGGAACATGCGGACAGTTCATTAGATTTATGGGGAGCCATGCTTGCAATCGCTGTAGACCATCGCTCGAAAAAAAATCATCCGTATAATCCTCCCCAAAACTGGAAACGTCTCTTTTCTCCCCCGTAATGATCACACCCGGACGCTCATTTCCGGGTTCTCCAAATCGAAATAGCTTCATCTCTTATATCTAAATCAAAAGCAAAGCTAATTCGATTGCATTGCGCAATCCAATGAGAATTTAGCAAGAACTAATGCGTTTTTAATAACGTGCAGTCACAACAAGTGATACCACCAACGACGAAATTTGATTGTTGTCACTATGAAAATATACGATATGAACGTGCAAGAAAGTGCTGGCCCTTCGCTGCACTTTCTGAACGCCATCAAATCAATCCAACAACTGGGTAGACAGATAAAGAAGAGGAAGACCACAAAAAGGTGGAGCCTTCCTTTTCATGAATCTTCCGCTTTCTAACTATTTTCTGGTCCCTATGATGTATCTCTCAGGTAACATCTTTGAGATCAATACTCACTTTGGAACGCTCACCAATATGGGAATCTGCACACTAAACGTTTGCCTCACGCCATGCACGTCGAGCGTGTCGGCCGCGCAGACAAGTACATATGGTGTATCGCCCTCAAAAAGTAACTGTGGTCTTTCAAGATGCAAAAATGTCTGGCTCCGGCCGTCTTGCCATTGAATGGTACGATCGGAGACAGGTGATTTATCACATCGACGCCACGTGATTCCATCAGGTGAATTGTATAGCACCAGAGATGGATTATTTGCGCCTGCACTATCCCGCATGCTCTTAAGAAGGGCAAAATATTGATTGTTTTGAAACCAGACATAGGGATCCTCTGCTGGAAAATCAACGCCGTGAACAGTAAATATCTCACCATCGTGTTTGACAAACGGGCCTGTGGGACTTTCTGACGTTGCCGCCAGGTGAACGACAGGTCCACCAAATGGCAGCGGACGCTTTTTACCTACCGCTTTGTAGATCATTAGAAATGTTCCATCAGGCCGTTGCACGATAGCCGGATTGGTGACCACAAGAGCGTCAGCAGCTGTACTGTCGGCGGCTACATCAATGATCGGTTTGTCAAACCGGGTCCAGGGCCCATCGGGACTGTCTGCCACGGCCACGCCAATGCGTTGGTTATTCCGATGAACAAAGTTCAGTTTTTCTACGGCTAAATCTTCGGTATTGGGATTGATACCATCTCCTGTATTTCCCATATAGTACAGATAATATTTCTCACCGAACCTATGGATGGTCGGATTGTGCGTACACAAGCCATCCCAAAATTGAGCTCCACGCACCGGCAGAACCACATCACGGAATGCAAAGGGTCCAAAAGGCGAAGAAGACACGGCATGTTTAATCACCGAATGTGTAACCCATGCCCATCCCATTCGCTTAGGCCAAGTGGAATAAAACATGTGGAACAATCCATCGTCACCTTTTATCAATGAGCCGCACCATATGCTCAAGCTGTCGTCGGCAAACCTGGCCGTCATAGGCAACTTGCCCAAGGCAATGTGCATATCACAGGCAGAATCACCATCGGTTGATACGCTACCCGTTGTTTTTTTTGTACACGCTACGCCAACGGCGAAAAGGAGGACCACCGGAAAAATTCGGAATATTATCATTGAAATGACATAAGAAACAGGTTCAAAGGTCTAGCAAAAAAAACTTAAACACTTGCCAAGTATTAGCAATTGATGATGATCTATTAACTACTGATCGAAGGTTGATAAGCCATCTTTGATTTCCCGCTAGGGCTTGCGAATAATCCACCGCAATAGCGTTTTACCAGATCTTGACCTTGCTAACCGGTCGCCACAACCTGCTAATATCTTATAAGTAAAACTGCTCCTCGTAATGCAGCTTTGAATTTCGAAGCAAGCAAATAACAGCACAAAACCCTATGAAGACTCGACGCTTTACCCGCTAGCCTTGGCGGCCCCATACAGTCCTGACCGTCATTAAAACTCAATCGATAATATGCCTATCCTGATAATGCCCAAAGCCTCTACCAAGTCCCGCACGTCAAGTTCCATGCTCTTTCCTTTTATCCTGGTTACGAGCCTTTTCTTTTTATGGGGGCTGGCGTACGGCCTCCTGGATGTTTTAAACAAACACTTTCAGAACACACTGGCCGTAAGCAAACAAAACTCCATGCTCCTGCAGGCTGCATACTTTGGTGCTTACTTTTTAATGGCCCTGCCCGCCGGAATATTTATGAATCGGTTTGGCTATCGACGTGGAATTGTGCTTGGCCTTTTACTGTATGCTGTCGGGGCCTTTCTCTTTTATCCCTCAGCATCCGCCGAAAGCTTTCCGCTTTTTCTCACCTCCTTATTCATACTCGCCAGCGGACTAGCCTTTCTTGAAACGGCTGCAAATCCATATGCGAGTGTATTGGGGGATGAAAAACTGAGCACCTTTAGATTAAACTTGGCACAAAGCTTTAACGGCGTTGGGTCGTTTCTCGGCCCTATCATTGGGGCAGCCCTCTTCTTTGGCCAACCCACCAAAGCTTCGGACCTCTCCTCGGTAAAGTTTGTATATCCGGTAATTGGCATCATCGTTCTGATGGTGGGCGTGCTGTTCTTAATTGTAAAACTCCCGGAAATAAAACAGGATGCGGCTTCTGGGCTAAACGTTAAAGTCCTGTTTTCAATCCGGCATTTCAAGTATTCAGTTATCGCTCAATTTTTTTACGTCGCCGCACAGGTTGGTAGCGCCGCATTGTTCATTAATTACTGCGTTGAATCCCGTGAGCATATGCTCGAACAAGACGCATCCTACTTACTCTCAGCGGCCCTGCTTCTTTTCACCCTCGGTCGCTTTGTGGGTACCGCCCTCATGAAAGTAATAAAGCCCCACGTGCTGTTGAGCATCTTCGCCGCGGTAAACATCCTGCTGTGTGTAGTCATCATCTACTACCATTCCTCCACTGGAATTCTGGCGCTGCTCATCACGTTCTTTTTTAATTCAATTATGTTCCCCACCATCTTCGCGCTAGGCATCAAAGGGCTAGGCGAACATACCAAATCGGCGTCATCCTTTCTCATCATGTCCATTGTAGGAGGAGCGATCGTGCCGATAGTGATGGGGAGTTTTGGATCGACTGCCACTGCCTTCTGGACGCCGTTATGTTGCTTCTGTGTTGTATTGTTCTTTGGTACAACGGGATACAAACCTGTGAAGCTTAACTAGCCACCTATCCTCAACGTCGCAACGACGCACCTTGAAGACTTCAAACAGTAGCGTAACCACTTTAGCTTACCCTTTATCAAGCCTGTAACCATGAAAACAATAACGTGTGTTGAACCCGGTAAATTTGAATTCGTCGACCGAGACTTTCCCTCCCTAAGGAAGGGGCATGCTCTTGTTAAAATAAAACGAATCGGCGTATGTGGAACCGACTTGCACGCGTATGAAGGCACGCAACCTTATTTTACTTATCCCCGTGTTCTCGGCCATGAACTCGGCTGCGAATATGTTGCCGGCGATGCACCTGGCTTTCGTACCGGTGAAAATATTACCATCATCCCCTACGATCATTGCGGACAGTGCTTACCCTGCCGAAAAGGAAACACCAATTGCTGCCAGCAGTTGAAAGTCCTCGGGGTTCACACCGATGGGGGCATGGTAGAATATCTTTCTGTTCCGTCGCATTTGCTTGTGCATGGTCAGGGCCTTCCCTTGGATACCCTGGCTTTGATTGAACCATTTTGTATCGCCGCGCACGGCGTGCGAAGGGCCAACGTCGGTCCCGACGACCATGTCCTTATCGTGGGCGCCGGTCCGATTGGTTTGGCCACCATGGAGTTTTGCCTTGTGGCAGGCGCTAAAGTCATCAGCTTAGACGTCAATGAAAATCGGTTGGCATTTAGCAAGGGTTTGGGCGTCAGTTTTGCATTACATGCACAGGAGGACAACGTCCAAGAATTGGTTCGCGAAATCACGAGCGGCGACATGGCCTCCGTTGTAATCGACGCCACCGGCAATATCGGCGCCATCAACAACGCTTTCTCATACCTGGCGCACTCGGGTAGATATGTATTGATTGGATTGCAAAAAAATACTATTACTGTCAATCACCCTGAATTTCACAAGCGCGAAGCAACGCTCATGAGCAGCCGCAACGCTACACGGACGGATTTTGAATTTGTTCTTCAGACGGTGAATAAAGGGTTAATTGATCCAACCCAATTTATCACCCGCCGAATTCCCTTTGACGCTGTTGCCGAAGATTTCCATTTGATTTCCGCTCAACCCGATATGATTAAAGCGATGATTGAAATCTAGCGAACGAAGCCCAACATTTTCCTCAAAAACATTACGCTTAAACTCATGGAGCAAACCCTCGAACATTCCGCTGTGCTCAGGCCCTATGATAAGAACCTAACACGCGTCGGCTATAGCCTGGCACTGGCCGGTCTGATATTATCCATTACGAGCAGCCTGTTTTTCTCCGCGTTGCTGGTTGTACCCTTGCTCATCATTGTAAGTGGATTGACGATCATCACCCATAAGGTGACCGACACTCGCCCATTAGCCGAATTTATTGCTGGGCCCCTCACCACACTGCTGTTCTCAATCCTGTTATCGGCCCTACCGCGGGCAACACAAATTATCGAGGTGTCCTTAACGACTTTCACACTCGCCATAGGCCTTCTTCCATTTATTGTCATCGAACCCCAACGAAAAATTGCGCGCTTCCTTTACGTTCATGGGAATATCTTGTTAATGCTCTCCTACCATTTCCTGCTGTACCGCGCCCTTGAGCCAATCGTGTCTGGTTGGACTGCACTTTCAGAGTTTGCCGTTCTTTTTGTCGCCTCCGCGGCCGTACTTGGATTGACCTATCGTATGATTATTTTGCAGATGAAGGAAATACTGCTTCATCAAACTTTGTCCATTCGGTTAGACTCCGCGCAAAGGGTCATTAAAGCTACCGAAGCAGAACTAACCGCACACCGCGCGGATAGTGAACAAACCCGAAAAGAAGAGCAAAACCGGCGATGGATATCCGAAGGCATAGCCGTTGTATCTGAGATTCTCAGAAAACAACAACAGGAAAGTGAGCTACATTGTGAGCTGACCTCCACGATTGTGAAACGATTGAAGGCCAACCAGGCCTCCTTTTTTATCGTCGACGAAGATCAAATGCATCTGCAACTGCAGGCTTGTTATGCTTACGAACGCCGCAAATTTCTTCAACAGAAGATACATGTTAAGGAGGGCCTGGTTGGTCAATGCTACCAGGAAGGGGAAGTCATCATCCTTAAAAATGTTCAAAAGGACTATATCAAAATTACCTCTGGCCTGGGGGCAGCCACCCCAAGATGCTTAGTTCTTGTACCTTTAAAATCCGAGCTTCGCGTCGAAGGCGTCCTGGAAATTGCATCGTTCAGCCAATTCAACGTCCATCAGTTAGAGTTTCTTGAACGAGTCTCCTACATTATCGGCACGGGCATTCGATCCATTCACATCAGCTTGCAGACGCAGCGTATGTTGGAGAACACGCGCCGCCAGGCCGAGCAGATAACCCAGCACCAGGAAGAAACCAGACGACATGTCGAACACCTGATGGCGGTGCAGAAAGAAATGCATGAAAAGGAAATGCAATTACGTGCACAATCAGACTTGCTAGAGTTGGTAGTGGACAACATTCCCTTTCCGGTATTTATCAAAAACGAGCGTGGGCAATACACCTTGGCGAACCGCGCACAGGCCTCTATTCTTAATTATCCAAAAGAAGAAATTATTGGCTTTGACGACAGTAAATTTATCGAGGACAGCCAAGCCATTCGCCTGATCCGCGAGTCGGACCATAGGGTGATTGACCAACAGCGGGAAGTACATTTTCCAGAGCAACAACTTCGAATGCCGGGCGGCGAACAAAAGATTCTTAAAACCTCTAAGATTCCCTTCCGAAACAGCCTCACACAGAAAATCAATATTCTCGGAGTATCAATTGATGTCACTGACGTTAATAAAGCACAACAACAGTTATCCAGTGAAATTGAAGCACTAAAAAGAGAACTGGAATCCAGTCAACGTATATCGTCCTAGCGTTACCCACAACCACAATCTATTTCACGGCATTCATTAAAAATAATCCATGACGTCAACCAAATTATGGTAACTGAGGACCTTCCTGTGCCATGCGAAAGAGGGAAAAGGTAGGGGCCATAAATTCTGTAACCCTTACGACGTTTGACCCCACCTTTTTCTCGTCCAACTTTTCTTAGCGATACGTTATCATTAGATCCGCTTACTGCCGGGTTCTTTCAGCAGCGACTGCAGTTCTGTGAGATGGCTTTCATAAACTTTCCGTGGTGTTGTCTTGTGGCGAACGCATAGTGCTGCAGCCTTTCCAACTACCTCCCCCATCATTCCGCAGGTTCGCATGACACGAACCGCTCCCAGGCCATCATGGCTTACACTGATGTCGCGTCCGGCCATAAAGAGGTTGCTGATGTTGCGGCTGTAAAGAACGCGGTATGGGGCCCAGTACAAGCCACCGTAATCGAAGTCACCTCCGGTGGTGGCTCTGGAAATAAATTCCTGCCCTTGCAGTTCACCGTCGAACTCTTCGTGCGGCGTATGCAAATCGATGTGCCAGGTGCATGGAAAGGCCGCGTCGGGATATGCCTTCTTGGTCCGAAAATCTTCCGCTGTTAATACAACATCACCCATCAGACGCCGCGATTCACGCTTGCCAGCAATGAAGGCACACCAGTTAAGCCGATGGTTCGGATAAAGGCCGTCCACATTCTTCAAGGCGTCCCAGGCTCCATACATTGCCCTGAAGTTGAGATCCCGGATCTTCTCTACATCCGTAATAGGATTCTTGTCGAAGCCGCTTTCCCAAAACCACCCACCAAGGTTTCCCAGAGGATCATCGGAACCCCATTGCCCCTTATAATTCTTCCTCCCCGGAAATGGCTTATCGGACAAGTCGATTGCCCAGGGGCAACGCGGAAACGGCTGTTCAGTTTTACCAATCTCGCATGAGATGGCCAAGGCAGCCTTATCTTTACATTCGCATTTCAGCACTTCCTGATCATTGGCTGCATCCATTACATTCCACAGGTTGGACATGCCCATGATTCCAGACGCAGAAATCTCATGCTCGGCACCTGCCAAATAACCAACTATCGCATCTCCCGTGCAGTCTGC
Source organism: Chryseolinea lacunae (assembly GCF_016735595.1). Classification (GTDB taxonomy): domain Bacteria; phylum Bacteroidota; class Bacteroidia; order Cytophagales; family Cyclobacteriaceae; genus Chryseolinea; species Chryseolinea lacunae. The sequence goes on from NZ_JAERRB010000019.1 coordinate 57,331, forward strand.
GAAGTACGTTGCCTTGATATGCTGTTGCCTGGCTGTACGAATATTTTGGATGACTATTCCCGTAATCTGCTCTCCGTCGCGTTCCACGCTGATGGCGCGCTCTTCAAGCATGACCTTAATGCGGGGCTCGTTCTGGACAACACGCAACTTACGCTGATCATCGTACGATGCGCCCTGCCTAGCATTTCGGGTTCCATATACCAACTGAGACAAGTCGGGCGAAATCTCCTGCGCGATATCGCCAATATGCGGGAAAGGCTCGAAGTTTGTTCTACCCTCTGGCCAGACCCGCACTTCAGAACTTGAATTGCCGCCAAGCACCGGGCGATCCTGGATTAAGGCGACCTTCAATCCGTTTCTTGCCGCCGAGAGCGCGGCACAAACACCAGCATACCCCCCGCCGATGACCGCTAAATCAAAGTTGCCACCCTCCTGCGGCTTGTCGGGAAGCCCGAGCAACTTACGACGAAACCGTGTCAGGGCGTTCACATCGTTGGTGGGCTCGAAGTCAATGTCCTTACATAAAAGTATCGCTTCACAACGGCCCTCAAAGCCGGTTAAGTCGTGAAGAGCAATCGTAGAATGCCGCGGTAGGTCGGCTATTCCGCCATCATGCCAATGCCACTCCGCCCCTTTTGTGCCAAACGTTTCGGGCAGCGCGTTCCCATTGATTAACACCTGAAATTTCCCGGGCGCACCAGGGGCATTCCAGGGTGCGACCCAGTCACGCGTTCGAACCCACACCCGATATTTACCGGGTGAGGGAAGTTGAACGCGCGTAGTAGCATCTTGCACAGGCACACCTAAGCCGTGCGCCAGGAGATAAGGCGAACCCGTCTGATCCATCGACTGTTGATCCAGGTCCCACCCGCCGAGGTCTGCAAACTGCTCTGCTTCTAGGAAAACAAACTCACCTTTCAATGTAGTTTTCTTACCGGCAAAGGAACCTATGTTCCCTGCCAACAGCAGCAGCGTTGTACTACCTGCATGGCTGATAAATTGTCTTCGTTTCATCTCTTACTTTTTTTCTTGCTAGCTCGGCTCCATCAACCTTTGGAGATCTTTTTTATTTCCTATCCCGTCGATCCTACGACACTTATTTCCACGGATCATTCTGCTCAAGTGATCGGTTCGCGTTAAGCTCATCCAGAGGAATCGGAAAGTATTTGTTCCTGGCCTGGGGTTGACGTACGGGATAAATCTCATTGACGGCCAACGGAATTACCGTTAAAAATTTATCGGTGCGTGTCAGGTCATACCAACGGTCCCCTTCGCAGAACAACTCCCACGAACGTTCCTGGATCACGGCATCGACAAAGGCATCCTTACCCAAACCCTCCGTCAAATCGTCCAACCCTGCACGCTGACGAACGCGGTTGATGTACTGGTATGCTTTTGAGGTGGCGCCATTCAACCTTGCTTCGGCTTCTGCGGCAATAAGATAGAGGTCAGCAACTCGAAAAATAGGAACGTTGGGTGTATACCCACTGATAGAGACCGGATCCCGATATTTCTTTACCAATACACCCTTCTTGGTTACTGGAGTGATACTGGCTTGCGGAACGACGTTGCCTTTCTTGTCGATATAGGTTGTATCCAAAAGGTTGCGTCGTTTATCTTTTGGATCGAATGAATCAAAGAATTTTTGATACACAAAGCAGGAACCATACGTGGTCACACCATAGGCCGGGCCATTGCTGGCGGGCGGTCCATACAGACCCGTGAGTTGCTGTGAGGAGGCCGACTGGGATCCCGTCACCGAGGTAGTGGATTCCGATTCAAACGCGAAGATATTCTCAACCCGCGCGATGTCCTCTTTAGATGCATCATAAACATCCAGCACATTGGGCATTAACATCAGGAATGAATTTGACAACACGGCTTCGGCTTTAGCCACGGCGGTACCCCAGTCACTGTTATAGAGTGCCGCTTTTGCGTAGAGTGCAAGAGCAGCTTCCTTTGAGGGACGTCCCTTCGGAAGTCCTGCCGTGTGTACGGGAAGTTTAGCTATAGCAGAATCCAGATCCTGATAAATTTGCTTATAGACCACGGCCATAGGACTCTTCGGCAAAGCCGCGAGCTGCACATTGTCACTTGGCGCAGTTTTGACAATTACATTACCGAAATTCTTTGTCGCTGTCCAATGATAAAACGCGCGCAGAAAATAGGCTTCACCAATAATCTGTTGCTTGCGGGCGGCGTCCATCGATGCTGATGGTACACCCCGTATGGCCCAATTCGCTTTCTCTATCCCGTCATAGCAGGACAGCCAGATTTGGTAAGGAGATTCTCCCTGGCGTCCAGCAGTGCGCTGGCCGGTGAAATTCGTATCGTAGGTGAACAAGGTCAACGTATTGCGAGACACTACAACCCGGGGATACATCTGGTCAGCACTAAGATCGGAAGCCAGCACGGCTGCCGGACCACCATACATATCTCCTAATGGGCCATAGGCAGCGGAGATCGCGGCTTCAGCATCAGAGGCTGTTTTGTAAAAGTTATCTTTAAAAATGGAAGAGTAAACGTACTGGTCCTCGTTGAGTTTGCAGGATGCTACTGATACCAACAGCGCACTGGCAAGCACAACTTTTATGGTTCGCTTTATTGCAATTATTTTCATCTCGTTAGATCATTAACAATGGTTAAAAAGAAACTTGTATTCCCGCCAAGTAAGATTTGGCTGTGGGGTAGGTAAAGTTGTCCACACCGATGGCCACGTTTGAATTGCCAAAGGAATTTACTTCCGGATCAAAACCACTGTAGTTGGTTACCGTAAATAAATTGTTTGCCGACACATATACGCGGATGTTGCTCACCCCTTTAATGGCAGGAAGAGTATAGCCAAGGGTTATATTTTTGCAACGCAGATAGGATCCATCTTCAATAAATTTATCCGTGATCGGCTGACGTCCTCCCTGGAGTGGGCCCGACAATTCGTTGCTAGGATTCGTCTCACTCCAATGGTTCACAACATAAGCAAACTGGTTGCGCAGACCGTTGGGGTTTTCATAGCTATAGCGGGTAAAATTGTATATATCGTTTCCGTAGGAACCAGAGAAGAAGACGTTAAAATCAAATTTCCGAAAGGAAACGTTGGACGAAAATCCATAAATGAACTTGGGATTGGGGTTGCCAGAAATGACCTGATCGTCGGCGCTGATGGCGCCATCCTTGTTGGAATCCAGAATCTTTGCCCCGCCTGTGCGACCGCCGTCAGGCCCAGCCAGTACCGGTTCACCGGTTTGATAAATCCCGTTGAATATGTAAGTTTTGAATAACCCCAATGGCTGACCAACTTTAATCACCGAATACGGCGTTACAAAACGTTCCTGCGTTTGTCCATCGATATCAAGAACTTTGTTGCGATTAAATGTCGCATTGGCCGAAATATTCCATTTCACAGCCCCCGGCGTCAAGTGCGCAGTCGCCGCCAGTTCAAGCCCCTTGTTCTCAATGGCTCCTAAGTTGGTTGTTATGAACTTGTAGCCCGAAGAAAGTGGCAACGCCATGTCGTAAAGCAAATCCCGTGTCGTCTTTTTATAAACATCTACGGTAAGTTCCAACCTGTCTTGAAACAAGCTCGCATCAATGCCAATGTCTGCCTGAAGGGATTTCTCCCAGCGTAAATCCGGATTCACGATTCCAGCCGGCGAGATCCCTTTTTGGTAAGCATGGTTAATCTGATAGTTGCTGCCCGTCACCAACAGTGGCAGCGATTTATAGGGACTGATAGCACCGGCGTTTCCAGTTAAGCCATAGCTGCCCCGAAGCTTCAAGTCACTCACGAAGGTTGCCGCCTTCATAAAGGATTCTTCACTCAAGCGCCAGGCAACGGAGGCTGCAGGAAAGAAACCGTAGTGGTTGTTTGCACCAAACTTACTGGACCCATCTGTCCTTGCCGTTACATCAAAAAATATTTTATCCTTATAGCCATAGTTGATGCGACCCATGTAGGAATCCAAACGCTCTTTTGTTCGGTTACTGGTAGTTGCTACAGTGAGCGCAAGTCCCAGGTTCTCATTTGTGGTGGCGTCGTTAGGAAAACCGTTTGCCGTTACCGCATTGGTCTGGAATGCCGTGGTTTGTGTAGCAAATACGCCGGTAAATTTCACCGTATGATTTTCGGCCAGCGTTTTTGAATAGGTCAGAATACTTTCATGTAGCAGCGTGAGCGTGTTCGACCAGGTTTTCGATCCTGAACCGGAAGAAGGATTCTGATCAACAAAGGCGATCGTGTAGCGCGGCGTATAACCATTGGTCAAGGAGTTCTGCAAGTCCGCATTAAACGATGCACGATACGTCAAACCAGTTACCACATTCGCTTCACCATAGACGTTTGCCAATACTCTGTTGATGTTGGATTTATTCAGAACAGCCAGGCGCGCCAGCGGATTGACCACCTCCCGGTAACGACCGTCAAGCTGGTCGGAGAAGTTATAAATTGATCCATCGTCGCGATAAGGCTTCAACGTAGGCCCCGCAGCCATGGCTGCACCCAATACACCGTTCAAAACATCGGAGTTGCCGTCGCCCCCGCTGCCAGTCGGCACAGCACTGTTTATGTTATAACTTCCCATGATGTTGGTGCCGATCTTAAGGTGATTGCTGACACGATGATCAAAACTTGTTCTGAGCGAATAGCGTTTGAAGTTTGAATTGACAATAATCCCATCCTGATTAAAGTAATTCAAGGAAAGAGATAATTGGGTCTTTTCGCTACCACCACTGATGGACAACTGGTGGTTCTGCATGGGCGCTTCCCGAAAAATGAGCGACTGCCAGTCGGTGCCTTGACCTAAGGAAGCGGGGTCACTGTACACCTTGGTTTTGAAAACATCGTTCTCCAGTTGTGCAAACTCTGCCGCGTTCATCAGGGCCATTGTTTTGCGTACCTTCTGCATGCCATAATACGTCTCGTAAGTAATTCGGGTAGAACCGGCCTTACCTCGCTTGGTTGTGATCAATACCACACCATTGGCGCCTCGCGACCCATAGATGGCCGTCGCCGAAGCATCTTTTAATACTTCAATAGATTCAATATCACCGGGGTTAATGGTGGACAACGGACTAAGGTCTTTACTACCACTATCGTTGGCACTTCCCGCACTGGATACGCCGCTATTGCTGGCGCCATTCGAAATCTGAATGCCATCGATAACATAGAGTGGTTCCGATGTTCCGTTGATCGAGTTCGTACCCCGAACGCGAACGCTGATACTGCCTCCAGGTGCAGCCGAATTTTGAGTAATCTGTACGCCTGCCGCACGCGCCTGCAACCCCTGGGCAACATTGACTACGGGTGTCTGCATGAGTTCTTCAGCTTTCACCGAAATAATGGAGCCGGTGGTTTCTATCTTGCGTTGTGTTCCGTAGCCGACAACGACAATCTCGCCAAGCGTTTTAACGTCCGGTGGAAGCGTAACGATAATGCTCGTTTGATTTCCAACTTCCACCTCCTGGTTTGAATAGCCGATGAAGGAGAAGACCAAGACATCCGAAGATTGTACATCCGACAATGTAAAGTTACCCTCTACGTCCGTCGTTGTTCCCTTGGCTGTCCCTTTGATCAGCACCGAAACGCCGGGAAGTATCTCCCCAGACGTGGTTGAGACCCTTCCATGAACGATTGCCTGGGCTCTCAGTGAATTGGAGCTGCCCAGGAGAAGCAGAAGGAAAAGACCCAATCGCAAAACTGTTTTTCCTGTAGAAAATGTTTTCATTACTTATTTAAGGTTTAGTTTATGAAGTCATCCAGAGGTGTGATGTATCATCGAATCCCCTTGCGACCTCAATCGATTGCAAAGTCTGGTTTCTGCTAAAAAAAAAGTGAATGAATTTTAGCAGGCAGTGGTCAAGAATTAGCAGATTGGGTCTACAGAGTCGGGCTAGATAAAATGAATAAAACGCCAGTTGAAGATTATACCCTGGCAGGTGGTATATATGCAAACTAGTCCTTTAAAAAAATAACCAATTTACCCATGGTCTCCATCTCATCAATTTATAGCTCTCGATCGGATACCTGTAAATCTTCGAGCACTTGGAAACGTCCTACTATGTTGCTTCCAGAGCGACTTTAGATTGCTTACACCTCTTCGCTGAACAGTGCCGCAGGTACTTAGGCCAAACCCTGCTCCGACTGTTTCCAAACAAGATAAATTCTAACATTTACAGGCTCAACTTCACAATGGAAACAAATTCATCGGGCGCCTTTCTAGGCATTGTCAGGATAGTACGATCACGAGTTTGCTCCACACGTATCTTGGCGTTTGCATTTGCCAGGAAGGTTGCGCTTTTTATTTTCGCCTTCAAAGCAGGCAATTCAAGTTGACCATCTTCTGGCCAGTTCAGAATGTGGATGTATACTTCTCCCGGTTTCGTAGTGCAACGCCAGTTGGCAGGAGCCGCAACGAATTTCCTTTTGCCATCCACTTGGTGGTACTCTCCAAACTCAGTTCCAAAAGCTGTACCATGGCAACCGTAAATAGCTTCTCCGTTCACGGCTAGCCATTTGCCTATTTGCCGTAAACGCACAGTATAGGCCAATGAAATCTCACCCTCACCGTCGGGGCCAATGTTCAACAAATAGTTTCCATTTTTAGAAACCGCATCGATAAGGTGATAAAGTAATTCACTAACCGGGCGAAAATCAGTATCCCATTTCTTATAAGCCCAACTCTGGTTCATGGTTCCGCAAAGTTCCCAGGGGACATTCGAATATTGTTCAAATGCTTCATTATCGCCACCATTTGTGTAATCCCAAAGCCCAACGTTACTTCCGGGACCAGAAAATATTCTGCTATTGATCAGGACATCAGGTGAGCTCCTGCGGGTAACTTCGGCGACATGCTGGGCGCGTTCTAATGTCATACCACCGGGTGTGTCATACCACATAATCGCGGGATGATATTGCTCACAGATTTCGCGGATTTGAGGGAGAGCCTTCTTTTCAAGATAGACGTCGATATCACCTTGATACCCGCTAAAAGACCAGTTGTTACCATATGCATCACGTTCGTCCCAGTCCTGAGCATGTGAGTAATAAATCCCGAACCTAATGCCCTGCCGGTCGCAAGCCTCTTTCAATTCCTGGATAGGGTCACGCTGAAACGGAGTGGCATCCACAATGTTATACGCCGACGCCCTTGACTTAAACATCGCAAAGCCATCATGATGTTTGGCCGTAATAACAATGTATTTCATACCGGCCATTTTAGCCACTGACACCCATTCCTCAGCATTAAATCGTAATGGATTAAACTCCTTTGCCAATTCACGATATTCCTCAAGGGGAAGCTTATGTAATTTAAGTGCCCATTCACCACCATAAACTTTTTCACCTTTCCAGTATCCTGCCATTTTTGAATACAAACCCCAGTGTATAAACATTCCAAACCGGGCTTCCTGATACCATGCTATCCGTTTTTTTTCGGCTAGCGATGGGGCGTAAGTTCCTAACGATGGCCCGCCAAACTGCTCCAGCGTAGTCATTTCACTAAACCCTTGGGCAGATGCTTTTTGACCGGCTGATTGTTGCGCACTTACGGCCAAAGGCAGAGCAACTAAAAAAATTCTTATAGTCTTCATTGTTACTTTATTCATTCTGAAAGCTTTATGCGTGACATCGTATTTTAACATTTGGACAATTATGTTTACACCTACCCAACGTGATAAGACTCAATTTAGAGCAGTGTAAACTCTTGCTTCTTACTTCAGTGTAATCAAGTAAATCGAACGAGCGCGAGACCAAAAATCCCATGCGATCACTACACTTTACAACTCACTGGTTTACTTTTTAATCAGATCTTTGATTTGGCTTGGAGAAAGTACATTATTAAATACCTGCACATTTTCAATTCTCCCGTTATAAGGCTCAATTTTTCCTAAAGCGGTCTTATCTTTTGATGGGGCCATTACCTCGCCTACTGCTTCGAAGACTGTTCCTGTATTTCCCATTTTACCTGCAGCAGTTTTATCATCCATATTAAAATCCACTACCCTTTTCTTAACCGCTAACTCGCCGTCAGAATATATTGCAACCTCTCCTTTATCATATGTACAGGTCACCGCAGTTTTTATCCCTGGCCGGTAAGCATTTTTGGCAATCACATCAGTATGGGTGGCCATGCTCCCCAGACTAAAAGAAATATCACCCGCATCATTTAATCGAATTGCCCATCCGGAATTTCCCTGTTTCGGCATTCGCGCAATCGGGGAAGTATTCATAAACTTATCAGCGGTTATTTCGAGATGAATTGTTGATAAATCACCCAGTCCGACATTTCTATCAAAGAAGTAAAAGGCTTTATCGTCTTTGAAGTCTATTGGATACTTCTGCGCTATCTTCCATACCGGTTCCCCCGTGTATTTTTGAGGTCCTGATTCATTGGTTACGCTCGCTGAAAGATTCGGTTTAAAAAAACGCAAATCGTCTAACGATATAAATGCACCTGTAGGAGCTATGCCCTGGATAGCTATTTTAACTTTGTTGCATTGTACGTTGATATCGGGAATAACTATTTTTTTCCATTCATCGCTTGTCGGGAGCATTAATTTGATATCCTTTTTACCAAATTCTGAAACAACGATACTTGCTTCCGAAACACTTGGCGGAACTTTTACCCAGGCTGAGAGTTGATACGAATCATTGAGAATGTATTCAAGTACCTGATAGAGCGTAACGTTTGTTTTCTCACTGACGTGCCCAATCCTTAAATGATAATCACCAATTTTCGATGCACCTATAGGCAATGCAATCACCTTGTTGTTTCCTTCAACTTGCCAGGCGATAGGCGTATCGCCTGGGATCTTGTCCATATTGTATTCAAAATCTCCATTTGGCAATAGATTGATGCCCGGATAAGGCTTTGCATAATACCTGAAATATTTAAACAGAGTTTCTCCGGGCTGCTTGGCAGCATCTACTTTGCCCACTCCATTTAGGGCTGACAACCAAACGACCTGCGCCGCAGTAAGTTCGCGCCATTCAGCACGGGCCACCACCTTGCCATTGTCATAAAATGTAACGCCCTCGGGAGTATACTCATAGGCATCCAGAAACCATCCGTCAGGTCTAAATTCAAATGGCAGGTTTGCCCGGCAGGGCCAGGGTACATAGGGATGCTGCTTTGAACCGAGATGAATGTATAAATTATTACATCCCATTTTGTACTTAGAATCAATTTCGTAAGAATCAATCTCGAAGATGCTATTATTCGGAAAAGCTCCACCTGATTGCCAAAATGAACAATGCACCCCGGTACCTTGCATGAATGGTTTTGATAACGTTTCATAGTAGCCATAACCAAATTGATGCCTACTGATTATTCCACCACCGGTGTTCTCCAGCTTGCCGTTTATCATTTCCTGTTTGGCCAGAATATGTAATCCACTGTCGGACACAAATACATTTTCTTTTAATCCAAACCCGTCTATACCGGTGCCAACACGTGGGCCTAATCTATATCTCCAATCATTTTCGTTGACGGTCTTTCCTTTAAAATTTTCTTCAAAAAGCAGTGTATAGGATTCGTCGGGTGGTTGGCCGCAAACACTGCTAGTTGCAGCACTAAACACAGCGATACCGAAAAGTATCGCATAAAGTTTCTTCGTTGTCATAAAAATTATTGTTAAAGTATTCATACACTTCAGTCAGATGTTCACATAGAACCTCCGCTCATTTACACCATCTGGTCAGGTGACCTATCCTGCAAATATTTATTAGTACCCGGGATTTTGAGGCGTTAGATTCGGATTATTAACCAAGTCGATATACGGCAGTGGCATCAGCATTCGGTTCTGATCGACGTAGTTAAAATCAGTGATCGCCTTGTTATACTCTCTGGCCAAGTGCTCCTTCATGGTGGGTACAAACGTATTCCAGCGTATCAGATCATAATATCGCTTGCCCTCGAAAACCAGCTCACGCCGTCGCTCCTGACGAAGTTTTTGACGTAAATCGGCCTGGTCAGTATAGGTTAATGCAGGTAAACCCGCATGGGGCACCCGTACCGAATTGATGGCCGTCAATGCTTTTTCCAGATTGTTCGCTCCCCCCACTTCAATTAGGGATTCAGCATACATCAACACCACATCCGAATAGCGCAAGGCATGAAAATCATTCTGGTTGTCATTACTATTGGTCAGGTTATCAACATACTTATTGATAATGGGGATGGTCGTTCCCGGCGGGGTTGTTATCGGTACAATGGATGAACCAGATTTGCGGGCAATACTCACATTTTGACGCAGATCAGTCGGTTGGTATAGCGAGTCAATAACTTCGTTAGTAGGTATAACGGAGGTAAATCCATAATACCAATATTGAAGCCGGGTATAGGCTAAAAAACTGGATGTTTGTCCTGACACACCTTTGTAATAAAATATATTCTCTTTGTTGGCCGCTTTTTTGGTAACATCAAAAATATCTCGGTAGGCTGGCATAATATCCACCTTGAATTGGGTTTTGTTTGCAATGATCTCTTCCAGTTTAGCAACCGCTAGCGGCCATTTACTGGCATCGTTCATCGGATATCCCCCCATGACCATATACACATAACCCAACAGTGCTTTCGCAGCAACCGCCGTGGCGCGACCACCGTTTGCCTCCGTATAGGTGTAATTGGGTGCCAGGGTCTTTTCGGCATATTGTAAATCATCAATAATTTGCTGGTACACATCAGTTTTCGGAGAACGTACCGGATACAGCGTGCTTTCGTCTACGGGTGTCAATACCAGCGGAACATCACCATATAATTGCACGAGCCGAGTGTAATAAAATGCGCGCAAAAAACGAGCTTCACCAAAAGACCGCCTGACGACTGCGCGATTTAGGGTAGTATTAGTCAAGGTGTCAACATACGTAAGCACTGCATTTGCCCGGCCAATAGCTTTGTATGCTGTGTTCCACACAGCCCTGACAAAATTGTGTCGGGAGGCATAAATCAGGTTTTCAACTTCCAGTCGTTCACTCACTGGTGTTCCACCCAATCGTGCATCATCCGTTGGCATTTCAGCCATCCAAATAGGTGAAATATTACCCGTCACATCTTCTCGCATAGCCAGGTAAATACCATTGACTGCCCCAACAACGTCGTTATCATTCTTATAGAAATTCGTTGTGGCGATCTGACTTTTGGGGTCTTCTTCCAAAAAGGAACTGCAGCCAGAGCAGGTAGCCATCAAACAACAAAAGACGAATAGTGTATATACTTGATTCATGGAAATGATCTTTAATTAAATCGACAAATAATTTTTAGAAAGTTACCATAACACCCAATCGGTAATTCCTGAATATGGGGTAGCTACCGTTGTCAAGTCCTCTTGTCGCAAGACTACCTGCACCAACTTCAGGATTAAAGCCTGAATAGCGTGTCCAGGTTACCAAGTTCTGAAGGTTTGCATACACTTTCAGATTACTAATCCTTAGGTTACTGATTATTGACCGGGGAAAGGTGTAGCCAATATTGATATCTTTGCAGCGCAGAAACGATCCATCCTCAATATAAAAGTCGCTCACTTCCCGACGGTCAAAGGTCGAACCGGGTGTGGGTACGCGGGTAGTGGCATTGTTGGCCTGAACGGCTTCCAGAGTTGACCCCGGGGGTATGGCTGAAAGCGGAATATAACGAGCATCAAATGTTTTTTGATAGACGTTATTATCACCACTCATGTTAGTCAGGATCCAATCATTCTGATTGAAAATCTTATTGCCATACGAGAAATTGAAAAAAGCTGCAAGGTCGAAGTTTCGGAAACGAAGTTCGGTACGGAATCCACCCGTAAATTGGGGCAAGGCCGAACCAATAAATACCCTGTCATCGTTGGTCAACAGACCATCGTTGTTGATGTCAGCGTAGCGCATATCTCCTTCGCGCGCACCGGGCTGAAATGTCGCAGGCTTGGTTTTAATCGTTTCTTCATTCCAGACGGGTTCGGCCTTCAGACCAAAAAATTGACCAATGGGTTTCCCAGGCTCAAGAATAAAAAGATAAGAGTTTCCGATTAACTGATTGATCCCCAAAAATTCGCCTGAATTTCCAGCCAGTCTATTCACCAGATTTCGATTGAAAGCAATATTAAAGCTTGTTGACCAGCTGAACTCTCCGGTCTCAACATTGACTGTGGAGAGTGCTATCTCCAGCCCTTCATTTTTAACGCTTGCTGCATTTTTCGTGTAGCTTGTAAAACCAGTAGTACCCGGTAAATCAATGGTGTATAACAAGTCATCCGTCATCTTTTGATAAAGGTCCACTTGCAGGCTAACGCGATCTTTAAACAGACCAAGATCCAGACCAATATTAGTCTGGCTCGTCTTCTCCCAGGTTAAACCAGGGTTTGGTAAACGGCTTGGCGAATATGCCGCATTCGCTTGGGCATTGCCAAACATTACCGTGCCAGCGCTTAACGTTGAAAGCGTATTGTATGGACCAAGCGCTTGATTACCGATCACCCCATAACTCGCGCGTAGCTTCAGTTCACTAAGGGCTTGAAGGTCTTTGATGAACTTTTCGTTGACGATCCGCCAGGAGGCTCCAACCGATGGAAAAAAGCCAAATCGATTATCTTCCGCAAACTTAGAGGAACCATCATACCGCGCGGATACCGTCAGGTAGTAACGATCATCATAATTATAACTCGTTCTGAAAATCGATGACAATAACTGATAACCGCTGTAATCACTGACGGGTGCTTGTGGCACCTGTCCGGCTTGAATAGCATTCACCCCCGTTAAATCATTTACAAACCCTTGCGAGGAAACCGTTTGTCTTTTTTCAATATACTTCTCAGCAGTAGCGCCAACCACCGCATTCAGATTATGTTTCGCAAATTTTTTGTCATAACTCAGCGTGGCCTGATAAAGCACCTTATTGCTCTGAAGATTCCCCAAAGAGGCTACGCCGCGCTGCGTTGTAAATACAGGTAGAATGGTCGACGGCAGGTAGTTTTCCAGTGTCCCGCTATACGAGGTTACACCCAGTACACCCGCGAGTTTAAGATCCTTTGAAATCTTGTAGGTTAATGTAGCATTTCCAAGGATCTGCGTATTTGTATTGATATTTACCGTTCCACCGCCTTTTATGTTTCCATCAATATAATTGGCGGGATTTGTGGCATAACTATTTGGGCTAATCCGAGATATTACCTCAGTAATCGGAAATCTTGCGTTGTAATAAATACGGCCGTACGTCGGATCATCATAAGCCTCTGTACCATAATAATAAGGAACCGTGATAGGATTTAGGGTGCCATCGGGCGTATAAAATGGCAATATCGGAGCCCATCGCTGCGTCGTTTGAATGATATCACTTGTCAGGTTTCCGTTTGATTTACTGGCGGTCAGGTTGATACTCGTGTTCAGTATTAATTTTGATGTTATTTCATTTTCATAATTAACCTTAAAATTATACCGTTTAAATCCCGTAGATTTTATTAGCCCCTGCTGGTTAAAAAATTGCCCCGAGATATAATATCTTGATCGGTTTTCGCCCCCTGAAATTGAAATGTTTGCGTCCTGTGTTACGGCCTTCACCGTCACTGCTTTTTGAGGATTAAACTCAACTAAATTAGGGATGTCACTTTCCAGATATGGAATAAAATCACTTGCTGGGTTACGGTATCTGTAGGCCTCATTGGCCATTTGCGCAAAATCCGCAGCGCCCAGTACGTCAACTTGTTTAAGGGGCGTGGCCACGCTCGTGGAATAATTAAATTCGATTTTGGTCTTCCCTTTCTGACCGCTTTTGGTCGTAATAAGCACGACACCATTCGCTCCTCGCGACCCATAAATAGCCGTCGCCGAAGCATCTTTAAGAATTTCAATACTGGCAATATCATTCGGGTTGATCGACGCCAATGGGCTTGCAACAGCTCCCCCCGATAAGTTGGCGTTGGAATTCAAGGCACCCACATTGGGCGATTCGAGTGGAATACCGTCAATTACATAGAGTGGCTGTGTCGAGAAGTTGAGTGAACTAGCACCCCGAATCTCAACGGACAGGGCCGACCCCGGTTGCCCGGAGGTTTCATTGACAACAACGCCTGCCACACGCCCGGCGAAAGCCTGCTGAAAATTACCATAGCCACTTTCCTGAAATTTCGTGGTTTTTACGTGTCCCACTGAGCCCACCAAATCAGATTTCTTTGCTTCACCATATCCAATGACAACTACCTCATCCAGTACTTCTTCATCTGGCGTTAATCGAATTTCAAGTTTGCTTTGAGATCCGACTTTTATTTTTTGTGATAAATAGCCTATAAATGAAAAAACCAGTACTGAGTTTTCGTTAGGTACATCTATGGTAAACTCACCATTTTCATTTGTCGATGTTCCCTGTGTCGTGTTTTCAACAAGGATATTTACGCCGGGAAATCGTTCATCCGTATCTCCGGAATAGACCACCCCGCTGACAACCTTAGTACTCTGTGCTTGGAGACACATCGGCCACAGAAATGCACTAATGAGTAAGGCAAAAAAACACCCTGCTCGTCGATCAATTAAGTTGGCAAATAGTCGGTTAACAACCGTACCTATACAGCCTGGAACCCACCAAGTATAAAAATTCATATATTTACAAGATTTGTTTGAATTTCGATTTGAACAATTACCCTGAGATCAGTCCGCCAAGATTAATTCTCCGGGGCAAGGGCCGTCAGACTTTCTGTCGGCCCTTCATTTTTATTTAAATTTTCCCTTTCTCCTTCATACTGTTTTTTTGTTGTTATTAAAATCATTCTTCGCGAAACAACGTAACTGCCTTCCGCGACCGTTGCATCTTTCGGTTGTTCATGATCAGCCACCGAACACCCGAATGTATTGCCCAGGATGAGATCGAGACTTTTCCATGAACGTTTGCAATTCAGCATTCAACAATTTCTAATCAGAAGAAAATAAATACCCAATCACAAGAGCTGTTTTTCGGAAATGACGGTGCGGTGATTCATCATAACTCAAACGTGCACCTTCAATCGATTGAAATTCCGATTTCTGAGAAAGCTATTGTGAAGGAATTTTAGCAGTCAGTGGTAAGGAATTAGCAAGTTACTTTGATGAGGTCGTGATGGATAAAAAAAAAGCATTACCCGTAGGTAATGCTTTGTCTGGCCAGAGTGGAAAATCTCTGTGCCTAGTTTGCCTTCAACGGCATAGCCACATTGTACGAATGCTCACGCTTTTTAATCCCCAATGCGCCGAACAATACTATAGGTACGCCTTTCTCTCGCAACAAACATGGCCTCTCTGGCGCTTCCTCGCTGAGTGAACCATCGCTAAACTTCAAGTGAAATGGCGCGGCTTTAGGATGCTTGGCAGGTTGCCAGGTAACGCCGTCGAGAGAGGTAAGCATTGCCCAGGTTGCCTCTCCGTGCGTGAAATGACCAGCCACATCCCGAACGATCGCATAGTGTTTCTTTTTATAAGTCCACAGGTATGGATCTTCTGCAACCATCCACGTGTCTTTACGGTCGATGCCGCTGGCTTCGAATATGGGATTAGGATGTTTCTCAAAAGGGCCAAGCATCTGTTTTGCAAACGCGACGCCAAACCTAACATTCCCACCGTGCAAGGTTCCATTTCGACCAACCTGTTTATAGATCAAAATTACTTTACCATCATCGTCGACTGTCACGGCCGGGTTGGAAACCATCAACGCATCAAAGGCCGTTGAATCCCGGCTCACGTTGAGCACCGGTTCATCAAAACGCTGCCACTCTTTCTCAGGATCATCACAGACGGCCACACCGATCCGTTGGGTATTCCGATAGTGCCACCAATGTGAATCCTTCATGGTGGTCGGCTGCTTCAGCAACCCATCTCCGGTAGTCGCTACATAATATAAATAGTATTTGCCATTGTGCAGAATGGCGGTAGGGTTGTGGGTGGCTGCACCGTCCCAATATTTACTTCCGCGAGAATTGAAGATGACCTTCACGTGCCGATAAGGTCCCCCAGGGTTATCAGCCTTGGCCAAAGCTATTTCCGAATGGCTGATCCAGGCATAGTGACCAAGGGATCGCGGCCATCGACTGTAGAACATGTAGTACTTACCATTGTAGCCTTTTAGTACCGAGCCACACCAAATGTTGTACGCGGAATCCGCAAAAACATTTGTTGCCGGAATGGGTTGGATCATCGAAAACAGGTCGACATCATTCATGGACGTAAGGCTGCCATCGCGGTCCGTTTTTATTTTTTGAGCCGAGGCGACAATGACAATCAGCGTCAAAATACAGGCCACTAAAAATCTAATCATCTTCATTGTGTATGTGTTTTGGTTTTTAAGTCAATAACGTGAGGTCTGTTAGCAACCAAGTAGACCGATGCAACTTTATCACCATACCGAAAGGTATAGGTCCCGCTTCGTACAGCTTTTAGCGTAGCATTTACCAAATGGTTGCTTTTCCATCGCATCGCCACCTCAACATTACCACGCGCTTTTAATCCCTTAACTTCACCGTCAGCCCATGCTTTTGGAAGTGCTGGCAAGAGATGAATAACATTTTCGTGGCTCTGCAAAAGCATTTCTGCCACGGCAGAAGTATAGCCGAAATTACCGTCTAGCTGAAAAGGATAAGCATTGAAAAGATTCGCGTATAGTCCGCATTTCTCAGCTTGACCCGGTGATTCCGCGTACTGAATCAGCCGCCGCATTTGCGCATAAGCATGTTCACCGTCAGCCAGACGCGCCCAAAGATTAAGACGCCAGGCAACGCTCCAGCCTGTACTTTCCATGCCTCTTGACAGGAGTGAACGCGAGGCGGCCCGTGCCCATTGCGGCGTTTGCTGAAGCGTGATTTGCCGACCGGGATAGACCGCAAACAGGTGCGAGTTGTGGCGGTGATGATCGGTCGAGTCATCGAGATCTTCAGCCCACTCCTGCAACTGTCCCCATTTGCCGACACGTGGACCTAAAAGTTTCGAGCGCAGGCGCTCTGCGTTTGAACAGAAACCGTCGTCAATTTTTAATTTCTTAGCTGCATCGATATAGTTTGTAAACAGATCATAGACAATCTGCTGGTCATAGGATGCTCCCGGATAAGGACGTTTATCAAGCTCGTCTTTATGGGGACCGTGTTCCGGTGACCAGCCGTCGGGAGATATGAGTTTGCCCGCTGACGTTTCAACCAAATGACCATCCCAGTAACTGACAAGTTCCTTTAACAAGGGGTATGCACGTCTGGCCAGAAACAATGAGTCACCGGTGAAGGCATACCGTTCCCAAAAATGTTGTGACAACCATGCACTCCCCGGACGGTGTATGCGCCAGGTACTGCCACCGCCCATCAAGTTGTCAGTACTGTACGTTACCCAGCCCACGCTGGTCTTCAACACGTTGTCGCTGGTAGATCTGTTTATCGCGGCTAGATTTTCAACCCAGTCGAATAATGGTTCATGACACTCCGAAAGATTGGTCGGCTCCGCTGACCAATAATTCATCTGAATATTAATATTGGTAGTATACTGCGAATACCATTCCGGCTTCACATCATTGTTCCAAAGGCCTTGTAAATTTGCTGGTGTTCCACCAGCACGTGATGAGCTTATTAATAGGTAACGTCCGTATTGGAATAGCAATGCTTCCAGGTCGTGATCACTGGCGCCTTGCGTATAATCCTGTAATCTTTGTAGCGTGGGTTTGTCAGGTCCATCACCAAGCTTCAACGTCACGCGATCAAATAACCCACTGAAGTCCTCCTTATGATCGGTGAGCACCTTATCGATATCCTTTTCGCTAACGCGCTTCGCCCTTGCACGAACTAACTTTTCCGGATTTTCTCCAGCGGCAAATTCCGCCCCAGCGCGGAGCTTAAAACTGGTAGCCGCGGTAAGGTAAAAGTTCAGGGCGTCAGCGTCTCGAATAATGATCGAGGAATCTGTTGGTGTCACCACTCCCCCTTTCGCCTTTACGATCAAACAAGCAGCATACGAAATACCGTTTTCCAACTTTCCCTGAAAGAATAACGAAGATGTTCCTTCTGTTAATTTTTCTCCTCGAACATCCTTTAGCTTTATTTCGACATTAATTGACTTGGGTTTACTCGCGGTAATCAAACCCACCAGGGCTTGATCTGGATGACTTGTAAAATAGACGCGCTTGAACGCAATAGCACCCTTTTTAAATGACGTCTCGTGGATTGCATTGTTCAAGACAAGCGACCGCCGATAAGCCGTGGCAGACGCATCGGTATTGTACTTCCACGCCAGGAAAATATTTCCAAATGGCTGAAAACTACCAATTTTATCTAAACTCCCGGTACACAAAGAGGACTCGTTGAATTGTATTCGTTCACCATCAACACCACCAAAAATCATTGCTCCTAGAGAACCGTTTCCAAGGGGTAGCGCATCCAGCCATCGATCTGCTGGCTTAGTATACCACAACCGTTGAAGGGGCGTGCTGCTGTGGGCCACTTTCCGTTGGGCACTTGCCACCCCTGAAATTAGCACAGCAAGGATCACAATACACATGAAACGTTCAGGCAAGAGGAAACTCCCTCTTACAATAGGCAAATAAATCATTCGTTTGAAGGTTAGTGGTTAGGTATTGAGAAGCTTTCGACAACTCACACATTTGAGCGCACATACTGGATGGGCGTCATATGCATGGCAGCTTTAAATTGTTTATTAAAAGTGGATAGATTGGCAAATCCTGATTCATAACAGACCTGCGCTATTTTATTACGTTTCTCTTGAAGTAATTGACAGGCGTACCCGATCCGGACTTCCGATAAAAAATGCGAGAACGTCTTGGTGGTGCGCTGGCGGAAATATCTGCAAAATGCGGTGGGGCTCATGCTTGCAGCGTGCGCAACTTCATCCAGGGTAATGGGATTACGAAAGTTTTCAAAGATATACTGATGCACTTGTTCGAGACGATCGTTGCTACTTGAAAATGCGGTTGCCGTAATGGCAGATTCTGTAAGTGGTCTCATGTCCTGAGACTCACTAATTTTTTGCAAAACATCAAGCAGTATAAATAACCTTTTGGTTTGGCTCTCCTGCTCCATACGTTCCATCGCCCACGATACCTCGTTGTGCAACTTGCCCGTGATTTTTACACCCGCTGATGCTTTGAGCAACAACTCACGAATTTGTCTGAGCTCCGGCTTGTTAAAGAAATCATCACCTAAGAAATTATAGGAGAAATAGGCCGTAATAGACTCGCATGCATCCGACTGAGGTTTATCAAAATATTGCTGATCTGATTTCCATAAATGAGGAACATTTGCGCCGAGCAGTACTAAATCTCCGTCTTGAAAAGGTTCAATTTTATTGGAAACATAGCGCATCCCCTTTCCACGCACGACCAAACTTAACTCAAGCTGCGGATGGTAGTGCATCTCATGGTAAAAATAGGGAACATGTTGCCGCTTAATCATAAATGAACTCTGTGGACCGGCAGTGTCCTTCAATACGTACTTATTCATGACTATTTTTAGATATCAAAACACTTTTTTTTATTTTGCTTTGGCATGAGTCCATGTGGGCGAGGTCTTCATGCGATCATTCATCATTCGCTAAGTGAAGTTCCCTTCGTGTCGAATCCCGCACAATTAACTTGGGAATAAAGACACGCCGCTGAGAAACGGCTTCCTGTCCTTTATGGATGCAGGATATTTGATCAAGAAGTAGTTCGGCGGCCGCCTGCCCCATGGCCTCGCTGAACTGATCCACCGTGGTCAACGACGGCGTGATATGTTTGGTCAATTCTTCGTTGCTAAACCCCACAATTCCAAGCTGCCCAGGTACGTCAATCTGTCGGCTTTTAGCAAAGTTCAAAACTCCCAACGCTAAATAGTCACTGGCCGCAACCACGGCATCCGGGGGATCCGGAAGATTAAAAAGACTTTCCATCACCGCCATTGCAAAATCTTTATCAGGGGAAGACTCAAAAATAAAATGATCCAACACAGGAAGGCCATGTTTGACAAGGCCATATTTATAACCTTCCATCCGCTTGTTAAACGCCAGGATATGTGAATAGCCTCCCAGATGAGCAATGCGACGGTAGCCCATCTCCGCCAGGTGGTCAACAACCTTCACGGCAGCCTGAAAGTCATCAATCACAATATTGCTGATGGACTCATCCTCAAACACTCTGTCAAAAAGTACGAGAGGCCTGTCTTTGGAAAATTCTTGGTAGAAACCTACTTGTTTAGTTTCCATCCCCAGCGAAGCAATTACTCCCTCAACGTTGGCTCTTACAAAACCGTCCAACTGCTTTTTCTCCTGCTCCTGTGAATCCTTCGACTGAGAAATCATCACACTGTATCCAGCATCACTCAACACCTCTTCGGCTCCTTTGATGGCCGAGGAAAAGAAACTATAGTGAATGCCTGGCACCAGTATTCCAATCAAACCGGTCCGCCCCGTTCTAAGGGCGCTCGCCATACTGTTCTGTTGATAGCCAAGCTCCTGTGCCGCCTTCAGAACAGCATTTCGCGTATCGTCACTAATCCGGGTATTTCCGTGAAGTGCTTTTGATACAGCCGACGGGGTAATACCCACCCTTGCCGCGATGTCAACTATGGTCGATTTTTTCTTCACAAAATGCTATTTTGTTCAAACGTTGTAACAAAAATATTGGCAGATTTTATACTTTCAAAATTGTCCAAAAAAATAATTTAACAGACTGGCTATTAACAATTTAAAATGTCGTCTAGCTGACAAATGCTATCCTTTGGAGATCCCATTTTAGATGTAAATCATACACTTTATGTTCAAACGTTGTAACAACAATTGACCAACATTTTTGGGTCAAAGCGATGCTTATTTCATTGTGAGAGCGTTCGGCATTGAATGCAATTCTCACTGTTTCCATTGATAAGAATGTGAATTCTACAAGGCGGGGTTAAAGGAATTCAAACGGCTTGTTGAGGATAGCGGGTGGAGCGTTCGATAGCTCAACCTACCGGCACGCGCTTCTCATGCTTATCGAACTTCCCTCCCAGAATTCCCCCAGTGGAATAGAAAAACGAAAGCGGCGATGGAAATAATGAATTGTAGTGATAAGAAAACATGAAGATACTCACCAGATCTTTTTGATGATGGCAAACCCACGCTGCGGGGGAGGGGCGTCATACAGGCCAAGGAAAAATTAGACG
The DNA here is from genome assembly GCF_016735595.1 of Chryseolinea lacunae. Taxonomy (GTDB): domain Bacteria; phylum Bacteroidota; class Bacteroidia; order Cytophagales; family Cyclobacteriaceae; genus Chryseolinea; species Chryseolinea lacunae. The sequence continues at coordinate 78,430 of NZ_JAERRB010000019.1, forward strand.
CAGGGATGACAATGGAACTCAAAGGAAGGGTAAGAATTATTGTCGGTGCGCGATTGAAATATTTCATTGAACATCATGTACACCATAGTGACATGTTTGACAAGGTGGAACATGTTTATTTTTAAGTCTACCCACATAAAGCGTTTATTCAAACAGCCCACGCGTTGGCGTGGGGCGTTTGCTGTTGAAGCAATTCATCGGCATTCCGCAGGCGTTCATCTTAAAGATTTGCCTCCCTTGCACAGGCCCGTTGGTGTAGCGTTCGATTGTTCTGCTGGAGGGTTGGTCATCTGATATTAAGGTATTGAAAATGAATATCTTAATACAGAAGCCATGTTGATCAAACAGCCTTTCAAAGGCTTCAATCGTTGCCAAAAAACAAACAAACGATTGCATTTGTTGAACCTTATGCATACACTTGGCCGAAATTTTTAGGATTCGGGCTGGGCACTTACTAACGTCAAGAGCGCAATGCAGGTAGATAATGAATGGAAAGAGCAGGACCTTATCGAGGCATTGCGGCAAGGCGATGAACAAGCGTATAGTATCATCTTTAAGCAGTACTGGAAAACGTTATATCACCAGGCCTATTGCAAAGTACAATCACACGAACTTGCTGAAGAAATTGTGCAAGAGCTGTTTCTTACGCTATGGGAAAAACGTAGCACGCTGCTGATCTCCAACCTGCTTCACTACCTTCGCACTGCCCTGCGCAACAAATGCATCGATCATATTCGTGCTACACTGGTGAAGGATAAATACTGGCGCTACTACAAGCAATTCATCCCCCGACAGGCCGACGCCACGCAGGAAATGGTATCCTATAATAATCTGGCGGAAGCCTTGGAGACCGGTCTGTCTCGCCTACCGGAGAAAACCAAAGCGGTCTTTGCCCTTAGTCGATTCGAGGGCCGGTCCATTGCAGAGGTGGCAAAAGTGGTAAGACTTTCCGAAAAGGCCGTGGAATATCATCTTACCAAATCGTTGAAAATACTGAAAGTCTACCTGAAAGACTTTGTGCTCCTGGCCCTGCTCTTGTTTTATTAATTGTCCCCCTCCTGTCTTTTTGTCTCTTAAGATCATGCCGGCTTGCGTTTCGCGTGAACGCCATTTAGCCTATGCCTTTATTCTTTTGTAAGGCCGTTTTTGTTAGAGATGCCCCTTGTCAAAGTTTTTTTGCCGAGGCAGGATGAAAGATCAAGTTTTTCCGAAAACGTTTTAGGGATTCTCCTGAGTTGTTCGTCTTAATGGGTATGCGACAAGCCCCCATGAGCAGAAAGGAATTTGAGAAGATTTTGATGAAGTATCAAAAAGGACTATGTACAGCCGAAGAGGAGGCTTTGGTACAGCGGTGGTATGATACCATCGGCGAGGAGACAAATTTTTCCATAGACCAAGCGCAGCACCAACAATTGGAAAATGTGCTGTGGCAGAAGCTGTCCTTACGCATACATGAGCCGGTGGTGCCCACACCTTCGCGATTGTATTGGAAAATTGCCAGTGTGGCCGCCGCCCTGTTTATATGCATTGGGATGGGCGTGTATCTGGCCACTGACAACTTTGCCGCAAATGAAGGCGACTTCGCCGCGGTGGAGGGTGCTGAAATGATTATTGTCAATGACCACCCCGTGGCCAAAGCGGTAACGCTGGAAGACGGAAGCGTGATTACGCTACAACCGGGCAGTACGTTGCGCATGGCAAAACATTTCAGCAAAGAAAAACGCGAATTGCAACTTACGGGTGTTGCCTTTTTTGAAGTGGCCCACGATAAGCAACGACCATTTTTGGTCTATACAAAAAATGTGATCACCAAAGTTTTGGGCACCAGTTTTTCGGTGTATGCAGATAAGCTCGATTCGTCTATTACGGTTTCGGTAAAAACGGGCCGCGTTTCGGTGTCCCGGCAGGTGGAGAAACATTTTGGGTTAACCAAAACCATGAAGGAAGAGGCCATCCTGGTGCCCAATCAAAAAGCCGTTTTCGATTTGAGCAAAGAAAAAGTCACCACTACGCTGGTGGACAACCCTCAACCGGTGCTGGCCATCGAAAAGGAAAAGGTGATGACCTTTGATGAGAAGCCGGTAACAGACATTTTGAAGTCGCTGGAAAAAATGTACGCGGTTGACATTGACTACGATGCAAGCGCATTGCAATTCTGCGAGCTTACTACAGTCTTTTCGGAAGAAGGTCTCTATGAACGCCTACGGATTATCTGCAAAGCCATCGAGGGGACCTATGAAATCCACGGCACACGCATCATTCTAAAAAGCCGTGGATGTAGTCACTAAAAACACTAAAGACGATGATGATATTTGCACATCCTACACTTAACCGATCACGCATGAAATAATTGCTATCCACCAGAAAAAAAACAGGCCGATAATGTTCCAGCATTACCGGCCCTCACCCGGTTTTTCCAAGGGATAAACCAGGCATTCGTTTTTGAATTGTTACACACAAAAACCTATTACAAGGTATGAATAAACCTATTCCTAAAAAAATTATTGCTCTTATGAGAATATCGTTGATACAAGCAGTAATGGCAGGTGTTTTCAGCGTATGGGCATACGGATTCGAATCCAAAGGTCAGGAAATCTTGGATCGTAAAATTTCCGTTCATGTTGAAAAGAAAAGTATCAAAGCCATTCTGCAGGTCATCGAGCAAGAAGCAAAAGTAAAGTTCACGTATCAGTCCCAGCTCATCCGATCCTTTAGCCCGGTATCACTGGAGATTTCCGATGTAAAAATCAGTGATGCCCTGACTGAAATACTAGGTCCCAGCATTTCCTATGAAGTAGACGGCAACCAAATCATTCTGAAACCCGCTTCCGTGCCGGAAGAGGAAGCTTCCTCCTACGAGACCGCCATCCGTGCCAGCGCGGTGGTTACGGTCACCGGCCAGGTTACCGACAGCGATGGTCAGCCCCTACCCGGCTCAAACGTGGTGGTGAAAGGCTCAAGCAATGGCGTCACCTGCGATGCGACGGGCAAATTTTCCCTTGCTGTTCCCAACGAGGAATCGGTATTGATTATTTCCTTTATCGGTTATGCTTCCCAGGAAATCGTAGTGGGTTCGCAAACGACGATAAACGTAGTGATGGTGCCCGAACTGCAATCGCTGAGTGAAGTGGTGGTGGTAGGTTACGGTACACAGCGCAAACAGGATGTTACCGGAGCGATCTCCTCCATCAAAGGCGATGATTTAAAAACTCAAGGATCCAACTCCATTCAAAAATCGTTGCAAGGCCGTGCGGCCGGCGTGCAGGTAGAATCCGCCGGTGGCGAGCCTGGCTCGGGTGTAAAGATCTTGATCCGTGGTACGGGTTCGTTGAATAGCAACAACCCGCTCTACATCGTAGACGGCGTGCAGGTCGACAACATCAACAACCTGAACCCTTCCGATGTGGCCTCGATGGACATTTTAAAAGATGCATCCGCTGCCGCAATCTATGGTTCGCGGGCTTCCAATGGCGTGGTGCTGATCACCACCAAGTCCGGTTCGGAAGGCGAGATAAAATTTGATTTTAACTCCTACGTAGGCGTACAGAACGTAACCAAGAAATTGGATGTGCTGAATGCCACGGATTGGGCGACTGTAAGCAATGCTGCACACGACAACGCGGGTCTTGCCCGCCTGGATGCTGCCAACAACCCTGCGCCTACTACATCGGGCACAGATTGGCAAAAACAAATTTATCACACCGCACCGGTGCAGAACTATGTACTGTCGGCAGGCGGCGGTGGACAGAACTATAAATTCAATGTGTCGGGCGGATACCTGAACCAGGACGGTATTGTAAAAAACACCAACTACGAACGCATCAACCTGCGCATGAAATCTGAGTTCACCAAAGGGATTTTGAAGCTCGGTCAAAGCTTTATCCTGAGCCGCGAAAATGCAAGACCCCAACCCCCTGGCTTGGGTGGACAAGGTGGTAATCCGGTGGAAGCCGCCACCAAGATGATCCCCGTGTTCAACGTTTACGATCCCACAGCAGTCGGCGGCTATAGCGGCGCTTACGGACCGGTAGTGGATGTGGCCAACCCGGTAGCATCGTTGAACCTTCAAAAAATGAAGAACAACACCAACACGGCCATCCTGAATTTGTTCGCTGAACTTACGTTGGCCGAAGGCCTCAAGTATAAGTACAACCTGGGATACACCAACACATCGGTAAACAACTTCAATTACATCTCCCCCTACCAAGTGGGTGCTTTGTTTGTGAACGCGATCTCCAAGCTCACTGAAACAAGAAGCCAGAACAACTACTTCCTCCAGGAACACACACTGAATTATTCCAAGACGTTTGGTAAGCACAGCCTCCAGGCACTTGGCGGTTTTACCTATCAGAACACCCAGTTCCGTACCCTCATCGGTTATAAGACCGGCATGCCCGATGGCATTTTCGTGCTGGACGCCGGTACGGCCAATGCACAAGTAAATAGCAACGCAAAGGAATATGCTTTGCTTTCTTACCTGGGACGTCTCGTGTATTCCTATGACAACCGCTATGTACTGACGGGTACATTCCGTCGTGATGGTTCCTCGCGTTTTGGCAACGGCTATAAATACGGTGCATTCCCTTCCGTCGCCCTGGCGTGGAACGCCTCCAACGAAGATTTCTTTACAGCCCTGGAACCCGTGGTAACAAACCTGAAAGTAAGGGCAAGCTATGGTGTGCTGGGTAACCAAGAAATTCCCGACTACCTGTATGTGCCCACCATTAATTCCAACCTCAACTACGTAACCGGACAAGATCAACACCTGTGGAACGGTTCTTCGCAAACCGCCTTTGCCACGCCAAACATCAAGTGGGAAAGCTCCAAGACGTTTGACATCGGAATGGACTGGGGCTTATTTAGTAACAAGCTGAACCTGACGGCTGATTATTTCATCCGTAAGAACACCGACATCCTGTTGCAGGTGCCCCTTCCTCTGTCTTCGGGCGCCAGTGGCAGCAACCCGTATGTTAACGCAGGTAGCATTACCAACAAAGGCCTGGAGCTGGCGTTGAATTATAACAACCAGGTGAACGACTTCAAATATCAACTCACCGGTACATTCACCGCCATCAACAACGAAGTAACCGCACTGGGAACCGGAAGCCAACAGATATTTGGTGGCCAGCCTACCCACCACGGTGCATCCGCTACCGTAACCCAAGCCGGTCTGCCTGTAGGTTCGTTCTATCTAATCAAGGACATGGGCATCTTCCAAACACAGGAACAGATCAATGCTTACTCGAAAAATGGCCAGCTCATTCAACCCAATGCAAAACCCGGCGACATCCAATTTGAAGATGCCAACGGCGACGGCGTGATCGATCAAAACGACCGCCAATATGTGGGCAGTCCAACGCCTAAATTCTCCTACGGCTTTGGCGGCAATGCATCCTGGAAGAATTTTGATATCACCATCTTCTTCCAGGGAACACAAGGCAACAAGATCTACAACGGTTTCCGTCAGGATCTGGAAAGCATGAGCCTGGAAGAAAACTATGCAGCATCGACCTTGAATGCTTGGACACCCTCCAACACCAACACCGACATGCCGCGTGCCGTGATCAACGACCCGAACTACAATTCGCAAACCTCGACACGCTTCCTGGAAAATGGATCCTACCTGCGTTTCAAGACGTTACAGATCGGGTATACGTTGCCCAAGGATTTGGTGAACCGTGCCAGCATTACTTCGTGCCGTTTGTATGTGAGCTTTGACAACCTGTTTACCGTCACGGGCTATAAAGGGTTTAACCCCGACATTGGACGTCAGGATACCGGATTGCCGTACTCGGTGCTGGATCGCGGTGTGGACTTTGGTCACGTGGCCTACCCGCTGCCCCGGACTTCTTTATTTGGCGTTCAACTCTCCTTTTAATTTAAAACATGAACACGATGAAACGACATACAATTGTTTTGCTGTCACTCTTTGCAGTGGCAGCGTGTACGGATGAACTGAACCAGGTAAATCCAAATAGTCTTACCACGGCAAGCTTCTGGAAAACACAGGCCGACTTTGAAGCCGGCTTGGCCGCCTCCTATAAAATGTTCAAGCAAGTGGACAACGGCTATTGGGGAGTGCGCGGTGTTGAGTTATCCAACGGCCGTGGCGATGATATGTTTATTCGCAACGACGTGAAGGACCTTTACCAATTGTCGACCTTCACCAACAATGCCACGACTGGTGTGCCCGCGGGAATTTTTACCGGAGCGTACAACGCCATCTTCCGCGCCAATCAGGTGATCGAAAATCTCCCGGCAAGCGAATTAAGCGATGCCTTGAAAACACGATTGACGGCAGAAGCAAAATTCCTGCGTGCCGCCAATCACTTTATTCTCGTCATCAATTTTGGATCGGTACCCATCGTTACGGCGGTTCCCAAAAGCAGCGCCGAGGCAGCTATTGCCAAATCCCCGGAAGCCGACGTCTGGGCGCAAATTATCAGCGACCTGAAAGAGGCCAGCCAAGGCTTGCCGGTTTCCAACGACGCCAGCGCCGTTGGCCGTGCAACAAAAGGTTCGGCCCTGGGGTACCTCGGCAAAGCCTACGTGTACACCAAGAAATGGTCTGAAGCCGAAAACACATTCAAGCTGTTGGCACAACCCGATGGCCATCCGCAAGCGCCGTTTACCTACGACTTGCTCACCAACTATGAAGAAAACTTCCTGGCTGGCTCGGACAACAACAAAGAATCGCTGTTTGAAATCCAGATGCAAAACGTTGGTGGTACGGCTCCTTGGAATGGTGAAAACGCCGGCGAGTCACAAGGCGTCACCACCGCACAAGAGTTTGCCCCTACAGAAGTGGCCGGCTGGTTCGAAATGTTCCCTTCAGACAAAATCTTCAACGAGTTTGAAAAAGAAAAAACGATCGACAACGATTTTGATCCGAGGATGTACGCCTCGCTGGTGTGGAATTATCCCGGCGCACTGTATTACAACCTTCCCTACGCATCGTTCTCAAACCCGTTCAACTCCAAGGCCAGAATACGCAAATATCAAAACTGGCGCAACAACAACGAAGGCATCTGGATCTCCGAGATCAATGAAAAAGTACTTCGCTACGCCGACATTTTATTGATGTATGCTGAAGCCCTCACCCTGCAGAGCCGAACCGCCGAAGCTTATCCCCTTGTGAACCGCATTCGCGAACGTGCACACCTGGCTCCGCTGGCCGCCGGTCTTTCTGCCGATGATATGATGGATGAGATCCGTCACCAACGCATGATCGAATTCTATCGTGAAGGACTTCGTTTCTACGATCTCAAACGTTGGGGGTTAATCCAACAAGAAATGAGCAACAGCGACAAAGTGGGCCGCGAATTTTATGAGGATAAATTCCAGTACTTCCCCATTCCGCAAAATGAGATCAATACCAATATCAAGATGACGCAAAACGATCCCTGGTAAAACAAATTCGAAGCCCAAATCAAAATAAAACAACCCGCGTAGTACCGGGTTGTTTTTTTGTCCATCGCGCCAAAGCGGCAAGCCTCTCCCACCATTAAAACTTTTTTCACTAACGAAAATCAATCCGATTAAATTCGGCTATAATTTCAGATCGCATAAGCCGGTGAAAGTACGATATGTTCGAAGGATCGGAGAGTCGGAGAACCTCCCTTTGGCATGTTTGGTAAAATCCGAACTTGAGGCGCTACCGAAAACTGATTACAGACTGTATTAGGCCCGCTCACGTCGTCGGGAAAAATCTTAATCACTGGACAACGAAGTTTGCTGGCATAGACCATGTCCTTCGCTATAAAACAGTGCGGTATCCACAAAATTCTTGCCTGGTCACATTGCTTTTTTATGTCCAGCTGGGTTATCGGCGACACTAGGAAATCCGCCCCAGCCCTCAGGAAAAAGCGAGCTGACTTAGCTTCCAGAATGATACCAACGCCAAGCACGGCGTCCGGAAATCGCTGTGGGCGACATTGCACAAGCTCCGCAAAAATACGGCGTGCATTCATACTTCGCCGTGAAATTTCAAAAACGCGCTGCCCTTCCCTATAGCGCTGCGTGATATCGTTAATGGCTGTCTCTGATTCCTTATAGTGACAAACCGAAACTACCGTAGCGCTACGTATCGTCTTAATTACCTTTTCTATTTTTGGTCGCATCTGGCAAAGCAACGGTTGATCGTCCACTGGTCATCGAAATTCTTGCTCCGGCCAGGAGTGCAAGAATCAGTATCACGGCCCCTACGACCATCACGACTAAATCGTTCTTCGCCAAAAGACCAAGCACAAATATTCCTGCCCCAACGACGATAGCGGCGATAATAATTACTTTCACACCGAACGCATTCTGCTGCTTAACTCCCACCGTGATGGCTTTGACCACGGGTGGCTCGGATTCAAACTGCAAAGCCGACGATGAAAGCCGATTGATTGATCTGTAGTACGACTCGAATGCAAACAAAGAAAGCAGCGGCAGAAAAACACCTATTGATGTTTCAAGCATCCTTGACAATTTCACCTGGAAGAAAACTGGATGCAGTAGCTTAAAATACAGACAGACCGACAGGGTCAACAACGTGGTAAAGACGACAGAAAATGCCGTAATCCTCTTAGAATACAACGACCATATAATCGGCGCGAACAGTGCCCCACCGGCAATGGAGGCGATCGACAATACGAGTTCAACGATGCCGCCAAGTCTTGGGATGAGCAATGCTACCCCTATGGTCGCAATCCCAAATACAACGGTGAACAGCCGGGCAACAAAAATCTGCTCGCGATCACTCGAAAGCGGTCTAATCAAATTTTTGTACACGTCCTTGGCAAACACGGTGGCAGCAAGATTGATCGTGGTATTGGCCTTGCTAGAGGTTGCCGAAACCATTCCCGACAATACCAATCCGATCAAGCCTGCTGGAAGTACACGCTGACAGAGCATCATATAGGCACCTTCCGGTTCAAGCCCTTCAAGGGATGGATTAATGACTCTGTAAATCATGGGCGGAAGCATCCAGACCAATGGACTAATCAGATAAAGTGCCGCAAAAAGATAGGCCACCTTTTTTGCATTCCGCTCTGTGGACACGCTCGTATACCGCTGCACATATGCCCAGTTGCCACCAATGTAATAAGTCTGGTATCCTACAAAGGCAAGCATGAACAGCGCAGTATAGTCCTCGTTGAAGGGTTCAAAAAAATGGGCCGGCGCCTTGTTGATGAATTGTTGCATACCACCAACGTCTGCCAGCGATGCCGGGATAACAATAACCACTGCAGCCATTAATATTATGAATTGCACAACATCGGTCACCAGCACCGCCCATAACCCTCCGGCAGCAGTATAGAGGATTACCACCAATCCAATCACGACAATGCATGTGTTCAGGGAGAATGGTGTTGCCAGTTGGACCATTTTACCTACGGGATATAATACGGAGGCTGTATGGGCCAAACTCAAAAACAAAACCAATACCGTATAAAATTGTTGCGTCTTTATGTCAAAGCGTAGCCCGATAAATTCAGACGCCGTCCTCGTGCCAGTTCGTTTCCACTTGCCCGCAACAAACATGGCCACGATAATCCCACTTATGGCCATGGTGAGTTGTATCACATTGGCCACAACGCCGTGCTTGTAGGCGATTGATCCCCACACTACGAATGTGCCTGCAGAGAAATAACTGATAAAAAGCGAAAGGCCATTTATCCACCATGGCGTATCACCACCCGCTTCAAAAAAAGCTTGCCCGTCTTTGCTGCCTACCCGAGTAAATGCCACGCCTATCGCAAAGATAAGGATGGCAAAAACGATCATAACTAGTACATCCAATGGAATCATAATATGTGAATTGTCAAATATGTTCGGCGACATTCTTTTCACATGGACCGTAACACAGGATCTCAAAAATTGCCGCAGGAACGTGCTGGGATGGATGAGAAACCTCAATGGTTATTTTCTTCGTTTTTATTGTGGAGGCGAGTTTAATTTTGTTGATGGTTTGATAATTGTCTCGTTTAGCATAAATCACTTTGCCGTTTTCATCCCGAATAATGTAATGCTGCACGCAAAAAGGCATCACATCTTCCGGATGCCCCATCAGAACGGTTTCCATGGGATGATCAAAGTCGGTGTCGAATTTGAGAACAATCAACTGAATCTCTTTTGGAGCATCCCACTCCAAGGTAATAGACGGCGATTTGTCTGCTAAACTTGCTGCCCAGGCATTTGGTTGTATAGTGGGCCTAGCCAATCCGTTGCATATATTCCGCGCTTCGAATCCACCCAGGGGAGTATTAAATTTTAACGCCAGGTTATGGCCCTTGGGGCGGCGTTTTGGAGTCCAGAATTCAAATGCATCGAAACCCAGTTCTTTTGGAGGCGTTTGCGTTCCAAAGTTTGACACCGCCGGATTGACATGATGATAGACCGTTAATATTCCAGTCATGCGCTGCGCGGTATAGGGAAGCATCACGCTGGGATTTTTGAGGAAGGTCAAATAAATGTACCGATGGACTTTGGATATCAAATTGAAATTTAACGGAACATTATTCACCCCTTTCTGCAGCGGTATTTCAAGGGATCCCAAGGTAACATCGGGTGAATAACTATGCATCCTACTACAGACGCGAAGTTCGACCTTGAGTACTGTGCTACATTCGGCAATTACATCCATGAAAAAAGACGGCATCGGGCCAGAGCCGACGGGGATCATCTGCGCTACCGAGGTATCCAGAACTTCGTTCAATTCGACCGGCAGGTGTGTCAACTGAAGTTCGCTGGAGGCGTTTATTACCGCTTGGCGTGCGAGGTCACGCGAGTCGTCCAACACAATGCCTGGAATATGATGCCCAGACTCCATCAACTTGCGCTGAAGCTTCTTCATGAAGAAAGGTTCACCCACCGCTCTTGGCTTCAATTTATTCGTATGGCAGAGCGAAGCCGCCATAGCGACGGCTTGCCCGCCATAGGCGCTGGTACCCATCACTCGGGTAGATCCGAAGGCTACGTGGCTAACACTGATAATCCTACCCGCCAGGAAAAGATTTTGTATTGCGTTGGAATAATAGCAACGGTATGGAATCTGATAGATTCCTTTCGAATGCCATTGATTACATCCAGGTTTATCGCTGAACACGCCATCAGCCGGGTGAAGATCAACTGACCATCCTCCATACGCGACAGCATCTTCATGCTGGTGCTGTTGAACAATGTCTTGCTGCGTCAGGACATAGTCGCCCAGAAAGCGCCGACTCTCACGCTTTCCCGGTATGGTTCCAACCCATTCCAGGGTTAAATTTTCAGCATCCGGAAAATTACCGGAGTTCTTAATGTAATCCCAAACGCCATACACGACCTTCCAGAGCTGCCATTTTATACTCTCCGTCTCATGCACGGTATCCAGTCTGCCACCATACTCTATCCACCACAATTTGCATCCATGCTCATGGGTATTAAACTGCCTGTAACGCGGAATTTTAGCAATGTCGCGCATGGCGTAACAAGGTGGAACATACCGAACGGGTTTGCCGGTGTCCTTGGTATAGAAATATAATGAATGGCCGAGTAGTTCTCCATATTCTTTACTGGGCGCAAATTTTTCATCCCATTCTTGTTCTTTCTCCGCACCCATATGAAAGGGAGCTCCTGAAAGGAATGCTATGATTCCGTCACCGGATGCATCGCAGAACAGCGGAGCATGCAACCTATACTCTGTAGAATTCTGACTGCAAAAGGCTATGAGGCTGGCGATATTATCTTCAGCATTTTTTTCGACTTGATAAACCGAAGTATTCAAGAGCAACGTAATGTTTGCTTCGGCCACCACCTTGTCCAGCAGAATAGTGTCGAATATCACGGCATTGCCTTCGCGGTTGCGATACATATTCTCTACCAATATTTCATCGATCACCCCTCCTTCCCTAGCCCAGCGGTTGTTATTTCCCATATGGGAGGTTGCGCCAAGAACCCATAGCCGTACTTCGCTGGACGCATTACCGCCAAGCACTGGACGGTCTTGAACCAACGTGACCTTTAGACCCTCACGCGCGGCTGAGATCGCACAACAGGTACCTGCCATCCCGCCTCCCACAATAACAAGATCAGAAAAAATGGTAGTTTGATTCAGTGTTCGGGACATCGTCCCTCCTTCCCTTATCATATGGTTATATTTAATACTGTTGTCAGTTCCATGTGCAACACGTGCCACCATCTTTTCCATGCTGCCACAGCCACAGAAACCGGCTGCGCTCGCCCTGAACGATGATTGCGTGAATTGCTAAACTGCAGGCAAGATTGTGCCTCAAAAACAATTTGTGTGATCGCTTATTAGCTTCTTGTGATGGCATATTAGCCCGGGCAACACAACGTGAGGGGTGCTATTCAACAAAATCCATGTCACGGTCATATGTTTCAGAGACTGCGAGCAGTGCAGAAAAGGCAAGAACAAAACATATGATTCCAACGGTGAGTGCAGCCAAATGAACAGGGATGTACAATTTCAAAAATTGATATGCCAACACCAGCAATACCAAAGAGCCCCTTACCATATTGGGGACTGTCGTAGCCACGGTGGCGCGAAGGTTAGCACCAAACTGTTCGGCCGCTACCGTGACAAACATCGCCCAATACCCAATACCAAAACCTGCCAACGATATGACTATGTAATAGACCGAGCTCGTTGCATAGTTCCACAGTAACCCCACCATAGAAATGATGATTGTAAAGCCCAACAAATAGCCAATAGCTTGTTTTCGGGACTTGAGCCAATAACTCAAAAAACCACTAAACATGTCACCCACGGACAACCCAACATAACACCACATGATCGCCAAACCAGGATCAATCACGGGAAAAACATTTTTTGCTTCGCCCACTTCGTTGGCAAATGTCGCCAGGATACCAATGACAAACCAAGTCGGCAGGCCTATGCCAACACAGCACATATACCGTCTGAATTTGTCCCAGTTGACAAAGAGTGATAAAAAATTTCCTCTCTGGATATGCTTTTGTTTTCTCGCGTTTGAAAATACCGATGACTCTGCAACATTGATTCGCAGCACCAGCAGGGAAAGCCCCATTCCACCACCAACAAAATAAGCAGTGCGCCAATCGAAAAGCTTCACCGTAAAAAAAGCTACAACCGCACCAAGCAAACCAACGGCTGAAACCAGTGAAGTACCCAACGCCCGATAACGCGTCGGTACGGATTCAGCCACTAACGTTATACCGACCCCAAGCTCCCCTGCTAAGCCTACTCCTGCAATAAAACGGAACACTTTATACATCTCTACCGTTCCAACAGCGCCACATGCAACATTAGCCAACGAATAGGTGATGATCGATCCGAACAAGACCGAAAGGCGACCCTGCTTATCACCAAGAACTCCCCACAACACTCCGCCCATGAGCATACCCAACATTTGCCAGTTAAGCACTGATGCGCCGACCATTGACAACGCGTCAGAACTTACCCCGATGGCTTGCAAGCTCGGCAACCGAACAATTCCAAACAGCAGTAAATCATAAATATCCACAAAGTATCCCAGCGAGGCCACGATAACGGGCGCACTAAAAAGAGCCTGCTTAGCAGACAAATGTTGATTAATCATTGGCCTTTATCAATTTAAGGTTGCAGGCGGTATGCTGCATCAGAACGAAAAAAGAATGAATTTTTACTGAGCCATGTATCGCCTCTGCGTGGAAAGACTACTGACTTTATTTGCATCCATGTCATGGTTCTTATTCTTGGTCAGGCAAGGTGGTTGATCTTTCTTGTTTACATTGAATCTTATCCATCGGAAATTGAAACTCACGCTCAAGTGCCCATTACATGGTAAAGTCGACACCGGATTTCTGCTGCATACTGTCAGTCCGACCCTCTCGCAAACCCTGCTCCATACGGTGCACTTTGCTTTTCAAAAAGTAAAAACTCTTATCCTTGATCCGCTGCTGTTGAAGATAGCCGTGAGCGGTCAGCATATGAACAGCCCTCATGGTCACCAGCAGCGGGTACTGTGACAAACTATTGTGCAAATCATCAATGGTCCAAAAACCACCGTCTAGAAATTCCTCCAGTATCCTGGAGTCAAACTCAGTAAGGACATAGGTTTTCCGTCTTCGTGTGAATGTCATAAGTCAAAATCTTCTCATTCGGCCAGGATTTAAGGGCAGATGGAAAGATCGTTGCCCACACCGTTTCGTTAAATCTTTTGAATGCTCCACAGATCAACAAAAAACTTGACGTATCTCCGAAAGCATTCGAACAAATATCTGTGCGCTTAGTTCGATAAGCTTATGGTTATTTATCCAATGATAATGAGAAATTAGCAAATGAACCGTTGCTAGGACTACACGATTGCATGTCTCATCAACTTAGTAGTTCACTAATAACGACGGAAATATTTTTAGGGACCCTGTATAGAAAGGCTTCATGTTTTTTTATTTTAACACCTATAGAAAGTATCTAGCAGATCCCTTGCTAGGGCTTCACGTAGTTATATTCTTCTTTCAATCCTAATTCACGGATTGCATCTTCACTAGGCTTTGGATGCTTATCCGATTCCATATAATAAGCTGCTGCGTCCCAGTTGAAAGGTGCGTCCCCCTGCCGTGGGTCATTTGTTCTTTGTAGTTCTTTCGTTAACTGCTCCAAAAGCCCGGCTTTGATTGCTTGATATTCAGGACGATCCGCTACGTTCGTCATTTGATAGCCGTCTATTTTTAGATCATAAAGTTCTTCAGAAGGTCTTTTCCCAAACGCTTTAGTAAAGAGTGGGGCTACCCGTTCATCGTTCTTATGCTTGAGCATATACATTTTGGTTGGTGACGGATATTGCAGCATGTGTGCATCAACGTCGCCATACAATGGCGGATCGCCGGCCGGCCATGCATCTGCATTGTAGTTTCTAATGTAAAGAAAGTCTTTTGTGCGTATAGCCCGACCCGGGTAGCCCGCACCATTGTTTCTGGCGAACGCATGTCGTTCTCGTCCCATTACTGCGAACTCACGTCTATCCCCGTCGCCCGCTGCATCGGCTGTTTTTAAGAGTCCTGTCAAACTGCTCGCGTCCATTTGAAGGGGGATCTCAATTCCGGCTAACTCCAAAATGGTTGGCGCCAGGTCACTCAACAAAACAAAATCGTCAATTGTCCGATTTCCTTTCAGTTGTGAAGGCCAGGAAATGATTAATGGAATTTTTGTGCCGAAATCATAAAGATTGGCTAGCCCTCGCGGCATTTGCCAGCCATTATCACTGCAGATTATCACAACGGTGTTATCCAATTCACCTACCTCCTTGAGTAGTGCTAAATACGAAGCAACGTCTTTATCGAAAAGCTGGATTTCATTATAGTAATCTGCCATATCCTTTCGCACCTCTTCAGTGTCGGGTAAGTACGGGGGCACATTGATTTTTTTAAGATCAATGCCGGCCGACTCCCACCCATTTCTGCGAAATGGCCTATGTGGATCACGGCTACTGAACCAAAACATCCAAGGCTGTCCCTTATCCACTTCATTGTAAAATTCTTCGAAGGAGTTGTAAGACTGCCCCCCAGGATTGTGAGGCCAACCGTCAACTTCATAATTTCCGGGTCCCCACCCTTTTCCTTCAATGCCAACGTGGTAACCGGCTTTCTCCAGTATTTCTGGGTACAATTCCATTTTAGGAAAGCCTCCCCACAAATTTGCTGCTTCCCGGAGACGCCAAGGCTGCTGTCCTGCAAGCATCGACGCTCTGGCCGGTGAGCAGGACGGAGCATTGCAAAATGCGTTGGTAAACTTGATGCCGTCCTTGGCAACCTGATCGATTGTTGGTGTTTTTAGCAACGTGTTGCCATAGCATCCTAAATCTTGCCAAGAGTGATTATCGGACATCAATATCAAAAAGTTAGGATGGTGCTTTATTTGAAACTTGGCCTTCTCCTTCTCCCGTTGACAGGCAATGGTGAGAACTGAAAGTGCGGCATAAAAGAGAATGTGTTTTACAGTGTCCATAGTTACTCAAATAGTCGTCTTCTAACGTTAGTACCTCGCTCTGGTGCCCAATGTTCTCCCACTACCCTGATTGCCCCATTACGATGAATGGCTCAAAAGTTAATGATGCTGAAAAAGGAACCGAATTTCTCTACAAAGTTAATTTGAACCCTGGCAGCCAGGTCCAAAGAATGTTACGCATATCATCGCTTGCGGTATCAGATCGTCGCATTGGGAGCTTTATCACCAAGACAATTGATACAAATGGGACTGGTGAATGAAACATTTGGCTAGTATCGACTGAGTGATGTGTCCGATTTTTTAATTCATTTTGCGATCTTAATGTAAAAATGACACTGATGAAACTATGCGGCTGTATACGATGGGTTGCCATGATTTGCCTCACGCTGTATATGGATTGTGCCTGGGGCCAAATTCCGTCGGCGATTTCATTTGATAAATTGTCGGTGAAGCACGGGCTTTCCCAGGTCAGCGTGATGTCAATTTTCAGGGACAGTAATGGGTATCTTTGGTTTGGAACAAGAGACGGACTAAATCGCTATGATGGTTTAATCTTCAAGGTGTATAGACATGAAGCTCATCAAAATTCGATTAGCAATAATTACGTCCGTTCTATGGACGAGGACGCCAATAACATCTTATGGATAGCCACGGAAGATGGTTTAAATGCCTTGGATCAGTCCACCGGAAACTTTAAAGCCTATACCAGTAACCCAAACAGTGCCGACGAGCTCTCCGACAATCAAGTCCTCTCGGTGTTGTGTGCATCGAACGGCGACCTCTGGGTAGGGACCGAAAATGGATTGAATCTGAAAAAGAAAAACTCCGAGAAATTCATCAAATTCTTTACTAATCGCCAAGGCGCACAAATATTTACTGACAATCACGTTTATTCACTTTTTGAAGACCAGTCACACCGTATCTGGATTGGTACACGATTTGGGGGACTGTATTGTTACGACCCTAACCGGGATCGCTTCACACACTTTGAACATAATCCGGCAGATACCACGAGCCTTTCCAGCAGTTTTGTGACCGCCATTGCCGAAGACCGATATGGCGCAATCTGGATAGGGACATCGAAGGGCCTTAATCTGGTAAACGTCGACGGCGTTATACAACATATCTATCATAACAAAGATCAGAGCAACACCCTTTCAAATGATTTCATTCGTGCCTTGGCCTTTGATAAGATCGGTAATCTCTGGATTGCCTCCTATAATGGTCTCAACTATCTGGAAACTAACAAACGCGCCTTTCGCGTTTATCAGAAGGAAAGCTGGAATCCGCGAAGCATAAGCGACAACTCAATCCGTTCGCTGCTAATTGACCCCAGTGGCTTCCTGTGGGTCGGCACCTATTTTGGCGGTATCAACATCGTCAATCCATCATTGTCTTCTTTTTTGTTGGTCGGCACAAGTCCTTCAAATCAAAATAGCCTAAGCAATTATACCATCGGCAGCATGGCTGAAGACGACAAGGGAAACATCTGGATAGGATCAGAGGGTGGCGGACTATTCTATTTGGATCGAAAAACTCAAAAAGTGGAATCCATAAAAACATATTACGGCAAACCAATTGACCTGTATACCATAAAGTCCTTACTGTTCGATTCGCAAGGAAATCTTTGGGTAGGCACCTACCTGCATGGCTTGTTTATGTTAGATGGTAAAAACAAAACGGTTTCAACGTTTAACCGTCAAAAGGGAAGTACGCAGAGCATATCAGACAACACCGTGGTCGCTTTAGTAGAAAATAGCCCAGGCGATATTTGGATCGGAACAGACGCAGGCTTAAACCGGTACGATTATAAAACAAAACGGATAAGCAGCGTCCCTTTGGGCAAAGACTCAACCAACAAAGAGCCTAGCATCGCGTGCCTGTCTAAAGATCGTTCGGGCACCGTGTGGATTGGAACCAAAACAAATGGTCTATTTCGATACTCTTCTATCACTAAAGTACAACGCTATGTGAACATCCCAAATCACCCGGGCAGCCTAAGTAACAATAGCGTGTATTCTGTCTATGAAGACTTGAACGGAAACCTATGGGTAGGAACCTATGGCGGAGGTCTTAATCTGATGAATAAAGACCGGGGTGAATTTAAAAGATTCACGACTCGTGACGGACTGGTAAACGACATCGTTTATGGCATCACTGAAGACCATTGGAATAGCTTGTGGATCACAACACCTTCCGGGATCTCCAAGTGTGATCCGGTGAACATGACGTTTAAAAACTACACACCCAGCAATGGGATACCTATCGACGAAATTAATGAAAACTCCTTACTCAAACATTCCAGTGGCACCATGTTCATTGGAGGACTTCAGGGATTGCTTGCATTTAACCCGGATAAAATTACCGACAACACGATTGAGCCAAAGTTGACCTTCAGAAATCTGAAAGTCTTTAATAGAGCAATAGTACCCAACGATGATACAGGTATACTAAAAACGTCGCTGGAGGAAACTCAAAATCTTGAGTTTACGCACGATCAAAATGTTTTCACCATAGAGTATGGCGCGTTCGACTACCCCAATGCTGGAGCAAATCGTTATGCCTACAAACTAGAGGGCTTTGACAAGGAATGGAACTATGTGGGACAAACAATGTCTGCTACCTACACAAACCTCGATCCTGGAACCTATAGTTTTAAAGTCCGCGCCGCGAACGGTGACGGCCACTGGAGTAAGGAAATAAAGTCTATCAACATTGTAAAGTTGTCTCCTTTTTGGAAAACACCTTGGGCCTTCGCGGCATACTTTGCCATCGGCACACTGCTACTGTATATCGCACGCAGAGTCGTGCTAATCAGACTACAGCTTGAGAATAAACTGGACCTGGAACATTTGGAGAAAGAACAGATGGAAAAACTTACCAAGCTTAGACTCGATTTCTTCACCAATATATCCCATGATTTCAGAACACCGCTTACACTCATTCACGCCTCCGTAGAGGACATGATGAAGAAAACGCAGAATGCCGACCTTCAGAAGGCGCTAACAGCCATCAAACGAAATGTTGCTTTTATGCTCAGACTGATCAGCCAACTGATGTATTTTAGAAAAATCGAAAATGAAAATACACCCCTGCATGTGAGTCGCTGCACCGTTACACCGTTTGTAAAGGAAGTTATGGAGTCCTTTGCGGGAATCGCCCACTCCAGGAATATTGAATACAACATTGATAGTGAAATTCCGGACCAACGACTATATATGGACCGCGAAAAGATGGAAAAAGTGTTGTATAACATACTGTCCAATGCCTTCAAGTTTACCCCAGACGGTGGCCACATTTATATTACAGTCCGTCTGGTGTCCACGGTCAATGAAAAAGAAGACACAACACAATTCGTCGAGATTGGCATTCGAAATTCAGGTGTTGGAATACATGAAAATGACTTAAAAAATATTTTCACTCGCTTTTATCAAGGTGAATCTAATCACAAACAGGGAACTGGAATAGGATTGTCAATCGCTAAAGCTTTGATCGAATTGCACCAAGGATATCTAACGGCTCAAAGCGTTTATGGAGAGTATGCTAAATTTTTAATTGGCATTCCTATAACCGACGCTTTTACTGAAACCCAAAAAACAAAATCACCCACAAACAAGCTTTTCCAATTCAAGAAAAAATGGTCCGTTCCTCAAAAAATCCGGACAAGGCAATATTCTCTCCTTATTGTTGAGGATAATCTTGAATTGAGAGATCTCCTGGAAGAGAAGTTTAGCGAAGATTTCGATGTAATGACAGCAGCCAATGGCGAGGAAGCCTTGATGGTAATTGAAAATTCTCCTCCTTCCATCGTAATTTCCGACATCGTGATGCCCCGTATGACTGGTTTGGAACTCGTGAAAATGATAAAGCGTGAACCCCGGACCTGCCATATCCCGGTATTACTTTTAACAGAAAAAGGCGAAGAGGAAACCGCGAAGGAAGGTTACACGGCAGGTGCCGACGATTTTATTTCAAAGCCATTCGACGTGGATACGCTCAAGTATAAAATTAGCAACTTGGTGATCTCCAAAGAAAAGCTTCGTGAGTATTCCAGGAAAGAGGTTTTGCTGAAGGACAACCAGGTAAATT
Source organism: Chryseolinea lacunae (assembly GCF_016735595.1). Classification (GTDB taxonomy): domain Bacteria; phylum Bacteroidota; class Bacteroidia; order Cytophagales; family Cyclobacteriaceae; genus Chryseolinea; species Chryseolinea lacunae. Next base: position 98,471 of record NZ_JAERRB010000019.1, read on the forward strand.
CAGCGTCTTTAGACGAACGCTTTCTTGAAAAATTGTCGGACTACGTACGGCAGCACATTGCCGATCCCGAATTAACGATCGTGAAGGCCGGCAAAGACCTTGGGTTGAGTCGCGTCCATTTGTACAGAAAGGTGAAGGCAGTAACTGGCAAAAGTCCGGTGGAGTTCATCCGGGACTTCCGACTATCGGTTGCTGCACAATTGCTGGAACAACACTACATGAACGTTAACGAAGTCTGTGATGCTGTGGGTTTTCAAGATCTGAACTACTTTAGAAAAATGTTCAAGCAAAAGTATAATGTTGTGCCTAAGGATTACGCCAAAGCAAACAACTCTGAAAAGATGCACCCCAGTGAAAAACCCGACGCGAATTAACCTCTCCGTAAAGTAACCAATATTTCCAGCGTCCTTTCACGTTCCATTGGCGAGTATAGGATTTCTTCCAGCGCCACCTTCCGAAGCGCCAAGCTCCTTTGGGAGCATTTGTTGGTGGTTTATGAAACATTTCACCTGCCTAGATTTAGTATCACGTGCTTCTTTTGTACCCATGTGCAATAAAGAAGGTTATATGAATGAATGTCCCTCCGCGTTCCGCGGTCTTAAGCGTCTTGTATTTCTATGTGGTTTCTTCGGCCTAATGACGGCCTGTACTACCCCAGCTCGGCAACAATCCGCAGGCGATATCGCCTGGTTTGAAAAAGCAGTTCGACTCAGTGAAGAAAGAATGCGCCGTGCTGCTACAGTAATGCAACCCGGTACATATCCTCGCTCAATGTGGCCGGATGGAGAGGTGCGCTGCGTGAAGGCGCAGGATTGGACTTCCGGATTCTTTCCGGGGTCCTTATGGTATATGTACGAATTATCGGGCGACTCATATTTCAAAGGCAAAGCGATAATGTTTACCCAAGGATTGGACTCGATCCAGTATGCCACTAACACGCATGACTTGGGATTTATCATTAATAATTCCTTTGGCAATGGGTTTCGATTGACCCAGGATAGCAGCTGGCAACATGTACTGCTAAACTCCGCACGTTCGCTGTCATCACGGTATTCCACCACCGTAGGCGGAATAAAATCTTGGGATAATGAGATTCGATCAGTAAAGAATGACGCTTTTAATTTTCCAATCATTATTGACAATATGATGAACCTTGAATTGCTGTTAAAAGCGTTTCATGCGACAGGTGATTCCAGTTTCTATCACATTGCCACGTCACACGCAGACCTCACGATTCGCAATCATTTTAGGGATGATGGCAGCTCCTACCATGTTATAGACTACGATTCGCTGACCGGCATTGTTAAACGAAGGCTCACGCACCAGGGATTTTCCGACGAGTCTGCCTGGGCAAGAGGACAGGCGTGGGGACTGTACGGCTATGTAATGATGTACAAAGAAACGGCCCAGGAAAAATACCTAATACACGCAAAAAAAATTGCCCATTTCATTATGCACCACCCCCGGTTGCCGGAGGACAAGGTCCCCTACTGGGACTTTGATGCACCAAATATTCCGCACGTATTGCGAGATGCATCAGCAGCAGCAGTAATGGCCAGCGCCATGCTTGATTTAAGTACCGTCTCCAAAGAAAACGCCCAGTACTTTCAATTCGGAGAGGCCATTCTTCAAAACTTGACAGACAAGTACGTTACTGAAAACAATGCCGATGAAATTTTCATTGTTCATCACGCGGTTGGAAACTTCCGAAATTTCTCTGAGGTCAACACGCCGCTTAATTATGCAGATTATTATTTTCTTGAATCGCTCAGCAAATACAAAAGACTGAAGGGACACCTTGGTCTTGAATCTCAGGCCGCACTTAAATCCAACTCAATTTCATATGAAGCAAGTCTATCAAACAAAATCATCGCTTCACAGTAAGCGATACAGTAAGATTTTTCCGTTCCTGTTCTGTTTTCTTGTGGCCGTGTTTTTTGATGCGGTAGAAGGTTTATCCTCAGCTACTGGATTAAAAAGGCCAACCACTCATGCCGGTATGAAAAGTTTTCAGGCACCGGTAAAGGGAGTCGTGAAAGACGAAACTGGACAGCCCTTGCCGGGTGCAAGTGTCCTTGAGAAAGGCACCTCCAACGGGACACAAGCGGATATGAACGGAGCATTCTCGCTAACGCTGTTGTCACCTGAAGCCACCTTGGTAATTTCCTACATCGGATATGAAAACGTCGAACTCCCCGCATCCCCGGGCAAGGAGTTCGCCATTTCCTTACAACCAAATGCAACAGCATTAGGTGACATCGTTGTGATCGGCTATGGTACAACGACAAAGAAAAACCTCGTTTCATCCGTAGCTTCCGTAAGCGCAGAAGAACTGAAAAATCAACCCGTCGCCCGGCTCGATCAAGCCTTACAGGGGCGTGCGGCAGGTGTTCAGGTAACCTCGAATAGTGGTGCTCCAGGGGCGGCCGCCACCATCAGAATCAGGGGCTCGAGTTCGCTGAGCGGTAACAACAATCCTCTTTTCGTCATTGACGGCTTTATCGCAGGAGAAGGTTTCAACTTAAATAGTTTGAACATGAACGACATCGAGTCAATTCAGGTCTTAAAAGATGCCACCGCCCTTTCAATTTACGGAACGCGTGGAGCAGCCGGGGTTATCATTGTTACGACTAAAAGTGGAAACGGTGCAAGGTCCGATGGAGTAAACGTAGGTTTCAATTACTATCAATCGGTCCAATCGCTAATAAATACTGTTCGCCCCTTAAATGGACAGGCTTACCTGGATTATAAAAATGAAGAAGCCCAGTTTGTGCCCGGAACATCAGGGTTCGGTGAAACTGATCGAAACTTACCAATTCCGTTTCCTGCTGGAAAGGAATACCCCAATACCGATTGGCTGGAAGCAATATCCCGCACCGGAACAATTAGTAACGCCGACCTCTTCCTGTCAGGAAATGCTGAACGTGTAAAATATTATGTCTCCTTCAACCGGTTCAAACAGAATGGCGTCATTCAAAACTCCGGCCTTGAACGATATCTATTCCGGACCAACCTCGATTTCAAAATATCTGAAAAGGTAAGAACGGGATTGCGAATGAACCTTTCACGCGTGCGGACAGAAAATCCAAAAGTCGATTTTTACTCTGCCATGTTCCGTGCATTACCCATACGACCAATTTATAACCCCGATGGTTCATATAACGGCGTTAACCCAGAGAGCGCCCGCACCGAACGTAACCCCGTTGCCGACATAAACATGCGGGAGGATTACGGTCAGGAAGGTAAAAACATTGGAAATGTCTATGTTGAATATGAACCACTAAAGCATTTGATTTTCAAATCCTCCTTTGGTGTTGAGCTAACCAACAACCGAAACAACCAATATTTACCTGGGCAACTGCCAGACAGAAAAATTTCGAGTCTGGGTGGGCTGGCTACTGTAACACAAGATCGCAGCGATAATTACTTGAATGAAAACACACTTACCTACAAACGTGAATTTGGCAGCCATATATTAACTGTCCTCGGTGGAGCGACGTGGCAAAAGTATACGATAGAAACAACCTCTATGATGGCAGGCGGTTTCGTCAATGACGCCGTCGGCGTTAATAATATCTCTTTTGGCTCGGACCCAGCAACTTATCAATTGAGCTCCAACTTTGTACAACGCACATTCTCTTCGCTGCTTTCGCGCATCGATTACTCGTTCAAGAATAAATATTTATTGACACTGGTAGGAAGGCGTGATGGCTCTTCGGTGTTCCAGGAAGGCAACAAGTATGCATTTTTCCCTTCCCTGGGCGCCGCGTGGAACCTTGATCAGGAACGATTTTTACAGAACTCCAAGATTGTCTCAGCGCTGAAACTCCGGTCCAGCTATGGATTGGTGGGTGAACAGGGCGTGAGACCGTATAATTCCATTGCCACCCTTGCCAGAACCAACACGTACTTTAATGAGAAGCTTTTAAACGGTGTGGTTATCGGCGAACTCCCTAGCAGCAACCTCACTTGGGAAACCACCAAGCAGTTGGACATTGGCCTAGAGCTCGGATTATTTAACAATCGAATCAGGATTGAGGCCGACTACTACAATAAAAAAACAGAAGACCTCTTGCTGGAAAGAAAAGTTGCCGGAACGGTGGGAAGTACAAGGTTGCAAAACATTGGTTCGATGGAAAACCGTGGACTTGAATTGTCCCTTTATACTGTCAATTTGGAGAAGTCTAATTTTTCCTGGGAGACCACGTTAACAGTTTCCGCCAACCGAAACAAAATTATTGACTTGGGCGGGGCACCCTTCATCGATTTACGTACCCCTCCATCAGACCTGGTCGCCACGGGTACTTCCGGGACAGGTATTCGACTCATGCCCGGTCAAGTGTCACCAACCTTTGTCGGCGTTGAATATCTGGGTACCTACAAAAATGCAGAAGAGATTGTAGCGGATGGCATGAAAGGCGTTGCCTTTATCGGCGGACCACGCTACAAAGACCAAGATGGGAATGGCGTAATTGATAACGGTGACAAAATTCCTGTAGGAAATCCACAACCTGATTTTTATGGAGGATTCAGAAATCTCTTGAAGTATAAAGGACTAAGCCTCGATTTCTTCTTTCAATTCTCGGTCGGGAATAAAATCTTCAACGCCGCAAACTCATCAGCCATATTTGGTAGAGGCGATGAAAATCTCTCGCCAGACATTGTTAATCGTTGGATTGAAGGGGTGAACGAAACCTCAAACATTCCGCGTGCTGGTACTTCAGCAAACATCTGGAATCCTGTAAGCACGTTGTGGATTGAGGATGGTTCCTTTTTACGATTGCGCACCGTCACATTGTCCTATGAACTTCCCATGGTCGGTCTGGGTATCGATGGCGTTTTTAAAAGAATTAACGTGTACGTCTCCGGGACCAACCTCTGGTTGTTAAGTAACTATTCACTGGGTGATCCCGAAGTTAACAACTACGGAGGTAGCGCGCTCGAACAGGGTGTCGCATCGGGACAATATCCTTATACCAAGTCTTTTACCGCGGGCCTATCTGTTGAATTTTAATTAAAGAAAATGAAAACAAATTTTATACTTAAAATATCCACCTGCCTCGTTTTGCTGGCGATCACCACGTCTTGTAATGACTTTTTAGAAGAGAAGTCGAAGAGCCAGCTCTCGCCAAACTCATTTTTCAAAAGTGATGGCGAAGCGCAACTAGCTGTAAACGGTGTTTACCAGATCTACCACAATAAATCTTTATACAATGATGTTGGTCTTGATAAATTCTATTTGCACGGCGCCGATGAGGTCGCGGCAAATCGTGCGGAAGATTCGGACGTTCATAGCTATACATTTACAGAAGCCTCTCAATTTATTTTGGACACCTATATGGACCTTTACAGTGTCGTACGCAATTGTGATCTGTTTATTGAGTCCATAGAGAAAAGCCCCAACGTAAGTGGTGACTATCGAAAACAAGCCGTAGGAGAGCTGTTGTTTTTGCGCGCGTTGGCATACTTCCACCTAACCAACATCTGGGGCGATGTCCCCTATTTCCGAACCCTCCTCTCCATTGACGAGCTCGCAACGATCCAACGGACTGACAAAAATATCATCCGACAAGAGATGCAAGCAGATCTCCAAAAAGCTTTCGAATTATTGCCCGGGTCGTATACCGGCGTTGACCTTGGTCGAGCCACAAAGTGGGCTGCCGCTACTCTTAAGGCCAAATACCACATGATGGCAGGAGAATGGCAAGGGATGTTGGATGAATCTGTCAAGGTGATTAACAGTGGGCAATTCACTTTGCTCGATGACTATGCCGAAGTATTCAATCAAAAAGATCCCCTTAAGCAATATAACAAGGAAATAATATTCGTGATAGATTTCACCGGTAAGAACAGGGTGATCAATACGCTGGCATCCTTTCGTGTAAACAATTATAATCCCCGCATTGCAAGGGATGAACCATTTGATATGACACAACTGCAAGCGTTTCAAAAAGCGTTGGCTGATAGAAATGAAAACATGACAGGCTATGGAAAAGCGATCCCCTTGCCTGAACTTGCGGACAAATCTACCTGGGAAGAGGGAGACCTGCGATACGACAAAAGCATCGTCACAAGCTATTTGGGATTTAAACTACGCTGGCCTTACTTTTCAAAAATGTGGAATCTGGACCAGGCAAATTCATCACGTGATAACTCCACCAACAACAATATTGTATTTCGCCTCGCAGACCTATACCTGATGGCAGCAGAAGCTGAAAATGAATTGAACGGACCTTCGAATGCTTATCCCTTTGTAAATAAAGTCCGAGAACGCGCTTTTGAAATCGATAAGCCTTGGAGCGGTTTAACCCAACAAGAATTTAGGTTAAAAATCCGCGACGAGCGCAAATACGAACTCTCCGGTGAAGGCGGCAGAAAAATGGATCTGGTGCGTTGGGGAGTTCTTGTAGAGACCGTTAAAAAAACGTTACACCGGCCGTTCAATAATCCGCAAGACAATATTCGGGACCGGCATGTATTGTATCCTCTCCCCCAACAGGAAATCCTTCTAAATCCAAGGTTGCTGGACACTGATCCCACCAACAATGGCTATCGGTAGAATTCGGTTGTAAGTTCATAGATTGCCGAAATGGATTTTATATCTGTTTCGGCAATTTTTTTAATGACTGAGTACGTTTCCATTCATCTCAAGGCGTGATCATTTTCAAATCACACAACTTACCGACCACTTTTGGTTCCTTCCTTATGCACCTGCTTTGGCATGGCGTCTTTTTTTGCCACGAGATTGACCCTCTATTGTGGCCATTGTTTCTGCCCCTCCATTGGAAAGCCCAGGCGTAAAAAATATTAACATTTAAAACGATTTCTCCGAAACATTAACGCCATGGCGCTGGACATCTACTGCTGTGAGGGAAAACACCACCGTTCTCAAGGACATCCATACCGCTGCAAATTTCGCAGCGGCGCTGTAATTTATTTATCTGGCTCACAAACAACGGTGTCGTTAGGGTATTAGCTTTTAGGATATTGGGCTTGCCAGTTCCTTGTCTCATTTATCTTTATTCCTTCCTCAATTTCACGCTGCGGGAACAATTCGCGAACTGGTAATGCATCAAGGTTAACCAGAAGTGATCTAAGTTTGAGGTATATTCCCATACGGTCAGCCTTTGTTTCTTCTGCATCGGTTGACAGTTTTTTGAACTCTGCAACATACTCTTTGAGGTGTGGTTTACAATCAGCAACCCATGTAAGATTCTCCAGGGACGAATAGGCAAAATTATCATTGGTGATAAAGATGTCCACCAGACGACGGAGAGCTTTGGAATCTTTTGTTACCCTAAAAACGGCTTCGGCGGCTGTCGCTGACACCGCGGCAGCTGGATCATTCATAGTCTTGGTAAGAATCAGGGGCACGTGCACAAGCTGCTTTGTTGACGCCAGCATGACATACCCAACTGCACCCCAATACCGCATCTCCGCATATTGGCTGCTTAACAATTTGGACAGGTAAGTAGTATCCCGCAAAGTAGCCATACTTGCTTTTTCTGCGGCGTCATACATGGCTGATAACGGAAAGTTTGTTGAGCGAACCCAATCGAATAAGCCGCCCGTCTTTTCCTTGCGCATGTCTCTGTAAAAAAGTCCCAGATCTTTCGATTCGCGTATATGTTCGGAAACGGCCTTGCGCATCGTTTTAAGCTTGACTTGGTGCTCACGGGTCGCAGCCAAATTAATGAGCTCGTCGGGATCTGTCCGTAGATCAAATAGCATTTCCGTTCCTTTGGCCTCGTACTGCGACTTCCAATCGGGGTTAGTGCATTTGCCGGACAGCACGTATTCGTCCCACGCAATATTGGCGGGCATTCCCGATTGATAGAGGTTGCGCAAGGCGAACGGTTTATACGGGTGATAGTTACGAATATATTTGAACCGACCATCCGTTGCTGTCCGGCAGGGATCGAAGTGATAATTTTCTTGGTTGGAACGGAACCCGAACTGATATTTTTTAACACGCCTGGTGCCTAGAAAAGGTTTGCCCTGCATGAATGGAGGAATATCAATACCACTTAATCTTAATACCGTTGGCGCGAAATCTTCAAAACCAACAAGGTTACTGTTCACAGCTCCTGCGGGGATGTCAAACTTGTCTCGCCATTTTTCAGGTATATATATAATTAGCGGAATTTTAAGACCGGACTCGTAGGGAAATCCCTTACCCCTGGGCAAGCATCCACCGTGATCGCTGAAGAAAAAAACAATCGTATTTTCAGCAAGCTTGCGATTCTTCAGATCCAACAAAAAAGTTCTTAACCACGCATCCATTTCCAGGTAGGATTCCAGATGCACGGCAAAGTCAGACCTGACCTCTGGCAAATCAGGAAGGTATTTTGGCAGTTTCAGTTGTCCTGGCTCAATTCCGAGTTCAAGATAGTGGCCGCGCCCTTCCGTTGTAATCGTCCTGATCCTACTCATGTGACTGGCCGTAGCGTTGAATACAGCAAAGAAAGGCTGGCCCTCCTTACGTTCCACACTATTGTAACTGGCCGATGCCCCGCATTCATTCCAGAGCGATTTGTCCGAAGTGAACGTGTTGTAGTCTGTCTTCTTATTGTTGGAACAAAAATATCCATTAGCTCGCAGAATGGACGGATAAAAAATATCTGAAGGCGTTTGATATTTTTCGCGATGAATGTCCATGCCAAACGTGGTGGCAAAACACCCCGTAATCAATGTTGAGCGAGACGCCGAGCAGTGAGGTGCAGTAGCATAAGCATTTGTAAAAAGTATGCCCCGTTGGGCAAGGCTATCCACGGTTGGAGTCGTGAAGGCTTTGTTCCCATAGCAGCTAAAACCATACGGACTCGCGTCCTCAAAAGTAAGCCATATAAAATTTGGCTTTTCCTGCTTTTGAGCCTGGGCCGTGCATCCTGGAGCTGCCCAAAAGGAAAATAGGGTCAATATGGTGATACTGATGCGTGTTAAAAATATATTCATTGGTCGTGCAGTTTGGACAGGAGTTGGTACATGTATAATAAGCCCATTCAGGACATGGATTATTACCAGCAAGTTACTTGCAATCCAGTGGCAGACATACGGCAAATGTTTCAGGTAGGAACGACATATGTTACATCCGTCCCGTAGGGCCTTACGCCGAAAGGAATTGGTAACCGTGACAAAGGTTTCTTGAGATAATATTCCCCGGGCAACCCGGACAACAGTTCCATTTTTGCCTATCAAACCAATAAAAATGAACTATCGGATTTGCCATCCCAACCGGCGGGCATTACAGGGCTTTTATCTATCGAGTATGACTACTGCTTTTTTGGCCATATGCTTTTCGCAGCTTTCGCTCGCCCAGTCAAGCCAACAACCTTCCTCGACATTTTATGAGGAATGGCGAACAACACCGTCTCCAGCCAACGGCACGGTGCCCGAAATGAATCCTTCGCCCTTTTTATGGCCATCTGAACGCCATTGGAAGGGTGAAGAGGTTTGGTATCAAGTATACGTGAGCCGCGATTCCGTATTCAAAACGAGGTCAACCTACGTCAGTGAAAAACTCAAATATTGTTTTTACAACCTTCACAAACCGTTGGCCTTCGGTACATGGTATTGGAAATATGCTATTCTGAAGGACAATCAAGTGGTCGATTCCCGAGGTCCTTTCGCATTTTCAGTAACCAAGGATGCATATGTCTTTACTTCGCCAAGTTTCCAAGAGTTTCTAAACGCCATTAAGAAAACACACCCTCGGGTGATGAACCAGGGAAAGGACATGACCACGATCAGGAAAATGGCGCCACATCATCCACTCTACAACACGATCGTAGCGGAAGCACACAAGGCCATGGCTTCCCCTATATATGAGGGCCCCGTTTCAGATAAGGACCCCGCCAAGGACAAAGCGCTGTCCATCCTTACCGGAAAAGAAGTAGGCCGTTTTACTAAAATCCTAGAAGGTTATGTACTATCAGGAGACAAGGACATGCTGGCTTCCCTGCTAAAGCGGATGATGGTGTTGCTCCAATGGCCCACCAATGACCTACTCGGCTCTCAAGTACTGACCTCATTAGCGATGGGGTATGATGCTCTGGTTAATGAACTCAGCAAGCCTGTTAAACAACAACTATTAAACGTAATTGAAAATCGGTTGAGCGTGGGGTTAAAAAATTGGCAAGGCGACATTGAAACGCGCCAGGTCGAAAATCACTTTTGGCAAATGGAGATTGCCGGAAACTTTATCGCATCGCTAGCCACCGTTGACGAACTGCCGGTAAGCAAGCAAATGTTGGAGTACACCTATGGGTTATTCCTGGCGCGCTTTCCAAATCTATCAACCCAACAGGGTGGCTGGGCGGAAGGTATCGGCTATTTCGGGGTAAATAAATCTGCCATTGTTGACATGGCACTGCTTATGAAGAGCGTTGGCGGTTGCGATGTCTTTAAAATGAACTGGTATAAGACGCTGGCGGATTATCTGTTTTATTTCGCTCCCGTCGATGGACGTATACAAGGTTTTGGAGATATGCATGATCGTGTTGGAAATGGTAACGTTGGCCATTCCATGATGCTGATCGTCGCCAATGAAAATCAAGATCAACGTGCGCTCTACCGCTTGGCGACGCTTCTTAAGGCCAAGCGACCTATGGGTGAAGCGGAGGACTGGTACGAAAAAGAACTGTCCTTGATAGAACCATGGTACCAGATTATCCATGACGTTCACCTGGACCTGAACACCAAAAACCCTCCCGCGATGGAGCAGGCGAAATTATTTCCTGGCGTAGGTGATGCTGCACTCCATACCGATGTCCTCCACAGCGAACACAACACCGCCGTATACTTTCGCTCTTCGCCTTTCGGCGCAAAGGGACATATGCACGCCAGCCAAAACTGTTTTAATATTTCCCGCCGGGGCGACCCCATCTTCTATTCATCCGGGTATTATACCACATTCGCAGATCCCCATTCCCTAACCTCCTATAGACACACACGAGCCCACAACGGAATTCTAGTAAACGGAATGGGACAGGCCTTTGGCCATGAAGGCTACGGATGGATCAAACGGTTTATTAACGGAACCAAGATATCCTATGTCATGGGAGATGCAACAATGGCCTATAAGCCCGTGGTTGATCAACAATTTCTAACATTATTAGCTGAGAATGGAATTTTGGCAACACCCCAGAATGGATTCGGAGACGCTCGCCTCCGCTTGTTCGAACGTCACCTCATTCTGTTACGCCAGGACATTGTGGTTATCTATGATATTCTGGAAGCCGAGGAACCTTCACAATGGGCATTCCTATTGCATAGCCCGGAAAAGCCAGCGCTAGCCAACCAAGGTCTAAAATTGTCAACAGCCAAAAACGATGTGCGGGGAACTGTGCTGGCCTCGACTAAAATTGAGGGAACCCTTACCGATCAGTTTCATTCCCCGCCAATTGATATTCGCAAAAAATATAAGAGCCTTCCAAATCAGTATCATATTCGTTTTGAATCGGTTGAGAAGACAAAGTCTATGCGCTTTTTAGCCATCTTCCAACTGAGCGACAGTGGCAGGGCCGTTCCGTCCGTAGCGATGTCAAACAACCAATTTTTGATTGGAGATATTCGATTGCAGGCTGAATTAAACACCCAGCTGCCGCCGAGCTTAACCGTTATAACAAAGGGCGAACAGCTTTATGTGAACAAAGATTTCTCCGAGCGTTCCGGCTTCACGTACGATCCCTCCATTTCCACATTGTTGCTGGAGACTGATGAGGGCAAGAAGACAGTTACAAAATCAAGAAACCAACTACCAGGGCAATATAAACCATGAAGAAAAAAAATCATTCGACTAAAATGACAACAAAACTTTGTGTTTTGAACGGCGCGCTAATCCTTGCGTTTTTCCTTCCCTCCCTTCAGCTGGGAGCACAAGATTCAATACATAAAGAAAAATACCTTCCCACCTGGAAATCCTTAGCAAATCATAAAATTGTCCCGGACTGGCTACGAGACGGGAAGTTTGGTCTATACTTCAATTGGGGCGTATACTCCGTTCCTGAAAAATTCTCAGAATGGTACCCGCGCCAGATGTATGACGTGAATGATCCAGCATTTCAATATCACAAAGAAACCTATGGCGATCAATCAAAATTTGGATACCATGATTTCGTCCCAATGTTTACCGGCAAAAACTTTGACGCATCGCATTGGGCCCACCTCACCAAATTATCCGGTGCCCACTTCGGAGGCATTGTTGCTGAACATCACGATGGCTATTCGATGTGGAAGAGTTCGATAAATCCTTGGAACAGTTTTGATACCGGCCCTCATAAGGACATAGCAGGCTTGGTCAAAAATGAGATGACGAAGTTGGGTATTAAATTCTTTGTAAGCTTCCACCATGCGCGTAATTTACAACGAAACAGTTCTTCCGAAAACGACGGTAACTATGACAGTCATTTCATCTATAACCCGAAATGGCATACATCATCTACAGATCCAAGATTGCGTTTGTTATATGGTAACATTACTAAAAATGAGTTTTATTACCGCTGGGCTGAGAAACTTCATGAAGTTGTTGACCGCTATTCGCCTGACATCATCTATTTTGATTCTTGGTTGAACCTGATACCTGAAAACTATAGTCAGGAATTTTGCGCATATTATTTGAACCACGCCAACAAGACCCAACAAGATGTTGCTATTGTTTATAAACAACACGATCTACCCATCACCATTGGCATCAACGATATAGAAAAGGGTGGGCATGCCGAAGTATTCAATCCTTTCTGGATGTCTGATGACGTGATAAATTTTGGCTCGTGGTCCTATACAGACAGCAGCCGGATCAAACCTGTACAGATGGTACTCCATAGTCTGATTGACATTGTTAGCAAGAATGGCGCGTTACTCTTGGCCGTGTCACCCCGTGCGGATGGGTCCGTACCCCCCGAACAAGAGCGAACACTCACCCAACTTGGACAATGGTTGCATCAGAATGGCGAGGCGATTTATAACACTCGCCCCTGGCTGATCTATGGAGGCGGCCCGACGATTGCAGGTGTTAACGAACACGGTGGATTTGAAAATACGACCACCTACACCTGGCACGACTATCGGTATACTTTTTCGAAAGATGGGAAATCGATCTACATAATCTTCTTAGGGAAGCCGCCGATTGGGACTCGGATAAAGCTTCGGGATTTCGCCCCACATCGCTATCCACCACCATCTTCCGTCAAGAAAGTTGAAGAATTATCTACCGGAACACCCGCCATTTTAGAGACCATGGACAATGCTTTCTTTTTAACTATACCAGATTGTGTTTCCAGCGACTATGCCACGGTGTTTAAATTTTCTTTGCAATGATCATCAAAATGGTGTATTCCTCCGCCGCCGAATACCATCAGCAATTACAACCGCGAGATGTAGGTATGCTGAACTATAATGAAACATTCATCATCTGCATTGGAACGATTGCCCGTTTACCTGCGGGGCATGGCGCTTACTTTTACAATTACAAATAAGGGGAACACAACGCTGGGTTAACGTTGTGGGCTGTCGCATCCCGCTTGGGGTGACAGCCTTTTTCTAAAATCAGCTATACGAGTGAAGCATATAACGATCGACAGGGATAAAACCCGCATTCTAATCTTCCCACTCCTGGACGATGGATCCCGCTACGTAGCAGAACAAATCGCTACAACTATCCGCTCACGGCAAGCAAATGGTAACTATTGTGTCTTAGGGCTTGCCACTGGCGCAACACCCAAAAAGATATACGCACACTTAATTGCCATGCATCGTAATGAGGGATTGAGTTTCCGGAACGTTGTTACCTTTAATTTGGATGAATATTTCCCCATGCGTCCTGAGCATCAACAGAGCTATGCCAGATTCATGCGGGATAATCTGTTTAATCATATTGATATCGATTTTAAAAATGTTCATATGCCGAATGGGACCATTGACGCTATCCACGTCCATGATTTCTGCCAGCGATATGAACAGCAAATCGTTTCCTGGGGTGGCATCGACTTACAAATTTTAGGTATTGGCAGAACAGGACACATTGGATTCAATGAGCCTGGATCCCCATCAGATTCAGAAACACGCTTGGTGTCCCTGGATCCAATAACCAGAAAGGATGCTGTTCCAGGATTTGGATGTTTGGAGGCAGTCCCTACCCATGCACTCACGATGGGGATAAAGACAATTATGCAGGCCAAGCGCATAATTCTAATGGCGTGGGGCGTTCAAAAAGCACCAATTGTTAAGCGAACGCTCGACTGCGAGATCACGGAAATGGTTCCCGCTTCCTTCTTGCGACAACATGATGCATGTTCTATTGTGCTTGATCGTCTGGCCGCAATGCAAGTGTTGCGCACTGCGAACGGGCCTCAATTGAACCCACGAATGAAATGAAGAAATCTAAAAACCAGATTTCATCGGAAGAATATTAAAATCTAACCCGCAAAGGACTATGAATTCAAAATGTGTGGCTTTGGGCATTGACGTCGGGGGAACATCCATAAAGTATGGATTAATCGAATTCGATGGTCGTGAGGTATACGCCCTCGAAAGGCCTACGAAAATAGGCGAAGAAGATTCATCGGTTAGGGTAACCCTGGTCAAAATTATTGAAGAGACGATCGCGGTCGCCAAAGCCATGGGCGCTATAACGTGTTGCATCGGCGTGGGCGTCCCAGGTCTGGTAAGCAATTCAAACATAATATTGACATGCGATAACATACCTGAACTGATAAACTTGCCATTGGCGGACATCGTACAGAACTCCGTTGGTTTGTCAACTTGTATCTACAACGACGCTGATGCCGCAGCTTTCTCCGAGTTTCAAGTGGAATGCCAACAAGGCGACACTGCATTGTTCGTTAGTCTGGGCACGGGAATAGGCGGAGCACTTTATATCCATGGACAGGCATTTCAAGGTCAGTTCGGTATGGGCGGAGAACTCGGCGTCTTTCCGATGTCGATAAATGGCAAAGTTCAAAACTGGGAAGATATTGCTTCTACCCAGGCATTATTAAAACATTATCGGCAACGTTTAGATCCGAACGTTTATCCTGATCATTTAATTGATGGCCATTTTCTAGTGGAACGGTATGTGGCTCATGACCCTATAGCAATTCAATGCATCAACGAATTCCTCCATTACCTAGCGCTAGGACTCGCTGGCTACATAAATGTTTTTAATCCCGCACGCGTAATTATTGGCGGGGGGTTTTCAACGGCTATAACAACGTTCATGCCGGCATTGATCGATCACATTAAACATTATGTGATACCCCAGGCATTTAAAAGCGTTGAAATTATTGCCGCGAAATCAGGAAACAAAGCAGGATTTAAAGGCGCGGCTTTGCTTGCCCTAAAACACACGCGCAGTGCGCTGTCCATTCTATGAACAGCAAACTCAAAATCAGCATCAATAATAATTTCGACGGTATGAAAAGACGGCCCGCACTGGTGGCACTTGTCCTGCTTATCTTTTTTGTAATTTCATTTTTAACAAACATACTCGGTGCGCTTAACCCTTCCATCAAGAGCAGCTTTAACCTTGAGCTTTCTTCGCTTGGCTTTATGACGATGGCCTTTTTCTCTGCTTACGCGCTAATGTCAATCCCCGCCGGCATCCTGGTAGAACGCTGGAAGGAAAAAAAAACCATGATATTCGCCTTCACCCTTGCCGGAAGCGGGTCGGTAGCATTCGTGCTGTTTCCCGATTTTTCCACCTTTCTATTTTCGCTCTTTCTGATCGGCGCAGGAATGGCAATTCTCCAGGTCGCTATTAATCCATTACTAAGAACATCCGGTGGTGAGGAACATTTTGCCTTCTATTCAGTACTTGGCCAGCTTTGTTTTGGCCTGGCAGGATTTATGGGCCCCTATTTCTTTTCATTTTTGATGGACCCTACAGAAATCCAGAGTCCGTTCGGAGCAATACGGATACTACTATATTCCTGGGCGCCACATCAAATGCCATGGGCATCCCTTTATGTAGTCTTTGCTATCATCACGTTAATCATAATAACAGTTCTCACCTGCATACGATTTCCAAAAACGGTCCTTAACAGTGAGGAGCGAATTAGCGACCTAAAAGATATTGTTTGGATTATAAAAGCACCACGAACCATTGGTTTCTTCGTCGGAATTTTTTGCTATGTCGGCTTTGAGCAAGGGGTCTCCTTTTGGCTGTCCCAATTTCTGGAAAAATATCACGGTATCGATCCGAATACCAATGGAGCAGAAACGGTTGGAAATTTTTGGGGGTGTTTAACCTTGGGATGTTTGCTCGGATTGGCCTTACTAAAAGTCATGGATAGCAAGGTGGTTCTCGTTTTGTTTAGTTTGCTCGCGGGACTATCCCTTGTACTGGCATTGCTTGGCCCTGCCCCTGTAGCCTTGATGGCCTTCCCTGCTGTCGGTTTCTTTGCCTCAGTCATGTGGTCTATCATTGTCTCATTGGCTTTGAATTCAGTCAGAACACATCACGGCGCCCTTACCGGCATACTATGTACCGGTATTGCAGGTGGTGCCATAGCACCGCTACTCATTGGCGCCTTAAGTGAGGTCCTATCCTTACGCACAGCAATGTTTCTCAATTTTTGTTTGCTCAGCTATATCATGAGTGTGGGCTTTTGGGCGAGGCCTTTGGTTGGGAACAAGCTTTATAAACGCAGGCAGACCGTATAATAGCGCTGGCCAAATGCGGATAGAGGATCCTATTTTAGTAAGACAAGAATGATGCAATGAATACATTAGAGAACAGACGTCTATTTTTGCAGAACCTAGCCGTGGGTGCACTTACCATGCTTTCATTTCCGTCTATTGAAGTAAAGGGTAATGCACCACCTCAATCGAATCGACTCCTTGACGAATCACAGCAGTTGTTAGCCGCCTGGTGTCAGTCATTAGTTAATTATCAGGTACAAGACATTCGCTTCGGAACCCTGTATGGCGGAATTCTTTGTCCGGCATGCGGACGAATGCACGGGCGATGCGGCGAAGCGGTTTATCCATTATTGTCAATGGCCAAACGATCTAAAAAGCAGTCTTATGCAACCGCAGCATTACGTTTGTTCGATTGGATGGAACGAAACGTAAGTTTACCTGACGGCTCGTGGTCTAACGATATAAACGTCAGCAGTTGGAATGGGACAACTGTTTTCACCGCAATATCATTAGCCGAAGCAATTTACCATCACGGCGATCAACTCGATACGCCCACTAAAGCCAGATGGCTGATACGTTTGCGAGCGGCAGCCGACTTCATTGACCGAAAATTTACTATTGAATTCAGTAACATTAATTATCCCATTACAGCGGCTTATGCACTGCAACTCTTTGGCAAGATTTTTCATGATGACAAATTAATCCATCATGGACAGCTCTTAGCAAAAGAAGCCCTTCGGTTTTTCACAAGTACTGATGGTTTTATATACGGAGAGGGTGGCGGAGACCGATACCCCCCTGGACCCAAGGGAAGTTTACCCGTTGATTTGGGATATAATGTAGAGGAATCGTTGCCGTACCTGGTGATGTGTATTGTCGGCGAGCAAAACGAACACCTGCGGACAAGCGTTGTCAAGTCGCTAAAAACGCATATGGAATTTATGCTTCCCGATGGCGGATGGGACAATAGCTGGGGTACACGAAATTACAAGTGGGCATATTGGGGCGGGCGCACCACCAAAGGATGCCAGTGTAGCTATGGCTTAATGGTGGATGATGATCCTCGCTTTTACACCGTGGCGAGGAAGAATTTGGAAATGTTGCGCGCTTGCACGCACGATGGTTTGCTATATGGTGGGCCACACAATTTCAAGCACGGCGTTTTGCCTTGCATCCATCATACCATCGGTCATGCTAACTCGCTTGCCACGCTTTTGGATTGCGCCTCGTATGATCAATTTGAAAAAGAACCAGCGCTCTTGCCCAGAGAAATGGTGTATGGAATTAAAGAATTCTCGGACGTCAGAACCTGGTTGATTTCGACCGAAAACTGGGTTGGGACTATTGTCGGTTATGACCGTGAGTATTCTTGTAAGAATGGCCATCCTAGCGGGGGATCAATCGGCATGCTCTTTCACCGGAAGGTCGGCGTGATTCTCACCGCAAGCATGACCGAATACCAACTTGTGGAACCACCAAATATGCAGGCTCAACACGAGTTCTTTTCCGGTTCGTTAACCATGCGTGTCCAAACAAGCGATGGAAAATATTTAAGCTGTTCTTACCTGAGTCCTGAAATCATTTCTTTTCAAAATGGTTCGATCAGCAAAATAATTACGCAGGGGTATCTTGTTGACGGTGATCAACAGCATCCCGATACTGGTCCAATTCCTTACAAGATGCAATACGTATTTCAAGGTCAATCCATAGAATTGGAAATAAATATCGACGGGATAAGCACAGAGGAAATAGAAATTATCCTCCCAGTCATTAGCCAAAGCAATGAGGCGGTGGAATGGAGCTCCGATAAAACAATAGAAATTCAGCGCGCAACAGGAAGGATAGCAATCTCCAGCACACAGAAAATGCTGATAAAACCGCTGCCAATGCATGCAACACGGTGGTTCAATTTTGTGCCCGGAATGGAGGCCATTCCACTTTACGTTAGTGGAACGAAAGCAAAATTTACAATAAGCGTATCAGAAGCATAAGCCAGGGTTGCCATGCAAGAGACATTTCTTAAAGACAGAAAATTCCGAACATGTTAAGAAGACTGAAAACAATAGGATTGATGATGTTGATGGCATGCAATCCTCAAAACAAACATGATGATGTAAAAAGAGAAAACGCTCCGGCAGGTATGGTATTTATCCCAGGTGGCGAGTTTATTATGGGAACGGATGACCCGGAAGCACCACCGCATGAGCACCCCGCTCATCGCGTGCAGGTCCACGCTTTCTGGATGGATGAGACAGAGGTGACCAACGCACAGTTCGATGCATTCGTGAAAGCAACCAAATATGTGACCGTCGCCGAACGCCCCCTGGTCTGGGAAGAACTGCAAAAAGAATTGCCCTCTGGCACTCCCCCAATGGCCGATAGTTTGCTCAGGGCTGGTACGATAATTTTTAATCCACCAGACCATCCGGTTTTACTAAATGATATTTCCCAATGGTGGCAGTGGAAGGTTGGTGCTAATTGGAAAGCACCCGAAGGGCCAGGAACTGATCTTCATGGACGATGGGATCACCCGGTCATCCACATTGCGTACGAAGATGCTGAGGCGTACGCAAGGTGGGCGAACAAACGCCTGCCAACCGAAGCTGAATGGGAGTTCGCATCCAGTGTCGAGCGCAAACAACCGAACGCCGCCAATTCCGTGCTGGCCAATACCTTTCAGGGTAGCTTTCCGTTTAAAGATCTGGGCGAAGATGGCTTCGCCGGAACCGCGCCAGTAAAATCGTTTCCCGCCAATTCATTTGGGCTCTATGACATGATTGGCAATGTCTGGGAATGGACACAAGATTGGTATGACCCAAGGTATTTTAAGGAACTCACGCATGCCGCAGTCACGAAAGATCCTAATGGGCCTGTCCAGTCTTTTGACCCGGCTGAACCCTACATTCCAAAACGAGTTACGAAAGGAGGATCATTTCTATGCTCATCAAACTATTGTTCAAACTACCGCACTTCCGCCCGTCAAGGTTCTGCCGTCGATAGCGGACAATCCCATATCGGTTTTCGTTGTGTTTTGACCAAAGAATAAAATGAATGTAGCGCACATACCGATGACGATTTCAATGCAAGAAAAATGGAATTTTGAGACTTTGGTGCCATAGAAGACCGCTCAACGCGCATAGGCTTTCCCTATGGTCTGATTTGCTCCAGTAACGCTATAGATCTTTACCGCGAATATCAATATCCCAAATTGGATGTTTGAGTATATAAGTAATCTTGGGCTATAAAGATATTCCAATGGCCTACTGGAGACTCTAACCCAGTTGATCACTTTATTCCGTGAGGGCGTGATCACCATAAGTTCGTGAGCGTAAGTTAACCCGTTAGAACATAACTTCAAGATAGTCAAACCGAAGGGTGTTCAGTTCGTCGCGGAATGACTTATACGGCCGTACGGAATGTAATGGTCACAGGCGCACGAAATAAATAAAATGGTCAACCTCCTCGGAATTTCCAATCCAGATCCAATCCCAATCATTTAGTCTTTATTCGAACACGTCTTGAAATCTGCCGAGGCTTGTTTGACAAACTCTTCAAACAGTTTATCAATGATGGCCGTTAATTTTTCTGGACGAGGTAACTTGTCAATTCCTAAATACGCGTGGGGATTCTGCAATATGGAACTTTTTATTTTAGTCACCTCATAGCACCATCGAGTATGTCCCCTTTCGTTGTATTGCTTAACCAGCAAATCAAAAACCGGAATGAGCGAAATGCGAATTGAAACAGTAAGCATCTGAAAATCCTGAGGCATAGGTTCTGTTCTGGGTTCATCAGTATATTGAAAGCGATGTTTAATTCAGCGGATCCCTGACTTCGAAGATGCCCTTAGATTGGAAACAAATTGCAATATTTAGAAATACTAAGGGCTGCATCGATACCAAGACCAGGCCCATTGGAACTGCCGGCAACCTGCATGAATTCGTCAGATTCTTACAATGAATAATATCTACAAATTGACCAAAAAAAGAATAAGCATTCCTCTAAAATATTAGCAACATATAATGATTATTTAGCTTCGAGCTGATGATCACCTGCCTCACGGCAAGCAAGCCATGCCGACACCCAGGCAGAGCGTAAAGAGTCTAAGAAGCTTTTTCAACGCCAGAAAATAAAGAGCCCCGTATTATGTCGAAGAAATTTCGACTGCTTCTGGGAAGCGTCCGTTGGCTCAACACCTTCCGGTGCAATTTCCGTCTGAGGGGAAGCTGTTGTAAAAGTAAGTCTCACGTTGCCCAATGTTTTTTAACTGCGATATTGCTATTACTGCAAATTGCTCTCTCAAACTGGCCAATTGGTCAGCTCGCCTACCGTAAAAATACTTTTCGATGTCATGATTGTTAATAGGTGCGTTTGTTGCTTAAAGTTGATAATTTTAGCACCCCTAAACCTTACGATCCCCTATGTTACCGAATCGGATTCTCCGCCACGCTCTCCATCGCGGACTTTATACTCTATTCCCGGTCATGCTGTTGTCCATAAGTGCTGCCGGGCAGTCGCTTACGTCAGGAGCATTGCGTGACATCAAAACGCAATTGGCCACAACTATTGCAGACACCACGCGGGTGCGTTTGCTGCTCATATTGAGCTCCCATGCCACCGCCCATGTTGACCGAATTACCGCCCGTGACAGCGCACTTCAGTTTGCAAGAACGGCGCATGCACTGAGCGCAAAAATTCACTACGATAGCGGTATTTATAGATCTTATCTACACGAGATTCGAGTATGGGTAGAAGTTAATAACGGCAAATATTGGCTGGGTGAAATCGACACGGTAGCGCTCAGAAATGCTCGGGCTGCGCAAAGCAAGTTTATTGTCTTTGTGCGATCGCGTGGGTCTATCGACCAACTAGGTGCAGCTTATAGTGAAGTAGCAACGCTGCATCTCAATGGAGGATACGCTGTCGAATCGGTCGGGTTGTACGATTCTGCGCAGGTTTGTTACCGGACAAGTGCCAATGCGCTACAAGAGTCGCATGCACTGTACGGATTAGGACTTAGTTACAACCAACTCGGAAAATTGAAGGAGTCACTACCAATATATCATCGCAGCATCAAGCTGGCAGAGCCGACCGGTGGACCGCATCTATACTGCCTATACGGAATTCTGGGGCGGACGTACAATAATTTGGGAGGATATTCTATTGCTTTGAAATACCAGATGAAGGCCATGCAACTCGCGGAGGCCGCCAAGGACACAACCGACGAAATGGGCGCGATTCACCTCTTCTTGGGGATGACGTACTCCAAATTGAGAAAGTATGCATTGGCCCGCGAACACTTTGAAAAAGCATACCACATAGATCGGCATTATACAGCGCATCACGCCAATGAGTTTTTTGCTGCTGCAACCAATCTAGCCGACGCAATATCAATTAAAAACCCACAGGACGCTATCGATTTTTTAATACGACTCAAAGAAGAATATAAAGCCCTTATGACTCCTGGCCGCACCAGAAATATAGACTTCGGGTTAATGAGCGCATACATTAGAAAGCGCGACTATATCACAGGCCAACTGTATTGCAATAAATTGATAGCCATACCTGAAACGGTGCCAGGAGCATTGTATCGCTCTGAGGCGATCGGTCAATTTCTAGTTGTATCCGGACAATACCGTACGGCAGAAAAGTACTTGGCGAACGCTGCGCAGATTGCCAAGACCGAAGGGAGGATGTACAATTTGCAGAATATCTATTTGCTCTGGCACAAAGTAGATTCAGCAAAACGAGACTACGCCGCCGCGTTGGAAAAGTTCAAGCTTCACAAGGCCTATGGTGACTCAACGTTGAATGAAAGCAAAGAGAAAGAGATTGCACTCTTGGAAATCGAGTATGAAACTGCAAAAAAAGAACAATCCATTGCGCTGTTGACAAAAGATTCGGAATTGAGCCAGCAGCAGCTGGCGCAGTCCAAATTTCAACAAAACGGAAGCCTTGCGGCGTTAGCCGTGGCAGTGCTAATTTCAGGCTTGGTGGTTAATCAATACCGAATTAAGAAAAAAAACAATACAGAGCTTACGCAACGACAGCAGGAAATACAAAGCATGAATACGGTCCTGCAGAGAACGATTATCGAAAAAGAATGGCTTTTAAAAGAGGTGAACCACAGGGTTAAGAATAATTTACAAACTGTGGTGAGCCTGCTCGAAACGCAGTCTTATTCGGTGCAAGGAAGTGAAGCAGCGTCGGCCATTCGCGACAGCCAGAACCGGGTGCACGCCATGTCCCTGATCCACCAGAAACTAAACCTGACTGAGCACCGAACCTCGATCAACATGTCTGCCTACCTGAGCGAACTCACCGAGTATTTGCGCGACAGTTTTTCAACAGGCCGGCTGATTGACTTTCAATTGTTTGTCCAGGCAATTGTGCTGGATGTCTCGCAGGCTATTCCTATCGGACTCATATTAAATGAAGCGGTCACGAATGCAATCAAGTACGCGTTTCCAACAGAGTCAAAAGAAAATTGCCAGGTAATTATTTCAATGAAGCAAGACAAAGACCAAAAGGTGTCGCTCACGATTGCCGATAACGGATGTGGTCTGCCGCCCGACTTTGATCCCCGTGGCAAGCATTTTGGAATGGGATTAAATCTATTGCATGGCCTCACCACCGACCTCGACGGCCGTTGCACGATAGGTACACACAACGGAACCGGGGTTTTGATCGAGGTAGTCTTCAATGCCAACGTGCTGAATTTTATTGGCCATCGTTGATATAATTTTCGTTCTGGCGCGTAATAAGCAGAAAAATATACTTTCATATCATTGATTAATAATCCTATGAAATCAACATTACTAAGCGATCATTTTAATATTATTGCTTACCAATGAATATTAATTGATGTGTTAAAGCCTGCGCGTGTTGACAACCAACGGCGCGTTTCCGACGACGTAGAACATATAATTTTCCTGCCGGGCTTTAATTTTGTTTGCCAGGTCCTCTACCCAATGATATAGCAAACCATGGTTGGTGACACCCTGCAACGGCAGCCACGGACAATTTTCGTGAAATGCTGCTGCGGTTTTCAAATCGCTGAAGGCAATGCAGCCCATTACCTGCATACCCTGCGATGCCAACTGCTGCAAGGCACAAAAATGGCCGATGGCCGTTTGGTCTCCAAAGAAAACCAGTTGTTTGTCCGGCACAGGATAGTGACTTTCGTCTTCGATCTTAAGATAGTGAAAAGCATTGCCCCGCTTCTGCATTTTTGCCCATTCGCTGCCTTTTCCGGTGTGACTTGTGTCGATATATACTGTACAGGTTTTCTCGTTGGCATCCCACATTGATGGCGTGTAGTCAGTGTAGTGAAATGACGATATCCGGCATTTTATGGACTGTGTTTTATGCCATGCTTCAAAATCGACATTTGGCAAATGAAGATGCAACTCGTGGACGTTGTCTCCCGCCTACGGACGAGCAGAGGAGATTTGGCCGGTTTTGACAAAAACTTTTTCTAGCGTTGCGATGACGTTGGTTGCCATGGTTTGTGTTGACTGATTTTTGTAAAGGTTGCTTTATTTTCGCGTCGTCATAAGCAGGCTTGCTTACGCAAGCCTGCTTTGATGACCTTGCATAATAGACGCCTGTTATCTGATTTTAGTCTACATGGTATGCTGCCGCGAACTGTTTCACGAAATCGTGGAGCTTCTCTTTGCCCAGCGTTGGCTTGTGCCGGTAATAATCTTGGTAGAGCAACCCACTTCCCTGGCTTGCTTGCATCTCGACAAAGCCGTGGGCGATTTGCGCATTGAACCCGATAGTCAACCAGCTGCTCAGGAGCTGTTCGTCGCTAACCACCTGCCATGGCAATTCGGGCTTGCCGATGGCGTGGCCCAAGGCTGTTGCAATTTCGTTTGGCGAAAGCTCCTCGCTGGCCACGTAGCGGATTGTTCGGCCGGCAAAGGGTTTGTCCATTTCTTCGGCAATGGCAGCGGCTACGTCTGCAGGGGACACCCAGGGTTCTTTTTTGTCGCCTCCATAGTTGGACACGATGGCGCCTTTTGTTTTGATGTTGCTGATGAGGCCAAACAAGTTGGAGTAGAACCCAACGGGACGCATGAATTTGATGCTGACCTGTGCGGGGAGTTGTTTCAGAATGGCTTCGACGTTGTAGTGAAATTGCAGAATGCCATTGCCCGATTTCATATGCGCGCCAACGCTGCTGAGGTGAACGACCCGGGTGACGCCAGACTGCAAAACAGCCTGACTATAATTTTTCCCGATCTGGCGTATTGCACCCAGAAAGTCTGCCTCTTTATCGAAGAAGTCTCCAGCGGCGTCGAGCGTTTCCATGAGGTAGACAATGTCGGCGCCCTGGAACGTTGCGGCCAGAAAGGGAACATCGAACATGCTGCCCACGACGGCTGTGGCCCCAAGTGATTCAATTTCTTTTACCCGCTCCGCCTTGCTTGTAATTACCGAGACGGAATGACCATTTCTGACTAGTTGTTGCGTAAGCGGCTTGCCCACATTACTGATTGATCCTGTTAGTACGATGTTCATAGTTGCGTTTGATTTTGTTGATACAAAAATCAACAGCAACGAGAACTCGCCCGTAGTCGAAAGTCAGTTTGTTGTAGTCAAAAAGGAGGTTGTTTGCGTGGTGCCTTGGTGAGAAAGATTTATGATGGGCACGCTTACCAAACAGCCTCGTTAAGATTCAACCAAAGATCCGTGCTTTCACCTCCATATTCTCATGAATTATTAGCGTATGGTGGTGATAAATTAGCAATGAATCGCCACTAAGATTACGCAATGCCAACTAAACGAAGCCTGCCATACAAGAAACAAAACCTAAAAAAATCTCAGTCCTCATTTTTAAGAAAGTTTTCCCGTGTTTGCAATAACACTTATCTTAAGAACGACGATGCTCAATTCCGTATATGCAATCCGTTGTTGAAAGAAAAAACATAAACGCTGTAGGGTACGTGGGGTATTTGGTGTCATCGTGGTATACATGAACTCATCACTAAAGCGGTGAGTGCCCATTCAGAGGCTGCCTTCAAAGGCATATTGATAACGAGTGAATTTGAAACTAAAAATATGATTTCATATTTCCGGTTGATTTTACTGATGTTCAATTTCTGTTAGCATAACCCATAGCGCAATGGCATCGACAGGCGAATTCGATGACAAAGATGACGTGATCTTAAACCTCCTGGCGGAGGACAGCACGCACGCGTCAACCCTCCTTTACCACCATTACTATAGGACCGTTTTCCATTACGTGAACGATATCGTGGAAGACCAGGAACAGAGCAAGGACATTGTTCAGGAGTTGTTCCTAGCCATCTGGGTAAAGCGACATTCCCTTCATTTCTCCAAACCCTTACTAGCCTATTTGTTTGTTGCCGCCCACAATAAAGCAATCAACCACATCCGAGATGTCGAAAGAAAAACCAAAACATTCGGCGACAATGTTAGCCTATCCGAAATAGAAAGGATCCCTTCATCTGCCATTGTGGATCTGGAGGCGGTTGAATTGGCTTCTCTCATAAAAAAAGCTATGCGGTTGCTCCCCGTAAAGGCAAGGAAAACCCTCCTGATGAGTAGGAAACATGGCATGACCAATGCAGAAATTGCAACGCGGTTAAAGGTCTCGCAGAAAGCCGTAGAGAAGAATATGACCAAGGCCCTGGCGCTGCTGCGGAAATATCTAAAGCCATACTTTAAGGTGCTTTTAATCTTCATCGATTACTAAAAAAAGGAACAATGACGGTAGGGTTACGGCAAATCAAGGTGTCTTAGCAGTAAAAGGTTACCACTATGGCCGAAATGGATTTTTACATTCTAACGCACAAAAGTCTCACGGGGCAACTTTCCTCGCTAGAACAGAGACAGCTTGACACATGGCTCCTACAGGATGTAAAAAACCAGCAAGCCTATCAGGAGATTAAACGCATTTGGGAGCTGGATATCGACGATGATGAAACGGACCACGTAAGCGAAGCGCATTTCCAAGAAGAACTAAGAATACTGGAAAGTGCCGTCGGAGAAGCCAAGCGGAAGGAAGACCTCATCAAGCGCTACAAACGATATGCTGCCTTTGGACTAGTCACCACGGTTATTTGCATCTTTCTTTTTGCGTGGGAGCTGTTTCTTTTATCCGAGAAACTGCCAACGGATACTGTAAAATTTGCAAGCCTCCAAAACAGTGCGGTGTGGCTTGCGGATAGCTCACAGGTCTTCCTTAATGACAGCTCATTCTTTTCCTACCGTGCAGGAAAGCAAACACGCCTGGCTGAGTTATCCGGAGAGGCCCTCTTCCAGATAAATCCGGAAAAAAGACCCTTCGTGGTTTCCGCAAACGGAGTTCAGCTGGAAGTTCTTGGGACATCGTTTGTCGTAAAAGCTTATCCTGGGAAAGACATGGAAATCATTGTCATATCCGGAACTGTCTCTGTGAGAAGCCAAAAACAGTCAGTGACATTGTCAACAGGGGAAAAAGCGAGCATCAAAGGTGAACAGATACAAAAACAACAGAACTTAGATCCGAACTTCGATGCCTGGTATACCGGAAAACTTGAGTTCAAGAACACCGAACTGGGAGAAGTTTTAAAGCTGATTTCCCAGCAGTACGATGCGACATTTGCAGCAACAGATTCCAATGTCTTACGCTGTCGCTTCACCGGAAAATTTAACGATAGCAGACTGGAAGATGTGCTCCGGGCACTTTCCTTCAGCATGAACATCGTTTTTGTGCCCGGTCCGGAAGGCCGGTATATTATCTCCGGGGCAGGTTGTATGAAATAAATCCTATGAGAATACTTTCACTCGCTACACTGCTAAGTTGTACCTTATACGCAAATGCCCAAATTGACGTAAGTCGGCGACTCACCTTTAAAGCAGAGAATGTTGACCTGCCAACATTGTTTGACTTGCTTGAAAAACAATGTGGCATTACCGTCATCTATGGGACCGATAATCTCCCGGCGGTTCTCCGGGTGTCGATTACGGGAAACGAAATCAGCCTACTCGCAGTCGTGAATGAAATTTGCAGACAAGCAAATCTCAATTACTATATCATTGAGAGTGCTATCGTTTTCAAATACTCCCAACCAAAGATCAGCAATCGACCCAACGATGTCACCAAACAAACCGTAGATTTCTCACCGACAATTCCACCGGTCAATCTACCTGAAAACAAAACGTTGCAAGCCACTCAAATCATAATAAGCGGTGATACGTTGTACACTCGCCCAACCGTCCCAACGCAAACGGAACCTGCTGATGACACTATAGAAACAAAAACAATGGAAGCACATTCGCAAGCCCTGCAAGGCAGCGAGCGGTTAAAACCCAAAATGACAAAAAAATCGGGCGGCATATTTCTAACATACGGAATCCAGCGATCGATTGCCTCAGAAACGTATTCCATCGGTTCGCATCCAAGTTTCTCCCTACCGGTCACCAATAGAATTTTCCTTCGTTTATCAGCAGGGTATGCATCCAAGGATTTTACACTATACTACAACTATAAAATCCTGGACCCGATGACCCTTTCCCAATCCCTGAAGCAACAAAGATTAAAGCGCGGTATCTGGAGATTCCATTAACCATTGGTTATGCCCTTATTCTAAGCAAAAGTTTAACCTCGGCTTTACCGTGGGATTAATTCCTGTCCAAGTTTACTCCGCTATGACTGGGTAATCTCGTCTGTTTCATCATCAGAAAGTAAGTCGGTGGAAACCACTATGCCTGTTTTATCGTGTTAAAAAGATATAGAATTGAAGTATGAGCTTGAAAAAATTGAGAGCATCATCGCCACCGGCTTATTCACCAGTGACGGTAAGCCGTTATACGAATCAAAGGAACTGACCAGTGGGCTTCAAAACACCATTATGGAAGAGGTGGAGCGTATTAAGAAAACCTTCATCCAGGAAATTTTTCTTTTCCAAAACGAGCGTCATTTGGAGCGCTACATCCAGTTCCACCAACAAGAGTTAATCCGTCTGATCAATATATTGTCCATCGAGGATTCAACGATACACGCAGTCGAAGCAGCACGTTTAAAGACCCATTGTCATTGGGCAATAGAAAACCTATTGCACTTCATTGAAGATCACTTCACCAAATACTTTGACCAGGACATCAAAGCTCCGCAGCATTACGTATCCGCTGCCGCCATGGATGTTCTCAAAAGCATTAGTGATTTAAAGGTTCAACTCGCGTCCTTAAAGGCAGAGGAGCAACTCGTGGATCTCGCGCTCGCCCCGCTGCTAAAATTTATTGAAATAAGTCAGTCCGGAAAGCTTACCTACCGAGACGTCATCTATGTGAACGAGATCAGAAAAGAGCTATATCAGGTAACTTACCAACACAACCCGACCCGCGATCTCAATGAAGACTTGCGCCAGGCCATTTTGTATCTTAACTTCAATACCCTTCCCTACTTCCGGTATTACACCATTCACCTCAACGCTTTTCTCCATAATGCTGACGCAGGGCAAGACAAGCTCGAAAAACTTTCCTACGCCTTAAAGCTGCTCAATCAAAGCCAGGTGAAACCTGGTGTCGGATATGATCGTACCCTACCTTCATTAAAGCAGCAAATTGGCGATTGGCTCGTCGAGGAGATATCCTATATAGAAAGGACACAAGCACAAGACCGTAAACAGCCTGTGAGCAGTCAACTTTCCCAAGACTACAAAATAAAAATTGACTTGTCCGTTTCTGCCTTGGCGTATTTACTCCGAGTGCTCTTTGAAATAAAACTCGTCCAGAATAAGAACATGTCGGATACCATGCGCTTCTTTGTGCGATCCTTTCAATGCAAACGCCTGGAGAACATTTCGTTCGAAAGCTTTCGTGTTCGATATTATAACACAGAAGAAGGGACAAAGAAGAATGTTCGAAATATTCTTCTCCAAATGGTGGATCACATTAATAAAAATTGAAGTCTTTCAGTAGTTTTGCGCTCCCTTAAAGCACCCTCGGCGAAACGCCATACCCATTTGATTCAGGAGCCCACCACTTGAATAAGCGCAGTAAAGTTTTCTTCACTGCTCATTTTTCTACCATACAGATCAATAAATTTTAAAAGGCGTATTTTTGTAATGTCTTATCAAGCTCCACCATGATGAGGCCATTCGTCCTGCTTTGAAACGACTCACCAGGGGAATGGGTTAACTCCGTCAATATAGCGGAATAGTGTACCAAATCAACAGGCGAGATAAGCATTTCGTGCAGATCGCGATTTACAAATTCCATTTTTATGTGGCTCAGGTGCACGCCGAACTTTTTCCCAACGTACTCTTGAACAACTGCGTTGTCCAAGTAGGTCTTTACCACACTGTTCCGTTCCTGGCGAACCCAATCAATCGCTTCATGCATCGAAAACTTTACCTGCTTATCATTAAGCTGCTCCCCTATCATGTGAATGTGTTTGGATGATGTGTGCAAGTTAACGCGACGCTAAAATTTATCACAGTGCAGAGCAGACTTTTTGTTGGTGGAAATTTTGATTGAGGTATTCTAAAAAAATTATTTTTTCAAACCGTGCCAATCGTAAAACTATTTCCGGATACGTTTTGGTTTTTCTAAATCGACGTCCGAAGATGGCTTATCCACGCGCAAACCCTGAAACACGGGATGCCGTACACTGCCATCTTCTGTGATTTCAGTGAATTTAATATTACAGACCAGTGTTGGTTCTACCCAGATAACATCAGAAGATTCCTTTATGGGAACATCGAGTGGAGAGGTCTTCCGCGTGAGGGGCTTGAGTTTCTGATACAGATCTTTGAGTGAGCGGTCTGAGAATCCAGTACCTACATTGCCAATGGAAGTAAGTTTGCCCCTTTTTTTGACCGCCAGTAGTAATGATCCAAAATAACTACGCGAGCCCTTGGGCTCCGTATAACCCACGATGATGGCTTCCTGCCCCTGTACATTCTTGATTTTGAGCCACTCTGCGGAGCGTTTCCCGATCGCATAGGTGCTGTGTTTCTTTTTGGCAATTATGCCTTCCAGACCAATTTTCTTTATCTCCTGAAAAAAAATTTTTTCATAGTCCTCGACGTGATCACAATACATAATGACGTCGGACTTTGGAATAAGCTTTTTTAAGATCTCCATTCTCTCCAGCAATCCCAACCGGGTTAGATCGTTCCCCTTTAAGACAAGACAATCAAATATCAGATACTGGATGGCATACCTATCCGTGTTTTTGTAATTCTGGAGCTTTTGAAAGCTTGGTTTCCCCGCTTCATCAAAGACAACAATCTCCCCATCCAGGATCACATCATGTTGTACCGATTTAAGAGCAGCGAAAACTTTGGGATAGGCTTTGTCAAAGGTTAAGCCATTTCGCGAGTAAAGCTTTACTTCTTTTTTGGTGATTTCGGCAATGGCGCGGTACCCGTCCCATTTGATTTCAAAGAGCCAGTCCTTATGGTCAAAGGCCGGCAGGTCGGAAAGTTGAGCCTTCATGGGCTCCACGAATGATGCCAGCTTCCGTCCCCCTCCAATTTTCACATACTTCATAAGGGAAGATAAGAAATTGAGGAGACTATACGGTAGTGCTCACATTTTTTGGTCAAGCTCCGTTTTTTTCCAGACTTCCAGCCAAAAGACTACGGCATAAAACGGCGCCTGCCTTCGGCCTTCCTTCCCATTTATTCCGTTTCCTTTTGGCGTAAGCCCGGTCATGGAGTTCCGTTGTGTTTCGTTCCGGAAAAAATCGGGCTGCCCTCGCATCAAAAAAATGTTCAACCAAAACAAGTGATGCTATGAAAAACCATTTTGAAAATGCGGGTGGTGCCAATCTGAAAGAGAGATTGCAAAACGACAATGTATTTGTGAAACAACAAATCCTGAGTCTGTCAACGTTAACCGGAATTTCTTCACGGAAAGGATTGGAAAAGGCGATTGTCTCTGAAAATCAGATTGTCAATGTCGTAAGCAATTCCTACGGGCATCTGCCCAATGAAAAGTTCTTTTACGAAGTTGAGGCAAAGCTTATCGATGCGGGAATCGAGTATGTCACCCGCTCCATAAATCGCGATAACCGATCCTTTGCCGTGGACTACATTCTTTCCGACGAGCGATGGATCGTGAACGTTAAGAATGGTTACGACAGGCTACGGCCCATGCTGAGATTTACCAACAGCTATGACGGTTCCTGCAGGACCTCAGGACATTTTGGTTTTTTTCGGGAAGTTTGTACCAACGGACTTCACACGGCTCATGCAAAGGTTGGCTTCAGCGTTAAACACCGCGGTGATATCATCCAGGCGGTTATTCCGGAAATTGGTGAATTGGTTCAGAAATTCATAAACAATGAATTTTACAGCCTGCATCAGAAGTTTGAGGTGCTGGCTGAGAGGCCTATTAGGGATTTGAAGAAATTCGTGAAGGTAACCGCAGAGTATTTTAAGTTGTTTCAGTTTGAATGTAGTGAGAAGAATCCTGAGTCGTCGTTGAACGCCAGGACCGTATTGGATACTATTCAGAATGAGGCGTGGCTGCTAAATACGAAACCGAATTTTTGGTTGGGGTACAATGCGTTCAATGCATTGCTGCACGGTAAGCTTAAAAGGACGTTTGAGGCACAGAGTAACCTTGATGGCAGAATATTCGAACATTTAATATCAAAGTGACTATAGGGAGCTGATGAGAATCAGCTCCTCTTTTTTTTGTTCGCAGAATGGGTAGTTCAGTTTGAGATAAATTCAATCCTTCAGCTTGTGATCCAGTTGGTTCAAATTTTTAACCCGTTTCATAAAACCTATCTATATCAAGTCATTGCAAAGCTTTCAAAATGTCAAGGTAACCGAAAAACCATCATTTTAGATGGCTATAGTTGGTTTCATTTGAAGAAAATCGACTAAAAACGGACATTCGCTCGAGTGCCTCTTTACGATTGAACAACATTGTTCAAAACGAACGCCCTACGGTAGTGTTCTATTCGTGCGATTCATCCTCTAGAAGCTGCTAGTACTTCATCGGTGCCTATTTATTGATCGCTACATGCAACCTATTGATTGCTACCTTTAATTTATTCTCATAGTCAGACTCGGACTTGTCAGGCCATGGCAAACCAACGAAATTTAAGAGAGCGGGACAATACTCGTATATCTGATCCTTTCGAACTCCATGCCATATTGGGATAATTGATTCACTACCCAAGTGCAAATCCTTCATAAAAACAGTATCAAACTCCATCTTCGTCCATCCAGAGTTCGCCATAAAATTTGGACTCAAAACGACAATACATTTTCTTGCCCCCTTAATGCCCTTTTCAATAGACCTTCTAAGATTATCCCCAAGATTTAATGAATATTCATCATACCAAACGGGGCAGGCCAACTTGGTTAACCCCTCAACAATTGGCTTAGCAACTAAGTCCTTGTCTCTAGAATCGTGAGAGATAAACGCTAGAGGTTTTTCAAATTTGGCACGCGCGTCAGCATACGCTTGCCTTCTAAATTGAATGAAGTGCCCCTGCGCAGCGGCTTGCTGCCTTATATGCTGATCACAATCGTTTTTCGGTGGATTTTCATCATAAACAAAGATTCTTCCCGCAAATATCATATCGTCAGATTTCATTGCCTCTTCGCCTCCTTCCATTCCTCCCTGCACTTTCAAGTCATTCTTTAGATTAAAGATTGTCCCAAGATTTGTCAAGGCCGCTGCAGCAGGACAATCTAAGAAGTCATTCCTTTCCACGTAGAATGACACATACGATGCATTACTTTCAAAATCAAGATGAAGTCGCCCCATCATTTTCAATTGAGTAGAATTTCCAAGTTCAGCATAAAACTCCTTTTCAATGCAGACTGTCTTTGCGTCCAGTACGAAATAATCCTTCAATGATGCCATGGAATACTATTTTTGAATGTTATCTAAAAAATCTCAAACTCGATTTAGACTTCAAAATGTGTAAGCTCCCCCGAAAATTGGGCCACTCAAAAGTTTCCTTTTCAGTCTATAAGCAAAGCTAAGTGACCGCTCCATGGATATCAAGACCAAGGCGAGCGATTGCCTGCGGCAATCGGTCTTGACATCCCTTC
>NZ_JAERRB010000002.1:0-322898 GCF_016735595.1 Chryseolinea lacunae
ACTTTTTCATTTCTTCCTCATAGGCCGTAAACAGCCGCAAGCGGAAAATAAGTCAAGGGTGGCTTTGGGCGTGCGAAGGATTCTGCGCGGCCACTCGCGAAGCCCTTGACTTATTTGGAGCGGGGGCTACCTTTGTCTAGTAGGAAGGAATCCCTAGCTCAACTGTCAGATCAAGTACTAGCTATTACAGCTGAAGCTATCTTTATAGTGATGTTGAAATATGGAAAAACCAGCCCACTATCAGGCACATGTTTCCCACATTCCAACATCTTCAACAATTATTACTGACACAGTTTATTTTACAGACCCTGAATGATAATCTGACACCATGTTCCTGTCCGACCAAATCTTACCCTCTCACAAATGTAAGGTGGATTTTGATTGGAACCCGTCAAGGGTAAAATGAACAGCCCCAGGCGCTTGCCTACCCTTCGCTGTCCTTGACTGAACCCACTCAAATTCAGAATCCGCATTTGAGAGTGTAAGGTATAGAATGCAAGCTTCTGATTGCCTATAGAGCCAAGTCTTAACTATTGCAGATAAATGCCTCCCAATATTAATTCGCTCAATGGGCCAGTAGCCAAGTCAATAAAAAGACCTGCAAATCCAAATGCAGGTCTTTTTTAGCGTTTGACACAACATCCGACAATTAAAGTTCAGTGATGCAGCGCTAATTATTTACTTCTTATAACTACTCGTTAACTTCTCGTTCTCCTCTTTCAACCGTTCGACATCGTTTTTGAGCTCAATCACATAAAGCGTCAGCTCCTCAATTTTCTTCAGTAATACAGCATCCATGTTACCAAGGTTTATGCCGACTTGAGCAATATCGCTTTGAGATGGAACGCCCGGCAAATGTTTATGCTGCTGGATAAAAGCGTTGAGTTCAAGCAAGGTTGGGATCTTGTAATCACCTTCAAAAACATAGTCAGGCCAGCTGCCTTGTAGTTTTACCACTACCTCTTCGGCCACAGCCTTACCGGCAACCGCCAATTTGTATCCTTTTGTGTCGGCAACACCAATGCCCAGATTACCATCCTGGTCAAATGTCATCTTATTTTGAACTCCGGCTCCATCTCTCTTGGTCATGAATACAAGACGGGCACCGACACCGTTAGGGACGACGGAATAGCTTGTCCGTTCAGACCAAATGCCAGCAACCTGGCGATGCTGATCTTTTTGTCCTCCGCTATTGGTAAAATAAATTCCGCCGACTTTTGCACCGTTACTGTAGTTATTGACGTTGCGTGCAAATTCAAGTATGGGTCGCCCTTCGTACGTAGTATTAGTAGGAGCGGCAGCTGAAATGGTCAGCACTTTATCGGGGCCATCGTAGGTTGGTGCGGCTGCCTGGTTTGAATTCATAAACGCACATGCCTCAGTAGGACCAATGCCGACACTATAATCTGTTCTGATGCGATCTGAACCGGTCGTGGACCACTGACCGTGACATGTGAACGAGAGACCTGACAATAGGGTAATAGCAATTATTTTCATTTTCTTATTTGATTTATTTGTGTCAATGTTTTTTAACAAGTCGTTTTACGAGGCTGAATTCACTGCATTTCGCCTCCAGGTTGTATAGTCCAGTATTGGCCTCCGGGATTGCAAACGTTAGCACCTGTACACCAGCTTCAAGATAGGCGTCGAACAAGATTTCGCGATTTCCGCCGTAGATGTCTGAGATTGTAATTTGAACGTTTTGAGCCTTGCTGAGATTAACTTGTACATTGTACTTGCCGTTCGTGGGGTTCGGGTAAACTGATAGTTGTTCTACCAATTTGGATGCTTCTTGGTATTTGGCATGCAGCGTTGTGGAGTCGATGATATAAGGTTTGTATTGCTCGTAAATCGAATTGTACTGCGCTCTAATTTTTGCTTCCAGGTTGGCGTTCACTTGTTTGGTAAGTTCTTCTGCGCTAGGCGGCGTATACGGCCGCACAATCTCACGTCCTGCTGATGGGGTGGTGGTGTTACATGCTGTGAGGGGCCCGTTGAAGATTCGAACTGTTGAACCGCTTGCTATCTTAGAGCCAGGTTTAAGCACCACAGATTTGTTGGCTGCAAGCTCAACCGCCGAGGCTGTCACTATTCCAGTAAGTTCGAGCGATTCATAGGCCCAATATTTTCCACCGATGCTGATGTTCCCGAGCGTCTTGTTCATCGAGTTTTTGTAGGCTGGCTCGTTAGATCCTCGCGACAGCATATAAATGTTGTATAGGAGCATATAATCCAGCCCGTTGAATTTTCCAGATGTCTCTCCAAGATTTTTATAGTCTATGTAGCCGTCGGCGCTTTGAGGTCGTTCCCAGCGGCTGACGCCTCGCCAGCCGTTCAGCCCAACATCGTTTACATCGGACGCAGGACGATGATGCGGTCCCTCACATGGTGCGCCGGTTATAATGTGTGCAAAATAGTCCGACCCAATGGTTGTAGAGTTATCATTCAAATATTCATTCAGCAAGGCATAAACTTCTTGATGTTGTTTTAAACCGTAAGATGTCAGGAAATTATCGGTGACATTTGAAAATTTCACAGATGGAGGATCACCTATGTCGGGCAGGGGACCGATTGGCGGAAAGGAAATCTTC
Source organism: Chryseolinea lacunae (assembly GCF_016735595.1). Lineage (GTDB taxonomy): Bacteria > Bacteroidota > Bacteroidia > Cytophagales > Cyclobacteriaceae > Chryseolinea > Chryseolinea lacunae. The sequence continues at coordinate 2,592 of NZ_JAERRB010000002.1, forward strand.
AGCCCCGGCAAATCAACGTCAAACTCCCAAAAAATCAATCCTGGTATGAGGGTTTTTCTCTTCTTAGGCGAAATGGCGTATTGCCAAGAGTTCCCGACTGCAGCATAGGTCATAATCAGAGCAGCCTGAAAATCTTGCTTTTTGAAGTCGTAAATCAACGACATGATTGGCGGTCCAGCTAAAGGATCACACAACTCGTACCACCGTTCTTTAGAGAGTGGAGGCAAGGCGGTTGAATAATTTTCCCCGGTTATTTTTTCTGCAGCCGCAACAAGTCCGTATGAGTTCCACTCAGTGAAGATGTTGTCACCATTTTCAAACATTTCTCCGTTTGCCAATTTACCAAACCATCCGTGATTCTCGTACCATTTGGTTATTCTGTTAGTGTAGGCCTGAGCCTTTGCCGAAAAGTCATATCCTCCGTAACTATCGCTGCCGAGGCATTTCTTGACAAGGGCAAACCCCATAAATAAATCAGCGATCTGGTCTTGCGTCATATAAATGTTGCTTTTGGCCGTGTTGGGTTCAATCTTCTCTTCATAGTGATGGTTATAAACTGAATTTATGCGAAAGCTGCCGTCACCTGAATAGCGGGCGACCCAATCGGGGCGAATTCGTTTCAAAAATTCCTTACTTACATCATCTCGAACGAACGTACCATTAAGATCACCAGGTTCGCAGCCAGATCCCCAATGAGGATAATACAAATAGTCAGCCTTTTGATCCAGTCGTTCGTACGCTTTCATGGCATAGTATAGCTCGCGCAAGGTGTTTCCCGTCGCTTGACCGTTGCGTTTAAGGAGTTGATATTCGGTCGCCAAAACACCAATATAGTAGCCTAGATACGATGTTGCGTCTGCCCAAGACAGGTCAACCTTCTCACGATTCTCAGTATTAGTCATGTCTACTGTTTCGGCTGGCAGGCTGTATCCAGTGGCGACGTTACAATTAAGCGGATTTTCTTCGCCCCGCACCAAGAACTCATCGACAAGACGGTATCGGTAGTACCAATATCGATTCTGGTCTTGCCAACTGGTCAGTTGAGCGAAGGTTTCTAGCGACAGCAAGCATGCGAGCATCGCTAAAACGGTTTTAACTTTTATCATTGGATTGTTTTTAAAAAAAATAGATTACTGCTTTGAGGGTGGCGTAATTTTTCAAGACACGCGAAATCCTTTCGGGATGCTTGTATGCTACGAGTTCCAGGGCACATATCCGACAATGCCTGAAATTGGATCACTTCCTGGCGGCCAAAAGCTCTGTTATTTCAAAGGATCTTGTACTCCACTCCACATGAGCTTTGCCTCACGGACTTCGCATCTCATAGGGTTGTCACCAATACCGGGACATCGCGAGCCGTAGGCGGGCGAGGCTTGCAGCCATGGATTAATTGAACCACCTCCATGGCGAGAGTTCTATTCGTTTTCTCATTACATCTATTGCTTACTTCCATAACGTTTCACAAAGAAAAAGCCTCGCACTGCAAGCAAATTGCAGTGAAAAAAAATTCGACTGTGACAGCATTTTCGATCTACGGTGCGATCAGGCCAGGACCCACTTTTGGAATGTATTGTTTTTCGATCAATCGGATCTGAAGCCCATATGATGGAGGAACGCCTGGGGCGGATCTTTTGCGGCGAGCACGGAATAAGCACTGCTACACTTTTCAATTGAAAAGCAAAATATGGCGGACTTGAGGCGAGCCAACTAAAACGCATTAAAGAGCTTGAAAGAAATGATGTCAGTATTCAGCGTGGTTCTTTGATGATCTCATCGAAAAAAAAGCTTTAACGACTGGCGAGGAAAGACAAGTTATGCTTTTTCGGCAAGCCTTAAGGACAAAGTTCTCATTTACGGTCGCAACTTTTGACCACCGAATCTCAGATTGTGATGTGTTGACAAAATGCATTTTTTTGAACCGTAGGCACTATGGTAATATCATAGGTGGATACTCGGTCCGCCACAAATTCTTTCTCTCGTAAAGTGCTGTAAATCCAAGTAATAGTAATCGGTTCAGAGCCCTCCTCTTCACTTATTAAAAATTTTGATTTTTAATAAGTCCTGAAGGAAAAGGTTCGAACTACCGACCCTCCAGTCTACTGCCCTGATTTTATACAAGGATCAAGATGGAAGAAATACGGACATCTTGAGTTGAAATTTATTCAGCCAGCAAAGCCAAATTGAGCGCTTCAACAGAACCTATCGCGATGAAGTCCTAGGTGCTTACTTGTTCGATGACTTACATCAGGTTAGATATGAGAACAGAGAAGTTTATCTGAACACAACAATGTTCGACCTTAGATAACTTTAGGCCACGGGCGTTCCTGTTGAAATGTGGAAGCCCCCAGGCCGACACCGAGTATCCCCACATTCCAACAAGGGGTTAAGATGGTAATTATTACATTCGAGTGTAGCTACTATGGGAAAGCTTACGCTACCATGTGACCAGTCCCCAGACTGGCGATTCTAAATTCTCAAACTTTAAACGGATTGATAACATCAGTCTTACTTTGCAAGTGATCTACAGCTTAAGGTATACTACAAATTGGTAAATTTAAGTGGTTAGTCTTTGGGCTGGACCTTCCCTTACCACTTAGCTCCGTAATTAATGATCGATAAAAAAATCACCATCCTTATTGGGAAAGCCATAAGGGAAGGAAAATATCTGAATATTACCTACAAAAACAGAAGTGGTGAGGTCACGCCATTTTGGATAAGCGTGTACGATATTACTGCTCGGGGAGAACTACGTGGGAACATATTCAATGTCACGAAGGACAACCCTATATTGGACGGTAAAATATTTATATCGGAAATCCAGTCTGCTGAAATCCTTAAGTTCTCGCACTATGACGTTCCGGAAAAACTTATATCAAAACTGGACCATGATGATAGCTTGCTGATTTATGATTTCTATCGGTATGATAACAATATTCTGGACTATTACCTGGAATGCTATAAAGCAAACAGAGATCCTTTTCTGCACAAAGCCCATTTAATTGAAGGCTTGGATTTACCGGAATTGGTGAAGACAACCCCCTATTCACTAACCGATAAACAGCAAAGGCAGATCATTCAGGAAATCTACAGCAACGATTATAAATCATTCCATGATTATGAATTGGCCCTATGCGAGTTCTCTCTTGATCTGATGTCAAGAGGCAAATTTGTAATTGCTTTCAGAAAGCTGACGTTTGATCCTGTTCGTAAAACCCTTCGTCTGGCAAGCAAAACGCAATTCAATCCGAACTTTTACATTCAGGGAGTAAGACACTCGCTGTCGTACTACACAGATTTAAGTCCGGCTGATTTTGAAACGCTGTATGCCAGGGATAAAGCTGAGACTATTGAAATGGTGAGAAGTAGTTTTAAAACAGGCGAGCTACCAAACACACGACCTGAGGTGGTCGTTTTAGGATACAATCAAATCGATATTGCCGGGATCTATGATAACATTAATGAAGACCACCAGAACAATGAAGTGCAAATTCCCATAAAAGCATTTTTTCAAAACCTGTCGCTGCTGGACAGAAAGAATAGAAAAGAGCCACACATCGTGCTGTATGATAAGCATGTGAATATCGATCAGCTTCGCACGGTTTACAATGCATTAAAATACCCGATCACGTACGTGCAAGGGCCACCGGGCACGGGCAAAACACAAACGCTTCTTAATATTATCGTGAATTGCCTCACCAACGGCAAAACGTTGTTGATCTCATCCAATAACAATGTGCCCTTGGATGGGATCAAAGATAAATTGGACTTAGGGAAGTATCGTGATAAAAATATTTTGTTCCCCGTAGTCAGGCTGGGTAATGTGGAATACATCGCGCAGGCATTAAAAACAATCAGGGCGTTGTATGCCTTTGAAACGAAAGATGTACCCAAGGAGGAACTGCTTTTTAACTTAAAAGAAAAATCGAAGGAGAATAACAAGTTACTACTGGGTAAGCTCAAGCAATACGAAGATAGGTTAGACTTAGCTCAAAACATCGAATTCGTAAACAGCTTATTGGCGAAAGAAAGAAACCATCTGCTGGAAAAGGAGAAGGACGTACTGGAAGAGAAACTTGGTCAGATACCGGAGATCAATAATGACGATTTGAATAACATCTATGAAGTAATAAAGGGAAATCACCAATTGCTTCAGTTTTTTTATTTCGAATCACTACGTTGTGTAAAACGCCTGAGAACGAAGGATTACCAGGAGCTTATTGAAATCCTGGAACTTGAAGACGAGTTTGACCAAATAAAAGAATTTAATAGGTGGATTGCGGACGACGAGAATCTGGAAAAGTTCACACGGGTATTCCCCATCATCCTCACGACTAATATATCCAGTCGCAAACTGGGTAGAAAGTTTAAGTTTGATCTGCTGGCTATCGATGAAGCCGGCCAGTGTGATGTAGCCACCAGCCTTATCCCCATTTCCAAGTGTAAAAACATGGTGTTAATAGGTGACACCAACCAACTAAAACCGATTGTTCTTTTTGAAGAAACCAGAAACGAGGAACTGATGAAACAGTTCGCGGTTGGTGAAGCGTATGACTACTACCAGAATTCAATTCTTTCAACGTATAAGAGAATAGATAATATTTCTCGGGATATTTTATTGAGCTATCATTATCGCTGTGGTAAAAAGATCATTAGTTATTCAAACATGCGGTTTTATGAGAATAAGTTGAATCTTTCGATGCTGAGTAACATCGGTGAGGTGCAGCTTATCAATGTGAATAATGTAAACCATAAACTGAAGAACTCTACCCTGGAAGAGGCACAGGAAATTGTAAATCACATAAGGATTAACAGGCTATCCGACGTTTTCATTATCACCCCATTCAGAAACCAGGAAGAAGTTTTAAATCATTATCTGCAGGCGGCAAAAGAGAAGGGTGAAATTGATCCCGCGATAAGTTGTGGAACAATTCATAAAGTCCAGGGTCAGGAAAACAAAACTATAATCATATCAACATCGATTTCGGGAAATACAACGCTCCGCACATACGATTGGGTGAAGAACAATAGTCAGTTGATTAATGTTGGTGTTACCCGGGCACAGGAAAAACTTGTGGTGGTTACAGACAAAAAGGCTATAGATATTTTATCCAGGAAGGATGATGACTTATATGCACTAATTGAATATGTTGAAAAACATGGAGCCACCCAGATTTCACAAAGTGTGGTAAATAGGTTTACCATTGGGTTCTCGCAAAATTCAATATTCGAGGACGAGTTCTATAAAACCATGAGCCACTATTGTACAGTGCAGGGAACCCGATTCGAAAGGAACGTAAAATTAATCGATCTGTTTCCGGAGGAGATCAATAATTCAGCATTAAATAAACGAGAGTTTGATGGAGTCATCTATGTGGGTAAGGTGCCTCAGATCGTATTTGAGATCAATGGTGCCGAGCACTATCACGATAGAAAGCGAATGGACTCTGATAAGCTTAAAACGCAACTCCTGAACAGCAAAAACCTGAAATTGATTTTTGTTCCGAATCAATACGTTAAGCACTACGAATTTTTACGCGAATTGATCAATAAAATAAGAGGTGGCGTGTATCAAAAAACCTTGTTTGACATCTAATAGAACGATGGTGTAAGCAATGTCACCTTTGTGACCCCTTTATCTTGTCTCGTAAACTTCCTGATAACTAAGCTCCTCTCATACAATCTATTCAAATCCGCATAAAATTAGTTGAACAAGATGTTTGATGAGAAATTTGCGATATTAAAGTAAAGTATTTGACTTGAGTGCACCGGCGTTTATCTTTTTTAACTGAGTGGAATCAATGAGGATATTTACTAGAGCGGGTTGGGCAGATAAACGCGCTGATTGAATGAGTTCCTATGTTTAATCCTATCAATCTTTATGTTTGAAATCATCGCAGAAACAGCTGCAGAAGTAGTGGTCGAAGTTCTCTTCAGAATTCCTGTCATATTGTATAGATGGATTACAGGCAAAGACGGCGAACGCATCAACGACTATAAAACAGACCGGAAAAGGTTTATTCAATTTGAAGGAATGAAGAAGCGTATTTTGGTTGAGGAACGCGACATCGCCCTTGTTAAATCCAAGATTTCTGAAACACTAGGGGAGCTTGCCGAAAGCCTGGTCATCGACGACTTTCAATTTCAAACCACAGATCAAGGAACGATCATTCATGCCCCCAGGTCAATATCATTTTTTACGTTCCATTTTTTAATTCAAGCGTTGGGCCGGCGGGACATCGTGGCGATAGGTCTTGTCGAGTCCACGCGGTTTGCCTATTCTGCTTACAACGATCCAAATTCGGTGAACGTGATCGGACAGACGTACATGGGAAACCGGTTTTTTATTTCCCTGGTCGAAGATTATTCAAAAAAGCAATTTCTCAGAGTGAACAATAGAATAAAAACGAACCCTGCATATAAGGTGCGTGCGTTGAAAAATGAATTGAGGCAGATATAAACAATATCTGGGGCGTTAGAACGATCCGTTCAATAAGTGCGCTGAGATCCAAGCAGAAAAAAATATTTTTTGAAAAAACACCACTGCAAGTTTTTTGCAGTGGTGTGGACTACGTTTGTGTCAGGCCATAGCAGTTTGGTTTTCGGTTCCTGGTTTGAGCCCGGCGTGTAGCCATAGCGGTAATGCCTGGGTAGACTTTACTATCGGAGCGTTGGTTGTTTTGCACGGTGGAGAGTTTTTTCTCCTTTGAGGGTAGCCGTGCACGCTCAGGTAGAGTTTGCCCGGTGTTATCACACATAATTTTTCAGTCTGATCTCCGTGGAACGGGTTCAAACAGGAACTGATTTTGTCTTCTTGAATACGTAATTAACCTAACCTCGCCTATGATGAAATGTTTACACACGGTGCCTGTACACTTGCCGGTTAAGGAACAACTCATTCCTCTTCTGTTCACCGCCTTGTTTTCGGTGGGCCTATTGTCAGCTTCTGCGGGTGGTAATGCGCACGGCGTCCGGAAGAATCTTTGGGGCGACAACGTTGCGGCATTGTCCGGAGTCAAGCTGCACTCGCTTCCTGCTATGGCCGTTGCGAGTGCCGCGGTTAGCAAGATCATGCAGCAAGCGGTTACCGGAAAGGTTGTGGATGAAAACGGAGTTGCATTGCCGGGAGCTTCGATTTTGATTAAGGGATCGACCCGGGGCACGGCCGCAGATGCTGGAGGGGCGTATACCCTCACCGTAAATCCTGACGATGTGCTGGTGTTTTCGTTTGTTGGTTTTGAATCGCAGGAAGTTCTGGTGGGGAGTCAGACCGTGGTGAACGTTACGCTGAAAGGCTTCACGGCCTTGGAGGAAGTGGTGGTGACCGGCTATGGCGATGTTTCCAAGCGAACGTATACAGGCGCCGCGCAAAGTCTGGCCATGGAAGATGTGCACGTGAAAGGGCTTGGCGACGTTTCTCAGATGCTGCAAGGCCGTGCCGCCGGTGTTAACATACAAAACGTGTCGGGCACGTTTGGTGCAGGTCCGAAAATCACCATTCGCGGTGCGTCGTCCATCACCGGCGATGGCAAACCGTTGTGGGTGGTTGACGGTGTGGTGCAGGAAGATCTGGTGAATCTGTCGCTGAGCGACCTGGTATCGGGCAACACAAGTACCCTCATCGGGTCGTCGGTGGCCGGTCTTAACCCGAACGATATTGAAAGCTTTGAGATATTGAAGGACGCTTCGGCCACCGCGTTGTATGGCTCGCGGTCGCTGAATGGTGTCATTGTTATCAAGACAAAACGCGGACGTCGCGATGCCCCGCTGTCGGTGAGTTATTCGGGCGAGTTCACCACCCGTCATGTGCCCACGTATGCTAACACCGACATCCTGGACTCGAAGGAAAATTTCGGCATCCTGAAAGAGTTGGAAAACAAGGGCCTGCTCGACATCACAACCATCAGCCAAAGCCGCTACAGTGGTGCATACGGCATCATGGCCAATCGCATCAACACGTTCGACCCGGAGACCGGCGCGTTCCAAGTAGCAAACAACCCACAAGCGCGAAACCAGTTTCTCCAAACCTACGAGCAGGCAAACACGAACTGGTTCAACACCTTGTTCAAATCGTCAGTAACACAGAATCACACAATCAGCCTGTCGGGAGGTGGACACAACAATCAGTTTTATTCTTCCGTCGGATTATACAAAGATCCCGGTTGGACCATCGCCGACAAAGTGGACAGGTTATCGCTCAATCTCCGCAATACTTTTTTTCTGAAGAGAGATGCGCAACTCACGGTGTCAATGCTCGGTTCCTATAGGCAGCAATTGGCGCCGGGATCGTTCAACCGAAATTCGGACGACGTATATGGTTCACTCACGCGCGACTTCGACATCAATCCGTATTCGTATGGACTCAATACCAGCAGAACACTCCGGCCTTACGATGACAACGAAAACCTGGAGTATTATACTTTCAACTGGGCACCCTTTAATATTCTGAACGAAACAAAAAACAACTTCACCGATGTGCGCGTGCAGGACATAAAACTGCAAACCGATTTTCAGATACCGTTGTTCCACAATAAGGTGCAGTATGCTTTTGTTGGGGCGGTTCGGTATGCAAACAGTGTGAGCGAACATCAGATCACCGAGGATAGCAATGTGGCGGGAGCGTACCGGGCCGACGACAACACGGTTATCCGCGACGCCAACATTTTTCTCTGGAAAGATCCGGACAATCCCACACGTCCGCCCGTGGTGGTGCTGCCCGAAGGAGGGCTTTATTTCAGGACCGAAAATTTTCTTCGAAACTATTATGTGAGAAACTCGCTCACGTTTAAGGAGACCTTTAATGCCGATCACGAGTTTGATGCATTTATCGGGCAGGAAATTCGGTTTGTGAATCGTGAAGAAACCGGATTCGAGGGCTATGGGCTCGACTATTCGGGTGGGAAAATTCCGAACACCGATCCGAATATCATTTCCAAGGTGCTGGGAGAACAAGGGTCCTATTTCACGCTGGGAAGTCCCCGAAACCCCGGCGACAGGGCCGGCACAACCAGTGAACGAACGGCCAGTTTTTTCTCGCGCCTTACCTATGGATTCAGAGGCAAATATTTCTTTTCCTTCACGGGAAATCTCAACGCCTCCAACACGCAAGGACTGCGGAATGGAAAAGTGCGCTGGACGCCGACCTATACTTTTGGTGCAAAATGGAACGCGAAGGAAGAAAGTTTCTTCCGGGACTATGGCTGGCTAACAACCCTGAATCTTCGTGCATCGTATGGCCTCACCGCCATCGCGGGCACGGCCACGAACACGTTGGCCGTGTTGCGCAGCAACATTACACAAGGACGCTGGCGCATTAATGACCGCGAATCAGCTATCACAATCGAAGACCTGCGCAACAACGACCTCACCTACGAGAAACAATTTGAAACCAACATCGGCCTGGATCTAGGGCTCGCGAAAAACCGGATTAACGTGACGGCCGACATCTATCAGCGAAAAGGATTTGATCTTTTTGACTACGTGCGCACATCGGCAGTAGGGGGACAAGCCGTCAAATTCATCAACAACGCCGACATGACGACCCGCGGCGCTGAAGTTTCCCTGCGCACCAAAAACATAAGCTCGGGAGCGTTCACGTGGACGTCGACATTAAATTTCTCTGCCTTCCGGCAACGTGTCACGCAAATTGAAAGCAAGCCCACATTGTTGGATGCTATTGACGACACAGGCGCGAGCTTTATTGGCTATCCGAGAAACTCCCTGTTCTCCATTCAATTTGCAGGGCTCACCGACAAAGGACTTCCATCGTATACAATTCCGGACGAAGACAAAACGTTTGGTGTCGATTTTCAGGACACAGGCGTTACGCTAACCACGCCTGAGGGACAGGCGAAAGGTCTGTTGTCTTATCTCAAATATGAGGGGCCGACAGACGCGAACAAGACGATCAGCCTGCAAAACACTTTCCACTACAAAAACTGGTCGCTGGGCTTTTTCATCACGGCATCGGGAGGCAATAAGGTTCGGTTACCAGCCATGTTTGGTGCTAGTTCTTTCACAGACCTGACGGTGTATTCCAAAAGTTTCATCAACCGCTGGGCGTTGGCCGGCGACGAGAAGGTGACGTCGTTTCCCGTCATTCCCGATTCCAGGTTAACGCAAGAGAACGGCCTGACCGAACTTGCCAGGGCCTACAACGCCTACAACTTTTCGACACAGCGCGTGGCCGATGGCTCGTATGTGCGACTGCGCACGGTGAATCTGAGCTACACACTTTCCAAAGAACTGCTGACCAAACTGTATGTGAAGAGCATGGTCATTAGCGCGCTGGTGCAAAACCCGTGGTTGATTTATGCGGACAAAAAACTGAACGGCGTCGATCCCGAATTCTACAACTCCGGAGGCGTGGCCCAACCAATCACCCGACAGTATACTCTTTCTCTGAACCTCGGACTTTAATAACCGTCAAAAAAAGTCACTGCTATGAAACTAAAAATATGCTATATAACGCTGATGGTTTTGGCACTTGGAGCGTGCACAAATTTTCTGGATGAACCGCTTGACAACCGGACGATTGTGGATACACAAGACAAAGTTGCCAAGCTGCTGGTCAATGCTTATGCAGACGCACAGTATGCCGAATTCGCAGAAAGCATGTCGGACAATGCAGACGACAAAGGTCCGGTGGCGCAAGCCAGCACGCAAGGGCAGTCAAACGTGGAGGCCTACCACTGGAATGACTATGCGTCGCTGACCGACCTGGACTCGCCGACGAATTTTTGGGAAAGGAGTTATGCGGCCATTGCCCATGCCAACCAGGCGCTGGCATCGCTGGAACAAATTGGCGGAGACAAAACCCGCTTGGCGGCATTGCGCGGTGAAGCCTTGCTGGCCCGGGCCTATGCCCACTTCATGCTGGTGAACTTCTTTAGCCTGCGCTACAATCCGGCCACGGCCGCGAGTGAGCTGGGAATACCCTATGTGCTTTTGCCGGAAGAGAATGCCATCGTGCACTATCAGCGCGAAACGATGGCAGAAACCTATCGCCTGATAGAAGCCGACCTGACCGAAGGGTTGACACTGGTGACGAATGACTACAAGGAGCTGAAGTTTCATTTTAACGAGAAAGCCGCGCATGCATTTGCTACACGCTTCTACCTGTACAAGGGCGCGTGGGACAAGGTGATTGAAAATGCCACGCTTGTGCTGGGCAACAACGCACCCGAGCTGTTGGTGCGCGATATGGTTTCGGCTTCGGTAAGTGAGCTGACCTACACCCAACGCGCCACGCAATATTCGTCTGTGACAGAACGGGCAAACCTGATGGTGTCTTGGGCTCACTCCCTGGTGGGACGAAATTTTGCTTCGTTTCGCTATGGTCTCACAGCCGCGAAGGTCGATGAATTGTTTGCGGACCGAACCACCAATCCCTTCCGGAAAGCCTGGGGTTATACTATCTATGGCACCGACGTGTATAATAATATTCCCAAGTATGATGAATATTTCAGAATCACGAACGTGACGGCAGGAACGGGCGACCCCTATGCGTCTCTGGTTCATTTCACAAACGACGAAGTGTTGTTGAACCGGGCCGAAGCCTACGCAATGCTGGGCCAATTTGAAAACGCATCAAGCGACCTAACGGCCTACCTCTCGCAAAAAATCGACAGCTTCAATCCGGCTACCGACGAAGTAAGTCTCGCCTTGATGAACACCACGTATCCGGCGATTGCGAACGAATACACTCCGCCCTATGCACTCACCAGCGATCAGGCCGCCTTCATCAAAGGCATTGCCGAATTCAGGCGGCGCGAGTTTTATCACGAAGGCATGCGGTGGTTTGATGTGAAGCGGTTCAACCTGGAGGTTAGACACAAACAGGTTGATGGCGATCCCATTGTGCTGGCCAAGGACGATGCGAGACGTGCTCTGCAAATTCCCCAGTCGGCCTTGGCGTTTGGAATTGTGGCCAACCGACGATGAACATGCGTGCACAGAAAAGACATTTTAGTTTCAGAAGAACGCAAACGAAAAATATGAACAGAATCATAAGCATCATTCCGAGTTGGCTTTCGCTGGCAGTGTTGGTGGTCGTACTGGCCACCTGCAGTTCCGACGAATCCCTTTCGCCCGGCAGCAACCTCAGCACCACCGCCGTTCCCCTCAATGCACTAGACACCTGGATAAACGACAACTTCACAAAACCCTATAACATCGAGGTGGTGTACCGTTGGTCGGAATCGCTGGTGGACCAAAGCCGATACCTGCACCCGCCGCTGGCCGACAGTGTGCGGCCCGCGTTGAATGTGTTGCACAAACTTTGGATCGAGCCCTACACGGCCGTGGGCGGTGCGGGCTTTGTCGAGAAAATCGCGCCACGCCAAATCGTATTGGTGGGGGGGAGAAATGTGAATCCATCGAACACCATCACCCTGGGCCTGGCAGAGGCAGGGAAACGGATCAGCCTTTTTGAAATCGATCTTCTCAACAAAAAGAACAAAGGCGAAATCGATCAGTTCATTCACACGATTCAGCATGAGTATGTCCACATCCTGAATCAGACCAAACCTTTTGATGAGGCGGCTTATGGCACAATTTCACCGGAAGGCTACACGGCGCAGTGGTTCAACGAGACAACGGACGGTTCGCGCGAGGAGGGTTTTATCACATCCTATGCGCGCGCCAGTGAAATAGAGGATTTCGCCGAAATGGCGTCCACCATGCTGAACATGAGCCGCACCGAGTGGGATGACTTGCTTGTGTCTATCGGGGGCACAGGGCAATCGCGGCTTCGTCAAAAGGAGCAAATCGTGGTTGACTATTATAAGACTGAATACAACCTGGACTTGTATGTGTTGCAAGACTCGGTCTATCGTGCCACCCAACGACTTATTGAATAGATTCAAAACAAACTACAGATTCCAATGGCGAGGTGTTGTCCAATCATTGGGAGGAAGTTTTAAAACATGACTAGGATGAAAAAACTGAAGCATATTTTTCACAGAACGGTGGCCAGCGCGCTATTGGTTCTTATCCTGATTGCATTTGCTTGCCAGGACAATAAAGTTGATCCGGTTTTTCATAAATCACCGGCCGAGCGAAGCCTGGAAAGTATTAATTCTTTGCGTGAGCTGTTGAAAGCCAGCGAAGACGGATGGATTGTTTCGTACAAGCCCAGTAAAAATGAAACGGGTTCCTATCAATTTGTCTTTAAGTTTCTGAAAGATTCGATTGTGGAAGCGGCCTCCGACTTTTCGCAAAACGATCTGAACCCGGTGAGATCGGAGTACACAGTTCTTCAAGGATCGACCACAAAACTTTCGTTCTCCACGTTTGGGGCGTTGCATAGATTATCGGACTCCGATTTCTCACCTATTCCTGGCGACAGAGGCGCGGGTCTTAAAGGAGATTTTGAATTTCTATACTATGGCCAAAACGCTGGGGGCGATTTGATCTTCCGCACAAATCGCACACAGGATACGGTGATCTTTCGCAAGAGCACTCCCGGTGCACTGAACGATCTTGCACAGTCGTATGCAAACCTTGGCAGGTTGACGGGTCGGCGATCGGTTTATCGCACGTTGCAGGAAACAAATGGCAATAAGATTGTGAAGTCGGCCTTCGATTTACCGTATGATGCGCGTGTGATAATGATTCAATCCGTGGAACAAATGGTGGTGGGGGCCACGCTTATTTCTTCGTACTATGACGGTTATGTGACCGGATATGGATTAACGCCACAAGGCATATTTCTGGATTCAGTGAAGCTGAGCAACGGAAGCTTCATAAAGAATGTCGCGTTCAGCTACGATGCCACACGCAATCGTTTTGCTGCGACACTAAAAGGCGGCGCAGAACTTTCCATTGGCGATGCCGACGGTCCGATAGTTCCGGTGAATGGCCAGAAGTTTATGCTTGATCCAACGTTGACGTCAAGCCTTGCGTTCTTCTATGGCGACGAGGACCTGGGTGGGCTAACCACGCCGGAATTTAACAGACTTTTCGAGAAGGTGAGTGACATCGGTTTGGCACCCCGATTCTCATTCGCGATGCAGGTGACCTATAACGGAACCAAAATTGACTTCATCTCGATGCCGGGAACGGCCAGTGTCACGAACTCAACCGTGAGGCCGCTATTGGTCTTTGAGGACAAGGGCGATCGTTTGGTTATGAAAAGGAATGGCTTCAGAGATCCCGACAGCGTGGTAAAGCCTGCAAACGAGGCTTTGTACAATGAGTTTATGGACTTCATAACCGACCCCGAGGGATTCTATGTCGAAAACCTGGGAAGGGTAACACGGTACTCGAATCTGATTTTTACATTCACCAGTGTGAAAGACCCGTCGGTGAGGTTCGGCATGTATCACGTGGCGAGGTAAAATTGTTTTTTGAAGACTGATTTCGGGTTGAGTAGTCAGAGCGAACGCCGCTGCAAATTCGTTTTGTAATTTTATGGATGTCCTAAATACCTGAGCAAAAAGCCACAATGCGTTGTGGTTTTTTTGTTCCCGTGGTGTTGCGTTACTGATGTTTTTGTAGCATGAAGAGTAAATTCAGGCTCTGGCACATCTCATAGAAGTTCACAACGGGGCATAGCTAGACTAATCTTTGTGTCTATATTGACCGTAATTTTCCATAGATTAGTATGTGTTGATGTTGCGATTTTAATTGATGATATTTCTGTCACACCTTCTGTTTTTCCTCAAACCTGATAACGAATGTCCAAAAAAATTAAGAGGACTTTTTGTCTTGCTATTTTTTGTTTTTTTTGCAACTCTTTCTGCCAGCATGCTGTCATTGATAGGAAAATAGTTGAGCTTGATTAATGGATGAGTAAGAAATAAACTTCATAATGATGTGTAGGGCCAGCGTTAAATTCTTCGAGGCGTTCAGCCATTCCGGTTGTCATAGAGCCTTTATTCAATGCTGTGTGGTAGTTGTTACCCTGCTTCTTCTCTCATGCACTTACCGGCCACAGGAGAAAAGATTGACGGGAATGTCGGGCAACAATCGAGTGCTTTCAACAGGCTATAAAAAACAAGGCGACACCATTCACTTTAAGCGACTTGCTGTGAAGGAGTTGCTATTGTTGGTGCAAGAAGGGAAAATATTTCATGGTCATTTAGTGATATCGCAACAGAAATTCAAGGCGGTTTCGGAATTTGAGAAGGCACTGGGTGTGGCCGATTCACTGATGGCAGCAATCAGCGCCGAAGGATGGGCTCCAAAGCTGGCCGAGGGGAGGGATCTGATGTTCATTCAGGTTATACCCGATTCTGTCATGAGCACGCTTGACGTGCTGGGTTTTATGAACCTCAGGCATCGCGTAGAAAGTAAAATTGACAACGCCTTGCTGAGTGCGGGCGCAGGCGAATGGGTTGGCGGCGATATGGGCGCTGGCGCGAACATGTTGTTTGAAGTTGACAATTGGGACAACGCGAACCAGATGGCTATGAAAATTCTGAAGGATGAAGATTTGCTTGATCATGTTTTGATTGCGAAACGGGTTTTGATTTCAAGCGACGATTGGCAATATGAAATCGTATATCCGGTCGAATTCGAGGGCGTGTTCAATGACCTGTAGGAAAAGTAAATCTGTAGTACAGGCTCGTACTGTGCATGTGGTCCATGATCGTGACTCAACCCTTGTTCCACTCTATAACTAAAGTCCGCCATCTGGTTTCACTACGTCTAAGACCATTCATGATTTCTGGTTTCCGGCGATCTGGTGATGGGAGCGCGCGTTTATATCGGTCGGCCACTTTCCACTTGTTTTCACGTCACCTTCATAAGGCCTTGGCCGGTGCCTAACACATTAGGCAGCATATTGTTCTGACATGACTTGGCATTTTTTTTTCGTAGATATTCTTCCCCACTTCAAGTCGTGCTGTCAATAGTAACGGGAAGCTTGGATGTGTTCGTGTCAGATTTATTTTTGGATTCAAAAATCCAATCGTGGGTTGTTTATCGTAGGTGGTTATGAAATCAATTAACAACCCAATTATGAAAACAAAAAAAATCAACGTTCGAAGGAGCCTTGCCGTGCTGCTTGTTGCCGGAGTCATCTCGTCGGCAACCTATCTCATCGCGGCCGATCACATCGATGCGCCGGCGGTGACGGGCAAGGCGTCTGACATTACGGACTTCTATGCTTTTGAAAGTCCCTCAAACAGCAGCAACCTGGTGTTTGTGGTGAACACGCAGGGCTTGCTGGCGCCGACGGCTACGGCCGCCAAGTCGTTCGATTCGGATGTGATGCTGGAAGTGAACATCGACAACTCGTCGACCAAAGACAACCAGGAAGACCTTGTGTTGCAGGTGACTTTCGAGGATGGCAAAGTGCAGGTGTATGGTCCTGTGGCCCCGATCCAGAAAGGATTGAACAGCACATTGGTTGCGACGGCCAACAAAGCGGAGGCCACCGTGAGCACCTATGCCGGTTCACCTATGACGGGTGAAGCCAATGGTGTGAAAATTTTTGCCGGCCCGCGCGACGATCCGTTCTTCTTCGATCTCGATCAGTACAAGAAAGTGATTGCCGGAACAGCCACCGGATTCAGCAACCCCGGCACCGACACTTTTGCTGGCACCAACGTGATGGCGGTTGTGATCGAATTGCCAAAGTCGTTGCTGGGCACTGGCACGGTGAATGCCTGGGCTACTTCGAATCGTAAAAACTAAATCTCCACTCAATCTCCTTAAGACAATGAAACTGAAATATAATAACCTTCTGGCGCTTGGTGCACTGCTTGTGCTTGCCGCCTGCAATAACGACGACGATGCCACTCCCACGCCCGTGACTTACGTGCAGGAAGATCAGATGGCACGCCCCGCAATCAACACCGTGTTTGTGAGTGCCGCTGACAAAGACTCCTTCAATGGCACCATCCCGTCGGCGCAAGGCGCGGCGTTTGCCACCAAGTTCAAAGACAAACTGCTGGCGCTTAATGCCGGCTACACAACAAACCTGTTGGGTCTCAATGCCACCGACTTCACCGGCGTGTTGGCTACCGATGTGCTGAGCGTTGCGCTCACGGGTGCTACCACCTTCTATGATGGCACGAATGTGCTGACGGGCCGCAAGCTTAACGACGACGTGATCACCGTGGAACTGATCCTGCTCTTCGGCGGACCCGATGCAACGATGAACCCCACGCTCACCGACGATCACGTGGATGCAAACGACAAGGCGTTCCTGACTACATTTCCGTATCTGGCTTCACCACATTGATATGAACAAGACCCGGAGTGAATCGCTCCGGGTTTGTTTTTTATTTCAAACAACACCCCATGAAAAATAAAACCGTATACGTGCTGTCGCTTGCCTTTCCCGCGCTGTTGCTTTTGAGTTGCTCGGAGAAGCGTGAGCAAGATATTACCCACCGGGCCGACTACGCACCCTATCTGGCGCCTCGCGCCGATGCTTCGCTGCAACAATGCAACGAGGAGATAACCTTCTGGAAAAACAAACAACAACGCACGCCCGACAGCGAAACGTGCAGGCTTCGGTTGGCCGGACTGTTGTCGTCGCGTTTTATGTTGACGGGTGACATTGAGGATGTTTTTGTTTCTGATAGTCTGTACCAATCTGTGCTGGCTTCGTCGGGAAATGAAAATGCTTCGGTACACCGGGCCCTCGCGGCCAATGCCATCACACAACATCAGTTTGGCGAAGCGTATCAACAAATCCAGAAAGCGCTGGCCATTGGTGAAGGAAAGGCGGCGTCGCTGTTTATGCTGGTGGATGTGAACCTGGAACTGGGCGACTATGATGGTGCCCAGCGTGCACTGAATAAAATTGCTACGCGAAATCTTTTCCCCTACATCGTTCGGAAAGCCAAGATCAAAGATCATGAAGGCGATCTCGACTCGGCCATCGTGCTCATGGAAACGGCGTTGGTGAAAGCCAAAGATAATGCGTCGCTTTTGTTGTGGACACAATCCAATCTGGCCGACATGTATGGTCATGCCGGACGTGTTGAGGAAGCCTACCGGCTCAACCTCGCCATTCTGGAAACAAATCCCGACTACGACTATGCGTTGAAAGGAATTGCCTGGATTGCTTTTTCGCACGATCATCGCTATGCCGAAGCGCGCTCCATTGCACTCTATATAAACAGCAAACGTGCCACGCCCGACATGCATTTGTTGCTTGCGAAAATCGCCGATGCCGAAAACAACATGGAAGAGAAGATGAAGGAACTCCGCGTATTCTATTCGCTGGCCACCAGCCCGCGTTATGGCGACATGTATAATAAATATCTGGCGCTGGTTGAAGTAGAAGAATTTTCAAACCCGGCGAAGACCATTGCGCTCGCACAGCGCGAAATTCACAACCGTCCAACGCCGCAGTCGTATGACTTGTTGGCGTGGGGATATTATCACGACGGTAAGTTTGCAGAAGCCCTGCAAGTGGCCGAAGACTTTCTGGTTGACAAAACCTTTGAGCCCGATGTGCTCTATCACCTTGGCATGATCTACGAAGCAAACGGTCAGCATGGCAAAGGCAGTGATTATCTGAATCGTGCCAAAGAAAGTTCTTTTGAGCTTGGACCGGTGGTTGCGAAAAAAATCGAAAAGGCGTTGAAAAGCAGTTG
Source organism: Chryseolinea lacunae (assembly GCF_016735595.1). Classification (GTDB taxonomy): domain Bacteria; phylum Bacteroidota; class Bacteroidia; order Cytophagales; family Cyclobacteriaceae; genus Chryseolinea; species Chryseolinea lacunae. The sequence goes on from NZ_JAERRB010000002.1 coordinate 21,146, forward strand.
ATGTGTGAAGGCGCCTTGTTAATGAACCTTTAGCCTATACTAATCTGATTATTTTTGCGGCCCGTTGCCATTTCCGGTTTATGAAAGCTGGCATTGGTGGGCGGTTATTTTCTGTCCGAAAGAAAACAGACCCTATGAAACGAATCATTCTACAACTAACACTTTGTTTGTTTGCCCGGATGGCTTTTGCGCAGGGCACGCTGCAAGGTTCTGTGCACGACGAAAAAAACGAGCCGCTGATTGGCGCTACCGTATACATTGAAGCGTCAGGAACGGGAGCCGTCACCGATCGGTTGGGTCAGTATAGCATCGCACCGTTACATGCCGGACGCCATGCTGTGCGCGTGTCGTATATCGGCTATGAAACACAACGTTCTTCGGTGGTGATTGCCGACAAACAAACTACGCGCTTCAACGTCAGCCTCGCGATGGGCAACGGCGTGCAGCTGGCCGACATCACCGTTACAGGCGGAGTGGAACGTCCGCTGAACACGTTGTCGCAAGTGGACATTCGCTTGCGACCCGTGAACACGGCGCAGGATATTTTGCGTATGGTGCCGGGGCTGTTCATAGCGCAGCACGCCGGCGGAGGCAAGGCAGAACAGGTTTTTATTCGCGGCTTCGATGCCGACCACGGCACCGATATCAACATCGAAGTGGATGGCATGCCTGTGAACATGGTGTCGCATGCGCACGGACAAGGTTATGCTGATCTCCATTTTCTCATCCCTGAACTGGTGAGCCATGTAGACTTTGACAAAGGACCCTACTTCGCCGACAAAGGCGATTTCACCACAGGCGGCTATGTCGATTTTCAGACACGCAACAAACTCGAGCGGAACTTTGCACGCCTCGAAGGTGGTTCGTTTGGTGCGGGCCGCGCGGTGGCGGGTGTGAATGTGTTGAACCGTCAACGGTCAAGCGCCTACATCGCCTCCGAATTTTCTCGCACCAACGGCTTCTTCGAGAACAGCCAGCACTTCAGACGATTTAACGTGCAGGGTAAATTCAATACGCAACTGAACGAAGACACACAACTTTCGCTGGGCCTTTCGGTGTTCGACAGTCAGTGGGATGCCAGTGGGCAAATTCCGGAGCGCGCGGTGAGCCGGGGCATCATCACGCGGTTTGGTTCTCTGGATCCTACAGAAGGCGGCGAGACGGGGCGTATCAACGTCAACCTCAAAGCCAGTCACACCCTGCGCAACGGTGCCACGCTGGAGAATCAGGTGTATGCGTTTCGGTATCGCTTTAATCTCTTCTCGAACTTCACGTTCTATCTCAATCACCCCGACACGGGCGACCAGATCCAGCAGCAGGAACACCGTTGGGTGTATGGCTACAGAACACGCTACAGCCACACCAGTACACTGGGCAACCTACGTCTGCAAACGGAAGGCGGAGTCGGCTTTCGCTATGATGTGATCGACAACATCGCGCTGAGCAACACCACCCTCCGCGTGTTTGTGAGCGACCTGAAACGCGGCGACATCCGCGAAGGCAATGCGCACGCTTATTGGAGCGAGACCTTGTGGCTTGCGCCGAAGTTTTCGGTGAACGCGGCCGTGCGTTTTGACTATTTTCACTTTGCCTACACCGACCGCCTCAGCGTGACACAACCCGAAAGCAAAGGACAGGGCATCGTGAGCCCGAAACTGAATTTCAATTATCAACCCACCGAATCAGTGAATTTGTTTGTGCGCACCGGCACCGGCTTCCACTCCAACGATGCGCATGTGGTGGTGGAGCAGTTGGCCAGTGAAACATTGCCTCGTGCCTATGGCATTGATATCGGTGCCGACATCAAGGTGACGCCTTTGCTGCTGGTGCACACCGCGCTGTGGCGTCTCGACCTCGATCAGGAATTTGTGTATGTTGGCGATGAAGCCGTGGTGGAACCCAGTGGCAAAACCAAACGCGAAGGCATTGATCTCTCTGTGCGCTACCAACTCGCACCCTGGCTGTTTGCCGACGCCGACGTGAACGTGACACATCCCCGCGCCAAAGGAGCAGCCGAAGGCGAGAACTACATTCCGTTGGCCCCCACGGTGACCAGCATTGGCGGCCTCAGCGTTCGACGCACGCGTGGCTTTAACGGCAGCTTGCGTTATCGTTACCTGGGCGACAGGCCCGCGAACGAGACTAACACCGTTGTGGCGACAGGCTATTTTATTGCCGATGCCATCCTGAACTTTACCCGCCCGGGTTATGAGTTTGGTGTGTCGGCGGAAAATATTTTTAATATGAAATGGAATGAAGCCCAGTTCGATACCGAGTCGCGATTGCTGAATGAAGCAGCACCGGTATCGGAAATTCATTTCACTCCCGGAACACCGTTTGCAGTGAAGGTGAGGTTTACAAAATATTTTTGATTGAACGGTCTACTGATCTCCTTCCTCCACAAAACAAAAGAATAGGTAGCGCCCAAATTGAACATTTATTATATTTGCCCACTCAAACGCCAATCCGTGTAGTCAACAACTTCTTTTCAAAGTACTAAAGGGAAGCCCGCAAGGGGATCTTCATTTTTCACTTTTTAACGGAAGAAGTTATGCTAACGCTTCACAAGCTATCCTATATGCATTCCAATGGCGATGTTTTGTTTGACGACATCAGCCTCTCCATCAACACGCATCAGAAAATCGCACTCGTCGGTAACAATGGTGCGGGAAAATCTTCGCTCTTAAAAATTATGGCTGGCGATCTGTCGCCGTCACGGGGCTCAATTGCAGCCGATACAAAACCATACTATGTGCCTCAGCACGTTGGCCAGTTTAATGACCTCACGCTTGCACAGGCCTTGCATGTGGACAGGAAGTTGGCGGCCTTGAAAGATATTGTGGATGGCTATGCCACAGAGACCAACCTGACCCTGCTGAACGACGACTGGCTTCTCGAAGAGCGATGCGGCGAAGCCCTGGCAAACTGGAAGCTGGAAGGCCTGGACCTGAACCGGAAAATGGCAACGCTTAGTGGCGGTCAGAAAACAAAAGTCTTTCTCGCGGGCATAGCCATTCACCAGCCCGACATCGTGTTGCTCGACGAACCCAGCAACCACCTGGATGCATCGACGCGGAAACTGCTCTATGAATACATAACCACCACATCCAACACGCTGGTGGTGGTGAGTCACGACCGAATTTTGCTGAATCTTCTTCCTGCTGTTTATGAACTCAGCAGACGTGGCATCGCGGTGTATGGCGGCAACTATGATTTTTATGCCGAACAAAAAAAGTTGGAGGGCGAGGCGCTAGTCCAAGACCTAAAGAGCAAAGAAAAAGCCCTTCGCAAAGCAAAAGAGGTGGAGCGCGAATCGCTGGAGCGAAAACAAAAGCTCGATGCCCGCGGCAAGAAAAAACAAGAGAAGGCCGGATTGCCCACCATATCGATGAACACATTCCGGAACAACGCCGAAAAAAGTACATCGCGCCTCAAAGATGTTCACACTGAAAAAATAGACACGCTTGCCCAGGCAGCAAGCCAGATCCGAAAAGAACTTCCGGTAACCGACACCATGAAGATCGACCTCGACAACGCAGCGCTTCATCGCGGAAAAAAATTAATAGAAGCAAAAGACATCAATGTTGGCTATGGCCGTTCATTTCTTTGGAAACAGCCACTAAATTTTTCAATAGCCAGCGGTGAACGAATTGTTATTAAAGGCGACAACGGCTCTGGCAAAACAACGTTGATCAAACTAATGTTGGGAGAAGTTGTGCCGCAAATGGGCACCATCCAACGCGCAACATTCAGAACCGTTTACATCGATCAGGACTATTCAATGATCAATCGAAATTTTACCGTCTACGAGCAGGCGCAACACTTTAACGACGGCAAACTGCCGGAGCATGACGTAAAGATTCGCCTCAATCGTTTTTTGTTTTCAAAAGAATTTTGGGACAACTCCTGCGAAGCCCTGAGCGGCGGAGAAAAAATGCGATTGGTGCTTTGCTGTCTGATGATAGGCCGCCAGGCTCCCGACGCAATAGTGCTGGATGAACCCACAAACAATCTGGATATTCAAAACACAGAAATTTTAACGAATGCACTAAAAGAGTACACCGGGACGTTGATCATGGTATCGCATGATCGGGATTTTATCGATCAGATGAAGGTGAAGCGTGAAATTGTGGTGGGAGGTTGATGAGCTGTCGACGCCTCAACCTGTCTTTGTTTCGTACGGCGATTCCCAACTTCCGAACATGTTGGCCTGATCTTGACATGGGTGTTGAGCGTCATGCTACGTTCATAACGACATACCGGGCCATTGCGACCTGCCTAAATCATGATCCGGGCTGAATGTTGAAATTCGTAAACTCAATTCCAGCCCGTTGTCGAAAGGAACAAATCGTATTCCGCCGTCTTTGCTATAGTTAATCACAATCCCGGAAGGTTGATAGCGGTCGTCGTCGACCATCTGTTTCAGTAGGTCCGTATATTTTTCCAGATCGGGTAATGTGCAACCTATCTGTCCCTTCACGAGTAGCTGAAGGAAGCCATTCATTTGATGAGAGATAGTGTTAAACATGCTGTTCAGCGTCAGGTAGGGTCGAATATCGTAGTCAACTTTTTCAGACGTCAAGTCCAGAAAGCAAAGCCAGTGTGCGCTGCCGGATAGTAATGCCAGCGTGGTGTCGTTTTTTAAGTGGTTCAATAATTTTACCCGGCCGCTCTTTGATAGTTCATTTTTTAGAGAGGTTTCGTCTTTTTTAAATTCCATAATAAAATTGCGGCCACCAACAATGCCGAACAAGTCGCCTATCGTCTTGTTCTCTGGAATTTGTGGCAGCAGTGTTGTGGCGATGGGCAGGGAATACTTCTGCATGGCGAGCGAGTAGCCCATGGCCAGTATAAAATTGCCGATCTGAACATTTTCGTAGCGATAACTTCCGCTTTGCTTTTTCATTGGTCTTTGCGTTAGGATTTGGTATGCTAACAATAGCGAAAGAGACTGCAACGGTTTTGCAGTGGAGAAAAAATCTTAGAAAGCGGTCGTCCTTTTAATTTCGATTATTTAGAATGATTGTTAGGAGTGGGTGAGGGGGTTTTGTAATTAGCAGGGGGTGCTTTAACGTTGTGGCCAGCTGTCTGTAGTCTTTCGCACATGCCCTGTCCAATCGAATTTACACCAACAACTAACTCATCCCGCCACTCACACCTTTAGTGAACAACTCCACTTTCAGCATGCGTTCATACCCTTTCAGGTTGGGTGCGGGATGGTGCCCATGTTGGATCATGGCTTTGACCAGGTTCTGAAGTATGCCATGCAAGGCTTCAACACCGGGTGTTGAACTGGAGTTGACGGGAACTTTCAACACGAGGCCGGCAGATTTTGAGGAGATTTCCAGAGCGCGATATTGCTCCGGTGCGGGCATTCGCATGTTGATGGCACTGTTTAGCAGCACCGTGAACGAAACGCTCGTGGTGCCGTTGTGATCGGCAATGATTTGGTAATTGTCTATCGTGGCCAGGTAAGCCTCCTTGTGTAATTTCCAGAGGCTGTTGTCCAGTAATTTTATTCCGACAAACCCAACGGAGGCAAGTTGCGAAAAGGGTTGGCGCTGAAAAACTTTCTGTTTATTGGCGTACTCAACATATTCGGTGTAGAAGGCAATGGCCATCAGGATCACCGAAAGACCAATGGAAAATATCGGAAGCATTATCAGGGCATCCGCACCCAGAAATTCGTGCCAGGCGTTTTTGGTGATGGCCAGTACCAATATCAGGCTGAACATCACCACGAAAAAAATGATCGAGCAGAGAATTGTTCCTTTAATGAGGTTTCGGCGTGTGAGGTTAAAGAAGGAATTCATTTGGATTGTGGCGTGTATTAAATATTCGATGTGAACCTGTTGATTGTATTTGAAAGTCTCGGAAAAGTAAGAGATTTTTTAGGATTGTTGGCGATCTTCTGTTAGTCCGGCTCTTTCTTCTTCATTTTTCGCCGTTGATTCAAGATAAAGGCAATGCCGACAAGCATCCCTATGAAGCCTCCGGCATAGCTGAAATTATGCATCATGCCTACTTTTATGAAATCTCTGACATCTGCGGGGTTATCGGGAGGAAGAGCCACGTAGTAATCAATCGGTTCTTTTACGAGGTAGAAATGTGCAAAGGATAAACCAACAAGACCTGTTAGAAAGGATATTACAATCGTGATCAAAAAAGCCTTCAGGGTTACTCTGAAAATGTTTCGCGGGCTCTTGTGAACAAGTCCGACAAGTCCCAGAATCAAGCCAATGGGAATTCCCGTCCACCATGTTGCCAATAACCCTACAAGTGAAACTGCAATTCTTGGATTTGGAAGAGGTGAATGAGTTTCTACACCAATCAATTGAAATTGTTGAAATTTATATTGTGTGAAATATTCGGGAGAAATGGTATAGGTCAGTTGATCATGCAGCATTCCGTAGACTCCGGCAATTACACAAGCCAGCACGATTAAGACTGGCAGCATCAAAATTTTCTTAGCCACAGCTAGTTCGTTAACTTATAGTTGATCGGCAACACAAAAGCAGACTTCACCGGTCGGCCTTTGTATACGGCGGGATTCCAGTTTGGAAATTCTTCAAGTTTGCGGACAACTTTTGTTTCGAACCCGAAGCCTTCATTGGTTTTAGGACTGAACTCCGTGAGTTTTCCGTTTTCGTCAACGACAAAGTAGATAAATACTTTTCCTTCCTTCCCCACAAACCGAGCTAGGGTGGGATACTTTACAACCTTCACTACATGTTGGCCGAATGCCTGGATTCCTTCCTTGGGTGAGGCGGGTGTGTCTACCTGCTGATAGAGCGTATCGCCCTTTGTGTGTCGGACGCAATAGCTGGTGATACGCACCGAATCTTTATACTCTTCGTAGTAGCTGTCGGGATCGCCCGGTTCGGGCTGCGATTTGCGGATGCCCGTGCCGTTGGTCAATTGTTCTTTTCCGTCTACTGACCAGGCTTGGGTGAATCGAATTTTGTTTTGGAAAAACACCACCTCCAGACTTGGTCCTCCCGCTTCATAATAGTATCTGTATTTGGCCTCCAGTGTTTTGAACGATTCGCGATAACGCTGTACATATCCCATGGATCGTATGTACGAAACAAACAAATCAGCTTCGGTTGCATCGGTAGTGCCGGTAATGGCACCAGAGAGTGTTAGTTTGTTTTTCTTATAGTCTTCCGTCGACACTTGATTGCCAGACGTTACATAACGACGTTCATAATCGGTTTTTGCTTTTGAACGGCCCTGGAAGTACATGGTGAAGTATTGACTTTCCTGGGCAACGGAATGTAAGGTGGTGATAAAGAGTAGAACGAGGAGCGTGTTGATCTTCTTCATGATTGATTTTTTAACGGGGTTAGGGGAGGGTCAAGGGTTGTTTTTTTTAAGTTGATTATGTTCGGTTGGCTTAATTTGTTTTTCCCGGATGTTTAAGACTACGGTGAATATGGTTGCGACAAGCAAGAGCATGGGGAGCTCGTCTAAATTCAAATAGTATCCTTTGGTAAAAAAGTATACAATCAGAAAAGACCCCGCGCCCATCATCGCAATAAAAATAATGGCGGCAATGACAACATTCACGGCTGGCCATTTTGTTTTGATGTAAGTGATGGCAAGAACATTGATCAGGGTGCATGTAAGCAACAATCCTATTCTAGCGATTTCTCCAATTTCGTTTATAAATTCATGATGATTGATGCTTGAAATAATGTTTGCCGTGATAACGGTGTCGTACATGTCGGGAAGAATATTACTTTCTCCGTAGTAACGATTTAAGGGTGTGATTCTGCAGCTTTTAAAGTATTGCACGGAGTCGGTTAAGTAGTCTCCCATATAACCCAGCAGAATCATTTTTTCGCTGATGTTTTCTGCGTTTATTGGAAACAGGTCTGATAGTTCTCCTGCTATGTAGTGCGTGGATGCACCGCGGTAGTTGATGATCTCTTTCTTATTTCCGCGTCCTTTAAATCCTGTGAGCTGAAACTCAAAATAGTCCGTTCTGTCACTGTTGAAATGCGTGACCACATTCTGGTCCTCGATGATTTCACTTAGGTTTCCGCCATGAGGATCGGCCTCGCAATGGACAAAGACAACCTTTTTGTTGTCGCTATAGTGTCGGCTGATTTCCTGATCTTCCGATGAGAGGTGACAGAGGTTCACACCGATCACCCTGGGATTGAATTTAAGAAGCGAGTCAATCCCGATTTTTATTTCCGCTGATTCTAATTTTCCAGTATTCAGAAGAATAATGTCAGGGTCGACCTCAGGCAAAATCCGGAAATAAAATATGTTTTCGCGTGTGTTCTTACATAGATCCAGGCGGAACAAATTTATTCTAATGAAATGATAAGCCACAACAATAACGAGGGCGAAAAGCAATGGAAGGACATATCGTTTCATATCAAAAATTCTCAAACATCTTTGAGCCAATGGTTGCTACAACTTTGTGAACATTGGCCGGCTCTTTTTCAACGTTTCAAGGTTTAACAAATTCCGACGGAATAATTTAACATCAGGCATCAAGGGGGCGGTTATCGCAAGTCAATTATTTCAGTCATTTTGTAGGTGTCAGGGTCAACTCCGAAAACATAGACTAGTTTCCCTTGTAATTTAACTTCGGCCGTTATCTCTCGTGATTCAATAATGGGTTCAAATTTTAGGCCCTCTTCATGAAATAGTTTTTCGAATATGTCTGAATTCTTGCTCTTAATGATTTCTACAAGGGTATTAGGCTCTATCCGATCTACTTTAACCGAGTCGATCTGGCCATAAACAACACTGGTCACAAGAAATGAAATCAAGGTGAACAAGGATTTCATGGCGTTTCATTTTGTTTATTTCACAGTCTAGTTCTTCGCAGGATTAATCATAATATGCGCCCGATGCGTGCCCGGATCCATAATCCATGGCATCCCGGGACTAGACGGTTGCAACGGCAGGCCTGTCGACTCGGCAGTGGCATAGGGAATATAGATCACATAGCGCAGGTAGCCTTCCGTCACTTCGCCTGTGGTCTTGTCGTATTGATCGTCTTTGGCAGAATATACATAGAGTGTTGATGGCGATTTGGGCATGAGCAGTTTGCCGGACTTCACTTCATGTTCGCGGATGGTGAAAACTTCCGGTTGTGTTTTTCCTTCTTTTTTCAATTCGCGGCCGCGGGCCATAAACGGATCAAGGTCTTTGTGATAGCACGACACACTGAGGCCGGCTTGCGCAGGGTCGTCGCCAAGACAGATCATTTCATTTTCGCCTTTTCGCAACAGCACCAGTTCGCCCTTGGCGTTGTAGCCATATACGGCCGCTTTGTCGCGCAACTCCGTGGGGGCCGCCAGCGTGGCAAGCTTGATGGAAACTTCTGTGGAAGGGGTTTGTGCCAGGGCCATGTGGCAGATCAACGAGAGGGAAATAAAAAGCCGTGCTTTCATAGTGGTGTTGGTCTGATTTTTTTCGCGCCGTCGCAGGATGCGATTGCGCCAATGAAGGTATTGAATTTTCATGAATTCGAAATGTTCTTTGTGGCCAACGCCCCGGAGGCTGCACTGGCCTTTGCCGGAAAATTTGTATATTCACCTTACCTCTGATTCTGGAGATAACCATTAATTGCCTCTCCCAATGGAATCTCAACCTACATCAACCCCGCCGCTCCGGCATGCCCGCTGGGTGCGAAGTTCACATTGGATTATCACCATCAGCTTTTTGTTGCTGGCTTTTTCCGGCTTTGTCATTCTGATGTGTCATCCGCGGCTCTATTGGGGGGAGGTGGGCAACGACCTCACGCCTGCATTGTTCGAATTGCCGGTGAGTCGAAACTATCAGCACGGGGGGTGGGAAAACCAAACGCCGTTTTTTGCAACCGCCGGATCGCCGGTGAGCGCAAGCCGCAGCTACGACATTTTTAATCAGAACGGCTGGGGACGAAGCCTGCATTTTTTGTCGGCGTGGTTTCTGGTGATTACGGGCGTTGTTTATTTGGTAGCAGGACTTTTCACCGGACATTTCAAAAACAGGCTCTGGCCGCAGTCGGGCGAATTTTCGCCGCGGTTGTTCTGGCGCGATGTGGTGGCTCACCTGCGCATGAACATGTTCACAGCGCAGGCAAACTACAACCCGCTGCAAAAGGCGGCTTATCTCGGGGTGATCTTTGTGCTCATGCCGGTGATTGTGCTCACGGGGCTCACCATGTCGCCGGCCATCACGGCGGCGTATCCGTTTCTGTTGAAAATGTTTTTCGGAGCCCAGTCGGCGCGCACCATTCACTTCTTTGCTTCTGTATTTCTCGAACTGTTTCTGCTGGTGCACGTGGCGATGGTGATCCGGTCGGGTTTCAAACAACACATGCGTGCCATGACTATCGGAAAGTGATATATGAAAAACAGAACACTCATCACACGGCGCAAGGCCCTCGTGGCAGGACTCACCTCCCTGGGCGCGCTCATGTTGCCCGGTTGCTCCAAGCCGGTGCCGCCCACCTATGGAAACATTCTGCGCATGGGCGACGCGTTCACCTATGCCGCACAACGCACGTTGCTGCCGGGGCAGTCGCTGGTGAAGGAATATCGCTATGGCGACATTTCATCGTTTCCCGCCACGGGCACAACCAATCCTGCCGACACATCGAGTCCGCAATTCAACGAAGACTATAGCCGTCATCTCAAAAATGCTTTTGCCGATTGGGGATTGTCTGTTGAAGGGCTGGTGTCGCACCCGGGAAAGTATTCGCTGGCGGCCCTTCAGAAATTTCCGGCGCGCAAACAGATCACACGTCACACCTGCGAAGAAGGCTGGACGGCCATTGCCGAGTGGACGGGTGTGCCGCTGAGTACGGTGTTGCAGGGCGCGGGCATCTCACAAAACGCGCGCTTTGTAAGTTTTTATTCATACGACGGTTGGGTCGACTGCATCGACATGCTCGATGCCTTTCACCCACAAACCATCCTGGCCTATGGCATGAATGGCCGCGACCTGCCTGTGCCTCACGGTGCCCCTGTGCGTCTGCGTGTGGAGACACAGATTGGCTACAAGAGCATGAAATACATTGAACGCATCATGGTCACCGACACCTTTGTTGACGTCGGTGACACGGGGTGGGCGTGGTATGTAGGGATTTGAGACCTAAGCCTCAACCGAAACCTTCTCACCAATTTGCTGACGCCACATGGCGTAGTACAATCCTTTTTCCTGCAACAGCTCTTCGTGTTTTCCCGATTCGATGATGTGGCCACGCTCGAGCACAAAGATCTTGTCGGCATGCATGATGGTGGAAAGCCGGTGGGCAATGAGGATGGTGATGTGGTCTTTCAACACCGACACTTCGCGAATGGTGTCGGTAATTTCTTCTTCCGTCAGCGAGTCAAGCGACGATGTGGCTTCATCGAACACGAGAATGTCGGGTTGGCGAAGCAGCGCGCGGGCAATGGACAGTCGTTGTTTTTCTCCTCCCGACACTTTCACACCACCTTCACCGATCACCGTGTCCAGCCCTTTGTCGGCGCGGGCCAGCAAACTCTGGCAGGCTGCTTTCTGCAACACGTTCAAACAATCTTCGTCGCTGGCGTCGGGGCGCACAAACAATAAGTTTTCGCGGATGGTGCCCGAGAACAGTTGCGTGTCTTGTGTCACAAAGCCGATCTTTTCGCGCAGTTGATCCAGGTCGATTTCGGTGCTGGGAATGTTGTTGTATAAAATCTGTCCTTCCTTGGCTGGATAAAGTCCTACCAGCAATTTGACGAGCGTTGTTTTTCCGGAACCCGACGGGCCTACGAAAGCAATGGTCTGACCGTTGTTGGTGGCAAACGAAATGTCATTCAACGCATTGGTACTGGCCGATTGATGTTTGAAACCCACGTTGTTGAAGCTGAGGTTTGTGATGCGTCCAACATGCTGTGGATTCTTAGGTTTGGGCTCCTTGGGCAAGTTGAGGATGCGATTGAAATTCAGCAGCGACACTTCCGCTTCGCGATAGGCGATGATCACGTTGCCCAATTCCTGCAGGGGACCAAAGAGGAAGAACGAATAAAACAGAAACGTAAAATATTTTCCCGCCGACAACTCCTGATCGAAGATGAGCAACAAGAGGATGACCACCATCACGCTGCGCACAAAATTCACTGTGGTGCCTTGCAGGAAGCTCATGCCTCTCACATACTTCACTTTCTTCAGTTCGAGTCCGAGAATTTTATAGGTGGTGTTGTTGAGGCGTTCAATCTCCTGGTTGGCCAGCCCGAGGCTTTTCACCAGCTCGATGTTGCGTAGCGATTCGGTTGTTGATCCTGCCAGGGCTGTGGTTTCTTTCACGATGCTTTTTTGCACAACCTTGATCTTGCGGCTGAGCAACCAGCTGGTGAGGGCAATCACAGGAATGGATGCAAAGTAGACCAGCGTCACCTTATAGCTCACCGTGAGCGAATAGACGATGACAAAGATCATGGCCACCAGGCTCGAGAACAGCACGCTGATGAAGGAGGTAATGAATTTTTCGGAGTCGGTTCTTACTTTTTGCAGGATGCCCAGTGTTTCGCCGCTGCGCTGGTCTTCGAATGTCTGATAGGGCAGTTCGAGGGAGTGCTTCAGTCCGTCGGCATACATTTTTGCACCGAGTTTTTGCACCACGATGCTGGTAAAATAGTCCTGGAGGTTTTTGGCGATGCGCGACACCATGGCGGCACCAATGGCCAGGGCCACCAGGTAAAGTATGCCATTAATGAATTGTCCGCGCGAAAGCGTATCCTTTTTCTCGATAAAGTTGTCGACGATCTTTCCCGTAATATGCGGGTCGAGTAGCGAAAAGACCTGGCTGGTAGCAGCCAGGAAAAGCGCAACGGCAATGAGGCCTTTGTAGTTCTTGAGGTAGCGTAATAGTATTTTCATGCGATAGGCGGTGGAATTGACATGACGACTTCTGCATCATGATCGAAGGCTAACAATATAATGTGTTGGTAGGTTCCGTAGAAAAGACGTGTCAAGGCCTAAATCTACTCAATTCTTGTGTGGAGCGTGGAGGTAGGTTGTCTGTTCCGATTTATACAATCTCACCGCCAGCGAGCCCGTTATTTTTGGGGAAATTCCCGTAATTTGAATCGGGATCGAACCAACGTTAACCACGGAATCCTATGGAATTCAAGCATTTTGCGCCATCCGACATATTGAAGCCCTACGTGGAGTGCTTTTATGAATTCCGTTCCGACCGCGATGTGGTGTTTGACGACACCGTGTTTCCCAGCGGCAACATGGAAATCATTTTCAACCTCGGCGGTGGCACATGGGAATCGGCCAGTGCAGACCACTATGTGAAGACGCCGACCATCGAGCTGTGGGGGCAGATTACCAAACCGCTGCCCATTCGTTCGAAGGGAAAACATTGTATGCTTGGCGTGAAGTTTCTTCCCCATGCGGCGTCCTATTTTCTGAATGTGGAAATCAGCGAGTTGAATAATAGCATCACCGACGTTGGCGATGTTCTTGGCAATCCCATTCGCGTGCTGCACGACCAATTGTTTTCGACCGACGAGGTGACGAAGCGAATTTCGTTGCTGGAGAATTTTCTGGTGAAGCGACTGGTGGCTGTTGACCACAAAGCCTTGCGCATTGAAAAAGTGGCTCACCTCCTGACCAGCATGAAGAAGCTGGCGTCCGACGGCAACCTCAACGATGTGGCTTCTCAACATGGCATCACCACGCGTTATCTTCAGAAGTTGGTGTTCCAGCACACGGGACTGTCGCCCAAGGCGCTGGCAAAAATCAACCGGTTCAAACACAGCCTTCGTCTCATTGCGCGCAACGACCAGCCGCTTACCTCGGTGGCTTATGACTGTGGTTATTTTGATCAGTCGCATTTTATCCGTGAGTTCAAGTCGTTCACCAGCATCACGCCGTCGGCCTATCTCGAAAATAGATTCCCGGTTAATCAAGCGATTTTCTCCTAGACGTTTCTCGAAGGCGATCTACTGCATACAATGCCTTTGTCAATGTTGATGAAGGCATTTTCTTTTTGTCGATTTACGGGTGCGTGAAAAGATTCCCGGATTTGCATCTGTATTTTCACTCAAGAATCCCTGAAACTTGTCTGTCTGAGCGTGAGTTATTTTTTAATGTTTTTTTATAAAAAAATTGTCAGTTCCGATTTGTGCAAGTGCCGGCGACACGTTCGCTTTACTTTTGTTACAGATCAATGGATCAGCAAGCAACTAACCCTTCTTACGAATATGAGTAAATATGAAATTTTCTCCAGTCTTCACCGCGGCGAAGAACCCCTGTTGCTGGGCAACCTGTGGGACGTGAACAGCGCCACATTGTTCGAGGCTGCGGGCTACAAGGCGGTGGGCACATCGAGCCAGGCTGTAGCAAAGTCATTGGGCTATGAAGATGGCGAGAACATTCCTTTTGAATGGCTCTTGCAACTGGCAAAGCGCACAGTGGAGCGCGTGCGCATACCCGTCACGATTGATATGGAGAGCGGCTATGCGCGCACCATCGACGGCATCATTGCCAACCTCGAGCAGCTTCACGATGTGGGCGTGGTGGGCATCAACATCGAAGACACGGTTCCCGCATCGTCGCGAACGCTACGTCCTGCTGCTGAGTTTCAGGACTTGCTTTCCGCCATCGTTAACCGTCTTCAACAAAAGAACATCAGGCTGTTTGTTAACGTGCGTACCGACGGCTTTCTGCTGGGCTTGCCCAACGCATTGCCCGAAACGCTGGAACGAATCCACCTTTATGACCGCACAGGCATCGACGGCATCTTCGTGCCTTGCATCACCGCATCCGACGACATACGGGCCGTGACCAGTGCAACACAACTTCCTGTCAACGTGATGTGCATGCCGCATCTGCCCGACTTTGCCGAACTGAAAACCCTGGGTGTGAAGCGCATCAGCATGGGACCGTTTGTGAACATATATGTCAACAACAAAACGAATGACGCCATTCGCACCGTGGCGAGCGAGAACAGCTTTGCCTCACTATTTCAATAAGCCATCGGAACACATCAAAAAAATCTTTAACCAAAACAATATACACCATGAATTTACCAAGAAGACCCGAAGACGCGCACGCCACGCTGGCGGCCGCCTTCAACACCGGCAATGTGGCCACCGTCATGAACATGTACGACGCCGACGGCATCATTGTGCCCGAGCCCGGCAAGCCTGTGTCGGGCAGAGAAAAATTTGAGGGTGCCATCACGGCCATCCTGTCCATCAAAGGCAAAATGGAAATCAAAACAGTCTACTGTCTGCAGGCCGGCAACGTGGCCGTGGGCCGCAGTGAATGGAGCATCACCGACGGCAGCGACGTGAAGGTGAGCGCCAAAGGCATCGAACTCATGAAGCAGCAAACTGACGGCACGTGGAAGATCGTCATCGACCACGCGTTTGGCGCCGAAGGGAATTTGGTGGCGCAGTGAGGATGAGAACAGTGAACAAAGTTAAAGACCCGGTGATCCCGGGTTTTTTTGTGAATAAGTTTTCAGTGTGGAAAGACAACGCAATCGTAAGGCAATAGAGAAAAGCTACCGCCGTCTAAGATGCACATGAAGAGAGTAAGCAACCTTTCCTATCTTTCGTAGTCCATTGGAGATACATAACATCACACCCCTTGAAAACCCGCGAAACCTACATCGACAACATCCGCATCCTGCTCACCGTGCTCGTCATTCTTCATCACACGGCCATCACCTATGGCGGCCCGGGCGGGTGGTATTATTCCGAGCCGGCCGATGGGCTGGTGTCGGGGTTGTTGCTTACGGTGTTTGTGTCTACCAATCAGGCATTTTTTATGGGCTTCTTCTTTTTGTTGTCGTCCTATTTCATTCCAGCTTCGATTGCTCGCAAGGGTGCGGCGCGCTTCATGCTCGACCGGTTGAAGCGGCTGGGCATTCCTATGGTATTTTATTCGCTGGTCATCACGCCGGTCATGATTTACATGTTGGTGTCGATGGGGCAGGAGCGACCCATCACGTGGGCCGATGTGTTCATTCACCGCGAACAGTGGATCAGCCTTGGCGTGTTGTGGTTTGCCGCGGCGTTGTTGTTGTTCACGACGGTGTATGTGGTGGCAAAACGTTTTGCGGTCAACACAACCGAAGCAACATTGGCGTTGCCGGTGCGCTTCACGATTTTTCTTTTTGCGTTGGGGTTGGGCGTGGTGTCGTTTCTGGTGCGCATCGTGTTTCCTATCGGGTGGACGCTTGAGCCGGTGGGGTTTCAGTTCGCTCACTTTCCACAGTACATCGCGTTGTTTGTGGTGGGCATTGTAGCCTACAAAAATCAATGGTTGGCGGCCATCACCTATGAAGAAGGAAAGGTGTGGCGACGCGTGGCGTTGCTGCTGGTGTTTGTGGGCTTTCCGTGCATCTATGCGCTGAAGGTTGTGACACACGCGGAGCTCAATGCATTTTTGGGAGGGGCCACCATTCAGTCGTTTGTGAACGCCGTGTGGGAGCAGTTGCTCGGTGTGGCGCTCGTCATGGCGTGGCTGGGCATTGCGAAGCGGCGGTTAAACGAGCAGGGTGCGGTGGCAAAAGAATGTTCACGGAGTGCCTATGCCGTCTACATCATTCACCCGCTGGTGTTGTTGCTCATGGCGTTGTTATTGAAGGATGTGCATCTGCCGTCGCTCGTCAAGTTTGCGATCACGGGCACACTGTCTGTTGCCGCCAGCTTTGCCCTGGGTTGGGTGTTGGTGCGTGTGCCGCTGGTGAAGGAGGTAGTGTAGTTTGCCGGCTACTTCGCGGCGGCAGCCTTCTTTTTGGGTTTTTCTTTTGCTTTCATTTTTTCCAGTGTGGCTTTCACCCTGTACTTCACAATCTTGGTCACCAGGGCCAACGGCAACGGCTGATCGAGCGGGAAGCGCACCGACCCTTTGGCGCCTTCGTAGCCGGAGAGTTCTTTTTTGAAAGCCACAAGCCCTTGGGGTGCGGGATAAAAACCGATGTGATTTTTGAAGGCAGCAAAGTGCACGAGGTTGCCATGCAACACGAATGTGGGAATGGCATACTTGATCGCCTCTTCGGCCTGGGGTGCGGCCTTTTTGATGGTGGCCCGCATGTCTTCCAGTTTTTTCTGAATGGGTTTGGGGAAACCGGCGATGTATTCATCGATGTTGGCGGCGAGCGTGCTGTTCATAGGGATCGGGATTTGTTGTTTTGAAACCGGGTTGCCTGTCACTTTTTAGCAGCAGGATCTGGAAACGAATTTACGACCTTACCAACATTTGAAAAACGTGCAAACGCGACATTCTGCGGGGCCGATTGCGGCAGCGGCTGGTTGGCCGTTCCACAACACCCTTCTGGTGGTAAACACATGCATCCGCAACCGAACACACATTCATTGCCCCACCCGAAACCGGGGGTACGTCCGCCGGCCGCGTTGTGGGGTGGAGGAATAATGTCTGGGTGCGGGGCTGTGTCTTCTTTTGATTGTTCGGGACTTTGCTTTACTTTTAATAAATCCTAATGGGCTGTATTTAAAGTGACCAGACTTTTCTCGATACTGTTCTCCATCCTCGTGTTTGTGCACGTGATCGGCTATTATGGTCTGTTCCTGGGAATGGCGTATCAAAACGACCGCGAGATGCTTGAAAAGCTGGATGCCGAGGATTATGATCCATCCGAAACCATCCTCATCAAGGTGCCCATAGCCATTCCCTACGTAGCCGACGCCAGCCGGTTCGAGCGTGTAGACGGCTCCTTCGAACGCGACGGTGAATTCTATCGCCTGGTGAAACAACGCTATTCGCGCGACACCCTCTTCCTGGTGTGTGTGAAAGATCAGCAACGCAAAACCATCGAAGACTCGTGGGTGAGTTTTGTGAAAACATTCAACGGCAAGCCCACCGAACGCAGCGCCGGTTTCAAACTTCCCATCCTCATCAAAGATTATGTTGTGCAGGCTTTCTCCATCCGCTCGGTGTCGCTAGGCTGGGTGAATGGTGTGGAGAAAACCACCGCCGTCATTTTTTCGATTTCCGATTTCTACCCATCCATTCCGCATCCTCCTGAACGAGGCTGACCCTTTCCGGATTCTTACTCTAGAATTTTCCAAGTCTGTTTGCGAACAGGAATGATCGCATTTGTTTTTCCGCGCATGCGGCAAAGACATCACATTTCATTTCTGAACCCAACGGAACGCTCGCTACTGATCACCGTCTTTTTGAAATGTGCACAACGCTAACGTTGTCATGCAAGGTCACGCCATGCACACAGAAAAAGACTCACGGTCACACCCGGGCATTTATTCCTTATGATCTCTTTGATCGTTGCTTCCGCGATTTTCCCGGAAAACAAAAAACACTATGAAAAGAAAACTACTTGCTATACTTTCTCTCGCTGTGGTGATGCTTGCGACCGCGTGGTCGTGTGCGAAAAAGAATGCGTGTCACGACGAAATGGTTTCGATCCTCGATCAAGTGCACAAGGCATCTCACCGTCCGGCAAACCAATTTTATCCAGAGGCTGGGTTGGTATATATGGACTCGCTGCTGAGCCTGGAGCACAGCACACCCAGCCAGATCCGCTATTGTCAATATCTGAAGGCCAACATCCTGCTAGAGTTGGGCGAAGAAGAAAAAGCCATTGCCCTGCTCGAAGGCATTGTGAAAGAAGACAACGAAGCGCAGGTGGAGCTGGCCTGGAGAGATCTGGCCGTGGCTTACCTGCGTCAGGGTGAGCGTGCCAATTGCATCTCTAACCATGCGGCCGAGTCGTGCCTCATGCCGGTGAAGGGCATGGGTGTGCACAGCGACCCCACGGGTTCCCGCAAGGCGATCGAAATTTATCAACGCCTGCTGACCAGACATCCCAATGATTTTGAGTCAGGTTGGTTGTTGAATCTGGCCTACATGACATTGGGTGAATATCCGAAAAGCGTGCCCGCCAAATTTTTAATCCCCGGTCTCGAAGGCGACACCACCGTGAAGGTCAATCCTTTTCAGGATGTGGCGGCCGACCTGAAGCTGGATGTGAAAAACATGGCAGGCGGCAGCGTGGTCGAAGACTTTGACAACGACGGCTACCTCGATCTGCTCACCAGCGGCATGGGAACCGAAGAAGCCATGCACTACTTCAAGAACAACGGCGACGGCACCTTCACCGATCGTTCCAACCAGGTTGGCCTCAAGGGTATCAGCGGTGGTTTGAACATGGTGCAGGCCGACTATAACAACGACGGTTTTGTGGATGTGCTGGTGCTGCGCGGTGCCTGGAAAAAACAATTTGGCGAAGAACCCAACTCCCTGCTGCGCAACAACGGCGACGGCACCTTCACCGATGTGACTACCGAGGCGGGCCTGCTCTCGTATCACCCCACACAAACCGCGACCTGGAATGATTTTAACAACGATGGCTGGCTCGATCTTTACATCGGCAACGAGTCGGTGCTCGCGCCGTTTGAAGTGCCGCATTACTGTGAATTTTACATCAGCAACCGCGACGGCACATTCCGCGAAGTGGCCGCCAAGACGGGCTCCAATGTGCTGGCTTATGTGAAGGGCGTTACCTCGGGCGACTATGACCACGATGGCTGGAAAGATATTTTTCTCTCCACCATGAACGGCGAACGCATTCTGTTGAAAAACATGGGACTTCACGGACAGGAAATTTCATTCGAGAATGTGACCCACAGCGCCGGCGTTGGCAACACGCATGGCAACACATTCCCCACCTGGTTCTGGGACTATGACAACGACGGCTGGCTCGACATTTTTGCGTGCGACTATTCCTTTAAAAACACGCTGGCCTATTATGCCGCAGCCGAGAAACTTCACGTTCCCGCGGGCAATCCCGAAAAGATGTTGCTCTATCACAACAACCACGACGGCACGTTCACCAACGTAGCCGATAGCCTGGGCCTCACGCGCAACACGTTTGCCATGGGTTCCAACTTTGGCGACATCGACAACGATGGCTGGCTCGACATGTATCTGGGTACAGGCAATCCAGACTACAAATCGCTTGTTCCAAACAAAATGTTTAAGAACCTGGGAGGTAAAAAATTTGCCGACGTCACCACCTCGGCCAGGGTGGGACATCTTCAGAAAGGTCACGGCGTTTCATTTGCCGACATGGATAACGACGGCGACCAGGACATCTACATTGAAATGGGTGGCGCCTTTCCCGGCGACGCCTATCAGAACTCGTTCTTCCTAAACCCGGGGCAAAGCAACAACCGGTGGATCTGTCTGAAGCTCGAAGGCACCGAAGCCAACCGGGGAGCTATTGGCACAAGCCTGAAAATCACGTTCACCGAAAACGGCGTGAAGCGCAGCGTTTACCGCGACGTGAATTCGGGTGGCAGCTTTGGTGCATCGCCACTGCGCCGTGAAATTGGTGTGGGACAAGCCAACGTCATCGACGAGATTGAAATTAAATGGCACGGCAGCAAAAACGTTCAGGTTTTTAAGAACGTTGGCGTGAATCAATTTTTGAAAATCAAGGAAGGCAGCGACAAGCTTGAAAAGGTGAACCTGAAAATGATCATCTGGAGCTTGCCCGAAAAACTATGCTTACCCCTCGCCGGCAACGCGACAACGCCTGCCGCCGTCAGATTGCAACCAAATACGTTGTGAGCTATAGATGTTGTGTGATACTGTGATTGGAGATTCTGCTTTTGTGTTGGACGACTTTGTTTTACCCGTCGTTGGGATGCGTGAAGGGATGCATCGCAGGGACTGGCAAAAACAAGTTGGTCAACCGAAGCAGAATCTCTGATTAAAAAAATGCAGAAGCTGTTGCGCCAACGTGCGTTTCCTTCACAACAGGCTCGCTACTGTTTCTTCTGATTTTTTTCGATCCGTTGAACTTTCCGGTCGATCCGGATGAGATAAAAAATCACACCGGTGAGAATGATGACCAGCCCCACCACCACGGTGTATATTTTTCCATCGCTTCGCAGCGCGTCGGCCATCTCGGGTGTTCCTGACGTTTGAGCATGGCCTTGTGCCGAAAGGCAAAGGATGCCGAAAAGCAAAAGCAGTCTAGTCCATTTCATCTTGCAGTCGTGAATAGGTTTTTAATCGGAGTAAAAGTGTCGTGATCCACCATCCCAACAAACAGAAAGCAACGACGGCGGTGTAGATCACCAGTTTCATGTCGTGCGATGTGTCGAACAAGCGGAAGCCGGGATTGCCGCCGTTGCCGGGGTGAAGCGAGTCGGTCATGCGCGGAAGAATGAAGATGAGCGGGATGAGGATGGCGAAAGCAAAAATGTTGTAGACGGCGCTTAATCGTCCGCGCTGGGTTTCGTCTTGCAGCGATCCGCGCAACACAAAATAGGCGACATAGATCATGAGGCCGATGGCGGTGTTGTTAAGTTTTGGATCGTTGGTCCAGAACGCGCCCCACGTGGCTTTAGCCCACACCATGCCGGTGGCCAGCCCCAGCACCCCAAAGAACACCCCAACCTTGGCCGCTTCCACAGCGAAGTCGTCGTGCGGGAGGCTGCCCGTGCGCAGATACTTCACGGAATAGATCACCGAGAGCAGAAAAAGCAACAGCATGGTGCACCACATCGGAAAGTGAAAATAGAAAAGGCGAATACTTT
Organism: Chryseolinea lacunae; assembly: GCF_016735595.1. Taxonomy (GTDB): domain Bacteria; phylum Bacteroidota; class Bacteroidia; order Cytophagales; family Cyclobacteriaceae; genus Chryseolinea; species Chryseolinea lacunae. The sequence continues at coordinate 42,673 of NZ_JAERRB010000002.1, forward strand.
CGTTGAGAATGAACAGCCGCGGCACCGGCAACAGAAATCCGCCCACCACCGAATAGTAGAGCAGAACAATGCACAGGATTTTCCACCACTCCAGTTTGTACTCTTTCATAGCGCAGACGTTTGAGTTACAGCCGCACAAATTACTGCATTGCCGGCAATTCTGAACTGCGCCGTGAAAATATTGGTACCTGCTTTTGATGAAAGGAAAGTTTGCCGGGGGAGCGTTGTCCTTTCACCCCGGCCAAAAAACTTATTCCGAACGCAAGCTATTGGAAGGATTGGCCGTGGCCGCCTTCAGGGCCTGCGTGCCTACCGTGAGCCACGCCACCACCAGGGCCAGCAACGCGGCGCCGGCGAAATACCACCATTGCAGTTCGATGCGGAAGGCGAAACTGTCAAGCCATTGTGCGGCCAGCATATAGCTGAGCGGAAGGGCAATGATGATGGCGGTCAGCACAATTTTGGTGAACTCGCCCGACAACAAATAGACAATGCCCGCCACCGATGCGCCCAGTATTTTGCGGATGCCGATTTCCTTTACCCGCCGTTCGGCCGTGAACACGGCCAGGCCAAACAACCCCAGGCACGAAATGAGAATGGCAATGCCGGCAAAGTATTGCGACAGTGAAGCCACACGCTGTTCCGAAGCATAGAGCTTGTTGAAGTCGTCGTTCATGAACCGGTATTCAAGCGGGAGGCCTTCGTTGTAGGTGGAATAGAATTTTTGGATGCGCGCAACGGTTTCGCGTTCGGCACCGGCTTTGATCTTCACGAGAATGTTTTCGCATTCGCCGGGTTCGTCAGGCATGCGGAAGAAGAAAGGTTCAACGCGATGGTAAAGCGATTCGTAGTGAAAGTCTTTCACCACGCCGATGATCTTTTTTTCGTGTCCCCACATCACAACGGTTTTCCCCACGGGATCTTTTAGGTTCATGGTGGCAATGGCCGTTTCGTTGAAGATGACGGCGTCGGCATCGGTTTTGAAATCGCGCGAGTAGGTTCTTCCCGCCACCAGCTCAAGCCCCAGCAATTCCAGCAGGTTGTAGTCTGCATAGATGGCGCCAAACTCCACGCCCTGATCTGGCTGTTTCCCTTCCCACGAAACACCACCGCCACCACCATGATAGCCAAACAGGTCGCCGCCCATGCTGGCCGTGTTCACCACACCGGGAATGTTTTTCAGTTCGGCGAGAAACGTTTCCATGTGGTTGCGGGCCTTGCCTTCGTTGGTGAACAGGAGGATGTTGTCGCGGTTGTAGCCGAGATTTTTTGTCTGGATGAAATAGATTTGTTTATACACCACCAGCACCGACAGGATGAGAACGATGGAGATTGAAAACTGAAATACCACCAATCCCTTGCGAATCCACGACTCGCCACCCTTCGAATTCAGCTGTCCCTTCAGCACGGCCACCGTGTTGAATCCAGAAAGGTAGAAGGCCGGATAACTTCCGGCGAGAATGCCGGTGGCCACGGCCACACCCAGCGCAAACACAACAAGACCGGTGTTGACATCAAGAGTCACGTGTTTGCCGGTGATGTCGTTGAAGAATGAAAGCAGCGGAACGGAAACGATCAGGGCCAGCACCAGCGCCAGGCACGACAGCACCACCGACTCGCAGAGGTACTGAAACACGAGACCATAACGCCCCACACCAATGGATTTTTTGATGCCAATCTCTTTCATCCGCCGCGAGGCTTGCGCCGTCGACAAATTCATGAAGTTGATGCAGGCGATGACGAGAATGAACACGGCGATGATCGAAAACAAACGCACATATTCGATGCGCCCGCCCGAAGGCATGCCGTTCACGTAGGCACCGTGCAAATATTTGGAGGAGTATTGTTGCAGAAACACACGACCTTCCCACTCAAGCCCTTCGGAACCGTGCAGCTGTTTGTGTTTCGCAACGCTGTAGTCTTTCAGTCGGTTGTTTAGCGCATCCACATCGGTGCCGGCCTTCAGCAGCGCGTAAGTGTGCGAGCTGTTGCTGTACCACGACGCCAACCCGAATTTTTCTGTGAACGTGTTGTAGTATACGGCATACGAAAACAATACATCGAACTGAAAGGAGGCGTTGGCCGGGGGTGCTTTCACAATGCCGGTCACGGTGTAGGCGCCCTTCAGTTCAGGATTTTCGCCCTCCCAGGCCAGCGTTTTTCCGACCACGTCGTCGGTAGTGTTGAAGAGCTTCAGGGCCAGCACGTCGGTGATGACGATGCCGTATTTTTCGGTCAGCGATTTTTGCCGGTCTCCGTGCAGCAGATCGTAGGAGAAGACCTTGAAAAAATCTTTGCCCACATAGTGGGGTCGTGCTTTCATGTGTTTGTCGCCCAGGGTCAGTGTGCCTGTGCTTCGGCCAATGGTCGACACCACCGCTTCCACTTCCGGCACATCGTCAACCATCAGGGGTGCCAGCAGCGACGGTGTTTCCTCGCCCGTGCTAATGGTGCCGTCGGCGTTGGGATAGGTTTTCATCACCTGGTAGAGCTGGCTGTCGTTTTCAAAAAACGCATCCACACTAAGTTCGTCGGCCACCCAGAGGTAGATCAGAAATGCACAAGCAAACCCCGAGGCCAGCCCGGCAAGGTTGATGATGAACGAGCCTTTGTAGCGGCGAAAGCTCCGGAGAGCCAGCAGAAGGTTGTGATACAGCATGAGGTAGGGGTTAGGGTGGTTAATGGTAAGGATACCCTGCTCTGCGGAAAGGTTGCACCTTGGAGAAAGATTCTTTTCGGGTGAATGGCCCTGAAAACGAAAGACACGCGCTTCCTTCTGGGAATGCGCGTGCCTTGGCTATGCTTCTGCGTCTATTTTTGTTTCTGTGCCACCAGGATCAGTCGGGGCGATGTTGTTACCCGTCACGCGACGTAACGACAGTCGAAATATTTACGCATGGGAACGGCCAAAGTGTAAACGTTTTGTTACACGTGAACCTCCATCACTTGGCCTTGATCAGCGACAGCAGAAGCTCGGGTTCGTTGGTGGTGATGAGGTCGACGTGCAGCGCCAAAAGATTTTCCATCAGCGTTTTGTCGTTCACCGTCCACACGTTCACGATCAGCTTTTTCGATAGTGCGTCGCGGATCCAGTCGGGGTTCTTTTGATAGATGCTGAAATGATAGTCGAGGCCTGAGAATTTTGCGGCAACAAGTTCGGCCGGAGTTTTATCGCCGGTCAGGTATTGCACGTGGGCATAGGGGGCAAGTTTCATCACCTCCAGGCACACATCATAGTCAAAGCTGATGTAGTCGACCCACCCTTGCGCGCGCAACCGTTCAACGATCGACATAATTTTACGCGTGAGCGCGATGGAACTTTCCTTGCCTAGCTCGGAGGCTTTTATCTCGAGGATGAGCCTGGTTTTGTTTTGCTGCTGTCCGGCCTTCAGATAGTTTTCGAGTGTGGGCAACGTTTCGCCATTCGAAAGCTTTAGTGCCAGCAAAACATCGGATGTTGTTTTGGCAATGGACACGCCTTGTATGGAAGGATCGTGATGAATGACGGGCAGTGAATCGGCCGACATGTGCACATCGAACTCGCTGCCTTCACAACCCAGGGCCACGGCGTGGTTCAACGCGGCAATGGAATTTTCGGTAGCGCCAGTGTTTTTCCACGCACCGCGGTGGGCAACAACTTTGTTGCGTATAAAATCATCTTTCACCAGGCTCACCGTTTCTGTGAACTGGCCTGCCGATGTGGCCACGGTGAGCGTTACGTCAAAGACTGTGAGTGCCTTATCGAGTTTGTCGCGACGCACAATCAGCTGATGGTTCTTGTCGACCTTGAACGCCTGCGCATGGGCGCCGCTCAGCGTCACGAACTTGATCTGGCCCGCGGTGGTGGTAACCACGCCAACCTGGTCACGGTCCTGGGAAATTGTGTAGCGGGTGAGATAAAGCATGCCGGATCTGGTTTGGGCTTGACAATATACGCCGGCAAAGGCCAGGGCAAAGAACAACGCGATGAGGATTTTCTTCATGTTCAATCGTTTTAGGGAACCACACGCGAAAGTACAAAGAACACACAACGGTGTCACCGCGAACGGCCGGCAGATTGATTAAGGTTAAGTTAAATCTTTGAGCCGCCGAAAAAAATAAGGGACGCCTCAACGAAAAAGCACGTCCGCTTGCATCCAATGCCAGGTTTGCCCGTTAGACGAAGTTTGGTCATCTCAACTCACATAAATACCCCCGGCATGCATCTGGCACAAATCAATATTGGAAGAATCAAAGGCATAGACATGAACGACCCCATCATGGCAAGTTTTGTTGCCCAACTGGATGAGGTGAACGCCCTGGCCGAGGGCAGCCCGGGATTTGTGTGGCGGCTAAAGGACGAATACAACAACGCCACGGCCTTCAATCCCTATGGCGACGACCGCATCATCATCAACATGTCGGTGTGGGAAAACATGGAGGCCCTTCAGCAGTATGTCTACAAGGGACGTCACGTGGAGGTGATGCGTGAGCGGCGCACATGGTTTGAAAATTTCGGGAAGCCGTTCATGGCTTTTTGGTATGTGCCCATCGGCCACCAGCCCACCGTTGCCGAAGCCGTGGAGCGTTTGGCGCATTTGCAGGAGCATGGCCCCACCGCGCATGCGTTCGATTTCAAAAGCCGTTTTCCTGTGCCGGTGGCCTAGGTTGGTCGCTGTTAGAGAATCTTTTCAATCACATTTTGTGTTTCGGTGTCGAACACAAGGAGGCCTTCGCGTGTATCGTCCAGTTGCTTCAGCAGTTGACCACGCGAATTCCACACAGACGAATTCCCCGTGCTCATAAAATCATCGCTTTGTCCTACGGCATTTGCCATCAGCACGGGCACGAAATATTTGCGGGCAATGTCCGACAAACTTTTGCTGGCCTTCTCCACACCCGTTGCCGACTTGGCCACGCTGGCAATGTAAACACCGGCGCCGTTCTTCAACGCATGTTCAGCATGTTCGGGCACAGACAATTCATAACAAATGGCCAACGCCACGGCTGTGTCTTTCACGGAGAGGTCGGTGTAGTTTGGTCCGCTCACGAAGAACGGATCTTCGTCGGCATGCAGGTATTTTTTGGAATAGGTTTGTCTCGCTTTTTTAGGTTGAAAGAGAATCATACTGATGGAAGGTGCCGTGGTGTTTTGCGTGGGCACGCCAACACCGATCACAATGTTGCCGGTGTTGCTCAGAGTTTGAAAACCATCCAGGCGGCTGTCGTCTGGGGTAGTGGCCAGTGCCTTGGCCACGGTGGGTTCATATCCCGTTAAGGAAAGCTCCGGAAAAATGATGAGGTCTGCGCCGAATGCAATAGCGTGGTCGATGTATTTTTTGTGATGCTGAATGTTGCCTGCGATGTCGCCTTTTACGGACCGGGTTTGGGCTACGCAAATTTTCATGAGGGTTGGTTGGATAATGAATGTGATCTAAAGATAATACGCCGCCGTTGTTTTCACTTCCTGCGCCCAAGATTTTGATTCCGGGTAACGTCTTTGCCGACCGCTCATAAAAACTTCTTCACGATTTCGACCCTGTGCAGAATTTTTTCCTATATTCCATTGCCCATCCAAGTCCAAGTGAGGTTAGTTTTTTGTGGTAAAGGATTAGAAACTAAACACGCTGGTTTGATGGTGGCGTTATCTGAAATGTATTCCGCGCGAAGTCTCTTCGATTCGGCGGCGGTTGTGTCCCTTGCGATACGATCACATCCCCCTGCACACGGGTTCAGCATGGATCATCACTCAATAGGCGCTGTGCGTTTTTAGTGGCAGTATTTTCTTTAAAGACATCGTTATGAAAATCGGACTTGACAGAAAAATTCTCGGTGGATTTGTATTGTGCTGTGTGATTCTCGCCGTGGTGGCCGTGGCCTCGTTCCGGAACAGCGACAAGTTTATCGACACGGCGTTTTGGGTTACCCACACACACGAGGTGTTGAATGAATGCGAGCAGATCATCCTCAACGAGGTGGAGGCGGAAGGTCGTGCGCGGGGCTTTGTGATCACCGGCAACGAGGACTTTCTCGAACCCTTTGGTGTGGCCATTTTGAATGTGAGCACGCACCTTGAAAAAATGCGCCAGCTCACCGTCGACAACCCGACACAGCAACGCAACATCGCGCGACTGGAGGTTCTCACGCACGATCATCAGGCCATACTCAAAGCCTATATCGAAATGCGTCGGCAAGGTTCGGAAAGCGCGCAACTGGTGGCCCCCACGCTGGAGAGCAGCCACATCCTGACCGAAATCAGAACGCAGGTCGGCGCGATGCGAAAAATGGAGGAAGCGTTGATGATAGCGCGCAAACAACAAAACGACGACGAAGTACAAAATTTTTCTACGCTCTTCATCGTGTTGCTCGGCGTGATGGTAGTGGTGCTCGCGGTGGTCTATGTTATCATCTCGTCGAACCTCAGAAATCTGCGAAGGCTGGAGAAGCAGAGCTCCGACAAAAACTGGATCCTCGCCGGCACGGGCGAAGTGATCCGCGGCATGCAAGGCGACAAGAGCGTGGGCGAGTTGGGTCACGAAGTGCTGCGACGACTCACGCGCTATCTCGACATACCCCTGGCTACGTTTTATGTAACCGAAAGCGATGGTGCGTCACTTCGGCTGGCGTCGTCGTTCGCGTCGTCAGAGAAGGACACGCTTCACCCGGTGATTCGTTTTGGCGAGGGCTTTGTGGGCGAAGTGGCTGCCGAAAAACGAACCATGATTTTGTCGGGTCTCCATGCCGAACACTATGTGGTGAACACCACGTTTGGTGCGGTGCGCCCGCAGTTCATTCTGGCCTTTCCGTTTCTGTTCGAAAATGTGGTGATCGGCGTGGTGGAATTGGGCTCACTCAAAGCATTCAACGAACAACAGCTGGAGTATCTTCAGCGCGTGTCCGATAGCATTGCCGTGGCCGTCATGTCGTCGCAGGCCCGGGAAAGTGCTAAAAGCTTGTTGGAAGAAACACTGCGCCAGGCCGAAGAACTGGAAGTGCAGCAGGATGAACTGAAAAAGTTTAACGACGAGCTTCATGCAAAAACCGAAATGCTGGAACGTTCGGAGGTGGAACTCAAGGCCCAGCAGACGGAACTTGAACACATGAACGTGGACCTTGAAGAAAAAGCAAACCAGCTGAGCAGCCAGAAACATGCGTTGCAAAATGCACAAACGGAAATTGAGCGTAAGGCTCAGGAAGTGGAAATGAGCAGCCGTTATAAATCCGAATTCCTGGCCAACATGTCGCACGAGTTGCGCACACCGCTCAATAGCATTCTCATCCTCGCGCAACTGCTGTCGGAAAATAAGAACAGAAGCATGACGGCAAAAGAGGTGGACTTCGCGCGAAACATCCATACCTCCGGCACGGGCTTGCTCAACCTCATCAACGAAATTCTGGACCTTTCCAAAATTGAAGCAGGCAAAATGGAACTCGACATCGAGCCTGTGTCCGTGTCGGGGCTGGCGCAGACTGTCCAGGAAATGGTGTCGGCAATGGCCCTTGCAAAGTCGCTCACGTTCAACGTGGTGATCGACAGCGCCTGGCAACGTGCTACGTTGGCCACCGATCACCAGCGCGTAGAGCAGATCTTGCGGAACCTGTTGTCTAACGCCATCAAGTTCACACCCGCGGGCGGCACCATCACCCTGTCTGTTGGCGCAGCGCCCGACAACGCCGTGTTTAAGAACCCGGCCCTTCAACACCAAATGAGTGTGGTCATGTTTAAGGTGACCGATACGGGCATCGGCATCGCCGAAGCAAAACGCGACCTCATCTTCCAGGCGTTTCAGCAAGCCGATGGCTCGACCAAACGAAAGTATGGTGGCACCGGACTCGGGCTGTCCATATCGCGTGAATTGTCGAGCGTGCTCGGTGGCGAAATTCAGCTGCACAGTGAAGAAGGTGTGGGCAGCACGTTCATGCTTTTTCTTCCCGCGACATTCGATGCCACGCTGAGCGTGACACGCGACAAACTCGTGTCGGTAAAAGAAAGACCCGAACGAACACCGGCGTCGCACAACCTAATTCCCAGAGAGGATATCGCATTGCAGGCAAACGGCGTGGACGATCGTCATGCCATTGCCGAGGCCGACAAGGTGGTGCTGGTTATTGAAGACGACGAAAAATTTGCACAGGTGTTGTTGAGCTTCATTCACGAGCGCGGTTACAAAGGTGTGATCGCATCGCAAGGCAACACGGGCGTGAGCTATGCGCGTCACTACCGGCCCGTGGCCATTCTGCTCGACATGAACCTGCCCGTGATGGAAGGCGACGAAGTGATCCGCCAGATAAAGAACGATCCGGATCTGCGACACATCCCCGTGCAAATCATTTCGGCCTACGACAAGAAAAAAGAAGGTATGCTACTAGGCGCGTTCGACTATCTCCATAAACCCGTTTCCATTGAGGATCTTCGTCAGGCGTTTGATCGCATCGAAAACTTCACACAGCGGAGGCTGAAGAAACTTCTCATCGTTGAAGACAACGCTCAACAGAACCACGCCATCCGCGAACACATTGGCGGCGGCGACATCAAATCCGTATCCGCGCATTCGGGCGAAGAAGCGTATGCGTTGTTGCAGCATGAAAGGTTTGACTGCATGATCATCGACCTCGGCCTGCCCGACATGACGGGGTTTGACCTTATGGAAAAAATTCGCGCCAACGATACGCTCAACCGGATTCCGATCATCGTCTACACGGGCAAGGATCTTAAGAAAGAAGACACCCAGCGGCTCAACAAACTGGCCGACACCGTGGTGCTGAAAACTGCGAACTCGCAGGAGCGGCTGCTCGATGAAACCATTCTGTTTCTCCATCGTGTGGAGTCGCAGCTGCCAAAAGAAAAACAATCCATCATCCGCAAACTTCACAACGCCGATGCCATTCTGAAAGACAAACGAATCCTGCTGGTGGACGACGACATTCGTAACATCTACTCGCTCACCAACGCCCTCGAAGAAGAAGGCCTTGTGTGCGTGACGGCAGAGAACGGCAAAGTGGCCCTCGACATTCTTCAACGCGACCCCGCCATCGACCTGGTGCTGATGGACGTGATGATGCCCGAGATGGATGGTTATGAGGCCACGCAGGAAATCCGCAAGATCGACGCCTTCAAAAAACTGCCCATCATTGCCCTCACCGCCAAGGCCATGAAGGGCGACAAGGAAAAATGCCTGGCGGTGGGCATGTCTGACTATGTTTCGAAACCGGTGGAAGTGGCACAACTGCTCTCACTCATGCGTGTGTGGCTTTATAAATAGGAAAAAGAATGAGCAACACTCTTGATGACAAAGCATACAAAGGACTGCTGGAAGCCATTCGCTTTATGTATGGCTATGACTTCACCGAATATGCCGAACCTTCGGCGCGCCGGCGCATTCTTCACTTCATGGAAATTAAACGCATCGACACCGCCACCGAACTGGGAAGGGTGTTGATGAACGATGAACATGTGTTTGAAGAATTTGTGCAAACCATGTCGGTCACCGTCACCGAAATGTTTCGCGATCCACTGTTCTACAAAGCGCTGCGCGACGCAGTGGTGTCGCAGCTGGCAACCTATCCCGTCATAAAAATCTGGATTGCCGGTTGTGCCACGGGGCAGGAAGTATATTCCATCGCCATCCTGTTGAAAGAGGAAGGTTTGCTGGACCGGTCCATTCTCTATGCCACAGACATCAACCAGCACTCGCTGCAGCTGGCGCGACAAGGTATCTTCGCGTTGCCCGCGATGAAGACGTACACACAAAACTATCTTCAGGCAGGAGGCAAAGGAGCGTTCTCGGAATATTACACAGCCAAACACGACGGCGCATTGTTCGATCGAAGCCTTTGCGAAAACGTGGTGTTCTCACCGCACAATCTCGCCACCGACGGATCGTTCAACGAGTTTCAGCTCATCATTTGCCGCAACGTCATCATGTATTTTAATCAGAGCTTGCAAAACAAAGTGGTCGACCTCTTTCATCAGAGTTTGAGCGCCTTTGGTTTTCTTGGCCTGGGCGACAAGGAGTCGCTCATGTTTTCGCAGCATAGCCGCAGCTTTGCGGAAATCAGTCTCAAACAAAAGATATACCGGAAAGTGAAATGAACCAGACGAGCATGAGCACCCACGTAACGCTTCTTTTGATCGACGACAAGTCCACCAACATTTTTGCGCTGGAACAACTTCTTGAAAAACCCGATCGCAGTTTTCTTCAGGCCACCGACGGCAACGAAGGCTTGCGCCTGGCGCTCAACCACGACGTGGACCTTATCATACTCGACGTGCAAATGCCCGGCATGGATGGTTTTGAAGTGGCGCACATCCTGAAGTCGAACAAACGCACCAAAGACATTCCCATCATTTTTGCATCGGCCGAAAAAAAAGAACGACAGTCCATCATTCAGGGATTTGAAGAAGGCGCCGTAGACTATCTACCCAAACCGCTCGACCCCGAACTCACCAAAGCAAAAGTTGCCGTGCTGCTCACCATACAGCTGCAAAAGCGCGAACTCATTGCCAAGAACATCGCGTTGCAGGAAGCCGACGCACGCATCAACGCGCTGAATACAGAACTGAAAAACCATCTCGAACAACTGGAGCAGGCCAACAAAGACCTTGAATCGTTTTCTTATTCCGTGTCGCACGACTTACGCGCCCCTGTGCGCTCCATTATCGGCTATGCCACCATGCTGGCCGAAGACCTCGACACGAACGATGCCCGCATCCGCCAGGCGCTGGGCCGCGTGCAACAAAACGCACTGAAGATGAACCAGATGATAGACGACCTGCTCGCCTTTTCGAAACTGGGACGGAAACCTCTGCAAACCACAGCGGTGGACATGACGCAACTGGTGGAAATGGTGCTCCACGAAATCAAAACACAACAAAACCATCAGGCCAAGATTGTGCTTCACAAGCTTCATCCCACCCGTGGCGACCACGCCCTGCTGGCCCACGTATGGACAAATTTGATTTCGAACGCTATTAAATACTCCGGAAAAAAAGAAAGCCCTTTGGTAGAGATCAGTTCTGCCGAAGTCGGTGGCGAGGTGGTGTATGCGGTGAAAGACAATGGCGCAGGATTTAGCATGGACTATGCGTCGCGTTTGTTTGGCGTGTTTCAGCGCCTGCACAAATCGAGTGAGTTCGAAGGCACAGGAGTTGGTCTGGCCATTGTGCACAGGATTGTGGGCCGCCACGGGGGAAGAATTTGGGCGGAGGCTAAAGACGGGGAAGGGGCGACGTTTTATTTTACGTTGGGAGCGGCGCAGGATTTTTAATACCTTTACGCCCTAGCTTGTTATTCCGATGTCGTATCACGTTTGTCTCTCCGCAGTGCTGTTTTGCATTGCCGTGAGTGTTTCTGCTCAGGAAGAACTAATTCTCGGTTCTATCCAGGAGTATCGCGAAGCCTCCAATCGCCTGAGTACCTATGATGATCTGAAAGTGGACTGGACCATGGATGGCCAGACGCAGGTCTATTTCAATGAAGGGCTCAATAACCTTATCGAAAATCATCCCGCCATGGCGGAGACCAATTTTAACGAGGTGCTTAAGCGCGAGCCCAAGTTGTGGCAAGCTTTCTATTTTCGCGGGGTGAGCCGTCGGCAGCTTGAGAAATTTGGTGGCGCGCGTTGGGACTTTCAACAAGCGTTGAATCTGCATCGGTGTTATGAAGCGCAGGTGGAGATGGGGAAAATTGAACAACAAACGTTCAACGTGGCCGAGGCCGTTAAGGCCTACGATAAAGCTGTGAAGATGGCACCCGAGAAACCCGTGGCCTACTATCTGAAGGCAAACATACTGGCCGACCTGGGTCAGGGCAAAAACGCGGTCGAAGGCTATACGCAATGTCTTGTTCGCGACAGCCTCTTTCATGACGCCCGCATCCGGTTGGGATTGATGAAAGTTACCTCGCCGGCCACCACGGCACAGGCGCTGCCGGAAGTGAACCAGGTTTTGAAAATGGATTCTCTTCACCGGTATGGGTTGTTTTTCAGGAGCATTTTCGCATTCAAAAGCGAACCCGTGCAAACTGAAAAAGATCTCAACCGATTGGTGCGGCTGTGGCCCACCAACCTGATGGTGCTCTATCTTCGCGGCCTCATGCTGTCGTCGCAGGGAAATTATGAGCGGGCCTTTCCTGACTTTCACAAACTGATTGAAGCCACCTATCACGACGAGAACGCGTTTCGCGGACAACAATCCTGGATCGATAAAAGAATCGACATCCAAAATGCAGGAGCCTACACGGTAATGCGTGTATACGGCCTGTCGGAATTTGATTCGCGGCTCATAAAAGAAGCCTATTGCCAGTTGATAACAGGACATTATTCACAGGCAATCTATACCATCGACAAAACCAATATTTCATACAAAGATCCCCTGTGTTTCTTTTTGAAAGGGGTGGCCAGCGAACACATGCGCAACCACAACCAGGCCTATCGCTACTACGCAAAGACACTGGCGCTCGACAATGACATTCTGGATGCACACAAAAAACGCGGTATCTACGAACAGGAACTGGAAGAATGGGACAAGTCTATTGCCGACTTCAATGAAATGCTGCGCATCAACCGTGAAGCGTTTGTGGCCTACAAACTCAGAGGACTGTCGTATTATCATTCGAAGCAGGTGCCAAAAGCCATAGCCGATTTCACTCGCTATTTGCAGCGCGACAGTCTCGACAAGGAGGCCTATGGGTTCAGGGGCATGGCCCATCTCGCCACCCGGCAACCACTGGAAGCCGCCGTGGACTTTGCAAACTCGGGCAACGTGCACATGCTCAACTTCAAGAAACTGACCTATTCCCTTGATTCAATGCTCATCCTGAAAGATACGGCCAAGGCCTACGCCTATGCTAACCGACTCACCAAGGCAGCCCCGTTCTTCACCGAGGGCTATGCATTGAAATTGAAATTGCTGGCCTCGCACGGCGACTGGCCTCGCGTAGGCCAGGAAGTGAGTCGTGCCCTGGCCAATAGCCGTACCGATGCACCTAAACAAAGTCACTCTTTGCTACTGGCCATACAAGCCGCGGCATGGGCCAAAGAAAAAGAGTATGACAGGGCCTTCACCACGTTCGACGAAGCCCTGAAGTTTGATCAGGCCAACACGTGGGCGTTGCTTGAACGGGGAAAAGTGTTTTTGGAAATGAGCAAAAAAAGCAAAGCCATTTCCGATTTCAAGAAAGCCTCCGGATACGGTAACAAGGAAGCACAAGCGCTGCTGAAGCACCTTGAGGAATGAGGATATTTGGTATGAGCAACCTGTTTCGAAATAGTCTACTTGCTGCGCTGCTTCTCGCGTCGGTCCACACATCGGCCCAAATGGAAATGCTTGCAGATGCCATGCGCGAATATATGAAGACGTCTACGCGCCTTCAGACCTACGACGAAGTGAAGGTGGATTGGAAGATGGATGGCAAGACGCAGCTTCACATGAACGAGGGACTCAACAACCTCGCAGAGGGAAATCCCAAGGTGGCCTCCGAGGAGTTCGGCGCGGTGCTCAACGCTGCGCCGTCTGTTTGGCAAGCGTTCTACTATCGCGCCGTTTGCGCCAAGCAACTTCGGAAATATGGCATGGCCAAATGGGATATCCACCAGGCTCTTCGACTGCACGGTCCGTTTTATGAAGGGTATGTGGAACTTGGAAAAATCTATCGTCTGGAGTCGGATCAGGATGAGGCGCTTGAATATTTTGAAAAAGCCATAAAGCTGGACCCCAAGCGGAGCATGGCCTATTATCTGAAAGCCAACCTGAAATCGAAACAACAATTTCGCCGCGAGGCCATCAAGAACTACGAAGCCGCGCTTGAGCATGACAGCCTTTTTTCGGATGCCGGCATTGCGCTGGCGATGTTGCAGGTAACGTCCGACAAGAAAGTTGAGCAGGCCGTGCCCTACCTCGACCGGGTGGTGCGTAGAGACACGCTTAACCGCATCGCGCTGTTGCTGCGCACGTGCATGACCTTCGACAGCCGACCCCAGCAATGTTTGAAAGACCTGAACCTGCTCGTGAAGCTGTGGCCCACCAACCTCATGGTGTTTTACCTCCGTGGCCTGCTCTATGCAAAGCTCGAAGACTATGAACGCTCCTTCCCCGACTTTCACAAACTCGTTGACAACACCGCAGAAGATGAGAACACGTTTGGCGGACAACAAAGCTGGATCGACAAGAAGATCGACATTCAAAACCTCGGCGCCTACACGGTGTCGCGTGTGTACGGTTTTTCGGATGCCGATGCTGTGTTGATCAAAAAAGCATATTGCCTCCTGGTAAAAGGAGAGTATGCCGACTGCATCGTGGCCGTAGATAAAGCAACGGTCGCCCAAACTGATCCGCTAAGTTTCTATATGAAAGGTGTTGCCAGCGAGCACCTCAACAAACATCCCGAAGCCCTCGCCTACTACAATCAGGCCCTGGCCCTGGACAACGACATTCTGGATGCACACAAGAAGCGTGGCATCTATGAACAGGAAATGAAGCAATGGGACAAATCCATTGCTGACTTCAAGGAGATGTTGCGCATCAACCCGCAGGCCTATGTGGCGAGAAAGTTTTTGGGGCTAACCTTCTATCATGTTAAAATCTATCCTAAAGCCGTAGTTGAATTCAACCGGTATCTCAGTCGCGACAGTGCCGATCAGGTGGCCCTGGGCGCACGTGGCATGGCCTACTGGAACCTGGGTCTGAAGCTTGATGCCGCCGCCGACTTTGCCAACTCGGAAAACTTTCAGATGCTGGAGTTTCCAGAAATTGCACGGTCGATTGATTCATTGCTGGTGCGCAAAGACACCGTGAAGGCTCTTCGCTACATCGAACGCATCACCACCGGCGCACCGTTTTTCACCGAAGGGTATGTGATGATGATGAAAGTGCTCATTGCGAAAAACGATTGGAGCCGCATCAACAAAGAAATTGGCGAAGCACTTTCCAACAGCCGTGCCGATGCAAGCCATAAAGACCATGCCTACCTGCTCACCGTGAAAGGCGTTACCTGGTTGAAGAAAGAGAAATATGACTATGCATTCAACCTGCTGACCTCCGCCCTCGACTACGACAAAGAAAATTCATGGACCTGGCTCGCCCGTGGCCAGACTCAGTTGGCCCTCAACCGAAAAAGCAAAGCCGTGTCGGATTTGAAAAAAGCGGTGGCGTTGGGAAACAAGGAAGCCGAGACCTTGCTGAGGCAAGTGGGGGAGTGATGTCACGTTGAAACAAAACGTTCGGCGCATCGGTTAAACTACGGAGAAGCCATGTGACAGACCGTATTGTTAAAATGAATCGCATATCCCCATGCTCACCTTTCGCGCCCGGATCTATAAAACCGGCATCAACACGTGCGTTGACATGCCCGAAGCCATCACCAAAAAAATGCCGCCCACCAAAGGCCGCATCCATGTGAAGGGAACCGTGAACGGATTTGCCTTCACGAAAACCCTGGTGCCGGTGAAGGGAAAACCTTTTCGCTTGTTTGTGAATGCTGCCACATTGAAAGGTGCCGACACGACTCCCGGCGAAGTGGCCCGCTTCACTGTACAGCAGGTGTTGAAGAAAGTAGAGAAGAAGTATGCCATGCCTCCCCGGCTGCGCAAAGAACTTAGCAAACATAGCGTACTAAAGAATTTTGGGGCCCTCACACCCGCACGTCAGAAAGACATCCTGAAGTATCTGAGCTTTGTCACCAACGAAGCCACCGTGTTGAAGCATGCCGAAAAGATTATCTCCAAACTGAAGGCCGGCGAGAAGAACGTTCGCATACCGTAGCCGTTTTCATCCTTCCTCTTTTTCGGTATCTTTCGTTAACAGTAACCGCCAACCCTTCTGCCTATGCATCGTGTGTGTATTGGAATGATCCTGCACATCTTCCTTGGTCACGCTGTTGCGCGCGCGCAAACCAGTGGCATTCGCGGCAGCGTTACAGATCAGGGAACACAGCAGCCCCTTCCATATGCCAGCGTCTACATCAACCTCACCACGCAGGGAACCTACACAAACGAACGCGGCGAATTTGTGTTGACACTCTCTCCCGGGCCACACGAAGTGATTGTTTCTTTTGTAGGCTATCAACCGTTTCAAACCCGCGTGAATGTGAACGCGGGCGAGTTCACCGACCTGGCTGTGTCGCTGAAGGCGGCAGTGCTGAAAGAGATGGTAGTGAGCGGAACCAAAGACACGCAATGGCAGCGACAACTGGGCCGCTTCACGAAATTGTTTATGGGCACCGGGCCGAGTGCTTCACAATGCAAAATCCTGAATCCCTATTCCCTTGAATTCACCGACGAGAAAGGTGTTTTCTATGCGAAGTCATCCGTGCCGCTGGAAATCGAAAACCTTTATTTGGGCTATCGAGTCTATTATGATTTGCGGAATTTTATGGTGGGACCAACCCACTACCTCATCGCGGGCTATGTGCGCTTCGCAGAGATTGAAACGATTGACTCGTTGCTGGAAAAAAAATGGAGAAAGAACCGCGACGCTGTCTATAAAGGCTCCAGCCGTCACCTGTTGAAAGCGCTGGTGACGGGCAAAGTGAAAGAAGAAGCATTCGAAGTGTACCAGGACAATTCCACCGCCATCGCCGTGCGCAATGCAAATTTCATGGGCAACGTGGACCGGCTCGTAACCATATACAACACCGACAGCATCGTGTCGCCGGGCAAGGCGCCGGGGTGGTACGCGGTGAAGCTTCCACCGAGGCTGGAAGTGCACTATGTCCATAAGCCCTCAGTAGCCAAGGTCTATCGCGACGTTCCGTATCCTGTGAGTTGGATCGATGTGAAAGGTGGATCGCTGGAAGTGAACGCCGAAGGCATCCTCGCCAATTCGTTAAAGATGGTAGTGTCTGGCGCCATGGGCGACTCGCGCATAGCCGAAATACTCCCCAACGACTATGTGCCCGATGCAACGACAGAACACCATCGGAAAATTGTGCCGCGCACCATCGGGCAACTTGCCGTGCTTGCCGAAAAGCCCTACTTGCATACGGACCGATCTTACTACTATCCCGGCGATGTGATCTGGTTCAAAGCCCACATGCAATACTATTCGCCGTCGATGAGAGATTCACTGAGCCGTGTGCTGTATGTCGATCTCGTTGACGCAGAGAAGAAAATTGTGATGACACGCGTGTTTCCGCTTTCGCGGGATGGCGGTGTTGGCCACCTGGAATTGCCGCAGGCATTGCCCCGGGGAAATTATCAACTGCGAGCCTATACGCGGTGGATGCTGAACTTTGACCGCGCATTTGTTTTTGTGAAACCGGTGCAGATTCTGGCCGACAACGAATGGGTTCGGCCTGCCGACAGAAATCCGGATCAAACGTCGGACAACATTGTGCTCACCACGGATAAAGACCACTACAAAACGCGCGAAAAAATTTCGATGACCCTCCAGGTGATGCCAGCCGATGTGCCGTTGACAACGTTGCTTTCGGTGTCTGTGACCGACCTCGACCAGGCTGTGCCCGCCCGGAACGAAACAACCATTCTGGCAGCACACCTTCCGACAGTGTCCCTTCCCGACACACTCGCCCGTAAAAACATGCACACCATTCAATATGGCATAGACGTGAAAGGACATGTTACCAACCCGCAGGGCAAAGCGGTTCAGGGCGTGTTGACGTTTGTTCAGAAAAATGCCAACGACGCGTTTGTGGTAAAGACAGATGAGGCCGGAAATTTTTATGTGCCCGACTTGTTGGTCTATGACACGGCTAAACTTTTGGTGCAGCCCAAGACGGTGGGAGGGCGGTTTGGAAAGATAGCGCTGGATTCGGTTGTGCTTTCTCCGCCGGTTCAATCGGCCGAGGCGTTGCACCTCGACATACAACGCGATGCCGTGTCACATCACCGCTATAAACAAGACCGACCTGCAAAGATACTGGAAGAGATTGTAGTGAGCACAGCACGCGCCCCCAACGAGAAGCGCGTGAGCCTTGCCACCCCTGACGCGTTGGTTGACGGCACCTACTTCAGGTCGGGCGCCTTTGCCGACATCATTCTGGCCCTGCAAAGCAAAGTGGCCGGTTTGCGCATCATCACCATCATCGGGCCCGACGCTTGGCCGCGGCGGTACATTCTTTTTGGCGCAGCGTCGTCGCTGGGATCGCTTGAGGCCCAGGAGCCCATTGTGCTTGTGGATGGCGTGATGCTGAATTCGGGCATGGGTGGAACGGTGGAGCAGATTTCGAAAATTGATCCGAACGAGATCGATCGTGTGGAAGTCACAAAATTCGGCAACGGCGCCGCCTATGGCGCCCGTGGTGGCAACGGGGTGATCGCCATTTTTACGCGCAACAAATACGATGAGCGCACGGGTAAGAAACCGCTCCCGTATAACAAAGAAAAATTGGTGCCGCTAAACATACAAGGTTATGCATCACCTCTGTCGTTCAGGGGACGCGATCACGCCACCGAAGATGCCTCCGCAGTGCCCGACTATCGTGCCACGCTGTATTGGAACCCCGAAGTAGCCCTTGACGAACACAATCAAACACGGATCACGTTCTATGCGGCTGACCTCGAGACACGCTATCGCGTGGTTGTGGAAGGGCTCACGGCCGACGGCGTGCCCCTGCGAGCAGAAAAAATTATTGTCGTGAAACTTCCATGAGAAATTAATCAACTAGATAGGGATGGTCTTTGTCGCGCCGGGGTTTGATGCTCGGGAGGTACCTATGACACGGTCGTTTTAAATAATCTCCTTTACAGCCTCCACAAACGTGTCGATTTCGTCTTTCGTATTAAAATAATGCGGCGAGGCCCGGATAGCCCAGCGCACATTCTTTTCATCAAAATCGATCACGGCGAAATTGCGAAAGGTGGGTACGACGTTGATTTTTCTATCGCGCAACGTCTGCACCTTGCGCCTGGGATCTGCGTTGGCGTCGTGTGTGGTGAACGTCACCAGTCCTCCCACTTCGGGTCCGCGATCCAGCACGCGCAGTCCGGGGAGGGTGGCCAGTTCGTGGCGCAGGTAGTCCGACAACAGCTTCACCTGGTGCCAGATTTTGTCCTCGCCAACCCGAAGACAATATTCAATGGCCAGCCGTGTTCCGAGCACAAGCGCGTAGGCAAACTCCCAATCCTCGAACCGGGTAGCATCGGCGCGCGGGGCGTATTTATCTTTCGCGATCCATTCCGCTCCGCGCATGTCGATGAACAACGGCTCCAGGCCGTGGCTGAGGGCTTTGTCGGAGATGTACAAAAACCCGGTGCCCCGTGGTCCCCGCAAAAACTTGCGGCCCGTCACGCTCAGGAAGTCGCAGTGCAATTCGGACACATCCAGTTTCATTTGCCCGATCGATTGACACGCGTCCAGGATGTACCACGTTTTTTCGCCGTGCGTTTTTTCATAGGCCGCATAACATTCACCAATCTCCTTCACAGGCTGCACAAGACCCGAATTGGTGGGAATGTGCGTGATGGCCAGCAACCGCGGCTGCAGCGTGTGGAGCTTGCGTCGCAGGTCGTTCAGATCAACGCCGCCCTCCGGCGCATTCCGGATGTGTTCGATGCGCAGGTTAAATCGTTTCTGGCACGACAGAAATTGGATTTGGTTGGAGATGAAGTCGTCGTTGTCGGTGAGAATGACGTCACCTTCGCGGAATGGAATAGACGAGAGCGCGCGTGTATACGAATCGGTGGCACTGGCCGTAAAGGCAATGTTGCCGGGCTGGCAGTGCAAGAGCCGCGCGGCCTGCACATAGAATTGTTGAATGGCGTCGGCCCGAACGGCTGAAGCCTCGTAGCCACCCATGGCTGCCTCGAGGGTGATGTGGTCCACAATGGCGCGCGTCACCTCATCGGGCATGAGGCTGGCCCCGGCGTTGTTCAGGTGCACAACGTTGGCACAGCCCAGGGTGTCTTTGCGAAATGCGGCGACTTCGGCGTCGGTGAAAATGCTTTCAGTGTTGTGGTATAAAGTTTTCGGGGAGGACATAGGAATTCGAATTATGAATTAGGGTGGATATTGATTTCCGCAATGCACTCAATTTCAACCAGTGCATCGTGTGGCAGGCCGAGCACGGCCACCGTGGTGCGCGCGGGTCGGTGTGAACCAAAACAAGTTTCGTATACGGCGTTCATGCGCGCGAAGTTTTTCATGTCTGTAAGGTATACGTTGGTTTTCACCACGTCGGGCAAGGTGATGCCGGCTTCCTGCAAAACGGCTTCGAGGTTAAGTAACGCCGTGCGGGTTTGATCTTCAATGTTCAGAGATTCTATTTTCATGGTGGCGGCATCGAGCGGTGTTTGTCCCGAACAATACACCCGCTGGCCCGTGACGATGGCGTGCGCATAGGGACCGATGGCCCGTGGCGCTTGTGAGGAAAAGATTGGCTTCATACGTTGTTTGTGATGTTTGAATGACGACACAAAGTTGACAACGCACGCGCGCATAAATTCTGCAAAGGGAATGGAATGGCAGGTTTTTCAGGTAATTTTGGTATTCAAAACGCACAAAACATGCAAGCCCTGGACGAGTTCGATAAAAAGCTGCTCCGCCTTCTGCAACACAACAATCGCTCGACCGCCGAAGAACTCGGCGCCGCGGTGGGGCTCAGCCCTTCGGCCGTGCAACGCCGCCTCAAAAAACTTCGCGACGACAAGGTGATCGAAGCCGACGTCTCCATCATCTCACCAAACGTGCTGGGCTTTGGCATCACTTGTGTGGTCGACATTGTGCTGCAGGATGGCAACTCGCGTGCCCTTGAAAAATTTAAAACCACCATGCGCAAATGTCCCGAAGTGATGCTCTGCTATTTTGTGACGGGCACCTACGATTTTGTGATCATCGTCAACACCCGCGACATGCAACACTATGAAGCCTTCAGCAAAAAATGGCTGATGGACAACAACAACGTGAAGCATTTCTATACACACGTGGTGATGGATCGGGTGAAGACCGGATTTAGCGTGGAGGTGTAACTACCACGCCCCTAAAATTCGGTTCAGGCAATGAATGCGCTCTTCTCTTTCGTGTAGGTCAACGTGAGCATGTGCATGGCGCGCGTGCAGGCGATGTAGAGCATGCGCTTGTCCATTTCCGTTTTGTAATTCCGGATGGAGGCAAATGGTACAATCACTTCATCAAACTCCAATCCCTTGGCCAGGTGTGCCGTGGTCACCACCACGCCTTCTTTAAACGACGTGCTGTCGGCGCTGAGCAGGTGAATGCCGTGAGCTTTAATTTCAGCATAGACAAACTCGGCCTGCTCGCGTGTTTTGCAAATGATGCCCAGCGATTGGTGTCCGGAGTTCTGAAAATTGATCACCAGGTTTTTGAGCGCCTCTGTTTCGGCGGCGTTGCTTTCGAAGCCGGTCACCACGGGCGCGGCACCGTGCCGTTCCATGGCAATGAGGTCTGGGTTGTGAAATATATGCTGGGCGAAACGGGTAATCTCAAAGGTGGAGCGATAGCTTCTGAAAAGTTTCACGGTGTCGCCCTGGGGAAACACGCGTTGAATGCCGTCGGCGTCGGACGCGCTATAGGGGTTCACCATCTGGCTCACGTCGCCGAGAATGGTTTTCTTGCACTTGAACAAACGCGACAACACGGCATACTGCACGGGTGTGTAGTCCTGCATTTCGTCTACCAGCAAATGCTTCACGTGGTCATAGGTTTGCACGCCTTCCAAGCGGATCTTGAAATAGAGAATGGGAAACACATCGGCATACTCCAGCGTGCCCTGGGTGTTTGCATACAGGCCCGGTTTGCCAAGCCATGTGAAAAAGTCGCGGTATAAATCGAACACTGTGTTGAACTTCAGCATGCGGGGCACTTCTTCCCAGATCTGCGCCTTTTCACGACCCGACAACTTGCGTTGTGTATTGCTCCGCACGTGTTGCTGAATGTCTTTGATCACTTCGGGGAAACGCTTCAGCAGCGGGATGCGGTGATAGGCTTTGAAGCGCTCGAGTATGAAGGGAAACGGCACCACCGTGCCGGCGAGACGAAGCTCGGTTGGGTTGAAGTAATTGTTCTCGACGTGGATGAGATACTGGTTTAGCTTGCTCAAAAACTCAAACGACGATTTGAACTGCACGCGCTCCACAAATGCCGCGTCGTCGTCGTGTTCCAGCAGGTAGGCCACCTGTTGGAAGAAATTCTGAAATGTTACTTTGTGTTCGAACACTTCCGCGGCCAGTTCTTCCATGCCCATTTCCGGAATCTGTTCTTCGCCCAACTCCGGCAACACGTTCGAGATGTAGTCGGCAAACACTTTGTTGGGCGAGAGAATGAGAATGTCTTTTGCCGCGATGCTCTCCCGGAAACGGTAGAGCAGGAAGGCGATGCGGTGAAGCGCAATGGAAGTCTTGCCCGATCCCGCCACACCCTGGATGATCATGACCGGAGCGCTTTCGTTCCGGATCACGGCATTCTGATCGCGTTGAATGGTGGCGACGATGTTCTTCATTTTGTCGTCGCTCGATTTGCTCAGTTCTTTTTGCAGCACGTCGTCGTGAATGTTCACGGCATTCTCGATCATAAACTCCATGCGACCTTCCTTGATCTTGTACTGTCGCTTCAGCACAATTTCACCACTCACTTTTCCCGAAGGTGTGGTGTAGTCTGCCGCACCAAGTTCAAAATCATAGAACATCGACGACACGGGCGCGCGCCAGTCATAGATAAGGTTGAGGCGTTCGGTCTCGTCCGAAAACGTGTAGATGCCTATGTACACCGACGTTTCTCCACTTTCTTTTGGAATGAAATCGATGCGCCCGAAGTAAGGCGAATCGTGCAACTTCATCAGCTTGCGTTTTCGCGCCACGGCCGACTCGCCCGTAAAGGCCATGCGGTTGATAGACTGCCCCGCGGCCACCATGTCGGCGTCGTCCATACCCGATTGGTGCTCATAGATATATTCCTTGTTCTGCCGAAGCTCTTCCGAAAACTGCCTGATGCGATCGTCCACCCGGCGCGTTGCCAGCAACAATTTTTCCTTGATAACTTCCAGATATTCCCGCTCGTCCTGTTCTGTGGTATGAATCATGGCGCAAAGAAACGGAAAAGTTGGGGATTTGGGAGATAACTGTAGCTAATATCCTATATCGATTGGTTGTCATGGGCGAATGGCTTTCGTCGAATAGCGGTGATCTGGTTTGTGATTTTGTTATCGAAAAAATGTTTACTTTGAAATATCTGATCATTGTGTTAATCGCCCAGTTCTAGGAATTTTTTTGGCTTTATTCTACGTGCTTCCACCGGAATGCACTAACACACGCTGTGGCTATTTGTGAGTCGGTTGCGCTAGCAGCTTTCTGCTGCAAACTAGGCGCTTTAAAAATGTAAACCTATAGATTGACAATTATGCATGTTGTTGCTATCTTTGAAAAAGTTCATCCGAATCTGTTCTCGGTTTTATTTGATGAACACGACGAGTTGTTGATGGAACTTGGAGGGGATCATCCGTCGACCGGCAAAGATGAATTGGTCAACGCATTTGAAAAATGGAAGGACGTTTTTTGGCTTCGACAGTTTTTTATGACGTATCGTCTTGACTTGATGGCCTATGATTCCGCGATGACGGTAAAGAGAGCCATACGTGAAACGACCGACGAAGCTGATGCGTTTTATGATGACTTGGTTTCAATGGCGAAAAACTCCGCAGAGCAATTGAGCAAGTTGTTCAAGCCTCTTGATAACCGTGAAGTGGACGGACTCCCGTATGAATTTCAAAGGCTAAAGGGAAAACGGAGATGGCTACGGTTGTATGCTCTGAAGTATGGAGATTCCTATGTGATTACCGGCGGCGCTATAAAGTTAACCAGAGGAATGCGAGAAAGGCCTCACCTGAAACTAGAGCTTATTAAACTGGAACGTGTTAAACTATTTCTGGATAGCGCAGATAGTCGTGGTTTGTTTGTTTACTTAGACGTGATTTGATATGACAGGAGCAAAAAAAGACAACAAAATTCAGTCGCTGGCCAAAGGTGCGACGGCTTCACCCTGGAAAGAGCTTTGGCTGTATAAAAAGGAAAACAGGCAGTGGTTGAAAAAGTCGCGCGACATTGCCATGAAAATACTGGATACGTTGGAGGAGAAGGAAATGACTCAGATACACCTCGCGCAGCAGCTTCGCGTTTCCCGGCAGCAGGTGAGCAAAATAGTAAAGGGCCAGGAAAACCTTACGCTAGAAACCATTTCCAGACTGGAAGAAGTTTTAGGGGTGGAGTTGATCTTGACCAACATGGAAATTGGAAAACCTAAAAAGGTCTCCCCGGCCTTTAAAAAGAAGAAAGGTACCGCCCCGATAAAACGAGGTTAATCCCTACATTTGCACTGTGAAGAGCGGGGCAGACACATATAAACGCAATATCCATAGGTTTTTTCAAAGCCTCCTGTTGCTTGTCCTCACCACCGGTGCCCTTGCGCAAACACCGGTTCCCATCCGCGACGCCGTTGATCAATACATTTTTTCGTTTTCTGAAATTCAGTATCTGGAAGACCCTGCCGGCACCATGAGTGTGGAGGAAGTGGCGTCGCTGCGGTGGAACGATGCGTTTCAGCCAAGCAAAAAATTCAGTCCGCAGAACTACAACCGCGAATCCTACTATTGGTATCGCATCAAAATCGACTACAACCCCGAGAGCAAACGGCGCTGGCAACTCGAGTTCTTCGACCAGACCATCGACGAGCTCACCGTGTTCATGCCCGACAGCGATGGACGCTACAGCCAGGAAAAATTTGGCGACAACCAACCTTTCGGCGAGCGATTTCTAAAACACAAAAATTTCATTGTCCACCTGCCCGATCACTACAGCGGCGTCTACACCTACTATTTCAAAGTGCAATCGCGACAACGTGCCGACATCCTGGTGGTGTTGCGGCCGCTGGAATATTTTTTCAACTATGCACTTGATGAATATTTTTTCTTTGGCATTTTCTATGGCATGATCCTCGTGTTCTGCTTCTACAACCTGCTCATGTTTGTGGCGGTGCACGAGCGACACTACCTCTATTATATTTTGTACCTGCTGGGCATTGGGTTGTATGAGATGAGTTCCGATGGCATCGCATTTCAATACCTGTGGCCCAATGCAACAGAATGGAATCAGTATGCACCGGGTGTTTCGCTCTATTTTGCTTCGACGTTTGCATTGTTCTTTGCAGCGTCGTTGTTGAACCTGCGCCGGCAATATCCGAAGTTGTTGTGGTTGCTGGGGGGCGTGTGGGTGGTGCGCACGCTCTATTTGGTGGTGAGCTTCTACGTGTCTGACCGTTGGTTCAACCTTCGCTTTGTGGAAGTAATTCCTTTTCTGGCGGCTTTCTATGCGGGCATCTATGCGCTTCGACAAGGCTACCGGCCCGCGCGCTTCATGGTGGTGGGCTATTCGTTTTTGTTCCTGGGCATCGTCATCAAATTTATTCAGTACCTCGACATCGACTGGTTGCCTTTGGGTGAGCTCACACACTATAGCCTGGGCTTCAGCTTCATCATGGAGATGATGTTCCTGTCGTTTGCCATCAGCGACAAAATAAAATTGTTGCGTGTGGAGAAAGAGGAAGCTCAGTTGCGCACCATCGAACAGCTGCAGGAGAATCAGAAATTGAAAGATCATCTGAACGAGGAACTGGAGCAACAGGTGAAAGTGAAAACGCACGAGCTGGTGCAAAAGTCCGACTTCATCGAAGCGCAAAACCGCCAGCTGGCCGATGTGAACCAAAAGCTTGCCGTGCAAGCCGAAGAGATTGCCGCCATGAATGCCTTGCTCACACAAGACAACAAAAAACTGAAGCACGACGTGGAGGTGGTGACCGAAGCCCGCATCCTTTCCAAGGAAGTGGACTTCGAAGAATTCAGCGCCATGTATCCCGACGACGCGAGCTGTCTGAAATTTCTGGCGGAGATCAAGTGGCAAAAAGACTTTGCCTGCACCAAGTGCAATCACAACAACTACAGCGAAGGCCGGAGCCCCTACAGCCGGCGCTGTTCGCGGTGCGGCTACGACGAATCGGTGACGGCCTACACCCTGTTGCAGAACACCCGTCTCCCCATCAACAAGGCGTTCTACATGATCTTCCTGGTCTACTCCACCAACGGCAGCATATCGTCGCACAAGCTGTCGGAAATTTTGCATATCCGGCAAAGCACGTGCTGGTCCTACAGCTCCAAAATCAAAAAAGCGATGAAGGAAAAGCGTAAAAACGGCGATCTCCGTCACGAAGGATGGCACTCTATATTATTATCCGAAGAATCGGTGGTGTAGCGACACCCGAAAAAACTGCGTTTTTGACCATTTGGAACCGTTTTCGGCCGGGTTCAAAAAAAAGTAAAATATTTATTTCCCCTAACCCCGAAGGATAACGCCTTCATAATCTTTTGATTACGCAATCCGTTGCTGAAACCGATTGCGGAAAATCTGGCGTATCACCTTTGTCCTTCTTGTTCTGAAAGAAGGCTGTTTTTAGGCCCACAGGGCCGCATTAACGGCTGTGCATGAACCGTATCATTACATGTAACACACTATACATCAGTATGTTAGTTTGTGTTTTATGCTGCTCATTTCCAATTTTGAACCATGACTAAACGCAACCTTTTTTAATCGCTTATGAGAAATAGTATACGGATGATCGTGGCCCTGCTGCTTCTGGGCAGCCTGAACGCATGGGCCCAGGATGTGGTGACGGGCAAAGTCACCTTGGTGACCGGCGAAGCACTGCCGGGTGTGAGCGTGATGCTGAAAGGCACATCGGTAGGTTCAATGACCGATGCAGATGGCAATTACCGGATCAATGCCAAAGAAGGCACGCTGATCTATTCCTTTATCGGCTATAAAACTCAGGAAACCCTGATCGAAGGCCGGACTTCAATAGACATCTCCATGGAAGAAGACATCACCACCCTCGAACAGATTGTGGTGGTGGGCTATGGCACCCAGGAGAAAAAAGACATTACGGGTGCCGTGGGCGTTGTGGACCAGAAAGCCATGGCGTCGCGTCCCAACACGCAGTTTGGAAACCTGATCCAGGGCAAGACGGCCGGCGTGCAGGTGATCTCGCCGTCGGGTAAACCTTCGGCAGGTTTCAGCATTCGTGTGCGCGGAACAAGCTCAATCTCGGGAAGCAGCGAACCACTCTATGTGGTTGATGGCGTGCCATCGTCAGACACCCGCACGTTGAACCCGGCGGATATCGAAAGCATCTCGATCTTGAAGGATGCCTCGTCGGCAGCGATCTATGGTGCGCAAGGTGCCAACGGTGTGGTGCTCATCACCACCAAAAAAGGCAAGAGCGGAACACCCAGAGTAGACTTCAACGCCTACACCGGTTTTGCCACAGCATGGCGCAAACTGAAAGTGCTGAACAGCGAACAATACCGCGACCTCATGACGGAGCTTGGTCAAAGCACCGACTGGAGTCAATATACGGCCAACACCGATTGGCAAAACGAGATCTTCCAGAACGGCAGATCACAAAACTATCAGCTGGCCATCTCCGGCAAAAGCGATAAGACATCCTACTACATCTCGGGCGGCTGGATGCAACAAACCGGCGCCGTGAGAAGCAGCGAAATGGATCGCTACAACTTCAAGATCAGCCTCGAACAGAAAATGAACAACTGGCTGGCCGTAGGAACCAACCTGAACTTTGTGAAATATCACGATGTAGACGTGAGCGACAACCTCAACGTGAACAGTGGTGGTGTTATTCTCGGCATGCTGTCCACACCTCCCAACATCGGCATCTTCCGTCCTAACGGAACGTATACAGCCAACCCTTTTCAGGATTGGGAAAACCCCGTGGCGGGAACCGACGGCTCGGATCGTAACTACAAAAATCAACGCGTGCTGGGCAACGTCTACTCCGAGATCAATTTCCTCCCCGAGTTGAAACTGCGCAGCAACCTGGGCATCGACTATCAGCTTGGCGTGAACGACTACTTCCTCAATCCGTTCAGCACCAGCTATGGCCGCGCCAAGAAGGGCATTGCCCGCAACTCGACCAACCTGACTAACTACTACATCTGGGACAACACCCTGCAATACAACAAGTCGTTCAACGAACACAACCTGAGTGTGCTGGTGGGATCGGTGATTCAGAAAACACGCTGGGAAAACAACTCCATCGAAAAGAACGGATTTTCGAGCGCCGGCATTCCTACAACCAACGCCGGATCTACTATCGTGAGCGCATCGAACGACAAGTCTGAAAAATCAAACGCATCGTTTATCAGCCGTGTCACCTACGACTACAACGGCCGCTACTTGCTGACGGCCAACTTCCGCGCCGACGGTTCGTCGTCGTTTGGTCCGAACAATCGCTGGGGATATTTTCCTTCGGTGAGTGTGGGCTGGAGAATTTCGGAAGAAGAGTTCTTCGCGGGCGTGGGCGCCGTGAGCGACCTGAAATTGCGCGCGGGCTGGGGTCTTGTGGGGAACGACATCGGAGGCTATGCCTACATCGGCAAAGTGAGCACCGGTGCTAACTATCCCATCGGCGGTGCCATCTTGCCGGGAACGTATCCCAACACCATTCAGAACAATGACCTGAAGTGGGAGAGCACCGAACAAACCAACATTGGTATCGACTTCTCGGTGTTGAATTCACGCATCCAGTTTTCGGCCGATGCCTATTTGAAAAACACATCCGACCTGTTGTTGTATGTGCCCATTCCAAAATCGACAGGCTTCGACACAGGCTTGCAGAACGTAGGGAAACTGCAAAACAAGGGTCTCGAATTCCAGGTAACGTCGCGCAACCTCGTGAATGCACTCACATGGGAAACCGACTTCAACATTTCGTTTAACCGGAACAAAGTGGTGAGCATCGTTGGTCAGCAGGTGATTGGTGGCGGCGTGGCCGGTAGAGGCGACGTTAGTTACTCGGTAGAAGGCAAGCCCCTCGGCATGTTCTATGGGTATGTGTCGGGCGGTGTTGATCCTGCTACAGGCAATGCCTACTACATCGACAAGAACGGCGAAAGCACATTCGATCCTGCCACCGACGATCGCACCTTCATCGGCAATCCCAATCCCGATTTCATCTATGGTATGACCAATACGTTTGGGTACAAAAATTTCTCGCTCAGCATTTTCTTGCAAGGTTCACAAGGCAACGACGTGTTTAATGCCACCCGCATTGAAACAGAAGGCATGACGGATGCAAAAAATCAGTCGGCCGTGGTGGCAAACCGCTGGCGCGCAGCCGGTGATATCACCGACATTCCGCGTTCCAGCTGGGGCAACACCAACAACTCGCGCTTGTCGTCGCGTTTTGTGGAAGACGGTTCCTACATGCGTGTGAAAGCCGTGACGCTGAGCTATAACGTGCCTTCGGCCATGATCACGAAGTTGCACATGAGCAATCTGAAAGTGTATGTGACGGGCGAAAACCTGTTCACCATCACGGGCTACAAAGGCTACGACCCCGAAGTGAGCGCCTTTGGTGG
This sequence comes from Chryseolinea lacunae, assembly GCF_016735595.1. Taxonomy (GTDB): domain Bacteria; phylum Bacteroidota; class Bacteroidia; order Cytophagales; family Cyclobacteriaceae; genus Chryseolinea; species Chryseolinea lacunae. The sequence goes on from NZ_JAERRB010000002.1 coordinate 72,042, forward strand.
CGATAGCGACAACGGTGTGAAGAACACTTCACTCGGTGTTGACTATGGCACCTACCCGCAAACACGCAACCTCATCTTCGGTCTCAATGTTTCATTCTAATGCGACGCATGTCATGATAACAAAATTCAAAAACTATATCCTTGTTGCCACAGCGCTCACCGTGCTGTCGTCTTGCAACGACTACCTCGACCTGAAACCCATTTCGGATGCCACGGCAGAAAACGCATACGTCACGGCCAACGATGCCGAGGCGGCGCTTGTCGGTGTCTACGATTCCTTCTCACAGGAGTATTACATCTGGGACAACATCATCTTCAACGACGTGATGTCTGACAACTACTATGCCGGCGGCGACAACGCAGAGATTTTTGCGGTCGAGAACCTGGAAGTAGTGCCCACCAACGGCCGTCTTTTCAACAACTGGTCGCAGATTTACAATGCCATCGCCAAAGCCAATACTGTGCTGGCAAAAGTGCCCGGCATTGTGGACGCAAAGCTTGAAAATGGAAACCGCCGCAACCAGATTTTGGGTGAGGCTTCTTTCCTGCGCGCGTTTCACTACTATCAATTGGTGAAGATGTGGGGCGGTGTGCCACTCATCACAAAGCCCGTTGCGTCTACGGCCCCTTCTGAAACACAGATCGAACGAAGCACCGAAGCCGAGGTGTATGCACAAATCATTGCCGACCTCGAGTTTGCTGTGCAGAACCTGCCCGACACCTATGGCGATGTGGCCAGCGTGAACAAAGCCCGCGCAACAAAGGGCGCGGCCAATGCCATGCTTGCAAAAGTGTATGCCCAGAAAGCGGACCGCGACTACGACAAAGTGATTCAATATGCCGACGCCGTCATCAACAGCCCCGCAGGCTACACGTTGCTCGACAACTTTGCCGACCTCTGGGACGGCGCGCACTACAACAACGCCGAGTCGATCATGGAAGTACAGTTTGTTGGAGCACCCGAAGGCAACTGGGGACCCGGCTTGCTGTTGCCCCCCTCTATTACCGGCGACACCTGGAGAAAATTTGTGACGCCTTCGCATGACCTCATCAACGCATTCGACGCCGAAGGCGATGTGGAACGCAAGACAGCATCCATCTTGTTCGAGAAAGCACCCTGGGCCGACGAGTTCTGGTCGAAGGTGGTGAACGGCGATGTGCCCTTTGCCTTCAAATGGAAAAGCGCCAGCTCCGGTGCCAGCACCAACCGTCAATACATTGTGCGTCTGGCCGACATCCTGTTGTTGAAAGCAGAAGCTCTGAATGTGAAAGGTCAAACCGACGCAGCAAAAACATTGCTGAACCAGGTGCGCCATCGCGCAGGCCTGGGCGATACACCGGCAACCAACGCCGAGCTGAAGACCGCCATCCTGAACGAACGCCGTCTAGAGCTTGCACAGGAAGCCCAACGTTGGGACGACCTGCGCCGCAACAACGTGGCGGTGGATGTGATGAATGCCCTGCAGGAAATGAACATCATCACCGAACAAATGAAGGTCTACAAGATGACTACCGAAAAGCAACTGCTTCCCATTCCACAGTCGGAACGCAACCGGAATCAGGTGTTGGGTCAAAATCCAGGCTATAACTAAACACTCTTAACCGCCATCAAACGATGAAAAAAATATTTATTTACCTGTCGCTTATCCTGCTGTCTGCAGCCTGGTCGTGCAGCGAAAAAGATAACATGGAACCTGTGGGCAACTGGGAGATTACTGCTCCAGGTCTCGTGATGCCCAACGCGAACACCAACGTGTCGCTCGACGAAAATGAACCCGACGCTGCCACGCGTTTTGAGTGGACGGCATCGACAACAACAAACCGTTTCCTGGTGCAGTACACGCTGGTGCTGGTACCCACCGGCAGCACCGACTATGATCATCCGATCTTGTCGGCAACACCGGCCAACGCCGGCAAAGACACCTGGGTGGCATTGACGGCCGAGCAAATTGACTATGCCCTGTGGGCCGCTTGCTATCCGGCAAACGCCGAAGTGAAATTGCAATGGGTGGTAGTTGCCAAAGCGATCGAGAAGAAAGCGGTTGAAACCCGCGAGATCACCTTCAAACGTTTTGAAACCGAATATGTGCCCACCACGCTTTTCCTGACCGGCGAAGCTACCGAAGGCGGCGCCGACCTCACGAAAGCATTGCCGTTCCGCGCACTGACCGATGCCGATAAAAATCCTACTGGTGTATTCGAAATCTACACACACCTCACCAAAGGCTCAACCTACTTCTTCCGCGACCAGGCCGACGCGCACTCGCGCAAGATGGGCGGCGCCGATGGAAAAGTTACGTGTGGCAGTGACATTGCAGCACCCGAAACCGGAGAGTATCGCATCACGGTAGACCTGGTGAACAACACCTACAACGTGTTGCTCATCGACCGCTGGAGTCTGGTAGGCGATGCCGTGGAAGGCGGCTGGGGTGGCGATGTGCCGCTCGCCTATGTGGGCAAAGGTGTTTGGGAAAAAGAAGTGCCGTTCCTTAGCGAATCAGGTTTTGTGTTCCGCGCCAACGGCGACTGGGGCTTGCTGATGAAGCGCATAAAAAATACGGCCACAGCAAACAACAAAGGCGGCAAAGTGATTCTGGAATCGGAAGGCAACGACACCGGTGTGGCTTTTGAAGATATTCCCGGAACAACCGGTCTGCACAAAGTGACCTTGAGCCTCACCCCCGCAGGCTATACCTACACGCTTACAAAAATTGTGGTGGTGGTGGAAACGATCATTGGCAAGGCAACCGACATCACGGCCAACGCGGTGAGCGGAACCTTCACCGTCGAAACCACAAACACACCTTCGGAGCTCTATCTGCTGGAAGACGGCAAGATGATTCTGAAATTCACAAAGGACGGCGACATTTTCAAAAGCGTGAAATACGTGCCCCTGCAAGCCAGCAAGAACTATGAAATCAACACCGCAGAAGACGGCTCGGGCGATGTGGTGGATGGCGACGAAGACGGCATCATTACCGTGGACCACGACCAGGCGTATACCGTGAACGTTGACTTCGATCAAAAAGAGCTGAGCTGGAAACACTACAACCTGAAGCTCTTCCATTGGAACAACGACGGCGGCTGGGATCAGCGCCAGGAACTGGTGATGGCCTACTCGCATCCGTTCACGTTTACCACCACAGGCGACCTCACCGCAGGCTTTGATTCGAAAATCAACTCGCCCTGGGACATCGAGTTCGGAAGCAGCAGCACATCGCTCACCGGCACCATGGTTGTGAAAGGCCCCAACTACAAGGGCATCACCTCTACGGGAACCTACAAGGCGACCATCGTGGTGGCGGATGATTTTGCATCCGGAGAATACACTTTCGTAAAACAATAAGTTTGACAGATAGGGAAGAGGATAGCGACATGCTATCCTCTTGCTTTTTATATACTTCTTATGATCTCAGTTAAAAATCAGAATAGACTTGCAATCAAGTTAGGCGTCTTGTTGGTGGTGGCGATCGGAATAGCCTCGTGTTCCAAAAAGTCGCCGGAAATTCCAGCCACCGCAGAAGACAATGGCGTGGCGTTCTACATGACCACCGGCGACCGCGCGTCGCTGCTGGCCAAAACAGCGTTGACCGTGCCCGACCAAAATGCGGCCGTCATTGCTGTGGACACAACACAACGTTTTCAAAGCATCGATGGATTTGGTTTCTCATTGACCGGCGGGAGCGCTGCCCTGCTGCATGCGCTCGACAGCGGCAAAAGAGCTACATGGCTGAAGGAACTGTTTCTCACCGAAGGACAAGGCATCGGCATCAGCTATCTGCGCATCAGCATTGGCGCTTCCGACCTCGACGATCATGTGTTTTCGTATGCCGACAAAAAACCGGCAAACGGAAAGGCATTTCAGTTTAGCCTCGACGAAGATCGCAAACACCTCATTCCCATCCTCAAAGAAATCATAGCACTTAATCCAAACATCAAAATCATGGGCAGCCCCTGGTCGGCACCCACGTGGATGAAAGACAACGATAAGGCGAAAGCCGGAAAACTGAAACCGGAGTTCTATGAAGCCTATGCAAAATATTTTGTGCAATACATTCAGGAGATGAAGCAGGAAGGCATCGCGATCGACGCCGTGACGTTGCAGAACGAACCTGAAAATCCCAAGAACACCCCCAGCATGATTATGACGGCCGAAGATCAGGCGTTGTTCGTGAAAAAAAATCTGGGCCCCGCATTTAAGACCGCAGGCATCGCGACCAAGATTGTGGTGTTTGATCACAACTGCGATCATCCCGAATATCCCATCGCCGTGTTGAACGACGCCGAAGCAAAACCATTTGTAGACGGTTCGGCGTTTCACCTCTACCTGGGCGAAATCGAAGTGTTGTCGAAAGTGCACGAAGCACATCCCGACAAGAACGTGTACTTCACCGAGCAGTGGACGTCGGGCGAAGGCTCGTTTGCCGGCGACCTGCAATGGCACACCAAGCACCTCGTGATTGGCGCCACGCGCAACTGGAGCCGCAACGTGCTGGAATGGAACCTCGCGGCCGACCCGCAGTTTAATCCCCACACACCCGACGGTGGCTGCACATCGTGCCAGGGCGCGTTAACCATCGGCGCCGAGGTGACACGCAATGTTTCGTATTATATTATCGGCCATGCTTCTAAATTTGTGCCCGAAGGTTCGGTGCGCATTGCATCAACCGAAGTGGAAGGCGTTCCCAACGTGACCTTCATCACGCCGCAAGGCAAGAAGGTGATGGTGGCCGTGAACGACACCGATGCAGAAAAACATGTCGGTGTGAAGGCCGGCACAAAAACATTTAACGCAACACTCCCGAAAGGCGCAGTGGCGACGTTTGTATGGTAATTGAACAGCAAGAGAAGAGGGCGATGATGAAGATGACTAGCACGATGACAAACACAATTTCCGGAATGCCCCGCAAACGAGGCATGGTTTATATGTTGACAACGCTTGTGCTGGTGGCGGTGAGCTGCCAGAAGGACAGCGACCCGAAACCCGGCCCTCCCGTGCAGCCCGTTGCTGTAGGGAAAGCACAGGTATGGCTCACCACCGGCGACCAAACAAGCTTGCTCGCCCGACAAAGCGACGCAGCCATCACCACAGCGGTGGGCACACCGACCATTACCCTGGACACCACCACACGGCTACAGGAAATTGAAGGCTTTGGCGCGGCCCTCACCGGTTCGTCGGCCTACCTCATAAACAAAAAAATGTCGGCTTCGCAGCGGAGCTCTTTGCTGAAAAGCCTGTTCAACGCCACCGATGGCATTGGCATCAGCTACCTGCGCATGACCATTGGCGCTTCCGACTTTTCACTGTCGGACTACACGTATGACGACATGCCTGCAGGCCAGACGGACTATCCGCTCGACAACTTCAACATCGACAAAGACCAGGACGATGTGGTGCCGATGCTGAAACAGATTCTTTCCGTGCAAAGCAACCTGCGCATCATGGGATCGCCCTGGAGCCCGCCGGCCTGGATGAAAACCAACGGCAACCTGAAGGGCGGCAAACTGAAGACAGACGCCTACGACAGCTATGCACAATATTTTGTGAAGTATGTTCAGGCGTTCAAGGCAGAAGGCATCACCATCGACGCCATCACGCCGCAGAACGAGCCCTTGTTCTCTACAGCAACCTATCCCTGCATGGAGATGCAGGCGACCGACCAGCTTAACTTCATCAAGAACAGTCTCGGTCCTGCGTTTCAGGCCGCAGGCATCACCACGAAAATTGTGACCTACGATCACAACTGGGACAATACGGCCTATGCCATCTCGATCCTGAACGACGCCGGTGCTTCACAGTACATTGCAGGTTCGGCGTTTCATGCCTATGGCGGAAACGTGTCGGCCATGAGCGTGGTGCACAATGCAAGCCCTACGAAGGGTCTTTATTTCACAGAGATTTCGGGCGGTGCATGGGCAACAAACTTCAGCGATAACCTGCAGTGGCAGATGGCCAACATTTTTATAGGCACCACCAAGAACTGGTCGAAGAACGCATTGCTCTGGAACCTGGCCCTCGACGAAAACGCGGGCCCCACCAACAATGGCTGTGCCGATTGTCGCGGGGTGGTAACCATCAACTCAACTTCGGGCACGGTCACAAAAAACGTAGAGTATTATTCGCTGGGCCACTTCGCTAAGTTTGTGCGTCCCGGAGCGTTTCGTGTGGCGTCGACCTCCTTTGAAAGCTCGACCCAACTCGACAACGTGGCGTTCATCAACACCGATGGCAGCAAAGCCCTCATTGTTTCAAACGCCGGAAGCAGTCAGCAAACCTTTATCGCGAAACTCGGTGCACGCCAATTCAGCTACACCATTCCCGCGAAAGCGGTCGTCACCATTGTGTGGTAGAGGAACGGATACTGGAAAAAGAAAGGCTGGAGAATTCTTCAGCCTTTTTTTGTGTCGTCACGTTGAGGCTACCCGCTTTTTCATGTTCAGGATATACACGGCAGCAATGCCCAGCAGGCCGCCGACAATGGAATGCAGCTGTGGCACTTCGTTGAGAAAGATCCAGGAACCCAGGGCGGCAGAGAACGGCACGAGAAAAATGAAACTGCTGGCTTTGCTGGCACCGATCTTCACCGTGGCGATGAAGTAGAACGTGGTGGCCAGCGATGTGGTGATGGTGGCGCTGAAGAACAGGTTTCCCCAGAACGTGGCATCGGCATGATCTATCAGCACAACCGACGCGGAAGGGCCCGACAACGCGAACATTACGATCGTGCTCACGCCATACATCCAGCAACTGAACGCCGGCGGCGAACCATAGCGCGATGCACGTGCCGTGACCAGGCTCAGCAATGCCCACGAGAACGAGGCCAGCAGGAAATAAACGTTGCCCGCACTCCACAAGGCCGACGCGTCTGTGAAAATCTTCAACAGGATAAGTCCCGCCAACACCCCCAACGACAAACCATAAAACTCCTGACGTGTCGGCTTTCGGCGTGCGATGCCCAGTGTGAGGCAATAGGAAATGATGGGGTTGAGCACCGTAACCAGAATGCCACCGGCGCCTGCCTTGCCTACGGTGAGTCCTTTGAAAAACAAATATGTGTATAGCGAAATCAGTAAGGAAGCGAGAATCAGATCGCGGAAGCCACTTTTATCAAGACTCAGCTTTTGTTTGGCCAGCCACAAGATGAGCAGCAGCGACACAAACGTGAGGGCAAAGCGGAAGAAGGAAATGGTGAGCGGGCCGGCATAGTGCGACAAAATTTTTCCCGACGTCCAGCTAAAGCCCCAGCACGTCATGCTGAGAATCATGCCTAACAAAAACAGTCGTTGATTGGCCTGTGCCTCCTCTTTCATAAGCGCTCGAAAAAATAAAGCGGGAAAGATACTGAACGGAATGTTGATTTAAAGATGGTTTTGGAAGGTTATTTGAAGCTGGAAAATTCACGGCAGACAACAATGTGTTGCCAGTGGCGTTATCTGTCGCTTGTCGCGCAGTGCGAACACCCTACCGAACGTGAGTGTAGCACCATGCGAAGAAGGCAAAAAGTGAGAATAGTGAGATAAGCCTACATCAACTCATGTACTGTGTTGTGTGGTGCATGCGGTGCGGGAGGTATTCCTCAATTAAGGTTTGATTTCATTTTATTATGCTTACATTCAAGGTTCAATAGGGTTAAAAAGTAATATGGCGTTTTTAGATTATGTGTTGGAGCCCCCCCGCTACGGCTGGCAAGATGAATCGGGCAACCTGGTGAAGCCCACCAATGGTCAGATTGTGAGTGAATTTTTTTATCGCTTAAACATTTTCAGAACGCGTAAGAACTGGCTTTCCTTCATGAGCTGGTTGCAGGTGGTTTGCCTCGCACCTTTTTTCATCGTCTTCATCTTTCATTATTTCACCTGGGGTTTGCTGGTGGCCGCTTTCTTCTACAGCATGGTGTTCATGGGCACGCACGGCACCATCTGGCATCATCGCTATTGCACGCACGGCGCCTACACCTTCCGTAATAAGTTCTGGCTGTTCGTGACACGCAACCTGTCGCTGAAAATTATTCCCGAAGAAATTTATGTGGTGTCGCATCACGTGCACCACTGCAAGTCTGATCAACCCGGCGATCCTTACAATGCTACCGCAGGATTTTTGTATTGCTTCCTGGCCGATGTAACGCATCAGCCCATCAACCGAAACCTGAGCGAAGATGACTACAACCGCGCGGTGAACCTGATGAAGCACACGGGTGTGCAAACCAATTCGTATCAAGGCTATTTGAAATGGGGCGCGTTGGCAAGACCCGGGCTCACCCTTTTGCACTGGGTGCTCAACTGGGGTTTCTGGTATGGCGTGTTCTTCCTCATCGGCGGTCACCCGCTGGCGTTTGCGTTGTTTGGCGGAGCATGCTTCTGGGCCGTGGGCGTTCGCACGTTCAACTTCGAAGGCCATGGCAAAGGCAAGGATGTGCAGCGCGAAGGTGTTGACTTCAACCGAAAAGATAAATCCATCAACCAAGCCTGGCCCGGCATCGTGGCAGGCGAGTGGCACAACAACCACCATTTGTTTCCGCACAGTGCACGCTCGGGATTTATGTGGTATCAGCTCGACCTCGCGTGGTGCTACATCCGCCTGTTGTCCTACATCGGCGCGGTAACCACCTTTAACGATGCGAAGCCCCTGTTTCAAAAACAGTACCTCGCCGACAAGAAACAACCGCTCGCGACTGCCGAAACCGTTGACCGCGTCGCGTAATTTTTCCCGTCATTTTTTGATTTTGATTCTGAAACGTTCGGTTCTCCGGAGGTGATGAATTCGCATTGCTAAAAATGCGATTGCAATCGGCAATATCCGGGCTATTTTTGTAGCGGGTCTTGTCCCCTTGTTCAACATGCAGAATCCTTATTTTTCTCTGCTGGCCACGGCGTGGAAATATGCGCGACAGGAGCGAAAGCGCTTCGTGCTGGTATATTCCTGTTTTGTCATGGCCAACATTGTGGTGGCCGCGTCTCCGATTTTTTATGGCTGGTTTGTGAACGAACTGCAGACGCAAGGGGTGGATGTGTTGCGCACAGGATGGATCTACATCGCGTTCTTTGTGGGTGCGCGTCTGCTGGAGTGGGCCTTTCACGGACCCGGTCGCGTGCTCGAACGCAAGCTTGCATTTTCGGTGAGCCGCAATTTCATGGAAGAGCTCTATCACAAGATACTGCATCTGCCCATGGCCTGGCACCAGGATCATCACAGCGGCGCCACCATCAACAAACTTCGGAAAGCCTATGAAGCGCTGCGCGATTTTTTTCAGAACGGCTTCATCTATTTCTATTCGTTCGGAAAATTCTTTTTTTCGTTCGGTGCCATGCTCTACTTCTCGCCCGTGTTTGGTTCCATCGGCGTGGTGCTGGGCGCCATCACCATTCTCATCATCCGGAAATTCGACAAACCTTTTGTGGCCACGCTGCGACAGGTGAACGAACGCGAGCACGAAGTGTCGTCAACGTTGTTTGACAGTTTGTCGAACATAGTGACGGTGATCACGCTTCGGTTGGAAAAAAGAATCCAGACCACGTTTCTGTCAAAGCTGCTGGCCGTGTATCCGCCGTTCAAACGCAACGTGGTCATCAACGAATGGAAATGGTTCACGGCACAAATGATGATCGCCATCATCTATGGCGTCACCACATTGGGCTATCTGTTTCAGCACTGGAACCCCGGCGAACCCTTCATGATCGGAGGCCTCATCATTCTGTTGGGCTATGTGAACCAGTTCACCAGCGTGTTCAACGACGTGGCGGCTCACTACACACAGATTGTGAAATACGACACCGATGTTCAGAACGTGCGCGACATCGAAAAAGCATTTGACGAAAAACACACCGCCCTGGCCGCCGAACCGTTGCCCGACCATTGGCGCGTGCTCGATATTAAACACCTCACCTTCCACCGGGGCCGCGGCGTGGAGCGCGCACCGCACACCGGGGTGACCAACCTAAGCCTGCACTTCCCACGCGGTCAGCGTGTGGCGTTGGTGGGCGAAAGCGGGAGTGGCAAAAGCACCTTGCTCGCCTTGCTCCGCGGACTGTATACACCACAAGAAGGCGAGGTGATGGTGAATGAAACCGAACGCATCAGTTTCGACACGCTGGCCGACACCATCACCCTGCTGCCCCAGGACCCGGAGATTTTTGAAAACACCGTGCGCTACAACATCACCCTCGGCCTGGCTTTCGAAGAACACGAAGTGAAGGAAGCCTGCGATGCCGCACAATTCTCGACGGTCATTCATCACCTTCCACAAGGACTGGACACAAACATTATGGAAAAGGGTGTGAACCTTTCCGGTGGCCAGAAACAACGACTGGCTCTGGCCCGTGGCGTGCTCGCGGCCCGTTCCAGCAACATCGTGCTGCTCGACGAACCCACCAGCAGCGTAGACCCCCGCACCGAGCAAACCGTGTATCGCAATTTGTTCCAGGCGTTCGAAGGCAAAACCGTGATCAGCTCGCTCCACCGCCTGCACCTGCTGTCGATGTTCGACTATGTGTATGTTCTGAAGGATGGCGTCGTGATCGACGAGGGAACCCCCGCCTACCTCGAACAAAGCAGCACAGCCTTCAGGGCGTTGCGTGAGCAAACGAACCACGCGGCGCCCCGCGAAGAGGCTGTGGAAGAAGACTAGCGACGTCCTATGACAGGGCGCAACGGCGTTAAACGTCCAGCCAAATCCCATTGGACGACCTGTGGCGGAGTTGTGTTGAGTTTTGCGCTACATTTAAGAAACAGAATTTCCGGGCTTTGAACATATTAATTCATCAGCTATTCCTGGTTTTGATCTATGGCGGCATCGTGGTGGGCGTGTTCATCGTGGTGTTGCTCAACACGCGTGGGGTGCGAAAGGGGAGAGCCAACTTCTTTTTGTCGGTGTTGCTGGTGGCGCTGGTGTTCAGCGTCGCGCACATCCTGTTTGCCAGCCAGGTCATCAACCACCTGTCGGCCGAGGTCTATACCATTGGCGATCCCACATTCCTTCTCATCGCGCCGTTGCTTTGGTTTTATGCGTGCGAAATCACCGGCAAGCCGGTGAAGCGGAGCGGCTGGTTGATGCTGCACTTCCTGCCATTCTTTGTCGTCATCGTTTTGTCGTTGTCGCTGCGGTCGGTGAACAACGCGGACTTTCTGCGCGCCCTGGAGCGGTTTCATCGATTGATTGTGGTTGTGTTTTGGGTTGTGGTGGTGGTGCAGTTTTCGGTCTATCAGTTTTGGGTTCAGCGGCGCTGGCGTGACTATCAGAACCTGATACCGCGCGAAGTGTCCAACACCGAGAACGTGAGCATCGGGTGGGTTCGTTTTTTCATGGGAATATTTCTTTGTATCAACCTGCTGTTTCTGTTTAGTCTCTTTGCCGTCATTCATCTTTCGTTGGGAGAGTGGCTACCCAGGGCCACCGCGTTTGTTTTTGCCCTTTCCATTTTGGCGTTGAGCTACAAGGGTATTCTTCAGCGCGAGATTTTTCAATACGAAGAAATAAAAGTGAACGACGTGCTGACATCCGCATCCATCGCTGAAAAAGAAAAACCGGATCCCGCACGGATGCAGCAGTTGATGACGTATATGGAGCACGAGAAACCCTACCTCGATCCGGAACTGACGTTGACAACGTTGGCTAAAGCCATAAACATCACCCGCAGTCAGCTATCCCAGCTCATCAACGAAGGCACCGGCGACAACTTCTACGACTTTGTTAATAAATACAGAGTGGAACAAGTGAAGAAACTTATGGCCGATCCCGCGGTGAAACATTTTAACATGCTGGGCCTCGCCATGGAGGCAGGCTTCAAATCAAAGTCAACATTCAACCTCATCTTCAAACGCTTCACCGGGTTGACGCCCACCGAGTACAAGAAAAATTTAATGCCCTGAACACGTCCGTCAACATCCGTGTGGACGATGTGCCTTTTGCATTTTCCGATCGTTGCAGAAAAAAAACGATATGGAACATACCAACGAAAAATTCCTCATCCGCCTCAGCGGAGTCACCAAAACATTTCCCGTGGCCTCGGGCATCTTTCACGCCCTCAACAACATGACGCTCGACATACCGCGCGGACAGCTCATGGCCATCACCGGCAAATCGGGCAGTGGCAAGTCCACGTTGCTGAATATCATTTCGGGCATCGACAAACCCACGCACGGGAGTGTGGTGGTAGACGGCGTGCGCATCGACACACTTTCCGAAAGTGAGCTGGCCTCGTGGCGTGGCATCAACATTGGCGTGGTGTTTCAATTTTTTCAACTGTTGCCCACGCTCACCATTGCCGAAAACGTGATGTTGCCCATGGACTTCTGCAATCGTTACCCGGCAAAAGAAAGAAGACCACGCGCGCTGGCATTGCTGCAACACGTGGGCATAGGCGACCAGGCCGACAAACTTCCTTCGGCGCTTTCCGGAGGACAACAACAACGCGCTGCCATTGCACGGGCGCTGGCCAACGACCCGCCAGTGCTCATGGCCGACGAACCCACGGGCAACCTCGACTCGCAAACGTCAACCGCGATATTCGAATTGTTTGCGGGTCTGGCGCGCTTGGGCAAGACCGTGATCATCGTCACACACGAACGCGATTTTGCATCCTACTTCGAAAACACAATGGCCATGGCCGACGGAAAAATGGTGACGGAACTTTCACACGCCTAACCCGGATCATCACAAATGAAAACACGCTATAAAAAAGTGATGCGCGACCTTCTGTCGGGCTATGCAAAAAATGCCATGCTGGTGATCGCCATGGCGATGGGAGTGTTTGGTGTGGGTGCAATTTTGGGAGGCTACAGTGTGGTGAAGCGCGAGATGACCGCCAACTACATGGGTACCGTGCCTGCGTCGGCTACGCTGGAGATGGAAGACAGCCTCAAACAAGGCCTGATCGACAGCGTTCGCCAATGGCCGGGTGTGTCGCAAGCCGAGCGCCACGCCACCGTGTTGGCACGCATGCGCATTGACGACAAATGGTTTCCATTGCTCCTGTTTGTGGTAGACGACTTTGAACACCAGCGCACAAACATCGCGCGTCACGTGTCGGGCGAACAAACACCGCCCACCGGCACGCTGCTCGTGGAGCGAACCGCGTTTGTGGTGATGCATGCGCAGGAAGGTGATTCGCTTCTGGTGAAGACACGCCACGGTGAAGCCAAAGCGCTGAAAATTGTCGGCACTGTGCACGATGCAGGGTTGGCGCCGGCATGGCAAGAGCAAGCCGGCTACGGCTACATCACCTTGTCGACGCTGCGTGCGCTGGGTGAGGATGGCGGGTTCGATCAACTGCGCATACTCGTGAGCGAACATGCCGACTCGCGCGACCATATTGAAACGAAGGCGAAAGAAATTGCTATAGCCTTGAACGCGCGCCATCATGGCGTGCACGAAATTCAGATTCCACCACCGGGCAAACATCCGCATCAAAGCCAGATGAGCGCAGTCATGACCATCTTTGTGATGTTCAGTTTTCTCGTGTTGGTGCTGGCGTCTATTCTGGTGGGCACTGCTGTGGCCACCATCATGGTGAAACACGTACGGCAGATCGGTGTCATGAAAACACTGGGCGCAAACTCGCGACAAATCGCAGTGATGTATCTGACCATGGTGTTCGCATTGTGTTTGGTGGCTTTGGTCATCGCCATTCCGCTGAGCCGGGTAGCCGCGGCTGCTTTCTATGATCAGATTGCCGTGTTGCTCAACCTCGAAATTCGCGATGCGTCAATTCCGGTATGGGTGGTGGCGGTGCAGGTGTTTTCGGGCATAGGCATTCCGTTGCTCTCGGCGGCGGTTCCGGTGTTACGCGGAAGTTTCATTTCTGTGCGCAAGGCGCTCGACAATCATGGTGTTGGTCATCGTCCGCAACAGCAACTGTCGTGGACCATGAAGATGTTGTCGTCGTGGAAGTTTGCGGGCGACATGTTTCCCTTGGCCATGCGAAATGTTTTTCGACAACGGTCGCGGCTCGCCATGACATTGGGTTTGCTGGCCGCAGGCGGGGCCATGTTCATGATGGCCCTCAACGTGTCGGAAGCGTGGGAAGCAAACCTGTCGAGAATCTATCAACAGCGTTTATATGATGTGGAATTCCGATTGAACCGTCTGCACCCGACGGATACGTTGTTGGCGAAGCTAAAATCCATTCCCGGTGTCACACATGTGGAGGGATGGAATTCGGCAGCGGTAGCATTTTCGAAAGGCAACAAAGGTGTGGAGGTCACACGCACCTATCCCGACAAAGGGCATGGAAGTTTCAGCATGCAAGCCCTGCCCGTGTCAACACAGTTGCTTCGTCCCGACATCACCGCCGGGCGCTGGCTGCGGGAAGGACAAGCCAACGAAGTGGTGTTGAACCAACTCGCCACACCCATGCTTTCGTCTGTGGCGTTGGGTGACACAGTTTCACTAACCGTAAATCAACACACCACCGCATGGACTGTGGTTGGTTTTGTGGAGGATGTGGGCACACCGGCCACGGCTTATGTGAGTATCGAAGCATTTGCAAAAGCGGAAGACACAGCCGGAAAATCAAACGTGCTACGCGTTGCCTATGCCGACCGGTCGAAAGAATCGACCGTGAAAAACAACCGGCTGGTGGAAGCGCTGCTCGAAAAAGAAAACATCGGTGTTGACGCCACCATTCCCGTCTGGCTTCTGCGCAATGCCATTGCCGGTCACATGAAAGTGCTGGTCAATTCGCTCATGGCCATGGCGCTGTTGATGGCCGTGGTGGGAACATTGGGACTCATGTCGACCATGAGCATGAACGTGCTGGAGCGTACACGTGAAATCGGTGTGATGCGAACGCTCGGTGCAACCCCACGCAAAATCCGGAGCCTGGTGGTGTGGGAAGGTGTGAGCATTGGCGTGATGAGCATTTTTCTTGCCTTCGCGCTGTCGCTTTTGCTGTCGGCCTACATAGGCAGTTTCATTGGACATATGGCGTTTCGCACACCGTTGTCGTTGCAGATTTCTATTGTAGGTGTTGTGGCCTGGGTGGCCATGGTGATGGCCGGTGCCTATGTCGCTACGTTGTATCCGTCAAAGCGCGCAAACACAATCACCACGCGCGAGGCGTTGGCCTATGAATAGAAACAAATAACAGAGAGAGAATCAGAAACGCCGGGCGATGAATAGTGGCCCGGCGTTTTTTTATTTTGAAAGCGTCCGAATGTAATGATCCAGATCTTCTTCTTTTGGCAAGGCCAGTTTTTGTTTGATGCGGTAGCGCGACATCAGCACACTCTTGGGCACCACGCCCATGCGCTGTGCAATTTCTTTGTTGCTAAGCCCCAACGAAATGAAGGCACAATGTTTCAGGTCGAGGCGTGACAGGCTGTCGCCGGATTTTTCTTTGAGCTTTTCAAAAAATGCCATCGGCACCGACTCCACGCCACCGTTGTCTTTGTCGAGCGCTTCTTCGCTTTTTTTATGCTGGTCGATCACGGCGTTCACCTGTTTCAGCACCGCGCGATCCTGGATGGCTTCGCTGATTTTTTTTCGGATCACCTTCAGCAATTCATTCTTCTGTTCCACCGTCACCTGGGCAACCTGTTCCCGCTCCTGGCGCTCGTGCTGCAGTTGTTGCTCTGTTTCCTGAAGTTGTTGCTCGGCCACTTTGCGCAGTTGCTCTGCCGTTTGGCGCGCCGCTTCGGCCGCATTTGTGCGGGCGCGGAACACCGCTTCGTGACGATCGGCCAGGCGTTGATTGTCTTCCAGTGTTTTCAGTCGCGTGTGCAGGGCGGAATCTCCTTTGTCTTTTTCTGACACCTGTTTCTCTAGCAGTGCGACGGTGGCTTGCAAGCGCGACGCTTTGAAAATAAAGTACAACGCCACAAGAATCACAACGATCAGGGCCGCAGCCGACGCCATCAACCAAAGGTTCGACGTTACGGCGTTCATCGTTTCCGGCTGATGTTCACGAGTGACGCCTTTTTCTCCGACGGCATTTGTGGTGATCACGGGCTTATCCGGTCGGCTTTCAAGCCAGGCTTTTCGCAGGAACACAAATCCCTTGGTGGCAGCGTCGTCGGTTTTGTTGGAAAACCAGAGGGCGCTGTCGAGGGCAACTTGTGCCTGGATGTGGTCGCCGTGGCGGTGGTATAGTTCCACCAGTGTTCCGTAGGCAAGGGCTTCATATTTTCCATCGGCCAAACCTTTGCCGAGGTGCAGTGCCTGCTGCGTGGTGCGAATTGCTTTTTCGGTGTCGGCCTCCGGCAGCGCTTGCGCCAGGCGACACATGGTGACGATGCGGTCTTCGATGGAGATATCCGTTTGCGACAACACCGTGCCCAACGAGTCAACGTTCGACTGGGCGTGGAGCGTGATGCAACACAAATAGACTATGGCCGGTATGAGGGAGCGAAGGAATGTGATTCTGGGGATCATTGAAAATCAAATAAACCGCAAATGTACACGTCGGATTGTATTTGACACGATAAAATTTAGCCAAACCAGCAGATCATCGCCGTTGACACGAGGTCTGCTATTGCTGCCCGCGCGAATCGGGCACAAACACCGGCAAACAAACCGGGCATTTCCGGCAATTAGCAAACATCCCACACCTGCAATCCTTGATACGGGTAACAAAAATTTGGGGAGGGATACGCTGGACTGGGCTGGACGGTCGGTCTCCGGATCTCACCAAAACTTCCACCAGGGCTTCTTCGCGTCGGAGCTTCCGGAACCCTTGGGGGCCTGCGCGGTTTCTTTGTCGCGCATGGCTTTGGACTTGTGACGGATCACGTGTTTGAATTGATTCGCGGCGAGAATGGCATTGACCCGCTCCACCAGCGGTTTGCCCTTGGCGGCATCGACCATGGCCACAAAACTGGCGTAGCCTTTCATGGACGCCAGCAGGTTGGTGGAGTTGTTCCAGTGCTTGCCGGCGATGCCGTCTTTTTCGATCTGGAACAACAAGGCGCGGAAACGATCCAGCTCTTTGGCGTTCACGGCAGGTTTTTCGTTCACCACAATGCCCGTCACTTCTTTGCGTGCTCCTTTTCGAAGCACTCTGAATTTGTCGGGGTGGATGTTGAGCTTTTCTTCTTTGATAATTTTTTTCACAAACCCCAGCAACGTCCTGGTGCCGGCCGCGGCGTCGCCCGATGCAGAAAACGTGAGGTCGTCGGCATAGCGTGTGTAGGTGAAGTTGAGTTTGGTGGCGATGCCCCGGAGCCGTGCATCGAGCTTGCGGCAAATGATGTTGGTGATGGCCGGGCTGGTGGGCGCGCCCTGGGGTAAGAACCGTTCCATGCTGGCGGCATAATACGTCACGCCGTCAATTGCGATCTGGTCGCACTCGGGTTCGGTGCAGAGCAGCGCGAAGATGGTGGCTACCTGTTCGGAATAACCAAACGACTTGAACACACCTTTGGCGCGCACGTAGGTGATGGACGGAAAAAAATCTTTCAGGTCGATGTTGATCACCACGTCGGCCTTCACGTGCGGCTGGGCGTTCGACACAATGGAGCGTGTCTTCACAAAGCCGTGTGCCGCGTCATGGAGCGTCACTTTATTGAGAATGTTTTCGAGTATCCAGTATTGCGCCTGCTTCAACTTGGGCATGGGCGTGGAGATGAGCCGCTTGCCACCGGTTTTCTTGGGTATGTAGAAACGTTTGTAGTGCGTGGTCTTGCTGATGATGCGGTGGTAGGCCAGGTGCCTCAGGTTGCCGATGGTGGTTTGCATGGCCTGCGCCAATGCTTCGGCGTGGTGAATGACGGGTAGGCCATAGGTGGCGAGTTTGGTGAGGTCGCTTTCCTTGTTGTTCAGGCCTTTCGAAACGTCTTCGCCCAGGTAGAGAATGTCTTTCTCCTTCGAGTCTTTCCAGCGTGCCGCTTTGGCTTCGCGTTTTTGTTTGCGCAGCTGTTTGTTTTCTTCGCGCTTGGCCCGCGACTGGGCCATGCGTGCTTTGCGCATTTCTTTGAGGGCGGCCTCGCGGTTTTCGTATTTGCGTTGCTGCTCCAGCAGTTCCTTCAGTTCTTTGGTGAGGTCGGCTTCCTTCACGATGAGCTGTTCGGACAACGACGGAATGCCTTCTTCTTTTTTCCAGAAGCCAAGGCGCTTCATCTCCTCCAGGATAACAGACTCTTTGGTCGATGCCTTGATGCGGTCGTAGAGTTGCTGACGAATGTCTGCCATAGGTAAAAAGAAAATGGTAGCAGCGGATATCCTTCGTCATGCTGAGGACTGGAACGGTCAACTCAAGCGAGACGCACCAGTACGCCTATTTAAATTCTCCAGATTTCACACCGGAAATAGGCGTACTGGTGCAGGATCGCACAGTTAAGAACGAGCCAGTGGCGCGTTAGTAAGCTGTGTACAAGGATGGTGATCCACCACCCGGGTTGCAAGGTTTTAATATCCTGCTGCTACCGGTTTAAAACTAATTGTATAATTATACTTTACAAAATTTATTTAACGCTTTCCTTCTCGCGCAACGCGATGCGCAAGGCCAGCATGTGATCGCACGGCCCTTGCATCAATTTGTTTTGCGTATAGAAATTGCACTGACATTTTCCACTCACCGCCCGGTCGTCGCGGTCAATGACAAGTTCAGGTTCAAAGGTTTTGGTTTTGTCTTTCACCTTGCCGGTCAACACCGTCTTGCCATCGCGCGTGCCCACCGACACCGACACCTGGTTGGTTAACACAAAACGAGTTGCCGCTTCTTCGCGGTCGTTGGCAAAGCGGAGCTCATCCAGCGGAAGCGACTCGCGCGACAGCTCGCGGATGCGATAGGTTTCGTTGCTCACGTCATAGATCACGCGCCCGGCCTGCGTGAACGACGCCAGCGCACCCAACACCACGCGCACATCGAGGTTTAATTTTTTGGCCAGCGCTTCCGGTTTTGAAAACCATGTTTCTTTCAGACCGGCATATACTTTCTGCATGGTCAGGCTATCCACTTCCGCGCGGGGTGCCAGCAAATCGAAGTTGCCCACACGCGACCAGTCGTTCACTGTCCAGCCCGAAAGACCCAGCGTGAAATTCAGATCGCCAAGGTCGGCCACAAAAAAGGAGGGAAGCCCTGAGCCTAACAGAATCACCTTGAATTGTTGAGCCACGGGAATGAGCCGCTCCAACAGAAGCAAACGGCGTCGTCCCCAGATGCGTATCTCTTTTGCTTCAACGCCTTCGTAGCGCGAGCGGCCACACACCACTTCATAGTTCCAGGGTTCAAACACCAGGCGAATGGGTTCACCCGGTTTCAATATCCAACGGATAGAACGCGGCCCTTCTTTTTCTTTATGACGGCGCAGCATAAAACAGATGTTATACACATCCATGGGATGCAGCGTGAACGTGGTGGCCGGAATGGTCATGGCCGAGCTCACCTGCAAAAAGCCACGCACCCAGCTGGCGGGCAAGTCAATCTTCACTTCCTTATAACTTTCTTCGTGCGTGGTCTGCACCTCGAACCCCGAAGGGTCAACGTTAAAAAAGGTCTCTTTGTATTCGCGTATTTTTTGAAACTCGTTATACAGGTCGGCCGAGTAGTCGATGTTGGTGGTGCCGCACTTGAACTCGTTCACTTTATTGAACACGTTATAGTTGCATCCCACTTTTCCATACGACGATTCGTCCTGACTGAAACATTCAAAGAATAATTCGTCGGGATGCACGGTGATGACCGGGTCCAGCACAAACCACGCTTCGCGGTTGGCGAGGTAGAGGTAGTTAAAATATTTCTGTCGCGCTTTATAGAACGGCCCCATGGCCTGTTCCTTTTGCTTCCGGATGTCGGCCAGGTCGATCTGGATGGCTTTTATTTTTTGTTCCACATTGGTGGCCCCGCGCAGGTATTCGGCAAGCCAGAGGTCTTCCTGTTCCTTGGCCCAGGCCTTGTAGTCGGATTTGTCTTTGGGTTTGTAGCGGAAGTCTGAAACCACAATGTCGTGCAACGCCGAGATGGCTTCGCGAAAGGGAATGTGTTTGTTGAGGTAGCCCGAGAAATAGGTGGGATCGCGATACACATCGGGTGCAAAGTTCATGGCCGTGGCGTGGGCATTGCTGCTCACGGATGTGTCGCCTTTAAATTTATAGTCGAATTGCATACGTCTTAGGCTTTAACATAATCTTGATACGTGCTCACCACCAACGGCGACGCGATGTCGGGATACGCTTTGCGGATGTCGCGAAGGGCCGCGATGCAGGCTGCTTTCTCGGTGATGGCCATGGATATGGACACCCGAGTGAAAATTTCCGTGGCCAATGTTGCTGCTGCACGGTCGCGCAGCGATTCTTTCCGCAGAAAGTCAAACACACGTGCCTTTGCTGCTTTGCCTTTGTTTACCTGCGAGAGCAACGTCACAAAATAGGGCTTCAAGGTTTCCAGCATGTCCTGTTTGCCGGCGGCATATTCCTGCAGGTAGGCCGTGGTGAACAACTGCACTTTGGTGGAGGGATGCTGACTGAGTTTCAACAGGTAGTCTGTGCCCTGTCGGTTGTCGAAAAATTTGGTGATCATTTCGCGGCCAAAGGCTTCCACATCTTCGCGCGTGCTGTCGCACAACATCACCAGCAGGTTGATGTCCCAGTCGGAAGCGGCAAAGTTGGTGCGGAAGAAATCGAACGCAAAAATGCGCGTGTCGTCCCACATCGAGTCTACAATTTTCAGCGCGTCTTCTTTGGAGGCTTTGATGGTGTCAACATATTTGCTGAACGTGGTCCACACAAACTTGCGCACGTCTTCCAGCGGGTTGCTGCCCAGCTTCACCAGCTCGGGCACGGTGAGGGCGTCGTCTTTCACATTCCGGTTCAACAGCACCTGGCCGATCCGTTGCGAGGTGCGATAGCGTGAGTTCAGCAACAACAATGTTCTTTCCTTCGAAATCACATGCAGACTATCGCCCAGTTCGTTAGACAACAGGCTCAACAGGTCGTCGTGGAGACCTTCGTACGATTCTTTGATGAGGAATGCGGGCACAAACAAATTCACCAGCTCCTTGCCAAAGTCGGGATAGGCCCGTGTCAGTTTCAGGATGATGGGTTTCACGGCGTCGCGCACGTCGGCGAGCGGCGACAGGCAGAAGCTTACCAGGATTTCTTTCCGTTGCAACAACAAGTCTTCGGGGAATTTACCCAGCAGGGCTATGCCCATGCCACGCGAATGCACATTGTCTGAACGCAAGAGCAGCTGCAGAAAATCTTCCGGCAGGTCTTCGGGCCGGATGGCATGTTTCAATAATATTTTCCCCGCCAGCGTATGCACTTCGGGCGCAGCATGGCGGAACAGATCCTGGATGATGCTGAGACTGATCGTGCGCAGGTTTTCGCCAAACGCGATAATGAGCGTGTCGCCCAATTGTGTGATGTAGCGGCGGTCTTCGTCTGTCTCGATCACGCTGCGCATGATGAAGGCCACTGCTTTGGCAACCATCACTTCGGCTTGCGCAGTGGTGAAGGTGGCCGCGGCTAAAAATCCGCGAAGCCATGCATGGGCCTCGGTTTTGCGCATCAGCAACAAGGCTTCAATAAACTCAGTGTCGGTCAGGAGTGTGGAGCGGTGTTGGCCAATCCAGAGTTCGGCTTGCTTGCGCGCATCGTCGAGCGCGCTGTCGATCATGGCGATCAGCAGGGCTTTGTCGGGCGATTGCGGATTGTATTTTTTGATGGCGAGGTCCAACCCGAGACGTTGTGTTTCCACGAACATGGATTGCAGAAAGAGAATGATGGACGGTGCATCGATCTCGTTTTCGAACGTGGGATTGGCTTGCCACACTTTCAAGGCAAACTCGTTCACGCGTTGGTTCCGGCTGTGGGCCAGCAGCTGAATAATTTTGGCGGGCGCTTTGTCCCACAACGTGGGAAAACCTTCTTCGCGCACCGTGGGTGTGGGACCACCCGGCACATAAGGCGCCACACAAACCCAGCCGTGTTTCACAAGTTGGTAGCGTGGGCTATTCTTATAGAGAATATAATTTAACGCCTGATACCGGCTCAAGGCATCATAATGGTGACGGTGTTCTTGCGATGTGGTGCGCCGTGTTTGAGGATCGTAGGCATAGGTGTAGCGTGTGGTGTGATATGGGTTGATGGCGTCGGCATCGGTGAACACCTGCAGAATTTCGGCGGCCAGTTCGGTATAGGACGCATCGTTGGCCTCGCCGTATTTCCGGAGTTGGCGCACCACGCGTTGTGTGAGATACGTTTTTGTTTTGTTGGAAAACGCCCGGGTGTTGTCTTGGCGTGCGCCGCTCCACTGGGGTGATTGATAGGAGGGCGGAGCCTTCTCGATGTTCCGTGCAATGACGCCATAAGGAGCATAGTCTTGCAGCATAGCCGCCGTCTTGAAGATGGTGCGGACATACTTGAAATAGTTTACGGCCAGCGGGATGTCATTCAACACGGAGAGGAACACCTTGTGCAGGGCGGCGTCTTCGCGCGAAAGCTGGTAGAGGCCGATGAGGTAGTCGTTGGCGGCCGTCTTCAGTTCAAAAAGATATTCGCGGATTTCTTTTTCGAGCTGCCGATAGTTTCCATCGCCCAGGCTTTTGCGGAAGGGCGCGGGCAAGGTTTGAACGATGGCCTGATGCAGCAGTGTTTTGTCGGCGCCTTCCGTGAGTTTGAGCAGCACGTCGGTGACCAGTTGCTGCACGTGGGCGGGAAGGGTCTTGTTTTGTTGCAGGTTTTGGATGAACCCCAATGCCTTCGGGGTGCCACACCGGCCCACGGCCCACACGGCCGAATAGATATTGGCAGGGTCCGACGGATCGGCCACTTGTAGTATATAAGGAATGGCTTCGGCAATTTTCAGGTCGCCGGCGCGCCAGATGATGCGCGACAATTGCCAGTGTTCGGGTTCTTCGCCCAGCGACGCGGCCTTCAGCAATTTCACAATGGCCTTCTTGCGTTTGTCGTTGCCACCCGACGATGCCTTGGAAACCGTGCCCGAAACAATCTGTATTTCACCGGCTGCGGCGTAGCCCTTGTTTCGTTTTTCCTGTTCCAGCGCAGCAAAAACTTTGTCGGCCTCGGCATAGGGAACGGGGAAAATGGTTTTGGTTCCTTCCTTGAGCGAACCACCTCTGCGGCCATATCGAAAATTCACCAGGAAGCCGTCGCCGGATTCGCAGAGATCAATTTCATACGCTTTATCGGAAGTGCCTTCCTGGAAGAACAGCTTTACTTGCTTGACTAGCTTCACAATGGGGAAACGGGTTTATCGGAAAAACTAAACGCAATAAATATAAGCGTAAAAATAATCGACGCAAACCTGCTGGCTTCCCCGCTTTCTTCCGGCCGTGTCATCCTTGGCACAATAATTTCTGAAGCCTGAACGTGAAATGCCTCCGGCAACGGCCATAGAGTGTTGAGGAACACGCTCCGGGTTTTCCCTGTCGTCCATAAAAAATGAATCGGACGGGAAAAAGTGTGGCATTTTTTCAACACTTTGTGTAAATCTTTCGCGGAAAAACCGTTGTTTTCCGTGTAGTACTTTGTCGGGAGCAGAATTCGTTAAATAACTAAACTCAAATAAGGATGAACGCCATTCGTAAATCATCAAAATTTTTCGTGATCGCCCTGGTCGTCGTGAGCTGCGCGCTGGGATGCAAGAGCAAGAAGAAAGCCATGGAGGCAGCGGCTGCGGCCGAAAAAGCCAAAACTGAGCAGGAAGCTGCCCTTCGCAAAAAACAGGAACAGGAAGCCGAAGCAAAACTGAAGGCCGAAGCCGAGGCGAAAGCCAAACGCGAAGCCGAAGAACGTGAGCGTCAGGCTGCATCGGCCGCCAGCACGCCCGCCGTGCGCCTGGGCAAATATTTCGACACGATTGCCGGCAGCGGAAACACCAGCGCCGCCAACACCAACATCAGCGAAGCCCTCGGCCTTTTTGCCTCGCCCGACACCCCGGTGCTCATCGTCATCAGCGAAGAGAACGGCATGAAGGACTACGACAAGCCCACCAACATCAAAAACTACCTGAACTACCTCAAGGATCAGAAGAAAAACATCAACCGCATTCAGAACCTTGTGTTCGACAGCGCCGGCAAGATCACCGAACTGGAACTCCGGAAAGACTAACTACAACACGCACCTTAAATGACAATCAACATGGTTAACACCCGCTCAACATACAGCCTGCTGGCCTTGCTGCTTTTGCTCGCAACGGCACCCCTGTTCGCACAACAAGCCGAGATCAGCCCCCAACGCAAACAGGCCATCGACTCGCTGGCCCTCGAAAAAGTGCGCGACCTCAGCAAATACATCAGCATCATTGGCAACAAAAAGACGGCCTATTCGGAAGCCACCCGCGTGATGGACCGCGCCGAAGAACTGTTTGCCCCCGGAAGTGAAATGGGCGTGTCTTCGCTCAACCGCAAAGAAGTGAACTACTACAAAGTGCGCAAATACTTTGAACGCCTCATGGCCCTGAACTATGACCGCGTCAGTATCCAATGGTACGATATTCACTACATCAGTGATCTTGAACGCCAACCCGATGGCCGCTACGTGGGCGTGGTAACCGTTTACCAACGCTTCGAAGGCACCAACGACGACGGCATGAAATACAAAGACACCACCAAGAAGGACATCACCATCTATGTGGAACGGAAAAAGACCCAGGTGTCAGGACGCACGATCGAGTTTTGGGATGTGATGTTGGGCGATATCCGTGTGACCGAAACCAGTGCATGAGAATAACGTCCTTTGTTTTTTTTCTGATACTTTCCTCCATGTCGGCCCACGCACAGATCGTGGGCGACATGGATGAAACGAAACTCTATGCCGAATCCAAACAGGTGAATCAATTCTTCCGCCGTTTTAATGGCGAGGAAGATGAGAAAGGCAATCGCTATTATCCCGGCGACAAGCAATACCGGAACATTAAACTCCGGAAAAAATACCTCGGCATCCTCTTCAACGAAAGCAACACCGGCATGCCGGCCGTGCTCAAGACAGAATTCGTCAAAAACGTGCTCGACAAATCCGAAACCTCGGTGCTCGACTTTCATGGCGGCAACTGGTTTTCGGAAGTGCACACCGTGTTCACGGCAAACGGCAAAGACCAGCCCGTCACGTTGTTCATGACGCTCGAGAAAGATCACCTCGGTTCAAAGTGGGTTATCCAGAAAGTGTATGCCGACATGTTTGCCCCCTATTTTGTGCGCGACACCTTGAAAGTCGGAAGATTTCTGCATCCCATGAGCCATGAGCTTGACTTCATGAACTTGCGCAAAGCCTTTGTGCAAACCGATAGCGTCGCTCAGTTTGCGTCAAAAAAATTCGTGCCCGATCACCTCTCGCTGTTTTTGTATGAAGTGAAAAAAGGTACCCTGAAATTCAAGACGGTGACCGACGTGAAATTTCATTTCTTTCAGCTTGATGGATGGTACTTTGAACTGGCAAACTTTAACCGCCCGGGCTATAACACCGGATGGCTCATTTCAAATCTGGTGAAACTTAAGAATCCTGTCGAAAAAGATGTCCTACGAAAGTATCTCTATTATGAAACCAAATAGATCCGGTTGGTTCCTGCTTTCCTTCTTTTTCCTGCTGACCTGGGTGGCCGCGGCACAGAAACCCAAGACGCCAAAAACCACCAAGAAGCCGGCACAACAACAGCCTGCAACCAAGACTACCAAGAAACCGGCAACACAAAAAACAGAACCTGCAAAGCCCGCCACAACCAACACGCCCCAGCAACCCAATGCTGTGGAAGACGAAAAACGCGTGCGCGATATGGTGGCCTTTTTTGAGTTTATGCTGAACACCCTGGGCAGCAGCAGCACATCGGCCCGCGACAAGGAAGTGCTGGTGCGCGACAGCTATTCAAAAGTTTTTCGCGACGGCAAAGTGCAGGTGGAAGACGACCTGGACACCGACCGCAAGGTGATCACCAACAAAGACGTGACGGCCTATCTGAAAGATGTTGACTTCTTTTTTGATGATGTGAAGTTTGAGTTCTCCATCGAAGCCATTCAAAGCGGCACCATGGCGGGCGGCAACACGTTTTATAAAGTGTCGCTTCGCCGCAACCTGAAAGGCACCACCACCGACGGCGTGGCCGTGAACAACACGGTGCCACGTTACCTCGAAATAAACTACGATCCCAAAAATCAGGATCTCCGCATCGTGAGCATCTACACCAACCTGGTGAACGAAAAAGAATCGCTCACACAATGGTGGAAGGCGTTGTCGTTTGAGTGGCAGGAAATTTTGCAACGGGCGGGCAAGGTGTCCGACAGCGTGTCGTTTCCCGAAATCAAAAAGATCAGGGCCATTCAATCGCTCGACCTTAGCCACAACACCTACATCCAAAACCTGGAGCCGCTCACCGACTTCACCGGCCTGCGCACGCTCAATGTGTCGCACACGGCCATCACAGACCTTGGTCCCATCCGAAACCAGACTGACCTCGAAAAACTGGACGCATCCTACACCGGCATCCACGACCTGACGCCGCTGAAATATTCCATCAACCTGCAGGAACTGAACGTGCGCGAAACTTCGGTGTCAGACATCAGCATACTGGAGCGGATGCCCCGCGTGCAGAAGCTCGATGTCAGCCACACGCTGGTGACAAGTTTTGACGCGCTGGATGTGCTCACCGAACTGACGGAGTTGAACGTGGAGACGACAAAGTTTGCCGACGTGTCTTTATTACAACCCCTCACAAAAGTGTCGAAGCTCGACCTGTCGAGAACGCAAGTGTCGGATGTGGCGCCGTTGAAGTTGCTCACATCATTAACCACACTGGATCTTGACTCAACCAACGTGCGCAACGTGAGCGCACTGAGCGCGCTGGAGAATTTACAAACGCTCTCCATAAACACTACGCAGGTCACCGACCTTCAACCGTTGCAAAAGCTGCCGCGGTTGCAAAAGATTTATGCCGACCACACCGCCATCACCCGCGATGCGGCCTATGCGTTTCACACGGCCAATCCCAAAGTGCTGGTGGTGTTCGACTCAAAAGACATGAACGCCTGGTGGGAAGCCCTGCCCGACGAATGGAAAGAAGTGGTAGGCAAAACAGCGAAGTTTGGATTGACCCCGGCCAAGGAAGAGCTGGCCCGCGTGAACACCATCGACTCCATAAACTTTAAGGGCTTCTTTGGCATCCGCGACCTGGAGCCCTTGCGCAAAATGCTGAAGCTTCGCGTTGTCATTGCCGGACAAACACACATCCAGGATCTGTCGCCCTTGCAAGACCATCGCGACATCCGCTACCTCGACATCAGCGAGACAGACGTGACCGATCTTTCTGTGGTGAGCCGCTTCACAAAACTGAAAGTGTTGCTGGCCGACAAAAGCAAAATCGAAAAAATCGATCCGCTGTTCGACCTTCCCAACCTGGAGAAACTCTACGCCGACAACACCATGGTGCACGACATCATTGCGCAGGAGTTGTTCGAAAAAAATCCAAAGTGCCTCATCGTATACAAGACCATACACCTGAACCGGTGGTGGAAAGGACTTTCTCCCGAATGGAAGGAAGTGATGCGCGGGCTAATGGACAAAGACACCACCACGACCCGGGAAAATCTTCACCGCCTGGTCGAACGCGAAGCTATCGCCATCAAAGACAGCCCCGTGAGTGATCTCACCGCCCTCAGCGAATTTGTACGCCCGAAAGAATTGCATTTCTCGGGCACGGCCGTGAGCAACATCGCGCCGCTGGCCAATTTCAGAATGCTCAGGTCGCTGCACATCACCAACGGACCGTTACAAAACATAGAGGTGTTGAATCAACTTACAGCCCTCGAAGACCTCGACCTCTCCAATACGCCCATCGACGAAATAAAAGTGTTGAGCACTCTCACCAACCTGAAGACGTTCAACGCAGCCGGCACCCAGATCAAGCGCCTCGACCCGTTGCAAGGTTTACAAAACCTCACCTCGCTGGATTGCTCGAACACCAACGTGTCGAAGATAGAACCACTGGAAGGACTGCCGTTGAAGACACTGAAGTGCTACAACACAAAAGTGTCGAACCGGACCATCGAGAGTTTCAAGAGCCGGCATCCGGAATGTAATGTGGTCTACTATCGCTAACGTGACGGGTTTGGATTGCAGGCTTAAGGTTTCACCTTCATACCAGCGCGATTGCCAGGGCAGGCATTGACTGCCTGAAACAGCGCTAGCATTCTTTTCATGGGTAATTATTCGCCTTGGTCATAATCCGCTTAAGACGGTTTTTTGACTACTTCCCTCCCAGGCAAAGAACACATGTACAAAACTTACTACCCTGTTCGTTAGATGATTCTGAACAGAGCCGTGTCAGGACCATCCTGACACATGCGTTGTTGAGTTCTGAATAGGAACGAACCGGACGCCCGTGAACCACCTCGGGTTTTCTGTTGTTTAGGACCAGAAGTCAACTTCGAAAAGTTGAATTGATCAAAAAAACAGGCTTGTATGCTGCGCATTTCTCTCACGGCCTTGGGCATTTACGTCTCTGCCTTAGCTGCCTTTTCTCAATCCGCAAACGATTCCTCTGCCTATAGCAGCCGAAAACTTAAAGTGGAGGAAGTAAATTTTATATCCAGCTATTATGCGCAGGACGGCAACAACTCTGCCGTGACGGGCGGCATTGGAACGGAGTCGCTCACCGACTTCGCGTCGACCATCGACGTGAAACTTTCACGGTATGACGGACACAAACGGAAGCATACGCTCACAGGGGAAATCGGTATTGATTTATACACGTCGGCATCGTCAGATAAGATTGACCCCAGCACCATCTCTTCGGCGTCGGCCCACGACAAGCGGATCTATCCCTCAATAACGTATGCCATCACGAATGAGCAAAAGGGAACTACCATCAGCGTAGGTGGATCGCTGTCGACGGAGTTTGACTATTTTTCCAAAGGCATCAGCGCCGGATGGTCGAAGTTGTCGAAGGATCGGAATCGTGAGTTCAGTTTTAAGGGGCAGGTTTTTCTCGATACCTGGAAAGTGATATTGCCCGTGGAGCTTCGCAGCAGCACCGCGCTCAACGGCAACAAGCCGCGCGATTCGTATAGCGCATCGTTCACGTTAAGCCAGGTGCTGAACAAGCGCATGCAGGTTTTGTTTCTTGCCGATTTTGCTATGCAAACCGGACAGCTGGCCACACTCTACCATCGCACGTATTTTGAAGATGGCACGCACCGTGTGGAGAAGCTGCCCGACAAACGTGTGAAAATTCCGGTGGGCGTGCGCCTTAATTATTTTGCGGGCGACCGCGTGATCGTTCGAACTTACTATCGCTACTACACCGACGACTGGGGACTGACAGCACACACGGCTGAGCTTGAGGTGCCCGTGAAGATCACACCATTCTTTTCCGTAAGTCCATTCTATCGTTATTATACACAACAGGGTGTGAAATATTTCGCGCCCTATCAACAACATCAGACAGGTGAAGAGTTTTACACAAGCGACTATGACCTCTCCACGCTATCGAGCAACATGGGCGGGTTGGGTGTTCGCTACGCGCCGCCGGGAGGTGTGCTGAACATAACGACGCTCAACGCGCTTGAACTTCGTTATGGACACTACAAGCGATCCACAGGACTTTCGTCCGACATCATCACAATGCTGATTAAATTCAAATAGGAAAATCATGAAAACGACAATCGCATTTTTGCTGCTCCTTGCATTTGCCCCATCGGAATGGCTCGTCAATTTTGACAAGGCAAAAGAAACCGCAGCCGGGCAACATAAATATATTCTGCTTAATTTCTCCGGATCGGATTGGTGCGCACCGTGTATTAAGATGAAAAAGGAAGTGTTCGAGAGCGCATCGTTTCAGGCCGTGGCCGAAAAACAACTGGTGTTGTTGCGCGCGGATTTCCCACGCTCAAAAAAGAACAAGCTGCCCGACGATCAGACAAAACACAACGAGGCCCTCGCCGAAAAATATAACCCAACAGGAAAATTTCCCTTCACCGTGTTGCTCGATGCCAACGGAAAGGTGCTGAAGGAATGGGATGGCTACGTGTTTGCCAGCCAGGACAAATTCATGCAGTCGCTTGAGCAGGTGCTGGGCGGGTCACACTAGAAATGGAAACAACAGCGACGCGATCCATACACAACAAAGGCCTTCGCCTCATGGGCAACCACTTCGAATTTTCGGTGGTGGCCGACGACGGTGCATGGGCCATGGCGTGTATTGAACGCGCCATCGATGAGGTGAAACGAATTGAAGCCCTGTTTACCACCTATCGTGACGACAGCCAGACAAACCGGATTAACGCTGCCGCAGGTATTGCTCCAGTGGAGGTAGACGGAGAAGTGTTTGATCTCATTGCTCGCTCGCTGCGCATTTCTGTGTTGACACAAGGCGCGTTCGACATCACCTATGGTTCAATGGACAAACGCCTGTGGAACTTTGATACCACGATGACGTCCCTGCCCGATGCGGAAACTGCCAGGGCCGCCGTGCGCCTCATCAACTATCGCAATGTGATTATGGATGCAGACCGGCGAACAGTTTTTTTGAAGGAGAAGGGAATGCGCATCGGCTTCGGCGGCATTGGCAAAGGGTATGCGGCCGACCGCGCGAAAGATGTTATGAAAAAAATGGGCGTGACCAGCGGCATCGTGAATGCTGCAGGCGACCTCACGGTGTGGGGCACACAACCCGACGGACAGTCCTGGACCATCGGCATTGCCGACCCGGGGCACCGCGCAGCGTCGTTTGCTTCACTCACCCTCTCGGATGTGTCGGTGGCCACGTCGGGAAACTATGAAAAGTTTGTCGTCATCGACGGTCAGCGCTATTCGCACACCATCGATCCAAAAACCGGCTACCCGGTAAAGGGCATCAAAAGCGTGACCATTCTTTGCCCCAGTGCAGAAATTGCCGACGCCATGGCCACACCGGTGATGGTGATGGGCGTGAAGGCCGGATTGTATTTGATCAATCAGATAAAAGGAATAGCCTGCATCATCGTAGACGATCACGATCGCGTGCACGCATCCGATACTATAAACCTGAAACATGCATGAAAAGGAAAAACATTTTGTTGTTAGCACTTGCTGCCATCGCCACACTGGCGTCGTGCTCGCCTGTAAAGGAATATCAGAAAATGCATCTCAACGACTCGGAGATGGAACTCGCTGCCCGCAAAACCCAACGGTTTGAAACCAGCTTTGAGCTCTATCGCGAGGGCGCATCAGGTGCCAACGGTGGAAAGAACGGCGGTGGCTGTGGCTGCAACTGATGCCCCCAACGTTCCCGTTGATGCGACGTTTTTTACGGTGAAGACGTGAACAAAAGTTAACGAGGTTCAAGCTGGCTATTCATTGCCGGTATGCCCCTGAATGGCTATATTTACTGTAAGCCCATACGCTGACGTTTTGTTAGCGATGGGCTTTCATTTTTACAGCTGTCCGTATGAACGCAAACCCATCAACACCGATTCCATTCGAAAGGCTTTTTGCCGCGCTTCCCGGTTTGCTTCTGGCCACCGATAAGACATTTAACATACTGGCCGTGAACGACTGGGTTTTGAAAACCCACGACAAACGCCGCGACGAGCTGGTGGGAAAACCACTGACCCTGCTCTTCCCGGAAGCAACAACCGCTTTGCATGGTCTGCTGGCCACACAACACGAACAGCGGATTTCGTTTCGCGCCGCTTCCGGTGGTTTGACCCGGATGGTGTTCACGCCCATTGACGACGAGCACAATCATTTTCAATATGTGCTGGTGAACATCGACCATGTTGCATCGGAACACGCCAGCCCGGGCGCAACAAGCGACTCGGGCGATTTGAAAGATTTGTTTGCCACCGTCTTTGAATTTAATCCCGCCGCGCTGGCCTTGTCGCGCATCAGCGACTCGACTGTGGTGAATGTGAATGCGTCTTTTTTGCGACTGTTTGAATTCGCAACCAAAGCCGACGTTGTCGGAAAAACATCGGCCGAACTCAACATGATGTCGGCCGCGGAACATCGGAATGAAATCATTCGGCTGTTGAGCGAAAAGTTGAATGTGTTGTCGGTGGAAGGCAACATCCGCACATCGCGCGGTAATCAGAAATGGATATCATGTTCAATCATTCGCGTGGAAGTGAATGGAGAGGCATGTCTTTTGTCGGCCATCCTCGACATCACCGGGCGCAAGGAAACAGAAGAACAGCAAAAGAAAGTGAACACGGAATTGGAACAGCTCGTGGCGCAGCGAACCAAAGACATGATGCAGGCCGAGCTTGACTATGCTTCCATCGTGGAGCAAGCCACCGACGGCGTCTTTATTTCCGACCTGAAGGGCAAATACCTCGACGCCAACCCGAGTGCCTGCCAGATGGTGGGCTACACCAAAGAAGAAATTCTGTCGCTGACCATGCACGACCTCCTCATGCCAGCCGATGTGGCCAGGAACCCTCCAAAATTTTCGGAGCTGATGGCCGGCAAAAACATTTTGAGCACGCGGGTTCTGCGGCGCAAAGATGGTTCGCCTGTGCACGTAGAAATCAACGCAAAGATGTTGGCCAACGGCCGCATGCTGGGCTTGGTGCGCGACATCACCGAACGCCGGAAAGTCGAAGAACAAATTCAAAACCTCAACATAAGGCTGGAAGAGAAGGTGGTTGAACGCACGGCCGCGTTAGAGAAAAAAATAGTCGAGCTCCACGAAAGCGAAGAGAAATTTCAAAAAGCTTTTCACGCCAGCTCGGCCGGCATCACCATCACGCGGCTTTCGGATGCCCGCTATATGGAGGTGAACGACGCGTTTCTTGAAATGATTGGCTATACCCGCGGCGAAGTGCTGCAACACAGCTCGGCCGAACTGGGCCTGATTGTGAACTTTGAAGGACGCGAAAAACTGATCCGCGAATTGACCGAGCTTGGTTCGGTGAAACAAATGGAAATGACCGTGCGCAAAAAATCGGGCGAGCTGCTGGAGGTGCTTTCATCTATTGAAACCATATTCCACAACGGCGAGCGCTTTGCCATCAACATCATCTACGACATCACAGAACGCAAGCGTGGCGAGGAAAAACTGGCGGCTGTGAATCGCGAGCTGGAAGCGTTTTCCTATTCCGTGTCGCACGACCTGCGCGCACCGTTGCGGTCCATCATCGGCTATTCTGAACTGATTCGCGAAGATTTTGCCAGCAGCATCGCGCCGGGCATGGAGAAACACCTGCAACGCATCCAAAGCAACGCCACCCGCATGGGCCGCCTCATCGACGACCTCCTGGAGTTTTCGCGGCTGGGTAAATTGGAAATTCAGAAAACAAATGTCGACACTTTTCTGATCGTCGAAAAAAGCATAGCCGACCTGAAAAACAACACGCCCGAAAAAACCGCGATCGCCGTGCGCGAGCTGTTGCCCGCCGTGGGCGATCGGGCCATGCTGTCGCAAGTGTGGCTCAACCTGTTGTCGAATGCCATCAAATATTCGTCAAAGAAAGAAGCTCCCGCCGTTGAGGTGGGTTCGTATGCCACGGAGAACGAAGTTGTTTTTTATGTGAAAGACAACGGTGCCGGGTTTAACATGGAATTCGCAGCCAAACTGTTTGGGGTGTTCCAGCGTCTTCATCGCCCGTCCGATTTTGAGGGAACGGGTGTGGGTCTTGCGCTGGTGAAGCGGATCATCGACAAACATGGCGGTCGTGTGTGGGCGGAGGGCGAGGAGGAACAAGGCGCTACATTTTATTTCTCGTTGCCAAAAGCGCAAGACGCCTAGCCGGGTCAGGATGCTCCCTGGTCTACCGGCAAATTCTCCCGTGGACTACCTGCCGTTGACACGATCTGTGCAGGTTTGCATTTCGGATTCACCGGAATGACCGGTGAACCTTCACAAAACCCTTACATACTATGACTCTTTGCAAATCAATGCTCGCCGCTGTATTTTTTATCATGCTCACCACCGCACAGGCACAACATCACGAGAAAACAAAAGAAGCGCAAGGACCACTTCTGTTCAGCCCCGTGCTTTCGCAGGTGCTTTCCGATCCTGAATTGGCAGACTTCAAAATGGAATCTACCGTGCTCACGGTTGTGCCCGGCGGTGTGGACACGGTGTCGCACCGGCACGACTGCGAACTTTTTGGCTACGTGATGGAAGGCGAAGTGGAAATCGCACTGGTGACCAAGCAACTCAAGAAGTATGGAGCGGGCCAGATGTTCTACGAACCCCGCAACATCCTTCATACGTACACGCACAATGCCAGCACCAAAAAGCCGGCAAAAATCCTGTTGATCTTCATCATCAAAAAAGACCGGCAAGGCTACACGCCCGAATATGTTCCGGCGGAGAAACACTGACGATAAATCAACCCCCCTAAATACCCCATGACGACCCGAAGAGATTTTTTGAAGCAAGCCGGTGTGTTCACTTCCGCACTGTGTCTCACCCCAAACCTGTTGGCCAAGTCCCCCTATAAACTGGGTCTGCAGCTCTACACCATCCGCGACGCCATGGCGGCCGATGCCCCCGGCACGTTGAAGAAAATTTCTTCCTATGGCTACCAGGAAGTGGAGATCTATGGCTTCGACGGAAAATACTACGGCATGACACCGGCCGATTTCAAGAAACTACTCTCCGACAACAACCTCACCTCGCCCAGCGGCCACTACAACCTCGACAAGTTTGTGCTTCCTGGTAAAACAAACGACGACCTGCTGCGCTATGTGGATTTATGTATCGAAGGCGCGCACATGCTCAAACAAGACTACATCGTGTGGCCGTGGCTCGATCCATCACTTCGCTCACTGGAGAACATAAAAATGATTGCCGACACCTTGGATCTCATTGGCGAACGCATTCGCAAAGGTGGTCTTCAGCTGGCCTACCACAATCACGATTTCGAATTTGTGGACCACGATGGCAAACGCGGCTATGATATCATTCTGGCCACCAACCCCGACAACGTGAAGCTGGAGCTCGATCTCTATTGGGCGTCGTTCATGAAACAAAACCTGGCGCAACTGTTCGAGCGACAACCGGGCCGTTTTGTGATCTGGCATTTGAAAGACATGGATAAAACCAATCCCGATCTGCACACCACCATGGGCGATGGGTCTATCGATTTCAAAAGCATATTGCCACTGGCCAGTAAGTCTGGCGTGAAGCACATGTTTGTGGAGCAAGGCAACAACTATGTGCCCGATGCGATGCAGTGCGTGGCACGAAGCGCCAAGTATACGAAGCGAGAATTGCTGCCGTAGTAGGCTGCGCGATTATAGAACATAAGAAACGTTGGTCAGGAAGAGGATTCCCCTGACCAACGTTTTTTTTAAGACTTGCAATTTGTTTAGTGAACCGCTACGGGTTCGGCTATCTCTCTATATAAACCTCTGTCCATCGTGATGTGCAGCCGTTGCATCATCTCGCCGGGGTTGAACCCGATCCGTTTGTATTCGGCCTGCACCACTTCCTTGGCGCGTTGCACGGCGGCCTCATTTTCCCAGAGCGCAATGGTGATGAGAATGGCATTGCCGTGTTCGTCGTAATATTCATAGGCTGCATCTTCAACAAAGCCGGGCAGGTTTCGGATGAAGTCACGGTTGATCGCCATGCGCGTCATAAACTCTTCTTTGGCACCGGGTGGTATAAGAAACTTGTCGATGAAGCGAACCTGATCGGAAGACGGCGTGCGTTTTTGAATGACGTTGATGTCTTGTGGAAGCACGTCGAGCTGTTGCAGAAAACCCAGACGGTCGGTGTGCACATCGCCTTTGATCACTTTTCCGTTCTTCAGCACAAAGATGGCGAGACCATCGTTGGCAATTTTGTTTCCGGTGTTGGCGATGTGTTGATAGGAGAGGGTTTGGGTTCCCGTCAGCTTCCAGCGCACCATCACGCGGTCGTCTTCGGCCAGCAGTTCCTGAACGTTCCATTGAATGTCGGGAAAAGAATGAATGAGCCCCAGCACTGGTTCCTTAAAAGACTGCGGACCTTTTTCGCCGCGAAAGCCTGTGTAGTCTTCCGATACAAATTGGGGAAGCAGCTCAAACTTGCGTTGGTTGAGCGCCTGGTCATACAGATTCCGGATCACTTCTTTGTTTTGTTGTGTCGTCGACATTTTTACCTCCTTGTTTTTTGTTTTTTCATTGACGTTTTGCGCAGGCTGGGCCATCGTTACTCCCGGCGCCAGCAGGACGGCCCACAGGCCCATCCGGATGCATGCTGTTTTCATGTTCTTTGCATTTTGGTAATACAAAGTTCAGCAGCGTCGAAAACAAAGTCTTGTAAAAAATCAGTGAATCACCAGCGAACGGGTGCCTTCAGGTAGTCGGTGGGCGTTTGCCCGGTGAACAGTTTAAAATCTTTGGTGAAGTGGGGCTGATCAAAATAGCCGGCATGAAATGCAGTTTCGGCCAACGTTTGTTGTTGAAGACCTTGGTTGATGATGGCCTTCATGCGAATGATAAACGAATATTGTTTGGGCGAAATGCCCACCGTTTTGCGAAACCGTTTTTCGAACGCATCCTGGCTGAGGCACATCGCGTCGGCCAGCCCTTTCATGTTGATGACACCGCGGGCGGCACGAATCCTGTCGAGCGCGGCAAAGACCAATGGATCGGGTTTGTGACGGAAAAGTTTGGAGAGCAGAAACTGTTCTACCAATTGAACGCGCTCGGTGTTATGTTTTGCTGAGGCAAGTTGTTCATGCAGAAGCTCCGCGTGTTGATAACCTTGGAAGCTGTCGAGCGGCACACTTTCTTCGGCCAACGCGTGCAGCGGTTCGCGGAAAAAAGCGCTGGCGCCCGCTGCGTTAAACACAATGAGGATGTTGCCCGAATCTTTCAGATACTGAATGGTGCGTCCCGATTTGCGCAGCCCCGACACCATGGCAACGGGCAGGTCTTGGCTGGTGTCTGAAAATTGCTGCTTCACCAATCCTTTATACCGAATGGCCATCACCATCGACGCCTCGGGTAACACCCGATTCACCATTTCGTCGGGACAGTCCACGATAGTGTAGCGCGCCACATATGGGCTTAGGGCTTTCGAAGGGTGATGGATCTCAACGTTCATGCGCCGTGCGTCAAGGTTGGCTGACTGGATTTTTTTATCAATTCAATTTTTAGACTACAGCAATCATTCCACTGAAATATAGTGTATGAATGCGACATGTTTTTAACTGATGCATGCCGTCAA
Organism: Chryseolinea lacunae; assembly: GCF_016735595.1. GTDB lineage: Bacteria > Bacteroidota > Bacteroidia > Cytophagales > Cyclobacteriaceae > Chryseolinea > Chryseolinea lacunae. The sequence continues at coordinate 109,071 of NZ_JAERRB010000002.1, forward strand.
AAGGTTCCCAGGTCGCATGGATTGCTTTGGGGTGGACGTTGTGCGTTGGGTTGACCTTTCCCAGTGCGACATCGAACGTTACTGTTCCTAAAGCGGACACGAAGCCTGTCGAGGTTTCTTTAAAATCTTCGAAATCAGACTGAAATCAGCGAAATGAGCGTGGCAAGCCATTTGATCAACAAAACTAGAATTAATCAGTTTAACGCATGAAGCGAGTATACCTGGGCGAGTTCGAAGAAATTGTTTTGCTGGTCGTGGCCGTGCTCGACGGTGTGGCCTATGGGGTGAACATCACCCACGAAATTCTGGAGCAGACCCAGCGGTCGGTGCGCCTCAACCAGGTGCACGCATCGTTGCAACGCCTGGAGGAAAAAGGCATGATCGTATCCAAAATGAGCAACCCCACGCCCGAACGCGGTGGCCGTAGAAAACGAATCTTCACCATCACGGCCTATGGCAGCAACACCCTGAAAGACATTCAGCAGGTTCGCGCCTCCCTGTGGAACGCTGTGCCCCCCACATTAAAATCGGCACACGCATGAGCCCCTCGCCATCATCTCACCCCACACCGCCACGGTGGGCTACACGCCTGCTGGAGTGGTATTGCGCACCCGAGCTGCTCGAAGAAGTGCAGGGCGACCTGCTGGAAGAATTTCTGCTCCGCTGCCGCCACGACGGCCCGCGCGCAGCACGCCGCGACTATGTGCGCAACGTGTTTGAATTCATGAAGCCCTTTGCCATCAAACGAAAACCAACCTCCAATCCCATTCTTCCTATGAACTTGCTACGTCACTATTTTACCGTGGCCCTGCGCCAGGTGCTGCGGCACAAAGCCTTCTCGGCCATCAACGTGATTGGCCTCGCCATGGGCATGACCTGCTGCATGACTATTTTTCTTTGGGTGATCGACGAACAGGCTGTCGATAACTTTCACGCCAAGGGAGACCAACTCTACAACATCTACATGACCGTGCATGCCCGTTCGGGCAACCAGGGTTCATACAACACGCCACGAAACTATCGCGACAACAAGACGTATCTCGTTGTGGACGACGCGAAGACGTCCATCCCCGAAATAAAAGGCATGGCATTCTATGCCACGGGCTACTCGCTGCCGTGGGGACATCCTGAAACGTTTCAGGTGGGCGACAAGAAACATAAGCTGGAAGGTTCGCGTGCCAGCGCAGACTTCTTCACCATGTTCAGCTTCCCCATCCTGGCCGGCGATGCAAACACAGCCTTGAAAGATCTCAGCAGCATTGCCCTGTCGCGCAAAATGGCCGTGCTGTTTTTTGGAAGTCCCGAAAACGCCATCGGCAAAAGCATCCGCTACGAAAATAAAATTGACTTCCAGGTCACCGCAGTGTTCGAAGACCTGACGCCGCACACCTCGTGGAAATTTGATTTCCTCGTCAACTGGGAGTCGCACATGACGCGCATGGACTGGGCGTCGGGCATTATGCAAACCACCCTGTTGCTTTCGGAAGGTGCCAATGTGGAGGACGTGACCCATAAACTCAATGTCTTTGTGAAATCGCGTCTCGACAAAGATCAGCCGTTCAGTGTCACGCTGGGATTGCAGCCGTTTCGCGACCAATACCTCAAAGCAAATTTCACAGACGGCAAACCCTCAGGCGGTCGCATTGAATATGTGCGCATCTTCAGCGGCGTGGCTGTGTTCATCCTCATCATTGCGTGCATCAACTTCATGAACCTGGCCACCGCGCGTTCGGTGAAACGCGCAAAAGAAGTGGGCGTGCGCAAGGTGATTGGTTCGCCGAGACATTATTTGATCGGGCAATTTTTTGGAGAGTCGCTACTTTTGTCTTTTCTCGCGTTGGCCGTTTCACTCGTCTTGCTGCAATTCCTGCTTCCGCTGTTCAACCAGGTCACCGGAAAACATATCGTGGCGCCCATCACCGATGGGTTCACGTGGTTGGGGCTGGTCGGCCTCGCGTTTGTGACGGGCATCATGGCGGGTAGTTATCCGGCGTTGTTTCTTTCTTCACTCAAGCCGGTGAACGTGTTGAAGGGCGTGGTGCAATTCACACAGAATGCTATTTGGTTTCGCAAGGGCCTTGCTGTTTTTCAATTCGGGCTGTCAATATTGTTACTCATCGCCACCATTGTGGTGTCGCAGCAAACCAGCTTCCTGCAACACATGAACCTTGGCTACGACAAAGAGAACCTCTTTTATTTTCCCATTGAAGGCGAGCTGGCGAAGTACGATAAATTTCAGGCGCTCAAACAAAAAGCAGCACAACTGCCCGGTGTGATGATGGTTGACCGCAGTAGCGAAGCGCCCCACGCCATGGGCTTTGTGGTGGACGAAGACGATGGCGTTGCCGAAACCCAGAATCCCGACGACACCGCCATCAAGTGGGAAGGCAGAGACAAAGGATCGATGGTGGGCTTCAAACCCACTTCCGTGGGATTCGACTTCGTGAAGCTCATGAACCTCGACATCGTGGAAGGTCGCGACTTCTCGCGTGCCAACGCCACCGACTCGGCCGATGCTTTTCTTGTGAACGAACAAGCCGTGAAAGAAATGGGCTTGAAAGATCCCATTGGCAAGTGGGTGTCGGCCTGGCAAAAGAAAGGACATATCATCGGCGTTCTGAAAGACTACAACACCAACTCGCTTCGTGAACGCATCCGCCCGCTCATTGTGGATGTGAAGGAATACGAATACTTCGGCGTCATCCTCGTGCGCACAGAGGCAGGCAAAACCCGTGAGGCACTGGCGGGGTTGGAGAAAATTTATAAGGAAATCAATCCCAACTATCCCTTCGATTTTCGGTTTGTCGACGAAGAATACAACAAGATGTATCGCAATGAACAGGTCATGACAAAACTATCCAACGCGTTCGCGGCACTGGCCATTGTGGTGTCGTGCCTGGGGTTGTTGGGACTGGTCATGTTTTCGGCAGAGCAACGCACCCGCGAGATTGGCATACGCAAAGCACTGGGCGCCACGGTGGCCAACATTGTGGGGCTGCTGTCGCAGGACTTTGTGAAAATTGTGGCGCTGTCGTTTTTGGTAGCTACACCGATAGCTGCCTACCTGATGCACCAGTGGCTGAATGGCTTCGCCTTCAAGATCGATTTGTCGTGGTGGATTTTTGCCTTTGCCGGCATCGTGGCGCTGTGTGTGGCATTGCTCACCATTTCTTTCCAGGCCATTCAGTCGGCGCGCGCCAACCCGGTCGACTCGTTGCGTTCGGAATGATTTTTTGAGGATGCAAAAATGCGATGGGTTGTATCGCAAAGAAGTTTAAAAGTTGGCTACCTTCATGTGTGGTTGCCGTGAAGTATAAAAAAAACAAGTGGGGCGTACCAGTTTTTACTGGGCGCCCTATTCATTTTTAACCGCCTCGGCCGGCACGCTATTCTTCTTAAAATTTCAGACCTATGTTCATCATCGACCTTCACTACATCGTTCCGCTCGAACAACTGGATGCGCACATGCCCGAGCATGTAGCCTTTCTTCGGAAATACTATGCACAAAATGTGTTCGTAGCCTCTGGGCGAAAAGTGCCGCGCACGGGCGGAATCATTTTGGCGTTAGCGTCGTCAAAGGAAGATGTGGAAGCGATCATGGCCGAAGATCCGTTCACCCTGCACGGCCTGGCGAAAATCACCATTACTGAATTTCTGACGTCGCAGTATCATCCCGATCTGAAACGATTGGTGTCGTCCAGCAAGAAGTAAGGGCAACAGCATTCGCGATTACGACAGTGGAAGTGGTCGATGCGTTGTGTTTTGCTTTTTCGGAAAACAAAAAAAAGCGTCAACAAAAATATTGACGCTTCGCTTTATCGAGAAGTGAGCTACTGTTATTGACCGATGCGTTCGATCAAATCCGCGGTGCGGTTAGAGTAGCCAAACTCATTGTCATACCAGCCCACAATTTTCACGCTGTTGCCATTGGCCATGGTCAGGTCGCTGTCGAAGATACACGACGAGGGATCGCCCACGATGTCGGCCGAAACCAGCGGGTCGGTGGAGTATTTCAGGTAGCCGGCCAGTGAGCCTTCGCGCGATGCTTTTTCGAACGCGGCATTCACTTCGTCTTTGGTCACGGAACGTTTCAGTGTGGCAGTGAAGTCGGTCACAGAGCCCACGGGCACAGGCACACGAAGCGCATAGCCGTTCAGTTTACCTTTCACGGCGGGAATAACCAAACCCAACGCTTTGGCCGCGCCGGTGCCGGTCGGGATGATAGACACCGCAGCCGCTCTTGCGCGACGGAGGTCTTTGTGCGGCGAGTCTTGCAGACGTTGGTCGGCCGTGTAGGCGTGCACCGTGGTCATGTAGCCGCTCTCAATACCAAAGGTGTCTTCGAGCACTTTCACCATCGGGGCCAGACAGTTTGTTGTGCAGGAGGCGTTGCTCACCACCGTTTCGGTTCCGTCGAGCAGGTTGTCGTTCACACCGAGCACAATGGTTTTGAGGTCGCCGGTGGCGGGTGCGGAGATCACCACCTTGCGCGCGCCGGCGTGAATGTGTGCTTCGGCTTTTTCTTTTTCGGTGAAGATGCCGGTCGATTCCAGCACCACGTCAATGCCCAGCGCTTTCCAGGGAAGTTTGGCCGGATCTTTTTCGGCATACACGCGGATTTTTTTGCCGTCGATAATCAGGTGGCTGTCGTCATGACTCACCTCACCTTTAAAGGTGCCGTGCAGGGAATCATAGCGGAACAATTGTGCCAGCGTTTTGATGTCGGTCACATCGTTGATGGCCACCAGGTCTACGTTTTTTTTGGCCAACAGGGCCCGGCTGGTGATGCGTCCAATTCGGCCAAAGCCGTTGATTGCTACTTTCATAGTTGTACTTGTTAAAGTTTAATATAGAAATGAATGAATTTCAAGTGAAGGGGTCAATGTACAGATGCGTTGGTGTGCTGTATGAAGGTCATTTGTTTTTCTGTCTATGGATATTAACGATTTTTGTACTAATTAGTACAAAACTATTCAAAAAAATTAACGAAGAATTTCGAGCTGCATTTCGATGAGCGGTTTCATCACGGCATTGTTGGCATACATGCGCCGTGTCACGTTCAACCCGTTCCACAACGTAATAAGATGGCGCGCCAGCAGCTTTGCATCCGTTTTCGTTTTTAGCGTTCCGTCTTTTTGCAATCGTTGGAGCGTGACATAGAAAAGGTTTTCGAGTTCTTTCAGCAACGTTGCCGCCTCGGCCTTCAGATCTTCGTCGAGCGACGCCATTTCGATGAGTGTGTTGCCGATGAAACAGCCCAGCGGGTGCGCATCGGTTCCTTTTTTGAGGATGCCGCGAAAAAATTCGCGGATGCGTTCCACCGGGTCGTCGCTGTCCTGAAGTTGCTGTTTCAGCGTGTTGAACGATTCATGGTGAAACTGGCGCATGGCTTTTTCGAAAAGTTCCCGCTTTCCATTTTTAAAAGCCAGGTAGAAACTGCCACGACCAATGCCCATCGCTTCCAGCAAGTCTTCCGTTGACGTTGAGGCATAGCCCTTCGCCCAGAAAACGCGGCGTGCCTTTTCCAGCACGTCCTGTTCGCGAAAGGTTTTGGGGCGTCCGTTCATAAGGTCAAAAGTATAGTTTTGTATGGATTAGTACAAAACCTATTTGTTAAACCGTTGGAAACGAAAAAATAGATGCGGCTAGAAGAAATATCCTGGTCACTCAGTGAACTAACTCAGTATTCCTGGCGGGCAATGCTGGGGTGGTGTTATGTTCTCTATAGTATACTAGTATAAGGGCACTGATCTGCGGGTTCAGGATGTCGTCTGGTTGCCGTATATGCTTGGGCGAAAAAAAAATGTTGCGGGTATGGTGTGGAATTTTGATAAATTTCAGCCCACACCGGTTGTTAGGTCGGGCCATGCTTATGAAAAAAATACTTGTCATAGAAGACGATCATCGCCTTTCGGAGTCGGTTTTGAAAGCGCTGGAAAAAGAAGGTTATGGATGCGAGCCGGCCTACGACGGACACATGGCATTGAAATCTTTTCAGCAAACAGCCTATCAACTCATCCTGCTTGACATCAACCTTCCCAAGATGAACGGCATGGACCTGTGCAAGAAGTTCCGCGAGATCGACGCCGAAGTGCCGATTCTCATCATCACCGCCTTTGGCGACATCGACAGCAAGATGGAGGCCTTTGAATTGGGCGCCGACGACTATCTGGTGAAACCCTTTCACCTGCGCGAACTACTGGCAAAAGTGAAGGTATTCCTGAAACGCGCCGAACAACCCGCCACCACACAACCCCTCTATCAACTTCAGGACATAAAGCTCGATCCCAACAAAAAGATCGCCATCCGCGAAGGCAAAGAAATAAACCTCACGCCCAAAGAATACGGACTGCTGGAATATCTTTTAAAGAACCGGAACAGAATTGTCTCGAAAGACGAACTGGCCATGAACCTGTGGGATGCCAACTATGGTGTGACCCACAACACCATTGAAGTGTATATCAACTTTCTGCGCAATAAGATCGACAAGGAGTTTGAGAAGAAGCTGATCCTCACCAAGCCCGGCTTTGGTTATTATCTAAACGACAACCGCGATGAATTATAAGACAAGGCTGACACTGCTTTTTGTTGGGCTGTTCTTCTTTGTGCTTTCGTCCATTCTCGTGTTCATCTACATTTCGTATTCCGAATTTCGGCGCGACGAATTTTTTGAACGTCTTCGTGAAAAAAGTTTCAACACAGCCAAGCTGCTCATCGATGTGAAAGAAATCGACATCGGGTTGTTAAAAATCATCGATCAGAATTCCATCAACAAGATGTATGACGAGAAGATCCTCATCTTCGACGAAAACAACGCACTCATCTACAGCAGCCTTGACGACGAAAAAATTCCCTATTCCACCAAAACCATCGAACACATCCGCCGCCGCGCCGACAAATATTATGTGGACGAAGATGGCGACGAAGTGGTGGGCGTTCACTATACCGGCCAGGGCCACGACTATGTGGTGCTCGCATCGGCCTACGACCGCTATGGCATCAGCAAACTGGAAAACCTGAAAAACCTAGTCATCATTGCGCTGATGCTGGGCACAGCACTCATTGCGCTGTCGAGCTACATCTACATCCGGCAGGTGTTTCGTCCCATCGACACGCTCAACGCATCGATTCAAAACATCAGCGAAAATAATCTTCACGAGTTTATAGCCGTTAAAAAAAATCGTGACGAACTGGATCGGCTGGCGTTGAACTATAACCAGATGCTGGCACGGCTTTTCAAAGCGTTCGAGTCGCAGCGTGCGTTCGTGCGCAACGCGGCGCATGAATTAAAAACGCCCCTCGCCCTGATACATACCAAGCTGGACCGTCTCGACGAGTTGGCCGGTTCCCATCCGGAGATGCAGATCTTGCTGAGCAGCCTCGAGCAGGATGTGGATGGGCAGGCAGCGTTGGTAGAGTCGTTGTTGCTCATTCAGCGATTGCAATCACAGCTGCCCGTCAACACCGCGAAAGTGCGCATCGACGAGTCGCTCTATGAAAGTGTGAAAGATGGGAGTGTGTCCTTTCCGCATCAGACGGTGAAGATCGACATCGAATCGTCTATTGCCACTGAAGACCAGCTGACCGTGCAGGCCAACGCTTTGTTGTTAAAAATTTGTTTTCGCAACCTCATTGCCAATGCCGCGATGTATGCGGCCACGCCCGAATTGAACATAATTCTGTCAAAAGCCGGGCAGGCCCTGCAACTCGCCTTTGTCAACGCCGGTGATGAAGCCATTCCCGATACACGCATTTTCGAACCCTTCTACCGTCAGACCCAGCAACAGGAAAAACCCGGTCACGGGTTGGGCCTCTCCATCGTGAAGCAGATCATCGAGCTCATGCAAGGCACCATTGCCTATCGTTTTGAGGCGGGCCGGCACCACTTCGTGCTCACCCTTCCCCACGCCTGATATTTTATTTAAGGTTTATTTAAGGTTGCCTTTAAGGCGCGCTAAAGACCACATCCGTTCTTTTGTGTAAAGAGAATATTGATGCGTTTGTTTCGAGTAGTGCCAGTGTTAGCGTTTTTGTGTGTCAGCCTTTTCGTTCACGCGCAAGACACCCTGAGGGTGACCATGCTGCAAGCCGACAGCTTGCTGGTGGCGCGCAACCTGTCGTTGCTGGCGTATAAGTATGAGGTGGACATGGCGGATGCACGAACGATCCAGGAAAAATTGTTCAGCAACCCACAACTCTACACCGAGTGGAATTTATACAATCCCACCGCGCAAAAGTGGTTCGACACCGGCAAGAACGGGCAGAAGATTGTGCAGTTGCAACAGGTGTTTCGCATTGCCGGCCAACGCAAAACGTCTATACGCCTGGCCGAAGAGGAAAAACGAATGACGCAGTGGCAATACTATGAGTTGGCGCGAAGCCTCAAGTATGAGCTGCACGTGAGTTTCTATCGCTACTACTATCTCAACAACGCCATTGTGAACATCCGTTCGCGGCTCGACTTGCTGAAGAACCTCATCGGCATCTACGAACTGCAATACAACAAGGGCAACATATCGCTTCAGGAGCTGACGCGCCTCAAGTCGACATATTTCGAGATCAACAACAAAGTGAACGACACGCAAACCGAACTGGTGCGCCTGCAGGAAAACCTTAAGGTGTTGCTGGCCGACGACCGCGCCATTGCACCGCGCCGCGAAGCCACCGACGGTGTGGTGGCGCTCCTGCCTGCGCTCACGCTGCCGGAGCTACTGGCAAAGTCGATGGAAAATCGTCCGGAAATAAAAGAAGCACAAAGCATTCAAGCCCAGCACCAGCTTCGCTATTCGTTGGCGCGCAAGGAAGCCATACCCAACCTGACGGGCGGTGCGGTCTATGATCAGAACGGAAGTTATGTGCCAAACTATACCGGTGTTTCCGTAGGGCTCCAGATTCCACTGTTCAACCGAAACCAGGGAAAAATTCGGGAATCTAAAATAGGCATAGCCCAGGCCGACGTGTTGTTGCAAAGCCGTCGCCAGGAAATCACACGCCAGGTGGAGGCCGCCTGGAAAATATATCAACTGCTGGATGCGCAATACAAGGCGTCGGGCACGGACTTCGAAGCCCAGTTGGATTTGCTCAGCAAGGGGCTGGTGAGCAACTACAGCAAGAACAACATATCGCTGCTGGAATTCACCGACATGTTCGAAGCCTATAACTCCAGCATCATCGAAGTGAATCAACTGAAAGCCGATTTAAATAAGTCTTATGAAGAACTCAATTATGCCGTGGGTGAAGATCTCCGTTGACCGTTACCCATGGGCACCGTTTGTGGCCATGATAGTGCTGTTGGTGGTGGGATGCGAACCGAAGAAAACGGAAGATGTGGCAGAGAACAAAGCGTTTGCCCTGAGCGACACGATGCTGAAGAGCATCCGCCTCGACACGGTGAAGATCAAACCCGTGAACGGCGCTCTGAACCTGAACGGAAAAATTGTGGCGGACGAAAACCGTCTCGTCGAAATTTTCCCCATCGTGGGCGGAAACGTAGTGGAGGTGGATGCCGAGCTGGGCGACTATGTGAAGAAGAACCAGACGCTGGCAACAATCAAGAGCGGTGAAGTGGCGGAATACGATCGTCAGCTTATCGAAGCACAGTCTGACGTGCTGGTGGCCCAGAAGAATCTGAGTGTGAAGCAGGATTTGTATGATTCAAAGCTGTCGTCGGACCGTGAGTTGGTGGCGGCGCAAAAAGAACTGGAGAAAGCCGAAGCCTCGCTGCGGCGCATCACCGAAACGTTTTCCATCTACAATTTCAACAAACAGTCGGAATACAGACTGAAGGCGCCCATCAAGGGATTTGTGATCTACAAAAACATTACGCGCGACATGACGTTGCCCGCCGGGCACACCGAGAGTGTGTTCACCGTGGCGGAGCTGGACGAAGTGTGGGCCATTGCCGATGTCTATGAAAGCGACATCTCGCGCATCAAAGACGGTATGAACGTTTCCATCACCACGCTCAGCTATCCGGGCGACGTGATTCTGGGACGCATCGATAAAATTTTCAGTGTGCTTGATCCGGAAACAAAGACGATGAAGGTGAGGATCAGAATTCCAAACCCGCAGTTCAAGCTGAAGCCGCAGATGCTGGCCACGATCAAAGCTGTGTATCATGAAGACAAAAGCCTCACGGCGGTGCCTTCGTCGGCCATCATCTTCGACAACAGTCGTCAGTTTGTGATGATCTTCAAAGACCGCTACAACATTGAGACCCGCGAAGTGGAAGTGTATAAAACGGCCGACGAAACCACGTGGATCACCCACGGCGTGAAACCCGGCGAGGTAGTGATCAGCCATAACCAACTTTTCATCTACGACGCTCTTAACGACTAGCGCATGATCAAGCTGATAAAAAATATCGTCGCGTTTTCGTTGAAGAACCGGTTCTTCACCTTCTTCTGGGTCGCCATCATGGTGATTGCCGGGGTGGTGAGCTATAAGAATACGCCCATTGAAGCCTTTCCCGATGTGACCAACACACAGATCATCATCGTGACTGAATGGCAAGGAAGGAGCGCACAGGAGATCGAACGGTTTGTGTCCATCCCCATCGAGGTGGCCATGAACTCTGTGCAGAAGAAAACAAACGTGCGCTCCATTTCCATGTTCGGGCTGTCGGTGATCAAAATTATTTTTGAAGACAACGTGGAAGATTTTTTCGCCCGCCAGCAGGTGAACAACCAGCTGGTGAACGTGAACCTGCCCGACGGCGTGGACCCCGAGGTGCAGCCACCCTATGGTCCCACGGGAGAAATTTTCCGCTACGTTCTCACCTCCAAAAGCAAAGACACCCGCGAGCTGCTGACCATCCAGAACTGGACCATCGACCGCCAGCTCCGTGCTGTGCCTGGCGTGGCCGATGTGGTGGCCTTTGGCGGACGTGAAAAAATCTACGAGATCCAGGTGAACCCTGCCTTGCTGAACCGCTATGACATCACCCCCCTGGATGTGTATCAGGCCGTGACCAAAAGCAACATCAATGTGGGAGGCGATGTGATCGAGAAAAACGGTCAGGCCTATGTGGTGCGCGGCATGGGCTTGCTCAACTCCACCGAAGACATCGAAAACATTATCATAGCCGATCGCGCGGGCGTGCCCGTGCTGGTGAAGAACGTGGCGGGCGTAATGCAGTCTGACCTGCCCCGCGTGGGCCAGGTAGGCCTGAACAAAATCGACGATGTGGTGGAAGGCATTGTGGTGATGCGCAAAGGCGAAAACCCCAGCGAAGTGCTGCAACGTGTGAAGGCAAAGATCGAAGAATTGAACACACACATTCTGCCCGGCGACGTGCGCATGGCCACGTTCTACGACCGCGACGTGCTCATGACCTACACCACCCACACGGTGATGCACAACCTGGTGGAAGGCATCGTGTTTGTGACGGCCATCGTGCTGCTCTTCATGGCCGACTGGCGCACCACGCTCATTGTGTCTATCATTATACCGCTTTCACTGCTCTTTGCATTTTTCTGTCTGAGAATGAAAGGCATGAGCGCCAACCTGCTTTCGCTGGGGGCGATCGACTTCGGCATCATTATCGATGGGGCCGTGGTGATGGTGGAAGGAATATTTGTGACGCTCGACCACACGGCCCGGAAGTATGGAATGGAGCGGTTCAACAAAATCAGCAAGCTGGGACTCATCAAAAAAACAGCGTCGCGCACAGGCCTGGCGGTGTTCTTTTCGAAACTCATCATCATCACCGCGTTGCTTCCCATTTTCTCTTTTGAAAAAGTGGAAGGTAAAATGTTTTCGCCGCTGGCCTACACGCTTGGGTTCGCCTTGCTGGGCGCGCTCATCTTCACGCTCACGCTGGTGCCCGTGTTGAGTGCCGTGTTGCTGAAAAAGAATGTGAAAGAGAAACACACATTCATTGTCACCTTCTTCGATCGCATTGTGTCCAAAGGATTTGCCTGGACGTTTTCGCACAAAGTGGTGAGCGTTTCGGTGGCCATGCTCATTGTGGCGGGCACGTTGTTCTCGACCAAGTGGCTGGGTACAGAATTTTTGCCACAGCTGAACGAAGGTGCATTGTGGGTGGAAGCAAAGATGCCAATGAGCATGTCGCTGAACGAAACGGTGAAGATGGTGCACACGCTGCGCAACGAGCTGAGCTCGTTCAACGAAGTGAATGGCGTGCTCTCACAAACCGGCCGCTCCAACGACGGCACCGACCCCAGCGGATTTTATTATGTGCAGATGCAGGTCAACCTGAAGCCCAAAGAGGAGTGGGGGCGCAAGATCAGCATGGACGGTCTCATTGAAGAGATGGACCACAAGCTCAAAAAATACCAGGGCATCAACTACAACTATTCGCAGCCCATCATCGACAACGTGGCCGAAGCGGTGGCCGGCATGAACGCCAACAACGCCGTGAAAATATTCGGACCCGATTTGGCTGAGCTCGACAAGCTGGCCTCGCAGGTGCTGGCCAGCATCAACAACGTGCCGGGCATAAAAGACGCCGGCATCTTGAGAAATGTGGGACAGCCCGAGATTCAGATAAAACTACACGATCATAAAATGGCCCTCTATGGTGTGACCACCAGCGATGCACAAGCCGTGATTGAAATGGCCATCGGGGGCAAAACGGCATCGGTGATGTATGAAGGTGAGAAAAAATTCGACATACGCTTGCGCTTTCCCTACGAATACCGCAAGTCGGAGCAGGAAATCACCAACATTTTGGTGCCTACCTTAAAAGGTAGTAAGGTGGCACTGAATGAAATTGCTACGGTCACCTCCATCACGGGCCCCGCGTTTATCTATCGCGACAACAACAGCCGTTTCATCGGCGTGAAGTTCACGGTGCGCGAACGCGATTTGGGCAGCACCATTGCCGAAGCGCAGCAGCGTGTGAAAGAACGTGTGCACATTCCACAAGGCTACACCGTGCAGTGGACGGGCGAGTTCGAAAACCAGGTGCGTGCCACGGCACGGCTGGCGCAAGTAGTGCCCCTCAGTCTCATCGCCATCTTTGTGCTGCTGTTCATCACGTTTGGCAATGCCAAAGATGCGGGCCTGGTGCTCATCAACGTGCCGTTTGCGTTGATCGGCGGTATCCTGGCCATTCATTTCACGGGCATCAACTTCGGCATCTCGGCGGGGGTGGGCTTCATTGCCCTGTTCGGAATCTGCGTGCAGAACGGGGTGATACTCATTACGGAATTCAATGAAAATTTACGAAACGATATGAACCTGCCCGACGCCATTGCGTTGGGGATCAGGCAACGCACACGGCCCGTTGTGATGACGGCGCTGATGGCGTCAATAGGTCTTATGCCCGCGGCGTTGTCCACAGGTATTGGGTCAGAAAGTCAGAAACCGTTGGCCATAGTGATAATCGGGGGGTTAATCACGGCCACGGTTCTGATTTTACTGATTTTCCCAATTTTTTATGAACTTGTGAACCGGCGTAAACATGGCCGACCATCCAAACCCGAAAGTGTATGAGAAACGTAATGCATTTCCTTATCCTGATGCTGTTGCAATTTCCCTTGCTTCACGTCAGCGCATTCAGCCAACATGCCGACCGCGACAACGTGCTGGTCAACGGCATCTTTGTGACACCGCAGGATCTGGCCACCACCAACGTGCTGCAGGCAAACAAAACCGACAACCTCAACAACGTGGTGGTGAACCTCGACAAAAACGTGTTGCTGATTCGCGACGGCTTCGAAAAGAAATATAAATTCGGCAGCCTCTCCGGCTATTACAAAGACGGCTACCGCTACCGCGCCTATGGCACACAAAGCATCTTCTCCACCTTTGGCTACTACAAAGTGCTTGACGATGCCGGACTGATTATCTACTCCAAACGTTCGAGCAACAACAAAACCGGAGGCAAAACTTTTTATTACTACAGCACCGGTTGGGACGCACCCTTGCGCAAGCTCACCAAAGCCAATCTGAAAAAAGATTTCGCCGCCGACGCGGCATTTGTGGAGGCCGCCAGCGATGCGCTTGCTAACCAGCTTTTTCTGACAGAACGCAACGGCCGCACACTCATCAACGACCTCTACCTTTCGCGCGGAAAGTAGACAGTAACCAGACGTCAAAAAAGAAGACGCTTCTGTCCCTGAGGATGGAAGCGTTTTAGTTTGGAGGGATACCATCAACATAAAGGCTAACAACTTTTCTTTGAGCGGATGCTTAGCGGAAAATAATACGCATCACGTTTGTTCATCTTCAAAAAAAATGCCCGCAACGAAAAATCGCTACGGGCTCAGCTGGACTCCACGGCGCACCCCGCGAAGGGCGCAAATCTTTATCTGAAACAAGATTACTGAAAGTATAGCGAATTTGCTATACCCTCGCATATGTTTTTGTAGCAGATTTGCTATATGACGGTGAATGCAAAACGGCGTAATGTCAAGAAGCTAATCGCTTTTGGAACGAACCTTCAACGGATCCGGCTTGAGAAGGGACTATCACAGGAAGATTTGGCGCACCTGGCCAACGTGGCCTACACCACCATCAACCGGTTGGAAAACGGCCGGCTCAACACCGGCGTCTCCACGATTTTCGATTTGGCAAGAGCCTTGAAGGTGTCGCCAAAAGAGCTCTTCGAATTCTGAGGTCTACTCTTTTTTCTTTTTCTCGATCCAGTAATACAGCGCAGTGAGCATGAAGGGCGTAAACAACAGTGTTGACGTCAGGCCCCCGATGATAACCGTGGCCAGTGGTCGCTGAATGTCAGATCCAATACCCGACGACTTCGCGGCCGGTATGAGACCGATGATGGCCACGATCAGCATCATCATGATGGAACGCAATTGCCCGGCCGATGCGTTGCTGATCACAAACTCTAGGTTCTCGTTGTCGAGCGTGCGCTCGCGGTTGATGGCCGAGATCAGCAACACGCCCGCCATCACAGACAAACCAAAGAGCGACACAAAGCCCACGCCCGCCGACACGTTGAAGTGATAGTCGCGCAGCCACAGCGCCACAATGCCACCGGCTAGTGCAAAGAACACACACACCAGGGTGAGCAGCGCATATTTTAGATTTTTGTAGAGCATAAACAACACCAGCAACACAATCACCACCGTGAGCGGAATGGCGATCATCAACTGTTTGCCTGCCCGTTGCAAATTTTCGAACTGGCCGCCATAGTCTATGGAGTAGCCTTGCTGGAGGTTGATGGCCTTGCCGATTTTTTCGCGCGCTTCGGCCACAAAGCCGCCCTGGTCGCGACCCTGCACGTTGGTTTTCACAATGAGCAGGCGCTTGGCATTAGCACGATACAGATTGGTTTCGCCGTCGAGCAGCCTCACCGTGGCAAGCTGGTTGATGGGGATCAGCTCGCCGCTGGCCGACGGCACCTGAATGGATTTGATCACGTCGAGGCTGTTACGGTTCTCCGGCACATAGCGCACCACAATGTCGTAGCGACGGTCGCGGTCATAGATCGAGCCCACCGACTTGCCGCCAATGGCGGCTTCCACAATGTTCTGAATGTCGGCCACGTTGATGCCATAGCGAGCCGCTTCCTTCCGGTTGATCTGGATGTTGAGTTGTGCCTGTGGTCCTTCCTGTTCCATGCCCACGTCGGTGGCGCCGTCCATGTTCTTCACAATCTGGCGAATGGTGTCGGCCATGCCGCGCATCTTGTTGATGTCGTAGCCTTGAATGTTGATGGCAAGATCGGCAGCCGAACCCGTCACGGTTTCCATCACGTTGTCGATGATGGGCTGACCAAACGAAATGAATGCCGACGGAAGCGCCTGTCGCATTTCGCGGCGAAGGGTGCCGATGAGTTCCTGCTTGGTGGTGTCCTGTGCCCACAACTTATAGTCTTTCAACACCATCATCACTTCCGTGCGGTTGGAAGGATAGGGGTCGGTGCCATCGTCGTTGCGTCCCGACTGTGTCACGATGCTGAGGATCTGCGGATGGTGTGCGGCCACGTCGCGAATGATGGGCGCGATGGTTTGGGTTTCTTTGATGGACGATCCCGCAGGCAAAAACACCCGCATCCAGATGGAGCCTTCATCGAGTGGCGGCAAAAATTCTGTGCCCAGCTTCACAATGAACGAACACGACAGCCCGATGATGATGAAGCCACCAATCACAACCTGTTTGTGATACTTCAGAATGCCGGGCAGTGCATTTTTATATTTGCGTTCCATCCAGCTGAGCAGATCAATCTTCTTGCGCCACGCGGGCACGTTTTCCTGAATGTCGCTGGTGAGGTATTTTCCATACACAAACGAGATGAACACGGGAATCACGGTGAGCGCGCAGATCATGGCACCCACCACGGCAAACGCCAAGGTGAGGGCCATGGGTGAAAACAACTTTCCTTCTACACGCTGCATGGTGAGGATGGGCATGTAGGCCAGGATGATGATGAGCACCGAGAAGAAAATTTCGCGGCCCACTTCCTGCGAAGCGTTCAAGGTCACTTTGATGATGCCGGTTTTGCGTTCACTTTCGGAGAGGTGTCTGAACTTGTGCGCCAGGTGCGCAGCCATCACACACGCGCCGTCCACAATGATGCCGAAGTCTATAGCACCGAGCGAAAGCAGGTTGGCCGGAATGCCGTTCAGCTTCATGAGGATGAAAGCAAACAACAAAGCAAACGGAATGGTGAACGCCACCACCAGTGCCGAGCGGATGTTGCCGAGAAAAATCATGAGCACAAGAATCACGATGATCACGCCTTCGAGCAAGGTGTGCGACACGGTGTCGAGCGTGTTGTCTACCAGCGACGTGCGGTCATAGATGGGTGTGAGTTTTACGCCCGCGGGAAATTCATTTTGCTGAAGATCGTCCATACGGGCCTTCAATGCCGACAATACCTCCGACGGGTTTTCGCCACGCCGCATAGACACAATGCCTTCGATGCCTGAGTTCACATTCTTGCCTTCATGATAAATGGCATAGCCCAGAATGCCCGACGGCGGGGGAGGCCCCACTTCCACCGATGCCACATCTCGAATGAACACGGGAACGCCGTTGAGGCTTGTGATCACAATGTTGCCAATGTCTTCTTCCTTGCGAATGGCGCCGATGCCCCGCACGGCAAAGCCCTGGCCACCGCGTTCCACAATGTTGCCCCCGGTGTTGAGGTTATTGTATTCAATAGCGTTGAGCACATCGGGCAACGTGAGTTGATACTTGCGCAGTTTCTCGGGCGAGGTGAACACGTGAAATTCTTTCACCGGTCCGCCAAACGTAACCACGTCGGCAATGCCGGGCACCTGCAACAGCGCGGGCACGATCACCCAGTCTTGCAGGTCGCGAAGTTCGATGGGGGTAATGTCGGGTGTGGTCTCCAGCACGTAGCGATAGATTTCGCCCACGGCGGTGGTGAGGGGGCCCATCTCGGGCACCACACCATCGGGAAGGTCGGCGTTGGCAAGGCGTTCAATCACTTGCTGACGGGCGAAGTAGTCGTTGGTGCCATCCTGAAACGAGAGCTGCACCTGCGCCAGGCCAAACACGGTGCGCGATCGGCGGGCGATTACCTGCGGCACGTTGTTGAGCGCGCGTTCGATGGGAATGGTAACCTGCTGCTCCACTTCTTCGGCGGCGCGGCCGGGATATTTGGCAATGACGACCACGTTGGTGTCGGCAATGTCGGGATAGGCTTCAATTTTGAGGAGCTTGAAACACACCACACCAATCACCATCACGGCAATGGAGGCGATGATGATGGCAGCACGGTTGGAGAGCGACAGTACGAGCAGTTTGCGGATCATGGCTTACAGCTTTTCGATGGGATGAACAGTGATGAATCCGCCTTTCATGTGTTTGCGCAGGAGGCCGACAACGTGGCGTACTTTTTCTTCTTCGTCAATAAACAGGATCATGGCCGGGGGCTCGTCAAACGAAAACAATTCGCTGGGGCGTTTGATGCGATGATTCTTGCCAAAACCCGAGTGACCCCGAAACGATGTCGCCCCCAGAATGTGATGTTCGGCCAGAAACTGCATGATATAATCTTCCAGCGATTGGTCGCCGATGGTCTCTTCCAGATCGATAAAAATTTGAGCCTGTAGCATGTGCGTTATGGTTAATATCCGAACGAAAGTCCTTTGAGTTGCATCGCGCCTTTGGTGACCACTTCAGCATTTTCTTCAAGACCGTTCAGCACCACCACCTTGTCGTCGAGTTGCTGGCCGGCAAGTATTTCTTTTCGTTCGAACGTGGTCTTGTCGGTTTTCACAAACACATAGTCTTTGCCCTGCACGTTCACGAGTGCGCTCATGGGCACCGACATGCTGTTGCCGCTCTTCAGGGCAAACGAGGCTGCGGCAAACATGCCCACCTGAAAACGGTTGTCGGGATTGGGTAGCACGATGCGCACCTTCACCATGCGTGTGATGTTGTCTACTTCCGCACCGAGGCCATCCACTTTGGTGTCGAATTTCTGGTCGTTGAAGGCCGTGAAGGTGACGGAGCACGGCGTGCCGATTTTGATTTCGGCAATCTGGCTTTCAGGCACTTCGCACACCAGCCAAACTTCTTTCTTGCGGGGTGTCTTCAGGTGCGCGGGGTCGAGCCCGGCCAGTTTCAGGCTGGCTTCCTGTTCGGTGATGGCGGCCTCTTCGTTGGCCAGTTGGGTTTCGGCATCCAGCACTTCCTTGCCGGTGGCGGCATTGTGTTCGGCCAGATCTTTCACACGGTTCAGGTTCACCTTGTAGGTGTTGATGTTGATGAGGTGTTGCAAAAATTGGGTGTAGGCCGAGTTGAGCCGCGAGTCGTCAAACAACACCGTGTTTCTTCTTCCACCTTCGCTCGACTCCACGATAGACACGGCCACCGACGCCGGCGCGCTGTAGTGACCGGTGAAGCTTTCTTTTTTCACCTGTTGCGTGGCAAAGAACGACAGCGTCTTTGGGTCGTCGGGAAAAACAATTTTTGCACCCTGGTCCGACACCGTCGCCTGGGGAACAGCGGGATGTGCTTCTTTGCCTTTGGGTTTCTCGCACGACAGCAGGCCGAGACAGGCGAGCATTACAATAAAACGTTTCATGTATGTAGATCTTTAAATCGTCTATGATAAAATTCCGCTGGCGTTCATGCCGGTGCGGTGAAGCGTCGCGGTGGTGAAGTTATTCTGCCAGTTGATTGATCAGCCCCGTGACGTAAAGCAACTGAATGTAGCTTCGCCGGAAATCTTCCATGGTGTTGTAGTAGCGTTGCTGGGTGTCGAGCCACGATCGTTGTGCCTCCAGCAAATCGATGATGGAGGTCGATCCCTTCAGGTACGAATAGCGCACGCTATTGAGGATGGCGGCGGCCTGTGCTAGGTTGCTCTCGTAGGTGGCCACGTTTTGCCGCTGCGTCAGATAGGTTCGGTAGGCGGTGGTCACTTCGGTTTCGGCCTGGCGTTGGGTGGCCAGTAAGTTTTGTTGTGCCTGCTGGCGTTGTGTTTCGGCTTTGGCGCGTTGTCCCTGGTTGCGGTCGAGCAGGGGAATGGTGATGGTGGCATAGGCACCCACATACGGAATGTTGTTTTGCGGGTTGAAGATGGCACCCACTTCCGGGCGTGGGTAGGCCAATGAGCGCTGGAGTTTGATATAGGTTTCGCTGGCGTCGATGGCATTTTTGGCCGAGAGCACATCGGTGCGCTTCGACATTCCCAATTTCAGGAGACTGTCGCCCGCCGTGTTGATGTTGGCAAACACGGCGTCGTCAACCTGAATGCTGACACTGTCGGATGCGCCCACCAGGTAGCGGAGGTTCTGAAGCTCGTTGCTGTAGTGTTGCTGCGACGTGATGATGTCGCGCTGATATTGTTGTGCCAGCAACTGGGTGCGGGCGAGGTCTGTGCCCGTGATTACTTTGTCTTTCAGTCTAAACTCGTTGATCTTGACAAGGCTGTCGATATATACTTTTCCCTTCAGCAGGATGTCGAGGTTCACGCGGGCCGACCACACGTCGAGCCACTTGCTGGCCACCGCATAATACAACCCGCGCGAGGTTTCATTGAAATCCAGTTTTGATTGCGTGAGCTGTTTGTTGGCAAATTCTATTTTGTTGGTCCGCAACCCACCGATCTGCAGGGGCTTTGTTACCTGGAACCAGTGCTGTCCGTTGGCCGTGTTCAACACGCCGGCTTCGTTGCGATAATTCCGGTTGGTCATGTAGAGTAACTGCGTGTTGAAGATCGGATTGGGGCGAAGCTGCGACTGGGTCACATCGCCTTCGGCCAGCGGTATGTTGAAGGCCGATACCTGGAGATCCGGATTTTGCTTCCGGGCCAGTTGCAACGACGCCTGAAGCGAAAGACTGTTTTGGGCCTGCAAGGAGACAGCCGTAAAGACAACGGTGAGCAGGAGGATGAACCGATTTACCATAGCTAAACTAAATAGAGGTTGCTTCGGCGGGGAAAGGTAGAAAAAGTCTGCAAGGTTTCTTTCACCTGTAGTGTTAAATCTTTTTAATACACCCGCCTGCCGAAGGTGTGACTTAAAAAATCCTTAACGATTTTGATGTCGTGCCCGGGAGTGTTTGTGAGCGATATTACCGTATCATGATTTTATGTATAGTCGATGTGCCGGCATCGGATACGTAGAGATCATCGTTTGCGTCGAGCGTCAAACCAATCGGGTTGTAGAACACATCGGTCACGATGGTCCGGGTTCCATTCGGAGAAATGGCATAGACCTTTGAATCATCACTGATCACATAAACATAGCCCGAGCGACTAACCGCGAGCGACAGCGGACCAGGCACCGACGCCAGTGCGGTGGCAATGCCGGCCGGTGTGATCTTAACAATCCTGTTTTGCGCATTGTCGCCTACGTAGAGATTGCCGGCGGCATCGGAGGCGATGCCATAGGGCGATTGCAACACAACACCCGACCCATTGCTACCCATGAAAGTTGTTACTTCTCCCGACGGGGTGACTTTCCGGATCAGGCCATTTAAGAAATCGGTTACATATATATTTCCATCTGCCGAATAGGTTAGTGTTGCAGGTGCGTTAAACTGGGCATGGCTGCCCGAGCCGTCATTTTTTCCGACACTTCCTCCGGCCAGCGTAGAAACGGTTTCGTTTTCAATGACACGAATGGCGTTGTTATGTGCGTCTGTGACGTAGCGTTCACCACGTGTTCCGAACACCATGGTGATGGGACTGAAGAAGGTTGCCGAAGCCAGCGGGCCATTCGCAAAACCGGCATTTCCCGTGCCGGCAAACCGCCGCATCGTGCCCGCGGGGTCGACCACGTTTACCACATGCGTCGCTTCGTCCACTACATACAGATTGCCCTCACCATCGAACGCCAGGCCCGACGGATTGGATAACCTGGTATTGACATCAGATGTCCAGACCGTTGTGACTGTAACAGACGACACGATGAACACGGGGCCATAGAGAATGCGCCGGCCATATTCAAGCGAGATGTTGCCGGTGGTGGCACCCGGTGGCACGATGGCGACAATCCGGGTTTCACTGATGCTCTTGATCTCGGCCGGCACGCCGTTAAATTTCAGAATGGCCATCGAAAGATCGGTGTTGAAATCGGTGCCCGTAATGACCACTTCCTGCCCAACGATTCCACGCGTCGGCGAAATGGACGTCATGGCCGACTGGATCACCGTGAACACCGGCCCACTCAACACCCGCCCGCCGCTCTCGACGGTGACGGGGCCGGTTGTGGCGGATATCGGTACCGTTGCAATGATCTGCGTTGGTGTGATGTTTTTGATCGTGGCCGCCTGGCCATTAAATTTAACAACCGACATCAGCGGGTCGAACGATTGGCCGGAGATGGTAACATCGATCTCCGGAAAACCGCGCTCCGGATTGATGGACGTGATGGCCGACGCCAGCACCGTGAACACTGGCCCATTCACCACCACATTGCCGATGCGCAAAGTCACGGCGCCCGTGCTGGCATTCAAAGGAACAATCACCTGCAACACCGTGGTCGATGCTGTGATGACGGTGGCCAGCACCCCGTTGAAGAAAACGCTGTTGTCGCCTGTCGCCGGGCTGAAGCCCGAACCATAGAGGTACAGCAAAGAACCCGGCGAACCGCTGGTGGCACTCAGGCTGGTGATGACGGGAATGTTGAAAACGGGTCCGGTTATTTTCTGACTGCCCACCTCGATGGTGATGGACCCCGACGTGGCCGAAGCCGGCACAATGACAATGAGCCCGGTTGCCGAAGCGGCTTTCACCACGGCCAGCGTGCCGTTGAACTTCACGATATTTTCGGAAGCTATGGCACTGAATTCGGTGCCGGTAATGACAACGTCCTGGCCCGGCACGCCGGTGAGCGGCGTCACGTCGGTGATGGTGAGACCCGTGGGATCGATGAAATCAAACGGAGGACCTGACACCAGTTGTGCGCCTACCTTTACGCTGATGGGACCGTCGCCGGCTTGGAAGGGAACCTCTGCGATGAGCGTGTCTTTCTTCACGCTTTTCACGACGGCATTTTTATTATTGAAGAACACCAGATTTTCGGATGACTTGTCGCTGAAGCCCTTGCCCACCAGCGTAACCATAGTGCCCGTTGCGCCCTGCAACGGTTTTGCCGATGCGATGGCAAGACGATCGCGATAGTGAAACACGGGACCAGTAGTGGTTGTGCCATGCACGGACACGGTCACGTTTCCTTCACCGGCGCCGTCTGGCACAACGGCTACAATAAGCGTTTCGCTAACGCTTTTCACGGTGGCGTTTTTTCCATTGAACATCACGGCGATGTTAGTGATGTTGGAGCCAAAGCCGCTGCCGCCGATCTTCACTTCGGTTCCGCCAAGCCCGGTGTTCGGATCGAGTGTGGTAATGGTGGGGGAAAGGGCAGGTGGCGTCTCGTCGCGGTTGCCGCCGCAGGCATGAAGCAGGATCGCGCCAAGCACAAGTGCGCCGAAAACGACACGTCTGTGGTGGAAGCGCGCCAGGGGGTTCAGGATTTTTGCTTTCATAATGAACGATCAGCCGATCGGGGTTACGATTTTTTTCGCCGGTGAGAAAATGCATCGCGTCGGCGACTACAAATGTGCGGGCTGTCACTGCAAAAGAATTGCAGTGGCTTCATTTTGGCTGCGACGCCAAACCCAACGACGGGTATATGCCATGCAGCGCAGTTTGATGACGACCAACGACCGATAGCGTCGCTCAACCTTTTGTGAACCACGTTTCAAAAAACAGGCGTGCGCAGAAGAGAACCTGATACGCTATCACGGCTTGGGGCACCAACGAATTTTATGATTTGCAGGAAGATCTCTGTGAAATGACAAACCTGATCGTAAGCACTGAACACCAGGAGCGAATCAAACAACTCAAGGCCGACATCTACGATTGGCTGGACACACTGGCGGCATGCAAATTCCCCTGAAGCGCACCATAAAAAAACGGTTCGGCGATCTCCGTAATTCCGAAGTTTATTACCTTTAAGCCCCTTTGCGGAATACAAATGTTTGAGGTGAAGGGCTTGGACCAAATGAACGATCAAAAACATCCCGAACCTATATGCTGATTAACAGACGAGTTGCCCTCAAACAACTGGGCCTCATCACCGGCGGCGTGTTGCTGTTGCCCGCGTGTGCGCGGCCACCGAAACAACCCACCATCGCCTTGAAGAACCTGGTGATCAATGGCGACCAGGAAGCCTTGCTGGCCGAAGTATCGGAAGCGATCATTCCCGCCACCGACATCCCCGGCGCCAAGGCGCTTGAAGTTCCCAACTTTGTTCTCCGCATGGTAGACGACTGTTACGACGCCGATGCACAAAAAAGTTTTGTGACAGGCCTCGCCCAGTTCGACGAAGAAGCCCGCAAAAAAATAGGCAAGTCGTTTGTCGACGCCACACCCGAAGAACGCGAAGGTTTTTTGAAAGGCATTGAAGAAAGTACGAAGAACGCTGGCGAAAACGCATCACAAACCGACCTGACAAAGTTCTACGCCATCGCGAAGGAACGCACAGTGCAGGGTTTTCTCGAATCCAAATACATCATGACCGAGGTGCTGGTGCACACCATGATTCCCGGCCGGTTCAACGGCTGTGTGGAAATTAAAGACAAGAATGATATACAAACTGTAATCGGATGAGCTTCATGAATATTGACGGCACCAAGGAAAATACCTTCGATGCCATTGTGATCGGGTCGGGCATCAGCGGCGGCTGGGCAGCAAAAGAATTCACCGAAAAAGGATTGAAGACACTGGTGCTGGAACGCGGCCGCGATGTGAAACACAACATCGACTACCCCACCACCAGCATGCAGCCCTACGAGTTTGAACACCGCGGGCAACTTACCGAAGATGTGCGCAAGGCCAATCCCATTGCCAGCAAGTGTTATGCGTTTCACGAAGATGCCCAACACTTCTTTGTGAAAGACAATGAACATCCCTACGTGCAAGACAAACCGTTCGACTGGATTCGCGGCTATCAGGTAGGCGGCAAGTCGCTGTTGTGGGCGCGCCAGACGCAACGCTGGAGCGACTACGATTTCACAGGCCCCGCGCGCGATGGCTTTGCCGTGGACTGGCCCATCCGCTATGCCGACCTCGCCCCGTGGTATAGCTACGTAGAAAAATTTGCGGGCATCTCCGGCAATGCCGACGGCCTCAAAGAATTGCCCGATGGCGAATTTCTGCCGCCGATGGAAATGACCTGTGTTGAAAAACATTTCAAAGAAAAAGTAGCCGCACAATACAACGACCGTCACATCATCATCGGTCGCGCGGCACACATCACCAAAGCCAACCCCATTCATACTGAGCAGGGCCGGGCCACATGCCAGCACCGCGACCTGTGTCAACGCGGATGTCCCTTTGGCGGATACTTCAGCAGCAACTCGTCTACCATACCGTGGGCATTGCGCACGGGCAACCTCACGCTGCGTCCCGACTCGGTGGTGCATTCCATCATCTACGACGAGAAGAAAGGCAAGGCCACCGGTGTGCGGGTGATCGATGCCAAGACAAAAGCCGCGACTGAATTTTTTGCTCCTGTCATCTTCGTGAATGCTGCGGCGCTGAACACCAACCTGCTGTTGCTAAACTCCACGTCGTCGCGTTTCCCCAACGGTCTGGGCAACGACAATGGCCTGATGGGAAAATACGTGGCCTTCCACAACTATCGCGCGGGAGTGTCGGGTGAGTATGAAGGATTTGAGAATTTCACAAAATATGGCAATCGCCCCAACGGCTGCTACATACCACGCTTCAGAAATGTGGAGAAACAGGAAACCGATTTCCTTCGCGGCTATGCGGCAGGCTTCAGCGGCTTCCGGCGCATAGAGCAATCGTGGGATGGTGTGGGCAAAGACCTGAAGAGCAACTTGCTTCACCCGTCGCTGGGCAACTGGGGTGTGGGCTCGCACATGATGGGCGAAACCATTCCCAAAGAAACCAACACGGTGTCGCTCAGCAAAGACCAGAAAGATGCGTGGGACATGCCGCTGCTGAAGATGAACATCGACTACGACGACAACGATGACAAGATGGTGAAAGACTACCTGGAACAACTCACCGACATGTTCACCAAAGCAGGCTTCACCAACATCCGCACCCGCGACTCGAAGCAGGCACCGGGACTCGACATCCACGAAATGGGCGGCGTGCGCATGGGCCATGATCCGAAAACGTCGTTGCTGAACAAATGGAATCAACTACACGCCTGCAAAAACGTGTTCGTCACCGACGGCGCCTGCATGACGTCTACCAGCACGCAAAACCCTTCGCTCACCTACATGGCCCTGACGGCCCGCGCGGTTGACTTTGCCGTGAAGGAACTGAAGAAGAATAATCTTTAAGCAAAAAAAATAAACCGCAGCGGTGCGCGAGAAGCAAAGGGAACACACACGGCCTTTGCATTTCCCTGCACCGCTGCGTTTTTTTTAGCGTGCGCTTTTTCGTGACCTTCAGTGACTCATGAAGTAGCCCATGTGGCCGGTCACCAACTGGTCGGTGATGGCTTTCTTCACCGCCTCCGCTTTTGAATTCACATTCAGTTTCTTGTAGATGTTCTTCAGGTGCGACTTCACCGTTTCGCCGGAAATGTAAAGTTCCGTTGCAATGGTGGAATACGTTTTTCCCTGAATAAGCAACTTCAGCACCATCGACTCGCGGGTAGACAAAGGCGATATTTCGCTGATGTGCATGGAGCGCACCAGCTGTCGTGCCACAATGGGGTCCAGAGGCGAACCGCCGGAGGTGAGGGTGTTGAGTGCCTCCAACAGATGCTCGATGCAGTTGCGTTTCAGCAAATAGCCCGAGGCGCCGTGGCTCAGCGTGGAGAAGACAATTTCTTCGTCTTCATAGTTGGTGGTGATGAGGATTTCGAGCCCGGGAATTTTTTCGCGGATCTTCATAATAAAGTCCGTGCCCTTCATTTCAGCAAAGTCGATGTCCATAATAACGATCTCGGTAAAATCGTCCTTGATTTTTCGAAGGGCTTCGCGGCAATCGTTATACGAACTCACCAGCTGATATTTGCCGGAGACTCTGATCAGGGAAGAAACCACCGTACAAAAATTCTCGTCTTGGTCAATCAGTGTAATTCTCTTTCGTAACATGGGTCAGTTTGTTTTCATCTCTGCTACGAAGAACGAATTCCCCCGAGCCGGAAGCTAATCGCCAGGACCGAAATGCAGTGAATGGTCATGTTCATGATGTCAGCCGAACGCCGTCTGCCCTTTGCCGCGCTCAATGGCACAGATAGCAAAGTTTTTTTTGATTTTTTGAAGACAGACCGGATGTTGCAACGGTATGCAAAGCGCGCGGCGGAAAAAACACGCCTGTTTTTTCACGGCAAAGGTTAAGCGACTACCGCGTTGTGTGCCGGATGAGGCTGGGCCTAACGTGCAGGCTCCCCCATCGAGGTGATTTTTGGGTGATTTCTTCCCGTGTCAGACGGGGTGAACTTTGATAAATCTAAAAAATCAGCCTATGAAAAAAGTTTTACTCACCCTGTATGTCCTGGCCGCCGCCGTCTGCACGGCCTGGTCGCAGCAACACACGGTCACCGGTCATGTCACGTCTGCCGACGACGGATCGGCGTTGCCCGGTGTTAACGTTATTTTGAAAGGAACATCGGCCGGAAGCTCCACTGATGTTGACGGCGCCTATTCTGTTGTAGTGCCCGACGAAGGCGGTGTGCTCTCCTTCACCTTCATCGGCCTGCAAACGCAGGAGGTGGAAGTGGGTAGCCGAACCGTTGTGGATGTGCGCATGTCGCCTGATGTTACCCAGCTCACCGAAGTGGTGGTGACGGCCCTGGGCCTGGAAGTGAGCAAAGATCGCCTCGGCTCTGCCACGTCGAAAGTGACGGGCAGCGCCGTGAAAAATTCGGGCGAAGCCACGCTCATCAACGGCCTGTCGGGCAAAGCGGCTGGCGTGTATGTGAACCGTTCTACGGGCGACCCTGGTGCGGGCTCCTACATTCAGATCCGCGGGCAGAGTTCCATCACCAGCAGTGTGCAGCCGCTCATTGTGGTAGACGGTGTGCCGGTCTATAACACCACCATGTCGATGGCACCGGGAAACAACGACACGGGAGGTGTGGTGCAGCAATCGCGTCTCAACGACATCAACCCCAACGATGTGGAATCGGTGGAAGTGTTGAAAGGCGCCAGTGCCAGTGCGCTGTGGGGTTCGCGTGCGGCCAACGGCGTGATCATGATCACCACCAAACGGGGCTCGAGCGAGAAAGGAAAAATCAACGTGGGCTATAGCGGCTCCTATTCAACCGACGAGATTCTGCGCAAGCACCCGATGCAACGGACGTGGGGACAAGGCATCTCGGGCTATTATTACACGAACGTGACCGACCCCGACGAAGGCTCCGGAAACCCCTATTCGTTTGGCGACAAGATATCGACCCGCAAGGGCGGAGCCGACGATGTGCTCACCGAAAGTTCGCTGGGCTACATCGGCTATTTTCAAACGCCCGACGGCACAAAATTCTATCCGGTTGCCGAAAGCGGATTTGACGAAACCAACGTGCACGGTGGAAAAAATTCGAAAGACACCTACGATCAGTACGACGCCATTTTTGGCAAAGGCCATTTCTGGGATCACAACATCTCGCTGAGCGGTGGCGACAAGAGCGGTAACTTCTACATCAGCATCGGCGACATGAATCAGAAGGGCATCGTGAAAGCCAACAGCGACTATCATCGGACATCGTTCAAGTTCAGCGCCGAAAAAATGTTTCGCGACATCATCAAGCTGAGTTCGAATTTTAACTACTCGCACATCACTTCCAACCGCATCCAGCAAGGTTCCAATCTGAATGGCCTGCTACTGGGCGGCGTGCGTTCGGCACCCGACTTTAACAATGCCTACTATCAGGGCACATACTACGATGCTACGGGCCTCGCGTTTGCCAGTCGCCAGCGCAGCTATCGCAACCAGATTGGCCGTCGCAGCGACCCGAGCTACGACAACCCCGTGTGGGTCATGAACAACAACCGCGACAAGTCGGCCGTGGACCGTTTCCTGGCCAGTGTGCAAATGGACGTGATGCCCACCGACTGGCTCACCCTCACGGCTCGCGTTGGCGTGGATCACTACTCCGACCGCATGCAGGCATTCTTCCCGGTGAACTCTGCTAGCACCAATAGCGCCGGCTCCATCCAACTGCAAACACCACGCGAAACACAATTCAACGGCGACCTGTTTGCCCGCGGCGAATGGAAACTATCCGACGCCTTCAACTTCGGCGCGCTGGTGGGCATGAACCTGAACCAGCGTTCGGCCGACAACGTGGGGGCGCTCACGCAGTCGTTCATCATCACCAGCGATGTGCCCGTGAACGTCAACAACGCCACCAGTTCAAACCGCGTGCCGTTCAACACATTCACGCAGGTTCGTACGGGTGCCCTATACGCCACGGCAAACCTGGGATGGCGCGATCAACTGTTCATTAACGTGACGGGCCGTTCGGAAAGCGCGTCCACCTATGGCCGCGGGCAAAGTCCAACCTACTTCTACCCGTCGAGCGATGTCGCGTGGCAGTTCACCAAAACGCTGGGCATTCAAAGCAACTTCCTCAGCTTTGGCAAACTGCGTGTGGGCTATGGCAAAGTGGCCACACAACCGCTGCCGTATAACACCGCCACCTATTTCAACCCCACCATCTACCTCGAAAGCTTCAGCACCACGGTAGACGCCTCGGCCTATGGCGGTGGCTACGAACAAAGCTTCACACTGGGAAACTCGCTGTTGAAACCGGAAGTGAAAACTGAAGTGGAGTTTGGCGGAGACTTTCGTTTTCTGCGCGATCGCGTAACGTTGGGTGCCACGTACTTTACAAACACCGTGAAAGATGTGCTGCTGCCCGTGGCCCTGGCACCGTCGACCGGCTTCACCAACAAGACCGACAATGTGGCCACGCTGGAGAACAAAGGCATCGAGCTTGAGTTGAGTGGTGACGTGGTGCAGGTGGGTGGCTTCCGCTGGAATGTGTATGCCAACTGGTCGCGCATCCGGAACAACGTGAAAAGTCTTTCGGGCACGTCATCACTGTTGTTGCAGGGATTTACCGGCACATCGTCGCGTGCCGTGGAAGGGCAGCCTGTGGGTGTGCTCTGGGGCGTGGACTTTCAACGCAACGCCGCCGGGGAATTGGTGCTCGACGAACATGGATTTCCGCAGGCCAACAATACCGAAAACGTGATTGGCAATCCCAATCCCGATTGGCGTGGTGGTCTGGGCAGCATGTTCAGCTTTAAAGGCTTCACGTTGAACGTACTCTTCGAACATTCGCATGGCGGACAAATCTGGGGAGGCACACGCGGCGCCATGGTGAATTTTGGCACACACGCCGACACCGATCATGAGGTGACGCTCACGGCCGCGCAGGCTTCCACGCTCTTCACCTACAGCGGCACCACCGTGGCGGGCTATGGACGCGCGTCTGATTTTGGTGTGGCCTATGCACCCAATGCCGACGGCAGCTACACCATTCGTGGCGAAGTGAAAGACTTTGGCGGCGGGCCGGTGGTGTTGGATGAAGCGTGGTATACGGGACTCGGCAGCGGATTTGGCCCCGTGGGATCACAGTTTATTGAAAGCGCGCAATGGACGCGCCTGCGTGAAATCACATTAGGCTATTCGTTGAACTCCGACAATTTTCGCAAGGCCACAAAACTCAGCTCGGTGGAATTCTCCGTGACAGGCCGAAACCTTTTCTTATGGACGCCCTTCCAGGGCAACGATCCCGAAACAAACCTGACGGGCCCCACCAACGGCCGCGGGCTGGACTACTTTAACAACCCGGCCACGAAGTCGTATGTGTTCTCTGTAAAAATTAATTATTGATTCAGACTAACGACCATGCATATGAAGACCTTAAAAATATTTCTGATCCTGCTGTGCGCGCTGGCGTTGAATGCGTGTGAAACCTTTGTGGAAGGTGTGGACGAAAAAGATCCCACGCGCCCGGTAGATGCCGACTTGTCGCTGGTGATGACGGGTATGGAGGTGGAATACCTCAGCACCCTCGAAGGCGAAATGGCCCGCACCGCCGGCTTGTGGACCGGCTACTTCACAGGTTCCGATCGCCAATACATAAACCTTTACAACTACCTCACCACGGCCGGCGACTACGACAGCCCGTGGGGAAATGTGTATACGTTCACCTTCAAACAAGCGCGCATCGTGCAGGAGAAAGCCACGGCCATCAACAACAAACTCTCCCTGGGCGTAGGGCAAATTGTGGAGGCCCATGTGATTGGCACCGCGGCCGGCGTGTGGGGAGATGTGCCCTATGTGGAAGCGATAAAACATGAGTCGTTTCCAAATCCGAAGTATGATGCACAGGCGGAGGTATTCACCAAACTCATCGCGTTGCTCGACGATGCCATTGGCAATCTTTCTTCGGGCGTCGGCGACCTGAACGGCGAGTTTCTTAGTGGGGGCGGCGCGCCGGGCGTGGTGCTCAGTGGTGTTCCTGCGAAGTGGATTAAGGTGGCGAACTCCCTGAAGGCACGATATTATCTCTATCAGAAAAACTATGCGAAAGCGTTGGAGTCGGCCAATGCCGGCGTGAACGATCTGGCGTCGAACCTGATGGCGCCACACGGCACCACCAACGACCAGGACCGTAACATCTACTTCGATTTTCACGAACGCCAGCGGTCGGGTTACCTCACAGCCAAGAACGCCTTTCTCGCGCTGATGCTCGACCCCGCGGTGGCCACCAGCCGCAACAACACCAAGACCAACGAGACCACGCGCTTCAAACTGTTCTACAGCAAATCGGCCGACGGTGATTACGACATCAACGTGTCGGACGAGGTACCTTCCTATTTTGGAACGGCCGCCAGCTTTCCGCTCATGAGCGCGTTCGAAAACAAACTCATTGCGGCCGAGTGCGCGGCACGACTCAACGGTGTGGCGGCAGGCCTTGCCGTGCTGAATGAACATCGCGCGTTGTTGCGCGCCGAATATCCCACCGGCACTTACACTGATTTTGTAGCCGGCGATTTTACGTCGGGTGGTTTGGAAAACGCTGATGGCAAAGGGGACCTGGATGCGTTGCTTCGCGAAATACTGGAAGAAAAGTATGTGTCACTCTATGGACAGATTGAAGTGTTTAACGAAATACGCAGAACCAACAATGCGGTGGGTGTGCCGCCAAATTCCGGCGACCGAATTCCGCAAAGGTTCCTCTATTCACAAAACGAAATCAACGCCAACACCAGCACACCAAACCCGATACCCGATTTGTATACAAAGACCTCCATCTTTCAATAAGGATGTCGCGCAAACGAAACGCCTGATTAACATGAACCCCGCAGGTTTGGGATGAACCTGCCGGGGTTCATGATTTTGTTTTTTTTGAAATGACTAACCGATCAAACTATGCACTACGCGTTGTCGATTTTATTCCTGGCCCTCTCCGAAGGGTATGTTCCAACAAAACCCGCCCCACCCGTGGCCGTGGTCGAGCTTTTCACGGCCGAGGGCTGTTCCAGTTGCCCGCTGGCCGACGAGATGCTGAAGGAGTTGACAGATATTATGCAGAAAGAAGGAAAACACGTGCTGGCCCTGGCCTATCACGTCACCTACTGGAATCACCTTGGATGGGTAGATCCCTATAGTCAGGAAGCGTTTACGGAACGGCAAAAAAAATACAGCAAGCTCCTGAACGTGCAAGGGCTGTACACACCTGAAGCCGTGGTGAATGGCAAACACGAATTTGTAGGTTCCAATCCAGTTTCGTTTCGCATGGCCGTGGACTCGGCGTTGCGAACACCGGCCACCTATGCCCTTGAAGCCCATGCCGCGCTGCAAAAAGATTCGGTGAAGCTGACCTACACGCTGAGCAAAGAGCCGAAGCGCGTGGTGTTGAATGTGGCCATCGTCGAAAAATATGTGGAGCATCGTGTGTTGCGCGGCGAGAACAAGGACCGCACCTTGAAACACTATCACGTGGTGCGTGCCATGGAGAAAATTCTCAAACCCATGCAAAACGGCACGTACACACTGGCCTGGCCCGCCGACTTGCCAAAGGAAAATGGAGAAATGATTGTCTATGTGCAGCAGACGTCAGGCTGGAGTATTGTAGGCGGCGTTGGCGTGGAGGTTGAATGAGGTGTGTTGAGGGGAGTGATTAACGATCGGGCAAACCTAAAAATCGCACGATGGTATGAGCATCGTGCGATTTTGAAAATTCAGCAGGGGAGGGAGTGAATGCTCAGGCCACGGCCGAAAGTGGTTCGGTATAGTGCGTCAGAATTTTGGTGCGCAGGGAGCGGTTGCGGTATCGGCTCACTTTAAAATCCTTGCCAATGGTGGTGCGCACCATCAGCGTGTTCTTCGCTTTTTCGATGCACTTAAAAATGTTGATGTTGAGAATGATGGAACGATGCACGCGGATGAACGTGCGGGGACAAAGTTTTTTCTCCAGATCTTTGAGGGCCTCGCGCACCACAAAGGTTTTGTCGCCGGTGTGAATGAGGATATAATAGTTGCAGGCTTCCACATAGCTGATCGTGTCGATGTCGATGAAGTAGATCTTGCGGCCCGCTTGCACCACCATTTTGCCGGAGGCGGCGGGAAGTTCTTGTAACATATCGCGCATAGCAGAGTAGTTTAGGGGTGAAACTGATACCCTGAAGTACGCAAGTTTTATAACGCAAACGGGGGACGGGCTACAGACAGAGACGCCCGGGGCATCAATAGGGGGTTTTGGCGGATGACCCCGATTGGGCCATGGCAAGTTCCAATTGGTGCGGCGCAGCGCCATATCCGGTGGCGCGCCGGAAGGATGATGTTTTTTCTTTCGTATTTTGAAACTTCTTTCGTCGATTCATTCATGAGCCTTTTCACCACCCTGATCTACAGCAATCGTCCGGCCGTCCGGATTGCACGACACGTGTTGTTTTGGGTCACCGACATTGCCAACTACCTGCTCATCGTTTCTGTGAACACCGAAATCAACGCGGTGGAGGTGAACAAAATCCTGTTCCGCATCCCCCTCATCGCGCTGGCCGCCTACTTCTTTATCTACTACCTCATTCCAAAATATTCGCGCGAGCGCGACAAGGGGCAATTGTTTCTCTGGATCATCGGCATGATGATCTATCTTGGGGTAGGCGTGCGATTCTATCGCTACTACATTCTCGGTCCATTGCTCGACCCCAACCAGGTGCTCGACTTCGACGTGTGGGATTTTCGTCGCGTCCTCTCTGAAATTCTTCAGTCCATGGTGGTCATCAGCATGGCCATTGCCATCAAGCTCATCAAAAACAAGACTGAGCTTCAGCAAAAAAATGAAGCGCTTGTCGAAGAAAAGAAAACCGCCGAGCTGGGATTTCTCAAGGCACAGATGCACCCGCACTTCCTGTTCAATACCCTGAACACCCTGTATTCGGAAACCATCCAGGACTCGGGCAAGGCCCAGCAGGTGGTACTGCATTTGTCTAACCTCCTTCGCTTCATGCTCGACGAATGCCAGAAGCCGCTCATCCCCATCCAGCACGAAATCAAAGTGGTGCGCGACTTCATTGCGCTCGAAGAACTCCGGCACGGCGCCCGCCTGCACGTGAAGCTGGTGGTGGAAGACATCAACCCGCACATGATGCTGTCGCCGCTCATTTTTCTTCCCTTTGTGGAAAACAGTTTCAAACACACGCTCAGTCATAAACGCGGCCAGATTGCCATCGACATTGTCATTCGCGGAGAAGGTGATACATTGCGTCTGCGCATCGCCAACGACAAGGAAGAACCGACGTTTCATCGCAACGGCCACAAACGCGGCCACGGCATCTCCAACATCCGCCGCCAACTGGAGCTGCTCTATGGAAAAACGTATAGCCTGGAAGTAGACGATTCGCAGGACCAGTATGTTGTTTCGTTGTCCATTCCGTCTTTGCAATCCGTAGCCTATGCCTGACATCACCTGCATTGTGATTGAAGATGAAAAGCCCGCCCAGGAGGTGCTGAAATCTTTTCTGCAAAAAACCGAGTGGATCAAACTGGCCGCCGTGTTCGACGACGCCGTGTCGGCCCTCGACTACCTGAAGAAAAATGAAGTAGACCTCATCTTCCTCGACATCCAGATTCCTACGCTCACGGGGCTTGAGTTTCTCAAAATCATCAAAGACCCACCGCAGGTCATCATCACGTCGGCCTACTCGCAATATGCCATCGAAGCCTTCGAGCTTGACGTGCGCGACTATCTGATGAAACCCTTTTCGTTCGACCGCTTTCTGAAAGCCGTGAACCGCATTGCCACCCGGCCCGACCCTGCCACGGTGCAACAATTTAACAGCAAGACCCACTCGTCGGCCGACAAGAGCTTTGCGTTTTTCAACGTGAAGAAGACCATGACCAAGGTGATGTTCAACGACATCCTTTTTGTGGAAAGCATGCGCGAATATGTGTATCTCCACACCACCCGCGGCAAGGTGGTGACCAAGATGAGCACCGCCGAAATGGAGAAGCTTTTGGGACCCGGCTTTGTGCGCATCCACCGCTCCTTCATCGTGAACATCGAGAAGATCACGGCCTATAATGCCGAAGATGTTTTTGTGGACCAGGTCGCCCTGCCCATCGGGGTGAACTACAAGAAATATGTGGACGATTTCTTTCGCAACAGCTTCACCCATTCGGCCTCCTGACCTCCAAAAAACCTGTTTCAAACCCTTTTTAGCGAGCCTTTACACGTTTTTTCTTACATCGTCGTTTTGGAGCAGGATGGTCCTTAGTTTATTATCACATTATTTCCGAATTTCAGGGTTTAGATTTTCTGTGAAGCAAATCAGAACATATTTTTTAATCGCTTTTCTTTTGCCAGCAGCCTTTGCGGTGGCCCAAAAGAAACCAGACACTTCTATTCCCCTCAGCTTTCCCGACAGTGTGCGCATTGTGCTGGAAAACACCCGCAATGTGGATGCCTCCGTGATCGGCGGCAGCTTTGGAGCGGCCTGGAACAGCCTGGGTCCCGACCAGCAAAACACCATTCAGAAGCAGGTGCGCCGCATGAAAAAAAAGAAGTATGCCCTGCGCCCGCACATGGTGAACTACTTCGGCGCTATTGCCAACGCGGTGGCGGTTGAGAAAGCGGATGCCTCGCGCATCGACGGCTTCCTGAAAGTGGCCGGGCAGGTCATCGAGAATGAACCGGTGGCAAAAGCCGCCAACTTCCTGCAATTGAGCAACACGTTCTTTCAGCACCACGCCCTGCACTACGAAAAATCGTTTCGCCTCTATGCCCGCGACGACGACTATGCCTTCGACTACATAACGCCCGCGCCCGTCATCGATCTGAACGACACCACCAGCACCGGCTCATCGAACGATACACCCTACAACGATCCGCTGGTTTCGCCTTCTTCCGATCCCGACGCGCCGGCCGACACAGCCTATGCCGAAGCACCGCCACTGTGGATGAGTCCGCCACCCCAACCCATCGTGGAAGGCGCCGTGATTCGCTTCAACCGCGTGACGCTGAATTTTGTAACGAAATACGATTCCGTATTCCTCAAAAACACCAAAGGCATGTTGTCGCTGCGAACCGCCGTGTTTGTGGGCGACGAAGGTTCATTCGATTGGTCGCCGGCCCACCTGAATGCCGACAGCGTGTCGTGCAACCTCACCGCCTACAACTTTAATGTGAACAAACCGGAATTTAAATCCGACCTGGTGAAGCTGAACTACCTCGGCAAGACACCCGGCTATATTCCCGGCACGTTCGAGTTCAAGTCGCAGGCCCGCAAAGATTCGGTGCCGTCTACCTACCCACGGTTCCGGTCGTTTCAAAACAACCTCGCCATCAAAGGCATTGGCGACGAGAACGTGAAATACAGAGGAGGCTTTTCGTTGACCGGCCGCAAAATTTCAAGCGCATCGGTCACCGGCGATCCGTCCACCATCGAGGTGTCGCACAACGGTGAGCTGAAGTTCATTGCGCGCTCGCCCGACTTTGCATTCACCGACTCCACCATCATCGCCCAAAAATCGAACGTCAATATCCCGATGCAGGGCGACTCGCTCACGCACTCGATGGTGCGCATGAAGTATGCTTTTGGCAAGGACAGTGTGCAGCGCCTCACCCTCCGCAAAGACAAGAGCGGCATGAAGCACACACCCTATTCGGCCTCGTTCTTCAGCATAGACTTTGCCGCCGACGTGATCCGTTGGGATATGTATACCGACAGCCTCGACATTCTCATCGACGGCGGAAGCAACACCGTGCCCATGGTGATTGAGTCGGTCGACTTTTATGATCCCGAAGATTTTCGCTTGCTGAAAGGGCAGGGTTTCACGTTTCACCCGCTGGCACTGGTGGCAAACTATTGTATGAAAAACAAGGTGCGCGATTTTTATTCGGGCGACCTCGCCAGCTTCTCGGGAAAGAAAATGAGCGACGTGAAAGCGGCCATCGAATTTCTCAGCGAAAAAGGATTGATCACCTACTCGCCCAAAACCGACGTGGTGCACGTGAAGGAAAAAGCCATCCTCCTCTATAAAGCTTACCGCGGCGAGATGGACTATGACAACCTGAAGATCCACTCCGTGATCGACAGCTTCCCCAACGCTTCATTGAACTTCAACAAGAAGTATATGGTGGTGCGCGGCGTGGAGGAATTCAAAGTGAGCGACTCGCTGAACGTGCGCATCGATCCGGACAGCAGTGTGATCACCCTGTTGCAAAATCGCGACATCAAGTTCGACGGTACGATCAACGCCGGAAACTTCGAGATCAGCGGGAAAGGCTTCATGCTGAAATACGACAGCTTCTACATCAGCCTCACGCACATCGACTCCATCAATTTTTATGTGACCGAAACCAACGCCAAGGGGCAAAGCATCAGGCGAAAGATCAACAACTCCATGGTGGGCACCGACTCCACGGCGGCCGCGGCCGGCGGGTTAGACACCTCTCAGAAATCGTCGGGCACGCTGTTCATCAGTAAAGCCAACAATAAATCGGGTAAACGAAAACTGTCGCACTACCCGCGACTCGACGCTGCAGCAGGTGGTGTAATTTATTTTGATCGCGAAGAAGTGTTGGGCGGCGCCTACGACCGGTCCATGTTTTTTGTGGTGCCACCTTTCAAACTCGACAGCTTGAACAACGCCGACCCGGCGTCTATCAACTTCGACGGTACGTTTGTGAGCGGCATGTTCCCAAGCTTTAAAGAGAAACTGCATACGCAACCCGACAAGTCGTTGGGGTTTGATCACATCATTCCGAAGACCGGCTACCAGCTTTATCAGGGCGAAGGAAAAATGCACGGCTCACTCACCATGAACAACCGCGGATTGCGGGGCACGGGGCACGTAGACTACCTGGCTGCATCGGCCACGTCGAACGACATTGTGTTCTATCCCGACTCGGTGCTGGCCCGCGGTATGCATGCCGTGATCAAGGAAAAACAATTTGGCGGCATAGACTTCCCCAACGCATCGCTCACCGACTACCAGATGAAGTGGTATCCGAAAAGCGACCAGATGAAATTCAAAAACATGAAAGCGCCCTTCAGCTTCTACGACTCCACGGCGCAGATGCAAGGCACTGTGACCATATCGAAGGAAGGTGTGGCCGGTGCCGGAAAGCTGGAGACGCGGGGCACGGAACTCATATCGCGCGCCATGAACTTCACGGCAAAAGATTTTGGTGCACGCCACGCACGCTTCAAAGTAAAATCGGACGATCCCGAAAAGCCTTTGTTGCAGGGTAACGACATCCGCCTGAAATTTAACCTCGAACAAAACTACGCCGACGTGAGCCCCGAAGTGGAAGGGGTGGCCGCCATCGCGTTCCCGTTCGCGCAGTTCAAAACCTCTATCCCGAAAATGCGCTGGGATCTGAACGCACAAAAAATCACCATGAGCAAAGATCCGGCTGTGCCGCTGGAGAACTCCTACTTCTACACGACCCGCAAAGACCTCGACTCGCTGAACTTCCTTGCCGAAAGCGCCGAATATAACCTGAAGACACAGGAGCTGAAGGTGAGCGGCATTCCCTATATCATTGTGGCCGATGCCAAGATCACACCCGAAAACAACGAAGTGTTGATCCTTGAAAACGCCAAGATCGGAACGCTGAAAAACACCACCATCGTGCTCGACACCCTCAACGGCTATCACCGCCTCACCGAAGGCGTTGTGGACATCGTGTCGCGGAAAGAATTTGCCGGCTATGCCACCTATCAATATGTGAACCTGTTGCAGGACACCTTTGCCATCAAGATGACCAACTTCCACCTTGAGCCCATCACGGAGGTGGAACAAACCAAACGCTCGTCGCGACGCAAGTCGTCGGCCGCCAGCATGCAAACCGTGGCTACGGGTGCCGTGTCTGACAAAGAAAACCTGGTATTGGGTGCGGGCATGTTCTACAAAGGCGACATGATCATGTATGCCACGCGACCGGCGTTGCAACTGTCGGGCTTTGTGAAACTCGACATCAAAAAGATTAAAGGCGCCAACACCTGGATTCAATATTCCCAAACGGGTGATGAAACCACGGTGGCCATCGACTTCGACAACGCCATCACCGAAGAAAGCAAGCGCGTAAATGCCGGCCTGCACGTGGGCGCGGACAACGACTTGTACATTACCTTCATGACCGACAAAAAATCGGACGACGACGAAGACTTTTTCCTCCCGAGCGGCAGGCTCTACTACGACACGGCGTCGCTCGAATTCAAGATCGAGGATTTGGAGAAAGCCGCTGGCAACAAACTGTCGGGAAAAGTATTTGCCTACAAAGACGCGAACATGCAGGTGCGCTTCGAAGGCGCCATTAACCTCTTCAAAGGCAGCAAAGATTTTAACGTGACGGCTTCGGCGCTGGGCCAGGGCAACATGGAAACAAACGAGATCAAGATGAACTCTTTTGTGATGATCGACTCCAACGTGCCTGTGCCGGCATTCGACCTCATGGGCAAACAGATTCAGGACGTCATTAAAAACGAAGGCGCCGACGAGGGCCTTGGCGACCAGACCGAGTTGCTCTATAAGATTGCGGACTTCCTGGGCGAAAAAGCCGTGAAAGATTTTGAACAGCGTAGTTTGCAAGGCTATGTATCATTGAGCACACTTGCGCCACTGGCCAAGCCCATGGTGTTCTCGAACGTGAACCTGAAGTGGTCGCCCAAACACAAAGCGTTCTACAGCGAAGGACCGCTGGGCATGTCGAACGTGGGCCGCAACGATATTAACGGAGCGTTTGAAGGTTTCATGGAAGTGAAAAAGAATGAAGACGGTTCGCCGGTGTTCAACGTGTTCTTCAAAGCGTCGCCCGAGGCATGGTATTTCTTTGGTTTTGAAGACAACCGCTTGCTGGTGCACTCGTCGAACTCCGAATTCAATTCCATCATCTCCAAGAAATCAAATGCGGGCAAAGCCAAGATTGGCGAAGTGGCCTTCATTCCGGGCAGCGACGACGAAACGTTGTCGTTCATCAACCGGTTCCGCCGCGAATATTTTGGCAACGATGTGCCCTATAGTTTCAGCGACGGCACGGCCACCATCAAGAAGAAGGACGAAGAGAAGAAAAAAGAGAGCGACGATGGATTTTAATGAACGGGCATAAGCGCCTCCCTGAACTTCGCGACCTGTCTGAAACAAGCTCAAATTCTTTTTTTTAATTTATACATCATTTTGCTCCTGTTTACGTATTCACGCAACATGTGTCATGCCTCCGGCGAAAACGGGGCAGGGTTGATTGTGCATGATGTAGCAAACCGTAAAGCATTTCGACTTAATATTGCGTACTAACCCAAGTCTATGGAAGCCGTTTTTTTTGTTCTGGCCGTCATCATCCTCGTTTTAATTGTCAATCTAAAAAGCTCTGTAAAGAATCAGCTCGATGCGTTGCAAAAACGGATCGATGCACTTTCTGACGAGCTGAAGAAGGCGCCGCGTCAGCAACCGCTGCCCCCAACGCCACCGGTGCGTTCGGCTTTCGAAGACATTGTGATGCCACAGGCAGCCGCGAAGCGCGTTGTGCCCGTGGTGGAAAAAGATTCTATCCTGGAGCCCACCCGGCCACCGGAAGCAAAAGAAGACGTGGCACCGAAACAACCCGTGCCGCCTCCCGTGGTCACACCCGCTGCAATGGAACCAAAGCCACCGGTTATTGTGGCGCCGCCTTCGCGCGACCCCGTTCGCCGTCCCCCTGCACCTCCGGCTCCACCCAAGCCCAAAGAGCCTGGCTTTTTTGAACGCAACCCGGATCTTGAAAAGTTTATCGGCGAGAACCTCGCAAACAAAATTGGTATCGGCATTTTGGTGTTGGGCATTGGCTTCTTTGTGAAGTATGCCATCGACCAGGACTGGATCAGTGAGATTGGCCGTGTGTTCATCGGCATTTTGTGTGGTGGCATTTTGCTGGGCGTGGCGCATCGCATGCGCAAAACGTTCGCCGCATTCAGCTCCGTGCTGGTGGGTGGCGGTGTGGCAATCTTGTATCTAACCATTGCCATTGCCTTTCATGAATATCAGA
This sequence comes from Chryseolinea lacunae, assembly GCF_016735595.1. Classification (GTDB taxonomy): domain Bacteria; phylum Bacteroidota; class Bacteroidia; order Cytophagales; family Cyclobacteriaceae; genus Chryseolinea; species Chryseolinea lacunae. The sequence continues at coordinate 149,960 of NZ_JAERRB010000002.1, forward strand.
TATTTTCGCAGACGGCAGCATTCATTCTGATGGTGGTGATCACCGCGTTTGCCGTGATGCTTTCGCTGGGCTACGATCGCAAAGAGCTGGCCGTACTCTCCATACTCGGTGGTTTTGCTTCGCCGTTCATGGTGAGCACGGGCGAAGGAAACTACATTGTGCTGTTCATCTATATCCTCATTCTCGACGGCGGGATGCTGGTGTTGGCGTATTATAAAAAATGGAACATCGTCAACATCATCTGCTACGTGTTCACCATCCTGCTGTTTGGCTCCTGGCTGGGTGCGCGTTTCGATGGCGAGAAACCTTCCATGATTGTGGGTGCGTTGATCTTTGCCACGCTGTTCTATCTGGTGTTCTTTGCCATGAACATGATCAATAACCTGCGCAAGCGAACGGCGTTTGCCGCGCTCGAAATTTCACTGTTGCTGAGCACGACATTTTTCTACTATGGCGCCGGCATGGTTATCCTGAACAACGCACATGGCGAACCGTTCAAAGGATTGTTCACGGCCTGTCTGGGTATTTTTAATTTCATTTTTGCTTACACGCTTTTCAAAAGCTCACGCGTGGACAAGAACCTGGTCTATCTTCTCATCGGGTTGGTGCTCACGTTCATCAGTCTCGCGGCACCTGTTCAGCTGGAAGGCAACTACATCACCCTGTTCTGGGCAGCCGAAGCCGTGTTGCTGCTGTGGCTTTCGCAAAAGTCGGGCATTCGTTTAATGAAGCTCACCGCCGTCATCATCATGGGACTGATGGCGATCAGTCTGCTCATGGACTGGGGACAGATTTACCTCGACGACAACAATGAACAAACGCTGCGCATCATTTTCAATAAAGGATATATCACCGGCATTGTGTCGCTGATGTCCATTGGCCTCACCCTCTACCTGCTGAAGTTCGAAAAGAGCGAGTCGCAGGAGAATGTTAAGATCTACAGCGCGATATTAACGTTTGGTGGCATTTTGGTTTTGTATTTCTCACAACTGCTGGAACTGCGCTATCACCTCATTGCAAACGAAGTGGCCTATTCGGCACAGAACATTGTGATCGGTTGCTACAACATGATGTTTATCGCCGGGTTGCTGCTGAGCGCAAAACGACTGCCGTTGCCGAAGGAAGCCGAGCCGCTGCCGCCTTTCCTGGGCGTGCTGGCCATTCTGATGTATTTGTTGTTCTATCAGGGACAAAGCGTGATGGCACGCAACGAATATCTGGAAAACGGTGCCCCCATCACCGGTTTCATTTTTCACTACGTGCTGGTGGCGGTGTTGCTGGTGGTGGCGGTGTTGAGCCTGCGCAAAATCCAACACATGAAGGTGTTCAACGACCAGACCTATAATGCCTACTCGTGGTTCTATGTTTTCTTTTTTGTGTTCGTGGCCAGCGCCGAACTCGACCACGTAGTGGTGATGGCGGCCTATTCGCCCGGCGACTACATCGACGACATTCTCACCCAAAACCATAAGATCGGCTATCCCATCCTGTGGGGCATCACGTCGTTCCTGCTCATTGCCGTGGGACTGAAGCTGAAGAAAAAACACCTGCGCATCATCTCGCTCACGCTCTTCCTCATCACCCTGCTGAAACTTTTCTTTGTCGACATTCGCGGCATTTCGGAAGGTGGAAAAATTGCGGCCTTCATTTCACTGGGTGTGCTGCTGCTGGTGGTGTCGTTCATGTATCAGCGTTTGAAAAAACTGTTGCTGGCCGACGAATTGCCCGCAACAACACCACCCGATGCTCCCCTCGAAACGCCAACGGAAGAAGAAGTATGAAACAGATCTCATTTTTGATAGCGACAATTCTGTCAACGTCCATCGCGCTGGCGCAGGCCCCGGTGTTTGTGGCAGAGGCACCCTTGCCCCCGGTAGAAAACGATGGTTTCTATGAAGTGCCCGTTTCTCCTGCGTTGGCTGCCTACCTCACCGAGTCGCTGGGCAACGTGCGGATTGTGGACGGACAAGGACATGAAATTCCATTTCTTGTGCGCGAAGAAAAGCCGCATGTCTATTCCATGCAGTTCAGACCCTACGAGATTCTGGAAAAGAAACAGGAGGAGGGATGCTGCACCTCGCTCATGCTGCACAATCCCAAGCAAAGTCTGCTCAACTCCATCCAGCTCGTCATCAAAAATGCTGACGTGTCGAAGGAAGCCACCCTGCTGGGCAGCGACGACAAGGAACATTGGTTTGCGCTGAAGCAACATTTCATGCTCTATCCATCAACGAACGCCAGCGGCACATCCGAAATCAAGATCGTGGATTTTCCCATGAGCAACTATCGCTACTATTCGCTGCGCATCGCCGACTCCACCAGCGCGCCACTCAACATTCTCAACGCCGGCTATTTTGAAGACCGTCAGGAAGAAGGCAAATACACGGCAGTGCCCGTGAAAGAAATGTTTCAGCGTGAGAAGGCCGGAGAGAAAAAAACCTACGTCACGCTTCACTTCGATACAGCCCGCCGTGTTGACAAACTGGAGTTGGCTTTAAAAGGATCACCGTATTTTCTGCGCCAGGCCGTGCTCTATGACGTGCGCCAACGCACAAACAAAAAAGGAAAAACAGAAACGTACTACAACAGCATCGAGGAAATAGAATTGAACTCACGTCACGTCACCAGCCTTGAGCTTCCCGCCATGAAAGTGAAAACGTTTTTGCTGGTCATCGACAACCGCGACAATCCTCCGCTCAAGGTGGATGTGGCCAAACCCTATCAGCTGAACCGCTACCTCACAGCCTATCTGAAGAAAGGCGATTCCTATACGTTGAAAGTTGGTGAAGAAACACTCGGCAGCCCCAGCTACGATCTTGCCTTTTTCCGCGACAGCATTCCACAGCAACCACCTGTGCTTTCGGCTGGCAACATCACGTTGCTGAAACAAAAAACAAAAGTGGAGGGCACACCCACGTTTTTCACATCAACGGCGTTCATCTGGGGAGCGGTGGTGTTGGTCATCGCCATTCTGGGGTTCATGTCGGTGCGCTTGTTAAAAGAAGCCGGCAACAACAAGGAAGGCGCGTAGGCACTACACCGCGCGGTGCAACAACTGGAACGAATAGTTCCGGTCCATGTAGTGGTTCACAGACAGCACGGTGCGAATTTCTTTCGGCATTTCAAATCCATTCACCTTCACAATGTCGGGGATGTGTTGCTTCTTCAGCATCGAAGCACCCAGCCACAGGGCAAACGACGTGGCCGTGCAATAGTCGCCGCTCAGGTGTTTATAGCGCACCTGGGGAAGTGCTTTCAATTCGCGTGTCTCAAGTTCTTTCAGACGCGCATCGCGTGTGGCATCGCCGGTGATGCCGTTGATCCATACATCAACATCCTCCAGTGTCAGGTCATTCTCCTTCAGAAATTGCCGGAGCTCAACAGCAAGCTCGTCGGTTGTTTCGGGGCGATACACCATGCGTGAATCTTTCAGGACGCACCACGTGTTGTCGGTTTGCACGCCCGTTAAATCGAAGAATGCCGAGCCTTCGCCCTGGATGGTGCCGAGGGTAGGTGTGTTGAACAGGTCGAGGTTGGAAATTTTTTCAGTCTTATAATGATGTTCGCGGATGCTGGCAATGAACTGCACCGAAGCTGCTTCGTCGTAGGAGCCAACCAGGAAATGTGCTGTTTCGTTTTCGGCGATGTGCATCATCGCGTCTTGCAAGGCATTCTCGAACGCAAAGCCTTTGCTCACGTAGGTATTGTTGTAGCCCATGCATTTGATGGTCACCGCTTCCAATCCGGCGAGGGCGTTGTAGGTGCCTTGCATGAAGTGTGTGGGGGTGAGCTGCTTTTCTTTCAGCTCCAGCATTTCGCGGAGAAACTTTTCGGTCTCATCCAGGAAGCCATAGCCTGTGGCCGTGATGATGCCGTCGGGTTTGTCGATGCCGGCGTCGCGAAGACAAATGGTGGCCGAGGCCAGCCCGATACGCAACATGCGGCTGAGACGGCGAAGTTGTATGGGATTGATGTAGGCCTTAAAATCGGGCACCACACTGGTGAGCACATTCTGATCGTAGGTGGAGATTTCATCCAGGAAAAGCTGGTTGTCGAATGTCTTCTGGGGAGAAATCATTCCGATGCCCTGAATGTAATACTGCATATTTCCCGTCATAGATCAGACCGCTGCGATAAGGAGTGATGATGTGTTGCCGCCAAAGCCAAACGAGTTTGACAGCATTTGCTTCAACGTCACGTTTTGCTTCAGTTCTCTAACGGGGGAAACAGAGAGCTCGGGCATTTGTTCATTAAAATTTAAGTTGGGCCACACCACGCGATGTTGCAGTCCCAGGAGGCAATAGACCGCTTCGATGCTACCGGCCGCGGCCAGCGTGTGGCCGGTGTAGGGCTTGGTGGAGCTGAACAACGGCACCGTGTCACCGAAAAGTTTTTGAATGCCAAAACCTTCCGACAGGTCGTTATTTTCGGTGGCCGTGCCGTGCGCGTTGATGTAGTCCACGTCGGCAGGAGCAATGCCGCCCATGTCGAGCGCGAGGCGCATGGCGTTGAACGCGCCCGTGCCTTCGGGCGAGGAAGCCGTTTGATGGAAGGCATCGTTGGCGTTGCCATACCCTTTCAATTCGGCAAGGGGTTGTTTCTTGCTTTTGGCCAGGGCGTCTTCACCTTCCAGCACCACAAACGCGGCACCTTCGCCAAGGTTGAGTCCTTTGCGTGTGTTGTCGAACGGTCGGCAATGTTGGGGGTCAACAATCATCAGCGAGTTGAAGCCGTTGATGGTGAAGCGCGACAATGCCTCGGTGCCGCCGCAGATGGCGCGCTCCAGCTTGCCGTGTTTGATGAGCTGTGCGCCCTGCATGATGGAGTTTGCCGACGACGAACATGCCGTGCTGAGTGTAGCGATGTATTTCTTGATGCCCACCGCGTCGGCCAAACGCTCGCCGTGTTCGCCGGGATTGGCTGTGTCGGTATACTGAACAAAGTCGCCCGCTTGTGTGGGATCCATCAGTTCATAAAAATGACGTTCAAATTCGCGAATACCTCCCGTGGTGGTCGACGACAGCAAGCCTGCCTGCTGCACTTCGGCCGGAGAGAGCGATGCCGACTGGATCGCTTCCTGCAAGGCGATCAGCCCCAGCAACGCTGTGCGTGTGTAGCCCTTGCCTTCGGCCACGCCGGCCAGGGCACAAAGTTCTGCGTTGAACAGCTTGATCTCACACGCGGGCAAAGTCTTGCCGTGAATGGTGTCAAGCACATTCAATTCGCCAAAACCACACCGGCGGTGAAGAAGAGATTGTACGTTTTCTGCTGTGTTTTTTCCGATGGATGTGATGATGCCAAAACCTGTGATGAACACACGTTGACTCATGCCTGCACCCGGTTTTTCTGAATGTATTCCGCCATGGTGCGGATGCTTTGAAATACGTGTCGCCCTTCTTTCGGATCTTTCAGCTTAATGCCGTAGTTCCGGTCCAGCAACACCACCAGCTCGAGCGAGTCGATGGAATCCAGGCCAAGTCCTTCGCCAAACAGCGGTGTGTTCTCGTTGAAGTCGGCGGGGATCATGTCTTCCAGGTTCAATTGTTTTACAAGTTCCTGGCGAAGCTCAAGCTGAAGTTCTTCTATCGTTTGACTCATGCTATATTTTCCTATGTTATTACGTTTGAGGTGGCCGACAACGAAATGTTTATGTTCACATTCCCGGGGATCGGCCGGCCGTTATAGTCGTTCGGTTTTTAATCTCTTTCTTCATCCAAATCACACCACCGTCCTCGACTTGTGAATGACCACACTGGCCAGCAAGGTCACCAGGGCGAAGGCAACGAGTTTCAATACATTGGGCAAGATCACACCGATGGATGCCTGTCGTAAAAATAAGTCATTAAAGGATTCCAAGCCCCAACTCATGGGAGAAAATCGGCTAAGAGACTGTAAAATCTCCGGCATAACATACACCGGCACCCAAACTCCGCCAATGGCCGAAAGAATCACCACCGACACCGACCCGAACGACAATGCCTGCTGGGCCGTCTTGAAGTAGACGCCGATCAACACACCATAGCCCGTCGCCGCCATCGCCACGGCGCAAGCCGTGATAAAAATGTTAAGGGCATCGCCACCCAGGGCCAGCTTGCTCAGGCCCAGCCATGGCATCACAAAAATGCCAACGGCAATCATCATCACAAACTGGGTGAGGCACACCAGAAAGTAGAACGAGAACTTGCCGGCAATCACGGGAAACTGTGAGCCCGATATGAGTCGCAGTCGCAGCATGCTGCCTTCTTCGCGTTCCTTAATAAAATTTCCCGCGAGGGGATATAAGATAAAAAACATGGCGAACATGGTCCACGCTGGCACGTTGTGTTGCACCGAGTTGAGCATGAGTCCCTGGAATTTATTTTCGGATGCGTATTGTGTGCTCACGCGTACAATTTCGGTGAGCTTGAAATCTCGCTTTGGTGGTGCGGGTTTGCCTTCGCCCAACTGGCTCTGAAGCTCATCGAGCACCCAGGCCGTTTGCACATTGGCGATAATTTTTTCGACAGCGCCCGACAACGACTGTTTGTAGTTTGCTTTGATGGCCGGATCAAAAAGTATTTTCAGATCCACCCCGGGCAAGGGCGTGGAGTCGGCTTGCGCGGGCAATCCAAAATCGGCAAACACCGTGGTGATGAGCTGACGTGTTTTGTTGCGCAGTGCCGCGCTGGTGTTTTGGGGTATGATGATGGCCGCTTTGAAATCGCCCGCCTGCACGCGCTTCTTGGCCACGATCGAATCTTTCTCCATCACCAGGCTCACGTTGGGCGAAGCGGCAAAGGCTTGTTTTATTTTGGCGCTGAGCGAGTCGGCATCGGCGTCGACAAATAGCACTTCAAGTTTAATTTCCTGGTAGTCGCGAAACGGAGCGTCCTGCACCAACGCCATCACCACCACCAGTGCCAACGGCATGATGAAGATGAGCGCCATGCCGCCGGGGTCGCGTGCGAGCAGGAGAAATTCTTTATAGAGGGTCGACAGGATTTTCAATCGCGAATGTTTTTACCGGTTAACTTCAAAAACAATTGTTCCAGGTTCTGGCAGTCGGGATGCTGCGCCATCACGTGTCCGCGGGTGCCGGTTTGCAACACGGTGCCTTCGTCTATGATGCCCAGGTGTGTGCAGATGCGTTCGGCTTCTTCCAGCACGTGCGACGAATAGATGATGGACGTGCCCTCTGCTTTCAGATCGGTCAAAAAATCAAGGATCATGTTTCGGGACTGTACGTCTACCCCGGCCGTTGGCTCGTCAAGAATAACGAGGCGTGGCTGGTGCAGGAGGGCCGCGATAAGGTTCAGTCGTTTTTTCATGCCGCCCGAAAACGTGCCCACTTGTTTGTGTGCCTTCTCGCGCAGGTTAAACACCGACAGGTATTTTTCGATCTGTCTTTTGATTTCGTCTTTCTTCAAGCCATACATGCGCCCGAAGTAAACCAGGTTTTCATGGGCCGTAAGGGTAGGGAATAAGGCAATCTCCTGAGGGGCGACGCCGATTTTTTTTCGTACTTCCGCGCCATGCTCCTGCATGTCGAGTCCCAGCACCGACACCGTGCCCGAGTCGGGCCGCATAAGGCCGCACAACATCATGACGGTGGTAGACTTGCCGGCACCGTTTGGTCCCAACAGGCCAAACACAGCGCCCTCCGGAATTTCGAACGACATGTTCGACACGGCAGGCCGGGGTGCTTTAAGGTATTGTTTGGTGAGATGATCCAGACGTACTACAATGCTCATTTCGATCGGCTCACGTCATACAGGTCATTGAATATCGCGTGCTCCTGCCGGGCACATTCTTCCAGCATGTCGCCCAACTCCACAAACGTTTTGGTGTCAGACTTTCGGTTCTTGCACACGCGCCCTGCATAGTAGGCAAAGTCGCGCAACGCATCGCCGCTCTTGGTGAGGCGTTGTGAAAGATCGAAGAGCTGTTGGTTGCCGGTGCGCTGGCTGGCCTGATCGAGGAATGCCGCATAGATGAAACGGAAGCCCGCGCCGCCGGTGCCGATTTCCTCCTGCATGCGAATCACGTTGCCCAACCACAAAATGGCTTTGCGGTCGCCCACGCGCTCGGGCCAGCGACGAAGACGCTTGGCCATATACTTCATGCCTTTCGATCCCACCAACGGCATGGGAATGCGCGTCATGTGCTCGCTGGTTTGTTTGATGCCCGTCCAGATGGCTTTGTTCAGTTCAAAGTCGCCGGGCACTGTCACGGGATAATACATTCTGCCGCTGGGCTCGGGCATGCCCTTCGCAAAGCGTGCGCGCACCAGGTCTTCATACGAAATGTCGGTGGTGTATTCCATCACCGGGTCGCTCACCAGATAGCGGCCATCTTTTTTTCCAAAGACAATGATGTTGTGAGCGTTAAAGTGAAAGCGGTAGGCCGCGGGAAGATAGTCGAGGTAATAGACCGACGTGAGCATGCCCACGGGCTGACCTTTGTCGAGCATCTTGTCGAGCTCGGTCATGGCTTTTTCGGTGCTGCTGAATTTATGACGCTCAACACGGATGCCGATGCGATCGGAAAAGCGTTTGAAAATTTGCCCTGGCCAGATCCGGTAGGCAACCACAGGGATACTGTTCACGCGGATGAAGGGGAGGTAGGAGAAGAACAATCCGGAGCCGATGCCGAACACCAGGGGTTCGTCGAACTCCATGCCGTGAAAGCGGAGCAGGTTGGACACGACACCGTTTTCGCAATGTGCCGATTGTTTGTGGGTGAAGTCTACAATCATTTGGGGTTCTTCAAGCGTTCAACATCTGTCAGTTCTTCCACCGTGATGCGGAAGGTGTAGGCATATTTCTCCAATTGTTTTTTGCTGAGCCGGCCAAAGAAGGAGGGGAGGCAATGAAGGCGCACCATGAAGCCGAATGTGCCGGCATAGGAGGCCACCATGCCGGGCGTCATGATATGCTTTTTGATTTGGTATAGCAGCGGACTGGCTTTGCCGGCCAGCACTTTTTGCCGGGCTTCTTCCACGTCGTCGTTCACCACGTCCCATGCTTGTTGCATGGCCACGGTTTCGGGCTCCCACCCGATGCTGTTCACTTTCACGTAGTGACCTTTTTCGTCGGTGGCGTAGTAGAGTTTGGCAAGTTTGCCTTCGTTCAGATTCTCCTTGTCCTGGGGTACCTGTTCCTGGTTCATGGCGTTAACAGTTTTCTATACGGGTTATTTGGTCGGTCAATTTCCAAAGTCATCTGCAAGCCGTCAACACCTTCTCTTCGTCAACGGTGTGCTTACACTACCGTCAGCATCACATAGGCATAGTTGAAGCGCGCGCTTTCGGGGATCATCATCAACAGCGTGTCGCCCTTCTTGAGCCTGCCCGAGTTGAAAAGTTCTTCCAGCATCAGGTAGGGCGAGGCCGCGCCCACGTTGCCCACCCACGACAAGTTGGTGAACCACTTGGCGGCGGGAATGATCATGCCCAGCGATGTCAGCTCCTTTTCGATGCGGCTCGCAAAATATTGTGACGACAGGTGCGGAAGGAAATACGTAAGGTTATCGATATCCACGTTTTTGGCATCCACGAGTTTCTTCAACAACTCGCCGCCTTTTTTCACGATGAATTCGCCCAGCAATTTGGTGTCTTGTTTGATAGCAAAAACAGAGTCGGTGGTCCAATGTTCCTGATCGATGTCGCTCCAGCCGATAAATTTTCCATCGCCGTCTTTCACCGCGCCCGAATACATGCAGGCGGGGAGTTCGTGTGCAAACGAGCGTTGCTCGATCCACTCCACTTTCAGCGAAAGGCCGGTGGCGTTGGGCTTCGATTGCATGAGGGCCGCACCGGCTCCGTCAGACAACATGAAGCGCAAAAAGTCTTTTTCAAATGCAATGATGCCGTCGCCTTCAAGCTGCGAAACTTTGGCGGCTTCTTCTTTGAAGAATTTGGCCAACATCCATTTCGAGAAGCGTTCCGAACCTGTGCACACGGCGTTGTCGGCACTGCCGGAAAGCACCGACAGGTAGCCGAACTTCATGGCCTGGATGCCCGCGCTGCAAGCACCTGTGGCCGAGTTTATTTCTACGGGATAGCCTCCCAGCACACCGTGCACCATGGCCGCGTGTGCGGGCAGCATTTGATCGGGCGTGGTGGTGCCGCACGAGAGCACTTCAATTTGTTCTTTGGTGAAATCCTTGTCCAGCAGTTTCTCAACGGCCAGGCTGGTCAGGTCTGTATTGGTGTGGGTGGTATTGCCTTTTTTGTCCGATGCGTAATACCGCGTCTTGATCTGGTTGTTACGCAGGATTAGGGGCTTGGCTTTCGAAGACTGATTGTTGATCAATCCCAGTATGCTCTCAATTTCATCGTTAGAGACGGGTTCGTTTGGTAAAAAACTGGCTAATCTCGTAATGTAAACACTCCTGTTCATCCTCTGCTTTATGTTTGGCTAATGTTGATTAAAGTTTCGAGCCCCGAAAGTACCTCTTTCCATCAAGAATATAAAATATTCACGCATTTTGGGGGCACTAACATGCGTTCTGTTTGTTGTGAGATTCTAGCGGCTCTGGCGCAGCGAATTCTGTTTATAATATTCCACATCTTCCAGCAATTCCTTGCGCTTCACGGTGAGCTGGATCTTTGATAAAAGCCACAACAACGGCGACAGAAAAAAGATGGCGGTAGGCAACAGGTACATAAAAATGTAGACCCTGATCTTGCGGCCCGTAGACTGCACGCTTCCGCCCGAAGCAATAAATTTCGACCACACCGAAAACGCTTTCTGTCCACGACGTTCCATCAGCACAAGATTGCTCTTGATCTCGATGGCGCCCTCCTTGTTCAGTTCGGTTTGCAGGGTGTCGTAGTTTTCTTTTTCCAACGCATGGTTGATCAGCTCACCAAACGTTTCGGAATGTTGCACGTCGGCTTCGGTCACCCCGGCAGCGGGGAAAAACCAGAACGGCTTCCGGTTGCCGGTGAACATCCAGCGCAAAATGGTGATGAGGCTGGTGAGGTTGCCCATGCGATCTACCAGGGCAATGTGTCCGCGAAGGCGTCCTTCATTCTCCAGTAATCTACGCTTCATTTTTTCTTGCGCGCCCAGCCACATGTTGCGGCATCCCAGGATGGTCACCACATCGCGTTGCTTCAGCACGCGCTTGGCATCGTCGCTTTGCAGGAACGAGCTCACGGGGCGCGACGGTGTGAGGAACCACGGCTGGTAGCCAAGAATCACCAGGTCGTAGGCTTCAAAGGCCTGAGCCGAAAGACTTTTCAGGGTCATCGGTTTCTGGCCAAACGTTTCGGGAAAGGCATTGAAAAAATCGAATGCGCTCCAGGGAAACGGAAATTTCTCCACCGGTTGAATCTCTTCAAAATGAACACGGTGCCCCGCACGAATAAACGGCTTGGCCATCGTTTGAAGAATGTTGAGCGATTGCCCCGACTGGGTGAAGTACAGGATGAGAATCTTTTTCATGAAACTATTTTCCGGCTGCTAAAGGGCGCAAAATAGTATTTTTTTCAGCACAACCACCCGCTGCCCCCGGGCATGTACCATTATTGTTAGGAAGAGAATTTTTTGGGAAGCCGAAACGGATGACGGCACCCCGGAAAAAATGCCCACGTCTTCAACGATCCCTCCGAGCGTCATTACTTCACCAACACTTGCAAGGTGCTGCGCGACGACTGTTCCAGCATCACACCCGGATGCTGGCGATAGCGTTCGAACGAGGCGGCGTCATAATTTTTTATGGTGATGAGCGTGAGCCCGGTGTTATAATACACCTCGAAATTTTGCTGCAGCATTCCGATCAGCTTCACCACCTTACTCTCGCGGAAGTCGATGCAAAACGAAAACGAGATGGCCGAATTTTGCATGAGGTTGATACGGATGTCCAGCGTCGACAAGGCATGGAAAATGACGCCGAGTTGCTCTTCCGATATGAACGTGTAGTCTGTGACCTTGCACGAGATCAGGCACTGATGATCCTTGAACACGATGAGCGGGGGAAGATTTTCTACGGTGCAGGCGTGGATGCGCGTGCCGGGCAACGAAGGGTCGTCGAAGTTTTTGACCAGCAACGGAATGTTTTTATTGGCCAGCGGCTTGATGGTTTTCGGATGGATCACGTTGGCGCCATAGTAGGTCATCTCGGCCGCTTCCTTATAGGGCAGTTCTTCAAACACGATGGGTGACGGGAAACGCTTCGGATCGGCATTCATCACCCCGGCCACATCCTTCCAGATGGTGAGTGACGCGGCATCGAGCGACGATGCAAAGATGGCCGCCGAATAGTCGGACCCCTCGCGCCCCAGCGTGGTGGTGAGCCCATCGGGGGTGCGCCCAACAAAGCCCTGCGTAATGACGATGTGTTTTTGAAGCACGGCTTTCAGCGGTTGCACATTGGTCGCGGTCTTCGCCCAATCCACCTTGCCTTCGCGAAAGCTGCTGTCGGTGGCAATGCACGTGCGCGCATCAAGCCAATGGCTGTGCAGGTTTTGAGAAAGGAGGTAGTGATGCACAATCACCGACGACATCAGCTCACCCTTCGACACCACCTGATCGTAGCGCTGATCGCCATCGCCAAGCGTGATTTCTTTTTCGATGTCGGCCACGATGGCATTCACCGCCGCATAGACGCCCGCGGTGTCCTGAAACAAGGCTTCAATGATGTCGTAGTGATATTTCTTCAAGGTCGCCAGCGCGGTGTTCACCGCTTGCGCAGAGGCCGCAGGAGCCACCAGTGTTTCCAGCAAATCGGTGGTTTTGCCCATGGCCGACACCACCACCAGCAGGTTGTTTTCCGCGTGCGATTGGATGATGGAGGCCACGTGGCGAATGCGTTCGGGAGTTTTCAGGGAGGCCCCTCCAAATTTAAAAACCTTCATTTCTATTGTACTAAATCGTTTGCGGACTACCTTTGAGTCAATTTTAAGAGCATGCAAAGATCATTCAATAATGGTAATGCGCCAAGCATTGAGTCTTCAAGAATCGCGCATTCTATCGGCACCACGCTGGATCGCTTCATCAAAAACAACCAGGAGCAATTTCAATATGCCAGCGGCGAACTGTCGCAGCTGCTGCGCGACATAGCCCTCGCGTCGAAAGTAGTGAACCGCGAAGTGAACAAAGCGGGCCTCATCGACCTGATGGGTGCCGTGGGTTCCCAGAACCTGGCGGGCGACGACCAACAAAAGCTCGACGTGCTGGCTAACATCCGTTTCACCCGCGCGCTGGCCAAAGGCGGCGAAGTGTGCGCCCTCATCTCCGAAGAGTCAGACACCTATGTGGACCTGAACAACGAAGGCAAATACGTGATCGCCATCGACCCCCTCGACGGCTCGTCAAACATCGACGTGAACGTTTCCATCGGCACCATCTTCTCCATCTACCGGCGCAAGAGCCCGGCAGGCACGCCCATCCAAAACATCGACATTCTTCAAAAAGGGTCCGACCAGGTGGCGGCGGGCTATGTGCTCTATGGATCCTCCACCATGATGGTCTACACCACAGGCCACGGCGTGAACGGCTTCACCTACGAACCCACACTGGGCGAATATTTCCTCTCGCACCCCCAACTGAAAATGCCCGACGACGGCAAGATCTTTTCCGTGAACGAAGGCTTGGCCAATTCCTTCTCACCCGCCATGCTTGCCTACCTGAAATATTGCAAAGACCAGAACTACACGGCGCGCTACATCGGCTCGCTGGTGGCCGACTTCCATCGCAACATGCTGAAGGGCGGCATCTACATCTATCCCGCCACCGCCAAATCGCCCAAAGGCAAACTTAGGTTGATCTATGAATGCAATGCCCTGGCGTTTGTGGCCGAGCAGGCCGGAGGAAAAGCAACGGACGGAAAAAAACGAATCCTCGACATCGACGTGACCGAACTGCATCAGCGCACGGCGTTTTATGTGGGGTCGAAAAATATGGTGGAGAAGACAGAGGAGTTTTTGTGAGATAATTAGCCTTTCATGGCTGACGGATCTCTTCGGCTGTCGAAAACGGAAGTTACCAATATGGTTTCGTCTTCAATCCGGTAATTAGCCTTCGATGCGATTTTCCGATGTGCGTTAACTCGTCTTTGATTTGGCCAAGGAAGAAAATTGATGCAGTCTTGAATGTCTTGGGGGCCTGTTCTGCGTAGAACAGTTTCATTTTGTTTTTGCTAACGAATGCGTTTTATGGCCTCTTCAGGGGTAAAGAGACGTCCATTTTTTATGTCTTCTTCTGATATTAAAGTACGGCGAATAAGTTCTTCCCTATAGGCGGCCTCATTATGCTTTTTCTGAAGCAATTGCCGCATTAATTGCAGCACATCCATGTCGGTCTCGTGCTCAATCATTCTTAACAGTTCTCCTTTCAACTCGGCTACACTCATCTCTGAAGCTTTAAGCATTTAAAAGATAATGATTTTGGAAGATTTTAGAAACTTAAGATCTATTAACAAATACCTTGCAAAGCGAGTTTCCGAATCTGGAGAAACACAAAAAAAGGCCAGGTAGACGACCTGGCCCTTCAAAAGGCACTGTAGAAAACTTCTTGCAATGCGTATATCTCTTGCGTTATTAACGATTATCCCTCTGCTTTCGCTTCCGTCTCCGTCAGCAACTCAGGAGCATATTTTAAAATGGTCGCATACCAGCGCACCAGTTTCTTGATATCCGAAACATACACTCTGTCTTCATCATACTCCGGCAGCACGGCTTTCATGAAGGCCTTCAGTTCCACCGCGTCGGCGTTGGCGTCAACACCGAGGTCGTCGTTGAAATCCTTGTGAATTTTTTTCAGCACGTCTTCAAGACCCACGGTACCTTCTTTGGTGGTGGTGTAGATGGATATTTCGTTCAGCAACGACAAGCGATGGCTGGTGGTGGCCACCAGTTTGGTTTTGGCTTCATCGAGCGATTCCAGGATCACGCCCGATTTGGTGGGAGCAACCACTTTGTAAAGCCCGCCTTTCCCCGACACCGTTGCGATTTCAGATATGGTCATAGTCAATTTTTAAATGAGGGGCAAAGCTAAAGAAATGCCGAGAAAAGTCCAGCATGAACACGACCACTGAAAAATGAAGGGTGCCCCGCGTCATACTTTCCGTTCGGGAAACGGTTCTTTCAGCGCCTCGTCAATAAAGTCCAGGATTTCATCTTTGCCCTGCGACTTGGCTGCCGACGAGAGAATGATGGCCGGCAATTCCTCCCAACGCAGCAACAGGGCCTTTTCGTAGACCTTCAGATTTTTCTGAAGCTCGCCCTGCTTCAGTTTGTCGATTTTGGTGAAAATGAGGGCCACAGCCACATCTTTGCTACCCGCCCATTCAATAAAGTTGAGGTCGTTGGCCTGGGGTGGGAGGCGCGAGTCGATGAGCACAAACAGGCAGCCGAGGTTTTCGCGTTTCAGCACATAGTCTTCGATCATCTGCCCAAAGCCCGCCCGTTTGGTTTTGCTTCCTTTGGCAAAACCATAGCCGGGCAAGTCCACGAGATACCAGGTTTTGTTGATGAGGAAGTGATTGATGGTTTGGGTCTTACCAGGTGTTGACGACGTCTTGGCCAAACTGTTGGAATGGGCCAGCATGTTGATGAGCGAAGACTTGCCCACGTTGGAACGGCCGATGAAAGCAAACTCCGGAAGATCGGGCGCCGGGCATTTTTTTACGTCGGCAAAGCTGGATATGAATTCGGCGGAGCGTATCTTCATGGTTAAAGTAATGATTTAAGGTTAAAATACTAAGATTGTAATAACCGTGTGGCTATGATTTCAATTTTATGCGTCAAAATTCAGTGTTTTTCATATCTTGTCGCTATATTGGAATAGATTTTTAGATAACTTTATTGTTAAAATTTTTTAGACAATGACCAGTATCCGAAGTGTACTGATTTTTTTATCTCTCTTTTTGGCGCTTATCACCCCCGGTTTTAGTCAGCAGGATCCCAAAGAAACGGCTCGCCAATACCTGGAGCAGGCTGAATTGATCCTCAGCGAAACAAAAGCTATGGACGATGCCCGCGAATTGATGGTGACCGCCGCCGACCTGGATACCACGTTCATCAAGGCCAACTACGAGGCAGGCTGGATGCACCTCCGCACCGTGCAGAAGGAGCGCGCCGGAAAATACTTCCTCCGCGTCTATCGCCAGGACCCCG
The DNA here is from genome assembly GCF_016735595.1 of Chryseolinea lacunae. Lineage (GTDB taxonomy): Bacteria > Bacteroidota > Bacteroidia > Cytophagales > Cyclobacteriaceae > Chryseolinea > Chryseolinea lacunae. Next base: position 166,062 of record NZ_JAERRB010000002.1, read on the forward strand.
CCTACAAATTCGACATCGAATACCTGATCGGTCGCAGCTACCAATACGGCGAGCAATTCGACAAGGCGCTTCAATATTACAACCTTTACAAGGAAAAGCTTGTGAAAAAGGCAAGCTACCAGGGCAAAGACAAAGTCGATATGGCCACCGTGGACCGCACCATCTTTGAATGCGAAAATGGCAAGGAATTCACCTCACACCCCGGCAACTTCTCGATCGTGAACATCGGCCGCGAAATCAACTCGGAATTTGAAGACTACGCCCCCGTGCTCAACGAAAAGGAAGACGAGATTGTGTTCACCACCCGCCGCCGCGAAGACAACTTGAACCAGAACGTGTTCGACGATAACAAACCCTACGAAGATATTTTCACCGCCAAAAAAGCGAACGGTGCCTGGTCCTTTGCCAAAAACATCGGCCCCACCGTGAACACACCCTATCATGACTCCAACCTCGCCCTGTCGGCCGACGGTAACACACTCTTCATCTTCAAAGACGAAGGGGGAGGCGACATCTTCTATGCCGAACGCAAAGAGACCGGCGAGTTTGCAGAACCTGTGCCGTTGCCCGGCATCATCAACTCCAGCTTCGAAGAAAAATCGATCACCATCTCCAGCGACGAAAAGACACTTTACTTCTCCAGTAACCGTCCCGGCGGATTTGGGGGGCTCGATATATACAGGGCCACCAAAGATTCGAAAGGGGAGTGGACCAACGTGAAAAACCTGGGCCCAAAAATCAACACCGACCTCGACGACGACGGTCCCTTCATTGACTATGACCTGGTGACATTATACTTCAGTAGCAAGGGCCGCAAAGGCATGGGTGGTTTCGACGTGTTCAAGACCAAGTTCGACCTGAAGACCAACGAATGGAGCGAACCCGAAAACCTGGGCTACCCCATCAACACACCCGACGATGACATTTATTTCGTGTCGTCTAAAGACAGCAAGCGTGCCTACTATTCTTCCGTGCGCGAAGACGGCATGGGCTATACCGACATCTACCTCATCACCATTCCCGAGGGCCTGAAGAACACAGAGCCCGTCACCTCCAAAACACCAACCGATCCACCACCGGTCGACACCACCGCACAAGTGGCCAACGTGCCCCCTGTTGTGCCCGTCATCCCCGATGTGACACCTGACAAAACACCGGTCAAGACGCCTGATAAAACACCGGTGGTAACGCCTGTGGCGAAGAAAGACGTGGTGCCGCTGAAATATGTGGTGACCGTGGTGAACGCCGAAACCAAAACACCGATGGAACCGAAAATCCGGATGGTGGGCTCGAAAGACAACATCATTGTGCCCATGACCCCGAAGGGCAACGGCGTATACGAATTCAGCATCACCAGCGCCAAGGCAAAAGACTATCGCCTGTCGGTGGAACAGGAGGGCTTCGTGTTCTTTAACCAGAACCTGAAAATCGAAGCCGCCACCACAAAAGAGAAAACGGTGAACAAAACCATCGAAATGCGCAAGCTGGTGGTGGGCACCTACTCGATTCTGCGAAACCTCTATTTCGACTTCGACAAAGCCACATTCAAAACCGACTCCTACACCGAGCTGAACAAGCTGGAAGCCATGTTGAACCAGAACCCCAGCATGGTGGTGGAAATCGGCGGTCACACCGACGCGGTGGGCACAAAGGAATACAACCAGCAACTGTCGCAACGTCGCGCACAGGCCGTGAAAGACTACCTGACCAAGAAGGGAATCGACACACGCCGCATCAAACCGGTTGGCTATGGCAAATCCAAGCCACTGGCCAGCAACGACGACGAATCGGATGGACGCGAGCTGAACCGGCGTGTGGAGTTCAAGGTGCTGGAGAAATAACCCGGAATTTCTTTCCTAAAATCAAACCCGCTACCTTCGGCCCTGTTTAAGGAGAAGGTAAAGCAGAGTCCATGGCAGTCGTACCGTATAAAGAGGAAAACACATCCAAAAAGGAGCAGGTGGCCCGCATGTTTGACAACATCAGCCACCGCTATGATTTTCTCAACCATTTTCTGAGCCTGGGCATCGACAAGGGCTGGCGCAAGAAGGCCATCAACCTGCTGCGTCCACTTCGTCCCACACAACTGCTCGACGTGGCCACCGGCACCGGCGACTTTGCCCTGCAGGCCCTCACGTTGAACCCCGAAAAAATCGTGGGCGTCGACATCTCCGAAGGCATGCTGCAGGTGGGGCGCAAAAAAATTGCGTCGCGCGGGGTGGCCGAAATCATCACGTTGCAACAGGCCGATTCCGAAAATCTTCCCTTCGCGGAAAATAAGTTCGATGCCGTGACCGTTGCATTTGGGGTGCGGAACTTTGAACACCTCGAACGCGGTCTGCAGGAAATCTACAGGGTGCTGCGGCCGGGTGGCATGGTGGTGGTGCTGGAGTTTTCAAGACCCCGCAAGTTCCCCTTCAAACAGGGTTATAGTTTTTATTTTAAATTCATTTTGCCTAAAATAGGCAGGATTGTGTCGAGCGATAAGGCGGCTTATACGTATTTGCCGGAGTCGGTCGAGGCATTCCCGGATGGCGAAGATTTTCTTCGCATCTTGGGCCAAACAGGTTTTAAACAGACGCAATGCAAGTCACTCACTTTTGGGATAAGCTCTATTTACACCGGCACAAAATAGTTTTTGCACTTGCACTGTGTGTTTGCGCCTTTGCCGCCGAGGCCCAGAAGTCCACGCGCTGGGTGCAAAAGAACAACCCCAACTACGACAACAAGAAGCTGACCTACGGCTTCCTCATCGCCCTGCATTCATCGATCTACCAGACTCAATACTCCGACCGCTTTGTCTCTCACGCGTTCGATACGGTGCATTCCGTCACGTCGTCGTGGACATCCGGTTTTTCGCTGGGCTTCATCGTGAACTACCGCCTCACCGAGTTTCTCGACATCCGCCTCACACCCGACGTGGCGTTCTATGAGCAACAGGTGATGTATCAATACACCGACGAGCACACCGACAATCAGCGGCTGGAATCCACCATGGTGGAGTTTCCGTTGTTGTTGAAATACAAGTCCGAACGTCGTGGCAACATTCGCATGTATATGATCGGCGGTGTGAAACCGGCCATCGAAGCCTCGGGCAAAAAAGATGCGGCATCGTCGCGCCTGGAGATCTCGAAAAGCAACATGAGCCTGGAAGCAGGCTTTGGGTTTGATTTGTATTATCCCTTGTTCAAATTTTCTCCCGAGATCCGATTCTCGCGCGGCATCGTGAACATGCTGGGCAATCCCGACAACGAATACGGTCAACCGTTGCGACGGATGAACACCAACACCATCACGTTATACTTTCTGTTCCAGTAAGCCTCCGGTATTTCATAAGGGCAGACGTATTCATAGCCATCATCTTCCAGTCGCGGGTGTCAATCGGATCCTTCTGAAATAAATCTCCATAACCTTTGCCATCAGGATACACATTGTCCGTATAGACGATTTTAGAACGATACATTTTTTGATGTACTTTACGACGACACAACTTTCTCTGACATGTCAAACCGAATTGCCCTCATCACCGGCGCCACGTCAGGCATTGGCGAAGCCGCTGCCCGCCTGCTGGCCAAACATAACTTCAATCTCATTCTCTGCGGCCGCCGGCAGGAACGGCTCACAGCCCTGCAGCAGGAGCTCTCAACCCAAACTAAGGTCACCACGCTTTCCTTTGAAGTGCGCGACGCTGCAGCGGTGAAAGATGCCATCGCCTCCCTGCCCGCAGCCTGGAAAGCCATCGACGTGCTCATCAACAACGCCGGCAATGCCCACGGCCTCGACCCCATCCAAACCGGAAGTATCGACGACTGGGACGCCATGATCGACATCAATGTGAAGGGACTGCTTTATGTGTCGCGCGAGGTGATTCCCGGTATGACCGAACGTGCCTCCGGACACATCATCAACCTCGGCTCCATTGCGGGCAAGGAAGTCTATCCCAACGGCAATGTGTATTGCGCCAGCAAGTATGCCGTAGACGCCCTCACACAAGGCATGCGCATGGACCTGAATGCCTTTGGCATCAAGGTAACGTCTATCAATCCCGGCCTCGTGGAAACAGAATTTGCAAAGGTGCGCTTCAAGGGCAACGAAGACAAAGCGTCGTTGGTCTACCGGGGCATGAAGCCGCTGGTGGGCGAAGACATTGCCGACATCATGCTCTATGTGTTGCAGGCTCCTGCGCACGTGCAGCTTGCCGACATCACTGTGTTCCCCACAGCACAGGCCAGTGCCACCATCGTGAAAAGAAGTTAGGCAAACGTGAGCAGCGTCTCGGTGTGCAGTTGATGTTTTCCTTCGAAGGTGATCACCTTGGGTGTGATACCCAGCCGGGCCGTTAACACTTTCATTTCTTCGAAGCGACTGTCGTTGAGAAAAGGGTCGGCTGTGCCGTGCACAAAATAGACTTCCTTGCCTTCGAAGAAATGAACACCCACCTCCACGTTCATGTCGGGCGGCAACACACCTGCCCAGAGAATGAACCGGTCAAATTTTATTTTCCCATCCACCACCCACCGCGAGGCTGTGGCCGCGCCTTGCGAAAAGCCCAGCACCGTCACGGGCAGGTTTGGGTTGGTCACCACCGTGGCATAGACGGTGTTCAGGTAGGACAGGTAGTTCTGAATGTCGGTGAGGCGGTCTTCTTTGGTCATCCACGTGGCGCCTACGCGATCGGAAGCGCGGCCCGTGGGTTGAAGGCTGTCGGTATAGAAGCGTGAAAGGCCTTCGGGAGCCACCACAAAAATGTTTTGCTGTTCCAGCGCACTGAAGTTTTTCAGGAAGTATTCGGCCAGCTGGCCATAGCCATGGAGAACAAACCAGATCTGCCGGGTTTGGCTGTTCAGTGTGCCCAGGGTGAAGTAGCGGGCGCGGTAGGAAATGGCGACATGATGTTGATCCATGGCAGGCGAAGGTAACAAAAAAAGCCCCGACAACGTCGGGGCTTTCTGATGCTGGTTTGGTGAACTCCCTAGCGTTTGAAGCCTAGGGCGCTGCCACCACAATATCCGGTCGAACCATCGAAGGTGTACTGGATATAGTAGATGCCCGTGGTGTTGCAAGGATAGGCAATGGCCGAGATAAACTGGCCGTTGATTTTGCTGGTCGCCACTTTGTTACGGTTGGAGTCGTAGAGGCTCACCACGATGCCGTCGGTGGGTTGTGCTGCCGCGCAGATGTTGATCATATATTGCGTGCCCTTGGTGAACACATATGAATACTCAACAAAGTCCTTTCCTCCTTTTTCGATTTTATAGCTCTTCAAGAAATTGAAACCGGCAGCAAGCTTGGGGATGCATTGGTTGCTTAAGGCTTCTGAGTTGCACTGTCCGATTACTTCTAATGTGCTTAGAACGAGAACGGATAGAACAATTGCAATTAACTTTTTCATAGGCTCCTGTTAAATATACTTAGCTTATAATCTTGTTTCTGATGGCGCTGGTGGTGGCCCGGATGTTGGTGATGTCTTCGGGCTTGATGTCGATCGTACTCGAGCTGTTGTCTTTGATGACCATAACGCCGTCCACAATTTCAAACGTGGATTCTTTGTAGGTATAGGTGATGTTTACCTTGTCATAGATTTTTTTCAGCTCTTCCATGTCAGTCAACAATGATGCCATGTTCTGGTCGCTTTCCTTGTAGAAAGAGAGAAGGAGCAGGATGTTTTCGAGAATGATTTTTTGCTCGCCGATGGTTTCTTGCAACTGCTTGTTGGTGGGGTTTGCCTGGGCCACTTCGCAGGTGATGTGAAGTGCTTCAAGCCAGCCGCCGGTGAGGAACAACACGCTGAGGTTCGAGCGGTTTTGCGTTTGCAGGTAGTGGTTGATGCTGTTGAAGTTCTGTGTGGTGATGAGCAGCAACGAGTCGAGGTTCTTGCTGTTGGTGGCCAGACGACCAATGGTTTCGATGTCGAAGAATTGGCCGATGTTCAAACCGTCGGCAAGTTCTTTGATCGACCCCATATACTTTACACCATCCTGATTCTGCTCATAGATGTTGGTGTATCCCAAATCGGTTCCGTACACGCCAAGGTTGAGAGCTTTCTTATAGTTGCTGTTGTACTTGGAGATATTGTCGGCCGAGTTGAGGTAGGACACGTTGTATTTCTTGCCCGACTCCTTTAGCAACACCGAAATTTCCAGTGGGCTGGGAATCTGTTGGAGGATATCGCCAATAACACCTTCGGATATGGAGGGCCCCTCAGCCTTGGCTGTGTCTAGCCCCTCGAGGAACGCCTGGTCATCCGTCTTTTTGGATGAGCCGCACGCGCTGCTGAAGAGTGCCAGAATAACCCCAATTATTACAATTCTCATAGCTATAAAATTATTCGTTTACAAAGTTAGAAATTCAGCATTCCCGGCCAAAAAGTTACCTGAATGCTTTATTTATTTTTCGGTTTTGCCTTGGGAAGGTTGATCTTTCCTTGAACCTTATCGAAGGAGTTGATCAGTTTGCGGAGCCATTCGAAGTACAGCGTGATGTAGAGCACCAGGGTCATGAGCCAGATCACGATGTTGTTGAACACAAAGGTGTCGATTCGCATGCCCAGAAACTCCTTCTGGGGGGCAAAGAACTGCGCGCGGTAGTCTAGCGGACCCGACGGCCGGGGATCCAGAAATACCGGGTTGATCTGCTGGATCAGCTCGCCGTTATACTCCGTGATACGTTCTTTTTCCGTCACGTTTTTCACCAGGTCGGCCAGGCTTTCGTTGAAGTAAAGGTTCTTCACCACATTGGTGTTGTAAGGATTTTCGGTGGCGTTTTCCATCTGGAAGATCAGCTTCTCACGACCGGCCACGGCCTTGTTGTAGATGCCCTGATAGAATTTCTTATACTCCGCCAAAAAGTTTTCCAGCAGCTTGTCGAAGGCAGGCGAATATTTCGCGGGCGTCCATTCGGAAACGAGGAATTTTTCGAGTCCCTTCTTGTAGATATCATGCTCCAGGTTGTCGTGCAGGATGCGCAGGTCTTTTGCGACAAGCTGTTGCACAGAGTCTCTTTTGTCTTTGTAGTTGTCGGCGATGAACTTCCGCTTCTTCTCAAGTTCGTCTACCAGAAACGACGAACGGAAGTCGGCCTGGTTCTCAATTTTCTCCAGCTTATAGAAAGGTTTCTCAAAGGAGTTGTTCTTGAATTGATCGACAGCCAATGCTTCATAGGCCCAGCGCGACGCCATCATGTCGGCCACAATGGGCACCTTGCCTTTGGTGCTGATGATGTTGTTCAGTTTGTCGAAGCTGAACAGCAAGCCGCTCAGAATCATTTGAGGGATGAGCAACAACGGGATCATCACATACACCGTCACCGCCGAGTTGAACGCCGACGAGATGTTGAGCCCCAGCACACTGGCAAAACACGATACGGTGAACAGGATAAACCAGAACGGCAACAGCATGCTCCACTCAATTTCCAGAATGAGGTTGCCGATCAGGACAAACGAAAAAGTCTGTACGGCCGAGATCACAAACAGGATGGTGATCTTCGACATGAGGTAGCTATTCCAGCTTAGGTTGAGGAATGATTCGCGGCGCAGGATCTTGCGGTCGCGGATAATTTCTTCGGCACTCACCGTGAGGCCCATAAACAACGCGACGATGATGCTCATCAGCAAAAACGCAGGGAAGTTGTCGTTGAAGCGGAACATGTATTCCTTTCCGCCGGGTGCGCTCTTGTATTTGATGATCACGGCCAGGATGATGGCCAGCAACGGCGCCTCCAGCAGGTTGATGAGGAGGTATTGTTTGTTACTCAGTTTCGAAAGCGTGTCGCGCGTGGCGAAGATCATGGTTTGCTTCAGCTTGTTGGGCAGGCTGAGCGACTGGGGTGGTTCTTCGCGAACATCCTCCACACGGTTGATCTTGAAACGGTCTTTGTACAGGTCATACCACTGTGGCGGTGTGATCTTGCGTTTGTTGGTGGGCTGACCATATTCGTCCACCACCTTGGCTTCGATGATGTTGAAGATCTGTTCGGGGTTCACATTACCACAGGTTTCGCATTGCCCGCGGTTGCTGTCTACCTGGTGGGTCGATTTCTTGAAATAGGTTACGGCTTCAATGGGGGGACCGTAGTAGGCCGGGAAGCCACCGGTGTCCATGATGATCATCTTGTCGAACATCTTGTAGATGTCGGACGACGGTTGGTGAATGACCACGAAGATGAGCTTGCCTTTCAGCGACAACTCTTTCAGCAAGTCGATCACGTTTTCAGAGTCGCGCGACGAGAGACCCGAGGTGGGTTCGTCGAGGAACAGGATGGCCGGTTCGCGGATCAGTTCCAGGGCAATGTTGAGGCGCTTGCGCTGGCCACCGCTAATGGTTTTGTCGAGGGGATTTCCCACACGCAGGTCTTTGCGTTGGTCGAGGCCCAGGTTTTCCAGCACTTCCATCACACGCTTTTGCAGTTGCTCTTCCGTGAAGGTGGCAAAGCAAAGCTTGGCGTTGTAGTAGAGGTTTTCGTATACAGTAAGCTCTTCAATCAGCAAATCGTCTTGCGACACATAGCCGATGACACCGTGAATTTTATCTTTTTGGGTGTTGATGTCGAAGCCGTTGATGAGGATGTTGCCCTTGGTGGGTTTCACCAGTCCGGCCATCACGTTCAGCAGGGTGGTTTTGCCCGCGCCGCTGGCACCCATGATGCCGATGAGTTTTCCGGGGCCTTCCGAGATCATCACATTCCGCAACCCGATGCCGCCGCTGGCAAACTTCAGCTCTTCGATGTTCACGTTGAAACTGAGCCGGGTGGTTTTCAGTTCTTCGTTGAAGTTGGCCACCAGGTCGCTATAGTAGAGGGCGTCGCCGGCTTGTGTTTTGATGGTGCTGCCGTGCGAGAAGAGATACACCCGGTTGGAGGGCATCGGAAACCCGTTGAGCGTGTTAGACTCTTCACCAAGGTATTTGGTGAAGTACATGTCAACACCTTTCACGCGCATGAACACGAGCGTGCCTTCGATGTGACCGTGCACGTGTTTATAAAGTTTGCCTTCTTCGGCTTTGGCGGCCTTGTCGAGCAACAGGATGTCGGCGTAGTTGAGGGTGCTGGCGTCTTCGGAGATAACGAAGTTTTCGATGAGTTGGTATTCGTATTGTCCGATGTTAAACACGGTGGAGGCCGTGTTGATGATCTCCATGCGCTGGGGCGTGAAGTTCTTGTCGGTGCTCACCAGTTCGAGGAGCTTGATAACAACGACTACCTTTTGTTTTTGGGTGAGGGTTTTGTTGATCTTCTTGCAAATGCCGAGGGTCTTCACCGAGTCCTTCACGGAGGTGAGCTTCGACTTGCCTTCTTCTTCCTCTTTGCCGTAGCCCGAAAACTGATCGTAGAGGTCGAGGTATTCTTTGACTGAATCCTGGTCTAGTTCCGTTTGAAAAAAATTGATCACGAACTGGCGCTCGCGAACCGTTACTCCGCCATCTTGTTTCGTGATAATTGCAAAAAGTTGGGTGAGGGCTTTGAGTATTTCTTCACTCATAGATAGACTGTAATAGTATAAAGGTAATAAAAAAAATATCGGTTACCAGCCCATAGAATCAACGGAAGAATTCTACCAATGGCCTGGTAACCGATTTGCTACGAAGGACTTAGCTCAGTAGGTTTTGAACTCGAAGGGGATCTCCACCAACTCAGAAAACTCCTGACCGGCTTCTTCCATATCTTCATCGTCTTCATGGAAATACCACAAGATCTTCATGCCTTTGATGTCTTCCAGCGCGGAAAGAACATCCAATATCAACTTGGAAGAGGCAGTGTTGAAGTACTCGAGTTTGAAAACGAAATCCGTGGAGGGGTTGGATTCGCTGCCATAGGCTTCGATCCATTCCAGCACGGGACGGTAGAATTCCGCTGAGTCTTCGGGCAGCGAGCGGCCGCTGATTTCAAATATTCCGTTCTTTTTATCGAGAATTATCTTTGGGGTATCTTCCGTTCCTTCGAGATTTAAAATTTCCATGGTATCAGTCTATTTTAAGTTATTCATCAAAATTATTCGTTGTCGCGCGGCACGTTCACTTTCAAGCAGAAGAAGCAGTATTCCGCATTCATTTCAGGAAACTCAAATTCCAGTTTGCCTCCGGACTTGCGGGCCATGTCCACAAAACCTAATCCTGCGCCGCCTTTTTCCGAGATGGTGGTGTTCTTGATGATTTCCTTGTACAGTTCCTTTAGTCCATCCTTATCCAACCCGTTGATCTGTTCCAGGTTTTTCTGGAGCTTGGGCACGTTGGTTTTCTGAACGGGGTTTCCCGACATGATGCTGTAACGGTTCGCTTCCTTGCCGATCAGGAAGATGGCGGCATGACTGCGTATTTGTCCGTCGACCAGCTCGTCGCTATGCTTCACAATGTTTTGAAGCGCCTCGACCATAACGTTGAACACCTTGCGTTTGATGCTTGATTCTTCCCCTGAAGAGTCAAGGTTTCGCTCGGCCATGGACAGTATGGATTTGGTGCTCTCCTGGGTGAAATCACCCTGATACACCAGAATCAGTTTCTGCGACATCATGGTGCGGTGCAGGTCATAAATAAAATTCATGCTTCAGAAGATTAGATGATTAAGTTTGTGGTTCACTAAGATATACGTTTTATCCTTTAAAACCTTCCGGCACGTGACCGGACAGGGTGCTCGTTTTAAAATTTAATACCAATCAACAACACGTCGTCCGTTTGTTTGGTGTCGCCGCGCCAGCCTTCCCATTGCTCGTCGAAAACATTCATGGCCGACGGCATCGACTGCGTGTGAACCTGCTCGATGATTTCGCGGGTTCGCTTCGGACCGAACTTGCGACCCTCCGTGCCTCCGAACTGATCCGGGAATCCATCGGAACTGAAATAGATCGAATCCCCCTTCTCAAGCTTGATCTTCGTATTGGTAAAGTTAGTCTGGTTCTTAAAAATACCGCCTCCAATGGGGAATTTATTTCCCTTCACTTCCTCCATCACACCATTCTTCATGATGTAGAGCGGTCTGTGGGCACCGGCATATTCCACTTCGCCGGCCGCCATGTTGATCTTGCAGAGGGCAATGTCCATCCCATCCTTGGTGGTGGCGTCTTCGTCCTGACGTAGGGTGGTCGTTACGCCTTCGTCCAGCAAATCCAGGATCTTGCCCGGCTCGGTAATCTTGCGGCTGCGCACAATGTCGTTCAGCAGGAAGTAGCCGATCAACGAAAGGAGGGCACCCGGCACACCGTGACCTGTACAGTCTACGGCCGCGATGAAGATATCGTCCTTGATCTGAACAAACCAGGGGAAGTCTCCGCTCACCACGTCGCGTGGTTTGTAGAGGATAAACGAATCGGGCAGCGCCTTGTTGATCACCCTCGAGTTGGGGAGGATGGCGTTCTGAATGCGCTTCGCGTAGTTTATACTTTCGGTGATCTTCTTGTTCTTGTTCTGGATTTCGAGCTCGATCATTTTCCGCTCCGTGATGTCGTGCGACACCACCAGCACCGACTCCAGTTTGTTCGATTCGTCGAACTCGGGAATGGCGTTCACCTGCATCACACGTTTGCCCATTTCGGAGGCAAAGTCGACTTCGGAGGAGGCCTTTTCGTTGGTGTTGTTCACTTCTTCCACCACCTTCAGCCAGCCGTCGAGGATGGAGGCATCCAGCTCGGCTTCTTTCACTTTCTGGTTCAGGAAGAACGCCGGTTTCTTGCCGGTATATTCCTCGATAACGGGGTTGATATACGATATGGATTCGCCTTCCAAACGCGTGATAAGGTCGAGCGAGTTTTCCGAAAGGGCCTGCATTTTCGAACGCATCCGTTGCTCCTGTTCGGCACGTCTCCGCTCGGTGATGTCGCGCGAGTTGAGGATGAAGCCGTGGATGGCCTGGTTCGACATGAGGTTCCGGCCGGTCGATTCAATCCAGATAAAGCTTCCGTCTTTTGCACGGTATTCGTACTGCACCGTAGCTTCTTCGTCGGGCGAAGCTTTCATTCTCCGGAAAATTTCCTTGAACGTGTCGCGGTGATCGGGGTGCACCTTGTCGATGTCGCTCTTGCCGATCATTTCTTTCTGGCCATAGCCCAGGATCGATTCTACCGAAGGAGAAATGTAGCGGATGCTTTCGTCTTCTTCGTAGATGGTGATCACTTCCGAAGCGTTTTCCAGCAACAGCTGCATACGTTTCTGGGTGCGGTTCACTTCTTCGATCTGTTCTTCCAGTTTTTGGTTGGAGCGTTGCAGTTCCTCTTGTGTGGCCTGCATCTCTTCGGCATTCTGGCGCAACACTTCCTGCTTTTCCTTCAGCTCATTACTCATCTCCTGCGACTCGGCCAGCAGCTTGCGCGTGCGTTCGTTCACTTTGATGTTAAAGATGGTACGGGCCAGGATGAGCGAGAGCTCTTTTACAAAATTCACCTGCGAGGTGTCGAACTTCTTAAAGCCGGCAAACTCCAGCACGCCATACACTTCTTCGTTGGTGATGAGGGGCACAATGAGAATGCAACGGGGGCGCTGATCGCCGAGAATACCCGACGTGATGGTCACATAGTCGGCGGGGATTTCGGTGCGCAGGATGGTATCTTTTTCGGCGGCGGCCTGGCCCACAAGACCTTCGGCAAACTTGAACTTCGCCTTCAAATATTTCTTTCTGGAATAAGCATGGCTGGCGCGCATTTCGATGATGGGGCGCTTCGGATCGTCGTCGTTCACGATATAGAACGCGCCCTGAATGGCACCGATCTTGGCCAGGATAAATTTGATGACGTCTTCGCCCAACTCGTCGGTCGAGTCGTGCATACGCAGAATTTCGCTGATCTCGGCCACACCTCGAACAATCCAGTTGCGCTCTTTGTCGCGACGTTCGTTTTCGATGAGGTTGTTGCGCATGTTGATGAGCGACATACCCAAAATGTCGTTGTCGCTGGCCGGTTTGAAGGCTGTGTCGTATTTGCCTTCACCAATGCGTTGTGCGAAATCGGCGCTGTTCTTCAGCGACTGCACCAGCTCGTCCACTTTCGTGCTCATCTGGCCAAATTCGTCGCCGCTTTTCTCGCCCGTCGATTCGGGCAGCACTCCCTGAGCAACCAAACCCAGCGTGTTGCGCATGCCGTAGAGCGGGCGGATCATAGACCGCGCAAACATCATCGACAGCAACGTGGCCAGGGCCAGGATGCAAAGACCGGCATAGATAAACACGGCCGTCAGATCAGACGCCTGTCCGTCGGCTTCTTCCTGATCGATCTTGGCAATGAGGGCCAGGTTGGCCAGTTCGATGCGACGCGACACTTCCAGCACAGAATGTCCACGATAGTCCACCCCTTTCAGGGCGATGCTCTTGCCTTCAAACACGGGGGCAAAGGCCGCTACAAATTTGTCTTTCGGGTCGCGTGGGTCAAGCAGTTTGATGGCCGACGTGGTGTCGGAACGCAGGGGGCTCACCAACCCAACCTTGCGCGAAATAGGATCTTCGCGCGCAATGATCACCTCGCCGGTTTGTCCGAGACCCTGGTAGGTCTTCAGCGCACGGTAGGGGATGTTGAGGTTGAGTTTAATGAAGATGAGGTGTTGTGTGCCGGCGTTGTCGGTCACGGCACCGGCAGCATACGTGTAGTAGTAGTTTTTCTTTTTGTCGATCAGGAAGGCCGAGAAATACAGATTGGACTTGGCGCGGTCGAAGGTCACACCGTCGGGATCGACGAGGGCGCCTTTCACGTTGGGATCGGTCGAAGCCTGCACGGCTCCAGTAGCAGAGGTGATAATGATCTCGTCAACACCAAGCAGTTCTTTTTGCGCAGCAAGATAGTCTGACAGCGATTGGTCGGTGGTGCTTCCGGTGGTCAGGATGGTGTCGGCGCTCACTTCGGGGGTGTCGGTTGCGGGCGGGCCACCCATCAGGGCGTCCATGCCGGCATCAGGTGCGGCAGAAGCAGCAGCAGCATCGCCGCCTTTGATACGGTCGGAGCCTTGCAGCATGCGAACAGCAACAGCCGCTCTTTCAAAATACGAATTGAAATAGGCCGCCCGGTTGTCGGCCACCACGTTGAGGGTGGTGGCAAACTTTTCCTGGTTGGCTTTCAGGTGGTAGTCATAGCTGAAAAAGCTGATGGCAGCCACGGCCACGAGAGACACAACCAGGATGAGGATGGTGATCTTTGTGCTGATGTTTATGCTTTTCATCATACGCGTTGGACGCTAGAAATTTTTTATGCTTGAGTAATCTTGTCGGCAATCAGGGTTGCGGCTTCTTCCACAAACTTGCGTTGATCTTCGCTGATGGAATTGAAAGAAGCAATCTCCAGAATGCCCACCACCTGTCCTGTTTTCTTCAATGCCTGAATCAACAAGAACTTGGGCGATGCACTGCCGAGGCCCGAAACAATTTTGATGTAGCCTTCGGGCACGTCGTCTACATAGAGCGTTGTGCCGTTGGCGGCGGCCTGGCCGATAAGGCCTTCGCCAAATTCAAAACGGATCACCGTGCTTTCGGCAAGGCTCAGGGCATAGCCGGTTTTCAGTTCGGCAAAGCGCTTGCCGTCTTCTTCCACAATGCGGTAAACGGCGCCTTGTCCGGCGTCGAGTTGTTTGCAGATGGCCTGCAGACCGGCTTGCAGAATTTCTTTTTCACCTTTGGCATGCGTGAGGCTGGCGGTCACCGTTTCGAGGCTGATGGTGGTTTTGCCGGCTTGTGCGGCTTCCTGCTGGGCCAGTGAATCTTCGAGCGCGCGATCGCGAAACACAATGATTTCCTGCTTGTAGCGCAGGGCGTTGTTGAGACTCAACGCGCCAATCAGAAATGTGACACCGATGGCGATATACACGTTGAGAAATTCAGGCTCATAGCCCCGTGCCAGCTGCAGCCCGCCGGGGAGGGAATAGATGAGGTACAGCGTTACCCCCGCGCCCAGCACAAACAGTGTGGCCAGCATGAGGCTGATCTTGTATCGGTCGTTGAGAATGCCTGTCATCGATATTGTTTATCTAATTCTTTTAAAAATTCTACAATCTGGTCCACCTTCATCACATAATCGATTTCCGTAGCAGCCAGGGCTGCCTTGGGCATGGTGTCGATCATGCATTCGCTGGGCTCTTGCACAATGGTTAACCCATTGCGGTCGTGAATGTGCTTCATGCCCAAGGCGCCGTCTTTGTTGGCGCCCGAGAGCAGAATGCCCACCAGCTTTTCTTTATACACAAAGGCACAACTGCCAAGTGTGATGTCGATGGCCGGCCGCGAGTTGTTCACCATCTCCTCGGTAGAGAGCGCGAACGTGTGACCCAGTTCTACCGACATGTGATAGTTGGCCGGAGCCAGGTATACACTGCCTTTCTTTATGTTCTCCTTGTCGTGTGGTTCGGTGACCTGCACAACGCTCTTGATCGATAGCGCTTCCACAAAGCCATTGCGCACGTGCTTGAGTCGGTGCAAGCACATGATGATTGGCAACGGAAAGCCTTTGGGCAATTGCGCCAGGATTTTGACTACACCCTGAAAGCTGCCTGCTGACCCACCGATAACAACGGCCTTATAGCTGTTATTTAGGCTGATTTTTTTCATTCGTCAATAGACAACTTCCTAATCTTTTATTTTCTTATAAATCTTCTCTTCATTGTTCACGACGATGAAGCGGTTGGCATAATCACACCAAATCAACGACTCCTTCGATCCAATGGCCAGGTATCCGTATTTAAATAAACTCTCGTGGAATTTTTTAAGCACCTCATTCTGCAGGGTTTGGTTGAAGTAGATCATCACGTTGCGGCAGAGAATGAGGTCAAACTTGTTGAAGATGTCGCCCATCACCAGATCGTGGCGGCGGAACGATACGTTCATGAGCAGGTCCTTATTGAACACGGCCATGCCGTTCTCTTCATGATAGTAGTCTTTGAACGATTTTGTGCCCTGGAACCGGATGTAGTTCTTTTCATTCAGTTCCATGTTTTTGATGGGGTAGGTGGCGGCTTTCGCGCGCTCCAGGATATTCACATCCAGATCGGTGGCAATGAGCGTCACATCTTGCAGCACGCCCATCTCTTTCAGCATAATGCACATGGAAAGCACTTCTTCGCCCGACGAGCAGCCGGCATGCCAGATCTTGAATTGCTTGTGATTAAGCATGATGGCGGGCATGATTTCTTCGCGCATGATGCGCCAGAAACTGGGATCGCGGAACATCTCGGTCACGTTCACCGTCAGTTCGTCGAGGAACTCGTTGATGAAAGAGGGGGTTTCGTTCAGCTTTTTCAGAAGACCATCAACTGAGAGTTTCTTCAGTTCCATGATCCGGAGCACGCGTCGCTTGAACGAAGACATCGCGTAGTTCCGAAAGTCATAGTGATACTTCTGGAAAATGAACTCAGAGATCCGTTTAAGGTCGGCAATATCAATGTCCAACATGGTGGTCTTTTAAAAAGGAACTCAAAATTAATTTCTGCCTGATACTACCCGACGAATTTCGGCGCTAAAACTTACACGCGTGTAATCTGACCGGAAGCATTTTATTTTTAAAGAAAATCAAATTAACCCATTCGAACTAATTCCCTGAACAAAAGGACGTTAAAAAATCAGCAGGAAGCAAACCTCGGCCCGTCATTCAGCGCAGGCTTTGGGTGATTCCGCTCAACGCCCCGACTTCTTGTCCAATTCTTCTTGTGTTATTTGTAGCGCTTGCAAGCTGACGCTTAGGGATTTCGCCACTTCTTCTGCCAGCGCCCAGTCGTTGCCGTGCGCAGGCTGTTGGGCCAGGCGTGTTTCGAGGGCTTCGGCCTGCTGTTGATACTCGCGCTCCTTGCGCGACCACTCGGCCTGCAGCGCTTTGATCTCGGCTTCGCTGTGGCTTGGTTTAGGTTGAGCGGTCTCCAGTTCGCGGATGCGGGCCACATAGCTGTTCTCTTTGCGGGCCACTTCTTCCTGTGTGGCTTGCATTTCTTCCATGTTCTGCCGCATCTCTTCTTCCTGGGCGCGCATCACTTCGGTTTGCTCCTGGAATTGTTCGATGAGGTTGCGGTTCTTCTGGGCCGCCGTGACCGACGCCAGGGTGGCTGCAATGGATTCGCTCAGCTTTTCTACAAACGCGATCTCGTGGGGCTGGTAGGCATTGAACGAGGCCAGCTCGATGATGCCATACACTTGCGTGTCTACTTTAAGCGGCACCATCAGAATGGAGCGCGGTGGCGCATCGCCAAGGCCGGAGGTGATCCGGATATATTCTTCCGGTATGTCGGAAAGGTAGGTGGTTTCTTTTTCCAGAAAGGTCTGACCCAGAATGCCTTCGCCCAACTTAATCTTGCGTTCTTCAAATTTTTTGATGTCAAACGCGAAGAGTGAGGTCAGCAGCAGGTGCTTGTCGTTGGCGTCTTCTTCGTTCAGCAGATAGAGACCTCCTTGATTCGAACCGGTGTATTGCACCAGGGCCGCAATCACCTTGTCGCCCAGCGTCACCAGGTTGTCGTTCGATGAGCGGAGAATGTCCACAAACTTGGCGAGGCCTTCGTTGGCCCACTGGCGCTTGCGCTCCTCTTCGTTCATGGCCTTGAGCTTGTTTTGCATCTCGATGAGCGAGTCGGCCAGCTTGTTCTTGCCCGCTCTGTATTCACTGTCGAACGCCTGCTGATAGTCCATGTCCAATCGTCCTTCACCGATGGCCGTCACAAAGTCGGTTGCATCTTTCAGGTTCTCGATGGTGCTGTTGATCTGGCGCGCCAGGTGCCCGATCTCGTTGGTGGCGAAGCCGTTGGTGTGCGTGTGGTTCTCGGTGTTGTCTTCTATGCGCTGAATGGGTTTCAACACAAAGCGGTCGAATGCATAGAGCAAGCCGAACAACAAGACCACATCGACGATAAAAAACACCGCGAGCCAAACCATCACGGTTTGCTGGCGTGTGGCAATTTCGTCTTCCAGGTCTTTAATGAGTCGGTCATACCAATGCGACACGGAGATCCACTGTGCTTCGAAGGCACTTTTCGCTTGTGTGTATTTGGGATTGACTTGGGTGGTGACGATGGGTGCGGCAGGCTCGGCGGCGGCGAGCGTGTCGGCCACAGGTGCCGGTGCGGCGGTGGTCACGGTCACAGTCTCTTTTTCCGTCAGCAGGGTGTTGAGCGAAGTTTTGTAGCGGGTCCAGTATTGGAAAAGGTTGTCGTAGGTGATGCGGGGCAGGCGCGACAGCGGCGCGAGGAAAAAGTCGGTCCCGTCTATTCGTCCACCCTGAGCCAGCGTCTGAAGCACGTGCTCCTGTTGGTCCAGGTCGGACACTAATTGTGTCCCAAGGTCTGCGCGTCCGTGAAGATATTGTTGCACCTGCAGCGCCACTTCCTGGTTTCGCACCTGGATGCTGCGGGCAAAGTCGATCTTGCGTTCTGCTTCGTTCAGGGTTTGGATGGTGTGCCGCACGGCGAAAAACTCGGCGACAAAGAGGATGGCCATCAGCACCAGGGCATAGATGCCCCACTGCTTCAGTGTTGTGTTGCGCCAAAAGTTCATATTCCCAAATAAACTAAAATAAGGCGAAAGCAAAAACCAGATGTAGGAGATTGGTGAAGTTAGCTGATTTTGGCTGCTCCCAGTGCATCGGGGTTGAAGCTGAAGGGCAGCAACGATTGTGCAGACGGTGCTTTCACCCATTGTCCTTCCTGTGCCAGCATCACCACCTCAAAGGGTTTGTGCTGGCGTTGTTCAAATTCCAGCATCACCTGGCGACAGGCGCCACAGCAGGCGGCGGGTGTCAGCACGGAAGCACCTTGCCCGCGGGCCACCACCGCCATCTTCTTCACGGCGGTGCCGGGATGCTGCGCGGCCAGCGTGAACAAGGCCACGCGCTCGGCACACAGCCCCGAGGGGTAGGCGGCATTTTCCTGGTTGGTGCCCGTCAGGATCACGCCGTTCTCCAGCAACAGCGCGGCGCTCACCGAAAATCCCGAATACGGTGCATAGGCATGCACCAGGGCCCGCTCGGCGTGCCCGATCAATTGCACCGATTCGGCATCAAGATCGTCTGGTGTGGAGGCAAGAATAAAGTCTTTCATAAAGTGTGCTGGGTTCGAAAGATAAAAAACTATGGGCAATGATGAACATCCTGTCAATTCGTTTCGGCGGTGGCGCATGACGAGCGTAGCGATTTCGGTGTGAAAACTAGCCGCGCACATGCTGGCGGGCATGACGATAAATGATAGATTTGCCCCGCAACGATGACGACGCGGAACTTGCGTCCGGCAGCGTTGCAGCATATTTCATAACGACTCCTTGATTCATTTTTATGAAAGAGATTCTTGTCCTCGGCGCCGGCCGGTCTTCCACTTCCCTTATTCAGTATTTGCTCCGCCATGCGCCTGCAGGACAGTGGAGCGTCACGGTTGGCGATGTCTCGGAGCAGTCGGCACGCGAAAAAATCGGGACGTCCGTCAACGGCCGTGCCATTGTGTTTGATATTATGAATGAAGCGCTCAGCAGCGCGGCCATTCAGGGTGCCGATGTGGTGATCTCGCTCATGCCTGCAAACCTGCATCCGCTCGTGGCGAAACACTGCCTCAAACACAGCAAGCACCTGCTCAACGCCAGCTACGTGTCAGACGAGATGAAAACGTTTCACGACGAAGCCCTGGCCAAGGGACTTTTGTTTCTCAATGAGTGCGGCCTCGATCCGGGCATCGACCACATGAGCGCCATGCAGGTGATCGACAACATCAAAGCAAGAGGAGGGAAGCTCACGTCGTTCGAATCGTTCACCGGTGGATTGATTGCTCCCGAAACCGATCCTGAAAATCCATGGCGCTATAAGTTCACCTGGAACCCGCGCAACGTGGTGATGGCCGGACAGGGCACGGCCAAGTTTTTGCAAAACGGTCAATACAAATACATACCCTATCAACAATTGTTTCAGCGCATCACCACGGTGTCGGTGCCGGGCTATGGGGACTATGAAGGATATGCCAACCGCGATTCACTGAAGTATCTGGAAACCTACGGGCTGCAAGGCATTCAAACCATGCTTCGTGGCACCCTGCGCAACAAAGGCTATTGCCCTGCGTGGAACGTGCTGGTGCAACTGGGCTGCTGCGACGACACCTACGCGCTGGACAGCGTGGACAAGATGACGCACAGAAGCTTTATCAATTCCTTTCTCGATTTTCATGACACACAACGTGTGGAGGAAAAACTCTGTGCCGTGTTAAAGCTGTCGCCTGAAGGAGAAGAGATGAAGCGCCTGCGCTGGAGTGGACTGTTCACCAGCGATCCCGTTGGCCTGGCCACGGGCACACCTGCGCAAATTCTTGAACACATCCTCAGCAAGCGATGGAAACTTATTCCGGGCGACAAAGACCTTATTGTGATGTGGCATCGCTTCCGGTATGAGGCCGATGGAAAAAAGAAAGAAATACAAGCCCACCTCATCGCCACCGGCGAAGACGAAGTGCACACGGCCATGGCCAAAACGGTAGGCCTGCCGGTAGGCATCGCCGCCAAGTTGTTGCTGGAAGGAAAATTCAAAACGCGGGGTGTAGCCATTCCGGTGAAGAAGGAATTCTATGATCCCATTCTGCATGAATTGTCACAGACCGGCATTCACCTGGTGGAGCGCGAATATTAGGAAATCATGATGGGACAATTCTTCTGTGAATGAAGCTGAGCGAAACCGGCAGCGACACAACATAAGCCAATGTCCACACGAGAGACTGCGTGAGTTCATAAGCAACCCAAGCCTGCATTGCATAGGCCAGCGGAACATCACCAGTCCGAGAGCATATTGAGGTGAGGACCACGGTGGTGAGCGGCAATAAAAAATTATGCCACCCTACGCCTCGTTGTTCCGGTTGGCTTCATACCAACGGTCGGTCAGCAGCGCGTGGCCTTCGGCGGCTTGCACGGCCAGTTGGTCGCACCGCTCATTTTCGGGATGACCGGCGTGGCCTTTTATCCAGACAAACTTGGGTTTGAGTTTCAGGTGGAGGGGAATGTAGCGTTGCCACAAATCGGCGTTTGCTTTCTTGGCAAAATTCTTTTTCTGCCAACCCCAGATCCAACCCTTCTCCACCGAGTCGACCACATATTTGGAATCGGAATAGATGGTGATGGGCAGGCCTTCTTTCTTGATGGCTTCCAGTCCCACAATGACGGCCAGCAATTCCATGCGGTTGTTGGTGGTGAGGCGAAAGCCTTGCGACATTTCTTTGACCGCGCTCTGGAATTTCATGACCACACCATAGCCACCCGGTCCGGGATTACCTTGCGCGGCGCCGTCTGTGAAAATACGAATCATGAAGGGAACACATTTGATTTAAAGATCTTCACCGCAATGGCCAGCAAAATCACACCAAACACACGGCGCAACACGGCAAAGCCAGACTTGCCAATGACGCGCTCCAGCCACGAAGACGAGCGAAGCACGATATATACAAAAACAAGATTCAACAAGATACCGATCAATACGTTCCACTCCTGATATACTGCACGAAGGGATAGGATGGTCGTGAGTGTTCCGGCGCCGGCAATAAGGGGAAACGCCAGCGGCACCACAGAGGCTGAGCCCTTCGCGTCGGGATCGTCTTTGATGAGTGTGATGCCCAGGATCATTTCGAGTGCCACTATGAAAATGACGATGGCACCGGCCACAGCAAACGACTGCACATCGAGGCCAAACAGGTGAAGGATGGACTGACCCAGATACAGAAACGACACCATGAGAAATGCCGAAATGAGCGTAGCCTTTTCGGCGTGGATGCGCCCTTCACGTTTGCGGATGATGATGATGAAGGGGATGGATCCCAGGATATCGATCACGGAGAAGAGGATCAACGTCACCGAAAATATCTCTTTGAGGTCAAGCATAGCCAAAATTTGGGCAAAGCTAAACTAAAAATGCCGGACTTTCGCCCGGCATTTTCCTTCTAAACTCTTGTAAACTTACACTCAGAAGTTTATCTGATACTGCAACACGACCTGTCCTTTGGAGCCGCCCTTCACAATGTCGGCACCCCGGTTCTCGAAGTAGGGACGGTTCTGATAGTCGAGGCTGATCTTGCTGGTGTGACCTTTGATGAGCCAGTTCACGCCCACGTTCCACACGTTCATCTTGTCTTTCAAACGATCGTAGTTGCCGGCCTGAATAGATGCGTAGGGCATCAGCGTGCCGTTGCCTTCGCCAAACAAATCTTTCTGCAGCAGGTAGCCCACTTGTGCATACACCACCTTGCCGGTGCCAAACATGGGGAATGCGTTGCCCTGTGTTCCGGAGAGTCCACCAGGCGCCATGGCAATGCCGTCGGCGGGATTCATCACGCCGTTGTAGCGCAGATAGTTGGTGCCATAATCAAGATTGAAATAGCCCGCATAGGCAGAGAGTGCTGTTCCTTTTTCGGCATTCAAGGGTGCGTCATAATACAAGGCCACCGACCACAAGTTCATGTTGTGATACTGTTGTGTGGCGCCAAGATCGTTTGATGTCCACGTGGCATTTTTTTGCGTGATGAAACCGGCTTCGATGTTGAACACCCTTTTTTTGCCGAGGTAGGTTCCGGTCATGTAGGGTGTGGTGTTTGCTTCCTTGTCGAAGAAGTTATACATGAAGAAACCTTGATATTGTTTGTGATGTCCTTGCGTGGCAAAAGTTGCATTCGGTCCGATGACCGGCGGTGTGGCACCGTTGGTGGTGATGGGGAATGGATCGCTCATCACAATGCGGTAGTCAAATTTTCCCAGTTGACCGCGGGCATACACGCTCAGCTTGCGCGCGAACTCGTCGGTTTGATCGACGGTGGCCTGTGCAAACACGGGCACGTCCATAGTCATGATGGTGCCGATGCTGGGCTGGCTGAATCGCGACAGACCGTTGGTGATGGTGAGGCCGCCGCCGAGCTTCAGCTTGTCGTTGTCCTTCCACACTTTGTATTCACCCAACACATCGTGGAAAAACACCTGGAGTTTCCGGTTGCCGGCGTTGTTTGAGAGAAAGTTGAAGTTGTTCTGGCCAAACTGTGTATAGAAAAACACATGGTCGGTCAGTTGTCCATAGAATTGGATGCGCGTTCTGCGCAGGCCGATGTCGGTGGTGTTACTGGCCGGTTCTTTCAGCACAGTAGTGCCGGGGTTGCTATCGTTGTAGCGCAACCACACCTGGTTCAGGAAGGTCCACTTCAGGTAGTGTGTGCCGTCTTCATTCAGTTTCAACCGCAGTTCTTCGATGGCCGGTTTCTTTGCCGGTGCCGGGGGTGTTGTGGCTTGTGCAGCCGGATCGGTTTGCACCTGGGCATAGGAAGAAATAATTGGGGCCATCATCGCTACAAGGGCAAGTCTTACGTTTCGCATGTCTTCATTTTTGGTTGTAAAAACGGGGTGCTTTTTCGCGCCCTAAAATTCACGTTTTAGTTTGACAAAACAGCAGTGTTGTTACAATATGTTGCCGGGGAAACCGGTGGCTGATCAGGGTTTACCCCGATTGCAGAATGACCTGAGTAAAAAAAACTTACGCCTGTTGTGTTTCGTATTTGCCCGCAACCTTTTTGAAGTCGTGATTAACGCGAATCATAAAAGCATATTTCTCAGATGCTCCTTCTGGGAATGGCGATTTTGCAGTTGCCAACGGTGGCCATGCACGTCACGCCTCAAAAATCCTTCAGGATTTTCATCAGCGTTTTGATCTCTTTCTTTTTTAATGCCGGGAAGTTCGCAATGCGAAACGTAGTGGCTTTCCATTCGCCATAACCTTCGCCCAGCAGCAGTCCTTCCTTCTTGGCCAATGCCTTGATCTCTTGCAAGGTTGCCGCTTCGCCGGTCACAGGCACCACCGTGTGAGAGTGCGTGGTCTGATTCGTGATGAGGTGCGCGATCTTCTTGCGCTTGGCCAGGAACTTCACCCACTCGTTGTAACGCTCCACCACTTTTTCCTGCACCTCTTTGATGGGGCGGCTGTCTTCCAGCACACGCATCAGCAGATAAATGCCCAGCACATTGGGCGTGAACGGCGTTTGCCATTTGGCCATCATGGCCGTCATGAACGTGAGGCTGTTGTAGTGTTCTTTTTCGGCAATCACGGCGGCGCGGTCAATGGCATCGGGCGAGCAAATCATGAGGCCGAGGCCCGCGGGCAAGCCAAAACATTTTTGCACCGAAGCAAACCAGATGTCGGCCGCTTTGAAGTCGAGCGCGATGCCCGCCATAGACGATGTGGCGTCAACGGCTACAAGGTGTTCGGGATGATTTTTCTTGATGCGACGGATCACCGCGTTGGGCACCTGGGTGCCATTGGAGGTTTCGTTCTGGGTGATGCAGATAACACCCGGATCGTTAATGGTGATCTTGGCGGCGTCAAGCTTCTCTTCCATGCCAAAGGGCATAGCCGTGGCACCGGGATGAAGACGGTGTGTGTATTCGTGCCATTTCTGACCAAAGGCCCCGTTGTAAAAGTGAAAACTTTTGTCGGTGATGAGCGACTGCGCAATGATCTCCCAGCATTCGGTGGCCGACCCGGTGAAGAACACCGTGTAGGATTGGGGAATGTTCAGCTTCTCTTTCAACAATGTGATGGTTCGCTCCGACATGGTGACAAACACATCGCTGCGGTGGTTGATGCTCATGATGCCCAGCTTGTGGGCGTCTTTCACATAGGCCGGAATTTCGTCGTGTACGCGGGAGGGTCCTGGATAGAAGCTGATCATTGGGAAAAATAGTTATGCGTGCATGTCACAGCCTTAACGACGTTTCTCACCCTTTGGATGTGGGCGGCAGGAGAAAAAGTCACACGGCGTGCTGCTGATTTTTTAAAGACTGATTTTTACGTCACTTCGGCGCGATGAGGTAGTTCAGGGCCAGGGCATATCCTTCCATGCCAAAGCCGGTGAGCATGCCGGCGCATTTCGACGTGATGAGGCTCTTGTGACGGAATTCCTCGCGGGCATACACGTTCGAGATGTGTACTTCCACCACGGGCGTTTTAATGCCCCCGATGGCGTCGTGAATGGCCACCGACGTGTGCGTGTAGGCGCCCGCGTTGATCACAATGCCGTCAAAGCTAAACCCCACCTCGTGCAGTTTGTTCACGATCTCGCCCTCTACGTTCGACTGATAGTAGTGCAGCGTGTGCTCCGGGAACCTCGCCTTCAGGGTTTCAAAAAACGCTTCGAACGACTGGCTTCCGTAGATGGAGGTTTCACGCTTGCCCAGCAGGTTTAGGTTGGGACCGTTGATGATCTGGATATTCATGCAAAAAAGGGTTCAGGGCTGAATGCCGAACGGAAAGTTACGGGCTGCCGGGCAAATAAAAAATTTCAGGTTTGCGTTACCTTTGTGCTGCGCGTGCGCACGTTCGCCGGGCAGCCTTCATGAACTGGGACCTTCACATCAAACATTTCACGCACTACCTCAAGATCGAACGGTCGCTGTCGGCAAATTCCATCGAGGCCTATGTGCACGATGTGTCGTTGCTGAAACAATTTGTGGGCATGTCCTATCCGCAAACCACACCGCTCACACTCACCACCAAGCAGTGTCAGCATTTTTTGCAATATGTGAACGAGCTGGGCATGAGTGCCCACAGCCAGGCCCGCATCCTGTCGGGGTTGAAATCGTTCTATAAATATTTGTTGTTTGAATCGCTGGTAGAGAAAGATCCCACGGCCCTGCTGGAAGGACCCAAGCTGGGCCGGAAACTTCCCGACACCCTGAGCTATCCGGAAATTGAAAAACTATTGCTGGCCATCGATCAATCCAAACCCGAGGGCGCGCGCAACCGGGCCATGCTGGAAGTGCTCTACAGTTCGGGGTTGCGTGTGAGCGAGCTGGTAGACCTGAAGGTGAACAACGTGCACGCCGACATCGGCTTTCTGCGTGTGGTGGGCAAAGGAAACAAAGAACGCCTCGTGCCCATTGGCCGCGACGCGCTCAAATACATGATGCTCTATGTGAACGAGGTGCGGGGCAAGGCACCACACAAACCGGCGCAGAAAGGATTTGAGGGCTTTGTGTTCCTGAACCGGAATGGAAAAAAGCTCACCCGCGTCATGATCTTCACCATCATCAAAAACCTGGCGCTGGAAACGGGACTCAACAAAACCATCAGCCCACACACCTTTCGCCACTCGTTTGCCACACACCTCATCGAAGGCGGGGCCGACCTGCGCGCCGTGCAGGAAATGCTGGGCCACGAATCCATCACCACCACCGAGATTTATACGCACCTCGACCGCGACTATTTGCGCCAGGTGATCAAGGAATTTCACCCGCGTTCGTAGACGCATGGCCCCAAATTCTTTTGTACCTTCGCGCCCATGAAGAAGATCGGATTTTTGATGGTATGCAGCCTCGTCGTTATGACGGCTTCGCTGCGCGCACAAACCACGGTGGAAACCCACACCGGGAAGGGGGTTGACCTGACCGTCTACAAAACATTTACCGTGGCCAAAGGCGAATTCATGACGCCACCCGATGAACGCAACATCTCCGAAGAGTCGCTGTTCAAGACCATAAAAAAATCGATCATCGAAGAATTGGAAATGCGGGGCTACACCTACGTGGAAGACTCCACGGCGCAGCTGGTGGTGAGCTATGTGGCCGGTGGCTACAACTATACCGACGGTGGCGTGAACGGTCCGTTGGGCCAGACCCCGGCCAGCAACGGCACCCAGCTCGATCAGCCCCGGGCCTGGTCGCGCGAAACCCGCGAAGGCATGATGATGATCGACATCGACGACGCACACTCCAAAAAAGAACTCTGGAAGGCTTCTGCCAACCTCACGCTCGACGGCGCCGACCTGCACCGCGCACTGGATGCATCGGTGTATAAGGCGTTCAAAAAATTTCCCAAGCGCAAAAAGAAAAAGTAGTCATCACGCCGAATGTATAAAGCACTCATCCGCCCCCTGCTGTTCACCGTCGATCCGGAAAAAATCCATCACATCGTTTTTCGTGTTCTTCAATTCACGGGAAAAATCCCCGGCGCCAAAGCGTTGTTGCGTTTGTTCTACGCCTATGAGCATCCGTCGCTACAGCGCAAGCTGTTTGGCATCACCTTCAAGAACCCTGTAGGCCTCGCGGCAGGCTTCGACAAAGATGCGCGCCTCATCGATGAAATGGCCAGCCTTGGCTTTGGCAGCATCGAGATCGGCACGCTCACCCCGCTGGCACAACCCGGCAACGACAAACCCCGATTGTTTCGCCTTCCGCACGACGGCGCCCTCATCAACCGCATGGGCTTCAACAACGAAGGTGTGGAGACTGCGGTGAAACGCCTGAAGCAACGCTCGTCGTCGGTGGTGGTGGGCGGCAACATCGGCAAGAACAAAGTGACACCCAACGAGCAGGCCAACGACGACTATGCAAAAGCCTTTGAAGCGCTCTATGAATATGTAGACTACTTTGTCATTAACGTGAGCTCGCCCAACACACCGGGCCTGCGCGCGTTGCAAGAAAAAGAACCGTTGGGAAAACTGATGGCCTACATCAAACAGCTGAGCGACGCCAAGCCTCAACCCAAACCCGTGCTGCTAAAAATTGCACCGGACCTCACACCCGAACAACTGCACGACATCGTAGACATTCTGAAAGCCACACGCACCGACGGCATCATTGCCACCAACACCACCATTTCGCGCGATGGCCTCAACACCCCCAAGGCAACACTCGACCAAATCGGCAACGGTGGCCTTAGCGGCCGGCCGCTCACGAAACGGTCCACGGAAGTGATCCGCTATTTGCGCACGGCACTTGGTCCCACATTTCCCATCATCGCCGTGGGCGGCATCTTCACCGCCGAAGATGCCCTGGAGAAAATCGACGCCGGCGCCGACCTCATCCAACTCTACACAGGCTTTATCTACGAAGGCCCGGGGGTTGTGAAACGCATCAACAAGGGACTTGTGAAGCGCAGCGCTTAGATTTTTGCATTCGTAGATCGTAGCAACGCCACACATAAAAAAAGGGAATGATCACACGACCATTCCCTTACATACTTTTTTTGAAAATCGTTAGACCTTCTTCTCAAAATTGATCGTGGCCTTGATGGTGCCCGATACTTCGATTTGTGTATCGGGATCGGTGTAGTTGTCTTGCTTTTCGATGTAGATCACCAGTTTAGAATCGGTGAGTTCTTTAATGGTGTAGGTGCCCGACAGATCGATGAAGTCGGTGCTGAAGGTGAGCGACACCGTGAGTTTGTCGTTGTTCTGCGACCATGTGCCGGTAGAAGGAACGCCATCGTCGGTGATGGTGGCCGTGCCGTCTGCCTTGAACTCAACGATGGCATCGAAGTCGTCATCGGTCTGATCAAAAGGAACGGGAACGCCTTGCAGGGTGATGTTTGCTGAAGCGGATGTGCCTTGCCATTTTCCAACCACGGAAGGGAACGTCTTGTCTTCGTCTTTGCACGAAAACATCGTGCAGGTTATTAGCAAAACAAAAGAGAGGAGGGATGCGATGCGGGAGGTCATATGCAGTGTAGTTTTAATGTTGTAAAGATACTTCCCAAAGGTCGTGCCGGAAAGCCACACGATGACCAAAGGCCGGAGACGTCGACCAATGCACAAGGCGACAAGAGCAGCGTGCTGCAAAAAAGGGGTTGTGGTCGGGAATGCAGGGTTGGGATGGAGTGATGGAGAAAACGAACCCTGTCACCCAATCGACGACACGTCTGTTCCCCTGGGGCGTAACCACACAAACGCAACACCCGTATTCATTCAGCATTCAGAGTTTCAGTATATTCGCATTCCAGCCTAAACTTGCTTCATGAAAAAAAATAAGCCCCTCTTTTCACTGATCATCCTGGTGTTGTCCCTCGTGCTGTTCTGGTCGTGGCGCTCGTTAGAGAAACCCGTTGTGACCGGCTATGCCAAGCTTCCCAACACACCCGTGGCCTTGTGTGGTCCACTGTCGTGGAACCTGGCCGACACCTTACTAGCCACCCCCAAACTCATCAACGGCCTTGGAAATCTGCATTACCCCATCACTACCACTTCCATAGAAGCACAGAAATTTTTTGAACAGGGGCTGCGCCTTGTTTACGCCTTCAACCATTGGGAGGCCATTCAGTCGTTTCGCGAAGCAGCACGGCTCGATCCCGACTGTGCCATGGCCTACTGGGGATTGGCTTTGGCCTATGGACCCAACCTGAACGATGTGAATCCGAAAGACCGCGAACGCATCGCGCTCGAATCCATTCAGCAAGCCCAACGCAAGAAGGCGCGCGTGTCGCAAGTGGAGAAAGACATGATCGATGCGCTGGCCGCGCGCTACAACGGCAATGCCTACGAAGTGCGCGACTCACTCAATCAGGTCTATGCCGGCGCCATGGGCAAAATAGCCGAACGTTATCCCGACGATGCCGAAGTGCAAATCCTCTATGCCGACGCCGTGATGAACACCATGCCGTGGGACTACTGGCTGGAAGACGGCAAACCCAAACTGCAAACACAGGAGGCCAAACGTGTGCTTGAAAATGTGATCGCGAAATTTCCCAACCACCCGGGCGCACATCACCTGTATATTCATTTGGTGGAAGCCTCACCCGCGCCGGAGCAGGCCATGAAGAGCGCGAAGTTTTTGGAGTCGGCCATGCCCGCCGCAGGTCACATTGTGCACATGCCTTCACACATCTATGTGCGCACCGGCGACTACACCCGTTCCATTCTCGCCAACGTGAAAGCCGTGGAGGCTGACGAAAAATATTTGTCGCGCTCCGAAAACCAGGGCATGTATCGCCTCATGTATTATCCCCACAACATCGACTTCATTTGCTACAGCGCCTACTTCGAAGGCCGCAGCGCCTTTGCCATACAGGCCGCGATGAAGCTGGCCTACAAAGGAAACTTTGTGGCCACAACAGCACCGGGCTTCTCGCAATATATGCAGGTGGAGCCGATGATCGCCTTCACCCGCTTTGGCAAATGGAACGACATCCTCGCGTTGCCCGATCCCGGCAAGGAGTTATTATACCCCCAGGTGATGTGGCGCTTCTCACGCGGCATGGCCCTGCTACGCACGGGCTACACACCTGAAGCCAAATTCGAACTGTCGAAGCTCGATTCGCTGATGAAACTCGACACACTGAAAACGGTCTACATCTCTTTTAACCCCGCATCGATGGCCGCCGAGGTGGCGTCGGGATTGCTGCACGGTGAGATTGCCTTGCACGAAAAGAAGAATGCCGAAGCCATCATCTACCTGCAACAGGCCGTGAAGACGGAAGATGCCATGCGCTACAATGAACCACCCGATTGGAAAATACCCTCACGCCATTTCCTCGGCGCAGCCTTGCTCGAAACCGGCAAGTTTGCCGAAGCCGAACAAGTGTATCAGGACGACCTGAAACGCAACCGCGAAAACGGTTGGTCCCTCACCGGCCTGCAACGCGCCCAACACGAGCAAGGCAAAAAAGAAGAAGTGCTGAACACCGCGAGGCGATTCACAGCATCGTGGAAAAATGCCGATGTGGCGTTGACGACGTCGCGGTTTTAGGGAAGGTTTGATTTACAAAGGGATATCATTCTGCAATGGGAAAATATAAGGCAGGCCGGATCGAAAATGATGACGAACTGAAAGATGCATTGGCGCAGGCCTTAGGACTGCATTGCTTTTATATAGGTGGCCACGTGATACGCGATGAACGTGGTTGGAGACAAAATGAGAAAAGTATCGACTATGCCTGGCTTGCTATAGTTGACCGGTTTGGCTCTGGAGTTGGTGGTGTGTTTTCAATGAAGTTTATGAATAGTGATTTCAGGGAACACAAAAATCCAGAGCAGTTGGTGAGGGGAGTTTTTTAGACTCGATGCTGAAGATAAGATCACTGACTTTTTCTGTGAGCCCTATCTCGAAAATTTTCACGACCCGATTATTACAGAAATGCAGTGGGATTTATTTGAGGCCAATAGAGGTATTTGTATAGACGGTGTTAGCTATCGATTTCATCTTCATACCGTGAATATTGACACGCTTATTCGGGTGTCCAATCCGGGAAGTGCACCGTGGAAAAAGTGGGAGAAGGAAATATTTCAACGAGGCTACTACCTGTCGGCCATGTCTGGAAACCTCAGGCTCATAGAATATTTTTCGTTCACCGGGGCCGTCGTCTAGAATAGTCCACCCTTCCTTCTGGAGCTGCTTCGCCGTGTCGTAGTTCCAAACAAAACACCAAACACACCCCGCACCAACTCGCGACCAACCTGCTTGGCAACTGGCGAAGAGATTACTTCCTCAAATGTGGACTTCTCTTTCTTCGACGATGTGCGCGACTGCGCTTTCTGTTCCTTCGCTTCTTCAGCTTCTTCCTGCTGTTCTTTCATGCGACCTTCCAGCATCTCGAATGCGCTCTGCGGATCGACTGCGTCTTTGTATTTCTTATACATGTCTGACGATGACAGGTGCGATTTGTATTCACTCTCTCCCAGCGGACCCATGAACGATGCCGGTGGTGCGAGGTGCGTCACCACGGTGGCGGTGGGAATTCCTTTTTCGTTGAGCACGGTGATGAATGCCTGGCCGGTGCCCAATTGTGTGAACTGCTGTTCCATTTCATAGAACTCAGACTTCGGGAATGTCTTCACGGTTTCTTTCAAAGCTTTCACATCGTTGGGGGTGAATGCGCGGATCACGTGGTGCACCCGGTTTCCCAATTGTGCCAGCACGTTCGGCGGCACATCTTGTGTGAGCTGCGTGCAAAAGAAAATGCCAACACCCTTCGAACGGATGAGGCGGATAATCTGGTCGATCTGGTCCATGAAGGCTTTGGGCGCATCGCTGAACAGCAAGTGTGCTTCGTCGAGGAAGAAGATGAGTTTGGGTTTGTCGAGGTCGCCGGCTTCGGGCAGGCGTTGATAGAGCTCGGCCAGCAGCGACAGCATGAAGGTGGAGAAGATGGCGGGTTGGTTCTGGATGTCGGCCACATTCAAGAGGCTGATCACGCCACGGCCGTCTACTTTCTCGAACAGGTCCTCCACATCAAACGAGGTTTCGCCGAAGAGGCTGTCAACCCCTTGTTGTTCGAGGGCTACGATCTTGCGCAGGATGGTTGACGCGGTGGCGCCGGATATTTTTCCGTAGTCACTTTTAATTTCTGCGGCACCGGCGCCTTCGGTGAGATAGTTCAAAACTTTCTTCAGGTCGGCAAAGTCAACGACGGGAAGTTTTTTGTCGTCGGCATATTTGAAGAGGATGTTGAGCACACCGGTTTGGGTGTCGTTCAGTTCAAGGATCTTGCTCAGCAATGCGGGCCCGAACTCCGACACGGTAGCGCGCATTTGTGCGCCGAGTTTTCCGGTGAGCGAATACAGCTCCACGGGAAAACCGGAAGACGAATATTTTATGCCCAGGGCGTTGGCCCGTTCGGTTATCTTGTCGTTCACCGTGCCTTCTTTAGCCATGCCCGAGAGATCGCCTTTCATGTCGGGCATGAACACGCACACGCCGGCGGCCGAGAGTTGTTCGGCCATCAGTTGCAGCGTGCGGGTTTTGCCCGAGCCTGTGGCGCCGGTCACCAGTCCATGGCGGTTCATCATGCGCAGTGGCAGGCTCACTTTGGCGTCGGCAATGATCTCGTTGTTGAGCACACCTGCGCCCAGGTAGATGGAAGGAAGCGAGGTGGTGTAGGCCGCGTTGATGGTGGTGACGAACTTCTCGTTTGACATGGCGATAATTTTTTTATGCAAGTTAAAATTATAGCGATATAAAAACAGAAGGGCCCCGACATGCCGGGGCCCTTCTGTATGCTTTTTCGAATGACGGTGGTTGCCGCTATTTCGGTTCCACGTAGTTCTGGAACGAGTAGGTGAATCCGAGGTTGAACACCTGGCTGATCTGGGCACCCGAGTCCTGATCGTAGTCATAGACCATGATCCCTCCCAAGCCAACCTGGATGAACTTGTTCACCTTGGCGTTCAGCATCAGCTCCAGGCGATGGTCGATGGTTTTGAGTTCGAGGGTTTCATAGTTCGCAAACATGATGTAGCGCCATTGCAGGTTCACGTTTGTGGCGATGTCTTTGTTAAATTCGGCCATCAGCTGGAAGGCCAGCCATTCGAAGCGCGTTTCGTCGGGAGGGATAACACCATAGGGCGCGACAGGGTCTACCGAAGGAATGAAACGCTCGGAGTCGCGCACAATCGTGACACGCGGTGCGAAAGGAGAGATGCGCACTTTAAAGTATTCTACCGGGTGATATTCCAAACCCCAGGCCGAGGTGATATAGCCCGGTGCCAGGAAGTCGGAGATGGTGATGCGTTGTTCCACACCGTTGGCGTCGTTCTCATATTTATAGCCCACGGCAAATTGCGAGAGGAAATTGAGCGAGGTGAAGAGGCCCCAGTTTTTGCTGAGGGAATAGCCATATTTGGTGTCGATAAAAATGCGGTCAACAGTTTTGCGGAAACCTTGGCCGGAGTTGTTCACGAAGCCATAGAGCAGGTCCACTTCGTTGTCCCAGCTTGACTTGCCGTTGGCATAGTTTGCACGGTAGTTCAGGCGACTGTTAAGCCCCAGCGAGTTTATGCCCCCAGCCTTCCAGTTGGATGAGAACGCGGCCTGGTTCACGTTGATGTTGAAGATGAGTTTTTTCTTCCAGTGCGAAAGTGTGTCGGGTTTCACAACCTGCGCTTGCAGGCCCGTCGTGATAGAGAGCAGAAAAAAAGCAACAAAGACTACGGGGAGAGGATAGGTCTTTTTCATGACAATGGATTTTTGTAACACTTACCTAAAAGTACTGTCAAAAATCCAAACAACGAAACTCAGATATTGTTAAGCTTGATCTCGTCGAGCGCCACTTCAGTGAGCGGCTTGGTGATGAATTTGATCACGTGATTGTTGTTCACAATCTTGTCGATGTCGCGCTTGTTGTCGGAGCTCGACAGGATGATGACTT
This sequence comes from Chryseolinea lacunae, assembly GCF_016735595.1. Lineage (GTDB taxonomy): Bacteria > Bacteroidota > Bacteroidia > Cytophagales > Cyclobacteriaceae > Chryseolinea > Chryseolinea lacunae. The sequence continues at coordinate 199,843 of NZ_JAERRB010000002.1, forward strand.
TGCACTTGTTCCGCACCACCTCGTTGAATTTTTCGAACTCATAGAGGAACACAAAACCATCCACAATGGGCATATTGATATCCAGAAAGATAAGGCTGGGTAAATTTTCTGCACTGGTCTGATTCTCGCGAAGGTAGTCCAACGCGGTCTTGCCAGATCCTTTCACTTCTACGCGCTTGGCGAACTTGGTAATCTCAATGATACGCTTACTGATAAAGTTATCAGTGTCATTATCATCGACAAGCATTACTAAGTCAATGGCTTTTGTATCGGTTTGCATCAATAATGAGTAAATCAGGCTACACTTTCAAATCCACGAATCACAAAAATATCCTTTTGTTAGAATATCCGGCACCAGAACCGCAAAATTCGTGAAGTCAGGTAATAAATTAACTAAAAACGTCAAAAAACCGCAATTCACTTATTCTTGATTTTCAGTCGCTCGCCAATGGAAAGGGTGAAATCCTTTTTGTTGTTCCACTCCATCAGTTCTTTGATCGTGACATTATACTTCCGGGCAATACTATACAGGGTGTCGGTTGACTTTACTTCATGCTCTGTTTCGGTCACTGCTTTGGTTGCTTCTACCGCGGGCTGCACCGTTGCAACGGGTTGAGGGTCAACCAGCTTCAGCACCTGGCCCGGGCGGATACCTTCTTGCAGGTTCAGCTTGTTCCAGGTCACCAGGTCCATCACGGCGAGGTTGTGGGCCTTGGCGATGGCATAGACCGTTTCGCCCTGTTTCACCACGTGTTCCGTTTTGTTTTCGGGAACGATCACTTGAATGGTTTGTTGCGCCGCCGTGTCAACGGGAGGCGCAGCGACGGTTTTGGGCTGTAAGGTTTGCGCTGAATCGGTACGTTCAACAGGCTTTATAGACGTATCGGCCACCGGCGTCGCCACCGGAGCTGCCACCACGATGGTGGGCTTTGCCGACACCGTTGGTTGTTCGCCGTCGCCGTTCGTGCCCCAGGCAAAGGTCTGGCTGTTGTCTACCTGCACCACCGCTCCTGCGGGCATGGCCTTGTCTGCATCGCGCGGTTTCATGGACGACAGCCACAGGGTGGTGCCGGGTTTCAGCTCGCTGTCGGATGAAAGACGGTTGTAGCGGCGTAGTTTCTTCATCGTCACACCATGTTGCTGACTCACGGCCCACAAGTCTTCGCCTGCCACCACTTTGTGATAGGCTTCGTTGCCACGGGCGCGTTTCTTGCCCAACAGGTAATATTGATCTGCCGTGAGGGTAGACGACACCGTGATGTCGTTCCAACGCGCCAGCTCACTGGCCGACACGCCACCGCGCGTGGCAAGCTGGCCCACACTTTCGCCGGCAATGGCCTTTAATGCTACGATGCCGTTGATTTTTATACGACTGGCCTTGCTGGCCACACTGGCTCCTGCCGGCACGGGCGCTGCTCCGGCCTGCGTGCCCGCCACCGTGGGCGATGCTTCAGGAAACGAGAACGGTTTGCCGTCGCCCTTCATGGGAATGAGCACCATATACTGGCGATCTTCGGGAATGGTGCCCTTCTTCACCCACTTGTTGTAGAGCATCAGCTCGGCCTGGTCAACCGACACTTCGCGCGCCAGGTCGTCGATGTTCTTTCTGGTCTTGTTGGCATAGAGCACCACTTTGGTTTGACCTTCACCTTTCACGGCTTCTTCGAACGCCACTTTATGGGCGAGGAATTTTTTCACATACCAATAGGTGCTGCTGTTGATCTCCATGGTGGAGGCACCGCTCTGTGTCTTGTCAACAGCTTTCATCACACCACCTGCGCCCATCTGGTAGGCTTGCAGGGCATAGATCCAGTTGTTGAAATAGAAATTGTTTTTCTTGATGTAGCGCGCTGCGGCCCGCGACGATGACACGATGTTGAGGCGCTCGTCTATCTCTTTGTCTACGCGTAGCCCCATTTCGAGGGCTGTATATTCTTTGAATTGCCAGAAGCCTACTGCGTTCGACACCGACACGGCATCGGCAATGAGGGCGCTTTCCTGGAGCACGAGGTATTTAAAATCCTGGGGCACGTTCTCCTCTTCAAACACTTTCTGAATGAGCGGGAAGTAGGTTTTGGCCCGCTCCACTTTGATGTTGTGATGCCTGGGCGACGCGGTGAGCGCATCCACGTCCTTCTGAATTTCGCGTCGGGCATCGTCACGAATGGTGAGCGACATGCCGGCGAATTCCATCTTGTGCGGGACCTGGGGCGTCTGCGCAGCAACCGTATACACGGTCGCAAAAAATAGCGCGAAGAATAGTTTCATGGTCTTATTCGTTCTACAAAGATACTTTTCTTATTGTCAAAATACCATCTCTTAACGGAAGAAGTACGTTCTCGACGCGTGGATCGTTGTGAATTTTTTCGTTGAACTCCACAATCGCCTTCGTGTCCTTGTCCGTTTTGCCCTGCAACACCTTGCCACTCCACAGCACATTGTCGGCCAGCAGGAAGCCACCCAACCTCACCTTGCCGATCACCAGATCATAGTAGGTTGCATAGTTCTCCTTGTCGGCGTCGATGAACACGAGGTCAAAGGTGTCGTCGAGCGTGGGAATGATTTTGCGCGCATCACCCAGGCGATAGTCGATCTGAGCACCCCAGGCCGATGCGTCGAAGTGGCCACGCACCTTGGTCTCCAGTTCTTCATTGATGTCGAGGGTGATGAGCTTGCCGCCAGCGGCCAGCCCCTCGGCCAGGCACAAGGCGGAATAGCCCGTGTAGGTTCCGATCTCAAGAATGCGCAGCGGGCGGATCATGTGACTCACCATCGAAAGAAAGCGTCCTTGCAGATGGCCCGACAACATGCGGGGCTTCATCACATGGGCGTGTGTGTCGCGGTTGATGCGCTGCAGCAACGCACTCTCCGGAGAGGTGTGCTGCTCGGAATAGTCCTGAATCTTTTCGTCTATAAAGTCCATGCGGCGTGTTTTTTACGACTGGCCGGGTTCCATGATCAGGTAGCTGAGCTGGTCGGGGTCGAAGGTCTCCTGCGAAACCGTCTGCAAAGTTAACGCGTCCACGGCGTCAATCTTGTCGAACACCTCCTGTAAAGGCGGCACTCTGTCGAGATCAATGACCGCTCGTCCCATCATGATCATGAGGCCGAGGTTATTTTCTTCCGACATGGCCAGTTGTCCTTTGATCTGCTCTTTGGCCGAAGCCAGCTCGCGAGCCGTGAGCTTCTTTGTGCACAGCTTGTCCATTTCGCGATGCACCAGCTGCATGCACTTCTTGGCCTGCTTGGGCTCGGTGCCGAAATAGATGGCGAACATGCCCGTGTCGGCATAGGCCAGGTATTGTGCGTCGATGCTATAGACGAGGCCGTGTTTTTCGCGCACCGACAAATTCAGGCGCGAGTTCATGCCCGGTCCACCCAGAATGTTGGTGAGCAGATAGAGCGGAATGCGATTGGGATGCAGCAGCGGATAGGCCGTGCGGCCCAAAGCACAACGCGTTTGCTTCACGCCACGCTGCAGGTGATGCTCGCCCTTTTTATACTTCGTGAACTTCTTGCGTGTGGCCGTAGCCTTTTGCGCAGCCCGGGGTTCGAGATAACGTTTCACCAGCCGTTCCACTTCTTCGAGTGTGATGTTGCCAATGCAGCTGAACACGATGCGACGGTTGTCGGCATGCTCGGCAAAGAACGACACAAAGTCCTTCTTGCGGAAGTTGCGCACCGTGTCTTCGTTGCCCAGAATGTTCATGCCCATGGGATGATTCTTGTAGATGAGCGCTTCCAGCTCGTCTTGCAACGAGTCGTCGGGACTGTCGAAATACATGGCCATCTCTTCGAGAATGACACCGCGCTCTTTCTCCAGCTCCTTTTCGGGGAACACCGATTGAAAGGTGATGTCGGTGAGCACATCGACGGCGCGCTCGAAATATTCCTTGCGCACGGAGGCATAGAACACAATCTTCTCTTTGTCGGTGAAGGCGTTGAGTTCGCCGCCCACAGAGTCGAGGCTTTCAATGATGTCGAGCGAGGTGCGCTTGCGAGTGCCCTTGAAGGCCATGTGCTCCCAGAAGTGGGCAATGCCCTGGTTTTCGACAGTTTCGTCGCGGCTGCCGATGCCCAGAAAAATGCCGCAATGAACAATGGAAGTGGTAGGTATATATTGATGAACAACGCGCATGCCGTTGGCCAACCTGAATATGGTGCAGTTTCTCATGTGGGTGCAAAGGTAATTATTAGTCGTGAGTCGGGTAGTGGTCGGCGTTGTGCGGCATGCCTTGATGCCTTAGGTGTTCATAATGAGGCAGTTATGATTTAGGTTTTGAAATGGGACGAGCGGTCAACGGATTTCGGAGGAATTAGTAACCTCAGGTTCAGCCTATACCAGACGTACGCACGCACTGCTGATAAGCCTGAAGTAAGCAAGCTTTCAACCAGAGATAATCCAGATCTTAATAATAGTGGGTTATCAGTGGATTATCACTGGGTCATATGTGGGTTATCTCTGGGTTATCTATGCCGAACGTGCCCAGACGGGATGTCCTGGAGAAATCACCAGGGAGCTATTTTAGCTAGTCGGGAAAGACCTGTTATGAAAGCCATTGGTCTGCGAGGGTTTCGACATAGTCGACAAATGTTGTGATGCCGGTCATTTTGTAAAACGTATATTCTGGTTGCCCTTCTAGAACTTCCACATTTCTGAAACTATGGTCGGGCGCGAAAAGGAGAACTTGTTTTGTGTTTAAGTCGTAAAGAGTTTCGTTTCCGTTTGCCTCACACACAAAACAGATCAGGTCATCGGTTTGAATTTTTTCGATTCCCTCAAATCCGCAGGACTGACTATATAAAATGGCCCAGTCGTTCAAGCCCCTTGAGCACTGCGATTTTGTGAACAGGAAATTCTGATTGTCGGTCAACATTTCCGCAGCGGTGGGAATTTGATCGTAGGTCGCGACTATTCCACCAATATTATCCAGCAAGAGTTGATGCTCACTTAGAATTTCAATGGGCGAGTCGTTGGTTTCGAACTCGCATAACCAGCCCCGTTTCAGATTCGCTGCGTTTGTCCAGGTGAAAAGTTTATAGGAGATGGTGCGTTTTTTTCTGGTCAGTGTCACATCTAGAACGCTTGCCTGCGAAATTAACGTGTGGAGAGATGGAAACGTCGCGATGAAAAGGTCGGAGCATTTCAGGCTTGATTCATTCAGCTCCAAAGTGTCGGTTGGTTTTACATACCAGATAGCCTCCGCCCTAAAAACTTCGAAATTGGTCTGGTCTATCATCGAACCGAATACTTTTTTATGGCCTTAAATATATATCTAACAATGATATCAAAAACCCACCGCCCTTTGGGGTATAGCCTCATTTTCACGCTTCCCATCCGCGAACACTTCTGACCGATGTCGGGCAAACGCTTGCCCTGGGCTGGGGTTTTTAAGTATTTTAAAGCATCAATCAAATGGCATAACTATTGTAAAAACCTCTACGGCTATGGATACGCAAAACGCTATGGAAACTCAAAAAGTAAGAACCTGCTTCACGATCACCTTCACCGATGATCAGTATAACCGTGCAAAAGGCTACGTGGAAGATATGAAGCGCCACCCCAACCGCATTTTCTGGCAAGGCAAAAAAGGCAAGACCGACGACGAGCTCATCATCGAACAAATTGCCCACCGCATCCTTTCCGGATTCTACAACAACGAACCCTTCGCCGCCGCCAAGCACATTATGCGCATGGACAGCTCGGTGAACGTGCAGTAATAGAATTGCTTTCAAAAGCGAATAGACCTTTCGCGAAGTGTCGGGTGATGCTTTGGGAAAGGTTTTTTTATGAACAGGGCGATTCCCTACTCAAGACTGCTTTATATAGCTTTTGTTGAGCCGGATTCGGCTTACTTGGGGAATCATCGAAATGCGTTTTATCTGCGCGGGTGTAACAGAATCCAGTATCAAGTATTTAATTGAATCTAACGTTCTTACCTTTTTGATGCCCATCTGTGCAAGCTCTTTCTTAAAGGTTCGAACGCTCTTTTTAAAATCCATTTTGGGTGTACCACTTCTTCTATTTTTATGATAGAAGGGGCGACCAAGAACCACCGACTTTGCAACTTTCACAACGGGCGATACATCCCTTAGCTGAACAATAACGGACCTAGTGTCATCAGTCCCTGATTTCAGAAAGTCAATTAGGGTGTTCTCATGAATCTTGGAAATCATATGCAAAGTTAATTAAAAGCCGATGCTTTTACCAGTACCCCAACTCCTGCGCATCTCCTAACGCTCTTAAGATATCAATTCGACCAAATCCATATCGTTGATTCTGTCCACATTCACCCAGTTGTTTAACGGCACTTATCAATAAGTATTGAAGTACATCTACTTTTTGGAGTCCCGTTATGCCTTTCATTTGGCCATTTTTGCTCAACAACAATGCCATAGCGCCAGCTACGTGTGGTGTTGCCATTGACGTGCCACTGAGGGTTGCATACTTGTTTCTGGGCACACATGAGTATATGTCAACACCGGGAGCAGAAATGTCAGGCTTCTGATAAACCAATGGAAGGTCCTTCTTTCGAATAAATTTTGAGTCGGATATTATTTGTGTTCTGCCTCCGCTAAAACCTGCAATGCCATCGTTTACATCCGTTGCTCCGATCGAGAATGCAAAAAAATCATTACCAGGTGCGCCCGTAATTTGATGGCCTTCGTTGCCTATTGCAACGACCACAGGAATGCCAACGCTATTGGCGTTCAAAATCGCCTCGGTGTAGGTATCAAATACATCGGCTTCGAAATCGGTGCCACCCAGCGACATGCTGATAACATCCGCTTTGTTGGCAATTGCCCATTCAATGCCGGCCAATATTTGCGCATCGGTGCCGTATCCATTTTTTAATACAATGCCAGCCATGATAGATGCCTTAGGAGCCACTCCAATCCATCTACCGCTTTGATTTCCGCCGACGATAATGCCCGCACAATGTGTGCCGTGTACGTCATCATCATAAGCATTCTTTACCCCTTCCGTTACGGTATATCCCAAATCATCGAACTCCGCAAAATGGCTTATTTTTCCCTTCAAATCTTGATGGTTAGGATCGACCCCGGTATCGAGGACAGCTATTTTCACGCCCTCGCCATACGCTCCAAAACTTCCCCACGCAGACAGCGCCCCACACTTATTAATACCCCATGTGTATCCTTTATGTTCCATTACAACACTTGGAATTTTTGAAGCCTTATATACTGGCGGCCCCTTAAATTTTCTATTTAAAAACACTCCGGATATTTCATTATTCTCTCTGGACAAGGTGAATAATTCATCTTTTGACAACTCCATCAATACACTCCTTGAAGAATGGAAAATAGGTGGAGTTGAGATTGCCTTGTTGCGTTTTGACAATCTTTCAATGGACTTCGCGGTATATGCCGAGTTTAGAAATGATGGTTTGCTGATCTTTAAAGATTGATAGGTCATTCCTTGTAGCGGTAAGGAGGCAATTAGCGTTTTTGCAGAAAGTAAATTTGTCTCCCTCAATTCGGCGCTAAGTTTCTTATCGCTCATTGACTTTCGGATAAGGATTTTTCTACTGGGCGGAAGTAAACTGCGTGGATTTACGGCTGCCTTTCTTTTTTCCGCTGACTCAGATGCGGCTTGTATGTATCGATTAATTTCTGGTCTGCTGTTTTTCACCGTCACGATTAACTGAAGATTGCCTCCAGAGGCTTCGTCAAGAATTTTTTCAACTTGTCTCTTAAGAGCGTTCATGCGTAGAATATTTTAAATAAAAATGCCCATCAATCTCACCGTGTGGTGTTAAAAGATGGGCTGGATCTAATTTAGTATATAGATATGAAAGTAGTGCAAGCAATCCAGCACAATTTTGCCGTTGCCTTAAAATTTCATACAGGGCGTGCTTTGCCTTAGCGCTGCGAAAAAGAGTGGTGGTCGTCGGTTATATTGGATCTACTGCAACCCATCAAATCCTCTCCAGCACTTTCTTAATCAACGCATCCACTACCTTGTTCGGGTCTTTCGAAAACTTGTTTTTCACGCGGTTGGCGATGATGGCGTTTACGCTCACCACGTCGTGGCCGAGCATGCGGGCCATGGCGTAGTAGCCGGAGGTTTCCATTTCGAAATTGGTGAGCCAGAAGTCGTTGCTTTTGTTGTGGTAGCGGCTCAGGTCTTCCATCAGTTTGGGATAGCGGATAGGCAGGCGCAGGGTGCGGCCTTGTGGGGCGTAGAAGCCGGGGGCGGTGATGGTGTTGCCCACCACCATGTCGTCGCCAATTTGGTGGCGCAGCGACTCGGAGCCTTTCACCACATAGGGCGAGAAGGGGAGGGCCAGTTTTTTCTGGATGTCGCGGGCGATGCTTTCTTCGAAGCCGTCGTTCTCCAGGTTGTAGTAGTTCATGAGGCTGTCGAAGCCGATAGCATAGTCGGTCACGAGGTGAGCGCCCAGCGGTATGTCTTCTTGCAGTGCGCCGGAGGTGCCGAGGCGGATCACCTTCATGCGTTTCTTTTTGGCCTTTGGTTCGCGTGTCTTCAGGTCGATGTTCACCAGGGCGTCGAGTTCGGTGAAGAAGATCTCGATGTTGTCGGTGCCCATGCCGGTGCTGATCACGGTGACGCGTTTGCCTTTGTATGTGCCTACGTGTGTGATGAACTCGCGCTTGTTCATTTCAAACTCCAAATCGTCGAAATATTGGCTGATGCGATAGACGCGGCTGGGATCGCCCACGGTGATGATGGTGTCGCTGATGTGTTTTGGCAACAGGTTCAGGTGATAGACGCTGCCGTCTTTGTTGAGAATGAGGTCTGTTTCTGAGATCGGTGGCATATCCGCTGACTTGTCTGTTTTAAACCCGCTCGAGTTTGGTATTAAAAAAACGGGATCACGTCCGGCCTACAGCAAGAGACGCAATGCCGCTGTGTTCATTTTCTATAGAAGCCCGGCGCGATTATGCATAGAACACCGCGACACGCAAGCCTGTTCTTCAGAAGGCTATGTTTTTATTGTCTGAGCCGGATTTCCAAACACGGTGTCGCCCGCTTTCACAGGCGTTACCACTACCGAGCCTGCGCCGATGCGCGCGCCTTTGCCAATGGTGATGCCGCCCACAATGGTGACGCCGGAGCCGATAAACACTTCGTTCTCGATCACCGTGCCCGCATTAATCACCGTTCCTGAACCAACCTGAACAAAATCGCCGATCGTTGTTTCCATGCCAATGATGGCACCGGCATTCACGATGCAGTGATTTCCCAGGGAAGAACCCGCGCCGAAAATGACGCCGTAGTCGATGAAGTTGCCATGACCGAGGTCTGCTGCTTTGGGCACGATGGCGGTGTGGGCGATCACGTTCACGGGTTGCACGTGGCGCACTTCCTGCAGCATGGTCACCAGGTTTTTGCGCAGCTTGTTGTCGTCTACGGCCACAAACGAATCTGTTTTTTTGCCGATCAGCTTCAGATAGCCGTCATCGTCGGTGCTGCCCATCACGGTGATGTTGTCGATCTCGGTCTGGTGCAGTTTTTTGTTGTCGTCCAGGAAGCAGTAGACCACGTTGCCGTTGGTTTCGAGAATTTCTTTTGCCTGACGGCCCAGTGGGTTTGCACCGAGAATGATGACGGGATTTTCCATACGTGTTTGTGAGTGAGCAAAGGTAGATTTCGGCGCCCTACCGAACAAGGCGGTTCCATGATCTTTCCAGGAAGTTAAATGCATAGCGCAGCACCGGATTTTCAATCGATATCAACAGCACATAAAAGGGAAGAAACCCCACACGATAGCGCGACAATGTGCCAAAGTTGGGTGTTGACAAGGCAAGGAAAACGCAAAGCAGCACGCTATAGAGAAACAGCGACCACAGCAACATGCGCTGCGGCGAGGCCACCAGTTTTTTAACATTCCACAACGCGGCCACCGACAGCACCAGCAGCACCATGTTTTCCAGTGAGGCAAAGCCCTGCAACACGTTGCCCGCTTCCCATGGAAAAGGCCTGAACAGTCCGGTGAGCAATGCGCCGGGCGCATGCGCTAGCACACTCGACGCCGTGGCCTCCAAACCGGCATAGGTCACCACATCTTCCGGTTGTGAAATCTCATGAAACACGTCATAGTTCGACACAATCACTTCCAGAAAACGCTCGGGATAAAAATTGGGGTGGAAAAGACTTGCTGCCAACAGCGGCACGAGAAAGATGACGGCCCAGAGCGCTACTTTCACGCCGGTGTTGATGGCAGGCAGCCTGCTGAAAACAAACCGCGCCACCAGCGTGGACGCCGCCACGGGAAGGAAGATGGCGAGGTAATAATATTTCAACCCCCACACCAGCCACAGCGCCGGGAGGCACGCAATCCACTGAACAGCCGAAACCCGCTCGTTGCGCCACAATTTCAAAAATACCACGCTGATGAAAAACAGCGACGACATGGCCAGGCTTTCCTTGATCAGCCCCGTCCCCCAAAACACGGCCGATGGAAAGAAGAGAAGACTGAACACCGCCGCCCCACGCAACGTCGCATCCAGACGCACAATGGCCTTGGTGAGCATCCATGCTGAAAAGAAGGGGATGATGGAGAAATACAACGAGGTGATCCAGTAGTCGTCGTGCGAAAAGAGGTTGAACACGCTGGTGATCTTGGCCATGAACAACGCGCGCGGCTCCTGCAGGTGAAGGTTGCTCCAGAACGGAAAGGACTCGTCGCCGTTCCACAAAAAAAGCAAGTAGGTCACGGGGTCCAGGCGTGCGAGCTGAGCCAGCCTTGCGCCGTCGTGGAAATAGAGCAGTGTGTCGCCCAGGCCATAGTAGTGGGCGTATAGCCAACCCAGTCCAAGCCCCGCCGCGCATTTGAAGAGGAGGGCGGGCCAGAAGAGGGGGCGCAACGTTGCCGGTTCCTTCTTCCAAAGCTGGAACGCAACAGCGAACAGGAAACCGACATTTATGATCGCGAAGAAAATCTTCATGGCAGACTCAACGATTTAGTCGCCTGTATATGTCGCACAAAACAGCGGGCTGCTTCACGGCACCACAAAGACGAAATTGGTAAAGGGTCAAAGTTAGGAAAGTGGAGGAATTAATCGTCAATGCTATTTGTCAACGAGAGCGTGAACTTCGGTTGCCACTTCCAGCGGGCATCTGCGTGCGACAGAAAAGGGAAATGACGCGACATCATCCAATGCTCATCTGGCTTCGCCGCGGATTCACCAACGATGCCCCGATGGCACACTCCAAACACCGCCGCTTCAAACAAAAGTTGTTGTAAAGCTCCACCAGCGCCTGCGAATCAAACGCTGTCTTGCACGGAATGCCGACGCTCTTCCACTGGCGAATGATGATGTTCGACTCGGCATGCACGTTCTGCAGCAGGGTCACCGCGCGCTCCACATACAGCAATTCGTCTTTCGATTTTCCATAGGCCACCAGCAGGGGCGCCACGGTGTTGATGATGATGTTTTCGATGCTGGTTTCGCCGAGGGTGCTCACGGGTTCTTTCGCAGGCTTCACAAACTGGTAGTGTTTCAGCCAGTAGGCCGATTGTGATGTGGAAAACAGGTCGGTCATTTTCTTCAGGCTGTCGGCTTCCATGAGGATGGCGAAGAACTGCTGGCGGTGGTGCAGCAGGGCGGCGAGTTGTGCAATGCGCAGCGTGGGGAAGTTGGCGGGGCGCAGGCGCAGAAATTTCCACTGTGCTTTCTTCAACATCTTTTCGCGGAGCTGATACTTGTGGGCCAACAGCCTATGCTCGCGTTTCAGCAATTGGTGATAGTCGTCGGCTTCGTCTGTTTCCAGGAACCCGGCTTGTCCAAACAACAGGGCCTCAACCTGCACCAGATGGTCGGCGTGTTTGAGCAGGAGTTTGTAGGGGGTGGCGCGGGCCAGTTGCTGAAAGGGGTCGGCATTCACTTTGAAACCGAAGTTTCGCGCGAGCCACTGGTAGCAGGTTTCTTCCCAGTTGTTGGCGTTGCGTTGCAACAAGGCCGTGACGATGCGCGCTTTGTTTTCGAGCCGCTGCATGAGCGCGCGGTCGAGCATGGAAATTTTGGTGATCTCGTTCACACGGTCAAGCTGTGCGGCGCAGGGAATTTCTTCGGGGTTGTAGATGAGTTTTTTGAAACTGAACAACAGCGCATCATCCACACGGTGTTTCAGTTCAAGGGCGGGCAGAAATGTGCCGTCCTCGCGGCGCACAGGCTTGTCGTTGTGCCACACCACATGCAGCACCACGTTTTCGTAAGCTTTGTCTTCGTTGTGTTTGTGTTCGAGCCAGCCGGAAGCGTGGATGTGAATTTCTACGCTGCCCACCCACTCCATGGGGCCAATGCGCACGCGGGCGCTAAAGAAGTCGGGGCCGGCGTGTGTGTTCCGGTGGCCGGGATGCAGCACCTGGATGGGTTCGCCCTGGGCGGTGCACAATTCTTTCTTGTCGAAATACTGGAATTGCCAGAGGTAGTGGAGGAATGATTCGGTCACAGCGTAACGATTTTTGGAACGAGTCTAGAAGATTCCCGCACCAAAATCAACGCCTGTGGCAATCACTTTTAATTCGCGTACTTATGGAGGTAATTCGACATCTCTTCCTGCACTTTCACGGCTTCGGCCGTTGCGCGTTGGGCGAAGTCCTGGCCGTTGCCGGCATAGATGATGGCGCGGGCAGAGTTCACCAGCAGACCACATTGTTTGTTCATGCCATATTTCGACACCATTTTCAAATCGCCGCCTTGTGCACCCACGCCGGGCACAAGAAAAAAATGTTCCGGCGCCTGCGCGCGGATGCTCTCCATTTTTTCGGCTTGCGTGGCGCCCACCACAAACATGAGCTGATCGGGTGTGGCCCATTGTTGTGACTTGATCAACACTTCTTCATAGAGCTTGCGGCCCGTCACCACCGACTCGATCAGTTGAAAATCGCTGCTGCCGGGGTTGGAGGTGTGGGCAAGCAGGATCACCCACTTGTCCGGGTAGAGAAAGGGTTTCACAGAATCTTCGCCCATGTAAGGCGCCACCGTCACGGAGTCGAAGTGAAAGTAGTCGAAGAATGTTTTGGCATAGAGCGCCGAGGTGTTGCCGATGTCGCCGCGCTTGGCGTCGGCAATGGTGAAGATGTCTTCGGGAATGTAGTTCATCGTCTTCTCCAGGCTTTCCCATCCCTTGGGACCGAGCGCTTCATAGAAGGCGATGTTAGGTTTGTAGGCCACGCAATACTGGTGTGTGGCGTCGATGATCTGTTTGTTGAATTCAAAGATAGGGTCCGACGATGACAGCAGGTGCCGGGGAATTTTGTCGAGGTCGGTGTCAAGCCCCACGCAGAGGTAGGAATTTTTTTTCTTGATCTGTTCGAAGAGGGCGGCGCGGTTCATAGAAGCGGTGTTAGAAAAATCGCTGCTAAAGTAAGGGAAACTTGGGGGTGGACAAAAACAAAAAAGCCCCGATGTGTCGGGGCTTCCTGAAGCAGTGCGGGTCGCGACCTTCCTATCGGAGGTCGATCACTTCCACACCGGGATATTTCTTGGGATCGAACGTGAACGCCGCGTCTTCTACTTTGGCGTTGGGCATGAACTTGGTGATGGTGTATTTGTAGCGGTTTCCACCTTTGTCGAACATGGTCCAGCTCTGGATGCTCTTGTCTTTTTTGTTGATGAACATTTTCACTTTGAAATACTGTGCATCTTTTTTCTCGGGCACCAGGTCAATCTCTTCGCAGAGCACACCACCTTCGGTTTTGTCCTGAAGGTAGAGGTATTTGAATCCTTTCTTATAGATCTCATAGATCTTGGAGGGGTTCACGTCGTCCGAATTTTTGTCGTAGTTGTCGATGTTCACTTCTTTGGCTTCGGGCAGATAGGTCCAGATGGTGGCGCCGTTGTTGATCACTTCCTGTTCGGGCAGCACCATGCGGAATTTATCGCCTTTCACGATGAGTTTGCCTTTGAACTCTTCGTTCACCTTTTCCACATCGTTGGTGAGCACGTAGGAGAAATTGGCTTCAAAAGCAGGGATGGATTTGTATTTTTTACTCATCGCCTCCAGGATTTCCAGGGCTTTGGAGTCGTATTGGGCAGAAACATTAAGAGCCAAAAAGAGGCCGATTGCGGCAAAAATCAGGTTTTTCATTCTTTAGAAACTTAAAAACGTGCGTAAAGTTAAGATTGACTATGTTTTTCTTTCAATGCATTCAATAATTGTTCCAAACTGAGCTCATCTTTTATGAGCACCTCGCGGGCTTTGCTGCCCTCGAAAGCGCCCACAATGCCGGCGGCTTCAAGCTGGTCGATGAGCCGGCCGGCCCGGTTATAGCCCAGTTTCAGCTTGCGCTGGATGAGCGACGTGCTGCCCTGTTGGTGGCCCACAATGAGGCGGGCGGCTTCTTCAAACAGCGCGTCACGGTCTGAAAGATCAACACTCGACGGTCCGGATTCTTCGTCGCCTTCATATTCGGGCAACATGTAGGCGGAGTCATAACCCCGCTGCGATCCGATAAATTCCACCACTTTTTCAATTTCCGGCGTATCCACAAAAGGACACTGAAGCCGTATCACATCCGACCCGGAAGACAGCAGCATATCGCCCTGTCCTACCAGCTGATCGGCGCCGCCGGCGTCGAGAATGGTGCGCGAATCTACTTTCGAGGTTACGCGGAACGACAAGCGCGCGGGGAAGTTGGCTTTGATCACGCCCGTGATCACGTTCACCGAAGGGCGCTGTGTGGCCACCACCAGGTGTATGCCGATGGCGCGGGCCAGCTGGGCCAAACGGGCAATGGGTGTTTCCACTTCCTTGCCGGCCGTCATCATCAAGTCGGCCAACTCGTCTATCACCAGCACAATGTAGGGCAGGAAGCGGTGGCCTTCTTTCGGGTTGAGCTTGCGCGACACGAATTTGGCGTTGTATTCTTTCAGGTTACGGGCCCCTGCGTCTTTCAGGATCTCGTAGCGGTTTTCCATTTCAATACACAGCGAGTTGAGCGTGTGCACCACCTTGCGGGTGTCGGTGATGATGGCTTCTTCGCTGTTGGGAAGCTTGGCCAGGTAGTGGCGCTCCAGCTTGCTATAGACCGACATCTCCACCTTTTTTGGATCGACCAGCACAAACTTGAGTTGTGAAGGATGGCGTTTATAGATGAGCGATGTGAGAATCACATTCAAGCCCACCGACTTGCCCTGACCTGTGGCACCGGCCACCAGCAAGTGGGGCATCTTGGCCAGGTCTATCACCAGCACTTCGTTCGAGATGGTCTTGCCCAGCGCGATGGGAAGTTCCTTGTCGGTTTTGGCAAAGCTGTTGGTGGCGAACACTGAGCGGATGCCCACCATTTCGCGGTTCTTGTTTGGCACTTCAATACCAATCGTTCCCTTGCCGGGGATGGGCGCGATGATGCGTATGCCCAGGGCCGACAAGCTGAGGGCGATGTCGTCTTCCAGGTTTTTGATGCGCGATATCTTGATGCCGGCGTCGGGCACAATTTCGTAGAGCGTCACCGTGGGGCCGATGGTGGCCTTGATGCTTTGGATGCCGATCTTGAAGTTGACCAGCGTGGCCACGATGCGGTCTTTGTTCTGGTTAAGTTCTTCTTGGGTTACACCGGCTTTGCTGGCGTCGTATTCGTTCAGCAACTCGAGCGGTGGAAATTTGAAACCGCTGAGGTCGAGGGTGGGGTCGTAGAGTCCCTGTTCCTGCACCAGCTGTTCGGCCAGCTTGTCTGTGTCGGCTTCCACAGTTTCTTCCACGGTAAATACGGGCTCTGCCGTTTTGGGCTCCCGCTTGGGGATGTCGGTTTTGCCGACGTCGAGTTTCACTTCGGCCATGGGCAGCACCACGTCTTCGGCCGGCGGCTTGGGCACAACCACGGGCTTGGCGGGTTCAGGTTTTTTGGGATCTTGTTCGGGCCAGTTGTCTTTGTCGTCGGTGTAGGTAGAGAACAGTGCGTCTTCGCCGTCTTGTTCTTCGTCGAGGATAGCGTCGTTGCCCATGGGCTTCGGATCTTTCACGAAAAGCGGGATGGCCGTGACGTTAAAATAGAACACGATGAACACAAACAGGGAGAGGATGAGAATGAGGAACGTGCCCCATCCAAACATGCCGTCGCTCCACACGGCCAGGTAATAGCCCAGGCCTCCGCCCAGGAAACTCCACTCGCTCACGCCGTCGTTGATCATGGTCATGTAGCCCAGCAGCAGGCTTAGCCACAGGCCGGTGAAGATGGCCAGGATGGAGAATGAAAAAATGCGCAGGAGCTCGCGGTTGAAAACGATTTTGAACCCGACAATGAACAGCAGCGGTGGAATGAAGAATGCCGAGATACCGAACCAGCGGAAAATGAAGTAGTGAGACGTGATGGCACCGTAGAGGCCCAGCCAGTTGGCGGCTTCTTTGCCCGATTCGATCAGCGGTTCGTTGTGGGCTTCCACCACGCTTTGATCGGCCTGGCCGGTGAAGAGGTATGAGAACAACGCCAGAAAGAGGTAGATCCCGGCAATCATCAGGAAAAACCCAATCGCCAGCTTGAAGCGCGGGTCTTTCAAAAATCCTAAGGTGAACTTACTTTTAGAGGACGCTTTTCCCTTCTTTTCCTTCTCCGGCTTCTTAAATGTATTTGACTTATAGGTGTTTTGTGCCATTTATTCTCAATGTCGCAAAACTAAAGAAAAAACTGCCATATCCCTATGTGTGTTGCCATTCAATTGTCGGGGCGCCAAGCGGTCAGTGGCGGCATAAACACGGCGATGGGATTGAGCGTGAGTGCCCGTCAATACACGATCAATAAACACATCGACAAATCTTCGCCCTGAAATTCTACGATGGTTTTCGACCGCGTTGACTGTTGCACGGCCTTGTGGTGATGAGGTGATTTTAGGAACGGCTCTCCGAAGCCGGTGCGCCACAGATCTTGCGTTGCAAACCTGGAATCATTCAGTGCAACGAAACGTACATACGTCAAAATTATTTCCTGGGCACCCCATAAATTTCCTAACTTTCTTGTTCAAATAAATTCTTTCTGCATGGTTGTTTTTACGCTCTGGAAAAAAAGCCGCATCATTCTCTTCGCCCTGCTTGCTGCCAGCCTGCGGCTCGCGGCACAGTCGGAAGAACATCGCACCGACAACTGGATTACCGATGGCTATGTGGACCGCGTTGAATATTCCAACGGCTACACTATGCTGTCGGGAAGTTTCTCGCAAGTGGGCCCTTATACGGGCAACGGCGTGGCCACCGACCCCGTCACGGGCGTGGTGGATGCGTCGATGCCAAAATTTAACGGCGATGTTTATGCCGTGGCACCCGACGGCACCGGCGGCTGGTTTGTGGGCGGCTATTTTTATGGTGTGGACACGGTGCAAACAAACTATCTCGCGCACATCAAATCAGACAAAACTATTGACCGCACCTGGAAGCCCGAGCTGAACGGCGTTGTCTACACCCTCGCCGTGAGCGGCACCACGTTATACGTCGGCGGCGGCTTTACCGAGATTGCCGGCAAAGCCCGTAGCCACATTGCGTCGTTCGACATCTCGACGGGAGCCCTCAACGCCTGGAACCCCAATGCCAGCAGTGACGTGAGAGTAATCAAAGTGTCGAACGACATTGTCTACGCTGGTGGCGGCTTCTCCACCATCGGTGGGGCATCGCGCATCAGCGTGGCCGCCATCAATGCGGCGGGCACCGCCACCAGCTGGGCACCCGTGCTCGCATTGCCTCCCTACTCACCGTATGTCTACACCTTGCTGGTCGATCAGGCAAAAGGCACGGTCTACATTGGCGGCTCGTTCAGCACATCGGGAGGCCTCACGCGCCAGGGATTGTCGCAAGTGAACATCACCACCGGCGCCACCACATCGTGGAATGCCAATTTGAATGTGGATGCCTACGTCTATGACCTGGCCATGTCTACCAACGGAAACGTTTTGTTTGTGGGCGGCTACTTCAATTCGGTGGGTGGCGCCGCGCGCACAAACCTGGCCGCACTGGATGTGGGCAAGGCCTCGTTGCTGGCGTGGAACCCGGTGCTGCAGTCGGGCGACTACATACAGGACATGTCGTTGCTTGGAAATACCTTATACATCGCGGGCTACATCAACACCATCGGCGGCATCAGCCGCACAAATGCTGCCGCCCTTGATGTGACTGCGCCCGGCACCGCCGCTGCACCGCTCACCAACTGGGCACCACGGCCCACTGGCGGTGGCTATGTGGTGGAGGCCACGGCAGCGAGCATTTTCTTTGGCGGATATTTCTCCGGTGTGAACTGGGTGAACCGCAATGGCTTCGCGGTGATAGACGATGCCACCGGCGAAGCATGGCCCTTTAGTTTTGACTTCGACAACGGAGGCCACGTGAACACCATCGTCGTGAAAGATAACGTGCTCTACATCGGCGGAAAATTTGGCCTCATCAACAAAACCGCGCGCAAAAATCTCGCAGCCTTCGATCTCACCACCGGCAAATTGTCTACATGGGCCCCCACGGTAAACGGCGTAAGCACCACCGACCCCACCAACGAAGTGTTCAGCATGCGCATAAAAGATAACCTCCTCTACCTGGGCGGTCAGTTCTTCAACATCAACAGCAATTCAACCATACGGCCCGGTCTGGCAGCCATCGATCTGGCCACAGGCGTGGCCAATGCCTGGAACCCGCAGGTGGGTAACGGCAAAGAAATTTCAGAATATGTGAACTCCATCGACATCGTGGGCAACACGGTGTATGCCGGCGGAAATTTTGCCACGGTGGGCAACACCACCCGCAGCAATCTTGCCGCGGTTGATGCCACAACAGGAAGCCTGCTTTCGTGGGCACCTGTGAGCACTGGCGAAGTGAAGAAGATTCGCGTGGCACCCGCAGCGGCCTATGTGATCGGCAGCTTCGAGAAAGGCGTGGGCGGGCAAGTGCGCGAGGCTGGCGTGGCTGCGCTAAACCTCACCAACGGCAACGCCCTTTCGTGGAATCCTGATTTTGATTTCAGCTATGTGGCCGACGTGGCCCTCAGCACAACCGACGTTTACGTGGCCGGCTTCTTCTATAGCGTAGACGGATCGCCCCGCCCCGGCCTGGCTTCTTTCTCGCTGGCCAACAACACACTCAACCCATGGAATCCCGACATCAACACGGGCAACGACAGTGGCTATGAAAATGTGTCGCTCTCCACCTCTTCGAACAAACTGTTTGTGGGCGGCGGCTTTGGCGGGATGGGACGGGAGGCCCGCCAATATTTTGGCGAATACGACATCTGCCCGGCGGCACCGGTCATTTCCATTTCGAACGACGGCACAACGCTAACCATTCCGTCTACCACCCCGGGCACCCTGCAATGGTATCACAACGCTGAGCCAATTGACGGGGCCACCACCACATCGCTTCCCATCAACCTCTATGAGTATGGCATCTATGCCGTGGAGCTGTCGCTGAACGGCTGCACCTCGCGCTCGAAAGATTATGTATACCTCA
Organism: Chryseolinea lacunae; assembly: GCF_016735595.1. Lineage (GTDB taxonomy): Bacteria > Bacteroidota > Bacteroidia > Cytophagales > Cyclobacteriaceae > Chryseolinea > Chryseolinea lacunae. The sequence continues at coordinate 219,254 of NZ_JAERRB010000002.1, forward strand.
TCACGGGTCGCGAAACGACCGCCACGGGAGCCGTATCGCTCTATCCCAACCCCGCGCGCGATGAGTTAACGGTGCGTCTGGCGGAGGCCGCGTCGTCGGTCACCTTCACGTTCACCGACATCACCGGCCGCACACTCAGCACAAGGCAAGGCTCCGGCATGGAGCACGTGCTTTCGGTGCGCGAACTTCCCACCGGCGTGAACATCCTGATGATTGAAACGCCGGGAAGAAAACAAGCCTATAAAATCATGAAGATCAACTAACGTGTTGCCTACAAAACTTCGATCGCATCTACCTATGAAATCCATATTCACCAAACTGCTCATCGTCTCCTTCCTCGCGCTGGAATTTTCCTGCGGAGGGAATATTCCCGACTGCCCCACCAAAATGTGTGTGCTGTCGGGCGAGTGGCGCCTCACCGAAACCTACATCAACGGCGTGCTCGACATCTCCACCGACCTCAGCAAATACAAGCTCACGCTCCTGATGCCCGAGCCCACCACGGCCACCACCTCGCTCTTCAACCGCGTGAACCCTAGCGGCGTGGCCGACATCGGCACGTGGGAGCTGCGCAACAACAGCACCGTGCTTGCACTCATTCCCGCGTCGGGTTTTGTAGAGCCCTACATCATCAAGTCGTTCACGCCGCGCAAGCTGGTGCTCATCATCGAGCGCGACATCAACAAGACTGGTGCCGACGAATTTGAATTTGTTTTAGAACCTTTTTAAACCCCACCTATGAGAACAGCACTACTTCTTCTTTTCATCTGCACGGCCACCGTGGCCTCCGCTCAGATCTGGTATGTGGGCGTGAAAGCCGGCCCCACGTTGTCGAACTACAAAACCAAAACCCCGTGGAAGGAAGCGTCCAACCTCGGCTACACGTTTGGGTTCACCGCATTCAAACAAATCAATTCGCACGTGGGCGTCGCCTTCGATTTGCAATACATTCAGAAGGGCTACTATCACAAAGTGTGCAACACCATCACCGACAAGCTGCAGGCGCACTACCTGGAAGTTCCCATCGTGTTTGACTATACCTTCATTCTTCCCGGGCTGAAAAACCTCAAGCTCCACGGCAACGTGGGCGTCTACACCGCCTATTGGCTCAGCGGCAAGTATAAAACCGAAGGCTTCGACCCCGGCACCACAGGCGACGATTTCGACTTCAGCCAAAGCGGCGCCAAGCGCTTCGACTTCGGCCCCAACGTTGGCGGCAGGCTGGAATATTTTTTACGCAACGGCAGCGTTTCGCTTGATCTCCGCTACGAACTTGGCCTCATGGACCTGCAGAAAAAAACAAACGACGACATGAACAACGTGAACCGCGCGTTCATTATCGGGTTCAGCTACATGAAGCCCATCGGCAACTAAAGGCCCGCATCACAAGGCGACATCAAGAAATCGACCTTGTGTTAGAAAACGAATAACCGGAATCAGGGCGTGTCTCCCCGACCCGTCGGGGGGTCGCGCTATCCGGTATACTCCTCGCGCCACGCACATCCCTACCGGGCTGCGGGGTGCCGCTGCTATCGCTCACGCGCGGTGTTTTTTTACAGTAGAAAGTTTGCTATGAATCTGTCACCTTAATGCCGCGTGCCCGCAAAGCGTCAAGCACCGATGAGCTGGTGTCGCCAAAGAGACTGACGCGTTTTAGGTTCGGAAACTGATCGAAGTCGTCGGCGCTGCCGATGTTGAAGGTGTTGTCTTCACCATCCCAAAAACGAAGCAGCTGGCCGTAGATTTCGTCGCCACCGTCCTGAACGATCTTTGTGATTTTGGATGCAAATTTTCTGTCGATCTGAAGGTCTGTGAAGTAGCGGGTCACTTCAGCAATAAATGCGTAGCCCTCTTTTTCAATGTCAATCTTTCTGTCGCGATGCAGGTCGGCAAACTCATAGAGATCGAATGCCGGGGTGATCAGTTTTTTTTCATACATCAGGATGTTCACCACGGCCAGCTTGAAGTTGAAATCTTTGAAGACAATGAAGTCGCCTTGGCGCGGGGTGAGCACATATTTGGAGTGATCTTTTGGCGGTTCGGGCTCGGGAACGCTGAAGGCTAGTGAGACGGATGTTTTTTCGTCATCATCCAAATCATGATAGGCCAGCACGCCGCCCAGCGTCATCTTGTTGTCAACAAAGTCCTGTGCCTGAAAGTTTTTTCCATTCAGCGTGATATCGCCTTGAAAGGTATGCTCCGGTTGATACTTATAGCGTGGCGGGCTGCTCAGCAGCACGGCAAGCGCATCGATGTTTTTTTGATCTTTTGAGAAGGCATAGATACCCAATGCATCCCAGGTGAGCAGCGTGTTATATTTCAACGTCACGGTGCGGTCTGGTGGCCCGATCCATTCGGCGAATGTCTCTTTGGTGACGGGAAATTGAACGTGATGTTCATTGAGAAAAAGCCCGGAAGCGTCGAGTGAAATGCGCATGCTTGTTTTGTTAGGTGCGAACGGCAGATTAACCGACGGCTGTCTAGAAATCAGGGTCCAGCCCAAGCCTGTCTTTCAGTTCTTTCAGGTTTGGATTTTTATCCACGAGGTATTCAAACTTGTCGCGCGGCGTGTAGCGCATGGTTTTTTGTTCCATTTCGCGCATCTCGCCCACCACGAGGATGGAGTAATTTTGGAGGGTTTCGCGAAGGTGTGTCACCAGTTCGGCGCGCATGTTTTCGAGCATGGTTTCCTGCACGGGGTTGAGCAGGTACACAATGGCACGGTTCCCCTGGAGGTCGAACGGCTGGAGAAGCATCTGGTATTCGGCCTGGTATTTTTTCCGCTGCTCGGCAAACGTGTCCCACGCGGCTTGCAGCTGTTGGGGGGTGAACGGATTTTCGGCGCGGGGTTGTGTTTCGGTTTGTTGCTGTTGTTCGCCAGGTTGCTCCTGCTTGGGGCTCACCTTCATGATGTTGGAAAGATTCAACGTTTTGGGCGTTGTCTTTCGTGGTGCAGCGTCTTGCCTGGAAGGAAATTCCACGGTTGGTGGAGGTGCCTCTTGTGGCGCTTTTGCCGGTGTTGGAACTGGTGTTGATGGCGGCGGAATAGTAGGAACAGGCGGTGTGTTGACAACCGGCGGTGCTGTTATTGTGGCCTGGGGAGGTGTTTCGGCACTTTCGTCCGAGCTTACATCAATTTTTTTTTTAATCCATCGCCCGCATGGTTCAAATACTGAAGCTGGAGCACAGACCCCACGTTGGCCATCTTCATGAGGGCAAGCTCCACCGACAAGCGCTGGTTTTTGCTGCCCTTATAGTTGATGTCGCACTGGTTGGCAATGTTCAGCCACGTGAGCAGGAGCGAGGGCGGCGACGACTGTGCCTGTTGGGCATATTTTTTCTTCACGCTGTCGGGCACCTCCATGAGATTGGTGGTGCGGGCATCTTGCGACACCAGCAGGTTGCGGAGGTGTTCGCTCAGGCCGACAATGAAATTGTGTCCGTCAAATCCCTTGCGCAGAATTTCGTCCAGCAGCAGGAGGGGTTGCGTATGGTTTTGGGTGAGCAGTGAATCTACGACCTGGAAATAATAATCATAGTCCAGGATGTGGAGGTTGCTGAGGGTGGCATTGAAGGTCACGCCCTTTCCGGACGAATAGGTGACCATGAGGTCGAAGATAGACAACGCATCGCGCAAGGCGCCGTCGGCTTTCTGCGAAATGAGGTGCAGGGCTTCGTCTTCGGCGGGGATGCCTTCGTGCTTGGCTATTTTTTTGAGGTGATTGGCGATGTCGCTGATCTGGATCCGGTTAAAATCGAAGATCTGGCAGCGCGACAGGATCGTGGGGATCACCTTGTGTTTTTCGGTGGTGGCCAGGATGAAAATGGCATACGACGGCGGCTCCTCCAGCGTCTTCAAGAACGCGTTGAAGGCGGCGTTTGACAGCATGTGCACCTCATCGATGATATACACTTTGAATTTTCCGAACTGCGGCGGGTAGCGCACCTGGTCGATCAGGTTGCGGATGTCCTCTACGGAGTTGTTAGACGCCGCATCGAGTTCGAAAATGTTGAGCGAGTTGGTTTCGGCTTTTTCCTCGAAGCCGTTGATGAGACGGGCCACGATGCGGGCACAGGTGGTTTTGCCCACCCCGCGAGGTCCGCAGAAGAGCAGCGCCTGGGCCAGCTTGTTGTTGTCGATGGCGTTTTTGAGTGTGGTGGTAATATGTTCCTGGCCCACCACTTCATCGAAGCCCGTGGGACGGTATTTTCTTGCCGATACTACAAAATTCTCCATCGGCCGCAAGATAACAGGAACATCGATAATCGTCCAAGCGTCAAAAAATATTATCCCCTATGGCTTCGTTTGTGTTCCGTGATGCGGAACCTAAACGTCGCGGTCGCGTATCAGTTCAATGACCGGAAGCGCTTGATCCTCAATTCGAGAGCGCAGTGCAGCAAGTGATGTGAAGAACAAAGGTTAGGCCTAATGAGGGTATGCTAATTTTATAAAAAATTACGTATACGCAGGGAAATATAAAATTAATGTGCGCCTTTGGTCACTACCGATGGATCATGTTTGTAGTTTTAGGGGCGAATACAAATTACCCCGTCCATGTTCGGCTTTTTTGCAACGATAGGTTTTAAAATACTTGTATAAACACTTGATTTTGCATGGCGGATTTTACTGTTCCCGGAAATGATTTCTTCAAAGAAGGTGCGCCCATCGCGTACCTTCGCATACACAGAGCCACCAGTCTTTCTATACTAAACGCTCTACTCAGATGATTTTCTCCAGGAATCAGTTGGACCGGGCGAAGGTGATTTTTTCAAAACCTTCGTTCATTTTGGCAGTGTGGCTCACGTTGGCTACCGCGGCCGGCATTCAGCACTACCTGCGCGGTCCCGAACACGTGAAGCGCAACTACAACAACTACCTCATTTTTAAAGGCGTGTTCTGGCATGCCGTGGAGAAAAAAAATCTCTACGACCTCTATCCCGAAGACCACTTTGACTCCAACCACTACGGTCCGTTTTTCAGCGTGGTCATCGCACCCTTTGCTGTGTTGCCCGACGCGGTGGGCATTTGCCTGTGGATCATGTTCAACGGGGCTGTGCTCTTCTATGCCATCCGGCAACTGCCGCTCAAAGAGTCGCAGATCATCGCCGTGTTGTGGCTGGTCACCAACGAGCTCTACACGTCGTATTCCAATCAGCAGATCAACCCCTTCATTGCGGCCACCATCATTCTCGCCTATGTGTGGATGCGGAAGGAAAAAGATTTTTGGGCGGCCTTTGTTATCATGGCCGGCACGTTCATAAAGCTCTACAGCATTGCGGGCCTCGCGTTTTTCTTTTTCTCCAAACACAAGATGCGGCTCATCGGGGCGCTGGCGTTCTGGGCCGTGGTGTGCTTTGTGGCGCCCATGATCATTTCGGGGCCGGAGTTTGTGGTGCAGTCGTATAAAGACTGGCAAGTGTCGCTAACGGCTAAGGACGGGTTGAACGCCATCTCGCGTCACCAGGACATTTCGGTGTCGGGCGTGGTGCGCCGCATTTCCGGGCACCGCGAAATTCCGCTCACCTATTTCCTGCTGCCGGGTGTTTTCCTTTTTATGTTACCCTACCTCAAGGTGAAACACTATGGCAACACAACGTTTCAGTTGCTGATGCTCTGCTCGGTGTTGCTCTTCCTTTGTCTGTTCAGCAGTAGCACGGAGTCGTCTACCTACATCGTGGCGTTCACCGGCGTGGCCATCTGGTTTTTGCTGCACGAGAGGCCCTACCCCAAGCTGGTGATGGGGTTGATGATCCTTGCCTTTGTGCTCACCTCCCTGTCGCCCACAGACCTGATGCCCAAACCGGCCCGGGTGTTCATCTTTGACTATGCATTGAAAGCTGTTCCGTGTATCTTTGTGTGGTGTTATGTGATGGTTGAGCTTTTGAGATTTGGTGCACGTTCCAGATTACAACAACTAGATTCCTGATGGTATGGTCCATACAACACGGCAAATGATCTCTGTGGTGATCCCGGTCTTCAACGAAGGCAGCAATGTGCGGAAAATCTATTCCGAGCTGCTCCGCGTGATGGGAACCCTGAAGTATGACTATGAAGTTATTTTTGTAGACGACGGCAGCCGCGACAACTCCCTGGAGATGGTGCACGAAATCGCCGCCGAACAACCCAACATCTACTACATCGAGTTCTCCCGGAACTTCGGCCATCAATATGCGCTCAAGGCCGGCATGGACGTGGCCCGCGGCAATTGCGTGATCACGCTCGACTGCGACCTGCAACATCCGCCCGACCTCATCCCCAAACTTGTGAAGTTGTGGGAAGACGGCTTCGACGTGGTCTACACCATCCGCGAAGACGACCCGTCGCTCTCGCTTTTCAAACGCAAAAGCTCGACCTATTTCTACACGGTGATGAACAAACTTTCCAACATGGACATCGAGAAGGGTGCGGCCGACTTCCGGCTCATGGACCGTTCGGTGGTGGATGTGTTCACCAAGTTTGGCGAAAGCGATCTCTTCATCCGCGGGCTGGTGAAGTGGATGGGATTCAAGCAAACCTCCGTCCGCTATTTTCCGCACCCCAGATTTTCGGGCAAAAGCAAATACAGCCTGGCGCGCATGCTCACCTTTGCGTTCAAGGGCATCACCTCGTTCAGCACCAAGCCGCTCATCGTCACCGGCTATCTGGGCATCATCTTCTTCCTGATCTCACTCATTTATCTTCCCTACGCGCTCATCAGCTATTTCACCGGCCAGGCCGTGTCGGGGTGGACGTCCATCATCATGACTGTTATTTTCTTTGGCGGCTTGCAGTTGCTCATGCTCGGCATCATCGGTTTGTATCTCGGCCGCGTGGTGGTGCAGGGCAAAGGAAGACCACACTATGTGATCCGCACCACCAATCATCCCGCAGTCGTTAAAGCAAACTATGCCTACACCGAAGGGTAAAGCCCTCTACCTCTCGTTCGACATCGAAGAGTTTGACATGCCGCTGGAGTACGGCAAGACCATCGCGTTCGAAGAACAGATTCAGATTTCCACCGAAGGATGTCACCACATTCTCGATTTGTTGAAACGCAACAACGCGCGCGCCACATTCTTTAGCACCGTGGTGTTTGCCAAGCATGCGCCGGTCGTGATCCAGCGCATTCTCAACGAAGGACATGAGCTTGCTTCGCATGGCTACTACCATTCCGATTTCAAGAACGAACATCTGCAACAGTCGCGCGAGGCACTGGAAGAATTGTCGGGCAGAAAGATCACCGGCTATCGCATGGCGCGGATGATGCCCGTAGAAACCCAGGCGATTATCGACGCGGGCTATCGCTACAATTCATCGTTGAACCCGGTCTACATTCCCGGGCGCTATAACAACTACTTTAAAAAGCGTACTTTTTTCTACAACGGACCGCTGCTGGAAATACCGGCGTCGGCCACGCCCTTTGTGCGCTTCCCATTGTTCTGGTTGTCGTTCCACAATTTGCCGTTGTGGATCTATCGCCGGTTGTGTGCCATCACCATGTTTAAAGACAACTATCTCAACATCTATTTTCACCCGTGGGAGTTTACAGACCTCACGCAACCGCGTTTTGGTTTTCCGGGATTTGTGAAGAAGAAGACCGGTGCAAAAATGGTGGCGGCGTTCGACACCTGGTTGAAGTGGTGCAACGCCAGGGGATACGAATTCAGTTTGCTCCAATCGTTCGAAACGGAGAAAGCAGGAGGAAAGGGAGTAGCGTGAGATTTCTGAAGAGAACGGAATCAGTTCTTCACCCAAAGCTCATCCAGCGACACGTTTGACGGGAAGTCAATAAAATAATTCCGGTCGATTTTTAGTTTGCCTTTGAAGCGCGGGCTGCGCTTGAACTTGTAGGTTGATATTTTATACTTCACCGGTGCAGCGCCAACCGAGTTTTTCTTGTCCAGCACCTGGCTTTCCGATTTCGATGTGCTGGTCACAATGTCGAGCCCGGCAGCTTCCAACCGATCGCGATCCAGCTGGGCAAATTTGGCGATCTCCCACTCCGAAGAAATGCGTTGTTCGATAATCAGGTAACTCTGTCCGCCAAAGTCCACGGTGCGCACCCACAGTCCGTCTTTGATCTGGTCTGAAAGTTTTGGATAAACACGCAGGGTGAGGCTGTTGGTTTCGTATTCCTTGTCGAGAATGGAAAACCGGAAGGGCCCGATCTTCACCTTGCCGGTGTCGGAAAATACTTGCGATATTTTGAGGTCGCCATACGCAATTTTATTGCCGCGGATGGCCGCAAAGTCGTCGCTCGATTTTTTCTCTTTGCTTTCGAGTGTCGACAGATTTTCTTTTTTGATAGACACCAGAATTTCAACTTCGTCGCCCACGCGTGGCGCGGGGTTGGTGGTTTCCAGAACGGACACTTGCGCCCATGCTGTGGCGCAACCCAAGAACGATAAGGATAATAGGAACGATCTCATCATAACTAAGCGCATAGCCGGTGAAGGCAGCATGGTTTAAAGGAAATTTTTTGGTCTTCGTTTTATAACGAAAAACTAAAAGTAAGAAAACAATAAACAGCTTACAATCTTCCTGCCAAGGTTCTTCAATCGATGTAGACGACGTTCGCCCATCCAAACCCTGCATGGCAATTCCCCTCCCAACACAACGCGCGGCGACGTCTTTGGGCCCGCTTGCAACCGTGGGGCCGGGCGAGCGTCGCAACTCGTCCGGACCAGCGACGCGCCAGAGGTTTTCATGAACGCTACTGTTTTCTTCGCTATTTTGCCGCATCATGAACGCGGCGACGACCGGTGCTCCCGACAAAGAATCCATCCTTCTCCCGGCCCATTTCAAGCTGGAAGACGACCTCACGATGGCCTACCACATGATGGAGTATACCAACGAGACACTTTTCCTCACGGGCCGCGCCGGCACTGGCAAATCCACGCTGCTGAATTATTTCCGGAAGAACACCACCAAGAAATATGTAGTGCTGGCCCCCACCGGCCTGGCGGCTCTGCAAGTGGGGGGCGGCACCATTCATTCGTTCTTCGGCTTCCCGCTGCGCACGCTTGTGAAGGGCGATCCCGAAATACAACCCTGGGGCAAGGGGCACCCGCGCCTTCGCATCCTGCGGAAAATGGACACGCTCGTGATCGACGAGATATCGATGGTGCGGGCCGACATCCTGGACGCCATCGACCTGTCGTTGCGCCTCAACATGGACAGCGAACTTCCCTTTGGAGGCAAACAACTCATTTTCATCGGCGACGTGTTTCAGCTTTCGCCGGTGGTGAGCCCGCAGGATTTTCAAAGTACCGACCTCGACGACTACGAGAGCCCCTACTTCTTTAGCGCCGACGCCTTTCGCGCCAGCCGCCCCAAAGTGATGGAGCTGAAAAAGATCTACCGCCAGCAGGACGACGATTTTATTTACCTGCTCAACCGCATCCGTGTGGGCACCGCCGACACACACGACCTTGATGCGCTGAACAGCCGCTTTGCTCCCGACCACGACGAGAACGAATTCGCCATCTCGCTCACGTCTGTGAACGCCCTGGCCGACCAGGTGAATCTGCAAAAACTCATGGCCCTGAAAACACACAGCGAATCGTATAAAGGAAAAACAGACGGTGCCTTCGACACACGGCTGCATCCGGCCAGCGCGTCGCTTAGTCTCCGCGTTGGTGCGCAGGTGATGATGGTGAAAAACGATTTGCAGGGCCGCTGGGTCAACGGCACCATCGGCATGGTGGAGCACCTCACCCCCGAGGTGATTATGGTGCGCTTTCCCGATGGCAACATCCACCGCGTAGATCCCGTCACGTGGGAACGAAAATCGTATACATGGGACAAGAGCGTTAACACCATATCGTTCGAAGTGCTGGGCACCTACACGCAATATCCCATACGCCTGGCGTGGGCCATCACCATCCACAAAAGTCAGGGCCTGACGTTCGACAACGTGATCATCGACATGGGCCGCGGTGCCTTTGCGCACGGCCAGCTCTATGTGGCCCTGAGCCGTTGCAAAACCTTGGGGGGCATCACCCTGCGGACAAAGCTTCAGGCCAAAGACATGATTGTGGATGAAGCGGTGGAATACTTTGCCGGACGTTGTGGATTGGGTTGAGACCATAGAAAACACGGCCCGTCCGAAACGGCCGGTACCTCGCGGCCGTAAAACGTTCAGAACACCTGCAGAAGTGTGGGCAAGGTGATGCACGGGCAACGCATGGAACAGACTCCAAAAAATTTCCGCAAGATCATACACATCGACATGGATGCTTTCTATGCCTCCATTGAGCAACGCGACCATCCGGAATATCGCGGCAAGCCCATTGTGGTGGGTGGCTCGCCTGAAGGGCGTGGCGGTGTGGTGGCCACGGCCAGCTATGAAGCCCGCAAGTACGGCATCCGGTCGGCCATGCCTTCCAAACGCGCCAAACAACTCTGTGCCAGTGTCATTTTTGTGCGACCACGGTTTGAAGTTTACAAGGACGTGTCGCGAAAACTTCGCGAAATCTTTCATCGCTACACCGACCTCATCGAACCCCTCTCGCTCGACGAAGCGTTTCTGGATGTGACACACGACAAACAAGGCATCGGCTCGGCCATCGACATCGCCAAGCTCATCAAGCAGGCCATCAAAGACGAACTGCAGCTCACCGCCTCGGCGGGTGTGTCCATCAACAAGTTCGTGGCCAAGATCGCTTCCGACATGGACAAGCCCGACGGCCTCACGTTCATCGGTCCGTCGCGCATCGAAAAATTTATGGAAGACCTTCCCGTAGAAAAATTCTTTGGCGTGGGGCGCGTCACGGCCGAGAAGATGCGCAACATGGGCCTGCACAAAGGCGCCGACCTGAAGCTGCTTTCGGAAGCGGACCTGACAAAGCGTTTTGGCAAGCCCGGAAAGTTTTTCTACAAAATCGTGCGCGGCATCGACGACCGCGAGGTGCGCCCCGACCGCGAAACAAAATCGGTAGGCGCCGAAGATACTTTTCCCTACGACCTGGAAGACGTGAGTGAAATGATGGAAGAGCTGGAAAAAATCGCCACCATCCTGGAAGGCCGTTTGCAACGCCACGGCTTCAAAGGCCGCACCATCACCTTGAAAATAAAATACCACGACTTCCGCCTCGTCACCCGAAGCCAGTCGTTCCCCCAAGGTGTTAACGACAAACCGACCATTCTCGCCACCGTGCACCAACTGTTGATAGCGACCGACCTGGAGGAAAAGAAAATCAGGCTCCTGGGCATCTCCCTTTCCAACTTCGGAGAGTTGGGCGAGCGCGTGAGGAGGGAGGATGAGAGCGATCAGTTGAAATTGTTCTGAACGATAATCTTTTTCGAAGCAAAGAAATTCAAGGCAAATGCATAAGTTGTTCTGTGAAACTATGTGATCGTTGCCGCTATGCGTAAAACAATAAAGGTTGTCCTCACGGGTATCGTTGTGCTTGTGCTGGGCCTTGTTTTGTTCGTGAACATCAAACTTTACGACAGTCCCCAATACCGAATCGCGAAAGGCGACACTGTGAACCTCGATGTGCTGCACGAGCTGAGAGGCGTGCGCGAAGCTTTGCAGGATGGCGCGGCCGACAAGATGCAAACCGTGTATCCTGAGGGCTACGTGTTTTTCACGGCGCTGTATGGATTGGGATGGGCAGATTTCGCGGCATCGCTAAAGCATGACCCTGAGCTTTTCAAGGAAGCACAGCGCGAAATAAACACGGCATATCAATTGGTCAACTCGCCCCACGCCAGAAGCACATTCAATGAAGATCTGAAGTTGCCATACGGCGCGTTTTATAACGGGTGGAGCAACTATCTCCTGGCGCGAAAACTACAACTCGAAAATCCGGGCGACCGTGAAGCAGACGACGTAGATACTTTTAATCAGCGCTGCAAAGCGATTGCCGTTGCACTGGAAACTGCCATATTTCCCGAGAGCTATCACCAGGCCGCGTGGCCCGCCGATGCTATGGTTTGTGTAGCGTCGCTGGCCCGGCACGATAAAATCTTTGCGCCCGAATATCGCGAAGTCATTCAACACTGGTTGACGCGTGTAAGGAAGCACCTTGATGGGCGCGGCCTCATTGCGCATGCAGCCCATCCGTTTTCCGGAAAAACTACCGATGAAGCGAGAGGCTCTTCACAAAGTCTTATGCTGATTTTTCTGACGGAGTTGGATGAGACGTTTGCCCGTGAACAATTTGCACTGTTCAAGGGACATTTTGTGGACACGCGTTTTGGGTTGCCCGGTGTTCGCGAATATGCCAAGGGCACGTTTGGCATTGGCGATGTGGATTCCGGTCCGCTCGTTTTGCAAATAGGCCCGGCGGCCACCATTGTAGGCATGCGAACGTTGGATCACTACGGCGAACACGACATCAGCTTTGCACTGCGCAATGGTCTTGAAGGATTTGGACTGGGATGGACGGCCGGCGAGAAGAAAGACCACCTGCTTGGTCTGCTTCCCATTGCCGACGCCTTCATGGCCTGGAGTCATGCCGGGTGTAGCGTTTCCGACGGCGCTCAGGCGGGATGGCGTATCTGGTTTCAGGTGTATAGTGTTCTGCTATGCGGTGCGCTCACCGCAGGACTTTGGTATCTGAAGCGTAAAAAGCCGCCACACGACCTTGTTGTGCACTGGGGGGAACCAATCGGCTGAAAAGTTGTTTTGTAATTATACCGTACGGTATAGTTTTCGTATCTTGCCAAACTCTTTCATCACCATGTCGAAAGCCGCACGAACAAAAGCCTTCATCATCGAAAAAACAGCGCCGGTGTTTAACACAAAGGGTTATGCCGGCACGTCCATAAATGACTTGTCGGAAGCCACGGGGCTCACCAAGGGCAGCATCTATGGAAACTTCACCAGCAAAGACGACGTGGCGCTGGCTGCGTTTGACTATAACCTTCAGAAGGTTCAGAATGTGGTGAAGAGCGAGATGAGCAAATGCACCACGGTGCTCGATCAGCTGCTGGTGTATGTGAACGTTTACGACAACTTCGAGAAGTTTCCGTTTCCCCTGGGCGGTTGCCCCATACTCAACACCTCAACCGAAGCCGACGACACCCATCCGGAACTGCGCAAGCGCGCCAACGCGGCCATCCTGTCGTGGAAAAATGCGCTTGTGGGGCTTATTGAAAAAGGTGTGAAGATGAAGGAGCTTCGTGCCCAGATAGATGCTGAACAGACCGCTGTGGCCATCATCGCGCTTATTGAAGGCGGCATTATGATAGCGAAAGTGACGGGCAAGAGCAGTTTTCGCAAAGCGGTGATGCAGTCGGTGGAGAAAATGATCCGGGGCCTTGTCTGATTTTTTTTATTTATAAGCATACCGATCGGTATAATCATAGCCATGGAAAGAAGTAAAACAATACACTGGCAGGATCCTGCCGAAGGTGCAACCAAAGCCAAGCAGAAGAGTGGCCTGGACTATCTGCAAGCCATGAACAACGGAGAAATTCCGCTGCCGCCGCTTCTGCACACCCTTGATTTTTCGGTGGAGTCGATGACGCCGGGCGTGGCTGTGTTTTCATTTATGCCACAAGAGTTTCACTACAACCCCATCGGCAGCGTGCACGGCGGCGTGATCACCGCGATATTGGATTCTGCCATGGGCTGTTCGCTCCACACCCAGTTGCCCGCTGGCACGGGCTATACCACGCTGGAATTGAAAGTAAATTTTCTGAAGGCCGTCACCATAAAAACGGGTCGGCTTCGTGGCACAGGCAAAGTGATTTTTTCAGGCGGCCGCACGGCGTTAACCGAAGCGCAATTGATAGACGACAATGGCATGCTCTATGCCCACGCGGTGAGCACGTGTTTGATTCTGCAGCCGAAATGATGAACGGAACAACAGGAACATTGAAATTCACAACGCCGGGGGTGCCTCGCGAATGTGCGCTTCTTTCTATATTGGTTCCTTAAATCTGAAACATACTTCCATCGCAAAAAATAACCGGCGTCTCACACGCAACCGACATGAATATTCCGAATGAAAGAAGAAAGGTGGCCGTGGTAGGCTACAACCGCATTCCGTTTGCACGCCAAAACACGGCCTATGCCACCGCTAGCAACCAGGATATGATGGTGGCGACGTTGAACGGATTGATAGACCGCTATCGCCTGCAGGGACAATTGTTGGGTGAGGTGGCCGGCGGCGCGGTGATCAAACACAGCGGCGACTTTAATCTGATGCGCGAAAGTCTGATGAGCACATCGCTTGATCCGGGCACACCGGCGTGCGACCTGCAGCAAGCCTGCGACACGGGCATTGAGGCAGCGCTTTACATCGCCAACAAAATCGCACTGGGTCAGATTGATGTGGGCATTGCAGGCGGGGTTGACTCCACCAGCAACGTGCCGCTGCTGCTCGGCGAAAATTTGCGCAAGATTTTGCTGGAGGCGCGTCGTGCCAAGACCACGGGTGCGAAGCTCAAGGCCTTTTCGAAAATACGATTCAAGGATCTCGCTCCGGTGGCGCCGCTCAACGTGGAGCCACGCACCGGCCTGGCTATGGGCGGACACACCGAAATCACGGCGAAGCACTACGGCATTGCGCGCGAAGACCAGGACGCGCTTGCGTTGCAGAGTCATCAAAAAACGGTGAAAGCCTATGACGAAGGATTTTTCAAAGACATGCTTTCACCCTATCTCGGCCTCGACCGCGACAACAACGTTCGGAAAGACACCAGCCTGGAGAAGCTTGCCAAGTTGAAACCCGCCTTCGACAAAGTGAACGGCACGCTCACCGCTGGCAACTCCACGCCACTCACCGACGGTGCGTCGTGTGTGTTGTTGGCCAGCGAAGCATGGGCAAAAGAAAAAGGGTTGCCCATACTGGCCTACATCACGTTTGCCGAACTGGCCGCCATTGAGTATGTGCAAAATCAACACAACCTGTTGCTGGCGCCCATCTATGCGTCAACGCGTATGCTGAAGAAGGCTGGACTCACGTTGCAGGATTTTGATTTCTACGAAATACACGAAGCGTTTGCGGCCCAGGTGCTGGCCACATTGAAAATATGGGAGAGCGATGCGTTGATGAAGACCTTTGGTTTTGACAAAGCCCTGGGTAGCATCGATCGCAGCAAGCTGAACGTGAAGGGAAGCAGTCTTGCCGCTGCGCATCCTTTTGCGGCTACCGGTGGACGAATCATTGCCACCATGGCCAAGTTGTTGAACGAGAAGGGAAGTGGTCGCGGATTTATTTCTGTGTGTGCAGCGGGCGGGCAGGGCATCACGATGATTATGGAGCGGTAGACCAAACGAGGGACGACAAGAAGACATTGATCGTTGGAAAGTAGCACATCAGTATGCCGGCGTTTCCATTTTGTTTTTCCAACGACGATATAGGGTTGCGGCGCCGCCTCCGGCGAATAATACAATGCCGGGTTCCATAGGCACATAGAATCGGTTGTCCCAGTCAATGGTGGTGATGAAGATGAGCGCGATGTTTACGATGATCACCGTATACACGCCGCGCTTCACCGCCACATTTCCGCTGCACTTCACGCCGCGAACAAACAGTCCGTAGACCATCATCATCCAACAGAGTGTGACGCCGTTGTGTATCCAGGAATAGTATGGCCTGACGGCCACGAGCAGATACATTATTTTCCACACGCCCGCTTGAAGGATGTAGGCGGGATTGCTCGTGATGAAGATGAGCAATTTCAGAAGGGAACCTTCGCCCTGGGGTGGAGGCACGATGGTGGAGGGATTCACGTGCAGGCTTTGGACATAGAGCGGTGTGCCTTGCAGCGTGTCCATGTAGGTGACGATGTTGCCGCGCGAGAGCTGTTCGGTGAAATCCCATAGCGAGAAAATCGCATTGGCTCCTGCGAGCGAAATGCCAACCAATATCAGAATGCCCGCACTTTGAATAATGATCGGGACACGACGACGCTCATTATTTTGCTGGGAGGCTATGAAAACGATTGTGCCGGCGAGTGCCAGCATGCCGGTGGGTCTTGTCAACACGTTGAGTGCTACCAACAGGGCCAGCAACAGATAGTCCTTTGCCCGTTTTTCAAAATGAACCCATGCATACACGGTGAAACACATCAGGCTACAGGCCAATGATTCGGTCATGACCACCAGGTTCCATTGCAGGTTATCGATCCACAGCAGGAAAATGACTCCGGCCAGGAAACCGGCAAGGTCATCGTTGAATGTTTTGGTGGCTGCTCTATATATAGAGACCACGGCGAGACCCGACAAGAGGCTTTGAAAAATGAGGATAGGTAGGGATGAGTTGAAAAACTTCCCAAATAGTGCGGTCAGGCCGATGTATACACTATAAAAGAGATCGCCCTGCTCTTGCCAATTCCCTTGTGAGGCGAGAAATGCGGCTTTTGTTTGATAGCGTCCGGAGTCTACGAGGTCGCGAAAACCATAGTGAACGAACAGGATCACGTGAATGCCAAGCCAGAGTATAAATAGAGTGGGAAGAAATGCAGAAGATTTTACTGCGATGCGCGGCATATTCAAAAATACATTATTTCTGAAAGATGATTGCGATAGACGCTTCGGGATGAAACGAAAGTATGCCGCGAAGAAAGCACAAATATTACAAATGAAAACCTCATGACCCATAGCATCCCGTTGAACGACACGATGTGTATGTGAATGAACATGAGGCGAAGTTTAAATTCGTGACACATCATTCGTTGATCGTGAAACGATGTGTTGGTTGATGTGTGTGATGTTGATGAGCAACGTGTGGCTTGTGTGTCAATGCGTGAAAGCAAAAGCCAGCGTGTGTTTTACGCTGGCTTTTCAGAGGAGAAATTCACTTTTCGTGATGATGCAGTGACAATAATAAACAGGGCATCACGTTCGTATCTCGCTCAATTCATGAGCTTAATAAAAGCTTAAAAAGTGTGGAATGAATTGTTGCGTAGCCCGACTGTTGATGTGTTGAGAAAAAGTTTTCGCGCACATGCACATCAAAAAAATGAAAATATCACGGTGTTGATACACGATGTTGAGTAAGGACGCTGAAAAAATTTAGGCAACAAAAAAAAGGTACATCATTAAATTCCGAGGTACTCAAACAGCTGCAAAAGCTCTTCAGGTTTCCACAATGCTTCGCCTTCCTTTTTCCGGTAAAGGCTCTGGCGGGTGATACAAAGTGCGTTCGCTATGTTCTCTAATTTTTCGCCGGAAGCATCGATTAATACTTTGGCGTCGTGACGGATTTCCATGTATTCCTTCACGCGGCGGGCAGGTTCTTTTCGAATGATGACCTGCAATTCTTGTAACATTTTAGGCATACTGAGGTAAAGTTTAAAGCCACTCTAATTTACCGAAAAAACGATTTAAGTTACAAGCGTGATTATAAACTATTACCAAACGTCCAAATTTTGATACGCTATGTACGATCCATTATACATTTGTGTCATTAAATAATGTATGATGAGAAGAAGAATTTTAGGCTTGTTGGGGGTTCTGCTGTTCACCGTTCCGGTGGCAGTGATGGCCCAGTGTGACTGTAACTTCATTATTTCTACGTCGGCCACAGAATGGCAGTTTGATGGGGATGCGAAGGGCGTGAAGCCGGGCGACAAAATTTGTTTCGCTGGCGGTACAAGAACGGGGATATTATTAAAGAATATCCACGGTACGGTTGATAAACCGGTTACAATTACGAACATCTGCAACAGTTCCGTAATTATCAGTGCACCATCGTCGTATGGCAATGCCATGCAGATGGACAATTGCACGTTTGTGAAGGTGACAGGATCGGGAAATCCGGCCGTGAAATACGGCATTGAGATCACAGGTGCCCAAATGGGTATCAACTTTCAGGCGCTGAGCACGGACTTTGAGGTGGACCACCTGAACGTCCACCACACAGGCTGTGTGGGTATTGTGGCCAAAACCGATCCCACCTGTGAATCCAATACATGGAGAGGCAACTTTACCATGAAGAATACCATTTTTCACGACAATTTACTGACCAATACCGGATGCGAAGGATTTTACATTGGTAATTCACACTACGACAGCGGTGTAGGCAAAACCTGCAACGGCACAAGCCTCACCGTGAAAGAACACGATGTGGTGAACGTGCAAGTCTATAATAATACACTGCAAAACATTGGAAACGACGGTATCCAGATTGGGTCGGCCGTTTCGGGCTGCGTGGTGCACCACAACACCGTGACCAACTATGGCTCACTCAATAATTACGGACACACCAACGGCTTCCAGGCTGGCGGTGGAACCACAGGTGCAAAAGTATACGACAACATTATCGATACCGGAAACGGTTATTGCTTCTGGGATTCGGGTGGAGGTGGAATGTATTACAACAACATCGCCCGAAACGGTTTGCTGGGTGGCTTCTCGATGATCGACTACGCCGGCGCCTATGCTCCGACCGGATTTTTGATCGCGAACAACACGCTGGTGAATTGCAAAGACATGGCCGTGATCATGTACAGCGAAGGACCTCCCACATCGCGCATCGTCAACAACATCTTTGTGACGAATCAAAGCACCTATGCTTATGTGAAATACAACAGCCCTACTGCGCAGGCGCGTACGGTTGACTCTAATAACTTAAAGACGAATGTGATTGGCAACGTGAAGTTTGCTGATGCTGCCGCCATGGACTATCACTTGCTGGCGGGTTCTCCTGCCATTGACGCTGGCACAGACATGAAGAGCTATGGTGTGACGGTAGACAAGGACGACAACGCACGCAGTGCCACGTTCGACATCGGTGCTTACGAATTTAAGTCGACCGGCAATGTGGCACCCGTGGCCAACGCCGGTGCCGACAAGTCGCTGACATCGCCTCCTTCTACCATCGCGATCACCGGAACAGCTTCCGATCCTGATGGAACGATCAGTGCATATGCCTGGACAAAAGTTTCGGGTGGCACGGCCACAATGACCAACGCCACTACCGCTACTGTGACCTTGAGTGGTCTGGTCGCCGGAACGTATGTGTTCCGATTCACGGTGACCGACAATGCCGGAGCCACGGCTTCCGATGATGTGACGGTTACGGTAACCGCCAACAATCCTCCTACGGTGAGCGCCGGTGCAGACAAAACTTTTGGTGTGCCCCCCTCGTCGGGAACCATCACCGGAACAGCAACAGACGCCGACGGCTCCATTGCATCGTATGCCTGGACAAAAGTGTCGGGTGGTGCAGCAACAATGACCAACGGCAACACGGCCACGCTTAGTCTGAGCAACCTCGTAGCGGGCACGTATGTGTTCCGTCTCACGGTGACCGACAATGGCGGCGCTACAGCATCTGATGACATGACACTGACCGTGCTTGCCAACGTGGTGCCGGTAGTGAATGCAGGTGCAGACAAATCGATCACCACAAGTTCAGTAGTGTTGAGCGGCACAGCAACGGATGCCGATGGCTCTATTGCTTCGTATGCCTGGACGAAAGTGTCGGGCGGTGCGGCCACGTTGACCAATGCCAACACGGCCACGGTGAACCTGACCGGCCTGGTGACCGGAACCTATGTGTTTCGTTTGACGGCTACCGACAACAGCGGTGCAGCCGTGAGTGATGATGTGACGGTAACGGCGGCTATTCCCAACGTTCTTCCTACGGCGAGCGCGGGTGCCGATGTGGCCCTTACAGCTCCGGCCAACACGACGCCACTTGCCGGAACAGCAGCCGATGTTGACGGAACCATCACGTCGTATGCCTGGACAAAAGTGTCGGGTGGCACAGCAACCCTTACCAACGCCAGCGCACAAACGGCGAGTGTGACCGGACTTTCTACCGGAACCTATTCCTTCAGACTTACGGTGACTGACAACGGTGGTGCAACCGCCAGCGATGATGTGACGGTGACGGTGAGCAACAACGTTACGGGTCGCTTTAACTTCACTCCTACAGCAGCCAACGTGAGCGGCTGGGTGGATCTTGTGGGCGCACCTCACGCCAGCGTTATTTCGGCAACCGATCCGGCCAGCGGCATCATGGTGAGCAGTGTGTCGACTACGCAGTGGAGCCCGGTGAACTATGGTTCGCTGACGACTTCGTATAACGGTGGTGTTACCAACGGCACGGTGCAACCTTCGAAGGTGGTGTCGACCAACTGGTTCTGCTACAACGCAGCATATGGTGCAACGGTGAACGGTGTGGTGCAAGGCGACAACCTGAAAGTTTCGAAGCTTGATCCCACACACGAATATACTTTGCAAATGGGTGCATCGCGTGCTTCGGGCAACGGCACAGCCGATCAGTATGGCACGTTTGAGTATCGTGTGAACGGCACCAACATCAAAACCCTGATGGTGACTAACAACGCATCAACACAGGTGGAATACACCAACATCAAGCCGAACGCACAAGGCGAGATTGGTCTTTCGGCGCGCAAAGTTTCGGGCAGTGCCATGAACTTTGGTTACATCGGCTGGTTGGTTGTGATTGACCTCACACAAGCAAGAGCTACGGGTGTGGCGGTGCGCATGGCTACGGAAACTGCTCCTGAAACCAACACGTTTACCGAAGCGGAAAGCGCACCGGTAGAAGAAGGTGTTGCCGCTACTGATAATTTTGTTTTCCTGAACCAACAGTATCCTGCCGGCTACGAATATGCGGTGGTGATCTTCGATGGCGATGGCAATCGTGTGTATCAAGGCAAGTGGAATGAAGAAATGTATGCACAGATCTTTACTCCCGGCAATCTCTATATCTATCACGTGTTGCAAAACGGACGGAAGATAGACACCGGTAAAACGGCTGTTATCCAATAGAACATTCGGTTGCTTTGCCTTGACGGTGAAGCGCAGAAAGTTTCAGAAGTTATCGCTTCGGGTCTTTGGCCTGAAGCGATTTCTTTTTTCAGGCCGTGGTGTGGCTGCCATTCATCACACCGTATTCAGGATATTACAAGCCCCTTCACTACCTTTGGCGATCACAGGTCGATAAGTTTATCCGCGATCGTTTTCGTATGAGCCGAATTTCATTTTCTCTGAAGTCTACGTTACAGAAGGTTGGTCTTGATGGATTTATTATCACGCTGCTTTCGCTGATTTTATTGGCCTATGTTTGGCCACAGCCGGGACTGATGGAGAAGCCGGTGTCGTTGGGAGAGTTGGCCAACTATGGATTGTCGCTGGTGTTTTTTTTCTATGGCCTGCGGCTGAGTCCGCGTGCGCTTCGCGACGGGTTGTCGAACTGGCGGCTGCATCTGTTGGTGCAGGCGGGAACGTTTGTGTTGTTTCCGTTGCTGGTGCTGGCAGCGAAACCGTTTGTGTCTAGCGATGCCGGACTGTTGTGGCTCGGCACGTTTTATCTTGCTGCATTGCCGTCAACGGTTTCGTCTTCGGTGGTGATGGTGTCGATGGCAAGGGGCAATATTCCGGCAGCCATTTTCAACGCGAGTGTTTCGAGCTTGGCAGGTGTGTTCATCACACCGCTGTGGATGGCATTGTTTCTGACGGCCGATGTGAGTGGTCTCGACACCACCGACATCATTCTGAAACTTGCGCTGCAGGTGCTGGCCCCGGTGCTGGTGGGCATTCTGCTGCATGGCTATGGTGGTGACTTTGCGTTGAAGTATAAGAAGCAGCTGCGGTATTTCGATCAGTCAGTGATCCTTGCCATTGTGTACACTTCGTTTTGCCATTCGTTTGCAGGACACGTGTTCGATCAGTTGAGTGTGGTGCAACTGCTGTTGATGGGTGTTTGCCTGGCAGCGCTTTTCTTTGTGGCGTATTTTTGTTTGTCGTTTGTGGCAAAGGTGGCGGGCCTGGGGCGCGAGGAGCGCATCACGTTGTTGTTCTGTGGATCGAAGAAATCGATTGTGCATGGCACGGTGATGTCGAAGGTGTTGTTTCAGCAAGCGGCCACGGCCGGGATTCTGCTGTTGCCCATCATGATGTATCACGCGCTACAGCTTATTTTTGTGAGTCTTATTGCGCAGCGCATGGCGCGCGATGTTGCGCCGGTGACAACCGCGGAAAAATAAAATGCAGATTCGTAATCTTTACCATAAAAAAGAAGAATGACCTCCAAGCCTGAACAAGAACGGCCGGTGTCGAAGCAATCGCTTCCCGGCACGGTAGATCTGCCGGTGATGCCGGCAGCCAAGATGCGTATCTGGAACATCCGGCGCGCCATCTCCGTTAAAGGCTATGTGCGGCTTGGTGTGGGCACCTTCTTCTTCACCCAAGGGTTGTGTTTCGCGTCATGGGCCAGCCGCATACCCGACATCAAAAACCTGATGGGCCTTAGCGACGCTGGTTTAGGTAGCGTGTTGTTTGCATTGCCTGCCGGCTCCATTGCCAGTCTGCCCGTGTCGGGATGGATGGTGACAAAGTTTGGCAGCAAAAAGATGTTGCTGATCGGTGCGCTTTGTTATGTGCTCACGCTGGTGGCTGTGGGGTTCATGCAAGCAACCTGGCAACTGGTGGCGGCGCTTTTTTGTTTTGGACTGGTGGGCAACCTTGTGAACATCGCGGTGAACACGCAGGCCATTGGTGTGGAGAACATCTATAAAAAATCAATCATGGCTTCCTTTCACGGTGCGTGGAGCCTCGCGGGATTTTCGGGCGCAGCCGTGGGCACATTGCTGGTGTCGAAAGATGTAGCGCCGTCGTTTCATTTTGTAGGCATCGCGGTGTTTTGTTTTGCGTTGATCGCGGTGGCCTATCCCTATACGCTGCGCGGAAAAATCAGCAGTGGCGACCAACCTTTTTTTGCCCGGCCCGACAGTGCGTTGCTCACGTTAGGTCTTATCGGATTTTGCGGCATGGCCTGCGAAGGGGCGATGTTTGACTGGAGCGGCGTATACTTTCAGAAAGTGGTGAACGCACCCAAGACGCTCACCACCGTGGGTT
Source organism: Chryseolinea lacunae (assembly GCF_016735595.1). Taxonomy (GTDB): domain Bacteria; phylum Bacteroidota; class Bacteroidia; order Cytophagales; family Cyclobacteriaceae; genus Chryseolinea; species Chryseolinea lacunae. The sequence goes on from NZ_JAERRB010000002.1 coordinate 242,029, forward strand.
ATGTGGCCTTCATGAGCACTATGGCCGGCGGCCGTTTTGCCGGAGATTGGTTGGCCAATAAGATCGGGCGCAAGAAAATGTTGCAGATGAGTGGCGTACTCATCGCGACGGGTCTGATGGTGTCTGTAATTTTTCCCTACATCGTGCCGGTCACCGCAGGCTTTCTGTTGGTGGGCTTTGGTGTGTCGTCGGTGGTGCCGCTGGTGTATAGTGCTGCGGGCAAGTCGCCTACGCTGTCGCCGAGCATGGCGCTGGCGGCGGTGTCGACCATCAGCTTTTTTGGTTTCCTGATAGGCCCACCGTTGATCGGGTTTATCGCTGAAGAGGCCAGCCTGCGCTATTCGTTTGCCGTGATTGCTGCATTGGGTTTCTGCACGGCTATGCTGGCTTCGCGCGCAAAGCTTATTCAATAAGCGATTCCTTTTGTTGGCAGACTTTTTTCTACGATGATCGTGGAGAACGTTGCTGTTTTTTAAACGATCTTTTACAGAGACTCGTAGGGCGCGAGTGCATTCAGTTGTTTGATGTCGAACACAAGTTCCTGCAAGCCGTTGCCGAAGAGGTGACCGCCGTAGCTGAGTTCGTGAACGGATGCGTGCGGAAGCAGGTCGGCATAGAAGGTGAGGTGTTTCACGGGCACCACTTCGTCGTCGTTGCTGTGATATAGAAAAACGGGTGCGGCGTGTTGCAGGTGCAGGAAGAAGTTGTGTTGCAGTTCGTATTCTTCTACGTCCCATTCGTCCTGCCCAAAAAATGGTGCGGCAATGATGAACAGACCGGCAATGGGTTTGGTGATGTTTTCTTCAGAGAGAAATTTCAGCAACACCGAGCCTCCCAGCGAGTGGCCTACCAGCAGTGCGTCGTCTTGCAGACTGCGGAGTTCACAGGCTACAACATTTTTCCATGTGGCGTAGTGTGGATGATCGGGGTCGGGCATTTGTGGATAGCGAACGTCGTAGCCACTGCCTAGCGCATCTTGTAAATACGCCACCAGGTCGCGGCTGCCGGTGTTGGGTCCCTGCGTGCCCCCGCAATGAATGAAGAGTACTTGTTTTTTCATCGGATTTGTGCCCCTGTGTGCGGCCGTTTGCTCACAACAAATTTACCCCCGTGCGTTGCCACTGACCGGGGGAGATTCCGAAAATAAAGGGGGTTGATTGCGACAGTTCGATTTGTGGCGACGTGTGGTCATCACTCACAGTAACTTACTTTTTGAAACCGTCGTCGTTGATTTCGATCCAATGTCCATCCGGATCCTGGAAGTAGATTTGTTTTACGCCGTCAACGCGCAGCGTGAATGTTTTGGGTTCGCCTTTCCAGTTGTTGAAGAACACGTTGTTTTTTTCGAGGCGTTTAATGAAGTCGTCCACGGAAGGGACGCTGAAGCACATGTGATCGTTTTTGTCGCGCTTGATGTCGTTGGGTGCGCCTTCAATGAGGTGGAGGCGGCTCGTGGGCGACAGGTCGAACCAGGTATGTTTGCCGTCTTTGAAGGGCTCGTCGGCTTTTTTGAATCGAAGAATGGTTTCATAGAATGTGGTGCTCTTTTTCAGGTCGTGCACATACATGGCGATGTGGTTGAGCATCACCGTATCCTTTTTTGTGTCCTGGGCGTTGGCCGCAAACGAGAGCGTGAAACCGATACCGAGAATGAATAGGAGCGTCTTCATAGAGATCATAGTGTTTTGGTGTTCCGGCCTTGCATACACACGGCGCAGGCTTAACAATACTATCGCGTAAATTCCACGCCCGCAAATGATTTGAGAACTATTTCAGCAACAATGGGCGGAGCGGGGATGCAGGGGTGCAAGTGGTGGCATCGCGCGCGCGGAACACGTGGCCTTTGAACATCCAAAATCGCTCGGTAATACCCGCTATGTTCCTATCCTATAATCAGGGTTGTCATTCCCTGCCGATAAGGCGAACTTCAAATCTTTTCCCGGTGTGTGCCTTCCGGTTCAGGATGGTTATTGGCAGGCCGGGTGCACGCCGCAGGTTGCCGTGTGAAGCTCCAAACATTAACAGACGGTCATGAAAATTTCCAACATCATTCTGTTTAGCTTTTTCATCATTCTGCTGCTGTTCTCCATCACCACCTATTTAAATTATGCACTGGCCGATCTCACCAACGAGAACACCGAGGTTTTTGAGCGGTCGTCTGTGGTGGTTCGCCACAGTAACCGGTTTCAGCGCAATTTTCTCAACATGGTCAGCGGTCTTCGCGGCTACCTGCTCACCACCGAAGGCTTCTTTATTCAGTCGTATGACTCGGCCATGCAGGAGAATGAAGACATCCTGAAAGAACTGGCCATCCTGGTTCCGGAGCAGGCGCAGCAACAAGACCTGTTGCGCGACATCCGCCAGTTGCACACGTATTGGATACAGAACTTCGCCGTGCCCCTGCTGGAGGCGCGAAAAAACACGCTGTTGTCCGACAGCACCAAGCGGGCGTTCGACAAGTTTTATCGTGTGAAACTTGTGGACGGCCTGGAGAAAGATGTGCAGGCCAGTTTGCAACGCAAGTTTTCGCAGTTCATAAATTTCGAATACCGGTTGCGTGAATCAGAACGCGAGAAGCTGAAGGCATCGGTGCACAACACCAAAGTGGTCACGATTTCGCTCACCATCATTTCCATTGTGGTGGGCACGGGCATTGCCGTGTTTATTGCCTATAGCATTTCGTCGAAGATGATCAACATGGTGATCATGGCCAACGCCATTGCCGGTGGAAACTATGAGGTGCACATTCACGATCGTGGAAAAAGTGAACTGAGTCAACTGGCCCGCGCGTTGAATCGCATGGCGCGAATACTGGACACAAACATCACCCTGCTGCAACGCCAACGCGACGAGCTCGATCAGTTCGCGCACATTGTTTCACACGACTTGAAAGCACCTTTGCGGGGCATCGACAACGTGATTAACTGGATCGAGGAAGATCATCTTGCCGCGTTGCCCAAGGGCGTGGTGGATTATCTTGCGTTGATAAAGGGCCGTGTGGCCCGGGCGGAAGATATGCTGAAAGGCATTTTGCAATATGCCCACATCGGAAAAGCGGAGCGAATCAAAGAAGTGGTAGATGTGAATGAACTGCTGCTGGAAGTTCGCGAATATCTTCCGTCCCGTTCCGGCATCACGCTCACCGTGCAAACCGGATTTCCGATGCTGTTCACGGAACGTATTCCGCTGGTGCAGATTTTTACAAACCTGATGGTGAACGCCTATAAATATCACGACAAGACGGAGAACGGTTTTGTGAAAGTCTATTTTAAAGATGCCGGCAAATATTACCAGTTTTTTGTGGAAGACAATGGTCCCGGCATTGACCCGAAGTATCATCAGAAAATATTCCGGATTTTTCAAACGCTTCATCCCCGCGATTTTGTGGAGAGCACCGGCGTGGGGTTGTCTATCGTGAAAAAAATTCTGGACGACCGAAAACTCACCATTCACCTGGAGTCAGAAACGGGCCGGGGCGCCACGTTCTCTTTTTATTGGCCTAAAGACGAGACACATGAATAGAATAATCAATATACTTCTGGTAGAGGACGATCGGTTGGATCAGATCGACGTGATGCGCACGCTGGAGAAAAAACAAATTCTTCATCGCCTGAAAATTGCCAACAACGGCGAAGAAGCGTGGGAGATGATGGAGGAAACCGAGAGCAGCATTTTCACGGGGCCGCCGGATATCATACTGCTGGATCTGAACATGCCCAAGCTGAACGGCTTTGAACTGGCCACGCGAATCAAAAGTCACCCGGTTTTTAAAGACATCAGAATTTTCATGCTCACCACCTCCGAAGAACACGAAGACAAGGCCGCTGCCCGCAAACTTGGCGTGACGGGGTTCATCACCAAGCCGCTGAAACTTCAAAGTCCCACATCGACCGATGCGTTCAATTTGATGATTGACCTGATGAATATGGGAAAGTGAATGCGGCAGCTACACCGCGTCTGGAATCGATAGTGTTTTTTTTCCGTTTTGAATGAGGGCTGCGATGGCCGCTTCGGAACCGGTGAACGGTCCTGACGATTCGAGCTTGATGCTGGCCATGGCCGCACCAAATTCGCCGGCTTCCTGAAAGCCTGCGCCGCGAATGCGTTTGCAAAGATAGCCCGCCATATAGGTGTCGCCGCAACCGGTGGCATCCACAACGGCCTGCGGAACAAACGCGGGGATGTCGTAGAATTTTCCTTCGTGAAGAATGATAGACCCGTGACTTCCCAGGGTGATGATGACTTCATTCACACCCCACTCGTGCAGAATGCGCGCGCCTTTGCGCGGATCTTTCTGAAGGGTGAGCGCTTCCATCTCGTGTTCGTTGGCTTTGATGATGTGCACATAGGGCAACGCCTTGCGCTTCTCGGCCCAGTCGATGGCGATCACTTTTTTGTTTTCCACCTTGCGCAAAAATCCCTGCACATCAAGCGACACTTTGCCGCGCGACGCCAGTTGCTGAATCAGTTCTGCGGGCATGTCGTGTGCCAGCAGCGGACCAAGGTGATAGATTTCTGCCTGTATGCCGGCCAGCTGTTCTACGGTGAAAGGATCGGCAATTTGAAGCACGTTCTGGGTGCGATGGTCGATGTTGTTGCCGTAGATGTTTTCGAAGTATACGGTGTGTGCGCTGGGCAGGGCATGCACGTCAATTCCTTTGGCACGCAGGTCGGCGACAAAGCGCATCTCGCCGGTGCCGAGCGCGGTCACCAGGGTGTAGCGCACGTCCATGTTGCGAATGGCGTTTGAAAAATAGAACGAGGTGCCCCCCGCCATGTGCACTTCTTTTTGTGGCGTCACCACCTTGTCCAGCGTGATGTGCCCGATGCAGCAGATATCGAACATAAATGAGTATAAATACAGGACGTGAGTCCGGAAACAAAACGCAAAAGTAATCAAAGAATGGGTCAGGGAAAGTTTTTTCAGAAAAAGCCCCAAAATGGCTTTCCAGGGCCAGAGAGCGCCATTTGCATACGTGTGAAAAGCAAGAGGCTGCCCCTTTTCGGGACAGCCTCTGGTCATAATATCCGATGACGCAGGGGGCGTAGCCAGCCCCACATCAGGATTGATAAAAACGCTCGTTTGACACCACGTGGCGAACGGTGCTAAGTTCTACTTCTTTGCCGTGGAAACGGTCTTCAGAATTTCTGAGAGCTTGCTTGCAACGGCATGGGCAGACGCCGGATTCTGACCGGTGATCAGCGTGCCGTCGGTCACCACAAAAGGTTGCCAGTCGTCGGCGTGAACATAGTGTGCACCTTTTTCTTTCAGCATGTCTTCCAGCAGGAACGGCACAACATCGGTCGATTGGCCGGCGCGTTCTTCGCTGTTGGTATAGCCCGTCACTTGTTTTCCTTTCACGAGCGGTTCGCCGTTTTGTGCCTTCACATTTTTTAATGCGGCCGGTGCATGGCATACCAGCGCTACGGGTTTGCCTGCGCGATGGAATGTTTCGAGCAAACGAATGGACAACGCATTGTCCGGAAGATCCCACATGGGGCCGTGACCACCGGGATAGAAAATGGCGGCGTAGTCTTCAGCGCGAACATCACTTAGGGTGCGCGTGTGGTCAAGTTGATCTTGCGCGGAGCGGTCGTCGAAGAAGCGTGTCACCGACGGTGTCACGTAGGCCGGTGCGGTGCTCTTCGGATCGATGGGTGCTTTTCCACCGGCAGGCGATGCGATAACCACCTCGAAGCCTTCATCGGTCAGGGCGTAGTAGGGTGTGGTGAATTCTTCCAGCCAGAGGCCGGTTTTTTTTCCGTTGGTTTTCACCTCGCTGGCGGAGGTGACAACAAACAATACTTTTGTGGAGGTTTTCACTTTTGATGACATTGTGTTGGAGGTTGATTGTGTATGTCCCAACCAGGCCAGGGCCAGCAGCAGGGCAGATGCCAGAATTGATGTGTGCTTCATTTGCATAATTTTTGTCAAAATTAGCGCGCATCATCCCGGCCCATAATGATGTAGATCACTACTTTTGTGTGATGCAGATCACATCTTCCGTTCTCTCAAACCAGCAAAGCCCCATGAGGGAAATGTTTCGCGCCCACATCGAAAAAATTGTCAGCCTGACCGACGATGAATTTGATATTGTGATGGAACACTTCGTGCACAAAAAGCTGAAGCGTCACCAATATGCTGTGCAGCAAGGTGAGTTTGTGGATCATGAATATTTTGTGGTGAAAGGCTTGTTGAAGTCATTCTTCGCCAATGCCGACGGCAAGGAACATATCATTCAGTTTGCCCTGGAAGACTGGTGGATATCCGACTATCAGGCGTTTGTGAATCAGGCGCGCGCCACGTTCAATATCGACTGTCTGGAGGAATCCGATCTGCTGAGCCTTTCGTTTGGCAACAAGAAAAAACTTTGCGACAAGGTTCATAAGATGGAGCATTTCTTCCGCGTGAAAACCATGTCGGGCTACATCGCCCTGCAACAGCGGGTGTTGTCGCTCATGAACGACAACGCGCAGACGCGCCACGCGCACTTGCTCGAACATTACCCCGCGCTCTTTCAACGCGTGCCCAAAGCGCTCATTGCATCCTACCTCGGGGTGTCGCGCGAAACGCTGAGCCGGTTTGGAAACAGCTGAAAAAAAAGCAGGCTGCCCGACAAAGACAACCTGCAAACCAACCTAAACATAGTTCAATAATCCAAATAGCAATTCGCTTTAGTTCACGACCACCAGCCTGAACTCGCCCCGCACGTTGTGCTCTTTGGGCGACTTGCAGTCGTTGGCGTTTGTTAACAGATCTTCGTAGAGCGTTCCTGAAAATATTCCCGTCACATCGCTCATGGCGGCCCCGCTATATTCTCCTATCGTCACCTCGAACGACGCGCATTTGTATGTGATGTCACAAGCATCTTTTATTTTCTCGCGCTGCACATAACTGAGGGTGTATGACAACATTTGTTCGCCGGGAATAAATTCAACGTCGTCATCGTCGTTGTTGTCATCGTCGTTGTGGATGCAGCCCAGGCTGATGTCGCCTTCTTTGGGATGCGCGATGGTGAGCGCGAAGGCGTTCGTGATGTGTTGTCCGCTTTGGGTGTAGCTGCCGCCCCCGAGGGTGAGTTCGCCGTCGTCACGACCGCAGTTGGCGATGGAGAAATTCTCCGGGTCGGGAGGTATGGTGCCGTTGAAGCCATATTGATAATATTCATAGGCCACACCGTCGATGGTCACCAGCAGGTAGTAGTCGGAGCTCACGATGCTGATGTTGGAGTTGAGCATGTAAGCAACAGACTTGCCTTCCTTGTTGCTGCCTTGCAGTTGCACCGACACGGCCACAGGATTGACAGATGGTTTTTTGTTCGGCGCTGTGTAGGTAGCATTTTTGCCCTCTGCCGTCAGTGATCCGTTGCTGTTGGAAACGGGCGCTGTGGTGCCGTTGAGTGTCCAGCTTTTGATTTTAAACTCCTGCAATCGCGACTCCAGCGGCGGGATTGGGGTGAGCGGTGTCAGGGCGTCGAGGTCGCTATTGATCACGGACAGGGGCACCAGTTCATCTTCTTCATCGGCTTTGTCGGCCGAGAAGCCGGTGATGCTCAGTGCAAGGCTTTTGCCCACAAGCAAGGTTGACGATGTTGGCGTGAGCGACAATCCCACAAAAGTGCCCAGCGCCCAGTCGCTGAAGTGTGGTGCTTCAACGGTCACGGTGTGCGCAGCATCGTCGACAACACTTTTCAACGCGGCGTTCCAGCCACCGTCGGTACCTTGCGTCACAATCCAGAGGAAGTCCGAGAGGTTGCCATTCAGAACATCGTCTGTGTACGTGAAGGTGAGCGTGACAGGTTTTGCAAAGGTGGTGCCTTCGGGCTCAAGCCTGTATCCATGGCCCAACCCAAGCGGTGCAGTGTTGCTGATGGGTTGAACAGACACCGTGGTGTTGGCCGACAAGGCACCGGCGGGAATGGTGATCTTCAGTTTTCCATCGGCCGATTGCAAGGTGCCACCGGTGGTGCCGATGGAGCCACTCACTTTGTCGCCAAGGGGAGTTCCCGGTTCGGTAACGACCGGTTCGCTGCTTTGGGGTGAAGGGTTGTCGTTGTCGCGGCACGACAGCCAAAGCAACGGCATGACCAGGGCAAGCAACACCACGACACGAAAAGGAGGGAGCGTTTTCATAATTTTTGTAGTTGTGTTAGAATAACTTCACCAACAAGTGGTATTATCGATGTAAATATCCCGCCGCGCGTGGGACATTGCTATCCTGTAAAAACAGGAGATTTTGGTTTGCCTGATAAAATCATGGAAAAACAGGAGGACCACTGTCGTGCGCGGTGCATTACTTTGTGTACTTCCTCCGTGGACCAATCGACTATTGAATGAAAGCGCTATTCCTTTATGCCACGCTTGCCTTGCTGTGTGTTGCCACGTCGGCATCGGGCCAGCAACACGCCCTCGACAGTCTACGCCAGGCTTTGCGTCAGAATCTTTCGGACAAAGACCGTGCACTCACGCTCATGCGCATGGGTGTGCAGTATGAAGGTCTTGACACGGCCGAAAGCATGAAGTCCTACCGCGCGGCCGCGACGGTGGGCCGGCGCGCCGGGTTGATGCTGGAGACGGGGCGCATCTACCTCAACATGTCATTTCCCCTGTCGGCGCGGGGAGACTATAAAAGAGTCATTGCTGTGCTCGACAGCGCGTTATATTTTCTGGATCGCTCAAAGGATCCTGACACAGAATTTCGCCGCGGGCAGGTAATACACACCCTTGGCACTGCTTACCGCTATCAGGGCGATTTCAAGAAGTTTATTGAATACATGATGAAAGCCGTCGCCATTTTTGAAAAGGCGGACCACCAACGAAGTGTGCTGAATGCCTACCTGAACATAGCGATGTACTATAAGGACATTGCCGAATATGAAACCATGTATGCCTACACAAAGAAGGCATTGATCATTGCACGCAAGCTCAAACGCAAGGACGATCTTTTTAAGTCGTATGTGTTTGTGATGTATGCCTTGAATCAGATGAACGACTACAAGCAGGCCAAACTTTATCTTGATTCGTGTGCGATGAGCTACGTGCCCGTAGACGATTTTGCTGTGATGGTAAGCTATCACCTGGTGGGTGGGCTCATGTATATGAATCTTTTCGGACAGGACTCCCTCACGTCGCACCTCGACAAGGCTGAGGCTCACTTTCGCGAGGGCAATGTGCTGGGGCATCAATACAACAGCCGGTTCAACATTGTGCAAACGGAACTGCAGTTGGCGCGCATTCTGTCGTTGCGAAAAAAGTATGGGGAAGCCGAGCAGAAGCTCCAGGCACTGCTGGCCACGCTCAAAGAAAACGAAGAGCCCGATCAATGGACGGTCGCGCACGATTATCTGTCGCGGAACTATGCCGAGTCGGGGCAGTATAAAAAAGCCTACGAGTCGTATCTGGAATACCGGGGTTTTCAGGATTCGCTTTCCAGCGAACAGAACAAACGCTACGCCTCTGACCTGGAGAAAAAATACGAAGCCGAAAAACGTGACTTGCAGATCAAACAGCTCACCACCGACAAAGAACTGCAACAGCTCACCATTCAAAAGAAGAATATCATCAACTATGTGCTGGTGGGGGGTGCCGTTACGCTGGCGGCGATTTTCTTTCTCACCTTCCGGGGCTATAAACAACGTCAGCGTCTTCAGCAGCAGCGCATCAACGAACTGGAAACCGAAAAACAACTGATGGCCACCGAAGCCGTGCTGAAAGGTGAAGAACGTGAGCGCACGCGTTTGGCGCAGGATCTGCACGATGGCCTGGGCGGTATGTTGAGTGGAATTAAATATGCATTGAATACCATGAAAGGAAACCTGATCATGACGCCTGAAAATCAACAGGCCTTCGAGCGCAGCATCGACATGCTGGACAGCTCCATCAAAGAAATGCGGCGCGTGGCCCACAACATGATGCCCGAAGCCCTCATCCGGTTTGGGCTGGACACTGCCCTGCTGGATTTCTGCAACGACATCGACCAAAGTGGTGCCCTGAAAGTGACCTATCAGTCCATCGGCATGGAAGGTGCTGTGTTGGACCAGACCACGTCCATCACACTCTATCGCGTGGTGCAGGAGCTCATTCACAACACCATGAAACACGCATCGGCCACCACCGCCCTGGTGCAGGTGAGCAAGGTGGGCCGTCGCGTCACCGTCACGGTGGAAGACAACGGCATCGGGTTCGACAACGACACGCTGAAGACGTCGGAAGGCATGGGATGGGCCAACATCCGCCACCGCATCAAATTCCTGAAAGGCACCTGGGATGTGAACTCCCGCCCCGGCGAAGGAACGTCGGTGCACATTGAACTGGACGTGTGAGACAACCGGTGGTCTTTATCGAGTTATTTTTGATCGCAAAAAAAAATCGTTATGGTCTGCAGGCTCAGATCCATAACGACTTCTAATGCCTAATCGATTGCTTAGCCGGCAAACGCCTCTTCCAAGGTGGCGATGTTGAATTTCTTCATTTTTAGAAAAGCTTCTACCACGCGTTCGGTTTTGTTCTTGTCGGGGTTGGTGAGCATGTCGCCCAATTGCACGGGCACCACTTCCCACCACACACCAAACTTGTCTTTCAACCAGCCGCAATGGCTTTCCTGGCCACCGTCGGCCGTGAGTTTGTTCCAGTAATAATCAATCTCATCCTGTGTGGCGCAGTTCACAATCGTAGAGATAGCTTCGTTGAATGAGAAGGCGTGATTGCCTGCGCCATCCATGGCCATGAACGTTTCGCCTCCGAGTTTGAAACGCGCGTGCATCACTTTGCCTTCGGGCATGTTGGGTCCGGCCGGATATTTATGCAACGCGTCGATGGACGAATTTTTGAAAATAGATGTGTAGAACCTGATCGCTTCTTCGGCGCGACCAAACGCGTTTTGCACAAACATATACAGCGGTGTGATCTTCTGTCCTACCTCGCTTACTTTGCCCAGCGTGATTTGCCACGACAGTCCGTAGCGATCGCTGGTCCAGCCATACTTCTCGCTCCAATCGTATTTGTTCAACGGCATCAGCACCTGGCCGTCTTTGGATAAAGCTTCCCACAGCGTGTTTACTTCCGCCTCGGTTTCGGCTACCACATAGTAGGAGATGGATGGATTGAATTTGAACAGTGGGCCGCCATTGGTGGCCATGAACTCATGTCCGCTGAGCGTGAACGTGACGGTCATCACTTTGCCTTCGGGTTGTTTGTGAATTTCGTATCCCTCCTTGCCGTAGCGTGTGATGACGCCTATGCCCGACTGTGGGAACAGGGTGGTATAGAATCGTGCAGCTTCTTCGGCCTGTGAATCAAACCACAGACCGCTGGCGAAACGTTTTTTTGTGTTTGTCATGACATTGAATTTTGGTAAGCGAATTTTTTTAAGCGCCCCGGCGACATCGTCACATCTCTGCGAAGCCCGCAGCGCACTTCAAAAATACGGGATGCCCGCGATGACCTTCGTGTGTTATAGCGTCAACTTCGGGGGGTGGATGCGTCAGGTACGATGAAGTTACGCAATTTGTGCGCGCGGCAGTTTAACCGCAGATCATTTGCCACAACCGGATCACTAATATTTTAACCCTGTCGGTGGGAAAGTGTTTATTTTCAGGAATGAACATCCAGAAAATTCTCCCCCTTCTTTTTGTGCTTGCCCTCGCCTGCAAAAGTCGCGGCCCCGAAGGCGAATCGTTTACGGCCTACACCGGCGCCACCATCATCGATGGCAGCGGCGCGGCACCTGTTGAAAACGGTGTGCTGCTTGTGCGTGAAGGCCATGTGGTGGCCGTGGGCACAAAAGAAAATGTGGCGATTCCGGAGCACGCCATCGTGCACGATGTGACTGGCAAAACAATCGTGCCCGGTTTCATCAACGGCCACGGTCATGTGGGCGATGCAAAAGGTATTGAAGGCGGACACTATTCCAGCGAAAACATTATTGACAACCTGAAGTTGTATGCTCACTATGGCATCACCACCGTGGTGAGCCTGGGCGGAGACAAAGCCGAAGCCGAACCGCTTCGCGCCGCGAACGACACCGCCACCACACAACATGCACGCCTGTTCATTGCCGGTGACATCATTCACGGCAACACACCCGCCGATGCCCGCGCCGTGGTGGACAGCAACCGCCACCTGGGCGTCGACATCATAAAGATCCGTGTAGACGACAACCTGGGCACATCGCCCAAGATGCCGGAAGAAATTTATCGCGCCGCCATCGCCCGCGCGCATGAGCTTGGTTATAAAGTAGCCACGCACCTCTACTATCTCGACGACGCACGCAAGCTGATTGACGCCGGCACCGACATGCTGGCCCACAGCGTGCGCGACCAACCTGTGGACGATGCGTTTGTTTCGCTGATCAAAAGCAAAAACGTGTGCTATTGTCCAACCTTGACCCGCGAACTTTCCACCTATGTATATGGCGACACCGCCGCATTTTTTAAAGATCCGTTTTTTACACGCGCCTACGACACCGCCATTATCCGTCCCCTGCTTGACCCTGCCCGCCAGCAGCAAGTGAAGACAAGCAAAGGCGCGATCACCTACCGGCAGCAATTGCCTGTGGCCAAAGCCAATCTCAAAACCCTTTGCGACCAGGGTGTGCCCATCGTGTTTGGCACCGACAGTGGCGTGCCAACGCGTTTCATCGGCTACTTCGAACACCTGGAAATGGAGATGATGGCCGACGCCGGTCTCACACCCATGCAGATCATTGTGTCGGCCACAAAGAACGCAGCCGAATCGCTGGGCCTGAAAAATCTGGGCACACTGTCGAAAGGGCATTGGGCAGATTTTGTGATTGTGGACGCCAATCCACTGGACGACATTCGGAACATGCGGAAGATCAATCAGGTGATTATTGGTGGGGTGGACGTGAAGCGTTAAGAATAGCATTTATTCATTTTCGATAGCATGATTTCCTTTACGGTTCAAAAGAACCGTTGACCGGGAAAATCGTAGAATTGTATGTTCCGCCTTTGGGGGTAAACCTCAATCTATGTGCTTTATGAGCTAGAACATAACCACATACATGCGAAGTATTCGAAACATTGCCTGCATTGCCCTTCTCATTTTTGCTACAGCCTGCTCCACCGCAGTTGTTGGCCCCGTTTCGCAAAAACCGGCATCGCAAAAGAAAGCGCCTCCCGGGCAGGTGAAAAAAGCAACCGGCAGCCAGTCGGCCAAGCCATATGCACCCGGTCAACAAAAAAAGAAGAAATAGCATATACGACGAAATGCCTGCTGGCACTTTGAATGCCAGAACACACTGGTCCGTTCTGTGGTTTTAGGAACATGACATTGAGTCTCCTGCGATAACGGCCCAGCCCAGGTCACTTTCCAGGACGGAATTTCATTAACCAACAACTAACGCTAAGTCTCATGAAAACTTTTCTAAGTATCATAACACTGTCGCTGTGGCTTTTTGCCTGTAGCAGCGACGACACGGCCAATGCCAAACTTGAGATCCGGCTAACCGATGCACCGGGTGACTATGAAGAAGTGAACATCGATGTCCGTTCGATTGAGATACATAGTGACGAAGGTGATTTGGAATCGGGATGGAGAACATTGTCAATCAATCCAGGCATCTATAATGTGCTGGAGCTCACCAATGGTCTCGACACATTGCTTGGCGCAACAGAACTACCCGCCGGTCACGTATCACAGATTCGGCTTATCCTCGGTGACAACAACAGTGTGAAAACAAACGGCGTGGTCACATTTCTGAAAACACCCAGTGCGCAAACGTCGGGATTAAAATTGAAGGTGAACGCCGACCTCAAACCCGGAATCACCTATGCCATCACGCTTGACTTTGATGCTGCGCGTTCCATTGTGGCAAAAGGGAACGGGGGCTTCAACCTGAAGCCCGTGATCCGTGCACTGAGTGAAGCTACCAGTGGTGCGATCAAAGGCATTGTGTTGCCCCTGGATGCTGCACCGGCTGTGTTTGCCGTGAGCACCACCGGCGACACGCTGGCCACCGCCTACACCGACGCCTCCGGACGATTCCTGTTGCGCGCGTTGGACCCGGGAACCTACACCGTGAAAGTAAGTCCGAAGACCGGCTATGCACCGACCGAAAAAATCGGTGTGAGCGTAACGCTTGGCACCGTAACGGATGCAGGCACAATCAGTGTACCGTAGGGAACAACAATTTTCTTTCTGAAAACCTAAAGTCTCCGCACTAACCGGAGACTTTTTTTGTACTTAAAAATTCCGTCAGCAAAGACACATGGTTTTCATCCAAGGAGAACCCTTACAAAAAAAGCAGGGACTGCATCCGCCTGACGCAGTCCCGAGCTAGAGAGACAGTTCTTGAATCTATTTATTAATTCCCTTGCTGCACGCTGTGCACTTCCTGGGGAATCAGACCGTGTGCTTCTTTATGCGTGGCCACCATGGCTGCCGAGTCGGGTGCTTCGGCCAGGCACATCACGATGCCACGTTTTTCATCTACCCAATAGTTGATGAAGCTGGTTTTGTATTTCTCCTGCACAGCCAGATCTTTCACGTGCGCATCGGCGACGGCCTTAGCCGTCACGTTGCCAGCGCCGAGGTAGTGCACGTCGAAGTAGAGCGGTGTTTGTGGATGCAGCGGGGCTTCTTCGCCATCGCTCACTGCGGCAATGAGGTCGGGCACGAGACCGTGCGCTTCCTGGTGTGTGCGATAGATGGCCGAGTCGCTGGGCGATTCGGAGAGGCAATAAACTTTGCCTTTGGCTTCGTCGACCCAATACTTGAGGAAGCTCACGCCGTATTTGCCTTGCGTAGCCAGATCTTTTTGATGCGCACCGGCCACATCTTGCAAGGTCACTTTGCCGGGTTCGAGATCGTGCACGTCAATGTAGAGGCGGCGATCCTGGGTGGTGTCGGGTTCATTCACTTTCGTGTCGCATGCTGTCAACACGGAAATCAGGGAGAGGAAAACGAGGGTTGTGTTTTTCATTTTTTGAGATTTAGTTATTAACTAGTGCAAAGGAAGATCGGCCGGTGGAGTCTTTGGTCAGTGATTTTCCCTGTTTTAGAATTTCGGATTCCCTATTTTGCTTTTTTGAAAACCCTCTCTTGCGTATGGAATTAGTGGAGCGCACAGCGTATCTCGATATATTGGCCGATCGCTACAACACCGTAACAAAAGGCGAAGGCCACACGGTGTTTCTGGCGGGCGAAGCCGGTGTGGGAAAGACGTCGCTTGTGAATCATTTTCTGCAAAGCCTTTCCGGACAGGTTGTGGTCTATTCCGGAGCGTGCGATTCGTTGTTCACGCCACGTCCCCTCGGGCCGCTCTACGACATGGGCGTGCAGATTGGACAACACTTTCTGGATTTGCTTCGAAATGAAAAGGACCGCGCGCTCATCTTCACGGCGTTTGTGCAGGAGCTCACGGCGGCCACCACGCCCGTAGTGCTGGTGATGGAAGACATCCATTGGGCCGACGAAGCCACGCTGGACTTTATTAAATTTCTCGCCCGCCGCATCACTAAATTCAGGTGCCTCTTTGTGCTCACGCTGCGCGACGATGAAGCCAGCAATCGTCTTGCCCTTAAAAAATTTTTTGGCGAGCTGCCTGCCCCAACATTCACCAAGCAGTTGGTGCAACGCCTCTCGCGCGAAGCGGTCGACCAACTGGCGTTGGCAAAAGGGTATGCTTCCGGCCACGATGTATATGCGCTCACGGGCGGCAACCCGTTTTATGTAACGGAGGTTCTGGCCAGCTATAGCCCCGGCATTCCGGAGCGCGTGAAAGATTCCATACTCACGGTGTTTTTTTCGAAAGACGAAACCACCCGTGCGTTATGGGAATTTTTATCCATCATGCCTTCGCGTGTTGAATTTAACAAGGCTGCGTTGGTGGAAGAGGAATTTCCAAACGGCATTGACGAATGTATCCAATCGGGTGTGCTGGTTAATAAAGGAAACTACCTGTCGTTTAAGCATGAGCTTTATCGCCTGGCCATTGAAGAATCGATGTCGCCCTATCGCCGTCGAAGTCTTCACCGCCGCATGCTGAAGCTGATGCTGGATTGCCCGGTGGAGTTCAACAACCTGTCGCAGGTTGTGCATCACGCGCGCTTTGCCGACGACTCCGAAGCTGTGGCCCGCATTGCGCCGCAGGCCGCCAAAGAAGCCGCGGTGCTGGGCGCGCACCTCGAAGCCTCAACGTTATATCTCGCTGCCATCGAACACACCGATGCGCAGTCGCCACAACTGGTGGAGCTCTACGAGAACCATGCCTACGAATGTTACCTCACCGGTCAAATGACCGCCGCCGTGGCTTCGCAGGAGCGGGTGCTTGAACTTTGGCGAGAACGCAAGGTGATTCTGAAGGTGGGCGACACCCTTCGTTTTCTATCGCGCCTGTGGTGGTTTGCCGGCAACCGCGCACAATCTGTGAAACTGGCGCGCGAAGCCATAGAGGTTCTTGATAACGGCTATCCTACACGCGAACGCGCCCTGGCCTATAGCAACATGGCCCAGCTGAGCATGCTCGCCGACGATCCGGAGGAAACGTTGCTGTGGGGCAACAAAGCCATCGCGCTGGCCACGCGCATGAACGATCCCGAAGTTTTGTCGCATGCCCTCAACAACGTGGGGTGTGTGCTGATGAAGTTCGATGCCGAAGCCGAGGGCGAAGCCAAATTGTCGGAGAGCCTCGCGCTGGCTTTGCAACACGGCTTTCATGAACACGCGGCCCGGGCCTACACCAATTTGTCCTACACGTTTGTGTTGTCGCGTCAACATAAGAAGGCAGCGCAGGTGTTTGATGAAGGCATTAAATATTGCGAAGCCCGCGATTTGAAATCGTGGATCGACTACATGCAAAGCGAGCGTGTGAAGATGCTGCTCGACACCGGCGACTGGGCCGAGTCTGATGCGTTAACCTCGTCTTTACTGAGCAACCCATTCCATCCACCCATCGTACAGATCGGTGCCCTCGTGACCCGCGCGCGGTTGAAGATCCGGCAGGGCGCGTTCGATGAAGCGCGTGTGCTGCTGGAAAACGGGAAACGCATCGCCTGGCTTACGGACGAAGCACAACGCGTGGTGCCGGTGTTGTCGGCCATTCTGGAGCTGTGCTGGATCAGCGGCGACGCATTGCCGCTCAACGATGTTAAAAAAGTCGAAGACTCGTTCTTTGCTCAGAAAAATAAATCGTGGCACTACTCCTCCTGGATATACTGGTTGCGGAAAAGCGGCGTGCCCCTTCCTGAAAATAAAGACGTGACGTTCAAAGGCCCACTCCGCCTCGAAGTGGAAGGCCTTTGGAAAGAAGCCGCCGACGAATGGAAACAATCCGGATGTGTCTATGAACAAGCCCTTGCACTGATGGAAGGCGACGAAAAACACCAACGCGAAGGACTGCAACTGCTGGATGAACTGGGCGCCACCGCCACCCGCGACAAACTGAAGACAAAGCTGAAGGAACAAGGCTTGCGCAACATCCCCCGCGGCCCGCGCGAAAGCACCCGAAGCAATCCCGCGTTGCTCACGGGCCGTCAGGTAGAGATCCTGAACCTTTTGGAGAAGGGCTCGCCCAACAAAGAGATCGCCGACCGATTGTTTATCTCACCCAAAACCGTCGACCATCACATTTCGGCCATCCTGTCGAAGCTGGAAGTGAACTCGCGCGCCAAAGCGGTGGTGGAAGCCCGCAAGCTTGGCATCTTAAAATAGGGAAGGGATGGTCAATAAATAGGGGATTCCTCTGGCGACGGAGCACGGCCAGGCGCTGAATTTTGCAGGACAATAAAACACAATTTTATCCTGTATGAAAAAATTCATCATCGAACGTGACCTGCCGGGAGCCGGCAAACTCACCCCCGCCGAACTGAAAGCCATCGCCCGCAAATCGTGCGAGGTAGTAGACAACCTGGACGTGTCCTACCACTGGATTCAAACATTCGTTACCGACAACAAACTGTATTGCGTTCACATCGCTCCCGACCGCGAGTCGGTTTTGGAGCACGCGCGTAGAGGTGGATTCCCCGCCGACAACGTCACCGAAGTGCGTAGCATTATGGACCCTACCACCGCCGCCTGACATGCGCCTGGCTTTCGGGAAGGGGACGTTGCACGATTGAAACTTTGTGACAACGCCGGTAGCACCGTGTTCAAAAAAATTTCTGCTATAGACAGCGGCAAGCACGTTTGATTGGCACCACCGGTTGTTGCATCGTTCCCTTCCGGAAACAGCCTGGGGCATATGACACACCGTAGAATAATTGTATTTTTAAATAAGGAGCCCATCCAAAACACAAACGCAAAATCATGGAACCCTCTCTGAAAACCAACGCCGGATTTTTTCGCATTCAATCGGTAGACCTCTTGCGGGGTGCCGTCATGATCATCATGGCCATAGACCATGTGCGGGTCTATTCGGGCATACCCGCAGGTGGCCCGACGGCGGGTGTTTTTTTTACGCGCTGGATCACGCACTATTGCGCGCCCGCTTTTGTGTTCTTTGCAGGCACCAGCGCTTTTTTGTATTTGAAAAAGACGGGAAGTAAAAACGAGGTGTCAACGTTTTTGCTGACGCGCGGCCTGTTGCTGGTGGCGCTGGAGCTCACCGTTATTCGCTTTTTCTGGATGTTCAATTTCGATTACGGCGTCTTCACGTTCACCGGGGTCATCTGGATGTTGGGGTGGTGCATGGTGCTGATGGCGCCGCTCATACGGTTGTCGCCCACGGCACTCGGCCTGGCCGGGCTTGTCATCATCTTTGCGCAGCAGGCGTTTCACTTTGTGCCGCAGTTGTTTCCGGAGTCAATGCAGGAGTCGGTGGACAAGGTGTGGGGATTTTTTTATCCGGCTTCTCCCGACGGCGTGGCGGGCGCGGGCAAGCTGTCGAACACGGCAGGCATGGCCAAGCCGTTTGGCTTCAGCGTTTTTTATGTAGTCATTCCATGGATTGGCGTGATGATGGCGGGCTTTGGTTTTGGCAAGTTGTTGCAAAAAGATCCGGCAGCATTTCGTAAAGTTTGTCTGCGCGTGGGCATCGGCGCCATTGTTCTTTTTCTGATCGCCGGCACATTGGATGTTTTGATGCGTCCCGCGACCGATGATGCAACACCATTTTTGTTCAGGTTGCTGGGCCAGCAAAAGTATCCACCGTCACAACTCTACCTGCTCATGACACTCGGGCCACTCATCGCGCTCATGCCGTGGGCAGAACGTGCGTCGGGCGCGCTTGCGAATGCCCTGAAGATTGTAGGACGCGTGCCGATGTTTTTTTATCTGCTGCACATCCTGCTCATACACCTCTCCGCATTTGTAGTGAACCTTCTGCTCAGCGGAACGATTCACCAGGATTGGTATGCCACGGCGCCCTTTGTGAATATTCCTGAAACCGAGCGCTGGGGTTTGCCCTTGCTGTATCTGGTGTGGGCCATTGATGTTCCCATTCTGTATTGGCTTTGCACGAAGTATGCGGCATACAAAGCCAGTCGCCCCGAGGTTCGTTGGCTGAAATATGTTTGAAAGGAATTTGTTGACAACGACAACATCAAGCACCCGGGCGTATGTCATCTTGAAAACGGGTGTTGGATGAAATCCTGATTTTGTCGTACAAAACAACTTTTTTCATTCTTCATATTTCTCAGCCTCGCGAAATGCCTTACCTTATAGTCTCCGTCAAAAAAAGGCGGAGACTTTTTCTTGATGAAACCCAGAGTCGTTTCTTTTCTGCTCAGCTTCGTTTCCGGTTTTGTCGACACGGCGGGCTTCATCGTGCTGTCCGGAATTTTCACGGCTCACATCACGGGCAACCTGGTGCTTGCAGGTGCACTGCTCATCGCCGAGAAGAAAGCCGAAGTGTGGACACGATTTCTCATGCTGCCGATCTTTATCGTAGGCGTGGTCATCACATTTTCAATGGACGCGCTGATGAGCAAAACCGTGAAGTCGTCGCTAAGGCCTTTGCTCCTGGTTCAGACTTTACTCATCGTTGCAATTTCAGGTATGGGGTTTTTCTTTGAAGGCGCAAGTCACCGCGTGCTGGAAACGTTGCCAATTCTGTTGACCGGCACGGTGGGCGTGCTGGCCATGAGCGTGCAGAACACCTATATGAAAACACACTTGCCACGTTATGTTCCTACCACGGTGATGACCGGCAACATGGCTCAATTCTCCATGGACATGGTGCCGTGGCTGCTCGTGAAAACAAAACTGCGCGAAGGCGTGGCGCCGGTAGAAAGCGTGCGTAAATTTGGCGTGGCCTTGTTGGGATTTCTGGCGGGCGCAATTTGCGCGGCACTGGTGGTGTCGAAAATCGGATTGCTTTCCTGCCTGCTACCTGCCATGTTGCTGTTGGTCGTCATGGTTCTGAAGCCGGACGAAATGGAAATAAAAACTACTTAACTCTCGTCAAGATGGACAAACTGATTACAGGCATTCACCACGTCACGGCACTGGCTTCGGACGCACAACGCAACATCGAATTTTATACGGGCATATTGGGTATCCGGCTGGTGAAGAAGACGGTAAACTTCGACGCCCCCGAGGTCTATCACTTCTACTATGGCGACGAGCTGGGACATCCCGGCACCATCATCACATTTTTTCCCTATAGCGGATTGATCAAAGGCCGGCATGGCACGGGCTTCCTGAACACCACCACGTTTTCGGTACCCTATGGTTCGCTTGGCTATTGGACAGAGCGCCTGAAAAAATACGGCATCGCGTTCAAAGATCCACAAGAACGCTTTCAAAACGAAGTGGTTGTGTATCTCGAAGATCCCGATGGCCTGGGGCTTGAGCTAGTGTTTAACGAAGGCGATCTGCGCACGGGCTTTACCTATGGCAGCATTCCCCTCGAACATTCCATTCGCGGCTTTTACAATGTTGAAATCTGGGAAGAGGGATTTGAGCGCACAGCCTCGTTGCTCACCGAACAGTTAGACCACGTGCTGATCGCAGAACGTGGCAATCGATTCCGTTTCGCTGCACAAAACAAGGCCGGCAACTTCATCGACATTCTCTGCTCGCCCGATAGTCTGAAGGGTCGCGGAGGAAGTGGCACGGTGCATCACATCGCCTTCAGCACAGCCGATGCAAAAAGCCAGCTGGCGGTTCGGGAGAAAGTGGTGAATCGCATGCTGAACCCCACACCGGTGCTGGACCGTCAGTATTTTCAGTCGATCTATTTCCGCGAACCCGGTGGTGTGTTGTTCGAGGTGGCTACCGCCGATCAGGGCTTCACAAAAGATGAAGACAAAGATCACCTGGGTGAAGCCTTGAAGTTGCCTCCATGGTTTGAGAAGGACCGCACCAACATTGAAAGCCGTGTGCCCCGCGTGGACCTTCAACTTAAAAAATATCCCTGATGCCGGAATGCCGAACACGGGTCGCTTCAGGGGCATCATATTTTTATCTGGCCTTTTGGGATATTGATTCTTGTAAGATCTTCCATCAGTTGTGATTAATACAGCTTTTTCTGGTATTCATACAAAGCCTCAAATGGTTTTGTAACCAAACGCAATTTCAATTTCGAAGTGTCTCCCCAATCTTCCTTACAAGAAACACCGAATGTGTTGACTTAACCATGATGGTGTGTTGTTTCGCCATTGTTGGATGTGATGCCATGCGATAGGTTTGTAGCGTATGGTTTGCGAATACTAAAATCAAAACATAAATGAAACTACAAGCCTTGCTGGCAATTGCGCTGGCCCTTTCTTTTGAAGACGTTGTCGCACAACAAAAGGCAGACATCATTCTGCTGAACGCCAACGTGACAACACTCGACGACGCGGCTCCTCACGCAGAAGCCCTTGCCATTTCGAAAAACAGAATTGTGGCGGTCGGCAACAACAAGGAAATTCAGAAATGGAAAGGGGCAAAAACCAACGTGATCGATGCGCATGGCAAAACCGTGGTGCCCGGCTTGTTCGACAGTCACCTGCACGTGATTCGCGGCGGGCGGTTCTACAACACCGAGCTGCGTTGGGATGGCGTGTCGTCGCTGAAGAAGGCGCTGGCCATGCTTCGCGAGCAAGCAGCGCGCACACCCGAAGGCCAATGGGTGCGTGTGGTGGGCGGCTGGAACGAATATCAGTTTGAGGAAAAACGTCTGGCAACACTGGACGAAATAAACGAAGCCACCGGCAATGTGCCCACGTTCATTCTCTATCTCTATGGCAAAGCCTGGCTGAACAAGGCGGGAATTCAAAAACTGAACATCACCGGCGAAACGCCAAATCCACCCGGAGGTCTTATTGAGAAGGATAGCAACGGTGTTCCTACCGGCCTGCTGGTGGCCGAGCCCAATGCCTTCATTCTGTACTCCACCCTGGCGAAACTTCCCGAACTGACGCCAGCAGAAAAAATAAACTCCACGCTTCAATACATGACCGAACTGAATCGCCTGGGGGTCACGGCCGTGATGGATGCCGGCGGTGGCTTTCAGAATTTTCCCGACGACTACGCGATCACCGATTCGTTGAACCGCGCCGGAAAAATCACAGTGCGGCTTCCGTATTTCCTCTTCGCACAAAAAAAAGGAACGGAGCTAAACGATTTCACAAAGTGGATCAGCCTGGTAGATGTCCAACATCCCATATCAAACACCATCAACGAAGTTGACTATCGTGTAGAGGGGGGCGGCGAAAATTTAGTGATGGATGCTGCCGACTTTGAAAACTTTCTTTTTCCCCGGCCCGAACTGCCGGCGTCGCTGGAAACCAATCTGAAAGCTGTGCTTGCGCTGCTGGTGAAAAACCGTTGGCCATTCCGCTTGCACGCCACCTATAACGAAAGCATCAGCCGCGACCTCGCCATCATCGAGGCTGTGAACAAGGAAACCCCGCTCAATGGATTGCTGTGGTTTTTCGATCATGCCGAAACGGTGAGCGACGAAAACCTGGCGCGCATCAAAGCGTTGGGGGGTGGCGTTGCCGTTCAACATCGCATGGCCTATCAGGGCGAGAGCTTTATTCATCGCTATGGAAAAGCCGCGGCCTTGTCGGCGCCGCCCATCAAAAAGATGCTTGCACTCGGCATACCGGTTGGGTTAGGAACCGACGGAACGCGTGTGGCATCCTACAACCCGTGGATGTCGCTCTATTGGGCCACTACCGGTAAGACACTTGGCGGTGTGCAGGTCATGGCTCCTGAAAACGTGTTGGACAGAACTGCCGCGCTGAAGCTCTACACCACCGGCGGCTACAACCTCATTCGCGAGGGCGGCACGAAAGGAAAAATTAAGACCGGCTATCTGGCGGACGTTATTGTGCTGGATAAGGACTATTTCGCCGTGAGCGACGAAGACGTGAAGACCATCACTTCGCTGTTGACAGTGGTGGATGGAAAAATTGTATGGGGCAGTGCCGAGTTTGAAAAGCTGGCGCCGGCCAAACTTCCGGTGGTGCCCGCGTGGAGTCCGGTGAAGTATTATGGCGGGTATCAGAAATAGTATGAAAACGGTTCTTCGCTACACCACTATCACCAGTGCTTTTCGGAGCATGTTTAGTGTTTGGATCTGTCTCACGTTTTAAAATTCTGATGAGAAGAAAGCAACCGGGCCTGCTATGTCTTTTGCTGACGATGTCAATGGTTGTGCAGGCGCAATTCAAATCAATGCGCTACGATGAAGATTACACAGCGTTGAAAGACGACACGACCCAAAGCGCCTATAAAAGATTGAAATACACTCCGCTGAATATGTACGGCGGATACCTTTCTTTTGGCGGTGAAGTTCGTTATCAGTATTTCATGATTGCTAACGGCGCCTGGGGTGATGAACCCGACGATGCCGATGGCTATTCGCTGACACGCTTTCTCGCGCATGCCGATGTTCACCTCACGAAAAATTTCCGCGCATTCATCCAACTACAAGCCAGCGGCGCAAACGGAAAACCCGACACGTCGCCTGTGGATGAAAACCCGCTGGATGTGCATCAGGCCTTTGCGGACTATACGGGAAAAATATCAACGGCATCGTTCATTGTTCGGGCGGGCAGACAAGAGATGTCGTATGGATCGCAGCGGCTCATCTCGGTGCGTGAGTTGCCCAACAACCGTCAGGCGTTTGATGCTGTGAAAGTTGTTGTCGCGGCGCGGCGCCGGAAGCTGGATGTGCTTTATGGTGACTATGTGTATGCACGGAAGAATATATTTGACGACGATCCCTCGGGCAAGGCGAAACTTTGGGGCATCTACGTTGCACTGGCGAAGTTCTCCGTGCTGCAAAATGTTGAAGTGTATTATCTGGGTTTGCAAAAACTAACCGCTCGGTTCGACGATGGACAGGGAAAGGAAACACGTCATTCCATAGGCACACGCGTGTCGGGTCAGCAGCGCGGTTGGCGCTATGATGGGGAAGGGCTCTTTCAGTTTGGCGACCTGCAAGGCAAAACCATTCGTGCCTGGACCGCGTCCGTTAACATGGGCTATAAATGGAACGATGCGTTTCTGCAACCCGAGCTTGGTTTAAAATCGGAACTCATCAGTGGCGACAAAACAAACGGCGATGCGCGCCTGCAAACATTCAACCCCTTGTTCCCGCGCGGCGCCTACTTTGGACTTGCCGCGCTGATCGGCCCCGCCAACCTCGTCGACATTCACCCTTCGTTGGCCATCACCTACAAACAACTAACGTTGACTACGGACTATGATCGCTTCTGGCGACAAAGCCCCGACGATGGCATCTATGCACCCAACATGGAATTGATCTACTCCGGCCGGCACTCATCGGCACGTCTCATCGGTCAGCAAATCACCACCGAAATTCAGTATGCACCTTCAGGTGCGTTGACGTTGAAAGGAGAATATACGTTTTTCAACGCGGGACACTTTTTGAAAGACGTGGGTACAGGCAAAGATATTCACTTTGGAGGGGTCACCGTGCAGTATAAATTCTGATGCCGCAATGTGCAGGCTTGGGATGGCCGGATAAAAATGCTACAGCGGTCAAACCGCTTCCGCTTCTTGAATGAGCTGTTGCAAAATTTCCACAGCAGGTTTTGCCTGCACGTTCACGGTCGATTGTCCGGCCCACAGGTTGGTGAATTCTTTATCGTCGCGTTGTTGGGCTGAGGCGCGGAGTGCTGCGTTAAGACTTGCTTGCAGCGGATAGGGGAGCGGGGCGATGCCCGAGTTTTCGACTTCGTTCATAAACGCGTTGCGTATGCCGCGGGCCCATCGCCCGGTGAAGGCGCGGGTCAGCGCGGTGTCGGTGCCGGTTGCGTTCATCACTGCCGACTTATAGGAAGGTATGGCAATGCTTTCCGTACAGGCAATGAAGGCGGTTCCGATCTGTACAGCCTGCGCGCCCAGCATCAACGCGGCGCGAATGGTTTTGCCATCGTGGATGCCACCGGCCGCCAGCACCGGTCGTGGCAGGCGATGCACAATTTCAGACACCAGTGAAATCAATCCCACCTGCGGCAAAGGCTCGTCGTCGAGGAAACTTCCGCGGTGACCACCGGCTTCAATTCCCTGGGCCGTGATCATGTCGACACCTTTCTCCTGGAGCACGGCGGCTTCGCGAAAACTGGTGGCGGTGCCGATCAGCACAGCGCCAGTCGACTTCAATGTTTTTAAACTCGCGTCGTCCGGTATGCCGAAGGTGAAACTGATCACGGAAATTTTTTCACTGACGAGAATGTCGAGCTGATCGGCATACGAATACATAGGTGTGTCAAGCGCGTCGGCGGTTGGGGCAGCCAGGTTGTGGTTGCGTGCGAGAGTCGTCAAGAACTCACGCATCTGGGACGCTTGAGCGGCTCTTGGCGTTGGAAGTGTGTTGGCAAACAAGTTCACGGCAAACGGCTTGCGGGTGAGCGTTTTGGTTTGGCGGATCAGGGCCAGTGTTTTGTCTGGCGAAAGCCCACCCACGGGAAGCGATCCCAACGCGCCGGCATTGCTCAGTTGGGCCACCATCTGTGGCGAAGTCACGCCCAGCATCGGCGCCTGCACGATGGGAAATTCGATGCCAAGTTGTTTCGTAAAGTCGTTTGTCCACGTCATAGAAGACCGGTTGGGTTGAACGGGTTGCAGGGTTGGGTTAGACAACGCAGGGCCGTTGCCTAAAATGAGTTCGGATGCACGCAGTCTTTCCAATAGTCCAGCAGCCGCTTGAAAACATCCTGCATGGCAGCCATGGAATTTTGTTTAATAAAGAATCCCTGCACGGTGAGTTCGTATGCTTCCTGCACCTGCGCCTGTACGGCAGCCGTGGAAAGAAAAACAAACGGTATGCTTTTCATGCGCAGAAAATCATTTTTGTTGAGACGCTTTCTGAACTCCAGGCCGTTCATGCCGGGCAGGTTGATGTCGCAAAGAATAAGGAACGGACGTTCCGGCGTGGTTTCCAGATAGTGGAGTGCACTGGGACAGTCCTCGAACTGACGGATAAAATCTTTCAGCCCAAAGTGAGTCAATACCTCCAGAAACAGCTCCTGATCATCCCTGTCATCGTCAATCACAACCACCGGCCCCCGATTCGTTATCATAGTGTTTAGCATTTCCCTAAACTTACAAAGACGACGGCGCAGGCGAAAGCGTTTTCGAAGCATCTTTTAGGTGACAAGAGACGGGCGCGATTACGGGCAGCGAACGGGTTTTCAATTGCCCCGGTTCACGTGCGGCCTGTGCTACCTACGGACCAGCCTAAGTCTGGATCACATCGCCATCACAACATCACCTGGCTTTGCTTCTCTTCAACCGCAGATTCATGCACAAAACGGAACACTGCTTCCACCACTGACAATGAGCGGAGGTTGTGACCAAAACCCTGCGTAGACAGGAGTGTTGATCCCTTCCAGGCTTCGTTGATCTTTTGTGAATAGTGATAGGGCGCTTCGGCATCTTCCTGATCGTGGATGATGAGCCCGTCGCGTTGCAGCGAGGCCGCAAATTTC
Source organism: Chryseolinea lacunae (assembly GCF_016735595.1). Taxonomy (GTDB): domain Bacteria; phylum Bacteroidota; class Bacteroidia; order Cytophagales; family Cyclobacteriaceae; genus Chryseolinea; species Chryseolinea lacunae. Next base: position 268,878 of record NZ_JAERRB010000002.1, read on the forward strand.
TGTGTGGAGAAGAAGGATGGCGGAACCTGGTAGGCGTCTTCAAAATATTGGGTGATGTGACGCATGGCCCGGTCTGAAAGCTTTAGCGTGTCGCGAAAGAAATGCATGAAGTCGGTGGCTTCGCCCGGCGGCGCCATCAGCACAACCTGATCTGCCTGCAGACGCGGGTTGATGAAGAAGGTGTAGAGCAATGAAAAGCTTCCCAGCGAATGTCCCACCACAGCATGCGCGCCGCCAATTTGCTGAATAAAATTCTGAATCAGCGTGCTGTAGACCGGCACGGAAAGAAAGTTGCCTTTTGAAAGACCATGACCAGGTGCGTCAATAGAATAGACTGTGTATACATCTTTGGGAAACGCTTCCACATAGGGCTTCCAGCGGAATGTGTGGCTCTGCCAGCCGTGAAAAAACACCACTTTCTTTTCGCCGTGTCCCCAGCGGTAGACCTGAATGGCCGTGCCTTCGCTGGTGATGGTGGAACGTTGCGCCGTGTCGAAAAACGTTTGCTGTTTTCCGGTGATGGGTGTGCGGAAAGGTCTGCAAAACAGCAGGAAGCCCTGGCGTCCCGCGGTGCGGGGATGAATCCAGGCCAGAAAGTTCAGATAGAGTCCGAGGGTTTTGGTGAGGAGGGTTTTCATACGCAAGGTGTTTTAAGATACCAATTGGTATCTAGTGGAGTAAATTTTTTTTTAGAGTCTCAGGTCGTTCAATTGATTTTCAAGATGCTTCATGACGCGCCGGATGTCTACGTTGTTGTTTCGCAGTTTGCTCATCATGATGGCGCCTTCCAGGGAGGCGATCACCACCGTGGCAAAGTGGTCTTTGTCGAGGTCGGGTTTCAGTTGTTTGTAGCGGATGCCATTGTCGAGAATGGTCACCAGCGACTGGTGAAGAATGTCGAGGATCTTCAGCGCCGTTTTGCGCAGCACGGGATGGGCGTCGTCGGCCTCGATGGCGGCATTCATGAGCGGGCAACCGCCTTTCACTACGGGTTTGCTGATGTAGGATTCAAAATAGCGAAGCACGGCCAGAAGTTTGTCGGTTGCCGTGAGTTCTTCCTTGATGCGGCGGCGAAGTTCTTCCATCATGATGGTGGAGAGCTGAAACAGCGACTCCTTTTCCAACTCTTCCTTGCTTTTGAAATGCCGGTAAATGGCCCCTTTGGTGAACCCCGTGGCGTCGGTGATCTCGCTGATGGACGTGGCCTTGTAGCCCTTGGTGTTAAAGAGTATCCCTGATTTTTTCAGGATTTTGTCACGTGTTGCTTCCGGATCGCGCATTTTGCAAAGATACCAATTGGTATCTTAAAGGCAAGGTGGCGTGTGGGGGATATTTTGGGTGAAAATTTTGAATTGGATCGATTTGCCCAATGCTATTGTCGTTTCAATCCACGGTGACGGCCCAGAAATTCTTTGAAGTTTCGTCGCGTTCGAGAAGACGTGCGCGGAGAATTTTGAGCGCATTCACAATGTGGTTCTCCACCGTCTAGGACTTAATCGTTTTCTTTGGCTGAACATAATGATTGGCCCGAATGTTCTTTGCCGCCAGCGCCACCGTTTCAGCGATTCGTTTTTCACGCGTAGCGGCCTGCTTCGCGGAGTGAACCCAATACAGAATGATTTTTTTTGACGATGGCGGAAATTTTGAAAAGTGTGCCCGCGCCTCCGGGTTTGCCGTCAAAGCCGCCGCCAAATCTTTGGGCACAATGAGCTTCTCCACATCGTCCATGGCCGTCCAGGCGCCATTCTTCTTTGCGACATTGATCACGGCCAGCCCGGCAGGCTGCATACGATTTTCTTTCACAAGCACCGCCACCTTCTTTTTATTGACCGCGCTCCAATTTCCCTTCGGTTTTCGCTGACTGAAAAACTGAACCGTTCTGAGTTCGTCCAGAATAACCTTCTTGCTGTCGATCCACCCATAACACAACGCTTCGTCCACAGCATGCGAATGGCTTATGCGAGGTTTCCCGCTGGAAGGTTTATAATTCACCAGCCACACCGATTTCTTTTTTGCATGATTTTTATGCAGCCACCGGCGCCAGGCCTCCTGATCTTTGGCGTAGAATAAATCGGTGCCGTCGAGTTGTTCTTTCATGGTTGTGTTTTGTTAATTCCCTTTTCAGGCCATACACGTTAACGAGCATTTGGAGAAAAGGATTCTATCGACCTCACTTCACCGTCATCCGTGTTCCGTCGCTGTGACTGCCAAACTCCGGCGCGTACATGCTTTGTATGGTGGTTATGCCGTTGGAAAAATTTCCTCTGTTGTTCACACGAAGATCGTACTCAAAGATGTAAACCCCTTTTGGGAGATTGTCGAAGAAGAAGTTTGTGGAAGCGTCTCTCGTGGACTGATAGTAGTCAATGCCACTCTGGTATTTGTAGGCCGAATGAACATCCACCGGCTCGACACCCGAGGCGCGAAGGTCTTTCATGTGCAAAAAATCCAGGTCGCGATCGGTGTGCAGCTCGATTCTGACGCGCAGCAGATCGCCAACATTCACGGGTGTGTTTGGCTTCACTTCGGTCAACAGTTCCCCCTTGTCGCCAAGGCTTACGGCAAACACCTTCTTAGAAAGTTTTAGAGACGATTCTGCCCACATGATTTTTTCGAGATCTTCCCAATACTGCCAGTGCAAATTTGCCCAGGCGGTGCCGTTTCCTTTTTTCGTGAGCGTCACTTCGCCAAGTTCGGGGACGACAGCATCGCCCGTCCAGGAAGTGGAGAAATAGCCTGTGCCGGCTTCTGGCTCCTTTGCGGCCGGTTGTATTTTTTTTGTGCCCACAGTGGTTTCAAGTTGATCTTCGACCGGAAGCCACTCGGCACCTTGCAGCAGAATCGCGTATATGGCTTCCGTTGTGGCTTTGGTGGTGGCCCACTGGTGTGCCTGCTTGTGATTGATCAACCAGACGCGCAGGTTGTTGAGTGTAGCGTCATCACCCTGCACTTCGCTAAACGCTTCGATCAGGAGCGCCTGTGTTTCGATGGGCGACTCATACCAATACCAGCTTGAGGTATTTTCTTTCCAATACATACCCAGCGCATCGCTTGACAGGCTGTTCTCTTTAAGCGCCGCCAGGATTTCATTTGACAGCGTTTTGTTTCCTTGTCTGAAATGAATGAGGGCGGTCATGCCCTTCAGAAGCAGACTGGTTCTTGACCAATAGGTGGCCGATTGAGCGCGGTAATAGGCGGTGGCGACTTGAAGCGAATCGTTCATCTTCACCTCGGGAAAGAAACTGCGCATGTACAAATAGTGAATGGCCAATGCGTCTGGCTGCTGACGATCCATGAATATGGCAACAGCTTCCTTCGATTTGTTGGCTTGTGCGCGTTTCAACAAACGTCGATAGTCGTCGAGCATTTCGGCGTCGAGATAGCGTAGTGCACCCTGCAGTATTTCTTGTGATGTTCCTGTTGGCGGGAGCACGTTGAGGTGTTTCAGATGGCCAAGGCCGGAAACGATGTGTTGCGTGATGTAGCGGTTTGCGTGTGTGCCACCATTGAACCACGGGAAGCCTCCACTGGCCAACTGCATATCTTTTAGTTTGTCCAGCACACCACTTTGCCGGGCGCCTAAGGCATGGAGATCGAACAACGAGCCCAGTCGTTTTTTCTGTTCGGTTTCATTCTGTGCGCTGCGAACCCAAGGCGTTTCCTCCAGAACGATTGACTTGAGTTCTGGATTTTTCTCCAACGCACTCACCAACTCTCCCGACGAAGACCACTTTTCAAACACAGCTTTTATTTTCGGATTGCTGTTGGCGATGTGACTCGCCAGCGCATTGGCATAGTAGCGTGCGAAAAGTTGCTCGGCACACTCATACGGAAATTCCATGAGGTAGGGCAACGCTTGAACAGCATACCACGCAGGGTTTGATGTCACCTCAAGCGTGAGCCGGTGTTGCTGACGTGTGGATGACGTTGTGTTTCTGAGTTTGTCGAGGACGAAATGTTTTGTTTCGCCCGACTGCGCATGCATGGGCAATGATTCGGTAACCAGGATGCGGTTGGGAATTACGGGTAGAATGTTCTGTTCGCCATCGCTGAAGTTTCCGGCCTTGGCCACGATTTTATATTGCACAGCATCTACTTGCCCGGGCACATGCAATCGCCACGAAACCTCGGTTGTGCTTTTTGCAGCTACCGTGAAGGGCAACGCGCGAACCACATTCCCGAACGGACCATCGAGCAATTTTCCGGTAACGGCATCGGTGAGTTGCAGGATTGCTTTCCCGGATTTCGCCTGACTGGTGAGGTTCACGATTTTTGTTGAAAGCACCACCTCGTCGCCGGTTCGTAGAAAACGCGGAAAGTTGGGTGTTATCATCAGTTCTTTTTGGGTGACTACCTGGAGGGTTTGGAGTGTGGCCGTCAGGTTGCGCGTGTGTGCCAGCAACTGAAGTTTCCATCGTGTGAGGGCTTCTGGTGTGGTGAATGAAAACCGAATTTTGCCGTTCTCGTCGGTGGTGAGGTGTGGAAAGAAGAAGGCGGTTTCGTCAAAATTCTTGCGGACATTTACCTTGGCCATCTCTTCGTCTATCTTTTGCTGTCCGGCACGGGTAACGATAACGACTACACCATTTGCTGCCCGCGCGCCATATAGCGATGTGGCGGCTTCTCCCTTCAGGAGCTGAACGTCTGCGATAGCAACTCCTTCAATTTCGCGCGCCGCGACAATGACGCCGTCAACGACATAGAGGGAACCCCGCATGCGTGTCAACGGCGAATCGCCGGGGGTGAAGTTGAATGAGGATATCGAAACGCCTGCCGCTTCACCTGCAAGAAAAAATTCCAATTCGCGGGAGTCGGCACGGTAGAGCATGGTGATGGATTGGGTTAGTGCTTTTTTCTCGTAGGAGCCGCGCGCGGTAACAACCACTTCCGATAAGGCCAGCAAGGCTTCCTTCAGCGTCACATTCACCGTCGTCTTGCGTCCGAGTTTGGTTTCGGCTGGGGCATAGCCCACAAAGGTGAAACGGATCACATCACCACGACCGCCTTTCACTTCATAGTGTCCGTTTGCATCGGTGATGGCGCCCGTGGTCGTGTTGCTGATTGTCACGTTCACTCCGGGCAGGGGTTGTCCATTCGAGTCCACAACCGTTCCCTGCACATATCCTTTTCGTGTCGACTGCCCGCGTTGCAGCGATATGATGGATGGGCTGTTTAACGTCATCCCTACCGGGTAGATACGGTCCAGATAGGAACTCTGGTCCTGCATGCCGGTGAAGTTGAAACCGAACCAGTAAAAGTCATCATAGCGTTCGGCCGGTTTAGAATAGTAGTCCCGTTCATCCGTGGTTACACTAAAATCGCCGACGTCGAAACTTTCATCGCCATCAATGTCAATGCTACGGTGATCGCGCGCGTAGTCCGGAAGAAAATCATAATACCACCGGTTTACGTTAAATTGATCTAGTGACGCGTCATACATAGAGGCCAGCATTTCGGCTTCCACCTGTGTTCCGTTCGGGCCTTTCACTTCAAAGCTCCAGGTTTCTTTGGCGCCGGGCTGAAGTTTGTCTTTGAACGTGATCGTTTCGATCTCTATGTTGGGCGACGGCAGCGCGACCAACGCGTGGATCGTTGACGTGTGCAGCGAATTTTGATAGGATGTGGTGGCTGTAACCGAAAATTCCCTGCCCATGTTTTCCGTTATTGGAATGGCAATGTCTTTCGTCGTGCCTGCGAGGTGTTCTATGGTGATGCGGTTAATTTTTTGCAGCTTCTCGATAAAAACAGTCACCGTCAGATCCGAACACGCCGAACCGATCTTCAGGTGTGCGACCTCGCCGGGAGCATAAGCCTTCTTGTCGAATGTCAAAACCAGGGGCTTCTGGTCGGGCACGGTCTTGCTTGTGGGGTCGTGCAATTGAAATTGGTGTAGGGTCACCACTTCCAAACCGGCGGCGTCAATGGCTTTTAGCTCCACAACATATTCGCCAAGCGGCCATGTTTTGTTCATGGTCACAATCACATCCTTCGAAATTCGGGTGTCGAAGTTCAGCAACGCCAGAAGTTCTCCTTTTTGCTCGACAAGCGTCCGGTTTTTTTCATCATAACTCTCGTAGGGAAAAAACGAAGCGAAAGCTTCTTCAGAGAGAATCGGCAGATCCGGCGCCGACCATGGGCGATGACGCTGGGGTTGGGATGGTGTTTTAAGTTTATAGAGGGCCAGCGTGCCCTTGGCAGGGGTGAACTGTTCGTTCAAATTTTTGGTGACAACGCGAACGACGTTGGGAACTCGCCGGTCTAGTGTGTGGTCCATCTTTACGGACATGTCCAGCACATGATAGCCCACGTTTACAGTCGTTTCGGTGCTCCGGGTCTCGCCGTTGATGTCGATCACATCCGCGGTGATGGAATAGCTAAACACAGGGCGTCCTTCTTTGTTAATCGTGTCGCCGGCAGTGGCTTTAAAGGGAATCGTAAACTCTCCCTTGGCGTCGGTAGTGATTTGTCCGGAGGCAATTTCCTGTGCGTCCATGCCTTCAAGGTATCGGCGCGCAAGCGATAACCAATACGAAAATGCTATGGTCCGTATGATACGATAGTTAACTACGGCGCCTTTCAGTGCCGATCCGCTATAGGATTTTGCCACGCCGTTGACGTGTACGGAATCATTCAGGACAAAGGTTTCACGCACAGGATTAAACTTCGCTTCAAACGTGGGACGCTTGTATTCCTCGACCGAAAATCTCACTGAATTGTAGTTGAAATTATCAAGATCTTCAAAAAATGTGGAGTCCGATTCGGCATCTTCATCTGCATAGAGGCTGTACGCGCCCGTGAGGCCGCTCAAAGGAAGAACAAACGATCCGCTAAACGATCCGAACGAATTTGTTTTCAACCGAATGGCGTTCACCTCGACACCGTTTGGATCTTCCAGAATCACATGGACATGTTTCCCGGATATCACTGACGCCTTTTGGTTCTTATGCTGAAGCAGTATGCCTTTGAAATAAATTTTTTGCCCCGGACGATAAATGGCACGGTCGCTAAACATTTGGGTGTTTGCGGTCACTTCCTCGTCCTCGTCCTCTTCCTTTTTATCGCTCTCATCCTCATCTTCAAAATAGCGGTAATAGCGCGAGTTCTCTGCAACAATCGTGTCTCCGTTAAGGGATGCAGTGAATGAGAATCTGACACGGCCGGCGTTGCGCTCCTTTAGTTCGATGAAGCCATCTTTGTCTGTTGTTTGCTGTGCAGTGTACAGTGGTTGGTCATCCTTCAGTCTTGTGTAGCGAACCGTGGCGCCACGTATCGGTTTCCCGTTTATCCGGTCAATAACCTGGCAGCGATTGGCATTTTCCGATGTGGAATGTATAAGCACTAAGTTCGTAACACAAATACGCTTATAGGCAAGAACAGATTCAAGAGTAGAGTCCGTGGCATCATAGACCTTGGCCACGATCATATACGTTCCTTTGCCAAGTCGCGGAATCACCACTTCTGTACTATGAAGAAGAAGGTCTTGCGGATTCGTCAGTGTGCTAACCCAACGGTGCTCGGGTGGTATGCCTGCAAGTAGAGACCGGACTACAGAATCGGACTGCTGGAAGATTGAACGCTCCGTACCTTTTGAGATTCTCACAACAGAGAACGACACCCGGTCAACGTTGGCATATTCTACAAAAACCTTCGACCACGTGTCGGCAGGGATAAACGTTTCTGCCTTCAGTTGCAGATTCTGGGCAAGTAGGTGTTCTTTCAGTTCGGCGCAGTTTTTACCTCCAGGGCTGTCTGCAAAATGATCGATGGCCCATTGGCAAAGTTCCAGCGCCGCCAGTTTTTTGGGACGGAGTGATTCATAATACAGATTTTGAAAAGCTCGGGGTCTGTCAGTTTCGTCCTTCAGCATTGTGGCGATCTTGAAAGCAACAGCCGCCGATGAGGGATGCGTTATGAATGCGTCTTTTAGTTTTTGTAAAGCATTTTTGTGATTCTCATAGAGAACGTCGGTGTTCGTGGATGCATTCTTCAGAAAATCCAAACGTTCCATCTCCAGATTCACGAGCGCCGACGTGTCGAAAGCATTCCGATGAAGGTTAAGGAGATTGTGATAGATTTTAATCGCCAGCGCTGGCAAGGACAGACTGTCGGTATCGGCAATCGATGGGATCGCGAACAATCTGAAGTGGGCTGGATCGTCCCACGCAAACGGATTGGCGGGATGTGTGGTGTTGTCAGAATTTGTTGAAATTATTCGCTTTGTGTAATACTCCAACGCGCGGTGTGCGAGCAGGTCATAGAGAAAAGGGCGGTAGAGTCTTGAGTCTTCGGCAGGCAAGAGCAGGCCTTCTATTTTTTCGAGCTTCGTGGTTTGAAGAACAGATGCATCGCGAAGCGAATTCTGGTAGTGACGGCGAATTTCGCGATGCATGCCGTCCTCATCCCAGGTTCTGAAATCTGCGGGGTTCACGTTTTCCGCAGTCCGCGATCGTTTTTCGTAAACATAGTGGTGCAGGTGCTGGTTGAAATAGTTCTCGTATAGTTCGGCCAGAAAAGATTCCAGAATGTTTCGGAGCGGGGCTTTGCTGTTACTGATTTCTTTTTCAAATCGCTCAACAATGACCAGCTCTGAATTTTCTTTCAGTATCATCGTGAACTTGGACTGGTATAGCAACGCGAGGGGGATTTGAGTCATGTTGTTCTCGCGTTTTGCTTTCGCGTAAAGGCTGTCCACTTTCAATAGTGCAGAGGTGGTAAGACTTTTGAGTTCGGCACGGTAAATCTCACTCCACAGGTTGTCGTATGACGTGACCTGAGCGGATGCTGTGGTGGAAACTGCCAGGAGGACAAAGAGAAGTCGGTAAAACGTTAGTCTCATAGGAACGGGTTAGGAAATACGAGCATAAGATGCCTGTATAAATGCAATTCCATAAGGCTTATTGGAGATTTTTTTAACCGATGTCCTTATTTTGCGGCGCCTTTGCTGTGACCACCAGGTTGGCCCCCAACCAACGCTCAATAGGAACATTTTGCCCATCCTATTCTAACCGCCAACATAATCCTTCATATGCGCACATCGACTAGGTGATTTGATGCAGGGGGCGATTTTTGATCCCGGCCAACCCATGTTAACCCGTTAACATCACAATAACAATCCCCCGCAAATCGTAACGGACGTTTAATTTTCATTTAGCGACGAGGGAAAAGGTGCGCCCTAATTTTGGTGATATCTAACCCCCAAAAGATGAAAAAATTCTGTACGCGAATAGCATGTGTGTTGCTGGCGTTGTCTGTGGCCATGACTGCCTGCGAAGGTCCTCAAGGCGATCTTGGTCCGCAAGGCTCCAAGGGCGACAAAGGAGATAAAGGTGATCAGGGCAACAATGGCGAAGATGCCAACCAGGTTGTGTTGGCCAATCACTCCACAACCACAACCTTCCTCAAAAAATTTCCAGGGTTCGAAAGTGTTGAAACCTATTCACTGATCGGCAGCGCCGACTATCTTCCCGAATCACCGGCGTTTGTTTTTGGTGGTGCGGCCGATGGTGCTGGCGTGTTGAAGACAGCCGATGGTTTTGTGATGGTGGTGAACAACGAAGACAACATTGCCGTGTCGAGAATCACGTTCGACAAAACATTCCGCCCGGTGAAAGGCGAATACATTTTGAATTCAGACGGCGGTGTGGCACGCCTGTGCTCGGCCACCCTGGCCACGCAGGAAGAGCACGGCTTTGGTCCCCTTTTTCTAACCTGTAGCGAAAACGCCAGCGCGCAAATTCACGGACTCGATCCGTTTGTGGTGGTGACCGACCAGGTGAAAACAACACCAAAGTTTCTGCCCGGCCTGGGCCGGTGGGCTGCCGAAAACGCAGTGCCCCTTCCTAAGACTGCCTTCACCGGCAAAACGGTGATCCTGATTGGCGACGACGACTCGGGCACCTATGGCGGACAACTCGCCATGTATGTGACCTCGACCGTGGGCGACCTGGAAAACGGTAGCGTGTACGTGATGCGCACGCTTGACAAGAACCCCCGCGAAATGGACTTGACAGAAAACAACGGTGTTGACGTAGAGTTTGTGAAAGTTGAAAACCACAAAGCACTGACGGGCGAACAAACCAACATTGCCGGTGCAGACCTGAAGGCCCTTTCGTTTGGCCGCGTAGAAGACATCGACTATCGCAAAGACGGTGTGGGGCGTGAAGTATATTTCAACGTGACCGGTCAGGATGGCAATGCCGACCGCACCAAATACGGTCGCACCTACAAGCTTGCGCTTGATGGCACCGACCCGTTGAAAGGAAAACTCACCCTCGTGCTGAACGGCGACGACCGCGCAGGAAAAGCCGGTGCCTTCCAGGACCCCGACAACATTCTGGTGACCGAAAACTACGCCTACATACAGGAAGATCCCAACGGCTATAGCGGCATCGATCATGATGCTTATCTCTATCAATACAACCTGAAGACGGGCGCGTTGAAAAAAGTATTCGAGCTCAATCATTTCCGCGGCGATGCAAACGCCGAAGCCATCTATGGTGTGGCCAACGTTGGCGGATGGGAATACGGCGCCATGCTTGATGTGTCCGACATCCTGGGTATTCCCAACACGTTCACATTGAATGTGCAGGTTCACTCGTGGAAGTCACCCCAATTCAAAAATCCTGACGGCGGAACCTTGGCGGCGAACTTTATGGAAGGTAGTCAGATCGTTGTGCTACACGGCCTGCCGCGCTAATTCCTTCCGGTTTTTTAGTTGCCTTATTTTTTTTCTGACTGCCCGGCATGCTCCGGGCAGTTTCTTATTTAGCATACCGATGAAGATCCGATTTACGTTTGTGTTGAGCGCCATGGCTTTGATTTTCGTGGCCTGTACTTCCACTTCGCGCGAAGGCGCCGGCGACCCGTTGGCCCGCGTGAACCGCTATTGGCTTGGTGAAACCGATTCGTTGCAACGCGCGCTGGACAGCCTTGTGGCGAAAGCCGGACGTCACAGCCCGGCCGAAACCATGCAGGCAAGTTTCTACACAGCCCGCCATCATTTCAAACACATCGAATCGCTCACGTTGTTTTATTTTCCGGAAGAGTATGCACGCATCAACGGTCCGGCCTTGCTGCGCACAGAAGAATACGATGACAAAATTATAGCGCCCACCGGGTTCCAGGTGCTTGAAGAAAAAGTTTTTGCCGACTCGCTCAACTCTGCTGCCGTGCAGCATGAAGCCAGGGTGCTCCAGGTCATCGTGCGCAATCTGCAGAACACCATTCGCGCGAACACCCTGAGCGACGCCAATGTTTTTGAAGCCGCGCGCATCGAGATGCTCACCATCATGGCCATGGGCATTTCGGGTTTCGATTCGCCGGTGGCGTTTCGTTCCATACCGGAAGCAAAGTCGTCGCTGGAAGGAGTAGAGGCCATTGTTTCGATGTATGACGATCGTTTGAAAAATGATTCGCTCAAAAGCCATTGGCACGGATCGTTTCAGTCGGCTTATGATTACTTGGACAAACCCGTCGACTTCAACGCCTTTAACCGTGCTGCGTTTATTCTGGATCACATGAACCGGTTGTCGCAAGCGCTCCACACCTACCAACAGACTTTGTCGGTAGCGAACAATACTTTTTTAACGGCGCTGAACCACGACAAGTCAACGTTCTTTGAGCCGGGCGCATTCAACACCGACCACTTCGCGCCCACCTACAACCGCGACCTGAAACCCGCCGTGGCAGCGTTGGGCCGGTTGCTTTTCTTTGATCCGGTTTTGTCGGGGAGCAACACGCGTGCATGCGCGTCGTGTCACAACCCCGGGCAGGCATTCACCGATGGCAAAGCAAAGAGTGTCGCGTTCAATTTCAAAGGCGATGTGGCCCGCAATGCGCCAACCTTGATCAACGCAGGTTTTCAAAAGTCACAGTTCTGGGATCAGCGTGTCACCTTCATCGAAGATCAGGTGAACAATGTGATTGTGAATCCCCTCGAGATGCACGGCCACATGGAAGAGTCGGCGCGGAAGCTGATGGAGAGTGAAGCCTATCGGACCTTGTTCAAAAATGCGTTCGGGCAGGACAGCATCACGAAGCCACAGATTCAAAGTGCATTGGCAAGCTACATCCGTTCACTCACGGGCCTCAATGCACGCTTCGACAAATACCTGCGCGGAGACCGGTCCATGCTTTCTCAACAGGAGGTAGACGGCTTCAATGTGTTCATGGGCAAAGCCAAGTGCGGCACCTGTCATTTCATGCCCTTGTTCAACGGCACGGTGCCACCCTTGTATCTCGAAACGGAATCGGAAGTGTTGGGTGTGCCCGCAAAGGCTGACACGATGCACGCCACTGTGGATGGCGATCGCGGCAAGCAGCTCACCTATAACCGCGACCTTCACGCCCATGCTTTCAAAACGTCTACCGTTCGCAACGCCGCGCTCACCGCACCCTACATGCACAACGGGGTGTATGTCACACTCGAAGACGTGATCGACTTCTATAATCGCGGCGGCGGTGCCGGCCTTGGCATTGACCTCGGCAATCAAACGCTTCCCCGCGACAGGCTTCAACTCACCCAAAAGGAGAAAAAACAATTGGTGGCCTTCATCCAAACACTCACCGACACCACCGGGCTGACCGCGCGTCCAACGGCATTGCCACCCTTTAACAACCCAAAAACCGATGCACGAAAAATTGGTGGGGTGTATTGACGTTGGTGTTTTGTAAGGGTGGGAGTGAGGAGCCTCAACATGTGAAGGGCAGGTCGGTGAATGCCCTAGCCAATTCAGCCGACAGCCGCGACAACGACGCCCTGTGATCGATTGCAGTCGTTTTTTAACCTGGTTTCTTCGTGGACGTTATCATTCATGCGCTTTTTCTGTGTAATTTTTCCGCATGAAGACCTTTCCCCTCTTGTTGCTTTTTTTTGTTGCGTGTTGCTGGGGCTGTAGACAGACTGCGCAGGTTTCGGACCAGATCGGTGCCGATTCTATCCGTCAGAAAAAGATGCTGGACGCCCAGCTTGTGGCGGGCAATTTCAGTGACCAGAAGGCCGTTCACTTCGACAGTTCGGCCATTCGTTCGTTTGTTAAAAAATATCCGGGCTTTGCGTCGTATGGGGCTGACTTGGAAAAATTTTATCGCGCCCGTAACTATTCCTATGCCTGGTATGATCGCAACGGTGTGATTGAACAGGCCTCCGCACTATTCAACCGGATTCAGAATCTCCAGCAGGACGGCATCAAAGCAACGCTGCCCTACACACAAAACTTTCAAGCCCTCATGGACGATCGCGACACATTGCTGCGTCGCGAACCAATGAACGCCGAAGCCGAGCTGATGCTCACATCGCAATACTTCAGTTTTGCCCGTCACGTGTGGCATGGCATCGACGAATCTGAAACCCGGAAGCTGGAGTGGTTTCTCCCCAGAAAAAAACTCGACCTCGATGCACTCATGGATTCGTTGCTCAATCCAACATCCAAACCCTTTGTGACACATGAGCCTGTCTACCGTCAATATGCATTGTTGAAATCGTACCTGAAGAAATATAACGACATCGAGTCGCGGGGTGGTTGGAAGACGATAACGCTCGACCGCAAAGCGTATCACAAGGGCGACTCATCCATGGTGGTTGTGGAACTCCGGAAGCGCTTGTTCGCTTCGGGCGATTATGCCGGCGACACCACGTCGACGCTTTTCACCGACGACCTCGAAGCCGCGGTGAAAATTTTTCAGGAAAGTCGCGGCGCCACGCCCGATGGTATTGTAGGGTCGGGCATGGTGAAAGACCTGAATGTGCCCGTGGCAGAGATCATTCAAAAAATTGTGGTCAACATGGAGCGTTGCCGCTGGGTGCCGCAAAGCATGGATGGAGACTATATGGTGGTGAACATCCCGTCGTTCAAGCTCTATGTCTATCATGCCGATTCGTTGGTGTGGGACATGAACGTGGTGGCAGGTCAGGCGATCCATCAAACCAATATTTTTTCGGGCGACCTCAAATACATCGTCTTCAGTCCCTACTGGAACGTGCCCGCCAGCATTCTGAAAAACGAAGTGATGCCAGGCATCGAAGCCGATCCCGACTACCTCGCCAAACACAACATGGAAAAGGTGGGGAACACCGTGCGCCAAAAACCGGGACCGCGAAATTCGCTGGGCCTTGTGAAATTTCTTTTCCCCAACAGCTATAGCATCTACCTGCACGACACACCTTCCAAAAGTTTATTCGGCAAAGACAACCGTGCCTTCAGTCACGGATGCGTGCGCCTGGCCGAACCCAAAAAGCTGGCGATGTACCTGCTCCGAAACAACCCCGAATGGACAGAAGCAAAAATCGATGCGGCCATGAACGCGGGCAAGGAAAAATATGTGACACTCGACAAAACCGTGCCTGTGCTGCTGGCCTACCTCACGGCCTTTGTGGGGCGCGACGGCAGATTGAATGTGCGCAACGACGTCTACAACCTCGATGCACGACTGGCCAAAATGATGCTCCAATAGAAGGCCTTCGCCGCCAAACCGGTGTTTGAAACTTTTCGGCCGTTGTCTTCATCCTGATTTCAACAGGTTCTACCTGCAGGATTGTTGTCAATGTGTTTGTAAAGAAATTAACAGCACGCTATGTTCAAAAACTACTTCACCATCGCCTGGCGAAACCTCGTCAGGAACAAAGGCTATTCCATCATCAACATCAGCGGGCTTGCCGCGGGCATGGCCGTTGCCATGCTCATTCTGTTGTGGGTTTATGACGAGCTGAGTTTTAACCACTCGTTCAAAAACTACGACCGGCTCGCACAGGTCTATCACCGTGTCACCTTTGGCGACCAGAACATGACCATCAACGATGTGCCCGCGCCAATGGGAGAGGCCTTGAAGAACGCCTATGCCGAATTTGAAGAGGTGACCATTGCCTCCTGGCCCAGGCCACACGTTCTTGCGCTGGACGAGAAGAAAATGTCGGAGAGCGGGCTTTTTGTAGAGCCGCAGTTTGCCGACATGTTTTCGATTCGCATGGTGGAAGGCAGCGCCGCCGGGTTGAAAGATGTGCGCTCCATGTTGTTGTCAAAGACATTGGCGGCATCCTTGTTCGGCGAAAATGCCGTGGGCAAAACCCTGATGTTCGACAACCGCGACCCGTTGATGGTGAGCGGCGTGTTCGAAGACTTTCCCGCAAATTCAGAATTTGCCACCATAAAGTTCCTGGTGCCAATGGCCTATCGCGCAGCAGCCAGCGAGCAGAACCGAAAACAGATGAGTAACTGGGAAGACTATTCGTTTCAATGTTTTGTATTGCTTAGACAAAATGCATCGGTTGCTACCCTGGACCCGAAGATAAAGAACGTGCTCTACGACCACGCTTCCAACGATGGCAAGTCCCTGAAACCCGAAGGCCTTTTGCTTCCCATGGAAAGGTGGCATCTCTACGCCGGTTTTGTGAGTGGAATGGACACCGGCGGCAACATTCGTTTTGTCTGGATGTTTGGCACCATCGGCATTTTTGTGTTGCTGCTGGCGTGCATCAATTTTATGAACCTGAGCACGGCGCAGAGCGAGAAGCGCGCCAAAGAAGTGGGTGTGCGCAAAGTGATGGGGTCGCTGCGCAAACAGTTGGTGCTTCAATTCCTCAGCGAATCGTGGCTCATTGTGGCCGTTGGTTTTGTGCTGGCCCTGATCATCGTTGTGCTGTCGTTGCCGTGGTTCAATGGGCTGGCCGGAAAAAGCATGGTTCTTCCGTGGAAGAATTTTGGTTTTGCAACGGCATGTCTGGTGTTCATTTTTCTCACGAGCATGCTGGCGGGAAGTTATCCTGCGTTTTATCTGTCGTCATTCAAACCCGTCTCTGTTCTGAAAGGCGCGTTCAAGGCTGGTCGTTTTGCCGCGTTGCCGCGAAAGGCCATGGTCATCTTTCAGTTCACAACATCCATTGTGCTCATCATCGGCACGCTGGTGGTGTTGCAGCAAATCAACCACGCAAAGGAGCGGCCGTTGGGGTTTGACCGCGAAGGCATTTTCCACGTGGCCCTGCGAACCGACGCGCTCACAAAGGCTGACTACAACACGCTTCGTAGCGAGCTGCTGGCAACGGGCGTGGTAAACAACATGGCCACCTCCGACTTTCCCATCACCGGCGCCATGAGCGGCAACGCATCCATCACCTGGGAAGGAAAAGATCCGGCCGAGCGCCCGTTAATTACCATGAACAGTTGCAGTCATGATTTTCCATCCACAAATGGTTTTCAGTTTGTGCAAGGCCGTGACTTTTCGCGTGAGCGTGCTTCCGATTCACTGGGCGTCATCATCAACGAGATGGCCGCAAAGCTGATATCGGGAAATGTGATTGGCAGGAAAATGAATTTCGGATATGGCCGCGAACGCGAGATCATCGGCGTCATCAAAGACCAGGTGCGCTGGACGCCCTACATGAAACAAACACCCCATATCTATTATATCGACTACGCATTCAAGACCTATGTCACGGTTCGCCTGCATCCGCAAACACAGGTTCGCGATGCATTAAAAAAAGTGGAAGCGGTCATCCAAAAGTTTGATGGCGCGGCCCCGTTCGAATATAAATTTCTGGACGACGACTATGCACACATGTTTGTGGCCGAAGAACGCATCGGCACGCTGGCGGGAATATTTGCAACGCTGGCCATCTTCATCAGCTGCATCGGCATCTTTGGCCTGGCAGCGTTTGCTGCGAGCCAGCGCACCAAAGAAATTGGAATCCGCAAAGTGCTGGGTGCTTCGGTGCTCAACGTGTGGGCCATGCTCTCCGGCGATTTTGTGCGGCTGGTGTTGTTGTCGGTGTTGTTGGGCATGCCCGTGGCCTACTACTTTGCCAACCAATGGCTGCAACAATACGACTATCGCGTGGAGATGTCGTGGTTGATTTTTGCAGGCGCAGGTCTGTTGGCACTGGTCGTCACGTTGCTCACCGTGAGTTATCAGACCTTCAAGGCCGCGTTGACAAATCCCGTGAAATGTATCCGGACAGAGTGAGTGCTCGCTTTTAAATTAAGCAGACACCAGCTCACCATCACGCAACATTCTTATTGACAGTTTGCGATGCGCTCGTTCGTGGCCGAGATGCATTTAAAGTCATATTTGGTTTGAGGATACTGGGGCGTTGGGTTGTCGGTCACTTCCAGCGGCGACAAGGCCTGGCCGTTGTAGGATGGCATTGTGATTTGTTCGGCGGCGCCATTGCCCAGCGCCGTGGTTTTGGCGGCGGCGTTGTTGTTGAAGCTGTAGTCGATCATCGCGTCGAGCAGGCGATAGATGCCGTAGTAGTCATAGGCGTCGTAGGCGCTGCGGGTGTTGGGCAGGTTGTGTTCTGCGGTATAGGTGTAGTTTGGCAAAACGCTTTTTCGAATAAGAATAAAATCCTTCTCCGCGTTCGAAATGTTGATGTGCTTGAACAGGTCAATGGCCATGCGGTGGTCGTTGGTCACATCGTCGTCGTAGACTTGCGTGATGAGTTTTGTGTTGGCTGGAAATTTTTGAAGTTGATCGTCGGTGATCTGAAAGGAATACCATTGTGCCATCACAAACAGAAAACGTCCGTCTTCGCCCCAGCCTTCATCGATGAATCCTTTGTAGGCCAGACCGAACGAAGCACCGCCTCCAAAGGAGTGTCCCATGAAGCCGACTTTTTTTGTGTCGATAAGGTTGGGGTAGTCGGTGACTGCCTGTTTGAAACTTTCCCACAGCGTGGCATAACGTTCGTCGATGCTCACGCCGGTGGTAGGGTAGGGTGCGAACACCACCACGTAGCCTTTGCGCGCAATAAACTCAAACAAACCGATGTTGTAGTCGCTGTCCTCGCCACCATAGGGATGCGAATAGAAAATGACTGGCCGCGGTGTGGTGATATCCTTTGGATAAAAAATATCGACTGTCTTTCCGGCATAGCGCGGACTGGCAAAACTCAGTTTGGCAACGTCATGTGTTCCGTCGGCGCCATAGCCGGAAGCGGGTCTTGAAATGGGGCCGGCAAGGTCGTCGTCAACAGCGGGCGTGTTGTCATCATCTTTTGAACACGAAACAGCAAGCAGACCAAAACCAAAGAGAGCGATGAACAGACGGGATGCGAATGGAGACATGAATTGAAAGTGAATGTGGTGGAAGCACTTGTTTAAAAAATAGAAGGGACCTAAGGCCTTTTTTGTAAACATGCTTCTTTTCCTCAAAATATTCACGCAACCACACTCATAATTTATTCTGCAAACGATCCCAGATTCCGCCATTGAATACATTCGAATATCCCTTCGCGGTCAACACACTTTTGGCCACGCCGCTGCGCATGCCCGACGCACAACACGTGATGATGGGTTTGGTTTTGTCGGGCAGCCGATCAAGACTGGACGCGAGTTGGTCCACGGCAATATTCAGCGAACCCCTGATGTGTCCACCGGCATATTCGCCTTTGGTGCGCACATCGAGTATGATGGCGCCCTGCTTCACCAGTGTGGCAAAATCAGGCGAAGGACCTATTCCGAAAATTTTCTTCAATGTTTCAATCATGAATTCATGTGTTTAATAAACCGACAGCATTTTTCAGTGCCCGGCTTTTTTCCGGATCGTGCTCAGGCCAAATGGAAGGTACATCGGGCAGACGCTCACGAGGCTGGAGAGAATGAGGATGAACGAAAGTGCCACCAGCACAAGGCCCACGGTTCCGTGAATGATGCCGAAGGCGTAGAATAAAATCAACACAACGGCGATGCCGCTGCGAAGAATGCGGTCGAGAGTTCCCATGTTCTTTTTCATATCAGTGTTTTTTTTATGTAAAGATGAGCAGGGGAACTCAGGTTGACTGTGACGAAAGTCACACAGCAAGAAAAAAAAGAAAACGATTAATCTTTCTTCGACGTACGAAACACATTCATCAGCAAGCCACCCATCAGGGCACCATAGGCGGTGCTGTTCACGGGCGACGACGTGATGGGGCAGGTGCCGCTGGTGCACCCCACAAAATACCAGTATAAATAACCGGCCACGGCGCCGAGCATAAGCGCCGCGCTCCAAAGCATCCATTTCATTTTCATGGCGTGGTCACGGTTGGGTCGTGGTTTGGGTTTCGTGCTTTATGCGGGGCACCGACGTTTCGGCAAGGGCTTTGAAACCGCCGGCAATGTCGATGACGTTGTTCCAGCCACGCGATTTCAGAATCGAGGCGGCAATCATAGAACGGTAGCCACCGGCGCAGTGGAGGTACACTTCGTCCTCTTTGGGAATTTGGGCCAGGTGTTCGTTAAGGTTGTCGAGGGGAATGTTGATGGCATCGGCCACATGCTCGGCGGTGTATTCCACAGGTTTTCGAACATCGACGACCCACACTTTTTGATTGGCCATGCGCGTGGCAAATTCGTGCGCGGTAACCGAATCGATCGTGTCTATTTCTTTGCCGGCCTGGAGCCACGCTTTCAATCCCCCTTTCAAAACACCAAGAGTGTTGTCGAAGCCCACGCGTGCAAGCCGCGTCACCACTTCTTCTTCGCGGCCATCGTCGGTGATGAGCAGGAGCGGATGCGTCACGCCCGGTATGAGCGCACCGACCCACGGCGCAAAGCTGCCGTCGATGCCGATGTTGATGGCGTTGGGGATGAACCCTTTTGCAAACACCTGCGCGTCGCGGGTGTCCAGCACAAGCGCGCCTGTTTCGTTGGCGAGTAGTTCAAAGGCTTCGGCCGACAGCGCGCGCATGCCCTTGTTCAAAACAGCGTCAATGCTTTCGTATCCCTCTTTGTTCATGCGCACATTTTCGGGGAAGTAGGCCGGCGGTGGCAGCAGGCCATCGGTCACCTCTTCAATAAATTCTTCGCGCGTCATGTTGGCACGCAACGCGTAGTTGGTTTGTTTTTGATGCCCCAGCGTGTCCACCGTTTCCTTCGACATGTTTTTGCCACAGGCCGAGCCCGCACCATGCGCGGGATAGACGATCACATCGTTTGGTAGCGTCATGATTTTAGAGCGCAGCGAATCATACAGCAAACCCGCCAGATCTTCCTTTGTCATGTGTGCTGCTTTTTGCGCAAGATCAGGTCGGCCTACGTCGCCAAGAAAAAGGGTGTCGCCACTAAAGATGGCGTGGTCTTTTTCGTTTTCGTCTTTGAGAAGATAAGTTGTCGATTCAAGCGTGTGGCCCGGTGTGTGCAAAACTTTTAGCGTGATCCGTCCCACCGTCAGCAGTTCGCCGTCGGTGGCGATATGTGCCGCGAACGCAGGCTTTGCCGTGGGGCCATAGACGATGGTGGCGCCTGTCTTTGCGGCCAGATCGAGATGACCCGACACAAAGTCGGCGTGAAAGTGTGTCTCAAGAACATACTTGATGGTGACACCGTCGGCTTTTGCTTTTTCAATATACGAGTCCACTTCGCGCAACGGGTCGATGATGACCGCTTCGTTTTCGGAACGAATGTAGTAGGCGCCTTGCGCCAGACACCCGGTATAGATTTGTTCGACTTTCATATTCGTATGGAGTATGGTCTGTTCTTTTCTTACTACAAATTTCGCTCCTTCCGCGTTCCGGTAATGTGACTAAAGTCACCCCGGACGTTTTTTATTCCTTATTTTTTATATGGAAGGAGGTAGCCATGCTGGTGGAAAGAGAATTATAGACTGATGCGGGTGATTTCGTTTCGCGAAATGGCGATGCGCTTTTGCGATTCCAGCTTTTTGAGCAAACGCGAAATCACTTCGCGCGAAGAGTTGAGGTCGTCGGCAATTTCCTGGTGGGTCACGGTGATGCTTTTGCCACCCACGGCATCGAACTGTCGCTTCAGATAAAATTCCAGTTTCTGGTCCATGGAATGAAACGCCACCTGATCGATCACCTCCAGCAACTCCCCAAACCGGGTGCGATAGGTTTCCAGCACAAAGTAATACCACTGCCGAAAATCCTTCATCAACCCGTCCATGTGCTGGATGGGGATGACCAGTGCCTTCACGGGAGTTACCGCTTTTGCCTTGAGTGCACTCGCTTCATTTTTGGCGGCGCAGATCATGGAGAGGGCGCAGGCGTTTCCTTTCTCGAGGTAATACAGAAAATAATCTTCACCGTCGTCGCCTTCGCGATAGAGCTTCACACGACCGTCGAGCACGAGCATGGAGTGCTTGAAATATTGACCGGTGCGCATCAACACAGCACCTTCTTCAAATTCCATAACCTGCCCGATGTTCTCCAGGTGTGCGATAAGGTCGGTATCAAACTGCGGAAAGATTTGCGCAAGCGATGAGGGCATAGAATTTTTTTGAATGGAAGGTAGTCAAAAATTGTATGTCGCGTTGATCGTGGTAAACCCAGGTCGTCGAACTCACCACTCCACCTTCACCAACGACACACCCTGCCGCGGCAACAAAATCGGCACAATCACTTTGCCGCCTTTCGGTTTCATAGTGCGACGCTCGCCAACAGTTTGCAGATGCCCTGCCTTTTCAAGCTGCGCCACCTGCTCGGGTGTGGGTTGCTGTGGCGATCCCATCTTTTTCCACGCTTCATAAGCGTTGCTGTGTTCGTCGTCAATTCTGTATTCGGTCACTTTTATTTTGTCTGCAGGCACATGCACAATCACAACGTCGATGGGTTCTGCTTTGCCGGGCTTGTCTTCGTCGTGATAATTCCACACCATCACTGTGGCGTGGCGTTGTGTTTTGGATGCCAGCGCGCCGATGTCGGAGCTTTTGCGCACGCTGGAGTCCAACACCGTTTTTAGCGGATACATGCGGTTGCTGCCGGCAAACACGTGCGCGCCTTCCATCATGCCAAACATGCGAAAAACATTGAGCACAGGTTTGTCAACACCGTTGGTGGCCAGATCGCGGAAACCATAGAACCACGGTTGATTTTCAAATTCGAACGACCACGACACGGCGCCCACCAGGTTGGCACCATACTTTTCTTTCAGTTCATATTTGCGCGCAAATGTTGCGGCTGTATAACTGGAATACATGGTGCCGTTGCGATAGGCGTTTTGTGGATTGGTGGCCATGCCACACGCGGCGCATCCTTCGGGATCTGACTCGCCCACAATGAGCGGAAGGTTTTTGGTTTCCGGATAGGCAAGCGCCGTTTTGATGCCGGCCTCAATGTCGCGCAGTTGTGGCGACATGTTCATCCACACCACACCGTTGCGCAGGGTTGGGTTGCCCTTGGCATGAAAGAGCAAGGCCTCCAGCGGCGAACCGGTTTTGCCCGTAGCGAAGTTGGTTTCATAAAGACAATGGCGGATGAAGTTGTTCATAAACTTTTGTGCTCCTGCACTGGACGTGCCGGCAATGTTTGGCCCGCCTATTCTGGCCGTGGCCAGCGCATGCTTCAGCCCGTCGGCAGCATAGTCGTAGAGTTTGAAAAATTCTTCCTCCGTTCCTTTCCAGTAGCCGTTGGGTTCGTTCCACACTTCCCAGTACCAGCTTTCCACTTCCGTTTTACCATAACGTTCCACACAATGTTTCACCCATTGATAAACCAGCTCACGCCATTTGTTATAGTCTTTGGGAGGATAGGCCCAGCCCGTGAAGATTTCGCCATAGGGATCGCCGGGTTTCCAATGGTGTTGATAAGGTGTAGGGTGTGTCGACAGCGCTTCGGGCATGAAACCGATTTGCGCGAGTGGCTTCATGCCGCGTTTCACATAGGTGTCGAAAATGCTGTCGACGAGCACCCAGTTATAGATAGGGTTTCCATTTGCATCTTCGGTATAAGCGTTTGTAGAGCCCCATTTGAGCGCTGGCGTGCCGTCGCCCGTGCACAGCAAACTATGCGCCCGCACATACACCGGCACCGGACTCAGCGCCGAAATTTCGGAAAGCAGCTTTTGCCCATCCTTCATGTATGTATAGTTCGGTTCGTCGTAGCCAAACCATGCCCACAGCGGCGTCATTGGCCCTTGCTCTTTGTCCAGGTCTACGTTCACAATGGTAGTGGCCTTGGACTGTGCTTGTGTGTTGACATCGCACAACAGGATGGCGATGCAGAGCAGACCAGGAAGAAGCAGGGCGTATTTTGTCATGGCGTTGTGAGGCTGTTAATGTGGTATCGTTGGTTTATATTTAGTATATAGAGCAGTGAAGCAGGAATCAGTTCCGCTGCACCTCGTTATATTTATTTTTATACTCCAGCGGACTGTGTTGCGTCACCGCTTTGAACTGGCGGTTGAAATTCGAAAGCGTGTGAAAGCCGCTTTCGTAGCAGGCCTGCGAAATGTTTAGTTTCTTTTCGATGAGCAGCTTGCACGAATATCCGATTCTGATTTCGGTGAGGAACTCCGAAAAAGTTTTGTTGGCGTGTGTTTTGAAATAGCGACTGAACGACGATGGCGTCATGTTGGCAATGGCGGCCACTTCTTCAAGACTGATGCGCTCGCGAAAGTTTTTCATCACATAGGCATGCACGCGGTTCATCCGCTCTGTGTCCGACTCTTTCAGCGAGTTGGTGTAGCCTTCGCTCGAAAGCAAATGATAGTCGGACGTGTGGGCCATAAAGTGCAGAATGTTCAGCAGTTTCAGGATGCTTTCAAAATCTTTCGCCGTCAACAAATCGAGCATCTGTTTTTTTATGTGCTCACCGGCGTTGCCCACAAGCTCCATGCCTTGTCTTGCTTTGCCAAACAATTGACGAATCCAGTACAGCTCATTTTTTTCAAGGAGTTGACTGCCGAGAAAATCTTCATGAAAATAAATGACAACACCTTCCGTTCCCAACGCAGCGTTGCCCTCAAAATATTCCGGATCGCTTCGCCACAGGTGCGGGAGATCGGGGCCGGTGAACACCACATCGCCTTCGCGAAACGGTGCAACATGATCGCCGATGAAACGCGTGCCCGTGCCCTTCAACACCACGAACAATTGATACTCGGGATGAAAATGCCAGTTCGCATCAAAATGTGGATCACTGAGAAATTTGATCTCGAATGCCTGGTTTGGAGAGATGGGCGATTTCTGGAGCGCGACCTTCATATGTACAAGTTTAAGGAATTATCGGCCGATGAAGACACTTATTTATCATTCAATTAACCTTTCATCAAACTTCGATGATAAAAAACAGTCAGAAACGGGCAAAATACAGGAATCGATTGCGGGATTTAATAGTCACCTTTAATCTCCTAACACCGTCCAACATCATGAGAACGCTTGTCGCCCTAACCACCACAGTCCTTACCATTTTTCTTTTTGCCTGTCAGCAACCCAACAAAAAACAACGGGCCGACGGACCACGAAAGATTGAGATCCTGTTTCTGGGACACGACAGCGAGCATCATAATTCGGCGCAGTATATGCCCCTGCTGGCGGCAGCACTTGCCCCCGAAGGCATCAACCTCACATATACCGATAAACCGTCCGACCTAAACCCCGAAACCTTGTCGGCCTACGACGGACTGGTGTTATATGCCAACCACGACTCCATCACGGCTACACAGGAAGCGGCGCTGTTGGAATTTGTGGAAGAGGGAAGAGGATTTATTCCCATTCACTGTGCAAGCTTTTGTTTTCGCAACTCGGAAAAATTTGTAAACCTCGTGGGCGGTCAGTTTTTGAAACACGACACGGGAACGTTCGTAGCGTCTATTATTAATAAGGAGCATTTCATCACAAAGCCCCTTAAAGAATTTTCGACCTGGGATGAAACCTATGTTCATTCCAAACTCACCGCCGACCGGACCACGCTGATGGAACGTGTGGAAGGCGATCATCACGAACCGTGGACGTGGGTGCGGGATCAAGGCAAAGGCCGCGTGTTCTACACCGCCTATGGTCATGACGAGCGTACGTGGGACAACCCCGGGTTTCATCAACTGGTGAAACAAGGCATCGTTTGGGCCGTGGGCGACAACGTGAAAACGCAATGGGAGGAATACAGAAAGACCATGCCTACGCTGGTCTACAAAGACGTGCCCAACATTCCGAACTATGAGAAAAGAAATCCGGCGCCTCAATACCAGGAACCTTTGTCGGCCGAAGAATCAAAGAAACTTATTCAGGTGCCCGCGGGATTCGACCTCGAACTGTTTGTGTCGGAACCCGACATCATCAATCCCATTGCCATGGACTGGGATGAGCGTGGCAGGCTTTGGGTGATCGAAACCGTAGACTATCCCAACACCGTGCGCGACGACGACGGTGTGGGTGACGACCGCATCAAAATCTGTGAAGACACCGACGGCGACGGCAAGGCTGACAAGTTCACGGTGTTTGCCGACAACCTCAACATCCCCACCAGCCTGGTGTTTGCAAACGGCGGTGTGATTGTGTCGCAGGCACCACACTTCCTGTTTCTGCAAGACACCAACGGCGACGACAAAGCCGACGTCCGGAAAATTCTGATCGACGGATGGGGAACCTTCGATACACATGCCGGACCATCCAATCTCAAATACGGCATCGACAATCACATCTGGGGCACGGTTGGTTATTCCGGTTTCAAAGGCAACATCGCCGGCAAGGCTTTCGAGTTTTCACAAGGCTTCTATCGCTTCACCCCACAGGTTTCGGATTTCGAATTCATGACCAAGACCAGCAACAACACATGGGGACTTGGCCTTACCGAAACCAACGACATCTTCGGATCGACCGCCAACAACACGCACAGTGTTTTTATGGGCATCTCGAGCGAGCAGGCAAACGGTGTGGAAGGCATCCTGGTAAACGGGCAGAAACTAGACGGCCACTATGCCATGCATCCCATCACCGCGAAGGTTCGGCAGGTGGATGTGTTTGGTGGATTCACGGCAGCAGCGGGTCACAATTTTTATACAGCACGGGCCTATCCCAAAACATTCTGGAATCGCGTTGCCTTTGTGTGTGAACCCACGGGACACCTGGTGCACATGGCGCGTATCGAAAAAGACGGTGCGGGCTTCGTGGAGAAAGATGGCTGGAACCTGTTTGCCGGTGCCGACGAATGGGTGTCGCCGGTGGAAGCCAAGGTTGGTCCCGACGGCGCCGTGTGGGTGTTGGATTGGTATGACTTTATAATCCAGCACAACCCTACGCCTACACCCGAACGCGGCGGCTACACAGCCGACACGGGAAAAGGAAACGCCTATGAAAATCCGCTCCGCGACAAATCGCACGGGCGCGTGTGGCGTGTGGTGTATCGCGATGCAAAACCCTACACTCCTATTCAACTGAACAACGCCAAACCCAACGAACTTGTGTCAACGCTTGGCCACGACAATCTGTTCTGGAGAACCACAGCGCAACGGCTGCTGGTGGAGCGTGGCGACAAGAGCGTGGTGCCGGTGTTGCTGGATCAGGTGAAAAACCAAACGACCGACGAAGACGGAAACAATGCCGCCGCCCTCCATGCCCTGTGGACGTTGCAGGGACTGGGTGTCGTCAAAGAAGGTGACGAAACATTTTCGGTGGTCACACGCGCGCTAAAACATCCGTCGGCAAGTGTGCGCAAGGCGGCGATACAAATTCTTTCGGGTGTGAAGTGGACAGAGGCGTTTGTGAAGTCGTCGAACATTTTGAACGATGCCGATCCGAACACGCGCATGGCGGCCATACTTTCCACCACCACGTTGCCGCCATCCGATTCCATCGGAACACTGCTGTATGCCATCAGCAAGGAAGAAGCAATCACAAAAGACGACTGGCTGGCGAAAGCTGTGTATGTCGCTGCCGTGAAGCATCGCGACGGTTTCCGGAAAGCCTACCTGCGCGAACATGCCGACTACAAAACACCGGAAGTTGTGGTGCTGAAACGCGAGACGGCAGACTTCAACGACGCCGCGTGGAATGTGATGAAACTTCCACAGTATATCGAAAAAGCAGGTCTTGAAATTGACGGCCTCATCTGGTTTCGAACCACCGTGGATGTTCCCAACAACATGGTCGGCAAGAAAGCATCGCTCTCCCTCGGCCCGATCGACGATTCGGATGAGGTGTGGCTTAATGGCGTGAAGGTGGCGGAGACTTTTAAAGCCCCGAACAAACCCAGAGTCTACGAAATCCCTGCGGGCAAACTCAAGGCTGGAAAAAATTCACTGGCCATAAAAGTGGAAGACACAGGTGGCGGCGGAGGTCTCTACGGAAAAGCCGACGAGCTCTTTTTGTCGGTGGGGAAAGAGAAGATCACCCTTGCCGGCGATTGGAAGTATGACGTGGAAGCGGAGTACAGCGCGGCAAAGAAAAATATTTTTCAGGAAGTTGCCATCGGCGAGGTGTTCATGAAACACTATGCCACCGACGCTGCAACGGCCGCCTTGGAACTTGGCCCCATTGCCAAAGACGCAACCGTCATTCACATCAAAGTGATCAAGAACCAGATGAAGTATGATCTCAAAGACTTCACGGTGGTAGCTGGCAAACCGGTTGAAGTGATTTTTGAAAATCCCGACTTCATGCAGCACAACCTGGTGATCGCCAAACAAGGCACCATGAAAGTTGTGGGCGCCGCAGCCGATAAGCTGGCCGCCGATCCAAAAGGCGCCGAGTTGAATTATGTGCCGGCCATTCCGGAAGTGCTGTTCTCCACGAAGCTGGTGAATCCACAGCAGACGGTGCGCCTGAGTTTTGTGGCACCGAAAGAAGCAGGCGCATACCCTTACGTGTGCACATTCCCGGGCCACTGGTCTATCATGAACGGCACGATGAACGTGGTGAAATCAAAATAATAAAATAACATTCTGCACTGCGTGACAAATCCTAAACCCATCATGCCATGACGCAACCGAATTCCACCAGACAAGATCGTCCGGACATTAAATTGTTTCTGGCGTGTTTTGTGGCGCTGGTCACAACCTCTTTTGGCTTTATTCTCCGCGCCCTCACGCTGTCGCAGTGGGGCGCGGAATTTAAGCTCACCAACACGCAGATCGGCGAGATTGCCGGCGTGGGGCTGTGGCCCTTTGCCATCAGCATTGTGCTCTTCAGTTTGATTGTTGATAAAGTAGGCTATAAGAACTCCATGATCTTTGCCTTTGTGTGTCACGTGGCGTCTGCGGCACTCACGTTTTTTGCAACGGGATACACGTCGCTCTATGTGGCCACGTTCATCATGGCACTGGGCAACGGCACGGTGGAAGCGGTGGTGAACCCCGCTGTGGCCACGCTGTTTCCAAAAGAAAAAACCAAGTGGCTCAACATGCTCCACGCCGGCTGGCCCACAGGGCTGGTGTTGGGTGGAATCATGGCGCTGGTGATGGGGCCTGAAGCGGACTGGCGTTTCAAAATCATACTGGTGTTGCTGCCGGCCATTGGCTATGGCATCCTCATGTTCCCCCTGCGTTTCCCGGTGAACGAACGAGTGAAGGCCGGTGTGTCTTATCTCGACATGCTCAAAGAAGTTGGTGTAGGAGGGGCGTTGATCATTGTTGCGCTCATCGTGTTCCAGTTGGGCGTGGTGTTTGGCTGGTCCACGCTCACAAACGTGGCGGTGACTGCAGGTGTGGTGGCCGTGTTTGGATTTTTTGTGAGAAGCATAGGGCGGCCGTTATTTATCGTGATGCTGTTGATTATGGTGCCCCTGGCCACAACAGAACTGGGAACCGACAGCTGGATTTCAGACCTCATGGCACCCGAGATGACCGCCATCGGGTTGCAGGCCGGATGGATTCTGGTCTACACCTCGGCCATCATGGCGGCGCTGCGATTGTTTGCCGGAAATTTCATTCATAAGATATCGCCCCTCGGATTGCTGGCCGTGTGTTCGGCCGTGGCCGCGGTGGGTTTGTTCCTGCTGTCTTCGTCCAACGGCATCATGGTGCTGGTGGCGGCTACTGTCTTCGCACTGGGCAAAACATTTTTCTGGCCCACCATGCTGGGCGTGGTGGCCGAACGTTTTCCCAAAGGAGGTGCATTGACCCTTAACATTACCGGCGGGGTTGGGATGATCGGTGCCGGCGTTATCGGTGCCGTGATCCTCGGCTTCATCCAGGACAAAAACATTGACGCCACACTTCGTGTCTATGACACCGCAAACCAAACGGCACTCCACAGCACCTATGTGACCGATCCGAAGCAAAGCATTTTTGGTAGCTATCGCGCCGTCGATGCCGCCAAACTTTCAACGG
The DNA here is from genome assembly GCF_016735595.1 of Chryseolinea lacunae. Lineage (GTDB taxonomy): Bacteria > Bacteroidota > Bacteroidia > Cytophagales > Cyclobacteriaceae > Chryseolinea > Chryseolinea lacunae. The sequence continues at coordinate 297,848 of NZ_JAERRB010000002.1, forward strand.
CCGATGCGGCCACGCAAGGCATTGTGCTGGGTGTGAAAGAACAGGCCAAGAAGGATGCGTTGAAGACCATCGCCATCTTTCCCGTGGGCATGTTGCTTTGCTACCTGGCCCTCATGTGGTATTTCAAACAACAGGGCGGCTATCGCGTGGTGATGTTGTCGGCCGACGATCCGGTTCCTTCTTTAAAATAAAAAAGAACAATGAGCACAAATCTGAAATTTGGTGTGAGCACCTGGCTGTGGACGTCGCCGTTCACCACCGACACTGTGGCCTTGTTCCCCAAAATAAAAGCCATGGGCTTCGACGCCGTAGAGATCCCCGTGGAGTATCCCGAAAAGATCGACGGCAAAAAAGTGAAGGAAGCGCTCGATCGCCACGGACTGAAGGCCATCGTGTGTGGTGCCTTTGGGCCCTCGCGCGACCTGACGCACGATGATGCGGCCGTGCATAAAAATTGCTTCGACTACATCTATCAATGCTTCGACCTGTGCAACACCTGGGATGCGACGTTTCTGGCGGGCCCGATGTATTCGGCCGTAGGCAAAGCCCGCATGGTTCCTCCCGACCAACGCAAAATAGAATGGGAACGCGCCGTGAAAAATCTCCGGACCGTGTGCGTCCGCGCGCAACAACAAGGCCTGGCCATTGCACTGGAACCCTTGAACCGGTTTGAGTCTGACCTTGTCAACACCGCCGATGACGTGGTGCGTTTGGTGAACGACATAAACCATCCCTCGGCCAAAATATTACTCGACGGTTTTCACATGGCCATCGAAGAACGAAACCTGGAACAGGCCATCACGAAGGCAGGCAACAATTTGATACACGTGCAGGTGGCGGAGAACTACCGGGGCACACCCGGCACCGGTCAAACACCGTGGGCTTCGTTCAAGGCGGGCCTGGAAAAAATAAACTACCAGGGAGTCGTGTCCATCGAAAGCTTCACACCCGAAGTGAAAGAACTGGCAGGCGCCGTGTGCATCTGGAAAAATCTGGCCGAAAGCCAGGACGCCTTTGCATCGGACGGAATTTTGTTTTTGAAAAAATTATTAAACGCATAGTGTCATGAGCAACAAAAAAATCAACGTAGCCATCATAGGCCTTGGCTTTGGTGCCGAATTCATTCCCATCTATCAGAAGCATCCCAACGCAAACCTCATCGCCATCTGTCAGCGCAACGAACAAAAGCTCCAGGAGATCGGCGATGCATTTGCCATCGAAAAACGATTCACGTCCTATGACGAATTGTTGAAAGATCCGTCCATTGACGCCGTGCACATCAACACGCCCATTCCGGATCACGGCATTCAATCCATCAAGGCATTGAAGGCCGGCAAGCACGTGGCCTGCACGGTGCCCATGGCCACTACCGTGGAAGAGTGCGAAGAGATTGTGAAGCTCACCAAAGAAAAAGGACTCACCTACATGATGATGGAGACCGTGGTGTATGCGCGCGAGTTTCTCTTCATGAAAGAACTATATGACAAGGGCGAACTGGGCAAAATCCAGTTCATCAAAGCCAGTCACCAACAAGACATGGACGGCTGGCCCAACTATTGGCCGGGACTTCCGCCGATGTACTACGCCACACATTGTGTGGGCCCCGTGTTGGGATTGGTGAGGGGAGAAGCCGAGTATGTGTCGTGTTTTGGTTCGGGCACCATTCGTGAAGACCTGCAAAAACATTACAACTCTCCTTACGCTGTGGAGACGGCCCATATCAAATTCAGAAACTCAGATCTGAGCGCGCACGTCTATCGTTCGCTTTTTGATGTGGCGCGTCAATACCGCGAGAGCTTTGAAGTATACGGTTCGAAAAAATCAGTAGAGTGGCCGTTGATCGAGGGCAAGCCGCTGGTGATGCACACCGCTAAACGACCCGAAGCCGAAATACCCGAAGAAGTGGAAAGCCCTGATTTTGCAAAGCGCCTGCCCGAACCCATTCAGCGCTTCACCACCAAAGGGGTTTACGATGCCGACGAACACCAGCATTTATCATTCACACAAGGCGCAGGCCATGGCGGCTCGCATCCACACCTGGTGCATGTGTTTGTGGATGCGTTGGTGAACAAAACGGTGCCCTATCCCAACGCTGTTCAATCGGCAAACATCACGTGCGTTGGCATTCTAGCGCATGAGTCGGCCCTGCAAGGGGGCAAGATCATGCCCTTGCCGGCGTTCACACTTTCGTAGCAGGGAAGTGTAGGACATGAGGTGATGGTCCGTTGTGTGGTTGATGTTATCGCGTGCGAAAGTAAAATACCGTGGCTCCGGCTGGCGTACATTTAATTATTCCGGATAGCGAATATCCGGCCTAAACCTGTATATTTTACTTTCGTAAATTGCTACATCATCCTTAATTCCCTCAACCCCACTATGAAATTGTCTATGAAAAGACTGCTGAAGATCACAGGCCTTGTCCTTGGTATTATTTGCCTGGCAGTAGTCGGCGCTATTGTTTACATCACCACCGCGTTGCCCGATGTGGGCCCCGCACCCGTCATCACCGTCGACAAAGGAGCCGAACATGTGGCCCGCGGAAAATACCTGGCCACTCACGTGATGGTGTGTGTGGATTGTCACAGCACCCGGAACTGGAAAGAGTTTTCAGGCCCCGTCACCGCCGGCACCCTGGGCAAGGGCGGCGATGTGTTTGATCAGAAAATGGGCTTCCCCGGCGTTTATTATGCAGCCAACATCACCCCGGCCGGCATTGCCGACTATACCGATGGCGAACTTTTCAGAGCCATCACCACAGGCGTGAAGCGCGATGGCAGTGTCATCTTTCCCGTGATGCCCCACACGCACTATGGCAAAATGGACGAGTCGGACATCAAAGACGTGATTGCCTATGTGCGCACACTCGAGCCGATCGAAAACAAAGTGCCGGCGTCGCACTCCGATTTTCCCATGAACATCATCATCCACACCATACCCGAAAAGCCAGCGTTCACAAAACGCCCCGACACAACGGACCTGGTGGCCTACGGCGGCTATCTGGTGAACGCGGGCGCCTGCTACGACTGCCACACACCCTTCGACAAGGGCGCCTACGACAACAACTTTGCCTTTGCGGGCGGACGCGTGTTCCCCATGCCGGGCGGCACGTTGCGTTCGGCCAACATCACCAGCGATGCCACCGGCATTGGAAGCTGGACAAAAGAAGCCTTCCTGCAACGCTTTGCCATGCACCGCGACAGTGTGAAGACGGCGCCCAACCCAGACCAGCAATTCAACACCATCATGCCCTGGACCATGTATGCCGGCATGACCGACCAGGACCTGGGGGCTATCTATGAATACCTGAAAACCTTGAAACCCATCAACCATCCTGTAACCAAGTTCAGCCCGGGCCCGTAAAAGAGGTTCATGCCGGCGCTAGCCGGCTTCCCTTTTTACCCTAGCCCCGCATGCACAACCTCTACGCAGTTTCCAACGCCGACGTGATGTCGTTCGCCAAACGGGTGGACGTCGCCGCCGAAAACGAATTTGAATTTGTGATGGCACAGAAGTCTGTGCAGGGTGTGTACCGGGAGAAAATTATCAAGTCAGACAACTACGCGATCCGCGATATCCGGGGCGACTTCAACCAAAACCTAAAGGTGGACTTTGAAGACGCCCGCATGGATAACAATTTCAACATCTGCATGTGCATGACGGGAATTGGCTATGAAGTGCGTTTCGATACTAACAAAATACGTTCGCGCCTGTCGCCGGCCCGCTATCATTTCAACTACATTCCCGACAGTCGCTATCAGCTGATCCTTCCCACAAAGGTTCACTCGGTGCACATGGCGCTTAACAACCGCTACTATGCCGACCTCTTGCATGCCTACAACATCGAAGCCGACGACCTGCTCAATCGTTTCTCGAGTCGCACCCATTTCAACAGCGCAGAACTGCCGGCCAGCGTGGCCATGCGCAATATTTTTGCAGAGCTCTTTCATATGCCGCTAACCGGCCCGATCAGAAACCTCTATGTGGAATCGAAGGTGCTCGAGATTGTGGCACTGCAACTGAGCCACGGATTTAAAGTGACAGAAACACCCACCGCCCTTCGGAAAAACGACGTGTCCACCTTTCATGACCTGAAAGACTACCTCGACAACACCCTCAACGAAAACCATTCCCTCAAAGCCCTCGCCACGGAGTTTGGTGTGAACGAATTCAAACTCAAAAAAGGATTCCGCGAGCTGTTTGGAACAACCGTGTTTGGCTATCTCATCGACAAGCGTTTGAACCATAGCAAAACGTTGCTGCAAGATGGCGGCTTCACGGTTAATGAAGTGGCATCGAAGGTTGGGTATAAGAATGCCAATCATTTCTCGACGGCGTTCAAAGAAAAGTTTGGGATATCGCCCAAAGTGTTGAAGGGCTAAGGCTTAACGTCAGGTATTGACGGACAAATGCAAAAGTTTGAAGGGATATTGAAATAGGTGTCTACCTTAGTTTTTAATCTCAGCCCTGCTTAGCTTTAAAGTCATGAAGGTATAAATCTCAAAGGTTATCATGACTTCACCCAATCTGAAAATCGGTCTCTTCGCCATCGGCCTCGACACCTACTGGCCACAGTTCTCCGGACTGAAAGAAAGGCTGGAAGGATACCTGACCATTGTTGAAACCAAACTCACAGCAGTCCACCCACACATCGTCAACGCCGGCATGGTCGACACCACCGACAAAGCTTTCGAAGCCGGAAGCCTTTTCAGAAAAGAAGATGTCGATGTAATCTTTCTATACGTCTCAACCTATGCCTTGTCATCAACTGTGTTGCCGGTGGTGCAGCGCGCCAAAGTTCCCGTCATCATTCTCAACCTCTCTCCGGAAGCTGCCATCGACTATGCCAGTTTCAACAGCATGACCGACCGCACAAAAATGACGGGCGAGTGGCTGGCGTTTTGTTCAGCATGCCCGGTGCCGGAGATTGCCAACGTCTTCAAACGCACCGGCATTCAGTTTCACCAGGTCACGGGCATGTTGCACGACGATCCTGAATGCTGGAACGAAATCAAAGAATGGGTGGAGGCAGCAAAGGTGGCGAACGTAATGTTCTACAACCGCCTGGGGTGCATGGGCCACTACTACAGCGGCATGCTCGACATCTATTCTGATCTCACTGCGCAGTATGCTCATTTCGGCGGGCACATCGAATTGATAGAAGTGGAAGAGCTGGCCGCGTTGCGAAAAGAAGTGAGCAAGGCCGAAGCCTCGAACAGAATGTTATTGTTTGCCGAGGCGTTTGATGTGCAACCCGATTGTACAAAAGAAGAACTGGAAAAAGCAGCCATCACTTCTGTTGCGCTCGACAAATTGGTGAAGAAATACAACCTCGGTTCCATGGCCTACTACTACAAAGGCACGGGCAATCCGGACAACGAAGAAGCCATCAGCTCCATCATTCTTGGCAACTCGTGGCTCACGGCAAACCACATTCCCGTGGCGGGCGAGTATGAAATTAAAAACGCGCAAGCCATGAAGATCATGGACACGTTTGGTGCAGGCGGCTCGTTCACGGAATATTATGCCCTGGATTTTAAAGACGATGTGGTGTTGATGGGCCACGATGGCCCGGGACACATTGCCATCGCCGAAGGCAAAACAAAAGTGCGGCCGCTTGGTGTCTATCATGGAAAAGTTGGCAAAGGTCTTTCCGTAGAAATGTCGGTGAAGAATGGGCCGGTCACGTTGCTGTCGGTGGTGGAGAAAACGGATGGCCGGTTGATGCTGCTGGTGGCCGAAGCCGAGTCTGTGGCGGGACCGATTCTTCAGATTGGCAACACAAACAGCCGCTACAAATTTCCGATCGGCGCCCGCGCGTTTGTGAACCAGTGGAATGCTCACGGCCCGGCCCACCACTGTGCGGTGGGCGTGGGGCACATCTTTTCAAAAATCAGCAAACTGGGACATCTGTTGAACATGGAAGTAGCGCAAGTATGTTGACGCCTATGCGCGCAGTTGCCAACGCCTGTATTCCCCAAAGTAAAATTCTCTGAACCAGTCTTACCTTCCGCACGTTTAGTTCTCTCATGAAGAAAAAAAATACCCTCACAAAATTACAGGCTCGAAAAATTATTCTTCACGCGGCTGGCTTGTCTAAGCGGGCGCAGTTTGGCAAGGGCAAGGAGGCGGTCTATAAATTTATCGAGCACCTGGGCTTTGTTCAGATCGACACCATCTATGTGGTGGAGCGCGCCCATCACCACGCCATTGTGGCGCGCGTGCCCGACTACAAACCCGAGTGGCTTGAACAGCTTCAGGCCGACGGAAGAATTTTCGAATTCTGGACCTACGCCACGGGCTACATCCCCATGAACGATTTTCGCTTCTCGCTTCCGGTGAAGGAAAGCTTTTCGGCGCGACGAAAGGCCGTCTCGCAAACCGAAGTGAACCTCATGAAAAAAGTGCTCGACCGCATTGGCCGCGAAGGTCCACTGAGGGCCCGCGATTTTGAAAACGATCGGGTCGTCAAAAGCACGGGGTGGTGGGACTGGCGTCCGTCAAAGCTCGCCCTCGAACGGCTGCACCTCGACGGAAGCCTGATGACCATTCGCAAGAAAGACTTTCAGAAAGTATACGACCTTCCCGAGAACATACTGCCCGGCGATGTTGACCTGGCGAAGCCCACCGACGAAGACTATGCACAACATGTGATACGGCGCTCGCTGAAGGCATTGGGTGTGGCCTACTTCAAGGAGATTGCCTATAGCACCCGCTTTGTGAAGACTGCGTTGAAAAAGGAATTGGAAAAGCTTGTGGCCTCGGGCGAAGTGTGTGAAGTGGAGGTGGAAGGTCTTCAGGGCGCGGCACTCTATATGTTGTCGTCCTATAAAGGCAAAAAGATCGCTGTGTCAAACGAGGTCTTCATTCTTTCGCCGTTCGATGTGTTGAACGTGTTCCGCCATCGCCTCCGAAACTTTTTTGACTTCGACTACCAGGTGGAATGTTTTGTGCCCGCGCCAAAACGCAAGTACGGATATTTCTCCCTCCCCATTTTGAGCGGCGACACCTTTGTGGCCCGCATGGATTCGAAAGCCGATCGGAAAACCCGGACGTTCATCATTAACAATCTGCACTTCGAGTCGGTGAAGCTCACCAACCCGATGGTAAAAAAAATCACCGATGCCATCGAAACGTTCGCGAAGTTCAATCAGTGCGACACGATCGTCGTCAAGAAATCAAACAACGCCGCAGTTCTGAAAACTATCCGAAAAGCCGTGTCGGAAAAATAGCGAGCGACGGTTGATTGCTATGCATAAAACATTCACATCAAAACAGACCTTTTGCAAACCATGATCGTCATCAAAAGAACCGACTCCACCGACGCAACTTTTCAGAAACTTGTGAAAGCGTTAGACCAAGAGCTGGCCATTCGCGATGGCGATGAACATGTGTTCTATGCACAGCTAAACAAAACGGACCACATCAAACACGTTGTCGTGGCCTATGATCAGGACGTTGCTGTGGGTTGCGGAGCCATCCGACTCTACACTGCAGATACTATGGAGGTGAAGCGAATGTTCGTGCCCCTCGACAAACGCGGGCAAGGCATTGCGTCCAGTGTGTTGGGCGAATTAGAAAAGTGGTGTCGTGAGCTGGGCTTTGCAAAATGCATTCTGGAAACCGGCAAGAACCAACCCGAAGCACTTCGCTTATACGAAAAGAATGGCTACAACATCATTCCCAACTATGGTGCGTATGAGCATGTGGCAAACAGCGTGTGTTTCGAAAAAGTGCTGCGATAAGTTCTATCGCTCTCGTCAGTCTACTTCTTTCTCAACGACGACCTTCTGATAATCAACTCAGGCTTCAACACAATCTTCTGCGGAATAAACTTCCGTTCTCTTGCATTGATCTCTTCCAGGAAGATCTCTGCCGCCGCATTACCAATGCGCATGCTGTGCTGATCCACCGTGGTGAGTGGTGGCTCAGTCACCGACGTGAAGGTTTCATTACTAAACGTCACGATGGCTACATCTTCGGGGATGCGGAGGTTTCTTTCCTTCAAGGCTTCCATCGCGCCCAGTGCGCCCATGGCACTGGCCGAAAACAAACCATCGGGAATTTCTTTTAGCGTGAGCAGGTGTTGCATGCCCGCTTTGCCATCTTCCTGTTGCAGATTGCTTTCTACAACCAGTTCGTCGGCATAGGGGAGGCCGTTGTCGGCGAGGGCTTCGCGGTAGCCGCGGAGACGGTCTTTGAAGATGCTGATCTTGCGCGTGTTGGTGAAGTGGGCGATGCGTTTGCAGCCTTGCTGGATGAGGTGTTCTGTTACTTTATAAGCTCCCAGAAAATCGTCGATCACTACGTTGCTCACTTCCAGCTCGTCGTTGTAGCGGTCGAACATGATGAGTGGGATGCCGCGCTCTTTCACTTTCAGGAAGTGATCGAAGTTCAAGGTCTCTTTGGCGTGCGACACAATGATGCCGTCCACCCGCGCGTTCAGCAACGCTTCCACCGTCGACACTTCTTTTTCGAAGTTGTCGTAGGTCTGGCAGATCATCACGTTGTATTTGGCCGTGTTGGCAATCTCTTCAATGCCCCGCACCACCGACGAAAAGAAACTCCGGTCTACCGTGGGCACAATGATGCCGATGATGTTGCTTTTGCCATTGCGCAGCGCAGCGGCAATGTGGTTGGGCTGGTAGTTTAGTTTCTGTGCCGTTTTGTGAACAGCCTTTTTTGTTTCACTGCTGATTTTCGGGTGATCTTTCAACGCGCGCGACACGGTAGAGGCCGTGATGTTGAGGTGACGCGCAATGTCGTGTATCGTTGTCTTTTCTGTTTTCATGGTATTTGAATCCGCTACGCTCTGGGCTACAAGTTATTTAACGACGATGCCATGCTTTCCATCTTTTCCCGCCCGCACAACGCCATATAGGTCATGAAGAGAACGAAATAAATGCCGGTCCGGGCTATCCAAAGCATAGGATTATCGATTGCGCAATATATACTAAAAACAAACGATTGATATCCTGACCAACCGGAATAATCAAAATCGAATCTCCTAACCATGGCTTAAAAACCCATTCAAAGTATGGCATAAAACACGCTTTGCGAGTGTTTTAGCGCGATTTTTAGAAAAAGTCAACATTTCTTTTGGTTAAGCGAAAAAAGACTGCTAAAATGCAATCGATTGCACTATGCACTCGATTGTTGTACCCCGGGATTGCCTTTGTTAAACCCCTAACCAATATTCTCTATGATGCATTATTTACAACGCTCCCAACGCCCGGAAAGGCGCCATCATTTCCGGTCTTTGTTTCTGAAGAGATGGCTTCTGTTGTTCCTCGTCAGCGCATGTGTTTACATTCCCGTCGTGGCACAAACGGTTACCGTACGTGGCAAGGTGACCTCGGCCGAAGACAACTCGGCCATTCCGGGTGTATCGATCCTGGTGAAAGGCACCGGCCGCGGAACATCGTCTGATGCAAACGGCGAGTATGCCCTCGAGGCAAGTCCCGACGCCACACTCATTTTCTCTTTCATTGGGTATGCACCACAGGAAATTGTGGTGGGTTCAAGAACAACACTCGACGTTGGGCTTGTGGCCGATGTGAAAGAGCTTACCGAAATTGTAGTAGTGGGCTATGGCACCGTGAAAAAAACAGACCTCACCGGCGCGGTGGCTTCTGTTGATCCGGAACAAATCACAAAACGCGGACCCGTGTCGGCACTCGAAGGCACACAAGGTCAGGTGGCCGGCGTAGACATCTCCAATCCCTCGGGACGTCCGGGGGCTGGCTTCAAAGCGCAGATCCGCGGACAACAATCGCTCAAGGGCGGCAACCCGCTCTATGTTGTAGACGGTGTGATCACCGACAACATCGACTTCCTGAATCCACAAGACATTGAACGCATCGACATTTTGAAAGACGCTTCTTCCACCGCCATCTATGGCTCAAGAGGTGCCTACGGTGTGGTGATCGTGACCACGCGACAAGGTGCAAATGTGAAACACAAGGCCGTGATCTCCTACGATGGCTACTATGGTGTGAGAGAAGCTGCACGCCTGCCCGACTTTATGGATGGCGACACCTGGTGGAACTTCAGACAAGACTCCTTCATCACACCCGCCCTCCTGGCCAATCCCCAACTCCCCTACGATTCAAACACCGGCAACAACACCGCCAACAAAGACGAACTGAACCGAAGAATCTCGCAGAAAGATTATACCGACTGGCCCGCACTGTTGATGCAGACCGGCAACCAGCAAAACCATTGGATCTCTGCATCGGGCATGAGCGACAACAAGATTGGTTATGCACTGGGCGTGGGCTACCAGGAAGAAACCGGCAACATTGTGCACGACAAATACAAACGCTATAACTTCAAAGCCAACGTGAGCCATGTGCTCAACGACCAGTGGAGCGCTGGCGCCAATCTGAACATGGCCCTCACCGACCAGGAAGGCGGAAGCCCCAACGCCATGGTGAACGCATTCCGCATGACACCGCTGGTGAAACCCTATGCCACCGATCGTCCCACCGAACTTCTGATTCAACCCGGCAAAGACGGCGCCTACATCGACATGACAAGCTCGGTGAGCCCGTTGGTTGATATGGAAAACGCAAAGAACGACCGTCGCACCTACAACGTGTTGGGAAATGTGTTCCTGCAATATTCACCAGCCAAATGGTTGAAGGTGAAAAGCACATTCGCACCGTCGATGCGCTACAACAAACAAGGCCGCTACTTCGGACCGAACTCCGAAGGACGCGTGGGATTGCTGGGCATGGCCGATCTCAAAACCACCGAAAGTTTTTCGTATGTGTGGGACAACCAGGTGTCGGTGAGCAAAACGGTTAAAGACCACACGTTCGATTTGATGGCACTCTATTCCATGAACTTGTTCCGTGGCGACACCACCACCATGTCGGCAAACAACCTGCCGTTCAACTCCGGCTACAACAACCTGGGCAGTGCGCCCACAGCAGACCAACGCGCCGACACGGGCTTTGGAAAATATTCGCTGCGGTCGTATGCCATCCGCCTGAACTATTCGTGGAAAGAAAAATATTTCATCACGCTGTCAGACCGGTGGGATGGCGCGTCGGTGCTGGCCGAAGGTTATAAGTGGGCATCGTTCCCCTCGGCCGCTGTGTCGTGGAAAATTTCGGAAGAGAAATTCCTGACAAACGTGCGCGCCATCAATCACCTGGCCGCACGCGTCAGCTATGGTCTCACGGGCAACAATGCGGTCGATCCCTACACATCGTCTATCACGGCAAGCCGACAGACCTACTACGACTTCGGGGGCACCAATGCCGGCGGGTTTGCGCCGGTGTTGGGCAACTCGCAATTGGGTTGGGAGCGCACCAGCGAGTTTAACGCCGGTCTCGACTTTGCTTTGCTCGAAGCACGCATCACAGGGTCGGTAGATTTCTACAACAGAATGTCGAAAGACCTGCTCATCAAACGCGACCTTCCGCTGGAGATGGGACACGCCTGGGTGTGGGACAACGTGGCCACCATTCGCAACCGCGGCATCGAAGTGATGGTGAACACCGTGAACGTGCGCACCGACAAACTCACCTGGTCTACGTCGTTCAACTTCACCAAAAACAAAAATGAAATCACCGAACTGCTCAACGGAAAAGAAGACATCGTGGGCAACAAATGGTTTATCGGCCAACCCATACGCGTGAACTATACCTACGAGTTTGCCGGGATCTGGCAGGAGAGCGAACGCGAGCTGGCCAAAAAATACGGACAACTTCCCGGTCAGGCCCGCGTGAAAGATCGCAACGACAACGGCGTGATCGACGCTGGCGACCGCACCGTGATTGGAACACCCATGCCCACCTGGACCGGCGGTGTGTCGACTACGGTTACTTATAAAGGATTTGATTTCTCGGCATCGCTCTTCACACGGCAGGGCGTGCAGGTCTACAGTCCCTTTCACGAAGAGTTTCTCAACTGGGACGATCGCGGCCGGCAGAAGCTGAACGTGGATTGGTATATGCAACCCAACAATGTGACACAGACGCGCGAATCGAACGAATATCCACAACCCAAAAACTTCGGGCCCTATTGGCGCACACAAGCCGGTGTGGCGGCCTACAAAGATGCAAGCTTTGTGAAGATCAAGAACATCACGCTGGGCTACACCATTCCCGCGGCGCTGCTCGAACGGTCGCACATCACCAGCCTGCGGGTGTATGGCAACGTGTTGAATCCATTTGTGTTCACCAAATACGAAGGGTTCGATCCCGAATGGGCCGATTCGGAATATAGCGACGGCGGCATTGCGTCTGTCACCTATCAGTTTGGTATGAACCTGAAGTTTTAAAAAATCAAGCGTATGAAAATCAAATCCATAATCCTTACCATAGTGCTCCTGGCGTCGTTCTCGCGATGCAGCGACTTCATTGAAGAAGAGAACAAATCGAACATCGAGGCCGATCCGTTCTATAAAACAAAAGACGGCTACGAAAGTCTCGTCAACAGCACCTACTCTACCTTGCGCGAAGTCTATGATCTGCCCTGGGTTTTTGAAGCGGGCACCGACATGTACGTGCAGGGCCGCAGCGACAACCAGCCGGAGTCGTTGAGTGAATACAGAAACCTGACACCCGCCGATGTGAACGTGACCACCTTCTATGCGTCCGTCTATCGCGCCATTCAGCGCTGCAACACGGCGCTGTATTACAACGACCTCACGGCACCCACCGACTTGCTGCCGGTGCGCAAAGGTGAAATTCAATTTCTGCGCGCGTTCTATTATTTTCTGCTCGTGCAGCAATTTGGCGGCGTGGCCATTGTGACGGAAAACTTCGATGCGCCTGTGCTGGAGTTTCAGCGCAACACGCCCGAAGAAGTATATGCTTTCATCATCAGCGAAATGGAACAGGCCCTGGCGGCTGTGCCCGAAACCAACACGCAGTTTGGTCGCGTCATCAAACGCGCCGTGCAACACTATCTTGCCAAGGTTCACCTCACGCGCGGCTACACATCGTTTGCCGTCGGCACCGACTTTAGCAAAGCTGCAACCTATGCTGACGCGGCCATTGCCGGACAGGCACTGTCCATCAGCTTCAAGGATCTTTTCTGGCCGGGCAAAGACAAAAACGCCGAAGTGCTTTTCTCTGTGCAGTATGACAAGGCATCCATCCTGAACGCACAAAGCGACGGCAGCAACCAGAACGCGTTCTTTGGTTCGTATCTGGGCGGCGAAGGCGCGGCAAAAGGATATCCCTACAAACAGTACACGCTTTGCGCTACCAAATATTTGTTCGATCTGTTTGATCAGAACGATGTTCGTTTCGAAAACACGTTCATGCTCACGTTCTACGATCGCTACTATGACTACTTTGACAAAAACGCATCGCTGGCAACGTTGAACATCGCCATCTATTTTGCACCGTCGTGGGAAACCGACGAAGCCACCTGGAAGGCCGTGGACCCTGCACGCCGCAATGCTGCGAAGTTTGTTCCTTATTCCGCGGCGTGGGAAGCCAACACCAACAGCGCCGACCGCGCCACACCCACAGTGAAAAAGTTTGAAGACCCCACGTCGGTCTACACCGCCAACGTGAACGGCAACAGCACGCGCGACATCTATCTGGCGCGCCTTGGCGAAACCTATTTGCTCGCGGCAGAAGCCTACCTCAAAGCAGGCGACGCGTCCACGGCGATGGCCCGCATCAACGAAGTGCGCAAGCGCGCCGAACGCACGGCGGGCACATTGGTGTTGACAGATCCCGCAGACGTGACCATCGATTTTATTCTCGACGAAAGAGCACGCGAGCTGGTGGGCGAATATCACCGCTGGATGGATTTGAAACGCACCGGCAAACTGGTGGAGCGCAACCAACTCTTCAACACACCGCTGCGCACCAAATATTTTAACAACGGCATCGATGCTTTTGCAGGATCGGGTGGCGCGCAAAAAATTCTTCGTCCCATTCCGCAACGGGCGTTGGATTTGAACCAGGCCGAGATCGAGCAAAATCCTGGATATTGATTTTTAGTGTTTCAGTCAGAAAATCCCCGCACCGGGCCACGTGGTCCGGGCGGGATTTTTAATTTCCCAAAGCGATTATGAAGCGCACAAAAACAACGCTGGTTCTGGTTCTTACACTATGCCTCTTTTCGTTTGCCACCCTGGCACCGAAGCCGCGCATTTTCCTGGTGGGCGATTCAACCCTGGCCGACAAAAAACCGGAGGTCGCTCCCGAAACCGGGTGGGGAACAGTTTTCAAATCATACATCAACCTCGAGGTGCGCAACCACGCCGTGAACGGGCGAAGCACCCGAAGCTTCAGAACGCTGGGCCACTGGAAAACCGTGGCCGAACAACTGCAACCCGGCGACTGGGTGTTCATTCAATTTGGCCACAACGATTCCAAAGAATCAGACACGTCGCGCTATGCCGCGGCCGACACCGACTACAGAAAGAACCTGACACGCTATGTGCAGGAAATTCGCGCCAAGGGAGCAAAGCCCGTGTTGATCACACCCGTGATGCGAAGAAAGTTTGATGCCTCAGGAAATTTTGTAGACCAGCACGGCGACTACCCGCGCGTGGTGAAAGAAGTGGCGAAGAGCCTGCAGGTGCCCGTGATAGACTTGCACGCAAAAAGCAAAACCATTCTGGTGGCACAAGGCGTGGAAGATTCGAAGCAACTGTTTCTGAACCTCGACAAGCACGTGTGGAAGGGCCATGCCGAAGGCAAAGACGACAACACACACTTCACACCCTATGGCGCGGCGCTCATGGCAAAGGCCGTGGCCGAAGAGATTCGCGACCTTAAACTGGAGTTGGCCGGTAATCTTACAACACTGCCCGTAGGAAAATATGTGTATGAGCTTCCGCACATTGCCGAAGTTTCGTTCCGCAAAGACACCTTCAACATCACAGCCTTCGGCGCCAAACCCGATGGCATCACACTCAATTCAAAAAACATTCAGAGCGCCATCGACTCGTGCCATCGCGCGGGTGGGGGCACCGTGGTGATTCCGGCAGGCCTCTGGCTCACCGGGCCGCTCACCCTTCGCAGCCACGTGAACCTGCACGTGGCCACCGATGCCGTGCTGCAATTCAGCAGCAACACCAACGACTATGCCCTGCTGAAAACCAACTGGGAGGGAGTGGAGGCCATCCGCGCCCAGTCGCCGATCTATGCCGAAGACGCGGTGAACATCGCGATCACCGGCGGCGGAACCCTTGATGGCGCGGGCCAGGTGTGGAGACCCGTAAAGAAAAGCAAACTCACACCACCCGAATGGGAACAACGCGTGGCCAGCGGCGGCGTGCTGAACGACAACAAAGACACCTGGTATCCCACCGAACGCGCACTGCTGGGTTCAAAAGCAAAACGCCCGGGCGTGATTGCCGAAGGCTATGACCTGGAGAAGGCTGCGGCCATCAAAGAATTTCTTCGTCCCAACATGGTGAGTCTTGTGCGGTGCAAGCGTGTGTTGCTGGAGGGCGTCACGTTTCAAAATTCACCGGCGTGGTGTCTGCATCCGTTGCTCACACAACACCTGGTGTTGAGAAATCTCACGGTGCGAAATCCCTGGAATGCACAGAACGGCGATGGCGTTGACATTGAGTCGTGCCGAAATGTGTTGGTAGAAAACAGCACGTTCGATGTGGGCGACGACGGCATCTGCATCAAATCGGGCCGCGACGAAGAAGGCCGCAAGCGCGGCGTGCCCACCGAAGATGTGGTGGTGCGACACTGCACGGTGTTTCATGGCCATGGCGGTTTTGTGGTGGGAAGCGAAATGAGCGGCGGCGCACGAAACATCTTTGTGTCGGACTGCAACTTTCTGGGCACCGACGTGGGCCTTCGCTTCAAGACCACGCGCGGCCGGGGCGGCATCGTGGAAAAGATTTATGTCGACAACATCCGCATGACCAACATTGGCGGCGCGGCCATTTTGTTTGATATGTATTATATGGCAAAAGATCCGCTCGCCGTGTTTTCGGGCGAAGACAAACCGTCTATCGAGTTTCAACCCGTGAACGAAGGCACGCCGCAGTTTCGCGACATCACCATTCGCGGGGTGGCATGCAAGGGAGCGGAGACGGCCATCTTTGTGCGCGGCCTGCCCGAAATGAACATTGCCCGCATTGCCCTGGAAGATATTGTGGTGGAAAGCAAACACGGACTGGTGTGCACCGAAGGCGATGCCGTGTCGCTGAAAAACGCAACGCTCTATTGCGATGACGAAATTGTTGTCGACCTTCAGGATAGCAAGAACGTTGTGCTGGACAATGTGCACTACAAACCCGGAAAAACATTTCTGTCGGTGAAGGGCGGCCGCTCAAAAGACGTGCGCCTGTTGAACGCTACGGTGGCGACAAACGAAATCAAACTTGGTCCGGGCCTTTCGGACAAGATCATTAAACGAAAATAGAAAACATGAAACGTGGATTTGCTTTTGGTATTTTATTAGTCGGCATTGCAGGCCTGGGATGCGAGGCACAGCAGTCTGTAGCCATCAAGATGGCCGAGACGGTGATGTTGACCTATCCCGATTCGATTGTGGTGAAAAAGTATGTGACACACGGTGCCTCCGAAGAACGCATCGAAGAAACAAAATCCAGCCGCCCCGCATTGTGGGACTATGAACAAGGCGTGGTGCTGAAAGGCTTTGACCGCCTCTGGCAACAGACACACGACAAACGTTATCTCGCCTACATGAAAAAGATGACCGACATCTTTGTGAACCCCGACGGCACCATCCGCACCTACGACCTGGTGGACTACAACATAGACGACATCACCCCAGGCCGCGTTCTGCTTTCGCTCTACCAGGAAACAAAAGACGAGAAGTATAAAAAAGCCGCAGGCGAACTGCGCGAACAACTGCGCTGGCAACCGCGCACCAAAGAAGGCGGCTTCTGGCACAAACACCGCTACCCCTACCAGATGTGGCTCGACGGCCTCTACATGGCCGAACCTTTCTATGCCGAATACACCAAACTGACCGGCAACACCAAAGACTTCGACGACATTGCCAACCAATTTATCTGGACCGAAAACCACACCCGCGATGCCAAGACCGGGTTGCTCTATCACGGCTGGGACGAAAGCAAAAAACAACGCTGGGCCAATCCCACCACAGGCCAGTCGCCCGAATTCTGGAGTCGCGCCATGGGATGGTATGCCATGGCGTTGGTAGATGTGCTGGATTATTTTCCGCAGGAACATCCCAAACGAAAAGAATTGATCGCCATTCTGAAGCGCCTGGCCCTGGCGTTGAAAAATTATCAGGACCCCGCCGGTGTGTGGTTTCAGGTCACCGACAAGCAGACCGTGAAAGGAAACTATGCCGAAGCCTCGGGCACGTGCATGATTGTGTATGCCCTGGCCAAAGGCGCGCGACTGGGCTACCTCGACGAAAGCTTCCGCGCCGCAGCCAAGAAAGGCTACGACGGCATTCTGAAAACATTTATCGAAACCGATGCGCAAGGCCGTGTGCACCTCATGAAAACCTGCAGCGGTGCAGGGTTGGGAGGAACGCCCTATCGCGACGGCACCTTTGACTATTATATCAAAGAGCCGCTGCGCACCGACGACCTGAAAGGCATTGGCCCTTTCATACAGGCATCTATCGAAATGGAAATCATTCACAAATAAAAAATCAACGCATCGCCATGTTGAAAAAGATACTCCTGGTGTTGATGATGTTTGCAACCGGCAACCTGTTGGCACAGCAGCTCGACACCGATTTCCCAAAAACCTTCCGCGTCAAAATCACCAACACACAAACCGACGCCCGCGAAAACACACTCGTGGTGCTCTCGCCCGAACAGATACGCAACGTGGCGGGTCAGTTCAATGCAAAAGCGTTTGTGGTGACGGATGGCGGAAAAGAAATTCCCAGTCAATACAACGCGCACGATAAAGACAACGCCGGCATTGTTTTCGTGATCGAAAAGCTTGCTCCATCCGAATCGCGCAACATCGTGGTGCGCTACAACCCCAGCGGCAGCAACCCGCGCACATACGCCAAACAAACCCAGGCCGAACTGTCGCGCAAAACGGGTGGCGAATGGAAAGGACGCGAATACATAGGCGGAACATTTCAGAACGTGGACTACCTGCGCGTGCCGCCCGAACACAAAGACCACTCGTGGTTCATCCGCTACGAAGGGCCGGGGTGGGAGTCAGACAAAGTGGGCTATCGTTTCTATCTCGATCAACGCAACGCTGCCGATGTGTTTGGCAAAAAAACACCCGAACCCGTTTTGCAAAACGTGGGCCTCGACGGCTTCGACTCCTACCACAACCCACAACCGTGGGGCATGGACGTGATGAAAGTGGGCAAGTCGCTCGGCATCGGTTCCATAGGCGCACAGGTTGACGGCAAAACCATTCGCGTAGAAAAAACCGACAGCGTGAGTTGCCGCATCATCGAGAACGGCGCCGTCTATTCATCGCTCCTCACCAACTATTCGGGCTGGCTCGTGGGCACAAAAAAACACGACGTGCAGTCGCGCATCTCCATCCACGCAGGCACACGCCTCACGCACCAACAACTAACGCTCACCAACAATGCCGAAACACTGGTGACGGGCATTGTGAAAGACACCAACGCAAAACTGTTCACCGACAAAGGAAGCGCACAACAATGGGCCTACCTCGCCACCTATGGCAAACAAAGTTTGAATTCGGACGAGCTCGGCCTGGCCGTGCTGGTGAAACCGTTGTCGCTCACGGCATTTGTCGAAGACGAGTTTAGTCACATCGCGCAACTGAAGGTGACGCAAGGCAAACTCGACTACTACTACCTCGCCGCCTGGATCGGCGAACCCGGTGGCATTGCCGACGAGAAACAATTTCTCGACTACGTGAGCCGCGTGGCCAAAGAACTCGCACATCCGGTGAAGGTGGTGTTGACGGCCGACAAGAAATAGCACCCGGCCCATGCGTTGCGCCATCCTCTTTTTCGCAAGCCTCTTGTTGTTGCCGCTGCCCGGTGCAAAAGCACACCACCTGGTTTTGGAAATGAACACGCGCGACACCACCGCGCTGGCATTTCCCGGCGCCGAAGGATTTGGCAAACACACCACCGGTGGTCGCGGCGGCAAAGTCTATGTCGTGAGCAACCTCAACGACAGCGGCGCAGGAAGTTTTCGTGAAGCCGTGGCCGCATCGGGCGCGCGCACTATTTTGTTTGCCGTGTCGGGCAACATCAAACTGAAGTCGCCTCTTCGCATCGAACACGGCAACGTGACCATTGCAGGGCAGTCGGCGCCGGGCGATGGCATTTGCATACAAGACTTTCCCGTCACCATTCATGCCGACAACGTGGTGGTGCGCTTCATGCGTTTTCGCCTGGGCGATCTGGCAAAGCTGGAAGCCGATGCCTTTGGAGGCAACGATGGCAATGCCGACATCATCATCGATCACTGTTCCATTAGCTGGGCCACCGACGAGTGCGCGTCGTTCTATCGCAACAAAAATTTCACCCTGCAGTGGTGCATCATTTCCGAAAGTCTCAATCACTCGGTGCACGCCAAGGGCGACCACGGCTATGGGGGCATCTGGGGTGGCGAAGGCGCCACGTTTCATCACAACCTGGTGGTGTCGCACACCAGCCGGTTGCCGCGCTTCAGCGGGTCGGCCACCACACCCAACACGCCAAACGAGCGCGTCGATTTCAGAAACAACGTGGTGTGCAACTGGGCCGACAACAATGTGTATGGCGGCGAGAAGGGACACTACAACATGGTGAACAACTATTTCAAACCCGGCCCGGCCACACCACAAAAAAAACACTGGTTTGTGAATCCCTATTTGCCCTGCGGCTCTTTCTATGTGGACGGCAACGTGTTTGAAGGCGATGCACACCGTTCGGCGCAGAACTGGGATGGCGTGCACACAGAATATCCAGACTCCGTAAGGGCCACGCAGCCTTTTCACGTCGTGACTATAGCGACGCAACGTGCCGAAGATGCTTTTGCCGCCGTGCTCACATTTTCGGGAGCAAGCCTGCACCGCGACGCCGCCGACACCCGCATTGTGGAAGCGGTGCGCAGCGGAAAGTTTCCGTTTGGCAAAAACAACAACGGCATCATCGACTCGCAAGCCGACGTGGGCGGATGGCCCGTGCTGCTGTCAACAAAAACACCACCCGATGCCAACGGCAACCACTTGCCCGACGCGTGGGAGCAAACACAACACTTGAATGCACACAACGCTTCCGATGCCACGGCGCTGTCAACACAAATGCACTACACACCGCTTGAACAATACCTGAACCACCTCGTGAAAAACTGTATGCCATGAACGCCCCAAAGATTGTTATCGTGCTGTTGTGGAGTGTTGTGGCGTGGCCGTTGCAGGCACAGCCTGCGCCCGACTTCACGGTGGCGGCCGATGGCAGTGGCAACTTCACCACGGTGCAGGAGGCCATCAACGCCGTGCCCGATTTCAGAAAGAACCGCACCACCATCTTTGTGAAACCCGGTGTGTACAAAGAAAAACTGGTGCTGCCAAAATCAAAAAGCAACGTGACGCTGACAGGCGCCGATGCTCTGACAACCATTCTCACCTACGACGACTTTGCCAGCAAGAAAAACAAGTTTGGCGAAGAGATGGGCACCACCGGCTCCACAAGCTTCTATGTTTTTGGCGACGACTTCACGGCCGAAAACATCACCTTCGAAAATTCATCCGGCCCCGTGGGCCAGGCCGTGGCCGTGCGCATCGACGCCGACCGCGTGGTGTTTACACGCTGTCGCTTTCTGGGATGGCAAGACACGCTCTATCCCTTTGGCGAAAAGAGCCGCATCTATTTCAACACATGCTACATTGAAGGTTCGGTCGATTTTATTTTCGGATGGTCAACGGCCGTCTTCGAAGCGTGCACCATCCACTGCAAGAAAAGCGGCTACGTCACCGCCGCCTCAACACCCGAAGGCGCACGTTTTGGTTTTGTATTTCTGAACTGCAAAATCACCGGCGACGCCGAACCCAATTCATTCTACCTCGGCCGCCCGTGGCGACCGTTTGCCAAAACGGTTTTTATCCACTGCACCCTCAGCAACCACATTAAACCCGAAGGCTGGCACAACTGGAGCAAACCCGACGCAGAAAAAACATCCTACTACGCCGAATATAAATCGACCGGCCCCGGTGCCAACCCCACGGCACGCGCCGCGTGGGCACACCAACTCACCGACGACGACGCAAAACAATATACCCTGGAGAACATCTTCGGCGACTGGAAACTGAAATAGCACAGGCCTTCACAAAAAAACACGCACACCATGAACCAGCAACCCACCGCGAGCACCCTAAGCCTGCAAACCGCCGTCCCCCACTATCGGTGGACCATTTGTGCCCTCGTGTTTTTCGCCACCACGGTGAACTACCTCGACCGCTCCGTGATCAGCCTCATGAAAACGGAACTGTCGGCACAGTTTCATTGGGACGACGGCGACTATGCCAACACCGAAATTGCCTTCAAGCTCATGTATGCCTTTGGCATGCTGGGTGCGGGCAGGCTCATGGACAAACTCGGCACAAAGCTTGGCTATTTTCTGGCCACACTGTTCTGGAGCCTCGCCGCCATTGGCCACGCCTTTGCCGCCAGCACACTGGGGTTCATTGTGGCCCGCGCCGCGCTGGGTGCAACCGAGTCGGGAAACTTTCCGGCCGCCATCAAAACCACGGCCGAGTGGTTTCCGAAAAGAGAACGCGCGCTGGCCACGGGCATCTTCAACTCGGGCACCAACGTGGGGGCTATCATCGCGCCCCTCAGCGTGCCCTACATCATTGCCGCGTGGGGGTGGCAGTGGGCGTTTGTCATAACGGGGTCGCTTGGTTTTGTGTGGCTGGTGTTGTGGCTCGTGGTCTATCAGGTGCCATCAAAACACAAAAAACTTTCGCCACAGGAATTTGAATACATCCACAGCGACACCGAAGACAACGCCGCATCGCCCGGCGAAAAAGTTTCGTGGTTCAAGCTGCTGCGCTTTCGCCAGACGTGGGCGTTTGTGCTGGGCAAATTTCTGACCGACCCCATCTGGTGGTTCTATCTTTTCTGGCTCCCCGATTTTCTCACCAGTCAATATGGCCTCACCGGCACCGACCTGTCGTTTCCCGTGGCCGTGGTGTTTGTCATCTCCACGTTTGGCAGCATCTGGGGCGGATGGCTTCCGCTCAGCTTCATCAACAAAGGATGGCCCGTGTTCAAAGCACGCAAAACAGCCATGCTCATCTATGCCTTCCTGGTCATCCCCATAGTGTTTGCACAAATTGCCGGGCAAACCAACATGTGGCTGGCCGTGATTGTGATTGGCATTGCCACCTCGGCCCACCAGGCGTGGAGCGCCAACATCTTCACCACCGTAAGCGACATGTTCCCCAAAAAAGCCGTGGGCTCCATCACCGGCATCGGCGGCATGTTTGGCGGCCTCGGCGGCATCGTGTTCACCCTCTTCGTGCAAAAAGATTTGTTTGTGCACTACCGCGCCATCAACCAAATAGAAACGGCCTACTACATCATGTTCATGATCTGCGGCTCAGCCTATTTGCTGGCGTGGCTTGTGATGCATTTTTTGGTGCCGAAGATGCAGCGGGTGGAGGTGTGATGGATTAAAGTTTTTTTCATAAATATGATATCAATCCCCTTCGTGCACGTTGACCCTCACCGTTGTGACCATTACATAGTCTTTTCGTGAAGTTGTCTCTAGAATGTAGATATGCTTCATTTTTTTGAAATAGACAGCGCCCTTGAATCCTACGTAGTCTCTGGGGTAGTTTTGTGTAATGAAATCTGAGAGTTGCCTGAGGGTAACCGTGTTTTTGTCTTTCAGACTTTCGGCGGGTATTGTGTCGCTTGGTATCGGTTTTGTTGATGTGAATTCCAGCGGATAGCCATTATAGAGATGTGGCACAGAAGAGATTGCGTAATGCACGACGCTATCAGGGTTTGGAGGATCATTGGCGTATTTACCAGGGATGATGGCTTTATGATCGATGCGCGAATCAAACCAGAGCCATAGCGTTGTGTCATTTTTTTGAAGCTGTGCATGCGATAATGTCGCTGCAAACAGCAATGGAAGAAAAAGTTGGCTGCATTTTTTCATTTTATTAATCGCAAGTTGAGTTTGATAGTTTGTTGGTCAAGTCGTCTAAATCCTTTTTGATTTTTTTTCTGTTCGTTCTCGGGTAGGCTTAGAAAGACCGATGTCTTAGTAAGGCCTTGCCAAGCTAAGGCCCTGTACTGATCTGGCGTGAAGGTGGAGTTTGGGTTTGATTTTGCATTAAATTCTACCAAGCCAGCAACAATCAAATCAAGATATTTTTTTGCCATTACTTGGTGATGTGCAAAATTTCCCGGTCCAGGAAGTTTTGATGTTTTTGCCTCAGCATAGGCCTCAAACAACTCCGGAAAATTCATTTTGTTTAGATTTTTATACCCACCAATCTCACTAAGCGTTGCAAATATTTGCGCATGAATCGCCTCATGCAAAAACGTTTTCGCGACCAGCAAGCTGTTTGAGTTCTTAATCAACTTCCGGCTTATGGCTGTTGTCACGGTTTTAAAATTCGAGGACGGTGTGGTTTTGCCGTAGACAGAATCCATATCCTCGACTTTATAGTTTAATATCAATGCACTGTTTTCGCCACTAAAATCCTTAACAATATTTCTAAACGTGGTGAGCCCACCCAGCGCGGTGTAAATGCACATGGCCTTTTTATTGTTCGTTAAACTTGTGTCGAGCCTGATGCGCATGAGGGGCAATGTGGCTGGGGGGAGCACGCCGATGGGATCGTCGTCGTTGTTGTCGGGGTTGGTGTCGTCGAATGTGCCGCCGCCGTCGCAGGCATCGCGGAGCACGAAGATGAGGGCGCGGCCGGGACAGTCTATGACGAGGCCGCCCGTGGTTTCGGATGTGTGCCAGTTGCAATTCGATCCACTTTTGCCGCCACCACCCGTGCCACCTCCACCGCCACCTCCGCCACCCGCGCCGCCGCCAGTTCCGTTCCCACCTCCGCCTGATGTGCCGCCACCACCGGTGCCGATGGGCGACGATTTTCCGGGAGGGCCTGTGGTGTTGCCGCCGCCGGCACCCGGGCCGTTGGTGATGGTTGGTTTTTTCACGATGCCGGGCTTGGCGTCGTCGGAGCAATCGCGGCCGGTGCGGGGTGGGGTGGTGGCGATGGTTTTCACGCCAGCGCCGTCAACAAAGAAGATGCGCATCTGTTCGTGGCCGTCAATGTCCATGAGGGTGAGCATGCCGGTGAAGGATTGGTTGTGGAACACGCCGTGGTGTTGGGCGAGCCACTCGGGGTCGGGTTGGTAGTGGAGGCGGTAGGCAAAGACGGTGGTGTCGGTTTCGCGGAGCACCACGTTTTCGAAGCCGTTGTCGGTTGGGGGCAGCAGCAGGGTGTAGCGGCTGATGCCCCGTTGTGGGTTGGTCACTTTCACGGCCTCGTCGAAGACGAGCGAATCGAACACGGTGCTTTGAGTGCGGCCGTCGGCAACAGGTGCAGGCGCATAGAGTTTGAGCAGCGACAACAGGTTGGCGTCTTTTTTTGGATTGATGTGCGTGTAGCGGGCGCCGTTGTCTGCAACAACAGCAGGAGGACCTTGCAAGGGCTCTTCGCACGAGAAGGCCATGGCCAAGAGCAGGAGGGCCACTGCGCTTCGAACAAATTTCTCCATAAGCGTTGGGGGTTTAGGTTCTTGCCCGCAAGCTTATGGCGCCACACTGCAATGGCTTTGCAGTTTGAAATGGCGTTCGAAATTTGCTTACATCATCTTTTGAGAACACGCAACGTGCCGCCTGCAGCAAAATCAATGCTCTTCACCACGCCAACGGCGATTGCCTTTTTTGAAACGATCCGAAAAAACTATGTTTTCATACATGCTCACAAGCACGCGCCCGGAAGTGGGCTCCATGGATTTCACAGGAGGCGCGGCAACTCTCTATTTCTTTCACGGCGCGAATTCTGAAAAAAACTTCTCCGAACTTCGGCCGGTGCAAAGTTGAGAACACAATGGCAATCGCTTATTTTTGTTTGTAGACCAAAAGGAAAACTTTCGAATGGCCCGCTGCACACACGCAACGTTGCAGGCC